>NZ_CP028339.1:0-2400000 GCF_003030465.1 Thauera aromatica K172 | reverse complement strand
CGCCGCTCCCACCGGGCCGCGCCGGCTCTGGTGTGGGAGCGGCGGCAGCCGCGAAGGCTTGGCGCCGGTTCACCTGTGGGAGCGCCGGAAGGCGCGAAGATGGCCCTCGATGCGGCGCTGCGCCTTCAGTCCAGCGCCGCCGGGTCGGCGCGCAGCATCAGGCGCGCGAGCTCGGCGGCGCTGCCGACGCCGGTCTTCTCCATGACGTGATGGCGGTGCACATGCACCGTCTTCTCGCTGATGTCGAGCTCGCGCCCGACCCGCTTGTTGGGCAGGCCCAGCGCCACCAGGCGCGCCACTTCCAGCTCCCGCGGCGACAGGCGGTCGAGCAGGGTCCTGGCTTCTTCGCAGCGTGCGTTGCGTGCGCGTGTTTCGCCGCCCAGCTTCACCGCGCGCCCGACCGCATCGAGCAGGGCCTGGTCCTTGAACGGCTTCTCGAGGAAATCACAGGCGCCGTGCTTCATCGCCTGCACGGCGAGTTCGACGTCACCGTGCCCGGTCATGAACACGATCGGCACCATCCAGCCGCGCTGGCGCAGGGTTTGCTGCAGCTCCAGCCCGCTCATCATCGGCATGCGGATGTCGAGGACCAGGCAGGCCGCTTGCGCCGGGTTGGGCACGGCGACGAGAAAGTCCTCGGCCGAGGCGTGGGTGGCGACCTGCCAGCCCATCGATTCGAGCAGGAAGACGAGCGAGCGGCGGAACGCAGCATCGTCGTCGATGACATGGATGAGGAGGTCTTCGCTCGAATTCATGGGGGCGTTCGTGCCGGTTGGGGGGCTGTGGTGTCCGGGTGCGGCGCGGGCGCCCCGTCCATGAGCCCGTCCTCGGGCAGGCTCAATACGAACAAGGCGCCCGGGCCATCGGCGGGTGTTTCCGCGCTCAGCCGTCCGCCGTGCGCTTCGGCGATGCTGCGGCAGATCGACAGGCCGAGGCCGAGGCCGTCGTCCTTGGTGGTGAAGAACGGCTCGAACAGCCGGCTGCGGGCGTGCTCGTCCAGCCCGCAGCCATGGTCGCGGACGCGGATTTGCAAGCTGCCGCCGGTGTGCTCGATGGCGATGGCAATGTGCTGGCGTGCGGGCGGCAGGGTGCGGCTGGCGTCCCAGGCGTTCTTCAGCAGGTTGAGCAGCACCTGCTGGATCTGCAGGCGGTCGACCTCGACCCGGGCGGTGGGCGGTAGCGCGTCTTCCACCGTCACCGCCGGTGCCTGCGCGAGCATGCCGCGAAACAGGGCGACCGCCTCTTCGACCAGCTCGTGCGGCGACGCCGGCTCGCGGCTGGCGGTGCGCTTGCGGGCGAAGGCGCGGATGCGGCCGAGGATGCCGGCGGCGCGCTCGGCCTGGCCCGCGATCTCGGCTGCGGCCTCGCGTACCGCGGCTTCGGTCAGGCGGTGGTGGTCGGCGCGGCGGACAAGGCTGTTGGCGTAGTTGGTGACGGCCGCCAGGGGTTGGTTGAGCTCGTGCGCCAGCGTCCCCGACAGCTCGCCCAGCACCGACAGGCGAGACAGGTGATCGGCCTGTTCCTGCGCGCCGCGCATGCGCACTTCGAGCGCTTCGCGCGCGGCGAGGGCCTCGCGCAGCGCCGCGGTGCGTGCCTGCACCAGGTGTTCGACGCGCACGGTGTAGACGATCCAGCCGATGATCAGCAGCGCGAAGCCGCCCACCCAGGGCCAGTAGCGTTCGGCCAGCGCCATCAGGGTCGGTGCCCGCAGGTAGGCGTAGGGGCCGATCTCGAGGCGGCGGAAAAGCTCGTGCACGGCCTGGTAATCCGCCGGCACGGCCCAGGCCAGGCCGTCGTCCGGCCGGGTCATGCCGAGCAGGGCGATCGCCACCGCGCGCGACAGCTCGGGCGGGGTGTGGCGCAATGCGGCCAGCGGCCAGTCGGGGTAGATCCGGGTGGAGGTGGCGCACGGGAAGCCGGGTTCGGTGCGTGGCGAGAGGACGCGAAAACGCGCCTGCCAGTCCGGCCTGCTCTCGAGCAGGCAGCTGCGGATCACGCCCGCGTCGGCGACACCGGCGTCGAGTGCGTCGATGACGCCGTTCATCGGAAAACCGACCTCGTGCAGTGCGGCGAAGTCTTTGTCCGGCGACAGGCCGAGCGCGTCGAGTTCGCCCCACAGCAGCTGGAAGCCACCGAAACCGGAGCGCCCGACGATGGCCAGGCGGTGGCCGTGCAGGTCGGCGAGCGACTGCAGCGGGCTGGCGGCGGGCACGACCACGGTGGCGGCGAGCGCGCGTTCGGGCGAGCGCCCGCCGCCGGCGTCGAGGGTCAGGATGCGGCTTGCGCCGAATTCGGCTTCGAGCTCGATGTAGTGCCCGGGGTTGGTGATGATGAATTCCAGCTCGCCACGGCGGATCGCTTCGCGCAGGCCGTCGTGGTCGAGCTGGACCAGCGTCGGCGCGTGGTCGGGCAGGGCGGATTCGAGCCGCCGCAGCACCGGCGACCATTCTTTGACCGCCGCCTCCGAACCCAGGAAGGCGAGCACGCCGATGCGCAGCGCGACCTCCGCCGCTGCGGCGCGGACCGGCAGCAGCAGGCACAGGGCGAGCACGGACAGGCAGAAGAGGGTGACGGCGGCCGCAGGGGCGCGATGAGTAGACCGCATGGGTGCCAAAATCGCCTTTTGGCGAACGCACGTCAAGAGATCGGTGTGCCGCACGGCGAGTGCGGGCGCGCTTCGGCAATCTGCTGCGGTCAGCGGCAGCGCAGGGCGTCGGTCGAGGCCTTGCCGCGCGCGGCTGCGGCCGCGGCGCTGGTCAAGGAATCGAATCCGGCGCCCGCCCCGCCGTCCCCGGACCGGCCCCATGGGCTGAACGCGGGAGGCACGGCGCGGAGTGGTCCGGCCGTGCCTCGTGCTGCTACTTTTTCTTCGTCACCGAAGATATCGCCCTGCACCTGTGCGCGGTGCAGGGGGTGGCCGGGACGTCGGCTTCGGAACTCCAGCCGGTGGAACTCGAACTCGCAGATGGAGGGGCGGTTTCAGAAATCCCGCCATTCGTCTTCGGCCCCCGAGGTCATTGCCAGCGCGGCGCGGGCCTGGCGGGCAGGACGCCGCTCCTCGGCAGGGAACGCAGGCACCGGGGAGCTTGCGCTCAGCCGGGGGGCGGACAGCGAGGCCGGGGCGGGAAGGCGCTGCATGCTGTCCTCGATGCGGAACACGCTGACCGAGTGGGCGAGCGACATCGACTGTTCCTTCAGCGATTCGGCGGCGGCGCTGGCCTGCTCGACGAGCGCGGCGTTCTGCTGGGTGACGCTGTCCATGTGGGTGATGGCGACATTGACCTGCTCGATGCCGGTGCTCTGTTCTTCTGACGCGGCGGAAATCTCGGCGACGACGTCGGTGACGTGGCGGACCGATTTGACGACATCGGCGATCACCCGCCCGGTTTCGTCGGCGAGGCTGGTGCCCTGTTCGATGCGCGCGACCGACTCCGAGATCAGGCTCTTGATTTCCTTGGCGGCGGCGGCCGAGCGCTGGGCCAGGCTGCGCACTTCGCTCGCGACCACGGCGAAGCCGCGCCCCTGTTCGCCGGCGCGGGCGGCCTCGACCGCGGCGTTGAGCGCCAGGATGTTGGTCTGGAAGGCGATGCCGTCGATCACGCTGATGATGTCGACGATCTTCTGCGCGGCCTGGTGGATGTCGCCCATGGTGCCGACCATCTGCTGCATGGCGTCGGCCCCCTTGCCGGCGATGTCCGACGCGGAGACGGCCATTTGCCGGGCCTGGCGGGCATTGTCGGCGTTCTGGCGCACGGTGGAGGTGAGCTCTTCGGTGCTGGCGGCGGTCTGTTCGAGGCTGGAGGCCTGCTGCTCGGTGCGTGCGGACAGATCCTGATTGCCCTTGGCGATCTGCTGGGCGGCGATGCTGACGGCGGAGGCGGCGTCGGCGATCTGGCCGATCATGCTGGTGAGCGCGTCGACGGTCTGGTTGGTGTAGCTCTTGAGCTCGCCGAAGGCGCCCTGGTAGTCGCCCTCGATGCGACGGGTGAGGTCGCCGTCGGCCATCGCGCCGAGCACCGCATTGGCTTCACGCAGGCCGTTGTCGGCGGCTTCGAGTAGGCGGTTGATGTTGGTGTTGAGCTCTCGCAGGAATGCGTTCGCGGCCGAGATTTCCAGGCGGGTACTGAAATCGCCCAGGGCGGCGGCGCCGACCACCTGCTGGATCGCGCGCTGGGCGGCGAGTTCGTCGGTGCGGTCGCGCCATTCGCCGACCGAACCGATGCGCTCGCCGCGCTCTCCGACGATCGGACTGGTGGTCAGTTCGAACTCACGCCCGCCGATCACTTGGGTGGTGGAAGTGGGTTGGTTGAGGTTGGCAAGTTGCCGGCGGGCTGCGGCCGGGTCGGTGTCCAGCAGGGTGATGTCGCTGCCGACGAAGCCGGCGGCGGTGAAGTCCGGTACCGTCGCCGCGATTGCCGGTTCGAGCCGCTGCACGGTCTTGCGCATGGCATGGTTGGCGTACAGCACCTTGCCGTCGAGGTTGGCGATGCGGACGTTGGTTGCCACGCAGTCGAGGGCGACCTTGATCCGCAGCGCTTCGGCGGCGACGCGGCGCGCTTCGTTGACGTCGAAGCCGAGCCTGATCTGCATCGACTGCAGCCCGTGCAGGACCTTGCCGACCTCGTCTTCGGCCTCGACGTGGATCGGGTTGTCGTACTTGCCTTCGGCGATGCGCTCGAAGATCTCGTTGGCCTGGCGCAGCGGCCGTACCACCGAGCGCACGATCAGCCGGCTCAACAGCACGGCGAGGGCGAGGGCGAGGGCGAGCGAGGCGATCACGCCGTTGCGGATCCAGGTGCTGACGGTTGCGGTTTCGGCGAAGATCTGTTCGGCCGCGCTGCGGTGGGCTTTGACCAGCGCTTCGGTGCGCTCGCGGATTTCGCCGTACAGCGGGTTCCCCCTGGTGAGCAGGGTTTCGGTGGCTTGGGCGTAGGCGCCGGCGAGGATGTGCTCGCG
The DNA here is from genome assembly GCF_003030465.1 of Thauera aromatica K172. Classification (GTDB taxonomy): domain Bacteria; phylum Pseudomonadota; class Gammaproteobacteria; order Burkholderiales; family Rhodocyclaceae; genus Thauera; species Thauera aromatica. The sequence goes on along the minus strand of NZ_CP028339.1, from coordinate 2,395,044 downwards.
TGTCGGCATCACGCCTTCGCCGAGAAGTTTCTTGCGTGCTTCGACATAGGCCTGGTTGAGTGCGGCCATCTCCGGAGTGCTGCGGGCGAGGTAGTTGTCCCAGATCCCGGTGATCTGCTCCTCGTTGCGCAGGACGGTGTCGGTGTGGACCGAGACCGGGTGGTCGTGCAGCTTGGTGAACGGCGACTGCGGGCTGTGCTGGGCCGCCAGCAGCAACTGGGCGCGGCTGTCGCCCGACAGCATCAGGATCTGCTCGAGGTCGTACGCCGACGTGGCGTGATCCTGATAGACCCGCTCGAGCCCGCGCTGGAGGTAGGCGCCGAGCCCGAGGCCGGCGATGGCACCGAGGACGAGGCCGGCCAGCAGGAATCCGACCAAGCCGTACAGGCGGGCGCCCAGCGGCAGCGCCATCAGGCGCCCGCTGAGGCGCCGGATGGGCGACGGCTTCGGGGCCAGGCCGGCCTTGCCGGCCCGGATGTCGCGGTAGAGGGCGGCGGCCTCCTCGATCTGCTGGCGGGTGGGGCGGGAGCGCACCGACAGGTAGCCGGTGACGTGGCCGCCTTCACGCACCGGCGTGACGTTGGCCACCACCCAGTAGTAGTCGCCGTTCTTGCAGCGGTTCTTGACCATGCCCGACCAGGGCTTGCCCGCCTTCAGGGTCTGCCACAGGTCTTCGAACGCTTCGGGCGGCATGTCGGGGTGGCGCACGATGTTCTGCGCGCTGCCGATGAGTTCGGCTTCGGTGAAGCCGCTGATGCGCACGAAGGCATCATTGACATAGGTGATCACGCCGCGCAGATCGGTGCGTGAAACGATGTCCTCGCCATCACGAATCTGCAGCTCGTTGTCGGTGACCGGAAGATTGATCTTCATTGAGGTTTTTTCTCGAAAAGTTGGGGGCGAAAGGGGGGCGGTGGAAGGGGGGCGGTGGAGGGGCGGTGGAGGGGGCGGGTTCAGAAGAAATCGGCGGCGGGATCGTCGGTCGGGGTGTCGAGGTGTTGTGCGTAGCGGGTTTCGCGGTGCAGCAGGGGTAGGGTGCTTCCGCCCCGCATGACCCGGATACGGGCATGGCCGCTGTCGGGGAAAAAATAGATCTTGCGCGGATAGGGTCCGAGCAGGTCCCGAGCTTGCAAGGGAATACGCTCACGCGCGAGGAAATCGATCACGAAAGCCGCATTGCGCTCCCCCACGTTGGCCGAGCCGAAATGCGGGAGCATGGCGCCGCCGCCGAATACCTTCGCCACCAGGCGTTCGCGCCGTGCGCCGGCGCAGACCATCTGCTGGATCAGGGTTTCCATGGCAAAGGCGCCGTAGCGGGCCGAGGCCGGATTGGCGGGGTCGTCATCGGCACCGGGAAGGAGGAAGTGGTTCATGCCGGCGATGCCGGTGCCCGGGTCACGCAGGCATGCGGCGACGCAGGAGCCGAGCACGGTGACCAGCAACCGCGAGCGCGTGACATGGTATTCACCGGGCAGGATCTTGATCGCTTCATGATTGAAGAGGCGATCGAAATAACAATGGGTGGCGGTCATCGGGGCGCTCAGCGCGGAGGGCTCGCTCCGCCGACCGGTGCATAGACGGTCTTGCCGAGGTTGCGGAACAGATCGGTGCTGTGCATCAGGCTCTCCGAGTGGCCGCAGATCAGCAGGCCGTCGGGCCGGAGCAGATGCTGAAAGCGCTTGAGCAGTTCGCGCTGGGTCGGCTTGTCGAAGTAGATCATGACGTTGCGGCAGAAAATCACATCGAGTCCGGGCTCGATCGGCCAACTCGATTCGAGCAGATTGACTTGCAGGAAGCGGACCTTCTCGGCTATTTCGCGGCGGATGCGCACATGGCCGGCGTTGCGCCCGTAGCCTTCCTGAAAGAAGCGTCGCAGGCGCTCCGGACTGATGCTGCGGACACGATCGACCGGGTACACCCCCTGGTGTGCGATGCCCAGCACCTGGGTGTCGAGGTCGGAAGCGAGGATCTGCACGCTGGACGGAAGCCCGTCGGTGCGCTCGGCAAGGGTGATGGCGATCGAGTAGGGCTCCTCGCCGGTGGAGCAGGCTGAGGACCACACCCGGTAGGGGCGCGATTCGCGGTGGCGCGCGGCGTGTTCGGCGAGAACCGGGAAGTGATGGGCCTCGCGGAAGAAGGCAGTGAGGTTGGTCGTCAGGGCGTTGATGAATGCTTCGACTTCGGGGTCCTTGCCCGCTTCGATCCGGTCGAGGTATTCGCCGAAGCTTTGCAGGCCGGTCGCGCGCAGGCGGCGGGCGAGGCGCCCGTAGACGAGGTTGCGCTTGCATTCGGACAGTGCGATGCCGGAGACCTTGTAGATGAGCCGGCGCACACGCTCGAAGTCGTGCCGGGTGAAGATGAATTCGCGCCTGGCCTGCGCACTGGTGGGGTGCGCATCCTGCCGTGCTCCGGCGGCAGCCGTGCCGGAGAGGGGCGCCACCGGCCCCGGGTGCCGGAGGCGGTGGGCAAGTCCAGGGGCGCTCAGAAATCCCGCCATTCGTCTTCCCCCTGGGGGGCTGTGGCCAGGGCGGCGCGGGCCTGGCGGACGCGCTGCGGTGCGGCATCGGCCGGGAGTACGGACGATGCCGCACCGACGCTTGCGCTCAGCCGGGGGGCGGACAGCGAGGCCGGCGCGGGCAGGCGCTGCACGCTCTCCTCGATGCGGAACACGCTGACCGAGTGGGCGAGCGACATCGACTGTTCCTTCAGCGATTCGGCGGCGGCGCTGGCCTGCTCGACGAGCGCGGCGTTCTGCTGGGTGACGCTGTCCATGTGGGTGATGGCGACATTGACCTGCTCGATGCCGGTGCTCTGTTCTTCTGACGCGGCGGAAATCTCGGCGACGACGTCGGTGACGTGGCGGACCGATTTGACGACATCGGCGATCACCCGCCCGGTTTCGTCGGCGAGGCTGGTGCCCTGTTCGATGCGCGCGACCGACTCCGAGATCAGGCTCTTGATTTCCTTGGCGGCGGCGGCCGAGCGCTGGGCCAGGCTGCGCACTTCGCTCGCGACCACGGCGAAGCCGCGCCCCTGTTCGCCGGCGCGGGCGGCCTCGACCGCGGCGTTGAGCGCCAGGATGTTGGTCTGGAAGGCGATGCCGTCGATCACGCTGATGATGTCGACGATCTTCTGCGCGGCCTGGTGGATGTCGCCCATGGTGCCGACCATCTGCTGCATGGCGTCGGCCCCCTTGCCGGCGATGTCCGACGCGGAGACGGCCATTTGCCGGGCCTGGCGGGCATTGTCGGCGTTCTGGCGCACGGTGGAGGTGAGCTCTTCGGTGCTGGCGGCGGTCTGTTCGAGGCTGGAGGCCTGCTGCTCGGTGCGTGCGGACAGATCCTGATTGCCCTTGGCGATCTGCTGGGCGGCGATGCTGACGGCGGAGGCGGCGTCGGCGATCTGGCCGATCATGCTGGTGAGCGCGTCGACGGTCTGGTTGGTGTAGCTCTTGAGCTCGCCGAAGGCGCCCTGGTAGTCGCCCTCGATGCGACGGGTGAGGTCGCCGTCGGCCATCGCGCCGAGCACCGCATTGGCTTCACGCAGGCCGCTGTCGGCGGCTTCGAGCAGGCGGTTGATGTTGGCGGTGAGTTCGTGCAGGAACTCGTTCGTCCCGGTCTCTTCCAGGCGGGCGCCGAAATCGCCCTGAGCGGCGGCGCCGACCACCTGCTGGATTGCGCGCTGGGCGGCGAGTTCGTCGGTGCGGTCGCGCCATTCGCCGACCGAGCCGACGCGCTTGCCGCACTCATCGACGATCGGGCTGGTCACGACTTCGAACTCGCGACCACCGATGTCGAGCATGCTGCGAGTCGGCTGCGACAGGGTGAGCAGTTGCTGGCGCGCGCTTTCCGCGTCCGGGTAGAAGCGGGTGACGTCGCTGCCGATGAAGCCGGCGGCGGTGAAGCCCGGTACCGTCGCCGCGATCGCCGGTTCGAGTCGCTGCACGGTCTTGTGCATCGCATGGTTGGCGTACAGCACCTTGCCCTCGAGGCTGGCGATGCGCACGTTGGTATCCACGCAGTCGAGGGCGACCTTGATCCGCAGCGCTTCGGCGGCGACGCGGCGCGCTTCGTTGACGTCGAAGCCGAGCCTGATCTGCATCGACTGCAGCCCGTGCAGGACCTTGCCGACCTCGTCTTCGGCCTCGACGTGGATCGGGTTGTCGTACTTGCCTTCGGCGATGCGCTCGAAGATCTCGTTGGCCTGGCGCAGCGGCCGTACCACCGAGCGCACGATCAGCCGGCTCAACAGCACGGCGAGGGCGAGGGCGAGGGCGAGCGAGGCGATCACGCCGTTGCGGATCCAGGCGCTGACGGTTGCGGTTTCGGCGAAGATCCGCTCGGCCGCGCTGCGGTGGGCTTTCACCAGCGCTTCGGTGTGCTGGCGGATTTCGCCGTACAGCGGATTGAACTTGGTGAGCAGAATTTCGGTAGCTTCGGTATAGGCCCCAGCGAGAATGCGTTCGCGTGCCGGCGTCACCCCTTCGCTGTGAATCTTCTTGCGGGTGTCGATATAGGCCTGGTTGAGCGCGGCCATCTCCGGGGTGCTGCGGGCAATGTAAGCGTCCCAGATTTCGGTGATCCGCTCTGCGTTGCGCTGGACGGTGTCGATGTGGGCCGAGACCGGGTGGTCGTGCAGCTTGGCGAACGGCGACTGCGGGCTGTGCTGGGCGGCGAGCAGTAGCTGAGCGCGGGTGTCGCCCGACAGCATCAGGATCTGCTCGACGTCGTGCGCCGCGGTGGCGTGATCCTGATAGACCCGCTCGAGCCCGCGCTGGAGGTAGGCGCCGAGCCCGAGGCCGGCGATGGCACCGAGGACGAGGCCGGCCAGCAGGAATCCGACCAAGCCGTACAGGCGGGCGCCCAGCGGCAGCGCCATCAGGCGCCCGCTGAGGCGCCGGATGGGCGACGGCTTCGGGGCCAGGCCGGCCTTGCCGGCCCGGATGTCGCGGTAGAGGGCTGCGGCCTCTTCGATCTGCTGGCGGGTGGGGCGGGAGCGCACCGACAGATAGCCGGTGACGTGGCCGCCTTCACGCACCGGTGTGACGTTGGCCACCACCCAGTAGCAGTCGCCGTTCTTGCAGCGGTTCTTGACCACGCCCGACCAGGGCTTGCCCGCCTTCAGGGTCTGCCACAGGTTCTCGAACGCTTCGGGTGGCATGTCGGGGTGGCGCACGATGTTGTGTGCGCTGCCGACGAGTTCGTCCTCGGAGTACCCGCTGACACGGACGAAAATGTCGTTTACGTAGGTGATCACGCCGCGCAAATCGGTGCGTGAAACGATGCTTTCACCTTCTCCGAGTTGTACTTCGGTGTCGGTGACCGGGAGATTCACTTTCATTGCCGTTTGCTTCCTTTTCGGAAAAACCGCTCACGCACGTTCAAGTGGGACACCCTCGATGAGGTCGCCCGCGCTGTGGATTTCTCTCTGGAGGCACTGCGGTATGTATTTCGGCAACCATCACACTGCTGTGATCGGATTGCCGGAAGCGTGGCATGCGAAACTGCCCGGTCTGCCGCTTCGTTTTTTGTCTGTCTAAATTAAGCAGTTCGCGATCATCCCAGAGGCTTACTTCATTGGCAAGTTCGCGGTGCAGTACCCCCGGCTGCAGGCTGCGTATCCGGGGGCTCCGCCGATGGCAGCGCTGCGGATGTGTGTGATACAACGCATCCTCGATCGGTGGCGATCGAGCCGCGTCCCGCCCGGGGCGCACGCAACGAGTTCAGTATTTACAGCCCCTTGGAAACCAATCATTCGCACGCCCCGAGCGAAAGGCTCCGGGGGCGTTCCGGACCGTCTTCCGGCCTATTCTTCATGGCACCCCGTCCGGCTGCTGCGTGGCAGGACAGGTCGCCGGGCCGCGTCCTGTGAGCAGTATTTCGGCCAATCCTGGCGGTAGCAGGCCGATCCGCCGCCTTGCACTGGTCACGAGCCAGGCATTTTCGATTCCGAACTTCCGCGGCCCACTGGTCAAGGCCTGGTGTGCACGAGGAATCCAGGTTTTTGCGCTCGCACCGGATTATGACGAAAAGCTGCGGGATGACGTGCGTGCCCTGGGTGCGGAGCCGGTCGACTATCCGCTTGCACGCACCGGCCTCAATCCGCTGCAGGATCTGCGTAGTCTGTTGGCTCTGCGCAGTGTGCTCGGCCGCTTGCAGGTCGAGGCCTGTTTCAGCTACTTCATCAAGCCCGTGACGTACGGCAATCTCGCCGCCCGCCTGGCCGGGGTACCCCGGCGGTTCTCCATCGTCGAAGGGGCTGGCTATGTGTTTGCCGACGCGGCGGCCGGTTCGCTGCGCCGCCGCCTGTTGCGACGAGCCGTATCGCTGCTTTATCGCGTTGGCCTTGATGGTGCAGAGCGGGTTTTCTTCCTCAACCGGGATGATGTCGAACTCTTTGTTGGCGAAGAATTGGTCGATCCAGAGCAGGTGGTACTGATCGGGGGGATCGGTGTCGATCTCGCACATTTCACGTCGTCGCCGAGAGTGGCCTCTCCGCCGATCTTTCTTCTTGCGGCCCGCCTGCTTGCCGAGAAAGGAGTGCGCGAATATGTGGCGGCCGCCCGTCGGCTGCACGGATTGGCACGGTTCATCCTGCTCGGCGGCCCTGACCCCAACCCGGGATCGATTCGTCGCGACGAACTGGAGCAGTGGGCACGGGAGGGTATGGTCGAATGGCATGACCATGTTGCCGATGTGCGCCCGTTGATTGCACGCGCCAGTGTTTTCGTACTGCCGTCCTACTACCGCGAAGGTTTGCCGCGCAGCATCCAGGAGGCGATGGCGATGGCCAGGCCGATCATCACCACCGACATGCCCGGCTGTCGCGACACGGTCGTTCCGGGTGAAAACGGCTTTCTGGTGCCGCCGCGCGACGTCGATGCGCTGGTTGCGGCGATGCGGCGCTTCATCGACGAGCCGGATCTGACCAGACGCATGGGAGCGGCCTCACGCCGGCTGGCCGAAGAACGCTTCGATGTCGAGCGCTGCAACGCGCGTGTGCTGGCAGGAATGGGGTTGACGGTGGGGCTGACAGCGGGGCTGGCAGGTGCGCCGCGTATACAGGACGTGCGGCAATGAGCGGACGGCCGCAGGCGGCACCGATCTGGATCCTGCTCGCCACATTCAATGGAGCCCGTTTTCTGCCCGAACTGATGGCGAGCCTTTTTGCCCAGACCGACGGCAACTGGATCGTGCTCGCCAGCGATGATGCATCGGAAGACCGCACGCCGGAGTTGTTGCGCGATTACGCAGCGCGCGACCGCCGTATTGTGCTGCTCCCGCCGGTGTCGGGTCGCCTTGGCGCCTGCGCCAATTTCGAGCGCCTGCTGCAGGCCGCGCTGGAGGCTGGAGCAGCGTGGTTCGCCTTGTGTGACCAGGATGATGTCTGGTACGTCGACAAGCTCGCGACGATGCGTGCGGCACTGTCGAATCCGCTCTCCGATGCACAGGTGCCGATGCTCGCGTATGCGGATCTGGCGCTGATCGACGATGAAGGCCGCTGCCTGGCGCCATCGCATTTCGGGCATGCGGGTGTGCTGCAGGTGCGCACCGGAGTCGACGTCTGGTTGCTGGCGCACAATCTAGTGCCCGGTTGCGCAATGCTGGGCAATCGGGCCTTGCTTGAATTTGCCCTGCCGCTGCCGGCGCAGGTTCGCCACCACGACTGGTGGCTGCTGCTGGTGGCCGCTGCCGCCGGTGAGGTGAGGGCGGTCGATGCCGTACTCACCGGCTACCGTCAGCATGGTGGCAACTTGATCGGTGCTGCTTCGCCGATGCGCCGGGCGTGGGCCTTCGTGTCGCATTTTTCCGAGCGCTTCGATGCCGCGCGTCGCCAGTACGCGCTGGCGGTGGCGCAGGATCGCGCCTTGCTCGAACGTTCCGCTCACCGCGTAGCCCGCACACTCCATCCGCGTTGGGCGCGGTTGGCCGCCTGCGCCTGCGTCCAGCTTGGCAGCGCACGTTGCCGCACACGGGTTGCGGCCGTACTTGGCGGGCCGGTACGACGGCTCGGCATTGCCCGCAACCTGCTGATGCTGGTCGCTGCTGCATGCCCGATGCCGGGCTGTGATGAAGGGCCGCAGTGCTGACGCGGGTGCAAGCTGCGAGTCGCTTGGCTATCATTCCGCCCTTGACCACGAGCTGCCAAGGATTTTTCCAGTGAACAGGGCCGACATTGAAACTGCAGCCTCCGCCGTCGGCTGCGCCGAAGATTTCCACCGCTGGTATTACGATACCGGGGTCTGGGAAAGCGTGCGCTTTCTCGGCGTGCCGTGCCTGAAGTCGGTGCTGGATCTGTGGAACTACCAGGAGATCATCCACCAGCTGCGTCCCGGGCTGATCGTGGAATTCGGCACCCGGCACGGGGGCTCGGCGCTGTATTTCGCCCTCATTGCCCGCCAGGTGCGACCCGATGCGCTAGTGCTGACCGTCGACATCGAAGATCATCTGCTGGACCCGCGGGTGCCGGCCACACCGGGAATCGAATTTATCAAATCTTCGTCGGTGGATGCGGCGGTCGGCGCCCGCATCGCTGCATTGCGCAAGCAGCTGCCCGGGCCGGTCTTCGCCATTCTCGACAGCGACCATCGCCAGCCACATGTGCTGCAGGAGATGCTGTCGCTGCGGGCGCTGATGCAAGCGGGCGACTACCTGGTGGTCGAAGACGGCAACATCAATGGCCATCCGGTGCTGCCGGGCTGGGGGCCGGGTCCTCTGGAGGCGATCATGGAATACAACCGCCGCTTCCCTGACGACTACGAGCGCGACCTGGACAGGGAACGCAAGTTCGGCTTCACTTTCGCCCCGATGGGTTTCCTGCGTCGCCGGTGAATCCCTTGCGAAGCCAATACAATTACCTTGAGAGTGAGCATGCACGACGCTGAATCCGCCGATCGTCTTCGCCTGGGCGAACGCCTGGTGCGAGAGGGCAAGCTTAGTCAGCGCGACCTCGACCAAGCGCTGCTTGCCCAGCAGGAGATGGGGGATCTGCTCGGTCGTGTCCTGGTGCGCCTTGGCCTGTTGTCGGAAATCGATGTCGCACGTGCGCTGTCGGCCCAGTTGGACATTCCGTTGATCCTCTCCGCCGACTTTCCGCAGGAAGCTCTGGCGGTGGAGGGGCTGGGTGCCGAGTATCTGCTGAGCCACGGGGTCTTGCCTTTGCGGCGCGATGGCGACGAACTCCAGGTCGTCATGGGGGTGCCGCAGGATGCCTTCCTCACCAAGGCGCTGCATCTGGCCAGCGGCCTGCAGATCCGGGCCGCACTCGGGCTGGAGTCCGAGGTCCAGACCGCCCTCGAAGGGCTTTATACGGAGCCGGCCGAGGCGGAAGAAGAGGGGGAGGAGGGCTTCGTCGGTGCGCTCGGTGGCGACAGCGAATTCATCGAACACCTGAAGGATCTCGCCAGCGAGGCGCCGGTGATCCGGCTGGTGACGCAGATCATCGGGCGCGTCGTCGATCTGCGCGCCTCGGACATCCATATCGAGCCCTTCGAGGATGGGCTCCACATCCGCTACCGGGTCGATGGCGTGCTGCAGGCGGTCGACAGCGCGCCGGTCGGCCTGGGCGCAGCGGTCACTTCGCGGATCAAGTTGCTTGCCCATCTGAACATCGCCGAGCGCCGCCTGCCGCAGGATGGTCGCATCCGTACCCGGGTGAAAGGTCACGAACTCGATTTGCGGGTTTCCACCCTGCCGACGGTGCACGGCGAAAGCGTGGTGATGCGGGTGCTCGATCGCGCGAGCATCCGCATCGAGCTCGAGAAAATGGGGTTTGCCGATGACAACCTGGCGCGCTTTCGTGAACTGCTGGCACGTCCTCACGGCATCCTGCTGGTCACCGGTCCGACCGGCAGCGGCAAAACGACCACGCTCTATGCCGCGCTGTCCAAGCTCGATGCTGCTGAACTGAAAATCCTCACGGTGGAGGACCCGGTCGAATACCAGCTTGCCGGCGTCAACCAGGTTCAGGTGCAAAGCCAGATCGGCATGACTTTTGCACATGCGTTGCGTTCGATCCTGCGCCAGGATCCGGACATCATCATGATCGGCGAGATGCGCGACACCGAAACCGCGCAGATCGCGGTCCAGTCCGCACTCACCGGCCACCTGGTGTTGTCGACCCTGCATACCAACACCGCTGCCGGCGCCATCATCCGCCTCGAAGACATGGGGGTGGAGCGTTATCTGATCACGTCCACCGTCAATGGCGTGCTGTCGCAGCGTCTGGTGCGCAAGCTGTGCGAGCATTGCCGTCGGCCGGTCGAGATGGGGGATGCGGAGTACGAAAAATCCGGTATCGGGCGGTTTTTGCCGGCGGGAAAGCGCAGTGTCTATGTGGCTGGCAGCTGTGCTCAATGCAAGAGCACCGGCTATCTCGGGCGAACTTCGATCCACGAACTCTTCACCATGGACGATGCGGTGCATCAGGCAGTGCTCTCGGGGGCGGACGCGACCACGCTGCACAACGTTGCACGCCGCGGCGGCATGCTCACCCTTTATGAGGATGGTCTGCGCAAGGTGGCCGCCGGCATCACCTCGATGGATGAGTTGCTGCGCGTGACACAGGATCAGAGCAATGACTGAGTTTGCCTATCGTGCAGCACACGGCGATGGCAGCATCACCGAGGGGCATATCGAGGCCAGCTCGCGTGAAGCGGCCGTCCGTCAGCTGCGCGCGCGCGGTCTGACGCCGGTTCGCCTCGAGCCGGCAAGCGCTGCGGCGCCGAAGGCCGCTCCCGCGCCGCCGCCGACAGCGGCAAAAATGGGCTCTGCGCCGGAAAAACTCACGGTAAACGTCGCCCCCGCCGCAGGCGCTGCATCCCGTCCCGCCGGGCAGACAGTGCCCCCCGCATCGGCCTCGCCCGGATTGTTTTCGCGCGACAGGGGGCCGGGCCCGGCCGACGTGCACCATCTTACCGGCGAGCTCGCGGTCATGCTGCGCGCCGGCCTGCCGCTCGACCGTGCGCTCAAGGTGATGGCGGGCATGAGCCAGAAGGCATCGGTCGCAGCCCTGCTCGAGGATCTGCTCGATGCGGTGAAGTCGGGCAGGGGCTTCAGCCAGGCGCTGCAGCCGCACCAGGCGCTGTTTGGCGATTTCTATGTGAACATGGTGCGTTCGGGCGAGGCGGGTGGCCAGCTCGGCGAGGTGCTGGAACGCCTGGCCGAGCACCTCGAGCGTACTCGGGCCCTGCGCGAAAGCGTGATTTCCGCGCTGATCTACCCGGCCATCCTGGTGCTCGTCGCGGCTGTCTCGGTGTTTCTGATGCTTGCCTTCGTCGTGCCGCAGTTCGAGTCGCTGTTCAACGACATGGGTGAAGCGCTGCCCTTGCCTACGCGGATCATCGTCGGCGCCGGCCATCTGGTTGCCGACTGGTGGTGGCTGATCGTGCTGGTGATCGTGCTTGCAGTCTCCGCTTGCCGGCGCTGGCTGCGTACGCCGGCCGGTCGCGACTGGCGGGACCGGCGGATGCTCGGCCTGCCAGTGCTGGGTGGCGTCGTGCTGAAGTTCGAGATCACGCGATTTGCCCGCAGCATGGGAACCTTGCTTGGCAGCGGCGTTCCCATCGTCACCGCGATCAAGATCGCCTCCGACACCATGGGCAACATTCGTCTGCGCGAGGCGATGGCCGGAGTCGCCCCGGCCATCAAGCAAGGGGGAAGGATGGCCGGCGCGCTCGAAGTGACCGGCCTTTTTACTCCGCTGGCGCTCAACATGGTGCGGCTCGGCGAGGAAACCGGGCGGCTTGCCGACATGCTGCTTGAACTCGCGCGGGTGCACGACGGGGAAGTCCAGTCCGGGATCAAGCGCGCGCTGACACTACTCGAGCCGGTGCTGATCCTGCTGCTCGGTGGAGTGATTGCCGCCATCATCGTATCGATCCTGCTGGGCATCCTGTCGGTTAACGAGCTCGCCGTCTGAGCGCCCGCTGAAACAGCTTGAAGCGGATTCGGGGCTGGGAGCGTGCACGCTTCGTCCCGGCTACGTTTACAATCGGCTCCGTTTCAGTGGTGAGCACCTGATGCCGCCATTTTTTGAGGTTTACCTATATGTATCGTCGTTTCAAGCAGCCATTCAACACCGGCTTTACCCTCGTCGAGTTGCTGGTCGTCCTCGTCATCCTGGGCCTGCTCGCCGGCCTCGTCGGGCCGCGTGTGCTCGGCCAGCTCGGTGGCGCCAAGACCAAGACCGCCGCGGTGCAGATCAAGGATCTGGAGCAGGCTGCCGAGCTGTTCAAGCTCGATGTCGGTCGCTTCCCGAACAACGCCGAAGGGCTTGATGCGCTCGTCGAACGCCCCGGCGCCGCGGCTGGCTGGAACGGTCCCTACCTGAAGAAGGGCGAGGTGCCGAAGGATCCTTGGGGCAATGCTTACCACTATGAAAGCCCGGGGAAGCGGACCGACATCGACATCTACACCTTGGGTGCGGACAACTCGGTCGGCGGCGAGGGCGAGAATGCGGACGTCGGTAACTGGCAGTGAGCCCGCGCCGCGGGCGTAACCTTGGTACGGCCGGCTTTACCCTTGTCGAGCTGATCGTTGCGCTTGCCGTTGTCGGCACGATGCTCGCCGTCATGCCTGCGGCCCTGGGGCGCATGTACGACACCATGCAATTCCGCGCTACCGTGCGCAACCTGCTTGCCGAACTCAAGGGGGCCCGTCTGGAAGCGATGAGCAGCGGGCGGCCGACGGTGTTCGTGGTTGACGTCGAGGCCCGTCGCTTCGGTACGGGTGGCCGGCAGACCGGGGAAATTCCGCCAGGGCTCGAAGTAAAGGCTCTCGTGGCCGAAAGTGAGACCGCCGGCGGCCGCATGGGTATCCGCTTCTATCCTGACGGCAGTGCCACTGGCGGCAGCATCGAGATCGTGCGCACATCGGGAGCGGGCCTGCGTCTGCGGGTGGATTGGCTCCTCGGCCGCGTCTCGCAGGAGCCGCTCGGCCAATGAGTTCGCCTCCGCAAATGAGCTTCCCTTCTTCCCCCGCCCGCCAGCAGGGCTTTTCGCTGCTCGAAGTGCTGGTGGCTTTTTCCATCATGGCGCTGTCGTTGGGCGTGCTTTACGAGGCGCTCGGTGGCAGCGTCCGGGCTGCAGGGGACGCCGAGCGCCATGTGCGGGCGGTGCTGGCTGCCGAATCCCTCCTCGCCCGCCATGACTCCGTGCCGCCCGGCGGGCTGGTGCTGTCGGGTACCGCCGATGGTTTCGGTTGGCAAGTGGAGACGACGCCGCTGCCCCCGCTTGACGGGCGGCCCGAGGCGTGGGGGCTGCACGGAGTCAGGGTTGCCATCAGTTGGGAGGATCGCGGGCAGACCCGCACGCTGCGCTTGTATTCGATTCGCCCCGAAGTCGATCCAGCCGCTGTCGACATCAGCGCCGGGTCCCGCCGATGAGAAGGCGCCATGCGGCCGGCTTCACCCTGGTCGAAGTCATCATCGCCCTCACGCTCCTCGCGTTGATCATGCTGGCGCTGATCTCCGCCCTGCGTACTTTCGGCGATTCCGGCGCGCGGCTTGAGGCGCGCAGCGAGCGGGCCGACGATATGCGTCTGATCAGCGGTTTTCTTCGCCAGGCCATCAGCGAGGCTTCGATCATCCATCTGCGCAGGCTCGAGGATGGCACGCAGGTGCCGGATTTCATCGGCCTGCCCGCAGCTCTCGAGTGGCAGGCACCGATGCCGGCACGGCATGGCGTCGGCGGCCTGCACTGGCTGCGCCTGTGGGCGCGGCCAGAAGGGGATGAGCTCGATCTGATCTTGCAGCTTGCACCCTACATACCGCCTGTTCCTGGTTTTGAAAGCGACCCGGCAGTCCGTCCGGATTGGGATACGGTGGCGCAGCGTATCCTCGTGCGCCGGGTGACCTCGCTGGCGATCGCCTATCAGCGACGCGGGCGCGAGGACTGGCAGGAGAACTGGAACGACCCCCAGGTCCTTCCCGGCCGCGTCGCCATCCGGCTTCAGGTCGATGGCGTGGACTGGCCCGAGCTGATCGTACCGGTGCTGGCGGCCGAACCCGGCTTCGATCCGAACGAGTCGGCGCTGGAGCGTGCGCAGTGAGGGGCGCGCGTTGCATGTCGGCCTCTGTGCGGCGGCAGGCGCCATGCGCCGCGTGCGGCATGGCCCTGGTCGCGGTGCTGTGGATCGTGGCGGCGTTGTCGATCTTCGCGATGGGCTTGGCGGGCGCGACGCGTGCCGAGATTCGCAGTGCGCAAGGTGCGCGAGCTTTCGCCGAAGCCGCAGCCTATGGTGATGCGGCGATCGAACTCGCGGTGCGCGAGCTGCACTTTGCCGAGAAAACAATCGACCGCAGCTTCGCCACCGCTTACGAGATCGATGGCCGGCGTATCGGCGTGCGGATCAGCCCCGGCGGCGGTTATGTGGATCTCAACGGTGCGTCGCAGGCTTTGCTGCACGATCTTTTCGCCTTCGGTGCGGGCCTCGAGAGTGACCAGGCCGAGACCCTGGCGCAGCGCGTCGTCGACTGGCGGGATGCGGACGACGAGCCGCTACCGCTCGGCGCTGAGGACGCCGACTACGAGGCCGCAGGCGTTGCCTTCCGCACCCGCGGCGGCCCTTTCGAAACACCTGAAGACCTGCTTCAAGTGCTCGGAGTGAGCTTCGATACCTATGATAAGATCCGCGACTTGCTGACGACCTGGACCGGAGCGGGCGGGATCGATCCTCTGGCCGCGCCGCCGGCGATGTTCAAGATTCTTGCGCCGGGCGATCTACGCGCTGCAGAAACGTACCTGGCCCTTCGTGAGGCGGGGGAGCCGGCGATCGACACCACGGCGTTCAATCAGGAGCACATTCTGCTTTCTTCCGGCAGCATCTTTCGTCTCGAAGCTTCCTACCCGGCGGATCAGGGGCGTGTTCTTGCCCGTGTCCGCTGGGTCGATGCCGCTACCCCAGGGATAGCGGGCTTGCCGTGGCGTACGTTGCGCATCGAGCCGGTGCGTAGCATTCCGATGAAAGGTGGCAACGGAGGTGGCAATGGCGCTTGATGCAGGCAGCCTGAACCTGTTCGGTTTCGACCTCGGGCGCCTCGTACAGGTCTGGCGCAACGGCTGGAGCGAGGCTTTCCGCTGGCCTGCGCTCGCCTGGCTGTCACCGCAGGAAGCGGTTCGGGTGCTGCTTCCCGGCGCCGGTGAGGTGCTGCGCCTCGGAGCGACATCGGAACCCGCGCCTTCGGGGACGAAGCCTGCTGCAGTCGCCGTGGTACTGTCCGACGATGGCGTGTTGTTCAGGGAAATCACCTTGCCGCCGCTGGCGCACGACGAACTGCGCCAGGCGCTTGAGCTCGAAGTCCTCGCGCTCAGCCCGTTCGCCGCAGGGGATACCGTATGGGGTTGGGACGCCGAGCCGGCCGCCGGACGCATGCGGGTCAGGCTGGCGCTGGCGGCGCGCGCGCACGTAGAGGCTGCGCTCACTGCCGAACGGTTGCGCTTGGGCGCTGCCGACCCCGAGGTCTGGGCTGCCGTGGCCGCGCCTATCGTCCTGCAGGGGTTCGCCGAAGGTCGCCGTGCGCAGCGCAAGCGCGCCGCCCGGCTCCGCCTCCTGTCCGTGCTCGCATTGACCTTGCTGCTGGTGCTCGCGCTGGCGGCGACGCCGGTGCTGCAGGCGCGCGAGCGGGTGTTCAATGCGCAGCAACGCTACGGCGAGCTCGAGCGCGAAGCGGCTGCGGCGTTGGGCGCGAGAAATGCACTGGCAGTAGGCAATGAACGCGTCCATGTCCTCCAGGAATACTTGCACGGCAACCAGGATCTCCTGGTCACGCTCGAACTGATCACACGCCTGATGCCCGACGACGCCTATCTGAAGAGGCTCGAGATCGACGGCCGCAAGGTGCGCATCTTCGGCGAAGCGAGCAACGCATCGCAGCTGATGAACGCCCTCGGCGCACCCGATACGGGTTTTACAGAGGTCAAGGCGCCGTCGCCGATTTCCCGTGCAAGACGCTCCGACAAAGAGAATTTCGTCATCGAATTCTTCACTGCCCGGAGCGCGGCGGCAAAGTGAATACATTCACCGACAAGCACTTCCCGGGGCGTGATGCCCGCATCGTCGTGGGCGGCTTCTTGCTCGTTCTCCTTCTCGTGCTGGCGGTGATCGCCTCCTTCCTGGTCGGGAGGTTGAACTGGGCGCACGACACTCTCGGCTCGATCGAGCCACGCTATGCGAGGCTGCTCGGCCTGCGTGAACTGCAGCCACAGCTCGAGGCGGGAATGAACGAGGTCGGCGCCCATCTCGGCCGCTATGCCCATCCGGCGGCGATCGATTCGGCCCGCATCGGCACCGACTTGCAGCAGCGCGTCCGCCAGATTGCCGAGACCGCAGGACTGGGCGTGGCCGGCAGCCAGATCCTGCCGGCGCGCACTCATGCCGGCTTCGTGCAGATCCCGCTCAAGCTCACCGTGGACGGCAACCTGGAAGGTTTGCGCGGGCTGCTCGCCGCTTTCGAGCGCGAGGCTCCGGTCATTCTCGTCGACAAACTTCAGGCCAATGCAACGCCTTCGCGCCAGGGGCGTGGCCAGCCTCCCGGTGAAGCGCGGCTGGTGGTCCAGATCGATCTCAGCGTGTTGCACCTGCAGCCATGAAGCGGAACATCCTGCCCATCCTGCTCGGCATCGATGCCGCCTTGGTCGTTGCAATTGCGGCGCTGTGGGCGGTGGGCGATACGCGCTGGTCGCCCCCCGCTGCCCAAGGGCCTGAACCTGCATCCCTGCAGCCAGGAAAAATCGAGCGCGAGGTGATGGACCTGGCCAGCCTGAGCGAGACACTCGATCGACCGATCTTCGAGGAAAGCCGGCGCCGTCCGCCGCCACAGGCCGCCGCCGCGCCGGCGTCGTCTGAACCCGACCCGCTGCAGGGCGTGACCCTGCTCGGAGTGTTTACTCTCGGCAAGGAACAGCACCTGATGCTGCGCGCCGAAAACAAGGTGACCCGGCTCAAGCGCGGTGATGCCTTCGGTCCGTGGACAGTGCTCGCAGCCGACGAACGCGGTGTGACTTTCTCCCAGGGCAGCGAAAAGCGGCAACTCGAACTCGTGCGTGCGCCTCAGTCCGAGGGCGCTCCGTCGCCGCTTGTTACGCTGCAGCGCCAGCTTGCCGGCAGTGGCAAACGCGAAGCATCCAGCGCCGCCGAGGCTGCTGCGGCCGATGTGCCCCCGACCACCGGCGGCAAGGCGGAGAGTGCGCCGGCTGCGGCGCCCGGCAAGCCCGCGACCGCGCCTGGCACTGCGGCGCCCGGCAAGCCTGCGGTCGCCCCCGGTGCAGCGGCGCCGGCGAGCCGGGGCGGCTCCCTCGCCGAGCGTCTCGCTGCCCGCCGCGCCGCCCGACTCGAAGCCGACAAAAAATGAACCCCGACGACCTTCCCATGCGAAAAATTTCCGCTTCCGTACGCCTGCTCGTTTTCATCGGTGTCGTCGGGCTCGCCGGCTGCGCCAGTACCGAGCAGGCCCAGCGGGTGTCCCCGCTCCCGCCCGCCGCTCCCTTTCAGGGGCAGATCGGCCAGGATGAGTCGATTACCGTCAAGCCGGAGCTGCCGCCGCGGCGCGAGCCGACGCTGATCAAGGGGACCGACCGCATGGTCAACCTGCCGGCGGCGAAGGCGGTGAAAATCGCCGCGAGCGGGGATATTTCGTTGAAATTCGAGCAGGCGCCGATCACCGATTTCGTGCACGCCGTCCTGGGAGACTTGCTCAAGCTCGATTACACGCTGCACCAGCCGATCGGTGGTGAGGTTACCCTGCACACCCAGGCGCCAGTGCCGCCCAAGGAAGTGCTTTCGATTCTGGAGTCGGTGCTCAGTGCCAACGGCCTCGCCTTGGCGCGAGACGCCCAGGGGCTGTATCACGTAGGCCGCCCGGAACTGTTGCGCGGGCTCGGTACCTTGCCGGTCAACGTCAAGGCTTTAGCCGCAGGGCAGGGCATGGTCATTGTCCCGTTGCAATTCATCGGCGCGGTGGAAATGGCGGACATCCTGCGACCGGTCGCCCCGGCCGAGGCCTTCGTACGCGTCGATGGGCTGCGCAACCTGCTGATCCTGGCGGGAACCGGCGGCCAACTCGAGAGCTGGAAGGAGTTCGTCGCTATCTTCGACGTCGATATGCTCAAGGGCATGTCGGTCGGCCTCTTCCCGCTCCAGTACGCCACGGTCAAGGAGGTCGACGCCGCCCTGCGCGCGCTCACCGGCGCCCCGGCGGCACCCGCTTCGGCCGCTGGCGAAGGCCAGGGGCAGGGGCAGGCCAGCGCGCCGATTAGCCAGTTGCCGACTTTCGGGCCGCTCGGAGGCGTCATGCGAATTTTGCCGATCGAGCGCATGAATGCCCTCGTCGTGGTCACGCCACGCGCGCATTACCTGCAACAGGCCAAGGAATGGATCGAAAAGCTCGACCGACCGGCGGAGGGCGGGACCGAACCACAGCTATATGTATACCCGGTGCAGAACGGCTCGGCCCAGCATCTGGGCGCACTCCTCAGTGCCGTCTTCGGAGGCGGGCCGGCTGCCACCGGACGCACCCAGGCCGACAGCGGTGTGGCGCCCGGCCTGAGCACGACGCGCTCGAGCGGATCGGGCGGCTCGAACATGCTTTCGCCGACGCTCGGCGGCAATCGTAACGAAAGCGGCCAGAGTGCGCCCGTGAGCCAGTTCTCGCTCGGCACGCAGGTGCGGGTGGTGGCCGATGATCTGAACAACGCGCTGCTCATCCATGCGCCGGGCTCGGAGTACCGCAAGATTGAGGCGGCCTTGCGCCGGCTCGATCTTTCGCCCACCCAAGTGCTGATCGAGGCCAGCATTCTTGAGGTGACGCTCAACGACGAAACGAAATACGGCCTGCAGTGGTTCTTCGAAGGCAATCTCGGGGGGAACTACCAGGGCAGCGGCCTGCTCACCGACCGTGCCTCCGAGACGCTCGGCCGCACCGTGCCGGGTTTTTCCTACAGCATCACTAACGCCGCAGGTCAGGTGCGGGCAGTGCTCAACGCGATGGCGCAAAAGTCCCTGATCAACGTGATCTCCAGCCCGAGCGTGATGGTGCTGGATAACCATACTGCGGTGATCCACGTCGGCGACCAGCAGCCGATCCGCTCGACCCAGACGGTTACCGATGGCGGTACGACCAGCACTTCGATCCAGTACAAGGATACTGGCGTGATGTTGGAGGTCACCCCCTCTGCCAACGCCGGCGGCATGGTGTCGATGAACATCAAACAGTCGGTGACCGACGTCGGCGAGGTCGACCAGGCTACCGGCCAGCGCAGTTTCAACCAGCGTGAAGTCGCCAGCAAGGTCGCGGTGCGCACCGGCGAGACGGTCGTCCTGGGCGGCTTGATCCGCGATTCCGACACCAATGCCAAATTGGGCGTGCCCTGGCTGCACGAGATTCCGGTGCTCGGCAACCTGAGCTTGCCCCCGAAAAACGGACGCCATGAAGTGCGGCTCTAAGGCTTCATGGAGGAACGTGAGATGAAAACGAGGATACCGAAGCGGGTCTATACGGTGGAATTTCGCGAGGCGGCGGTACGTCAGGTGATGGAGGCTGGACGCAGCGCGAGCGAGGTGGCGTGCAGTCTGGACATTTCGCCGAAGACGCTGGGCAACTGGGTGCGCCGGGCGCGGCGTGGCAAGCCGCTCGCCAGGCGAGCGGCGGCGGCGCCCGTCAATGACGCACAAGCCGAGTTGAGTAGGCTGCGGGCAGAAAACGCGCGACTCAAGCTCGACAACGAGATTCTAAAAAAGGCGGCGGCGTACTTTGCCAGGGAGTCGCGGTGAAGTACGCGTGGATTGAGCAACAGTCGGTGCGCTGGCCGGTGACGCGCATGTGTGTGCTGCTCGAGGTCTCGCGCAGCGGCTTCTACGCGTGGCGGGGTCGCGGGCCATCGGCGCGGGTGCGCCGCGACGAGGAGCTGGTGGTGATGCTGCACGCATGCCATGCACACCATCGGGGCAAGTACGGGCGTCCGCGGCTCACCCGCGATCTGCGCGCTGCGGGCTTTCCGGTCAATCACAAGCGGGTACGCCGGCTGATGCTGCGCGAGGGCTTGCAAGCACGCCGGCGGCGCCGTTTTGTGCGCACGACCGATTCGGGCCACAGCCTGCCGGTAGCGCCGAACCTGCTCGAGCGCGATTTCAGCGCGAGTGCGCCGAATCAGAAATGGGTGACCGACATCACCTACGTCGGCACCGACGAGGGGTGGTTGTACGTCGCGCTGGTGATGGACTTGTTCAGTCGCCGGCTGGTCGGGTGGGCGATGAGCGATCGCATCGACACGCAGCTCACGATGGCGGCGCTGGCCCTAGCGCTGGGCATGCGACGGCCGCCCGCCGGCCTGCTGCACCACTCCGATCGCGGCAGCCAGTACTGCGCGCACGACTATCGCGAGGTACTCGATGCTCAAGGCATCACGGTGTCGATGAGCCGGCGCGCGAACTGCTACGACAACTCACCGATGGAGTCGGCCAACGGCACGCTCAAGGTCGAACGGGTCTATGACGAACACTACGCCACACGCCAACAGGCGATCGACGATCTAACCCAGTACATCGGCTACTACAACACCGAACGTCGGCACAGCGCACTTGATTACGACAGTCCGGTCCAATTCGAAAGGAGGTGGGCAATGCAGCAACCGAACACTCAACCGGACAGCATCGCAAGTTATCCACCGCCGCGCGCTCTGCCTGCGTATGAGGCGCCGCAGGCGCGCGCCCGTGGATAACTTGCTGCCGCAGTGCCCTTGATGGCGTCCATCAAACGGGGACAGGGTCAGCCCGTGCGCGCGCCCGGGCCGGCGCACCGCGCCAGAGGCCCACGGCCCGGCAGGCGGCGGCCATGCCAAGGGCCGGGGCAAGTTCTTCGGCGCCGCGCATCATGACTTGTCGTGCGTGTCGTCGATCGGACTGCCCAGCAAGGCAGCAACTTTTTTTTGGACCTCGATGATCAGGTGCGCCTTGTCGAGCTGGCTCTTGAGGCGTTCGTTCTCGCGCATCAGCTGCGCGATCTGGCGCGCTTCGGCGGCGGCGGGATCCGGCTTGGGGCCCCGCTTTTGCGGTGCCAGTGCAGCCAGTTCGGCGGCCTCGCGCTGGCGCCGCCAAGTGCTCAGGCTCGATGAGTAGACGCCCTCGCGGCGCAACAGCGCGCCGATCTCGCCGGGCTGGGTGCAACGGTCAGCCGCGTCGAGGATCCGCCGCTTGTCGGCGTTGGAGAACTGCCGGCGTCGGGCGCGCGGCACGACCTCGGTGTTGGCACCGGGCTGCGCGGTCGGCGCCGCCGATCCGCTCGTCTCTTCAGTCGCCCTACGGGCGCCTTCCGAGACGAGCGGATCGGCAGAGGTCTTCAGAATGTGCATCGATGCCGTGGGTTGAGTGGTGGTCGTCATGCCTACCTCGTTGCTCACTAAATGGTCAGGGGTAGGTGACGCAGGTCATATTGGCACAGGGGGTTTTGCAGTAAATATGGAAAGCGCTTTCCCAGATGACGAGGCAACCTGCTGTTGCTCTATTTCGATATGGCTGCAGGGTCCGGAGCACAGCGCAGCGGTTTCAAGCCGCCACGCACAAGGCCACACCTTCACCAACCCAGCCTGAGCGGTTCATCTGCTGATAAATTGCTTCGTCGGTAGTGTAGCGATGGTTGGAATCGTTGAGCATCCAGCGCATGTTGTAGCTTCTGAACACCGGGATCGTATCGACCGGGCATGCGTCCTCGGTCGGCAGCCGGGCGTAGAATGCGATGCCCTCATAGGTCCAGCCCGGGTCGAGCTTGACCAGATCGCACTCCTGTGCGCTCGCCGTGTAGAAATGCGAGTTGGGGCCGATGCCGGGAGTGCCGTAAAAGCGGCATACGGGAGCTGCGCCATCGACGGCGCGGCTCCAGGCGTAGAAATACTCGCGCGTATCGGTCCACCCCGGCCCGGCTGAACCTTTTTCGATGAGTGCTGCTTCGTCCTTGGAACCGGTCAGGAAGTAGTGCTGAAGATCGGTGTTGTGGAATTCATGCACCAGCTGATAGCCGAGCATCGCCGCCGCAGTGCTGACCGAATTGTGCGCATTGGCAAGCCCGGTGCCGCACAGATTGCTGTAGGCGCAGTAGCTACCGACGGGGTAAGCGCTGGCGCCATATTCGAGCAGGCTGCGCAATTCGGTGCCGGATAGCTGCGGATTGGTGGCCAACATCAGGGCCGCGATACCGCTCACGTGGGGCGCCGCCATGCTGGTGCCTTGCGCATAGCCGTAATCGGGCCCGAGTGGCTGGTCGTTTCCGATGTCGACCGTTGACAGGATTTCCGCCGTAGGGCCGAAATATGCAGAATCGCCACCGGGTGCGCCAAGACCGGTGCGGCCGTAGTTGCTGTATGACGCCAGGTCGCCGAAGGGGTCCGTCGCCACCACCGGGAGCGCGTCGGCGCAATTGGCGGGGCTGAAAATCGCGCTCGTACTGCTGTCGTTGCCGGCCGCGACCACGACCAGCGCACCCTGCCCTTGGGCCTCGGCCAGTGCGGCCCGGTAGGGCGCGAGGCAACCGAAGGAAGGCGTTCCGCCGAGGCTCAAGTTCAGGATCTGAGCTGGATTGAGGTTTGTCGGTACCCCGGGCACGGGCAGACCGAGCGCCCACCTCAGGCCGTCGAGGATGTCCGAGGTTGTTCCACCGCACTTGCCGAGCACCCGGACCGGCAGGATGCGGGTCTTCCATGTCACGCCCGCAATCCCGATGCCGTTGGCGCCGTCGGCTGCAATGATCCCCGTCACGTGCGTGCCGTGCCAGGTACTCGGCTGGGCCGGCTCCCCGATGCCGCATTCGCTCGCTCCGACACGGTCACCGGGGTCGGCCGGATCGGCGTCGCGCCCGTTGCCGTCGTTGGCGTAATCAGGGTCGGAAACGAAGTCATAGCCAGGCAGGATGCGGTCACCAAACTCGGGGTGAGGGCGAATTCCGCTGTCGAGTACTGCCACCACCACCGACGATGAGCCGGTTCCACGCGTCCATGCAGCTTCGGCATCGATTCCACCGGCAAAGCCTTGTGTCGTACCGAGCAGGCTCCATTGTTTGGCGAACTGTGGATCGGTCGAAGTTCGTGCCTGCTGGGGGCGGGATACGAGATCGACGTCCGCACTCATCACCTGCGGCAACGCACGCAGGCGGTGTGCTTCGCTCTCTGCTTCGTCCTGTGTCAGCAGAGTGTCGAAACGCAATACGTGCATGCCTCCTCCCATTGCACGTTGAAAGCGGATGGGGCGGACGAGCGCTGCCTGGAGGACGGCAAGCAGTGCAGGCGGTGGTGCGGCATCCGCGGCTGCAAGCGCCTGTACCGCAGGATCGCGAAAACGGACGATCAGGCCGACCGCCCGCGCTGATGCTCTTGCCTGAAGCAGGCTGGCATCGGCCATTGCGGCAGTCATCCGGATTTCGTCGAATGGCCGGGACGGGCGTGGTGGAAAGCCATGCCGTTGCAGCAGCGAATCGATGCGTTCCCCGAGTCGCCTGGTGCCGGTTTCCTGGGCGCCGGCTGGCATGGTGGTTGCTAGCATGACTGCGAGCAATGCGGGCCCAAGACGATGTGGATGATGGGTGAGTGACATACTGTTCCCTGATCGTTGACACGGCAACCTGTGCATTATGGCTCCCGCTTTTCCGCCCTTTCCTCGCTTGCGAATCGCCATAGCCTGTTCCATGCTGATCAACGTGAGGGTTTCGGTTTCGACCGGGAGCTGGCGTGGGGTGTGTATCGTCGCGGTTGCCGCGTGGCTGCCATTGTCGCCGACGATTCCCGACCATGCCCAGTGTCTGTTTTGCCCTGTGGCCCTGCCCGGGCTTCGAGCCTGCACCTGTGGGAGCGGTAAAAGAAAGCCCTGGCCGTATTCTGGAGTGTTTCCGGGGGCAAGGAGGCCCGACCGACATGCAATGCAGGAAAGTGGTTCGTATTGTGCTCGGGTGTGCCGTCCTGCTGTGGCATGCGACCCCGGCGTCGGGCGCTTCGAGCGTTGAACTTGACCTGGTGGGAGATGGACCCTACGCAGTGGGTTGCAGCAACGTCGAGCAGGATTTTTCCCGGGCGCTGCATGACGTTTCGTCCTATTGGGAAGGGGCCCGCGACGACGTGGAGCGCTACGTCAGTGATTTGCTGGTCGAGCCTGAATTTGCCATCAGGTACGTGGTTCGCCCGCCGGACGACCGGACGCTTTTCCGTAATTTCCGCACCCGCGATGTAGAGTTCGTGGCACTGGTTTGCTACCCGACCACCGACGACAACCCGCGCGCCTCTTTCATGCTGCCCGATGGCAGCGGCGTGCCGGCGATGCAGCGTGGAGATGAAGCGCCGATCCTGGCCGAGCGCTGCAGCGAGGAAGCTTGTCCCGAACCCTCTCGGTGGCCCTTGCTGCTGTATTCGCATGGTCTCGGCGGCAGTCCGTTGGGAGGCGACTATTTATCGACGATGGCACGTTTTGCCTCGCACGGTTATGTCGTGGCCGCCCCCTTCCATGCTGACGCGAGGATCTCCCGCATCGAACTCGAGGATATGGACGACCTGCGCTATCTCCTGATGGACGATGAAGAACTGGTGGAGATGCAGGCCATCCGCCCGCTGGCGCTTCAGGGGCTGCTCGATCACCTGCTTGCCCGACCGGATTTCGGGCCTCTCATCGACTCTGGGCGGATTGCCGGTTTTGGCGCGAGCCTTGGTGGCGAGAGCATGATGTTGCTTGCCGGGGCCGAGCTGACCACCGATTTCCTGCGCTCGCGCAAGGAGGTTACCCGCGAGCCGAGGTTGCGCGCGATCCTTGGTTTTGTACCTTATTCGGGGGTGTCGGTGCTGCCTGCTTTCGGTGATGAACAGCGCGGCACGCGCGGTGTGACTGCCGCCTATATCGGCGTTGCCGGCACCGATGACGATGTTGCGCCGCTGGACATGACCGAAGAGGCCGTCGACCGGCTTCAGGGAACGCGTTATCTGGTGGCCGTCCGGGGAATGGCCCACGGCCATAATCCCGAGGTGATGGACGAAGCCTATGCATGGTACCTGACCTTCCTGGACGCCAATCTCAATGGAGACCGTGCCGCCTTGTCGCGCCTGTACCGCGCCACAAGGGTCGCCGGAGGCAGCGATGACAGGCTGGAAATTGCAGTGCAGAAGGCGGTCCCGGCGCTGGCGGATGAAACCGTGGTGCGTGAGTTTTACCACGCCGGCCTCAATCACTATTTTCTGAGCGCCGAAGATGTCGAGGTGGCGCTTTTGCTTGCGCATCCCGAATACGGATGGTTTCCCACCGGCAGGGCGTTTTCCGCGGCATCCGCTTATTCCAGCGAACCGGGCTTTTCCCCCGTGTGCCGTTTTTATGGTGACCCATCGATCGGCCCGAACAGCCATTTCTTCACGGGCTCGGCGCTGGAATGCGCTGGTCTCGTGGCGCTTCGGGCCGCGGCGCCGCCGGGATTTCCGGCATGGAATCTTGAAGGGATCGGCTTTTCGATCCGCATGCCCGATGCTTTGGGGCAATGTCCGGATGCCGCCCCCTTCCCCGTATTGCGGGCGTATAACGGGTATGCGGGAGAGGTGGTGGGCGGGGTGAGGCGCGATGCCAATCACCGTTACGCGACCGATCCGGCCGATTTCAATGACGGTGGAAGCGATGGCTGGCTGGTGGAAGGGGTCGCCTTTTGTACCAGCGCACCATTGGTGCCGTCATCCTGATCGAGGCTGCGGGACCGGTTTCGGGGATGAGGCGAGAATGATGTGCCGGGAAACGACATGCGGATACTGAGCTGGAACATCCAGTGGGGCCGCGGGGCCGACGGGCGGGTCGATCTGGAGCGCACGGCGGCGGCGATCCGTGCCGCGGGTGCGTTCGATGTGATCTGCCTGCAAGAGGTGGCCGCGAATTTTCCCGGCCTGCCGGGCGGCGCGCGCGAGGACGAGCCGGACTTCTTCGCCCGCGCGTTTCCTGGCCATGCGGCGGTGTTCGGAGCCGGGGTCGATGTTCCCGATGGTGAAGGCGGGCGGGCCTTTTTCGGCAACCTGGTGCTGTCGAGCTTGCCGGTGGGGCAGGTGTTCCGTCACTTGCTGCCGGCGCCGGCCGACCCTGGCCTGCCAAGCATGCAGCGAACCTGTGTGGAGGTGGTGGTGCAAGCGTCGTGGGGCGCGCTGAGGGTGATGACGACCCACCTGGAGTACTACTCGGAGCTCCAGCGGCAAGCCCAGGTGCAGGCGTTATGGGCGTTGCAGGCCGGACTGGCGGCGCAGGCGCGGCTGCCGGAAAAACGTTCCGAACGTGAAGCCAATGCAACTTTCGCAGCCTGGCCGCGACCGGCGGCGGCGCTGCTGTGCGGGGATTTCAACTGCGAGCCGGGCTCGTCCGAGCACCAGCGCATGCAGGCTGCGGCTGCGGTCGATGGCGTTCCGGTGTGGCTGGATGCGTGGAAGGTCGCCCATCCGGGCGCAGCGCATGCGCCCAGTGTAGGAGTGCACGGCGCGGAGTGGCCCGGCCGCGCCTATTGCTGCGACTTTTTCTTCGTCAGCCCGGAACTGGCTCCCCGCGTGCGTGCCGTCCGGGTGCTGGGGGGCACTGCGGCGTCCGATCACCAGCCGGTCGTGCTCGAGTTGGGCTGAAGCTTGTCGCACCCGGCCGGTGAGAAACGGCGGCGGTGGTCACGGTGAGTGCGGTGGTTCGACGAGTTCCCTGTAAGCGTGCCAGCTGGCATGGCCGATGATCGGCATCGTCACCACCAGGCCGACGTGGAAGCTCAGAAAGCCGATTCCGGTGAGGCTCACGATCAGGACGGCCCATACCAGCATCGGTCCCGGGTTGCTCCGCAGCGCGTTGAAACTGGCGATCACCGCGCTGACGGCATCCTGGTTGCGGTCGAGCATCAACGGAATGGAGACTACGCTCGCGGCGAAGACGATGGCGGCGAAAATCAGGCCGACGCCGAAGTACACCGCAAGGAATTCGAGGTTCTGCAGGCTGAGTACCTGGCCGACGAAACCTGATAGCGAAGGTAGCTCGGTGGTGTAGAAAAGGGCGAACACGATCATTGATGCGCGCGCCCACACCAGGAACACGACGCCGAGCACGAGCACGAACACGCCGATGTTGCCGGCATTGCGCCGCCAGACGGTGAGGGTGGGAGCCAGCGCCGCGGGGGCCCCCTGTTCGCGGCGGCGGCTGATCTCGTACAGGCCCATGGCGAGGAAGGGGCCGAGCAGTAGGAAGCCGGTGGTGAGGGCGAAGGTGTATTCGTAGGTGCGGCGGAACACCATGGTGACAAGCAGGCCCATCGCGGCAAAGCAGAAGCCGTAGAACAGGCTGGGGAGCGGGCAGGTCTTGAGGTCGCCTGCGCCGAGTGCGACCCAGCGCAGCGGGGCGCCGAGGCCGACCCTGCGCACGCGCGGGAATGGAACGGGGGAAGGGGAGACGGGGCTGTCCGGTGCGTCGCCGTGCGCACGGCCGGAAAGGGGGGATTGGGGGGATTGCGGGGTTTCGTCGTTCTGTCGCGACATCTCTCTCTCCTCGGGGGCGGGTTGCGCTGACCCTGTCGATGTTCATTCCGGCGGCTGCGTGGTCTTCATCCGGGGGCGCACAGGGCTTCGATGACGGCGGCCGGCGCTTCGTCGAGCATGCCGTGACCGCAGTCGGAAAGCTCGAGCAGGCGGGCATCGCTGCCGGCTTGCAGGGCCTGGAGCAGCGGGCGCGAGGTCTCCGCCGGAGTCATCCGGTCGTACCCAGCGCACAGCAGCAAGGTGGGACAGCGCACGTGCGTGGCTGCGGCCAGGCCGTCCGGCCAGCGGTCGCAGGCGGCGAGGTCGATGGCGAGGACGGTGGCGGGCTGGGCCTGCAAGCGTTCGAGGTTGGCCGCTTCCAGTGCCTGGCGGCGGGTTTCGCCGATGCGTTCGGCGGGGGCGAAGGAGAACTTGTTGATCAGGGCATGGGCCTGCGCCGGTTCGGTGCGCGCGGCTTCGAGCAGGAAGGAGGCGACCGGCATCGGCGCCCGGCAGCCGAGCAAGGCCAGCGCGGTGATCCGCTCCGGGGCGGCGGCGGCGGTGGCGAGCGCAACCAGCGCGCCCATGCTGTGGCCACCCAGCGCGAAGCGCTCGAGGCCGAGTGCATCGGCCAGCGCCAGCACCCAGGCCGCCATCGATGGGATGCCGGTCAGTGCAGGGCCGGCGCTGGCGCCGTGTCCGGGCAGGTCGGGGGTGATCACGCGCCGGCCGGCAGCGACGAGGCCGCCGGCCACCGCCCGCCAGACTCCGTGGTCGTGCCCGGCGCCGTGGATCAGCAGCAAGGGGGCAGGGTCGGTGCGGGGGCCGTCGTCCGCGAGGGCGGCACGGCGGCCGTCGACTTCGATGGCGGTCATGGGAAAAGGCGCGGTGGCGGAGATCGGCACGGCGGGAAGCCTTGTCCGATGAGCAGCGGCGGACGACGGGCGCTGCCGTCGGCGTTCAGGCGCGCTCGTCGGGGGTGAGCAGGTGCTCGATGGCGGCGATCCGGTCCTTGAGCGCCAGCTTGCGCTTCTTCAGCCGGCGCAGCATCAGCTCGTCGTCGCCGGGAGCCTGCGACAGGCGGGCGATCGCCTCGTCGAGGTCGCGGTGTTCGCTGCGCAGCTCTTCGAGGCGTGTGCGCAGGCTGGTCACTTCGTCGAAGGTTTCATCGCTCATGATGGGGCTGCCCTGTGTGGAGAGGATGCGGGCCGGCGCCCGCCCGGCCCGCGGACCGCTGGCGGCCGATGACCAATGGTATGCGTGGCGGTGTGGAATGACAACTTCGTGTCCCGTGCGCCCCCCGCAGTATCCACCGCTGCGCCGGATTCTTCCTTACCATGCGCATTCCGCGCAGTACGAGTACGAGGACATCACCCGTGAACAAGGCATTCGTGAGGGAAGGCGAAGGCGCCGACGAGGACGAGGAGCTCGCTCCCGCCCTGCGCCTGCCGGCCGGCAGCAAGAACTACATGACCCGGCGTGGCTACGATGCGCTGCGGGTCGAGCTCGACCGGCTGGTGCGCATCGAGCGCCCGAAACTGGTCGAAACCGTGGCCTGGGCGGCGGGCAACGGCGACCGTTCGGAGAACGGCGATTACATCTACGGCAAGAAGCGGCTGCGCGAGATCGATCGCCGCATCCGCTTCCTGATCAAGCGCATCGAGAATGCCGAAGTCGTCGACCCCGAGCGCCAGCAGGGTCTGGAGCAGGTTTTTTTCGGTGCTACGGTCAGCTTCTGCGATCTTGAAACGGAGGAGGAGCAGCGTTGGCAGATCGTCGGCGTGGATGAAGCCGACGCCTCGCAGGGGCGCATCAGCTGGATTTCACCGCTGGCACGGGCGGTACTGAAGGCGCGGGTCGGCGATGTGGTGCGCTTTCAGAGCCCGGCGGGGCTGCGCGAGATCGAAATCATCGACATCGCTTACGTCTGAACCGGCGGCCGGCGCAGGAACGGCAGGGCGCGGGGACTTGAAACTCTGCCCGGCGTCCCCATCTCCGCTTCCTCTGATCCGTAACCACGCTGGAGCCGTATCCATGTCCGAAACCGCCACCGCCTCCCAGACGCTGAATTTTCAGGCCGAAGTGAAGCAGCTGCTTCACCTGATGATCCACTCGCTGTATTCCAACCGCGAGATCTTCCTGCGCGAGCTCGTCTCCAACGCGTCCGACGCCTGCGACAAGCTGCGCTTCGAGGCGCTCGACAACGGCGCCCTCTACGAGGACGACGGCGAACTGAAGATCCGCATCGCCTTCGACGCCGAGGCGAAGACGATCACCGTCGCCGACAACGGCATCGGCATGAGTCGCGACGAAGCCGTCGCCCACCTCGGCACCATCGCCAAGTCGGGCACCAAGGAATTCTTCGGCAAGCTCACCGGCGACCAGAAGAAGGACGCCCACCTGATCGGCCAGTTCGGCGTCGGCTTCTACTCCGCCTTCATCGTCGCCGACAAGGTCACGGTGCTCACCCGCCGTGCCGGCCTGCCCGCCGCCGAAGGGGTGAAGTGGGAATGCTCGATGAGCGGCGACGAGGCCGGCGCCTACACCGTGGCGGCGGTGGAGAAGGCCGGCCGCGGCACCGAGATCACCCTCCACCTGCGCGAGGGCCAGGAAGACCTGCTGTCGGCCTGGAAGCTGAAGAGCCTGATCCGCAAGTACTCCGACCACATCGTCCAGCCGATCGTGATGAAGAAGGAGGAGTGGGACGAGGACAAGAAGGCCCAGGTGCAGACCGACGAGGACGAGACCGTCAACCAGGCCAATGCGCTGTGGACGCGGGCCAGGAACGACATCTCCGACGACGAGTACAAGGCTTTCTACAAGCACGTCGGCCACGATTACGACGAGCCGCTGGCGTGGACCCACTCGCGCGTCGAAGGCCGCCACGAATACACCAACCTGCTCTATGTCCCTGCGCATGCGCCCTTCGACCTGTGGGACCGCAACGCCAAGCACGGCATCAAGCTCTACGTGAAGCGCGTCTTCATCATGGACGACGCCGAGAAGCTGATGCCGACCTACCTGCGCTTCGTGCGCGGGGTGGTCGATTCGGCCGACCTGCCGCTTAACGTCTCGCGCGAGATCCTGCAGGAAAGCAAGGACATCGACGCCATCCGCTCGGGGTGCACGAAGAAGGTGCTGGGCTTGCTCGAAGGCCTCGCCACCAGCGAGGAGGCCGCCGACCAGGAGAAGTACGCCACCTTCTGGAAGGAATTCGGCAAGGTGCTGAAGGAAGGCGTCGGCGAGGACTTCGCCAACAAGGACAAGATCGCCGGCCTGCTGCGCTTCGCCTCGACCAAGGCCGACACCCCCGACGAGGTGGTGTCGCTCGCCGACTACATCGGCCGCATGAAGGAAGGCCAGGACAAGATCTACTACGTGACCGCCGAGACCTTCAACGCGGCGAAGAACAGCCCGCATCTCGAGATCTTCCGCAAGAAGGGCATCGAGGTCCTGCTGCTCACCGACCGCGTCGACGAGTGGGTCACCGGCAACCTCACCGAGTTCGACGGCAAGCCGCTGGTGTCGGTGGCGAAGGGTGGGCTGGACCTCGGCGCGCTCGAGGACGAGGCCGAGAAGAAGGAAGCGGAAAAGGCTGCCGACGAATACAAGGAGTTGCTCGACAAGATGAAGGCGAGCCTGGGCGAGCGCGTCAAGGACGTCAAGGTCACTCTGCGCCTGACCGATTCGCCCGCCTGCCTGGTCGCCGACGAGCACGATCTCGGCATGAATCTGGCGCGCATCCTCAAGGCGGCGGGCCAGAGTGCGCCGGAATCGAGGCCCATCCTCGAGATCAACCCGAACCACCCGGCGGTGCTGCGGCTGAAATACGAGGACAAGCACTTCGACGACTGGGCGGCGGTGCTGTTCGATCAGGCGCTGCTGGCCGAAGGCGGCACGCTCGATGATCCGGCGACCTTCGTCAAACGCATCAACCAGCTGATGATGGCGATGAGCGCAAGCTGATCCGGCGCCATCCCGCTCTTCGATGCCGTCGCCCGCATGGGCTTCGGCGCGAAGGGCGGGACATTGCGGAGCGGTCCGCGCGCACGCGCCCCTTTCGCCCGCTCGCGGTCGTCGCCGCCCCCTTTCCGGGGTGCGGCGTTCAGAGATCGAGCACCAGGCGGGCCGATTTCGCGCGCGAGCAGCAGGGCAGGAACTGGTCGTTGGCGGCCCGCTCCTCCGGGCTCAGGTAGCTGTCGCGATGCTCGGGTTCGCCTTCGAGCACGCGCGTCAGGCAGGTGCCGCAAACGCCTTGCTCGCAGGCGTAGGGCATGTCCACGCCGGCGGCGATGAGCGCGGCGAGCACGGTCTGATCCTTTTCGACGCGAAGGGTGCGCCCCGAACTGGCGAGCTGGACATCGAAGCCGCCATCGTCGCTGGAAGGGGCCGCTGCAGCGGCAAAGAATTCGTAGTGCAACTGCGCCTCCGGCCAGCCCGCGGCACGGGCGTAGCTAAGCACCGCGTCCATGAAACCCCGCGGGCCGCAGACGTAGAGGTGATGGCCGGCGGCGGGCGGGGGGAGCGCGGCCTCGAGATCGAGCTTTTGCGCCGGCTCGCCGTCATCGAAATGGAACGCCACCCGGGGGGCGAACGCCGAGCTGCCGATACGCTCGAGGAAGGCGGTACGCGCGCGCGCGCGGGTGCAGTAGTGGAGAGTGAAATCGGCCCCGATCACGGCCAGGCGTTCGGCCATGCACAGGATCGGCGTGATCCCGATGCCGCCGGCCAGCAGCACGCTGCGGCCGGCTTCGTGGGCGAGCGGAAAGTGGTTTTTCGGGGCGCTGATGCGCAACAGATCCCCTTCCCGGACCTGCTCGTGCATCGCCTGCGAGCCGCCGCGCGAGGCGGGGTCGCGCAACACCCCGATCAGGTAGCGGTGGCTCTCGGCGGGATCGTTGCACAGCGAGTACTGGCGGATGAGGCCGTTGGGCAGATGGACGTCGATGTGGGCGCCGGCGGAAAACGGGGGCAGTGGGCCGCCGTCGGTGGCGACCAGTTCAAATGTTGCGATGTCGACCGCTTCGGCGGCCTTGCGCACGACGCGGACGTCCAGGGTCGGGGTGGTCATGGTGCTCGTCCTCGCTGGGCGGGCCGTGGGCTGGCCCGCAGGAAAGAAGTTGTGGCGGCAAGCGGCCGGAAAGGGCGCGTGCAGAATCAGCTGCCGATTTGCGCGGTGCTGCCGCGTTCCTGCTCGACCAGGCGCTCCAGCATGCGCCGTGCCTGTATCCCGCCCATGTCGGTGTTCAGGCTCAGCAGCTTGCGTTCGGGCCAGCGCAGCAGGTTGCGCTGCTGCGATTCGAGCATTTCCAGGTCTTCGCTGAAGACCTTGCCCTGAGCCTCGCGGATGCGTGCGGTGAGTGCCGCGTCCTGCGGCTGGAAGTTGCGCGCCATGCCCCAGAAATACCACATCGTGGTCTCGGTTTCGGGCGTGATGAAATCGACCACGGTGCCGCCGGCCTTGACTGCCGGGTTGGCGTCGAAACCGCCCTGGCCGGCATGGGCCACGCCGACGTCGATCAGGACCTGGCCCGGCGGCGTGAACCGGCAGATCTGCCAGCGGTCGCAGGGGACGTCGTCGGCCAGCCGGTTGCCGCGCAGTGCCGCCTGCCAGAAGGGGGGCGGCAGGATGTTTTCCATGTACCGGCGGGTGATCACGGTGTCGCCCTCGACCCGGGTCGTGGGGGTGGCTTCGTCGAGCTCCTTCTGGCCGATGCTGTCGGTGTGCACGTATTTTTCGTGAGTCAGATCCATCAGGTTGTCGATCATCAGCCGGTAATCGCAACGGATGTAGTAGCGCCCGCCGCCGAAGGCCCAGTCCGGATTGTCGGCCCATTCCATGTGCGGCAGGCGGGCGGGGTCGGCCAGTGCCGGGTCGCCCGGCCAGATCCACACGAAGCCGCCGCGCTCGACCACGGGGTAGCTGCGGATGCAGGGAAAACCGCGCACGCGCTGGCCGGGCATGGCCACGGCCTTGCCGTCGCAGCCCATTTCGAGGCCGTGGTAGCCGCACACCAGCTTGCCGTCGACAACGCGGCCGAGTGACAGCGGCGCGCCGCGGTGCGGACAGAAATCTTCCACTGCGGCGGCGATGCCGCCCTCGGCTCGGTAGAGCGCGACCAGCTCGCCGCAGATCGTGCGGCCGAGGGGTTTGCCTTCGATCTCGTCGGGTGTGCAGGCAACGTACCAGGCGTTTCTGGGGAACATCTTTGGGGTCTCCTTGCTGGGGGCGGGCGGGGGATTCGTGTCGCTTTTATCGGGCGGTGGGGGAAGCGCGGAGGGCGAGCGACGCCGCTTCAGCGCGCCACGATCAGGCTGGCGCCAGGCACCAGCGCCTTGATTTGGGGGTTGGCGAGGGTGGTTTCGAGATTGCGCCGGGCGATGCGGGTGTGCTCGCGCATGAGCGCCTCGGCGCGGCTGCCTTCGCGCGCGGCCAGCGCTTCGATTACGGCACGATGCTGGGCGTTGGCGATCTGCAGCGTCAGTCGTGCGTCGGGAGAGACCGCCTGGACGCGCAAAAAGGCATTGGGCGAGGCAAAGGGCAGCGCCTTGCAGCGTTCGAGCTGGCGCTGTACGACTTCGCTGGCGCAGGCCTGTTCGAGCTGCTTGTGAAAGCGGGCGTTGGCTTCAACGTAGGCGGTGAAGCCTTCATCGTCGAGTTCGGCGCTGCCCTCGAGTGCCACGTCGATGTCCCGGACGCTGGCGCGCAGGGCTTCGATCGATTCCGCCGCCACCCCGCGTTCTGCCGCCAGTCGTGCGGCAAGTCCTTCGAGCGTGCCGCGGACTTCGATCGCATCGCAGATTTCATCGAGCGAAAACGACTTCACCCTGAACCCGCCGGAACGGATCGGGTCGAGCAGCCCTTCTTCCTGCAGGCGGACGAGGGCGGTGCGGATGGGGGTGCGTGATATTCCGGTCAGTTCGGCGACGACCGGCTCGGAAATGCGCTCGCCGGCGGGTAATTCACCGTCGAGAATCATCTCGCGCAGGCGCAGCAGTGCGCGTACCGTCTGGGACGGATTGTCTTCAGGGGCAGGGGAAAGAGGATTTATGGCCATTTGTATACATTTGTGTTTGTATGGATCGATTCTAGACGAAAAATCGAATTAATGCCTACTATGTGTATACATGATAGAAATCCTCTTCCTCCCTCACGCCCCCGTCCAGGGGCGCGGCGCAGGGGCGGTCCAAGGCGTTCAGGACTGGACGGGTGGCAGTTTTTCGCTCCCTACGGGGAGTGCGCGATGCAGGCGCATTTCCGCACGGCGCAGCCAGGGATGGGACAGGGCGTCGTAGAGGGGAACTGGCGCCACCGAGCGCGAGATGCCGTGGGCGACCACCGCGGTGGCCATCAGGGGCAGCAGCATCTGGTGGTTGGCGGTCATTTCCATGACGATCACGAATGAAGTGATCGGCGCCTGGGTCATCGCGGCGAGGAAAGCGACCATGCCCAGCACCAGGATGGCGGGATCGGACTCGCCCGGTAGCAGCAGCGCGATGTCCGACCCCAGGCCCGCGCCGACCGCCAGTGCCGGTGCGAAAATGCCGCCCGGAATGCGCGCAACGAAGGCGAGCCAGATCACCGCCATCTTCATCGCCATGAAGGCCATCGGCAAGGCCGCGCTGCCTTCGAGCGCGGCCTTGGATTCGGCGTAGCCGGTGCCGTAGGTGAGGCCGCCGCTGGCGAGGCCGATGACCCCGGTCGCCAGGCCGCAGGCGGCGGCGAAGGCGATCGGCCGGCTCAGCGCGAACACCCCGACCTGCCCCGGCAGCCCGCGCGAGGAAGCGATCAGCAAGCGTGCGAAGCCTCCTCCGAGCAGGCCGCCGGCGACGCCGCACGAAAGCACCGGCCAGATGCCGTCCGGCCAGCCGATGGCGGCCGGGGTGCGGCCGAAGTAGGTGTAGTTGCCCAGCACCGCGAGCGACATCAGGCCGGCGAAGATGACTGCGGCGAGGGTGGTGCTGTTGGCGCGGAAGGCGCGGTGGCGGCACATCTCCTCGATTGCGAACATGATGCCGCCGAGTGGGGTGTTGAACGCCGCGGCAATACCGGCGCCGCTGCCGGCGACGATCAGGTCGCGGCTCGATGCGATGCGCCGGCGCTTGCGCCCCGCCAGCAGGTGCATGATCGATGCGCCGACCTGCACCGACGGTCCTTCGCGCCCGATCGAGGCGCCCGAGAGCAGTCCGCCCAGGGTCAGGAACACCTTGGCGATGGCGATGCGCAGCGATAGCAGCTGGCGGCGCACGTGGTTGTCATCCGACATCGCGGCGGCGATCGCCTGGGGAATGCCGCTGCCTTCGGTGCCGGGGAACAGCCGCCGGGACAGCCAGGCGAGGACGGCAAAGCCTGCGGGGGCGACGAGCAGGCTCAGCCAGGGGTGCTTGTGCATCAGTCCGGCATGGGTTTCGATGGCGAGCTCGGCACCGATTGCGAACAGGATGGCGATCAGCCCGGCGAGCAGGGCTGCGCCGACCAGCAGGAGTCGCACCCGCCAGCGCCGTAGCGACAGCCACGGCAGTGCGTAGCGCCGGCTTCCCCGTACCACGTGGTGGAGTCCCCATCGGGAGGATTTGGGTCGGGCCGGATTGGATTCGGCGTTCATCAGGGTCTCTGGGGCGATACGCAATCCTGCGATCACCGAAGCGAACGGTGTGAGTGGGACGGGCCGGGTGAAAGCGGAGCGGTGGCACGAGCCTTTTTGCGGCGCCTCGCATGCGCAGGGTCAACGATACCGCTACCATACGGCTTGTGGCAGCGCGTGATGTTTTTTTGACAATAATGATTTGAGAAAATATAGTTCGAGCGAGATTTTTAAATGGCGGAAACGCAACACAAACCGAAGAAACCGGCAACACCGCTTTCCGTGCTGCAGCGCTTCAGGATCCTCATCCGTACTGCACAGCGCCACTCCCAATGGATCGAGCGCAAGAGCGGGGTGACCGGCGCCCAGCTGTGGGCACTACAGGAACTCAAGGAGGCGGCGGGGCTGCGGGTGGGCGAGTTGGCCAACCGGATGGCGCTGCATCAATCCACCGCATCCAACATGATCGACCGGCTCGAGACCGCCGGCCTGCTGCGCAAGGAGCGCACCAGCGCCGACCAGCGTGTGGTCAGGCTGTACCTCACCGACGAGGGGGTGGCCCTGCTGGGGCGGGCGCCGTCGCCGGCGCGCGGTGTGCTGCCCGAGGCGTTGCGCCTGATGGACGAGGACGGCCTGTCGAGTCTGCAAAGCGAACTCGACAACCTGCTGCACCAGATCAAGAATCTGGACGAAGGCTTCGGCATGCAGCCGTTGCCGTTCACCGAATGATTCACGGCGGGCCCGTTGCGGGCCGGCCGGATCACCGTGTTTCACGCAATGTTTTGTGCTTGTGTGGACAGCAGTTGGGGCGGCCGGCAGGCCGCCTTTTTTTTTAGTGTTTCTTCGACAGCGATTGCATCGCGCGGGCGATACCGTCGAGGCTCAGCGGGAACATGCGCGTGCCCATGATCTGGTGGATCAGCTCGATCGACTGGCGGTAGGGCCACAGCCGTTCCGGCTCCGGGTTGAGCCAGGCCGCAGCGGGGTAGGCATCGAGCAGGCGTCGCAGCCAGGCCGCGCCCGGTTCGGGGTTCATGTGCTCCACCGAACCGTGCGGGTGCAGGATCTCGTAGGGACTCATGGTGGCGTCACCGACGAAGATCAGCTTGTAGTCCGGGCCGTACTTGTGGATCACGTCGAGCACGGGGGTGCGTTCGTTGTGGCGACGGTGGTTGTCGCGCCACACGCCTTCGTAGACGCAGTTGTGAAAATAGAAGTACTCGAGATGCTTGAATTCGAGCCGGCAGGCGGAAAAGAGCTCCTCGCACACCTTGACATGGTCGTCCATCGAGCCGCCGACATCGAGAAAGAGCAGCACCTTGACCGCGTTGTGGCGCTCGGGCCGCATCATCAGGTCGAGCCAGCCGGCGTTGCGCGCGGTCGCGGCGATGGTGCCGTCGAGGTCGAGTTCCTCGGCCGCGCCGTCGCGGGCGAAGCGGCGCAGACGACGCAGCGCGACCTTGATGTTGCGTGTGCCCAACTCGACCGAATCGTCGAGGTTGCGGAACTCGCGCTTGTCCCACACCTTGACCGCCGTGCGGTTGCCCGCCGACTCGCCGCCCACGCGGATGCCTTCGGGGTGGGTGCCGTTGTTGCCGAAGGGCGAGCTGCCGCCGGTGCCGATCCACTTGCTGCCGCCCTGGTGGCGCCCCTTCTGCTCTTTCAGGCGCTTGCGGAACTCCTCCATCAGCTTGTCCCAGCCGAGCTTCTCCAGCTTCGCGCGCTCTTCGGCCGAGAGATGCTTCTTCATCATCGCCCGCAGCCAGTCTTCGGGCAATTCGGCGTCCAGGCCGGGAATCTCGGTGACGCCCTTGAAGTACTCGCCGAAGGCCTGGTCGAAGCGGTCATAGAGCGACTCGTCCTTGACCAGGCAGGTGCGTGCGTAGAAATAGAAATCGTCGATCGAATGGCCGCAGACGTGGTCGCGCAGGCCTTCGAGCACGGTCAGGAACTCGCGCGTCGACACCGGCAGCTTGCGTGCCTTGAGGTGCAGGAAAAAGTCGATCAGCATTGCCGTGGCGTCCTTCGGGCTGCGAACACGGTCCGGCCTCAGCGGTTGAGGCGGGCCATGTGGACCAGGCGCTCGAACAGGTGCATGTCCTGCTCGTTCTTCAGCAGGGCGCCGTGCAGCGGCGGAATGGACGCCTTGTTGTCGGTGCTGCGCAGGGCTTCGGGCGGAATGTCCTCGGCCACCAGGAGCTTGAGCCAGTCGATCAGTTCGGAAGTAGACGGTTTCTTCTTCAGCCCGGCGACGTCGCGCAGGCCGAAGAACACTTCGAGCGCTTCGGTGAGCAATGTCTTGCGGATGTCGGGGAAATGCACATCGACGATGCGCTGCATCGTCTCGCGGTCGGGAAACTTGATGTAGTGGAAGAAGCAGCGGCGCAGGAAGGCGTCGGGCAGCTCCTTCTCGTTGTTCGAGGTGATGAACACGATCGGCCGGTGGCGCGCCTGCACCGTCTGGCGCGTTTCGTACACGTGGAATTCCATGCGGTCGAGTTCGCGCAGCAGATCGTTGGGGAATTCGATGTCGGCCTTGTCGATCTCGTCGATCAGCACCACGGTCGGCTGGTCGGCCTCGAAGGCCTGCCACAGCACCCCCTTGACGATGTAGTTGGCGATGTCCTTGACGCGATCGTCGCCGAGCTGCGAGTCGCGCAGGCGCGACACCGCGTCGTATTCGTACAGGCCCTGCTGGGCCTTGGTGGTGGACTTGATGTGCCACTGCAGCAGCGGCAGACCGAGGGCGCTGGCGACCTCTTCGGCGAGCATGGTCTTGCCGGTGCCGGGCTCGCCCTTGATCAGCAGCGGCCGCTGCAGGCGGATCGCCGCATTGACGGCGAGCATCAGGTCGGGAGTGGCGACATAGTCCTTGGAACCATCGAAGCGAAGTGCAGACATCCGGGAATCCTCTGATTATTTCCCCGCGATTATAGAGCTAGCGTTACGAAAAAGCCGGCAAAGGGGCGGAGCCGGGGGTGTTCGCGCCGGATTCCGCACGCAGACCGGATACCGCTCGAACTCGAGCGTGCGGCAACCTACCCAACGGAGGTCTCACCATGCGGGGACGTGATCTGGTTTGCGGCGTTGCGCTGGCGGCGCTGCTGTCGCCGGTGCTGGGCGCGGGAGGGGAGCCCGGCGCGTGGCAGGCGAAGCTGTCGATGTGCGTCGGCTGCCACGGTATCGAGGGCTATCGCACCGCGTTTCCCGAAGTCTATTCGGTGCCCAAGCTCGGCGGCCAGTATCCCGAATACATCGTCAGTGCGCTGAAAGCCTACAAGGCCGGGGAGCGCAGCCATCCGACCATGCAGAGTATCGCCGCAGGCCTGTCCGAAGAGGACATGGCGGCTCTGGCGGCCTATTACGGCACTGCGCGCTGAACGGAGGTGGGCATGGAATCCGGACGTTCTTCCATCTTGCACATCGTCATCCTGGTGCTGCTGGCGCTGGGCGGCTCGCTCCCTGTCCAGGCCGGCGATGCCGCCCGCGGCAAGGAGAAATCCCAGGTCTGCGCCGCCTGCCACGGGGCCGACGGCAATAGCCCGACGCCTGCGTTTCCGCGCATCGCCGGCCAGCACGAGGATTACCTGCTGCAGGCCCTGCTCGATTACAAGGCCGGCCGGCGCAAGAATCCGATCATGTCGGCGCAGCTCGAGAACCTGTCGAAGGAGGATCTCGGTGACCTCGCCGCCTGGTTCGCCGCCCAGCAGGGGTTGTACGTCAAGCGCTGAGATCGCGGCGGTGCTAGCATGCGGCCGGCCATGAAAATCGAACATATCCGCCACCGGCTGCGTGCGCTCGGTGCAAAACCCGCCCACGAAGCCCGGCTGTTGCGTGCCTGGTTGCAAGGGGGCGCACTCGACGGCGGCCCTCGCGCTGACGCCACCCGCCTGCCCAAAGGGGTGCTCGAAGCCTTGCCCGGGCTGGCGCAGGAGCTCGACACCCTGGCCAGCGTGCGCTCCTCCCACCCCGGTGAGGACGGCTCCATCCGCCTGCTGCTCGGCCTCGGTGACGGCCAGACGGTCGAGAGCGTGCTGCTGCCGCGCGACGGACTGTGCATTTCCACCCAGGTCGGCTGCGCGGTGGGCTGCGTGTTCTGCATGACCGGGCGCGACGGCCTGCTGCGCCAGCTCGGCAGCGCCGAGATCGTCGCCCAGGTCGCGCTCGCGCGCCGCCAGCGGCGGGTGCACAAGGTCGTCTTCATGGGCATGGGCGAGCCGGCGCACAACCTCGACAACGTCGTCGACGCGATCGAACTGCTCGGTGCCGAAGGAGGATTGCCGCACAAGAACCTGGTGCTGTCCACGGTAGGCGATGCCCGGGTGTTCGAGCGCCTGCCGCAGATGCAGGTCAAGCCGGCGCTGGCCTTGTCGCTGCACTCCACCCGGGCCGAACTGCGTGCCCGGCTGCTGCCGCGCGCGCCGCGCATCGATCCGGCCGGGCTGGTCGAGTGCGCCGAGGCTTATGCGCGTGCCACCGGCTACCCGATCCAGTATCAGTGGACACTGATCGAGGGTGTCAACGACGGCCCCGATGAGCTCGAAGGCATTGCCCGCCTGCTCGCTGGCAAGTATGCGGTGATGAACATGATCCCGTTCAATCGCGTCGACGGCCTCGATTTCCGCCGGCCGAGCTGGGAGCGTGCGGCCGAGATCGCGCGCTGGCTCCACCAGCATCGCATCCTCACCAAGCTGCGCCGTTCCGCCGGGCAGGACGTCGATGCCGGTTGCGGGCAGCTGCGCGCGCGCGCGACCCAGGCCGGTTTCGCCCGGCGCGAACGGGCGCGCGCCGGCCCTGCCGGCATTTGAGCGGTTTTCGCCGAAGCGAAGGCGGCCGGGGTAATTCCGAAATACGCCGCGGAGCGTCGCTCGGGCCGCAAGGCATGGATTGCCGTCACCGCCGATTGCAGCAAGGAGATCTGCCAACCATGGCCGCTGATACCGAACATCGCGCCGCCGCCACGCTGCGGGGGCGTGCGAGCCGCTACCGCAGCGGCGGCGCCAGGAGCGAGATCCGCTTCGCCGTCGGCCAGTGCACGCTCGGTGCCATCCTGGTCGCCGCCAGCGCGCAGGGCGTGTGCGCCATCCTGCTCGGTGACGACCCCAAAGTGCTGATGCGCGAGTTGCAGGACCGCTTCCCGCGCGCGACCCTGATCGGTGGTGACGCGGAGTTCGCGCAGCGGGTGACGGAAGTGGCCGGTTTCGTCGAGACGCCGCGACTCGGCCTTGAGCTGCCGCTCGACGTCCACGGTACCGCTTTCCAGCAGCGCGTATGGCAGGCGCTGCGGCAGATCCCCACCGGCGCGAGCTTGAGCTACCGCGAGCTGGCCGCGCGCATCGGCGCGCCGAGCGCAGTGCGTGCGGTGGCCGCAGCCTGCGCGGCGAACACGATCGCGGTCGCGATTCCCTGCCATCGGGTCGTGCGCAGCGACGGCGGCCTTGCCGGTTACCGCTGGGGCATCGAGCGCAAGCGCGCCCTGCTCGAGCGCGAAGCGAAGGGCTGAGTATGGCGTTGCGTTGCGAGATCGCACTGCCGCGGGACTTTCGCCCCGCCGACGTGCTCGCCTTCCACCGCCGCGATCCGCAGCAGCTGGCCGAGCGCGTCGAAGCCGGCCTGCTGCACAAGGGCATTGCCTGGGAAGGGCGGCCCGCCTGCCTGACGATTCGTTTCGAGGCCCAGCGGGCGGAGCTCGCGCTCGCCATCGACGGCCTGCCGCCGCCGCCCGCGGTTGTGGTGCTGGAGCGGCTCGCCCGGCGCATGCTCGGGCTGATGCAGCCGGTCGCCGAGTTCGAATCCACCCATGCCCGCCATCCGCAGCTCGGCCCCTTGATCGCGCGCAACCGCGGCCTGCGCGTGCCGCTCGCGCCGACGCCGTTCGAGGCCTTGAGCTGGGCGATCACCGGCCAGCAG
The DNA here is from genome assembly GCF_003030465.1 of Thauera aromatica K172. Taxonomy (GTDB): domain Bacteria; phylum Pseudomonadota; class Gammaproteobacteria; order Burkholderiales; family Rhodocyclaceae; genus Thauera; species Thauera aromatica. Next base: position 2,353,080 of record NZ_CP028339.1, on the reverse strand, counting down.
ATCAGCCTCGGCGCGGCGGTGTCGCTGCGCCGCCGCCTGATCGCGGCTGCGGGCCTGCGCCATTCGGGTGGACTCGCCTGCTATCCCGACGCCCGCAGCCTGCTGCGGCTGGGTGAGGAGGCGCTGCGCGCCGCCGGTTTTTCGCGGGCCAAGGGGCAGGCGCTGCGTGTGCTGGCCGACGCCGTGATGCAGGGGCGGCTGCCGCTCGAGCGCTGGGTGGAAGACCCGCCGGCGGACGAGATCCGTGCCGAGTTGCTGCGCCTGCGCGGCATCGGACCATGGACGGTCGATTACGCGCTGCTGCGCGGTTTCGGCTGGGTCGACGGCTCGCTGCACGGCGATGCCGCGGTGCGCCGTGGCCTGCAGGCGCTGCTCGGCACGGCGGAGCGCCCGAGCGCGGATCAGACCCGGTGCTGGCTTGCGCCTTTCAGCCCGTGGCGGGCGCTGGTCGCCGCCCACCTGTGGACGCTGGCGGCGCCCGCCTGAGCGCCGCCGGGCGGGCCGCGGAGGGCCGCTGCCGGGCAGGCCGGATCCGGTCAGTGGCTGGCGAAAACCGCGGTCTTGCCCTCGGCGTCGAAGCTGACGACATCGTAGCGGTCGGCCGGGTAGGGGCCTTCCATGCCGGGCGAACCCTGCGGCATGCCGGGTGCGGAGAGGCCGGCGATCGCGGGCTTCTCGGCGAGCATGCGCTTGACGTCGGCGGCCGGGACGTGGCCTTCGATGACGTAACCGCCGACCTTCGCCGTGTGACAGGAACCGAGCGCCTGCGGTACGCCGGCGGTGCGCTTGACCTCGCCCATCTGCGGAGTGGCGATCTCCTTCACGCTGAAGCCGTGGGCGCGCATGTGCTCGGCCCACTTGCCGCAGCAGCCGCAGTTCGGATCCTTGTACATGGTGACTTCGTTGCCGGCAGCGAAGGCCGGAACGATGCCGGCGAGGGCGAGCAGGGCGCTGGCGAGCAGGCGGCGCGGGCGGATGAGCGGGGGGGACATGGTGCATTTCTCCTGGGAAACCGGATGCGGGCTGTTCGCCTCTGTGCGTGCGGGTGGCCACAGCACAGGGCTGTTGCGGTGCGGCATCAGCCCGATCGTTGCATGGACAGCGTGTACATTCCAGCCCCGACCAGGCAGCCTGCGCCGCTGCGGTTGCACAGCCGGCGCACGTCCGCTCGGGTCAGGTGGCTGCGGAAGCGGGCCGCGGTCATGGCGTAGCCAAGCAGGACGCAGAAGGCGATGGCCGTGAACGTCGTGCCGAGCAGCAGCATCTGCGGCAGGGCGGGGTCGGCCGGGCGGATGAACTGGGGCAGAAATGCGGCGTAAAAGGCCAGCCCCTTCGGGTGCAGCACATTCACCGTGAAGGCCCGGAGGATGATCCTGGCCGGGCGCGTCTCCTGCCTGCCGGTGCCCGCTTCGGGGCGCACCGGCGCTCGCCACAGGGCGATGCCGAGATAAATCAGATACGCTGCCCCGAGCCATTTCAGCACCAGGAACCATTCGGCCGACGCCGCCAGCACTGCACCGAGGCCGAGGAAAGTGAGGGACATCGCCACGATGTCGCCGAGGCAGACGCCAAGGATGCTGAACAGGGCGTTGCGCAGCCCTGCCGACAGGGCATGGCCGGTGACCAGGAGCACGGTTGGGCCGGGAATCAGGATCACGGCGAAGGCCGCTGCAGCGAAGCCGGGCAGGAGTGGTAGCGAATCCATGGTGTGAGGCCTGGAGGGCGCGAGCCCGGAAGGGGGCGGGCGGGGTGCCGCGGCCGCCTGCCGGGGGGCGGCTTACAGGACCTGATCGAGCGCCTTTTCCAGCGTCGCCACGCAGCGGTCGACGTTGTGCAGCTTGTCGAGGCCGAACAGGCCGAGGCGGAACGTCTTGAACTCGGCCGGCTCGTCGCACTGCAACGGCACGCCGGCGGCGATTTGCAGGCCGGCGGCGGCGAACTTGGCGCCGCTCTTGATGGCGTCGTCGTCGGTGTAGCTGACCACCACCCCGGGGGCCTGGAAACCGTCGGCGGCGACGCTGCGGATGCCGCGTGCTTCGAGGGCGGCACGCACGCGGGCGCCGAGTTCGAGCTGCTCGGCCTTGACCTTGTCGAAGCCGTAGGCTTCGGTCTCGCGCATCACCTCGTACAGCTTGACCAGGCCGTCGGTGGGCATCGTGGCGTGGTAGGCGTGGGCGCCGCCTTCGTAGGCTTCCATGATCTGCAGCCACTTCTTCAGGTCGCAGGCGAAGCTGGTGCTGGTGGTGGCGTCGATGCGCGCGCGCGCGGCCGCGCTCAGCATCACCATCGCGCAGCACGGCGAGGCGGTCCAGCCCTTCTGCGGGGCGCTGATGAGGACGTCGACGCCGGTCGCTTCCATGTCGACCCAGATCGTGCCGGAGGCGATGCAGTCGAGCACGAACAGGCCGCCCGCTTCATGCACCGCGTCGGCCACCGCGCGCAGGTAGGCGTCGGGCAGGATCATGCCGGAGGAGGTCTCGACATGGGGGGCGAACACGAGGTCGGGCTTGTGTTCGCGGATCGCGGCGACGACTTCCTCGATCGGCGCCGGGGCGAACGGCGCCTGCGCGCCGGTGGCCAGCGGACGGGCCTTCAACACGACCGAAGCGGCGGGGATGCTGCCGGCCTCGAAGATCTGGGTCCAGCGGTAGCTGAACCAGCCGTTGCGGATCACCAGGGTGTTCTTGCCGGTGGCGAACTGGCGTGCCACCGCTTCCATGCCGAAGGTGCCGCTGCCGGGCACGATCGCCACGGCCTGGGCGTTGTAGACCTTCTTCAGCATCGCCGACAGGCCGCGCATGACGCCCTGGAAGGTCTTCGACATGTGGTTCAGCGAACGGTCGGTATAGACGACGGAATATTCGAGCAGGCCATCGGGATCGACATCGGGCAGCAGTCCGGGCATGGAAACCTCCAGAAAAAATGGACGTGATGGGGGCGCGGTGCAGGCCGGAGATTGCTTGCGGCCAGGCTTCGCGCGGCGCATTGGCGCAAAAGCATCATTCTATCGGCTCGTGCCCGCCTGTGCGCGTCCGCTCGAGCTCAACCCGCCGAGGTCGACCGGAAGGGCGCGGGGCGGGGGCCGTGAGTTCAGCCGGGCACTCCGGCTTTCTTGCGCAGGCAGCGGACGTAGGCGGCGCCGTCGGGCGGGGTGCCGTTGCGCTGGGCGGTGAACAGCATCTCGCCGAGGCACTCGAGGGCGTCGTGGACGGCATCGTGGCGTTCGCCGCGACGGCTGCAGGCGGCATCGAAGGCGGCGCGGATGCCGGGAGGCTGGTCGATCGACAGCTGTTCCTCGATTGCCAGGTGCAGCGACAGGTGGAGGAAGGGGTTGATCTGGCCGGCCTCGGGCGGAAAGTCGCGGTCGATCGACTCCGGGTCCTCGACCACGGCGTGGTATTCGGGATGCAGGGTGAGGATGTCGGCCGCGATCGTTTCCATCGGCGTCAGCACTTCCTTGCTGCGGTACTTGCGCCAGGTGTCGATGAAGAAACTGCGCACCTGGTCACGGCTGGGGTTGAACATCGCAAAACCTCGTTGTTTGTGCGCCCGTGCGGGAGGCGGGGCAGGGTGGGAAGAGGGGCGCAACCCCGTGGGGGCCGCAATCCGATAAGGGCCGCAACCCCGTGGGGGCGGCCTCTCCCGGGTCAATCGGTCTTGTCGCGGAACAGGCACAGGTCGCGCACGCGGCAGGTGCCGCAGCGGGGCTTGCGCGCGGTGCACACGTAGCGCCCGTGCAGGATCAGCCAGTGGTGGGCATCGAGCAGGTAGTCCTTGGGCACGCGCCGCATCAGCGCCTGCTCGACTTCGAGCACATCCTTGCCGGGGGCCAGGCCGCTGCGGTTGGCGAGGCGGAAGATGTGGGTGTCGACCGCCATCACCGGCTGGCGGAACACGGTGTTGAGGACCACGCTGGCGGTCTTGCGTCCGACTCCGGGCAGGGCTTCGAGTGCGCCACGCTCGGCCGGCACTTCGCCGCCGTGGCGTTCGAGCAGCTGGCGCGACAGGGCCAGGGTGTTCTTCGCCTTGTTGCGGAACAGGCCGATGGTCTTGATGTATCCGGCGATGCCTTCCTCGCCCAGCGAGACCATCGCTTCGGGGGTCGGGGCGGCGGCGAACAGCTTGCGGGTGGCGAGGTTGACGCTGCGGTCGGTCGCCTGCGCCGAGAGCACGACCGCCACCAGCAGCTGGTAGGGCGAAGCGTATTCGAGCTCGGTCCGCGGGTTCGGCTCGGCTTCGTGGAGGCGGCGGAAGAATTCGCGGATCGCCTCGCGCTTCATCGTCGGCATCGGGCTCAGCCGGCGGCGGCCGGTCCGGTTCCGGCTTCGCGCGTGGCCGCGGGCGGCGGCCTCCGCCGGGCCCGCGCCGCGAGGCGGACGTTGATCGCGTTGAATACGGCGATCAGCACGCCGAGAGTGAAGAATGCGCCGGGCGGCAGGATCGAGATCAGGAAGCCGGGGTAGTCGTCGCCGAACACCGACAGCGCCGAGGCCCCGGGCAGGATCATGTCGATGCCGGAAAGCAGCGTGCCGGCGCCGAGCAGTTCGCGCAGCCCGCCCAGCACCGCCAGTACCCAGACCAGGCCGAGGCCCATCATCAGGCCGTCGACGGTGGAGGTAAGCGGATCGTTCTTGGCCGCATAGGCTTCGACGCGGGCGAGCACGATGCAGTTGGTGACGATCAGCGGAATGAAGATGCCGAGCACCAGATAGAGGTCATGCAGCCAGGCGTTGAAAGCGAGATCGACGACGGTGACCAGCGCGGCGATGATCAGGATGAACACCGGAATGCGGATCTCATAGGGAATGAGGTTGCGCAGCGTCGACACGGCGAAGTTCGCCAGCGCCATGACGAGAAGGGTGGCGAGGCCGAGGCTCACCGCGTTGACCATCGTCGTGCTCACCGCGAGGATCGGGCACAGGCCGAGCAGCTGGGCAAGGCCGGTGTTCTGCTTCCACAGTCCGTTCCAGGCGAGATCGCGGAATTCGGTCGGGGTCATCACGGGGCTCCGAGCAGGCTGCCGGCAGGTGCGGCGAAGAAAGCGTCCAGATGTTCGACGGCGAACGCGGTGCTGCGGCCGACGGCGCCGACCACCGCGCGTGCGCTGATGGTGGCGCCGCTGCGGTAGCCGAAGCTGCCGCCGTCCTTGCGCACCTTCCACGCCGCGCTGTCTACATCCTTCCAGGTGGCGACGGCGAACTGGCCGATCCACGGCATGTCCTTGCGGCGGTCCTTCTTCGGATCGATGTAGTCGCCCAGGCCGGGAGTTTCCTTGTGCTCGGTGACGCGCACCCCGGACAGCCGGCCGTCGACGGCGACCGCCACCACCAGGGCGATGCGCCCGGCGTAGCCGTCGCTGGCGGCGGCCTCGAGCACCAGCGCCACCGGCTGGCCGGCCTTGCGCGCGCGCCAGGCGCGGCCGCCACCGTCCATGCCGATCGCGGGCGTCGGGCCGAAGCGCACGAAGTCGTCGAGGAGGGCGTTGTCGTAGCTGTCGGGCGGGAGCACCTCGTTGATCAGGCGCAGCTGCGCATCCTGCTTTGAAGCTTCGATTGCCGGCCGGGTGAGGCCGTAGGTTGCCGCCATCAGTGCGGTAAATACCATAGTGAAGACCACCATGATCGCCGCGGTGCGCAGCGCGGTGCGGGGGGCGGAATAGCGCATGCTCACTGGCGGTCGCCTCCGGGGGTTCCATTGCGGTGGCCGAAGACCCGGGGCTGGGTCTTCATGTCGAGCAGCGGCACGCACATGTTCATCAGCAGCACGGCGAAGGCGATCCCCTCGGGATAGGCACCGAAGTTGCGGATGAGCCAGGCGAGCAGCGCGATGCCGGCAGCGAAGAGGAGCTTGCCGCGTGGGGTGGTGGTGCCCGAGACCGGATCGGTGACGATGAAGAAGGCGGCGAGCATGGCGCCGCCGCTGGCGAGATGGAACAGCGGCGAGGCGAACTGTGCCGGATCGAGCAGCCAGAACAGCGCCGAGACTCCGCCGAAGGTGGCGATGAAGGCCACCGGCATGTGCCAGGTGATGATCCGCGTGGCGAGGAGGAAGAGCCCGCCGAGAATGTAGCCGAGCGCGATCCATTCCCAGCCGCGACCGCCGAGCAGGCCGAAGGCCGAGCCCTCGCGCACGGCATCGACCGGGCCGACGCCGGCGCGCAGGCCGGTGCGCAGGGCATCGAGGGCGGTGGCGCCGGTGATGCCGTCGACCTCGCGGGAGCCGCCCAGGATCAGCGCGAGCTGGGTGTCGAAGGGCAGCTGCCCGGCCGGCGGCCACTGCGACATCAGCGCCGGAAAGGCGACGATCATCGTGCAGTAGGCGACCATTGCCGGGTTGAACGGATTCTGGCCGAGGCCGCCGTAGAGGTGCTTGACGGCGACGATGGCGACCAGCACGGCGGTGACGGTGAGCCACCATGGCACGATCGGTGGGAAGCACAGCGTCACCAGCCAGGCGGTGACGACGGCCGACAGGTCGGTGACGGCGATCCGGACCGGGCGGCGGCGCAGGCGCAGCACCAGGGCTTCGGCGAGCATCGCGGCGACGGTGGCGATGGCGAGGTTGATCAGTACGCCGGCGCCGACTTGCCACACGTAGGCGGCGATTCCGGGCAGCAACGCGATCAGCACCAGGCCCATCGTGCGCTGCACGCTGACGGGTTTGCGGACGTAGGGTGAATGGATCATGGCGGGGTCAGTTACGGGGCTCGGAGCCGCCGGTGGGCGTGCCCGGTGGCGGCGCATCGGCGCTCGAAAGTTCCGGTGCGCGGCGGTGGTCGGCGGCATGCACCGCCTCCAGCACTTTGCGGCGGGCTTCGATGTCGGCAATCTCGGCCTGTTTCTCGGGGCTGAGGTTGTCGGTGTTGCGCGGCCGGGTTTCGGCCTTTTGCGCCTGGGCGCGAGCGAGCGCGGCGGCGATCAGGGCTTTCTTCGGGTCTTCCGCGGCAGCATCGGCCGCGGCCGGCGCTGCGTCCGCGGTTTCGGCGCCGAGCTTGGCGTGGGTCTCGGCGGCCTTGGCCGCGAGCCGGGCGGCTTTTTCGGCTTTTTCGCGCTCCTGGCGGAAGTTGCGGAACTCGAAACGCTCGCGGGCCTGGTCGGCCGCGGTCTTTTCGCGTTCGCGCGCCCAGATCTCGCTCTTGGAAAAGCGGAAGTAGTCCACCAGCGGGATGTGGGCCGGGCACACGTAGGCGCAGCAGCCGCATTCAATGCAGTCGAAGAGGTGGTACTCCTGCGCCTTGCCGAAGTTTTTCGAGCGGCTGAACCAGTACAGCTCGAACGGCTGCAGTTCGGCGGGGCAGGCGCGTGCGCATTCGCCGCAGCGGATGCAGGGCTGCTCGGGCGGGGCGGGCGGAAACAGGGTCGGCGAGGCCGAGATGAGGCAGTTGCTGCCCTTGACGATGGGTACGTCCAGGTGCGGCAGGGCGAAGCCCATCATCGGTCCGCCCATCAGGGTGCGGTCGGTGTCGGCCTTCGGCTGCGCCAGCGCGAGCAGGTCTGCGACCGGAGTGCCGATCAGCACTTCCCAGTTGCCGCTGCGGGCGACGTTGCCGGTGAGGGTGACGACGCGGCTCAGCAGCGGCTCGCCGTGGGCGATGGCGCGATACACCGCGTGTGCGGTGCCGACGTTGAAGCACTGCACGCCGTAGTCGCCGCCAAGCTTGCCGTAGGGGATCTCGACCCCGGTGAGAACGCGGATGAGCTGCTTTTCGCCGCCCGCGGGGTAGAGCGCGGGCACCGGCACGATGCGCACATCGCCCGCCGCTGCCGCCGCCTCGCGCATCGCCGCGATCGCTTCGGGCTTGTTGTCCTCGATGCCGACGACCAGTTCGCGTGCGCCGATCAGCTCGCGCAGGATCGCCGCGCCGGCGAGGATGTCGGCGGCACGCTCGCGCATCAGGCGGTCGTCGCAGGTGATCCAGGGCTCGCACTCGGCGCCGTTGAGGATCAGGGTCTCGATGCCGGCGCCCGTGCCGAGCTTGACGTGGCTGGGGAAGGTCGCGCCGCCGAGGCCGACGATGCCGCAATCGCGCAGCCAGGCGAGCGCCTGTTCGCGGCTGGCGGTGTGGTAATCGAACGGGGCGTGCTCGATCCAGCGCTCTTCGCCGTCGGGGGCGATGACCACGCAGGGGGTGTCGAGCCCGGAAATATGGGCCATCGGGTAGTTCCCCAGGTCCACCACCGTGCCCGACGTGGGGGCATGGACCGCGGTCCCGAGAAAACCTTCTGGGGCGCCGATGCGTTCGCCCTTGAGCACGTGCTGGCCCACTTCGACGATGCAGCTCGGACTCGCGCGCGCGCTCTGGCGCAACGGCACCACCAGGCGCGGGGGCAGGGGGGCGCGGCGGATGGGGGCGCCGGCCGACTCGTTCTTGTGGGCGTCGGGCTTGATGCCGCCGCGAAATTTGAACAGGCGCCCGATCATGCCGCCTTCCTGATTTCGATCACCGGGTATTTCCATTTCCAGGTCTGCACGGTCTCGGTGACCGCCACCATCGCGATGCAGTCGACCGGGCAGGGGGCGACGCACAGCTCGCAGCCGGTGCATAGCGGCTCGACCACGGTGTGCATCTGTTTGGCGGCGCCGACGATGGCGTCGACCGGGCAGGCCTGGATGCACAGCGTGCAGCCGATGCACTCCTGCTCGTCGATGACCGCGACCGCCTTGGGTTTTTCCACCCCGTGCTCTTCGGACAGAGGCTTGAATTCGCGCCCGAGCAGGTCGGCGAGCTTGCGCACCCCTTCTTCGCCTCCGGGCGGGCACTGGTTGATGTCGGCCTCGCCGTTGGCGATGGCTTCGGCATAGGGCTTGCAGCCGGGGTAGCCGCACTGGCCGCACTGGGTCTGCGGCAGGATGGCGTCGATCTTCTCGACCAGCGGGTCGCCTTCGACCTTGAAGCGGATCGCGGCATAGCCCAGGGTCGCGCCGAGGACGAGGGCGATGCCGGACATCACGAGCAGTGCGGTCAACATGGGGGCGTCTTGTCGTGTCCGGGTTGGTGGGCGAGGGCGGACATGGCGCAGCCTGGGGCGTCGCCGTCCAGGTCCGCGCTGCACCCGCGCAGGAGGCGGCGCTTCACTGGAAACGGTCCAGTCCGGCAAAACCCATGAACGCGAGGCTCATGAAGCCGGCGGTGATCATGGCGATCGCCGTGCCTTTGAACGGCACAGGAATATCGGCCCCTTCCAGGCGCTCGCGGATGCCGGCGAACAGCACCAGCGCCAGGGTGAAGCCGAGCGAGGAGCCGAAGCCGAACAGCAGCGATTCGAGCAGATCGTGCTTCATCCCGACGTTGAGCAGCGGCACGCCGAGCACCGCGCAGTTGGTGGTGATCAACGGCAGGTAGATGCCCAGCACCTGGTGCAGCAGCGGGCTGGTCTTCTGGATCACCAGCTCGGTGAGCTGCACGATCGCGGCGATCACGACGATGAAGGACAGCGTGCGCAGATAGGCGAGATCGAGCGGCAGCAGCAGGTAATGGTCGATCAGGTAGCTGGTGCCCGACCCCAGGGTGAGCACGAAGGTGGTGGCCGCGCCCATGCCGATCGCGGTCTCGAGCTTTTTCGACACGCCCATGAAAGGGCACAGCCCGAGGATGCGGACAAGGACGACGTTGTTCACCAGGACGGCGCCGACGACGACGAAAAGGTAGCTGGTCATGATCCGCGAGCAGTTGATAATCGGCGGATTATCGCCCGCCGGAGGCGGCGCACTCAACCCTGGTGAATGTATATGCTTATGCCGGGCCAGCTTCCGGCGATGCCCCGGCGGCGGAGTTCAGCGCCAGTCGGGCGGTGGCGGGCCGAGGCTGGCGGTGTGCACTGTCCATTGGCCGCGGCGCCGGTCCTCGAAGAAGTGGCGCAGGCTCATCAGGATCGAGCGGAAGGCGATCTGCTGCCACGGGATGTCCTCTTCGCGAAACAGTGCGACCTCGAGCGACTCTTCGCCGGGGCGGAAGTCGAGGTCGAGCAGGCGGGCGCGATAGACGATGTGGACCTGGCTGATGTGCGGCACGTCGATCAGGGTGTACAGCTCGCCGACTTCGATGCGGGCGCAGGCTTCCTCGAGCGTCTCGCGGGCCGCGGCCTGGGCGGTGGTCTCCTCGTTTTCCATGAACCCGGCGGGCAGGGTCCACATGCCGTAGCGCGGTTCGATCGCACGCCGGCACAGCAGCACACGCTCTTCCCACACCGGCAGGGCGCCGACGATGATCTTCGGGTTCTGGTAGTGAATGGTTCCGCACTGCTCGCAGACGTGGCGCGGCAGGGTGTCGCCGGGCGGGATTCGAAAGGCGACTCCGGCGCCGCAGTTCGAGCAGAATTTCATCGCGGGGCGTCCACCCGGGTGGGAATCAGGCGGTCAGTTCGAGCAGTGCGGTGAACGCCTGCTCGAACTGGGCGAGGCCTTCGCGCTGCAGGCGTTCACCGGCGGTGTTGAGGTCGATGCCGAGGGCGCGCAGGGCGGCGTAGTGGGCGGCTGCGGCCTCGGTTCCGCTCTCCAGCGTGGGGGCGATGCGGCCGTGGTCGCGCAGTGCGGCGAGGGTCGCATCGGGCAGGGTGTTGACCGTTTCCGCGCCGATCAGCGGCTCGACGTAGAGCAGGTCGCTGTAGGCCGGGTTCTTGGTGCCGGTGCTCGCCCACAGCAGGGATTGCGGGTGGGCGCCGGCGGCGCGCAGCGCTTCGAAGCCGGCGCTGTGGAAGCGTTCACGGTAGCGCTGGTAGGCGAGTCGGGCCATCGCCACCGCAGTGCGGCCGCGCAGTTCCAGTGCCGTGCCGCCGGCTTCCTCGAGCTGCTTGTCGATCAGGGTGTCGACCCGCGACAGGAACAGGCTTGCCACCGACCTGACCGGAGCGAGTTCGCCGCCGGCACGGCGCAGGCGTTCGAGACCGCGGAGATAGGCTTCGGCGACCGCGTCGACGTGGGCGAGAGAGAACATCAGGGTGACGTTGACGCTGACTCCGGCACCGATCAGGCGCTCGACCGCTTCCACCCCGGCAGCGGTGGCAGGCACCTTGATCAGCAGGTTGGGGCGGTCGATGGTGGCGTTCAGGCGCATGCCGGCGGCGAAGGTGGCGTCGGCGTCGTGTGCGAGCACGGGGGAGACTTCGAGGCTGACGTAGCCGGCATCGCCGTCGCTTTCTTCGTGCAGCGGCAGGAGCAGGTCGCAGGCGCGTCGCACGTCGGGGAGCACCAGCGCTTCATAGCGCCCTTCGGCGTCCATCGGTTGCTCGCGCAGGGCGTCGAGATCGCTCTCGTAGTAGCGGCCGTCGGCGATCGCCTTGTGGAAGATCGCGGGGTTGGTGGTGACGCCGGCGATGCCGTCTTCGGCGATCAGACGGGCGAGATGGCCGTCGTTGAGCAGGGTGCGGGAAAGATTGTCGAGCCAGAGTTGCTGGCCGTGCTGGCGAACCTGGAGCAACGGATTCATCGATTTACCTGGGTGAGCATGGACGGGCGGCGCGGCGCTGCGGCTGCAGGGCGGTCCGAAAGGGCTGATTGTGCCCTGAAATCGGCGTCCAGGGGAGGGCCGGAGAGAGCGGCTGGCGAGGGCCGGCGCCGGCTCAGGGCGACGGCCCGGCGGGGACGGAGGTGCTCCAGCCCAGGGCTGCGAGGACCGCGGCGAAGTCCGGCGCCGGCGGGGCCTGGAACTGGAGGAGAGCGCCGGAGACGGGATGGCGCAAGCCCAGCGCGGTGCATGCGAGGAGCAGGCGGGTGTTGCCGAACAGTTGCTGGAAGAGGCGGTTGTGGCGGCCCTTGCCATACGTGGCATCGCCGATGATGGGGTGGGCGATGTGCTTGAGATGGCGGCGCAGCTGGTGGCGGCGGCCGGTTTCGGGGACGAGTTCGAGCAGGGCGTAGCGGCTGCTGGGGTAGCGGTCGACGCGGTAAGGCAGTTCGGCGCTGGCGAGCAGGCGGTAATGGGTGCGCGCCGGCAAAGGGGCCGGCAGGGGCTGGCCGGGGCTGCCCGCGGCGGTGTCGGTGTCCGGGACACCGGCTGGCGCCGCGCTGTCCTCTTCGTCCTCGGGCAGGCCGTCGCGCGTGCCTGCGCCGCGCCCGCGGCTGCGCTCGATGGGGTCGAGGCGGCGGGCGAGCGGGTGGTCGATGAGGCCGGCGGCGGGCGGGTGGCCACGGACGACCGCCAGATAGCGCTTGTCCACCCGGCGCGACTCGAACTGGGCGCCGAGGGCCGCGGCGGTCTCGCGCTCAAGCGCAAACAGCAGCACGCCGGAGGTGCCGCGGTCGAGGCGGTGCGCGGGAAAGACGCGACGGCCGATCTGGTCGCGCAGCAGCTGCACGGCAAAGCGCTGCTCAGCGGCGGCGATCGGGCTGCGGTGGACGAGCAGGCCGGCGGGCTTGTGGATCGCGACCAGCCAGTCGTCTTGGTAGAGGATGTCGAGCATCGAGCCGGCCCCGCGGGGCCGGCGGGGTCTAGCGGAGTCAGGCGAAGTTCTTCGCCGCGAAGTCCCAGTTGGCGAGCTTGTCGAGGAAGGTGGCGACGAAGTCTGGGCGGCGGTTGCGGTAGTCGATGTAGTAGGCGTGCTCCCACACGTCGATACAGAGCAGGGCGGTGTCGCCGGTGGTCAGCGGGGTGCCGGCGGCGCCCATGTTGACGATGTCGACGCTGCCGTCGGCCTTCTTCACCAGCCAGGTCCAGCCCGAGCCGAAGTTGCCGACCGCGGAAGTCTGAAAGGCTTTCTTGAAGTCGTCGAAGGAACCCCACTTGGCCTTGATCGCGTCGGCCAGCGCGCCGCTGGGCTCGCCGCCACCGGCGGGCTTCATGCTGCTCCAGAAGAAGGTGTGGTTCCAGACCTGGGCGGCGTTGTTGTAGAGGCCGCCGGCGGGCGCCTTCTTGACGATCGCTTCGAGGTCGAGGTTCTCGTACTCGGTGCCCTTGATCAGGTTGTTCAGGTTGGTGACGTAGGCCTGGTGGTGCTTGCCGTGGTGGAACTCCAGCGTTTCCGCGGAAATATGCGGAGCCAGGGCATCCTTGGCATAAGGCAGGGCGGGCAGGGTATGTTCCATGCGGGTTCTCCTTTATTCGGCTTGTTTTGTCTGAAGCTGGGGGAAAAGCCCGAAGATTCTAGTCGGGATTTTGCCCCGCTGACAACGCTCGCGCCCGAATCTTAAGACTATCGGGCTGTTTGTGAAACGCTATCGGCAAGCCCCGGGTCGGTGGGCGTTCACACCGAATTCGACCGCTGTCAGTCGTCGTGGTGCCCGAGAACGGAAGCGTCGAGACGGCCCCGCGCCAGCTGCACGCTGACCGTGGCGCCGTTTTCGACTTCCGCCGCGACGCGCAGCACCCGGCCGCGGGAGTCGCGCGCGATGGCGTAGCCACGGGCGAGCACGGCCTCGGGGGCGAGGTGCTGGAGGTGGGCGGCGAGCGCCGCGAGCCGCACCCGGCGCAGTTCCGCCTGGGTGAGCATCGCCTGGCGCAGGCGCAGGCCGAGGGCGTCGACCCGCTGCCGGTACGAGGCGAGTTCGGGCCGCGCCGCGTCCAGGCGGGTGCCGGCGCGGGCACAGCGCAGCGCAGCGCGCTCGAGCCGGCGTTCGAGCGCCGCGCGCAGATGGCGCGCGGCGAGCGCGAGCCGCTCCCGTTCGCGCTCCAGGCGCTGCCGCGGATGGATCAGGCGCAGGGCGGCGCGGTCGAGGCGCTGAGCGAGGGTTTCGAGGCGGCGGCCGATGGCGCGCCCGAGGCGGGGTTCGAGCGCAGCCAGTTCGGCGCGCACCGCATGCCAGCCGGCGCTGGCGAGTTCGGCCGCGCTGGTCGGCGTGGGCGCGCGCAGGTCGGCCGCGAAATCGGCGATGGTGAAGTCGGTTTCGTGGCCGATGCCGCTCACCACCGGCAGCGGGCAGGCGCGCAGGGCGCGGGCCAGGGATTCGTCGTTGAACGCCCACAGGTCTTCGATGCTGCCGCCGCCGCGCACCAGCAGCAGCAGCTCGACCCCGTCCTGGTGCGCCCGCCGGCCTGCGGTCACAACCGCTTCACGCAGGCGGGCTGCAGCGTCCGCGCCCTGCACCGGGGCGGGATAGAGAACCACCGCCAGGTGGGGTGCCCGCCGGCGCAGGGTGACCAGCACGTCGCGCAGCGCCGCGGCCTGCGGCGAGCTGACGACGCCGACGGCGCGCGGAAAGCGCGGCAGGGGGCGGCGCCCCGCGGGGTCGAACAGGCCTTCGGCGGCGAGCCGGTTTTTGAGCCGGTTGAAGGCCTCGAACAGCGCGCCGATGCCGGCCGGGCGCAGGGTCTCGACGTTGAGCTGGAAGTCGCCACGGGCCTCGTACAGGGTTACCAGCGCGCGCGCTTCGACCCGCATGCCGTTTTCCGGGCGGAAGGGCAGCAGCTGCGCGCGGTTACGCCACATCGCGCAGCGTACCTGGGCATTCGCGTCCTTGAGGGTGAAGTACACATGGCCGGAGGCTGCCCGGGTGAGGTTGGAAATCTCGCCGCCGACCCACGACAGGGGCAGCGCGGACTCAAGCACTTCGCGTGCCAGGCGGTTGAGTTCGGAAACGCTAAGTACCGGGGCGGACAGCGTTCTTGCCGGGTTGTCGGGATCGGGAAGAGGGGCGGAGGCGGCGGATTCCATGGCCGGATTGTAGCGGAATCCACAGCGGCTACGGGCTGTCAAGAGGCTTTCTGCAAGTCCTTGATGGGAAAGGGGGTGATTTATAACTCATTGAAAATTAACAACTTAATATGTTGCACAATTTTTCATCGGAGTGTCCGAAGGCTTGTGGCGACCGGCTTTGCGGGCAACATCCCAAAACAACCCACAAACTTATCCACAGCTTCTGTGGATTCCTCCGTCAATCCCGCTCGGTGTCTGCAAGGGGGCTGCGGGCGCGGGCGGAAGCCTGCCGGCCGCCGGCGGCCGAGCTTGCTGCCGGCGGCCGGCGGCGCTAGAGTTCCGCCTTTGTTCCGAGGGGGCGCGCGTGTTCGCGATCATCCAGGCTGTTGGCTGGCCGATCTGGCCCTTGATTCTGGCTTCGGTCATCGCGGTGGCGCTGATCATCGAACGCTCGGTCTCCCTGCGCCGGGCAAGCATCGTCCCGTCCGGCCTGCTCGGCAACGTCCTCGATGAGCTGCGCGGCAATGGCGTGTCGCCGGCGATGATCGAGCGCGTCGGGGGGCATTCGCCCTTGGGCCGGGTGCTGGCCGCCGGGCTGCGCAACGTCAATAGCCCGCGCGAGATGATGAAGGAATCGATCGAGGAGACCGGCCGCGCCGTCGCCCACGAGCTCGAGCGTTTCCTCACCACGCTCGGCACCATCGCCGCGATCAGTCCGCTGATGGGGCTGCTCGGCACCATCATCGGCATGATCGACATCTTCGCCTCGCAGGGGGTGAGCGGCGCCAACCCGGCACAGCTTGCGCAAGGCATCTCGATCGCCCTGTACACGACCGGCCTCGGCCTCATCATCGCCATTCCGGCGATGATCTTCTGGCGCCATTTCCGCGCTCTCGTCGACGGTTTCGTGATCGACATGGAGCAGCAGGCGGTCAAGCTGGTCGAAGTCGCCCACGGCGAACGCCGCGTCTGACAGGAGCGGGCGCGATGAATTTCCGCCGCGGCAGCCGCAACGGGGAGCCGGAGATCAACCTGATCCCGCTCATCGACGTGGTCCTGGTGATCATCATCTTCCTGATGCTGACGACGACCTTTTCCCCGGTCTCGGGGCTGGAGATCCGCCTGCCCACGGCCGAGCCGGAAAGCGCCGAGGCGGTGGCGAACGAGATCGTCGTCGTCGTCACCGCGGCCGGCGAGGTGCTGGTCGATGGCCAGCCCGTCGGCGGGCGCGATGTCGGCGCGACTGCGGCGGCGCTCGCCAGGGCCGCGGCCAGGGCTGCAGGCGCGCAGCGCCCGCCGGTGGTGGTGATCAATGCCGACGCCCGCACCGCGCACCAGCGCGTCATCGATGTCATGCAGGCGGCGCAGCGGGCCGGGCTGGCGCACATCACCTTCGCTACCCAGACGCCGCTCGAGTGAGCGCTTGAGCATGTCCGCCCCCGCATTCTGGCAACGTCGCGGCCTGCTCGCCGGGGCGGCGTTTCCGCTGGCGCAGCTGTTCGGCGCGCTCGCGCGCTGGCGGCGTAAGGCGCTGCGCCCGCAGCGGCTGCCGGTGCCGGTGATCGTGGTCGGCAACATCGCCGTCGGTGGCAGCGGCAAGACGCCGGTGGTCGACTGGCTGGTCGGCGCGCTGCGCGCCCGGGGGTGGCGTCCGGGGATCGTCAGCCGTGGCCATGGCGGACGGATCGAGGGCGTCGCCGCGGTGCCGGCCGATGGTGATCCGGCGCTGTACGGCGACGAGCCGGTGTTGCTCGCGCGCCTGACCGGATGCCCGCTGGTGATCGGCCGCGACCGCCCGGCGGCCGGGCGCGAGCTGCTGCGCCTCCACCCCGGGTGCGACGTCATCGTCGCCGACGACGGCATGCAGCACTACCGCCTCGGGCGTGACCTGGAGGTCGCGGTGGTCGATGAGGCTACCCTCGGCAACCGCTGGCTGCTGCCGGCCGGCCCCTTGCGCGAACCCTTGTCGCGGTTGGCCGAGGTCGATCTGGTGATCGCCCATGGGCCGCTGACGGCGGCCACGCGCGCCGCTGCCGGGGCGGTGCCGGTGTTCGACATGCACCTGCAGGGTGGCCTGCTGGAGGCCGTCGCGGCGCCCCGGCGGACGCGTCCGGCGGCAGAGCTGCGCGGCTGCCGGGTGCATGCGGTGGCCGGGATCGGCCGGCCGCAGCGCTTTTTCGTGCAGCTTGCCGGCGAGGGCATCGAGCCCGTGCCCCATCCCTTTCCCGACCATCACCACTTCACTCCCGCCGATCTCGATTTCGGCGATGCGCTGCCGATCCTGATGACGGCCAAGGATGCGGTAAAATGCCGCGCTTTCGCGCCCGCGGATTGCTGGGAATACCCGGTGCGGGCGCAGATCGGTTCGGGAGCCGCCGAACGCATCCTGGAGAAGCTCGAAGATGGACGCACGACTGCTTGAAATCCTCGTCTGCCCGCTGTGCAAGGGGCCGCTCGACTACCTGAAGGACAAGCAGGAACTGGTGTGCAAGGCCGACCGCCTCGCCTATCCGATCCGCGACGACATCCCGGTGATGCTCGACGAGGAAGCGCGTGCGCTGAGCGCGGAAGAAGTGGACGCACTGCGCAAGTGAGTCCGATGGCGACGCCGGTTCCCGCGCCCCTCCCGTTTCGCATCGTCATCCCGGCGCGCTATGCCTCGACCCGGCTGCCGGCCAAGCCGCTGGCCGACATCGCCGGCAAGCCGATGATCGTGCGCGTGCTCGAGCGCGTGCACGCGGCCGGTGCCGCCGGGGTCTGGGTCGCGACCGATCACCAGGGGGTACGCGCCGCGGTCGAAGCCGCGGGCGGGACGGTGGTGATGACCCGTGCCGACCACCCGAGCGGGACCGACCGCCTGGCCGAAGTCGCGGCGCTGTGCGGCTGGGGCGACGACGAGATCGTGGTCAACGTCCAGGGTGACGAGCCGCTGATCGATCCGACGGTAGTCGCCGCCGTCGCCCGCGCACTGGCGGCCGATCCCGATGCTGCGATCGCGACTGCGGCCCATGCCATCGTCGAGGCCGGCGAGGCCTTCAATCCGAATGTGGTGAAGGTGGTGTGCGATGCTGCCGGCCGTGCGCTGTATTTTTCCCGGGCGCCGATTCCCTGGGCGCGTGACGCCTGGGCGGGCGAGGACGGGCGGAACGCCTTGCCGGCCGCTCTGCCGCTGCTGCGCCATGTCGGGCTGTATGCCTACCGGGTCGGGTTCCTGCGCCGCTATGCCGGACTTGCGCCTTCGCCGCTGGAGCAGTGGGAGGCGCTCGAGCAGCTGCGCGCGCTGTGGCACGGCTTTCCGATCCGCGTCATCGAGCTCGCCGAGGCGCCGCCGGCCGGCGTGGATACGGCGGAAGACCTCGAGCGCGTGCGCGCCGCGTTTACGGCTGGGGCGGCGGCGGGCGGGGTTTGACCGGCTGCCGCGTGTCGGTTAAGTTTCGGCCTCTTTATTCATTGATAAGGAAAGCGCCATCTCAATGGCTTTCCAATTTTCGGGAGGGTGTATGCGACTGATTCTGTTGGGACCGCCGGGCGCCGGCAAGGGGACGCAGGCCAACTTCATCAAGGAGAAGTTCGGCATTCCGCAGATCTCCACCGGTGACATGCTGCGCGCCGCGGTCAAGGCGGGCACGCCGCTGGGGGTCGAGGCGAAGAAGGTGATGGATGCCGGCGGTCTCGTCTCCGACGACATCATCATCGGCCTGGTGAAGGATCGCCTGCAGCAGGATGACTGCAAGAGCGGCTACATGTTCGACGGCTTTCCGCGCACCATTCCGCAGGCCGACGCGATGAAGGAAGCGGGCGTGGCGATCGACTTCGTGCTCGAAATCGACGTCCCCGACAGCGAGATCGTCGAGCGCATGAGCGGGCGCCGCGCCCACCTGCCGTCGGGCCGCACCTACCACGTCAAGTACAACCCGCCCAAGGTCGAGGGCAAGGACGACGTCACCGGCGAAGACCTGGTGCAGCGCGACGACGACAAGGAAGAAACGGTCAAGAAGCGTCTCGACGTCTACCACGCTCAGACCAAGCCGCTGGTCGAGTACTACGGCAAGTGGGCGGCTTCGGGCGATGCCAAGGCACCGAAGGTGCGCAAGATCTCCGGCCTTGGCGCGGTCGATGCGATCACCGCGCAGGCCTTCGAGGCGCTGAAGTAAGCCTGCACGGGCGGGAGCGGGCGGAGCCCCGCCTCCTCCCGCGGCGATGAGCTTGTCACGGCGCGGCCGCTCCCGGAAGATCGGGGCGGCCGCGCCGTTTTCGTCGCCATGCAGCCGCTGGGGTGCCGGCCCGAAGCGGCTTGCTTTCGTGGTCGCTGAGGATTTTTCGTGGGGGTGGATGCCGATGTCTCGTAGCAAGCTGCTGTATGCCCATTCGGGCGGAGTCACCGCAGTCATCAACGCCACTGCGGCAGCGGTGATCGCCGCCGCGCGCGAACAGGAGGGGCGCATCGGCGGGGTGCTGGCGGCGCACCGGGGCATCGTCGGCGTCCTTCATGAGGACCTGATCGATACCAGCGGGCTCGATGCCGCGGCGCTGGCGCGCCTGGCGCGGACCCCGGGCGGGGCGTTCGGCTCGTGCCGTTTCGATTTGCCGCACGACGACGACGGGAAGGTGATGGAGCGCCTGTTCGCCGTGTTCGACGCCCATGAGGTCGGTTTCCTGCTCTACAACGGCGGCAACGGCTCGATGGATGCGGTCGCCCGCCTGCAGGCCGAAGCGCGGCGGCGCGCGCATCCGCTGGTCTGCATCGGGGTGCCGAAGACGGTGGACAACGATATCGTCGGCACCGACTGTTGTCCGGGGTTCGGTTCGGCGGCGAAGTACCTGGCGACTTCGATGCTGGAAGCGGGACTCGACATCGCGTCGATGGCCGGCCCCAAGGGCAGCGTGTTCGTCATGGAAGTGATGGGGCGCAATACCGGTTGGCTGGCGGCGGCGACCGCGCTCGCCGCGGGCGGTGACCCCGAACGGCCACCGCACATCGTGCTGGTGCCGGAGGCCGCATTCGACGAAGAAGCCTTCCTCGCGCGGGTGCGCGAGACCACCGAGCGCCTGGGCTACTGCGCGATCACCGTGGCCGAGGGCATCCGCCGCACCGACGGCAGCCTGCTGATGGAAAAGTCGCACGATGCCCGCGGCTACGTTCAACTCGGCGGGGCGGGCTCGGCGGTGGCACGGATGATTCACGGGCGGCTGGGCTACAAGCACCATTGGGCGATACCCGATTACCTGCAGCGCGCAGGTGGGCACTGGCTGTCGGCGACCGACCATGCGCAGGCGATAGCCGTTGGCCGCGCGGCGGTGGCGTACGCGGTGCAGGGGCTGGGCGGCACGATGCCGGCGATCCGGCGCGTGCGCGACGCGCCCTATCAGTGGGACATGGCCCCGCTCGACTGTGACGCGATCGCCAACCTCGAGCGCACGCTGCCGGCCGATTTCGTCCGCGCCGACGGCCTGCACGTCACTGCGGCGGCGTGCGACTACATCCGGCCGCTGATCGTGGGTGAATTCACCCAGCCCACGCAGCACGGCCTGCCGGATTACCGCGCCTTCGACCTGC
The DNA here is from genome assembly GCF_003030465.1 of Thauera aromatica K172. GTDB lineage: Bacteria > Pseudomonadota > Gammaproteobacteria > Burkholderiales > Rhodocyclaceae > Thauera > Thauera aromatica. Next base: position 2,332,956 of record NZ_CP028339.1, on the reverse strand, counting down.
CGCGGCTCGGCCGGCGGCTGGCCGCATGGCGGGGGTGAGTGCCTGCCGCCGGGGCGGGTTTCAGGCCTGCGGCAACAGGGTTCCGCGCGGGGTGTCACCGCTGTTGCGCTCCGGCATGTAGGCGGCGACCTGGCACAGGATCGCGGCAACGTAGGGAATGCATTGCAGGCACAGGATGCCGACCCACAGCTGGGTCTCGAGGTTGTCGGCGCCGCGCTGGGCGACCAGGGTGGCGGCGCCCATCAGCAGGGCGACGAGCATGCCGATTTCCTCGCGGATCGGATTGAAGAAGGCGAGCGCGCCACCGCCGCGCCAGCCCTTGGGGGTGACCACGAACACGCCCTTCTTCTTCACCAGGCCGGCGAACACGCCGCGCGCGATCGCGTGCGCCAGGCCGACCGACAGGATCGAGGCGCCGAGGATGTCCTTCCACGGGCAGTCCATCGTGCGCCGGTAGAGGATCGGGCCGAGCGCGGCCTTGAACGCCATGAAGCCGAGGATCGGCAGGGCGAGCGCGATCACCGGCAGGCCGAAGGCCTTCGGGAACAGCAGGATGCCCAGCGTCCACAGCAGGCTGCCGAAGGCGAACACGAGCTGTAGCGCGTCGCCCAGCCAGGCGAACCAGCCGGTGAGGAAGTGGTAGCGCTGGGCGAGGTTGAGGGTGCTGCGCCCGAGCATCTGCGGCAGGTGGGCCTTGAGGATCTGCATCGCGCCGAAGGCCCAGCGGAAGCGCTGGCTCTTGATCGCGGCAAACCCCGAAGGCGTGAGCCCGCGGCCGAGGATGTGGTCGACGTAGCGCGTGTCGTAGCCCTTCTCGATCAGGCGCAGGCCGAGCTCGGTGTCCTCGCAGATGCACCATTCCGACCAGCCGCCCACTTCTTCCAGCGCGTGGCGCCGCACCAGGGTCATGGTGCCGTGCTGGATCAGGGCGTTGCGCTCGTTGCGGTGGTGCATGCCGATGCGGAAGAAACCGTCGAACTCCCAGTTGCACATGCGCTTGAAGGGCTGGGTCTCCCAGTCGCGGTGCGCCTGCGGCGCCTGCACCACGGCGACCTCGGGCTGGTCGAAGTGCGGGATCAGGCAGGCCAGCCAGTCGGGCTCGACGACATAGTCGGCGTCCACCACGCCCACGACTGCGGCGCGCGGATCGGTGACCTTGAGGCCGTAGTTGAGCGCGCCGGCCTTGAACCCGGGCCAGTTGGCGAGGTGGAAGAAACGGAAGCGCGGGCCGAGCTCGGCGCAGCGCTTTTCCAGCGGCTTCCACAAGGCTTCGTCGCGGGTGTTGTTGTCGAGCACCAGCACTTCGAAGTTCTGATAGTTCATCTTCGCCAGGCTGTCGATGGTGGCAATCACCATCTCCGGGGGTTCGTTATAGCAGGCGAGGTGGATCGAGACGAAAGGCTGTTGCTCGGGGGCGTGCGGGGGCAGCGGCAGGAAGCGGCGCTGCCACTTCTTCTTGAACAGCACTTCGCCGAATTCGAAGCCGTGCGACAGCAGCACCGCGGCGGTCAGCCCGGTGGCGCCGATGAGCAGGACGAGGCCGACGAGGTCGCGCTGGGTGAGGTAGTAGTCGAGCGGTACGTTGAGGCCGATGATCAGCGTCGATACGCAGGCCTGGATCAGGGCGGCGAGGAAGAGACGGCCGAAGATGCTCCAGTCGGCCAGCAAAAAGGCGATCAGCAGCATCGGTAGGAAGGCGAGGGCGGCGGCGTTGCTCGCCTTGGTCGACCAGTGCGGGTCGCGCTCGATGATGCCTTCGAGGGCGAACTTCTGCTCGCGGTCGGCGTTGAACATGCCCCAGTACGGACCCGCCCAGCCTTCGACGTCGACCTTCCAGGGCTGGTCGATCGCTTCCATCAGGAAGTAGTCGATGCGCGCGGTGCGGGGGTGGGCGAGGAATTCGCGGATGAAGCGGGCCTCGTTGTCGAGCGAGGGCAGGGCGGCGCCGATGGTGGGGCCGCGGCTGGGCCAGCCGATTTCACCGACGACGATCTTTTTGCGCGGATGGGCGCGGGCGACTTCATCGTAGCGCTGGAAGGCGTATTCGACGGCGGCTTCGACCGGCACGCCCTCGTGATAGGGGAGCAGGTGCACGGTGATGTAATCGACGTGCTTGGCGAGCTCCGGATAGCGCAGCCAGACGTGCCAGGGTTCGGCGGTGGAAACCGGCTTGCGCAGGGTCTTGCGTACCTGGTCGAGGTAGCCGATCAGTTCGGTGACGGTGAGGTCGCCGCGCAGCACGGCTTCGTTGCCGACCATCACCCGCTCGATGTGGCGCATTTTCGGTGCCACTTCGAGCAGGGCGGCGATTTCGCGGGCGTTGCGCGTCTTGTCGGCGTCGAGCCAGGCGCCGGCAGTGACCATCATGTCGCGCTCGCCGGCGAGACCGAGCAGTTCCGGCATGTCGGTGACGCCATAAGTGCGCAGCCCGTCGGACATGCGCCCGAGCAGGTCGAGGTCGGCGGCGAGGTTTTCGCGGCTGGGATAGGTGCCGGTGAGCGGGCTCTGGTCGCGCTGGAAACCGTTGTAGGCGAAGCCCTTGATGCTCTGGTTGGTGCCGATGAACTCGGCGCCGCGGTTGAACTGCTGCCAGATCCAGTACTGCGCGAACGCTACCGCGGCGGCGATCGCGATGGCGATCGCCAGGCGGGTTGCGAACGTAGCGGCGTTTTTCATTGGAATTCCGTGTTGCCTTGGGTGGGAAAGCGGGGCTGGGGAGAGAGGGAATGTAGCGGGAGGAGGTGAGAAGCCGGTGAGGGCTGTTCATCGCCGCGTGCAAATATCGTCACGCCGGCCCTTGTGACACAATGCGCGGCGCTCGGCGGGTGTTCTGGGCGCAACTCTGCCCGGAGGGCATTTTATGCACGATTTCAGTCTGTTACGAGCGACCATCGGTGCCAATTTGCAACAGCGCATGTGCGTTCATGTGGAGCACTGATTCACAAGGGAAAGGATGGATGACGCCAACTAATTTGCACAAACATGGCGCATGGCCTGCGCTGCTTGCCGGGCTGGTCCTGGCGGCACTGGCCCTGTGGCTGCGTCACGGCGTGCTCGAGGCCGGTCTGCTGCCGCGCGATTGTGCTGAGCCTGGCGCTTTGTGCCTGTTCAAGACCGTGCTGGTGGAAAGCTTCTTGCATCAACGCGTGGGCTGGCTGAGCCTGGGCTGTGGTTTGCTCGGCTTCGTGCTGGGCGCGCGCAGCCTGGCCTGGGTGGGTTGGTTGAGCGGGGTCGCCGGGTTGGTGCTGTACAGTTACGATCCCGCTGCGGTGGGTGCTCTGCTATCGCTGCTGGTGTTGCTGCGGGCGCAGCAGGAGCGGCGGGAGGGCGAACGCGAGGCCGCAAAGTAGCCAGCCGATCGCCTGCGGGTTGGCGGGTTCGCTCAGCCAGCGGGCGCTTACGGCGAAAGCGATGAGGATCGCGCAGACCCGCTCGCTGCGGCCAGGCGGCAGGTTCCACCAGCTGATGACGCCGAAGACCACGGCCGGGGTCAGGTAAAGCAGGGTCGGAAAGTCGCGGTAGCGCGGATCGACCCACAACAGCAGCGCAGCGATTGCCGCGGCAAACAGCAACAGGGCACGCAACAGGCTGAGGAGCGCAGCCTTCGAGCGCCAGCCCTGCGGCCGGCGCAGGAGCCGGGCGGCGCGCGCCGCGTCCGGGAGCGGTTCTCCATGCCAGCGCGCGAGGACCAGCGGCAGCACGGCGCAGAGGGCGGCGACCGCGCCGAGCACGGACCATTCGAGCGCGTCGCGGTAAGCGAGGTGGGCGTGTTCCCAGTGCAGCACTGTGACCACCCCGCCGAGCGCTCCGGTCGCGCTCAGGGCGCTGACGCGCAGGCAGCGGGTGCGCCGTCCGGTGGTGGCGAGAAGGAAAGCGAGCAATCCGCCGAGGAGGGCGCCGCCGATCGGCCCGAATGCACTTTCGCGTTCGGCGACCGCGCCGGCGAGGGGGAATTTCGGTGCCAGGCTGTCCGCCTCGAGCAGCCCCCAGTGGCCGCCGACCGTGCCTTCCAGGCGCCGCTTCCAGGGCTGGTCGATGGCTTCGATGAGGTTGTAGTCCCAGCCCCGGGCGTGGGCCTGATGGACGAACTCGCGGATGTAGCGTGCCTGGTTGACCCGTGACGGGCGGGACTCCTCGCGCTGCCGGCCGGCGCTCGGCCAGCCCGTTTCGCCGATCACGACCGGCTTGCCGGGGAAGTGCTCGCCGATTCGGCTGCGGATGTCGACGACATGTGCGAGGGCATCGACGATGTCGACCGGCTCGTCTTCCCAGAAGGGCAGGATATGCACGGTGACGAAATCGACTTCGGCAGCGAGGCTGTCGTGCCGGGTCCAGAATTCCCATACGTCGGCGTAGGTGACGGGAACCCGTGCCTGGGCCCTGGCCTGGCGGATCAGGGTGCGCATTTCGTCTTCGCTGCGTTCGCGCCGGAGCAGGACTTCGTTGCCGACGATCAGGGCGCGCACGACATCGGTGTAGGCGTTGGCGATTTCCAGCGCATGCGCGAGTTCGGCCGCGTTCCGTGTCTGGTCATAGCCGATCCAGGCGCCGAGAAGCACCTTGAGGCCGAGTGGGCGTGCCAGTTCTGGAACCTCGCCGAGTCCTTGGCTGACCGAGTAGAGGCGCACGCAAGCGGTGATTTTCGCCAGGGCTTCGAGGTCGGCGGCGATCTGGTCGCGGGGAATGCGGCTGGCGGGATCGAGCGGCGTCTGCCCCGGTCGGTGGTAGGGCGCGTAGGAGACGCATTTGAGCTTTTCGCCTTCGGCCAGGTTCAGGTCGTGCATCGCCACCGGCCGCATCTGCGCTGCGAGCGTCATGAAGACGGCGGTCAGCAGGATGAGGCTGGCGGTGAGCAGACCGAGCCAGAGCGCTTTGCGGTCGGAGCGTGGGGCAGGCATCGCTGTGGGGGAGCGGGTCGGGTGAGGGCGTCGGATGGGGGCGTCGATGGGCCCGGGAGGGGGTGGCAGGGAACGGGTCTGGCCCGCGCATTGAAAAAGCCACGCTCGAGAGCGTGGCTTTCTGGTCGAGGCGCGGCGATTCTAGCAGCCCGGAAGTGCTTGTTGCCGTTCAGTCGCCATATTCGTCGACCGGCACGCAGGTGCAGAACAGGTTGCGGTCGCCATAGACGTCGTCGATCCGATTGACGCTGGGCCAGAACTTGTTCGCCGCTACCCAGGGCAGCGGGAACACGGCTTGCTCGCGCGAGTAGGGGCGGGTCCAGTCGCCGGTGAGATCGGCCTGCGTGTGGGGGGCGTTCTTCAGCGGGTTGTCGTCGGCAGGCCAGGCACCGGCCTCGATCCGGCGGATCTCGTCACGGATCGCAATCATCGCGGCGGCGAAGCGGTCCAGTTCGGCAAGGTCTTCGGATTCGGTCGGCTCGATCATGATCGTTCCCGGGACCGGGAACGACATGGTCGGGGCATGGAAGCCATAGTCCATCAGGCGCTTGGCGATGTCGACCTCCGAGATTCCGGTCGCGGCCTTGATCGGGCGGATGTCGATGATGCATTCATGGGCAACCCGCCCCTGGCTACCCGTGTACAGCACCGGGTAGTGGCTGTTCAGGCGCCCGGCCAGGTAGTTGGCGTTGAGGATCGCGACTTCGGTGGCGCGCTTGAGGCCTTCACCACCCATCATCGTGATGTACATCCACGAAATCGGCAGGATGCTCGCGGAGCCGAAGGGGGCGGCGGATACCGCGCCTTGACCCAGATTGGGGCGGTCGGCTTCGCCGGTGGGCTGGATCACGTGGTCGGCCATGAACGGTGCAAGATGGGCGGCCAGACCGATCGGCCCCATGCCCGGCCCACCGCCTCCGTGCGGAATGCAGAAGGTCTTGTGCAGGTTCATGTGGGAGACGTCGGCGCCGATCGCCGCCGGGGAGGTCAGGCCGACCTGGGCGTTGAGGTTGGCACCGTCCATGTACACCTGTCCGCCACACGCATGCACGATTTCGCACATCTCGCGGATCGATTCCTCGAACACGCCGTGGGTGGAGGGGTAGGTGATCATCAGCGCGGCCAGTTCGGCCGCGTGCTTCTCGGCCTTCGCCCGCAGGTCGGCGACATCGACGTTGCCGTTGTCGTCACAATCGACCACCACGACCTGCATGCCGCACATCTGCGCGGTCGCCGGATTGGTGCCGTGCGCCGATTTCGGAATCAGGCAGACCTTGCGCTGGGTCTCGCCCCGGCTGGCGTGGTAGCGCGCGATCGCGACCAGACCGGCATATTCGCCCTGCGCGCCGGAGTTGGGCTGCATGCTGATCGCCGGAAAGCCGGTAAGCGCGCGCAGGTAGCCGGCCAGGCCGTCGATCATCTCGAGGTAGCCGGCGGCCTGCGCACGTGGAGCGAAGGGATGCAGGTTGGCGAATTCCGGCCAGGTGATCGGGATCATCTCGCTGGTCGCATTGAGCTTCATCGTGCACGAACCGAGCGAGATCATCGAGTGGTCGAGTGCGAGGTCGCGGTTTTGCAGCTTCTTCAGATAGCGCAGCATCTCGTGTTCGGTATGGTGGCTGTTGAACACGGGGTGGGCGAGGATCGCGTCGCGGCGCAGCAGTGCGGCGGGCAAGGCGCCGCCGGCACGAGCGACGGTCTCGTCGAGCACATCGAGGTTTTCGGTGCAGCCGAAGCAGGCGAGCACGGCGGCGATGTCGGCGCGCGTGGTCGTTTCGTCGACGGACAAACCCAGCCGGGTGCCCGACACGCTGCGCAGGTTGTAGCCGGCCTCTTGCGCCGCGTTGAGGATCGCCGGTGCGCGAGCGCCGGCATCGACTTCGATGGTGTCGAAGAAAGCTGAGCGGCTGGGGGCGAATCCGACCCTGCGCAGGCCTTCGGCAAGGACCGCGGCCAGGCGGTGGATGCGTGCGGCGATCGTGCGCAGGCCTTGCGGCCCATGGTAAACGGCGTAGAAGCCGGCCATGTTGGCGAGCAGTACCTGCGAGGTGCAGATGTTCGAATTCGCTTTTTCGCGGCGGATGTGCTGTTCGCGGGTCTGCAGCGTCATGCGCAGGGCGGTGTTGCCGCGGGCATCTTTGGAAACGCCGATGATGCGGCCCGGCATCGACCGCACGTAGGTTTCGCGGGTGGCGAAGAAGGCGGCGTGGGGGCCGCCGAAGCCCATCGGCACGCCGAAGCGCTGGGCCGAGCCGAGGGCGATGTCGGCGCCCATGGCGCCCGGGCTCTTCAGCAGAACGAGCGCCATCAGGTCGCTGGCGAGCGCGACGATCGCGCCTTTCCCCTTCAGGTCCGCGACCGTGGAAGAAAGGTCGACGACTTCGCCGCGGGCGTTCGGATACTGCAGCAGTGCGCCGAACACGTCGTGCGCGGCGGCTTCTTCGGCCTTGCCGTAGACCAACTCGTAACCGAAGTAATGGGCCCGGGTGCGGACGACGTCGATCGTCTGCGGGAAGCAGGCCTCATCGACGAAAAAGACGTTCGATTTCGACTTCGACACGCGGCGCGCCATGGTCATGGCTTCGGCAGCGGCGGTCGCTTCGTCGAGGAGCGAGGCGTTGGCCAGTTCGAGGCCGGTCAGGTCGACCACCATTTGCTGGTAGTTCAGCAGGGCTTCCAGCCGGCCTTGCGAAATTTCCGCCTGGTAGGGCGTGTAGGCGGTGTACCAGCCCGGGTTCTCCATGACATTGCGCAGGATCACGGCCGGGGTGTGGGTGCCGTAGTAGCCGAGGCCGATCAGGGACTTCTTCGTCTCGTTGCGTGCGGCGATCACTTTCAGGGCGCCGAGCGCCTCGTGTTCCGGCACCGGCGCGGCGAGCGGAACCGGGGACTGGAGGCGGATTCCGGCCGGGACGGTCTGATCGATCAACGTGTCGATACCGGCGACGCCGATGGCTGCGCACATGCGCGCGATCTCATCGGCATTGGGGCCGAGGTGGCGGTGGATGAAGGCGTCGCGCTGCTCGAGGCAGGCGAGCGGGGCGGAGAGCAGGGTGTCGGTCATGGTCGAGGCGAGGAGTCAATGCGCGCCGAAGGATCGGCTTGGGCTGCGGACGGGCGAGGCTTGCTGGAAGGGAAAGCCTTCCTGCAGAAGGCGGAGGGGGCGGGACCTGTCCGGGGGGACAGGGGCGCCCGATGAGTTGCCGGGCTTGCTCAGGCCTGGGCGACTTCAGCCTGATAGCCCGCAGCATCCATGAGGGCGGCGAGTTCTTGGGGGGCGGCCGGCTTGAGCTTGAACAGCCAGGTTGCATAGGCGTCGGCGTTCACGCTTTCGGGCGCATCGGCTGCGTCCTGGTTGCTGGTGACGACTTCGCCGGCGACCGGTGCGTAGATGTCGGAAGCCGCCTTGACCGATTCGATCACGGCGCAGGCTTCGCCGGCAGCGAGGGTGCGGCCCGCTTCGGGCAATTCGAGGAAGACGACGTCGCCGAGGGCTTCCTGGGCATGGTCGGTGACGCCGATGGTCAGCGTTCCGTCCGCTTCGACGCGGACCCATTCGTGCGATTTCGTATATTTCAGATCAGCCGGAACCTTGCTCATGTTCGTTCTCCAGACAGGGTAAGTTGGAAGGGGGACTGCTGGCCCGCTCCTGAACCGGTGAAGCGGGCGGAGTTTTCAGACCAAGGGTTGGCCGTTGCGGACGAAGGGCAGCTTCACGGTGCGCGCTTTCAGGCGCTTGCCGCGCACTTCGACATCGACTTCTTCGCCGGCCTGGACCGGGAGCGGCAGCCGGGCGAGGGCAATGGATTTTTCCAGTGTCGGCGAGAAGCTGCCGCTGGTGGTCTCGCCGTTACCGGCGCCAGTGAAGACCTTCATGTGCGAGCGCAACACGCCTTTGTCTTCCAGAATCAGACCGAGCATGCGGCGCGCGGCCGGATTCGCCCGCAGTGCGCTGCGGCCGATGAAGTCACGGGTTGCGTCGGCGAAATCGACCGTCCACGCCAGGCCGGCGTCCAATGGAGAGACGGCGTCGTCCATATCCTGGCCGTACAGATTCATGCCGGCTTCCAGGCGTAAAGTGTCTCGCGCCCCCAGCCCGCAGGGCTTGACCCCGGCGCTCAGCAGGGCATTCCACAATTGCTCGGCGCGCTCGGCAGGGACCGCGATTTCCAGACCGTCTTCGCCGGTATAGCCGGTGCGGGCAATCATGAGATCCCCCACCCGTATTCCGCTGAAGGGGGCGGGAACGCCTTGCGGTGATGACAATTCCGGCAGGACGGTCGCTGCGCGTTCGATAGCGTGCGGCCCCTGGACGGCGATCATGGCCAGATCCCGGCGGCTCTGGAGGGTGACGTCCGCGCCAGTGACGGCAATGCACCGTTTCATCCAGTCCACATCCTTGGCTGCGGTACCGGCATTGACCACGATACGGTAATCGCTGGTGCCGAAGCGGTAAACGATCAGATCGTCGATCACTCCGCCCTGATCGTTGAGCATGCAGGAATACAGCGCTTTTCCGGGCGTCTTCAGCTTGTCGACATCGTTGGCGAGAAGCGCGCGCAGGTAAACGGTGGCGTCCGGCCCGCTAAGATCGAGGGCGAGCATGTGGGAGACATCAAACATGCCGGCGTCGCGGCGGACGGCATGGTGTTCCTCGATCTGCGAACCATAATTGACCGGCATGTCCCAGCCGGCGAAATCGACCATGCGCGCGCCGGCGGCGACATGCGCTGCGTGAAGGGGAGTATGTTGTGCAGGCGTGCTCATTGCTGAGGGGCTCCGGTAGGAAGTAAACAAAAAAGGGCGACCCGACCCATTTGCCGGCTTCGCCCCATCTGTCCCTTGTACCTGAGAGATTTCGCGCCGTGCGCCCCTATCTATCCGTGGATATATAGATAGAAGGCATGCAGCGGGCGGGTGCCCCTTCGGTGGGTACGTATGGCGCCTCGACGCTCGTACCACTCTCCAGACTTGTACTTTGCACGCGGTCCTTTTGCCTGAGCGGTTCCGGGGGTTGCGCCTTCGGCGACTCCAGATCGGGAGTTCTCTCCCGCGTGACGCGCGGACGATACCACCTTAACGCGAGCGGCTGCAACCGGGATGGCCGTTCCCGAGAGTGGGAAAAGAGACATGGTGGGAGCGCATCGATCCGCGAGTCGCTCGGGGAAATTTGCGCTGAAAGCACCTATTTTTCCCAAGCACCAATCTTTCCCTTGCATTTCGTTTTTTGATGTCTATAATGCGCAGCTCTTCGGCGCTGCAGCGGTTTCTACGGAAGCCGGGCGGGGCGGAAGAGGAGAGGTAGGTCGGGTGTCGAGTAGTCTTTTGTTCTGGCGATGAGCTGGAGCGGTTGAAAAAAAGACGAACGAAATGCTTGACGGCGAAATGGAAGTTGATCATAATCTCGCCTCTCTGCTGCAGCGAATTGCGGCGGTTCTTTAAAAAATTGGACAACCGATAAGTGTGGGTGCTTGGTGGTTGTGGCCGGATCGCTTAGGCGATTTAGTTTCACAATGATTAGGTGCTCATGCTGATGTAAGTCAGTATTTTGAGTACTTTGTAGGATTGAACTTAAGAGCTTAAGAGTTTGATCCTGGCTCAGATTGAACGCTGGCGGCATGCTTTACACATGCAAGTCGAACGGCAGCGGGGGCTTCGGCCTGCCGGCGAGTGGCGAACGGGTGAGTAATGCATCGGAACGTGCCCATGTCGTGGGGGATAACGTATCGAAAGGTACGCTAATACCGCATACGTCCTGAGGGAGAAAGCGGGGGATCTTCGGACCTCGCGCGATTGGAGCGGCCGATGTCGGATTAGCTAGTAGGTGAGGTAAAGGCTCACCTAGGCGACGATCCGTAGCGGGTCTGAGAGGATGATCCGCCACACTGGGACTGAGACACGGCCCAGACTCCTACGGGAGGCAGCAGTGGGGAATTTTGGACAATGGGGGCAACCCTGATCCAGCCATGCCGCGTGAGTGAAGAAGGCCTTCGGGTTGTAAAGCTCTTTCGGCCGGGAAGAAATCGTGGTCTCTAACATAGGCCATGGATGACGGTACCGGACTAAGAAGCACCGGCTAACTACGTGCCAGCAGCCGCGGTAATACGTAGGGTGCGAGCGTTAATCGGAATTACTGGGCGTAAAGCGTGCGCAGGCGGTTTTGTAAGACAGATGTGAAATCCCCGGGCTCAACCTGGGAACTGCGTTTGTGACTGCAAGGCTAGAGTACGGCAGAGGGGGGTGGAATTCCTGGTGTAGCAGTGAAATGCGTAGAGATCAGGAGGAACACCGATGGCGAAGGCAGCCCCCTGGGCCTGTACTGACGCTCATGCACGAAAGCGTGGGGAGCAAACAGGATTAGATACCCTGGTAGTCCACGCCCTAAACGATGTCGACTAGTCGTTCGGAGCAGCAATGCACTGAGTGACGCAGCTAACGCGTGAAGTCGACCGCCTGGGGAGTACGGCCGCAAGGTTAAAACTCAAAGGAATTGACGGGGACCCGCACAAGCGGTGGATGATGTGGATTAATTCGATGCAACGCGAAAAACCTTACCTACCCTTGACATGCCAGGAACCTTGCTGAGAGGCGAGGGTGCCTTCGGGAGCCTGGACACAGGTGCTGCATGGCTGTCGTCAGCTCGTGTCGTGAGATGTTGGGTTAAGTCCCGCAACGAGCGCAACCCTTGTCACTAGTTGCCATCATTTGGTTGGGCACTCTAGTGAGACTGCCGGTGACAAACCGGAGGAAGGTGGGGATGACGTCAAGTCCTCATGGCCCTTATGGGTAGGGCTTCACACGTCATACAATGGTCGGTACAGAGGGTTGCCAAGCCGCGAGGTGGAGCCAATCCCAAAAAGCCGATCGTAGTCCGGATCGTAGTCTGCAACTCGACTACGTGAAGTCGGAATCGCTAGTAATCGCAGATCAGCATGCTGCGGTGAATACGTTCCCGGGTCTTGTACACACCGCCCGTCACACCATGGGAGTGGGTTTCACCAGAAGTAGGTAGCTTAACCTTCGGGAGGGCGCTTACCACGGTGAGATTCATGACTGGGGTGAAGTCGTAACAAGGTAGCCGTATCGGAAGGTGCGGCTGGATCACCTCCTTTCAAGAGAACAGGTCGCAGCGGCCAAGTATCCACAACTTATCGGTTGTTCAGGCGAAGAGCCTCGGATGAGAGGGTCTGTAGCTCAGCTGGTTAGAGCACCGTCTTGATAAGGCGGGGGTCGTTGGTTCGAACCCAACCAGACCCACCAACAATGGGTTGCTCGAGACAGTAGGGGGCTGTAGCTCAGCTGGGAGAGCGGCGGCTTTGCAAGCCGTAGGTCGTCGGTTCGATCCCGACCAGCTCCACCAGGTTTCGAGACGAGAAGTAAGAGATGCCGAGCGTGAGCTCGTCATCTCTTACTTCTTGAACGGCAGCGGTGCTGCCGGACATTGAGGTTCGCTCTTTAACAAAGTGGAAGAAGTGCAGTACGTATCGTAGCCGGTACGTACTGCAAGTTGTGTGATTGCATTGATCAAGGCTGCGTAGTCAGCACAGTCTTGATCGCACAAACGAGTTCGTTCCTGTACGTGGGCCTTCGAGGTGGCAACACCGAAGAGGGTTCAAGGTTATAGGATCAAGCGACTAAGTGCATGTGGTGGATGCCTTGGCGATCACAGGCGATGAAGGACGTGTAAGCCTGCGAAAAGCGTGGGGGAGCTGGCAATAGAGCTTTGATCCCACGATGTCCGAATGGGGAAACCCACCCCGCAAGGGGTATCCCAGACTGAATCCATAGGTCTGAGGAGGCGAACCGAGCGAACTGAAACATCTAAGTAGCTCGAGGAACAGAAATCAACCGAGATTGCGCAAGTAGTGGCGAGCGAACGCGCAACAGCCTGCACGACTAAACCATCAGCTTAGCAAAACGGTCTGGAAAGTCCGACGATACAGGGTGATAGTCCCGTATGCGAAAAGCCGGTGGCGGGTCTGAGCGTGCGACAAGTAGGGCGGGACACGAGAAATCCTGTCTGAAGATGGGGGGACCATCCTCCAAGGCTAAATACTCGTGATCGACCGATAGTGAACCAGTACCGTGAGGGAAAGGCGAAAAGAACCCCGGGAGGGGAGTGAAATAGATCCTGAAACCGCATGCATACAAACAGTGGGAGCCTCGTAAGGGGTGACTGCGTACCTTTTGTATAATGGGTCAGCGACTTACGTTCAGTAGCGAGCTTAACCGAATAGGGGAGGCGTAGCGAAAGCGAGTCTGATAAGGGCGTCGTAGTTGCTGGGCGTAGACCCGAAACCGGATGATCTATCCATGGCCAGGATGAAGGTGCCGTAACAGGTACTGGAGGTCCGAACCCACTAACGTTGAAAAGTTAGGGGATGAGCTGTGGATAGGGGTGAAAGGCTAAACAAATCCGGAAATAGCTGGTTCTCCCCGAAAACTATTTAGGTAGTGCGTCGTACGGACACTTGCGGGGGTAGAGCACTGTAATCGTTGGGGGGGTCATTGCGATCTACCCCGCGATAGCAAACTCCGAATACCGCAAAGTGATATACGGCAGACAGACATCGGGTGCTAACGTCCGGTGTCAAGAGGGAAACAACCCAGACCGCCAGCTAAGGTCCCAAATGCATGGCTAAGTGGCAAACGAGGTGGGAAGGCCTAGACAGCTAGGAGGTTGGCTTAGAAGCAGCCACCCTTTAAAGAAAGCGTAATAGCTCACTAGTCGAGTCGTCCTGCGCGGAAGATGTAACGGGGCTCAAGCCATGAACCGAAGCTGCGGATGTGTCTTTGACACGTGGTAGGGGAGCGTTCCGTAAGCCTGCGAAGGTGTCTCGTAAGGGATGCTGGAGGTATCGGAAGTGCGAATGCTGACATGAGTAGCGATAAAGGGTGTGAAAAGCACCCTCGCCGTAAGCCCAAGGTTTCCTGCGCAACGTTCATCGGCGCAGGGTGAGTCGGCCCCTAAGGCGAGGCAGAAATGCGTAGTCGATGGGAAACAGGTCAATATTCCTGTACCGCTCTATGATGCGATGGGGGGACGGAGAAGGTTAGCTCGGCCATCTGTTGGAATAGGTGGTTCAAGTGTGTAGGCGTGCTGCGTAGGCAAATCCGCGCGGCTAAGCTGAGGCATGATAACGAGGACCCTCGGGTCCGAAGCGAGTGATACCCAGCTTCCAGGAAAAGCCTCTAAGCTTCAGTCATAGAGTGACCGTACCGCAAACCGACACAGGTGGGCTGGTAGAGAATACCAAGGCGCTTGAGAGAACTCAGGAGAAGGAACTCGGCAAATTGATACCGTAACTTCGGGAGAAGGTATGCCCCGTTAGCTTGTAGGAGAACATCCGAAGGGCGAAGGGGCCGCAGAGAATCGGTGGCTGCGACTGTTTATTAAAAACACAGCACTCTGCAAACACGAAAGTGGACGTATAGGGTGTGACGCCTGCCCGGTGCCGGAAGGTTAAGTGATGGGGTGCAAGCTCTTGATCGAAGCCCCGGTAAACGGCGGCCGTAACTATAACGGTCCTAAGGTAGCGAAATTCCTTGTCGGGTAAGTTCCGACCTGCACGAATGGCGTAACGATGGCCACACTGTCTCCTCCTGAGACTCAGCGAAGTTGAAATGTTTGTGAAGATGCAATCTCCCCGCGGCTAGACGGAAAGACCCCATGAACCTTTACTGTAGCTTTGCATTGGACTTTGACGGGACTTGTGTAGGATAGGTGGGAGGCTTTGAAGCCGGGACGCTAGTTCCGGTGGAGCCAACCTTGAAATACCACCCTGGTGTCGTCGAGGTTCTAACCCAGGCCTGTGAATCCAGGTCGGGGACCGTGCATGGTGGGCAGTTTGACTGGGGCGGTCTCCTCCCAAAAGGTAACGGAGGAGTACGAAGGTCACCTAGGTACGGTCGGACATCGTACTGATAGTGCAATGGCAAAAGGTGGCTTGACTGCGAGACCCACACGTCGAGCAGGTGCGAAAGCAGGTCATAGTGATCCGGTGGTTCTGTATGGAAGGGCCATCGCTCAACGGATAAAAGGTACTCTGGGGATAACAGGCTGATTCCGCCCAAGAGTTCACATCGACGGCGGAGTTTGGCACCTCGATGTCGGCTCATCACATCCTGGGGCTGTAGCCGGTCCCAAGGGTATGGCTGTTCGCCATTTAAAGTGGTACGTGAGCTGGGTTTAAAACGTCGTGAGACAGTTTGGTCCCTATCTGCCGTGGGCGCTGGAAGTTTGAGAGGGCCTGCTCCTAGTACGAGAGGACCGGAGTGGACGCACCCCTGGTGTACCGGTTGTGACGCCAGTCGCATCGCCGGGTAGCTATGTGCGGAAGAGATAACCGCTGAAAGCATCTAAGCGGGAAACTCGCCTCAAGATGAGACTTCCCCGGGGCCTCGAGCCCCCTGAAGGGTCGTTGAAGACCACAACGTTGATAGGCCGGGTGTGCAAGCGTGGCAACACGTTCAGCTAACCGGTACTAATTGCCCGTGCGGCTTGATCCTATAACCTTCAAAACAAAACGAACTCAACCCATGCCCGAAACCACACATCGCGCATGGCAATCACACAACACCCTTCTTCCTCCTTTGCTCTGCAGTCCAACGCAGAGAACAAGTCAAAGTCTGACGACCATAGCCGTGCGGTACCACCCCTTCCCTTCCCGAACAGGACCGTGAAACGCACTCGCGCCGATGATAGTGAGGTCCGCCCTCGTGAAAGTAGGTCATCGTCAGACTAACAGTGAGGTCCGCCCTCGTGAAAGTAGGTCATCGTCAGACTAATCCACAAAAAAACGCCCAGAGTTCAACACCCTCTGGGCGTTTTTGCATCTACGAAAAATCTACATAAAACTTGTCTCGCACGCTGCAGAACGCGGCTGAAGTTGAAGTCAAACTCCAGCTTCAACTTCACACTGCTTGTAGCTCCCATATCCCGGCCGGTGGTGTATTGCGCCAAACCACCGATGTCCGCTGCCACCGCAGGCCGGGCGGAGCGTTGAATGGCGCTCTGGGCTGATAGGTGAACTGGACGAGCTTGCGCTCAGGGTCCTGTGCGAGGAATCGGCATAGGCAGGTGGCCGTTTCGCTTGCCACGCGGCGTGGCAGGGAGCGGAACGGGAGACTGGAAACGAGGACGACCTTGCCTTGTGCATCGATCAAGGCGTCCACGACCTCTTTCGCCGCAGCCTGGCGCACATCCACAGCGGGGCAGCAAGCTTTCAGCCGCTGCGCAAGAGGTGCCTGCAGTTCCACCGCAATCAGCGGCACGTGAGGTTGGGCATGGAGCAGGGCACGGGTGACGGCACCGGTGCCGGCTCCGAGTTCGACGATCAGGTCGGCACCGCTGGCGGCGTTGGCCATGGCACTTGCCAGCGCGCGTGACGAGGGCAGTAGTGCGCCCGTCGAGGCCGGGTCTCGTAGCATTGCGATCAGCAGTTCTACCGGCATGGAGGTACGCCAAGGTTGGGCAAAGTGCTTTTATCGTAATCCTTGCCCGACATTCGTGGGGAAGATAGTTACGTTTGGATATGGCCCATGTGGCCGCACGCTTCGTACGGGTGGGCTCGTATGGCTGGATGGCGTATTGTTCTGTGACAAAATGCGCTCCATTTTGGACGAGGGAAAACGATGATTTCAGAATTCCAGGGGCTTTTGGAGGCAGCGCGCGGGCAAACCGAGCCGCAGCGGTTGCTGTTCGTCTTTGCGCGAGCCGAGCTCCCCGAAGACGCGACACCGGAGCAGAGGCGCCGCTTCGATCGCGGTCAGGGCGGTACTCTGGCCCCAGTCATGTTCGTAGACAAAAAGACGGACGAAATCCAGAGCTTCGCCGAACTGGTCGAAGAGTCACGGCACATGGGGCAGCACTGGGATGTGGTGTTTGTCGGCTGTCTGGGTGGGCAGGGATCGCGGGAGCCAAGCGACGAAGCGACCCAGCAGGCGCTGGAGGCCATGATCAAATCGATCCAGGGCGGGATCGTCAGCCATCTGCTGGCCTATCGAGCGGACGGAGAGCAGCTCCAGTTCGGCTGAGCGGGGGGGAGGATCGTACCCTGGTTCGTCGGCTGGCGCGCGAGCAGGGTTCTTGTTCCGTAGTGTTCCCGAAATGGCGTGGATATCGGAATGAAAATCAGGCCGCGAGTACAGGGGCAAGCGCAATCCCAACCAGGACGACCCATGCGAACACGCCGCTGTTGGTGACGATCACGGCAAGTTCGAATGCATCGATCGGTTCCCGGACGTGCAGCAAATTCTCGACCCCGTACCGGATCAATGCAACGGAGGCGGCCAGGGCGAGCAAAGGGATTGCAATCACCGGAACGATTCCGTGTTGCAGCAAGACGAGGGACGATAACCACAGCGGAAGTGCGGCAACCACGGCGACAGTGAATGCGTCATGGATGTCTGCGCTCCCTTTTCTGGTCTTCGAAACTTCCCGAATCAGCCAAGTTATCAGTAGCAGCGAAACGAGCTCAGCGACGAAGAACAGCAGTGCTGCAAGACGCCAGGAGTCGGCCGAAACGTCGGGGAAATAGTGGACGCCAATATGATCTGCAGCATGAATGAGCATCCGCGGTGGTAGGGCCGACAGCGGTAGGATCAGCCCGAAAATCATCGAGACGGTCGAAGGGCGGGCACGCGCAATCTCGTCCCAGGCCGCGCTCGACGACCACATCATTGGCGGCAAGTGCAGGAATTTCATCATGACCCCTCCTTTTTCAGCACCCTGATGGGATGCGGACGGCTCAGACATGCCCCGGCTGCGGGAGTACATGAGCCCTCAGGTGTATTTATATCACGGCATGATGCTTTTGGGTGAGACGAGCTGGCCGGATGCACAATCCCGTGTCTCGCAATCCTGCGCCTACTTCAGAATCGTGGAGCGAGTGTCTCGGTCGGATGTGGCCGGAGCCTTGTTCGTGGGCGCCTGGCGCAAAGAAAGGTCGATCTGGTCGTAGCTCGGGCAGCTGCCCTTGTGGACCGGTGAAACGACCATTTCGAACATCACCCGGGTTCCGGGCGGCACATCCCTGACCGGACTGGTCAAGTCCCGGAACAGCGGCTTGCCCTGGCTGAACACGGTGACGTCGAGAATCGAGCGACGGCCGAGTGTCCGCGTCGAAGTATTGGTCAGTGTTCCGGTAATGAAGGCGAAACAGCTTTTCCGGTCGAGTGCGGAAATCTTGCGTTCGACCTGGTAGTCAACTATGAATCCGCCATCGAGTCGAGCCTGGAACTGTTCCCTGGCCACCGAGGGCGGAGCGGGCTCGACAGGCTTTTCCGGGCTCGGCCCGGCACAGCCGAAAGCGGACAATGCGGCGGCGAAGGCTGCGGACCGCCGCAAGGGTGCGTGAGGAAAGCGGTCTGCCATGTTGGGATCTCCTGGGGGCAGGGTAGTACATGGCTGGGGGATGCCCAGGCTCGTGTGGGGATCCTCCCACGAATCACGCCCTGGATGCCACTGCTCTGGGCTGCTCTGCGATACGGTCGCGAGTTGCATGCCCTTCGACAACGGTTTTCATCAGGCCGGGCTGCCAATCCTGCCCCGAGGTGCAGGTGTTATGCCTGTCGCCACCAGTAGTCTTGCCGAGGCGCATCGAGGAGACGGGGAGCGCGTTCGGCGGCGAGGCGGCGGATGTGGGGAAGGCGGGGGCGAATGTTGAACATCGCGCTGACGACGGCCGGATCGAACTGGGTGCCGCTCGCGCACTCGAGCAGGCGGAATACTTCGTTGTCGTCGAGGGCCGCGCGGTCGCTCCGGGGAGCGGTGACCGCATCGAAGAAATCCACGACTGCGGTGATGCGGGCGCTGAGCGGGGTGTTGGTGCCGAAGCGGCCCGCCGGGTAGCCGCTGCCGTCCCATTTTTCATGGTGATTGAGGACGATTTCGACCGCGAGTTCTTGCACGGGTGAGCCTGAACCCTCCAGCAGGCGGGCGCCGAGCAGGGGGTGATCGCGCATGATCCGCCACTCCTCCGCGCTCAGGCGGCCAGGCTTGAGCAGAATCGAATCGGGGATGCCGAGCTTGCCCAGATCGTGCAGCGGAGCGGCTTCGAACAGCATGTCGCAGCGCTTTTGGGGCAGGCCCATGGCCTGGGCGACCAGGGCTGACAGTGCGCCCACGCGCAGGCAGTGCTCGGGGGAACCCCCGTCCTTGAGTGCCGCGAGGAGGATCAGCCGCTGCAGGGCCCGGTGCTGCGCGTCTGCGGCGGCGGCCTGGGCGCGGTCACGTTCGGCTGCCACATCCTGCAATTCCTGCGCCATCTGAAACATCTGCCGGTAGGTTTTGCGCGGGTCGGTGCCGATGGCCGGAAGTGGTGCAAGGCTGGCGAGGGAAACCGCCGCCCCAGGTGCCGGCGTGTCCTCGCCCAGCGTGATCGCAGGGGAAAATTGCTGGAAGGACGGATGGGGGTGGGGCGCTGGAGGCATGTGCGGAACCGGAGTTTCTTGCTGCATCGAATATAGCCCATGCCCGGTGGTGGACCCTGTCGGTGCGGATTCCGGGTGTGCGCTTTTTCACACTGAAGGACATGGGTAGCCGACGTCCCGCGCCCGGTCCCGGGCGCGGTCTGTCAAGCGAGGGGGCACCCTCCGCATCCGCCCTGCTGCATCCGGCCTCGACGTACGGGAGGCGACGTGATAAGTAACATGCCGTGTTACCGACCCTCCATCTGCATGCGGGATTGTGCTGCGATGCACCGGAGTGGGTTCCGATCCGTGCCAGAGTGAGTTTTTTCGATGCCGTCCTCGCCTTCTTCCGTCGAATATCGTATCCGCCCTTCGAATCCCGGCGCACATCTGTTCGCCGTGAGCTGCACGGTAAGGACACTCGACCCGTCCGGCCAGGTGTTCCGCCTGCCGGCATGGATTCCGGGCAGCTACATGATCCGCGAGTTCGCGCGCAACATCGTCAGCCTCCGTGCCGAGACCGGTGGCAAGCCGTGCGCAGTGGAAAAGATCGACAAGCACAGCTGGAAGGTGGAGGCGCTGCCTCGCGGAACGCGCCTGACCCTGCACCACGAGGTGTACGCCTGGGATTTGTCGGTACGTTCTGCCCACCTCGATACCACGCATGGCTTTTTCAATGGCACCAGTGTGTTCCTGGCTCCGGACGGGTGCGCGGCCTTGCCCTGCACGGTCGTGATCGAGGCCCCCGAAGGGGAGCAATACCGCAACTGGAGGCTCGCGACCACGCTGCCACCGGCACGACCGGGCAGAACACGGGAATTCGGGTTCGGGCGCTTTCGTGCGGTCGACTACGACGAACTGATCGACCACCCGGTCGAAATGGGGTGTTTCACGAGCGCCCGCTTCGATGCCGGCGGTGTACACCACGATCTCGTCCTCAGCGGACGCCACGACTGCGACCTCGATCGGCTGGGGGCCGACCTGGCGCGCATCTGTGCCTGCCAGATCGAGCTGTTCGGTGCCCCCGTACCGATGTCGCGCTATGCGTTTCTGGTCATGGTGGTGGGCGAGGGCTATGGCGGCCTGGAGCATCGCGCATCGACTGCCCTGATCTGCAGCCGTGCCGATCTGCCGTGGAAAGGCATGGAAGGGCTGCCCGATGGCTACAAGACTTTCCTCGGCCTGTGCAGTCACGAGTATTTCCATACCTGGAACATCAAACGCATCAAGCCGGCCGCGTTTACCCCCTACGAACTCGGGCGCGAAAACTACACCCGCTTATTGTGGGCATTCGAAGGCTTCACTTCCTATTACGACGACCTGATCCTGGTGCGCAGCGGAGTGATCGGCGTTGAAGACTATCTCGCGCTGCTCGGCAAAACGGTGTCGAACGTGATGCGCGGCAGCGGCCGCCTGCGCCAGAGCGTGGCCGAATCGTCTTTCGATGCCTGGATCAAGTACTACCGCCAGGACGAGAACGCGCCCAATGCCATCGTCAGCTATTACACGAAAGGAGCGCTGATCGCGCTCGCCCTCGATCTGCAGCTGCGTGTCGGCAGCGCAGGGCGCTGCAGCCTGGACGCGGTCATGCGCCTGCTGTGGGCCCGGCATGGGCAAAGCGGCGCGGGGGTGGCCGAGGACGGGATCTTCGCCGCAGTACGCGAAGCCGCAGGCCCTCGGCTCGGTCCCCGTCTGGCGGACTGGCTGGAGGCCGCGGTGGAGGGGACCGGGGATTTACCGCTGCCGCGACTGTTGAAGGATTTCGGCATCGTGCTCGAGGCCGCCTCGACAGGCAAGGCACCCTGGTTGGGGCTCAAGCTGGCGGCGGGCGAGGCCGAGGCGAAAGTCGTCAACGTGTTCGACGGCGGGCCGGCGCAGGCGGCGGGCATCGCTGCCGGAGATGTGCTGCTGGCGCTGGATGGGCTGAAGTTGAGCGCGAAGGGGATGGACGGGTGCCTGGCGAGGCGCCGGCCGGGCGAGCGGGTGGAGATCCACCTGTTCCGGCGCGACGAGCTGATGCAGTTCCAGCTCACCTTGGCGCCCGCCCCAGCGGACAACTACAGCCTGAAGCTCGCGCCGCGGGCCGGTGCGGCTGCGCGGGCGCTGCGCGAAGGCTGGCTCGGACGGGCCTGAGGCCGTTGCCTGGATCAATCGCCTGAGTCGATCGTCTGAGTCAGCTCCGGGGCGCAGATGCCGGCAGCAGCCGGGGGCGCCAGTAGCGCCAGGCGAGAAAGCCGGACAGGCCCGCCATGATCAGCCAGAACCCGACTCCCTGCCAGAAGGCGACCGGGTCGGTGGCGAGAAGATAGTCGCGCGGCGGGCGCACGAAGTGGATGCGACCGATTGCCACGGCCTGGCCGGCAATGCCAGCTGCGGTCAGCGCGGGGACGAACCAGACCAGCAGGCCGAGCGCGACGATGAGGCGGTCGAGCCGGGGCGAGGGCCGGCGGCGCGGGCGGTAGACGCTGTCCACCCCGAACCACACGGCGAGCAGGAAGCCGAGTGCCGCCGCCAGCGGGCCGAGCGCCATCGCGGCGCCGAGCAGGGTTGCCGCGGCCATGAAGCGTGCGCCTTCCATCGCGACGACGACGGGCCAGATTTTGTCGAGCTGGGAAAAGAGCAGCCAGCAGGCCGGCAGGGCGAGCAGCGCTACGAGCAGATTGAAGAGGGCGCGCCGGCGGGCACGATCTCCCGCCAAGGGGGCGGCGCTGCTAAGGATAGGGGCGGACATGGGTTCAGTGATCCTTGCGGATCAGGCCGACCATGATCCCTTCGATGACCAGCGCGGCATGCCGGGTGTCGACCACGATCGGGGTGTAATCGGGGTGAGCGGGCAGCAGCTCGATGATGTCGCCTTTACGCTGGAGGGTCTTGACGGTGACGTCGTCATCGACGCGGGCGACCACGACCTGGCCGTTGCGCGCCTCGCCGCTGCGATGGACGGCGATCAGGTCGCCGTCCAGAATGCCTGCATCGCGCATGCTCATCCCGCGCACGCGCAGCAGGTAGTCGGCCTTGGGCGAGAACAGGGCGGGGTCGAGCTGATAGCGGGCTTCGACATGTTCCGCGGCGAGGATCGGGCTGCCGGCGGCAACCCGGCCGACCAGCGGCAGGCCGAGTCCTTCGGCGAGGCGGATGCCGCGTGCGCGGCCTTCCTCGAGCAGGATCGCGCCTTTGGCGACGAGCGCCCGCAGATGGGTTTCCGCGGCGTTGGGCGAGCGAAAGCCGAATGCGGTGCACACTTCGGCGCGGGTCGGAGGGCGGCCTTCGGATTCGACCGTGCTGCGGATGAAGTCGAGGATTTCCTGCTGGCGGGCAGTGAGGGTTTCGTTGCGGGTGCTCATTGGGCCTCCATGATCCAGCTGTAATTTTAAACAGCTTTCCGGTGCGGGCAAGGGGAATTCGTCCCACGGGCATCGCTCGCCCCGGGGGGGCACGCGGTGCTGCACTGCAAGCGTCGCCGCGTCTGTTGATGCACTGCATCTTGAGCCTTGCCGAAATCTGCGCTATTGCTTCAGCACGGTGTCGGCAGATGGCACCGGCGCATCGACAAGCACTGGGAGATACGCCTTCATGCACACCCCGATCCGTCCCCCTCTCGCGGCTCGCTCCGGCGGTAGTGTTCGCCGGGGGTCTCGGCTAGAATCCCACCCACGTCAGGGAGACATCATGCTGAAGAGCGGAGACATCGCCCCCGCTTTTTCATTGCCGGATGCGGACATGGAAACTTTCGATCTCGCATCCTCGGCCGGCAAACACCATGTAGTCCTCTATTTCTACCCTCGCGACAAGACCCCGGGCTGCACGCTTCAGGCCGCCGATTTCAGCGACCATGAAGACGATTTCACCCGCTACGACTGCATCGTGGTCGGTGTGAGTCCGGACGATTGTCTCACCCACGCGGAGTTCCGCGACCATGAAGGCCTGTCGATCCGGCTGCTGTCGGATACCGACACCGAGGTGTGCCGGCTGTACAAGGTATGGCAGGAACGGGAAGTCGACGGAGTGAAGAAAATGGGTGTGCGGCGGTCGACCTTCATCATCGACAAGCAGGGCAGGATTCGCCACGCACTCTACGATGTGACGCCCCGCGGCCATGCGGCTGCGGTTTTCGAACTGGTCAAGGAACTGGAATCACAGAATGGAAAACGAAATCGTCAAGAATAGCGTCGTGACGCTGCAATACACCGTGCGCGACCCGGATGGTGCCGTCATCGATGACGGTTCGCATCCGCTGGTGTATCTGCACGGCGGCTACGACGGTATCTTCCCGATGCTGGAGGAGGCCCTGCACGGCAAGAAGGTCGGCGACAAGCTTCAGGTCAAGCTGCAGCCCGACGATGCCTTCGGCGAGTACGACGAGGAACTGATCCTGGTCGAGGACGCCAAGCTGTTTCCGGACAACATCGAAGTCGGCATGAGCTTCGAGCGCGTCTCCGACGATGGCGAGGAAGACCTGGTCTATCGCATCACTGAAATCGCCGAGGGCAAGGTCGTGGTCGATGGCAACCACCCGCTCGCCGGCGTGGCCTTGATGTTCGACGTCACCGTCGCCGAAGTCCGTCCGGCAAGCGCCGAGGAAATCACCCACGGCCATGTCCACGGCCCCGGCGGTCATCACCACTGATCATTGCAAGGGCCGCAGGTGCGGCCCTTTTCGCGCGCGGCTGCGCTTTCCCGCTGCGGTCCCGCTGTAGTCCCGATGCGGCCGGCGGCGGCCGTGCGCAGCGCACCGGCCCGAGGCTCTTCGGCACAGGCATGAACGCTCCTCCTTTTCTTTCTTCGCCGCTGGTCCCGCCGCTCATCCGGCCCTCCGCCGGGGCACCGTCGGCTGTGCCGCTGCTGCAGGTTTCCGACCTTGCCGTGGTGATCGGGCGCGAGGGAGGCGAGATCCGCCCGGTAGACGGCGTAGCCTTCGAAATCGATGCGGGGGAAACCTTCGCGTTACTCGGAGAGTCCGGTTGCGGCAAGTCGATGACCGCGCTCGCGCTGAGCCGCCTGCTGCCCGATGGCGGCCGTGTTGCCGGCGGGGCGGTGCGGTTGGGGGGAGAGGATCTGCTGGCGCTGCCCGAGTCGGCGATGCGCCGCGTGCGCGGCGGGCGGATCGGGATGATTTTCCAGGAGCCGGCCACCAGCTTGAATCCGGTGATGACGGTCGGAGCGCAGATCGCCGAGGCGCTGTCCTGCCATGGCGTGCGCGGCCCGGCGCTCGAGGCCGAGGCTTGTCGTCTGCTCGAGGCGGTCGGCATTCCCGCTCCCGCGCGCCGGCTGCAGGACTTCTCCTTCCAGTTTTCCGGGGGGATGAAGCAGCGCGTGATGATCGCGATGGCCCTGGCCGGCCGGCCGCAGCTGTTGATCGCCGATGAGCCGACGACTGCGCTCGATGTCACCATCCAGGCCCAGGTGCTCGACCTACTCGCTGCCATCCAGCGCGAGCGGGGGATGGGGATGCTATTGATCTCCCACGATCTCGGGGTGGTCGCCCGGATGGCGCATCGGGTTGGGGTGATGTATGCCGGCGAGTTGATCGAAACCGGTCGCCGCGCCGATTTTTTCCGCACTCCGCTCCACCCGTATGCGCGCAAGCTTTTTTCCGCACTTCCCGGCGCGGCGCGGCGCGGCGCCCCGCTCGATGCGCCCGAAGGCAGCGTGCCGGCGCTGGACCGGCATTTTCACGGCTGCCGCTTCGCCGAGCGCTGCCCGGCCGCCTTCGATCGCTGCGACGACGAGGCCCCCGCCTGGCATGCGGTGGGCGCACAGGCGGTGCGCTGTCACCTGTATGAAGGCGTCAGCGTGCCGCGCGGCCTCGACGCACCGCTTCCGCTCGTCGCCGCCGATCGTCCGCACAGTGCCCGGCCGGTGCTGCAGGTAGAGGATCTTGTCGTCCATTTCCCGGTGCGCAAAGGCCTGCTCCAGCGCACGGTGGCCCAGGTGAAGGCGGTCGATGGTGTCAGCCTGCAGCTTGCCGCGGGGCGCACGCTCGCCCTGGTCGGCGAGTCGGGCTGCGGCAAGACTACCGTGGGCAAGGCGATCCTGAAGCTGATTCCGCCGACCGCCGGCGAGCTCTACCTCGACGGCGAAAACATCACTGCGCTCCCGGCTTCGGCCCTGCAACCGATGCGACGCGCGGTGCAGATGGTTTTCCAGGACCCCTTCGCTTCGCTCAATCCGCGCATGCGGGTGGGCGAGATCATCGAAGAGGGCATGGTGGCGCTCGGTGTCGAGCCCGACGCGCAGCGCCGCCATGCCCGGGTCGGCGATCTGCTCGAACGCGTCGGGCTGGCGGCGGACATGCGCTGGCGCTATCCGCACGAGTTTTCCGGCGGCCAGCGCCAGCGGATCGCGGTGGCCCGGGCGCTGGCGGTCTCGCCCCGGGTGATCGTGTGCGACGAGCCGACCAGTGCGCTCGACGTGTCGGTCCAGGCCCAGCTGCTGAACCTGATGCGCGAGCTGCAGCGCGGCCATGGACTGGCCTATCTGTTCATCACCCACAACCTCGCCGTGGTCGAATATCTGGCCGACGAAGTGGCGGTGATGTACCTCGGCCGTATCGTCGAGGAAGGCCCGGTCGAGCGCGTCCTGAAGGCGCCGCTCCATCCCTATACGCGAGCCCTGCTGGCGGCGGTGCCGCGGCTCGACCGCGGAGGAGGGGAGACCCACGGTGGGGAAGGCGGGGAAGGTGGGTTCGGGGGAGGAGACGCACTGCAAGCGCCTGCCGGTGGGAAGGCTCTTGCCGATTTGCCCTCGCCGCTCGCCCCCCCCGGCGGGTGTCATTTCCACCCTCGCTGCCCGTATGCGACCGATGTCTGCCGGATCAGCTACCCGCCGGTTACCGAGTTCGGCCGGGAGCATCGCGTACGCTGCCACTGGCCGCGGCGGGAGCGTTGATCAGTCCCCGGCGGCGGGGCGCTGGTGCGCCTTCCTGCCGCTCTTGGGCGTGGCGTTGCGGGCGGAAGACCCGGCGGATTCGAGCCGCGGGCGGCTGTTCCGCGCTTCCGCGGTTCCGAGTTTCAGCCCCGGCTGGCGTGCCACCGCCGCGGAAAAAGGCAACAGCCGGCTGACTTCCAGCGCGCCCTCGGGTTCGATTCCGTCGGGCACGAGCAGCGCATGGCCGGGTCCCGGCTTGCTCGCCGGAGTGAGGCCGTTGAGTTTGCGCAACTGGGCGAGGCTCAGCCCGTGGCGGGCGGCCACGGCGTCCAGGCGCTCGCCGGCGCCCAGCACGTGCATGCGCCAGCCCTTGCCGCTGCGGACCAGTTCGGCCAGCCCTTCCTCGAGCCGTTCGGCACGGTCGGTCGGGACGACGAAGGTCTGCCCGGGGAGGGTGATCGCCGGACGGTTGAACCCCGGGTTCAACGCCAGGAACTCATCGAGCGGCATGTTCGAGAGCCGGGCGGCGGTTGCCAGATCCACGCCGACCGGAGCGTCGACGGTGACGAAGTGCAGTTCGTTGGCCACGTAGGGCAGTTCGAAATGGAACAGCTCGGGTTCGGCGACGATGTTCTTGATCGCCTGCAGCTTGGGGATGTAGTTGCGGGTCTGTTCCGGCATGCGCAGGTGCGAGTACTCCTGCGCCAGGCCTTCCTCGGCGTTGCGCCGCAGCGCACGCTGGACCGCGCCTTCGCCCCAGTTGTAGGAAGCCAGCGCAAGGTGCCAGTCGCCGTGCATGTCGTAGATGCGCTGCAGGTAGTCGAGGGCGGCCTGGGTCGAGGCGATCACGTCGCGGCGCTCGTCCACCCAGTTGTCCTGGGCGAGGTTGTAGTGCTTGCCGGTCGAGGGAATGAACTGCCACAGCCCGGAGGCGTGGGCGGATGAATAAGCCATCGGGTCGTAGCTGCTTTCGATCATCGGCAGCAGGGCGATCTCGGTGGGCATGCCGCGACGCTCGAGTTCGTCGACGATGTAATACAGGTAGCGCCCGCCGCGAGCGAACACCTGCTTCAGGAATCCGGGACGGTTCAGAAAGAAGGCCTGCTGGTCGATCACCCGTTCGCTGTCGAGATCGGGCATGCCGAAGCCGCGCCGGATACGGTCCCAGATATCGTTGGCGTCGCGGGTCAGGTCCAGCGTGAGAACGCGTTCGGGGGCGGCGGATTCGATACCGGCGGGCGGGGCAGGAGCGGTCGACGCCTGGGATACGGTGTCCTCGTCCGTTGCGGCCGCGTTCACCGGGGGAGCAATGTCTTCGGCGCCTGCCGCTCCGCCCGCCAGGGACAGGGCCGCGCATAGCGCCGCCCGCAGTGCTGCGCGCAGCGTCGGCGCGGAAAGGCGTGCGAGCATCGGCGCCAGGTCAGAAACGGTCTTTCCAGGCCCGCAGGGCGGTCAGGCAGGCAAGGGCGTCGGCCGGCCGGGTGCCGGTTTCGAGGGCAAGTGCATCGAGCACCGCCGGCTGTGTGCAGCGCAGGAAGGGGTTGACGGCTTTTTCCCGGCCGATGGTGCTGGGCAGGGTCGGTTCGCCGCGCGCACGCAGTGCCTCGCAGTGCAGCGCATAGGCGTCGCGCACGTCGTTGTCGGGTTCGGCCGCGCGTGCGAAGGCGAGGTTGGACAAGGTATATTCGTGGGTGCAATACACCCAGGTGTCGTCCGGCAGGGCGCAGAGTCGGGCCAGCGAGGCCGCCAGTTGCGCTGGGGTGCCTTCGAACAGGCGACCGCAGCCGGCGGAAAACAGGGTGTCGCCGCAAAACAGCACTCCGCTGCTCGGGCCGGTGCCGATGAAGGCGATATGACCGGCGGTGTGGCCCGGTACCTCGATCACGTGAAACGCTGCCGCCGGGGCATCAAGGCGGATTTGGTCGCCGTCGCCGAGCGGCCGGTCCACCCCCTCGATACGCTCGGCCGCCGGGCCGTAGACCGGTACCCGGTGGCGGGCGCACAGGGCACTGACGCCGCCGACATGGTCGGGATGGTGGTGGGTGAGGAGAATCGCCGACAGGGTCAGACCGTAGCGTGCCAGCGCGTCCTGCACCGGAGCCGCGTCGCCCGGATCGACGACAAGGGCGTGACGGCCGTCGTGCACCAGCCAGATGTAGTTATCGCGGAAAGCGGGAAGGGGGATAATGTCCATCCCTGAATTGTGAGGACCTGAGTGCCGATGTCAATCCTCGATCTTCAGGGCTGGCTGCAGACGCCGCAGGGACGCTACCTGCTCGCCTGGGAACAAGATGGGGTGGATCGCACCGTGGCCGATATTTTCGGCTATAACGCCGCGCAGATCGGCCTGCCCGAAATCGACCTGCTGCGCGCGAACCGGATGCCGCACCGTTTCGGCTGCGCGCCGGCTGCGGGCGCGCAGGTGCAGGCGAACGAGTTCGAACTGCCGTTCGCCAGCGCCAGCCTCGATCTGGTATTGCTTCCGCATGTGCTCGAGTTCTCGCGCCATCCGCATGAGGTGCTGCGTGAAGTCGAGCGCGTGCTGGTGGCCGAAGGGAGCGTGGTGATCACCGGCTTCAACCCGATCAGCCTGTGGGGGCTGCGCCGTGTGCTCGGATGCCGCGCCACCGCGGTGCCATGGAATGGCCAGTATCGCAGTGCAATGCGCATCCGGGATTGGCTGAACCTGCTCGGCTTCGAGATCCGCGGCAGCGACTGCGGCTGTTTCGTCCCGCCGGTCCACCGCGCGCAGTGGCTGGAGCGCTGGCGCTTCATGGATCGGGCCGGAGCGCGCTGGTGGCCGGTGCTGGGGGCCGCTTACCTGTTGCACGGCGTCAAGCGGGTTCATGGGATGCGCCTGATCACGCCCCGATGGCGCGGGCGCAAGGCTCACTCGAAAAGACTTTCGCCGCTTGCCCAACGCAACGGCGACACGAGGAAAACGCATTAGATGACGGAAGAAGTGGATATCTATACCGATGGCGCCTGCAGCGGCAACCCCGGTCCCGGCGGCTGGGGTGCGATTCTGCGCGCCGGCATGCACGAGAAGGAGCTGTGGGGCGGCGAGCCGGACACCACCAACAACCGGATGGAACTGCTGGCGGTGATCCGCGCCCTCGATGCGCTCAAGCGCCCGGTGTCGGCGCGCGTGCATACCGACAGCCAGTACGTCCAGAAAGGGATTTCGGAATGGATCCACGGCTGGAAGGCGCGCGGCTGGAAAACGGCGTCGAAGGCGCCAGTGAAGAACGAGGATCTGTGGCGCGCCCTCGATGCCGCGGCATCCCGCCACCACGTCAAGTGGCTATGGGTACGCGGGCACGCCGGGCACCCGGAAAACGAGCGTGCCGACGCCCTCGCGCGCCGCGGTGTGGAAGCGGTGCGGCGCGCCGGAGCGGCGGTCGAAGGCTGAAGAACAAAGGAGCGGTTCCCATGCGACAAATCGTGCTCGACACCGAAACGACCGGCCTGGACTGGCGCAACGGCGACCGTGTCATCGAAATCGGCTGCGTCGAGCTGTTCAGCCGCGGCCTCACCGGCCGGCATTTCCACGTCTACATCAACCCAGGGCGCCCGATTGCCGCCGAAGCGGTCGCCGTGCACGGCATCACCGAAGAATTCCTCGCCGACAAGCCGAAGTTCGCCGACGTCGTCGAGGCGTTCGAGGACTTCGTGCGCGACGCCGAACTGGTCATCCATAACGCCAGCTTCGACGTCGGCTTTCTCGATTGCGAACTCGAACTGCTCGGCCGTGGCCGGTTGAGCAGCCTGTGCTCCGGCGTCATCGATACCCTTCGGCTGGCGAAAGAACAGAATCCGGGCAAGAAGGCCTCGCTCGACGCGCTGTGCGAGCGCTACTCGATCGACAACGCCCGCCGCGAACTCCACGGCGCTTTGCTCGATGCCGAACTGCTCGCCGAAGTCTATCTGGCGATGACGCGAGGGCAGGAGAGCCTGATGATCGGGCTCGAGGACGAACCCGCGGCGAGCGACGTCGCGAGCGCGGCGGCAGCGCTGAGCGCGCGCGCGCCATTGCCGGTGCTGCGCCCGAGTGCGGCCGAACTGCAGGCCCACCGGGCGGTGCTGGAAGAGATCGCGAAGGCGAACAAGGGCCTGTGCCTGTGGCTGCCGCCGGAGTCCGAAACGGCTGCGCCAGCCTGATCGCGCCGGCGCCGTGCTCAGCGCCCGTCACGGCGCAGTTTTTCCAGCCCCTTGAGGATGTCGGCACGCGAGAGCTGGCCGATCAGGCGCGAGCCTTCGACGACCGGCAGGCAGCGATGCGGGTTGGCGAGGAACATCTGGATGGCATCGATCACGCTGGCATCGCCGGCAATCGAGCTCACGTCCCGGCTCATGAATTCTTGCACCTCGCCCGCTTCGTGGCGGAAATACGAGGCATCGAGCGTCGCCTTGAGGCAGTCCCTTTCGGACAGGAAACCGATCAGGCGGTTGTTTTCATCGACCACCGGAGCACCGCTCAAGCCGTGCTCGAGCAAGGTATGCACCGCCTTGAGCAGGTCGGTCCGGGCGGTGAAGGCGAGGTGGTCGCCGATCATGTAGTCTTTGACGAGCAGGGAACTGAGCATGGTTTTTCCCGGTTTTTATCGTGTCATTCAGTTCGATTGTTCGGCGCTCGCGGCGCGCATGCGGGCCTGGCGCTTGGTGCAGGGCTTCTTGCAGCCGAACTCGCAATCCTGGCCGAGCGACCCCAGGCCGCCGCAGCTGCCGGCGATCGGCTTGCGCCCGAACATGACGCCGATGGCCATTGCGGCGATGACGATGCCGACGACGGCGAGCGTGATCAGAAAAGTGTTCATCTTGCTTCTACCTCGGTAAGGGCCGGCCCGGCCCCCTTGTTACGAGTGGACAATACCTCGACCGCGGCCGTTCTGACCATGCCTGCGGGGTGGCGGCGGCGTCTGCAGGTGCGTATCCCTGCCGCCCCCAGGGGCACCGCCGAGTGCGGCCGCCGGCCTCAAAGGCGCAAGTGCGCGCCGGGCAGGGTGCCCGACTGTTCGAGCCGGGTCACGGTCGGTCCCAGGTCGAGCCCGGTTTCTTCCTTCAGCTGGCGTGCGCGCAAGCGCAACTCATCCATGCTGCGTTCGACCGGCTCCCCGGCAGCGGCGAAGGCGACGACGTTGCCGCTGTCGCAGGACGGAAACGCCACCGCCCGCCCCCCGGAGGCATGGACGATACGTTCCAGGCTGGCCTTGTAGCCGCGCGCGCGGCCGAACAGGTTCGCCGCCATCAAGCCGTGCTCGCTCAGTCGCGCATGCAGCGCCTGGTGGAACGGCAGGGTGTCGAGGGCGCCGGCGCGGGCGTTGCGGTCGTAGCCATCGACGAGGATGTAGTCCCAGGTCTCGTCGCGCTCCAGCACGTACTGCGCGCCGCAGCCGAGGTGAATGGAGAAGCGCGCGTCCTCGGCGGGCAGCTTGAAGAACTGCCGTGCCGCGGCGACGACCGCGGGGGCGATCTCGACCACCCGGATGCGCGCCTGCGGCAGGTGGTGATGGACGAAGCGTGCCAGCGAGGCGGCGCCGAGGCCGATGATCAGCACTTTCCTCGGCCAGCGCCCACCGTCGGCGGCAAGGCCGTCGCGCAGCAGCAGGCCCGCCATCATCTCGCGGGTATAGGCGAGTTCGAGCGCATGGGGGCGGCGGATGCGCATCGCGCCCTGGATCCAGTCGGAGCCGAAGTGCAGGTAGCGCACACCGGCTTGTTCGGAAATATCGATCGGTGGATTCATCCCTGGAAACCTGTTTCGATCAGGCGTCGGCCAGACGCTTCAGGGCGTAGAGGTGCTCGAGCGCCTCACGCGGGCTGAGGGTGTCGGGGTCGAGCGCGGCCAGTTCGGTCAATACCGGGTGCGACAGGGGTTCGTCCTCGGGCTCGGGCAGGGCGGCGAACAGGTCGGCCTGCGGGCCGGCGTCGATCTCGCGGTTCTCCAGCGCGCGCAGCCGCCGCTTGGCGTCGCGGATCACGCCTGCCGGAATGCCGGCGAGCGCGGCGACCTCGATGCCGTAACTCTGGCTCGCCGGGCCTTCCTCCAGCGCATGCAGGAAGACGATGCGGTGGCCGTGCTCGACCGCGTCCAGATGCACGTTGGCGCACTCCGGGTAGTCGGCGGCGAGCCGGGTGAGTTCGAAATAATGGGTGGCGAACAGGGTCAGGCTGCGGTTTTTTTCCAGCAAGTGGCGGGCGATGGCGAAGGCCAGCGCGAGACCGTCGAAGGTGGAGGTCCCGCGCCCGATCTCGTCCATCAGCACCAGGCTGTGGGCGGTGGCGCCGTGCAGGATGGCGGCGGCTTCGGTCATTTCGACCATGAAGGTCGAGCGCCCGGAGGCGAGGTCGTCGGAGGCGCCGATGCGGGTGAAGATCGCGTCGAGCGGGCCGAGCTCGGCAGCCTCGGCCGGGACGAAGCTGCCGACGTGGGCGAGCAGGCAGATCAGCGCGACCTGGCGCATGAAGGTCGATTTGCCGCCCATGTTGGGGCCGGTGATCATCAGCATGCGGCGGGTGGGGGCGAGGCGGGCGTCGTTGTGGATGAAGTTTTCCACCTGGCGTTCGACCACCGGGTGGCGGCCGCCGGTGATGTGCACGCCGGGGGTGTCGATGAAGCGCGGCTGCACGTAGCCGTTGCGCAGCGCAGCGTCGGCGAAGGCGGCGAGCGCGTCTACCGTCGCCAGCGCGCGGGCGATGCGCTGCAGTGCCGGAATGTGGCCGGCGAGGGCATCGAGGATCTGGTCGTAGAGCAGTTTCTCGCGTGCCAGGGCGCGCTCCTGCGCCGACAAGGCCTTGTCTTCGAAGGCTTTCAGTTCCGGGGTGATATAGCGTTCGGCGTTCTTCAGCGTCTGGCGGCGGCGGTAGTCGTCGGGCACCTTGTCGGCGTTGGCGCGGCTGACTTCGATATAGAAGCCATGGACGCGGTTGAACTCCACTTTGAGGTTGGCGATGCCGCTGCGCGCGCGCTCGCGCGCTTCAAGGGCGAGGAGGAATTCGCCGCAATTGCTCTGGATCGCGCGCAGTTCGTCGAGTTCGGGGTCGAAGCCGGGTCCGATCACGCCGCCGTCGCGCACCATGGCGGCGGGCTCGGCGGCGATCGCGCGCTGCAGCAGGGCCAGAGGGTCGGGGGCGATCTCCAGCGCAGCGCGCAGCTCGACCAGCAGCGCCGCGCCGCACGCCGACAAGGCCTCACCCAGCGCGGGCAGGCGGGCGAGGCTTTCGCGCAGCGCCGAGAGGTCGCGCGGGCGCGCGCTGCGCAGCGCGATGCGGGCGGTGATGCGGTCCACGTCGGCGACGCCGCGCAGCGTTGTGCGCACCGCTGCGGCCAGGCGGCCGTCGCGGCTGTCGATGCCGTAGTCGGTGGTTTCGCCGACCAGCTCCGCGACTGCGGCCTGGCGTGCGGCGGGGATGGCGCGCTCGCGCAGCGGGTGGTGCAGCGCATGGCGCAGCCAGCGCGAGCCCATGCTGGTGACGCAGCCGTCGAGCAGCGACAGCAGGGTGGGGGCAGGTTCGCCGCGCAGGGTCTCGGTCAGTTCGAGATTGCGCCGGGTCGCGGCGTCCAGGCGCAGGTATTCGGATTCGCGTTCGACGGTGAGGCCGGTGACGTGGGCCAGGGTCTGGCGCTGGGTGGCCTGGGCGTAGTCGTACAGCGCCGCCGCCGCACCGAGCGCCAGCGGCAGGCCGTCCGCGCCGGTCTCGGCAACGCCGAAACCGGCGAGGTCGCGGGTGCCGAAGTGCGTGGTCAACAGGCGGAGGCCGGTCTGGGGGTCGAACTGCCAGTCGGCCAGGCGCCGCAGTGCCGGCACGAGGCGCTCGAGCAGCGGCAGCGCAAGGCCGTCCGGAACGAGGACTTCGGCCGGGCGCAGGCGCTCGAACTGGGCCTGCAGGTTCTCGGCCGCGCACTGCATGAGGCGCAAGTCGCCGTTGGCGAGGTTGAGCCAGGCCAGGCCGAGCACGCCGCGGTGCACGCTGGCCGCCAGCAGGAGGGCGTCGCGGCGGTCGTCGAGCAGCGCGGCGTCGGTCAGCGTACCGGGGGTGACGATGCGGCTCACCGCGCGCTCCATCGGCCCCTTGGTCGCGCCCGGCTCGCCGACCTGCTCGGCGATCACCACCGATTCGCCCAGCTTCACCAGGCGGGCGAGGTACTGCTCGACGGCGTGGAAGGGCACGCCCGCCATCCGGATCGGCCTGCCGCCGGACTGGCCGCGGGTGGTCAGGGTGATGTCGAGGAGGCGCGCAGCTTTTTCCGCGTCCTCGAAGAAGAGCTCGTAGAAATCGCCCATGCGGTAGAAGAGCAGCGTGGAAGGATGCTGCGCCTTGAGCCGCAGGTACTGCTGCATCACTGGCGTGTGACTCGCGATGCCCTCGTCCGTAACGTCCTGTTTTACCGTCAATTTGCAGCCTAATCCGTTGTTTCGTATGTGAATCCGAGCGGCCTGCAGTTTTACCGGTAGTAACGCCTGCACACGTCAAAACTTGCCAACACTTGGCAGATTGGCGTAGCTTTTGGCCATCCAGAAACCGATCTTACGCCGGCATCCCAAATCCGAAGTTACGCCGGGACGGTAACGTCATAGCCGAAGTTACGCCAGGATGACCTTCGACGCACGCACCATCAAGCTCCTGCCTGCGGGCGAGCATCTTACCAGCCCTGAATTCCCCGGTCTTCGGATCGTCGCCACGGAGAGCGGCCGCGCGTGGACGTACCGCTACAAGAGCCCGATCGACGGGCGCATGCGACAGACGAAGCTCGGCGAGTGGCCGGCGATGTCGGTGCATCTGGCTGTCGCGGCGTGGGATGGGCTGCGCAGGGCGCGCGAGGCCGGGGAAGATCCCGCGCTTGCTGCGAAGGAAGCGCGGGCAGAGAAGCGCCGGCAGGTCGAGGCGAAGCGCCGGCAGGCCATGACCGCCGCCTATACCGTGCTCGACGTGTGCAACGACTACTACGCCGGACACATCCGCATCACCCGGCAACGGAAGGGCGCAGCCGAGGTCCGGCGCATGTTCGATCTGGACCTCGGCGCAACCGCCTCCCT
This sequence comes from Thauera aromatica K172, assembly GCF_003030465.1. GTDB lineage: Bacteria > Pseudomonadota > Gammaproteobacteria > Burkholderiales > Rhodocyclaceae > Thauera > Thauera aromatica. The sequence goes on along the minus strand of NZ_CP028339.1, from coordinate 2,297,741 downwards.
CCCTGCAGCAACGCTCACCCGCAGCCAGGCCTTTGACCTCATCCGGTCCATCGCTGAGCGTGCCCCGGTGCAGGCGCAGAACCTCCGCTCGGAACTGGGCGCGGCGTGGGACTACGCGATCGACTCGGGGAGGCTGCCGGACACATCGCCGAACTGGTGGCGACTTATCTTGAGAGGCAAGATCAAGAGCAAGGGGAAGAAGATTGGCGGCCAGCACGTCGGCACGTCGAAGCGCGTACTGACGGCCGACGAGACAGGCGAGGTCATCCGATGGCTGCCGAACTTCTCCTCGCTCGTCGAGGACGTGCTGACGCTCTACCTCTGGACGGCGACGCGCGGCGCGGAGATCTGCGGCATGTCCGGCAGCGAAGTGCGCGAGGAGGCGGACGGCATTCTGTGGTGGCAGTGCCCGAAGGAGAAGACGAAGAACGCCCGCCACGAGAACGCCACGGACCTGCGCGTACCGCTCTTCGGGCGCGCGCGCACGGTCGTGCTACGCCGGAAGGATCTGTACGGGGCTGGCTATCTGTTCCCGGCGAAGACGAAGGTCGTGAAGCCTGTCGAGCAGAAGACGGTGCAGGTCGCCGTCTATCACCACCAGCCCTACAGCCGCACGAGGCCGGATGAGCCGAGGCCGCGGTTGCCGGTGACGCACTGGGCGCCGCACGATCTGCGCCGGACAGCGCGCACGCTGCTCGCGTCGATCGGTTGCCCGAACGAGGTCGGCGAGGCGGTCATCGGGCACATGCAGCCGGGGATCGTCGGGACGTACAACCTGCATTCCTACGACGATCAGCGGGTGGAGTGGCTCCGACGTCTGGATGCGCACCTGGAGGGGCTGGCTCGAAGGTAACGTCAGGAGATCCGGTCGAGCGGGTGGCGCTTGTTGTGGTGCAGGATGTAGCGCTTGATCCAGTGACAGTACGTGCGCTCCGTGCTCAGCGCGTAGTGCGCAACCCGGAGCGCCGCCCGTACCCGATCCATCAGGCGCGGCTGCTGCGCCGTGGCGACTGTCGCGGTTTGTTCGATGGTTTCAGTCATGGCAAGGGTTTCCGGGTGATCGTGGAACGCCAACCGACGATTTCTCTCTGTTAATTGGAGTTAGCCGTCACCCAGCCAGGGCGCTGCCCGCCTCGCGGTAGCCGTCCAGGTTGATGGCGGGCTCCTTGCGCAAGCGGGACGGAACGCCGTGCTGCTCCATGCAGGCCACGCCGACCGCTACGACCTTGCGCAGTTCGTCCAGGGCGCCAATGTCGCCGCGTTGGCTCATGTAGGCCCGCTCGGCATCGTTCAGCAGTTGCCGCATGATCGTGAGCCAGGAACCAACCTCGTGCGGGTGCTCGGTGATGGTTCCCCACTTCTGGTCTTGGAAAGAACGCTCGCCAATCACAGCGGCCAGCGCGTCCTCTTGTTGCATCGTTGTGCATTGCAGTGCCATGCCATTCTCCGTGGTTACTGTGCCGGCTAACCCGGCGCTCGAAAGGACGCCTGAACAGCCGGCGTCACTGGTCCTGTTGCTCTTTCGTGCAGGCGCCTTTCAGCTCTGCGTTGCCCGACTTGCTCGCCAGGTACTCGCGCACCTGCTCGAAATATGCTTCGTGCGTCTGCTCCGGCGCGTGCAGCAGTTCGTAAATCGCGCCGCTGCTGCACCCTCCGCTGACGCCTTTCGAAACCTCGCCGCGCTCGATCTGCACGGCAAAGTTCATCAGTGCGGTAGCCAGTTCGTGCGGAGAGTCCGCCTCCATCTTCAGGGTGAGCCTCACGGCCCGGTGTGGTTTATCCATTTGACTGTCCTCGTTCTGATTGGCCGTCGGGCAACTCGGTGCCCAAGGCGGACACTCACTTCGCTGCGCTTCGTTCGGTCCGCTTGCCTTGGTCGTTCGACGGCAGGCACACCAGCGCGTAGGTGCCGCCACCGACCCGGCATCCCTGCTCAATCTCAAATGTCCACGTCATTCGCTCGAAATCCGCCTCCGCAGAAATGCCGCGAGGCGCAGTCGCAATCTGACCCCGCAGGATCGCGAGTTCCGTGCGCAGCGCAGCCAGTTCCGCGACCGCCTTGTTGCTCTGCGATGCCACATCGTCGAGGTCCAGTTCAGTGCTCATCGTTTCATCCTCTCCGGTATTCGTGCCGTCGAACTAGTTCATCGAGCGGACCTTCGCCAAAAGCGGCTCAGGTCCGCTCATTTCGGTCGTTACGCCGCAACCTGCTTCCGCGGCTTCTTCGCCCCCGTATTCGGCGGCGGCAACAGACTCGAGGTCGGCCGGCTCTCCGCCCATTCCTCGACCTCGCGCACCAGCCAGGCGACGCGGCGGCCGGATGTCTGGCGCGGGGCCGGGAATTGCCCCTGCCTGACGAGTTCCTGCACCGTCGTGACCGACAGCGCGACGATCTCGGCAACGGTCGGGAGGTCGACGTAGATCGGCTTGATTGCGGTGAGGGGTTTTGTGGTCATGCTGTTTCCTCAAGTCCGAATAGATCGTGCTGCTCGGCACCGTTCGCATACACGGTCACGCCGAGGAACTCGTCCGCATGCGGCTCATCGCCGCTCCATCCGTCTGGCCAGGTGCCAGCGGCGATCAGCTCGCGGATGCGGGCTTCTTCCTCGCCGTCGATCAGCGACAGCGCCGGCACGCGCGTAGGCCGTGCGGCGTTGCATTCGGCCTGGATGCTCAGGATCTCGGCGAGCGCCCATTCGCGCGCCTCGAAGGTGAGCGGGCCCATGCGCTGCGGGTTGGCAGCGAGCGAGCCGTCCTTGCGCGTCTCGGCGCCGGATTTGCGCAACCGGTTCCTCGGCTCGCGCAGTTCCCGGTAGATCGGCTTCAGGCGACGCAGCGGTGCCAGCCACTGCCAGCGCGGCATGGCGAGGATCGCCTCGAGCGCCTTCTCCTCCTGCGCAAGCGGGCAGCCGACGCAGCCGGTGCGGGCGTTGATCTCCTCGGCCTCGTCGCCGCCGTAGGCGTCGGCGATGACCTCGGTCGGCCACTCGCCGAACTCCGCAGTTGGGGCCCAGTGCCGCAGCCATTCCCAGACGTGGCAGACGCGCCAGTGCAGGATCGGCGCGAGGGTGGCGATGCGGCCGCGCACGCCCTTCGACTCCGGCAGGACCTGCTGATACCAGCCCTGGCCGCACTCTGCGCCGTCCTTGCTGCAGCTCATCTCGATGCGGCGGTCGCGGATCGCGCTCTCGCCCTGGCGCACGCCGGTGATCACCAGTGCGGTACCGTCAGCGAGGGTCTCGGCGATCGCGGCCGTCATCGGATCGACCTTGATCTGGCGCGTGCACCACCGAAGCGTGTTGTTGTTCGGAGGCGGAACGCCGCGGCCGAGGATGTAGGGCAGGAATCGTTTGTCGAGCGGCGCGCGGACGATGCGGTACGCGACGCCGCGCTCGGCGAGGCAGTCCATGATCTCCTGCGCAGCAATGGCCAGCGGCGGCAGTTCCTGCCTGGTGTCGGCGTACAGCACGGTGATGCGCCTCGGCGCCGCGATCTTGCCGGCGGCAATGAGGTAGAGGATCAGGGTGAGCGTCGCGGTCGAGTCCTTGCCGCCGGACCATGCGAACACCCAGTGATCGTGCCGCGGGCCGTGGGCCCGCATCGACTGGATCGTCAGCTCGATCGATTCCGTCATCTGCAGGCGGGCGCCGCCTTCGAAGAGGGAGAGGTCGCGGGTCATGCCGTCACTCCCTTCACGCCGATCTCGTACAGCGCGAACGGCTCGACATCCCATCGTAGCGGCCTCACCCGCTCGAACACGCACTGGATGTTCGATTCGGCCAGAATGCGGCCGACTTCCATCTGCACGGCGCGATAGCCGAACTCCACGAGGCGCGCGTACTCGGTGGGCGTGAACCACCGCCGAAGCTGCTCTTCGGTGCGACAGCCGCAGCCGATGTGCATGCCGACAATGGCGCGCTGATCGACGCGGCCGAATTCCCGGTACCACGGGATCAACAGGTCATGGTCGTCGCGATCCTCGACCCAGTGCCGCGAGAATCCGAGTTTCCAAGGGCCGCGGCCATCGGCATCTTGGATGCGATAGACGATGTTGGTCATGCCTGAACCCTCCACGCCTTCTCGTGCTCGAAATTCGCCGTCACCAGCGCCTGCGCGACCGGCGGGCAGACGGAGTTCCCGCACATGCGTACCTGCGCCGACTTCGTCAGGCACAGGCCCTGCGCCGGGTCGTCGCCGATGATGTAGTGCTCGGGGAAGCCTTGCGCCCGGAAGAGTTCGCGCGGGGCGAGCATCCGCATGCCGATGTCGGCGATCTGGTACTGCTCGCCGGCGACGGTGACCAGGCCGTAGCGGTCCTTCGTGGTCACCGTGTGGAGCGGTTCCTCGAGGCGCGGGTCCTGATCGGTGCCGTAATACTTCACGAGGAAGGCGCGGACCTCGCCGAAGTGCTCGCCGCCGCCGGTGATGGTGTGAAGCGGCTCACGGTGATCGCTGCCAACGCCGTTGTTCCGCAGCTTCACCAGGTGCGAGGCGACGAGTGCGTTGTGGTCCTGACTCGTGACGGTATGAAGCGGCTCGCCGTGCAGTTCGTGGCCGACCACGCCGCCGTAGTGTTTCGCCATGAAGGCGGCGACGAGGGCGTGATGCCCGCCCTTCGTCTCGGCGCAGATCGTCCGCAGAGGTTCATCGATCGGCATGCTGCGCGGGGAGGAGGCGTTCGCGCACTCGGTCAGCACCGGGGCGACCAGTGCGAAATTTCCGCCGCCTGCGTGGATCGTGCGCATCGGGTCGTGCAGTGCATGGGTACGGCTGCCGGCTCGCTCGCTGAACTCGCCGTGAGCGAGTCCGACGATGAACGGCTCCACAGCCTCCACCACGTACCGCATCACCCCCTTCGCGATCCGGCGCAGCGTGGCATCAGCAAGCGGGCGCTTGCGCTCAAAGATCGACGGGCAGGGTAGAGTCCAGTCGATGCACTCGGCAGCCGTGCGCCACGGCTTGCGGTGGCCGGCGAGGACCTCGCGGCTCGCCGGGTGGCCGTGCGTCGGCTCGGGCCAGCGGATCGGCAGCCCGTCGCGGCGCGCGATCAGGAAGAAGCGCTTGCGGATCGTCGGCGCGCCGTAGTCGCAGGCGCGCAGCTCGCGCCAATCGACCGAGTAGCCTTGCCGGCGAAGCGCGTTCGTGAAGGCGCCGAACTCGCGGCCCTTGCGCCGCGGGCAGGGCCGCATCGTGCCGTCCGGATGCTCGATGAGCGGGCCCCAGGTGATGAACTCCTCGACGTTCTCGAGCATGATCACCCGCGGGCGCTTCACCGCCGCCCAGCGCAGCGCGACCCATGCGAGGCCGCGGATCTTCTTCTCGACGGGCTTGCCGCCCTTCGCCTTGCTGAAGTGCTTGCAGTCCGGCGACAGCCACACCAGGCCGACCGGCCCCTTGATCTCGCGCGGATCGACGTCCCACACCGATTCGCACAGGTGCCGCGTGTGCGGGTGGTTCGCCGCATGCATCGCGAGCGCTTCCGGGTCGTGGTTGATCGCAATATCGACGGGGCGGCCGAAGGCGGCTTCGAGGCCGGTCGAGGTCCCGCCGCCGCCGGCGAAGTTGTCGATGATCAGCTCCTCGGCGAGCAGGGGCAGTGTGAAGGCGTCGCGCTTCATGCCTCCACCCCCGTCAGCCCGTGCAGTTCGACCTCGTTCGCGATCAGCTGCGTCCGCACGAGGCTGCCGATCTCATAGACGTCCATCCGCCGGTAGGCGCGCTTGCAGGCCGTGACGATCTCGATGCAGGCGGCGACCTCGGCGGGCTGCAGCGGCACGCCGTGGTTCAGCTTCGCGGCGAGCTTGGCGAGCGGCTTCAGGTCGATGTCGAGCGAGCGCTTCGTCGCGATGCGCTGCCACAGATCGATCCAGCCGGCGAGCGCGGCGGGGATGTCGTACCAGGTTTCGTCGGCGGGGTTCTTGAACACCGGCTGCCCCTGGATCTCGTGGATCCAGCCCTGCGAAAGCTTGTCGAGCATGGCGTCGACGCAGCCGAAGGCCTTGGCCATGTCGGCGATGGTGGGGCGGGCGCGGAGGCGGCGGCGGTTCATTGCTCGATCCTCCTGAACGTGATGACCCACACCCACGGGTTTGCCGTCCACGAACTGGGGCCGTTGATCGACTCCCACAGGGCGCGGTATGCCTCCGAGGCGCGCGCGAACGGCTCGCCATCCTCGCTAGGCCAGTAATCGACCCATCCTGCGTCAGTCTGACTGCGCTGTTCGAGGATGCCCTCCGCGATTGCGTCGGCCTCGCTGATATCCTGCAGCCGCTCGACGCGAACGGTAGTCACTTCCAGGAGGATGCGCGAGGCCCAGCGGGGCATGTGGATGGATGGACGCCACCGAATGATGTTCGGTGGAGATGCGCCGAGCTTCGGGTCGTGGTTGATGCCCGTCTCCGCATCGCCCTGCAGACCATCCAATGTCGCACGGTAGAAGACGCAGCGCCTCGCACCCCCATATGTCCAACCTTCTGCCCACGCCTCGCGCACCCACAGCCGGTCGCCGGGCTGGCCGTAGGGGCACAGTTCGGCGGCGGTCTTCTTCCTCACCCATGCCGGGTCAGCCGGCTGCAGGCAGGCGGCCAGGCCAGGCGTGCGGTTCGTGATCTTCACGGCCCGGCGCGTCTGCGTCTTCCGTCCTTCGAGAATCGCGCGCACCATTGGTGCCGAGAACAGAACCGGGCGTTCTTTCATCACGCCCTCCGTGCTCGCAGCATGGCGTCCGCCCATTCATATGCAGTTCGGGCGACCCCATTTACACCATCACCCCATGCGGTATCGGAGTCTGCTGCAAACCCCTGCATCGCCTTCGCTGCGAAGTAGTCGCGCAGACTCATCCCGCCGACCGCCTCGCCGCGCGCCTTGAGATACGCGCGATCACGCTCGTCCGGGTCCGTAATCCCTTCGACCGCTGCGACGGCGTAGGCGTGGATCGCTTGGGGTTCCTGCATCGGGAATGCCGGCCCGCCGGTTTCGATCTGGTCGCGGTTCATCTGCCCGCCCCCTTCCATTCAGCGCCGCGCACGGCGCGGCCGACCGGCACCAGCGCGAAGACGTCGCCGCGCCCGCTGCCGTTGCGTGCGGCCGCCATCGCCGCGGCCACGGCGCTGTCGTGCCCCGTGAAACGGCGCATCGGCCGCTTCGGCACAACCACGGCGTAGCCGTCGATGAGGGTCCCGTCGATCTCCGGCTCGCCGCCGTGCGTGATGTGGTCGATCTGCTCGCGCAGGGCCTCGTTCGCGGTGCGCTCGACGCCGAGGAGGTGCTCGAGCTTCGTGTTCAGGGCGGCGGCGTTCGCGAGGTCGGCACGCATGCGCGCGACCTGCTCGGCAAGCGTCACGCTGCCGCCGTCAGGCGGGTCCATGTAGCGCGCGTCGGGGAGCGCTGCGGCAATGGTGTCGAGCTGGCCGTGCAGGTCAATGATCGTCTTCGCCTGCTCGACAAGCTCGTCGTCGTGCCGGTCGATCACCTGCGCCGCGGCGCGGGCGATTTCGCTCTCGCTCATGTCGCTCGGGTCGATCTCGCCGCCGATGCGCTCGGCGAGCAACTCGCGGATCACGGCGAGCTCCAGGTGCGCGTCGCGCAGGTCATCCTTCAGCTTGCCGATTGCCGTAACGACATCGCCGACGCCGTCCTCGCCGACGGCGTCCATCATCGACCGCTCCCACAGAATGCATGCCCGCCTGTGCGCCTCGCCGAGGTCGTGGATGGCGCGGATGTGCTCGGCCAGCCCGCCGAGCATGATCTGCCCGCTGTCGCCGATTGCGGCGCGGATGTCGGCGAGCACGCCGAGCAGAACCGCAGCCGGCGCCGTCGAAGTAGAGGCGACAGCGACCGGCGCAGGCTTTGGTTGGACGGCAGCGCCCTCGGAGGGAGACAGAGGGTCCAATGCGCTGCTGCCGGTGTTTTTCGCCACCGCCGGCTGGGCGTCTTGCATCACCGCATTGGCGGGCGCGGCGAGCCAGTACCACAGCTCGTTTTTGCCCTTCTTCTTTTCGCACTCGACCAGGGCGTCGGTCCGCATCTTGTTCAGTTCGCCCGTTACGCGCGACGGGAAGTCGCGCTCGGTGGTCGACGCGGTGATCTGCTTGAGCGTGGCCTCGTTGCGAGCCTTCAAGAAGGCGACGATCTGGTCGCGCAGAGGGAGGTTGTCGCGGGCTTTCACGATGCGGTCCCCTCGCTGGCTTCTGCGTTCCTTTTGTCTTGGATTGCGAAGTAGACGTCGCGGCAGGCCTGCACATCGGCCATTGCGCTGTGAGCGTTATCCAGGTCGCGACCGGTGAAGTGGCGGTAGGCTTCCACGAGGTTCGGGGTTTTGTGATGGAATCGACCGGCGGCGCGCATGCGATCGGTGGGCGGGATTGCGCAGATCGACGTGGCCAGGCGGGCGGTGCACTCGGCGCGGCCTTCCTTCCAGACGTCGAGTTCGCCGCATTCGAAGCGGTGTTGGGCGATGCGGACGATTCTGGCATCGAAGCTCTCGTTGTGCCCGACGCGAAAATCGGCGGCGTGCCACAGGTCAAGGAACAGCCCGAGCGCAGTGCTTTCGGACACGCCGACGGTGATTGCGCGCTCGGTCGTGATGCCGTGCACCTCCGCGACTTCGGCGGGAATCGTCCAGCCATCGGGGCGCACGATCACGTCCATGCTGGCGATGGTCTGGCGTGAATCGGGATCGACCAGCAGGGCGGCGAGCTGGACGATGTGGGGTTGGTGAGGCGCTTCGGACGGGGCCTTGAAGTCGGGCAGGCCGGTTGTCTCGGTGTCGTAGAAGAGGATGGGCTTCATGCTGCCTCCAGGTCTTGCTGGTTGGTGTGGGTGGCGATCAGGGTTCCGTGCTCGATCCAGTGGCTTGCGATGTGCGGCGGCAAGGCCTTGGCCGGGGGCGCGGCCTTCAGCGTGGCGAGAATGATTGCGGTGTCGATCTGCCCGGTCTCGGCCACATCGGAGAGCCAGAACAGCGCGTCTTCTCGACCGGCGGTGTCGAGTACGTCCAGGCGGTCGAGCACGACCAGCCGAAGGCCGGACAGTTGGGCGATCGTTACCGCGAGCAGCGCGTCGGCGCGCCAGCGCTCGCTCTCCGACAACAGCGGGTAGAGCCGGCCGCCGACGGTGATGGCCATGTCGGCTCCGATGCGCGGCGGCTGCCACTGCGCGAGTGCAGCATGTTCGGCAAGGCGCGCGTTCAGCGGACCGAGCGCCTCGGCGATCATTTCAGCCTGGATCCCGTTCGGGCTCAGCGCATCGGCGATCGCGGACCACTGCTGCACGTCGGCGTGATGCGCTGCAGCGCTGGCGATCTGCTGCGTGCGACGCTCTGCGGCGCCGGTAGCGTCGCGGTATTTGCGGGCGTCCGTCTGCCAGTCCGCGAGGCGGCGCTGGGCATCGGCTAGTCGAGTCTCGATGTCGCCGGTCTTCGGGGTCTCGGCCTGCGCGGCTTTTTCGAGATCTTCAAGCTCAGCACCGGCGGCTTCGGCGGCAGCGAGATCCCTGCGGGCGTTCGCCGCGCCAGACTCGGCCGTCTGGAGGGCATGGCGAATCTCCGCCAGGCGTGCCGGATCGGCGGGCTTAGCGTTGGGGTCGCCGTGCAGCTTGCGGTACTCGGCGAGGTGGGTGCGTGCGCGGTTGGTGAGGCTGGCGTCGATTCCCGCGTCGTCTGCGATCTCGACGAACTCGCCAAGGGTGCTCGCCATACCGCGCAGCAGGTAGCTGCCCGGCGCCTTCGGATCTTCGCTGCCGGCGGCGGTGAGCTGCGCCTTGCAGTGGGAAATGTTTTCCTCGGCGGTAGCCAGCCGGCTCTTGATGCGCTCGACCATGCCGGCTTGATCACGCAGACGCTCGATACGGACCGCGCGCTGCTGAGCCGCCTCCCGCGTTGCGCGAGCGGCGCCGAGATCCTGCTGCAGATCGGAAACCTGCTGAGCGAACTCGTGCGCACGTGCTTCCGCGTTCTCAGCCAGAGCGGAGGGGTCCCCTGCCAGCGCTGCGACCGGCGGCGGCTCCCAGCCTTCGGCCTTCTTGTCGCCGTAGGGTTCGCCGGTGACCGCCTTCCACGCGCCGCGGGCCTGGGATGCCAGTTCCTTGGCGTGCTTCTCGCCGGCGGAAAAGCCGGCGCGCAGCAGCGGGAGCACCGCGGCGATCTTCTCCGCGCTCAGGCCGCGCCGGGTCATGCGCTCGCCGATGGCCTTGTGGCTTGTCTCGATACCCAGCAGGCCGAAGAGCATGATGCGGCGGTCGGCCTCGGCGAGCTGCGCGAAGCGGGCAGGGTCCAGGACGAAGGGCAGGGCCGCGTGCGGCTCACGGCCGGAGGCGTGATCGGTGATTTTGCCGGCCTTGCTGATGTGCACTTCGAAATCGCTGGTGTCGGTCTGGACGAACACCCGGGCGGCGGAGGCCCCCTCGCTGATGAGGGTTTCGGCGTCGCCTTTCTTACTGACGCGGCACAGGTCGGCGACCAGGGCAAAGCTGATGGCGTCCTTAAGGCTGCTCTTGCCGGCACCGTTCTGGCCGGCGACCAGAGTGATCGGCTCGATGAGCGGCAGGTCGATCGTGCGCGCGCCGAGGAAGCCGTCGGCGTGGATGGAGTGGAGTTTCATGCTGCGAGCACCTCACGAGTGCCGTCGGCCCGCATCGCGGAGACGAGGCCGTCGGTCTCCATCTGCTCGATGAGGCGCGCGGCGCGGTTGTAGCCGATGCGCAGGTGGCGCTGGACCAGGGAGATGGAGGGGCGGCCCTGTTCGATCACGATGCGTTTTGCGTCGTGGTATAGCGGGTCGAGGTCGTTGCCCACGCCAACGATGACCTGGTCGTCTCCGGTGCTGATCGTCATGCTGCCGCCATGGGCCGCGACCCCCTCGGCCAGCTTTTCGAACGCCGAACGCACTTCACGACGTAGATCACCAGTGCTACGGCCAGGCTCTGCGCCGCCGTTGCCCATGTCGACGAGATCTGGATCACCCTTTTTCGCCAGCCCGCCCAACTCGTCGACCAGCGCTTCCAGTACGCCCTCAATCTCGGCGGCGACCAGAGTGAAATCGGCGTCGAACTTGGCGATCGCGTCGTCCGCCTCTTCTTGTCCGGCGGTGACAATGTCCAGCAGGAGAATCCGCTTGAGCTCGAGCCGGTTCGTCATGATGAAGCTGACGCGATCATCGAACGTCAGCCCGAGCAGGGTAGGCGCGCGGCCGATGGAGATCTGGTGCTGGATGTCTTCGCCGGCGAGATCCCAGTTCGTGTACCGAACGACACCCTCATCCTCTGCGAAGGAGACGAGCTCGCAATCCGAGTCGATGGTGAAGCGATCCGGCGCCTCCTGATCGGCTAGCCAGCGAAGCATCGCGCGAGCAGGATTCACTTCGGTGCTGAGTAGCCCTGCAGGCACGGTGTCGAGGGCGTGGCGCATATCTTCGAGCACGTCCTCAGCACGCTTGGTGCTCGTGGCCTCGATGATCAACCACCCGCGCTCGCTGTTGATCCATGCGAGCGTGCGGCGCTTCTTGGTAAAGGCCTGCGGCAGAAGTTCGGTGACGACCTCTTCCTTGACCATCGTGCGCTGCTTGCGACCGAGCTTGTAGCCCTGCTGCTGCTCGATCTCCTCGCACTTGATCTCGACGTACTCGTTGACGACGGAGGCGGGCAGGATCTTCTCTTCATGCTGGTGGCAGAACAGATAACGTCCGGCGATGGCTTCGCACAGCGCAGCGTCGTCGCGCGGCGGCACGAAGCCGGCGTGAGCAGTATCTAGGGCACCGCAGCCCTGGAACTCGCGGCGGGATAGCAGTGCCGCCGTTTCATGAGCGAGGTGCGGCCAGCCGCGCGGGAGCGGGTAGGCAACGATGTTGCGGATCATGGGTCAGCCCTCGTCGTCCGCGATGCGCTCGAGGTGCGAACGCTGCGCGGCGCTGATGTACATGCGCTTGCCGTACTGCTGAAAGCGCGCCTTCATGTCGGCGACGAACCCCTCTTCCCAGTCGTTGGCGGCGTTGCTTTCCGCGTCGTCGAGCAGGGATTCGAAGTCGTCTTCGGTGTAGTGGTCTTGAACGGTGTCGCTCACGGTGTTCTCGGTGTAGGCGGGGCTCGGCTGGCCTGTAGATCGGGCAGGGGAGGATGGCCGGCTTCGCCCCGTTGATCGGTTACTCGAGGCCCAGGCCACCCTGGCCGCGGCCGCGGCGGGCGGGCTGCGCTTGCGGCGCGGGGTTCTCGCTCTCTCCGGCTGCCGGTGACAGGTTGGCGATCGCGGCCTCGATCTGCTGGCGCTGCTGTTCGGGGAGGGAACGGGCGATGTCTCGTGCGAGGTCGAAGTCACCCGAGCGCACCGCAGCGTGCGCGTCTGCGAAGCCCGGGCCAGACTGCGGCTCAGCCTGGCGGTGTTGCTGCGGCTCGCGGATCTCGCCGGTCTCGGCATCGACGTGTTCGGCGGCGCGGGTCGCCTGCGGAACGGTCGTGGGCTGACGCTCTTCCAGCTTGGGCTGTGCTGCGGGCGGTGGTGCGCGCAGATCGTCCATGCTGACGGCGAACGTCCCATCAACCTGGCGCTCCAGAACAAGGCCGTCGTGCACGTCTTCGACTGTCTGCAGGCCCATGCCAAGCTCGGGGGCATAGGCACGCTGCCAGAACGCTGCGGCGCGATAGACGAACATCTGGTCCGGCATGGTCAGCCACTTGGAGCCATTCTTCTTGCTCCAGCCCTCGGCGTTCACCATCTCCCACGTCACCCAGATGCCGTCGAGGCGTTCGCCGGTCTCGCGCTCAACAGCCCATGCACGGCAGCCGAAATCCGGCTTGCCCGGCTCGCCCTTCCACTCGTAGCGCAGCGACGAGTAGCGGCCCGACGCATTGATCGTGGCGATCAGGAACTTGCTCGACCAACTCGGCGTGCCATGCACGATGTACAAGTTCTGCATCACCATGAGCGGGTTGGCGCCCATGCGCTGCGCCATGTCCATGGCGATCATGCAGTTGGCGATCTTGTCGGAGCCGCGGTACTGCTGCGGCACCAGATCCGACGCGGAAAATGCCTTGGAGACGCGCTGCATGAGCTCGAAGCTCTGCAGGTCGAAGAAGCCAGCGCGCACCGGCGGCATGCTGGCCTCTTGTGGCGCACGAAGGGCGGAAAGACTGGTGGAATTAGGGGCGTTCATGTGTTTCTCCTTGCGGTTCAAATTCCCAGTGCCAGCCGCCGGCCTGCTGAAACTTGCCGTGCGCTGCGCCATGGATGGACGAGAAGTTGATTCCTGTTTCGCGTGACGCCTCGCAGATCGACCCGTAGGTGATCCGGATGTGGCCCGCTTCGCTGCGCATGCAGACCCGGCGGCTGCGGTGATGCGCGGCGCCCCTGCGTGGGTTCATGCACGCGGTCGTCTTGAGCAGGCCGGCGTTGTAGGCGTGACGGAGATTCGCTGAGCGGCTGCACCATTCGAGGTTGTCGGCGGCGTTGTTGCGCTTGTCGCCATCGAGGTGATTCACCTGAGGAAGTCCGTCCGGATTGGGATGGAAGGCATCCGCAACAAGCCGGTGCACGTACCGGTAGTTCCCCGCACCAAGGCAAACCTGTGAATAGCCGGCCCCTGCGCTCTTGGGTTTGAGGACACGCAGACTCCGGGCGTTGCGAACGCGGCCGGAGAAACTGACGTCGTAGAGCCCTTCAAAGCCGGCCACCGGTTCCCAGCGCTCGTGATCGTTCGTCATGACTTAGCCCTTGAAACGGCACGTCGGATGCGCCGGGCAAAACTTCGGGCTGCACAGCACGGATTTGCTGTTGCCGAAGAACAGGCCCGAGTGGATGATTCGGCTGGCGTGCTCGAGCATGCCGGGCTGCTCGGCTGTGCCGACGAGCGCGGCGCGGGCGCCTTCGATCTCGCCGGTGCCGACACGCTGCGCTGCGGCGGTCTTGCCGGTGTTCAAGCCGACGATCTGCGCCGGGGCGGTGATCGCGCGACCGATGACCTGCTCGGCCAGCAGCTCATAGACGCCCATCTGCGGGCCGTGGCCTGCGGTGGTGACGGTGCCGTCTGCACCCACTGCTCGGCCGCCGGTTTTCAGGTCCGCGATGCCGATCTGGCCGTCGGCGGTTTCGCGCACACGGTCGGTGGTGCCGGTCAGCGCGATGCCAAGGTCCGGGATTTCAAGCCGCTCGCACGCCACTTCAACGCCCAGGTACTTCTGCTGCGGCGCGATTTCGGCGCAGTACCGGGCGTGCAGCGATAGGCCGATGCGTTCGGCCTCTTGCGGCTTGGTGTCTTCCCATTCGACGTCTTCCTCGGGGTGGCGGATGGCATCGACCAGTGCTCCTGCAGCGTCATCGGCGGTCACGGGGCGACCGCCAGTGAGGCGCGAGGCGTCATAGACCGCGGTGCTGGCGTGAACCGCGGTGCCGAGCTGCGCTGCAGCAGAGCGCGGTAAGCGCTTTCCATCGATGTGCTTGGCGGCCCATCGTGCCGGGCAGTCGAAAAGCTCAGCCAGTGAGCTGGCGCGGATCGACACGAGGTCGAGTTTTTCGGGTGCATTCATGCCTGCAAGGTCTCCATGTATCGATCGAAAATCACGGCATCCACCAGGGCATCGTCGCCAGCGCACCGATGAGGCCGAAGAACGCCACCGCGCCGATTACCGCATCCCGAATCTCGGGGATCCGGCTGTCCTCAACGAAGGGCAGGAAGCGCTGCTCTCGCGGCGAGTGGCGGGCGAACTTGAGGTGGCGCTCGTGCTTGCGGGCCAGTCGCTCGAGGGCTAGCTGTTCGCTGACGGTCTGGGTCATGGCTGCTCCAGGTGGGTTTGCGGTGTCGCCGCCCGCTGCCGGAGATACCGGCTTTCCAGACTTGGCCCGGTGAGCGGGGCCGCCTCAGCGAGTGGCGATGGGGTGATATTAGGCGCGCCTAAACGTTGCGTCAATAGGCATGCCTAATTTTTCGTGCAATAATGACCCCACCCCGGAGGCGGAGGCCGACCGGGGGAAACGTGATCGAGGCCGCAGGCCGAGGCTGGAGCCGGAATGGACGAGGTTTTGAGGTGGATCGGCCTGGGGGCCGTGTTGCTCGTTGCGCTGGGGTGGGTTGGCTGGGCTGCCGGGTGCGTGCGCATCCAGGTGCAGATCAGCCGGGGCGACGAGGACCAGGATTCATGACGCCGTCAGGCGTGGTGGATGGGCCCGACCCCTTTCGGGGCCGGGGTGTTGCTAACCCAGCAAGAGCATGAGCAGGACCCAGATGATGCGCAGGGCCTGCTGGTAGCTCAAGCTGAGCTGGACGGTTACTTTGAACATGGGGCGTTTTCCAGTTAAAGCAACCGCCAGGCGCCCGGCGGTTACGGTGATCTGTAATCGGCGGTGTTGTACCCGGAGCCTGCTACTCCGGGAGGCAGGGGAGGGGGGCAGCATGTGCCGCCGTAACGGGGCGGCTGCCGAATCACGCAGGCATGCCGCCATCCCTCCCTGTCGCCTCTGCCCATGAGGCGAATACGTGAAAAAGCCGCCTCAAGGGCGGCTTGTCGGATAGGTGGCCATTGCCATGAAAAAGGACAGACATCGGGAATGCCTCCTGTGTCCAATGGCCATTTCGGACTCCTTGTTACTCGGTGTAGTAGATCTTGTGGCCCGAGGAGTTCTGCACCAGCGCGATCGAATTGGCGCAGTCGGAGCGGTTCACGTAGCTCTCGCTACTCCGAGCAATCTCCTCGCCGTTCTTTGCGTAGTAGATCCAGTACCACTGACCTTTGTTGTCCTTTTTTTGCCAATAGCATGGATAGGTGACCGTTGCCATGAATGATATTACCTTTGAAAATTATGGATTTACCTATGAGTTCGGCGGCCGTCTGTTTTCGTTCGTCGTAACGGCTTCATCGGAAGCCGAAGCGCTTGCTCGCGTGCAGGCAATGAGTTCGGCTACCTTGGATGGGGTCGTTCGGGAATCGGGCCTCGCATGCAAGGACATCGACGCTCCTCAGTGACAGTGATAGGCGCCGGTGCGGTGGTCGGTGTGGCAGCCGGCCGCATTGGTGCCGCCCGAGTGCGCGGCGGCGAGCGAGGAGGCGAGAACCAGGGCGAGCGTGGCGGCGATGCGTTTCATGATGGACTCCGCAGGTTATGGAGCCGTCATGGTACGGCACGGCAGACGCCAGCAGCGCAGCGGGGGGCAATCTCACCCCGCGATCTTTCCGTTGTCGTCCAGGTTGCGGGAGACGGCCGACAGGCGCTCTTCGTACAGCGCGCGCACGACATCCACGCCGTGCGCATGGACCATCAGGAGGTCGCGCAGGTATTCGGAGAGGGTGATGCCGGCCGCCCGGGCAAGGCGCTCGAGCTCGTCCTTGGTGTCGTCCGGGACGCGGATCTTGGGGATTTCGGCGGTGAGCTTGCCGAACGGGCCGGTGCGCCCGGAGCGGGAGAAGTTGATGGGCGGCATGGGGCTACTCCACGATGCCGTTGGCTGCATTGGTCAATTCTCGCCTCCCTTGCGCCGCTTCACCGCCTCGCGCACCACGCCGTCGCCGCAGGCGGCCATGGTGGTTGATCTGGCGGCGCTCACAGGTAATAAGTCTGCCGTCGTCCGCAGCTGGTCGGTGTAGGCTGCGGAATCGTGATCACGGGCGGAGTCTGAGGCTGGCTTATCCGTTCTTGCATCAATGGCAATGAACTTTGCCCGCGCGGTTGTCCATGTGGCAGCACTTGCCTGGAGGCGAACTCTTTCGGCAGCCTCCACCGTGCTCGAGGATCACCTGTTCGGAGATCGAGGCCGGTTGAGCTCCAGCCATCGACGGCGTGACAATGAAGCTGAAAAGTGCTGCAGTGAAGATCAAGAATGCACGCATGGTTACCCTCCTCCTGAAAATCCTCAGTCTCCCCGCGACTGGCGCTGCCCCGCGGCGCGATCGTCAGCGGATTCTTTCTTGTCTCCCCGCTGCTCGCCCTTCTGAATAACCTTGGCGGAACGCTTGGCGCTCTTCCTCAAGGTGCTCTTGGTGCTGCTCTCGACTCATGGACGAGAACTCCAAAAATACCAATAGAGGGAGCAGCATCAGGAGAAGCGCAACTCCGTGTGCGGGGCTGATTTCGTCTGTGGATAGGCCATACTTGGATATGACCCAGAAGGCGGGGGAATACAGGCTGGCGACCGCAAACCACACTGCGACCCCCCTGGATAGCCGGGAAAACACCCCCGCAGAGTTCATAAGCGCCTCCTATCTGTACTTTTTTACCGCCCCGCGCACCGCGCCGACGATACGGGCTGCGCTAAACGGGCAGCAGATCAGGCGGCAGCTTGCGGTCCGGCCGCGGCATCCGTCTAGAGCAAGGAGGCGCTTTCCGGCATGGGCTCGATGCGCTCGACGTACATCAAGCGAGGGCGGCCATCCGCATCGGTTTCGTATTTTCCAGACACACTGTGCATGCGCCCCAGCATGCTGCGCGCTTGATCGACGCGCAGTGCAGAATGAACGCAGCGCACGATACCGTCAGCTGTGCGTAGGTGGAATCGCGTCTTATCCAGGTCGGCCTCACGCACTTCACCCTGCAAGACGCCTGCACGCAGGCGGCTATCAACAGGGCGGCGAAGCGCTTCCTGAAGCACGACGCGCTCTCGTTGCGATAGTGTGGCGGCGCCGTATTCGCGGGACGAAATGCCCAGCGTGTGAATGCCGCGCTTGCCGGTCGGGGCAAACGCAAGAAGAGAGCTCATGGCGGCATCGCGCTGGGCGGGATCAGGCTCCGCTTCGCGCAAGCCTGGGCGCAGCCCTTCGTCGTCGATGAAGCGGGCCAGCATGGGCAGGCGGGCGGCGGCTTCAGACAGCCGATAGCCCAGTTGGATGTCTGCGGGCAGCAAGGGGGAGTCTGGCACCATCAGCTTGAGGCCAATCCACACGCTACCTGGCGCAAGGCCGGACAGGCGCAGATCGGCTTCGCGAGCGACGCGCTTACCGTCGACGCCCATCAAGTCAATCATGGTGCGCAGCAGCCCGCGCATGTTCTTGTTGGCCGTGCTGGTCAGCCAGTTGAGCGCGGACAGCCAAGGTAAGTCATGCTGCGCGCCAGGGCCTTCTGCATGCAGCACCAGATCTGAATTTTCGATGACCTGAAACAACGGGTAGGACTCGCGAGCGATCTTGTCGAGCTGATCGATTACCCCGGATACAAGCTCGTTGGGTCTGACCTCCATTCCGTTTCGCGCAGCCAGCAGTCCGACTTCCATGCAGTGCTCCAGAAAAACGCGCATGGCGTCTTTTGGGCTGCCGTTCCAGGCAGGAAAACCGGTTTGGCTCATGGTGAAATCCTGAGAATGCCTTTTGGATGTGTGCGCTGCAGGTTCAGTTCTGCTGCGCCTTTGTCTCCTAGGTACTGAAAGAACAGCGACAGGTCGTTCTTGATCAGAGGATGACGCGCCCACACGTCGACATGATAGATCGACTTCAGCCGCGCGTGTTCTGTCTGCGTGCGGACCAGGCAAATGGCGACACGCTCAAAGGGGGCGTCCGGCGCCAGGTCGAACACCGCGTCAATGTCTTCCGGCTCGGCCTTGGTGCGGGAAAAGCTGCCGTCGATCAGCACACTCCCGTCAATGCCCTGCGGGAGCCACCATTCGTTGATCAGCTTGCGCAGACCATTGAACAGCAGCGTCCGGCGATCCGTCCAACAAAAGCGCCGACGCACTTCGTCCAGCGTGCAGGCATGGATGCCTGGCGGGAGCAGGCCGTGTTCGTCGTGTTCTGGAATCATGTACGCGGTCCAAGGATTCTCAGAATGGCGTCCGCAACAGCCTTGCCTGCAGACGCATCTGGCGTAGTCACATACTCGGTTACCAACTCGGCGATCGCACGCTTGACCGCCTCGGGCTGGGTCGAGATCTCGGCACGTAAGCGCTCGAGCAGATCGGCGACGGTCGGCTCGGCGCTCTCCGGCTCCGGCAAGGCCGCCGCCCCGCCCTCGGGGCGCTTGGGGCCGCGGCCTTCGGTCAGCCAGAGCTGATTCACCTTTAGAAATTCTGCGGCACGGATGGCGGTGGACGACTTCAGCGATTTTGTGTCCCCGGAAAGCCATGCGCTGACCGACGGCGGCTTGACGCCGCACGCGCGTGCCAAATCCGCAGCGATGGCTCCTGTGTCGTCTAGCGCTTCTTGGATGCGGTCGGCAAGCGTGCTCATGTAGGGAAGCCTAACAAGAGGCGCAATAGGCATACTTGACCTCGCTGGTTAGGTGCGCCTAATATTGTGTATGGACTCAAACACCACCCCCTCAGCGCTCATCGACCGGCTCGGCGGCACCACCGCCGTAGCGAAGATGTGCGATCTCAAGCCGCCGTCCGTGTCGGAGTGGCGAAAGGCGGGCATACCGAAGCCTTGGCTGAAGTTTCTCCGGCTTGCGCGCCCGGATGCGTTCTCAGACGCCTCTTCCCCCCCCCCCACCCCCCACCCGCTGTACGGCGCAGGCGAGCACGGCGTCACCGACCGCCGGGTCGAGCCCGATCGGCGGGGGGAGGCGGTGTGATGGCTGCCGACCGCGGATCCGTCATTCTGGCTGCTTGCCCCCGATCCACTAGAGCCGAGGGTCTAGCGAATCTGGCCCGCCATCTGGGAATGGAACCAAGTGATTCCACGTATCGCGGAAAGCGTCTAGCGATGCGTCAGGCACGTGCATACCGAGCAGCAATGAAAGCGCTTCTTCTCCTTCGAACTTCAAGGCGCGCAGCAGCACGTCGATGTCGGGGTGCGTTGTGAGGAGCGCTCTCAGCACCGCTTGCATTGCGGCCTGCGACCCGAATGTGCCCGCTTGCAACTGGGCGATGTTCCCGTTCATGGCTTCCCCTTTGTGAAGGACGTGTTGGTGGAACTTCACATCCTACCCGCATCGGGGAAGCCGCCCTTTTTCCGGAGAGACCTGTCATGTCACTTTCATTGAGCCGCAGCGGCCACACCAGCCCGCTGGGCAAACTCACGGCCGAGCTGCCGAAGATCCGCGTTCCCGAGGACACCAAGGACGGGCTGGACCGCGCGGCGCGCAATGCCGGCATGTCCACCAGCGAGTACCTGCGCGAGCTCGTCATGCTGCACGTCCATGGTCATGAGTACGTGGCCAGTCTATATGCCCACCGCTTGGCCTTGGTTGCCGGAGCAGGGAAGGAATCGGGCGGGCAAGGGGAATGAGTGCGATCCAGGCGGCCGGCGCGGGGGCGGCCGATCTTCGCTTAGTGGCGCAGCTCCTGCCGGATCGTCTCGCGCACCACGTCGGCCAGCGTCACCCCCTGCGCAGCCTGAGCCAACGCCTCGTTCATCAGCGTCTGGTAGTTGCCGCCGGCCATTTCGGCGCGGGCCTTGAACACGGCCAAGGTCGCGTTATCGATGCGGATGGTGATGCGCGACTTGCCGCCGCGCTCGGCCTGAAGCCGGGCCAGCGCCGGCACCTTGGCGACGGGCTTGGCGTCGGTGAAATCCATGTCGGCGTACTGCTCGAACATCGGGTCAGAATTGTTGCTCATAGCGGCTCCGTTGCGGTTTGTTGGCCTTCCAGGCCGAAATCAGGCGCGGATTGTCACCGCGCAGCGTCCACACCACGATCAGAATCCGGCCCCGGCCGCCCATGCCCAGCGTCACAAAGCGGGGTTCGCCCGTGGCATCCTCATCCTCACGGGTCAGGGCATACGGGTCGAGCAGCACCGGCGCCGCTTCTTGAAACGTCACCCCTTCGTGGTTCAAGGGGTTCAGCGCAGCTTTCTCCGGGTCGAATTCAATCTCCATGCCTTGCAGTGTATGCACATTCGAATGCACACACAAGCATTGACTTGCATGCCCGCCCGGACTACTCTTCGCCTGTCGCCGGAAAACAGCCGGCGACCGGGTTGGGAAGCCCGAATCGGAGCGGCCGAAAGCCGCACAGCGTTCTGCAGAGCGGCTTTTTTGCGTCTGGTGTGTCCTCTATGGGCGGCGCCGGGCGGGGGAGCCGCAAGGCTCGCCGGTGCTCCGCCGGTACTTCCCACCCCGTTCGGATGCCGCCCACCCTCGTTGGGAAGCGAGATGGGCGGTTCGCAACGAACCGATCGGAGCACATCACCATGGCACACCCCGCCCAAGGCGCGTCCACCGCGCTCGTCCCCGTTTTCACCGGCACCCTGGCCGGCATCGAAACCCTTCTGTGCAATGCCCGCGATCTGCATGCCTTCTTGCAGGTCGGCAAGAAATTCCCCGACTGGATCAAGTTGCGCATCGAGCAGTACGGATTCGTCGAAGGCGAAGACTTCACCGTTTGCTTCCCAAATCTGGGAAGCAAAACCCGCGGCGGTCACAACAGCACCGACTACCACCTCTCCCTCGACATGGCCAAAGAGCTGTCGATGGTCGAGAACAACGCGCAGGGCCGCCTGGCGCGGCGCTACTTCATCGCGATGGAGAAGCAGGCACTGGGCCTGCCGGCGCCGGCGGCCGCCCCGGTGAAGCGGGCAATCCGCAGCCGCGACGACCTTTCCTTCACCCGCCGCGACGAGCAGGGGCGGCTCATCAACTGGAGCGTGGCGCACGGGCAGGATGACGACTGGGGCGCGGCGTTCGCGCAGGGTGCGGCGTTCTTCGCCGAGGTGGCGCAGCTCGCCGAGTTCGATGAAGCCGAAGCGTGCAAGGCGATCCAGACCGCCCTCTCCGGGCCGGCGTTCGACCATGCACAACAGGGCGGATTCAGTGGCGCGTGGGGCCAGGAGTGCGGCTTTGCCGAGGCGGTCGCCCGCGCGGCCATTGCGGGCCTGCGCGCGCTGCGCGAGGGCGATGTGGCGCCGTTCGAGCCGCACGCGAGCCGGGGCCGCGCGATGCCGCCCAATGCCTTGCCGAAGCCGCGCAAGCCGAAGGCGCTGCCGGCGCCGTCTGTGAGGACGATCCAGTGATGCCTTTCCGGCACGAAGACCTTCTTCTTTCAATCGGGCAGCCGGTGGCCACCGGCGCGGGGGCGATGCCTGCCCGCCCCCGCACGCCCGACCCTTTTACGGGCGGGATGGGAGGCGAGGCATGAAGAAGGATTCGTACCGACAGCTGTTGCTCCACCCGAACTGGCAGAAGAAGCGGCTCGAAATCATGAGCCGAGACCAGTTCTCATGCGTGCAGTGCGGTGAGAACGAAAAGACCCTGAACGTGCACCACCTCTACTACGAGAGCAGCAAGGCGCCGTGGGAATACCCGAGCAGCGCCCTCGTGACGCTCTGCGCAACTTGCCATGAGGACGAACACGAAACCCGTGGCGAGTATGAGACCGGCCTTATCCGTGAGCTTCGCAGCCTCGGGCTTCTGGCCGGGGATGTTGGCACGATCCGCAACCTGGTTGCCAGTTTGCGTGCGTCCTGTGGGCAGGAGAAGGCCAAGGAGTCATTGGACGCGATTCTCGAAGCAATGGCGTGGAGCGTGTGCGAGCCGGTCGTTATTGACGAACTCGTTTTCATTGCCAAGGAGTACGTCAGCAAGCGCCTGGCTCAGATTGAGCGCGCGTACAGCCACAAAGACGGCAGCGAGGCTACCTGATGTTAGATGCGCGTATCAGCGTCGGCCTGCCGTCGCACCCGAAGACCAAGAAGCTGATCCGGAGAGTCGGAGAGGCTGGGGCGTGGCGACTCGTTTGCCTGTTTCTCTGGGTGGCTCAAGCGCGCCCGGATGGCGACCTGTCCGGAATGACCGGCGAGGACATTGAGCTTGCTGCGGACTGGCAAGGCGAGGAAGGGGCGTTCATCAGCGCGCTCGTCGAGGTGGGGTTCATCGACGGCGATGACGGAGCCTACGCAATCCACGACTGGGCAGAACATAACCCGTGGGCGGCCGGTGCGGATGCTCGATCTGAAAAGGCGAAGTGGCTTGCGCTCTGCAAGCACCACGGACGCGAGAAGGCTGCAGAGATGATGCCGGAGTACGCCGCACGCCTGCGTCCTTCTGCTAGTAGCAATGCGATAGCACTGAATGAGCCTGCTACAAGCATGCGAGCAGCAGAAAATAGCAGTGCACCGTCTCCGTCTCCGTCTCCGTCTCCGTCTCCGTCTCCGTCTCCGTCGACAAGCGAGGACTCGCGCGCGGCGCAGAGCACCCCGCACAGCGACGCTCAGTCCATCGCCCAAGTCGCCGGCCAGGTTTGCAAGGCCCTTCGGAATGCCGGCCTGCAAACCGCCAGTGCCAGCAATCCGAAGCTCCTGGCGCTGCTGGAAGCTGGCATCACTCCCGACGAAATCATCGCTGTTGCGCAAGAGCCGGCTGCACGTACCAAGGGGTTCGCCTGGATCCTCGCTGCCGCCGAAGGCCGGCGCCGGGATGCGGCCAAGGTCCGACCCCTGCCGCGCGCCTCCCCGACACTGGCCGACCGCAACCGACAGGCGGCCGATGAGGCCAAGCGAATGATCTTCGGCGAGGGGTGAAGCCATGCAGCAACACGAATTCGATGCGTTCTCCGACATGCTCCAGGCGGTGGCCGAGTACTGCGGCAAGCCGCTGTCGCCGGGGGTGATTGCGATCTACTGGCAGGGGCTGAAGGATCTCGATCTGCCGGCTGTTCGCCATGCGCTGAATGCCCATGTCCAGAACCCGGACACCGGCCAGTTCATGCCGAAGATCGCCGATGTGCGCCGCATGCTCGGCGGGACGACGCAGGACTCCGCACTGCGGGCCTGGGCGAAGATCGACAGGGCGGTTCGTCACGTCGGCCCCTACGCCAGCGTGGCTTTCGACGACGCGCTGATCCACCGCGTGCTGCATGACATGGGCGGCTGGGTGGGCTTGGCGTTGAAGACCGAGGACGAGTGGCCGTTCGTGGCCAAGGAGTTCGAGAACCGGTACCGGGGCTACGCCATGCGCAACGAGCGCCCCGACTATCCGCCGGTGCTGACCGGAATCGCCGAGGCTGACAACGTGCGTCGCGGTCTGTGCTCCGACCCGCCGTGCCTGATCGGGGATGCGGAAAAGGCCGAGGCTGTGATGCAGGGCGGCACGAACCGGCCGCTGATCGGCTTCTCGACCGCATGCGCTGCGGCGACCGGCTTCGCCAGCACCAAGCTGCGCGTGGTCGACGCCAGGAGCGCGGCATGACGTCAGTCAAAGCGCTGCAGGCCAGAGACCAGCGTCGTGCAGCCGAAAACTGAACTACTCCCGAAGATCGAAAGGGGGGCAGCGTGGGGGGGCGATTTCAAACATCGCTGCTTGGTGCGCCAGCTGCTTCGATTCAGGGCACAGGGAAACCGAGCTGCAGTCGAGGCCATGAAGCGCAGCAGTACGTATTCGGCACTGGCGTCGGATGCGACCGTGCAGTGGGCGAAGGGAAACCGAGGGGAGGAGGGGGATTGGCGATGATCGAGTTCGTCGTGCCGGGGGGGCCGGTAGGGAAGGGGCGCCCGAGGGCATCCCGGATGAGGGCCGGGGTGCGCATGTTCACCCCCGACAAGACCGCCCGCTACGAGAACCTGGTGGCCATGGCGGCGCAGCAGGCGATGGGGGGCAGGGCGCCGATGGAAGGGCCAGTGGAGTTGGATCTGGTGCTGATCACGACACCGCCGGCGTCGTGGTCGAAGAAAAAGCGGGCCGCGGCACTTGGGGGGGAGTTCCCGCCGGAAACGAAGCCGGATTGGGACAACGTGGGGAAGGCGATTTGCGATGCGATGAACGGGATTGTGTTCATCGACGACAAGCAGGTGGCCGATGCGCAGGTGCGAAAGCGCTATGGGCAGATCCCGGAGGCTCGGGTGATCGTGCGGGAGTGGTCGAGCAAGGGGGCGAGGGATCTTTTCGAGGAGGGCGGCACCCGATGAACCCGCGCGAGATGAGGCATAAAGCGACGATCGCGGCCTACGGAGCATTGAAGGCTGCTGGCGGTTGGGTGTGTGCAATCGAGGCCGCCGAGCTTGCCCGCAAGATGCTCGCCGAGCGGGTGCAGCTCTATGCCTGGCCGCCCAGCTACCGCCCGATCGCTTTCGGTCTGCGCCGGTTGGTGCTGATCGGCGAGGCGCAGGAGCGCATCGTCATCTACCGCGGCAGCGCCCGGTCGAAGGAGGAGCGCCGGGAATACCGGCTCTCGACCATTGCCGAGCAGGCGCACCCCTGCCCGGCGCTTTTCCCTACAGTGATGCCCGTGCCGGCCGGTGCGCCGCGCCGGGTAGTGAGAATGGAGGATTGATCGATGGCGTCGTTGACCGCCAGGCAGCAGCGCTTCGTGGATGAGTATCTGTGTGACCTGAACGCCACGCAGGCGGCGATTCGTTCTGGATACAGCAAGAAGACTGCCGAGTGGATTGGCCCGCAGCTGCTTACGAAAAGTCACGTGACTGCCGCGGTGGCAGAGCGCATGAAGGCGCGCGGCGAGCGCACCGCAATCACCGCCGACCGCGCGTTGCTCGAAGCGGCGCGACTGGCGCTGTTCGATCCGCGCAAGCTCTTCAACGACGACGGCAGCCCGAAGGGCATTCACGAACTCGACGACGACACCGCCGCGGCCGTTGCCGGTATCGAGGTGCTGGAGCAGTTCGAGGGATCAGGCAAGGATCGCGTGTTCGTGGGCTATCTCAAGAAGTACAAGATCGCCGACAAGAACAGCGCGCTCGAGAAGCTGTTCAAGCATCACGGTCTGTACGAGAAGGACAACCGCCAGAAGTCGGATCCGATCGCCGAGTTCCTGGCCGCGCTGAACCGGTCTGCGCTACCCGTGGTGGGCGATGGCAGCCAGTAGCATCGCGCTCGACTATATCCCGAAGAACGAGGCGGACATCCTGCGCTGCCTCGCCGATCCGATGTGGCGTGTGTGCTCGGGCGCGCTCTACAAGATCATGGTCAAGAGCGACGACGGCGCGGGTTCGGTGGTGCCGTTCATCCCCAACCGGGCGCAACGCCGGCTGATCGTGCGGCTGTGGCACCGGAACGTGATCCTCAAGGCACGTCAGCTCGGGTTCACGACGCTCGTCGCCATCCTCTGGCTCGACCACGCACTGTTCAATGCCGACCAGCGCTGCGGCATCATTGCCCAGGACCGTGAGGCCGCGGAGGTGATCTTTCGCGACAAGGTGAAGCTCGCCTACGACCGGCTGCCGGCCTTCCTGCGCGAGCGCATGCCGCTGGCGCGCGACAGCGCCTCGGAGCTGCTGTTCGCCCACAACAACAGCAGCATCCGGGTGGCGACCTCGATGCGCTCGGGGACGATCCACCGGCTGCATGTGTCCGAGTTCGGCAAGATCGGTGCCAAGTACCCGGCCAAGGCGGCCGAGGTGGTCACCGGTTCGCTGCCGGCGGTGCCGCTCGATGGGGTTGCGATCATCGAGTCCACCGCCGAAGGCCAGTCCGGCGAGTTCTACGAGATGACGATGCGCGCGCAGGCGGTGGCTGAGAAGGGATCGCCGCTCTCCCCGCGCGACTATCGCTTCCACTTCTTCCCATGGTGGCAGGAAGAGGCCTACCGGCTGCCGCATCCGGGCGCATCGGTCATTACCGACAAGGACCGCGAGCACTTCGCCCAGATCGAGGCAGAGATGGGCTGCACGCTCGACGAGCAGCAGCGCTACTGGTACGTGGCCACGCGCGACAGCGAGTTCTCCGGCGACCCGCAGAAGATGTGGCAGGAATATCCGAGCACGCCGGACGAGGCATTCAAGGTCTCCACCGAAGGTACCTACTACGCCGTGCAGCTGGCCGCGGCGCGCAAGGGCGGACGCATCGGCGCCGTGCCTCACCTCGAGGGCGTGCCCGTCAATACCTTCTGGGACATCGGCGGGCGCGACGGGTCGGCGATCTGGTTCCACCAGCAGCAGGGCCTCACGCACCGATTTTTCCGTTTCATTGAAGGCTGGGGCGAGCCCTACAGCTACTTCATCAAGCAGATGCAGGCGATGGGCTGCGTCTGGGGGAAGCACTACCTGCCGCACGACGCCAGCCACAAGCGCCAGCAGGGCGCGAGCATGGAGTCGGCTGAGGACAAGCTGCGCCAGTTCGAGATCGGTGGCGATTGGGTGATCGTGCCGCGGGTCGACGACGTGACGCATGGCATTCAGATGGTGCGCGATGCGTTCGGGCAGTGCTGGTTTGACGAGGAAGGCTGCAAGGACGGCCTCGCCCATCTCGGCAGTTACCGCAAGGAGTGGGACGCGCGGCTCGGCGCCTGGCGCGCCACGCCGCTGCACGATATCCACTCGGAGGCGGCCGATGCGTTCCGCCAGTTTGCGCAGGGCTACCGCGAGGCGCAGTCCGACGCCGGCTTCCGCGCTCGCCGCGCCCCCGGCCGTAGCGGCCGCCAGCGCAGCAGCTGGGTGATCTGATGAAGGGCACCCCCGCCGCTTTTGCAGTGGCACGGTTCGCCCCACTCTACCCGGCGACCAAGACATGCAGCGAGACGAGCGCACCCCCGACACTTCCGGCCTGACTGATCTGCAGTACCGCGAGATCGTCAATCAGATCCGCCTGCAGCCGGCCTGGCGCGCGGAGTCGGATCGCGCCTGTTCTTTCTACGACGGCAACCAACTCGGCGCCGACGAGGTGGCCGAACTTGAGGCGCGCGGCATGGCGCCGATCATCATCAACCAGATCAAGCCGCTGGTGAATTCGGTGCTCGGACTTGAGGCGAAGACGCGCAGTGACTGGCGCGTGGTGGCTGACCGCGATGAGCAGCAGGAGATGGCCGAGGCGCTATCGGCCAAGCTGATGGAGGCCGAGCGCGAGACCCTGGCCGATCAGGCGTGCAGCGAGGCCTTTGCCGGGCAGATCAAGGCCGGGCTGGGCTGGGTGCACGTGACGCGCAACGCGGACCCGTTTGGGTACGACTACCGGGTCGAAGCCGTCGATCGATCCGAGATCTGGTGGGACTGGCAGGCGAGAAAGCCCGACTTGGCGGATGCGCGCTACCTGGTGCGCGAGCGCTGGTATCCGACCGAGTCTCTGGTGGCCTACTTCCCTGGCGAGGCCGACATGATCCGCGCCGTGGGCTCGGGCTGGGCGCCGGAGTGGATGGATCTGGCGAAGACCGACGAGCGCATGATGCGCGCCTACGACTCGGAGCACCGCTCGGGCTGGCTCGAGCAGGAGTGGCGCAACACCGACAGCGGCCTCGTGTGCCTGCGCGAGATCTGGTATCGCGTGCCGGTGCGCGCGAAGGTGATCAAGCTCCCCGATGGGCGCGTAGCGGAGTTCGACAAGAAAAACCCCCTGCACGCGCTGGCGGCCGCCGAAGGGCTGGCCACGGTGCGCGAGGCGGTGTTCACCAAGCTGCGCGTGAGCCTGTGGGTCGGCCCGCACAAGCTGCAGGACGAGGACTACGGCAGCAACCATCTGCCCTACGTGCCGTTCTGGGGCTACCGCGAGGACCGCTCGCGCGTGCCCTATGGCGTAGTGCGCGACCTGATCCCGCTGCAAAAGGAGATCAACGCCCGCCGCCAGAAGCTGCAGTGGCTACTTGCCAGCAAGCGGGTGATGGTCGATTCCGACGCGCTCGACCGCAACTACAACGACTTCACCGACCTCGCCGACGAGATCGCGCGCCCGGATGCAGTGGTGGTGCTCGACCCGGGTCGGCGCAACGCGAACGGCATCAACGTCGAGACTGACCTGAACCTGACGGCGCAGCAGTTCCAGGTGATGACCGAGGCCGGCGAGGCGATGCAGAAGGTCGCGGGCATCTACAACGCGATGCTCGGCGCCACCGATGGCGCCAAGTCCGGGACGGCGATCCAGGGCCTGGTGGAGCAGGGCAATACCATGCAGGCCGAGATCACCGACAACTACCGCTTTGCGCGGCGGCTGGTCGGGCAGCGCCTGCTCGAGTTGGTGACGCAGGATCTGGCCGGCGTGGAAGTGACGATCGATGCAGGCGAGGAGGGCAAGCCCCGGCCGGTGACGCTGAACCGCCCCATGGTCGATGCGCTGACCGGTCTCGAATACCGCGAGAACGACGTCAGCAAGGCGCTGGTGAAGGTGGCACTCAACGACGTGCCCAGCACGCCGGCCTACCGCGCGCAGGCCATGACGATGGTGGCCGAGGTGATCAAGGGCCTGCCGCCGCAGCTGCAGGCGCCGCTGGTGCCGTACTTCCTCGAATCGACCGAACTGCCCAAGCGCCGCGAAATGGCCGACCTGGTGCGCAAGGTACTTGGATTGGGCGAAGATGGCCAGCAGCCCGATCCTGAGAAGGTGCAGATGGCGCAGATGCTGGAGCAGCTGCAGGCCGCGCTCGCCGACGCGCGGGCGAAGCTGCAGAGCAAGGACGCCGAGTTGCAGATCAAGGCCGGCGAGCTCGCGGTCAAGGAGCAGGCGCAGCAGGTGGCCGCCGAGAAGGCCGCCGCCGAGGTGGCGAAGCTGCGCGCCGACACCCTCCAGACCCGTGCTGCGACCGCCGGCCAGGCAATGGCGATCACGCAGCACCCCTAGTGTCTCCTCCCTTGCCCTGGCGAGATGGCCCGGCCTCGCGCCGGGCATTTCTTTGCCATGATTGTTCGCCGACGCGCATCGGTTCCGCACAAGGGCACCCCTCTGTTGCTCGTATGCGTACAAAGCGCCCATGGCAACGCACCCCGCGGCCCGGCGTGAAGGGCGTGCGCGCCACCCACGGACTCCGACCGACAGAGGACACGAAGCACATGGATGAGCCCAAAGACCTGGACTACTACGCCGCCAACCCCGACGAACTGCCCAGCGACCCCGACGCGATCGAGGCGCTGATGGCTCAGCTCGCCGGCGAGGCGCCGCAAGCCGAACAGTCTGAACCGAGCGCAACGGACGGCGCGAGCGAAGCGGAGGAGGCCGATACGGCCGGCGAGCCCCAGGGCGAAGCGAAGCAGGAAGAAGCGGACGAAGCGGGGCAGGACGAGCACGCGCCCGTTCTGAGCCGGGACGGCAAGCACGCAATTCCTTACTCGGTGCTCCAGACCGAGCGGGAGAAGCGGCGTGCGGCCGAGCAGGCGATGAAGGCGCTTGAGCAGCGACTGGCTGCCGCGGAAGCGGGCACGCAACAGCAAGGCGAGGCGAAAGATTCCGCCGCCAACCTTGATGCGATGGCCGAGGACTTCCCGGCGGTGAAGGCGCTGCTCGAGCACACGCGCAAGCTCGAATCCAAGCTCTCCCAGGTGACGCAGCGCATCGAGCAGGATGATGCGATCCGCGCCGACCAGGAGGCCTCCCGCGTCCGCGCCGCGGTCGATGCCAACCCGGTGCTGTTGCACTGGGAGCACAACGACCCGGAGCGCTGGCAGGCCGCCGTCGAGGCCGATCAGCGCTTGCAAGACTCGCCGGCTCATCGACAGCTGACGCTGGAACAGCGCCTGGAACGCGCCGTGCAGATCGTGGATGCCTTCTACGGCCCCGATGCCAGCGCCCCAGCGCCTCCGCCTCAGCCCGCAGCACGCCCGGCCAAACCGGCGGCAGCGCAACACCCGGACAAGCCCTTCAAGCCGCGCACGCTCTCGGACATCCCGGGCGGTGCGGTGCCCGCAGCCGATCCGCTGGAGGAGTTCGCGACCCTCTCGGTGGAAAGGCTCGGGGCCCAGATGGCGGGCATGACTCCGGACCAGATCAACGCACTGCTTGCTCGGCTCGGCTGACACCGAACCCGTGATTCAGGAGTAATACACCATGGCAGGATCCACTGGCGGTTTCGCCACCAACGTTGCAGCCGGCTCGGCGCTGGCGCGCAAGCTCTTTTCCGTCGCGCTGTTCGCGCAGACCCAGAAGCAACCGGGCTTTTCCCGCGCGCTCACCGGCCCGGCGCCGAGCACCGGCGACGCCATCAACAAGCTCAAGGGGCAGACCTCGAAGGACATGCCGGTCGTGCGCATCACCGACCTGTCGAAGACGGCCGGCGACAAGGTCTCGGTCGACGTGTTCGGCACCATCGGCGGCAAGCCGATCATGGGCGACGCCGACGCCGAGGGCACGGGGGCCGCGCTCACCAACGCCAGCATGGAGGTCAAGATCGACCTGATGACCAAGGTGGTCGACGCCGGCGGCAAGATGGCGCAGCAGCGTACCGTGCATCAGCTGCGCAATATCGCCATGGCGAACCTGACGAGCTATTTTGCCCGCCTGGACGACCAGACCACGCTGGTGCATCTAGCCGGGGCGCGCGGCACCGAGGTCAACGACGACTGGATCGTGCCGCTGTCGTCCGACGGCGACTTTGCCTCGATCCTGGTCAACGACGTGACGCCGCCGACCTTCGAGAGCCACTATTTGATCGACAACGCGGGGGCATCGCTGGCCACCCCGTCCGCAGCCAACATCGGCGCGATCGCCACGGCCGACGTGCTGACGCTGGAATCCATCGACAACATCCGCACCCTGCTCGATGAGATGGCCTTCCCGCTGCAGCCGGTCAAGATCGCCGACGACCCGGCCGCCTCGGATGAGCCGATGTGGGTGCTGTACGTGTCGCCGCGCCAGTACTCGCAGCTCCTGAAGGCCACCAGCAACGATATTCGCTCCTTCCAGCAGAACGCCTGGAACCGCGCCTCTTACGGCTCCAAGCACCCGCTGTTCAAGGGCGAAGTCGGCATGTGGAACGGCATCCTGGTGAAGAAGCTCAACCGCGCCATCCGCCACGGCACCGGCAGTTCGCTGACCTCGGTCCTGGCGGCGGACAAGGCCACCGGCACCGGCACCGCCACCGCCTTGCCGGCGGGGATCACTGCAGGGTTCGCAGTCGATCGCGCGATCCTGCTTGGCGCGCAAGCGCTGGGCAACGCCTACGGCAAGAACAAGGGCAGCGACTATCACTTCGACTGGCTCGAAAACCCCTACAACTTCGGGCGCGCACTCGAAGTGGGCGGCGACTGCATGGGCGGCAAGGCCAAGCTGCGCTTCAACCTCGGCGGCGCGCACGTCAAGGACCACGGCGTGATGGCGTTCGATTCGGTTGTGGCGCTGACCTGATCGATCGTGCAGGAGTAGGGGGCTTCGGCCCCCTTTTTTCGCTAAGCATAACGGGGGAAACCATGGCCATCGCCATCAAGTACAACGGCCCCAAGCCATTCACCGACCACCTCTACGGCTCGAAGCTGCACTGGGAGATCGGCGACACGCGCGAGGACGTGCCCGAGCACATCGCCATCAAGCTGCTGCGCCACCCGGAATTCGAGGATGCCAGGAAGCGCAAGACCGAGATCAAGGTCGAGGAGTTGCCGCGTGAAGAGCAGGACAACCTGCCGCCCCTGGTCAACCTCGAAGCGATGACCAAGGATCAACTCGCGCAGTACGCGCACCGCAATTTCGGCGTCGTGCTCGATGCGGGGATGAAGAAGTCCGAGCTTCTCGATACCGTGCGCCTGCAAATGGGCAAGCGAGCACGCTAAATGGCTGCCCTCTCCGCGCTCTACCCCTACATCATCCCGCACGTGCCGAACATGCCAGAAATGGCGATCGACCGCGCACTGGTCGATGCGGCGATCGAATTCTGCCGCCAGAGCTTGGCCTGGCAGCAGCGCACCGATCCGATCCAGCTGATCCCCGGTGTGCGCGAATACGACGTCGACGTGATCGGGTGCGAGCCGGTACGCGTTCTTGCGGCGGTGATCGTCGGCGACCGGGCGCTGGATCGGCGCCCCATGGCGTCCCTGGATCTGCCCGAGGCAGGTGAGCCCACGGGCTTCGTGCAGCCCGTGCCGCGCCTGATCGAGCTCGCCGAGACCCCCGTTCGCGCCGACAGTCTCGTGCTGCGCGTTGCAGTGGAGCCGAGCATGAGCGCAACCGTGCTCGACGACCAGTTGGTGCGCTACTGGCGCGAGCCGATTGCCGCCGGCGCCCTGATGCGGCTCTTGCTGCAGCAGGGCGACATGAGCCGGGCGAGCGTGGCAGCGCAAGCCTTCCAGGGCGGTGTCGAGCGCGCCTATGCGCAGGCGCAGGTCGGCGCCGGGCGGGGGCGTCTGCGGGTGCGGCCTGTGCCGTAAGGGCACCCCTGCGAAGCCCATGGCGGCAGCATCCGGGCAACTGACCCGGAGCGCCCTATGGCCACCCTGACCACCACAGCCGTCATCGGCCGCGTTGCCACGCTGCTGCAAGACACCACCCACATCCGCTGGCCCGTCGCCGAGTTGCTGACCTACGTCTCGGACGCGCAGCGCGAAATCGTCGCCATCAAGCCCGATGCATGCGTCAAGACCGCAGTCGTCACGCTCTCCGCAGGCACTCGGCAGCAACTGCCGGCAGACGGCACGACGCTGATCGACATCACTCGAAACATGGGGGCGGGCGGCGCCACCCCGGGGCGCGCGCCGCGCGCAGTGACGCGCGAGATTCTCGACGCCCAAAACCCGCTCTGGCACGCCGGCACCGCTTCTGCCGAGGTCATCCACTACACCTTCGACCCGCAGAACCAGAAGGTGTTTTACGTCTATCCGCCGCAGCCGGCGATCAATCAGGGCTCGCTCGAGATCGTCTATGCCGTCGCGCCAACTGAAGTGGTCGATGGCGGCTCGCTCCAGCTCGACGACACCTGGATGCCGGCGATCGTCAATTACACCCTGCATCGCTGCTACAGCAAGGACGCCGAGTACGCCGCCAACGCCGACTTGGCGGTGGCCTACCTGCAGGCCTTCTCGGCTCAGATCGGCGGGCGCGCGGCGGGCGAGCAGGCGAGCGACATCAACCGCAACAGCGCCGGCACCAATCCCAACCTTCGCCCCACCGCTTGACCCCATCCCCTGTAAGGAGAATTACCCATGTCCGCTGCATCCAACTACCTCGAATCCGCGCTGCTCGAGCACTTCCGCGGCACGCAACTTCCGCTGCCGTCGAACTTCTTTATCGCGCTGCACACCGCCGACCCGACCGACGCCGCTACTGCGGGCACGGAAGTCAATACGACGGCCTGGCCTTCGTATGAGCGCATGACCGTGGGCACGCCGCTGTCGTCCGCCTGGACGGCCTCTGCCGATGAGGCCGGCGGTGGCAAGCAGATCACCAACGCCAACACCATCAACTTCCCGGCCAACAACGGCGCCGGCTCGGTCCAAGTCACGCACTTTTCGGTGTGGGACGCGGCGACGGGCGGAAACATGTGGGCGCATGCCCCGCTGACCGCGCCGAAGACGATTGACCCGACCGATATTTTCAGCGCGATCCCCGGCGCGCTGCGCATGATTGCCCGGTAATCGATAGGTCATGCGCCTCAACGGATCTGCGCTGAATGCACGCCCCCTCAACGGGGCGTCGCGCCTCGCCGTCTTCGGGGCGGCGGAGGCGATTGCAGGGTTCGATGCTTCGCTGGAAGGGCTGCGCACCGTCCGGGCCAGCGGCAATGCCCCCATGCAGGTTCAGGCGGGTCTGTTGGGGAGTGCGCAGCGGTTCGCTTCACTGGATGCGCCGATCCGAGTTCAGGCTGAACTGGCGCAGACGGTGTATCGCAGCGGTCGGGGTGCGTTCACCATCACGCACACCGGAATCCTGTACTTCGAGCGCACCGTCCTCGGCTTCGGTGGCGCAGGCATTTTTCTGCACGCCGCAGGTCACGTCGGCGTCGTCTTTATCGACGGCGAGGCGCAGATCCGGCCGCTGATTGCAGAAGTCGACGGCACTCGGGCGCGCAGGAGCAGCGCCACCGCTTCGATGGCGCTCATGGGCGACCTGTCCGCCTCTGCGATTCGTCGCGGAGCGGCGCAGGCTCCGAATGATCTGGCAATCACCGCAGAGCTGG
The DNA here is from genome assembly GCF_003030465.1 of Thauera aromatica K172. Classification (GTDB taxonomy): domain Bacteria; phylum Pseudomonadota; class Gammaproteobacteria; order Burkholderiales; family Rhodocyclaceae; genus Thauera; species Thauera aromatica. The sequence goes on along the minus strand of NZ_CP028339.1, from coordinate 2,263,153 downwards.
ACCCGGCGCACATCCACGAAGGCGTGCGACACCTCACTGCCGGGGGTTCCCCGGTCGTTGAGGTCCGCGTCACGGATGAGGGGATGCGCAGGCAAACCCTGCTCGGGTCCGCCACGGTCGATTTTCACGCGATCGGTGCAGGCCGACTCTCCAAGCCCACGATGGCCGGAGGCGCGGTTCAGACATTGACGCTCGATGCGGACTTCCGGGTATATCGGCGCTGGACTGGCGCTGCTGTCGTGCAGGGTGCGACGGACCTCGCGGGCGAAGTATTCGTGCGCGGAGGAGGACAGGCTGCGGTACAGATCATTCCCGCCTGCACCGGCTACGTCTATCGCAGGACGGCATCGGGGGCGGCAGCCTCCGCGCTGGATGCGCAGATCAACGCATTGCGCGCAAAGGTCGGGGGGGCGTCGGCGGCAGTTGAGGTCGCTGCGGGTGCAGCCGGAGCGCTGCGCAGAACGGGGCGCGGCAAGCTTGTCATCGAGGTCCCTGTCACCCCCATAGGCCAGGCCAGCGCAGTGCGCGGTGGGCAGGGCGCGCTACTTCTACATGCCGAAGGCGGGCTGAGTGGAGAGGTGCTCATTCCTGGGGATGCAGAAGCCGTCTTGCTGGTGACCTTGGAAGGCGCCGGCTACGTCTATCGCAGAACCGCCAGCGCAAGCGCCGCCCTCGATGTCGCGCTTGAGCTTGCAGCGAACAGACGGCGCACGGCAGAGGCCGCCCCTTCCATTCAGATCATCGCCGAAGCGAACGGGGTGCGTGGCGCAGCGCTTTCCGGCGACGCAGAGATGGTCCTGCTTGCCCCGTCCGAGGGCTACACGAATATCTACGGCGAAGACCCCTCGGAGCAGCAGTTCTATCGCCCGACCGATCTTCGCTCACTCCAGCGCTGGGATGCGCTGCGGGAATTCAGGAGAACGCAATGAAGTTGGGCTCTTTCAGCAAGCAGCCGGGTGAGCGCGTGAGCAAGAGTGTGATCTACACCGATGCGCTCGACCCAGGCGACGAGATCGGAACGATCGACGAATGCAGGGCTGAGCCTGCTGGGCTTGAAGTATCCCCGGTTCTCGTGGCGGGGGATCGCGCCCGGATCTGGGTAAGCGGCGGCACGGATGGGGTGCAATACAAGATCACCATCAAGGTCACGACCGCGGGCGGGGAAATTCTTGAAGACGAACTCTTTTGTCGCGTGAAGGAGATTTGAGCGTGGAGCAATTTGCCAACAACGCAATCACGACGCTGGTGGCGCCGGCTGCAGCGGAAGACACGGTAATCGAAGTCACCAGCGGGGCTCTCTTCCCGGATGCCGCGAACGGCATATTCAGAGCCACCCTGATTGGCCTGGATGAAAACGGCAACGAGGCAGCATGGGAGATCGTCAAGTGCACGGCCCGCACGGGCGGCGTGCTTACCGTTGAACGTGCGCAAGAAGGTACGGCAGCGCAGGCCTGGGCGGCAGGCACGCGGGCTGAATTGCGGCTGACCGCCGGGGCGCTGTCTGATGCGCTGCAGGCGATCGAGAGCAAGCAGGCGACCCTTGTTTCCGGCGCCAACATCAAGACCGTCAACGGCCAGGTCCTCCTGGGCGCCGGGAATATCGAGATTCGGAGCGGCGTCGGCGTAACCCTCTCCGGCGACCCCAGCCCATACGTCACACAAGAAAAAACCTACACCATCACCAACTACAGCGCGTTTTCCGAGTATGTCGTGCAAGTCAGCGCCGGCACGGTCAGCCTCGCCGGAGACACGATCACCTTCACTGCGCCACCCGCCGCGGGCGCGGTCACGCTGACGGTGACGATGGATGACGTGCCGACCGAGTTCGTGATCGACGCGCAGGCCGCCGGCGTGCAAACGCCGACTGTCGTATCGCCAGCCAATGGTGCCACCGACCAAGGCGGCTCGGTCACGCTGACCGGCTCGGCTTTCGCCTGGTACGGACTGGAGGATACGCAAAAGTCTCGCAGCTACCGAGTGGCGACCGATCAAGCGATGACGAACATCATCGCCAGCAACGTTGGCGACACCGTGAATCTGCTGAACTGGACCGTCTCTGGGCTATCCACGAGCCAGGAGTACTGGTGGCAAATGCAGGACGAAGGGAACAGCAACGGCCTGTCCGAGTGGAGCGCGCCGGTGAAATTCACCACCAAAGCCACGTTCGGCGGTCTGGTCGGCACGCCGGGCGGGCAAGGGTTCGGCGTCGGTGAATATCCCGCCGAGCTGCCCTCGGGCTTCAGCGCGATGGCCGGCACGAGCGACAAAGCGAGCGCAAATTACGGCAACTACCAGTACAGCGACGGCTCGGTGATGGTATTCGTGCCGCGCTTCTACTACCGCATTGGCAACGCTTCCAGCCCGCGCTATGCGACCTACGGCGCCAATGCGATCGATGTCGTGGGCATCGAGACGTTCGCCGACGAGGCCGCAGCCAACGCAGCAGGCTACGCGCTGCACCGTGCATTCAAGGATGGCGGGGCGGTCAAGCCGGGCTTTTTCATCGACAAGTACCTCGCGAGCCGGAACGGCACGACCTCGTGCAAGTCCGTCGCGCTCGGCGTGCCGATCTCGCTGACGACCACGACGACGTACACGCGCTCTAGCGGCATGACAGGCTGCACCGGCATCCTCGCCGATGCCGTCGTGCTGGCGCGCAGCCGCGGCGCGGGCGTGTTCAACGTCGCCAGCATCTTCATGTATGACGCGCTGGCGAAGCTCGCGCTCGCGCACGGCCAAGCCGCAACCAGCGCGACGCACTGCGCATGGTACGACGCGGCCGGGACAACGAATTTCCCGAAGGGGTGCAACAACAGCGCCCTGGCCGACGCCAACGACACCGGCGTCACGTTTACGAGCGCGGGCGACTCGGGCAACGCAAACAAGCCGAAGACCGGCAGCGCGAGCAGCCTCGCAAAAACCACGCACAACGGACAGGCGTGCGGCGTGACCGACGTGAATGGCGCGATGTATCAAGTGATGCTGGGCATCACGCAAGCGGGCGCTAGCGCGACCGATACGACCGCGATCACGACCGGTGACGCCTACGTACTCAAGGAGAGCGTCGCGCTGGCGAGCCTGACTGACGGCTTCGGCGGCGCAACGGACGCATGGGGCACGGCGGCCAATCTGGCGACCAATTACGACGCGGTGACCGGCTTTCTGCCCTGGGGCGCGACGACCGGATGGGACTATTTTGGCAACGGCAGCAACGCGGTGTTCAGCGGCGCGACGAGCGGCACGGATTATCTGCGCTCGTGCTGCGGCATAGCGGCGACGACCGGCATGAGCGCGGCCGGCACGAACCAGTTCGGCAACGACGGCAATTACCGCTATGGCCGCGCCAATCTTTTCCCGTATGCCTCCGGCGTCTGGAACGGCGCTGCGGTCGCTGGCGTCTTCTGCCGGGGTTGGAGCGTCGGCCGGTCGAGCGACATCACCAACGCGGGCTTTCGCTGCGCCGCCTATGGAAATTGACTGGTCGGCGGCGCGGTAGCGCCGTCCTGATGCCATGAGCACGAACACAACGAACCCGCAAGCCGCGATCCATCACAAGTGCCGCGAGCTGATCCTGTTGCTCAACGTGAATCTGAACCACTTCCCGCGGCACGAGAAATACGGGCTGTGCCAGGAGATCCGGCAAGCCGTCTATGACGTGCTCGCGGGCATCGTCGAGTGCCAGAAGCGCTATCACAACAAGACCAGCCTGTCGAAGCTCGACGTTCGGCACGAGCAGTTGCGGACCTTCGTCAATCTCGCGTTCGAGCTGGGCTATTTCGAGTTCGAGCATCACAAACGCGCGCGCAGCGCCGCCGAGTCGCTGCGTCGCTATACCGCCGTGTCGGTCCTCATCAACGAACTGGGGGCGATGATCGGCGGCTGGATTCGGAGTCTGCGGGCGAGCCCGCAGGCCGAATAAGGGCGGGCCATCGAAATGCTTTTCCCGTATGCCTCCGGCAACTGGAACAACGCTGCGAACGCTGGCGTCTTCTACCGGGGTTGGAGCAACGGCCGGTCGAACGACAACAACAACGCGGGCTTTCGCTGCGCCGACTATTTCGCCTTCGCTGACCTGACATTGCACACAGCAAATACTGGCGACATAGGGATGGCTCCGTCCTGCATTTTGGCGAAATCGGCAGGGCATGGCGTTTCAGTACCCGCCACGGCTGTGGGGACCATCCGCCATGCCTAAACGCCACGGCAATCTGTTCGATCAATGCTTCACGCCTGACGTGCTGCACGCGGCCTATCTCGCCGCGCGCCGGCGCAAGCGCAAGAAGGTCGCGGTGGCCGCATTCGAGCGCGACCTCGGCGCGAATCTGCAGCGGCTGCACGACGAGTTGCACGCCGGCACGTATGCGCCGCGCCCCTACGTGACGTTCGAGGTGCGCGAGCCGAAGCCGCGCCTGATCCATGCGCCGCACTTTCGCGACGTCGTAGTGCAGCACGCGATCTATGCGGCGATCTACCCGATCTTCGATCGCGGATTCATCCACGACAGCTACGGCTGCCGCAAGGGCAAGGGCACGCACCGGGCGGCCGACCGCGCGCAACAGTTCCTGCGCGACGCGCCAGACGGCAGCGTCACGCTGCAGATGGACATCCGCAAGTTCTTCTACCGCATCGACCGCGCGCGGCTGATGCGGCTGGTCGCGCGCAGGATCAAGGACCGGCGGCTGCTCGCGCTGCTCGAACTGTTCGCGCGTTACCCGGACTCGACCGGGATTCCGATCGGCAACCTGCTGTCGCAGCTGTTCGCGCTGATCTACCTTGACCCGCTCGACCACTTCATCAAGCGCGAGCTCGGCCGCAAGCGGTATGTGCGCTACGTCGACGATTTCATCGTGTTCGGCATCGCGTCGCGCGCCGAGGCGAACGCGCTGCGGCTACAGATCGAAACGTTCCTGCACGAGCGCCTGCGCCTCGAACTGTCGCGCTACACGATCCAGCCGACCCGGCGCGGCGTGAATTTCGTCGGCTTCCGCGCTTGGCGCAAAACGCGCTTCGTGCGCCGCCACAGTCTGCACACCTTCTCGCGCTCGCTGCGGCACGGCGACGTGCCGAGCCTCGTGTCGATCATGGGGAACGCGCGCCACAGTGCGAGCTACGCCCACTTCTGCCGCCGCTTGCGTTCCGAGCGGCCCGACCTTGTCCCGCAACTCCCGGAGGCGCACCGACATGCCTGCACAAATCTATAGCTACACCCCGATCATCGAGTCCGGCCCGAACGGGCGCAGCCTGCGCGCCCAGCTGCCCGAGGGCGCGCTCGAGCTTTGCACGCTCGACGGACTCGCCTACGTGTCGATGCCCGACGGCGCCGTGCTGCCGGCGCAGCACCCGGAGATCACGCTGACGCCGGTCGCGCTCGATGCGGGGCTGCGCGAGCGCATCAAGGTCGAAAGCCGCGCCTGCCGGCTGATCGCGCAGCGCATGGTCGAGCAGATCCGTGCCGCCTACACGCTCGACGACGAGATGTATTTCGCCCGCATCGGCGTCGGCGCGGCGAACGGGCTGTACGCGCCGACGAGCGACGAGACGCAGGAGATGGCGGTGTTCGGCGAGTTCGTCGAGTCGGTGCGCCAGTGGGGTAGGGATGAGCGGGCGAAGCTGGGGCTGTAATGAAGCAGGAACTCGCCTCCCGCGCCCTCAATATCGCCATCGCCGTCAATCAGTGCTTGTTCGTGCTGCTCACCCTCGGCACCGCTAACCCGGACGAAGCTCCCAGCGCTGCGGCCTGGCGCCTTGAAGGGGAAGGGCGGCTGACCGGCCGGCTCTTCCGCCCGGCGATCGACTGGGTCTTCGTGCGGCTGCCGTTCGGATGGGCGGAAGCGGATCACTGCCGCAAGGCCTATGAGTCGGAGCGGCTGCGCAACCATCTCCCTAAAGCGTACAGGAACGCACAATGACCGACCGCATCGTCACCACCGCAAGCTACGCCGGCAGCGGCGTCTCCATCGTCAGCGCGCTCACCCTCACCGACCTCGGCATCCTCGTCGGCATCGCCACCGCGCTGGCGACGCTGCTGCTCAACGGCGCCTACCACTACCGGCGCGATCGCCGCGAGCGCGAAGCGCACGCCATCCGCCTGGAAGTGCTGCGCGGCGAAGTCGAAGACCGCCGCCGCACCAACCTGCCGGTTACCCTCGACCGCCGCCGCCCCTGCACCGATGTCGCCGACTGCCCGTACAGCCATGATTAAGCGCATCGCCGCCCTCAGCCTGTCCGCCGCCGCCCTGGTGGGTATCGCCATGCACGAAGGCTACCGCGACACCGCCTACGACGACGGCGTGGGCGTGCAAACGATCGGCTTCGGCACCACGGAAGGCGTGCGCCCGGGCGACCGAATCACCCCCGAACGCGCCCTGGTGCGCCTGCTCGCCGACGCCGATCGCACCCAGTCCGATCTACGCGCCTGCATCGGCCCGGTGCCGATGTATCAGCACGAGTGGGATGCAATCGTGTCGTGGGCCTACAACGTCGGCGCCGGTGCGGCCTGCAAATCCACCCTGGTGCGCCGTCTGCGCGCCCAAGACTACCCGGGCGCTTGCGCCGAACTGCTGCGCTGGACCTATGCCGGCGGGCGAGAACTGCCCGGCCTCGTCAAGCGCCGCCAGGCCGAATATCAACTGTGTGTGGGAGGGGTCTGATGTGCAACTACTGGCAATCGTGGGCGCTGGCGCCCTCCTGGTGGGCGCAGCAAGTGGCTTTTGGCTGGGTCACGGGATGGCTGCAGGGCAGTGCGCGCAACGCGAGCTGGCGGTGGCAACCCGCTACGCCGAGGGCTGGCAGCGCGCTGTTGAAGATGCAGATCGCGCAGCTGCGGCTGAACGCCGCCGCGCCGTTTCCGCAGCAGAAGCGCGCGGCCACGCTGCGGCTGTTGCGCAAGGAGTGAGCGATGAAGCTGCCGCCGATCCTGATCGGGCTTGCGAGTGGAGCGCTGCTCAGCGCCTGCGCCTCGAACGCCTCTATGCCGCCTACGGCCTTGGCGCGGCCGGTGCCGCTGGAGTGCCTGCAGACCTGCCCGGCACCGCCGACGTTGGCACTGCACCGCCAGGCCTGGGAGGCAGCGGTGTTCAGCTGGGGGGCGGCGTGCAAGGCGCTGCACAATGACTGCGTGAGGGCGTATCGGTGACTGTTCTTTCCATCCGCAAATTCGGCGGCGAAATTCCGCGCACGGCGCCGCACCTGTTGCCCGAGGGTGCGGCGCAGCAGGCGATCAACTGCGAATTCTCCAGCGGCGAGCTGTGCTCGATCAAAGGGCCTGCGCCCAAGATCGCCACTACGCAGGCTGTGCGCGGGCTGTTCACGGACGATGGCGTCCGGTTCTTCACCTGGCCCGAGCCGACGCGCGCCTATCGCTCGCCGACCATCGACGATACGCACGGTCGCATCTACTTCGCCAACACGAGCAGCAACGGCGTGCGCGTCGCCTTGGCGAACGACATGAAGGCGCCTGGACTGAACCCGGGGCAGCCGACGCAGCAGTGGGCGGTCGGGGTGGCACGTCCCGCCGTCCCACCGACCGTGGAGGTGTTCGCCTCGATGGGCTGGCAGGGTGATGTGGGCGTGCACATGGCCATCAAGGGCGTGCTGACCGCAGGATCGGCCACAATCCAGGAGTTCGAGCCGCTCGTGTTCGAAACGGTTTCGACCTGGACCGAATACCTGCTCACGATGCCGGCCGAGATGGTGCCGGGGGCGGTCGTGCCCGACGCGCCCGCCAATCCAAGCGGGGCAACGTGGATCGCCATTCCGGGGCCGTCGATCGCCTATTTCGACCCGCCGCTGAGCTGGCAGCAGGACATGGGCGGTGAAGAGGGCTATGTGTGGCAGTCGGCCGACAGCCTGACGCTCAACACCGGCGCGCAGATCAATGCCCTCGGCAAGATCAAACCTCCAAACTCGAGCATGGGGAGCGAGGCGTCGCCGTGGGCGATTTTCTACGACGGCAAGACCTGGGCGCCCACCGACCTGTACGCGCACGTCTTGCAGGGTGATCAGGCGGTGCTGGCGGAATTGACCGTACAGGCCGAGGTGACGTGGAAGACCATGGTGTTCAACCCGACAACGGGGGTCGTCTACTACGAGGGCACGGCAACCGGAACGCAAGAACCGGACGGCCGCTGGCGCGTGTGGCCGCAGTACGATTCCGGCCTGGTCGAGTCGATCGCCTACGTGACGACGTTCGAGAACGACTGGGGGGAGGAGTCGGCGCCATCCGATCCGGTGATCGTCGAAGTGCTGCCTTGGCAGGACACAAAGACCCTGCAGGAATACACCGCTCTGTCCGGCGGGCGCCCCGTGGTGGGGATGAACCTGTATCGCACCTTCGGCGGCACCGCCGAGTTCATTAAAGCAAACGAATACCCTCGCCCGGAAAAGGAAGGGACCGCCTGGGCGATCTGGGATGCGCTCACGCGCCCCACGACGACCGTCGCCCTGGTTACGCAAGAGTGGGATCCGCCGCCCGCCGGGCTGCGCTGCCTGACGTACTGCGGCAACGGCTTCTTTGTGGGCGCGAAAGGCAAGGATCTGTATTTCTCCGAGCCCTACCGACCACACGCCTGGCCGTATATCAAGACGATGCCGACCAACGTCGTCGGCATCGTGCCGGTCGAGGGCGGGGTGCTCGTGACAACCCAGCAGCAGCCGTACTTCGTCTATGGCGCGCGCCCGGATCAGGTCGGCGATCAGGAGCTCAATGCCGATCAGGCCGGGGTGAGCGAGCAGTCCATTACCCGGATCGAGGGCTCGGCGGTCTACGTCAGCAATGACGGCCTGGTCATGGTCAGTGGCGGCCAAGCCGACATCGCCCCCAGCCAGCAGTATTTCACACGAGAACTGTGGCGCCAGCAGTACCGGGCCGTCTTCAACAAGCTCGTCCTGAGCGCGCACGACGGCTCGGTAATGGGCCTGATCGACGGCGCCGAATCGGCGCTGCACGGCTTCATGCTCAAGCTCTCCGAGGGGCCGGACGCCTCGAATCTGACGGGCCTGTATTTCGAGGGCGACCCGCCGATCGGGGCTGCGACGTCGGCCGTCACCGACATCCGCTATCTGCTGTACTCGAATGGCTTTGCTGAATTCGGGCTCGGCTCGGAGATGGAGGCGATTTGGCGCTCGCGGGATTACGTGTTCGGCGAGCCGGTCATATTCGGTGCAGGCAAGCTGCGCGCGTGGGGGCAGTGGGCGCTCGAGATCCGTGCGGACGACCAGGTCGTGATGCTTCAATCCTTCGACATGGAGAGCAGCTACAGCGACGGAGAAGCAAGCTTCCGGCTTCCTGCGATCGGGAGCAAAAAGCGCTGGTCGGTCGCGCTGATTGGTCGCGGGCGGGTGCGCAGCGTGGAGATGGGCGCCTCTTTTGCGGAGCTGAAGAATGTCTAAGCAGATTGCGCCAGCCATCCCGGCGATGCCCCCGCTCTCGGCCATCAAGGACGAGGCTACGCGCCGCGCGCTGCAGGCGCTTGCGGACGGGTGGAATGTGCGCAACGCCCGCGCCGGGGATGGTTCGGAGCGCTTTTTGACCGCGGCTGATGTGTTCGGGATGGCCGACGCCGTCGTGGCCAGCGGACTCGGGATCGCCACCCCCAGCACGCCGTCTACGCCCACCGGGTCAGGTGGTGGGGCGGGCGGCGGCGGGGCGTTGAGCCCTCTGGCGGCAAAGCTGCTCGAAACGCTGGGGCTGCCAATCGACCTGTCTTCCTCCCTTGCGCATGCACAAAAGGCGATCGACTACCTTTCGGTGGAAAACAATCTGTCGATTGCACGCATCAAGGCGATGGAAGATGGGTTTCTGAGCGAGCGCACCGAGCGTATCGCCGACGGCTCGGCGCTACGTGCAGACGTGCGCGGGATGAAGGTGTCGGTCGGCAATAATTACGCAGCGATCCTCGAAGAGTCGACCGTGCGCGCCACCCAATACGACGCCATGGCGCAGCAGATCACGACCCTGGCCGCGGAGACGGGCGACAGTTTCGCCGCAGTGCAGACGACGCTCAACGTGCAGTCGAGTGAACTGGCCGCGCAGGCGAACACGATCACCGCCCTGTCCGCTTCGGTCGATGATAACGCCGGGGCGATCCTTTCTGAGCAAACCGCGCGCGCCGACGCTGACGGAGCATTGGCGCAGCAGATCACCACGGTGGTGGCAACCACGAACAGCAAGAATTCAACGTTCGTACAGTCGACGGCGCCGACCGCGACGCGAGTCAACGACCTGTGGATCGACACCGGCAACAACAACAGGCTGATGCGCTGGAATGGATCGGCGTGGGTGCCTGCAGACGATGCGCGCATCGCGCAATCCCTGGCGCTGATCAGTACCGAGACGACCGCGCGCGCAGACGCCGTAAGCGCACTTGCGTCGGACATCACTACCGTCGCAACCGTGCTCAACGGCAACGTCGCAACAGTGCAAGAGCACGCCGAGGCGATCGACGGCATTCACGCGCAATGGACGATCAAGACCGACGTCAACGGCCATGTGGCCGGGATCGGCCTGATGAATGATGGGAAGTCGTCGAGCTTCGTCGTCAACGCGACCGACTTCGTTGTCGCGCGCCCCGGCTACGCGGATCGCGTGCCATTCCAGATCAACAGTTCGGGCATTTTCTTCAATGGCACGGTCTCGTTTGCAAACGATGCCGGCAAGCTCGACGGCGTAGCCGGATCAACCGTCGTCGCCAATGCGGCAGTCGGCGCGAGCGCCGGGAGTGCGATTGGTTACTGGGCTCGCCCCAACACCACCCTGATCGACGGCAACAAGATCTACACCGGGGATGCCTACGTCGATACGCTGCAGATCAAGGGGGATGCGGTAACGTCTGTGGCTTATGCAGAAGGGAGCGGTGGCGCTTCCGTAAGCATGTCGGCTGGAGACGACGGCTTGGCATACATCGCAGTCGGCTCAGGGGTCAATGCAACCAGTGGGAGCGCAACCGTAACCGTCGGCGGCGGGGGCGGGTCCAGCGCGGTAGGGGTTTCGGCATGGGGGAATGCTGCCGTAATGTTTGGCGGATGGATCCCGCCCAATTCGTCGCGGACCATTTCCTGTACGGTCAGCGCAGGAACTGGGGCGTGCATGCTCACGGTAACAGGGAGGATGCGTTGATGCTGCAGCACTTCTTTTTTTACGAGCCGAGTGGGAAGGTTGTCGGTACGGGCGCGTGCATGGCAAAAGACATTGATCTACAGGTGCGCGAAGGCGCTGCGCTGGCGCTTGGTGTGGCCGATCGTGAGCTTCATTACTATGATCAAGGCCGCGGCCTCATCGTCGAAAAGCCGCCGCGGCCATCGCAGTTTCATATATGGGACTGGCCTACAAAATCCTGGCTGCCCGACCTCGATCGCGCCCGCACATCCCGTCAGGCCGAAGTGGGTGCAGAGCTCGCTCGGCGCGACCTTGCGCCGATCGCCTACGCCGGCGCGGCATTCGATGCCGATACGCAGGCGCGCGAAAACATCAGCGGCACGCTCGGCCGACTCCTTCGTGGCGACGGGTTGCCGGGCGGCTGGATCGGCTGGCGCGACCGCGCCAACGCGATGCACTGGGCGACCGATGATGCGGCGACCGTGCAAGCGCATCTGGCGGCCCTGAGCCGTGCAATCGAGGACCGCAAACAGGCCCTGCTCGTTGCTGCGTGGCAGCACAAGGCCGCCATTGCCGCGCTCACCGACATCAGCGCCGTCCTCGCCCACGACCTCGCCGCCGGCTGGCCGGCGTAGCATCAAAGCATAGTCATGTCGCGGTAGCGTCGCGCGCACCAAGGGCACCCCCGCCCGGCGATCGAGGCGAGCATCGGCGACATGGAATTCATCGGCGTCATCCCCAAGGATCTGGCTGTCGGCTGCCTGTGGCCGCAGATCGGCGCACTGGTCGCGGCGGCGCTGCCCTATGGCCGCGGCGAATACACCTTGGCCGACATTCACGACGGCATCGCCCGGGGCGAAATGTTCGCGGCAGGCATTGTCAACGAACGCTCCGAGGTCGAGTTTGTCGTCACCTGCACCGTCGCAAACTACCCCCGCAAGCGCGTGCTCTACATCCAGTACGGCGCCGGCCGCGGTGGGTCGCGCGCGAAAGAGGCCCTGATCGCAGCTGCACGCACGCTGGGCTGCGACTGGATCGAAACCCGCTGCCGAAACACGGTGGCCCGCCTGTACCAGCGCGCCGGCTTCGATGTCGGTTACAGCGTTGCAATCCTGGAGTCCAACCAGTGAAACAAACTCTATGGGCCTGCGGCCCTGATCTTGATGTACGAGCGTTTCGCCCTTCGCCGAGCGGGCGGCTGCACCGGCTGTACGGCGGCGGCGGCGACAGCGGCTCGGTCAAGTACGACAGCCTCGAAGACCTCTACGAAGAACAGGCCGCCTCCGCGCGCCTGCTGCGCGAACAGGCTGAGGCCAATCTGCCGGGCGCGGTGCAAAGCTATGTCGATCAGGTCGGAGCCATTCAGGATCCGGGCTACGCCGGGCGCCAGGCGGGCCTGGCCGCCGCCGACATGGCGGGCGCCAACGCCATGGAGCGCGCCGCCACCGAGCGCAATCTGGCTTCGATGGGCGTCAACCCGAACGACCCGCGCTTCGCTGGCTCGATGCGCAGCACCGAGCTGAACAACGCCGCGCGCATGGCCGCGGGGCAGAACATCGCCCGCAACGACGCCAGCAAATACCAGCTCGCCGTGGCGCAGGATGCGGTGGGCACCTTCACCGGGCAGAGCAACAGCGCCGCCACGCAGATGGGCAACGCCTTGAGCGGCCTGGGTAGCCTGTACTCGACGCAGGCCAATCAGCAGATGGCGCAGGACCAGGCACAGTCGAATGCGATCGGCTCGGCGGTGGGCGGCGGCATGATGGCGCTGTCGATGTTCAAGGACGGCGGCAAGGTGAAGGGGGTGGGCGGCCTGTCCGGGCTGAAGAAGGTCGAGCGCCACATGCTCGGCGGCCAGGCCGGCAGTCAGCAGAACCGGGGCTTTTTCCAGATGCAGCAGATCGCGCCGCCCCCGAGTGCGCAGGCGCCGCAACAGCGGGGCGGCATAAGCCCGGTGACGATGGCAAGTATGGCGACGATGGCTGGCAAAAACCCGACGATTGCGACCGCTGCGGACAAGGTCGGCAACATGGTCGCGGACAAGGCGGCGGATGCCTACACCAGCATCGTCGGCCCGCAGTCGCAGGTCGCGCAAGCGCCGGTTGCGGATGCTGTGATCAAGCCCGTCAGCGAGGTTGCTGCCGCTGCGCCCGCTGCGTCCGAAGCGGTGTCCTCTGCTGCAATGGCGGGCTTGCAAGAGGCCGGTTTGGCTACGACCGCCGGGACCGTTGCTGAAGGCGCAGGTGCGGGCGCAGCGATTGCTGCGGAGGGTGGCGCGGCGGCTGGGTTGATGGGTTCGGTCGGCGCAGCCCTGCCGTGGGTGGGTGCTGCCTACGCAGTCGGCTCGCTGCTGGATCTGTGGGCCGACGGCGGCCGGGTCGGCACGCAGAACAAGGGCGTGAGCGAGCAGGAGGCCGCGGCGCGCTTCTCGGATGCCGGGCGGAAGGGGGCCATCCAGGACTTGCGCCCCGGAGGCGATGTGCCCGGCAAGTGGCAGGGCAACACGGACAACGTGCCGTCCATGCTCACCGAAGAAGAGTTCGTCCTGAACGCCGAGGCCTCCAAGGCGATCGGCCTGGGCACGCTGGAAAAGCTCAACAAGAAGGGCTTGCAGATGCGCAAGCAGGGCAAGACGCCCGACACCATCAAGACCGTTGGACTGGGGGCGCTGGCATGAGCGGATTGAACCTACTCGGCGGCATCGGCCAGGGGCTGATGGCTGGAGCGCAGTTCCAGCAGCAGAAGAACGCGCAGGACATGCAGCTGCGGCAGAACCAGGCGCGGCTGTCGATGCTGCAGCAGGATCAGGACTGGCAGCGCCAGGATCGCGACACGAAGCAGGCCGAACGGAAGCGGCTGTCCGAGCTCGATCAGATCGCATCGACGACGTGGAGCGAGATGGGCGCCGACGCCGACCCGCTGCAGGTGAGCTCCGAGATATTCAAGCGCAGCGTGAAAACCGGCAAGGCCAAGCGCGAGGAGCTCGAGCCCTTGCTGAAGAACGTCAAGGAGCTGCGCCAGCGCGGCGTGACCGCGGCGCTGCGCATGGGGGATGCAGGCAAGCTGGGCGATGCGCTTTCGCAAAGCTTCGGCCGGCGCGTGACCGTGCAGCCAACGCAGGGCGCGGACGAATTCGGGCGGCCGAGCCAGCTCTTCGCCGTGGTGGGCGAGGACGGCACGCCGGTGCGCAGCTTCACCATGATGCAGCTCGGCTCCATTCTCGGCGCCGACGACATCCTTGCCGACCAGGAGCGACAGCTGAAGATGGAAGAGCTGCGATCGAAGGCGATCGAGAACGAAGCGCAAGCCGTTGCAGCGCGGGCATCGGCAGGCGCCTCCGGCGCGCAGGCCGGCAAGTACGCCGCCGAGGCAGCTGGGCAGCGGCTCGAGAACGAAGGACTGCGCCTGCTCGATCCCAAACAGCGCCCTGGCCGGAAGGCGGGCAGCGTTCCGGCAGAAGTCCAGACCGCCGAATGGCTGATCCGAAACGGCGTTGCAAAAGACACGGCCAGCGCTTGGGACATGGTGCGCACCGCGCGCGGGCGCAACGCCGAAGAAGCAATCGCCAGCATTGTGACGAAGTTGCAAGGCGATCATCTGAACGCAGGGAAGACCGTGCCTGAGTTGGTTTCGGCTGCGAAGCAGATTTACGCCGAGATCACGAAGCCCGACGCGCCTGCGGCACCCAAGCCCAGCGGCCCGATTAGCGTCACATCGCCAGAGGAAGCAATGCGACTGCCCCCGGGCACTGAGTTCATCACGCCGAGCGGGGCGCGCAAGCGCGTGCCGGCGCGATAGGGCACCCCTTCTGCACGGCCTTGCTTAGCCTCTGCGGCAATCACTGCACAGAGGCTTTCCGATGGCGAAAGAACAAGACTGGTCGGGCTTCGAGGATGTGGCCCCGGACGCAACAGCTCAAGACTGGTCGGGCTTCGAGGATGTGGCCCCGGACGCAACAGCTCAAGACTGGTCGGGCTTCGAGGATGTGGAAGACCCCCCGGCCGGGCCCAGCCTCACCGATCGCGCGATCACCGCCGGCAAGAAGCTGTTCGAGAACATGGCGGCCCCGTTCGAGCGCGCGCCGGAAAAGCCCGACACCGTGATGGCCGGATTCGAGGCGCCGCCTGCTGCGCCGCGCACGACCCCGGCGAACCCCGCCTCGATCGACTTCGTGCGCCAGAGCTACGAGCGCTTCCCCGAGTCGCGCCCGCGGCTGCTCGCGCGCCAGGACTGGGTGGGCGACCTTGCCCGACAGATGGATGCCGAGTACCGCCAGGGCGACGCCGCCACCGCTGGGCTGCCGGCTGCGCAGAATCTCGACGGCCGCAAGGAGTCGCGCATCGCCCGTGGCATCGAGCAGGGCATGGACGCCGATGCCGCCGCGATGACCGCCGCGAGCCAGGGCGCTGCCGGCGTTGATGCACCGGTGGCGCGTGCGGTCGAAACCCCGGACACGCTCGCCGACAAGCTCGCGCGAGAGCACGGCGACAGTGACCTTGTGCGCGGCGCGGTGAACCTGGCCGGCTCGGTGGCGAAGGTGGCGCCCACCACCGGCAAGATGGCGCTCGACGTGCTGCAGCTCGCGCCGCTGGTAGGGCGCGCGGCCGAGTGGGGGTCGGATGCGCTCGCTGACGTGATCGAGGACATCAGCAAGTCGCAGTCGCGCCAGATGCAGGGCAAGAGTGCCAAACTCGCCGAAGTCGTGCGCAACGGCACGCCCGACCAGGTGATGCAGCACCTCGTACAGAACCCCGATCTGCTCGCCGATGTGGCGATCCCGAGCGCGGGGTCGATCTTCCTCATCGGCGGCGCCGGCGCGGCCACCGGCAAGGCGGTGGCGGGCAGGTACGCCGGGCGCGTGTCCGAGCGGGCCTTGGCGCGCATCCAGCAGCGGGCTGCCACCGACGGCGCGGTGTGGGCCAACGCCGCCGCAAACGCCGGCTCGGCCTACGCTGAAACCGAAGGCGGGGATCTTGCCAAGTACACCGCGGCACTGATCGCGGGGCTGGGCACCCGCGCCGTGGGCAAGCTGACCGCCGGCGGCGCCGAGGGCGTGGTGGCGCGCGGCACGGCCGGCACGGCCAATCCGGTCGTTGCGGCAGGGCGCACCGCCGCCGTCGAGACGGCGCAGGAGTTCGGCGAGGGCGCGAGCGAAGCCCTCGGCTCGCAGACGGGCCAGATCGTCGAGGGTACACGCGACGGGCTGGATCTGCGCCAGATCGCCAACCATGGAACGATGGAAGCGGCCGCCGCCGGGCCGATGGGCGCCGCAGTGGGCGCGATCAACGCCGCCCCGGCGCAGGCCGCGGACCCCGAGCAGGTTGCTGCCGAGGCCGCCTATCGGGGGCAGGTCGACGCCCTTGCCCGCCAGGCGCTTGACCCGAGCAATGCGCAGTGGGCCGAAGTCCAACGTGCCGCGCCGGTCGCCCCGGAGGCGCCGGCGGCAATGCCGGCGATGGCGGACGTTGCCCAACAGGCTGCCGCCTCAATCGAGCAGGCCCTGCAGCAGCGCGAAGCCGAAGCCGCATCCACCGGCGACGCGGCGGAGCTTGCCGTGACGCGCGCCGAGAATGCCGCCGTGCGCAGCGCAGGCCAACCGGCTCCAGCCGCCCAAACGTCCCGCCCCGGTACGATCGACGTCGACCAGGACGCGCTGCTCGCGCAGGTCGAGGCCGTCGCCAACGCCCACGGCAACGTCATCGTCACCGGCGAGCGCGCCGCCGAGGCGGTGAAGGCCGTTGCCCCCGAGGCGCCGACGCTCACGCGCAAGGATGGTGCGGTGATGGTGTCGACCCGCTTCGCCGGCCCGGTAATGGAAGCCGTCGCCGGCGCCAAGCAACGCGTCAGTACGGAGTTCGGCGACGTGGCTGGGTTCATGCAGGGCGACCAGGGAGAGGGGCGCCGAACGGACGTGAGCGAAGGCGAGCGTAACCCCCCTGTCGGTGCGGAGCCTCATGCGGGCCGGCTCGACGTAGCCAGTCTTTCGCCGGCCGGGCTTCTCTTCACGGCGCGCGCGCACGCCGACCCCGCAGCGCGCGACGCCGCGGCGGCCGAGCTGCGCAGGCGCGAGGAAGATTACGCCTACCGCCAGCGCGAAGAGCAGAAGGGGAGGGAGCTCGAGCTGCTGCACGCCGAGGCCGTGGACCAGGATATCGCCCAGGCCGTGGCGCGCACAGAGGCGGCCGGTGTAAATCAGCATGCGGACTCGGCGATGGCAGCCGCTTTCCGTCGCGCAGGAGCTGCCGTGGCCGCGCCGGCGCAAGCGGTCCAGCCGGACATTCCTCCGGACACGAACCCGCCGAATCCCGCGCAGGCACAGGCGAAAGCGGCGGACGCGCGTTCCCGCCTGAAACCTGACCCTACCCTGACTCAGCGCGCGATGCCGGTGGTCGACGACCTTCGCGCCATGGCGCAAGACGCCGGATGGGCAGAGCAAGGTGGAAAGCTCATCCGCGATGCTGAAGGCAAGGCTAGTCGCACCAAATGGATTCCGCGCGCAGAATGGTTTTTGTCGGGCATGGAAGCGCGCCCGGACGTTCTTGCGCAGCACATCGAGGATGCCGCGCAGGGCAAATGGATTCCGGTCAAATCCGCGCGCACCATCGAGGGCATGATGGAATGGCTGGACGCTCAGCGTAATCCTGGCTATCTGGCGCCCGAAGATCAGTCGATGTATGACTTCGAGGCGTCGTTCGATGCCGTGCTGAACAATCCAGACGCTCGCGAAGTAGCCGAGTTCTTCGATGACGCATTCGGAGACTTCGCCGAACAATCCGAAGCCGACGCCATGCGTACGTTGGGTTTCACCGAAGAGGAAATTGCAAATGCAGGCGGACAAACTGAAGCAGGCGCAGGAAGCGCTGAAGCGACTGACGTCAGAGGAGCGGCAACAACTGGCGAACGGGCTGGTGAAACTGGCGCAGCGCAAACACAAGCGGGCGCAGCAGGACAGCAAGAAGGGCTGACGCTCGAAACCTACACCAGCGCCGACATCGCCCAGCGCGAAGCCGAGCAGACCGCACAGGCGGAAGCCGACGCCCGCGCCGAGCGTGAAGCGGCAGCCAAGCAGCGCCAGGAGGAAGGGCGCGCAGAAGTCCGCCGTCGCAGTGAAGCCGCAGCCGACACGTTCGAGCTGGGCATGGACCCGATGGAGAACCTGACGGGCCAGGGCGGGCTGAAGCTCAGCCGCTCATCGCAGTTCAGGCCCGACCCCTATGACGCCCAGCAATACGCGCTGGCGGTTGATCGCATCGCAGCAATGGAGACTGCGCCGCGCAGCGATCTGACCGTAGGCGATACCCCCGCCGTGCTGCGCGCGCTGGGCGCCAGGGCGCTGCCGATTCAGATGCCGTCGAGCATGATCCACAAGGCCAGCCGACCGGCCATTCGTGGGCACGACGTGCCTGTTGCGGCGCTGCGCGATCTGCCGGCACTGCTGGCCGATCCGGTGATGGTCTTTGACTCGAAGACGGAGAAAGGGGCGCTGGTCGCGTTGGTCGACGCGCGTGACGACAGCGACCGCCCGGTCGTTGTGGCGGTGCACCTCGATGCCAAGGGCGGCGGCTTTCACCGCATCAACAAGGTCGCCAGCATCTATGGCAAGGACGATGCCGCAGACATCGAGCGGTGGATGCGCGGCAGTCTGCGCTACTACCAAACAGAAAAAGCCTCAGGATGGCTTCGTGCAGTCGGGCTCCAATTGCCCGAGGCGAACACCATCAAGAGGCTCAATCCAAGAGTAATCACCGACGAAGATGTTGTCAATCTTCGTTACTCCTTCGCCGGCCAGAACGCCCGCACTGCCGACACGATGGCGCTCGATGTCGCGCAGCGGCGCATCGAGGCCGGCGAGGATGCCGAAGTCGTGCGGCGGGAGACCGGGTGGCACCGCGGAGCCGACGGGAAGTGGCGCTTCGAGATCAACGATGCGGACGCAGGCCTCGTCAATATGCGCGAGGACGAATACGGCGGATCTCGCGCGACTTATTTGTCCGACATCCTAGACCACCCTGCGCTGTTTGCCGCATACCCGGAGCTGCGCTCGATGGACGTGGTGATCTCGTTCTCGCCGGGTTCGCGTGAGCGAGGCATGTTCGAAGAAGGTCATCCGGGTGACGATCAAACGTTTGGGCGCTCGCCGCAGATCACCGTCGAAGCGCGAACCAAAGACGATGCGCTGTCGGTGCTGCTGCACGAGATCCAGCACGGCATTCAGGAGGCTGAGGGCTTCGCGACTGGCGGAAGCATTGCCAGCCTCGAGGAAACCATGCCGTCGCCGCAGGCGATGAACGACGCGAAGGTGCTGCGCGCACGCATGGACCGCGGCGAGAGTCTCGGCGAGGCGCGCGCATGGTTCTTGAACACGCTCGGCCGCGATGCGGCACCCGAAGCCAGCATCCTCGCGGAGGAAAATTCCTCGCGAGATCTGGGGCGGATGCCCGGCACGCCGGCCGAAAAGTACCGCCGTCTGGCCGGAGAGGTGGAAGCCCGCAACGCACAGGCCCGCCAGCGCATGACCGACGCCGAGCGCCGCGCGATGCCGCCGAGCGCGACCGCCGACGTGGCCGATGAAGACGTGATCGTGGTGTTCAACGGCACCGAGATGGCCAGCGCGCCGACGCCGGCCAACGCGGTGGCGACGCACGCGCGCCCCTCGCCGATGACCGCGGAGGCGTTGCGCGCCATCGTCGCGCGCCAGTTGCCCTCCCTGGCCGGCGCCGTCGACCAGATGCTCGGCCGCGGCGAAGCGGGGCAGCGCGGCGGCCTGGTGCTGATCGAGCAGGGCGACGACGTCTCGATCGCGCGCGCCTATGCCGAGAAGACGGGCAACGACCCGGGCGACGTGCTGCACGCGCTGCAGGGCGACGGCACGCAGTATTCGGATGCGGGCGACGTGCAGGGCTTTCACGACAGCGACAGCGGCCTGACCTTCCTCGTGCTGCCGCACCTCGCCGATCACACCGCGGCGGCCGTGCTGCTGCACGAGGCCACCCACGGCAAGCAGCGCGCCGAGATCGATGCGCGCGCGCTGGCGCTGATCGAGGTGCGTGACAACGCGGTGAAGCCGGTGCGGGAGTTCCTGACGCGCGTGGCGCAGCGCATGGACGACGCCGGCGAGACGGGTAACGCGGCCGAGGCCGCAGCCTACATCGTGGAGCAGGCCGTCACCGAAGGCCGGCAAGCCGGCTTCTCGACGGTCGATGGCGCACTGATGAACTGGATCGACCGCAAGCTGGGCAAGCGTGTCGGCGATCTCGTGCGCGACTTCGTGGCGATGGTGCGCGCCTGGGGTCTGCGCCGCGGCGTGGCGCTGAACCCGAGCATCGATGATCTGGTGGCGCTGGCGAAGCTCAACGTGCGCGACATGGCGAGAGGGGATGTCGCAGGGCAGGCGGGGCAAAGCCGGATTGGCGACGCACTGAAGAGCGCCCTTCGAGGATTGGTCGCCCTGGCGAGATCTGCCGGAAACGAGAACAAGACGGTAACGCTCGGGACGGTGACAGATCAACAGGCCAGCCTGCTGCAGCGCGAGAACGTCCCCGTGGATGTCAGCTTCAAACACACGGCGGACATGTTCGCGGTGCGCCATGCGCTTAATCGGCATGGTGACGCGAAGGCAGAGGCCAAGCGGGGCCAACTCCCTTTGGTGGAATCTGACATCTCCGCAATACCGGAAATCGTCAGCACTCCTGACGCTTGGCTGTTGGGGGCGAAAACGCCGCGCGGACAGGACATCGTCGGAAGCCTGAAGCGGCTTCCTGACGGGGCTGTGCTGTATCTTGAAGAGGTGCGATCGGGGCGCAAGACGCTGGCAATGACCAGCATGAGGAAGTACCCCGGTACGACGGATTTTGAAGCGATCAAGGATCGAATCGTGCCGTCCTACGCCCGAAGCGATACCGGGGATGTCCGAATTGTGATCCCTGAAGATAGCGGAGGTCAAGCTGGGCGCGGCCACCTCAATTTCTCTCGCGCCGGCCAGGCCGCGCTTCCAGCCCAGCATGGGTCTGCCGGATTCGAGCTTCCCCCTTGGAAGAAAACCGACACCGCGCAAGAGCGCATCCAGGACCGCTACAACCGACTTCGCGATGTCGTGAAAGCGGTGGCAGAGCAAGGCGGCGTCGTTACCGATCTGAACAACTTTGACTGGGGCGAAGACCGCTTCCACGGTGTTGCGTCAAACCGCATCGAGCAGCTTGGCGAAAAGACCAAAGCCATCCTTGAGGATGTAAAGGCAAGCGGCGTTTCCTTGGACGAAGTGGTGCTGTATGCCTACGCGGAGCACGCACCCGAGCGAAATGCTGAGATGCAGTCGATCAATGCCCACGTGAAGACGGGCTCCGGCATGTCCGACGCCGAAGCAAAGGCCATCATCGACAAGGCCAGGCAGGAAGGGACGGACGCAAAGCTGGCCCGACTGGCCGACGCGATCCGTCGAATCGCCCGCGACACGCTTCAGCTCCAGCTCGATAGCGGACTCATCACACAGGGCGAGTTCGACGCCTACAACGCCAAGTACCGGAAGTGGGTTCCGCTGCGCGGGTTCGAGACGATTGACGAAGACGGGCGCACGTTTCGGGGGACCGGCAGGGGCTTCAACATTCGCGGCAGTGAAAACCTGCGCGCACTAGGTCGCGACTCGAAGGCCGGTCAACTCTTCGAGAACATCATGCTCGACGCCGAGCGCGCAATTGTTCGCGGCACCAAGAACACGGAAGTGAACCACCGCTTCCTTCAGTTCATCATCGACAACCCCGACCCGGACCTGTGGGAGATCGACGCACAGAAGACGAAGCAGGGCTTCAAGAACGGCAAGGTGACGCTGGATTCGCTGGTCGATAAGGGCGACGGCACCATCGGGGTGAAGGTGAAGGGTCACGTCGTCTATCTGAAGATTCATGATCGGAAGCTGTTCGAGCAGATGGCGAACCACTGGAACGACGTGGAGTTCGGCGCGATCCCGTACATCGGAGCGTTCAACCGCTACCTGTCGAAGTCCTACACCGCCTGGTCGCCTGAGTTTGCGCTTTACACCAACCCGGCGCGTGACTTGCAGGCCGCGCTGTTCTCGATTACCGGGCGCGAAGGCATCGGCATGACCGGCCTGTTCGCCAAGAACTACCCGCGCGCCGTGCTGGCTGCGTACCGTGGCGAGGCCATGCCGAATATCCCCGGCGTGAAGGCTGCGAAAGACCCGCTGTACGAAGAGTACAAAGCGATGGGCGGCAAGACCGGCTTCTGGAACCTGAACACCTTGGAAAGCAAGGTGAAGGAGATCGAGACGCTGGTCAAAGAGATGGAGTCGCTGACGATCAAGAACTCGTGGCGCGTGCCGGTGAAGGCGGCGAAAGCACTGGAGCGGCTTGTCACCGGCCATGCCGGCGCTCTTGAGAACGCAACCCGTCTGGCGGCTTACATGGCGATGCGTGAAGCGGGGCGCAGCAAGGCCGAGGCAGCGCACTTTGCGAAGAACCTGAACGTCAACTTCAACCGCCGCGGCACCTGGACGGCCGGCCTCGGCTCCATCTTCCTGTTCTTCAATCCGGCCGTTCAGGGCGTGCACAACATGTACGAAACCCTGGTGCATGGCAAGCACAAGGGCCAGGCGTGGGCGCTGATCGGCGCTGGCATGGCCGGCATGGCAGCGCTTGCGGTGCTGAACGCAATGGCCGGTGACGACGATGACGGCATCCCCTACTGGGACAAGATTCCCCAGTACGAGAAGGAGCGAAACATCATCATCGTGCTGCCGTCGTTCGCCAAGGACATCGGCCAGCCCATCCCCGACTCGACGGGTCGGTACTTCAAGATTCCGCTGCCGTACCAGTGGAACGTGCCGATGTACGCCGCCACCCTTGCGGTGGACGTGCATCGCAACAGCGAGAACGCCGCGCACGGCATCAAGCCGGGAAGTGCTGCGGTTCGGCTTGCGGTGTCCGGCGCGACTTCGTTCATGCCGGTGACTGGCTATCCGCCCACCTACGCACCGGTCCACCAGCACTTTGCAAACAAGTCTGGATTCGGCGACGGCCCCCTGTACCCCGAAACGCAATGGAACAAGCACAAGCCCGACTCGGAGAAGTACGGCGCCGGCATGCACGACACGGGCTGGCAGAAGTGGGCTGCGTTCGTCAATGAGGCGACGGGGGGCAATCAGTTCGAAGAGGGTTTGATTTCGATGCCGCCTTCTGTGTGGCGCAACTACGCCCGTGCGTACCTTGGCGGGCCGATGTCCTTCTTGTCGGGCAGCTACGATGCGATTGCCGAAGAGGACATCACCAAGGCGCCCTTCCTTCGCAAAGCCTATGGCGAGATCGGATTCCGCCAGGATCAGAGCAAGTTCTACGAGGTGGCCAACCAAGCCTTGCCGGCCTTCAATGCGCACAGGGATGCGCGGAAGGTGAGCCCTGAGATTGCGACGGAGATGATGAAGTCGAACGAGGTCATGATTAGCGTCGGGAGCTTTACCCAGGCGTACATGGAGCAGCTTGGACGCACCTACGAGCAAGACAAGCGCACCAAGGACAGCAAAATGATGACTGAAGCCGAGAAGCGGATGCAGCTTAAGCTGACAGAAAAACGCCGCTCGGACATTCACGAGGCGTACCTGAAGCGGTGGCGGGAGGCGGTCGGGAACGTGAAGTAGAAGCCCGCGACAGCCGAGCGGTCGCTTGGCGGCTACATTGAGGGCGGCGGGCTATGGGCTTATTTCCGGTCCAAAAACTCGCGCTCGATGGCCTCTGTGATCTGCGCATCGGTCATATCGGCAGGGAATTCGACGACGCCGACATCGGGGATTTCGACCAACTTCATGCCGTTCCCCTCAGCAGGAGCCGTAAGCGTCTTATTGCCTGTAAGGCCGATCGTCGCTGCGTACTGATCCCATGGGATATCACTATAGAACTTTCTGTGCAGCGCACTGGCGAGCTCAAGGTCTGGCATGTCGCCGTATGCCGGATAGCGCTTGCGAAACTCTGCAAGGGGGAGCGGAGTTGTTGGAGGGCGCGGGCTATCGAAAGCTGCAGAATTTTTCGGCGGTTCGACTGACTCAAACTCGGACCAATCGTCGCCCCACTGTTTCAGGCGCTGCCGAAGGGACTGTTCAATTTCATAATCTGAAAACCCTCTGCTGCGGGCTTTCGCTAGATCGAAGTCCGCTGCCGCCGCAAGCTCATCCAGAGTGTTCCGCACGGTCTGCTTCTCGCTGCCGCGCATGAAAGTGATTTTTCCAGTCAGTCGATCCAGATGATACGCACCGACTCCCTGGCCGGTCGGTACCACGCCATACCGAAAAAAATGGCCCAGAGCAGCGAGCAGGATGAGAGCGGCGGCGAGCTTCAGGGCGGTGGATTTCATGAGGGACCGGCGGTAGCGAGTGTGTGGAGGCGGCGAAGGAGGTGACTCGCATTCGCGCCGTCTGGTCACAAATGCCTCTTCGTGTGCTTACGCAGGGTAGTGCGCTTTGGCGGCGGGCGAACAGGCGGGCGCGGCTTGTCCTGGCCGGTCTCAAGAATTGCGGCCATTCGACGCACGAGGGCAAGCGGATCGCTGCTGACCGGAGTGCCGGGGGGAAGCTCGTGCCGAACGAGGGTGAGCGCTCGATCAGCCGCCGCAGCTGACTCGGCGAGCGCCTCCTGAGTGTGGCGAAGATCTTCAAGGATGTCAGCCAGCGGTCGGGCCAGTTGTTCCGGGGTCATCTGCGCAAGCTTGGCTGCAATTTCATCGACGATGCTCGGAGAGTCGCTAATCCGGTCGATCAGCCTGATGTTGGCGGGGGCGGGTTGCTCGAAGCTCGCTTGAAGGCGGGCGACGATCTCGGCGTTCATCGAACGACCGTTCGCGTGCGCAGCTTCCTTCAGACGGTCGCGCATGCCGTCCGGGAAGCGGACAACGAACTGATCTGCAGTTCTACTCGGATATGGGGTTAGCTTGTCGCTCATGGCGCAGATGATACTCGCCACTTGCGATTTTTTCATGATCGCCACTTGCGATGATATGTAGTGCGTACTATGATGCAGCTACGCCACATCCCAAAGGAGCAGAAGCAGTCATGAAGAAAGCAAGTCAAATCAGCCCGACTCCGGTACGGGTGCCGCACGATCTCAAGCGATGGTTGCAGCACAGTGCGATCGAGAATCATCGGTCCCTGAACAGCGAGATTCTTCACCGGCTGGAGAAGTCGCGTATCCACGAAGAAGCGAAGGAGGCCCGGCAATGAACATCACACCGTTTCAGTTTGAGAGCCGTGCCATCCGTGTCGTCACGGACGACAATGGCGAGCCGTGGTTCAGCGCCAAGGAAGTCTGCGACGTGCTCGGCTATGGCAATCCGCACCAGGCGCTCGCCTCGCACGTCGATGTCGATGACCTCCAGAAGTTGGAGGCCATCGACAGCGTGGGCCGGACGCAGCAAACCAACCACATCAACGAGTCTGGTCTGTACGCCCTCATCTTCGGTAGCACGAAGGAGGAGGCCAAGCGGTTCAAGCGCTGGGTCACGCACGAGGTTCTTCCGTCGATTCGTAAGACCGGGAGCTACGCCGCGAAGGCCGCGTCTCATTCGTCTGGCCTTCCGCAATACAGAAAGGCCCGGGCGATTGATATGGCGACGAGGGCGGCAGAGCGGATCTGCGCGCAGTTTCCGAGACTCGGCGAAAGTGCGCGTCAGGTTGTCTTCGCGAAACTGGTGAATCCGGCTGCTGGCGATGAAGTGATTGCACTGCCGCGCGTTCAGGAGCACCACTATTCTGCGACGGAGGTTGGCGAGCGGTACGGCATCACATCCAATATGGTTGGGCGTATCGCAAACGAGCACGACCTGAAGACGTCTGAGTTCGGAGAGTTCCGACTTGACAAGAGCCGGCATTCCTCGAAGCAGGTGGAGAGTTTCCTCTACAACGAGCGTGGAGCGGAACGCGTCGGCGAGATTGCGGCATCGATCGCAGCGAAGGCTGTGGTATCCAAGGCGTCGTCTGCATCGACCGGGGGTGCGCAATGAGCGACATCGTCAAAATCAGTACGCTTCCTGACGAGATCAAGGACAGCCTGATATGGGCTGCGATTTCGGTTGGGATCGCCTTTGGCAATGGCGACATCGACGCATCGGAGCAGTACGCAATCGACGCGCTGGACTCTCTGTACGCGGCGATGGAAGAGGCTGGCCGTTACGCGGTGCCTCGTGACGCCTGGCACACTTTCCCCGAACTGCAAGTCCCTTCACGCGACAGGGAGTGGACTTGCGTTCTCGGCGACTTGTGAGAATCTGGATTCGGCAGCACAAAAGGAAGCGCCCCAGCGATGGCCGTCGCTGAGGCGCGGATTGCGAAAACCCCTCTGAACAAAGGAATTCACGCCATGAACAATAGCACGACAACGCATCAGAGTCTCACCTGCGAGAGCAGTTTCTTTCCGTGCAACCCGCAACGCGAAGACCTGTTCCAGGTGCGTGATGGGGTGCCGGCGATCGATGCGCTCCAAATGGCGTCGAGCATGCTGGAGGCGTCCATCGCCGGCGTTTTTTCGATGGCTGAAGAGGCGGAGGGGTGCGAAGGGTACGCCTCAGCCTATTCGCTTCAGTTCGTGAAAGGCCTGGTCGATTCCGTACTTGGCGGTCTCTGCAAGGATCGGTTCGCGAAGATGGGCAGGATGAATTGACGGTAGCGGAATAGAAACCGCCCCGGCAGGGGCGGTTTCTCTGGCGTAGATTTCAGCGTAGGTTCAGAAAGCGCCGGCTATCAACCCCTTTCCACTGCTGGCTTTTACACTGCTGCATCACTGGCGTGTGATTCGCGATCTCGTGCTCATCAAGCTCGCGCCGGCGCTCTGATATATCGTCCAAGGTGCTGATTCTTCGCTGTTCGTTACCGCTCGCTGGTCCGTCGTGCGGGGCGCTCACCGGCGCCCGCGATGGCGTGCCGATGGCGTGCTTCAGGCCGGCAGGTTCTGCGGACGGTAGGACTGGATGATGGGCAGGAGCTGGCCGAAGATCTTCGGTGCGCCGGCGACCATGTTGCCGGTGGTGAGGAAGTTGGCTTCGCCCGACAGGTCGGATACCAGGCCCCCCGCTTCCTGGATCAGCAGCACGCCGGCGGCCATGTCCCACGGCGCGAGGCCCATTTCCCAGAAGCCGTCGAGGCGCCCGGCGGCGACGTAGGCGAGGTCGAGCGCCGCGGCGCCCGGACGACGGATGCCGGCGGTCTTGCGGGTGAGTTCCTTGAACATCGCCAGGTAAGCGTCGACGTGGTCGAACTGGCGGAAGGGAAAGCCGGTGCCGATCAGGGCTTCGTTCAGGCGGGTACGGCGCGATACGCGGATGCGGCGGTCGTTGAGGAAGGCGCCGCTGCCGCGCGAGGCGGTGAACATCTCGTTGGCGACCGGATCGTAGACCACCGCGTGCTCGAGGACGCCGTTTTTGGTCTGGGCGATCGAGACCGCGTACTGGGGGAAGCCGTGGATGAAGTTGGTGGTGCCGTCGAGGGGGTCGATGATCCAGTTGAACTCACTCTCCGTGCCGTTCAGGGGGCCGAGTTCCCCGGACTCCTCTGCTAGAATCCCGTGCCCCGGGAAGGCCTCGCGCAGCACTTCGATGATGGCCTGCTCGGCAGCGCGGTCCACCTCGGTGACGAAATCGTTGGGCGATTTCGCTTGCACGGTGAGCAGATCGAGCTGAGTCGAGGCGCGGTTGATGACGGACGCGGCGCGACGGGCGGCCTTGACGGCAATGTTCAGGGTGGGATGCATGCGGAGCGGTCTCGGTTAAAGAATCGGGCGCCTGCGACCTGGGCCTTCCCCCGTCGACAAGCGATGCGGCGGCCCGGCTGCACAGGCTCCGGGCAGACGGCCCGGCAAATTCGGAAAACGCGGAATTTTAATATGAATCGCCCCCTCGCGCTCGACCGTATCCGGGTCGTATTGTCGCGCACCAGCCATCCCGGAAACATCGGTGCCGCCGCGCGCGCGATGAAGACGATGGGGTTGCGCGACCTGTGGCTGGTTGCTCCCGAGTCCTTCCCCGACGAGGTGGCGACCGCACGCGCCTCCGGGGCGGCGGATCTGCTCGAATCCGCGCGGGTGGTCGGTACGCTGCAGGAAGCGCTGGCCGACACGGTGCTCTCCGCCGCGCTCACGGCGCGCCGGCGTGAGCTCTCGCTGCCGCGCCTGCAGGCGCGCGACGCCGCCTGTGAACTGGTCGCGCGCAGCCGCGACGGCATCGTCGCGCTGGTGTTCGGCAACGAGACCAGCGGCCTCACCAATGACGAGGTTGGTCTGTGCAGCCTGCCGGTGACGGTTCCGACCGATCCGGATTTCTCTTCCCTCAATCTCGGTGCGGCGGTGCAGGTGCTGAGCTACGAGATGCGCATGGCCGCGCTCGGGGAAGCCGTGGCGACGCCGCTCGATGTGCCGCCCGAACCGGCGACGCATGCCGATTTCGAAGGCTTCATCGCCCATCTGGAGCGGGCGGTGACGGCCAGCGGCTTTCATGACCCGGCCAACCCCAAGCGCCTGCTGCCGCGCATGCGGCGGCTGTTTAACCGCGTTCGCCTGGAGAAGGAGGAGGTCGCCATCCTGCGCGGCATGCTCACCACCTTCGAGACACCGCGCAAGCGCGGTTGAGCTTTGCGCTCCGGCGAGCGCCGCCCAGCCCGGGCTTTCTGTGTGCCGTGATAGTCGATTAAAATTATCGGGAATTGATCGGCGCGCCGCCGCCGTCGTTACCGTGCTCCTTGCGGTGCCCCCGTTCCCGTCCCCTTCCTTCCGGAGTTTCCGAATCATGTTCAGTCGCCTGCGAGAAGATCTGGCCAGCGTTCGCGAGCGCGACCCCGCGGCACGCTCCACGCTCGAGGTGCTGACCTGTTATCCGGGGATTCATGCGCTGATGTTCCACCGCCTTGCGCATGGCGCGTGGACGCGCGGCTGGCATTGGCTGGGGCGCTTCATCAGCCACCTCAGCCGCTTTCTCACTGGGATCGAGATTCATCCGGGCGCGGTGATCGGCCGCCGCGTGTTCATCGACCATGGCATGGGCGTGGTCATCGGCGAGACCGCCGAAGTCGGCGACGACTGCACGATCTATCAGGCAGTCACACTCGGCGGCACTTCCCTGTATCGCGGCACCAAGCGCCATCCCACGCTCGGCCGCGGCGTCGTGGTGGGCGCGGGGGCCAAGGTGCTGGGAGGGTTTACCGTCGGCGACGGGGCCAAGATCGGCTCCAACGCGGTGGTGGTCAAACCGGTTCCGGAGGGCGCCACCGCGGTCGGCAATCCGGCGCGCATCCTCGATTCCGAGCGTGACGCCGCACGCGCGCAAAAGGCCGAGCAGATCGGCTTCAGCGCGTACGGCGTCACCCGCGACATGGACGATCCGGTCGCCAAGGCTTTGCACGGCCTGCTCGATCACGCAGTCGACACCGACCGCCGCCTGCACGCCATCATCGCCCGCCTGGAGGGCGCAGGGATCAAGTTCGATGATGCCGCAGAGTCGGCCGATCACTTCGATCCCGACCAGCTGTCGAAAATGGTCGACTGAGCGGTCGGCCGAGTGCCGCGCCCGTGTCCCGCGAGTAGTTGACCGTTTTTGTCGGGATACGTATAGTCGAGTGGAAAATTCGGGTATTCGCGCTGCAACGCACAGCGAGCGCCGACTAGCCACCGCACCACGACATTCTGCGAGGAGAAAGCATGAGACTGACGACCAAGGGGCGCTTTGCCGTAACGGCGATGGTCGATCTGGCTGCGCGCCAGGCCGACGGGCCGGTTACGCTGGCCGGCATCGCCGAGCGCCAGAAAATCTCGTTGTCTTATCTCGAGCAACTCTTCGGCAAGCTTCGCCGCCACAAGCTGGTCAGCAGCGTGCGCGGTCCGGGTGGCGGTTACCGCCTGGCGCGCACCATGGACAGCGTCACCGTGGCCGACATCATCGTCGCGGTCGATGAGCCGCTTGATGCCACCCAGTGCGGCGGCAAGGAAAACTGTCACGACGATCATCGCTGCCTGACCCACGATTTGTGGGCCAACCTCAACAAGCGCATGTACGCCTACCTCGATTCGGTCACCCTTGAAGCCTTGGTCAATCGCCGCGTCCATCCCGATCCCGACGTCGCCGTGCTGAAGAACATCCGGCGCCGCGCCATCGCCGCCATGCACGAAATCGCCGCGGCCTGAAGGGGGAGGAGGGCATGGGTTTCGCTCCGGTATATCTCGACTGGAACGCCACCACGCCGCTCGACCCCGTGGTGCGCGAGGCCATGCTGCCCTGGCTCGGTGGCGCCGAGCCGGTTCGTTTCGGCAATGCTTCCAGCCGCCACGAATACGGCCGCCAGGCACGGGCGGCGGTGGATGAAGCGCGCGCGCGGGTGGCCGCCGCGGTCGGGGCTCACGCCACCGAGGTCGTCTTCACCAGCGGCGGCTCCGAAGCGAACAACCTGTTTTTGAAAGGGGCGGCGGCGATGCTCAGGCCGGGGCGGGTGGCGGTCAGTGCGATCGAGCACCCCTGTGTGCGTGAACCGGCGCGCCAGCTCGCACGGGCAGGCTGGGACATGCATGAAATCGCGGTCGACGGCGAGGGCCGCATCGACGACCGCGCCTGGCAGGCCGTGCTCGCACAGCGGCCGCGCCTGGTCTCGGTGATGCAGGCCAACAACGAGACCGGCGTCGTGCAGGACATCGCTGCGCTGGCGGCGCAGGCGCGGGCGGTGGGGGCGTGGTTCCATACCGACGCGGTCCAGGCCTTGGGCAAGATCGAAACCGATTTCCGCGCCCTCGGTGTGCATGCGATGACCCTGTCCGCGCACAAGATCGGCGGGCCCCTCGGCGCGGGCGCGCTGGTGGTGGACAAGCGGGTGGAACTGTCGCCGCTGATTGCCGGCGGAGGCCAGGAGCGCGGGCTGCGTTCGGGGACCGAGAATGTCGCCGCCATCGTCGGCTTCGGAGTGGCGTGCGAGCTTGCGCGCGCCCGCCGCGAGGCCGAGGCCGGGCGCCTGGGCGAGCTGCGCGACGGCATCGCCCGCGCGCTGCACAAGCTGGGGGCCAGGATCTTCGGCGCCGGCGCGCCGCGTCTGCCGAATACGGTATTCTTCGCCCTCGAGCCGATCGAAGGGGAAACGCTGGTCGGCAAGCTCGATCGCGCCGGTTTCGCCTGCGCCAGCGGCTCGGCCTGCTCGAGCGCCAACCCCGAGCCTTCGCGCACCTTGCTGGCAATGGGGGTGGCGCCGGAAATCGCCCGCGGTGCGCTGCGGGTGAGCTTGGGGCGGGATACCCGCGCCGACGACACGGAGCGATTCATCGCAGCCCTCGCCCGCGTCGTGGACGAACTCAAGAACCTGGCCTCGGTGGCGGTGCGGCCATCGGCGGGCCTCAACCCTGAACACGGATAACGCTCTGCGGAGATACGTAATGCTGAAGTTCCCGATCTATCTCGATTATTCGGCCACGACCCCGGTCGATCCGCGCGTCGCGCAAAAGATGATTCCCTGGCTGACCGAGCACTTCGGCAACCCCGCGAGCCGCTCGCACGCTTTCGGCTGGGAAGCCGAGCAGGCGGTCGAGGAGGCGCGCGCCCAGGTCGCCGCGCTGGTCAACGCCGACGCCAAGGAAATCATCTGGACTTCGGGGGCGACCGAGTCGAACAATCTGGCGATCAAGGGGGCCGCCCACTTCTATCAGGGCAAGGGCAAGCACGTCATCACCGTGAAGACCGAGCACAAGGCCGTGCTCGACACCGTGCGTGAACTCGAACGTGAAGGCTTCGAAGCCACCTATCTCGACGTCCAGGAAAACGGCCTGATCGATCTCGAGGTGCTGAAGGCGGCGATTCGCCCCGACACCATCCTGGTGACCGTGATGTTCGTCAATAACGAGATCGGTGTCGTCCAGCCGATCGCCGAAATCGGCGATCTCTGCCGCGAGAAGGGCATCGTCTTCCACGTCGATGCGGCGCAGGCCACGGGCAAGGTCGACATCGACCTCGATACGCTCAAAGTCGACCTGATGAGTTTTTCCGCGCACAAGACTTACGGCCCGAAGGGGATCGGTGCGCTCTACGTGCGGCGCAAGCCGCGTGTGCGCCTCGAAGCGCAGATGCATGGCGGCGGCCACGAGCGCGGCCTGCGCTCGGGCACCCTCGCCACCCACCAGATCGTCGGCATGGGCGAAGCCTTCCGCATCGCCCGCGAAGAGATGGCCGAAGAAAACATGCGCATCCGCCGACTGCGCGACAAGCTGCTCGCCGGCCTCACCGACATCGAGGCCACCTACGTCAATGGCGACCTCGAGCGGCGCGTGCCGCACAACCTCAACATCTCCTTCGCCTACGTCGAGGGCGAGTCGCTGATCATGGCGATCAAGGACATCGCGGTGTCGTCGGGGTCGGCCTGTACTTCCGCCAGCCTGGAGCCGTCTTACGTGCTGCGTGCGCTCGGGCGCAACGACGAGCTGGCGCACAGCTCGATCCGTTTTTCGATCGGCCGCTTCACCACCGAAGAGGAAGTCGACTACACGGTCAAGCTGCTGCACGACAAGATCGGCAAGCTGCGCGAACTCTCCCCCCTGTGGGAGATGGTGCAGGACGGCGTCGATCTCGATGCGGTGCAGTGGGCCGCACACTGAGCGGCACCTGCGCACGGTCAAGGCACCGGGGCAGCGTATCCCGGTCTAATCTTTGAAATACCTCCAAGCGGAGAAACATCATGGCTTACAGCGAAAAAGTTCTGGATCACTACGAAAATCCGCGCAACGTCGGCTCTTTCGGCAAGGAAGAGGAAGGCGTCGCCACCGGCATGGTGGGCGCCCCCGCGTGCGGCGACGTGATGAAGCTGCAGATCAAGGTCGGCAAGGACGGCGTCATCGAGGACGCGAAATTCAAGACCTACGGCTGTGGTTCGGCGATCGCGTCGAGTTCGCTCGTCACCGAGTGGGTCAAGGGCAAGACCCTCGATCAGGCGCTCGAGATCAAGAACACCCAGATCGCCGAAGAGCTCGCCCTGCCGCCGGTGAAGATCCACTGCTCGATCCTCGCCGAGGATGCGATCAAGGCCGCCGTCGCCGACTACAAGAAGAAGAACGACGCCTGAGCGGCGCTTACCGAACAGGATGAACAGGAGCAACAACCATGGGCGTGACCCTGTCTGAAAACGCTGCCCGGCACGTTTCGAACTTCCTCAGCAAGCGCGGCAAAGGCGTCGGCATCCGTCTCGGGGTCAAGACCTCGGGCTGCTCGGGCATGGCCTACAAGCTCGAGTTCGTCGACCAGACCGAGGACGAGGATCTGGTCTTCGAGAGCCACGGCGTGAAAGTCGTGATCGACCCCAAGAGCCTGTCCTATCTCGACGGCACTGAACTGGACTTCGTCAAGGACGGCCTCAACGAAGGCTTCCGGTTCAACAATCCGAACGTCAAGGATCAGTGCGGTTGCGGTGAAAGCTTCAACGTCTGAGGCGGTCGCGATGAGCATCGATCTCACCGGCGACTACTTCAGCCTGTTCGGCCTTCCGCGCCGCTTCGCGCTCGACGATGCCGCCCTCGAGGCGGCATGGCATGCGCTCCAGGCGCAGGTCCACCCCGATCGCCACGCCCACTTGTCCGACGCCGAAAAACGCCTCTCGATGCAGATGGCGACCCGGGTGAACGAAGGCTTCCGCACCTTGCGCCGGCCCCTCGACCGCGCCCAGTACCTGCTCGAACTGGCGGGCGTGGATGCCGCCCTCGAAACCAACACCGCGATGTCGCCCGAGTTCCTGATGGAGCAGATGGAATGGCGCGAAGCAGTGGAGGAGGCGCGCGATGCCGCCGAGGCACACGAACTCGAGGAACTGCACCGGCGCCTGCTGCACCACGCGCGCGAGGTCCGCAGCCACCTCGGGAGCCAGCTCGATGACGAACACGACTATGAAGCGGCAGCCGACACCGTGCGTCGGCTGATGTTCATCGACAAACTCCAGCAAGAAATCGACGAGGCCCTGCTGGCCCTCGAAAACTAGAGCACGGAAGACATCAGATGGCCCTGCTGCAAATCGCCGAACCCGGCCTCTCCGCCGAGCCGCACAAGCACCGGCTCGCGGTGGGCATCGACCTGGGTACCACCAACTCGCTCGTCGCCACCGTCCGCAACGGCATCGCCGTATGCCTGCCCGACGAGGGCGGGCGCACCATGCTCGCTTCGGTGGTGCGCTACTGTGCCGATGGAAGCATCGAAGTCGGCCACGGCGCGATCCGCTCGCAGGCCACCGACCCGCGCAACACCATTGTTTCGGTCAAGCGCTTCATGGGGCGGGGGCTGAAGGACGTGGCTTACATCGAGACCATGCCCTACGACTTCGAAGACAGCGCCGGCATGGTCCGCCTGCGCACGGTCCAAGGGGTCAAGAGCCCGGTCGAAGTTTCCGCCGAGATCCTGCGCCGGCTGCGCGAGCGCGCTGAGGCCAGCCTCGGCGGCCCGCTCGTCGGTGCCGTGATCACCGTGCCGGCGTATTTCGACGACGCCCAGCGCCAGGCGACCAAGGACGCCGCGCGCCTCGCCGGGCTCGATGTGCTGCGCCTGCTCAACGAGCCGACCGCAGCGGCGGTGGCCTATGGCCTGGACAACGCCGCCGAAGGCGTCTATGCGGTGTATGACCTCGGCGGCGGCACCTTCGACCTGTCGATCCTGAAGCTGTCGCGCGGCGTGTTCGAAGTGCTGTCGACCAACGGCGATGCGGCGCTGGGCGGGGACGATTTCGATCACCGCCTGTTCTGCTGGGTGCTCGACCAGGCCAACATCGAGCCGCCGTCGCTGGAAGACGCCCGCCGCCTGCAGATGAAGGCGCGCGAAGCCAAGGAACTGCTGACCTCGTGCGAGGAAGCACCGATCCACCTGCGCCTGGCGTCGGGCGAGGAGGTCGATCTCGTCGTCACCCGCGAGCAGTTCGCCGAAATGACCCGCCACCTGGTGCAGAAGACCCTGAGCCCGGTGCGCAAGGCCTTGCGCGACGCCGGACTGGCGGCCGACGACATCAAGGGCGTGGTGATGGTGGGCGGCGCCACCCGCATGCCGCACATCCAGCGCGCGGTGGCCAACTATTTCGGCCAGGAGCCGCTGACCAACCTCGATCCGGACAAGGTCGTCGCCCTCGGCGCGGCGATGCAGGCCAACATCCTCGCCGGCAACCGCACCGACCAGGACGACTGGCTGCTGCTCGACGTCATTCCGCTGTCGCTCGGCCTGGAAACCATGGGCGGGCTGGTGGAAAAGGTCGTGCCGCGCAATTCCACCCTGCCGATCGCCCGCGCCCAGGAGTTCACCACGTTCAAGGACGGCCAGACGGCGATGGCCTTCCACGTCGTCCAGGGCGAACGCGAGCTGGTGTCCGACTGCCGCTCGCTGGCGCGCTTCGAACTGCGCGGCATCCCGCCGATGGTCGCCGGGGCGGCGCGCATCCGGGTCAGCTTCCAGGTCGATGCCGATGGCCTGCTGTCGGTGTCGGCGCGCGAGATGTCTTCCGGGGTCGAGGCCAGCGTGCTGGTCAAGCCGTCCTACGGCCTGTCCGACGACGAGATCACCGAGATGCTCAAGTCCAGTGTCGAGCATGCCGACGACGACATGATGGCGCGCAACCTGCGCGAGCAGCAGGTCGAGGCCGACCGGGTCATCGAGGCCTGCGGCCATGCGCTGGAAAAGGACGGCGCGCTGCTGACCGACAGCGAACGCGCCGCGATCGAGGCCGCCATCGCCCGCCTGCAGGAACTGCGCGCAGGCAGCGACCACCGCGCGATCAAGGCCGGCATCGACGCCCTCGCGCGTGCCACCGACGAATTCGCCGCCCGCCGCATGGACAGCAGCATCCGCGGCGCCCTGGCGGGCCACAAGGTAGACGAACTCGAACTATGACCCAGATCATCGTCCTTCCCCACGTCGAGCTCTGCCCCGACGGCAGCGTGATCGAGGCCGCCCCCGGCACCACGATCTGCGACAGCCTGCTGCAGGGCGGCATCGACATCGAGCACGCGTGCGAGAAATCCTGCGCCTGCACCACCTGCCACGTCATCGTGCGCGAAGGCTTCGGTTCGCTGAATCCGGCCGAAGACGAGGAGGAAGACCTGCTCGACAAGGCCTGGGGGCTGGAGCCGCAGTCGCGCCTGTCGTGCCAGGCGGTGGTGGGCGACACCCCGCTGGTCGTGGAAATCCCGCGCTACACCATCAACATGGCCCGCGAAGGGAAACACTGAGATGAAGTGGACCGACGTTCAGGAAATTGCCATCGAGCTCGCGGACGCCTATCCGGATGCGGACCCGGCGAAAGTCAATTTCGTCGATCTGATGAACTGGGTGATGGCGCTGCCGGAGTTCGACGACGACCCCAAGCGCTGCGGCGAGCGCATCCTCGAGGGAATCCAGCAGGCCTGGATCGACGAGGTCGCCTGAGCCGGACCCGCCCCCTTCCGGGGGCCAGGTTTCAGTCCGCGCCGGGCAGCTCTTCCCTTTTCAGCACGAACACCATGTCGTCGCCGCCACGCGACGAAAGCCAGGTGAACGGAAGCTCCGGGAACGCCGCTTCGACAAGGTCCCGGTTGTGCCCCACCTCGACCGCGAGTACGCCGCGCGGGTTCAGGTGCTGCGCGGCGTGCGCGATCAATTCGCGCACGACGTCGAGCCCATCCTCACCGGAGGCCAGCGCCATGCGCGGCTCGTGCAGGTATTCGGGAGGGAGGGCGTCCATCGCCTCGGCCGTCACGTAGGGCGGGTTGCTCAGGATCAAGTCGAAGCGACGGCCCCGCAGCGCCGAGAAGACGTCGCTGTGGACCAGTTCGATGCGCTCTTCCAGGCCATAGTCGGCGACGTTCTGTCGCGCCACGTCCAGCGCATCCTCGGACAGGTCGGCGGCGGTGATTTCGGCATGGGGAAAAGCGTGCGCCATCAGCACAGCGAGGCAGCCGGAACCGGTGCACAGATCGAGCGCGCTGCCGACCCTCTCCGGGTCTTCCACCCAAGGAC
This sequence comes from Thauera aromatica K172, assembly GCF_003030465.1. Taxonomy (GTDB): domain Bacteria; phylum Pseudomonadota; class Gammaproteobacteria; order Burkholderiales; family Rhodocyclaceae; genus Thauera; species Thauera aromatica. The sequence goes on along the minus strand of NZ_CP028339.1, from coordinate 2,226,096 downwards.
TCAGGCCGTCTTCGAGCAGCTCGGCGAAAAACGAGCGCGGCACGATCACACGCTCGTCGACGGTGAAGCGGAAGTCGCCGAGCCAGGCTTCCCCCAGGATGTAAGCGGTCGGCCTGCGCGCATCGGCGCGCTGCTCGATGGCCTCGAGCAGCCCGATCCGCTCTTCGCCGGGAATGCAGGCGTCGAGGAAGGGCTCCAGGCGGTCGAGCGGCAGCGCCAGGCTGCCGAGGATCAGCCAGACCGCCTCGTCGTAGGTGTCGCCGACGCCGTGGCCGCAGAAAATGCCGGCGCGGTTGAAGCGCGTTACCGCGTAGCGCAGCCAGTCGCGTACGGTGACGAGCTCGGCGAGCGGGCCGTGCTCGTGCTCGTGTTCCAGTTCGTCGTCGGTGTGGTCGTGTTCGGTCATGTGTGCTCTCTGCAGAGAAGTTCAGTCGTGCCGCAGCTGCGGCCGTGGTTGCGAACAAGCGCCCCGGCGGCGGCAAGCCCGGCCATCGGGTCGCCGTGCCGGAAAAGACTTCATGTGCCGTGGCCCAGCAGTGCCTGCAGGGTGCGTTCATACACCACCGACAAGGGCTCGACGGCGTCGATGGCGATGCATTCATCGACCTTGTGGATCGATGCATTGACCGGGCCGAACTCCACTACTTCGGCGCAGATGTCGGCGATGAAGCGGCCGTCGGAAGTGCCGCCCGAAGTCGATAGTTCGGTGTCCACCCCCAGGGTGTCGCGGATCGCCGCCGATAGGGCCCCGACCAGCCGGCCGCGGCCGGTGATGAACGGCTTGCCCGACAGGTGCCAGTCGATCTCGTATTCCAGGCCATGGCGGTCGAGCACTGCGCAGGTGCGGCGCTGGAGTTCGTCGGCGCTCGAGACCGAGGCGAAGCGGAAGTTGAACATCACTTCGCACACGCCCGGAATCACGTTGTTGGCGCCGGTGCCGGCGTGGATGTTGGACACCTGCCAGGTGGTCGGCGGGAAGAACTCGTTGCCGTCGTCCCAGCGCATCGCCGCCAGTTCGGCCAGTGCTGGGGCGAAGGCGTGGATCGGGTTGCGCGCGAGCTGCGGGTAGGCCACATGGCCTTGCTGACCCTTGACCCGCAGCGTGCCCGATAGCGAGCCGCGGCGACCGTTCTTGATCATGTCGCCGAGCGTATTCACCGAAGTGGGCTCGCCGACGATGCAGTAGTCGAGGCGTTCGCCGCGCGCGGCCAGGGCTTCGACGACCTTGACCGTGCCGTCGGTGGCGATCCCTTCCTCGTCCGAAGTCAGCAGCAGGGCGATGCTGCCGCGGTGCTCGGGGCAGGCGGCGACGAAGCGCTCGATCGCGGTGACAAAAGCGGCCAAGGAGCTCTTCATGTCGGCCGCACCGCGCCCGTACAGCATGCCGTCGATCAGGGTCGGGGTGAAGGGCGGGCTACGCCAGGCATCGGCCGGGCCCGGCGGGACGACATCGGTGTGGCCGGCGAAGCACAGCACCGGTGCGGCTTGGCCGCGGCGGGCCCACAGGTTGGAGACGCCGCCGCGGTCGAGGCGTTCGCAGGCGAATCCGAGGGCCTGCAGGCGTTCGGCGATCAGGGCGAGGCAACCGGCGTCGTCCGGAGTGACCGAAGGGCGGGAGATCAGCTCGCAGGCCAGAGCGAGCGTCGGAGTGGGAGTGTCGGGCATGGGGTCGGAGCGAGGGAAGTGGGGGAATGACGCGGCGACAGGCGCACGGTGCGCTGTCGCTCTCAGTGTTTGTCCATGTCGAGGACGAACTCCTGGAAGGAGGCGCCGTCGGCGTTGGTCGACTCGAACTCGGTGAGCAAGCCGGAGCGGCCTGCGGGTGGCGGCGGCAGATCGGGGGCAGCCTGCTCGGTGTTGCTGATCAGCCAGTTCAGGTTGCTCGGCGAATCGGCGTTGGCGAGCGCTTCTTCGAGGGTGATGACCTGCTCGGCATAGAGCCGGTGGAGCGCCTGCTCGAAGGTTTGCGAGCCGGGCGCCAGCGACTGCTCCATCGCTTCCTTGATGTCGTTGAGCGCACCGCGCTCGATCAGCTCGGCGGTGTGGCGGGTGTTCATCAGCATCTCGACCGCCGGCACGCGCTGGCCGTCGGGTCTGCGCACCAGGCGCTGGGAAACGATGCAGCGCAGCGCCACTGCGAGATCGAGGTAGAGCAGCTGGCGGTTTTCCAGGGGGAAGAAGTTCACCATCCGGGTCAGCGCATGGTAGGCGTTGTTCGCATGCAAGGTCGCCAGGCACAGGTGGCCGGTCTGTGAATACGAAATCGCCGCCTGCATGGTCTCGCGGTCGCGGATCTCGCCGATCAGGATGCAGTCGGGAGCCTGGCGCATCGCATTGCGCAGGGCTTCGCTCCAGCTCAGGGTATCGATTCCGACTTCGCGCTGGTTGACCACCGACTTGCGGTGGGTGAACAGGTACTCGATCGGATCTTCCACAGTCAGGATGTGGCCGCTGCGGTTGCGGTTGCGATGGTCGAGCATCGACGCCAGCGTGGTCGACTTGCCCGAACCGGTGGCACCGACCACCAGCACCAGGCCGCGCTTTTCCATCACCACTTCGGTCAGCACCGGCGGCAGGCCGAGGCTGTGGATGCTGGGGATGTCGCTCTGGATGTAGCGCACCACGACGGCCGGGGAGCTGCGCTGCCAGAACACATTGACGCGGAAATTGCCGAATTCGCGCCGGCCGAACGACAGGTTCAGTTCGCGCTCGCGCTCGAAGGTGGCCAGCTGGGCCTCGCTCAACGCTTCGCCGAGCATGCGCCGGATCATCTGCGGATCCATCACCTGCTTGTTGATCGGCAGGGTGTGCCCCTGGATCTTGATGTGGATCGGGGCGCCGGCGGTGATGAAGATGTCCGACGCCTTCTTCTCGGACATCAGCTGGAACAGGCTGTCGAAGATCATGCCGGGCAGGCTCGGGCGGGAAGCGTTGGCGGACGAAGGCTCAGGCGCCGCGCAGCAGTTCGTTGATGCCGGTCTTGGCGCGGGTTTGGGCGTCGACCTTCTTGACGATCACGGCGCAGTACAGGCTGTACTTGCCGTCGGCCGAAGGCAGGCTGCCGGGCACCACCACCGCGCCGGCGGGCACGCGGCCGTAGCTGATCTCGCCGGTCTCGCGGTCGTAGATCTTGGTGCTCTGGCCAATGTAGACGCCCATCGACAGCACCGCGTTTTCCTCGATGATCACCCCTTCGACCACTTCCGAGCGCGCACCGACGAAGACGTTGTCCTCGATGATGACGGGGCCGGCCTGCACCGGTTCGAGCACGCCGCCGATGCCCACGCCGCCCGACAGGTGGACGTTCTTGCCGATCTGCGCGCACGAGCCGACCGTGGCCCAGGTGTCGACCATCGTGCCTTCATCGACATAGGCGCCGATGTTCACGTAGGACGGCATCAGTACCACGTTCCTGCCGATGAAGCTGCCCTTGCGCGCCACCGCCGGCGGCACCACGCGAAAACCGCCGCTGCGGAACTGGTCGGAGGTGTAGTCGCCGAACTTGGTGTCGACCTTGTCGTAGTAATTGAGTCCGCCGGCGTTGACCACTTCGTTGTCGCGCAGGCGGAAGGAAATCAGCACCGCCTTCTTGATCCACTGGTTCACCACCCACTGGCCGTCCTTCTTCTCGGCCACGCGCAGGGTGCCGGCGTCGAGGCCGGCGATGACTTCTTCGACCGCGCGACGGGTCTCGGCCGGGGCCGAGGCCGGCGACAGGCTGGCGCGGTTTTCGAAGGCGTCGTCGATGAGGTTTTGTAAAGCGTGCATGGGGGAAGTCTCTCTCTTGTTCAAAGGTTCTTGCAGAAATCGATGATGCGCTCGGCGGCTTCGACGCACTCATGGGGGTCGGCGACCAGGGCGATGCGCACGAAGCCCGCGCCGGGGTTCACACCATGGGCTTCGCGGGCGAGGAAGCTGCCCGGCAGGACCGTCACATTATATTCAGCCTGCAGACGGCGGGCGAACTCGGTGTCCGGCAGCGGCGTGCGTACCCAGTAGTAGAAGCCGGCGTCGGGCAGCGAAACCGGCAGGTACGGCGCGAGCATCGGCGTGATGCGGGCGAACTTGTCGCGGTACAGGAGGCGGTTTTCGACGACGTGCTGTTCGTCGTTCCACGCCACGATCGAGGCGGCCTGCACCGCCGGGCCGAGGGCACAGCCGTGGTAGGTGCGGTAGAGCAGGAAGTCCTTCAGGATCCGCGCGTCGCCGGCGACGAAGCCCGAGCGCATGCCGGGCACGTTCGAGCGTTTGGACAGGCTGGAGAACATCACCACGTTGCGAAAGTCGGTGCGTCCCAGCCGCCACGCCGCCTCCAGGCCGCCGATCGGCTTGGCGTCGTCGTCGAAGTAGATCTCCGAGTAGCACTCGTCGGCGGCGATCACGAAGCCGTGGCGATCGGACAGCTCGAACAGCGTCTTCCATTCCTCGAGCTTCAGCAGGCGGCCGGTGGGGTTGCCGGGCGAGCACACATAGACGAGCTGGATGTCGCGCCAGGTCGCGTCGTCGATGGCGGAGAAATCCGAGCCGAAATCGTTTTCCGGCAAGTTGTTGATGAACACCGGCTCGGCGTTGGCGAGCAAGGCGGCGCCTTCGTAGATCTGGTAGAAGGGGTTCGGGCACAGCACCTTGGCATTCGGCCGGGTGCCGTCGACCACGCACTGGGCGAAGGCGAAGAGGGCTTCGCGGGTGCCGCTGACCGGGATCACCTGGGCCACCGGGTCGATCTTCGGCAGGCCGTAGCGGCGCTCGAGCCAGTGCGCGATGGCGCCGCGCAGCGCATCGCTGCCGGCGGTGGCGGGGTAGCTCGACAGGCCGCCGAGGTTGTCGGCCAGGGTCTGGCGGATGAAGCCGGGGGTCGGGTGCTGCGGCTCGCCGATCGACAGGCGGATCGGCTTCAGGTCGGCAGGCGCCTCGATGCCGGCGAACAGCGTGCGCAGCTTCTCGAACGGATAGGTCTGCAGACGGGCGAGGTTCGGATTCATGGCTGTCCTGCCTCCTCCACGGGGACCGGGAAACCGTCGCTAGCGCCTCTGGCGGTGATCGCCGCCTTGTGCCACGCGGGCATCCCTGCGGCTCCTTCCTGCGGGCGGATCGCGACGGCCTGCTGTTGCCGCACTGTGATCCGCGCCATGATTTCGACATCGGTCGGCATGGTTTTCCCTTGTCCTGCGTTGTTGGCGTTGCGTGGCACGGAATTATCGCATCTCCCCGCGAGCTGCAGTATGTTTCATGTCGCGCGAGAGGGCGCGCGGCAAGGTCGATACTTCGTTGCAATTCACCGCCGGGCGCAGGCGTTGGCCGCAGGGGAGGGTGCTATCATGCGCGCCGTGCCTGCCGTGGCGACGGTGTCGCTGGCGCGCTTTCGGATTCCCTCACCGGCCTTCCCCTTCGTGCGTCTTTCCAAGCTCAAACTTGCCGGCTTCAAGACCTTCGTCGATCCGACCACGGTGCTTACTCCCGGCAACCTGGTCGGCGTGGTCGGGCCGAACGGCTGTGGCAAGTCGAACATCATCGACGCGGTGCGCTGGGTGCTGGGCGAGACGCGGGCATCGGCCTTGCGCGGCGAGTCGATGCAGGACGTGATCTTCAACGGTTCGACCGCGCGCAAGCCGGTGTCGCGCGCGAGCGTCGAGCTGGTGTTCGACAACGGCGAAGGGAAGGCCGCCGGACAGTGGTCGCGCTATGCGGAAATCGCGGTCAAGCGCGTGCTCGACCGCTCCGGCGAATCGACCTATTACATCAACAACCTGCACGTCCGGCGCAAGGACGTGATCGACCTTTTCCTCGGCACCGGCCTGGGGCCGCGGGCTTACGCGATCATCGAGCAGGGGATGATCGCGCGCATCATCGAAGCCCGCCCGGAAGAAATCCGCGGCTTTCTCGAAGAGGCCGCGGGCGTGACCAAGTACCGCGAACGGCGCAAGGAAACCGAAGGGCGCTTGCGCGACGCACGCGACAATCTCGCCCGCGTCGACGATATCCGCATGGAACTGGGCGAGCGCATCGTCCATCTCGAGGCGCAGGCCGAAGTCGCCGCGCGCTACCAGGCGCTGACTGCCGCCCATCTGCAGAAGCAGCAGCTGCTGTGGCTGCTCAAGCGTGACGAGGCGCGTGCCGAACACCGGCGCCTGGCCCAGGCACTGACCGAGGCCGGCCAGCGCGTCGAAGCCGACAGCGCCCGCCTGCAGACGCTCGAGGCGGCGGTGGAGGCCGCTCGCGGCGCGCACTTCGAAGCCTCCGAAGCGGTTCATCACGCCCACGGCGAACTCCTCGCAAGCAGTGCCGAAGTCACCCGGCTCGAAGCCGAATTGCGGCACCGGGCGGAAGCGCGCGCACGCCTCGAAGCCCGTCTCGTCCAGCTCGAAACCGAACACGACCACTGGCAGGCGCGCAGCGCAAGCCTCGGTGCCGAGCGCGAGCGCTGGGAGGCGCTCGCCGAACATGCCGCACTGCGCGCCGAACAGGCCGGAGCCCGCCATGACGAGATCGCCGGGCGCGTTCCCGAGCTCGAGGCCGCCCGCCAGGCCGCCGACACCACCGTGGCCGCAGTGCGGCGCGAACTGGCACAGACCGAGCAGCAGCTGAAAGTGGAGGAGGCCCACTGCGCCAATGCCGCGCGTGCGCTTGATGTCCTGCAGCAACGCCGTGGCCGCCTCGAAGTGGAGCAGGGGAGCATCGCCGGCCCCGATCCGGAGCGGATCGCCGAGTGCGAAGCCCGCCTCGAAGCCATGCAGGAGGCGCTCGAAGCCGCGCAGCACGAGCTTGCCGCGGTCCAGCTGCGCCTGCCCGCTGCCCAGGCGGGGCTCGAAGCCGCGCTCGAGCACGAGCGCAGGGTGCAGCGCCGGCTGACCGAGCTGCGCGCGCGCCACGACGCGCTGGCCCAGCTGCAGGCCCGCGTGCAGTCGCAGGGCAAGCTCGGCGACTGGCTCGAACGCCACGGCCTCGACACCCTGGCGCCGCTGTGGACGCAGCTGCAGGTGGAAGCCGGCTGGGACGGCGCCGTCCATGCCGCGCTGCGCGAGCGCCTTTCCGCCCTGGTCGTGGACGATGCGTCGGCCGCCGGAGCTGCGGCGCGGGCGGTGCTCGACGAAGCTCCGCCGGAATCGCTGGCGATCGGCTTCGCCCGTGCAGCAGGGTGCACTCCGGCGAGCGCCGGCGGCGAAGCCGCGCACGGCACGCTGCCGCGCGCGCTGGCGACGCTGGTGCGCGTCGCCGATCCCGCCCTGCGCGCGCTGGTCGATGATTTCCTCGCCGGCATCCATGCCGTCGACCCGCTGGAAAACTGGCTTCCCCGCCGCGCGGAGCTGCCGCCCGGGGTCAGCCTGGTCGGTCCGCGCGGACAGATCCTGAGCCGCGATGCGCTGGTCCATCACGTCCCCGACAGCCGTACCCATGGCGTCCTCGAGCGCCAGCGCGAAATCGACGCCCTCGCCCTCGAGCAGCAGGCGCTCGAGGCGGACGCGCACACCGCCGCCGACGCCCTGCGCGCGGCCGAGTCGGCCGCCGCAGCGTTGCACGCGCGCGCCAACGGCTTGCGGCGCGACATCCAGGAAGCGCAGACCCGGCTTCATGCGGAGCAGGTCGAAGCGCTCAAGCTCGCCCAGGCGCGCAGCCGCGCCGAAGAGCGCCGCGACCAGCTCGCCCGCGATCTCGAAGACGTGGTTCGCCTGGAAGCGGGCGAGCGCGGCCACTTCGCCCGTGCCGAACTCGAGCAGGCGCGCTCGGCCGAGCTCGCCGACGTGCAGCGCGCCCGCCTGGATGCCGCCGCCGACGTGCTGCGCGAGCGCGAACACGCGCTGCGCGAAGCGCGTGCGCTGGAGCAGGGCGCCGCGCGTGAACTGCAGGAGGCGGAATTTTCCGCGCGTGAATGTCGCGGCAAGCTCGAAGACCTCGCCCGCAACCGCCTCCTTGCCGGCGAGCAGCTGGCGCGTATCGCCGCCGAGCGCACCACCGCCGGTGCCGAGCTGGCTGCGGTCGACGACAGCCGCAGCGCCGACGCATTGCAACATGCACTCGCCCTGCGGGGGCAGCGTGAAAGCGCGCTCGCCACCAGCCGCGACGCGCTCGAGGAGGCCGCCGCGGCACTCAGGCAAGGCGAGGAGGCACGCCTGCGCACCGAGCACGAGGCCGCTCCGGTCCGCGCCCGGGTCGCGGAGCTGCGCCTCGCGGTGCAGGCCGCCGCGCTGGCGGAGGGCCAGTGCGACGAGCGCCTGCAGGAAGCGCAGGCCGACGAAGCCGCCCTCGCGCCACTGCTCGCCGACGCGCCGAAGGAAGCCGCGCTGCAGCGCGAAGTGGCCCGCCTGGGGCGCGAAATCGCCGAGATCGGGGCGGTGAACCTCGCCGCGCTCGACGAATTGAACAGCGCGGCCGAACGCAAGGGCTATCTCGATGCCCAGACCGCGGATCTGCTGCAGGCCATCGACACGCTGGAGGACGCGATCCGACGTATCGACCGCGAGACCCGCGAGCAGCTGCAGCAGACCTACAATACGGTCGATCGCCAGTTCGGCACCCTGTTTCCGCAGCTGTTCGGCGGCGGTCGCGCAGCGTTGGTGCTGACCGGCGAGGAGATTCTCGATGCCGGCATCCAGATCGTGGCCCAGCCGCCGGGCAAGAAGAACACCTCGATCCACCTGCTCTCGGGCGGCGAGAAGGCGCTGACCGCGATTGCGCTGGTCTTTGCGATGTTCCAGCTCAATCCGGCGCCGTTCTGCATGCTTGACGAGGTGGATGCTCCGCTGGACGATACCAACACCGAGCGCTACGCCGCCATGGTCAAGCGCATGTCATCGCAGACCCAGTTCATCTTCATCAGCCACAGCAAGATCACGATGGAATTCGCGCAGCAGCTCGTCGGTGTGACGATGCAGGAGCAAGGTGTGTCGCGCGTCGTCGAAGTCGATATCGAAGAGGCGCTGCGTCTGGCCGAACCGGCCGCAGCCTGAGGAATGTAAGGTAATTCTGGAATATGGAATACGAATGGATAGCGAACTTCAGATCGCTTTGATCGGCGCCGGCATCGCCGTCGTAGTGCTGATCGTGGCTTACAACAAGTGGCAGGAACGCAAGCACCGGCGCGAGGCCGAGCGCGCCTTCAGGTCCGAGCATCGCGACGTGCTGCTCGAGCCGCAAGTCGGCGGCAGCACCACGGCCGAGCGCCGCGAGCCCGGCCTGGCGGACGAGGACGGTCCGCGCCGCTTCAACGAGGCCCCGCTCAAGCGCAGCGCCCCCTCGCTGCCCGATCTGCTCGATGCACGTGCCGACTGCGTGATCCACCTGGAAGTCATCGAACCGCTCGAAATGCAGCGGCTGTGGCAGCTGCAGTCGGAGTATCTGGCCGGGCTGGGCAAACCGGTGCGCTGGTTCGGGTTCGACGACACCCAGAACCAGTGGCATGCGCTGGGGCCGGAGCGCACGGGCGCTTGCCACTGGTTCTGTGCCGGGCTGCAGCTGGTCGATCGCCAGGGCTCGATCGGAGAGGCCGATTTCATGCGCTTCACCGGCGGCGTGCAGCGCGTCGCCGACGCCGTGATGGCGCTGCCGCCGGGCTTGCCGCTGCGCGCCGAAACCCTGCGCAACGCCGCCGAACTGGATCGCTTCTGCGCCGATGTCGACGTGCAGATCGGAGTCAACGTGGTCGCCCGCGAGCGCCAGTTCGAAGGCGCAGAAGTGCAGCGGCTCGCCGAGCAGCTCGGCCTCGGGCTGGCCGGCGATGGCAGCTTCCATGCCGTCGATGATGGCGGCGCGACCCTGTTCACCTTGAGCAACCTCGAACCCGAGCTGTTCGTCGAAGGCGGCATGGCACGGCTGGTGACCCGCGGCCTCACGCTCGTCATCGACGTGCCGCATGTCGCCGACGGGGTCGCGGCCTTCGACCGCCTGATGCGTACCGCCTCCGACCTCGCCGAGCGCCTCGAAGGCAGCGTCGTCGACGACAACCGTACCCCGTTCGGGACGGATGCCGCGGCGCTGATCCGGGCCCAGGTCGAGCAGTTCCAGCAGCGCATGGACGGGCGCGGCATTTCGGCTGGCGGCCGGTTGGCGCAGCGGCTGTTCTCGGCGTGACGATCCTGGCGTGATGGATTCATTTGCGAACGGTGGCGCGCAGCCGGGCGACGAGCGCTCGGTCCCGCCCGCCAAGAACGACCCGAACACCGCCGCCCAGCGGGCAGCCGAACTGCGTGCGCAAATCGCGCGCCACGACCACGCTTACTACGTGCTCGACGCGCCGACCATTCCGGACGCCGAATACGACCGCCTGTTTCGCGAACTGCAGGCGCTCGAGGCCGCCGATCCGGCGCTGTGCACGGCGGACTCGCCGACCCGGCGCGTGGGTGGCCAGCCGCTTGCCCAGTTCGCTCCGGTGCGCCACCGGCTGCCGATGCTGTCGATCCGCACCGAAACCGACACCGAGGCGAGCGGGGCCTGGGCGTTCGATGCGCGCACGCGCCGCGAGCTCGGCCTGGGGGAGGGCGATCCCGAAGTCGAATACGCGGCCGAGCTCAAGTTCGACGGCCTGGCGATCAACCTGCGCTACGAGCACGGCGTGCTGGTCCAGGCCGCCACCCGCGGTGACGGCGAAACCGGCGAGGATGTGACCGCCAACGTCCGGACGGTGAAAGCGATTCCCTTGCGCCTGCGCGGCGAGGCGCCGCCGGTGCTCGAGATCCGCGGCGAAATCTACCTGCGCAGGGACGACTTCGAAGCCCTCAACCGCCGCCAGGCCGAAGCCGGCGACAAGGTCTTCGTCAATCCGCGCAATGCCGCCGCCGGCAGCATCCGTCAGCTCGATCCCGCCGTCGCCGCGCGCCGCCCCTTGTCGTTCTTCGCCTACGGCCTCGGCGAGACTGCGGGGTGGACGCTGCCGCCGACCCATGCCGGAGTGCTCGACGCCGTCGCCGCCTTCGGTCTGCCGGTGTGTGCGTACCGCGAGGTGGTGCGCGGCGGCGCCGGGCTGGCCGGATTCCATGCCCGCATCGGTGCGCTGCGCGAGACGCTGCTGTTCGACATCGACGGCGTGGTGTACAAGGTCAATGCGCTTGCGCTGCAGCAGCGCCTCGGCTTCCTGACCCGCGAACCGCGCTGGGCGGTCGCGCACAAATATCCGGCGCAGGAGGCGGTGACCTTGCTGCGCGACATCGAGGTGCAGGTCGGGCGCACCGGGGCGCTGACTCCGGTGGCGCGGCTCGAGCCGGTGTTCGTCGGCGGAGTCACGGTCACCAACGCCACCCTGCACAATCAGGACGAGATCGACCGCAAGGACGTGCGCATCGGCGACTGGGTGATCGTGCGCCGCGCCGGCGACGTCATTCCGGAAGTCGTCGCGCCGGTACTCGAGCGCCGGACGCACGAGCTGGCGCGCTTCGTGCTGCTGGAAAAATTCCCCACCTGCCCGGTGTGCGGCTCGCATGTCGTGCGCGGCGAGGACGAGGCTGCGGCCCGCTGCAGCGGCGGCCTGTTCTGCTCGGCGCAGCGCAAGCAGGCGCTGCTGCATTTTGCCGGCCGGCGGGCGATGGATATCGAGGGTCTGGGCGACAAACTGGTCGATCAGCTGGTCGATGCAGCCATCGTCAAGACGCCGGTGGATCTGTACCGGCTGGACGTGCCTGCGCTCGCCGCGCTCGAGCGCATGGGCGAAAAATCGGCGCAGAACCTGCTGGCCGCGATCGAGACGAGTCGCAGCACGACGCTGGCACGCTTCGTTTTCGCGCTCGGCATCCGCAACGTGGGCGAGGCCACCGCGCGCGACCTGGCGCGCCACTTCGGCAAGCTGGATGCGCTGATCGCCGCTGGCGTCGATGCGCTGCAACAGGTGCCGGACGTGGGGCCGATCGTGGCGAAGTCGATCGCCGAATTTTTTGCCGAGCCGCACAATCGCGAAGTCATCGAGCAGCTGCGCGCCGCCGGCGTGCAATGGCAGGAGGGTGAGCCGGCGACGGCGGTGGCCGGGGCCTTCGCGGGCAAGACTTTCGTCCTCACCGGGACCCTGCCGACGCTCAGCCGCGACGAAGCCAAGGCGCTGATCGAGGCGCGGGGCGGCAAGGTCGCCGGCTCGGTATCGAAGAAGACCCACTACGTGGTGGCCGGTGCCGAAGCCGGTTCGAAGCTGGACAAGGCGCAGGCGCTCGGCCTTGCCATCCTCGACGAGGACGGGCTGCGCGTGCTGCTGAAGGAAACGGATACGAACGGCTGATGCGGCCGGGGGCGGATTGGCGCAGAATCGTGCCCGCTGCAATGCAGCAATCTTTCACTCTGGGAGAACAATGAAAATGAAGAAGGTCACCAAGGCGGTGTTCCCGGTTGCCGGCATGGGCACGCGCTTTCTGCCGGCGACCAAGGCCAGCCCGAAGGAAATGCTGCCGATCGTCGACAAGCCGCTGATCCAGTACGCGGTCGAGGAAGCCGTGGCGGCCGGGATCACCGACATGATCTTCATCACCGGTCGAACCAAGCGTTCGATCGAGGATCACTTCGACAAAGCCTACGAGCTGGAAACCGAGCTCGAAGCGCGCGGCAAGAAGGAACTCCTCGAGATCGTGCGCAAGACCGTGCCGAAGGGCGTCAACTGCATCTACATCCGCCAGTCGGAAGCGCTCGGCCTGGGCCATGCGGTGATGTGCGCGAGCCACGTGGTCAGTGACGAGGCCTTCGCCGTGATCCTCGCCGACGACCTCCTCGACAACAAGGACGGCAAGCCGGTGCTGAAGCAGATGGTCGATGTCTACAACTACCACCGCTGCTCGGTGCTCGGCACCATGAACGTGCCGCGCGAGGAGACCCGCAGCTACGGCATCGTCAGCACCGAGACCGACAAGGGTCAGGTCCAGCGCATGACCGGCATTGTCGAAAAGCCTAAGCCCGAAGAAGCTCCCACCACCCAGGCCGTGGTCGGGCGCTACATCCTGACGCCGCGCATCTTCGACCACATCCGCGCACTGAAGCCGGGCGCCGGCGGCGAATACCAGCTCACCGACGGGATCGCCTCGCTGCTGAAGGAGGAGGCGGTGCTGGCCTACCAGTTCGACGGCGTGCGCTACGACTGCGGCTCCAAATTAGGCTACCTGAAGGCGACGATCGAATTCGGCCTGCGCCACCCGGAAACCGGAGCCGAATTCGCGCAGTATCTCAGCGGCCGTTTCGGTGGGGAAGTGGCCAGCGCCAAGAAGAAATAAGCATTCGCCGGCGCTGGCGCCCGACGATTCGGGCGCTCCGCTACCGCCGGATCGGCGGCCAGCACGATGTCGCTGGCCGGCACGCAAGGACAGAGGCCCCGGCGGGATGATCCCGGCGGGGCCTCTTCGCCTTCCGGCGCAGGGCGAGGAGCTGATCAGCCCTCGGCGGCCTTGGCCGCGCGCTTGCGCTCGTTTTCCTTCAGGTGGCGCTTGCGCAGGCGGATGTTCTTCGGGGTGATCTCGACCAGCTCGTCATCGGCGATGAATTCGATCGCGGACTCCAGCGTCAGCGCGATCGGCGGGATCAGGCGCACGGCCTCGTCGGTGCCGGAGGCGCGCACGTTGGTGAGCTGCTTGCCCTTGATCGGGTTCACGACGAGGTCGTTGTCGCGCGAATGGACGCCGATGATCATGCCTTCGTAGAGGGCTTCGCCCGGACTCACGAACATGCGGCCGCGGTCCTGCAGGTTCCACAGGGCGTAGGCCACGGCGTCGCCGTCGTTCTGCGAGATCAGCACGCCGTTGCGGCGCTCGGCCATTGCCCCGGCCATCGGGCCGTAGTCGTCGAAGACGTGGCTGGCCAGCCCGGTGCCGCGGGTCATGGTGAGGAACTCGCCCTGGAAGCCGATCAGGCCGCGGGCCGGAATGCGGTATTCGAGACGCACGCGGCCCTTGCCGTCGGGCTGCATGTCCTGCAGTTCGCCGCGACGGCGGCCGAGTTCTTCCATGACGCCGCCCTGGTGGTCTTCCTCGACATCGACGGTCAGCAGTTCATAGGGCTCGCATCTGGCGCCGTCGATTTCCTTGTAGACGACGCGCGGGCGGCCGACCGCCAGCTCGTAGCCTTCGCGGCGCATGTTCTCGAGCAGGATGGTCAGGTGCAGCTCACCACGGCCCGCGACCTCGAACACGTCCGAGTCGCCGGTGTAGGTCACGCGCAGGGCGACGTTCTTGAGCAGTTCCTTTTCCAGGCGCTCGCGGATCTGGCGGCTGGTGACGTACTTGCCTTCGCGACCGGCCAGCGGCGAAGTATTGACCATGAAGTTCATCGTCAGCGTCGGCTCGTCGACGGCGATCGGCTTCATGCCCTCGAGGCACTCGGGGTCGCACAGGGTGACGCCGATGTTGACCTGCTGGATGCCCGCGATCAGCACGATGTCGCCGGCCTCGGCCAATTCAGACGGTTTGCGTTCCAGGCCTTCGAAGGTGAGGATCTGGCTGACCTTGCCCTTGCCACGGTTTTCTTCGCCGTACATGACGACGACTTCCTGGTTCGGACGCACGCGGCCACGCTTGATGCGGCCGATGCCGAGCTGGCCCATGTAGGTCGAGTAGTCGAGCGAGCACACCTGGATCTGCAGCGGACCGTCGGCATCGACTTCCGGCGCCGGGACATGCTCGAGGATGGCCTCGAACAGCGGGCGCATGTCGGTGCGCTCGTCGTTCTCGTTGATCACCGCGAAGCCGTTCAGGCCGGAGGCGTAGATCACCGGGAAGTCGAGCTGCTCCTCGGTGGCGCCGAGCTTGTCGAAGAGATCGAAGGTGTGGTTGATGACCCAGTCCGGGCGTGCGCCGGGGCGGTCGATCTTGTTGATGACGACGATCGGCTTGAGGCCCAGCGCCAGCGCCTTGCGGGTGACGAAGCGGGTCTGCGGCATCGGGCCTTCGACCGCGTCGACGAGCAGCAGCACGCTGTCGACCATCGACAGCACGCGCTCGACCTCGCCGCCGAAGTCGGCGTGGCCCGGGGTGTCGACGATGTTGATGTGGGTGTCGCCGTACTGGATCGCGCAGTTTTTCGACAGGATGGTGATGCCGCGTTCTTTCTCGATGTCCCCCGAGTCCATGACCCGTTCGGCGACCTGCTGGTTTTCACGGAAGGTGCCGGATTGGCGCAGCAGCTGGTCGACGAGGGTGGTCTTGCCGTGGTCGACGTGGGCGATGATGGCGATGTTGCGGATGGCGCGGGACATGGAGGCGGGAAGTCTTTGAAAGGGCGAGGATTCTACCATGGGCTGCGGCGCTGCAACATGAATTCTCGGCGAGCTGGGCGGAAACGGGCCCGTGATAGAATCCGCCGCCCCGTTTCATGGAGTTTCGCTCAATGCTCGCAATCATCGGCGGCAGCGGCCTGACGCAGCTTTCGAATATGGAAAACGTGCGCCGTGAAGTGGCGCGCACACCCTTCGGCGAGCCTTCCGCTGCACTGACGTTCGGCAGAATGTGCGAGGCGCCGGTGGTCTTTCTCGCCCGCCACGGCCATGGCCACACCATCCCCCCGCACCGGGTCAATTACCGCGCCAATATCTGGGCGCTGAAGCAGGCCAAGGTCGAGGGCATCGTCTCGGTGGCCTCGGTGGGCAGCATCCGCGCCGACTGGCCGCCGGGCACGCTGGTGGTGCCGAACCAGATCATCGATTACACCTGGGGGCGCGAGAGTACCTTTTTCGACGGCATCGACACTCCGGTGCGGCACATCGATTTCACCCGCCCCTATGACGAAGTCTTGCGCCAGCGGCTGCTGCGCGCGGCAACGGCGGCGGGCGACAGCGCCTTCGACGGTGGTGTCTATGCCGCGGCCCAGGGGCCGCGCCTGGAAACGGCGGCGGAAATCGACCGCTTCGAGCGCGACGGCGCTGAACTGGTGGGCATGACGGCGATGCCCGAAGCGGTGCTCGCGCGCGAACTCGAGCTTCCCTATGCGGCGATCAACGTGGTGGTGAATTATGCCGCGGGGCGCTCGTCGAGCGAGCACGGCATCCATTTCGACGACATCGAAGTGGTGCTGCAGGAGTCCATGGTGCGCGTGCGCGCCGTGCTCGAATGTCTTTGCCGGGTCTGAGGATCGACTCGAAACGTCTGGCCCGGTGCGTCCCCGGTGCGTCTTTCCGGCCTGCTTTACGCCGCGATCGGCCGGCTGGCGAGCAAGGGCCACTGAGTTCGGCTCAAACCTGCAGGCGCTCGAGCAGCTCGCGCTCGATCTTCAGGACCTGGGCATCCTGCGCCAGCGCCTGGCCGGTGAGCAGGAACGCGTCCTCCACGCGCTCGCCCAGGGTGGCGATCTTCGCCGTGTGCAGGCGGATGCCGTGGGCGGCGAGGACCGAGGCGACATCGAACAGCAGCCCCGGCCGATCCGCCGCGGTCAGCGACAGCACGTAGTGGCGGCCGGCCTCGTCGGGGCGGATGCTGACTTCGGGGGTGATCGGAAAATGCCGGACCTGGCGCGACATCCGTCCGCGCGCGGGGCGCTCGGGCGCGCCCGGGGACTGCAGGCGGGTGCTCAGCTCGTGTTCGATGAGGGTGACGATGTTGCGGTACGAGGCCGCATGCCCGGGGTCCTGCAGCATGAAGCTGTCGAGGGCGAAGCCGTGGCGGGTGGTGTGCACCTTGGCGTCGAGAATGGTGAAGCCCATGCGTCCGAAGAGGCCGGTCAGGTGTACGAACAGATCCTTCTGGTCGCGGGTGAACACCATCACCTGGACGCCGTCCTCGCCTTCGGCGACGCGCGCCTTCACCACCGGCTGTTCGGAGCAGGGGCGGTGGTAGAGCACCCGGGTATGCCAGGCGATCTCCTCGGCGGAGTGACGCATGAAATACACCGGGTCGAGCTGCGCCCATAGCGCCTCCTCGATGCCCGGGCGCAAACCGTAATAGCGCAACAGCTTGCGGGCGTCCTCGAGGCGGTCGTCGAGGCCGAGTGCTTCCTGTGGCGTGGCGCCGCGCAGCAGGCGGCGGGTAGCGAAGAACAGGTCTTCGAGCAGCTTGCCCTTCCAGCCATTCCACACTTTCGGGCTGGTGCCGCGGACATCGGCATGGGTGAGCAGGTAGAGCGCGACCAGGCGGCGCTCGTCGCCGACGACGGCAGCGAAGCGCTCGATGATTTCGGGGTCGGAGGTGTCTTCCTTTTGCGCGACGTGCGACATCGTCAGGTGGTGCTCGACCAGCCAGACGACCAGCGCGCTGTCTTCGTCGGGCAGGGCGTGCTGGGTGCAGAACTCGCGTGCGTCGGCCATCCCCAGCCTGGAATGGTCGCCGCCACGGCCCTTGGCGATGTCGTGGAAGAGGGCGGCGAGGTAAAGCAGCCAGTAGCGCTCGAAGCCCATCATCAGCCGCGTCATCAGCGGGTATTCGTGCGCATGTTCGCCCATCGTGAAGCGGCGCAGGTTGCGCAGCACCATCAGGATGTGCTGATCCACGGTGTAGACGTGGAAGAGGTCGTGCTGCATCTGGCCGACGATCCGGCGCCAGGCCGGAATGTAGCGCGACAGGATGCCGTATTCGTTCATCCGCCGGAAGGCGTGGAGGATGCCGCGCTTTTGCTGGAGGATCTGCAAAAACAGGGCGCGGTGCTCGGGGCGGGCGCGAAAAGCCGCGTTGACCCGGTTCCGGTTGATCCATAGGGCGCGCAGCGTGCGCGCGCTCATACCCTTGAGCTCGGAGCGTTGCTCGAGCAGCAGGAAGGATTCGAGGATGGCCGCCGGCTCGCGCTCGAACAGGTCTTCCTCGCGCAGGTCGAGCAGTTCGCGCACGACCTGGAAACGGGCATTGACGACGATCGCCGCGCCGCGGTCGGGAAAGATCACGCTGCCGTAGTTCTGCAGCAGCACGGTATTGAGCTGCATGACGATCTTGGCGGTGACGTAGTAGCGCTGCATCAGCACTTCGGAGGCGCGGCGGGTGGCGGTGGCTTCGATGCCCAGGATCGCGGCGAGTTTTTCCTGGTGATCGAAGAGCAGGCGGTCTTCGGCCCGCCCCGCGAGGTAGTGCAGGCGGATGCGCAGGTGCTGGAGGAAACGCTCGACCTTGCGCAGTTCGCCGGCCTCGCCCCCGGTGATCAGGCGCCGGCGCGCGAGGTCGCGCCAGTTGCGGCCGAGGCCGGCGGCACGCGCGATCCAGCCGAGCATCTGCAGGTCGCGCAGTCCCCCCGGGCTTTCCTTGCAGTTGGGTTCGAGCGCGTACGGCGTTTCGTTGAAGCGGGCGTAGCGCTGTTCCTGTTCGAGCCGTTTGGCCTTGAAGAAGGCGCGCACATCGAGGGCTTCGCGATAGCGCTCGCAGAGTTCGCCGAACAGCGCCGCGCTGCCCGCGAGCAGCCGCGCCTCGAGCAGGTTCGTCTGCACGGTGATGTCGTCGGCCGCGATCACCAGGCATTCGTCTACCGTGCGCACCGCGTGGCCGATTTCGAGGCCCATGTCCCACAGCGCGCCGACCAGCGCGGCGAGGCGCACTTGGAGGTCGGCGTCGGCCGATGCCGGCAGCAGGATCAGCAGATCGACATCGGAAGCGGGAAACAGCTCGCCCCGGCCGTAGCCGCCGACCGCGACCACGGCGGCGGGCGGGGGCATGGCGCAGGCCGCCCACAGGGTCGAGATCGCCTCATCGACGAGCTGCGCCCGTCCCCTGAGTACGGTGGCGGTCTGCGGCCTGGCCTCGTAGCGGGCGCGCAGGGCGGCCATGCCCGCGGCGAGCCGGCGGCGCGCCGCGGCCACGGTCGGCTGCAGCGCAGCGGTCAGTGCGTCGTACATCGAGGCCGGCGTCCCGCGCGAAGCCCACGTCAGCCGAAGCGGGCCGCGACCAGGGCGGGCGGCGGCGGGCAGTGGGCGGACAAGGTGAGCACTTCGACTCCGGTTTCGGCGACCAGGACGGTATGTTCCCACTGTGCCGACAGGCTGCGGTCCTTGGTGACGATGGTCCAGCCGTCGGGCAACTCGGAGATCGCCGCCTTGCCGGCATTGATCATCGGCTCGATGGTGAAGATCATGCCCGGCTTCAGTTCCGGGCCGGTGCCGGCCTTGCCGTAGTGCAGGACCTGCGGGTCCTCGTGGAAATTGCGCCCGATGCCGTGGCCGCAGAATTCGCGCACCACCGAAAAGCCGTTGCCTTCGGCGTGTTTCTGGATCGCGGCGCCGATGTCGCCGAGGTGGCCGCCGGGCCTGACCGCGGCGATGCCCAGCCACAGGCATTCGTAGGTAATGAAGGCCAGGCGGCGGGCGATGATGCTGGCGCTACCTTCGCCGCCGACCAGGTACATCCGGCTGGTGTCGCCGTGGAAGCCGTCCTTGATCACCGTGATGTCGATGTTGACGATGTCGCCTTTCTTCAGCGCCTTTTCGCCGGGCACGCCGTGACAGACCTGGTGGTTGACCGAAGTGCAGATCGATTTCGGGTAGGGGGTGTAGCCCGGGGGGGCGTAGTCGAGCGGTGCGGGGACGGTGTGCTGGACATCGACCATGTAGTCGTGGCAGAGGCGGTCGAGTTCGGCCGTGGTCACTCCGGGGACGACGAAAGGGGCGATGTAGTCGAGCACTTCGGCGGCAAGGCGGCAGGCCGTGCGCATCCGTTCGATCTCTTCGGGGGTCTTGATGGTGATGCTCATCGTCTGTTCTTCTGGGTTGGGGCGGGAAAGGAGACAAGGCTATCGCAAGCGCCCTTCGCCGGCAAACGCCTTGCGGTGCAAGCCTTGAGCGGCTTGCCGGCGCCATGTTAATATCGCCGGCTTGTCTGCTCAGGCAGGCAAAATCCGCACGTCCGGCAGGAAAGGGTCCATCGGCGCGGGGAGGCGAGGTGCGTCGTGCACCGCATTCGCTTCGCGGTCGATGGCGTGTCGGGGGCCTGCGTCCGGTAGCGCGCAAAGCGCGCCGGACGGCATGTTCCCGCTGCCGGGCGGAGGTTCAACCCTTTTTCAGTTTGGAGTCACACATGTCTGTCACGATGCGTCAGATGCTCGAAGCGGGCGTCCATTTCGGCCACCAGACCCGTTTCTGGAACCCGCGCATGGCCCCCTACATCTTCGGTCAGCGCAACAAGATCCACATCGTCAACCTCGAAAAGACGATGGTGAAGTACAACGAAGCGATGGACTTCGTGCGCAAGCTCGCCGCCAATCGCGGCAACATCCTGTTCGTCAGCACCAAGCGCCAGGCGCGCGAGATCATCGCCGAGGAAGCCCAGCGCGCCGCCATGCCGTTTGTCGACGAGCGCTGGCTCGGCGGCATGCTGACCAACTTCAAGACGGTCAAGCAGTCGATCAAGCGCCTGAAGGAAGTCGAGGCGATGATGGAAGATGGCTCGGCCGAGCGTCTGTCCAAGCGTGAAGCGCTGACCGTACGCCGCGAACTCGAGAAGCTGCAGAAGTCGATCGGCGGCATCAAGGACATGGGCGGCCTGCCTGATGCGCTGTTCGTGATCGACGTCGGCTACCACAAGATCGCGATCACCGAAGCGCAGAAGCTGGGCATTCCGGTCGTCGCCGTGGTCGACACCAACCACTCGCCCGAAGGCGTGGATTACGTGATCCCGGGCAACGACGACTCCTCACGCGCGATCCGCCTCTACGCCCGCGGCGTGGCCGATGCCGTGCTCCAGGGCCGCAGCCAGGTGCTGCAGGAAATCGTCGATGCCGGCGGCGACGAGTTCGTCGAGGTCGAGGAAGAAGGCGCGCAGGACCAGGCCTGATCCAAATCACACGGGGCCGGCGAGGCCCCGTTTGCACTGCGGCCCGATCTTCCCCGCCGCATACCCCATACACGAATATTCAGGAGCTAGCATGGCGGAAATCACCGCAAGCATGGTCAAGGAACTGCGCGAGAAGACCGACGCGCCGATGATGGAGTGCAAAAAGGCGCTGACCGAAGCCGGCGGCGACATGGACAAGGCCGAAGAGATCCTGCGCGTCAAGCTGGGCAACAAGGCGTCCAAGGCCGCCGCCCGCGTCACCGCGGAAGGCATCGTCGGCACGTTCCTGGCGGCCGACGGCAAGCTCGCCGCGATGGTCGAGATCAACTGCGAAACCGATTTCGTCGCCAAGAACGACGACTTCATCGCTCTCGCCGCACAGCTCGCCGAGCTGGTCGCGCAGAAGAACCCGGCCGACGTCGCCGCACTGTCCGCCCTCGAGATCGGCGGTCAGAGCGTCGAGGCGATCCGCACCGCGCTGGTCGGCAAGATCGGCGAGAACATGAGCATCCGCCGCTTCGCCCGCATCGAGGCGCAGGGCCGGGTCGCCGGCTATGTCCACGCCGGTGCCAAGATCGGCGTGCTGGTCGACCTGGTCGGGAGCGACGAACAGCTCGCCAAGGACCTGGCGATGCACATCGCTGCGTCGAAGCCGAAGTCGCTCGACTCCAGCGGCGTGTCGCAGGACCTGATCGACGCCGAACGCCGCATCGCCATCGAAAAGGCGCGCGAAGCCGGCAAGCCGGACGCGATGCTCGAGAAGATCGCCGAAGGTACGGTGCAGAAGTTCCTCAAGGAAGTCACCTTGCTCGGCCAGGTCTTCGTCAAGGCCGAAGACGGCAAGCAGACGATCGAGCAGCTGCTGAAGGCCCGCAGCGCTTCGGTGGCGAGCTTCACCCTGTACATCGTCGGCGAAGGCATCGAGAAGAAAGTCACCGACTTCGCCGCCGAAGTGGCCGAGCAGGCTGCCGCCGCGGCGAAGAAGTAAGGAGAGGACCGTGTCCGCCGCCTACAAGCGCATCCTGCTCAAGCTGTCGGGCGAAGCCCTCATGGGCGACGATGCCTATGGCATCAACGAGGACGTCGTCAGCCGGATCGTCTCCGAGATTGCCGAAGTCACCCGGCTCGGCGTGCAGGTCGGTGTGGTGATCGGCGGCGGCAACATCTTCCGTGGCATGAAGGGCGCGGCTTCCGGCATGGACCGCGCCACCGCCGACTACATGGGCATGCTGGCCACGGTGATGAACGCGATGGCGCTGGCCGACGCGATGCAGCGCATGGACCTGGAGGCGCGCGTGCAGTCGGCGCTGCGCATCGACCAGGTCGTCGAGCCCTACATCCGCGGCCGCGCGATCCGTCATCTGGAGGAAGGCCGGGTGGTGATCTTCGCCGCCGGTACCGGCAACCCCTTCTTCACCACCGATACCGCCGCCGCGCTGCGCGGTTCGGAGATCGGCGCCCAGATCGTGCTCAAGGCGACCAAGGTCGATGGCGTGTATACCGCCGACCCCAAGAAGGACCCGAGCGCACAGCGTTATCATCGGATCAGCTTCGACGAGGCGATCGGCCGCAACCTGGCGGTGCTCGATTCCACCGCGTTCGCCCTGTGCCGCGACCAGAAGCTGCCGATCAACGTGTTCTCGATCTTCAAGCCCGGCGCGCTCAAGCGCGTGGTGATGGGCGAAGACGAAGGCACCCTGGTCCATTCCTGAATCCTGGAGAGTGCGCGCATGATTCCCGAGCTCAAGAAGAACACCGAACAGAAAATGCAGAAGTCGGTCGAGGCGCTGAAGACCGACCTCGCCAAAGTGCGGACCGGCCGCGCCCATACCGGCCTCCTCGACCACGTCATGGTCGAGTATTACGGCTCGATGGTGCCGGTCAATCAGGTCGCCAACATCACCCTGATCGATGCCCGCACGATCGGCGTGCAGTGCTGGGAAAAGCCGATGATGGCGAAGGTCGAGAAGGCCATCCGCGACAGCGACCTCGGCCTCAATCCGGCCAACATGGGCGAACTGCTGCGCGTGCCGATGCCGGCCCTGACCGAAGAGCGCCGCCGCGACCTGACCAAGGTCGTCCGCCACGAGGGCGAGACCGCCAAGGTCGCGATCCGCAACCTGCGCCGTGACGCCAACCAGCAGCTCAAGGACGCGGTCAGGGACAAGACGATCTCGGAAGACGACGAGCGCCGGGCCGAGGACGAAATCCAGAAGCTCACCGACAAGTACGTCGCCGAGATCGACAAGCTGCTCGCCCAGAAAGAGCAGGAGCTGATGCAGATCTGATCCGTGCGCAGCGGCACGGTTGCCGCCAGCGTCGAACAGGAGGCGGACCATGAGCGGCAAACGCTTCAAGAGCTCCACACGCGACATTCCCGAGGTGGCCTCGGTGCCGCGCCACGTCGCCGTCATCATGGACGGCAACGGGCGCTGGGCGCGCAAGCGCTTCATGCCCCGGGTGGCGGGGCATTCGCGTGGCGTCGAAGCCTTGCGCGCGGTGATCCGGCGCTGCATCGAGCGTGGCGTCGAATATCTCACCGTGTTCGCATTCAGCTCGGAAAACTGGCGCCGCCCGGCCGACGAGGTTTCGTTCCTGATGCAGCTCTTCCTCAAGTCGCTGCAGAAGGAGGTCGCCCGCCTCCATGAGAACGGCATCCGTTTCCGCGTCATCGGCGATCTGTCGCGCTTCGATCCGCAACTGGTCGGCGTGATCCGCGAAGCCGAAGCGCTGACTGCGGCCAACACCCGCTTCCATCTGAGCGTCGCGGCCAATTACGGCGGACGCTGGGACATCCTGCAGGCGATGTCGCGGCTGATGGCGCGCCATCCCGGGCGCGGTGAAGGCTTCAGCGAGGAAGAACTCGCCGGCGAGCTGTCGATGTCCTTCGCTCCCGAGCCTGACCTTTTCATCCGTACCGGCGGCGAAAAGCGCATCAGCAACTTCCTGCTGTGGCAACTCGCCTATACCGAACTGTATTTCACCGATACCTTGTGGCCTGATTTCGACGGCGCCGCCCTCGACCTGGCGATCGAGTCCTACAACGGCCGCGAGCGCCGCTTCGGGCGCACGAGCGAACAGCTGGCCGCAGCGGGCGGCGAGCCACGGGCTCCCCATGCTTAAAGAGCGGGTCGTCACCGCGATCCTGCTCCTCGGCGGCCTGCTGGGGGCGGTGTTCCTGCTGCCCGCCGCCGGCTGGGTGGTGCTGTGCGCGGCCGTCTGTGCGGCGGCCGCCTGGGAGTGGGGTGGGCTGGCACGCTTCGAGTACCCCCTGCGCATGTCCACCGCAGTCGTGTTCGGGATCGTCTGCGCCATGCTCGGCTTTCTCGCCGGGCTGGGGCGGGGCGAGCCGGCCGGCGCGGTCCTGCTGATTCCGCTGTACGGGATCAGTGCCCTGTTCTGGGCTTTCGTCGTCCCGTTCTGGCTTGCGCGCAAATGGACCTTCACCCGGCCGTTGCTCGCCTCGCTGGTCGGCTTCGTCGTGCTCATCCCGACTGCGCTCGCGCTCATGCAGCTGCGCGCGCTCGGCCCCTGGGTGCTGCTGGGGACGATGGCGGTAGTCTGGGTCGCGGACATCGCCGCCTATTTTTCCGGGCGTGCGTTCGGACGGCACAAGCTGGCACCTTCGATCAGCCCGGGCAAGACCTGGGAAGGCGCGGTCGGCGCGGTGCTCGCGGTGCTGCTGTTCGGCTTCGGCGTGCTGGTCGCGCTCGGGGCGGACCACGCCGGCGGGGCGCCTGCGATCGCGGCGGCGCTGATCGCCTGGACCGCGCTCAGCGTCGTCGGCGACCTGTTCGAGTCGCTGCTCAAGCGCCAGGCCGGTCTCAAGGACAGCGGCGCCCTGCTGCCCGGCCACGGCGGCATCCTCGATCGTATCGACAGCCTCACCTCGACCCTGCCGCTGGTGGCACTCGCCACCCTGTGGCTGGCCCGCTGACCGCCGCTCATTCTTCCGGCACAGTGCAGCGGCGACTCTCCGGATCTCCAAGGCCTCCTTTCCATGGCTGAACACGCACCTCAACGCCTCACCCTGCTGGGGGCCACCGGCTCGATCGGGCAAAGCACGCTCGACGTGGTCGCGCGTCATCCGCAGCGTTTCCAGGTTTTTGCCCTCAGCGCCCAGCGCCAGGACGACAAGCTGCTCGCCCAGTGCCTGCAGTTCGCGCCGCGCTATGCGGTGATGGTGGACGAGGAGGCGGCCGCGCGCCTGGCGGCCGGCCTGCGCGCGGCGGGCAGCGCTACCGAAGTGCTGAGCGGGGCGAAGGCGCTGGAGAGCATTGCCGCCGCTCCCGAGGCGGATATGGTGATGGCCGCCATCGTCGGCGCCGCCGGGCTGCGCCCGACCCTGGCCGCGGCGCGGGCGGGCAAGAAGGTGCTGCTCGCCAACAAGGAGGCATTGGTCCTGTCCGGAGCGCTGTTCATGGACGCGGTCGCCGCCAGCGGCGCGACCCTGCTGCCGATCGACAGCGAGCACAACGCCGTGTTCCAGTCCCTGCCTGCCGGCTATGCGCGCGAGCCGCTGGCGGCGGGCGTGCGCCGGGTGCTGCTCACCGCTTCCGGCGGGCCGTTCCGCGCCGCCGCGCCGGAGGCGCTTGCCGCGGTCACGCCCGAACAGGCCTGCGCCCACCCCAACTGGGTGATGGGACGCAAGATCTCGGTCGATTCGGCGACGATGATGAACAAGGGCCTCGAAGTGATCGAGGCGCACTGGCTGTTCGGCGTCCCGGCGGAGATGATCGAGGTCGTCATCCATCGCCAGAGCGTCATCCATTCGATGGTCGAGTACGCCGACGGCTCGGTGATCGCCCAGCTCGGCAACCCCGACATGCGCACCCCGATCGCGCACGCCATGGCATGGCCCGAGCGCATCGATGCCGGCGTGCGTTCGCTCGACCTGTTCGAAATCGCGCGGCTCGACTTCGAACGTCCCGACCTGCGCCGCTTCCCTTGCCTGGGACTGGCCTTCGAGGCGCTGCGCGCGGGCGGCGCGGCGCCCGCGGTGCTCAACGCCGCCAACGAGGAGGCGGTGGCCGCGTTCCTCGAACGGCGCATCGGCTTTCTCGACATCGCCCGCGTGATCACCGCCTGCCTGGAACGCAGCGCCACGCTCACGGTCGATTCGCTCGAGGCGGTGTTCGCCGCTGACGCCTGCGGCCGTGAATGGGCCCGCAGCGAAATCCGCCAACGACAGGCTGCCCGATGAACCTGCTGAACTACCTGATTCCGTTCGCGCTCGCCCTCGGTCTGCTGATCCTGGTGCATGAGATGGGGCACTACCTCGTCGCCCGCTGGTGCGGAGTGAAGGTGCTGCGCTTTTCGATCGGTTTCGGCAAGCCGCTGTACGTCCGGCGCGCCGGGCGCGACGGCACCGAGTGGGCGATCGCCGCCTTCCCCCTGGGGGGCTACGTGAAGATGCTCGACGAACGCGAAGCGCCGGTCGCGCCGGCCGAGTTGCACCGCAGCTTCAACCGTCAGAGCGTGTATCGGCGCTTCGCCATCGTCGCGGCCGGTCCGCTGGCGAATTTTCTCCTCGCCATCGTGCTGTACTGGGGACTGTTCGTGGCCGGAACCGAGGAGCTGCGCCCGCGCATCGCGCTCTCCGATACGCCGGCCATCGCCGTCGCCGCGGGGGTGCGCGAAGGCGATCTGGTGGTGGCGGTGGATGAGGAGCCGGTGCTCAGCTGGCAGGATCTGCGCTGGGTCCTGCTGCGCCATGCCCTCGATCGGCGCGAAGTGCTGCTCCAGGTGCGCACGCTCGAAGACGTGGAGACTTTCCGGCGGTTCGATCTGAGCGGGATCGCGATCGATGGCGAGGACCAGGATCTGATCGCCCGCATCGGCCTCAAGCCCTGGCGCCCGCTGATCCGGCCGGTGCTCGGACGCCTGTCCGAGGACGGTGCGGCCGCCCGCGCCGGATTGCTGCCGGGCGACGAGGTGCTTGCCATCGGCGGCGAGCCGATTGCGGCCTGGGGCGAGCTGGTGCTCAAGGTGCGCCAGGCGCCCGGTGTGCCGCTGCGCTTCGAGATCCGGCGCGCAGGGGAGGAGGCGGAATACCTCGTGACTCCCGATGCGGCGAGCGAGAACGGCGAGCGCATCGGCCGCATCGGCGTCGCCGTGGCCGAGCCGGCACCGGGCGGATTGTCGATGTTCGCCACCGTGCGCTACGGGCCTTTTGATGCGGCGGCGAAAGCGGTCCGCCAGACCTGGGAAACCAGCGTGCTCAGCCTGCAGATGATCGGCCGCATGATCACCGGAGAAGTGTCGTGGAAAAACCTCTCCGGGCCGGTGACGATCGCCGACTACGCGGGCCAGAGCGCGCAGCTGGGATTGAGCCATTACCTGAAGTTCGTCGCCCTCATCAGCATCAGCCTGGGGGTGCTCAACCTGCTTCCCATCCCGGTGCTGGACGGCGGACACTTGCTGTATTATACGGTCGAGATCATCAAGGGCGGCCCGATCCCGGAGCGCGTCATGGAGATCGGTCAGCAGATCGGTCTCGTCCTCCTGGTGATGCTTATGGCATTCGCCTTCTATAACGACATCAATCGTCTCATTTCCGGCTGAACTCCCGCATGAATCGTAAGCTCCTGCCCGGGCTCATGGTGGCCCTTTTCGCCGCAGCGCCGGCCTTCGCGTTCGACCCCTTCGTAGTCAAGGACATCCGGGTGGAAGGCATCCAGCGCACCGAGGCGGGCACGGTGTTCAACTACCTGCCGGTGCGGGTGGGGGAAACCTTCGACGAATCCCAGGCTGCCCAGGCCATCAAGGCCCTGTTCGCAACCGGCTTCTTCAACGACGTGCGCATCGAGACCGAAGGCGACACGATCGTCGTCGTCGTCGATGAGCGTCCGGCGATCGCACAGATCGATTTCGCCGGGGTCAAGGAGTTCGACAAGGACGCCCTCAAGAAGGGGCTGCGCGAAGTCGGCCTGGCCGAGTCGCGCATCTTCGACCGTGCCCTGCTCGAGCGGGCCGAACAGGAACTCAAGCGCCAGTACCTGTCGCGTGGCAAATACGCCGCCACGGTGACCACCACGGTGACGCCGCTCGAGCGCAACCGGGTCGCGATCAACTTCGCGGTGGACGAGGGCGGCGTCGCCAAGATCCGCCAGATCAACATCATCGGCGCGAAGGCCTTCAAGGACAAGGACCTGCTCGACCGGATGCAGCTGACCACGCCGGGCTGGCTGACCTGGTACACGAAAAACGATCAGTACTCGCGCCAGAAGCTGTCGGCCGACCTCGAGACCCTGCGCTCCTTCTACCTGAACCAGGGCTACCTCGACTTCAACATCGACTCCACCCAGGTCTCGATCACCCCCGACAAGCAGGACATCTACATCACCCTGAACATCACCGAAGGCGAGAAGTACACCGTCGGCAGCGTGCGTTTCACCGGTGATCTGGTGTTGCCCGAGTCCGAATACCAGGCGCTTGCCCAGATTCGTCCCGGCGACACGTTCTCGCGCGAAAAACTCACCGAAACGACGAAGGCGATCACCGACCGGCTCGGTAACGAGGGTTATGCCTTCGCCAACGTCAACGCCGCCCCCGAAGTCGACAAGGAAAAACGCGAAGTCGCGTTCACCGTATTCGTCGACCCGGGCCGCCGCGTCTATGTGCGCCGCATCAACGTCGGCGGCAACACCAAGACCCGCGACGAGGTGGTCCGTCGCGAAATGCGGCAGATGGAAGGCGGCTGGTACGACGCCGAGGCGATCAACCGTTCGCGCACCCGCATCGACCGTCTCGGCTTCTTCGAGGAGGTCAACGTCGAAACTCCGGTGGTGCCGGGCACGACCGACCAGGTCGATGTGAACTTCAACGTCAAGGAACGACCCACCGGCAACCTGATGCTGGGCGCCGGCTTCTCGAGTTCGGAGAGCATCGTGCTGTCGGCATCGATCGCGCAGCAGAACCTGTTCGGCAGCGGCAACGCGCTCAACCTCGGTCTGAACACGAGCAAATCCAGCCGCACCCTGTCCTTGTCCTTCACCAACCCGTACTACACCGTCGACGGCGTCAGTCTCGGTTGGGACCTGTACCACCGCACCTACGACCCGACCGAACTCGATTCGGTGTCGCCCTACAAGACGGTGTCGACCGGCGCCGGCCTGCGCCTGGGCTGGCCGATCGCCGAAGACGACCAGATCAATTTCGGCCTCACTGCGGACCGCACCCAGATCACGACCTACGCGGAAAGCCCGTTCCTCTACCAGGAATTCTGCCGGGATAACGGCTGCAGCGGCGCCGATGGCATCGGCGAAACCACGGTCAGCAGCCTGCTGCTGACGATGGGCTGGTCGCGCGACAGCCGCGACAGCGTCATCTACACGCGCAAGGGGGTCTATCAGCGCGTCTATGGCGAAGTGACCGTCCCCGCCGGCGACCTGCGCTACGCCAAGCTCGGCTACCAGTACCAGCACTGGTTCCCGATCGGCCGCGACTATGCGCTGATGCTCAACGCCGATCTCGGCTGGGCGGAGGGTTTTGGCGGCAAGGAGGTGCCGTTCTACAAGAACTACTTCGTCGGCGGCATCGGTTCGGTCCGCGGCTACGAGCAGGGCTCGGTCGGCCCGACCTACATCGACAACGACGGCGACATCACTTCGACCGGCGGCACGCGCAAGCTCGTCGGCAATGCCGAGTTCTACTTCCCGATGCCGGGGGCGGGCACGGACCGTACCTTCCGCGTCTCGGCCTTCTTCGATGCCGGTTACGTTTGGGGCGAACAGCAGGACCCCCTGGTCAAGGGCAGCACCGGCTTCGTCGACCAGGATCTCGATTTCAGCAACCTGCGCTACAGTACCGGCCTGGCCTTTTCGTGGAGTTCGCCGATCGGGCCGCTCAAGTTCAGCTTCGGCCATCCGCTGAAAAAGGAAGCGGACGACGAAGTCCAGCGCTTCCAGTTCCAGCTCGGCAGCGTGTTTTGATTGACCACTACATCAAGCTTCATCCGGAGGCATAAGTGAACGTCCGCACCCTCTCCCTGGTGGCCGCCGCGCTGGTCGGCATTTCCCAGGCCGCCATCGCCGAGACGAAGATCGGCTTCGTCAATTCCGATCGCGTGATGCGCGAGGCCGCACCCGCCGTGCGCGCCCAGCAGCGACTGGAGAAGGAATTCGAAAAGCGCGACCAGGAATTGCAGCGCCTGGCGAAGGACCTGCAGTCCATGCAGGAAGAACTCGAGCGCAACGGCACGACCATGGCCGACAGCGACCGGCGCACCAAAGAGCGCGCCCTGGGCGAGCTCAACCGCGACTTCCAGCGCAAGCAGCGCGAATTCCGCGAGGATCTCAACCAGCGCCGCAACGAGGAACTCGCCTCGGTGCTGGACAAGGCCAACCGCACGGTCAAGCAGATCGCCGAGAGCGAAAGCTACGACATCATCTTCCAGGAGGCGGTCTACGCCAGCCCGAAGATCGATATCACCGACAAGGTCATCAAGACCCTGTCCGAGGCCAAGTAAAGCCGCGCCCGCATGTTTCGTCTCGACGAACTGGTGGCGCAGCTCGGCGGCGCGCTGGTCGGCGATGCCGGTGTCGAGATACGCCGCGTTGCCACGCTGGAACAGGCCGGGGAGGGCGACCTCGCCTTCCTCGCCAACCGCAAGTACCTGCCGCAGCTGCAGCGCAGCGCGGCGAGCGCGGTGATTGTCGCGCCGGACGCACGCGATCTGCTCGTCGACCGGCCGCGGATCGTCACCCCCGATCCTTATCTGTATTTCGCTCGCGTCGCCCAGCTGTTCTCACCCCTGCCGGTGCCGCAGCCCGGCGTGCATCCGCAGGCAGCCGTCGCCTGCGCCGTGCCGCCGACGGTCGAGATCGGCCCCGGCGCCTCGATCGAGGCCGGCGTCGAGCTCGGTGACGGCGTCGTGGTCGGCGCCGGCTGCCATATCGGCCGCGGCACCCGCATCGGGCAGGGCACCCGGCTGGCGCCGCGCGTGACCCTTTACCACGACTGCGTCATCGGCGAGAACTGCATCCTCCATTCGGGCGCGGTGATCGGCGCCGATGGCTTCGGCTTCGCCCGCGAAAAGTCCGGGCGCTGGGTCAAGATTCCCCAGGTCGGCCGGGTTGTGATCGGCAACGAGGTCGAAATCGGCGCCAACACCACCATCGATCGCGGCGTGCTCGACGACACCGTGATCGGCGACGGCTGCAAGCTCGACAACCAGATCCAGATCGCCCACAACGTGCGCATCGGCCAATACACCGCGATCGCCGGTTGTGTCGGCATCGCCGGCAGCACCCGGATCGGGGCGCGCTGCATGATCGGCGGCCAGGCCGGGATCATCGGCCACCTTTCCATCTGCGACGATGTCGTCATTTCCGCCGGCACCCTGGTGAGCAAATCGATTACCCGGCCGGGCGTCTATACGGCCAGCCTGCCGGTCCAGAGCCACGCCGAATGGGTGCGCAATTTCGCTCATCTGCGCCACCTCGATGCGCTGGCGACGCGCGTACGCGCCCTCGAACACCCGCACGACGGTCGGAACGGCCGCAATCCAGACTGAACCACACCATGAATATCAACGAAATCATCGAGTACCTGCCGCACCGCTACCCCTTCCTGCTGATCGACCGGGTACTCGAGATCGAAGAAGGCAAGCGCATCAAGGCGCTGAAGAACGTGACCATCAACGAGCCCTTCTTTCCGGGGCACTTTCCCCACCACCCGGTAATGCCGGGGGTGCTGATCGTCGAGGCGATGGCCCAGGCCGCCGCGGTGCTGTCGTTCAAGAGTATGGGCGTCAAGCCCGACGAAAACTCCGTGGTGTACTTCGCCGGCATCGACAGCGTGCGCTTCAAGCGCCCGGTGGTGCCCGGCGACCAGCTGATCTTCGACGTCGAGATCACCCAGAGCAAGCGCAACATCTACAAGTACAAGGGCGTGGCCCGCGTCGACGGTGACGTGGCGACCGAGGCCGAGCTGATGTGCGCGCTGAAGACCCTATGATCCACCCCACCGCCCTCATCCACCCCGGCGCGAAGCTCGGGGCCGGCGTCAGCGTCGGCGCCTATTCGATCATCGGCGAGCATGTCGAGATCGGCGACGGCACCCGCATCGGTCCGCACGTGGTCGTCGAAGGCCACACCCGCATCGGCCGCGACAACGAGATCTTCCAGTTCTGCTCGATCGGCGCCAGCCCGCAGGACAAGAAATACGATGCCGAGCCGACCCGGCTCGAGATCGGCGACCGCAACACGATCCGCGAGTTCTGCTCGTTCAACGTCGGCACCAGCCAGGACGCCCACGTCACCCGGCTCGGCAGCGACAACTGGATCATGGCCTACGTGCACATCGCGCACGACTGCCAGGTCGGCGACCATACCATCTTCGCCAACAACGCCACCCTCGCCGGCCACGTCCACGTCGGCGACTGGGCAATCCTCGGCGGTTTCACCGGCGTGCACCAGTTCTGCCGCGTCGGCGCGCACAGCTTCTGCGGCGTCGGCACCGTGCTGCTGCAGGACCTGCCGCCTTTCGTCACCGTCGCCGGCAACCCGGCCAAGCCCCACGGCATCAACAGCGAAGGCCTCAAGCGGCGCGGCTACAGCGTCGAGGGCATCGCCGCGATCAAGCGCGCCTACCGTGCGCTGTACCGTTCCGGCCTGTCGCTCGACGAAGCCCGCCAGCGCGTCGCCGAAATCGTCTCCGGGCACGCCGAAGCCGCACCGTTCGCCGAATTCATCGCCGCATCCGGGCGCGGCCTGGTGCGCTGAGCACCTCAACGCGATGACCGTCCGCATCGCCATGGTCGCCGGCGAAGCTTCCGGCGACCTGCTCGCCAGCCACCTCATCCGCGCGCTGCGCCGCCATCTGCCGGAGGCCGAGTTCTTCGGCATCGGCGGCCCGAAGATGGTCGCCGAAGGCTTCGATGCGCGCTGGCCGTGCGAGCGCCTCGCCGTCCATGGCTACGTCGATGCGCTCAAGCGCTACCGCGAACTGTCCGCCATCCGCCGCACGCTGCTGGCGCAGATCCGTGCCGAGCGCCCAGCCGCCTTCATCGGCGTCGACGCCCCCGACTTCAACCTCTGGCTCGAAGGCCGGACCAAGGACGCCGGGATTCCGGCGATCCACTTCGTCGGCCCGTCGATCTGGGCCTGGCGCGGCGGGCGGATCAAGCGCATCGCGCGCGCGGTGTCGCACATGCTGTGCCTGTTCCCGTTCGAGCCTGTTCTCTACGAACGCGCCGGCGTGCCGGTGAGCTATGTCGGCCATCCGCTCGCCGACGTCTTCCCGCTCCAGCCCGACCGTGCCGCCGCGCGCGCCGCGCTCGGAGTGGACGGCGCGGGGCCGGTCGTCGCGCTGCTCCCCGGCAGCCGCCAGTCGGAAGTGCGCAACCTCGCCGACACCTACCTCGACACCGCCCGCCGCCTGCTCGCACGCAATCCCGCGGTGCGCTTTCTCGTTCCGCTGGCGACGCCGGAAACGCGTCAGCTGTTCGACGACGCCATGCGCCGCACCCACGCCGCCGACCTGCCGATCCGCGTTCTTCCCGGGCAGGCGGTGGAAGCGATGACCGCCGCCGACGTGGTCCTGGTGGCGAGCGGCACCGCCAGCCTGGAGGCCGCGCTGCTCAAGCGGCCGATGGTCATCACCTACCGCATCGGCAAGTGGCAGTACCGGCTGATGAAGCGCCTGGCCTACCTGCCCTGGGTGGGGTTGCCGAACATCCTGTGCAACGAAGACATCGTTCCCGAGCTGCTGCAGGACGACGCCGAGCCGGAAAAACTCGCCGCCGCGCTCGAAGCCTGGCTCGCCGACGATCGCCGCCGCGCCGCGCTCGAAGCGCGCTTTGCCGAGCTGCACCTGAGCCTGCGCCAGGACACCGCGGCCAAGGCGGCGGCGGCGATCCTGCCCTACCTGAAGGGCGCCGGCGCATGACCCGGGACCTGTTCGCACCGGACCCGCCGGCCGCCGGCCAGGCGCCCGTGCTCGTCTGCGGCGTCGACGAAGCCGGCCGCGGGCCGCTGTGCGGGCCGGTGGTCGCCGCTGCGGTGATCCTCGATCCGGCGCGCCCGATCGCCGGCCTCGCCGATTCGAAAAAGCTCAGCGAAGCGGCCCGTGACCGCCTCGCGCCGCTGATCCGCACCCACGCCCTGGCGTGGGCGGTGGCCGAAGCCAGTGTCGAGGAGATCGACCGCCTGAACATCCTCCACGCCACCTTGCTGGCGATGCAGCGCGCGGTGATGGCGCTCGACCTCGGGCGCTGCGGCGCCCCCGGCGAAGTCCGGATCGACGGCAACCGCTGCCCGGCGCTGCCGTACCCGGCGCGCGCGATCGTCAAGGGCGATGCCACCGAACCGGCGATCTCGGCCGCCTCCATCCTGGCCAAGACCGCGCGCGATGCGGCGATGCGCACGCTCGACGCGCAATGGCCGCAATACGGCCTCGCCGCGCACAAGGGCTATCCCACCGCGGCCCACCTCGCCGCGCTGCAGGCGCACGGCGTCGCCGATTTCTACCGCCGCAGCTTCGCCCCGGTGCGCAAGCTGCTGGGACGCCCGCCCGCACCGTGAAGGCGATCCGCGCCCGCGACAATCCCACGGTCAAGCGCCTGCACGCGCTCGCCCACTCGGCGCGCGAGCGGCGCAAGTCCGGCGAGACCGTGCTCGACGGCGCCCACCTCGTCGATGCCGCGCTCGCCGCGCACTGGCCGCTCAAGACCCTGATCGTGTCCGAATCCGGCTTGCTGCGCGCCGAACACCGCACCCTGCTCGAGCGCGCGCCGTCCGCTGCCGAGCGCATCCTGCTCACCGACATGCTGTTCGCCCATGTCAGCCCGGTCGACGCGCCTTCCGGGCTGCTCGCCGTGATCGACCTGCCGCCGGCTGTGCCGGCACGGGCGCTGGACGAGGACCTCATCGTCCTCGATGGCGTGCAGGATCCCGGCAACCTCGGCACCATCCTGCGCACCGCGGCCGCGGCCGGCATCGGCCACGCGCTGCTCACCGCGGGCTGCACCCAGGCCTGGTCGCCGCGGGCCTTGCGCGCGGGGATGGGGGCGCAGTTCGTGCTGCGGATCGAAGAGCACGCCGACGCCGTATCCCGTCTCGCCGCTTATCCCGGCCGCCGCCTGGCGACGGCGCTGGGCGAGGGCGCCCGGCCGCTGTACGCGCTCGATCTCGCCGGGCCCGTCGCCTGGCTGTTCGGCGCCGAAGGCCAGGGGCTGTCGCCGGCGCTGCTCGCCGCCGCCGACCAGCGCGTGCTGATCCCGATGGCGGGCGGCATCGAGTCGCTCAATGTCGGCGCCGCGGTCGCCGTATGCCTGTTCGAACAGCGCCGCCAGCGCGCGGTGCTGCGCGACCGCGTTCCCGGCTGATACCAGTCGCTGCATGTCTACCAAGAACCTGTGATCTCAAACCAATCCCTTACCAAGCTCGGCTACCGGCTTGGTCGCGGCGGTACGCATGCGGCCCGCACGATGATGCTCGGCGAGCTCATGCTTCTTTTCGAGCACACCTCACCGGACGCCATCCCTGACGGCTACCGGGACGAAGTGGTCAGCCTCAACATCCTCGGCAAACCGACGCAAAACTCACGCCTGCTCACCTTCGGCCATCTCGTCGAACTCTACGGATTGGATCCTGCCATTCCAGTGTTCCGGGTTTTTCGAACGCTTTGGACGTTCGATGAGGCGGCCCGACCCGTGCTCGCCCTGATGCTCGCCCTGGTGCGCGATCCGTTACTCCGACGGTCGGAAGCCTTCGTGCTCGCCAAAGCCGTAGGTGAAAGCGTGCGCCGCGAAGAGGTAGAGGCGCTCATCGTGTCAGGCGAGCCCGACCGCTTCAGCGCAGCTTCGCTCAAATCCCTTGCTCAGAACATCAACGGGAGCTGGACGCAGGCCGGCTTCATGGCGGGGCGGACGCGGAAGGTCCGCACCGCGCCTAAAGTCACGCCGACCAACATCACCTATGCCTTATTCTTGAGTCATCTTGAAGGACTCTCGGGGCAACGGCTGTTTTCTTCGCACTGGATGACGCTGTTGTGTCGCTCACCTGCTGAACTCGAAGCCCTGGCAAACTCGGCCGCGCATCGTGGGCAAATCGTTTTCCTGAACGCAGGCGGGGTCAAGGAAGTCCGCTTCCCCGGTTTTCTGACGGCCGAAGAGGAGCAATGGCTGCATGAGTAGCAAAGTCGCGAAACTGCTCGGTGCTTACCGGGAACACATCTCCGTGCCGTGGGCGGGTGGCCTGGCGGCCATCCAGCGCGTCATCTTCGTGGTGTACGACAAGGCGGACGAGCTGCGCCTGCGGGCGCACATCGAAGAGTTCCGTCTCGCCACGCTCGAAGCGGGCCGCGAATGGTTGCTCCTGGATGTCACCAACGCCTTCCCCGAGTGGATGGCGGCCCAGGAGTACCGCGACGCCTACTTCGAGTGTCCCGAGGACCTCACCGGTTATCAGGCCGGAGAAATCGTCGAGTTCGTCCATGACCTGGTCGACCGCATCAAGATGACCATTACCGCAGAGGCGACGCAGAATACGGTGGTCGCCCTGATGGGCGTCGGCAGCCTCTTCGGACTGGCGCGCGTCTCATCGGTCGTGGAAGGCATAAAGGACGCGGTGGGCGGTCGCCTAGTCGTTTTCTTCCCCGGCGAGTACCACCCGGAGAACCACGCCTACCGGCTGCTCGATGCACGCGACGGCTGGAATTACCTCGCCGTGCCGCTGCTTGCCAAGGAAGCTTGAGCAACACGAAGCTGTAGTCACAACAAGAACAAGGGAACACGCTGTGCTGAACCGCGACATCTACGTCAAATCCCCCGAGCAAAACAGGCTGGCCAACAATGGTGTGGCCGAAGTCTCCGAAGACCACTCCGCCGCGGCCCTCGAGGTGCTGCGCTACGAGCTTGAAACCTTCGTGTGCGATGGCCAGTACGCGAAGGGCATCGAGACCATCCTCTCGACCTTCCTGCGCAACCTCGGCACCAAGTCCGAACAGCCTGGGGTGTGGATTTCGGGCTTCTATGGCTCGGGCAAGTCTCACCTGGCGAAGATGCTGCGTGCATTGTGGACTGACCTGCAACTTCCCGGAGGCGCCTCAGCGCGTGGTCTGGCTCACCTTCCCGACGCCGTCGCAGACCCGCTCACGGAACTGAGCACCGAAGGCAAACGCAACGGCGGGTTGCATGCTGCGGCCGGCAAGCTCGGCGCTGGGGCAGGGGACAACGTGCGCCTGGCGCTGCTGGGCATCATCTTCAAGTCGAAGGGACTGCCAGAGCAGTTCGCACAGGCACGCTTCGTGATGTGGCTCAAGCACGAGGGGCTGCTCGATGCGGTGCAGTCCAACTTGGAGGCGGCGGGCCGCAACCTCCAGCAGGAGCTACCCCACCTCTACGTCTCAACTCATCTGTCGAAAGCCCTGCTGCAGGCCAGCCCGAAGATGGCCGAGAGCGAGCCGGCACTGCGCCAGCTCATCAAGGCCCAGTTCCCGCAGGTCACCGACGTCACCAACGACGAGATGGTCGCTGCCATCCAGGGCGCGCTGTCGGAAGGCGGCAAGTTCCCGCTGACGCTGGTTGTGCTCGACGAGGTGCAACAATATATCGGCTCCGACGCCGAGAAGACCTACAAGGTGCAGGAGGTGACCGAGTCACTCTCCAAGCACTTCAACGGTCAGCTGCTGTTCGTCGGTACGGGTCAGTCTGCACTCTCTGGCATGCCCAACCTGCAGCGCCTGATGGGCCGTTTCCCGGTGCAGGTCACGCTGGGCGACTGGGACGTGGAAAACGTCACCCGCAAGATCATCCTCGCCAAGAAGTCGACCGCCCAGCCCGAAATCGACCGCGTCTGGCGCGACAACCTGGGTGAAATCTCCCGTCACCTGCGCGGCACCAAGCTCGAACACGTCACCGACGACGAAAGCGTCATCACCGCCGACTACCCCATCCTGCCGGTGCGTCGCCGCTTCTGGGAAAACATCCTGCGCACCATCGACGCTACCGGTACCGTTGCCCAGCTGCGCAGCCAGTTGCGCGTGGTCCATGAGGCCGCACTGGAAACCGCCGAGCGGCCGCTGGGCTACGTCGTCTCGGGTGACTTCCTCTACGACCAGATTGCCGCCAACCTGGTCTCCACCGCCCAGTTCTCGCGGGAAATCTTCGAGAGCGTGCAGAAATTCGCCGCCGGCGATGCGTCGTCCCAGCTCAAGGCCCGGCTGCTCAAGCTCATCTACCTCATCAACAAGCTCCCTGTGGAGAAGGCGCTCGCGATCGGTCTCAAACCCACCGAAGACGTGCTGGCCGACCTGCTGGTCACCGACCTCAAGGGGGGCTCGACCGAACTGCGCAGAACCATTCCTGCCATGCTTGATGAGTTGCAGGAGAAGGACCACCTGGTGATGGCGCTCGACGGCCCCAGTGGCGCCGAATATCACCTGCAGACGCGCGAATCCAGCGCCTGGTACGACGAGTTCCGCGCCCAGGAGTCCCAGCTCAAGGCCTCACCGCAGAACATCGAAGTCAAGCGCACCGACTACTTCAAGGCCCGCTTCCGCACCGTGCTGGGCAAAGTGCGCGCAGTGCAGGGCCAAGCGCCCGAGGTGCGCACGCTCACGCCCTGCTTCGACGAAACTCTGCCCAAGGACAACGACAAGGCGCTTTACTTGTGGATTCAGGACGGCTGGCAGACCGACGAAAAATCCGTCATCGCCGAAGCCCGCGCGCGGAGTGCCGAGAACCCCACGCTCTTCGCCTACCTGCCGGCGCAGAGCAAGACGGACCTTGCCAACGCCATCGTTACCCTGGAGGCCGCCAAGGCCACGCTCAGCCGCAAGGGCACACCCAACACCGAGGAGGGTCGCAACGCGCAGCGCTCGATGGAAAGCCGTCAGCGCAACGCCGAGAAGGAAATCGACACCCTGCTCAACACCTTGTTTGCAGGCGTTCGCGTGTTTCAGGCCGGCGGCCAGGAGGTCACCCAAGGTAACGACCTGGCCGAGCGTCTCAACGCCGCGGTGAAGTCCTCGGTCATCCGCCTGTATCGCGAGTTCGACGTCGCCGACCAGAAAGGTTGGGACAAGGTGCTGGACGAAGCCCGCAAGGGCAACGCCGAGGCCATGCGCGCCGTCGGCCACCTGCAGGAGCCCAAGTCCCACCCGGTCTGCCAGAAGATTCTGGGCTTCCTGGGCGCGGGGAAGAAGGGCGCAGACATCCGCGACAACTTCGAATCGCCCCCCTACGGTTGGCCGCGCGACACCATCGACGGCGCGCTCTACATCCTGCTCGCCACCGGTGAGCTCAAGGCGCGCGATGTCGCGCACAAAGCGGTCGACGCCAAATCGCTGGAACGCAGCAAGCTCACCCAGGCCTTCTTCGAGCCGGAATCGGTCAACATCACCCCCATCCAGAAAATCAAGATTCGCGGGCTGTTCCAGAACCTGGGCATCGCCTGCCAGCCGGGTGAGGAACTGGCCAGGGCACCGGCCTTCATTGCCAAGCTCAAGTCCCTGGCCGCGGCAGCGGGCGGCCCCGCGCCCCAGCCCGAACCGCCCAGTCCCGCAGCCCTCACCGCCCTGGAGCAGGCGAGCGGCAATGGTCTGTTGCTGGAGCTTGTTTCCAAGGCCGATGAACTCACTGCCTTGGCAAGACAGTGGGAGCAGACCGCGCAGCTCATTCAGAAGCGCCAGCCGCTCTGGAACCAGCTCACGGCCCTCCTGGACCACGCCACCTCGCTCAGCCCTTATGCCGAGCTGAAGGCCGAGGTCGCGGCCATCTCCGCCCAGCGCAGCCTGCTGGCCGAGCCGGACCCCGTCCGCCCGGTGCTTGAGCGCACCACCGACACCTTGCGCAAGGCGCTGACCGCCAAGCTGGACGCCTATCGCGCCGAATACGACGCACAGCTGGCACAGCTGAGTACCGACAGCAACTGGCAGAAGCTCGGCGAAGAAAAGCACGCCGAGCTCATCCGCACCCATCACATCGATTCACCGACAACGCTGGACCTTTCCACCGCCGAGAAGCTCAGCGATGAGCTGGATGAATGCGACCTGCAACGCTGGATAGAGCGCACCCAGGCCCTCACCACCCGTTTTGCGGCTGTGCGCATGGATGCGGCCAAGCTGCTCAAGCCCAACGTGGTTCAGGTCAAGTTGCCGCAGCGCACGCTGAACGACGCGGATGAAGTGAAATCCTGGTTGGCCGAGGTTGAGCAGCTTTTGCTGACCCAGGTAGCCAAAGGTCCGCTTACCTTCTAGACTTGTATATCCAGTATATACATTGCAAGGAGGCCGTCATGCTCACGCGTCTGTTCAAGAGCGGCAATTCGCTCGCGGTGCGCATCCCCAAGGAGCTCGCCTTTCTGGGTCCTGCTGATGAGGTCGAAATCGAGCGCGTCGGCAACACCCTGGTGTTGCGCCCGGTGGAGCGTGAAACCCTGGCCGATGTGCCGGCGATTTTTGCGTCGTTTCCAAAAAGCTTCATGGCAGAAGGGCGGGAGTTTCACGAGCAAAAGGAGCGCGACTGGAGTGGCGCTTTTGGTCGCAAAGCGCAGGAGGAAGCGCAGTCCAGCGCACCGTCGGCATCGCCTGAAAAGGACTGATGCCCATGCGCTACATGCTCGACACCAACATCTGCATTCACTTGATACAAAACCATCCCCCTCAAGTCATCGCGCGGTTTCAGCAGGTCAGCGTGGGTGAGGTGGTGATGTCGGTGGTCACGCATGCCGAACTGAGTCATGGCGTGGAGCGCTGCACGGGTGCCGACCATGCGCAAGCCGCCACCAGCCTGCGCCAACTCATTCGACTCGTGCCGGTATTGCCGCTCGATACGGATGCCTCGGCCCAGTACGGTGTGCTGGCAGCCATCCGCGACCGCCGCCGCGACGCGCTGGACCGCCTCATCGCCGCCCACGCTATCGCCGCCGGCGCGGTGCTGGTCACCAACAACGAAGACGACTTCCGCGACTACCCCGGCCTGCAGCTGGAAAACTGGGTCGCAGCCGAGGATGAGACATGATCGACAACATCAAGCTTGAGCGCTTTACTGCCTTTGAAAGCTTGGACATGGCGTTTTCGCCCGGCCTCAACGTCATCATCGGCGAAAACGGCTGCGGCAAGACCCATTTGCTCAAGCTCGTCTATGCCGCCTGTGACATCAGCGTCAGTCAGAAGAACTTTGCCGAAAAGCTCAACCGCGTTTTTCTGCCCTCGGACGAGCAGATCGGGCGACTGGTCAAGCGCCGCAGCGGCAGCAGCACGGGCACCGTGGACGTGCAGCGTACGGTGATGGTTGCGGACAAGCCCCGGTCGCTGTCGCTGCGCTTGTCGATGTCCAACCACACCCGGGAGCCCGCCAAGGCGACGCTCTCGGGCTCGTACAAACAGTGGCAGGAACACCCGCTCACCTCGGTGTACATCCCGGTCAAGGACATGATGGCCAACGCACCGGGCTTCCGTTCCTTGTACAGCCTGCGTCACATCCATTTTGAAGAGGTCTACGCGGACATCATCGACCGCGCCTTCCTCGGTACCCTGAAAGGCCCGACCGACAAGGACCGCAAGCGCTTGCTCGACATCCTGCAGCAGTCGATGGCGGGCAAGGTGGTGACGCGCAACGAGGAATTTTTTCTGAAAAGTCCGCAGGGCGAGCTGGAGTTCACCCTGCTCGCCGAGGGCATCCGAAAGCTCGGTCTGCTCTGGGTGCTGATTCAGAACGGTACCTTGCTCGATGGAAGCGTGCTGCTGTGGGACGAGCCCGAAGCCAACCTCAATCCCAAACTGATGCGCACCGTGGTGCAGATCCTGATCGAGCTGCAGCGACTGGGGGTGCAGGTGTTCGTCACCACGCACAACTACAACCTGCTCAAGGAATTCGACCTGCAGTGCCAGCCGCAGGACCGCGTGCTGTTCCACAGCCTGTTCCGCGATGCCGACCGGGAAATCCAGCTCGCTTCCGTGGCCCGTTACGACGACCTGCAGCCCAACGCCATCGACGACACCCTGGGCGAGCTCGCCGACCGTGAGATTCGCCAGCAGATGGGGGGGCTGGGCCAATGAAGGTGCAGGCCGATGGCTTCGAATTCGAGTTTCCTGGGGCGCTAGACGCCTTTATCTTCGACGACAAGGTGGCCGCCAGCCCGCGTTTTCACGGCCTCTCGCATGCCATGAAGGCGGTGGATCTGGTGGTCGAACTGCCCGCCGATACGCTGTTCATCGAGGTGAAAGACTTTCACGCGCCCGACGACTACGATTTCCGCTCGGTGCTGCCCGGTGACGAACGGAACGTTCGTCGCCAGCGCCTCAACCACCTACGCGACGTGCTGGTGCACAAATTCCGCGACACCTGGCTTTATCGCTGGGCCGAGCGCGAGGCGGAGACGCCGGATAAACCCGTGCGTTACCTCTGCCTGTTGACGCTGGACAACGGCCTGCTGGGTGTCGTGAACAAGGAACTGCGCCGAAGCCTGCCCCTTCAGCCTGCCGGCCCCCGCTGGCAGCGCCCGCTGGGTCAGAGCTGTGTCGTGCTCAACCCGCAACGCTGGTCTACCGCATTTCCCGCCTGGACGCTGCGCCGCGCCTGATCCTTCCGCCCGCCCGACAAGACAATCCCTGATGCTCACTGCAATCCACACCCCGCTCGCCAAGCCACTGCGCACCCAGCTCGAAAACACCGTCAAAGCCGCCCGTGACATCGCCGAGACCGCCGCCCGGGCTGCCCTGCAGCAGCTGGCGGTGGGCGAGGGCAGGGCGCCGGATTACCTGAACGACGCCCAGCGCGCCCTGCGCCGCCGCCTGCGCGCCCACGGCCGCAGCCTTGGGGATGCGAAGCGCAGCGACGACGACACCCAGGAACTGCGCCGGCTGGTGTGGGAGGTGGCCTATGAGCACTGGCACCGCATGCTGTTCGCCCGCTTCCTCGCCGAAAACGGCCTGCTGCTGTGGGAGCCGGGCGCGGCGGTGTCGCTGCAGGACTGCCGCGAGATGGTCGACCACCACCCCGAGATGGCGATGGGCGCGCGCAGCGAATGGGAACTGGCCGGCAAGCTCGCCGCCCGCATGCTGCCGCAGGTGTTCAAGCCGCAGCATCCGGTGTTCGAGCTGGTGTTTGCGCCTGAGCATCAGCGCGAGCTGGAACGACTGCTTAGCAGCCTGCCGTCCGAGGTCTTCCAGGCCAGCGACAGCCTGGGCTGGGTGTATCAGTTCTGGCAGGCGCGGCGCAAGGACGAGGTCAACGCCTCCGAGGTGAAGATTGGCGCCGACGAGCTGCCCGCCGTCACCCAGCTGTTCACCGAGCCCTACATGGTGGACTTCCTGCTGCACAACTCGCTCGGCGCCTGGTGGCTCACCCGGCACCCGGACACACCCTGCCCGGTGCCGCTCACCTACCTGCGCACGCTGGAAGACGGTACGCCTGCCGCCGGCAAGTTCGAGGGCTGGCCCGACACCCTCGCCGACTTCAAGCTGCTCGACCCCTGCTGCGGCTCGGGGCATTTTCTGGTGGCGGCCTTCCTGCTGCTGGTGCCGATGCGCATGGCCGCTGAACACTTCTCCGCCTGCGAGGCGGTGGATGCGGTGCTGCGCGACAACCTGCATGGCCTGGAGCTGGACCCGCGCTGCGTGGAAATCGCGGTGTTCGCGCTGGCGCTCGCCGCCTGGCGCTTCCCGGACGAGGTCGGCCAGCCACTGGGCGTGCGCGCGGACATGCCCGCGCCCAACATCGCCTGCTGTGGGCTGAAGGTGGCCGCGCGGGCGGCGGACTGGATGGCGCTGGTTCCGGACGAGGTGCCCAACGCCGTCTACCTGCGCCAGGAGCTGCGCCTGCTGCACGACAGCTTCTCGCAAGCGCCGCTCTTGGGCAGTCTGCTCGACCCGGCGCGCAGCCTGAAGAACGACCTCGCCACCACCAGCTTCGACACCTTGCGTGACCTGCTGGAGCGGGCGCTGTCCACCGAGCGCCCGGCCACGCTGTGGGGTGAGGGCAACGAGGTGCAGGATGAGGCCTGGGACCACGCCCTGACCGCCCGCGGTCTGCTTGATGCGGCGCGGCTGCTGGATGCGCGATATCAGCTAGTGGTGACCAACGTGCCGTATTTGGCTCGCACGAAGCAAGTCGATGTGCTCAAGGAGTACTGTGCGAAGCACTACCCAAACGCAAAGAACGACCTCGCAAATGTGTTTCTTGAGCGCTGCCTAGCAGGGTGTTGAAAATCTCACCGTCACCTTCGGTTTCCAGTCGCCCCGGAAAAAATCGACGCGGAAAAGATCCGTTCCAAGCCGCCCTGATGACGATTCCAGCCGCTTTTCCCGCCGATTGTGCAACCGCAATTCAGCAGCGCTCCCGTCGCTGCAAAGCCAACGTATTCAACAATCCAATGCCGCAATACGAATGGCGCGCTTGCGCCATCGGATTACGGCGCCAGCAAATTACCCAGCCGCGTCAGGTTGTAGGCGGCAAAATTGAGCAGCGCATGCGCGCGAATCGTTTCCAGCCCGCGTGCCATCAGACGGCGCAGCGTGCCGATGTCCTTCACCCAGCCGAACGCCTCTTCGATCATCTTTCGACGACGCAGGCTGACCGCATAGCCCTCCGTGGCCTTGAGCGCCACGGGGACGGCACTACCCTTGGTTTTGGCGGCAACGTGCGCCAGCACGCCCAGCGGCTCAAGCGCAGCGATGAACTCGGCGGTGTCGTACCCCCGGTCGGCGGCCAGCGTCGGTTCGCGCGTCGCATCGGCCGGCTTCACGGTGCGCTTGACCATCACCAGCGCGGCCTCGCGCTCGGCGGTGCCCGTGGCCTGCGTGGTATGCACATCGACGATCAGCCCATTGCGGTTCTCCGCCAGCGCATGAGTCGTGAAGCTCAGGTAGGCACCTGCGCCGCCTTTGCTGGCCAGCAAGGCCTGCGGGTCGGTGCGCGAGACGTGCGTCTTGTTCGAGCGTTTCTGCCCTCGGAAGTCCACCTCGGGGTTGCGCCCCTGGTCCGGCCCCGGTGGTTCGTCCGAGCCGTCGCGCGCCATCAGGCTCTTGTGCGAG
Source organism: Thauera aromatica K172 (assembly GCF_003030465.1). Lineage (GTDB taxonomy): Bacteria > Pseudomonadota > Gammaproteobacteria > Burkholderiales > Rhodocyclaceae > Thauera > Thauera aromatica. The sequence goes on along the minus strand of NZ_CP028339.1, from coordinate 2,181,490 downwards.
GCCCACGCCCGCAGCAGCGAACCGTCGACACTGAAATGCTCGTCCGAGACCAGATCTGCCCACTCGGCAATCGCCACCACGCCGCCGAAGAATTCGCGCATCACGCTCTCTTTGAGCAGCCGTTCGCGATTGGCGCTGAACGTCGAGTGATCCCATACCGCCTCGTCCAGCGTCAGGCCGACGAACCAACGGAACATCATGTTGAAGTCGATATGCTCGACCAGTGCGCGCTCCGAGCGAATCGAAAACAGGCATTGCAACAACGACGCGCGCAGCAAGCGTTCCGGCGCAATCGAGGGGCGCCCGCCCTCGGCATAGAGCGCATCGAAATGCGGCGACATCGTGCGCAAAACCATATCGGCCAGCGTCTTGATCCGGCGCAACGGATGATCGGGGGCAATTCGATCTTCGATATTGACGTAGCTGAACAGGGCGTTCTGTTTGTGGTCGATGCCGCGCATGGGAATAATTGCTGTAGAAATGCAGACGTAATTATATCAGCCGTAGAGCCCGCGCAGATGCTGGAAAGTGCATTAAATCAACACCCTGTTAAAGCCGGGGAGGAAGAACTCTTCAAGGCGCGCGCGCGAGAGACCGGCTCGGTGAAAATCATCGACATCATCACGGCGCGGCTCGATGCCAAGAGCGACTCCTATGTGGCGTCTCTGCCCAGCCTGAGACTGAACGATGTACGTATTTCCCCGGAGCTCATCAAAGAGCACGAGCGCATGCTCACCGGCGGTTTCTACGCCGAAATCACCCTCGGCTACGACGCAGCGATTGCCCAGGAGAAGGGTGGGCGGCCGTTCGGCATCGACGCCCTGCGTGCCATTCAGCTCTCCAAGCGGGATGTGCTGGCCTCGCTGGCCGAGGGGAGGAAGCAGCTGTCGACGGCCGAGTGGCGGGACTTTCTCCTGCGCAGCGTCGGCGTCGAGCCCGATGGGCTGAACGACCGTGCGAAGGATGCGCTACTGCTGCGCATGGTTCCTTTCGTCGAGCGCAATTACAACCTGGTGGAGCTCGGACCGCGCGGCACCGGCAAGTCGCACCTCTTTCAGCAGGTTTCGCCTTATGCCCACCTGATTTCCGGCGGCAAGGCGACCGTGGCCCGGATGTTCGTGAATAACTCGAGCGGCCAGAGGGGCCTGGTCTGCCAGTACGACGTGGTCTGCTTCGATGAGGTGTCGGGCGTGTCCTTCGACCAGAAGGACGGCGTAAATATCATGAAGGGCTACATGGAGTCGGGCGAGTTCTCGCGCGGCAAGGAGAGCATCCGCGCGGATGGCTCCATCGTGCTGGTCGGCAACTTCGATGTGGATGTCGAGCATCAGCAGCGCATCGGCCATCTGCTCGGCCCATTACCACCGGAGATGCGTGACGACACCGCCTTCATGGACCGGATTCACGGCTTTCTGCCGGGTTGGGACGTTCCGAAGATGAGTCCGGCGCTGTTCACCCAGCATTTCGGCTTGGTCAGTGACTTCCTCTCCGAGTGCTTCACGCAGCTGCGCAACCAGAGCCGGGTGTCGACGCTGCAGGGCCGGGTGTTCCTGGGCGGGGCGCTGTCCGGGCGAGACCTCAACGCCGTCAACAAGACCGTGAGCGGTTTGTTGAAGCTGTTGCACCCGGACGCGGAAGCAGCGGTCAGTGACGAGGACCTCGAGTGGGCGGTGCGGCTGGCGCTCGAAGTGCGTCGAAGAGTGAAGGAGCAGCAAAAGCGCATCGGCGCGGCCGAATTCCGCAACACCCACTTCAGCTACACCCTGGGTGCGGAAGGGGTGGAGAAATTTGTCACCACGCCGGAGCTGCGCAGCCAGGAGGGTATCGGTGATGAACCCCTGGAGTCTGGCCAAATCTGGACGTTGAGTCCGGGCGCTGCGGACGAGCACCCAGGGCTGTTCAGGTTGGAGGTGACCGAGGGGGCGGGCAGTGGTGTTCGTGTGCTGAATAAACCCGTGCCACCGGCGTTTCAGGAATCCGTGCGCTGTGCGGAGCAGAACCTCTACACCCGGGCAACGCAGTTGGTCGGCGACCGTGACCCGCGCTCGCACGAGTTCTCCGTGCAACTGCGAGGGTTCGATGCCGCGAAGAGTGGGGCAAAGACCGGCGTCGCCTGCCTGATTGCCTTGTCGAGTGCCTTGCTGCGGAAGTCGGTCCGCGGTGGATTGATTGTGGTCGGTGAGGTGAGCATCGGGGGCACTATCGAGCCCGTTCACAACGCTGTGACCCTCGCCGAGATGGCTGTCGAGAAGGGGGCAAAGTCGCTGCTGATGCCGGTTAGCTGCCGGCGGCAACTGTTCGACCTCTCGGACGATATGGCGACCAAGCTGGACATCGAGTTCTATCAGGATGGACGGGATGCGCTGCTGAAAGCCTTGGTGGACTGATAGTGGCTGCGCTCAGTCCGGCAGGCGCAGTGCGCTTGCCGCCTGTCGTGGGTCGCCGTCTGCGCGCCACGGCAGGCGGCCCAGCAGCGGTGCGGGGATGCGCTCTTCCAGCGCGGCGACGTTTTGCTCCGGGCGCAGCATCGCCGGATCGACGTGGTTGGCGATCCAGCCTGCCAGGGGCAGGCCGCGGTGGGCGATCGCTTCGACCGTGAGCAGCGCATGGCTGAGGCAGCCCAGGCGCATGCCGACCACCAGGATCACCGGCAGGCCGAGGTCGACGGCGAGGTCGGCGCTGTCGTAATCCGCGGCAAAGGGCACGCGAAAGCCGCCCACGCCTTCGACCAGCACCACCTCGGCCTGCCGGCGCAGGGCATCGCAGGCGGCGAGGAGCGGCGCCGGCGCGATGCGCACGCCTTCCTCGGCGGCGGCGAGGTGGGGGGCGATCGGGGCGCGCAGGCAGCAGGGGTTGAGCAGCGCCAGGCCGGGGTCGAAACTGCCGGCAGCGCGCAACGCGGCGGCGTCTTCGTTGATCCATTCGCTGCCGATCCGCAGCGCACCGGCGGCCACCGGCTTCATGCCGAGAGCGGTTTTTCCGCGGCTGCGCGCGGCGTGCAGCAGCGCGCAGGTGGCGAAGGTCTTGCCGATCCCGGTGTCGGTGCCGGCGATGAACCAGGCGCGGGCGGATTTTTCGGTGGTCATGACAGCGGGCTCTCTCAGGGTTTGCGCAACGCCAGCAGGATCAGATCGTAGGTGGCCGGCAGCTGGCCATCGGGGCGGCGGTGGCGCTCGTAGTGCGCTTCCAGTCTCGCCCACGCCGTGCGCCCGAGCGGCTGGCGGCGGCGCTCGCCGTCGACGGTGGCGGCGCCGATGGCCTTGATGTCCCGGAGCAGGCGGCGCAGGTCGGGGGCGCAGGCCTGCAGCGCGACATTCTCCACTCCTTCCACCTGCAGACCGCTGCCGGTGGCGGCGGCGCTCCAGTGCGCGGGCGCATGGAAGTCGATGGTGTGGCGGTGCTCGTCGATTGCGGCGAAGGCTTCGCGCAGCTCGCGCAAGGTGTGTGGGCCGAGGGTGGCGATCAGGGCCACGCCGCCGGGGGCGAGCACGCGCGCGATTTCGGCCAGCGCCGTCCGCGGCGTGCACCACTGCAGCGCCAGGCTGGACCACACCAGGGCGAGGCGGGCACTGGCCAGCGGCAGGTGTTCGAGGTCGGCGCACAGCGGCAGGAACGCCGCCGCCTCCGGCGCTTGCGCCCGGATCTCGGCCGGCTGCCCGGCGCGCAGCCGCGCATGGGCGAGCATCGAAGGGGCCAGATCGAGGCCGATGCGGTGGGCTCCAGGGCACAGCTGGTCGAGGGCCGCGAGGCCGAAGCCGGTGCCGCAGCCGGCGTCGAGCACCCGGGCCCCGGGGGCGAGGGCGAGGCTGCGGTCGAAGCCGGTGCCGAACGCGGCCAGCCGGGAGCAGATTTCGCGCTGGATATGGGCGGCGGCATCGTAGCTGGGCGCGGCGCGCTCGAAGGCGGCGCGGATCGCATGGCGGCGCGTGTGCGTGGGCGCGGCGGGTGAAAGCGTGGCCGGGGAGGGGGGCAAAGGGCGCACGGGGGGCAAAGGGGGCAAAGGCTGGGGCGGAGTCATTGGAGGAATGCCTCGATCAGCCGGGCGCAGTCGGCGGGACGCGACAGCGGCAGGGCATGGCCGCTGCCGCCGAGCACTCGCAGTTCGGCGGCGGGCAGGGCCGCGGCCAGGGCCTGCGCCGCGGCCAAGGGCATCAGCGCGTCGTTCTCGCCGTGGATGATCAGGCAGGGCGGGTGGATTTCGCCGAGCCGCGGGCGCAGATCGCTGTCGGCGAGGATCGCCAGCCCGTCGGCCAGCACCGGGTCGGGAGGGAAACGGTCCGCATCCGGGGCGAGGGCGGCGCCGACCGCCTGCTGGGTGCGGCGCCGGTCGGCCTCGCCCAGGCACTGGAGGGCAATGAAGCGCTTCAGCGTGGCGCCCGGATCGGTCGCGAAGCCGCGGCGAAAACCTTCCACCACGTCCGCGTCGAGACCGGGCGAGCCCGCCTCGTCGGCGACGAAGCGCGCCGTGGCGCCGATCAGCACCAGGCGGGCGACGCGTTCGGGATGGCGGCGGGCCAGTTCGAGCGCGAGCAGTCCCCCCAGCGACCACCCGACCACGATCGCCCCCGTGGAGCCCTGCGGCAGGGTGGCGGCAAGCGCATCCGTCCACCCCGCCAGCCCGGGCGCGTGCGGGCAGGGCGCACCGGTGCCATGGCCGGGGAGGGCGGGCGCCAGGATCGGCCGTGCGCCGAGCTCCGCCTGCAGCGGCGCCCACGCCGCCGGCGACATCGCCCAGCCATGAAGCAGCACCAGCGGGGCGGAGGAAGGCGGTGGCGAGGTGGAAGCCGCGGCGGAAGGAAGCCGCGGGGAAGATGCGGGAATGCGGCTCACCGGACGGCCCTCCTGGCGCGATGCGCGCCCCTCCCCGGGGGAGGGGCGCGCTTCCCTTCGGGCCGCCGTGCGGGCGCGCTCATGTGCCCTGCCTTTCCAGTTCGCACAAGGTGTCGGCGAGGCGGATCACCTCGTCCTCGCGATGCGCTGCACTCAGCGACACGCGCAGCCGGGCACTGCCGGCGGGCACGGTGGGCGGACGGATCGCCGGCACCCACAAGCCGGCGGCTTCGAGCGCGGCCGATACCGCCAGGGTTTCGTCGTTGTCGCCGATCACCACCGGCTGGATCGGCGTGCGCGAAGGCAGCAGACGCCAGCGCCGCAGCAGGGCGCGCTCGCGAAAGAGGGCGATCAGGCGGTTCAGATGGGCGCGGCGGGCATCGCCGCCATCGCCTTCGATCAGGCGCAGGCTTTCGAGCAGCGCATGGGCGAGCGCGGGCGGCGCACCGGTGGTGAAGATGTAGGTGCGGGTCTTCTGCAGCAGCCATTCGACGAGCGTCGCGTCGCCGGCGACGAAGGCCCCGGCCACGCCGGCGGCCTTGCCGAGGGTGCCGATCAGCACGATGCGCCAGGCTTCGGGGTGAGCGCCGAGTCCGGCTTCGGCGACCGTGCCGCGCCCTTGTGGGCCGAGCACGCCGAATCCGTGGGCATCGTCCACGACCAGCCAGGCGTCGTGGCGGGCGGCGCGTTCGAGCAGCGCGGGCAGCGGCGCGACATCGCCATCCATGCTGAACACGGCATCGGTGACGATCGCCTTGCGGCGAGCGGTACTGCGTTCGAGCAGGGCGTCGAGCGCGGCGAGATCGAGGTGGGGATAGCGCTGGATCGTGGCACGTGACAGGAGCATGCCGTCGACCAGCGAGGCATGGTTCAGGCGATCGGAGAACACTGCGTCGCCGCGTCCGAGCAGGGCCGGCAGCACACCACTGTTGGCCATGTAGCCGGTGGAAAAATACAGCGCACGCTCGGTGCCGACGAAACGCGCGAGCGCGGTTTCCAGTTCGTCGTGCACCGCATGGTGGCCGGTGACCAGGTGCGAGGCTCCTGCGCCGGTGCCGAAGCGCTGCGCGCCCGCGGCGAGCGCGGCGGCGAGCGCCGGCTCGGCGGCGAGGCCGAGGTAGTCGTTGCTGCCGAAGGCGAGCAGGGCGCGGCCGTCGACCTGCGCCCGCGGCGCGCACGGCAGGGTGTTGCTGCGCCGGCGGCGGCGCAGGGCGTCGCGCTCGAGCGCCGCGAGGCCGGCATGGAGGTCGTCGCGCAGGCTCATGTGCGGCTCAGCGGGGCGGGTTCAGGCCAGCGCCGCGGCGAGGGCGGCGGCCGCGCCAGCGGTGAGGCGGTCGATATCGTCCGCATCGACGATGTAGGGCGGGATGAAATACACCGTGTCGCCGATCGGGCGCAGCAGCACGCCTTGTTCGAGGGCGGCGGCGAAGAAGCGGCGGGCGAAGTCGGGCGGGGCGCCGGCGACGTCGAAGGCCGCGATCATTCCGCACTGGCGCAGGTGGCGCACCGCGCGGTGGTCAGCGAAGCGCGCGCGCACGGCGTCGCCGAGCAGGCGGGCACGGCTGCGGTTGGCTTCGATCACGCCGTCGGCGGCGAAGATGTCGAGGGTGGCGAGCGCCGCGCGGCAGGCCAGCGGGTTGCCGGTGTAGGAATGGGAATGGAGGAAGGCGCGCGCCGTGCGCTCGTCGTAGAAAGCCTGGTAGATGTGATCCGCGCTGAGCACCAGCGACAGCGGCAGGTAGCCGCCGGAGATGCCTTTCGACAGGCACAGGAAGTCGGGCCAGCCGCCCGCGGCGCCGGGCGCGGCGGCCTGTTCCCAGGCGAAGAAGGTGCCGGTGCGCCCGCAGCCGACGGCGATCTCGTCGGCGATCAGGTGCACCCGGTAGCGGTCGCACAGCGCGCGCGCCAGGCGCAGGTACTCGGCGTCGTACATCACCATCCCGGCGGCACCTTGCACCAGGGGTTCGACGATCAGTGCCGCGGTCTCGGCGTGGTGGGCGTCGAGGTGGGCTTCGAGCGCCGCCGCCGCGCGCCGCGCCACCTCGGCCGCCGATTCGCCGTCGACCGCGAGGCGGGCGTCGGGGCAGGGCACGGTGTCGCCGCCGCGCACCAGCGCCGCGTAGGCGTCGCGGAACAGGGCGACGTCGGTGACCGCGAGCGCGCCGACGGTCTCGCCGTGGTAGCTGCCGGCCAGGCTGAGAAAGCGGTTCTTGCCGGACTCGCCGTGGTTGCGCCAGTAGTGCACGCTCATCTTCAGCGCGATCTCGGTGGCCGAGGCACCGTCCGAGGCGTAGAAGGCATGACCCAGGCGGTGGCCGGTAAGGGCGGCGAGGCGTTCGGACAGTTCGACCACCGGCGGATGGGTGAAGCCGGCGAGCATCACGTGCTCCAGGGTGTCGAGCTGGTCCTTGAGCGCGGCGTTGATGCGCGGGTTGCAATGTCCGAACAGGTTCACCCACCACGAGCTGATGCCGTCGAGCAGGCGGCGGCCGTCGGCATCGATCAGCCACGCACCTTCGCCGCCGACGACCGGCACCAGGGGCAGGGCCTCGTGGTGTTGCATCTGGGTGCACGGGTGCCAGACGGCGGCGAGCGAGCGGGCAAGCAGATCGTCGGAGCGGACCATGAAGGGAAAGCGCGATGCCGGGAACGAGGGGGCGTCCATGTTGGGCAATCGGGCAAAAGGTGTCAAATCGGGCCATCCGCATCCGACACCTCGCATCCGTGTCGGGAATCGCTGCCGGCTGCGACGTGGCGTTGCCGGGCGGGACTGGAACGTTTTGCTGCTTCGCGGTCGAATCGGGTCACCGATCCGCCGCTCCCCTTCCCCTTCCCCTTTCCCTTTCACGCCCATGAACAAACCGAACGTCCGCATCGCCCGCAGCGCCGCCGAGATTCCGGTCGAGGCCTGGGGCGAACTCGCCGCGCCCGGCGACCCGTTCCTGAACGCCGACTTCCTGCGCATCCTCGAAGCCAGCGGCGTGGTCGCTCCGGATGCGGGCTGGCAGCCGCTCCACCTGCTCGCGACCGAGGACGACCGGGTCGTCGGCCTGCTGCCGCTGTACCTCAAATCGCATTCGCACGGCGACTTCATCTACGACTGGAGCTGGCGCCCGGTATGGGAGCGCTTCGGGCAGGCTTATTACCCGCGCCTGATCTCCGGTGTGCCGTACACGCCGGTCGCGGGGCCGAGGCTGCTGGTTTCGCCGCGCAGCGCCGACGCCGCTGCGGTGCGGCGGGCGCTGATCCGCGCGGCGCAGACCCTGGTTGCAGAGCAGGGCTGGTCGAGCTGGCACGTCGCCCTCGCCGCCGGGGACGATGTCGCCACCCTCGAAGCCGCCGGCCTGCTCGTCTCCGACGACGTGCAGTTCCACTGGGCGGATGCCGGCTTCGGCGATTTCGACGGTTTCCTGCAGTCCTTCTCCGCCGAGAAGCGCCGCAAGGTGCGCGCCGAGCGGCGGCGCGCGGCCCAGTCCGGGCTGCGCATCGAGGTGCGCCACGGCGGGGAAATCGGCGCCGGCGAGTGGCCGGCGCTGCATGCGCTGTACCGGTCGACGTTCGAGCGCTTCGGCAACCACGCCGCATTCAGCGCCGAATGCCTGGCGGCACTGGCCGCGGCGCTGGACGAGCGGATGGTGGTGTTCACCGCCTCCGACGGCGATGTTCCGGTCGCGCTGTCGTTTTGCTTTCGCAGTGCCGACACCCTGTTCGGACGTTACTGGGGGGCGAGCCGCGCGGTCGACAGCCTGCACTTCGAGCTGTGCTTCTATCGCGGCATCGACTACTGCCTGCGCGAGGGGCTGGTGCGCTTCGAGCCCGGCGCCGGCGGCGAGCACAAGATCGCCCGCGGCTTCGTGCCGCAGCGGGTGCGCTCCGCGCACTGGATTCCGGACCCCGCGATCCGGCGCATCCTCGCCCCCCACCTCGCCCGCCAGGCGGCCGGCGTCGCGGCCTACCGCGACGATGCGGCACGCCATCTGCCGTTCCGCCGCGCCGGGTGAACGCCGGGGTGGCGCACGATTCGCGTTAACATTGCCGCCGCCCGTATCCGCTGCCTTTTTCATTCGCCAGAGAACCCATGATCCTCGTCCTCTCTCCCGCCAAGGCACTCGACTACCAGACCCCGCCGACGACGGCGCGCTTTACCCAGCCCGATTTCCTCGACGATGCCGCCGAACTGATCGAGGTGCTGCGCGAGCGCTCGCCGGCCCAGGTCGCCGAGCTGATGTCGCTCTCCGACGCGCTCGCCAGCCTCAACGTCGCCCGCTATGCGAGCTGGTCGCGCCCCTTCACTCCGGACAACGCCAAGCAGGCAGTGCTCGCCTTCAACGGCGATGTCTACGAAGGCCTCGATGCCGCCAGCCTGTCGGAGGCCGATCTGGCCTGGGCGCAGGACCATCTGCGCATCCTCTCCGGGCTGTATGGCGTGCTCCGCCCGCTCGACCTGATGCAGGCCTACCGTCTGGAAATGGGGACGAAGCTTGCCACCGCCCGCGGCCGCAACCTGTATGCATTCTGGGGCGAGCGCATCACCGCCGCGCTCGATCGCCTGCTCGCCGGCGAGGAGGCGGCCGGGCGTGAGCGCGTCCTGCTCAACCTCGCCTCCGACGAATACTTCAAGTCGGTGCAGCGCAAGAAGCTCGCCGGCCGGATCGTGACTCCGGTGTTCGAGGACTGGAAGGGCGGGCGCTACAAGATCATCAGCTTCTACGCCAAGCGCGCACGCGGCCTGATGAGCCGCTTCGTGATCCGCCAGCGCATCGACGAGGTCGAGGCGCTGAAAGGCTTCGACAGCGCAGGCTACGCTTTCGCCGCCGCGGCGTCGGACGCCGACACCCTGGTGTTCCGCCGCCGCGAGGAGTGAGACCGATGAAGATCAGCGCGTGCTTCGATTCCGGTGCGATCGAGGTCGTCCGCCTCGACGATCCGCAGGACATCCACCTGCGCCTGCGCAAGGACAATGCCGCCGACTTCCACCAGTGGTTCCATTTCCGCCTCTCCGGCGCCGCCGGCACGCCGCTGCGCATGGTGTTCGACAACGCCGCCGACGCCGCCTACCCGGACGGCTGGCCGGGTTATCGCTGCGTGGCCTCCTACGACCGCCGCCACTGGCTCCGCATCCCCGCCACCCGCTACGAGGACGGCACGCTGATCGTCGAGCACACGCCCGAACGCGACAGCATCTACTACGCCTATTTCGAACCTTATTCGCACGAGCGCCATCTCGATCTCCTCGGCCGGGTGGCGCAGTCGCCCCATGTCCGCGTGCGCAATCTGGGGAGCACGGTGGACGGGCGCGACCTCGACCTCGTCGTGGTCGGCCGCCCGGCACCCGGGCGTGTGCCGGTGTGGATCATCGCCCGCCAGCATCCGGGCGAGACGATGGCCGAATGGTTCGTCGAAGGCCTGCTCGAACGCCTGCTCGAGCGCGCCGATCCGGTGGCGCGGCGGGTGCGGGAGCGCGCCGTGCTCTACATCGTGCCCAACATGAACCCGGACGGCGCGGTCCGCGGCAACCTGCGCACCAACGCCGCGGGACGCAACCTGAACCGCGAATGGCGCGCTCCCGACCCCGCCGCCAGCCCGGAAGTGTTCGCCGTGCGCGCGGAGATGGAGCGCACCGGCTGCGCGCTGTTCCTCGACATCCACGGCGACGAGGCGCTGCCCTACGTATTCTTTTCCACCGCGGAGGAAGTCCCCGGTTTTTCCGCCGCGATGGCGGCGCAGCAGGCCCGCTTCGTCGAAGCCTTCGCCGCCGCGAGCCCCGACTTCCAGACCTTGGAAGGTTACCGGCCGGGGCGCTTCGGCGATGAACTGCTGAGCCTGGCGAGCAAGTGGGTCGCGCACCGCTTCGGCTGCGTGTCGCTGACGCTGGAAATGCCGTTCAAGGACAATGCGCTGCTGCCCGACGAAGAGGTCGGCTGGGACGGCGCGCGCAGCAAACGCCTGGGGGCGGCGATGCTCGGCCCGATCCTCCACCACCTGGCCCCGCCCGCCCCGGCACGGCCGGTCGTGGTGGGCGTCGATCCTGGATGACGGCTATTTCTTCTCTGCTGGCTCGGCCGCATGGCGTGCGGCGATCTCGGCGCGCAACCGCTCGATCGCCTGCGCCTTGGCCTGGGGCGTGCCCCACGGCGCGGGGGCGGCGGGACCGGCAGCGGTGGGTTGCGAGGCCGCGGCGGGAGCCTGGCGTTCGGCCTCGCGCCGGCGCATGGTCTCCTGTTGGGCTTGCAGCGCCTCGCGGGCTTGAAGGATACGTCCCGCCTTGAGCAGGGGCAGCTCCGCCACGGCGACCCCGGCGGCCTGGGCCAGGGCGTGGAGCGGGCGGTAGGCGTCCATGCGGACGAAGTCGCCGATCAAAGGCAGGTTGAGCATGCCGAAGATCGGCTGCCAGGCTTCGCCGTCCTCTTCGCGCGTGTCGCGCCGCACCCCCAGTTGCGGGTTGAACTGGTACCAGCCCTGGGCGATGCGCTGGAACAGCTTGCGGTTGTAGGCGTAGTCGCGCGCAACCTCGTTGCGCGACAGCACGCTGGACAGGTGCGCGCGCTTGTTGCGCTCGGGACGCAGCACCGCGGCGGGCAGGTGCTGCCAGGCCTCGAGGATGTCGGCGGTCTCGAAGGCGGCCTTGTTGGGTTTGCGCAGCATGGTGGTGAAGCGACTGCGGAACAGCGTCCACAGGGTGTGGAAGAGCAGGTATTCGGCGTGATGGCGGTCGAGGCGCACGAGGCGCTCGCCGGTGTTGACGTCGAAAGTGGAGGGGGCAACGCGCTCATACACCGCGGCGAATGGGCCGCGCGCATAGGCCGGGTCGCGGAAGGCCTCGCGCAGCGCCCAGTGGAGCGCGCTCCAGCCGTAGTGGTCGGCGGTGGAGAGGCTCGCGCCGCGCTCGAGGAGGGCATCGACGAGGGCGACGTTACCGGCGGCGGCCGCGGCCATCAACGGCGTCTGGTTCATCGGCAGGCGGTGCTCGACCCCGTGCTGGTCGCACTGACGGAGGATGTCCTTGAAATTGCGCTGGAAATAACCCACCCAGCTCTTGCGGCCGAGCGTGGTGAGCTGCTGCGTATACTTGGCCGCGGCGTCGAAGCGGGCGTCATTGACGAGATGCAGCGCAAGCTCCGGTTCTTCGTGGCAAACGGCGTACTCGTTCAACTGCTGCTTGTGCTTGCCGCCGGGCGCCTTGTCGACGAAGGTCTTCTGGAGCAGCTCGCGCAGCCGGGCTTCGTCGATTACCGGCCAGGGCACCGGCGTCTGGCGCAGGATGTCGCGGCGGATGGCATCGGCCTGCTCCTGCTTGCCTTGCAGCTCGAGCTTGCGCGCTTCCTTCTGCCACTCCTCCAGCGACGACTTCGTCGCCTCGACCCGGGCAGCACCGCTACTGGCGAGTTCCAGCAAGCCGAACAGGGGGTGCGCGGTGTCCGACTCGACCAGATAGAGATTGCGGGTGGCGCGGGTCAGCGCCACGTAGAGGGCATTCACGAAGAACTTGTAGACCTCCAGCGACTTGTCGTCCTTGTCGCGGGCGCGGCGGTACTCGAGGGTGTCGGCGGCCAGGTCGGCACGGTCGACGCCGGCGGCGATGTCGTCGAACTCACGTCGGTTGTCCGAGACGAAGCGGTAGAGCACGATGTTCTCGTACTCGAGGCCCTTGGCCTCGTGGATCGAGAACAGCAGCGGCGTGGCGAAGCGCGCACGGGCAGCGGCCTTGTCCTCGTCGCGCATGACCAGCACGGCGAAGCGGGTCGATTGACGGCTCGAGCGGTCGAGTTCGCGGAGCGCGGCGTCCTTGTCGGCGACGAGCGCGACCTTGCCAGCCTCGCCGCCGACGGCGTCGACGAGAAAGTTGCTCTCGCGGTCGATCGAGCCGAAGCGCCGGTGCTTGATCTTGAGCAGCGTGTTGGCTACGCGGGTGGCTTCGCGGCCGTTGCGGAAGTTGGCGGTGAGGACCGCGAGTTCCTGCTTGCGGGCGAGCTCGGTGTCGTGCCAGAACAGCGCCTTGACCTGGCTCCAGGAGAAGAAGTTGGGGTGGACGATCTGGTTCGAATCGCCGCACAGCAGGAAGTGGCCGGGCTTCTTCAGCGTGGCGAGGACCAGCGCGAGCTGCACCGGGGTGAGGTCCTGGACCTCGTCGACGACGACGAAATCGTAGCGCGGCGCGGCCAGCGCGCGGCTGGCGTGGGCGACGAGGTTCAGATCGTAGAGACCGGCCTCGCCGAGCCAGCTGCGGTACTTTTCGAACAGGTCGTAGAGCCGCCCGCGCTCACCGGCGGGAAAGATCGACTGGCGCACGCCGAGCGTGAGGTACTCGTCGCGCCCGAGCACCCCGCTCGCCGCCGCGGTGATGACGCCGCGGATCTCCTCGAACACCTGGTGCGCGTCGAGGCCGCGAAAGGCCTGACGCATGCGCCCGAACCAGGCGGCGAAGTCGCGCCAACGGGCCTCGCGCCCGGCCGGGACGTGGATCGACTCGACAAACTCGCGGTACGACAGGAACACCGCATCCTGCCCCGCATGCTCGAAGCCGTGGGCGTAGTACAGGTCGCGCGCGCTCTGCGCGAGATAGGCCGAATGCGTGACGTAGAGCACCTCGCCTTCGGCGTGCTTGAGTTTTTCCAGCGTGAGCGCGGTCTTGCCGCTGCCCGCGCTGCCGACCACGATGAGGGGCGGCGGGCGTCGATAGACCGCTTCCTGGGCGTCGTCGAAGGACAGCGGCTTGTCGAGCAGATGGACGGTTCCATGCTCGGGGTGCAGGTAGCGGATCGGCGGTGCCGTGCGCACGGCGGCGAGCTCGGCCTCGGCGAGCGCGTCCTCGCCCTCGTCGAGCTGGTCGAGGTCGATGGCGGCACCACGCAGGAAGCGCGACTTGTCGTAGGCGTGGTGGGCGATCACCTCCAGCATCAGGGCACAGACTTCGTCGCCGTGGCGCAGCAGGGTGAACAGCAGGCGGTCGGCGTCGCTCAGGCGTGCGCGGTAGTAGGCCCCATGCGGGGAGGCATGGCGCAGCTTCTTCACCTGGGCTGCGCGGAAATCCCCTCTGGCGATGGCGGCGCAGACCTTGTCGTAGGCGGCACGGACGCGGCTGACGTCGAGTCCGGCGTAGGTGAGAATTCTCATCGGTGTCGGAGGGGTGTGGGGAGGCGGAAGTATAGGCCGATCGTCGAATCCGGTGATCACGCTCCGGTGCCATTGCGGATTCTTGCGAGGATGGCGGCGGCGCAGGCCACGCCCGAGCGCACCGCCGATTCCAGCGTCGCCGGGTAGTCGGAGTCGATGTAGTCGCCGGCCAGCCACAGCCCAGGGAGTGGAGTGCGGATGGCGGGGCGGACGATGCCCGGGCGGCAGGCGAGGGTGGCGCGCTTTTCGACGATGACCTGCGCCCATTCGGGCGCCGGCAGGCGGCGGCCGAGCAGGCGCTCGAGCTGGGCGTGGACGGCGAGGATCAGCTCGTCGCGCGCCAGCGCCTCGTGCGCGCCGTGGGCGCTGATGACGCAGGCGACGAGCCCTTCGGGGCCGCCGAGGCGGCCGCGGTCGAAGGCCCATTGCGCCGGTTCGGCCGCCGTGCCGCCGACCAGGCCGATCATCGGCTCGGGCAGGCGCTGTCCCTTGCCCAGCGCGAGATAGACGGTGACGATCGGTTCGTGCGGAAGGGCGTCGATCTGTGCGGCGAGGCGGTCGCAGGCGCCGGTGGAGGCGAGCAGGGCGCCGGCGTGGTAGGGCGCGGTGGCGAGCACGACCTGGGGCCAGGGCTGGCCGCCGGGGTCGCCTTCGAGGCGGAATCCGCCTGCGACCGGACGGATCGCCTCGATCGCGTTGCCGGTGCGCAGCCGGCCGCGCCGGGTGGCGAGGTAACGGGCCGCCGGCACCGGAAACAACTCGGACAGGTCGGTGCGCGGAATCAGCAGTTCGCTTGCCGCTGCGCCGGCGGCGAGACTGTCGCGCAGGACGTTGGCGAAGAGCTGGGCGTCGGCTTCGGCGAGCGGCGTGTTCAGCGCCGCCACGCACAAGGGCTCCCACACCAGCGCTGCGAGCCGCGGCGTCTGCCGGGTTTCGCGCAGCAGGCCGGCGACGGTCATGCCCGGCGCCACGCGAAAGGCATGGCGCTTGAGCCACTGCATCAGGCGCAGCATCGCCAGCCGGTCCGCCCAGCTCAGCCCTTGCGCGCGCAGCAGGCCGACCGCCAGGTGCAGCGGGGCAGGCAGCGCCGCCGCCTGCAGGCGCAGGCGGCCGGGCACGTGCAGGGTCAGCGGCAGGTGGGCGAGCTGCTTCGGCGACACGCCGCACAGGCGCAGCAGGCGGGTGAGCTCGGAGTAGGCGCCGAGCAGGATGTGCTGGCCGTTGTCGACCCGCCAGTGGTGGTCCTTGTGTACCACCCGGGCGCGTCCGCCGAGCGTGTGCGAACGCTCGAACACGGTCACCCGCGCGCCGGCGCGCGCCAGCTCCACGGCGCACGCCAGCCCAGCGTAGCCGGCGCCGATGACGGCGACCGCGGGCCCGCTCATCGCCCTCAGCCCCTGAACCAGGTGGTGCCGGCCAGCCACACCTTGCGCAGCGGCGTCAGCGAAGTGCGGCGATCGAGCACCTGGAAGCCGTCGGCGGCGATCTCGCGCAGCAGGGTGCGGTAGATTGCCGCCATGACCAGCCCGGGGCGCTGGGCTTTGCGGTCGATTTTCGGCAGCTGGGCGAAGGCCTGATCGTAGAAATGCTCGGCGCGCCCGGCCTGGAATGCCATCAGCTCACGGAAGGCGTCCGAATGGCGGGCCTCGAGGAGGTCCTTCGCCGGCACACCGAAGCGCTGCAGATCGTCGACCGGCAGGTAGATGCGGCCGCGGCGGGCATCCTCGCCGACGTCGCGGATGATGTTGGTGAGCTGGAAGGCCATGCCGAGATCGTGGGCGTACTTCAGCGTCCGGCGGTCCTGGTAGCCGAAGATTTCCGCCGCGAGCAGGCCGACCACGCTCGCCACCCGGTAGCAGTAGAGCTGCAGGGCCTTGAAGTCGGCATAGCGCGTCTGGGTCAGGTCCATCGCCATGCCGTCGATGATCTCGAGCAGCTGCTCGCGCGCCAGCTGGAAGCGGCCGAGCACCTCCTGCAGCGCCTGGCCGACCGGATGGGTGGGGGTGCCGGCGTAGATGCGGTCGACTTCCTGCCGCCACCACTCGAGCGTGCTCTGCGCGAGCGCGGGGTCGTGGCATTCGTCGACGACGTCGTCGACTTCGCGGCAGAAGGCGTACAGGGCGGTGATCGCCCGGCGCCGTTCGGCGGGCAGGAACATGAAGCTGTAGTAGAAGCTGGAGCCGCTCTGGGCGGCTTTGTCCTGGCAGTAGTCGTGCGGGTTCATGTCAGTCGTCCGTAATGGAGGGCACGCCAGCCCAGCCGCGGCCAGTCGCCGGCCCCCAGCTTCGGGCGCCGCCGGAAAACGTCGTAATCAACCGCCTCGATCCGTTCGAGGATGCGCAGCCCGCCCAGCACCACCAGGCGCAGCTCCCAGCCGATGCGCCCAGGCAGTTCGCGCGCGAGCGCGGCGCCGTCGAGCATCATCGCGCGCGCACGTTGCACTTCGAAGGCCATCAGCGCCTGCCAGCCGGTGGCGTCCGGTGCCGGCGCGCCGGCGCGTGGCGAGCGGCGGGCGTCCTCGGCCAGCGCGGCGAGTGTGGTGAGTGCGGCTTCGTCGACTCCGAAGCGCGCCATGTCGTCCTGCGGCAGGTAGATCCGCCCCTTGGCGAGATCGATGGCGACGTCCTGCCAGAAGTTGATCAGCTGCAGGGCGGTGCAGATCGCGTCGGCGCGGCGCAGCTTGTCCGGCGTGGCCGCGCCGTACAGGCACAGCATCAGGCGGCCGACCGGGTTGGCGGAACGCCGGCAGTAATCGAGCAGCTCGTCGAAGTCGCGGTAGCGGGTCTTGCCGACATCCTGGGCAAAGGCGTCGAGAAGGTGGCGAAAGGGCTGCACCGGCAGCTTGTGGGTGCGGATCGCATGCCCGAGGCGCTCGAACATCGGCGCCAGCGCGGCGTCCTTTACCGTGATGCCGTGAGCACAGGCTTCGAGCGCGAGGCGGTAGTCCTGCAGGCGGGCAAGGCGGGCGACGCCGGGGGCATCGCCTTCGTCGGCGATGTCGTCGGCGCTGCGCGCGAAGGCGTAGATCGCCTCCACCGGCGCACGCAAGCGCGCCGGCAGCAAAAAGGAGGCGACGGGAAAGTTTTCGTAGTGCTCGACCGGCATCGAAGGGAGCAAGAGAGGGGGCGTTCATCGCAGGCCGGTGCAGGCCTGCGGGGAGGGTCACGAGGCCGCGGAGTATACCCTTCAGCTCCTTTGTTGCGGATTCGGCCGCTTTCGTCGGGGAGGTGGCGGCAGACCGTCCGTGGTCCGGCGTCCGCCTCGCCGGATGGCGGCCCTGCCGGCGGCAGGAGGCTCCATTTGGCCCCCATGGATGACACAATGCGTGCTTCACCGCCTGGACCGCCGGGGATGCCATGCTGCAATTGACCGAACTCGCCAGAACGCTCCCCGGCCCGCCGCCGCGGGTGTTGTTCGAGCATCTGTCGCTGGCGGTCGCCGACGGCGAATGCGTGGCGATCGTCGGCGAGTCGGGCTCGGGCAAGTCTACGCTGCTCAACTGCATCGCCGGCCTGGAGGCGGTCGATGGCGGCGAGATCCGGCTCGATGGGCAGCGCATCGACCGCCTCGACGACGATGCGATGACCCGCCTGCGCCGCAGCCACTACGGCTTCGTGTTCCAGGCCTTCCACATCCTGCCGCACCTGAACCTGATGCAGAACGTCGCCCTGCCGCTGTGGCTGCTGCAGGTGCCGGAGGTGCAGGCCGAGGCGCAGGCGTGCGCGATGCTTGCACGCGTCGGCCTGGGCGCGCGCGCGGGCGACGCGCCGCAGCAGCTGTCGGGGGGCGAGCTGCAGCGGGTGGCGATTGCCCGCGCCCTCGTGCACCGGCCGAAGCTGGTGCTGGCCGACGAACCCACCGGCAACCTCGACCCCGGGCGCGCGGCCGACGTCCTCGACCTGCTCCTCGGCCAGATCCGCGACAGCGGCGCCGCCGGCGTGCTGGTGACGCACTCGCGCCTCGCCGCCGCCCGTGCCGACCGGGTGCTGGAACTGGGGCCGAACGGCTTGCGCGCGCTCGACGCCGTGCAGCCGGCATGACCTCCCGCGCCGGCTTGCGCCATGTCTTTCTTGCCAGCCTGCTGCGCCGGCGGCTGGCGACGGCACTGTCGCTGTTCGCGATCGCACTCGGGGTGGCCCTGGGACTGGCGGTGCAGCTGATTCACGGCGCCGCGCTCGACGAGTTCGGGCGCGGCGTGCGCCTGCTCGCGGGTGCGGCCGACCTGCAGCTGGTCGGGCCGCGCGAGGGCTTCGATGAAGCGATCTACCCGGTGCTCGCGCTGCGCGCCGAAATTGCCGCCGCCAGCCCGGTGCTGGAAATCGAGGCCCGGCTGCCGGGGCGCAGCGACAGCCTGCGCATTCTCGGCATCGACCTGTTCCGCCTCGCCCGGGTGCAGCCCGCATTGCTGCCGCTTGCCAACGAAAGCGGGAACCACCTCGCCGCACTGCAGCCCGATGCGCTGTTCGTCACCGACGAGGCGCGGGCACAGCTGTCGCAGGCGCTGCGGGCCGCGGACGGCACGCTCCAGCCGCCCGCGATCGACGGCGCGACCCTGCTCGCGCAATCCGGGCTCGAGTCGCTGCGGCTGCGCCTGGCCGGTTCGCTGCCAGGCGCGAGCGGGGTGCTCGGCGTCATGGACCTTGCCGGCGCACAGCAGCATTTCGAGCGCATCGGCGTGCTGAGCCGCATCGATCTGAAGCTGGCCGACGGGATCACGCCGCAGGTCGCCACTGCCGCGCTGGCACCGCTGCTGCCGCCCGGCCTTGCATTGCGCCGGCCGGAAGCGGCTGCCGGTGAGGCCGGGACGCTGACCCGTGCCTACCGGGTCAATCTGACCATGCTGGCGGCGATCGCGCTACTGACCGGCGGCTTTCTGGTGTTTTCCACCCAGCTCCTGTCGGTGGCCCGGCGCCGGCGCGAATTCGCCCTGCTGCGTGCCCTCGGCCTGGTGCGGCGCCAGCTGGTGCGCGGGCTGCTCGCCGAAGGGGCCGTGGTCGGGCTGATCGGAGGCATGGCCGGCGTCATCGTCGGCCATGCCCTGGCCGCACTCGCCTTCCGCCTGGTCGGCGCCGATCTCGGGGCGGGTTTCTTCAGCGGGCTGACGCCGGCGCTGCACTTCGACCCGGTGCTGAGCCTGGGCTACCTGGTGCTGGGCGTGCTTGCCGGCATGGCCGGAACCTGGCTGCCAGCGCGTGAAGCGGCGCGGGTGCCGCCCGCCCACGCCCTGCGCGCGGGCGAGGGCGAGCGTGCCGGGCTGATGCCGGTGCGGGTGCGTGCGCGCAGTGCCGTTGCGCTGCTGGCGCTGGCTGCGCTCGCCTGCCTGCCGCCGCCGGTCGGCGGCGTCCCCTTGGGCGGTTATGCCGCGGTGGCGCTGGTGCTGGTCGCCGCGGTGATGGCCTTGCCGGCTCTGACCCGGGCAGTGCTGCCGCTGCTGCGCCGGGGGCAGGGGGTAATGTGGCGGCTCGCGCATGCCCGCCTTTGCACCATGCCCGGCCAGGCCGTGGTGGCGGGCGCCGGCGTGGTGGCCAGCGTCGCCCTGGCGGTGTCGATGGCGATCATGGTCAGCTCGTTCCGGGTGTCGGTCGATGAGTGGCTGACCCAGGTGCTGCCCGCCGACCTCTACCTGCGCGCCTCTTCCACCGGCAACAGCGGCTATCTGGATCCCCAGGCGCTGGCCCGGATCGCCGCGATTCCGGGCGTCGCCCGCGTCGACACCACCCGCCTGGTCAATCTGCGGCTGTCCGCGGACGAGCCGCTGTTCAGCGTGCTCGCCCGCCCGGTAGGCGGCAATTGGGGGCTGCCGCTGGTCGCCGGCACGCTCGATGCGCCGGCCGGCGGGCCGCCGCCGGTGTGGGTTTCGGAAGCGGCAGCCGATCGCCATGGCCTGCAACCGGGCGACACCTTCGAACTGCCCCTGGGCGGCCGCCTGCGGCGTTTCGCGGTCGCCGGCATCTGGCGCGACTATGCCCGCCAGCACGGTGCGGCGCTGATCGACCACCGTGACTACATCGCCCTGACCGGCGATACCCGGGTCAACGATGCCGCCCTCCGCGTCCACCCCGGCACCGATCCGCAGGCCGTCGCCGGTACCCTGCGCGCCCTGTTCGGCAGCGCGTACTTCACGATTGCGCTGCCGGGTGAAATCCGCGCGCTCAGCCTGCGGATCTTCGACCGTACTTTCCTGATCACCTATCTGATGGAGGCGGTGGCGGTGCTGATCGGGCTGTTCGGCATTGCCACCACGTTCGCCGCGCTTGCCACCACCCGCCAGGGCGAGTTCGGCATGTTGCGCCATCTCGGCCTGCGGCGCGCCGAAATCGGCCGTCTGATCGCCGCCGAGGGGGCGCTCACCGCCGGGCTCGGCGTGCTCGCCGGCCTCATCGCCGGCGGTGCGATCGCCTGGGTGCTGATCGAGGTCATCAACCGCCAGAGCTTTCACTGGAGCATGGAGCTGGCCGTACCCTGGGCTGCGCTGGCCGTGTTCGCGGTGAGTCTGATCGGGCTTGCGGCGCTTGTCGCCCGCCTTGCCGGGGGCCATGCGATGCGGCGTTCGGCCGTGCTGGCGGTGAAGGCGGACTGGTGAGGGAACCGTGAAAGAGACGAAGTGCTTGTCGCCCATGCTGTCCGGAGCGCTGCGGGGGCGGTTCCAGGCCGCGCTCCGGGCCGCGCTCCAGATCGTGCTGTGGCTGGTGGCAGCCGGTACGGTGCATGCCGAAGCGGCGCCCGAGGCGGCCTATCCGCCTGTCGTCCGCGGCCAGGCGCTGTCCTTTCCCCGCGACTTCGGCGCCCACCCCGACTACCGCACCGAATGGTGGTACATCACCGGCTGGCTGCGCGATGCCGCCGGGTCCGAGCGCGGCTTTCAGCTCACGTTCTTCCGCGTGCGCACCCGCATCGGCGAGGACAACCCCAGCCGCTTCGCTCCGCGCCAGCTGATCCTCGCCCACGCCGCCATCGCCGACCCGGCGAGCGGCCGCCTGCGCCATGCCGAACGGGCGGCGCGCGTCTATTCCGGGCTGGTCGAAGCGCGGGAAGGGCACACTGGGGTGCAGCTCGACGATTGGTTCTTGCACGCTGTCGGCACAGGGCTCTATCGCAGCCGGATCAGCGCCGAGGACTTCGCTTTCGAGCTCGAGTTCGCCACCGCGCAGCCTCCGGTGGAAAACGGCGAGCACGGCTTCAGCCAGAAGGCGCCCGATCCGCGCAACGCCAGCTACTACTACAGCCGGCCGCAGCTCGCAGTCCGCGGCAGCCTGCGCCTGGACGGGGCCGCGTTCGCGGTGAGCGGCCATGCCTGGCTCGATCACGAATGGTCGAGCGAGATCCTGCCCGCCAGCGCGCGCGGCTGGGACTGGATCGGGATCAACCTGCACGATGGTGGTTCGCTGATGGCGTTCCAGATGCGTGACCACGCCGGCGGCGCACTGTGGCATGCCGGCACCTGGACCGGCGCCGGGGGCGAGCGGCGCACGTTCGCTCCCGGCGCCCTGCGCTTCACGCCGCTGCGGCACTGGCGCTCGCCCCGCACCGGAACCGAGTATCCGGTCGAGTGGGCACTCGAACTGGACGATGGCCGCCGCCTGCTGCTGCGCCCGCTGATGGACGACCAGGAACTCGACAGCCGGGCGTCGACCGGGGCGATCTACTGGGAAGGCGCGGTGCGCCTGTACCAGGCCGAAGCGCAGGGCAGGGAGGTCGAAATCGGTGAAGGCTACCTGGAGATGACCGGCTACGCCGAGCGCCTGGGGATGTAGCGCCGGCCGCCGCTGCCGCTCGCGCTGCGCTGCTTTTGTCGCCCGGCGTTCACGACGCGGTGCATTCGCGGTGCGATAATCCGCCCCTTTCCCATCAGGGCAGGAGCAAGATCGTGATCCTCGTGACCGGCGGCGCCGGCTTCATCGGTGCAAATTTCGTTCTCGACTGGCTTGCTGGCGGCGGCGAGCCGGTGCTCAACCTCGACGCCCTGACCTATGCCGGCAACCTCGAGACCCTGGCGAGCGTGGACGGCGATCCGGCGCACCGCTTCGTCCACGGCGACATCTGCGACCGCGCGCTGCTCGAGCGCCTGCTCGCCGCGCATCGTCCGCGCGCGATCGTGCATTTCGCCGCCGAAAGTCACGTCGACCGCTCGATCCACGGCCCGGGCGCTTTCGTCCGCACCAACGTCGAAGGCACGTTCACCTTGCTCGAAGCCGCCCGCGCCTACTGGTCGGCGTTGCCCCAAGGCGAGCGCGAAGCCTTCCGTTTCCTGCATGTCAGCACCGACGAGGTGTACGGCTCGCTCGGCCCCGACGACCCGGCGTTCACCGAAACCAAAACCTACGAGCCCAACAGCCCGTATTCGGCAAGCAAGGCCGCGAGCGACCACCTCGTGCGCGCCTGGCACCACACCTACGGTCTGCCGGTGCTGACCACCAACTGCTCGAACAACTACGGCCCTTTCCAGTTTCCGGAAAAGCTGATCCCGCTGATGATCGTCAATGCTCTCGCCGGCAAGCCGCTGCCGGTCTACGGCGACGGCCTCAACGTGCGCGACTGGCTGTACGTCGGCGACCACTGCAGTGCGATCCGCACCGTGCTTGCGCGCGGCCGGGTGGGTGAGACCTACAACATCGGCGGCTGGAACGAGATCACCAACCTCGACATCGTCCACAGCCTGTGCGCGCTGCTCGACGAGCTGCGCCCGGATGCCGCCGGCAGCCATGCGCGCCTGATCACCCATGTCACCGACCGCCCCGGACACGACCGCCGCTACGCCATTGATGCGCGCAAGATCGAACACGAGCTGGGCTGGAAACCGGCGCAGACTTTCGCCACCGGCATCCGCAAGACCGTGCAGTGGTATCTGGACAACCCGCGCTGGGTGGCCAACGTGCAAAGCGGCGCCTACCGCGACTGGGTGGCGCGCAACTACGCGGCGCGCGAGGCCGGACGATGAGGATCCTGCTACTGGGGAAGAACGGCCAGGTCGGCTGGGAACTGCAGCGCGCGCTGGCGCCGCTCGGTGAGCTGATCGCGCTCGATCGCCGCGGGGCCGTGGAGGAGGGGATGAGGCCGGGTGAGGGCGCTCGGCTGTGCGGCGATCTCACCGATCTCGACGGGCTCGCCGCCACCGTGGACGGGCTCGCGCCCGACGTCATCGTCAACGCTGCGGCCTACACCGCGGTCGACAAGGCCGAAGCCGAACCGGCGCTGGCGTACACGATCAACGCCGCCGCGGTCGACGTACTCGCCCGGGCGGCAGCCCGCAACGATGCGCTGCTGGTGCATTACTCGACCGATTACGTGTTCGACGGCAGCGGCGAGCGCCCTTGGCAGGAAGAGTCTCCCACCGGCCCGCTGTCGGTCTATGGCCGGACCAAGCTCGAAGGCGAGGAGGCGATCCGCGCCAGCGGCTGCCGCCACCTGATCTTTCGCACTTCCTGGGTCCATGGCGCGCGCGGGGGCAACTTCGCCCGCACCATGCTGCGCCTGGCCGTCGAGCGCGAACGCCTGACCGTGATCGCCGACCAGATCGGCGCTCCCACCGGCGCCGAACTGATCGCCGACGTTAGCGCGCATGCGATCCGCGCCACGCTGCGCAACTCCGCGCTCTGCGGCACCTACCACCTCGCCGCCGGCGGCGAGACCAGCTGGCACGGCTACGCCAGCTTCGTCATCGAGCAGGCACGCCGCCTCGGCGCCGTGCTGAAAGTGGAAGAAATCGCACCGATCGCCAGTGCCGACTACCCGGTCGCCGCCGCCCGCCCGCTCAATTCGCGGCTCGACACCCGGCATCTGCGCGAGGCGTTCGGCCTGCACCTGCCGGACTGGCGGCAAGGGGTGGAAAGAATGCTGCGCGAAATTCTGGAGTGACGGACCCGGCGACCGGGAGTGGCCGCCGGAGAACAGGCCTGCGAAATCCGGAGGCCGCAGCAGGCACCGCCATGACGGACCGCCGAAAACCAGAGCGAACCTGCTGTGTATAATGCGCTCCGTTTTTGCATCGGCGAGCAACGCGGGGATGGCGGAATTGGTAGACGCACTGGATTTAGGTTCCAGCGCCGCAAGGCGTGAGAGTTCGAGTCTCTTTCCCCGCACCACTTGAAAATCAAAGGCTTAATCGGATTTATGTGCTTCCACGGAAGGAAGTTCTGTTTTTTCGTGGATCGCGAATCAAGTAGTCAGGCGTAAAAAGACGCCGAGCCGAAGCAGGGCGTTTCCGAAGGGGGAATTCACGCATCTCCCAGTTCAACGATGGATTCGCCTGCCCGCAAAAGCGCAACCGCATCGGTAAACAGGCGCTCGAAAACCTCCCGCAAGCGCCGGTTCGTCAGGTTTCCGCACGTCACCCAAAGCATCCGCGGGGGCGTTCCCCGTTGTGTGATCAGCTCGATGAAGTCGCTGTCCTTACTGATCAACACGACATCGTCCGAGGCTCGCGCCCGATCGAAAATTTCTGCATCCTCGGCTGAGTGCAGACCGAGGTAGCGCATCGAGCAGGCCTCCACGCCGAACGTTTCGGTAAGCCACGGCGCCAGGCCGGGTGGCAGTTGGGCATCCAGCCAGAAGATCATGCCGCCAGTCTCGCGATGGCTGCGCGTTTCGCGGCGAAATGCAGGCAGGCCATGATGTCTGCCAGCTCCAGGTCGGGGAAGTCGGCCAGGATTTCAGCCTGATCGGCGCCCTGTGCAAGCATCTCGAGGATGTCGGCCACGCGGATTCTCATTCCCCGGATGCAAGGTTGGCCGCCGCACTGGCGGGGATTGAAGGTGATGCGCTGATCGAGGTCGGGGTTCATTGCTTTCTCATCCTTGCATATGGCGATACATCGAAGTCTGCAACTTCCGCGTCAAGCAGACCAACTACAGTGCGGCCGACCCATTGTGCCTCGGCGAAGTGCCCACGCGTCATCTTCAAAAGAACCGCAGGCTCAAGAGGGTACTCGTGTTGGTACGTAGGATGAAGAGCTTCGTACCCGGCTCTGAGACGGGAGGCCAGTCATGTAAAAGCGTGATAATGTGCATTATGTAAACTTCAGACTTCGGCGTCTGGTTTGTCGGATGCGAACTGCTCCCTAGACGAGCTTGAATGAGCTGATCGCAGTCATGAATCGGAAAGCTGCGCCTGCTCGACGGCGTTTCTCAGCACGAACTCCGGGGCGTAACCTGCGGAGGCTTCGGTGCGGGTCAGCACACCGCCAGCTCCACACGTCCCCCGGCGCGGGTCGCAAGCGTCACCAGCATGTCGAGGCTGAACTTGTCGTACTTGCCGCGCACCAGGTCCGATACCCTGGACTGGCCCACGCCCAGATGCTGCGCCGCCTGCGCCTGTGTCCAGCCATTGCGGGCGATGGTTTCGCGCAGGTGCGCCATCAACTCCGCGCGCATTGCCAGCAGCGTAGCCTCTTCCCGCGAAAAGCCCAGATCCGCAAACACATTGCCCGAGGACTCAACGATTGCTTCGGTCTTCATCACGCTTTACTCCTCGACAAGCCTGTAACGGCGGGCCGCCCGCTCCGACCGCCAGCATCGGCTTGAATTCGGAAGGCATCAAGCCTCGCTGCACCGCATCCCGTTCGAAGCCCGCTTCCCGACGAGCCTCCGCCGGGAAGTTCTTCAGATCGTCCAGGCTCGAACCGACGAAGCGCAGCGTTTTCTTTTCGAACGTCAATTATATAAGTAGTTTGATAAAACGGGAATCCGGGTGAAGGTTGCCTGTGCCGACGCTGGGGTCACAACGGCTGCCGATGTGTTGCGTCACGTCCTCGGGGAATGGGAAGCCAGCACCGTGAACGCTCAAACAAAGGGATTACGCACCCGCATTCGGCCCAGGGCCAAGCGCCTCACGATCAAGCGGATTTTGCAGATGAAAAACGGTCACCCGCAAAAATCCTCACGACCAAAAGGATTTATTGAAAATTACGCGACTCCTGCGCACAATCCTCACAAACATGAGGATTCGACATGAAGCTACCCATCCACACCCCCGCAGCCCTCGGCCAGATCGTCCGCGCCGCCCGTAAAGCCCAGCAGATTCGCCAGGATGATGCGGCCGGCAGCATTGGTGTCAGCGAGAATTTCCTGGGCAAGGTCGAGCGCGGCAGCGATGCCGTGCAATGGGGCAAGCTCTTCCAGGTGCTCGAAGGTTTGGGCATTCAAGTCATGGTCGATGTACCAGACAGCGTCGCCCAGTACCTCAAGTCATCAACCGAACCGCGAGACCCGTCATGAACGGCCGATCGCTACATGCGCTGATCAATCAGACAGAGGTCGGCACGCTACAGGAAGTCAACGGCCTCTGGAGCTTCAAGTATTCGGAAGTATGGCTCGACGACGGACAGCACTTTGTCTTGAGCCCCCATCTGCCGCTGACCGCCGAAGCCCAGCTGGATGGCGCCACGCGGCGCCCCGTCCAGTGGTATTTCGACAATCTCTTGCCGGAAGAAGGACAGCGCCGCCTGCTCGCCAACGATGCCCACCTGGATGCGGCAGACGCCTTTGGCCTGCTCGCCTGGTACGGTGCAGAGTCAGCGGGCTCGATCACCTTGCTCCCGCCGGAAGCCGGGGCGCCGAGCGCTGCAGCCCTCTGCCCCCTGCCTGACAGCGCTCTGGAAGAACGCATCCGCCAACTTCCCAGAACGCCGCTCACCCACGCCGCAATCAAACGCATGTCGCTCGCCGGCGCACAGCACAAGCTCGCCGTCGTACTTCGGGACGATGCCTTGTTTGAACCTGCCGGCAGCACTCCCTCCACCCATATCCTGAAGCCCGACCACCCTGACGACGACTACCCGCATTCCGTGATCAACGAATGGTTCGTCATGCGACTGGCAAAACGTCTGGGCCTGGATGTCCCCGAGGTTCATCGTCGCTACGTCCCCTCGCCGGTGTATTTGATCAACCGCTTTGACCGAGTCCATGGCGAAACCGGCTGGCAACGCCGGCACGTCATCGATGCCTGCCAACTACTTGGCCTGGACCGCAGCTTCAAGTACAGCCAGGGCAGCATGGAAAATCTCGCCGTCCTCGCCAAGCGCTGCCGTAGCCCGGCGGTCGCCCGCACCCGCCTCTTCGGCTGGCTGGTGTTCAACGTCCTGGTCGGCAACAGTGACGCCCACCTGAAAAACCTGAGCTTTCTGGTTACGCATGAAGGCATACAACTCTCGCCGTTCTACGACCTCCTGAGCGTCGCCTGCTATGACACGCCCGCCTTCAACAAGAAAGCCTGGCCGGACCAGACCCAACTCGCCTGGCCGATTCTCGACGTTGCGCACTTTTCGGACATCAGTCGGGATCTGATGCTGAAGGCCGGGGCCGCACTGAATCTGGCCAAAGGCACGGCCGAGCGGGTACTGGAAAGCCTGCGCAAGCGCATCATCACGGAAGCGCAAGCGCTCTACGCCGACATTGAAGCAGAGAACGCCCGCCTGGCCGTGGCGCAGCCTGAGCTCGGGATCACCCTGGCGGGCGAGACGCGCTGCCTGCGGGCGATACAACACATCGTCATCAAGGACATGGCGCAACGACTCGGCTGACGCGCATGGATGGAACCCACCCCAGCGCATGAAACCGTTCGCCCTGAGCCTGTTGTCGAAGGGCATTTTGTGGTTCGACAGCAGTTTCAAGGCCGAACGCTCAAGCAAATGAATTCCGCATCCGCATCGGGTCCTGCGCGGTGGCCGGTGCGCGCAGGCAGTTGGTGATGTGCTCCTGAAAGTCGGCGCTGACCTGGTCGCGGATGTCCTTCTTGAAGCGGCGGATGACCAGACCTTTGCTGCGGAAGTCGTCGGGCGTGTAGTCGCGGGGTCGATGCGGCGGACGAGCCATTCTTCGTCGCGGATGACGACGCGGGAGCCGGGGGCAAAGGGGAGCATCGGAGAGGTTTGCCGGTTTATTGAATATGCTTATTCGGACTCGTCTGAATTATCGCAGAAGTGCTTGTTGCGACGTTGCCAGCACCTCTATTCCGTACCGGATTAGAGGTCAGCTGCGCCCCATCCACCCGCGCAGGCGGTCGCTCAGCGTATCGACCGCGAGCACCAGCGCCAGCATCGCGATCAGCACCGTCGCCGCCTGGGCCTGCTGGAAGATCGACAGGTGGAAATACAGCATCTGGCCGAGGCCGCCGGCGCCGACGAAGCCGAGCACCGCAGCCATGCGGATGTTCATCTCCAGGCGGTAGAGTCCGTAGGCTACGGCTTGTGCCCACACCAGCGGCAGCGTGCCGTAGACGAAGGCCGGCACGCCGCCGCTGCCGGCTTCCCGGAGGCTTTGCTCGGGCTGCGGCGGCGCGTTTTCGATCGCTTCGGCGAACAGCCGGCCGAGCACGCCGGTGGTGTGCAGCGCCAGCGCCAGCGCTCCGGCGAAAGGGCCGAGCCCGGCGGCCAGCACCATCAACGTCGCCCACACCAGTTCGGGCACGCTGCGCAGCAGATTGAGGGCGAAGCGCGCCAGCCGGCGGGCGGCGGTGCCGTGGCGCCCCGCCGCGGGCAGCGCGAGGAGCAGGCCGGCGGCGGCGGCGAGCAGCGTGCCGACCAAGGCCACGGCGAAGGTCTGGACGGCGCCGTAGGCGGTCTTGCGCAGGAACTCCGGTTCCAGATCGGGGGGGAAGAACGAGGCTGCGAAGCGCCCCATGTCGGCCGCCGCGCCGGCCGAAAAGAGCGCGGCGAAGTCGATCCCGAGATAGGCGAAGCTCCCCGCCACCGCAGCCACGACCAGGGCGGTGGTGAGCACGCAGCTCAGGCAGAAGTCGGCTGCGCCGCGCGGCGGGGCGCAGGGCTCGCGGCTCCCGTTCATCGCACGCCCTCGCCGCCCTGCCCCGCGCCGCACACCTTGGTGCTCATGCGAGCGCTCGGCGCAGGGCCGCGCTCAGCGCGTCGGCGAACAGCACCAGGACGAGGAAGACGAGCAGGATCGTCGCTGCTTCGCCGCCGTTGAGCATCTTCATCGACTGGTCCATCAGCTGCCCGAGTCCGCCGGCACCGACGAAGCCCATGATCACCGAAGCGCGCACCGCGCATTCCCAGCGATACACGGTGTACGAAGTCAGCTCCTGCGCGGCGTTGGGCAGCAGCCCGTAAGCGAGGGCGGCAAAGCGCCCGCCGCCGGCTTCGAGGATCGCCCGCGCCGGGCGCGTGTCGGTCGATTCGAGGATCTCGGTGTAGACCTTGCCGAGCATCCCGCCGTAGGTGATCGCCAGCGCCAGCACGCCGGCGGCCGGCCCGAGCCCGAGCACGCGCACGAACATCAGCGCCCAGACGATCTCGGGAACTGCGCGCAGGAAAGTCAGCACCGCCCGTCCGGCGGCGCGCAGCACACGGCCGCCGAGGCGCCCCGGCCCCGGCCCGATCGCCGCCACCGCCAGCGCGCGGGTGCTCAGGATCGACAGCGGCACCGCCAGCAGCAGCGCAAGGGCGATGCCGGCGGTGGCGATCGCCATCGTTTCCAGCGTTGCCTCGAGGAGGTAGCCGAGGAATTCGGCCGAGCTTGCCGGCGGCAGGAAGCCGCCGAGAAAACGGCCCATCACCTGCAGATTGCCGGGCTCGAACAGCACCCAGGGGCGGAATTCGGCGAGCACCAGCAGCGGCCACAGCAGTACCAGGGCGGCGAGCGTCCATCCCAGGCGCGCGCGTGCGTCGGGGTCGCGGTCGGGCAGCGGAAGCGTTTTTGGCGGTGCGTCCATGTCAACGCCCGCGGCAGTGGTCCAGGCGCACAGGCGCCGGCTGTGCATCGGCATCGGCGGCGGTGCGGACCGGGGCATCCCTGGTTTGTAGCGGCAGCAGCTCACCCTCGGTGGCGTAGAGTTCGTGCAGCATCGAGTCGGTGACGCGGGCGGTCGGCAGGTCGAACACCACTTCGCCGCCGCGCAGGCCGATGATGCGCGGAAACCACTTCAGCGCCAGGTCGACCGCGTGCAGCGAGGCGAACAGGCTGGCGCCGCTGTGCCCGGATGCAGCGACCAGCTCGCCGAGCGCGGCGTCGGCAAGCGCGGGGTCGAGCGCGGAAACCGGCTCGTCGGCGAGGATCAGGTCGGGCTGCTGATAGAGCACGCGGGCAATGCCGACGCGCTGGAGCTGGCCGCCGGAGAGCCGGTCGCAGCGCTCGAACAGGCGGTCGGCGAGGTCGAAGCGCGCCAGCGCCGCCTGCGCGCCGGCGATATCGACCGGATAGAGCAGCGACAGCAAACTCTTCCATGCCGGCCAGCGGCCGAGCCGGCCGGCGTGGATCGCGGTGACCACGCGCAGCCGCGGCGGGATCGGCGGGCTCTGGTGGATCGTGCCGATGCGCGCGCGCAGGCGCCGCAGCGCGCCGGCCGACAGCCGCCAGGGGTTGGCGCCGAGGACCTCGAGCCGCCCTTCGGAGGGGCGCAGCGCGGTGCCGAGGAGCCGGATCAGGCTGGTCTTGCCGGCGCCCGAGGGGCCAATCACCGCGACCCGCTCACCGCGGGCGGCGCGCAGCGAGATCCGCTGCAGCGCACGAAAGCCGTTGCCGTGGGTCAGGCCGACGCCCTCCAGCTCGAATCCCATGCCTGCGCTCCGCGGGCGCCTACTTGATCAGCCCGGCGCTGCGCGCCGCGCGCTCGATGCCATCGTAGTTGGCGCTGGTGGTGGGCACGAACTTCGAGGCGCGCTGCAGCGCCATCAGCTCCTTGTGCGCCGGATCGGCCGGATCGAGTTTGAGGAAGGCGTTGGCGATCTTCTCGCGCAGCGCCGGATCGAGGCCGGGGCGCACCGTCCAGTTGTAGTCGTAATACGGTGGCGTGGTGGCGATTACCTTGACGCGGCCGGCGTTGGCGTCGCCCTTCTCGATCAGCTTGTCCATCACCGAGGCGTTGAGCACGCCGGCTTCGGCGCGGCCGGAGGCGACGAAGGCGACGGTCGCGTCGTGCGCACCGGAGAAGGCGATGCGGGCAAAATCCTTGTCGGGGTCGATACCGTCTTCGAGGAGGAAGAAGCGCGGCATCAGATGCCCGGAGGTCGACGAGGGCGAGCCGAAAGCGAAGGTCTTGCCTTTCAGCTCGGCGAGCGACTTCACCGGACTGTCGGCGGGGACGATGAACTTGCTGGTGAACACTTCGTCTTCGGCACGCTGGACGATCGGCAGCGCCTCGCCGTGGGTGCGCAGCCTGGCCTGGACGTAGGTGAAACCGCCGAGCCAGGCGAGATCGATCTTCTTCGCCGCCAGGCCCTCGACGACGGCCGCGTAGTCGCTGACTGGGGTGAACACCACTTCGAGACCGGTCTCCTTCTCCAGATAGTCGCCGAGCGGCTTGAACTTGCGCTGCAGCTCGGTCGGCGCTTCGTCGGGGATCGCCGACACGCGCAAGACCTGGGCATGGGCGGTGGCGACGCCGAGCACCAGCGAAAGCGCGAGCGCGCAGCGGGAAATCAGGCGGGGGATCGGAATCATCGGGTTCTCCATTTGCCAGTTACGGTTCCGCAGCCGGCAGGACGCGGCACGGAGCCGCCGGGGGCTGTCGTTATAGCAGAAAGCAGCCGACCCGGTTCGAGCGCCCCGCCGGAGGCGCGAACCTGACCCGGACCGCGTCGCTCCCGATTTGCGTCCATTCAAGCATCTCCCGCAGTTCGAAGCAGATCGCCGACCAGCCGGTGCAGCGCGCTGCGCTCGCGCTCCGGTGCGAACAGCGGCGCGCGCTGGTGGCACTGTACGGCCAGTTGCGCCATCAGCCTGCCGCCCTCCCCCGCGACCGATTCGCGACAGCGCAGCAGCAGCGCCGCCAGCGCTTCGGCATCGCCCCAGGGAAAGTAGCCGGCGTAATCGGCGCCGAGCATGCCGACGTTGCCGTCGATCCGCGACGCGAGCACCGGCGTGCCGCTCGCGACCGCCTCCATCACGACATGGGCGCCGCCTTCCATGCGGCTGGCGTGGATCAGCAGATGCGCGCGCTGGATGTGGCGGCGCACCGCTTCGTGCGGCAGCCCCCCGAGCCAGCGGTAGTTCGGTGCCGCGGCCATCGTCGCCCGCGCGGCCTCGCCGAGCGCCGGATCGAGTGCGTCGCCGATGTGGTCGATGAAGAGGTCGCGCCGGCCGGCGAGCCGCCGTGCGGCGGCGAACAGCGTCTGCGGCGACTTTTCTTCGCGCAGGTGGCCGACCATCACCGCCCGCAGGTGATGCGACGACTTCACCAGCGCCTGGCGCGCCGTGGTGGACTGGAAAATCACCCGGGCCTTGGCGCGCACCGCGTCCGGCAGCGCCAGCGGCGCGCATTCCTGCAGCACGACGAGCGCCTGAGCGAGATCCAGCGAATGCCGCGCCGCCGCGTCGGCAGCGATGTCGCGATACAGGTCGGTTCCGGTGAGCACCAGCGCGAGGCCCCTGCCCGGGTGCGTATCGGCCCAGGCCGCGATCGATTCCGCCGAGCGCCGCGCATGGAGCGCGATCATCGCAATGTCGCCGGCAGCCAGCGCATCGGGCCAGGCCTTGCCGATGCGCACCCGGCAGATCCCCGCAAGATGGCGCTGCCAGCGCCGCGCCGTTTGCCAGTTGCCGTTGTTGGCATCGCGCAGCGCCGGACTGACGATCACCAGTTGCGGCATACTCGGGGCACCGGTCATCGCACTCCGCTCCCGCCATGAACCTCGCCCCTACCCGCTCCGAAGCCGCCCGCCGGGGTGGCCGCCGCGTCCTCGCCGCCGCACTGGCCGACAGCCGCGCACGCACCCTGGCGCTGCTCGACGCCTACGCCGCGGTGCTCGGCGAGGCACTGACGGTGCCCTATTCGCCCCAGCTCAACCCGCCGCGCTGGGAGGCCGGGCATGTCGGCTGGTTCCAGGACTACTGGATCGCGCGCAACCGGCAGCGCGCGATGGGCATCGCCTGCGACCCCGACCACCGACGCGCCGCCGGGCGCCTGCCCGGGGCCGATGCGCTGTACGACTCGGGCAAGGTCGCGCACGCAGCGCGCTGGCAGCTCGAACTGCCCGATCTCGGCGCAACCCGCGCCGATCTGGCCGAGGGCCTGGCGGAGACTCTGGCCCTGCTCGCCGTTACCCCGGAGACCGATGCGGAGCTGTATTTCTTCCGCCTCGCGCTGTTTCACGAGGACATGCACGGCGAGGCCGGGGTCTACATGGCGCAGGCGCTCGATATTCCGCTGCCCGAGACGCTGTCCGGTGCGCTGCCCGAGGCTCTGCCCGGGCCGGCGGGTGGCGTGCCGCAGGCCCGCGCACTGGGCATCCCGGCGCAGCGCTGGACGCTCGGCTGGCACGGCGACGGCTTCGCCTTCGACAACGAGCTCGCGGCGCACGAGGTCGCGCTGCCGGCGTTCGAGATCGATGCCGAGGTGGTGAGCTGGCGCCGCTACCTGGCGTTCGTCGAGCAGACCGGCGCCGCGCCGCCGCGCTATCTGCGCCGCCAGGACGGGAGCTGGCAGCGCCGCGTGTTCGGCCGCTGGGAGGCGCTGGCGCTCGATGCCCCGGCCGTGCACCTGCGCTGGGACGAAGCCGACGCCTGGTGCCGTTGGGCGGGGCGCCGCCTGCCGAACGAAGCCGAGTGGGAGCTCGCCGCCCTGACCCGGGCGGAATTTCGCTGGGGCCGGGTCTGGGAATGGACCGCCAGCCGCTTCGCCCCCTACCCCGGCTTCGCCCCCCACCCCTACCGCGATTACTCGGCACCGTGGTTCGGCGAGCGCTACGTGCTGCGCGGTGCGAGCCGTGCGACCAGCCCGCGCATGGTGCATCCACGCTACCGCAACTACTTCACCCCCGAGCGCAACGACATCTACAGCGGCTTTCGCAGCTGCGCGCTCTAGGGCCGGAGATCGCACCGCGGCATCAGGCATGGGCGGTGAACACCGCGAACCAGCCGCGCGCATCGCACCAGTGGCGCGACGCCGAAAACCCCGCCGCGGCGAGCAGCGCGGTGAAATCCTCGACGCGCCATTTGTACGAGTTCTCGGTGTGGATGCGCGCGGACACGGCAAAGCGGCGCTCGCCTTCGGCCCAGTGCACGGTCGTGTCGAGCCGCGCCTCGAGGTGCATTTCGATGCGCGAGTGGTGCGCGTCGAAGAAGGCGACATGGCGCCAGTCGGCAAGGTCGAAGTCGGTTCCGGCGAGCCGGTTGAGGTGGCGCAGCAGGTTGCGGTTGAAGGCGGCGGTGACGCCGAGCGGGTCGTCGTAGGCCGCTTCGAGGAGGTCGCGCGCCTTGACCAGATCGACGCCGATCAGCAAGGCCCCGCCGCGGCATTCGCCATGCGCCTGGCGCAGGAAAGCCAGGGCCTCGTCGGGGGTGAAGTTGCCGATGCTCGACCCCGGGTAGAACAGCGTGCGCGGGCCGTCGCCGACTTCCGGCGGCAGGCACAGCGAACGGGTGAAATCGAGCCCCACGCCCAGCATCTCGATCGCCGGATGATGGCGCTGAAGGTGTTCGAGCGATGTGCGCAGATAGTCCACCGAAATATCGACGGCGACGTAGCGGCGCACGCCGAAGGCCGTGAACAGGCGCTCGGCCTTCTCGCAGTTGCCCGCACCGAGGTCGACCAGGGTGGTGGCGGGGCCGAGTTCTGCGGCCATTTCCGCCAGGTGTCGCGCGAAGATCGCCGCCTCGGTGCGCGTCGGGTAGTACTCGGGGAGTTCGGTGATTGCCGCGAAGAGCCGCGCGCCGAGCGCGTCGTACAGGTATTTCGGCGCGATCGTCGCCACCGGCGCGCTCAGGCCGGCGAGCAGTTCGGCCCGGATCCGCGCCGGGGCTTCGGGCGCGAGCTGGACGAAGCGGGGGGAACTCACCGCCCTGCTCCCGCCACCCCGTGCCGCGCCGGCCGCGCAGGTCGGTCCGCCCGTCGTGGGCGCGTGGGGTACGGCACGGAAATGCGCAGATTGGTCATCGGCTCGCCTCGGGCACAAGCCCGCCCGGTCGCCCGGGCCGGATTCCATGAATGGAGTGAACTGCCGAAGCGGCCGGAGCGTCGTCTCCGGTCGGGCTGCGGCGCGGATCGGACGCCAGTCACGGAGCCCGGGTTTCGTGATTATCGTCGACTTCCGGCGCGCAGTTTGCCGCATCCGCTTGGCCCTCGGCCAGGGTCCCGCCGCAACTCGATCCCTGCCCGGGCTGGTTCACGGCTTTTGAGCGTCGGATCGACCTCGAGCCGCCAGGACTCGACCTACGCGCTGCTCAGCAACCCTCCTGCGACCCCGCTGCCGATCACGACCAACCACGGCGGCAGTTTCCAGAACATCAGCGCGACCAGCGCCACGAGGGCGAGGCCGAAGTCTTGCGGTGCATGAATCGCGCTGGTCCATACCGGCTGGTAGAGCGCCGCCAGCAGCAGGCCGGCCACCGCCGCGTTGATGCCCGCGAGTGCGGCCTGGGTACGGACGTTGCGGCGCAGGCGCTCCCAGAACGGCAATGCACCGGCGACCAGGAGGAAGGACGGCGCGAAGATCGCCAGCAGGCAGATCACCCCGCCCAGCCAGCCGGAGGGGGCCTCGGTCATCGAGGCACCGAGAAACGCCGCAAAGGTAAACAGCGGCCCCGGGACGGCCTGCGCCGCCCCGTAGCCGGCCAGAAAGGACTCGTTGCCGACCCAGCCGCTGGGCACGACTTCGGCTTGCAGCAGCGGCAGCACGACATGCCCGCCACCGAACACCAGCGACCCGGCGCGGTAGAAGGCATCCACCATCGACAGCGCCCGGCTCGGGAACAGGGCCGAGAGCAGCGGCAATCCGATCAACAGCGCCAGGAACAGGGTCAGCCAGAACAGGCCCGCCCGGTGCCCGACCACGGCCGGCAGCGCGTCATGCGCCAGCCCCTGCCGCGGCTTGAACAGCATGAGGCCGACGAGCGCCGCGATCGCCATGACGCCCACCTGTCCCCAGGCCGACGGCAGCAGCAGAACGGCGCAGGTCGCGGCGGCCATGAGAGTGATGCGCGGTGTGTCCGGGCAGAGATTGCGGGCCATGCCCCAGACCGCCTGGGCGACAACGGCTACGGCCACCACCTTCAAGCCGTGCAGCACGCCGGGCGGCACCGCCTCGCCGTAACCGGCGATGCCCAGCGCGAACAGGATCAGGGCGATCGCCGACGGCAAGGTGAACCCCGTCCACGCGGCCAAGGCTCCGGCATAACCGGAGCGGGACAGCCCGAGCGCGATCCCCACCTGGCTGCTGGCCGGCCCCGGCAGGAACTGGCAGAGGGCAACCAGATCCGCGTAGCTGCGCTCGCTCAGCCACTGCCGCCGGGTCACGAATTCGTCGCGGAAGTAGCCCAGGTGGGCCACCGGGCCGCCGAAAGAAGTCAGCCCGAGGCGAAGAAAGATCAGAAAGACCGCCCAGGGGCTACGGTCGGTTCCAGCGGGATCGGTCACGCTTCATTCCTTGATCGGTAAGGGGGGCGAAGGATGTTAGCGCCTGCAGGACGAGGTGCGCAGCGACGAGAGGCTGGCATCGTGGCACAATTGAACACATAAACACCGATCTCAGGAGTCGAAGATGGCAAGCACACGTTGGAACGTGGCGGTCTCCACCGAAACCGACCAGGCATTGCGGATGTTCCTGGCAAGCCAGGGCGGAGGGCGCAAGGGCGATCTGTCGCGCTTCATCGAAGAAGCGGTGCGGGCGCATATTCTGGAACTGAGCGCAGAGGAAGCCAAGGCCACCAGCGCTGGCGTAAGCGAGGCGGATCTTGCTGCGATGGTTGACGAGGCGCTTGACTGGGCCAGGGCGCAGTAATGCGGGTGGTGCTCGACACCAACATCCTGTTCAGTGCGCTGATTTCGCCACACGGGGCACCGGATGCGATTTACCGTGCCTGGCGCAGCGCGCGCTTCGAGCTTGTGACCTCCCGCGCGCAACTTGAGGAAATCCGCCGCGCCAGCCGTTACCCCAAGCTGCAGGCGGTGCTGCAACCTGTCAAGGTGGGGGTGATGATCAACAACCTGCAGCGGGCCCTCGTGCTGGAGCAGTTGCCGCACCATTTCGAGGCGGACGACCCAGACGATGCCTTCTTGCTGGCCATGGCCGGCGCGGGCAACGTGGACTATCTGGTGACCGGCGATCGCCGGGCTGGCCTGCTGCAGCGCGGCCACTTGGGCCGCACCCGCATCCTGACGCCAACGGTGTTCTGTACCGAAGTGTTGAAAGCCTGAGCATCACCGGGGTGATCTCCCGGCAGGCCAAAGTCCGGCTTGACCAGCTCGCCCGCCCCCTCGCGCGGAAAGGTGCGCGGAACCGTGGGTGCCTGCCCATCGCAAAAGCCATGCAGCAGAAAGCAAAAAGCCAGCTCGCGAGAACTGGCTTTTTGCAGGTGTTCTGGTGGGCGATAGTGGGATCGAACCACTGACTTCCACCGTGTGAAGGTGGCACTCTACCGCTGAGTTAATCGCCCTTTTCTGGAAACTGTTTTCCGTACAGTTTCCGTACAGCTTCGCGGAAGGTCCAGTAAGTTCTTGATTTTACTGGTGGGCGGTACTGGGATCGAACCAGTGACCCCTGCCGTGTGAAGGCAGTGCTCTACCGCTGAGCTAACCGCCCTTCCGACAAAGAGCGCGCATTCTAGAAGGCTGAGAACTGTCCGTCAAGGTTGGTGCCAGATCACGGCCGTATCCCAGACCGGACGGCCGCTACCGCTCCCTCGTTCCAGGCCGCGCTCGGCCGAGCCCCCACCCTTTCCCGGCATCGGCGGCGAAGATGCCGGGACAAGGCTTTGCCGTCGATGATCTGCGCGCTCATTGCAGCGCTTCTCCTTCGCAGGCCGGCTGCCCCGCCCAGGCACGCAAGGGCGTGCGCAGCGCACCGATGTCCTCGAACGGCGAGCGCTCGAGCAGCAGCGCATCGAAGGGCGCGCCGCGTTCGAGGCGCGGGTGGGGATGGCCAAAGTGGCGGCGGGCGGTGGCGGTGGCGGCCTGCAGCACTTCGGCGGTGGTGAGGCCCGCTTCGAGGTAGCGCTCGATTTCCTCATGCACAGCGTGGCCGTGCTCGACTCCCATGCTGCCGGCGTCGGTGCCGAGCAGCAGGCGCACTCCGAGCTCGCGGGCGATGAGCAGGTGGCGCGCATGTTCGTCGAGGATGCGGCGCAGGTTGCCCACGGTCTGTGCCGACCACCCCACCGCCTCGGGCTGCGCCCACTGGAAATGCACCGGGCAGAAGGTCGGCGTCCATGCGACGTCATGCTCGGCCATCAGCGCCAGCAGGTCGCGGCGCATGAAGAAGCCGTGCTCGATCGAGCCGACTCCGGCGCGGGCGGCGATCTCCAGTCCGGCCGCGCCGCTGCAGTGGACCATCGTGGTGCGCCCGCAGGCGCGCGCGGTGTCGACCACCAGGCGCGCCGCGGCCAGATCGAACTGCGGCTCGTCGGTGACCGCGCCGGCGTCGAAGTCGATGATCCCGGTCAGGATCAGCTTGATCTCATCGCTGTCGCGGGCCAGTTCGCGCACCGAGTCGCGGATCGCGGCGTCGTCGGCGACGTCGCGCGCCATGAAGGCGCCGTAGCGCTTGGGGCGCTTGACTCCGAGCCCGGCCGAGCGCACCCGGGCAAGGCCCGGGCTGTGGGCGGCTTCGTCGCGGAGCCGGTGGTTGATGCCGTGACGATCGCCCGCGTCGCGCACCAGGGTCACCCCGCAGGCGAGCGCCTGGCGGGCGCTCGCGCGGGCGGCGTCGACCAGGTCCTCGACCGGCTTCTTGAGATGGGCGGCGCGCTGGGCGCCGTCGGTCGGGGCGCCGTCGAGGAACAGGTGCACGTGGGCATCGACCAGCCCGGGCATCAGAAAGCCGCCACGCACGACCTCCATCCCCTGGGTGGCGAGCGTCGCGCCGAAGTCGCCCGCGGCGATGTCGGCGATGCGCCCCTCCTCGATGCGGAAGGTGAACGGGCCGTGCGCGTGCAGGCGCTCACCGTCGAACCAGCCGTCGGCGACGACGGCAAAGCGATCGGTCGGGATCATGTTCAGGCCTTGTAGAGCTTGCGCACCGCGCGCAGCGCGTTGCTGCCGGTAGTGTCGAGGAAGTTGCGGTAGGCGGTGAGCACGTAGTCGTCTTCGGCCAGCGGCGCATAGCCGCGCCACGGGGTGCCGAGCACGGTGTCGAAGCCGTGCGGCACCGCCAGGGTGAGGAAGGCGTTTTCCAGCCCGTGCTTGAGGTCCGAGCCGTCGGCGGCCTTGGGCGGGAGCTGCTGGCCGATGTTGGACAGTCCGCCCATCATGTGCAGGCCTTTCAGGTCCGGGTCGGCGCCGATCAGGCGCACCGCGTCGAGGGTGGCGCGGTTCAGGCCCTCGGTGTCGGCGATGATCGCGCTCACCGACAGGTCGACGAAGACGTGATCGAGCGCCATGCCGTATTCGTCGCGCAGGCGCAGCGCCGCGCGCCGTGCGGTGGCGGCGATGTCCTCGGCGGTCTTGTTGTTCTTCGCCACGCCGTCGGTGACGCGCTCGGAGGCCATCACCATGACCCGGAACGGCAGGTCGCGGTAGAGCTGCATCGCTTCCCAGCGGTGTTCGGTGATGGAGTTGACGATCGCCAGCTCGCCGCCGGTGCGCTCACGATCGTAGGTGGTGAGGCACAGGGCGAAGAGCTCGGTGGTGGGCACATCGAACGACAGCGGCACCGCGACCACGTCCTGGATGGCGCGAATCACGTCGACCAGGAAGCCACGGTCGGTCATCGCCTGCGGGCCGATGTTGACGTTGAGGGCGAAGGCGCCGGCCTCGACCTGCTTGAGCGCGAGCGCCTGGATGGCGGCGAGGTCCTTGTCCTCGAACATCGCGCGCGTGCTCTTGAAGCCGGGGTTGATGCGCTCGCCGATGATGCGGATGCCGAAGCGGTTGGTTTCGCTGAGGGTGCTTTCAGTCATGACGGACTCTCTTCAGTGGCGGTGCTTGGGTTGGCGCAGGCCGTCGTCGCGGCGGCCTCGGAGGGTTCGGATATCTCGGGGGGCTCGGCAAAGCCGATGTGGCGGAGGAAGACGTTCTGGAAATCGGCGCGGGCGTTGAGCGCGCACGCCTGCGCGGTGCGTGCCAGTTCGCGCGCGTGTTCGCGCTCGGCGCACGACCGCAGCAGGTGGCGCACGCCCTGCCCGGCGGCGTTGCCGACCTGGACAAAGCGGCTGCGCGGCAACGGCGGGAACAGGCCGATGTCGATGCCGCTGTCGATGTCGAGGTAGGCGCCGAAGGCGCCGGCGAGGATGAAGCACTCGATCGCGTCCTCGGCGAGCCCGGCTTCGGCCAGCAGCAGCTCGGTAGCGCTGCGGATCGCGGCCTTGGCCAGTTGCACCGCGCGCACGTCGGCCTGGGTGAACAGCACTTCGGGGGCGAGCTGGGCGGCACGCCGGCCGTCTTCGCCGCTGACGATGTCCGGGTGGGTGGCGCTCAGCCGGCCGCGGGCATCGAGCAGGCCGCCGCGGCGCAGCGCGGCCACCGCGTCGAGCACACCCGAGCCGCACAGCCCGACCGCCTCACCGCCGCCGATGGTGTGCACCGCCAGACGCCCGTCTTCGAGGGTGACTTTCTCGATCGCGCCTTCGGCCGCGCGCATGCCGCAGCCGATGTGCCCGCCTTCGAGCGCCGGCCCCGAGGGCGAGGACGCCGACCACAGCCGGCCGCGGTGGATGAGGCTGATCTCGGTGTTGGTGCCGATGTCCATCACCAGCGCGCAGCCGAGTCCGCGCCAGCGTGACTCGGTGGCGAGCAGCGCGGTGACGTGGTCGCCGCCGATGAAGCCGCCGATGTTGGGGGCGACGTGGACCCAGGCGCCGGGGGCCACGGCGAGCCCGAGCTCGCGCGCGCTCAGGTCGACGCTGTCGCGCAGCGCGGCGACGAAGGGCGCGCGCCCGAGCTGGCGCACTGGCAGGCCGAGCAGCAGGTGGTGCATGGCGGTGTTGCCGCACACGGCGACATCGACGATGTCCTGCGGGCGCTGGCCGATGCTGGCGCACAGGTCGTGGGCGAGCGCATCGATCGCCTCAAGTGCGGCGGCGCGCAGGGCCTCGGCGACCTTGGGATCGCCCGCCGCATGGTCGATGCGGCTCACCAGGTCGGCGCCCCAGGCGGTCTGCGGGTTCTCCACGCCGAGGCGGGCGAGCGTGCGGCCGTCGTCCAGATCGACGAGGAAGGCGGCCAGGTTGGTGGTGCCCAGATCGACCGCCAGCCCCAGGCTGCGCCGCCCGCTCGGGGCGAACGCGATCAGCGCCCCGCCCCGCTGCCAGGCGCGCAGGCGGCAACGGGGGCCGCTGCCGGCGCGCAGCACGGTGGCGAGTTCGGCGGTGGCAGCGGGGGCGACGGTGAGCGCGCGCGGGGGCGCTGCGAGTGTGGCGGCGTCTTGCGCAGCCGGAATCATCCGCTGCCCGGCTTCGTGCGCTTCCCGCTCGCGGCAAGCGTCGAGCACGCGGTCGGCATCGGCGCGATCGTCGGCGAGGCTGGGCGCGGGGACGTCGAGCTCGTGCGCACGGACGGCGGGGTCGAGCGCGAGGGCGGGAGCGGCCTCTTCGCCGGCGAGCGCGCTTTCTTCCTCGGCGCGCACCACCGGCGCCAGCGAGCGCGCGCCGATCTCGACGGTGCAGTCGCTGCGTGCGCCGATGCGGCAGGCGCGCATCCAGCGCCGCCGGTTCGTCGGCCGCCCCTCGTCGTCGAGGACGATGTCGAAGCCCTGCGGGCCGCGCCCCTCGAGCGGGCGCAGCGCACCCTCGCTGACCCGCACCATGCAGCTCGCGCAGGTGCCACGTCCGCCGCAGGCGCCGACGATGCGCACGCCGTGGCGGCGGGCGGCGTGAAAGAGGCTCTCGCCCGCTTCGCAGGCGATCTCGCGTTCGAGCTGAGGGAAATACAAGCGGTAGGACGCGTTGGGGGCGCCGGTGTCGACGGGACGGCCGGACTCGGGCGCCGCATCCGCGGGGAGGTTGGACTCGGTCGCCGCGTCCGCGGCGCGGGCATGCTCCTGGCTGCGGTTCATGCGGGAATCTCCTTGCGCCGGCGCGCGATCGTGCACCGCGGCGCCGAGGGGCAGGCGTCGCAGCGCGACCAGGCGGTGGCGGGGAGCGCGATGCCGACCCCGTGCACGCTGGTGCACGACTTGAGTGGATGAAGCGCGCCCGCGGCACTGGCGCGCATGCCGATCGCTGCGCCGTCGGCGAGCTGGAGCACGGTGGCCTGGGCGTCGAGCGCGAGTCCGGGGTCGCCCGCGGCGAGCTCGCCGGCCACGCTCAGGCCGCGACGGGCGGCCTGCGCGACCAGGCGGTCCTGGGCGTGGCGTACGAGCGCGAGCAGCAGCGCGGTGCCCAGCTCGTCGAGGGCGAGCGCGGCGGCCGGGCGGCGGGCGGCGAAATGGGCCCGCACGCGCTCTTCCAGGCGCGGCCCGAGCGTGCACGCCACCGCGCCGAGGGCGGTGAGCCGGCCCGAGGCCGGCACCAGGCGCGGGGCATGCAGGCACTGGCCGCCGGCACGCAGGATCGCGCCTGGCGGGGCTTCGAGCGCGACGATGCGCACACTGTAGGCAGGCTCGACGAGGGCGTCGGCGCACACTTCGGCGAGCGCCGCCGCGCGCCGGCGCTGCGCTCCGGGACGCTCATCGGGCGCCGGCGGGGGCAGCTGGCGCAGCAGGCTCGCGCAGCTCAGTGCGGACATGGTCGCGGACTCCAGGCGCTCGCGTGCGTCAGCCGGCGTACTTGCGCGCGGCAGCGTACATCGCGCGCACGTTGTCGACCGGAGTCTCGTCGGGAATGCCGAAGGCGGCGTCGAGGATCAGCTTGCCGCCCTTGTTCCAGACATTGTCGACCAGGTGCTTGACCGCGGCATCGACTTCTTCGGGGCGGCCGGTGGTAAGCAGCGACGGCGACAGGTTGCCGCGCAGCGCGACCACGTCGCCGAGCACCTCGAAGGCCTTGACCATGTCGGTGCGCTCGAACCAGTAGATGCACTTGCCCGCGGGCACGTCGCGGATCGTCTCCAGGCGCTTGGTACAGTCGGCTTCCCACAGCGGCATCGGGATCAGGCCGGCGTCGATCAGGCCGATCAGCATCTTGCGGAACGGCGGCCACCAGAAGGTCTGGAACTGCTTGTCCGACATGAAGGCGTCCGGTGCCCAGTGGATCGGGATCATCACGATCGGATGGCCGGAGGCCTGGGCGGTGGCGATGGTCTGCCGGGTGAGGAAGATCGAGGCCTTGTCGAGCAGCGCGAGGAGCTTGTCCTTGTTGCGGTAGAGGTCCTTCATCATGCCGGTGGCGCCGCGGAAGTAGTCGGCGATGAAGTCGTACGGCGACACTGCATTGACGCCGTTGATCAGCGGGAAGCCGTGGGCCTTGATGCGGGCGTTGAAGTCGGCGCCGTGGGCGGCGAAGGTCTCCACCTCCTCGGCGGCGCGGATGATGCGCTCGAAGCTGGCACGCACGTCGGGCTTGGCGAACGAGCGGATGCCGTTGATGAGGCGGAAGTAATGCAGGCCGGGGAAGATCGGCAGCTGGTCGATGCCTTCGAAGGCGCTCGCCACCCGCGGCAGGTATTTGTGCAGGTAGAAGCCGGTGGGGTCGAAGAGGAACTCGTCGTACTCGTCGGCCAGCATGTATTCGCGGTCGAGGTACTGGAAAGGCTGGTTCTCGTCGACGCCGTGGCCGGGCCACTGCAGCTGCTTGAAGCCGATCGCCTCGAGCGAGCGCCCCGAGGCCACTGCGGCGACAATCGGTGCGCAGGCGTCGGGCTCGAATTCGAGCACCGCGCGCTCGGCCAGCGCCTTGGTCTTTTCGTAGTCGTACATCAGCTCCTTGCAGCTGATGTTGCCGTATTTCTTGGCGAGCCAGAAGGTGGCGTAGAACGCGGTCGGCATGCGGTCGGGCTGCTTCAGGGCGACGCAGTCGAGGATGCGCTGCCAGCGTTCGTCGTAGGCCACCTGGGCGGCGGCGCTCGCTTCGATCGGCGCGTTCATGCCGCCACCCCCAGCCAGCGGTTGCACAGGTTGACCGCCTCCACCGCATTGACGCCGAAGCCGTCGGCGCCGGTGTAGGCGCGCACGGTCTCGTCGATCTGGCCGCCGCCGACCATGATCTTGAACTGGTCGCGCAGCCCTTCCTTCTCGAAGGCTTCGACGGTCTCCTTCATCGAGTCGAACGCCAGGGTCAGGAAGCCGGACAACGCCACCACGTCGGGCTTGAAGCTGCGCACCTCGTC
Organism: Thauera aromatica K172; assembly: GCF_003030465.1. Lineage (GTDB taxonomy): Bacteria > Pseudomonadota > Gammaproteobacteria > Burkholderiales > Rhodocyclaceae > Thauera > Thauera aromatica. The sequence goes on along the minus strand of NZ_CP028339.1, from coordinate 2,137,462 downwards.
GAGGAAGGTGGCCACCGGCACGTCGATGCCGATGTCCTTGACCTCGTAGCCGTTGATATCGAGCATGAAGCTGACGATGTTCTTGCCGATGTCGTGGAGGTCGCCGTGCACCGTGCCCACCAGCACGCGGCCGAGCTTCTTCGCCCCTTCGCCCTCGCCGTCGACCAGCAGCGGTTTGGCGATGGCGCCGACCTGCTCGAGCATCTCGCCGGCGAGCACCAGCTCGGGGAGGAAATATTCGCCTTCCTCGAAGCGCTTGCCGACGATGTCCATCGCCATCCGGCACAGTTCGAGCACGCGCAGCGGGCTCTTCTTGTCTTCGAGCAGCATCCGGTTGGCCAGCGCCAGCGCATCGTCCTCGTTCATGTCGGCCAGCCACTCGACGAGCTCGCGCTCTTCGCCTTCCAGTGCGTTCAAAATGTCCTGTTCGCTCATGGTGTCTCCTCCTTCGGGTTGTTGGTCATTCAAGTGTCACGCTGCGGCCAGCCGCGACGACGCCGGGGCGGCGCCAGGATCGGCCTCATCGACGGCCGGCGGCGGCGCGCGCAGGCCGGCGTCGACGATGATGCGGGCGAGCACCGCTTCGTTGCGGTGGCCCATCAGATGGACGCCGGCCACGCCTTCGATCGCGGTCACCGCGCGGATGATCTCGATGCACGCCTGCTTTGCTTCGGCCTTCTGGTCGGGCGCGGCCTCGATGCGGGCGAGCAAGGCTTCCGGGATGAACACTCCGGGGACGTTGTTCGCCATCCAGCGCAAGGCCTTCGCCGAACCCAGCGTGCCCACGCCGACGAGGATGTGCGCCTGGCGATGGAGGCCGCGGCGGCGGACCTCGGCCATGAAGTCGGCGAAACGCTCGACGTCGAAGCAGAACTGGGTCTGGATGAAGCGCGCCCCGGCGCGGATCTTCTTTTCGAGATTGGCGACCCGGTCCACATAAGGAGGCACGAAGGGATTGACGGTGGCGCCGATGAAGAGGTCGGGCGCCTGTTCGAGCTTGCGCCCGGAGGCGAATTCGGCGCGGTCGCACATGCCGCGCGCTACATGCAGCAGCGACACGGCGTCGAGGTCGAACACCGGTTTGGCCTGCGGATGGTCGCCGCGGCTGACGTCGTCGCCGGTCAGGCACAGGATGTTCTTCACGCCGAGCGCGGCGGCGCCGAGCAGGTCGCCCTGGATCGCGATCCGGTTGCGGTCGCGGCAGGCGATCTGATAGACCGGCTCGAAGCCGTGGGTGGCGAGGATCGCCGAAGCCGCCACGCTCGACATGTGGCAGTTGCCGCCGGCGCCGTCGGTGATGTTCATCGCATCGACGAGGCCGCGGAACAGTTCGGCGCGCGCCAGCAGCGCGGCCGGATCGGCCGAGTCCGGCGGGGCGATCTCGACCGTGACCACCGGGCGCCCGGCGGCGCAGCTGCGTTCGAACAGGCTCTGCTCGCTCTCTGGGGTGATGCGCTCGCCCACCGGGGGCTGGAACACCGGCGCCGGACGCCCATGGACGACCTCGATCCAGGTCGAACGTCCGCGGCGGCGCTGGTCGATCGCCGGCAGCAGCGGCGTCGGATGGGCGAGGTGGTCTGCGGCGATGCGCTTCGTGCCTTCGGTTGCCTCCACCCAGACGCAGCGCATCCCGGGCTCGACTTCGCACTGGCCGTCGGCGCGCACCCCGCCGCACGGGCCGTTGCGCATCTGCTTGGCGCAGTTCATCGGGCAGGCCATGCCGGTCGAGGACAGCACGCATTGGCCGCACATCCGGCAGTCGAAGAGGACGTTTTTCGCGCTCCGCTCGAGCGGCCGCAGCAGGACTTCCGCCCGTCGCTCTCCTACCCGGTGCACCAGCGGCGCCAACCGCGGCGCCAGCCGCGAGAAGAAGGTATACAGCCGATGCAGGGCACGGGCATTGCGAACCGACCAGAGACGTACCGAGTACATCGTATACAGGCTCCCGCTGACAGTGGATGCGGCCGGAAAGCCGTCGCTACGGCTTTTGAAGCGCCAGGCGCTGACCGGTCTTGATGGGAAGATGTATACAACTCAGCAGAAAGGCGGTCAATCGACGTCGCAGGAAGTTTGGCCAATCTTCACAACAGATTGATATTTATCAAAAGAAAGCCATGAAAAAGCCAAAAAACCGTTCGACGCCAAACAATTCGTAAATTTTATTTAAATTTCTGTATACAAATAAACAAGATTGATTGATTTCCAACTATATTTTCCAGGTGTCGCGGCAAAAACGGGCGACACCGGCCGAATCCACTACGGATGGAGCGGATAACCGGCATGAAGAGGCTTTTCCAGGCTTGTTATTCGTTTATTTGTTGATCGTTATATAAAGAAATTACTAATACCTTCATTGACACCCCAAATCTGATGAACGAGCATTCAACTTCCGAATGAGGCGGTATTCGTTTCCGTGATACCCCGCCTCGACCACATCTCGAAAACAGAACCCGGAGTTCGCATGAGAGCTGTTGACGTCAACAAAATCATCGATGAAGCAAGATTCAACCGATTCCACTGGACCGTGCTGTTCTGGTGCGCGTTGATCATCATCTTCGACGGCTACGATCTGGTGATCTACGGCGTCGTTCTGCCCAAGCTGATGCAGGAATGGCAGCTGCCGCCGCTGCAGGCCGGGGCCCTGGGGAGCTACGCGCTGTTCGGCATGATGTTCGGAGCGCTGATCTTCGGCCCGCTGTCCGACCGCATCGGGCGCAAGAAGGCGATCGCGATCTGCGTGATCCTGTTCAGCGGCTTCACCTTCATCAACGGCTTCGCGCGCAACCCGCTCGAATTCGGCGTGTGCCGCTTCCTCGCCGGGCTCGGCATCGGCGGGGTGATGCCCAACGTCGTCGCGCTGATGAGCGAATACGCTCCGCGCAAGATCCGCAGCACGCTGGTGGCGATCATGTTCAGCGGCTACGCCGTCGGCGGCATGCTGTCGGCGGGGCTCGGCATCTACATGCTGTCGAATTTCGGCTGGCAGTCGCTGTTCTTCGTCGCCATCGTTCCGCTCTTGCTGCTGCCGGTGATCCTGCGCTTCCTGCCCGAATCGGTCGGCTTCCTGGTGCGTGACCAGCGCGAAGCGGAAGCCGGCCGGATGCTGGCCCGGGTCGAGCCGTCGTTCCGTGCCCAGGCCGGCGACCGTTTCGTGATCGAGGCCGCCAAAGGGCAGAAAGGCTCGGTCGGGCAGTTGTTCACCGAGGGCCGGCTGCTGAGCACGGCGAGCTTCTGGGTGGCGTTCTTCTGCTGCCTGCTGATGGTGTACGCGCTCGGCTCCTGGCTGCCGAAGCTGATGAACTCGGCCGGCTACGCGCTGGGCTCAAGCCTGGGCTTCCTGCTGGTGCTCAACTTCGGCGCGATCTTCGGCGCCATCGGCGGCGGCTGGATCGCCGACCGCCTGCACCTGCGCCGCGTGCTGACGGTGTTCTTCGCCATCGCTGCGGTCTCGATCAGCCTGCTCGGCTTCAAGAACCCGACCGTGGTGCTGTATGGCGTGGTCGCCATCGCCGGTGCGACCACGATCGGCACGCAGATCCTGCTGTACGCCTATGTCGCCCAGTACTACCCCATGCACATCCGCTCCACCGGCCTGGGCTGGGCCTCGGGCGTCGGGCGCATGGGCGCGATTCTCGGCCCGATCCTGGGCGGCATGCTGATGGCGGCGGAGCTGCCCCTGCAGATGAACTTCCTCGCCTTCGCGGTTCCCGGGGTGATTGCCGGGCTGGCGATCTCGCTGGTCGGGCGCAGCGCACGGCATGCCCCGATCGAGAAGAGGAACCTGGCGTTCGCCGCCGAAAGCGGCAAGATGGAAGTGGACTGAAGCCCCCCTGCCCGCCTTTCCAGGTCCCGAGGCTGGCTTCGGCAGAGGCACGGCGGGCCGGGCAAGGCCGGAAAACATCGGACGGCAACCGGGAACGCTCCTCGGGCGGGATGGGCGGACGTATAGTCCACCCTTTACCCGACCGCGGAGCGTTCGATGCTTTCAGCCGTGGAAATCAGGATTCCGAAGTATCCCGAATGCTGGAGCAGCTGCGGCAACTGCGCCAACGGCGACATCATCGTCCAGAGCGTGCTGATCGCGGCGGGCGACCGGGTCGCGCGCGACGACACCCTGATCGTGCTCGAAACCGGCAAAGTGGCACTCGACATCCCCAGCCCTTACGAGGGCGTGATCACCGAAGTGCGGGTCGGCGAATACCAGAGCGTCAACGAAGGCGATGTCATCGCCCTGATCGAGCGCGACTGACTCGCGCCCGTCCCCGGCACAGGCGCTGCCGGTTCAAAGCGCGGCCCCCCGCAGCCCGACCCAGACCATGCCGCTGCCCAGACCCAGGGCCACAGCCCCCATCCCGGCGGCCGCCTTCAGGCCCAGGGCCCGGCCACCGATCGCCACCGCCATGCCGAGCTTGAAGCCGAGGTTGCCGATCATCGCGATCCCGATCGCGATCACGGTCGGCACCAGTTCGAGGCGCTCGAGCGAGAACAGGCGCAGGCTCGACAAGGTGATCGCATCGACATCGGTCAGGCCCGACACCAGGGCAAGCACGTACAGGCCGCGGTTGCCGGCGAAATCCGACAGCCAGGCCGCGCACAGCAGGACCAGCGCGTAGAGCGCACCGAAGCCCAATGCCGTCTTGAGCTCGGTTGGGTTGTTCGTCGCCGGCAGCACCGCTTCGCCACGCTCGAGCAACTGCCGCCAATGCCACACCGCCCCCAGCAGCCCGAAGACGAGGCCGGGCAGCACCACCGGCAGCAACGATCGCATGACTGCGGGCGCAACGACGGCCGCGATCACGCCGACCCGCAGCACCATCACCAGGTTCGCGACTACGATCACCAATGCCGCGGTCGCCGTCAGGGACGGAGATTCATTGGCCTGGCGGGCATACACCATCGTCGTCGCGGTACTCGAAGCCAGGCCGCCGAACACGCCGACGAACACCGACCCGTAACGGACGCCGACAAGTTGCAAGGCCGCGTAGCCGGCCAGGCCCACGCCCGAGATCAGGACCACCATCCACCAGATCTGGTGCGGATTGAGTGCGCCATAGGGGCCGAACTCCTCGTTCGGCAGGATCGGCAGGATGACCAGTGACAGCACCCCGAACTGCAGGATCGAGATCCAGTCGCGGCCGTCGAGCCGGCTCGCGATCCCGCGCAGCTGGGCCTTGAAGTACAGCAGCACGGTCGTCGCCACCGCCAGCATCACCGCCAGCTGGGCATGGCCGAACCAGGTTGCGGCGCCGAAGCAGTAACACACCACCAGGGCGGCGACCGAAGTCGTGCCGGGGTCGGACGGGTCGGGGTGACGCAGATAGGCGGTGATGATCATCAGCGCGACGATCAGCAGCCCGGCGACGAAAGGGGCGAAGCTGGCCAGCTGCTGGCCGAGCATCGCGGTCAACGCACCGAACATGCCCACCAGGGCGAAGGTGCGCAGCCCGGCGCGCGCCGACGGCACGCGCTCGCGCTCGAGGCCGATCAGCAGGCCGATTCCGGTCGCGATCAGGAAAGCCTCGATCTGGCCGGCATCGAGTGGAATGGCGAGCGGGATGTCGTGCGGCATACAGTTGGCCGGGCGTCCCCCGGACAGTCGTGGAGGCTCGATGATCATACCCTTTCCGAGCTTTTCCCTGCGCCCTTCCGGCACGCGGGGAGGCCGCCCGGCCGGCGCCACGCCGCATTCCCGCGCCCGGGAGGCTCGCCGCCGGTATCCGCCCGCCGCGGGGCGCGCTACGATTGCGCCTGCGCGCCGCCGCCGGCACGGCGAATCGCCGGCGCCCTCCCCCCGGAACCGATGAGGACATCATGCAGATCCTGCTGGTCGAGGACGATCCCGTGCTCGCTGCCGGAATTACCGAATTCCTGCGCGGCCAGGGCGACGACGTGACCCTGGAGAACGACGGCATGCAGGCCGACCGCCTGCTGCAGGAACGGAGCTTCGATTTCGCCCTGGTCGACGTCGGCCTTCCCGGCCTCGGCGGCTACGAGGTGGTACGCCGCATCCGCGACCGCGGCCAGGCGCTGCCGGTGATCCTGATCACCGCGCGCGATGCGCTCGACGACCGCATCTACGGGCTCGACCTCGGCGCCGACGACTACCTGCTCAAGCCTTTCGAGCTGGCCGAACTCACCGCGCGCATGCGCGCCGTTCAGCGCCGCAGCGGCGGAGGCGCAGCCGGCGCGTCGCGGTCGAGCTTCGGCCCCCTGGCGCTCGATGCCGAAGGCCGCCTGGCGACGCTCGCCGGAGAACCCCTGATGCTCACCGGGCGCGAATGGGAACTGCTCGAAGCCCTGGTGCGCGCCGACGGCCGTACGGTCGCGCGCGAACGCCTGCAGGGCGAAGGCAGCGGCAACGCGCTTGAAGTCTATGTCTCGCGCCTGCGTCCACGGCTGGAGTCGGCCGGGGTGCTGATTCGCACCGTGCGCGGTTTCGGCTACCGCCTCGAGCACGCCAGAGGGCAGCGTGACGGCACCGCCTAGCCTCCGCCACAACCTGCTCCACACCCTGGCCGGGCCGACCGCACTGCTGCTGCTGGCGGGCGGCGCGATCGCCTACGGCACGGCCAAGACCGTCGTCAACCGCGCCTACGACCAGAACCTGCTGAACCTCGCGCACGGAGTCGCGACCCACGTCCGCCCGGTGCCGGACGGCCTCGCACTGGGCCTGTCGCCGGAGGCGGTGGTGATGCTGCGCACCGATACCGAGGACGAGATCTTCTTCCGCGTGCGCGATGAGCAGGGGCGCTACCTCGGAGGCGATGCCGACCTGCCGCAGCTCGATGAAATCGACGAGCTTTCCGCCCTGCCCGTTCCTTACCAGCCGCTGGGTGAAGAAGCGGCAGCGACGGCCGTGCGCCCGCCTTCGACGAAACCGATCTTCCGCGACCTCCAGCACCACGGGCAGGCCCTGCGCGCGGTGCGGCTGTACCGCAAGCTGGAACGGAAAGGCGTCTACGTCACCGTCGGGGAAACCCTCGACAAGCGGCGCGAAGCGATGGACCGGCTGCTGCTGGGCTTCGTTTCGGCCGGAGCGCTGCTCCTGCTCGCCGCGGCGGTCGCCGCCCGTTTCGGCATTCCGTCGGGGCTGGCGCCGCTCGAGCGCCTGGCCGGCTCGCTGCGCAAGCGTTCGGGTTCCGACCTGTCGCCGATCGACCCGGCCACGGTGCCGGACGAGATCGGTGAGCTTGTTGCGGCCCTCAACGTCCTTTTCGGTCGCCTGCGCGAGTTCAGCGCGCAACAGCGCGAGTTCCTGCAGGATGCCGCCCATCAGCTGCGCACGCCGCTGGCCGGACTGCAGATGGAACTCGAGCTGCTGGAGTCGAAGCCGCTCGACGACGAAGCGAGGAGCCGGCTGCGGCAATCGGTCGGCCGCATTACCCGGCTCGCCAACCAGTTGCTGGCGCTGGCGCGGGCCGAAGCCGGTGGCCGCGTGGTCGAGACTTCGACTCCGGTGGCGGTGGACGGCCTGATCGATGACATGGTCGAAGGCTGGCTGCGCATCGCCGACCAGCGCGACATCGACCTGGGCATCCACCGCCGGCCGGTGGTCGTCGCCGGAGACCCCACCCTGCTGCAGGAGCTGATCGCCAACCTGATGGACAACGCGCTCAAATACACTGCGCCGGGCGGGCGCGTCACCCTGCGCTGCGCGGGCAGCGAGAACGAAGTCGAACTCAGCGTCACCGACGACGGTCCGGGCATTCCGGAGGCGGTTCGTGAACGGGTGTTCGAGCGCTTCTACCGCCACCCCGGGGCACGGGCGAGTGGCAGCGGCCTGGGGCTGTCGATCGCGCGCGAAATCGTCCGCAGCCATGGTGGCAGCATCGTCATCGAAACGCCGGCGGACGGCCGCGGCACCCAGGTCCGGGTCCGCTTGCCGCGTCAGAACGACGCGGGGCGGTGAGCCTTCGCCCACCGCCCCGCGCGCCGGACCGGCGCCCGCTCCGGGCGCCGGGGGTGGTGCTCAGTGGCTGGATGCGGCGGCCGCACCGATGCCGGTTTCCGAGCGCACTTTCTGCGCCAGGTAGCCGGCGCGGTCCTCGGCGCCGCGAGCGCCGCGGTCGAGGACCGAGAACAGCCAGATGCCGATGAAGCCCGCGGCCATCGAGAACAGCGCCGGCGAAGCGTAGGGGAACAACGCCGACCCCTTCGGATTACCGAGCGTGGCTTCCCACACCGACGGCGAGACGACGGTCAGGACCACCGCGGTGGCAAGGCCGATGAAGCCGCCGATGGTCGCTCCGCGCGTCGTGCAGTCCTTCCACAGCACCGACATGAACAGCACCGGGAAGTTGGCCGAAGCGGCGATGGCGAAGGCGAGCGACACCATGAAGGCGATGTTCTGCTTCTCGAACGCGATCCCCAGTACCACGGCGACGATGCCCAGCACCACGGTAGTGATGCGCGACACCCGCAGCTCCGAAGCCGAGTCGGCGTTGCCGTTCTTGAACACCGTGGCGTAGAGGTCGTGCGACACCGCCGAAGCGCCCGACAGGGTCAGCCCGGCGACCACGGCGAGGATGGTGGCGAACGCGACCGCGGAGATGAAGCCGAGGAAGACGTTGCCGCCGACCGCGTTGGCGAGGTGGATAGCGGCCATGTTGCCGCCGCCGATCAGGCCGCCCTTGGCATCGAGGAAGTCCGGGTTGGTCGACACCAGCACGATCGCGCCGAAGCCGATGATGAAGGTCAGGATGTAGAAGTAGCCGATCCAGGTCGTCGCCCAGAACACCGACTTGCGCGCTTCCTTGGCGTCGGGCACGGTGAAGAAACGCATCAGCACGTGCGGCAGGCCGGCAGTGCCGAACATCAGCGCCATGCCGAAGGAGATCGCCGAGATCGGATCCTTGATGAAGGAGCCCGGACCCATGATCGCCTGGCCGATGGTTGCGGCTTCCTCCGCGCCCTTGCCCCCGGCCATCGCGGTCTCGACCTTGATCCGCACCGCGTCGGCGAACATCGCCTCGGGCGAGAAGCCGTAGGCGAGCAGCACCATGAAGGCCATGAAGCTTGCTCCGGCGAGCAGCAGGCAGGCCTTGATGATCTGCACCCAGGTGGTTGCGGTCATGCCGCCGAAGAGCACGTACACCATCATCAGCGCGCCGACGATGACCACCGCCATCCAGTACTCGAGACCGAACAGGAGCTTGATCAGCTGGCCGGCGCCGACCATCTGCGCGATCAGGTAGAACGCGACCACGACCAGCGTGCCCGAAGCGGCGAAGGCGCGGATCGGGGTCTGCCTGAAGCGATAGGCGGCGACGTCGGCGAAGGTGAACTTGCCCAGGTTGCGCAGGCGTTCGGCCATCAGGAAGGTGATCACCGGCCAGCCGACCAGGAAGCCGATCGAGTAGATCAGCCCGTCGTAGCCGTTCATCATCACCGCGGCGGAAATGCCGAGGAAGGACGCTGCCGACATGTAGTCGCCGGCGATCGCGAGGCCGTTCTGGAAGCCGGTGATGCCGCCGCCGGCGGTGTAGAAGTCGGCCGCCGACTTGGTCTTCGCCGCCGCCCATTTGGTGATGAACAGGGTGAACACGACGAACACGCCGAACATCAGGATCGCCGTCCAGTTGGTGGCCTGCTTTTCGGCCTGGCCGAGATCGCCGCCGGCGGCCAGCACCGCCGAGGACAGCAGGCCGAGGGTTGCCGCGAGTGCTGCGGCACGCAGCGCGGCGCCAGCCGCAAGGGAATGACGGGCACTCATTTGGCGCTCTCCTGGACGATTTCGCGGGTCAGGCGGTCGAACTCGGAGTTCGCCCGGCGCACGTAGAAGCCGGTGATCAGGATGGTGAAGAAGATCACTCCGAGGCCGACCGGAATGCCGACCGTCGTCACTCCCTCTCCGAGTCGGACGGCAAACAGCTCCTTGTCGAAGGCGATGATGGCGATGTAGCCGTAATAGACGACCATCATCACTGCGGTGAGCGCCCAGCCGAAACGCGACCGCGTCCTGACCAGCGCCTGATACTTGGGGTTGGCGGCAATCTTTGCCGCCAGGTCGTTTTTCATGTCTCCCTCCTGCGTCCACGAACGGGCCGGGCACGAGCCCGGTGTGCCGCAAGGTATGCGGGAAGGCTTACAAGGCGCTTACGCCAGAATAAATTTCCCTTTTACATACATATACTTAATGAAATATTAACGGCATCTTAACGAACTACAGCTCGGTTTCCTCGATCCATTCGCGCCATACCGCCATCAGCACCGCGAGGACGACGGGGCCGAGGAACAGGCCGACCAGGCCGAAGGCGGCGAGCCCGCCGAGGACGCCGAACATCACGAGCAGGAACGGAATCCGGGTCGCATTGCTGATGACGAGCGGACGGACCAGGTTGTCCACCCAGCTCACCACCAGCCCCCCCCACAGCATCAGTCCGATCCCGCCCAGCATGTCGCCCTCTGCCAGCAGCCAGAGACTGGCCGACCCCCAGACGAAGGGCGCCCCGAACGGCACCATCGCGATCAGCGCGGTGATCGCGCCGAGCAGTACCGGCGCCTGCAGTCCGGCCCACCAGTAGCCGAGGCCGGCGACCAGCCCCTGCGCCAGTGCCGTGATCACCAGCCCCCACACCACCGCTTTCGTCATCCCGCCGACGGCGACCAGGTAGGCATCGACGCGCGCCCCCAGGAAGCGGTGCAGCACGCGATGGACCTGCGCCAGGACCCGGTCGCCGTCCCGGTAAAGGAAAAACACGGTGATCAGCGCAAAGCCGAACTTGGCCGCGTTGCGCCCGACATCGCCGATCAGGGCCACCGCCCGGTCGGCCCCCTGCCGGACCCATTCGCTGACCTGCCCGCGGAAGGCTTCGGGATCGCCCGCAATCTGCTCGATCAAACCCTGGAGGAAATCGCCCAGCCACGGCAGCGCGCGGATGAAATCCGGCAACGGGGGCGTGTCCTCCTTGAGGAGCTCGGTTGCCGCCGCGATCACCACCCCCACCTCGCTGCGCATCAGCATCACCAGCCACAGGGCGGGCAGGACGAAGGCCGCGGTCAGCAGCAGGGTCATGAGCAGCGCGGCCAGCCCCGGGCGCAGCGGCAGGCGGGAGCGCAACTGGTGATAAGGGGGCCAGGTGGCGAAGGCGATGATCACCGCCCAGGCCACCGGGACGATGAAAAGATGCAGCACCGCGTAGCCCAGGGCCAGCAGTCCACCCAGCAAGAGGCCGAGAATCACCCGGCGAGCGATCCTTTCCGCGACCTGATCGATCATGCTCTGCCCTCCCCCGGCAGCGTGAGGGCGCCGCCGCGATCCTGCGCGATACGGCCGCCACCTTGCCCGCGGACAGCGCCGGCATCGCCCGGATCATGCCCAACGCCGGCCGCATTGTCATCCACGGCCGAACCTGCAGCCCGCTGCGGGCGATTGCCGCGCTAGCGCCGGCCGCTGCGCCAGATCGATAGCAGCACCCACAATCCGCCGAGCACGGTGCCGAGAAAGCCGAGCAGGCCGAAGGTGCGCAGCCCGGCCAGGGCCGGGTCGCGCACCACCGTCATCAGGATCGCGGTGCCGATGATCAGCGCCGCGGTGACGATGCCGATGGTCATGCGGCTGATCGCGCGGTCGAGCTGGTCGACCGCCTGCGCGAGTGACACCACGTCGATCTGCAGCCGCAGCCTGCCGCGCCGCCCGGCGCGCAGCAGGCTGCCGAGGTCCTGCGGCAGGCCGGCGAGCAGTTCGAGCGCATCGCCCAGGCTGCGCCAGCCACGGCGGGCGGCGGCGGCCGGCGAACGGTGCGCGAGCAGGACCTGCTGCAGCAGCGGCCGCGCTTCGGCGGCGATGTCGAAATCCGGGTCGAGCTGGCGCCCCATGCCTTCGAGGGTGATGAAGGCCTTGACCAGCAGCGACAGCTCCGGCGGCAGGGCGAGGCCGTGCTCGCGCAGCAGGGCCATCAGGTCGGAGAGCATCGCGCCGAGATCGAGGCGCTTGAGCGGCACCCCCTTGTACTGATCGACGAAGGCGTCGATGTCCCGGCGCAGGCGCTCGGGGTCGGCGGCGCTGTCGCCTTCGTCGCCGCTGCGCCATTCGAGGAGCACGTCGGCGACCGCTTCCGAGTCGCCGCTCACCAGCCCGAACAGCATCACCGCGACTTCGTGCCGGCGCTCTTCGGACAGGCGCCCGACCATGCCGAAGTCGATGAAGGCGATGCGGTTGCCGGCGAGGTAGAAGACGTTGCCCGGATGCGGGTCGGCATGGAACAGGCCGTCCTCGAGCATCATCTTGAGCACCGCCGCGGCGCCGCGGCGGGCGAGCAGCTTGCGGTCGAGGCCGGCGGCATCGACCGCGGCAAGATTGCGCCCGGCAATGCCTTCGACATAATCCTGGACGTTCAGGCGCTCGCCGCACCAGTTCCAGTGGATCGCCGGAATGACGACTTCGGGGTGATCGGCGAAATTCGCCGCGATACGCTCGGCGTTGCGGCATTCGGCGGCGAAGTCCAGCTCGCGGCGCAGCGACAGGGTGAATTCGCGCACCACTTCGCGCGGCCGGTAGCGGCGCAACTCGGACGCTTCGGCTTCGAGGAGTTCCGCCAGGCGGGCGAGGAGGTGGAGGTCGGCCTCGACCAGCGGGCGGATGCCGGGGCGGCGCACCTTGAGCACGACCGTGCGCCCGTCGGCGAGCCGCGCCCGATGGACCTGGGCGAGCGAGGCCGCCGCCAGGGGCTCGACTTCAAGCTCGGCGAACACGGCTTCCGGCGCCTGGCCGAGGTCCTCTGTGAGCTGGGCGCGGATGTGGTCGAACGGTGCCGCCGGAGCGGCGTCCTGCAGCTTGCCGAACTCGGCGATCCATTCCGGCGGGAAGAGGTCGACCCGGGCGGCGAGCACCTGGCCGAGCTTGATGAAGGTGGGGCCGAGTTCTTCGAGCGCGCGCCGGACCCGCTCCGGCGGATCGAGGTGGGCGAACTCCTCGGGCGTGCGCCAGTGCAACACCCGGCCTGCACGCTCAAGGACCTTGCCCAGGCCGACCCGCCGCACCAGATCGCTGAAGCCGTAGTGGATCAGGACGGAAGCGATTTCATGGACGCGGGAAAGGTCGCGCGCCGCACCGATGGCCTGCCAGAGCATCAGCCGGGATGCTCCCACGCGATGTCCATCCGGCCCGCCCGCGGGCTGCTGTCACACCTCATCTCGGCCTCCTGGTTCATGCTGTGATCCGGCTCCGGGCCCTGCGCCCACGGTCGATCTCACGGTCGATGATACTCGACTGCTCCATCGGCCACGACCGCAGGATCAGCGCTTGCCGCCCCGGCCTTGCCCGCCCGCCGCCGGAAAATCATCCGAACGTCGTAGCCGCGGGTGCGCCACCGGTGCTGCGCCGATGGTACTGTTAGGTCTTTCCGGCAGATCAAGCGTGGCATATCGAGAATGAAGGCGACACAGGTTTTTCCGCGAGGGGCGCCCGCACTGGTCGTGATCCTCGTCGGCATCGGTGCCGCACTGCATGTCGGCAAGCTGCCGCCGGCGATTCCGGTGTTACGCGAGGCGCTCGGCGTCACCTTGCTGCAGGCCGGCTTCCTGCTGTCGCTGGTGCAGTTCGCCGGAATGGCGCTGGGTCTGCTCGCCGGCATCGCCGTCGAAGGGCTCGGCCTGCGGCGCAGCATGCTGATCGGGCTGAGCGTGCTGGCGCTGGCGAGCGCGGCCGGAGCCGTGGCGCCGGATGCGCCGACGCTGCTCGGGCTGCGGGCAGTGGAAGGCTTCGGCTTTCTGCTGACGGTGCTGCCCGCGCCGGCGCTGCTGCGCGCGCTGGTGCCGCCGCAGCGGCTGGCGCTGTATCTGGGCATGTGGGGCGGCTACATGGGGATCGGCACCGCGCTCGCCCTGTTCTGCGGTCCGTGGGTGATGGCCGTGGTGGGCTGGCAGGGCTGGTGGTCGCTGCTCGCCGCCTCGTCGATCGGCTTGGCTTTGTGGCTGCGCTGGAGCGTGCCGTCGGACCGCTCGCGCCGTGCCGCCGCCCCTGCCGTAGCGATCGCCCCCGCCACCGACGACTGGCGCCAGCGCCTGCGCCTGACCCTGAGCAGCAGCGGCCCCTGGCTGGTGGCCCTGTGCTTTGCGATGTATTCCAGCCAGTGGCTGGGGGTGGTCGGCTTTCTCCCCTCGATCTACGACCAGGCCGGGCTCGGCAGCGGACTCGGCGGCGCGCTGACCGCGCTCGTCTGCCTGGTGAACGTGGTCGGCAACGTCGCCGCCGGTCGCCTGCTCCACCGTGGCATCGCGGCCCGCCAGATCCTTCACGGCGCATTCGTCTCCATGGCGCTGGGGACGGTGGTGGCATTCGGAAGCGCGTTCGACGGGCTGTTCGTCGTACGCTACGTGGCCGTGCTGCTGTTCTCGGCAATCGGCGGCCTGATTCCCGGCGCCCTGTTCTCGCTCGCCGTCCAGGTGGCGCCGAGCGAGCGGACGGTTTCGGCGACGGTAGGCTGGATGCAGCAGTGCTCTTCCACCGGCCAGTTCCTCGGGCCGCCGCTGATCGCCTGGGTGGCGGCGCTGAGCGGCGGCTGGCAGTGGACCTGGGCCGTCACCGGGGCCGCTTCGCTCTGCGGCCTGGTGCTGGCCTCGCTCATCGCCCGCCAGATCCGCAAACCGCAGGATGCGGCGGGCCGGGCCGGGCCGATTCTGTCGCCGCCCCCACGATCATGAGCGACGCCGAACTCGAACCGATTCTCGCCGCCAACCACCACGACCCGCGGCAGCTGCTGCAGATCCTGCGCCAGGCGCAGGAGCGGGCCGGACACCTGCCGACTGCCCTGCTCGAACGGATCGCCTCCGCCCTCACCCTGCCGCTGGCCCAGGTCCTGGCCACCGCGAGCTTCTACAGTCTGCTGCGCACCGGCCCGGCGCCCGCCTACGACATTCTGTTCGCGGACAACATCACCGACCGCATGCAGGGCGGCCCGGCGCTGGCTGCGGCGCTGTGCCGCGCGCTGGAGCTGGCCCCCGGTCTACCCGCCGGAAATGGCCGGGTCCGCGTCGGCACCACGTCGTGCACCGGCCTGTGCGACCAGGGCCCGGCACTGCTCGTCAACCAGCGCCCGCTGACGCGGATGAGCGCCGAGCGCGTGGTGCCGATGGCCGATCTGATCCGGCGCGGGGTTGCGGTCGATGACTGGCCGGCAGAGTGGTTCCGCATCGAGCCCAACCTCCGCCGCCGCGACGCCCTGCTCGGTGCCGGCCTCGCCCCCGGCGAGGCGCTGGCCGCCGCCCTCGCCCGCTCCCCCGGGGGCCTGCTGGCCGAGATCGAAGCTTCGCGCCTGCGCGGGCGCGGCGGCGCCGGTTATCCGACGGCGGCGAAGTGGCGGGCCTGCCGCGCCGCACCCGGCGAAGCGCACTACGTGGTGTGCAACGCCGACGAGGGCGAGCCGGGCACGTTCAAGGACCGCGTGCTGCTGAGCGATTTTCCCCAGCTCGTGATCGACGGCATGGGCATCGCCGCCCACGCCGTCGGCGCGCACCGCGGCTTCATCTACCTGCGCGGCGAGTACCGCCACCTGCTCGACCCGCTCGAAGCGCTGCTCGCCGAGCGCCGCCGCCAGGGCCTGCTCGGCACGGACATCCTCGGCCGCGGCTTCGACTTCGACATCGAGATCCACCTCGGCGCCGGCGCCTATGTCTGCGGCGAGGAGTCGGCGCTGCTCGAGTCGCTCGAAGGCCGCCCCGGCCGGCCGCGCATCCGCCCGCCCTTCCCGGTCAGCCGCGGCTACCGCGGCCAGCCGACGACGGTGAACAACGTCGAAACGCTCGCCCTCGCCGGCCTCGTCGCGATCCACGGCGGCGAGGTCTTCCGCGCCATCGGCACCGCACAGTCGAGCGGCACCAAGCTGCTGTCGGTGTCGGGCGACGTCGAGCGGCCGGGCATCTACGAATATCCGTTCGGCGTCACCGTCGCCGAAGTCCTGGCCGATTGCGGTGCGCGGGCGACGCAGGCGGTGCAGATCGCCGGCGCCGCCGGTCATTGCCTGGCCCCGGCCGAGTTCGGCCGCCGCATCGCCTTCGAGGACGTGCCCACCGGCGGCTCCTTCATGGTCTTCGACGAGCGCCGCGACCTGTTCGACGTCGCCCACGCCTTCGTCGACTTCTTCGCCCATGAAAGCTGCGGTTTCTGCACTCCGTGCCGCGTCGGCACCGCGGTCAACCGCCGCCTGATGGACAAGATCGCCGCCGGCCGCGGGGTGCCGGCGGATGTCGCCGAACTGGCGGCGATGGACCGCCTGCTGCGCAGCGCCAGCCATTGCGGCCTGGGCAGCACGGCGACGCTGGCGCTCACCGACATCGTCGACAAGTTCCGCCCGGCCTTCAGCCGCCGCCTGCGCACGGAGGATTTCGTCCCCGCCTTCGACCTAGACGCCGCCCTCGCCCCGGCACGGCAGGCCACCGGGCGTGACGACCGACAAGCCCACTTTCACCCCGATCCCACTCCCCTCCCCGACGAACCGCTGCGATGAGCGACACTTTCTTCCTCGACGGCGAGGCGATTCCGTTCTCGCCCGGCCAGACCCTGATCCAGGCCGCCCGCGCAGCCGGCAAGTACATTCCCCACCTGTGCTGGCATCCCGATTTCGGCGCCCATGGCTCGTGCCGGTTGTGCATCGTGCGCTGCGGCGGGCGCGAAGTGGCGGCCTGCACCACGCTGGCGGCGGCCGGCCTCGAGGTGGAAAACGCCAGCGCCGAGCTGGACGCTGCCCGGCGCACGCTGCTCCAGCTGCTGTTCGTCGAGGGCAACCACTTCTGCCCGGCGTGCGAGAAGAGCGGCGACTGCCTGCTGCAGAGCACCGCTTACCGGCTCGGCATGCGCGATCCGCACTTCGAGCACTTCTACCCCGACCGTCCGCTCGACGCCTCCCACCCCGACGTGCTGATCGATTTCAACCGCTGCATCCTGTGCGAGCTGTGCGTGCGCGCCAGCCGCGACATCGACGGCAAGGACGTGTTCGCCATCGCCGGCCGCGGCGCACAGGCCCATCTTGTGGTCGGCGCCCCTTCCGGGCGTCTCGCCGATACCGCATTCGCGGCCTCCGACCGTGCCGCCGGGGTGTGCCCGGTGGGGGCGATCCTGCGCAAACGGGTGGGCTTCGCAATTCCGATCGGTGCGCGCGCCTGCGACCTCGAGCAGGCCGACGGCTGCACCGCCGCCGCCGCGCTGGAGAAAGGACAATGAGCGCAAAGCTGCGGGTCGCCACGGTCTCGCTGGCCGGCTGCTTCGGCTGCCACATGTCCTTCCTCGACATCGACGAGGATCTGCTCGGGCTGCTCGAGCACATCACCTTCGACCGCTCGCCGCTGACCGATCTCAAGCACTGCGGCCCCTGCGACCTCGGCCTCATCGAAGGCGGGCTGTGCAACGCCGAGAACATCCATGTGCTGCACGAATTCCGCCGCCAGTGCAAGGTGCTGGTCGCGGTCGGCGCCTGCGCGATCAACGGCGGCCTGCCCGCGCAGCGCAACCACCTCGCGGTGGGCGACGTCCTGCACTGGGTGTACCGCCGCGGCAGCGGCCTCGCCGCGGGCAGCGCGATTCCCGACGATCCCGAACTGCCGCTGCTCCTCGACAAGGTCCGGCCGGTGCACGAGCTCGTCCATGTCGACCACTTCCTGCCCGGCTGCCCGCCGTCGGCCGACGCTTTCCGCGAGTTTCTCGGCGCGCTGATCGCCGGCCGCCCGCCCCGGCTCAACGGTCCGCTGCTGCGCTACGACTGACATCGCACCGCGGCCGACGGCGCAGCGCCCGGACCGTGCCGCCCGCCCCTTCGCCTGCAACCCGACTCCCCGCCACGACCATGCGCCCCGACCTCGAAACCGCTGCCGTTCCGCCCGAAACCCTGCGCCGCGTCGCCATTGATCCGGTGTCGCGGGTCGAAGGCCATGGCAAGGTCACCCTGCTGCTCGACGAGCAGGGCCGCGTCCATCAGGCGCGCCTGCACATCGTCGAATTCCGCGGCTTCGAAGCCTTCATCGAGGGCCGGCCGTACTGGGAAGTGCCGGTGCTGGTGCAACGCCTGTGCGGGATCTGCCCGGTCTCGCACCACCTCGCGGCGAGCAAGGCGCTCGACCGCGTGCTCGGCGCCGAGCGCCTCACGCCCACCGCCGAAGCCATGCGCCGGCTGATGCACTACGGCCAGATCCTGCAGTCGCACGCCCTGCATTTCTTCCATCTGTGCTCGCCCGACCTGCTGTTCGGCTTCGATGCCGACGTCGGGCGGCGCAACCTCGTCGGCGTGCTCGAGCGTTATCCGGATGTGGCGAAGAAAGGCATCCTGCTGCGCAAGTACGGCCAGGAAGTGATCCGCCTCACCGCCG
Source organism: Thauera aromatica K172 (assembly GCF_003030465.1). Lineage (GTDB taxonomy): Bacteria > Pseudomonadota > Gammaproteobacteria > Burkholderiales > Rhodocyclaceae > Thauera > Thauera aromatica. Next base: position 2,119,165 of record NZ_CP028339.1, on the reverse strand, counting down.
GCAAGCGCGTGCACGGCACGGGCTCGGTGCCGGGCGGCGTCAACCGCGCACTGAAAGCGGACGAGCGCGCCGAGCTGCGCCGCGACCTCGGCCAGGTCATCGCCTGGAGCCGCGAGGCGGTCGCGCTGGTGAAGCGCCTGCACCGCAGCGACCCGGCGCTGTACGACCGCTTCGGCCACTTCCGTTCCGGCTTCATGGGCCAGGTCGCCGCCGACGGCAGCCTCGACCTCTACGACGGTGCGCTGCGCGTGCGCGACGCCGACGGCGCGATACTGTACGACCAGGTCGATGTCCAGGACTACGCCAGCCTGATCACCGAGGCGGTCAAGCCCTGGACCTACATGAAGTTTCCCTACCTCAGCGCGCTCGGCCCCGAGCACGGCTGGTACAAGGTCGGCCCGCTCGCCCGGCTGCAGGTCTGCGACCGCATCCCGACTCCGCTCGCCGAAGCCGAGCGCGGCGAATTCCTCGCCCACGGCGACGGCGCGCCGATCCACGCCCCGCTCGCCTACCACTGGGCGCGGATGATCGAAATGCTGTTTGCCGCCGAGACGATCGAAACCCTGCTGCAGGACGATGCCCTCGAAGGCAACGAGCTGGTGGCGAGCGGCGCGCGCCGGCGCAGCGGCGTCGGAGTCATCGAGGCGCCGCGCGGCACTCTCATCCATCACTATGAAGTGGGCGACGACGACCTCGTCAGCATGGCCAACCTGATCGTCTCGACCACCCACAACAACCAGGCGATGAACACCGCGGTGCGCGAAGTGGCGCGGCAGTACTTCGACGGTCGCGCGCTCACCGAGGGCCTGCTCAATCACATCGAGGTCGCGATCCGCGCCTTCGACCCCTGCCTGTCGTGTGCCACCCACGCGCTCGGCAAGATGCCGCTGGCGGTGAGCCTGATCGCTGCCGACGGCGCCGAGCTGGACCGGAAACACAAAGCATGACTGTGCCGGTGCTGGTTTTCGGCTGGGGCAACCCGAGCCGCGGAGACGATGCCCTCGGGCCGCTGTTCATCGAGGCAGTCATGGCGATGGCGTTGCCCGGGGTGGAATGTCTCACTGATTTCCAGCTCCAGGTCGAGCATGCACTCGATCTGCGCGGGCGCGAGCGGGTGCTGTTCGTGGATGCGTCCTCCGACGCGACGGCCCCCTTCACGCTGTGCCCCATCGAAGCTGCACGCGACGTCAGTTACAGCAGCCACGCAGTGTCGCCCCAGAGCATCCTGCAGGTGTACCGCGACCTCGAAGGCGAGGCTCCGCCGCCGTGCTGGCAGCTCGCCATCCGCGGCGAGGCCTGGACGCTCGGCAGCGCGCCGGGCAACGCCGCCTTGCACAATCTCAAGGCGGCGTTGCGCGCCTTCGACGACTGGCTCGACATGCGCGCATAAGCCCCACAGGGCGATGTTTGCCGCGGTTGAAACGCTCAGAAATCGACCCCGAGGCGGGCGCTGAGCGCATGCTCCCTGAGATCGGACGCGAGCTGGCCGGCATAGTCGAGGCTGAATGTCGCCGTCGGGGACAAAGTCGCCCTGAGCTGGGCAGTCAGTGCCAGCGCGTTGCGTGCCATCGCCACGCCACGATTGACGAAGACGTCACCGCGATCGAAGGCCAGCCGGGCGCGGGGCGTGGTGTCGCCGGCCGCATGCCGCCAGGCTACCGTTCCCGAAAACCGCGCACCTTCCTCCCCCCACCGCAGGGCGTGGGCGACCCGGACGCCTGCCGTGCCGGTCGCAATCGCCGCCCCCTCCACCACGCCGGATAGGCGGTAGAGGCCGCCCGCTTCTTCCGTGAAGCTGATGCTTTTCGAATGCGCATAGGCGAGCCCGACGAAGGGCTCCACCTGCACAGCCTGATGCCCAAGCGCGCGACCGATCTCGGCAAAGACCTGCCAGTCGCTGACGTGATAACGGGCCGATGCCTGTCCGGCCGGCGGAGTGCGGGCCGTCTCGAGCGCATGACGGGCATACCCCGCGCCGAACCGCAGCCTCAGCGGGCCCCGGTCGCCGCCGCCGTAGACCCCAACGCGGTAACTGTCTGCCGTCGCGCGCGCGCCGGCCGATGTCAGGCTGCTGTCCCCGTAGCCGACCAGGAAGCCGAGCACGGCCTGCTCGCCGATGCGGCTGTCGCCGCCGACGAAGAATCCTCCCAGGTTCCGGTCGTAGCCGGCGGCATTGCCGTCGCCGTCGGCCTGCGTCCAGGCCTTGTCGATCCGGCCCCAGGCATGCGGCCCCTGCGTGTCACCGGCATCCCCGGCGTCATGGAGGCGCGCGATCGCCGCCTCCCGCAGGAAACGCCCATCCTCCAGGAGCATCCCGCCGGTCGTGGGGTGCAGCGCGCCCGAGGCGGCCGCAAAGAAGGCGCCGCTGGCAAAACCGGCCGGAAAGGCAAGCACCTGCGCGTAAAGCGCGTTGTCCGCGCCGAGGCTGTCGATGCCGGCGGCGGTCTGCCGCTCATTGTCGTTCCGCCCCCCTGTTGCAAAGGGCAGGCGCTCGATCCCCAGGCTGACATGGTCGACGCCATAGGCCAGCGTGGGGCTGAAAAACGCATAGGGCGAGCTTGCGCCCTCGAACTGCCCTTCCACGCCCTCGCCCGCGGTGAGGAAGGTGTAGGACAGTCCCCCGGCCGACGCCGCGACAAAGGGGGCGAGCGGATCGCTGCCGTACTCGGCGAGCACGTTGACCTGCCCCCCCAGGAGAGAGACCTTACGCGCGACGACGAGCTGGTCGGAACGGCCGTCGGCGCTGATTTCGACCTCGAGTGAGGAGCCGGTTTCAAAGCGCACCGTCCCTGCCTCGTCACCGGACATGTCGCGGCCATCGACCGTCAGTGTGCCGATCGAGGTGCCGGGGGCGACCGCCCCACCGTCGCTCACGATCAGCCCGCCGACGCGGCCATTGCCCCCGAGCACGCCCTGCCCGTATGCCGCAACACCGCCCGCGAGCGACCCCTCCACGATCAGCGCACCTTCCTCGACGCGGGTTTCGCCCTGGTAGGTGTTCCGGCCGGTCAGCCACAGGGCCCCCGCGCCCTGCTTGGTGAGCCCGTTTTCATAGGTGAGCGTTGCCAGGTTGGCGGTGTACAGCTCCATGGCCTCGTATTCCAGCCCCTGGTTCCTGAAGGTCGATTCAGCCAGGGCCCTGGCGAGCGCATCATCGTCCGGATAATGAGCCGCGATGAATCGATCGAACACCGCGGGATCGGGGCCGAGTTCGAGCCAGTTCGTCTCCTTGCCGAATTCGGCGATGAGCGCGGAGGCGACCGGATCATTCTCCACTGCAAGATACGCTTCGCTGAAACCTGTGTAGGGCGGCGTCGCCCTGATTTCCAGCAGCGTACGGACCGAGGCGCGCGCCGCGGCGACCTCCGGGCGATAGTCGGCGTAGAGGCCATCAATGCTGGCGGTGGCGTCGACACTTTCCCAACCGTTCTCCCACCCCATGTCGATCTTTCGCCGTGTCCATGCAGCGATCTCAGCCTGCGCTTCCGCCTCGCGCTGCACCAGGGCCGCCTCACCGATGTCGTTGGACCAGACATCGCTCGATCCTGCGGGGAGGTCGGCTACCATCCGGGTCATCAGCTGGCCGGGGCCGTTCATCGCTTTGCGGAGGTCGATCAGTCCCCAGCCATACACCTCGTCCACACCCGGCTCACCGAGGTCGGTCGCCGTCGTCTTGAGGATCTGGGCCACATCACCATTGGCGAGATAAGGAAAGCGCTGGGTGAGCACACCGATCGAGCCCGACACGAAGGGGCCAGCCATCGAGGTGCCACTGAGCAAGGTATAGTCGGCTACACCGTCGGTCACCGGATCGCCCGGCTGCATGCCGGTGGTGTCTGCGCTCACGATCGAGCTGTTGATCTCGCTGCCGGGCGCAGCGATGCAGTAATACTTCGCATAGCCGCAGATGCTCGAAAAATAGCTCAGGGTCAGCCCCTCGTCGGAAGGGGCAAGGCTCGTCGTGATGATCCAGTTGTTTTCGATGTCGGGAATGAAGGTGGGCAGCCCGGCCATGGCATCGGGGTGGCGCCCACTGTCGTTGCCGGCCGAGAACTCGACGACGATCCCGCTGCGCGCGGCCAGCAGGGCCCCGTCGTAAGCCCCTCCTTCAGGCGTTCCGAACAGGGACCGGATCTCGAGAAACTGCCTGCCTGCGGACGACAGGTTCCAGTCGACACCCTTGACGATACCGATCCCCCAGCTGTTGGTGATGACATCGACACCGCTGTCGATCATCGCCTGCCACGCGGCCAGGTAGGGACCGCCATCGTTGCCGCGCACGATGCCGTCCTCAGGCCCGGGGTCGCCGTTGTCGGCGGCAAAGAGACGGGCATCGTAAGCAACGCCCTGCATGAACCCGACCGCGCCGCCCTCGCTGTCACGGTTGGCCGCGGCGATGCCGGCGACGTGCGTACCATGCGTTGCGACGCCACCACGGCCGTCGACGTACATCTGCCCGTCGTAGAAGAAGGGCTCTCCTGCCCTGAAGGGAAGGTAGGGGTCGTCGTAGAGGCGAAGACCTGCGGTGGGGACAAAGGTCAGCTTGTCCTCCCCGGCAACGGCCGCAGCAAACTCCGGATGGGGTCCCCAAACCGGCTGGTCGATGACGCCGATGCGCGCATCCAGTCCGGTATGGCCCTGCGCGTAGGCATATTCGGCCCCAATCGCGCTCAAGCCCCAGTTGCCGTTGAACTCCGGATCGTCGCGCCACGACTGGGCGGCCTGCTCAAGATCGGCGCTACGCCCGCCATCGGCCATCACGTAAGGCGGCGTTGCAGTCGCCAGCGCGCCGCCCTGGAGATCGACGGCGGACAGGATAAGCGCCAGGACGACGCCTGCGCGCACCCTGCAGATGCAAGGTCCATGTTTATTTTTCATTTTCGGATCCGTGCCGGCCTCGCCCCCCCTCTGGAAAGCCGATCGTCGTTGTAGTGTTCACCGCCCATGCTCCGAAGACCGGGGCCGACCCGGACCACTCAATCTTCCAGCGTCCGTAGCTGCTCCAGCGCCTCTTCGACACGCTCCACGGCGATCACGCGGAGGCCTTCGATCGCCTGCCTGGGGGCGTTGGCGCGCGGCACGATGGCAGTATCGAAACCGAGCTTGGCGGCTTCCTTCAGGCGGTCCTGGCCGCGCGGCGCGGGGCGGATTTCGCCGGCGAGGCCGACTTCGCCGAACACCGCCAGGCCGCGGCGCAGCGGGCGGTCGCGCAGCGAAGACTGGATCGCGAACAGGATCGCCAGATCGGCTGCCGGTTCGGCGATCTTGACTCCGCCGACGGCGTTGACGAACACGTCCTGGTCGAAGCAGACGATGCCCGCATGGCGGTGCATGACTGCAAGCAGCATCGCCAGCCGGGTGGGCTCGAGGCCGACCGACAGGCGCCGCGGGTTGGGGCTTTGCGCGCTGTCGACGAGGGCCTGGATCTCGACCAGCAGCGGACGCGTGCCTTCCTGCGTCACCAGCACACAGCTGCCGGCGACCTGCTGCGAGTGCTGCGACAGGAAGAGCGCTGAAGGGTTGGAGACGCCGCGCAGGCCGCGCTCGGTCATCGCGAACACGCCCAGCTCGTTGACCGCGCCGAAGCGGTTCTTGAATGCGCGGATCAGGCGGAAGCTCGAATGGGTGTCGCCTTCGAAATACAGCACGGTGTCGACGATGTGCTCGAGCACGCGCGGCCCGGCGAGCGTGCCGTCCTTGGTGACGTGGCCGACCAGGATCAGACTGGTGCCGCTTTGCTTGGCGAAGCGGGTGAGCTGGGCCGCGCATTCGCGCACCTGGGCGACGGAACCGGGCGCCGATTGCAGGGCTTCGGAATAAACGGTTTGAATGGAATCGATGACCGCAACCCGGGGGCGGACTTCGCGCAGACTGTGCAGGATGCGCTCGAGGTTGATTTCGGCCAGCATCTGCAGCGTCGATGGCGGCAGTTGCAGGCGCTGGGCGCGTAGTGCGACCTGCTCGCCCGATTCCTCGCCGCTGACATAGACCACGGCGCCGTCCGCCCGGCTCCCGCCGTCGGCGCTGGCGGACAAGGCGGCGAGGTTGGAGAGCGCCTGCAGCAGCAGCGTGGACTTGCCGATCCCCGGGTCGCCGCCGATCAGCACCACCCCGCCGGCGACCAGGCCGCCGCCCAGCACGCGGTCGAACTCGTCGAGCCCGGTGGGCTGGCGCGGTTCTTCCCGCGGCGCCAGCTCAGCGAGAGACTGGAGGCGGCCGGAGACTCCGGCGAGCGCGGCAAAACGGCTGCCGGAAGCCGGCGCGGCGGGCTCCAGCAGCGTTTCCACCATTGTGTTCCAGGCTTGGCACTGCGGGCACTGGCCTTGCCAGCGCAGGGCTTGCGCACCGCACTCGGTGCACACGAAGGCGCTCTTGGGTTTGGCCATGGGCAGCCTTAACGCTCCCGCTCTTCCTGCTCGGCGATGAGGGTGAACTGTTCGCAGGCGTAGTCAGCAAAGGCGGTGATCAGGCGCGAGCGGAACTTGTCGCGGGGGACGATCACTTCGAGCGGCGTATACGTGCGCGGTTCGAGCGGCACCGCGGCCAGGCGGCCTTCCTCGACGTCGCGCCGGATCGCGCGCCGCGATGCGATCGCGAACCCGAGCCCGGCCGCGGCCAGCTGCTTGATCGCGGCCAGGCTGCCCAGTTCGGCGCACAGCGTGATTTCGCTGCCGGCGATTCCGGCGGTCTCGAAGAACTCATCGGCGATCTGGCGGATGCCGTTGCCGGGGTCGCGGTCGATGAAGGGATATCCGACCAGGTCCTTCGCGCTCAGGCGCTCGAAGCGCGCCAGCGGATGGTCGGGGCGGCAGATCACCAGGAGTTCGTCGCGCGCCGCACTGTGGCGTTCGATCGAATGCTGCTCGGTGGCAATCTCGATCAGGCCGATGTCGAGCTCCCGCGCCGCGACGCGGTCTTCGGTGAGTTTGGACGTCCCCACCAGCACCCGCGGCAGCACGCGCGGGTAGCGCCGCTTGAAGCCTTCGAGGATCTGCGGCAGCCAGTAGGCGGCGATGGTCGTGCTGGTGCCGATTTTGATCTGGCCGGCGAGCTCGTCGGTCAGTTCGGAGACGCGCGAATCGAGCTCGGCCGACAAGCCGAGGATCCGTTCGGCGTAGGCCAGAACGAGCTCGCCGGCGGTGGTCAGGGTGATCTTGCCGTGACCGCGGTCGAGCAGGCGGGTGTCGAAATGCTCTTCGAGCTGCTTGATCTGGAACGTGACCGCGGGCTGGGTCATGTGGAGGTGCTCGGCGGCGCGGGTGAATGAGCCGTGCTTGGCCACCGCGTGGAATACCTGAAGTCTACGATCTGCCATTTGGTGTGGATAAGTATGATTTATTGGCAATTAAAGCACAAAACTTACGCTTTGCGCGATCCCGTCAACTTGGACGCCGGGATACCCCTTCGGGGTAAGAAGGCGGAGGCGCCGGGATCTCTCCGCAGCGGGCTTGCGCGGAGTCAATCACCGTGAGCACGGCTTCGTGATATAAACCGCGCTCCGAACTTGAGTTGCATCGAGTCGCCCTACTCCGGATCCTGGACGATGCCGCTAGGCTTTTACATCATCATGGCCGCGCAGTTTTTTTCTGCGCTCGCCGACAATGCCTTGCTGATCGTCGCCATCGCCTTGCTGCGCGACATGGCCGCGCCTTCCGAGTACGAGCCGCTGCTCAAGCTTTTTTTCACCTTGTCCTACGTCGGCTTGGCCGCCTTCGTCGGCGCCTTCGCCGACTCGATGCCGAAATGGCGCGTGATGCTGATCAGCAACACGATCAAGATCGGCGGCTGCCTGATGCTCTTTCTCGGCGCCCACCCCCTGTTCGCCTACGCGGTCATCGGTCTCGGCGCAGCCGCTTATTCACCGGCCAAATACGGCATCCTCACCGAATATCTGCCGCACCGCCTGCTGGTGCTGGCCAACGGCTGGATCGAAGGCCTGACCGTGGCCGCGATCATCATCGGCACGATGATGGGGGGGGCGATGATCGACAACGATATCGGCGATGCCCTGATGGCGCTGAGCCTTCCCTTTGCCGACACGGCGTTCGAAGCCGCGGTGCTGGTGATCGGCACGCTGTATCTGATCGCCGCCGCCTTCAACGCCTACATCCCGGACACCGGGGTCGATCACAAGCCGCTCAAGAGCAATCCGCTGTACCTGATCCACGACTTCAACCACTGCCTGCGCCTGCTGTGGCGCGACAAGCTCGGCCAGATCTCGCTCGCGGTGACGACCCTGTTCTGGGGGGCGGGTGCCACGCTCCAGTTCATCGTGATCAAGTGGGCGGAGCACAGCCTGGGAATGAGCCTGTCACAGGCGTCGATGCTGCAGGGAGTGGTCGCGCTGGGCGTCGCCGCCGGCTCGGTGCTCGCGGCGCGCTACATCTCGCTGCGCCGCGCGGTGCGGGTGATCCCGCTCGGCATCGCGATGGGGGTGGGCGTGATCGCGATGGTGGGGATCACCGAAGCGTGGATGGCGATGGCGCTGATGGTGCTGGTCGGCGGGCTGGCGGGCTTCTTCGTGGTGCCGATGAACGCCCTGCTGCAGCATCGCGGTCACATCCTGATGGGGGCGGGCCATTCGATCGCAGTGCAGAACTTCAACGAGAACCTGTCGATCCTGGTGATGACCGGCACCTACGCACTGCTGCTCATGGCCGGCCTGTCGATCGACATCGTCATCGTCCTGTTCGGCCTCTTCGTGGCCGGCACGATGCTGGCGATCAAGCGCCGCCACGACGCCAACCAGCGCGAATTCGACGACGTCGCCCTGCTCGACGAACACAGCACGCATTGAACGCCCCCCGGAGGCGGCTTTGCCGTTCCCCGGGAGAGGACAGGAAAACCCGGGGCGGCCCTGCGTTTTGTTGGGGAGGCCGGCGGCAGAGAGGCCGCTGGCGCGAATCAGCCGTTCGCTGCCGCACGCGCCATGAATCGGCGCGCGAAGCACAGGTCTTCCCAGGCCTTGGCCTTGTCGCGCGGGTTGCGCAGCAGGTAGGCGGGATGATAGGTGACCACCACCGGCACGCCGCCATGATCGAAGAGCTTGCCGCGCGCCGCCGAAATGGCGATTTCCCGATCGAGCAGAGCCTGCGCCGCCGGGCGCCCCAGCGCCACCAGCAGGCGTGGCTGGACCAGAGCGATCTGGCGCTCCAGGTAAGGCCGGCAGGCGGCCAGTTCGGCCCGCTCCGGGGTGCGGTTGTGCGGCGGGCGGCACTTCACCGCATTGCCGATATAGACATCCTCTCCCCGCCGCAGGCCGATCGCCGCCAGCATGTTGTCGAGCAAGCGGCCGGCCTGGCCGACAAAAGGCTCGCCGCGCTGATCCTCTTCGGCCCCCGGTCCCTCTCCGACCAGCATCCAGCGCGCCTGCCGATCACCGACACCGGGCACGGCCTGCCGGCGCCGCTCGCACAGCACGCAGGCACGGCACTGGCGGATGTCCTCTTCGAGTTCGTCCCATCCCAGCGTGGCGATGCGCGCACTGCGCGCTGAATCGGCGTACGGAGCGATGTCGCCGGCAGCGGCCTCTGCACTCCGGCGCCCGGCGGGGCGCTGTTCCGGGAATCCGTGCACAGTGAGCGCCGGGGACGAAGCGGCGGCGGCAGACGGCGACGGGGCGTCCGCCACGAGCGGACGGGGGACGACATGAGCCGCCTCCACCCCCGCCAGGGCAGCGCCGGGCGGCGCTTCAGCGCCCCTCTCGCCGCCCCCTTCCCAGCCCCCTTCCCCGACCTCCTCATCGAGCCGCTGCGCGCCCTGCGTGCGCAACCGCCACAGCGGCCCCAGCCCCATCTCGCGCAGCACCGCGGCACGGCGCGAAGGCGCCCGCCCGGCCATCACAGCGCGAGCCTCATCACCAGGGCGTCCTCGCGCCCTTGCGTGGCGGGGTAATAGCCGCGCCGGCGGCCGACCGTCTCGAAGCCGGCGCTCCGATACAGGGCAAGCGCGGCGACATTCGACGGCCGCACTTCGAGAAAGAACTGGGTCGCACCGTGTTCGCACGCATGATCGATCAGACGCGCAAGCAGCGCGCGCCCCACTCCCCGGCGCTGAGCGTGATGCGCCACGCCGATGTCGAGCAGTTCGGCTTCGTCGGCAACGCGCTGCACCACCGCATAACCGAGCGGCGCCGCCTCCGGGCCATTCTCCGTTTCCCAGACCCACAGCTCGTGGCCGGCCGCCAGTGAATCGTTGAAATTGCCCCGCGTCCACGGGAAAGCGTGGAGTTCGGCTTCGCATGCGCAGACCCAGTCGAGGTCCTCGCCCCGCATCGGGCGCAGCCGCGCCTGCGACAGCGCCATCAGGCGCGGCCTCCCCGGGCGAGCCGCTCGGCGGTGGTCAGGGCGACCTTGTCGCGCACGTAAAGAGGCGCGGCATGCTCGGGCGCGAGCAAGGCTCCTCGCTCCACCCTGCGCACGGCGAGGCGGGCCACTTCGGCGGCATCGGGCAGCAACGATGGCAGACAGGCGTCGAGGCGGTCGTCGAGACGCTGGCGCAAGACTTCCGGCCACGCCGCGAACGCCGATCCGGCGGCACTCCAGCGCCCGGGCGGGAGCACGACCTCCGCGGGGGCACAGCAGCCGACCCCGGTTACCGCTTGAGGCTCGTTTTCGGCGTCGTGCACGAAGGCCGCGTGATAGACCTCACCCAGGCGGGCATCGGTGGCGACGAACACCCTCGGGGCCTCGGCGCGCAGCGCGAGCGCCTGCAAGCTGCAGATCGCCGCGACGCCCAGATCGGCTCCCAGTGCGAGCCCCTGGGCGATACCGCACGCCAGGCGCAGGCCGGTAAACGCCCCCGGCCCGGCACCGAAGGCCACCGCGTCGAGTTGCGCCGGAACCAGTCCGGCCTCGCCCAGCAGGTCGCGGATATCGCGCAGCACGGCTTCGGAATGGTTTTTCGCCCCTTCGATGCGACGCGACAGCAGCTCCCCTTCGTAGAGCAAGGCTACGCTTCCCTGTTCGCAGGCGGTTTCGATCGCGAGTACTTTCATGGTGCCGGTATTCTACCGGCTCGGCGAGGCTTCGCAGCGCGTTCAGCGCCGGCCGCGCGCGCGCGGCGGTTCGCCATAAACGTCCTGCATGGCGCTGCGCAGATCACGATGCAGCGCTTCGCGCTCGTCCTTGCTCGGGCGCCGGCTCCGCGGTGCCGCTTCGATGTCCCTGCCCGAATTCAGCACGTGGCGCAAATCGCCGCCCCGCGACGGGTGGGCCGAAGTTTCGATCTCCGCACCCGGGCTCTCCCGCTCCAATGGCTCGGCGTGTGCCGGCACGATCGTGATGAGCATGGCGAACACTGCGGCGAACATCCCTCCCAGGAGGGGCGCAGCAGGGGCGCGGACGGAGGCGGCAGGGACACGGGCAGGCATGGCGGCGAAGGAAACGTCAGAGGAGGGAATGCACGAGGAGAGGGGGCAGGCCAGGGAAGGTGGAAAGAGTGCGCAGGATGCGGGTGAAAGGGTCACGGGCCGTGGGAGGCCTCCGAAGTTACTTCCGAACATACGGCAATACGGATTTCATGGGTAGCCCCCGGTGCCCTGCACACCGCCGCTTTGTAAGTCGATATTGCCCCCCGCCGATGCTCTTACGAAGCGTTACCCACTGCCCCGGCCCTCTTTGTCGCGGAGCGCTGGAAAGGCTGCGGGAGCAAGGGTAGGATTCTCGCCATGAATCAGAAAACACGCTATCGGATCCTCGTCGTCGATGACGACGCGCGTCTGCGCGAGCTGCTGTCGCGCTACCTTCAGGAACAAGGGTTCAGCGTCAAGGCGGTCGGCGAAGCACCGTTGATGGATCGCGCCCTGCACCGCGAACATTTCGACCTGATCGTGCTCGATCTGATGCTGCCGGGCGAAGACGGGCTGACCATCTGCCGCAGGCTGCGGGCGGCGGACAACCCCATCCCGATCATCATGCTCACGGCCAAGGGTGACGATGTCGACCGCATCGTCGGCCTCGAGATGGGCGCGGACGATTACATCGCCAAGCCGTTCAACCCGCGCGAGCTCGTCGCCCGCATCCAGGCGGTGATGCGGCGCCAACCGCAGACCCTGCCCGGGGCGCCGACGCCGGAAGACGAAATCGTCCGCTTCGGCCAGGTCGCGGTGAACCTGGGTACGCGCTCGCTGACCCGCAATGGCGAGGAAATCCAGCTCACCACCGGAGAGTTCTCCCTGCTCAAGGTGCTGCTCACCCACCCGCGCCAACCGCTGTCGCGCGACAAGCTGATGGAACTGGCGCGCGGACGGGAGTACGGCGTGTTCGATCGTGCCATCGACGTCCAGGTCTCGCGCCTGCGCAAGCTGGTCGAGGACGACCCCGCCAAGCCGCGCTACATCCAGACCGTGTGGGGCTTCGGCTACGTCTTCGTGCCTGAAGATCCGCGCGCGGCGAATGGTGGACAGGAGCCGGCGGCGACCGGCGACTGAAGGTCCGATGCCCGGGGGCCAGACCCTTTCCCACCGGCCCGTGCCGGGTCGCCTGCTCGCTCGTGTGCTGCCCGGCACGCTGCTGTGGCAGACCTTCCTGCTCGTTGCACTGTTACTGACCCTGGCTCTCGGAGCGTGGTCGCAGATCTTCCGCTTCATGCAGGAGCCGGCGCGGGCGCGGGATGTGGCGCAGATGGTGGTCTCGGTGGTCAACCTGACCCGCACCGCGCTGATCAACGCCGACATCGAGCGCCGGACCGACCTGCTGATCGAGCTCGCCGCGCTCGAAGGCATCCGCATCTATCCTGCCGAGGCCAGCGACGAACTGGTCGCCCTCGACGACACCCGCCCCCTGCGCCTGCTGATGGCCGATGTCCGTCGCCAGCTCGGCAAGCACACCCGTTTCGCATCGAAGTGGAAGACGCTCGAAGGCTTCTGGGTCAGCTTCCGCCTTCATCCCGAAGACGAGGAGGACGAATACTGGGTGATGTTGCCCCCTGAGCGTATCGACAACCCCGATACCTTCGGCTGGCTGGGCTGGGCGGGCGGCGCACTGATGGCGGCGCTGTTCGGCGCCTACCTGATCGTGGCGCGGGTCAGCGCCCCGCTGCGCCAGCTCGCGCGCGCCGCCAACATGATCGGCAGCGGACGCACGCCACCGCTGATCGAGGAGTCCGGCGCCCAGGAGATCGCCGTCGTCGCCCGTGCCTTCAACCGCATGACGGGAGACCTCGCGCGCAACGATGCCGACCGCGCGCTGATTCTCGCCGGCGTGTCCCACGACCTGCGCACGCCGCTCGCCCGCCTGCGCCTGGGGATCGAGATGTCCGGCGCACCGACGAGCGAAGTCTCGGCGATGGTCGCCGACATCGAAGAGATGGACCGGATCATCGGCCAGTTTCTCGATTTCGGCCGGGGCGAGCCGCAGCAGGCGCTGCAGCCGCTCGACCTGGTGCGGCTCGTGCATGAGGTCACCGAATCCTACCGCCTGCGCGGCATCGAGATCCGCATTCACGGCGCGGACCGGCTCGAAGCGGCGGTCCACGTGCTGCCGCTGCGCCGCGCCCTCGCCAACCTGATCGACAACGCGCTGCGCTACGCCGGCGATGACAGCCCGCTCGACATCGACATCGGCCGGCGCGAAAACTTTGCCTGCATCGAAGTCGCCGACCGCGGCCCGGGCATTCCCGAAGACCAGGTGGAGCGCATGCGCCACCCCTTTACCCGGCTCGAAGCGGCGCGCAGCAACACCAAGGGCGCGGGGCTCGGCCTGGCCATCGTCGATCGGGTGATGCGCGCCCACCACGGCCGGCTCGACCTCCTGCCGCGCCCGGGCGGTGGCCTGCGCGCCATCCTCAATCTACCGGACTCCGCCGGAACCGACACCCGCTATAATTCTGCCGCATGAAATTCCTTTTCGACCTTCTGCCGGTCATCCTCTTCTTCGCCGCATACAAGCTCGGCGGGGCCCACCCGGAAGCGGCCCACGCCCTGCTCAGCGGCTGGCTCGGCGACGGGATCGCTGTCACCCAGGCGCCGATCCTGATCGCCACCGCCGTCGCCATCGCCGCAACCGCGCTGCAAATCGCGCTGGTCTGGCTGCGCCACCGCAAGGTCGACACCATGCTGTGGGTGAGCCTGGCGATCATCACCGTGTTCGGCGGCGCTACTCTGTTCTTTCATAACCCCACATTCATCAAGTGGAAGCCCACCGCCCTGTACTGGCTGTTCGGCTGCGTGCTGCTCGGCTCGGCCGCCCTGCTGCACCGCAACCTGATCCGCAACATGCTCGAGGCGCAGATCCGCCTTCCCGATCCGGTCTGGGGGCGGCTGAACCTGGCATGGGCGAGCTTCTTCATCGCCATGGGCCTGCTCAATCTGTACGTGGCCTACAACTTCAGCGAGGAAACCTGGGTCGATTTCAAACTGTTTGGCGGCATCGGCCTGATGCTGGCGTTCGTGCTGGGCCAGGGGTTCTACCTGTCCCGCCATCTCGAAGAGGAGAGCCATTGATGTTTTACGCCCTGATCGGCGAGGACGCGCCGGGGACGCTGGAAACCCGCCTCGCGGTGCGCGCCGAGCACCTCGCCCGCCTCGAGGCGCTGCGCGACGAAGGCCGCCTGCTGCTGGCCGGACCGATGCCGGCGATCGACTCCCCCGACCCCGGCCCGGCCGGCTTCGCCGGCAGCCTGGTCGTCGCCGAATTTGATTCGCTCGCCAGCGCCGAGCGCTGGCTCGCTGAAGACCCTTACGCCAGGCAAGGCGTGTTCGCCCGTACCACCGTCCGCCCGTTCAGGAAGGTCCTGCCATGAGCGCCGAAGTGGCCGAACGCATCCGCGCAACGCTTTGTTCCGCCTTCCCGGTCGAGCGGATCGAGGTCGGCGACGACAGCGCGCTGCATGCCGGCCATGCTGGCGCCCGCGACGGCGGCGGGCACTACCGCCTGACGCTGGTGTCCGCCGCATTCGAAGGGCACGGCACGGTGGCCCGTCATCGCATGATTTACCAGGCACTGGGCGGGATGATGAAAAAAGACATCCACGCCCTGGCCATCCATGCCTTTTCGGCCACCGAGGCCGCAAAGCACTCCACTCCCTGAGGAATACCCGATGAAACTGTTTCCGAGCCGTCTCGCCGTCACCCTGCTTGCCGGCTTTCTCGCCTGGCCTGCGCTCGCCGCCGACCCGGTCGCCAAAGTCAATGGCGTCGCCATTCCGGCCTCGCGCGCCGAAACCATGCTTGCCGAACAGCGCGCCCAAGGCACGCCGGACAGCCAGGAGCTGAACGAAGCGGTCCGGGAAGAGCTGATCCGCCGTGAAGTCCTGGGCCAGGCCGCGACCGGCAAGGGTCTGGACAAGAAGGCCGAAGTCCAGGCCCAGATGGACATGGCCCGCCAGGCGATCCTGATCCGCGCCTACCTGCAGGAATATGTGCGCGCCAACCCGGTTTCCGATGCCGAACTCAAGGCCGAATACGAAACCATCAAGGCACGCCTGGGCAGCAAGGAATACAAGCCGCGCCACGTCCTGGTCGAAACCGAAACCGCGGCGAAGGCGATCATCGCCCGCCTGCAGAACGGTACGCCGTTCGAAGAAGTCGCCAAGGAGTCGCTCGATCCCGGCTCCAAGGATCGCGGCGGAGAACTGGGCTGGAGCAACCCGGGCATGTTCGTGAAGCCTTTCTCCGACGCCATGGTGAAGCTGGAAAAAAGCAAATACACCGCCACTCCGGTGAAGAGCGACTTCGGCTACCATGTCATCCAGCTCGACGACGTGCGCGACGTGCAGCCGCCCCCGCTCGACGAAGTCAAGCCGCAGCTGCAGCAGCGCCTGCAGCAGCAGAAGGTGGAAAAACACATCCAGGCGCTGCGCGAGAAGGCCAAGGTCGAATAAGTCCGGCCGCGTTTCTACCGCCACAGCGTAAAGGATCGGCGCCAGGGCCCGGTATCGGGTCCGGCGCCGTTTTCATTGTTTGGTGCGGTCGATCGGCCGCGGCCGGCCGATCGACCGACGCCGCAAGACCGGTACCGCCGACAGCGTGGCGCTCGGCTCGACGGCAGTGGCGGCCGCCGTCTTTCGCCGGCGCGGTGCTTCAGAACTGCGTATCGTCCAGTTCCAGCGCGCCTGCCGCCCCATTCACCACCGTGTAGGCCAGGCCGGGCGCCTGCGCCATGACGTGGTCGGCATAGAAGCGCGCGCTGACGATCTTCGCCCGGTAGAAATCCGCCTCGCCCTCGCCGGCCTCGAGCCTGCGCCGGGCCGCCAGCGCCGCACGGGCCAGTTGCCAGCCGCCGGCGACGATGCCGAGCAGCCGGAGGAAGGGAACGGCCCCGACCGAGGCGGCCTTGATGTCCCGGTCGTAGGTGGCGAGGATATAAGCCACGGCTTCTTCGACCGCAGCGATCCCGCTGCCCAGCGCACGGCGGATGGCGACGAAGGGCTCGTCGCCGATGACACCGAGTTCGGTTTCGACTGCGCCCATCTGCCGCACCACGGCGCCGATCGCGGCCCCGCCATCACGGGCGATCTTGCGCCCGATCAGGTCGTTGGCCTGGATGGCCGTCGTGCCTTCATAAATCGAGGTGATGCGGGCGTCGCGCAGATGCTGCGCCGCGCCGGTCTCCTCGATGAAACCCATGCCGCCGTGGACCTGGACCCCGGTCGAGGCGATCTCGAACGCATTTTCCGTCAGCCAGCCTTTCACCACTGGAATCATCAGATCGACGAACACCTGGCTGTGCGCGCGTTGCTGGGCGTCGGCGTGGCGATGCGCCTTGTCGGTCTCGGCGGCGACGACGTAAGCCAGCGCGCGCATCGCCTCGGTCTGGCTTTTCATCGACATCAGCATCCGGCGCACGTCGGGGTGGCGGATGATGCTCACCTTGGGACCGCCGCGCACTCCTGCCTCGGTGCCCTGGACGCGCTCCCTCGCATACTGCAAGGCATGCTGGTAAGCACGTTCGGATAGGGCCAGGCCTTCCATGCCAACCGCGAAGCGGGCCTCGTTCATCATGATGAACATGTACTCGAGGCCGCGGTTGGGTTCGCCCACCAGCGTTCCGGTCGCGCCGCCCTGGTCGCCGAAGGCGAGCACGCAGGTCGGACTGGCGTGGATCCCGAGTTTGTGTTCGATCGAGACGCAGCGCACATCGTTGTGCGCCCCCAGGTTGCCGCCGGCATCGACCAGGTACTTCGGCACGACGAACAGCGAGATCCCCTTCACCCCCTCGGGCGCATCCGGCAGGCGGGCGAGCACAAGATGGACGATATTGTCGGTGAGATCGTGCTCACCGTAGGTGATAAAGATTTTCTGCCCGAAAAGCCGGTAGCTGCCGTCAGCTTGCGGCTCGGCGCGGGTACGGACCGCAGCGAGATCGGAGCCCGCCTGGGGCTCGGTCAGGTTCATCGTGCCGGTCCATTCGCCCGCGACCATCTTTGGCAGATACATCGCCTTCTGCGCGTCGGAGCCGCACAGCAGCAGGGCCTCGATCGCGCCGGTGGTCAGCATCGGGCACAGCGAGAACGCCATGTTGGCCGATTTCCACATTTCCATGACCGCGGTCGACACCAGCTTCGGCAAGCCCTGACCGCCATGCTGCGGATCGCAGGCGATGGCCGTCCAGCCCGATTCGGCAAACTGGCGGTAAGCCTCCTTCCAGCCCGGCGCGGTGGTGACTTCACCGTCGTGCCATCTGGCGCCATGCTGGTCGCCGCTGCGGTTCAACGGCGCGAGAACGCCGGCGGCAAACTTGTCGGCCTCCTCGAGAATGGCATCGACCAGGTCGGGAGTGACATCCTCGTTGCCCGGCAGCCGGGTGACCTCGTCGAGGCCGGCGAGATCGCGCATCACGAACTGCATGTCACGGAGAGGCGCGCTGTAGTTGCTCATGATTGGGTCACTCCAGGATGGGGGTGGATCGGATTTCCGCAGCCGGCGGCGGGAGCCATGCGCCGAATCGGATGGGTACCGGACGGTGGGAGATCGGTATGGATGTACACGGTAGCGCATGGAGAAAGAATCACCCATACTACACCGTATGGAAAACATCGCCAAAAAACCGCGTGTGCAGCTCGATCGCGATGCCTGGATCGCGGGTGCCACCGAAGTTCTCGCCGAGGAAGGCATCGCCGGGCTGCGCGTCGAAGTGCTTGCCAAGCGCCTCAAGGTCACCAAAGGCAGCTTCTACTGGCACTTCAGCGATCGCCGCGATTTGCTGATGGGCGTGCTCCACCACTGGAAAGAGGGCCGCATCCGCGACATCCGCAAGCAGACCCGGACCCAGCCGGGGCGGGAGCTCGAACAGATCTACCACGTCATCGACGTGTACGGCGCCAGCCGCAGCCGGCGCGGGATGATGATCGAACTCGCGGTGCGCGACTGGGCGCGCCGTGATGCCCAGGCCGCCGCGATCGTCGCCGAAGTCGACGACGTCCGCCTGCGCTGTGGCCGCGAGCTGTTTCTCGCCTGCGGGGTGCCGATGGAGGAAGCATCCAGCCGCTGCATGCTGCTCTACGCTTACGTGTTCGGCGTGTCGTTGATGATCTACGACCGTTTCGACAGCGACATCGCCCGGCTCAAGCGCGATATCGCAGACCTGATCGCACGTTCGGGGACCGCCAGAATGGCTGCCCCGGGCTGAGCCAGGAAGTCAGCGCGGCCTCCAGCCGCCGAGCGCGGCGCTGGTGTTGCGCCCGGTGGCGGCGACGATTTCTTCCACCGGGAGGGCGCGCAGCTCGGCGAGCAGCTCGGCATAGGCCCGCAGATTCGCGGGCGTATTGCGCTGCCCTTGCCCCCAGGCCGGCGGGATGTCGGGCGCATCGGTTTCCAGTACGATCGCATCCAGCGGCAGGCTGGCGGCGAGCGCGCGGATCCGCGTCGAGCCGGAAAACGTCATCGAGCCGCCGAAGCCGAGCTTGAAGCCGAGGGCGATGAACATCTCGGCCTGCTGCCGGCTGCCGTTGAAGGCGTGGGCGATGCCGCCGGGAACGGCAATACGGCGCAGTTGCCCGAGAATCGGATCGATCGCGCGGCGCACGTGCAGGATCACCGGCAGGCCGTGCTTGCGCGCAAGGCCGAGCTGGGCGGCAAAGAAATCGAGCTGTCGCGCCGGATCGACATCGTGCACGAAATGGTCGAGGCCGATCTCGCCCACCGCCAGCGCGACTCCCTCGCCCAGACGCTGGTCGAGCACATCGAGATCTTCCGCGCGGGCCTGCATCACGTACAGGGGATGAATGCCGAGCGCGCACGCGGTATCACTGCGGGCAGCGGCCAGCGCCGCCACCGCATCGAAGTTGTCCGCCCCGACTGCGGGCACGACGAAGCCGTCCACGCCGGCGGCGCGGGCCGCGGCGATCACCGCCTCGCGGTCGTCATCGAACTCGGCCGCATCGAGATGGACGTGGGTGTCGATCAGCATCGGAGGCTCGGTTTCAGCTGCCCTTGAACATCGGCGGGCGCCTGGCGAGGAAGGCATCGATGCCTTCGGCGGCATCGTCGTACATCATGTTGTGCGCCATGGTTTCCGCCGCAAGCTGATAGGCGGCATCCACCCCCATCTCGAGCTGCCGGTAGAACAGCTGCTTGCCGGAACGGATCGCCGCTGCGGACCGAGCGACGATGGCGGCGGCGAGCGCCGCGACTTCGGCATCGAGCGCGGCCTCGGCTACCACCCGGTTGAGCAGGCCGCAGCGCCTGGCTTCGTGGGCGTCGATGAAGCGCCCGGTCACCAGCATCTCGAATGCCTGCTTGCGCCCGACATTGCGCGACAGCGCCACTCCCGGGGCGGCGCAGAACAGGCCGACATCGATCCCGGACACGGCGAAGCGGGCGCTGTCGGCGGCGACCGCGAGGTCGCACATCGCCACCAGCTGGCAGCCGGCCGCCGTGGCGATGCCATGCACTCGTGCGATGACCGGCTGCGGAAGCTCGGTGAGCTTCATCATCAGGCGGCTGCACAAGCGAAAGAGCCGCTGCTGGAACCCCAGCGCAGGCGTCGCGCGCATTTCCTTCAGGTCGTGGCCGGCACAAAACGCCTTGCCTGCGCCGGCGAGCACCACCACCCGCACCTGCGGGTCCCGGGCAATGGCGTCGAAGGCCTCGAGCAGGGCTTCGAGCATCGCCAGCGACAAGGGATTGAAGCGCGCGGGACGGTTCAGCGTCAGCGTCGCCACGCCGGCATCGTCGCGGCGCAGCAGCAGGGGTTCAGCGGTGGTGTCGGGCGGCATCGCCATCGGTCGGGGCTCCAGGTCATCAGCGCGGGCGCGGCGCCATGGTACCTCCTCGCCCGCTCCCGGCCCAACTCTACGCCCCCAACTCCACGCCCCCTACTCCACCTCCCCTACTCCGTGCCCCCGCCGCGCGGCGGGACGCCCTCCCCGGACGCTGCCGCCGACTGCGCCCGTTCGCGCAGCATGAACTTCTGGATCTTGCCGGTCGAAGTTTTGGGCAAGGCGCCGAAGACGATCTTCTTCGGCATCTTGAACCCGGCCAGGTGCGCGCGGCAATGGGCGAGCAGCGCCGCGGCGTCCGCTTCGGCCCCGTCGCGCAGTTCGACGAAAGCGCAGGGCACTTCGCCCCACTTCTCGTCGGCCAGCGCGACCACCGCCACGGCCATCACCGCGGGATGGCGGTAGAGCACGTCCTCGATTTCGATCGACGACACGTTCTCTCCGCCCGAGATGATGATGTCCTTGGCGCGGTCCTTGATCTTGACGTAGCCATCGGGCTGCAGCACCCCCAGATCGCCGGTGTGGTACCAGCCACCGCGGAACGACTCGGCGGTCGCCCGCGGATTCTTCAGGTAGCCCTTCATCACCAGATTGCCGCGGAACATGACTTCGCCCATGGTCCGGCCGTCGCGCGGGACCGGCTCCATGGTGTCCGGGTCGATCACCGTGATCGCTTCCTGGGCGTGGTAGCGAACGCCCTGGCGGCCGTTGAGGGCGACCTGCTCGGACAGCGCCAGATCGGCCCATTCGTCGTGCTTGGCGCACACCGCGGCCGGGCCGTAGGTTTCGGTCAGGCCATAGACGTGGGTGAGATCGAAGCCGATCCTGGCCATGCCCTCGATCACCGCGGCCGGCGGCGGCGCGGCGGCGACCAAGCCATGCACGGTATGGTCGATCCCTTCACGCCAGGCCGCGGGCGCGCTCGCCAGCAGCGAATGCACGATCGGCGCGCCGCAGTAGTGGGTGACGCGATGGGCGCGGATGGCGTCGAAGATCAGGCGCGGATCGACCCGGCGCAGGCAGACGTTGATGCCCGCGTTGGCGGCCATCGACCACGCGAAGCACCAGCCGTTGCAGTGGAACATCGGCAGCGTCCACAGGTAGACCGCGTGCGGCGGCATGCCCCACGAGACGATGTTCGACAAGGCGTTGAGATAAGCGCCGCGGTGGTGGTACACAACCCCCTTCGGGTCGCCGGTGGTACCCGAAGTGTAGTTCAGCGAGATCGCATCCCATTCGTCGGCCGGCGACTCGAAGACAAAATCCTCGCTGCCGCTGGCGAGCAGCGCCTCGTAGTCCATCCGCCCCAGCCGTTCGCCCGGGCCGACGTACTCGGAGTCGTCGACATCGA
Organism: Thauera aromatica K172; assembly: GCF_003030465.1. GTDB lineage: Bacteria > Pseudomonadota > Gammaproteobacteria > Burkholderiales > Rhodocyclaceae > Thauera > Thauera aromatica. The sequence goes on along the minus strand of NZ_CP028339.1, from coordinate 2,097,654 downwards.
TCACGACGAGGCCGCTGCGCCCGGCGAGCGCGAGCGCTTTCTTCGCCACCGCGGCGTATTCGCGATCGACCAGCAGCACTTTCGCCTCGGCGTGCGCGAGGATGAAAGCGACGGCCTCGGGGTCGAGCCGGGTGTTGATGGTGTTGAGCACCGCGCCACAGGCGGGAACGCCGAAATGGCATTCGAACATCTCGGGCGTGTTGTTGAGAATCACCGCGACGGTATCGTTGCGGCCGACGCCGAGCTGTTTCAGCGCCGAAGCCAGGCGCCGCGAGCGAGCGAAGCTCTCGGCCCAGGTATACCGCCGCCGCCCGTGGATCACAGCGAGCCGCTGCGGATAGACGGCGGCGCTGCGCTCGATGAAGGTCAGCGGTGTCAGCGCCGCGTAATTGGCGGCATTGCGCTCCAGCCCCGTATCGTAGGGCGAACTTCCGGTCCCGCTCATTCTCGGCTCCTTTCCTCTCGCATGCGCGGCCATCAGGCCCGCTTCAGCCCCGGCAGCGCATCCCCGCGTCCAGGGGCGGTCCTGCACGATGAAGGGTGGCGATCCAGCCCGCCAGTTCCCCGGCGAGCCGATCCGCCGCGGCCCGGAATGCGGCCACGCCACCGACCGCATCGGCGCTCGGTGCCGGCACGTCGGCGCGGAATTCGCGCTGCGCCAGAGCCTCGTCGCTGCGCGGCGGCACCAGCCCGGCGCGCAGCACCACCTCCACCCGGCTGCGTTCGATACCGTCGAACACTTGCACGAACTCGTCCACCTCGATCCGCAGCCGGCAGCGGTTGCCGCTGCCATCCGGTTTCAGCGCCCGTTCCAAGGCCAGCGCCAGCATGTCGGCAGGCTGGGCGACCCAGCGGCTTTCGGTGTAGCTGCGCCGACGCAGGGGATCGTCCCATTGCAGGCGGTACTGCAGCGCGCTGCTTGCCAGCCAGGGCGGCGCCGCGACCTCGACCCGCAGGGGTGCGAAACGGGGGGCGAGCCCGGCCGGCGCGCCCAGGCCCAGATCGTAGAAGGCCATCGGCGGGGGTTTCAGGTTCAGGCCGCTGCAGCCGGCCAGCGCGGCGGCGATCCCGAGAGCGGCGACGATGCCGCGCAGGCCGGAGGCTGTTGGAGATCGCCCGGAAATCATCGTTTTTGTCGTCCGTATCGAAAGTGGATGCTCACTGTGGGAGCGCCTCGAAACCCGCTTCTCCCGGCCCCGGCTCGCGCGCCGCGCGGCCGGTCAGAAGGACCTGCGGCGTGCTCTCCACCTCCTCGACCAGGCGTCCGACCCGGCGCGAAGTGGTGGTGAGCTCGCGCAGCAGTTCGTTGAGCTGCGGCAGGGTGCCGTCGATGAGGCCGCTGCTGGTCGCCGTCGCGGCCTCGTCCAGGCGCACCGTCATGTGCTCGATGCGGGCCAGCAGCCCGCGCAACTCGACCACCGCCGGCGTGGCCTCGGCGCTGGCCTGCTCGAGATTGCCCAGGGTCGCCTGCAGGCTGGCGAGGTTGGCCGGGCTCAGCACTGCACGCAGCGCCCGCAGCGTTTCCGGCACATCGGCGAAGCTGCGATCCATGCCTTCGGCAGCCGACTCCAGCCGCTGCAAGGTCGCGCGCAGGCGGGCGACGTTTTCGGCGTCGAACATTCGCGCGACCTGGGTGCCGATCATGTCGAAGCGGTCCACCGCCGCGAGCGCCCGCTCCGCGATCCGGTCGAGCAGGCCGGGTTCGAGCGGAATCCGCGGCGGGGTGTCGGCGGTGCCGTCGAGCGGGGTCGGGTCGTCACCGCGATCGTCGAGCTGGACGTAAGCCAGCCCGGTCACTCCCATCGTGCCGAGGGTGGCGCGCGTTCCCCGGGTCAGCGGCAGGTCCTCGGCGACGCGGACATGGACCAGGATGTCGTGCGGTGGTTGCGGGTCGATGCGCACCGCGCTGACCGTCCCGACCGCCAGCCCGCGGTAACGCACCCGGGCCTGGGGTGCGAGGCCGTTGATGTCGCCGCGGGCGACCAGGACGAGATCGCGCATCGGCTCGCGCTCGTTCGAGAACCACCACAGGGCGCCCAGCAACGCGGCTCCGAGGATGAGTGCGAACAGGCCTGCGGCGAGGGCGTGGGCTCGGTTTTCCATGATCAGCGGTCTCCCTGTGCCCGGGCCAGGGCCCGGCGGCCATGCTCGCCGTGGAAGAAGCGCTCGATGAAAGGATGATCGACCTTCAGCGTGTCTTCCAGCGTGGCATAGCTCAGGATGTGTTTGTCGGCCAGCACCGCCACCCGGGTGGCCATCGCCGCCAGGGTATCGAGGTCGTGCGTGACCAGCACCACGGTCAGCCCCAGTTCGCCGCGCAGCGCCAGGATCAGGCGCACGAAAGCGGCGCTGCGGTCGGGGTCCAGGCCCGCGGTCGGTTCGTCGAGCAGCAACAGCTCGGGCTCGAGTGCCAGCGCACGGGCGAGGGCCGCACGCTTGACCATCCCGCCGGAGAGCTCGGCCGGCATCAGCCGCGCGTGCTCGGGCTCCATTTCGACCATCGCCAGCTTCAGGGCGACGAGATCGCGGATTTCATCCTCGTGCACGATGCCGAGCTCGCGCAGCGGAAAGGCGATGTTTTCACCCACGGTAAAGGCGGAAAACAGCGCCCCCTGCTGGAACAGCACGCCGAAGCGGCGCTGGCGCGCGATGCGCTCGTGCACCGTGCCGGCGTGCAGCGCTTCGCCGAACAGCCGCACCTCGCCCTCGGCCGGCCGGGTGAGGCCGATGACGTGGCGCAGCAAGGTCGTCTTGCCGCTGCCCGAGCCGCCCACCAGGGCCACGATCTCCCCGGCCTCGACGTCCAGGTCGAGCCCCTGGTGCACCACGTTGGCGCCGAAGCGCGTGGCCACGCCGCGCAGCGAAACCACCGGAGCGCCCTGCGGCCGGCCGGCGCTCATCCCGGAATCCCGATCGAGCGGGTGGCGATCGCGAAGATCGCATCCACCAGGATCACTACCGTGATCGCTGACACCACCGACGCCGTGGTGTTGGTCGACAGGCTCTCGGTGTTGGGCCGCACGCGCAGGCCGAAATGGCAGGCGATGAGGGCGATCAGCAGGCCGAACACCGCCCCCTTGGAAAGGCCGATGAACAGGTTCGCCACCGGCACCGCATCGGGCAAGGCATCGATGAAGTAGCGGAACGACAGATCGAGCTCGATCCAGGCCGACAGCCAGCCCCCGAGCAACGCCACCGCCGAGGTCCACAGCACCAGCAGCGGCATCGCCAGCGTCAGTGCGATCACTTTGGGCAGCACCAGGCGCAGCGAGCGCGAAATGCCCATCGCCGCGAGCGCATCGATTTCCTCGGTGACGCGCATCACGCCGAGCTGGGCCGTCATCGCCGACCCCGAGCGTCCCGCCACCAGCACCGACACCAGCACCGGCCCGAGTTCGCGGATGATGCCCAGACCGAGGATATTGACGATGAAGGTGTCGGCGCCGAACATCTTCAGCTGCAGGGCCGACAGATAGGACAGCACGACGCCGATCAGAAAACCCACCAGGGCGGTCACCGCCATCGCCTTGACCGCAACCTTGTGGAGATTGGCCGAAATTTCCAGCATCGGCCATTCGCGCGGATGGCGGGCAAGATGCAGCAGATCGAGCAGGAGCTGGCCGAGCAGAGCGACGAAATCGCGCAGATGGACGCCCAGGCCGAGAATTGCCGCACCCAGCATCGCGACCGCGTCCGCAACCGTAAACGAAGGAGCCAGCACGAGCGGCCGCGCCGCGGCGCGGGCGACGCGCTCGATGGTGGCGCGGTGGGCTTCGCTCAGTTCGACCTGCGCCGGCCACTGCCCTCCCCAGGCACGCCACAGCAAGAGCGCACCGAAGCTGTCGAGGCGATCGACCGCGGATAGCGACCAGTGCGCACAGCCCTGCGCCGTCGCCAGCTCGCGCCGCCGCGCCGCGACCCGGGCGGACAACCCCATCAGCGTCCACTCGCCGGCCAGACACACCGTCCCCGCCGCACGATCGATGACGATTCCGCGATCGATGCCGGCAGCCATGGCGATCGTCGCCGCTCAGGCCGCCGCGCTGCGCGCACCGAGCGCGCGCACGTACAGTCCGCGCCCGAGCGCGACCCACTGGCGGCGCTCTTCCTCGAGCGCCGCGGCGGTCAGCGGCCGCTTCTGCAGCCAGCTGGCCGGAGTGTTCACCGAAAACCCCCTGCCCTCGTGCTGCATTTCGATCGGAGGAATGCCGCGTGCGTCGCGGGCGCGATGTACCACCACCGCCAGCCGCAGGCAGGCGACCAGCAGCCAGTCCACGCTGTCGGCGGCGATCGAAGAGACCCGCTCGAGCTTGCCGCGATGGGACAGCACGAGGCGCGCCAGGCGGGCCTGGTCCATCCGTGAAAAACCCGGCATGTCGGCGTTGGCGACGATGTAGGCGCTGTGCTTGTGATAACTCGAATGCGCCACCGAAATGCCGATTTCGTGGAGCATCGCGGCCCAGCGCAGGAAGCGCCGGTCGAGGTGCTCGGGGTCGGCCATCTCCGGGGCGAGCTGCCCGAGCAGATGGCAGGCGGTGTCGGCGACCTGTTGCGCCTGGCGGGTATCGACTCCGTAACGGCGCACGAAAGCCGCCACCGTGGCGTCACGCAGGTCGTGATGGTGGTAGCGCCCGAGCAGGTCGTAGAGCACGCCCAGGCGCAGCGCGCCTTCGGAGAAGACCATGCGCTCGATGCCGAACTCCTTGAACACCGCGCTCATGATCGCGAACCCGCCCAGGATCACCGGCAGGCGGTCGCCCTTGAGCCCGGCCAGATCGAGCGCGTCGAGCCGCCCCGCGCGCAGCAGCACGGCCTTCAGCCGCTCGAGCCCGTCACGGGTGATGCCGCCGCTGGAAAAACCGTTCTGTTCGAGAATTTCGAGCAAGGCCTTGGCCGTTCCGCTGGAGCCCACCGCCTCTTCCCAGCCGGCTTCCCGGTAGGCCTGGACGATGGTCTGCAGCTCGCGCCGGGCGGCGAGTTCGGCGTCCCTCAGGCTGCGCTTGTCGATCCGCCCGTCGGGGAAAAAGCGCAGGCTGAAGCCGACGCAGCCCATGTAGCGCGACTCCAGCAGCACCGGCTCGAAGCTCTTGCCGATGATGAACTCGGTCGAGCCGCCACCGATGTCGACGATCAGCTGCTGGCGGTGCGGATCGGGCAGGGTATGCGCCACGCCGACGTAGATCAGCCGCGCTTCCTCACGCCCGGCGATGACCTCGATCGGGAAGCCGAGCGCCGCCTCGGCGCGGATCAGGAACTCGGCACTGTTCTTCGCCACCCGCAAGGTGTTGGTCGCCACCGCACGCACCCGTTGCGGAGTGAAAGCGTGCAGGCGCTCGTGAAAACGCTGCAGCGCCGCGACCCCGCGCTGCTGCGCGGCGAGGTCGAGCATCTTGTCCGGCGACAGGCCGGCCGCCAGCCGGACCGCTTCTTTCAGGCCGTCGAGCGGGTAGATCTGGTCGTTGACGATACAACCGACCTGCAGGCGGAAACTGTTCGAGCCCAGGTCGATGGCCGCAATTAGATCTCGCATCATCACAATTCGGAGGACGCCGCCGGCGCCGGAAGGGGCGATTTTAGCATCATCGGCGACACCCTCCCCGGCACGTCGATCCGGCCGCGGCACCGGCGCGCGCAGCGCGCAGCCGCCACGATACGCTTTGTCGATCTTCATGCGCGGTGCCTGTCATGAATGCGAAGTAAAACTGTCACATAATCATCGATACCGACTCGCGCCCACCCCAGCCGGAATCTCCATGAGACACGACCACCCCTATCCCGCCGACCACTTCATCAACCGCGAACTGTCCCTGCTCCAGTTCCAGCGCCGCGTCCTCGCCCAGGCCGCCGATCCGACCGTGCCCTTGCTCGAGCGTCTGCGCTTCCTGTGCATCGTTTCGAGCAATCTCGACGAGTTTTTCGAGATCCGCGTCTCCGGCCTCAAGGAGCAGATCCGCGTCGGCAGCCGAAAATCGGGCGAGGACGGCATTTCTCCGAGCGAGCTGCTCGAGCGCGTCAGCCGCGAAGTGCACGCCATCATCGCCCGCCAGTACCAGTTGCTCAATGAAGACATCCTGCCCGCGCTGGAGCAGGAAGGCATCGTCTTCCTGCGCCGCAACCAATGGACGGAAGCACAGCGGGCCTGGATCCGCATGTTCTTCCTCAACGAAGTGATGCCGGTGCTGACGCCGATCGGCCTCGACCCCGCCCACCCTTTTCCGCGCGTGCTCAACAAGAGCCTGAACTTCGCCGTCGAACTCGAAGGGCGCGACGCCTTCGGCCGCGACTCGGGTGCGGCCATCGTGCAGGCACCGCGGGCACTGCCGCGCGTGATCCGGCTGCCGCGCGAAATCTGCGGGCTCGAATACGGTTTCGTGTTCCTGTCCTCGGTGCTCCACGCCCATGTCGGCGAACTGTTCAGCGGCATGCACGTGCTCGGCTGCTATCAGTTCCGGGTCACGCGCAACTCCGATCTGTTCGTCGACGAAGAAGAAGTCAAGGACCTGCGCGCCTCGCTCAAGGGCGAACTGCAGCAGCGCCAGTTCGGCGGCGCGGTGCGGCTCGAAGTCGCCGACAACTGCTCGGTGGACATGGCTTCATTCCTGCTGCAGCACTTCCACCTCGACAACGACGATCTTTATCGCACCCCGGGCATCGTCAACCTCGTGCGCCTGATGCAGATCCCGGACTGGGTGGAGCGCCCCGACCTCAAATACTCCCCGTTCGTCCCCGGCCTGCCCAAGGCGCTGGAAAAACGCCGGCCGATCTTCGCCGCCATCCGCAGCCAGGACATCCTGCTCCATCACCCCTTCCAGAGCTTCGCCCCGGTGATCGAGATGCTGCGCGCGGCGGCTGACGACCCCCAGGTGCTGGCGATCAAGATGACCGTGTACCGCACCGGCACCGACTCGGTGCTGATGGAGCATCTCGCCCGTGCGGCGCAAAAAGGCAAGGAAGTCACCGTCGTCCTCGAACTGATGGCGCGCTTCGACGAAGAAGCCAACATCGCCCTCGCCAGCCGCCTCGAGGACGTCGGCGCCCATGTCGTCTATGGCGTGTTCGGCTACAAGACCCACGCCAAGCTGCTGATGGTGGTGCGCCGCGAGGAAGACGGCCTGCGCCACTACGTGCACATGGGCACCGGCAACTACCATCCGCGCACCACGCGCTTCTATTCCGATTTCGGCCTGCTCACCTGCAACAAGGAGATCGGCGAGGACGTCGCCGACGTGTTCAAGCAGCTCACCGGCCTGGGCAAGGCGACCGAACTGCGCCACTTGTGGCAGTCGCCGTTCACGCTGCAGCCTAAGGTCGTGGCCGCGATCGGGCGCGAAGCCGAAATCGCCCGCGCGGGCCGGCGCGGACGCATCCTGGCGAAGATGAACGCCCTGCTCGAACCGGAAACCATCGAGGCCCTCTACGCCGCCTCGCAGGCCGGCGTGGAGATCGACCTGATCATCCGCGGCCCCTGCGCGCTGCGTCCGGGCGTGCCCGGACTGTCGGACAACATCCGGGTGCGCTCGGTGGTGGGCCGCTTCCTCGAACATCACCGCATCTTCCATTTCCACGCCGACGGCGAAGACCAGATGTACCTGTCGAGCGCGGACTGGATGGACCGCAACTTCTTCCGCCGCATCGAGATCGCCTTCCCGGTGCTCGACCCCCGCCTCAAGCGCCGGGTGATGAAGGAAGGGCTGCGCCCCTACCTGGGCGACAACTGCCAGGCCTGGGACATGCAGCCCGACGGCAGCTATCGCCGCAAACACCCGCGCAGCATCCGCCGCGTGGCGCAGCTGATCCTGCTGAAGGAACTGGCGGCGAGCAGCTGAGCGCTTCCCCTGCGCCGCGCAAGGCGGCGCCGTCTTGCGCCGCGCGGCAGCGGAGCCCCCGGTTCAGCGGCGCTGGGCGTCGATCACTCCCGGCACCTCGCGGATCAGCGTGATCGCCCGCTGCGCCTGCTTGATCCCGCGCACTTCCATGGTGAAGCGCATGTAGGCCGTGCCCTTCTTGGTCAGCGAGTTGACCGCGATGACGTTGAGCTTCTCGCGCGAGAGCACGTCGGAAATGTCGCGCAGCAGCCCCTGACGGTCGCCGGCCTGGACGTTGATGTCGACCTGATAGAGCGCGTCGCGGCTGTCCGCACCCTGCTCTCCCCACTCGGCCGCGATCACGCGCTCGGGGTGGGCCCGGGCGAGCTGCTGGAAATCACCACAGTCGATGCGATGGATCGAGATCCCGCGCCCGCGGGTAACGAAACCTTCGATCGCATCGGGTGGCGCAGGCTTGCAGCAGCGCGACAGCGACGTCATCAGTTTGCCGACGCCGACGATCAGGATCTTGTCCGAGTTGTCTCCCGAGCGGCTGCGGCCGACGACAAAACCGGTTTCCGCCGCCGGCTCCGGGGGCGGTGCATCGCCTTCGCGCAGCGCTACCTGCAGCGCACGCGGGCCGACTTCGCCACGGCCGGCGGCGAGAAACAGGGTTTCGGCGTTGCGAAACCCGAGACGCTCGGCGAGCCCGTCGATGTTGGCCTGGGCGTGGCCGTCGCGCTGCATTTCCCGGGTGACGAAGCTGCGCCCGCGCGCAAGCAGCTCTTCCTCGTCGAGCTGGGCGAAATACTGCCTGATCTTGGAGCGCGCGCGCGAAGTCGCCACGTAGGCCTGGCGCGGGTCGAGCCAGTCGCGCGACGGCCCGCCTTCCTTGGCAGCGACGATCTCGACCGTCTGCCCGTTTTCCAGCGGCGTGTTGAGCGGCACCAGGTGGCCGTCGATCTTGGCCCCGCGGCAGTGGTGGCCGAGATCGGTGTGCAGGCGGTAGGCGAAATCCACCGGCGTCGCGCCGCGCGGCAGATCGACGACCCGGCCCTGCGGGGTCAGCACGTACAGCGTGTCGTCGAGCGAAGCGCGCTTGTACTGCTCCGCCCAGTGCGCGGCATCGGCAACCTCGTCGCGCCACGACAGCAGCTTGCGCAGCAGCGCGATCTTCTCGTCGTAGTCGCCGCCGCTCCTGGCCCCTTCCTTGTAGCGCCAGTGCGCCGCCACTCCCAGTTCGGCGTGCTTGTGCATGGCATGGGTGCGGATCTGCACTTCGAGCGCGCGGCCGTCGCTGGCCAGCACCGCGGTATGGAGCGACCGGTAATTGTTGCCCTTGGGCTTGGTGATGTAGTCGTCGAATTCCTTCGGGATCGGCTGCCAGATCTGGTGCACGACGCCAAGCACCGTGTAGCAGTCCTTGATCTCGTCGACGAGCACGCGCAGCGCGCGGATGTCGAACACTTGCGAGAAGTCGAGCCGCTTCTTGCGCATCTTGTTGTAGATGCTGTAGATGTGCTTCGGCCGCCCGCTGATTTCGGCCTTCACTCCGGCCGCGGCAAGCTCGCCGGCGAGGCGCGCGATGGCGTCGTGGATGAACTGTTCGCGTTCGACCCGGCGCTCGTCGAGCATCTTGGCGATGCGCTTGTAGGTCCCGGGTTCGATGAAGCGGAAGGACAGGTCCTCCAGTTCCCACTTGATCTGCCACACGCCGAGCCGGTTGGCGAGCGGGGCGTAGATGTCGAGGCTCTCGCGCGCGATTTCGATGCAGCCGGCGGCGGGCTGGTCGGCGGGTTGGTCGGCGTAGTAGCGCAAGGTCTGGGTGCGCGAAGCCAGGCGCACCAGCACCACGCGGATGTCCTCGACCATCGCGAGCAGCATCTTGCGCAGCACTTCGTTCTGGGCGCGGATCTCGGGCGCGCTCGCCGTCGCCGTCATGCGCGTGATCACGCGCAGGCCGTTGAGCCGGTGCAGCCCGTGCACCAACCCAGCGACCGCCGGCCCGAAGCGTTTGCCGAGCTCTTCGCCCGGATGCTCGAGCAGGTCCCAGACGGCGAACAGCAGCGCCGCCAGGCGCGTCTCGACATCCAGGCGCAGCGAGGCGCTGATCAGCGCGGCCCCGATCGCATGGGTCCAGGTCGACTCGCCGGTGCCGAGGACCTTGCCTTCGTAGAGGGTCGCGATCCAGTCGAGCGCGACCTCGATACGGCCGCGCTCGACTTCGTCCAGGCCGGCGGCGAGCAGTTCGATCGGGGGCGCGGTATCGCCCTGGGAAATCGCATGAGTGACGGAAACCATGGCGGCGGATTATCCCATATCGGGCCGCCGCCCGCCCGCGCCCTGCTGTGCGATCATCCGGGGCCAGATTCCCTGCACGATGCCCCCTCCCATGCTGAAACGGATCCGACGCTGGCTGGGGCTGGAACGCAATCCGGCCGAAGTTCCCGCTGCACAGTGGGACCGAGTCGAGCGCGGTCTGCCCTTTCTCGATTTTCTGACCCCGCCCGAGCGCATCCGCCTGCGCGCCCTGGCGCTCGAGTTCCTTGCGTCGAAGGAATTCCATGGCGCGCGCGGCCTGCGCCTGGACGACGACATCCTGTTGTCGATCGCGCTCCAGGCCTGCCTGCTGGTGCTCGACATCGGCCTCGAGGCATACGCCGGCTGGGTCGGCATCGTCGTCTACCCCGGCGATTTCGTCATCCCGCGGCGCGAGTTCGACGAAGCCGGCGTGGTCCACGAATACGAGGATGAAGTGCTGGGCGAGGCCTGGGAGGGCGGACCGGTGCTGGTGGCCTGGTTCAACGAGGGTGCCCACCCGCCCGGCGTGAACGTCGTCATCCACGAGTTCGCCCACAAGCTCGACATGGAAAACGGCGGCGTCGACGGGCTCCCCCGCCTGCGCGCCGGCATGTCACGCAGCGCCTGGGCGGCGGCGTTCAGCGAGGCCTTCGATGCCTTCCGCGCCGAAGTCGACCGCGGCGCGCAGACCGCGATCGATCCCTATGCGGCCGAGGATCCGGGCGAATTCTTCGCCGTGGTTACGGAAACCTTCTTCGAATCCCCGCACCACCTGCGTGCGCGCTTTCCCGCCATCTACGAGCAATTACGCCGGTTCTACGGGCTTGATCCGGCCGCCGCGGCACGATCCCCGCCCGAAGACCGGACATGAACGCGCGCGAAGTGCCTGCCGACGAGAATGTTCTGATTTTTCGGTCGATTGCATTCCCGACCAGCAAAAACCGATCCCACCATGCGGCAACAATTGCAATTGGCAGAGTACGGGCGAATGGCTAAGCTGAAAGTGCTGCGACTTCCGGCACACCAACGCCACATTGTCGTGGTGATGCGTTTTTTCTAGCAATGGAGGGTGTCACATGGCCATAACCTGGATTTTGGTTGCCAACGCCAGCCTGGCGAAGCTCTATGCGAACCTCGGCCCCAACAAGGGGCTGACGCTGGTGAAGGAACTGATCCACCCCGAGAGCAGACAGAAAAACGCCGAACTCGTCACCGACCGCTCCGGCGCCATGGCAGCGAACGGTTCGGGTGGCGGCTCGATGCAGCCGCAGACCCTGCCCAAGCAGCACGAAGCCAAGGTATTCGCCCAACAGATCGCCCAGGAGCTGTACCAGGGGCGCGCAGCCAACGCGTTCAGGCGCGCGATCCTGGTCGCTCCGCCGGCCTTCATGGGAATGCTGAACACGGTCATTGACGGTCCGACCGCGCAACTGATCACCGACCGTTTCGAAAAGGACTACACCAAGACCCCCGAGAACGAGCTCGGCGACCGCCTCGGTTCGGCGATCCTGCTCTGAGCCATGCGACGATTCAGGGCCTCGACGGCCCGTTGTGGAGGAGGAAGCATTTGACCCTAGCGACCAGGATGCACCCTTCGCGCTGACTGAAGCACGTTCATCACCATGATGTCTCCCCCCGGGAGACCGGGCTGTTCGCAGAACAAGCCCAGAATAGGCGGGGCGCTATGCGCCCCGTTTTCCTTTTGGTGCGTCCTTTGGGGTGTCCTTTTATGCGCCTGCCCGGGCGCGGTTTGTCATTTTCGGGCCGGGATTCCGCGGACTCATTTCCCGGCCAACGGCCAGGACCCCAGCACGCGATAAGTCGCCACACCCACGCCGCGCACCGACTCGAGCAAGGCGAAAGCGGAGACGGGCCAGCGCACGGCGGCAGGCCCGGTCGCCGGCGGCGCACTGCACGCATTGCGCAGCAGGGTGACATGGGGCGAAAAGGGGCGTGCTTCGAGTGCGAAGCCTTCCGCCTCGAGCTCCGCATCGAGATCCCCGGCCAGCGCCGACAGCGCCGCCGGCGCCTCTTGCGGCGCCAGCCACACGATGCGCTGGCCGTGCCAGCTTCCTACCCGGTCCAGTTCCAGGACGAATGGCGCACCTTCGATCCGCGCCGCCGCACGCGACAGCCGGTCGAGCGCCACGTTCGGGACTTCCCCCAGAAAGGCGAGTGTCAGGTGCAAGGTGTCGCGGCGCATCAAACGCCCGCCACAGGCCGACCACAGCCCGCGGGCGGTTTCGTGGAGGGCAGCCGCGACCGTGTGATCGGGCCACAGCGCGAAGAACACCCGCCGCCGGAGCGGGGCGGACGTGAGCAAGAGCGGCCCGGCCATCGTCCGTCCGTTCAGGCCGCGCCCGTGCGTGCGAGCAGGGCGACCACCTGGGCCGCGATGCCTTCCCCACGGCCGGTGAAGCCGAGCTTTTCGGTCGTCTTGCCCTTGATGTTGATGGCCGCGGCATCGATTCCAAGGTCGGCCGCGATGTTGGCCACCATCTGCGGTGCGTGCGGCAGGATGCGCGGCGCCTTGCAGATCACCGTGGCGTCGATATTGACGACCGCCCAACCGGCCGCGCGCACGCGGGCGAACGCTTCGCGCAGCAGCGCCCGGCTGTCCGCCCCGGCATGGGCCGGATCGGTGTCGGGAAAGAGGCGGCCGATATCACCCAGGCCGGCTGCGCCGAGCAAGGCGTCGGTGAGCGCATGCAACAGCACGTCGGCGTCGGAATGCCCCAGCAGACCGTAGGCGAAAGGAACCGTCACCCCGCCGATGATCAGCGGGCGCCCCGGAACCAGGGCATGGACATCGAAGCCCTGGCCGATGCGGAAAGGAAAATTCATCGCGTCACCCCCGACGGTGCTGGAGGATCCATTCGGCCAGATGAAGGTCGAGCGGATAGGTTACTTTCAGGTTGGTCGCATCGCCCTGCACCAGGCGGGGACGCAGCCCGGCCATCTCGATCGCGCTTGCTTCGTCGGTGACTTCGCTGGCCGTCTCCAAGGCGCGGCGCAGCATCACGTAACGGAACATCTGCGGCGTCTGCGCCTGCCACAGGCTGTCGCGCGGCACGGTTTCGGCGACATGCCGATGCTCGTCGGCGCGCTTGAGGGTGTCGGCGACCGGCACCGCTAGCAATCCGCCGACCTCGTCCTGGGCCAGTTCGCGCACCAGCTTGTCGATGTGCCAGGGGGCCAGGCAAGGGCGCGCCGCATCATGGACCAGCACCCAGTCGCTCTGCGCCGCTTCGCCGGCAATCGCCCGCAGGCCGCCGAGCACGCTGTCGGCGCGCGTCGCCCCACCGCAGAACAGCGGCACCAGCTTGGAGCCCAGTCCGCTCCAGTCGTGCCGCGCCCACTCGGCATCATCGACCGAGAGCACGACGAAAACCCGCTCGATCGCCGGTGCAGCGCACAGCGTGGCAAGAGCATGGTGGATCAGTGGCCGGCCGAGCAGAGGCAGATATTGCTTGGGGCGCGCCGCGCCCATGCGCGAACCGCTGCCGGCCGCCGGGACGATGGCAAAGTGACGGGGATGGAAGGTCTGCATGGCCCGATTCTAGCCGGGCAGCGCGCACCGCGGCAGCTCCCCGCGCCACCTCACCATGCCACCTCACCCCGCCCCCTCCCGGCGCAAGCGGGCTGCGCCGGGGCACGCCGCGCTCCGCCCGGTCGCACCACGTACAATGGCGCTGGGGTGCCGGCTCCCGACGCGGAACCTGCATCCCGCAAGCACCATCCTATAATTGCATCGTCGTTTCCCCCGAAGACTTGAAGGCAGGAATTGCGCACATGGCTGCCGCTTCGATTCGCCCGGCCGCGGTTGCCGGCTTGTTCTATCCACACGACGAGCGCGTGCTGCGCACCCAGCTCGCCGAGCTGCTGGCCACCGCAGTGCCGCTCGAAGCCGCGCCTATCCCCAAGGCGATCATCGTCCCCCATGCCGGCTACATCTATTCGGGGGCAGTGGCGGCGAGCGCCTACACCTCGCTCGCTCCGCTGCGCGAGCGCATCCGGCGCGTGGTCCTGCTCGGCCCCACGCATCGCATGGCGGTGCGCGGCTTCGCCCTCCCCGCAGCCCAGGTTTTCGCCACGCCGCTGGGCGAAGTGTCCCTATCCCAAGCGGACTGGCTGGCGCTGCAGGCCAGGCCGGACGTGCAGGTCGATGACCGCCCCCACGCTCTCGAGCACTGCCTGGAAGTCCAGCTCCCCTTCCTCCAGGTGGTGCTCGAACGCTTCGAGATCGTCCCGCTGCTGGTCGGCGACGCCCCCGCCGCGGCAGTCGCGGAACTGCTCGAAGCGCTGTGGGGCGGGCCGGAAACCCTGATCGTCGTCAGCTCGGACCTGTCTCATTACCATCCGTACCGCGAGGCCCAGTGGACCGACCGGGCCACCGTCGAAGCGGTCCTCGCCCTGCACGACGGCATCGATCACGAGCAGGCGTGCGGCGCAACTCCGATCAACGGCCTGCTGCTTGCCGCCCGCCGTCATCACCTTCATCCACAGCTGCTCGACCTGCGCAACTCCGGCGATACCGCCGGCGACCGTGCGCGGGTCGTCGGCTACACCAGCATCGCCTTTTCCGACACGGAGCTCCCCGACCATGCCCGACACTGACCTCGGCCCCCTCCTGCTCAAGCTCGCCCGCGCGGCGATCGCCCATCATCTGGGCCTCGCCCCGGCGCCCGAGGTGCCGCAAGACGCCCGCCTGCACGAGCGCGGCGCGTCCTTCATCACCTTGCTGCAGGACGGCCGGCTGCGCGGCTGCATCGGCAGCCTGCGTCGCTCGCACCCGCTGGGGGAGGATGTCATGACCAACGCCGTCGCCGCCGCCAGCAAGGATTCGCGTTTCCCGCCGCTCACCAGCGAGGAGCTGGGCGGGATTTCGATCGAAGTCTCGGTGCTGTCCGAGCCCGAGTTCATCGACTTTTTCGGTGAAGAAGAACTGCTCGCCCAGCTGCGTCCCTTCGAAGACGGCCTGATCCTGTTCTCGGGCTGCAGCAGCGCCACCTTCCTGCCCCAGGTGTGGGAACAGCTTCCCGAGCCGCGCGCCTTCCTCAACGCGCTCAAGCACAAGGCCGGCCTGCCCACCAACCGCGAGGTGGTCGAACTGATGGCCGCCCGCTACCACGTGCAGAAATGGAAGGAGAGCGAACAGGCCCATTCCTGAGCGCCCTTCCCGCCTGCGCCCACCCGAGCCGGAGCGCCCGTCCATGAAGACGTCCCCCTTGCCGACCGCCGACACCGGCAGCCGCCATCCCGCCCGCTACTGGCATGCGCTCGACGACGGCCGCTACCAGTGCGACCTGTGCCCGCGCTACTGCAAGCTGCATCCCGGCCAGCGCGGCGCCTGCTTCGTGCGCATGCGCGAAGGCAAGGACATGCTGCTGACCACCTACGGGCGCAGTTCGGGTTTCTGCATCGACCCGATCGAGAAGAAACCGCTGAATCACTTCTACCCGGGCAGCAGCGTGTTCTCCTTCGGCACCGCCGGCTGCAATCTGGCGTGCAAGTTCTGCCAGAACTGGGACATCTCCAAGTCGCGCGACATCGACACGCTGATGGACGCCGCCTCGCCGCAGGAAATCGTCGCCACCGCACAGCACTGGGGCTGCCACAGCGTCGCCTTCACCTACAACGACCCGGTGATCTTCGCCGAGTATGCGATCGATGTCGCCGACGCCTGTCACGCCGCCGGCCTGAAGACGGTCGCGGTCACCGCCGGCTACATCACCGAGCTGGCACGCAGGGACTTCTTTTCGCGGATGGATGCGGCCAATGTCGACCTGAAGGGGTTCACCGACGACTTCTACGTCAAGCTGTGTGGCGCCCACCTGCAGCCGGTGCTCGACACCCTATGCTGGCTGCGGCACGAAACCGAAGTGTGGGTCGAGCTCACCACCTTGCTGATTCCCGGCCACAACGACTCGGACGAAGAACTCACCGCCTTGTCCAACTGGGTGCGCAGGGAACTCGGCGCCGACGTACCGCTGCACTTCAGCGCCTTCCATCCGGATTTCAAGATGGACGACCTCCCGCCCACCCCACCGGACACCTTGCGTCGCGCGCGGCGCATCGCCCTCGATAGCGGCCTGCAGCACGTCTACACCGGCAACGTGCACGACATCGACGGCGACACCACCCGCTGCACCGGCTGCGGTGAAGCCCTGATCGTGCGCGACTGGTATGAGATCCGCAGTTACCGGCTCGACGCCCGGGGTGCCTGCCCGCACTGCGGCACCGTACTCGCGGGGCGCTACGGCGCAGTCGGCGCGGCGGTGGACAAGGCCTTCGGCGCGCGCCGGATTCCGGTCGCGATCCACCGTCGCCCCTGAATTCCCCCCAGCCTTGCCGCGGCAACAACCGCGCTACCGCTTCGATTGCCGCGATCCTCGCGTGGCGAAGGGCGCGCAGGCGCGGTTTGCGGGATAATTGCGCTCCTCGCCGCAGCCCCGCGCCGCGGGCGAACGCCCTCTTGCCGCAGATACATGCTCCCGATGCCAAGCCCGCTCGACGCCCTCCTCGTCCACCTCGCCACCCTGCCCCTGCCCAAGCCCGGCGCCCGCCTCGAGCTACCGCCGCTGGCCGGCTCCGCCGACGCGCTCGCGATCGCGCAACTCGCCGCCCGCGGGCGGATGCTGCTGGTGGTCACCGCCAACCCGCTCGATGCCCAGCGCCTGGTGGATGAAATCGCCTGGATCGCACCGGCCTTGCGCCTGCACCTGCTGCCGGACTGGGAAACCCTGCCCTACGACAGCTTCTCCCCGCACCAGGACCTCATCTCCGAGCGCCTGGCGACGCTGTACGCGCTGAGCCGCGGCGAAGCCGATGTCGTGCTGGTACCGGCCTCGACCGCGCTCTACCGGATGGCGCCGCCGAGCTATCTCGCCGCCTACACCTTCTTCCTCAAGCAGGGCGAGCGGCTGGATGGCGAGCGGTTCAAGGCGCAGATGGCACTGGCCGGCTACGCCCACGTCACCCAGGTGGTCAGCCCCGGCGAATTCTCGGTGCGCGGCGGCCTCGTCGACCTGTTCCCGATGGGCTCGCCGCTGCCGTTCCGGATCGACCTGTTCGACGACGAAGTCGAGAGCATCAAGACCTTCGACCCCGACACCCAGCGCACCGTCTACCCGACGAAGGAAATCCGCCTGCTGCCGGCGCGTGAATTCCCCCTCGACGATGCCGGGCGCACCCGCTTTCGCAGCTGCTTCCGCGAGACCTTCGAGGGCGACCCGACGCGCGCGGCGGTCTACAAGGACATTTCCAACGGCATCGCCCCCGCCGGCATCGAGTACTACCTGCCGCTGTTCTTCGACGATACCGCAACCCTGCTCGACTACCTGCCCGCCGACACCCCGGTGCTGCTGCACCGCGACGTTCCTGCGGCGATCGCCGAATTCTGGCGCGACACCCGCTCGCGCCACGACCTGCTCAAAGGCGACCGCAGCCGCCCGGTGCTGCCGCCCGAACAGCTGTTTCTCAGCGACGAGGCCTTCTTCATCGCGCTCAAGCGCCGCCCGCGCCTCGACATCGGCGCCGAGCGCGACACCAGGCACGGCGCCGGAGCGGGCAGCGGCACGGCCGCGGGCGAAGCGGCGGGCACGGTGGACAGCGCCGATCGCGATGCCGCCGCGCTCGCCCTGCCCGCGCCCGAGGTCGCCGTCGAGCGCAAGTCCTCCGACCCGCTGCACAGGCTCAAGGCCTTCATCGACGGTTTCATCGACGAAGCCGGCGGCCGCATCCTGCTCCTCGCCGACTCGCCCGGCCGGCGCGAAACGATGGCCGAGTTCTTCGCCGAATACGGCGTGAAGCCCGAGCCGACGGCCGACTTCGCGGCCTTCCTCGACGCCCGCAGCCCGGTAGCGCTCGGCATCGCTCCGCTCGCCCGCGGCTTCGTGCTGCCGGCGGCCAGGCTGGCGGTGCTGACCGAGGCCGAACTCTACGCCGCCACCGCCCGCAGCCGCAGCCGCCGCGACAGCCGCAAGGCGGCGACCATGGAAGGCTGGTTGCGCGATCTGTCCGAGTTGAAGATCGGCGACCCGGTAGTGCATGCGTCGCACGGTATCGGCCGTTACCTCGGCCTCATCCACATGAACCTCGGCGAAGGCGACACCGAATTCCTGCATCTGGAATACAACGGCGGCGACAAGCTCTACGTGCCGGTGGCGCAACTGCACGTAATCACCCGCTACGCCGGCGCCGACCCGGAAGGCGTGGAACTGCATCGCCTCGGCTCCGGCCAGTGGGAAAAGGCGAAGAAGAAAGCCGCGCTGCAGGTGCGCGACACCGCCGCCGAGCTGCTCGCACTTTACGCCCAGCGCGCCGCCCGCCCCGGGCACCGCTTCGATTTCACCCAGCACGACCTGGAAGCCTTCGCCGAAGGCTTCGGCTTCGAGACCACGCCCGACCAGCAGGCGGCGATCGACGCCGTGGTCACCGACATGAAATCGGGCCGGCCGATGGACCGCCTGGTATGCGGCGACGTCGGCTTCGGCAAGACCGAAGTGGCGCTGCGCGCGGCCTTCATCGCGGTGGCCGACGGCCGCCAGGTGGTGGTGCTGTGCCCGACCACCCTGCTCGCCGAGCAGCACTACCAGACCTTCGCCGACCGCTTCGCCGACTGGCCGATCAAGATCGCCGAACTTTCGCGCTTCAAGTCCGCCAAGGAGCAGGCCGAGTCGCTCCGGCTGCTCGGCGAAGGCAAGGTGGACATCGTCATCGGCACCCACCGCCTGATCCAGAAGGACGTCAAATTCAAGCGCCTCGGGCTGGTGATCATCGACGAGGAACACCGCTTCGGCGTGCGCCAGAAGGAAGCGCTCAAAGCGCTGCGTTCCGAAGTCGACGTCCTGACCCTCACCGCCACCCCGATCCCGCGCACGCTCGGCCTGGCGATGGAAGGCCTGCGCGAGTTCTCGGTGATCGCCACCGCGCCGCAAAAGCGCCTGGCGATCAAGACCTTCGTCCAGCCTTCGAGCCGCGGCGCGATCCGCGAGGCGGTGCTGCGCGAATTCAAGCGCGGCGGCCAGGTGTATTTCCTGCACAACGAGGTCGACACCATCGACAACATGCGCGACGACCTCGAAGAGCTGCTGCCCGAGGCGCGCATCGTCGTCGGCCACGGCCAGCTGCCCGAGCGCGAACTCGAGCGCGTGATGCGCGAATTCACCCAACAGCGCGCCAACCTGCTGCTGTGCACCACCATCATCGAGACCGGCATCAACATCCCCACCGCCAACACCATCATCATCAACCGCGCCGACCGCTTCGGCCTCGCCCAGTTGCACCAGCTGCGCGGCCGCGTCGGCCGCAGCCACCACCAGGCCTACGCCTACCTGCTGACCCAGCCCGGCGCCAAACCGACGCCGCAGGCGCAAAAGCGCCTGGAGGCGATCGCGCTGATGGACGAGCTCGGCTCGGGCTTCTACCTCGCCATGCACGACCTCGAGATCCGCGGCGCCGGCGAAGTCCTGGGCGAGAACCAGTCGGGCGAAATCCAGCAGGTCGGCTTCAGCCTGTACACCGAAATGCTCAAGCGCGCGGTCCGGGAACTGCAGGCCGGCCGCGAGCCCGACCTGTCACAGCCACTGGACGTCGTCTCCGAGATCAACCTGCACACGCCCGCGCTGCTGCCCACCGACTACTGCCCCGACGTCCAGGAGCGGCTGACGCTCTACAAGCGCCTGGCCAACTGCGAAACGGAAGAGGACCTGCGCGCGCTGCAGGAAGAGCTGATCGACCGCTTCGGCGAACTGCCGGCGCAAACCATCGCCCTGATCGAAACCCACCGCCTGCGGATGATGGTGAAAGCCTTCAGCGTGCATAAGCTCGACGCCTCGGAGGCGCAGATCAGCGTGCAGTTCGCCAAGGACGCGCCGATCGACCCGGTGAAGGTGATCTTTCTGGTCCAGAAGGACCGCAACACCAGGATGGCGGGCCCGGAAAAACTCGTCCGCCGCGCCAGCCTGCCCGATCTGAAAGAGCGGGTGAAGGCGGTGCGCGAATTGCTCGAAGCGGTCCGGACTTGATGAACATACGTTCACTGAACCCCGCTCAGCCCCGTATCATTGGAAAAACCACCGAGTAACTGCCCATGATGTCCGTTTATCGAAAACCTCCGCAGGCCTTTCCTGCCGAAAGCGCATTCTTCAGGCTGCCAGGCGCCCTGCTGATGGTTCTCGACGAGAACTGGGTGATCCAGATGATGAGCGAGTCATGGCAGGAAGTGCTCGGCCTCGGTCAGGACGCACTGCGCTGGCACCCGTTCATCGAGGTCGTGCACGAACTCGACCGCGAGGACATGATCGACCGCCTGTGCCGCATCGGCGACGAGTTGTCGACGGTGCGCTTTTCGTGCCGCTGTCGCAGAAGCGACGGCACCTATGTCGGCCTGGCGTGGAGCGTCAGCTTCGACCCCGACCACATGCTGTTCTACGCTTCGGCGCACGAAACCGGGGTAAACCTCTCGGAGCACGAAGCCCGGCTGCCGGAAGTCTTCGTCGATGGCCTGACCGGCCTGCCCAACCGCGGTCTGTTCCTCGACCGCGTCAATCACGCGATGCAACGCGCCCAGCGCAACAAGCAGCTCCAGTTCGCCGTCATCCACTGCGGCATCGATCGCTTCAGCGTCATCAACCACAGCCTCGGTAACCGCATCGGCGATCTGCTGCTGATCGAGATCGCCAACCTGCTGCGCCGCTCCACCCGGCCGACCGACATGATCGCGCGCCTCGGCGGCGACGAGTTCGGCATCCTGCTCGAAGACATCAAGGACCCCACCTCCCCGGTGCGGGTCATCAAGCGCCTGCAGGAAAGCTGCGTCCTGCCTTTCCGTCTGCACGAACATGAAGTCTTCGCCAGCATGTCGGCGGGAATGACGATGAACAATTCCCACTACGACCATCCTGACGTCATGCTCCGCGACGCCAGCCTGGCGATGAACCGGGCCAAGACCCAGGGCGGCGGCGGCTACGCGATGTTCGACCGCGGCATGCACGAAGAAGCCTTGCGCCGGCTCGACCTCGAGCTCGATCTGCGCCGCGCCCTCGAGCGCAATCAATTCGAAGCCTATTACCAGCCAATCGTGCGCCTGCGCGACACCCGGCTGGTCGGCTTCGAAGCGCTGGTGCGCTGGAACCACCCCGAGCGCGGGCTCATTTCCCCCGCCGAATTCATCCCCCTGGCCGAAGACAGCGGCCTGATCGTCCCCATCGGGCGCTGGATGCTCGACACCGCATGCGCCCAGATGCGCCGCTGGCAGCTCGCCTTCCCGCGCCGCCCGGCGCTGACCGTCAGCGTCAACCTCTCCGCACGCCAGCTGACCCACCCCGAGCTGCTGCCGGAGATCCGCCGCACCCTGCGCGAGAGCGGGCTTTCCCCGCGCCACCTGAAGCTCGAAATCACCGAAAGTGCGGCGATGGAAGACGGCGAGCGCGCGATCGAGCTGATGAGCGCCCTCAAGCGCACCCGGCTCAAGCTGATGCTCGACGACTTCGGCACCGGCTACTCCTCGCTGTCCTATCTGCACCGCCTGCCGATCGACACACTGAAGGTCGACCGCTCGTTCATCCGGCACGTTCACGACCGGGCGGCCGACCGCAGCTTCGTCGAAACCATCCTCAACCTCGCCCACAAGCTGGGCCGCGAGGTCGTCTGCGAGGGCGTCGAACTTCCCGCCCAGGAAGCGCTGCTGCGCGGGCTGGGGGCCGAATTCGCCCAGGGTTTCCTGTATTCGCGTCCGGTCACCGCTGCCCAGGCGGAAATGCTGATCATCGACGACCTGGAAAACCCCGGCCGCCTGCTGCGCGACATCACCCCCGCGCCCGGCCCGCAGACGGCGGACGCCCCGACCCGCGCCCACTGACGTCGTCCCTGTCGAGCCTGCGCGCCATGCTCATCAACTGCACCGCCTACCAGCACGGACGCAAGCTCGCGGACATCCCGGTCGCGGCGATCAGCGACTACCTGCAGCGCGCCGACACCTTCATCTGGGTCGCGCTCAAGGACCCGACGGCCGAGGAACTCGCGCAGATGAAAGCGGAGTTCGCCCTCCACGAGCTCGCCGTCGAAGATGCCCACCACGGCCACCAGCGCCCGAAAGTCGAGGAATACGAGAACGAGCTGTTCGCGGTGATGCACCTCATCGAGGAAAAGGACAACGCTCTCGAAGTCGGCGAAGTGCACGTGTTCGTCGGCACCAACTACATCCTGTCGGTGCGCAACCGCAGCGAGCGCGGCTTTATCGACGTTCGCCGTCGCTGCGAGCGCGAGCCGAAAATGCTCGCGAAAGGCGCGGGCTACGTGTTCTACGCCTTGATGGACGCCGTCGTCGATCGCTACTTCCCGGTCATCGAAGGCCTCGAATCCGAGCTCGAAGCGCTCGAAGAGCGCATTTTCACCAAGGGCGCGGCGCACTCCAGCATCCGCCGGCTGTACCGCCTGAAACGCAAGGTCACCCTCCTCAAGCACGCGGTGACGCCGCTGATGGAAGCCGCCGGCAAGCTGCACAGCGGCCGCGTGCCCGAAGTCTGCGCCAACAGCCGGCACTACTTCCGCGACGTGTACGACCACCTGACCCGGCTCAACGCCTCGCTCGACAGCATCCGCGACACCATCGTCACCGCGATCCAGGTCAACTTGTCGATGGTCGCCATCGACCAGACCGAAATCGCCAAGCGGCTCGCCGCCTGGGCCGGGATCTTCGCCGTCGCCACCGCCTTCGCCGGCATCTGGGGCATGAATTTCGCCCACATGCCCGAGCTCGAGTGGCAGTACGGCTACCCCTTTGGCATCACCGTGATCGCAGCCACGAGCGCTTTCCTGTGGTGGCGCTTCAAGAAAGCGAAATGGCTGTGATGTTTCCGGCGGAGCCGACGGTCGGGTGCCGCCGGCGGCGGGCGCGGTAGAAGCCGGCCAGAAGCGGTCGACCGTTCTGCTGGCGAAGATCAGCGGGGCTGCGGCGGTGCGCTGCCCCAGCCGTTCAAATGGCTGCTTCGCTTGCGCACTACAGGCCTGCGGCGTACGGAAGGGTCACCCCTCTTCAATTGTCCGCGCTTGATATCAACTGGTCTTATAGACATTATCGAAAAAAGATAACTTTCATAATATCGATATAGACATGGATCCCGTTCAAAACCCGTACGCCCCAGGAGCCGGCTCTCCGCCGCCTGATCTCGCTGGCAGAGACGAGCTGCGCCGAATCGTCCGCATCGCGCTGCAGCGGATCCGGATCGGTAATCCGGCCAAGAGCGTCCTCATGGTCGGTCTCCGAGTCGTCGGTAAAACCGTGCTCCTCGAACGGATACGTGTGCTGCGGTGTAGGAGCAGCGGCAGTCGGGGTCTGCATCCGCCCGCGGCGCAGCACGGGCACTATCGCTGGTGGCGGCCGGCGGAGATGCGCGCGAGCGCGGCGGTGCATGGGAATACGCGGGCGTATGGGGTGGACACGCCTGGGTGGTGATGCGTGGGGCTGCTGCCGCTCCGACAGCCCTGGCAACGTACCGGCTCCGAGCGGGCGCACGACGCGGCGTGGGATATACTTTCGCCGTATCCCAATCCATGAGCTGGAGACATCCATGACTACAAGTACCGTCTTCACGAACAATCGCAGCCAGGCCGTGCGACTGCCGGCAGACATGCGCTTGCCCGCGAACGTCAAGCGCGTGGACGTCCGGGCCCGCGGGTTGGAGCGGATCATCGCGCCGGTAGGCCACACGTGGGATTCGTTCTTCATCAACGGGCCGCAGGTTGCCGACGATTTCATGGAAACCCGCGCCAGCCAGGAACAGCAGGAACGCGAGGCGCTCTGATGCTGCGCTACCTGCTCGACACGAACATCGTAATCTGCGTGATCAAGCGCCGGCCGCTGTCGGCACTTGCGCTGTTCAACGAGAACGCCGGGCATCTGGCGATCTCGTCGATTACCCTCGCGGAGCTGATGCACGGCGCCGAGAAAAGCAACGCGCCAGCGCGTTCGCTTGCCGCTGTCGAGGACTTCTGCTGTCGCCTCGAGGTGCTGCCCTACGGCCCGAAAGCAGCAATGCACTATGGCAACATCCGCGCCCAACTGGAATCTCGCGGGCAGACAATCGGCGTCAATGATCTGCACATTGCAGCACACGCACGTAGCGAGGGTCTGACGCTCGTTTCGAACAACTTGGGCGAGTTCGAGCGAGTGGAAGCATTACAGTTGGCTAACTGGGCAGCCTGAGGGCGGAGGGTAGGCGGGGTCAGGTCTTTCATTGCTCACTGCCTGGGCCTCTCAGTGGGCGCCTGCGACATGGTCAACATCGATGGCATCGTGGTCGCGGTCGAGCCCGAATCCTGCGCTGTCCTGCTGCAGGGAATCGAATCGGCCCTGGCGATGCCCACCGCGCCGTCTATTCCTGCTCGTCGACCCGGCGCCCGATGCATCCCTCCTCGACCTCGCGCACATTCAGGTCGAGCTCGAAACCCGGCTTGGCGTATCGGTGGATGTGCTCACCCCGGCGGCGCTACCTCCCAAGTTCCGCAGTCAGATCCTGCACGAGGCACAAGCAGTATGAACAAGAAGGCCCTGCGGCTGAACGACTACGTGCACCACATACGCGACGCCGCTGATCGCATCCAGCGTTACACGTTCGGCAAATCGCAGCTCGATTTCACCGCAGACGAGCAACTGCAGGATGCCGTCGCCCGCAACATCGAGATCATCGGCGAGGCCGCACGCAATGTCAGCCTGCATGCACCGGAATTCGAGCAACAGAACCCCCAGATCCCTTGGGCAGCGCTGTACGCCATGCGAAACCGGGTGAGTCACGGCTACTGGACCATCGACCTTGCCGTCGGATGCAGCGCCGGGGGCTGGAGTGGCTGTACCGGGTGATCCAGGAACCGCGCCGGATGTGGAAGCGGTATCTGGTGACGAATGCGAAGTTCGGGGGGGTTGTTGGTGAGGGAGAAGGTGCGGCGGGTGCTGAGAGGGGCTTCGGTGGGGGCGCGGTGAGCAGATAACGGGAACTACCCGCCGCAGGTCACTCCAGCCCTGCACGCACATCCGCGATAGTGGCCATCAAGGTCATGGGCTCCAGCGGCGAGGACTCAAAGCCGACATGCTCGTAAAATGCCTGCGCTTCAGGTGAGAGCGCATGCACCAGCAGCCCCCGAATGCCAATGGCGTCGGCTGCCGCCATCACCCGCAAGCACGCATCACGTACCAGGGCGCGGCCGATGCCCTGGCCACGCAAGGACTGGTCGATGGCCAGGCGACCGAGCACAAGCACAGGAATCGGATCAGGCATAGTGCGCCGCAAACGCCCTGTGGCCAGCTCGGCAGCGACAGCACTGGAGGCCAGAGCGTAGTAGGCCAGCACCCGGTTGTCCTCGCATACCACGAATGTACGTGAAGCACCCGTTGCCTGGTTCTTCAAGGCCCGTTGCTTGAGCCAGCGATCCAGACTCTCGACGCCGCAGGAGAATGCGTCGGTGTCGTGATGTGCCGCCAGAGGCTCGGGCGCCGCCAGCGTCACACCCGATCCCATGGGGCAGGCGATTGAAGTGTCTTTTGCAGACGGGCGTTGGGCGCTACCGGGCGATCCAGGCGCGCCACAAACTCGGCATAGGCTTGGGGGCTGACGCGGATCAGCGCCTGGTCGAGCAAGGTCTCTTCTGCCGCCTGACGAGCGGCATCGAGGATGAAGTCCGTGCGATTCTTGCCGCGCACCTTGGCAGCACGGTCAATCAGACCGCGCACCTCAGGTTTGATGCGCAGGTTGAGTGTGTCGCGCTTGGCGACGGGTTCGACCGTGGGCATGATCGTCGCTCCTTTTGTTTCAGGCGCCTAATATAGCAATTTGTAGTGGCATTGTCATTACAGCGCCTCGACTTCCACCCCCCTCGGCGGTATCGATTTCGCCAACCCGCTCATCGAATCGCAGCCCACGTGCGAGGAGTAGGTAATAAGCATTCCACCCGCACGATACAAAGTTAGGTGAAAATTCCGACGGGGCAGCGTTGCAACGCCGCTGACTCCAAACGAACAAGCCATCCTCGCCAGGAGGTGAAGAAGATCGTCGAGCAGATCCGCGACAACGGCTGCTACGAGCACATCAACCACCGCGAGGTGTACCGCCCCTGGGGGATGTACGACTCGATCGATGCCGGCCACCGCTACCAGGTCAAGCGCATCACCGTGCAACCGGGGGCGAAGCTGTCGGTGCAGATGCACCACCACCGCGCCGAGCACTGGATCGTGGTCAGCGGCACCGCGCGCGTGACCAACGGCGACAAGACCTACCTCGTCACCGAGAACCAGTCCACCTACATCCCCATCGGCCAGCTCCATGCGCTGGAAAACCCCGGCAAGATCCCGCTCGAGCTGATCGAGGTGCAGTCGGGCGCCTATCTGGGGGAGGACGACATCGTGCGTTTCGAGGACAAGTACGGACGGGCCTGACGCAGCCGTTGCCCGCCGATCGGGCAACGGGCAGAATCCGCTCTCCGTCCGCCATCTCCGCTCACTTTGCACCTTCTGCTGACCGCTCTGGTCGCCCTCTTCCTCACCGCCTGCGGGCCGCAGCAGGCGCTACCGCTGGCCGACTACCGCAGCCTGGGCGAGCTGCGCGTGGCGACGCGTCACGATGCGATCTCGTATCACCTCGATGCGCAGGGCGAGGCCGGCGGCTTCGAATACGAGTTGCTGCTCGCGCTCGGCGAGGCGCTCGGGGTTCCGGTGCGCTTCGATCGCTATCCGGACGCCACCCGCGCGCTCGATGCGGTGATCCTGGGGCGGGCCCACCTGGCAGCGGCCGGCCTGGGGCGTAACGAGCGCCTGCCGCTGCACTGGTCGGCGGCGCTGCGCGAGGTCGATTACGTGATCGCCGGCCGCGCCGACGCGGGGGCGATCGATGACGAGGCCGGGCTCGCCGGCCGCAGCGTCAGCGCCCGGCGCGGCTCACTCGCCGCCGAGCACCTGACGCAGATCCGCAAGCGTGTGCCGAGCCTGGACGTGCGTTTCCCGGTCGGATCGGGCGAGGAAACCCTGCTCGCGGAGCTTGCCGCCGGCGAGCTCGACCTCGTCGCCACCGACCGCCTGCACTACGCTTTCGCTTCGCGGGTGCATCCGCAGCTGGCAATCGTGCGCGAGCTGCCTGGACGCTCATCGATTTCCTGGGCGATGCCGCTGGGCAACCCCGAGCTGGCTGCGGCGGTGGACGCCTTCATCGAAGAGGCCCGCAGCAGCGGCCGGCTGGCGCGCTTGGCCGACCGCCATTTCGGCCACGTGCGCCGACTCGACGACACCGACATCACGACTTTTCTCGTCCGCATCCACGAGCGCCTGCCGCGCTACCGGGCTTTTTTCCACGAGGCCGAGGCGCAGACCGGAATCGACTGGCGTTACCTGGCCGCGGTCGCCTACCAGGAATCGCACTGGAACCCGGACGCCACCTCCCCTACCGGAGTGCGCGGAATGATGATGCTGACTTCGGACACGGCCGATCGCCTCGGTGTCGCCAACCGCCTCGATCCGCGCCAGAGCATCCTGGGCGGGGCGCGCTATCTGGCGATGCTCAGGGAGCAACTGCCGGAACAGGCCCCCGAACCCGACCGCTCGTGGATGGCGACCGCCGCCTACAACCTGGGCATGGGGCACTTCAGCGGCGCACGCAGCATCGCCCGCAGCCAGGGCAAGGACGATCTGTCATGGTGGGACCTGAAGTCGGTGCTGCCCCTGCTGTCGAGGCCGGAATACGCCGCGCGCCTGAAATCTGGCGCGGCACGGGGTGGTGAAGCCGTGGTGATGACCGAGAACGTGCGCAGCTACCACGACATCCTGATGCGGCTCGAAGCACCGTATTCGTCCACCCTGAACCTGCCCGCCCTCTCTCTCGGCCGACCACGGTAGGGGCGACCCGCCGGGTCGCCCCTACAACCCCACGAACCGCCCCGACGCCCCGACGCCCCGACGCCCCGACGCCCCGACGCCCCGACGCCCCGACGCCCCGACGCCCCGACGCCCCGACGCCCCGACGCCCCGACGCCCCGACGCCCCGGCGAATCGCCCAACGACGCCGGCGAATCACCCGACGGCCCGACGAATCCCCCGACGCCCCGGCGAATCGCCCGACGACCCGACGAATCGCCCCGACGACCCGACGAATCGCCCGACGACCCCGCGCATCGCCCGACGCCCCGGCGAATTGCCCGACGACGCCGGCGAATCGCCCGACGGCCCGACGAACCGCCGGACGCCCCGGCAAATCACCCGACGCCCCGGCGAATCGCCCGATGCCCCGGCGAATCGCCCGACGACCCGGCGGATTACCCGACGACCCCACGGATCACCCCGACGCCCGGGCGGGCGGTAGGGGCGACCCGGTGGGTCGCCCCGGGGTCCGGTGATTCAACTGCAGGCGCAGCCCGGGGCGCGTTTCACAGCGGCGCTTCGATCCGTTCGATGCCCCCCATGTAGGGCACGAGCGCCTTCGGAATGACGATCGAGCCGTCCGCCCGCTGGTGGTTCTCCAGCACGGCGACCAGCGTCCGCCCCACCGCCAGCCCGGAGCCGTTGAGGGTGTGCACCAGCTCGTTCTTGCCCTGCGCGTTCTTGAACCGGGCCTGCATGCGGCGCGCCTGGAAGGATTGGCAGTTGGAGCAGCTGGAGATTTCACGATACGTGTTCTGCGCCGGCAGCCACACTTCGAGGTCGTAGGTTCTGGCCGCGGAAAAGCCCATGTCGCCGGTGCACAGCGTGATCACCCGGTAGGGCAGCTCGAGCTTTTGCAGGATTGCTTCGGCGTGGCCGACCATCTGCTCGAGCGCCTCGTCGCTCTTCGACGGTTCGACGATCTGCACCATCTCGACCTTGTCGAACTGATGCTGGCGGATCATGCCGCGCACGTCGCGCCCGCCGCTGCCCGCTTCCGAGCGGAAGCACGGGCTGTGCGCGGTGAGCCGGATCGGCAGCGCATCGAGCGCGAGGACCGCTTCGCGCACGCTGTTGGTGAGGGTGATCTCGGCGGTGGGGATGAGGTACTGCTCCAGCCCCTCCTCGTCGCCGCCGCGCAGCACCCAGAACAGGTCTTCCTTGAACTTGGGCAGCTGGCCGGTGCCGACCAGGGCGTCGCGATTGACGATGTAGGGGGTGTAGCACTCGGTATAGCCGTGCTCGCGGGTGTGGGTGTCGAGCATGAACTGGGCGAGAGCGCGGTGCAGGCGGGCGACCGGACCGCGCAGGAAGGCGAAACGCGCGCCCGACAGCTTGGCGCCGGTTTCGAAATCCAGCCCCAGCGGCGCCCCCAGATCGACATGGTCGCGAACCTCGAAGTCGTAGCTGCGCGGTGTGCCCCAGCGCCGCACCTCGACGTTGCCCGACTCATCCTCGCCCACCGGCACATTTTCCTGCGGCAGGTTGGGCAGCACGGCGAGGAAGGCGTCGATGCGCTCGAGCAGTGCCGGCAGGGCCTGCTCGCAAGCCTTC
Source organism: Thauera aromatica K172 (assembly GCF_003030465.1). GTDB lineage: Bacteria > Pseudomonadota > Gammaproteobacteria > Burkholderiales > Rhodocyclaceae > Thauera > Thauera aromatica. Next base: position 2,068,092 of record NZ_CP028339.1, on the reverse strand, counting down.
AGCTCGTCCCCAAGCTGCGCGACTTCGGCCATCACGCCTGAGGCATCTTCGCCCTTGCTCTTGAGCATGCCGATCTGCTTGGACAGGGCGTTGCGCCGCGCCTGCAGCTCCTGGGTGCGGGTCTGCAACTGTTTGCGCTCGTCTTCCAGGGCCTGGAAGGCCGCGGTGTCGAGCGCTACGCCGCGGCGGGCAAGACCTGCGGCGACGGTGTCGAGGTGGTTGCGAAGAAGCTGGATATCGAGCATCGGGAAATTCCTGGTACGTGTTGAATCAAGAGCTTGCCTGAGAGTACTGAAGCTCTTTCGATGAAAACACGCGCAAGCGGCTCGCTTTCCAGGCTTTCGTCAGCAATGCCGCAGCGCAAAAATTAACTTTTCCAATCAATGACTTGAGGAGCCGAATTCGAGCTTGAAAAAACCCGTTCAGCGCTTATCCTGAAAGTCTCGGTTGCGCACGCGGAGGGAGCCGCGCTCCTGCCGCGCTGCACCCATGGTTTTACGCAAAGAGGAGTTCAGCATGCTATCGATTCGTGACTGCCTCGACTACTGCGACCTGACCGACGATGAGGTCGCCCTCATCGCCGAGCACGAAGAAATTCCCGATGCGGCCGCTGCCCAGGTGGCCTGCGGCTTGGTGCAGACGCCGGAAGGCGTGATGGTCCTGACCGGGTACATGCTCGATCTGATCGAGCGCGCCAACGCCCACGGCGATGTCGACAAGGCCGCCCATGCGGCCTCGGTCTGCGCCCGGTTCATGGCGGATCATCCCCTGCTCCACTGAGCCGCCCTCCCCTGTTGCCGGTGGCGTTCGCGTCGCTGCGCGCGGCGGCATCGAGTGCGCGCAGGTGGGCGAGCTTTTCGGCGATCTTCGCTTCCATGCCGCGCGCCACCGGACGGTACCAGGCGGGACGGGGCATGCCGTCGGGAAGGTAGTCCTCGCCCGCCGCGTAGCCCTCGGGTTCGTCGTGGGCGTAGCGGTAGGCCTTGCCGTAATCGAGCGACTTCATCAGTCGGGTCGGGGCATTGCGCAGGCGTAGCGGCACCGGCCGCGAATCGTCCTGGGCGACGAAAGCGCGCGCCGCCTTGTAGGCCTTGTACACCGCGTTCGACTTCGCCGCGCAGGCCATGAAGATAGTCGCTTCGGCCAGCGCGAGCTCGCCCTCGGGCGAGCCCAGGCGTTCGTAGGTGGCGCAGGCATTGAGCGCGATCTCGAGGGCGCGCGGGTCGGCGAGGCCGATGTCCTCGGTGGCCATGCGGATCAGCCGGCGGCCCAGATAGAGCGGGTCGGCGCCGCCGTCGAGCATGCGGCACAGCCAGTACAGCGCAGCATCGGGATCGGAGCCGCGCACCGATTTGTGCAGGGCCGAAATCTGGTCGTAGAAGGCTTCGCCGCCCTTGTCGAAGCGGCGCAGCTTGCGCGACAACGCCTGGTCGATAAAGGCGGCGCTGACCGGGGCCACGGCAGCGGTCTCGGCAGCGATCTGGACCTGCTCGATCAGGTTCATCAGCCGGCGGGCATCGCCGTCGGCAAAGCCGATCAGGCGTGCGCGGGCATCGTCCTCGAACACCAGCGCCGGACAGGCGGCGGCATGGGCGCGCTCGAACAGCCGCGCCAGCGCCTCGCCGTCGAGCGCTTCGAGCACGTACACCGCGGCCCGCGACAGCAGCGCGGAATTGACCTCGAACGACGGGTTCTCGGTGGTGGCGCCGATGAAAGTCACCAGCCCCTGCTCGACATAGGGCAGGAAGGCGTCCTGCTGGGCCTTGTTGAAGCGATGCACCTCGTCGACGAAGAGGATCGTGTGGCGCCCGCGCGCTTTGGCCGCCTGGGCCTGGCCGATCGCCTCGCGGATTTCCTTGACCCCCGAGAACACCGCCGACAAGGCGATGAAATCGGCATCGAAGCCCTGCGCCATCAGCCGCGCGAGGGTGGTCTTGCCGACTCCGGGCGGCCCCCACAGGATCATCGAGTGCGGGCGGCGCGACTCGAACGCCAGACGCAGGGGCTTGCCCGGCCCGAGCAGGTGGGCCTGGCCGGCGACTTCGTCCAGCGTCTTCGGCCGCATGCGCTCGGCCAGCGGGACCTGGGGCGGCTCGAGCGAATCGAAAAGGTCGGTCATGGGATGCGGCAAAAGCCGAAGCGGACGCCGGGATTCAGCGCCCCAGCCAGCGCGGCGGCTGCGGGAGGAACGAGCGCAGGCATCGAAGCCGGTTTCCGCTCACCGTGCCGGGCCCGGCACGGTGCCGATGATGTCCGCACCGGCCGGCGGAGTGAAGCGGAAACGGTCGCCAGCGAGCACCGGATCGAGCTCCAGGCGGGTGAAATGGATCCGCGTGGTCTGGCCGAAGGGATCGTGCATTTCCATCTGGCGCAGCTCGCCCCCCGCGAGGCCGAGGCGCAGCGACTCGAAACCGCTGTCGGAGCGCAGTGGCCGCGCTTCCACCCAGGTCAGGCCGTCGCGCTCGCCACCATCGGCGAGTTCGAAGCTGTCTTCGAGCGCGCCGCTGCCGAACAGGATGGCCGCGGGCGTGGCGCCCAGCGCATCGCCGATCTCGCGCACCGTGACCTGGTTCAGGTCGGGGTCCCAGATCCACAGGTTCTGGCCGTCGCCGACCAGCAGCTGGCGATACGGGCGGTCGTACTCCCAGTGGAAGCGGCCCGGCCGCGTGTAGGCGAAACGACCCGCAGCCTGCTGCGGCTTGCGCCCGGATTTCGCCACGACCGTCTGCTCGAACGTGCCTTCGGCACTGCGCGCGCGGGCGACGAAGGCCTTCAGCTGGGCGACGCCGTCCGCGGCCACCGCCAGACTCGCCGCTGCTGCCAGTGCCATCCCCGCTACAGCGCGCAGCAGGGACGCCGCGCGCAGACTGAACCACTTCATTCGCTCTCCTTGGCCGGCACGATCACGTCGCGATTGCCGTTGCTTCCCATCGGCGAGACCAGCCCCGCCCGTTCCATCTGCTCGATCAGGCGCGCGGCGCGGTTGTAGCCGATGCGCAGGTGACGTTGTACCAGCGAAATCGACGGCCGGCGCGTCCTGATCACCACTTCGACCGCCTGGTCGTAGAGCGGATCGGCTTCGCCCTCGCCGCCCTCGCCACCGCCGAGCACCCCGTCCAGCTCGTCCTCGGCGGCCGCCAGGATGCCCTCGACGTAGTCGGGCGGGCCGATCTTCTTCAGGTGCTCGACGACCTTGTGCACCTCGTCGTCGGCGACGAAGGCGCCGTGCACACGCACCGGCAGGCCGGTACCCGGCGCCAGGTAGAGCATGTCGCCCATCCCCAGCAGCGTCTCCGCCCCCATCTGGTCGAGGATGGTGCGCGAGTCGATCTTGCTCGAGACCTGGAACGCGATGCGGGTGGGCACGTTGGCCTTGATCAGGCCGGTGATGACGTCCACCGACGGGCGCTGGGTGGCGAGGATCAGGTGGATGCCGGCGGCGCGGGCCTTCTGCGCCAGGCGCGCGATCAGCTCTTCGACCTTCTTGCCGACCACCATCATCATGTCGGCGAGCTCGTCGACGACGACGACGATGTAGGGCAGCGGCTCGAGCGGTTCGGGGTTTTCCGGGCTGATCGAGAACGGGTTGGTGAGCGGGGCCTCAGCCTTGCGCGCCTCGTTGACCGCCTTGTTGAAACCGGCGAGGTTGCGCACCCCGACCGCGGCCATCAGCTTGTAGCGCTTGTCCATTTCCGCCACGCACCAGTTGAGCGCGTTGGCGGCATGCTTCATGTCGGTGACGACCGGTGCCAGCAGGTGCGGAATGCCTTCGTAGATCGACAGCTCGAGCATCTTGGGGTCGATCATGATCAGGCGCACGCGCTCGGGCTCGCTCTTGTACAGCAGCGACAGGATCATCGCGTTGATCCCCACCGATTTGCCCGAACCGGTGGTGCCGGCCACCAGCAGGTGGGGCATCTTGGCCAGATCGGCGACCACCGGCTGGCCGCCGATGTCCTTGCCCAGCACCACGGTGAGCGGCGAATGCATGTCGTTGTAGGCCTTGGAGCCGACAATCTCGGACAGGCGCACCATCTGCCGCTTCGGGTTGGGCAACTCGAGCGCCATGCACGACTTGCCGGGCACGGTCTCGACCACCCGAATCGACACCAGCGACAGCGCACGGGCGAGATCCTTGGCCAGGTTCACCACCTGGCTGCCCTTCACGCCGGTAGCGGGCTCGACCTCGTAGCGGGTGATCACCGGGCCGGGATAGGCGGCGAGCACCTTGACCTCGACACCGAAGTCGGCGAGCTTGTTTTCGATCACACGCGAAGTGAATTCGAGCGCTTCGGCCGACGGCGGCTCGGTCGTCGCGCTGGCTGGATCGAGCAACCCGACCGGCGGCAGCGCGCCTTCGATGGCGTCGGCGAACAGGGTCTGCTGGCGCTCTTTTTCGATGCGCTCGGATTTGACCACGGTGGCCACCGCCGGCTCGATACGCAACGGCGTCGGCGGGGTCTTTTCGCTCTTGCGGCGGCGGCTCTCGAGCACGACTTCGCGCTTTTGCGCGGTCTGGCGGCCGATGCGGCGGTCCTGCCAGCGCTGCCAGGCCTGCTGCACACCGACCACCGACTGCTCGAGCCCCAGCCCGACGCGCTCGACCACGGCGATCCACGACAGCCCGGTGAATAGGGACAGCCCGCAGGCGAGCAGAGCCAGCAGCAGCAGCGTGCCGCCGGTGAAGCCGAAATAGCGCTGGCTGAGCTGGCCGAACTCCATCCCGATCAGCCCGCCCGGCGCCAGCGGGACGGTCGCACCGTGGGAATGGAAGCGCAGGAATTCGAGCGCGCTGCTGGTCAGGAGCACGGCGAGAAAGCCGACCAGGACGAAAATGAAGGAACGCCGGTCGAGCGCCAGGCGGTTCTTGATCCGCCGGAACCCCCACACCAGGCTGTAGCCGAGAAAGACCACCCACCACCACGAAGACAGGCCGAACAGGTACAGCAGCAGATCCGCGAGCCAGGCGCCGAAACGCCCGCCCGGGTTCGCCACCCCTGCCACGTCGGAAGCGTGCGACCAGCCCGGGTCGCTCTTGGAATACCCCAGCAGGATGAGGCCGACGTAGAGCGACATGACGCCCAGGATCAACCAGCGCGCCTCCTGCAGCAGCAGCGAGATCTTTTCCGGCAAGGGCTGGGAGCGGGACGACGGACGGGGCAGCATGAACAGGGGGAGCGGCGGCCGGAGTGGAACAACGTCGGGATTATACGGGATCGCCCAGTCCTGCCGTCCGCGATGTTGCGCCTGCTCACAAACGCCGCAGCACCGGCAGGCGGCGGCAGGACCGGCGCCGGAGCGGGCGTGTGGGCCCGCCCCGGCGCGCCGCTCCGGGGGGCTGTCGTGCAATCGCTGCTGGCTCACCGCGGAATCGTCTACTACACTTTCGCGTCGCGCTGCCGTCCGCCCCGCGGAGCCGCCCGCCGCCCCGCTATCGAACGCTGGAGTCGCCATGCCCCGGATCGCCACCGTCTCCGTCATCGCCCTGAAAACCTTCCCGCTGTTCCACGGACTTTCCGACCAGGCGCTGGATGCCGTGGCGCAGGTGGCGATGATGCGCCGTGTGGCGCGCGGGCAGTCGGCGCTGATCGCCGGCGACCGGCCCGACTATGTCTACCTGGTGCTGACCGGCAGCCTCAAGGTCGTGGTCAGCGACGAAGACGGGCGCGAAGTGATCCTCTCCATCCTGGGCCAGGGCGAACTCTTCGGCGAGATGGCGATGTTCGATGAGCAGCCGCGCTCGGCATCGGTGGTCGCGGTCATGCCATCGGACCTGGTGCTGATCGCCAAGCAGGATTTCCGCCGCATCATGGAGGGCAGCTTCGACGTTTCGTGGCGCATCATGTGCAACCTCGCCGAGCGTCTGCGCCATGCCGATCGCAAGATCGAGAGCCTCGCCCTGATGGACGTCTACGGCCGGGTCGCACGGCTGCTGATCGAGATGGCCGAGGACGTGGACGGCGAGACCGTGCTCGTGCGCCGCCTGTCCAAGCAGGACATCGCCAAGATGATCGGCGCCTCGCGCGAGATGGTCAGCCGTGTGATGAAGGATCTCGGCCAGCAGGGCCTGATCGAGGAGCGGGCCGACGGCATCGTGCTGCGCGAGCGCCTGAGCGAAATCTGAACGCCGTCCGGGCGCGGAGCCGCCGCGTGAAAGTGCAGCCGGCGCGATCGCGGCCTGCGGGATCGGGACTGCACCCTCGGCTATAATCGGCCCTTCGTTCGCAACCCGCAGGAATGCCCTTCATGACCACCAAACACGCCCGCCTGCTGATCCTCGGTTCCGGCCCGGCCGGCTACACGGCCGCGGTCTATGCCGCACGCGCCAACCTTGCTCCCGTGCTCGTCACCGGTCTTGCCCAGGGCGGCCAGCTGATGACCACGACCGATGTAGACAACTGGCCGGCCGATGCCGACGGCGTGCAGGGGCCCGAGCTGATGGCGCGCTTCCAGAAGCATGCCGAGCGCTTCAACACCGAGATGATCTTCGACCACATCCACACCGTGGAACTGGCCCGAAGGCCCTTCCGCCTGGTCGGCGATTCGGGCGAATACACCTGCGATGCGCTGATCATCGCCACCGGCGCCACGGCGAAGTACCTCGGCCTGCCTTCGGAAGAAAAGTTTGCCGGTCGCGGCGTTTCCGCCTGCGCGACCTGCGACGGCTTTTTCTACCGCAACCAGGAGGTCGCCGTGATCGGCGGCGGCGATACCGCAGTCGAAGAAGCGCTGTACCTGGCCAACATCGCGAAAAAAGTCACCCTGGTGCACCGCCGCGAACAGTTCCGCGCCGAGAAGATCATGATCGACAAGCTGATGGAGAAGGTCGCCGCCGGCAAGATCGAACTCGCGCTCAACGCCACCCTCGACGAGATCCTCGGCGACAGCTCCGGTGTCACCGGGATGCGGATCAAGGACGTGGCCTCGGGCACGACCCGCGAGGCGGCCTTGCAGGGCGTATTCATCGCGATCGGGCACAAGCCCAACTCCGACATTTTCGAAGGCCAGCTCGAAATGGAGAACGGCTACATCGTCACCCAGGGCGGGCGCCACGGCAACGCCACCCAGACCAGCGTGGCGGGCGTGTTCGCCGCCGGCGACGTCCAGGATCACACCTACCGCCAGGCGGTGACGTCGGCCGGAACCGGCTGCATGGCCGCGCTCGACGCCGAGCGCTATCTCGACGCCCTGGGCTGAACGCCACCATGGCCCGCCGTCCGCGCACCCCGACTTCCGCGGCGAAAACCGGCGGGGATGGCGAGCGCGGCAAGGCCGGCAACGGCCCTTTCGCCGCGCTGCGCCGGCAGCTCCGGGAACAGCAGGAGGCGGCGACGCGCCCTGCTGTTCCGCCTGCCTCGCCACCCCCGGACAGCGGGCGCGCAGCGGCGAAAAAGATACCTCCCGCGCCATCCGGCGGCGCACGCGCCGATGCTGTCCAGGCACCGGACGGTAGCGGCACGGCGCCGGTGGACGAAGCCGAGCGGACATTGTTCCGCCAGGCGCTCGGCGCGGTCCGCCCGCTGCGCCGCAACGACCGGGCCGAAATCGAACCGCCCCGCCCCGCTCCCGTCCCGCGCCGTCGGGAGCGCGCCGAAGAAGACCTCGCCCCGCCCCCGCGCCGCGCGGAATCCGACCCGTTGCAGGCCGCCTATGCCGGCGTCGTGCCGCTGCGCGACCGCGGCCGGGTGGAACTGGAAACGGCGCACCGCCACCACGCCCGCGCCCCTGCCACCGCGAGCGACGCCCGGATCCAGCGTCCGGACGCGATCGTGCTGCCGGCCGAGGTCGAGGCGAGCGATCCGGCGGCGCTGTTCCGCCTTGTGGTCGGCGACACCCGGCCGCTGGACCACGACAACCGGGTCGAACTGGAACGCCCGGCGCCCGCCCCGGCACCGGTCAAGCACGACGCCGACGAACGGGCGGCGCTGGATGAATCGCTGATCGCTCCGCTCACTTTCGAGGACCGTCTCGACATGGGCGACGAGGCCGCGTTCCTGCGCGCCGGCCTGCCCCGCCGCGTGCTCACCGACCTGCGCCGCGGACGCTGGGTGCTGCAGGGCCAGATCGACCTCCACGGGCTGACCCGCGACGAAGCGCGCGCCGCCCTCGGCCACTTCCTCCACGACAGCCTCAGCCAGGGCAGGCGCTGCATCCGCGTGATCCACGGCAAGGGCCACGGTTCGCCGGGGAAGGAATCGATCCTCAAGCAGCTCTCGCGCGGCTGGCTGGCCCAGCGCGAGGAGATCCTCGCCTTCTGCCAGGCCGGTCCGCACGAAGGCGGCAGCGGCGCCTTGCTGGTGCTGCTGCGCGCCCGGAATGCCACACCGCGCAGGGTCGAGCCGACCTGAGAGGCGCGGCGGGACAGGCGGGGCGATACAGGGACAGCGGCGGCTCAGATCGCCGCTTCGTTGGTTTCGCCGGTGCGGATGCGGATCACCTGCTCCACCGCCATCACGAAGATCTTGCCGTCGCCGATCTTGCCGGTATGCGCGGCCTTGATGATCGCCTCCACAGCCGGATCGACCATGTCGTCGGCGAGGACGAGCTCTACCTTGATCTTGGGCAGGAAGTCGACGACGTATTCCGCGCCGCGGTACAGCTCGGTATGCCCTTTCTGGCGGCCGAAGCCCTTCACTTCGGTCACCGTCAGGCCGGTGATCCCCACTTCGGACAGGCCTTCACGCACTTCGTCCAGCTTGAACGGCTTGATGATCGCTTCGATCTTCTTCATCCCTTTTCTCCTTGTCGAATGTTGCAGAACTCGTTTCAGAACTCGTCCTGATAGCGGGACGTGATCGGGTAGCGCCAGTCGCGGCCGAAGCCGCGCGGGGTGACGCGGATGCCGACCGGGGACTGGCGGCGCTTGTATTCGTTGCGCTTGAGCATCGCCACCGTGCGCCGGACCTCGGCCTCGGGGTGGCCAGCGGCGATGATCTCGCGCGGGGATTCGTCGCGCTCCATGTAGGCTTCGATGATCGCATCGAGGACTTCGTAGGGGGGCAGGCTGTCCTGGTCCTTCTGATCGGGCTTGAGCTCGGCCGAAGGCGGGCGGTCGATGATGTTCTGCGGGATCACCGGAGCGACCGTGTTGCGCCAGGTCGACAGGCGGAACACGAAGGTCTTGTACAGATCCTTCAGCACCGCGAAGCCGCCGGCCATGTCGCCGTAGAGGGTGGCGTAGCCGGTGGCCATCTCGCTCTTGTTGCCGGTGGTGAGGACGATCGCGCCGGTCTTGTTCGACAGCGCCATCAGGATCATGCCGCGGATGCGGCTCTGCAGGTTCTCTTCGGTGGTGTCGGCGGGCAGACCGGCGAATTGCGGCGCGAGCAGTTCAGCGAACACCTGCATCGCCGGCTCGATCGGGATTTCGTCGTAGCGCACTCCGAGCCGGCGCACCATCTCACGCGAGTCGTCCAGGCTCATCTGCGCGGTGTAGGGCGAAGGCATCATCACCGCACGCACCCGCTCCGCGCCCAGGGCGTCGACGGCGACGGCCAGGGTCAGGGCCGAGTCGATTCCTCCGGACAGGCCGATGATCGCCGAGGGGAAGCGGTTCTTGCCCAGATAGTCGCGCACTCCGGTCTTCAGCGCCTCGTACACTTCGGCTTCGAGCGTGCGCGGCGCGATCCGAACCGCACTCTGCCAGCGCCCCTCTTCCCAGCGCAGGACGTCGAGGCGTTCGGCGAACGTGCCCGCCTGGTAGGCCAGGGAGCCGTCGCCATCGAGGGCGAAGGAGGCGCCGTCGAAAACCAGCTCGTCCTGGCCGCCGACCATATTGCAGTACAGCACCGGAAGCCGGGTTTCGGTCACGCGCTCGCCCAGCACCTGCAGGCGCAGCGCCTGTTTGTTCATGTGGTAGGGCGAGGCGTTGAGCGCGAGCAGCACCTGCGCGCCCGCCGCCTTCGCCGCCCGTGCCGGCCCCGGCTCCCAGACGTCGGCGCAGATGTTGATGCCGAAGCGCACGCCCTTGCATTCGAACACGCAGGCTGCGGCGCCGGCTTCGAAGTAGCGTTCCTCGTCGAAGACTTCGTAGTTGGGCAGCAGGTTCTTGTGGTAGCTCGCGAGCACGCCGCGGCTGCGCAGCACCGAAGCGGTGTTGTAGCGCAAGCCGCCGGCCTCGGCCGGATGGCCGAGGACCACGGTGAGATCGGGGGCAGCGTCGGCGATGCGTTGCACTTCACGGGCACAGGCCCGGTAGAAGTCCGGCCGCAGCAACAGGTCTTCCGGCGGATAGCCGGAAAGCGCGAGCTCGGGCGTGAGCACGATGTCGGCGCCCGCGGCGCGCGCCTCGGCGATCGCGGCGATGATCCGGTCGGCGTTGCCGGTGAGGTCGCCGACGGTGAGATTGAGCTGGGCGACGGCGATGGTGACGGGGGAATGGACGCTGGCATTCATTCTGGAATCTCGATTATTGGGCGGCGGCCGCGCGCGCGGCCCGCTTGCGCAGGCACGGCGGCAATCGCGGTGGCGGTAGTCACTCCGCCCCGCGGATCAGCGGCAGGGCACGAAAGAAAGCGGTGATCGTCTTGGCGTCGGTGATCTCGCCGGCATGGATCCGGGCTTCGACGTCGGCGGCCGGAAGATGGAGTATTTCGAGGAACTCGCCCTCGTCCCAGGCGTGACCAACCTGCTCCAGGCCGCTGGCGTAGAAGATCTCGATGCGCTCGTCGGAATAGCCGATGCAGGGATGCATCACTCCGAGATGGTGCCAGCGGGCAGCGCGGTAGCCGGTTTCCTCGCGCAGCTCGCGCACGGCGCAGGCGAGGGGCTCCTCCCCCGCATCGATCTTGCCGGCGGGCAGTTCGAGAAAGGCCCGGCGCAGCGGATAGCGGTACTGGCGTTCGAACACCAGCGTACCGTCGTCGCAGCGGGCGACGACGACGACGGCGCCGGGGTGGCGGATATATTCGCGCACGCCCGCGCGACCGTCAGGCAGGCGGACGCGGTCGCGGCGGACATGGAGCAGCGCACCATCGAACACGCATTCGGTGGCCAGCTCGAGCTCGTGCAGGGGATCGTCGAGGTCAGGGGCACTCATGTTGCGATCCTAGCCGACCCGCGCCTGCCGCGCCACCGACGAGCGCCGGCGGCTGGGCGCCTTGCCGGCGCCGCTTCGGTCCGGCGTGTTAGAGCGAGCCCAGGAGCGCGTAGGCGCACAGCGACATCAGCATCTGCGGTGCGAGCCCGAGAGCCGCGATCGCAAGGCCGTTGGCCGACAGCATCACGCGCACTTCGGCCGGAGCGCGAATCGGCGCGGCATCGACCGGCTCGTCGAAGTACATCACCTTGACCACGCGCAGGTAGTAGAAGGCGCCGATCACCGACATCACCACCGCAAGCACCGCCAGCCACAGGTAGCCGGCCGCGACCACCGCCTGCAGCACCGACAGCTTGGCGAAGAAGCCGATGAAGAACGGCACCCCGGCCATCGAGAACATCACGAACAGCATCATCAGCGCGTACCACGAACTGCGCTTGTTGAGGCCCTTGAAGTCGTCGATGTTCTCGGCTTCGAAACCGGCGCGCGAGAGCAGGATCAGCATGCCGAACGAAGCCAGGCTCATGATCACGTAGGACACGGCGTAGAACATCGCCGAGCTGTAGGCGTTGAGGGCGAAGTGGCGATCCCCTTCAACGACGCCCGCGAGCAGGCCCAGCAGCATGAAGCCCATGTGCGAGATGCCCGAATAAGCGAGCATGCGCTTGATGTTCTGCTGGGCGATCGCGGCCAGATTGCCAAGCACGATCGAAGCCCCGGCGACCAGCATCAGCATCACCTGCCACTCTTCGGCGAGGTCGAACAGGGCCCAGATCAGCAGGCGCACCGCCATCGCGAACGCCGCCAGCTTGGGCGCGGTGGCGATCACCAGGGTGACTGCGGTCGGCGCCCCCTGATAGACGTCGGGCACCCACATGTGGAACGGCACCACGCCGAGCTTGAAGCAGATCCCGGCGACGAGGAAGACGAGGCCGAACATCAGCACGGTCTGGTTCGCCGACTGACTGTAGATCGCCTGAGCGATGCCGGAGAACTCCAGCGTACCGGTCGCGCCATAGACCATCGACATGCCGTAGAGGAGCAGGCCGGAGGCGAGCGCGCCGAGCACGAAGTACTTCATCGCGGCTTCGGTCGAACGCGAGGAGTCGCGGTCGAAGGCGACCATCGTGTACAGCGCCAGCGACATCATTTCGAGGCCGATGTACATCGGCAGCATGTGGTTGGCAGTGACCATCACCATCATGCCCAGCGTCATCAGCAGCGCGAGCAGGTAGTACTCGGGCTTGTCGATCTTGCGGTCGGCCAGATAGCCGCGGCCGTAGAGCAGCGCGATCGCGGTCGAGAAGTAGATCATCAGCTTCAGGAAGTCGCCCAGCAGGTCGCTGATGAACAGGTTGCTGAAGGTATAGACGACCTCGCCTTCCATCGTGAAGATGGTGATCAAGGCCGCCGCAATCAGGGTGAATTGGGTGAGGTGATAGGCGAGCCCGCGTGCGATGCCGCGCGCGAAGGTGCTCGCCAGCATGATCACCAGGGCCATCACGGCGACGAAGATTTCGGCCGCTGCGGGGTAGAAGTCGGGGACGACGAAATTCATCTTCTGACCAGTCCGTTAAGTGTCTCTCGAACGCGCGCCGCGCTCAGAGCTTGCTCACGGCAACATGCCGCAGGAGTTCGTTGACCGAGGCGTGCATCACTTCGGTGAAGGGGAAGGGGTACAGGCCCATCGCCAGCACGCATAGCGCCAGGATCGCGAGGAAGGCGAATTCACGACCGTTGATGTCGGTGAGTTCGGCCACGTGCTTGTTGGCGATCTTGCCGAAGACGACGCGCTTGTACATCCACAGCGAATAGGCCGCACCGAGGATCAGGGTGATCGCGGCAGTGAAGCCGATCCAGAAGTTGAACTGGACCGCGCCGAGCACGACCATGAATTCACCGACGAAGCCCGAGGTCGCCGGCAGGCCGGAGTTGGCCATCGCGAACAGCATGAAGAACGCGGCGAACTTGGGCATCGTGTGCACCACGCCGCCGTAGTCGGCGATCTGGCGCGAGTGCATGCGGTCGTAGAGCACACCGATGCACAGGAACATCGCGCCCGAGACGAAACCGTGCGAGATCATCTGCACCAGCGCCCCTTCCATGCCGAGCGGATTGAAGATGAAGAAGCCCAGGGTGACGAAGCCCATGTGCGAGATCGACGAGTAGGCCACCAGCTTCTTCATGTCGGCCTGCACCAGGGCGACGAAGCCGATGTACACCACGGCGATCAGCGACAGGGCGATCACCAGGGGGGCGAGCTGCTGCGCGGCATCAGGCACGATCGGCAGCGAGAAGCGCAGGAAACCGTAGGCGCCGAGCTTGAGCGCGATCGCCGCCAGCACCACCGAACCGCCGGTGGGCGCCTCGACGTGGGCATCGGGCAGCCAGGTATGCACCGGCCACATCGGCACCTTGACCCCGAACGCGACCAGGAAGGCAAGGAAGATCAGCACCTGCGGCTCGATCGCGAGCGGCACCTGGTGCCAGTCGAGGATGCTGAAGCTGCCGCCGGACTCCATGAACAGGTAGAGCAGCGCGATCAGCATCAGCAGCGAGCCGAGCAGCGTATAGAGGAAGAACTTGATCGCCGCGTAGACGCGGTTGGCGCCGCCCCAGATGCCGATGATCAGGTACAGCGGAATCAGCGAGGCCTCGAAGAAGACGTAGAACAGCACGCCGTCGAGCGCCGAGAAGATCCCGTTCATCAGCCCCGACATGATCAGGAACGCGGCCATGTACTGCGCGACCTTGTCCTGGATGACCTGCCAGCCCGCCATCACTACCAGAATGGTGATGAAGGCGTTGAGAATCACGAACAGCACCGACAGCCCATCGACCCCGAGGTGGTAGTTGATGTTGAAGCGCGGCACCCAGGGCATCAGCTCGGTGAACTGCATCGCGCTGGTGCTGGCGTCGAAGCCGGTATAGAGCGGAATGGTCACGATAAAGCCAGCCACCGCGACCGCGAAGGCGAGCATCCGCGCCAGCGGGGCATTGCGATCCGAGCCGGTGGCCAGCACCAGCAGGCCGCCGAGAATCGGCACCCAGACCGCCAGACTGAGGAGAGGAATGTCCGTCATCGTTGCTTTCCGTTCAGTGCGCCAGGCATGGCGCGTTCGATCTTGTTATGTGTTTCCGTCCCTGCGTGCCCACTGCGCACCGGTCTCAGCCGCGGTTGAACCAGTAGGTGAGCAGCACGAACACGCCGATGATCATCATGAAGGCGTACTGGTAGAGGTGACCGGTCTGGAACAGGCGCGACATTTGCGCCACCCAGCCCACCAGCTTCGCCGAGCCATTGACCGCGATGCCGTCGATCAGGCCCTGATCGCCCCCCTTCCACAGACCCTTGCCGAGCAGGCGTGCGCCGCCGGCGAAGACGATCTCGTTGAAGCGGTCGAAGAAGTACTTGTTCTCGAGCAGGCTGTGGATCGGCCGGAAGGTGCGCTGGATCGCCGCCGGAATGCCCGGACGGACCAGGTAGAAGAACCAGGCCAGCACCACCCCGCCCATCGCCAGCCAGAACGGCGCGGTCTGCAGGCCATGCACCGCCATCGCCACCGGACCGTGGAAGGCCGCCTCGAGCTCCTTCAGGCCGACGTGGTTGTCGCCGACGAAGATCACGCCCTTGAACCATTCACCGAACAGCATCGGCTCGATGGTGAAGAAGCCGATCAGCACCGAGGGGATGGCGAGCAGGACCAGCGGCAGCGTGACCACCCACGGCGACTCGTGCGGCTTCTGCCCCGGGGCGAGGCCGTGGTGATGGTCGACCGACGGCTCCTCGTCGTCGTGATCGCCGTGATGGTCATGATGCCCGTGCCCGTTGCCGAAGCGCTCCTTCCCGTGGAACACCAGGAAGTACATGCGGAACGAGTAGAACGCGGTGACGAACACGCCCAGCAGCACGCAGAACAGGGCATAGCCGGCACCGGGGATGGTCGACGCATGGACCGCTTCGATGATCGAGTCCTTGGAGTAGAAACCGGCGAAGAAGGGGAAGCCGATCAGCGCGAGCGAACCGAGCAGCGAAGTCAGCCAGGTCACCGGCATGTACTTCCACAGCCCGCCCATGTTGCGCATGTCCTGGTCGTGGTGCATGCCGATGATCACCGAACCGGCACCGAGGAACAGCAATGCCTTGAAGAAGGCATGGGTCATCAGGTGGAACACCGCCGCCGAGTAGGCCGACACCCCCAGCGCCACGGTCATGTAGCCGAGCTGGGACAGCGTCGAATAGGCGACGACGCGCTTGATGTCGTTCTGGACGATGCCGAGAAAGCCCATGAAAAGCGCGGTGGTGGCGCCGATCACCAGGACGAAGGAGAGCGCGGTGTCGGACAGTTCGAACAGCGGCGACATCCGCGCCACCATGAAGATGCCTGCGGTGACCATGGTCGCGGCGTGGATCAGCGCAGAGATCGGAGTCGGGCCTTCCATCGAGTCGGGCAGCCAGACGTGCAGCGGCACCTGGGCCGACTTGCCCATCGCGCCGATGAACAGACAGATGCAGATCGCGGTGATCAACGGCCAGCCGGTGACGGCCATTTCGGTGACCGACAGTTCCTGCGCCTGGGCGAACACTTCGGCGTAGTTCAGGCTGCCGGTGTAGGCGACGATCAGGCCGATGCCGAGGAGGAAGCCGAAGTCGCCGACGCGGTTGACCAGGAAGGCCTTCAGGTTGGCGTAGATCGCCGTCGGCCGGTCGTACCAGAAACCGATCAGGAGGTAGGAGACGAGGCCCACCGCTTCCCAGCCGAAGAACAGCTGGAGGAAGTTGTTGGACATCACCAGCATCAGCATCGAGAAGGTAAACAGCGAGATGTAGCTGAAGAAGCGCTGGTAGCCGGGGTCTTCGGCCATGTAGCCGATGGTGTAAATGTGCACCATCAGCGACACGAAGGTCACCACCAGCATCATCATCACGGTCAGCGAGTCGATCAGGAAGCCGACTTCGAAGGTGATGCCTCCCGCGACCATCCAGGTGTAGAGCGTGCCGTCGAAGGTGTTGCCCGCAGCCACGTCCTGATAGATCACCACCGACAGGGCGAAGGCGATCGCCACGCCCAGAATGGTGACGATGTGCGCCCCGGCACGCCCGATCGTCTTGCCGAACAAACCGGCCAGAATCGCCCCGGCGAGCGGCGCCAGCGGCACGAGAAGATAAAGTGTCTGCATGTCCGTCATCGTGACGCTTCCTTAACCCTTGAGGCTGTCCAGATCATC
The DNA here is from genome assembly GCF_003030465.1 of Thauera aromatica K172. Lineage (GTDB taxonomy): Bacteria > Pseudomonadota > Gammaproteobacteria > Burkholderiales > Rhodocyclaceae > Thauera > Thauera aromatica. The sequence continues at coordinate 2,051,825 of NZ_CP028339.1, read as the reverse complement.
CACATGGATCGTGCGCATGTTGCGGAACATGACGATCAGGATCGCCAGGCCGATCGCGGACTCGGCCGCTGCGACGGTGAGGATGAAGAAAACGAAAACCTGGCCGGCGATGTCGCCCAGATAGTGCGAGAAGGCGACGAAGTTCATGTTGACCGACAGCAGCATCAGCTCGATGGCCATCAGCAGCACGATCAGGTTCTTCCGGTTGAGGAAGATCCCGACCACGCTGATCGCGAACAGGATCGCGCCCAGGATGAGGAAATGGGAAAGCGAAAGCATCTGTGACTCCCTGATCGCGCCGGCGCATGACCGGCGCGGTTCTTGTTCGCGTGCTGCGTCAGTCTTGTTTTTCGGCCTGCATCTTCACCAGCTCGACGCGGCCTTCGCGCTTCACCGCGACCTGCTCGGACGGCGGGATCGACTTCAGCCCCTTGCGCTTGCGCAGCGTCAGCGCCACCGCGGCGACCATCGCCACCAGCAGCACCAGCGAGGCGAGCTCGAACGGATAGACGTAGTCGGTGTAGAGCACGCGGCCCAGTTCGCGGGTGTTGCTGTAGGTCTCGGCCGCGGCGGGCGGAGCCGGCATCGCGTCGAGGCCGAAGTACGGGCCGCCGAGCACCAGGATCATCTCGATCAGCATCAGGATGCCGACCAGCGCGCCGACCGGCAGATAGCTCCAGAAGCCTTCGCGCAAACGATCGAGATTGATGTCGAGCATCATCACCACGAAGAGGAACAGCACCATCACTGCGCCGACATACACCATCACCAGGGTAACGGCGAGAAACTCGGCCTGCAGCAGCAGCCACAGGCCGCCGGCGTTGAAGAAGGTCAGCACCAGGAACAGCGCGGCATGCACCGGGTTCCGGACGGTGATCACCCTCAGCGCCGCGAGCACCATGATTGCGGCGAGAAAGTAGAAGACGAAGGTCTTGAATTCCATGTTCCTGAATGGCGCCGCAGCGCCCTCCCCTTAGCGGTACTTTGCGTCCTGCTCGCGGTCGGCCGCGATCTGGGCCTCGTTGCGCTCCCCCACCGCCAGCAGCATCTGCTTGGTGTAGTAGAGATCGCCACGCCGTTCGCCGTGATATTCCAGCACCCGTGTCTCGACGATGGCATCGACCGGACAGGCTTCCTCGCAGAAGCCGCAGAAGATGCACTTGGTGAGGTCGATGTCGTAGCGCGTGGTCCGGCGCGAACCGTCCTCGCGCTGTTCGGACTCGATCGTGATCGCCATCGCCGGGCAGATCGCCTCGCACAGCTTGCACGCGATGCAGCGCTCTTCACCGTTCGGGTAACGGCGCAGCGCGTGCAGACCGCGGAAGCGGTTGCTCTGCGGGGTTTTTTCTTCCGGATACTGGACGGTGATCTTGCGCTGGAAGAAATGCCGTCCGGTCAGGGCCATGCCCTTGACGAGTTCCTTCAGGAACAGACTGCCGATGTAATCCTTGGCACCCATGGTCTTCTCAACTCCAGATCGACAGCGGCGACATCATCCACACCGCCACTACAAACACCCACACCAGGGTCACCGGGATGAACACCTTCCACCCCAGGCGCATGATGTGGTCGTAGCGGAAGCGCGGGAAGGTGGCACGCGCCCACAGGAACAGCAGCAGGATGAACGCGGTCTTCAGCGCCAGCCAGTGGAAGCCGTCGGGCAGGAAGCCGACCGGCGACAGCCAGCCGCCGAGGAACAGGATCGAGGTCAGGATCGACACCAGGATCATGTTCGCGTACTCGGCGAGGAAGAACAGCGCGAAGGTCATGCCCGAGTACTCGACCATGTGACCGGCGACGACTTCGGCTTCGCCTTCGACGACGTCGAACGGGGCGCGGTTGGTCTCGGCGATGCCCGAGATCACGTACACCACGAACATCGGCAGCAGCGGCAGCCAGTTCCACGACAGGAAGGACAGGCCCATGTCGTGGAAACGGCCCTGGCCCTGCGAAGTGACGATGTCGGTGAGGTTGAGGCTGGCCGAAATCAGCAGCACGCAGATCAGGGCGAAGCCCATCGACACTTCGTAGGACACCATCTGCGCCGCAGCGCGCATCGCCCCGAGGAAGGGGTATTTCGAGTTCGACGCCCAGCCGGCGACGATCACGCCATAGACTTCCATCGAGGTGATCGCGAGCAGGAACAGCAGGCCGGCATTGACGTTGGCGAGCACCAGGCCGTCATCGAAGGGAACCACCGCCCAGGCCGCCAGCGAAGGGGCGATGGCGAGGATCGGGCCGAGGATGAACAAGCCCTTGTTGGCCCCGCTCGGGACGATGATTTCCTTGAACAGCAGCTTCATGCCGTCGGCGATCGGCTGCAGCAGGCCCTTGGGACCGACGCGGTTGGGGCCGATGCGGACCTGCATGTAGCCGATCACCTTGCGCTCGGCAAGGGTCAGATAGGCCACGCAGATCATCAGCGGAGCGATGATCGCGACGATCTTCGCCAGCGTCCACACCGCACTCCAGGCAGGGCCGAAAAATTCGGCGACAGGTTGCAGCATCGCTTCCATCAGACACGCTCCACGCTGAGTTCACCGCTCATCGCGCCGAGCGCAGCGGTCGAGGGATGCGCCGCCGCGACGCGCACGCAGCCAGCGGCAAGGCCCGCGTCCGCCTGAACGGTCAGTTCCGCGTGCCCGCCTCCCTGGACGACTCGAATCTTCTGCCCGGCCGCAAGCCCGAGCACGGCAAGCGTCGCCGGGGCGATGCGCGCCACCGGGGCAGCGGCATCGCGCGTCTTCTGCAGCGAAGGAGCACGCCGCACGAGGGCATCGGCGAAATAGATCGGCACGTCGGCAACGCGCTCGAGGGCATTCGCCGCCGCGCCGGCGGAGGACACCACCACGCCTTCGATGCCGTTGTCGAGCGCCGCGGCGAGATCGGCCGGCAGGGCCTGGGCCCGGACCGCTTCGGAATCGTCGAAGCCGAAGCCTTCGAGCGACAGCAGGTTGCCGAGCACGCGCAGCACCTTCCAGCCCGGGCGCACTTCGCCCAGCGGGCGGGCCACCGCGGTGAAGCTCTGGACGCGGCCTTCGCAGTTGACGAAGGTGCCCGAAGTTTCGCTGAAGGGCGCGATCGGCAGCAACACATCGGCGACTGCGCGCAGCGCAGGGGAATCGAAGGCCGACAGTCCCACCACCAGCTGCGCCGAACTCATCGCCGCCATCGTCGCTGCGGGGTTGGCGAAATCCAGGTCGGGTTCGGCGCCGAGCACGACATAGGCCTTGCGCGGCTGCTCGATCATCGCTGCGGCATCGAGGCCGTCGGCGGCCGGCACCGCACCGGCAAGATAGCCGCCGACGCTGTTGGCGGCCTCGCCGATGAAGCCGAAGCTGCCGCCGCTGAGACGGGCGATTTCCTGCGCGAGCATCTGCAGTTCGCTGGCGCGGCCGTGCTGGGCGGCGAGGCTGCCCAGCCACACCGCAACCTTGCGTCCGCTGGCGAGGCTCTGGGCGATCGCCAGCGCTTCGTCGGCGACGGTGTCGGGCAGTTTGCCCAGCAGCGCGGGGCTGACTTCGCCCCCCTTTTCACGCGCCAGCGCGACCACCACCTGGGCGAGCGTGGCGACCATCGCCGAGGGCGCGACCAGCGCCCGGTTCCGGACCGGGATCAGCCACTCTTCGGCATTCGGGCCGATCGCGCTGACGTGCAGGCCCTTCTTCGCCGCCTGGCGCACGCGCTGGGCGAGCAGCGGCGCATCCTTGCGCAGGAAGCTGCCGACCACGAGCAGGCGGTTGAGATCGCCGACACCGGCGACCGGCATGCCCAGCCAGGGGACCCCGACCCTTTTGCCGTCGGCGCGGAAATCGGCCTGGCGCAGGCGGAAATCGACGTTGTCCGAGCCCAGTCCGCGCATCAGCTTCTGCAGCAGGTAGAGCTCTTCGACCGTCGAATGCGGCGAGGCGAGCGCACCGAGGGCGGCCGCGCCATGATCCTTGGCGATCCCGCGCAGCCCGGTGGCGGCGAATTCGAGCGCAGCCTGCCAGTCGACCGCCTTCCACTGCCCGCCCTGCTTGATCATCGGCGTGGTCAGGCGCTGCTCGCTGGCGAGCGCTTCATAGGAGAAGCGGTCCTTGTCCGACAGCCAGCATTCGTTGAGTTCTTCGTTTTCAAGCGGCAGCACGCGTTTGACCACGTCGTGCTTGGTCTGGACGATCAGGTTCGCGCCGAGCGAATCGTGCGGGCTCACCGACTTGCGCCGCGACAGCTCCCAGGTGCGTGCGGCGAAGCGGAACGGCTTCGAGGTCAGGGCGCCGACCGGGCAGAGGTCGATGATGTTGCCCGACAGTTCGGTGTCGATCGTGCGCTCGATGAAGGGCATGATCTCCGCATGCTCACCGCGGAAGGCCTGGCCCATTTCCATCTCGCCGGCGATTTCGGTGGTGAAGCGGACGCAGCGCGTGCAGTTGATGCAGCGCGTCATGTCGGTGGAGACGAGGGCGCCGAGGTTCTTGTTGAACACGACGCGCTTTTCTTCCTGGTAGCGCGAAGCGGAAGAACCGTAGCCGACGGCCAGATCCTGGAGCTGGCATTCGCCGCCCTGGTCGCAGATCGGGCAGTCGAGCGGGTGGTTGATGAGGAGGAACTCCATCACCCCTTTCTGCGCCTTCACCGCCTGCTCGGAGTGGGTCCATACCTTCATGCCGTTGGTCACCGGCGTGGCACAGGCGGGCAGCGGCTTGGGCGCTTTCTCGACCTGGACCAGGCACATCCGGCAGCTGGCGGCGATGGACAGCTTCTTGTGATAGCAGAAGTGCGGGATGTAGGCCCCGGCCACCACGGCTGCATCCATCACAGTGCTGCCGTCATTGACCTGGACCTGCTTGCCGTCGATTTCGATCTCTAGCATGACGGGCTCACGTAGATTTGGCTGCCGGCGTGCTGCACTTCGGGCGGCACGAGGCACTTCTTGTTTTCGATGTGGTATGCGAACTCGGCACCGAAGTGCTTGATGAAGCTTTGCACCGGCATCGAGGCGGCGTCACCCAGCGCACAGATGGTGCGGCCCATGATGTTGCCGGTGACCGAATTGAGCAGATCGAGGTCGTCCGGGCGGCCGAGGCCGTGCTCGATGCGATGCACGACGCGGTACAGCCAGCCGGTGCCCTCGCGGCACGGCGTGCATTGGCCGCAGGACTCCTCGAAGTAGAAATACGACAGCCGCTCGAGCGCCTTCACCATGCAGGTGGTCTCGTCCATGACGATCACCGCGCCCGAGCCGAGCATCGATCCCGCCTTGGAGATTGAGTCGTAATCCATCGTGCAGTCCATCATCACGCTGCCGGGCAGCACCGGCGACGAGGATCCGCCGGGAATCACCGCCTTCAGCTTGCGCCCACCGCGCATGCCGCCGGCCATCTCGAGCAGTTCGGCGAACGGCGTGCCGAGCGGGATCTCGTAGTTGCCAGGACGATTGACGTGGCCCGAGATCGAGAACAGCTTCATCCCGCCGTTGTTGGGCTTGCCGAGCTCGAGGAAGGTCTCGCCACCCATGTTGAGGATGAACGGAACGGAAGCGAAAGTTTCGGTGTTGTTGATCGTGGTCGGCTTGCCGTACAGGCCGTAGCTCGCCGGGAACGGCGGCTTGAAGCGCGGCTGGCCCTTCTTGCCCTCGATCGATTCGAGCAGCGCGGTTTCTTCGCCGCAGATGTAGGCACCGTAGCCGTGATGGGCGAAGAGTTCGAAGGAGAACTCCGAGCCGAGGATGTTCTGGCCGATCAGGCCGGCAGCGCGTGCTTCGGCAAGCGCCTCTTCGAAACGCTGATAAACCTCGAAGATCTCGCCGTGGATGTAGTTGTAGCCGCGCGCCGCGCCCATCGCATAGGCCGCGATCACCATCCCCTCGATGACGCTGTGCGGGTTGTAGCGCAGGATGTCGCGGTCCTTGAAGGTTCCCGGTTCGCCCTCGTCCGAGTTGCAGGCGAGGTACTTGTCGCCGGGGAAGGAGCGCGGCATGAAGCTCCACTTCAGGCCGGTCGGGAAGCCCGCGCCGCCGCGGCCGCGCAGCACCGAAGTCTTCAGCTCGGTGATGATCGCGTCCTGGGAAATATTCTCGGCGATGATCTTCTTCAGCGCCGAATAGCCGCCGCGGGCGAGGTAGTCCTGGAGCCGCCAGGTGCGGTCGCCGTCACAGCCGGCGAGGATCATTCCTTGCGTGCTCATTTCTTGTCCAGCTCGGCCAGAATCTGGTCGATCCTCTCGGTGGTCATCCAGCTGCACATGTGATGGTTGTTCACCAGCAGCACCGGGGCGTCGCCACAGGCGCCCATGCACTCGCCTTCCTTCAGCGTGAACTTGCCGTCGGGCGTGGTCTCGTTGAAGTCGATGCCGAGCTTGTGCTTGAGGTAGTCGGCGGCATGGACGCCGCCGGACAGCGCACAAGGCAGGTTGGTGCACACGGTGATCTTGTGCCGACCGACCGGCTCGAGGTCGTACATGTTGTAGAAGCTCGCCACCTCGTAGGCGGCGATCGCCGGCATGTCGAGATAATCGGCCACGAACTCGATGAGTTCCTTCGGCAGCCAGCCCTTTTCCACCTGCGCGATCCGCAGCGCGGACATCACCGCGGACTGCTTCTGCTCGGGCGGATATTTTGCGATCTCTCGATCGATCTGTTGCAGCGATTCCTGGCTCAGCATGTCGTCTTGATCTTCCGGATAGCCTGCCGATTCTTGTTTGATACCGTGGCGCCCGCAGGCGCCGATTCCCTTCGTACGGACGCGCGCGGCACTTTCGCTCAGCGGTCGATTTCGCCGAACACCACGTCCATCGTGCCGATGATCGCGACCACGTCGGCGATCATGTGGCCGCGGGCCAGTTCGTCCATCGCCGCGAGGTGGGCGAAGCCCGGCGCGCGCAGCTTCAGGCGATACGGCTTGTTGGCCCCATCGGAAACGGCATAGACGCCGAACTCGCCCTTCGGATGCTCGATCGCGGCATAGACTTCGCCCTTCGGCACGTGCATGCCTTCGGAGAAGAGCTTGAAGTGGTGGATCAGCTCTTCCATGTTCGACTTCATGTCCGCACGCGCGGGCGGGGCGACCTTGTGGTTGTCGGTGATCACCGGCCCGGGATTCTTGCGCAGCCAGTCGATGCACTGGCGGATGATGCGGTTGGACTGGCGCATCTCTTCCATGCGGCACAGATAACGGTCGTAGCAGTCGCCGTTCTTGCCCACCGGAATGTCGAAGTCCATGCGGTCGTAGACTTCGTAGGGCTGCTTCTTGCGCAGGTCCCAGGCGATGCCCGAACCGCGCAGCATCGGGCCGGTGAAGCCCCACGCCAGCGCCTGCTCCGGCGAAACGACGCCGATGCCGACGGTACGCTGCTTCCAGATCCGGTTGTCGGTGAGCAGGGTCTCGTATTCGTCGCAGTAGGTCGGGAAGCGGTCGGTGAAATCTTCCAGGAAGTCGAGCAGCGAGCCTTCGCGGCTGGCGTTGAGCTCGCGGACCGTCTTCTCGTTCTTGAACTTGTTGACCTCGTACTTCGGCATCCGGTCAGGCAGGTCGCGATAGACGCCACCCGGCCGGTAGTAGGCCGCGTGCATGCGCGCGCCGGACACCGCCTCGTAGACGTCCATCAGGTCTTCGCGCTCACGGAAGGTGTACAGCACCATCGTCATCGCGCCGATGTCGAGCGCGTGGGTGCCGATGTTGAGCAGGTGGTTCAGAATCCGGGTGACCTCGTCGAACATCACGCGGATGTACTGGGCGCGCTCCGGCACCTGAACGCCGAGCAGCTTCTCGATCGCCATGCAGTAGGCGTGCTCGTTGCACATCATCGAGACGTAGTCGAGGCGGTCCATGTAAGGCACCGACTGCACCCAGGTGCGGGTCTCGGCGAGCTTTTCGGTACCGCGGTGAAGCAGGCCGATATGCGGATCGGCGCGTTCGACGACTTCGCCATCCAGCTCCAGCACCAGGCGCAGGACGCCGTGGGCGGAAGGATGCTGCGGGCCGAAGTTGATCGTGTAGTTGCGGATCTCAGCCATGGCCGACGTCCCCGTAGTTCTCTTCGCGCACGATGCGCGGCGTGTTCTCGCGCGGCTCGATGGTCACCGGCTGATAGACGACCCTGCCCTGCTCCGGGTCGTAGCGCATTTCGACATAGCCCGACACCGGGAAGTCCTTGCGGAACGGATGACCGACGAAACCGTAGTCGGTGAGGATGCGGCGCAGGTCGGGGTGACCGGCATACAGGATGCCGTACAGGTCGAAGGACTCGCGCTCGAACCAGTTGGCGCTCGGCCACACATCGACGACCGAATCGACCACCGGGAAACCGTCATCCTCGGCGAACACCCGCACGCGCAGCCGCCAGTTGTGCCTGACCGAAGTCAGATGGGCCACCGAAGCGAAGCGCCGACCTTCCCACGGAGCATTGCCGTAAGCGGAATAATCGAGCCCGGAAATGTCGATCAGCTGATCGAAGCGCAGCTCCTCATGGTCGCGGAGCTTGCGCACGATGCGCAGGTACTCGGCGGCGGCGACTTCGATCGTGAGCTCGCCGCGATCGAGCACCAGCGACCGGATGCGGTCGCCGAACACATCGCGCAAGGTCTGGCTCAGGCGTTCAAGTTTGACACTCATGTCTGGGACACCCTTCAGCGCGCAATCGTATTGGTGCGCTTGATCTTGTTCTGGAGCTGCAGAATGCCGTAGATCAGCGCCTCGGCCGTCGGCGGACAGCCCGGCACATAGACGTCGACCGGCACGATCCGGTCGCAACCACGCACGACCGAATAGGAATAGTGGTAATAGCCGCCACCATTGGCGCAAGAGCCCATGGAAATGACCCAGCGCGGCTCCGACATCTGGTCGTAAACCTTGCGCAGCGCCGGCGCCATCTTGTTGCACAGCGTCCCGGCCACGATCATCAGATCGGACTGGCGCGGACTGGGCCGGAACACGACGCCGAAGCGGTCGAGGTCATAGCGCGAACAGCCCGCATGAATCATCTCCACCGCACAACAGGCCAGACCGAAGGTCATCGGCCACAAGGAACCGGTGCGCGTCCAATTGATGACCGCATCGAGCGAGGTGGTAACGAACCCCTCGCGGAAGACGCCCTCAATGCTCATGCATTACTCCCAGTCGAGTGCGCCGTTTTTCCACTCGACGATGTACCCGATGACCAGAACCGTGAGAAAGACCATCACCGAGCCGAACACGAACCAGGCCAGCTCGCCGGCGGCAATGAATTCCTGAAAGACCGTCGCCCACGGAAAGAGGAAGGCGATTTCGAGATCGAACAGAATGAAGAGAATGGCGATCAGGTAATAGCGAACATCGAACTTCATGCGGGCGTCTTCAAACGCCTCGAAGCCGCATTCGTAGGGAGAGAGCTTTTCGCCGTCAGGGCGATAAGGCGCGAGAAGTCGCCCAAGAATGACAGGAGCAAGCCCGAAACCAAGTCCAACGAGAATGAACACCAATACGGGAAAATAATTTTCCAGCATGTTCAGAAACCCCCATTGCGTTCGACAGCGTCAACGATGCGCTGCAATTATTGTTTTGGCTGCTCTGCATGGAAACGCCCGCATTTGCGGGCGTTTCCGGAATATGGTGCCGACGATGAGACTCGAACTCATACGGCTTTCGCCACTACCCCCTCAAGATAGCGTGTCTACCAATTTCACCACGTCGGCGCTTCGTTCAGAAAGCCAAAGAATTATACGGGTTTTTACGCAGTGCGCAAAGACTCGCACGCATAATTATTTGGGAATCGACTGTGCCGGAGAGGTATCCACCGGAGCACTCGGAGCGGCCGGCATCTGCTCGCCGACAGGCGCGCCCTGCACCCCTTCCATGACACTGGAAGGCGCGGCCGGCTTGTTGCTGGCGAGATAGCTCAAGCCCAGGCTGGTGATGAAAAACACCGTCGCCAGCACCGCCGTCGTGCGACTCAGGAAGTTCGCCGACCCGGACGAACCGAACAGGCTGCCCGACGATCCGCTGCCGAATGCCGCCCCCATGTCGGCACCTTTGCCGTGCTGCACAAGAACGAGCCCAATGACCGCCAGACCGACCAGCACATGGACAGTGAGCACCAGGGAAAAAAGATAGTCGCCCATCACGAACCTTGAAAAAAGACCAACCGATTAAACAACCAATCAGGCCACATCCGCCGCAGCGCGGCAGATCGCCATGAAATCACCCGCCTCCAGCGACGCCCCGCCAATCAGGCCGCCATCGACATTCGCCGCCATGAAAATCTCGTGCGCATTCCCGGGCTTGACGCTGCCGCCGTACAGGGTCCGCACCGATTCCGCGTCGACACCATGCGCCGCGAGCCAGGCACGGATGCCGCCATGCACTTCGGCGATCTGCCCGACATCGGCCGAACGCCCGCTGCCGATCGCCCATACCGGCTCGTAAGCAAGCACGACGGACGACATCGCCGCCGCCCCCAGGACTTCGAGCACCGCCGCGAGCTGGCGCCCCACCACTTCCATCGCCTGCCCGGCGTCACGTTCGGCAAGCGTTTCGCCGACACAGACGATCGGCACCACCCCTGCTGCCAGCGCAGCATGCGCCTTGCGCCCGACGGCGAGATTCCCTTCGCCGAACAGCGCCCGGCGCTCGGAATGACCGACGATGACATAGCGGCAGCCGAACTCCGCCAGCATCGACGCACTCACTTCCCCGGTATAGGCCCCGGCCGCGAACTCGCTCACGTCCTGCGCACCGAGCGCCAGTCCGGCCGGCCGCTGCTGGAGCTGGGCGAGGTAGGGATAGGGGACGCACACCGCGATCTCCACTCCCGGGGCGGCCTCGAGGCGATCGAGCAGAACACGATTGGCGGCAAGGCTGCCATTCATCTTCCAGTTGCCGGCGACGAGTCTGATCATGTGGCGTAGTCATCTACAAGCTAAACCGATGGATTATAGAGTGCCGTGCCATGCCCCGCAAATCGGTCCCGCCGCTCGGACCCGCCGCTCCGCAGCGGCGGGTCCGGTACCGGGCGGGTATCGGGCGCTTGCACTGTGCTCGGAGTCGGATTAGCATCCAGACAGTTCAACAATATTTGAATCATCAAAAAGAATCGGATGGAGAAACGAACCGCCCTGCAGGTCTTCGAAGCCTTGTCGTCCGGCATCCGCCTCGACGTCTATCGCTGCCTCGTGGTCGCCGGGCGCGAGGGCATGGTCGCGGGCGAAATCGCCGCCGCGCTCGACATACCGCCGACCAATCTGTCCTTCCACCTCAAGAATCTGACCCAATCCGGGCTCCTGGGGGTGGAACAGGAAGGGCGCTTCCAGCGCTACCGCGCCAACATCGAAACGATGCTCGAAGTCATCGCCTACCTCACCGAAAACTGCTGCGCGGGGCGTCCGCAAGAATGCGTCGACTTCCGCCGGAGCCAGCCCGGCCTCGCCGCCCTGCTCCCCCCGCTCGACTGCCCTGCCGAAGGACCCGGCCGCTCATGAACGTTCTTTTCTTGTGTACCGGCAATTCCTGCCGCTCCATTCTTGCCGAAGCGACGTTCAATGCGCTGGCACCCGCCCCGTTGCGGGCGGTGAGCGCCGGCAGCCAGCCGGCCGGCTACGTCCATCCGAACGCGCTGGCGCTGCTCGCCCGCGAAGGGATCCCCACCGCGGGCTATCGCAGCAAGTCGTGGCACGACCTGCCCGCCACGCCCGACGTGGTCATCACCGTCTGCGCCAGCGCCGCGGGCGAAACCTGCCCGGTCTATCTGGCCCCGGTGCCGCGCGCCCACTGGGGCGTGGACGACCCTGCCAAAGCCACCGGCACGGCGGCCGAAATCGACGCCGCGTTCGAATCCGCCTACCGCATCCTGCGCCACCGCATCGAAGCCTTCCTCGCCCTGCCGGCCGACCTTGCCGCACGGGATCCGGAACGCTTCCGGCGCGAACTCGCGCGCATCGGCACCCTCATGCCGGCAAAATAGCGCGGCAAGCTTTCAATCCCGCCATGCAGGCCCCCTGGATGGCACCCACGCACGTTCCACAGGAGAACCGCAACATGAGCACCATCCAGATTTTCGACCCCGCGCTGTGCTGCCCCACCGGCGTCTGCGGCACCGACGTCGATCCGCTGTTCGCCAAGGCCGCCGCCGACCTCGACTGGGCCAAGGAAGAAGGCATCGCCATCGAGCGCTTCAACCTCGCCATGGACCCCCAGGCGTTCGCCGCCAACGCGGTGGTCAAGGCCTTCCTCGAGCGTTCGGGCGAGGACGCCCTGCCCCTGGTCCTGGTCGACGGCGAAATGATGCTCGCCGGCCGTTACCCGAACCGCGCCGAACTGTCGCGCTGGGCCGGCGTATCCTCGCCCAAGCTCAATCCGGTGCCGGCCGGCAACTGCTGCAGCGGCGGCCACTGCGGCTGAGCGCTGCACGCCCCCGTCCCCGCCCTGCGGGGGCGGGTCCGCGCCGCACTCCCGCACTTCCCGGCAAAGTTCCCTGCACGCAGCCCAAGCTCTGGCTGCGTTTGCCCCCAGCGCTCCCGTCGCCCCTTTCGCTTTTCTTCCTCCGCTTTTCTTCCTCCATGACGCCAGCCGCGATGCGCTTTCTCGAACACCCACCCCGCCACCTGTTCTTCACCGGCAAGGGTGGCGTCGGCAAGACCTCGATCGCCTGCGCCACCGCGGTCCGCCTGGCCGATGCCGGCCGCCGGGTGCTGCTGGTCAGCACCGATCCGGCCTCCAACGTCGGCCAGGTGTTCGGCGTCGAGATCGGCAACCGCATCACCCCGATTCCCGCCGTGCCACGGCTGTCGGCGCTCGAGATCGACCCCGAAGCAGCCGCCCGCAGCTACCGTGAACGCATCGTCGGCCCGGTCCGCGGCGTCCTCCCCGACAGCGTGGTGCGCGGCATCGAAGAACAGCTCTCGGGCGCGTGCACCACCGAGATCGCCGCCTTCGACGAGTTCACCGGCCTGCTCACCGACCGCGAGCTGGCGCACGCATTCGAGCACATCGTGTTCGACACCGCCCCGACCGGCCACACCATCCGCCTGCTCCAGCTCCCCGGAGCGTGGACCGGCTTCCTCGACGACAGCAGCAGCGGCGCTTCCTGCCTCGGCCCCCTCGCCGGACTGGAAAAGCAGCGCCAGCAATACCGCGCGGCGGTCGATGCGCTCGCGGCCCCCACCCTGACCCGCCTCGTCCTGGTCGCCCGCGCCCAGGCCTCGACCCTGCGCGAAGTCGCACGCACTCACGAAGAGCTCGCCGCGATCGGCCTCGAGCGTCAGTTCCTGGTCATTAACGGCGTGCTGCCGGCCGCAGCCGTAGAGGACGATGCGCTCGCCGCGGCGATCGCCCGCCGCGAAGCCGAGGCGCTCGAGCGCTATCCGGCCGTCCTGCGGGCACTACCCACCGACCGCATCGCGCTGATGCCTTTCAACCTCGTCGGTCTGGCCGCCCTGCGCGCGTTGCTCGCGCCGGAAGCGGCAGCCTCGGCCGGCACGAGCACCGCCGCCGGCTCGCATGCGGAGCGCGCGCCGGAACCGCTTCCCGCCCTGCCCGGACTTTCCGCCCTGGTCGATGAGATCGCCCCGGGCGGCCACGGCCTGGTGATGCTGATGGGCAAGGGTGGAGTGGGCAAGACCACGCTGGCCGCGGCGATCGCAGTGGAGCTCGCCCACCGCGGCCACGATGTGCACCTGAGCACCTCCGACCCGGCCGCCCATCTCGACGAAACCCTCGCCGGCGGGCTCGCCCACCTCGCCGTCAGCCGCATCGATCCGCAGGCCGAAACCGAGCGCTACCGCAACGAGGTGCTCGCTACCCAGGCCGGGGCTCTCGACGCGCGCGGCCTCGCCCTGCTCGAGGAAGACCTGCGCTCGCCGTGCACCGAGGAAATCGCCGTTTTCCAGGCCTTCTCGCGCATCATCCGCGACGCCGGGCGCAAGTTCGTCGTCATGGACACCGCCCCCACCGGCCACACCCTGCTGCTGCTCGACGCCACCGGCGCTTACCACCGCGAGGTCGCGCGCAACATGGACAAGCGCGGCGAGCACCACTACCTGACACCGATGATGCAGTTGCAGGACCCGGCCCGGACCAAGGTGCTGATCGTCACCCTGGCCGAAACCACGCCGGTGCTCGAAGCCGCCCGCCTGCAGACCGACCTGCGCCGCGCCGGCATCGAGCCATGGGCGTGGATCATCAACAACAGCCTGGCTGCAGCCACTCCGCATGCGCCCCTGCTCGCCCACCGTGCCGCCGCAGAAGGCGCGCAGATCGCCGTGGTGCGCGAGCATCATGCCCGCCGCGTCGCACTGGTGCCGCTGCAGGCCGAAGAGCCGGTCGGCGTCGACCGCCTGCGGGCACTCGCCGGGCACAACCGCTAGTTTCCGCCCGGCGCAGCGGGCGGCTCGCGTTCCAGCCATCCGGCCCTTCCGCCCTATCCTTCTACCATTCCTCCTCCCGTTCCTTCGCCCTCCCATTTCCACATTCCACTGGAACCTCGATGTCCGTCCAATGTGAAATTGCCGGCAACAAAGCAGCCGGCGCCCCGATCGGTTTCTTCGAGCGCTACCTCAGCGTCTGGGTATTCCTCTGCATCGTCGCCGGCACCGCCTTCGGCGAGGTCGCACCCGACGTCGCGCAGGCGGTCGGCGCACTCGAAATCGCCCACGTCAATCTCCCGGTCGGGCTGCTGATCTGGGTCATGATCATCCCGATGCTGATGAAGATCGACTTCGGCGCGCTGCACGAAGTGCGCGAGCAGAAGGCCGGCATGGCCGTGACCCTGTTCGTGAACTGGGCGGTCAAGCCGTTCACGATGGCGTTGCTGGGCTGGATCTTCATCCGCCACGTGTTCGCCCCCTGGCTGCCGGCGGAACAGCTCGACAGCTACATCGCCGGCCTGATCCTGCTCGGCGCCGCGCCGTGCACGGCGATGGTGTTCGTGTGGAGCAACCTGTGCCACGGCAACGCCAACTTCACCCTGACCCAGGTCGCGCTCAACGACCTCGTCATGGTGTTCGCCTTCGCCCCGATCGTCGCCCTGCTGCTGGGCGTATCGTCGATCCCGGTGCCGTGGGACACGCTGACGCTGTCGGTGGGGATGTACATCGTGATTCCGCTGGCGATCGCCCAGTTCATCCGCGCCCGCCTGCTGCGGCGAGGGCGCGCTGTCTTCGATGCCGCATTGGCGCGCATCGGCCCCTTCTCCATCCTCGCCCTGCTCGCCACCCTGGTGCTGCTGTTCTCCTTCCAGGGCAGCACGATCATCGCCCAGCCGGCGATCATCGCCATGCTCGCGCTGCCGATCCTGCTCCAGACCCTGTTCATCGCCGCACTCGGCTACGGACTAAACCGCCAGCTCAAGGTGCGCCACGACATCGCCGGACCGGCGACGATGATCGGCGCCTCCAACTTCTTCGAGCTCGCAGTGGCGGTGGCGATCGTGCTCTACGGTTTCGACTCCGGCGCCGCCCTGGCGACGGTGGTCGGCGTGCTGATCGAGGTGCCGGTGATGCTGTGGCTGGTGAAGATGGTGACACGCACGCGGCGCTGGTACGAGCGCGTCCTGCCGGCTTCCACCTGAGACGGGGCGAGCGTCTCCGCCCGCGCTCCCTCCGCCCTCGCTCCCTCCGCCCGCGTTCCTTTTCCCACGCCCGCGCCGACAGTCACCAGCACGGCGATCACCCGCAAAGGCATGGACTATAGTTCGAGCAGGGTGGCGCAACCGCTTCGCCGCCAAGGAGAATGGAATGGAACCACCGGTACACGCACTGAAGGATCTGTTCGCCCAGCTCGGACTGCCCGACGACGCCGACGCCATCGCAACCTTCATCCGCACCCACGCGCCGCTGCCCGAGCGCGTGAAACTGGCCGACGCCCCGTTCTGGACCAACGCGCAGGCGAGCTTCCTGCGCGAGAAACTGGCCGAGGATGCGGACTGGGCCGAACTCGTCGATCAGCTCGACACGGCACTGCGGGCCAGGTAGCGATCCGTTCGCTGCTCGATCCCGCGGGCAGCGGCACCTGCGCGCCGTGCCCTGCGGGCCCCGCACGAGCGAACGGGCGGCAGACTCTCGAATCAACGCGGGCGGTGCGATGCGGCTTGCCGTCACACGATGCCTCGCAAGGAGACAAGGAGAACCGGACGATGAGTGCCCACGCGATCGGCGGCGGAGGCGACCACGAGCATGGCCACGCCCATGGCCCTACGGCCTTCAACCGCGCGTTCGCCATCGGCGTCGCCCTCAACCTGGGCTTCGTTGCCGTCGAGGCGTTCTACGGCTGGCGGAGCGGCTCACTCGCCCTGCTGGCCGACGCCGGACACAACCTGTCCGACGTGGCCGGGCTGTTGCTGGCGTGGGCCGGCGCGCTGGCCGGGCAGTTGAAACCCGACCGGCGCCACACCTACGGCTGGCAACGGGCATCGATTGTCGCCGCGTTCGCCAACGCGGTGCTGCTGCTGGTAGCGATGGGAGCCCTCGCCTGGGAAGCGGCGGAACGACTGCGGGCGCCGACCGCCACCGAAGGCGTGACCGTCGTCGCGGTCGCCACCATCGGCGTGCTGATCAACGCCCTCACCGCCGCACTGTTCATCGCCGGACGCAAATCGGACCTCAACATCCGCGGCGCCTTCCTCCACATGGCGGCCGACGCGCTGGTCTCGCTCGGGGTCGCCGCCAGCGGCGCGCTCTACCTGTGGCGAGGCTGGGCCTGGCTGGACCCGCTCGCCAGCCTCGTCATCGCCGCCGTCATCGTCGCCGGCACCTGGGGGCTGCTGCGCCAGTCGGTGCACCTGCTGTTCGATGGCGTCCCGGAGCATATCGACCTGGTTGAGGTCGATCGCTGGCTCGCGAACCGGCCCGGCGTGGAAAGCGTTCACGATCTGCACGTGTGGGCGATGAGCACGCGCGACATCGCCCTCACCGCCCACGTCGTGATGCCCGCGCCCCCGCCCGACACGGCTTTCCTCGATGAAGTCGCCCACGGACTGCACGAGCGCTTCGGCATCGGCCACATGACGCTGCAGATCGAGAGCCTCGGCTGCGAGCACGGCTGCGCGCGCCCCGCGGGACTGCCCCCGCATGCTTGACTACGGCCGTCGCACCCCCCGCCACCCGGTTTGCCCGAGCCGCGCCGCGGTGCGGCCCGAACTCAGCCGAAGCGGCCGGTGATGTAGTCCTCGGTTTCCTTCTTCTTCGGCTTCAGGAACAGCTCGTCAGTGACGCCGAACTCGACCAGTTCGCCCAGGTACATGTAGGCGGTGAAATCCGAGATGCGCGCCGCCTGCTGCATGTTGTGGGTGACGATCAGGATCGTCACCTTGTCCTTCAGTTCGGTGACCAGTTCCTCGATGCTTGCGGTGGCGATCGGGTCGAGCGCCGAGGTGGGCTCGTCGAACAGGATGATCTCGGGGTCGGTGGCGAGCGCGCGCGCGATGCACAGGCGCTGCTGCTGGCCGCCCGAGAGATTGGCGCCGAGCTCGTTGAGACGGTGCTTGACCTCGTCCCACAGCGCCGCATCCTTGAGCGCCTGCTCGACCTTGTCGTCGATCACCGCACGGTTCTTCTCGCCGCGCACGCGCAGGCCGTAGGCGACGTTCTCGTAGATCGACTTCGGGAAGGGGTTGGGCTTCTGGAACACCATGCTGATACGCATCCGCACCTCGATCGGGTCGACGTCGGCGGCGAGCAGGTTGGTATTGTCCGGGTAGAGGCGGATCTCGCCCGCATAGCGGTTGCCCGGGTAGAGGTCGTGCATGCGGTTGAACGAGCGCAGCAGCGTGGACTTGCCGCAGCCGGACGGCCCGATCAGGGCGGTGACCTTCTTGTCGTAGACCGGGAAGGAGATGCCCTTGAGGGCGTGGAACTGGCCGTAGTGGAAGTTGAAGTCGCGCACTTCGGACTTCAGCGCCAACGGGGTAGCAGGTGTTTTCATGCTGTGCTCTCGAAAGAATCCGGGGGTCGTGGGCACGCCCACGGCGCGCGCGTCGGTCGCCGCCGCACTCACCACTTGATGTTGCGGCGCAGGCGGTAGCGCAGCCAGATCGCCAGCCCGTTCATGGCCAGCGTCATGAAGACGAGGATGAAGCCGGCGGCCGCGGCGTTGTAGTGGAAGTTCGGGTCGGGACGCGACACCCAGTTGAACATCTGGATCGGCATCACCGTGAACGGCGCGAACAGCCAGTCGAACAGGCCTGCCGGCGGCTCGCCCGCGAACGGTGCCGGCGGCAGGAAGGCGATGAAGGTGAGCGCGCCGATGGTGATGATCGGCGCAGTCTCGCCGATCGCACGGGCGAGGCCGATGATGACCCCGGTGAGGATGCCGGCGCCCGAATACGGCACGATGTGGTCGCGCACCAGCTGCCAGGTGGTGCAGCCGCAGGCGTAGGCCGCCTCGCGGACAGCCTGGGGGATGGCGCGGATAGCCTCGCGCGTGGCGACGATCACCACGGGCAGGATCAGCAGGCCGAGCGTCAGGCCCGCGGAGAGGATGCTCTGGCCGAAGCCGAAGGCATGGACGAAGATGCCGAGCGCAAGCAGCCCATAGATGATCGACGGCACACCGGCGAGGTTGGTGACGTTGATCTCGATGATGTCGGTGATCCAGTTCTTCGGCGCGTACTCCTCAAGATAGACCCCTGCGGCCACACCGATCGGTACTGCGGCAACCAGCGTCACCAGCATGACCAGCGTCGTTCCCACCCATGCGGAGAGGATGCCCGCCTGTCCGGCCCTGCGGGACGGGAAGCTGGTCAGGAACTCCCAGCTCAGGCGCGGCAAGCCGTCGATCGTCATCTGCGCGAACAGTGCAAACAGCGTCAGCACGCAGATCATCATCGCCGACAGGCCGACCAGTCCGAAAATCATGTCCCAGCGCTTGTGCCGCTGGATCAGGGCGCGGATCCCCTGCAGGTGTTGCTCGTGATTGTCAGTCATGGTCAGTAGGTCTCGCGGAACTTGCGGCGCAGCCAGTAACCGAGGATGTTGAACACCAGCGTCAACAGCACCAGCGTGAGCCCGGCGGCGAAGATGGTCTGATAGGCAAGCTCGCCGTGCGGCAGATCGCCCAGCGCCACCTGCACGATGTAGGCGGTGATCGTGCCGGCCCCCTCCATCGGATTGAAGGTGAACTTCGGCTGCATGCCGGCGGCCACCGCCACCACCATGGTCTCGCCCACCGCGCGCGACACGCCGAGGATGCACGCGGCGGCGATGCCGGACGTTGCCGCTGGCGCCACCACCTTGATCGCAGTCTGGAAGCGGGTCGCCCCCATCGCATAGGAGCCTTCACGCAGGCTCATGGGCACCGCGCGCATCGCGTCCTCGGCCAACGAACTGATGTAGGGCACGATCATGATGCCGACCACCAGCCCGGCCGAGAGCATGTTGAAACCGGGCAGGTCGGGGAAGATCCGCTGCAGCAAGGGAGTGACGAAGAGCAGCGCGAAATAGCCGAAGACGATGGTCGGCACGCCGGCGAGCATCTCGAGGAGAGGCTTGACCACTTCCCGCACCCCGACCGATGCGAACTCCGACAGATACACGGCGATGATGGTGCCGACCGGGATCGCCAGCAGCAGGCCGACACCGGCGACCGTGATGGTTCCGGAGAGCAGCGGCAGGATGCCGTAGTGCGGGTCGGCGAAGAGCGGCGTCCACTGCGTGTCCGTCAGGAAGTCGAAAATCGACACCTGCTGGAAGAACAGCACCGATTCGGAGATCAGGACGTAGAGGATCGCAGCCGTCGTGAACACGGAAATGAAGGCGGCAAAGAACAGCAGTGCTTCGATCGCCCGTTCCTTGACGTGACGTGTGCGCTTCTTCTTCAGACGCTCGCTGGTGACAGGCAATGCACCCGCAGCGGGCGCTGCGGCGGTGCTGGTCGTCATGGGTAAATCCTTGTCTGGCATTAATGCTCCCGGAACGGGAAAAGCCCCCGGGAGCTTCGCCTCCGGGGGCGTTCCGCACGAGGCTTTACTTGGCTTCGAGCGACATCAGCTCTTCGATGGTGATGCCGACCTTGTTCTCGCCACCGAACTTGGTGCCCTTGGCGAGCTTGGCGACCTGCTCGATGTTGTAGTCGTAGGCCTTCTTCGGCAGCGGCACGTACTTGACTTCGGCCGCCAGCGCCGCGCCTTCCTTGTTGTAGAACTCGACGAACTCCTTGACTTCGGGCTTCCCGAGCGACTTGGCGTTCACATAGATGAAGATCGGGCGCGACAGCGGAGTGTAGCTGCCGTCGAGCACCGTTTCCATCGACGGGCCGACTGCGGGCTTGCCGTCGGCGGCGATGATCTTCGCCGCCATGAGCTTGTCCTTGTTCTCTTCGTAGTAGGCGAAGCCGAAGAAACCGAGCGCATTGACGTCGCGCGACACGCCCTGCACCAGGACGTTGTCATCTTCCGAGGCGGTAAAGTCGCCACGGCTGGACTTGGACTTGCCGGTGACCGCTTCGGTGAAGTAGTCGAAGGTGCCCGAATCGGCGCCGGCGCCGTAGAGCGTCAGGTCGCGATCGGGCCAGGCGGGGTTCACCTGGCTCCACTTCATGACCTTGCCCTGCGCGGCCGGCTCCCACATGGCCTTCAGCTGGGCGACGCTGATGCCCTTGTCGGCCCAGTCGTTCTTGGGATTCAACACCACGGTGAGGGCGTCGAAGGCGATCGGCAGCTCGATGAATTCGATGCCGGCGGCCTTGCAGTCGTCGATTTCCTTCTTCGAAATCGGGCGCGAAGCGTTGGAGATGTCGGTTTCGCCGCGGCAGAACTTCTTGAAGCCGCCGCCGGTGCCCGAGACGCCGACCGTCACGCGCACACCGCCTTTCTTCGCCTTCTGGAACTCCTCGGCCACGGCCTCGGTGACCGGGAACACCGTCGAGGAACCATCGACCTTCACCAGCGCCTGGGCGGCGGCACCGCCGGAAACGAAAGCACCGGCGACAGCAACGGCAGCAGCAGCGAACTTGAAAACTTTCATGAGACCCTCTCCGTCAGTTGAACTTCGTTCAGACGGACGAGAGTGTATGAATGCTTTGTTACACCGCTGTGACACGACACATGACAGCGAGACGGGCCGCGCCGCAGCGCGGGTGGATCAGGCGATCGCACGCTCCACCGCGGCGGCGAGGTCGCCCACCAGGCGTTCGACCAGTCCGCCGTCGCGCCCCTCGACCATCACCCGGAGCAGGGGCTCGGTGCCGGACGGACGCAGCAGCACCCGCCCGCTGTCGCCCAGTTCGGCCTCGGCCTGTGCCCGCGCCGCCGCGATATCGGCATCGGCCTGCCAGTCGAATCCGGCCGGCAGGCGCACATTGACCAGTCGCTGGGGATAGAACACGAGGTCCGCACAGGCTTCAGCCAGCGTCTGCCCCTGCTGCTTGAGCGCCGCCAGCACCTGCAGCGCCGAGACGATCCCGTCGCCGGTGGTGTGGCGGTCGAGGCAGATGATATGGCCGGAATTCTCGCCGCCGAGCTTCCAGCCGCGTTCGTGCAGCAGTTCGAGCACGTAGCGGTCGCCGACCTTGGCCCGCGCGAACGGCGCGCCGAGACGGGCAATCGCATGCTCGAAGCCGAGATTGCTCATCAGCGTACCGACCACGCCGTCCAGGCGGCCCTCGGCGTGGCGTGCGCGCGCCACCACGTAGAGCAGCTTGTCGCCGTCGTAGATCTCGCCACGGTGGTCAACCATGATCAGGCGGTCCGCGTCGCCGTCGAGGGCGATCCCCAGGTCGGCCCGCTGGGCGAGCACCGCCTTTTTCAGGTGCTCGGGGCGGGTCGCGCCGACGCCATCGTTGATGTTGAGGCCGTTGGGTTCGACTCCCACCGGCAGGACTTCGGCACCGAGCTCGTGGAAAACCTTGGGGGCGATGTGATAGGCGGCGCCATGGGCGCAGTCGATGGCGATGCGCATGCCGCGCAGGTCGAGCTCGTTGGGGAAGGTGCTCTTGCAGAATTCGATATAGCGACCGCCCGCGTCGGCCACCCGCCGCGCCTTGCCCAGCCGGGCCGCTTCGACGCACCCCATCGGCTGATCGAGGCGGGACTCGATTTCGGCCTCCACCGCATCGGCCAGCTTGGCCCCGCCGGCGGAAAAGAACTTGATTCCGTTATCGTAGAACGGGTTGTGCGAAGCGGAGATCACCACGCCGGCCTGCAGGCGCAGCGCCCGGGTCAGGTAGGCCACCGCCGGAGTTGGAATCGGCCCGGCGAGCACGACATCGACACCCGCAGCGGAAAACCCGGCTTCGAGCGCGGCTTCGAGCATGTAGCCCGAAATGCGCGTGTCCTTGCCGATCAGCACCGCCGGATGCTCACCGGCCGGCAGCTTCTCGCGCGCGACCAGGGTGACCCCCGCGGCGTAGCCCAGGCGCATCACGAACTCGGGCGTGATCGGCACCTCTCCGACCCTGCCGCGCACCCCGTCGGTGCCGAAATACCTGCGCCCCATGCTCGCTCCCTACCGTCGTTCGAAACCGCGGATTATGACACCGCCGCCAGCGCCTGCCACACCTTGAGCGCGTCGCGGGTCGGGCCGACATCATGCACGCGGACGATATGGGCGCCGCGCTGCACCGCGATCAGCGCCGCGGCAACGCTCGCCGGCATGCGCGCATCCACCGCCCGGCCGGTGACCGCCCCCAGCATCGACTTGCGCGACATCCCCGCGAGCACGGTAAGCCCGCCGCGGCCGAAGCGCGCGAGTTCGCGCAGCAGGGTGTAGTTGTGTTCGACCGACTTGCCGAAACCGAAGCCGGGATCGAGCACGATACGCTCGCGCTCGACGCCGGCGCTTTCCAGCGCATGCACGCGCTCGGCGAGAAAGTCCTCGACTTCGGCGACGACGTCGCCATAGCGGGGGGCGAGCTGCATGGTCCGCGGCTCACCCTGCATGTGCATCACGCACAGGGCCGCCGTACTTCCGGCGACCGCCTCGATCGCACCCTCGGCGCGAAAGGCGTTGATGTCGTTGATCATGTCGGCCCCGGCGGCGAGCGCGGCACGCATCACCGCCGGCTTCACTGTGTCGATCGACAGCGGCACCTGCCAGTCACGGGTGTGTTCGACGAAGCGGACCACGCGCTCGAGTTCCTGCTGTTCAGGGACCGGATCGGAGCCGGGACGGGTGGATTCGGCGCCGATGTCGAGCATGTCCGCCCCTTCTTCGAGCGCACGTTCGGCGCGACCGATCGCCGCCGCCAGATCGCCGCGGGAACCATCGCCGGAAAAGGAGTCGTCGGTGAGGTTAATGATCGCCATCACCCGCGGCTGGCTGGGGTCGAGCCGGAAGCGGCCGCAAAGCAGAAAAGACATGAAGGACTCACAGGAAAACGCCGGACCGCCCCAGGTTTTTTCGCCCCATGGGGGGCAGAAACGGCAAAGCCGTTTCCCGGGGCGCTCACAGGCAGGTACGGATTCAGGCGCAGCAAGGAAACGGGCCGGACATGCCGGCCCGTCTTGTCGGGTGCGCCTCCGAAGGCGGAGGCGGGGAAGGACTCAGGCGGCCGGAGCGGGCGCGGTCGGCGCGGCTCCCGGCGTGTCGTCCTTGGTCCGCGACGTGGGCGCCGCAGCCGGCTTGGGCGGACGCGGCGGACGGCCGGCCATGATGTCGTTGACCTGGTCGGCATCGATGGTTTCCCACTCGAGCAGCGCCTTGGTCATGGCCTCGACCTTGTCGCTGTTCTCTTCGAGCAGGCGGCGCGCGAGCGAGTACTGCTGGTCGATGATGCGACGGATTTCGGCGTCGACCTTCTGCATCGTCGCTTCGGAAACGTTGCGGTGGGTGGTGACCTGGCGGCCGAGGAAGATCTCGCCTTCCTCCTCGCCATACACCATCGGTCCGAGATTGTCCGACATCCCCCACTGGGTGACCATGCGCCGGGCGAGATCGGTGGCGCGGGCGAAGTCGTTCGACGCCCCGGTGGTCATCTGCTTCATGAAGATTTCTTCGGCAATGCGCCCGCCGAACAGCACGGTAATCGTCTGCAGCAGGCGCTCGCGGTCCTGGCTGTAGCGGTCCTCGGTCGGCAGCTGCATGGTCACCCCCAGCGCGCGCCCGCGCGGGATGATGGTGACCTTGTGCACCGGATCGGTCTTGTCGAGCAGGCGGGCGACGACGGCGTGGCCGGACTCGTGGTAGGCGGTGTTGCGCCGCTCCTCCTCGGGCATCACCACCGAGCGGCGCTCCGCGCCCATCATGATCTTGTCCTTGGCGCGCTCGAAGTCCTCCATATCCACCAGGCGCTTGTTGGCACGCGCAGCGAAGAGCGCGGCCTCATTGACCAGGTTGGCGAGATCGGCACCGGCAAAGCCGGGCGTGCCGCGGGCGAGAACCTGGGGATCGACGTCGGGCGCGATGGGCACCTTGCGCATGTGCACCTTGAGGATCTGTTCGCGGCCGCGGATGTCGGGCAGCGACACCACGACCTGGCGGTCGAAGCGGCCCGGGCGCAGCAGCGCGGGGTCAAGCACGTCGGGACGGTTGGTCGCGGCGATCACGATCACGCCGGTCTGGCCTTCGAAGCCGTCCATTTCGACCAGCAGCTGGTTCAGCGTCTGCTCGCGCTCGTCGTTGCCGCCGCCCAGGCCGGCACCGCGCTGACGGCCGACGGCGTCGATTTCGTCGATGAAGATGATGCACGGCGCCTGCTTCTTGGCCTGCTCGAACATGTCGCGCACGCGCGCTGCGCCGACGCCGACGAACATCTCGACGAAGTCCGAACCGGAGATCGAGAAGAACGGCACCTTGGCCTCGCCGGCGATGGCCTTGGCGAGCAGCGTCTTACCGGTGCCGGGCGAGCCGACCATCAGCACGCCCTTCGGAATGCGGCCGCCGAGCTTCTGGAACTTGGACGGATCGCGCAGGAACTCGACCAGTTCGAACACTTCCTCCTTGGCCTCGTCGCAGCCGGCGACGTCGGCGAAGGTGATCGAGTTGGCCGACTCGTCGAGCATGCGCGCCTTGCTCTTGCCGAACGAGAACGCGCCGCCCTTGCCACCGCCCTGCATTTGCCGCATGAAGAAGATCCACACTCCGATCAGCAGCAGCATCGGGAACCACGATACGAAGATGCTGGCGAGGAAGGACTGCTCCTCCTCGGGCTTGGAGGCGTTGATCTGGACGCCGTAGCGCATCAGGTCGGACACCATCCAGATGTCCTGAACGCCGGGGGTATAGACGGTGATCGAGCGCCCTTCCTGGGTCGTCGCCTTGAGCATGCGGCCGTCGATCGTCGCTTTCGCGATGCGCCCCGCCTTGGCTTCCTCCAGGAACTGGGAGTATTCCATCGTGTTGGGCGGCGTCTGGCGCGCATTGAACTGGTTGAATACGGTCATCAGCACGACGCCGATGACCATCCAGATCGCGAGATTCTTCAAAAGATTGTTCAACGTTCTGTTCCCCGAAGGCCGCTGCGGCCTGTATCTGTACGCGACTGACCGATTCTAGTGGTGAACGTTCCCACGGGCAAACCAATGGGAGCGATTGGGAAAGGCAATCGTTCGCCCGCCCGAGCACTCAGAACGGGCGCGGCCCCTTGCCCAGCAGATAGACTTCGGCACTGCGATCGCGCGAAGCCTTCGGCTTGCGCACCTGGACGCTGGCGAAAGCCGCTTCCATCTGCTTGCGATAGGCCATGAAACCCTCGCCCTGGAACACCTTGACGAGAAAATGACCGCCCGGCCTCAGGTGGCGACGGGCGAAGTCGAGCGCAAGCTCGCACAGGTGGATCGAGCGCGCCTGGTCCACGGCCGCGACGCCGGACAGGTTCGGCGCCATGTCCGACAGCACGACATCGACCTGCGCCCCCTCGAGGCGGGCCTCGAGGGCTTCGAGCACGGCCTCTTCGGTGAAGTCGCCGAGCAGGAAGTCGACCCCGGCGACCGCTTCCATCGGCAACAGGTCAAGCGCGAACACCCGTCCGTTCGGGGCGCAGCGCTTGACCGCGACCTGGCACCAGGAGCCGGGGGCCGCGCCAAGATCGACCGCTACCGCTCCCGGCCTCAGGAGCCGGTCGCGGTCATCGATCTCGATCAGCTTGTACGCGGCACGCGCGCGGTAGCCTTCGGCCTGTGCGCGCTGCACGTAAGGATCGTTGAGGTGATCGTGCACCCAGGCACGACTGGTCTTGTTCTTCTTCATCCGTTCGTCCGCAGTTCCGGCGCGGGCACGGGGCACGCACTCGGGGTAGAATCCGGGTCCCAAGGAAGTCAAGCACCCAGAGAATTTCAATGACCGAGCTCACCCCGGCACAGCGCCGAGATCTGCGCGCACGCGCCCATCACCTGAACCCCGTGGTCACCATCGCGGGCAACGGCCTCGCCCCCAACGTCGTGGCCGAGATCGAACGCTCGCTGCAGGCGCACGAACTCATCAAGATCAAGGTCCAGGGCACCGAGCGCGAGCAGCGCGACGCCCTGATGGAAGAGCTGTGCGCCACCCTCGATGCCAGCCCGGTGCAGCACATCGGCAATATCCTGATCGTCTGGCGCGCACGCCGCGAAGAGGACAAGCCCGCCGCCGCGCAGGAGAAGAAGCCGGTGCGCGCTGCCACCGCCAAATCCGCAGCCGCGTTCGCCGCCGCCGCACGCCGCGCTGCGCTCGCCAAGGCCAGCACCGAATCGCGCCGCTCGCCTGCACGCAGCCCGGCGCCACGCGGACGAGGCACCGGTTCGCGCGGTCGCTGAAGCACTGCGTCAGCGCCGATCGGTACCCAACGGCAAGGCGGTGCAGCGCACCGCCTTTTTCATGCCCGCCGCCCGCACAGCAGGGGCGGCGGAAGCGGCCGGCAGCGCACGCGCGATCATCGCCGCAGAGACTGCCTCCGCAGAGACCGCCTCGGCATCTGATCAGAGGTAACGGACGTCGATCACTTCGTACTCGCGCACGCCTCCCGGCGCCTGTACTTCGGCGATATCGCCGGCGTACTTGCCGATCAGCGCGCGGGCGATCGGCGAGCTGATCGAAATCTTGCTGTCCTTGATGTCGGCTTCATCGTCGCCGACGATCTGGTAGGTCACGATCTGTCCGGAATCGAGATCCTCGAGTTCGACGGTAGCGCCGAACACGCAGCGGCCGTCGGCATCGAGCAGTTTCGGGTCGATGATCTGGGCGTTGGCGAGCTTGGCCTCGACCTCCATGATGCGGCCTTCGATGAAGCCCTGGCGGTCCTTGGCGGCCTCGTATTCGGCGTTTTCCGAGAGGTCGCCATGCGAGCGTGCCTCGGCGATCGCAGCGATCACGTTCGGACGCTCGACGGTCTTCAGGCGGTGGAGTTCGGCGCGCAGCTTCTCGGCGCCGGCCACGGTAAGCGGAGTCTTGTTCATGCGGTCTGATTGAGTTCGGCGTGCAGCTCCTGCACGGAATAGACTTCGATGCTGCCGGCCAGATGGCGCATGCCCATGCACGCGGCACGCGCGCCTTCGATGGTGGTGAAGACCGACAGCTTGGCGGCCAGCGCGCTGGTACGGATCGAGCGCGAGTCGGTCACCGCCTGGCGCTTTTCCTCGACGGTGTTGATCACAAGGGCGATTTCCTCGTTCTTGATCATGTCGACGACGTGCGGGCGGCCTTCATTGACCTTGTTGACCACCGTCACCGGGATTCCCGCCGCCTCGATCGCCGACGCTGTGCCGCGCGTGGCGACCAGGGCGAAGCCGAGGTCGTGGAGTTCCTTCGCCACTTCGACCGCCACCGGCTTGTCGCTTTGCTTGACGCTGATGAACACCGCGCCGGACGTCGGCAGCCGCACTCCGGCGCCGATCTGGCTCTTGACGAAAGCTTCGGCAAAACTGCGGCCGACGCCCATGACTTCGCCGGTGGACTTCATTTCCGGCCCGAGGATGGTATCCACGCCGGGGAACTTGACGAAGGGGAACACCGCTTCCTTGACCGAGTAGTACGGCGGCACGACCTCGCCGCTGACGCCCTGGCTGGCGAGGCTCTGGCCGGCCATGCAGCGCGCGGCGATCTTGGCCAGCGGCAGCGAGCAGGCCTTGGAGACGAAAGGCACGGTGCGCGAGGCGCGCGGGTTCACCTCCAGCACGTACACCACGGCGTTGTCGCCCTCGCCCTGGATCGCGAACTGGACGTTCATCAGGCCGACGACTTCGAGCGCACGCGCCATCGCCACCGTCTGCCGGCGCAGCTCGTCCTGCAGCTTCGCCGACAAGGTGTAGGGCGGCAGCGAGCAGGCCGAGTCGCCCGAATGCACGCCGGCCTGCTCGATGTGTTCCATGATGCCGCCGATCATGACCTGCTTGCCGTCGGAGATCGCATCGACGTCGACTTCGGTGGCGTCGTTGAGGAAGCGGTCGAGCAGCACCGGCGACTCGTTGGAAACCTTGACCGCTTCGCGCATGTAGCGCTCGAGATCCTTCTGTTCGTGGACGATTTCCATCGCCCGCCCGCCGAGCACGTAGCTCGGGCGCACCACCAGCGGGTAGCCGATTTCGGCGGCGAGCCGGACTGCCGCTTCCGGCGTGCGCGCGGTGCGGTTGGGCGGCTGCCTGAGGCCGAGATCGTTGAGCAGCTTCTGGAAGCGCTCACGGTCTTCGGCCGCATCGATCATGTCCGGGCTGGTGCCGATGATCGGCACGCCGTTGTCGGCGAGCGCCTGGGCGCGCTTGAGCGGAGTCTGGCCGCCGAACTGGACAATGACGCCGACCGGCTGTTCGATATGGACGATCTCGAGCAGGTCTTCGAGCGTGATCGGCTCGAAGTACAGGCGGTCGGAAGTGTCGTAGTCGGTGGACACGGTCTCCGGGTTGCAGTTGACCATGATCGTTTCATAGCCGTCCTCGCGCAGGGCGAGCGCGGCATGCACGCAGCAGTAGTCGAACTCGATGCCCTGGCCGATGCGGTTCGGACCGCCGCCGAGCACCATGATCTTCTTCCGGTCGGTCGGGCGCGCCTCGCACTCGTCCTCGTAGGATGAATACATGTAGGCGGTGGAGGTGGCGAATTCCGCGGCGCAGGTGTCCACCCGCTTGAACACCGGGCGCACGCCGAGTGCATGGCGGTGGAGGCGCACCGCGGTTTCATCGGTGCCGAGCAGCTTGGCCAGGCGGCGATCGGAGAAGCCCTTGCGCTTGAGCTCGCGCAGCTCGCCCGCCTGCAGCGCCTTCAGCGAACGGCCGGCGAGCGCTTTTTCGGTGAGCACGATGTCCTCGATCTGGGCGAGGAACCAGGGGTCGATCTTGGACAGGGCGAACACCTGCTCCTGGCTCATGCCTTCGCGGAAGGCCTGGCCGACGTACCAGATGCGCTGCGCCCCCGGATTGGCGAGTTCGTGCTCCAGATCCTCGCGGTCGGCTTCGACCTCGTCCAGGCCGTAGACGCCGACTTCGAGGCCGCGCAGGGCTTTCTGGAAGGATTCCTGGAAGCTGCGCCCCATCGCCATGACTTCGCCCACCGACTTCATCTGCGTGGTCAGGCGGTCGTTGGCCTGGGGGAACTTCTCGAAGGCGAAGCGCGGAATCTTGGTGACGACGTAGTCGATCGAGGGCTCGAACGAAGCCGGGGTGGCGCCGCCGGTGATGTCGTTCTTGAGTTCGTCCAGGGTATAGCCGACGGCGAGCTTGGCCGCGACCTTGGCGATCGGGAAGCCGGTGGCTTTCGACGCCAGCGCCGAGGAGCGCGACACGCGCGGGTTCATCTCGATGACGATCATGCGACCGTCCTTGGGATTGATGGCGAACTGCACGTTCGAGCCGCCGGTGTCGACGCCGATTTCGCGCAGCACCGCGATCGAGGCGTTGCGCAGGATCTGGTATTCCTTGTCGGTCAGGGTCTGCGCCGGAGCGACGGTGATCGAGTCGCCGGTATGCACGCCCATCGGGTCGAGGTTCTCGATCGAGCACACGATGATGCAGTTGTCGGCGTGGTCGCGCACGACTTCCATCTCGTATTCCTTCCAGCCGAGCAGCGACTCCTCGATCAGCAGCTCGTTGGTCGGGCTGGCCTCGAGACCGCGCTTGCAGATCTCGTGGAACTCTTCCATGTTGTAGGCGATGCCGCCGCCGGTGCCGCCGAGGGTGAAGCTCGGGCGGATGATCACCGGGAAGCCGATGCCGCCCTGCACCTGCAGCGCCTCTTCCATGCTGTGGGCGATGCCCGAACGCGCCGAACCGAGGCCGATCCTGGTCATCGCGTCCTTGAACTTGAGGCGGTCCTCGGCCTTGTCGATCGCCTCTTCGGAGGCGCCGATCAGTTCCACGCCGTACTTCGCCAGCACCCCGTTGCGACCGAGGTCGAGCGCGCAGTTGAGCGCGGTCTGCCCGCCCATGGTCGGCAGGATCGCGTCCGGACGCTCCTTCTCGATGATGCGCTCGACCACCTGCCAGGTGATCGGTTCGATATAGGTGACGTCGGCCGTTTCCGGGTCGGTCATGATCGTCGCCGGGTTCGAGTTCACCAGGATGACCTTGTAGCCTTCCTCGCGCAGGGCCTTGCAGGCCTGGGCGCCGGAATAGTCGAACTCGCAGGCCTGGCCGATGATGATCGGGCCGGCGCCGATGATCAGGATGCTCTTTATGTCGGTACGTTTCGGCATTGTCTTGCCTCGATGATTCCTTGATGCGGCGCCGGATGCGCGCGCATCGAAAACGGGGGACGGCGGGACGGACCCGCCGGATGCCGTGTTACGCGGCGGCTTGCATCAAACCGATGAAACGGTCGAAGAGGTAGGCGACGTCGTGCGGGCCCGGGCTCGCTTCCGGATGGCCCTGGAAGGAGAACGCCGGGACGTCGGTCCGCTCCAGCCCCTGGTTGGTGCCGTCGAACAGCGACACGTGGGTGACGCGCAGGTTCGCCGGCATCGTCGAGGGGTCGACCGCGAAGCCATGGTTCTGGCTGGTGATCAGCACCTTGCCGCTGTCCAGATCCTTCACCGGGTGGTTGGCGCCATGGTGGCCGGTGGCCATCTTCATGGTCTTCGCCCCCGAGGCCAGGGCCAGCAGCTGGTGACCGAGGCAGATGCCGAAGGTCGGCGTGCGCGTGGCGACGATCTCGCGGATGGCGGCGATCGCGTAGTCGCAGGGTTCGGGGTCGCCCGGGCCGTTGGACAGGAACACCCCATCCGGATTGAGCGCCAGCACTTCGGCCGCCGGCGTCTGCGCCGGCACCACGGTGAGACGGCAGCCGCGCTCGACGAGCATGCGCAGGATGTTGTACTTGACACCGTAGTCGTAGGCGACGACATGGAAGCGGCCATCGGCACGATCGGTGTAGCCGCCCTCCAACGCCCACTCGCCCTGCTTCCAGTCGTAGCGTTCGCTGACGCTGACAACCTTGGCGAGGTCCATCCCGGCGAGGCCGGGGAAGGTGCGCGCCTGGGCGACGGCGGCTTCGGCGCTGAGCGTCTCGCCCGCGCCGGCAGTAACGATGCAGCCGGCCTGGGCGCCTTTTTCGCGCAGCACGCGGGTGAGCTTGCGGGTATCGAGCCCGGCGATCGCAACCACCCCCGCGGCCTGCAGATAGGCGTCGAGGCGCTGGCTCATGCGGAAGTTGGACGGCAGGATCGGCAAATCGCGAATGATGAGGCCGGCCGCGTGCACCTTGAAGGACTCGACGTCCTCGGCATTGACGCCGGTGTTGCCGATATGCGGATAGGTCAGCGTAACGATCTGGCGGCAATAGCTCGGGTCGGTCAGGATTTCCTGATACCCCGACATCGAGGTATTGAACACGACCTCGCCGACCGTGCTGCCAACCGCGCCGATACCCTTGCCGTGAAACACCGTTCCGTCGGCAAGCGCAAGGAGGGCGGACGGGAATGCACTCACGAGAAACTCCTGGATTCAGCTTGAAAATCTGGGGGCAGGAAGTTCGATCCCTGCCCGGCATGTGCAAAAAAGCGGGACGAGCCTCTGGGCCGATCCCGCTGTATAAACCGCAGAATTGTATATTTTCGGGCGTTTGAAGGCAAATTCGCCCGCCCGGCAGAGGCCCGCGCGAGCAAGCAGGGGCGCACGGCCCCCGTCACTGCGCAGCTCCCCGGCCGCCGTTCTCCGCAGCCCCGCACGCAGCCTGCGCGAGAGCCGCCGCCTCGCCGCACACGGCCCGGGTCAGCAGTCCGATCTCATCGATCAGGACCCGGGCCTGGAGCGTCGCGGCAGCAGGGTCGCCGGCCCGTGCCAGTTCCTCGAGGCGCTGCGCCGCATCGACCGAGCGGGTCGCGGCGAACAGCCCGAGCGAGCCCTTGAGGGCATGTGCGAGCTCGCCGAGGCGGGCGTAATCCAGTCCGGCCGCAGCCCGCTGCAGCTCGCTCACCGTCCGCCCGGCATCGCGCAGGAAGACGGCGAGCAGCTGTTGCACCACGGCCTCGTCGCCGTCAAACATCGCGCGCGTCTCATCCAGGCAGACGATGCAGCCGCGCTCGTCGTCACCGCATTCGGGTCGATCGAGGGCGTCGGAGCCGTCCTCCTCCCCATCCGTGCCGACCAGGCGCCGGTGCACCCGCTCGATCGCGGCAAACAGGGCCTGGGGGCGAACCGGTTTGGAAAGGTAATCGTCCATGCCCGCATCGAGACAGCGCTCGCGGTCGCCCTCCATCGCATGCGCGGTCATCGCGATGATCGGCACCGGCGTCCACGCGCCCTGCGCCACCCAGCTGCGCCGCGCCTCACGGGCGCGGATTGCCCGGGTAGCCTCGATACCGCCCATCACCGGCATCTGCACATCCATCAGCACGAGATCGAAACGTCGCCGATCGATCGCCTCCAGCGCCTCTTCGCCGTTGGCGGCAAGCGTGACCCGATGCCCGGCACGCTCGAGCATCCGCACCGCGACCATCTGATTGACCGGGTTGTCTTCGGCAACGAGGATGTCGAGCGTGCGATCGCCCGCCTCCGCGCCGGCCGCAGCCAATCCGGAGAAGGACGGATCGAACGCCGGCGCCAGCGCCTCATCCCCCAGCGCGCCCGCCATGGCGCCGCTGCGCGCCATGCTCAGTGCATCGAACAGGTCGTCGCCGGAAAACGGTTTGACAAGGCGGAACGGCAGCCCCAGCTGGTCGCAGCGCGCCGCGTCATTGCGCTGCGAATGGCTGGACAGCATCATCACCAGGCGGTCGTGCCGCGGGTCGGCTTCGGCAAAGCGCTGCGCCAGGGCGAAGCCGGCCGGCTCGGGGAGCTCCGCGTCCATGACGAGGAAGTCGAAGGGGTCGCGGCCGTCGCACGCGCCACCGAGGGCGGCCAGCACGGCCTCAGCGCCGACCGCGACCAGGGGACGCATCCCCCGGCGGCGCATGATCCGGCCGAGGCATTCGCCGAAGGCGGGATTGCGCGCCGCGACCAGCACGCGCGCCCCGCACAACACGTCCCCGCCTCCGGAGCGCAGCTCGGCCACTCCCTCGAACGGCAGCGTGAAGCTGAAAACGCTTCCCTTTCCCGGTGCGCTGTCGACTTCGAGAGTGCCCTCCATCCGCTCGACGAGACGACGCGAAATGGCCAGCCCGAGCCCGGTGCCGCCGTATTTCCGCGTGACCGAGGTGTCGGCCTGGGAAAAGGCGTCGAAGATGCCGCCGAGCTTTTCCGCGGGAATTCCGCAGCCGGTATCGCGCACCGAAAACCGCAGCAGCGCGGGATGCACGGTGGCGCCGAGGCGCTCGAGGGTGACTTCGATTTCCCCGCGATCGGTGAATTTGACCGCATTGCCGACCAGGTTGAGCAGGATCTGGCGCAGCCGGGTGGGGTCGCCGCACAGCACCGCCGGCACCTCGGCACCGATCTCGAAGAACAGCTCGACGCCTTTCTGGGCGGCGCGCAAGGCCAGGGTACGGCATGTTTCCGCGAGCAGCGCGCCGACGGCGAAATCGATGTGCTCGAGTTCGAGCCGGCCCGCCTCGACGCGGGAAAAATCGAGGATGTCGTTGAGGATGGTGAGCAAGGCCTCGGCCGAGGATTTCACCGTGCGTAGATATTCGCGCTGTTCGCCGCCGAGGTCCGAATCGAGCAGCAGCTCGGTCATTCCGATGATGCCGTTCATCGGCGTGCGGATCTCATGGCTCATGTTGGCGAGGAAATCGCCTTTCGCCCGGCTCGCCGCTTCGGCCGCTTCCTTGGCTTCAAGCAGTTCCAGTTCGCGCACCTTGCGCCCGGTGATGTCGCGGACCGTGCCCAGCACGCTGCACCAGCGGCCGTCGGCTGCGCGGTCTGCGGCCGCGCCCCGCGCCTCGACCCAATGCCAGGCACCGGCCGCGCTCCGTACCCGGAGCTCGATGTGGAACTCCGCGGATTCGCCGCGCAGGTGCGCGCGCAGGCGGGCCTGCATGGCCCGGCGGTCGTCCGCCTGAACGAGCGCCGGCCAGTCCGCGAGCGCCGCACGGAGCCGCTCCGCGCGGTAACCGAGGCGCCCGCACCAGCGCTCGTCGAGCTGCAGCGTACCGCTGCGCAGATCGAACTCCCAGACCGCGGTGGCGGTATTGGCCGAAATCAGCGCCAGATGCCGGCGCACACGCTGCAGTTCGTCGCCGGGCTCATCCCCCGCCATCGAAGCAGGAAGGTCGCCCGCCTCCCCGCTCCTTCTGCCGGCGTGCCCGTCCATGTCGCGCTCAGCGCAGGCCGAGAACGTCCTGCATGTCGAACAGACCTTCACGCCGCCCGGCGAGATACTTCGCCGCGCGCATCGAGCCCAGCGCGTACGGCATGCGGCTTCCCGATTTGTGGGTGATTTCAATGCGCTCGCCGATACCGGCGAAGAGCACCGTGTGGTCTCCCACCACGTCGCCACCGCGAATCGTCGAAAAACCGATGGTATCGGCCTTGCGCTCGCCGGTATGGCCCTCGCGTCCGTAAATCGCGCACGCCTCGAGGCTGCGCCCGAGCTCGCGGGCAACGACTTCCCCCATCCGCAAGGCAGTGCCGGACGGCGCATCGACCTTGAAACGGTGGTGTGCCTCGATGACTTCGACGTCGTAGCCTTCGGACAGGATGCGCGCCGCGACTTCGAGCAGCCGGAACACGGCATTGACCCCGACCGCCATGTTGGGCGCGAACACGACCGGGATCGCGCGTGCGGCCTCGGCGATCGCCGCCTTGCCCGCGGCGTCGAAGCCGGTGGTGCCGATCACCACCGCGCGCCCCAGTTCGCGCGCGAGCGCCAGATGCGCGAGCGTGCCTTCGGGACGGGTGAAATCGATCACGCAGTCGGCAGCTGCGATCGCTGCACGGGCATCGTCACCGATCATCACCCCGGTCGCCACGCCCGCCATCTCGCCGGCATCGCGGCCGACAAAGGGTGTTCCCGGGCGATCGAAGGCGGCGGCGAGCATAACGCCCTCTTCCTTCAGCGCGGCCTCGATCAGCATCCTGCCCATGCGGCCGGATGCTCCGGTGATCGCTACACGAATGTCAGCCATGAAACTCTAATCCTCAAAAAGCGAAGCCCGGCGACAGCCCCGGGCAAGACCACGAGCGGTACGGAAATCAGCGATCGGCGGCGGGCGCGACCTCGACCACGCGGCTGCGCTCGGGGGTATCGGCCCGGCTGCCGGCCGCAGCCGCCGGCTGCACGTCGCCTTCGACCCGGTCGAGCAGGTCGTCGACGAAGAACACCGAGATCACGCGCTGCTGGACGTCGCCGCGGCCGGGACGGAAACGATAGACGTACTCCCAGCGATCTTCGCGGAACATGTCCACGACCAACGGCGATCCCATGACGAAGCGTACCTGGTCGCGCGTCATGCCGCGGCGAAGCTGGGAAACCATTTCCTGGTCGACGTAATTGCCCTGGCGGACATCGATGCGGTACGGATCGACCACTCCGACAATCGAATCGAAGGAGCAGCCGGCGAGCACACTGGCGGCGACGAGCGCCGCGACGAGATAGGAGGGCATGAAAGGTATCGGGGCTGGCGCGACGTGGTCGCAGTTCTCAGAAAGGGGCAAAAAATATAACATACGGTGGCACTACAGGGCGTTCCACGTCTCGCGAGGCCCGCTCGTTCATGCCGACCCTGCCATCCGCCGCTCCTTTCCCCAACAGGCTCCCATGTCCGACAACTCCAAGAATCTGAAAAACATCGGTCTGAAGGCGACCTATCCGCGCCTGAAGATCCTCGACCTCTTCCAGAGCTCGGATCAGCGCCATCTCACCGCCGAGGACGTTTATCGCACCCTGATGAACGAGGGCATGGACATCGGCCTCGCCACGGTTTACCGGGTGCTGACCCAGTTCGAACAGGCGGGGCTGCTCGAGCGCCACTACTTCGAGTCGGGCAAGGCGGTTTTCGAGCTCAACAAGGGGGGGCACCACGACCACATCGTCTGCATGCAGTGTGGCAAGGTGGAGGAGTTCTTCGACCCCGAAATCGAGCGCCGGCAGAACCAGATCGCCACCGAGCGCGGCTTCGCGATCCGCGAGCACGCGCTCTACATCTATGCCGACTGCAAGCGCGAGAACTGCCCGCACCGCGACGCCGACGCCGAAAGCCGCTCCTCACCGGAGTAAGCAAGCTCTCCCGCGGCGAAAAGCGCCAGGCGCAGGAACCAGGCGCGGGCGGCAAGCGCGTTCAAGCACGGCCGGAGGCATCCCGCCCGAGCATTTCCGCAGCATGTTCGCGGGTCGTCGCGGTGATCTTCACTCCGCCCAGCATGCGGGCGATTTCGTCGATCCTGCCGTCGGCATCGAGCGGCGTGACTTCGCTCAGCGTTTCACCGCCACGCTCGAGCTTGGCGATGCGCCACTGCCAGTCGGCACGGGCCGCGACCTGGGGCAGATGCGTCACGCACAATACCTGGCGGTCCCGCCCCAGGCGTGCGAGCAGGGTGCCGACGATCTCCGCCACCCGGCCGCCGATGCCGACATCGACCTCGTCGAAGATGAGCGTCGGCACCGCCGAATCACGGCTGACCATGACCTGAATCGCCAATCCGATCCGCGACAGTTCGCCCCCTGAGGCGACTTTCGCCATGCCATGCAAAGCTTGGCCCGCGTTGGCCGCGACCTGGAACTCCACCACCTCCAGACCATGCGCAGTGGGTTCACAAGGACGCAGCGCAACCTCGAACCGCCCTCCGGCCATCGCCAATGTCTGCATCGCCGCGGTAATTTCCGCCGACAGGCGCTGCGCCGCCGGCTGGCGCGCTGCGGTCAGCCGGCCGGCGGCGTCTTCGAACGCGCGGCGTGCGCCCGCCTCGGCCGCAGCCAGGCGCGCCGGGTCCGCGGTCGCCTCCAGCGTCTCGAGCCGCAGCTGCCACTGGCGCTGCAGTTCGGGCAGTTCGTGCGGAGCGACCCGGTATTTCCGTGCGGTATCGAGCACGGCGGCAATGCGCGCCTCGACCGCGCGCAGGCGCAGGGGGTCGAGTTCGAGGCGATCACGGTAGCGACGCAGCGCATGCAGGGCCTCGTCGGCCTGAATCGCGGCGGCGGTCAAGAGTTCGCGCACATCACCGAGCCCGGGGTCGTAGCCGGCCAGCGCCGCGATCCGCCCGCCGAGGTGACGCAGGCTGGAACAGAGCGCCAGATCGCCCTCGCCGAGTGCGGCAAGCGTTTCGTCGGCCCCCTCGATCAGGCCGGCGGCATGGCCCAGGCGGCTGTGTTCAGCATTGAGCTCGTCCCATTCGCCGGCGTCGAAAGCGAGCTCTTCGAGCTCGCGCAGCTGCCACCCGAGCAATTCGCGCTCGCGCGCCGAGCCGGCCGAATCGGCCTCGGCCTCGCGGTGAAGGCGCGCCAGTCGCTGCCACTCGCGGTGCAGGCCGGCCACTTCGGCAGCGAGCGGCCCGGCACTCGCACGGGCATCGAGCAGGGCGCGCTGCGCCTCGGCGCGCAGCAGCGCATGGTGGGCATGCTGGCCATGGATGTCGGCGAGCCATTCGCCGGCTGCGCGCAACTGCGCCAGCGTCACCGTGCTGCCGTTGATCCACCCCCGGCTGCGACCGCCGGCATCGATCGTGCGGCGCAGGATCAGCCCGCCGTCGTCGGCGCCCAGCCCCTGCTCCTGCAGCCAGCACGTGAACGCTTCGGCATCGGGCGCGTCGAACTCCGCCGCCACCTCGGCGCGCTCGCACCCGGCGCGCACCATGGTCGCGTCGCCCCGCCCACCGAGTGCCAGCCCCAGCGCGTCGAGCAGTATCGATTTGCCGGCACCGGTCTCGCCGGTGAGCGCGCCGAAACCGGCACCGAATTCGAGCTCGAGTCGATCGACGATGACGAAATCACGGATGGTCAGGCTGCGCAGCATGGCAAGGTCGGGACGGGGCGGCTGGTCGTTGGATTACGGACGGCATCGAAAAGCACCGGCTGCACCGCGGCGGGAGCGGGGGATTGGGCGCAGGAGCCGCTTCCCCGAACCCGCCGTGTCAGGGCGCGCATCAGTCATGTCTGGGCTCGGCACTCCAGTGCAGCTTCTCGCGCAACATCGCGAAGTAGCTGTAGCCCTCGGGGTGCAGCAGGCGCAGCGAGTGCGGCGAACGGCTCACCCGGACGCAGTCCCCGGCGCGCAGATCGAAGCGGGCCTGGCCGTCGAAATGGACCCGGGCATCTTGAGGCGGAAGCAGCACGATATCGATGCGGCACGAATCGGGCAGGGTGATCGGGCGGGCGGTGAGCGCGTGCGGGCACAGGGGCACGAGCGCGATGCCGCCGACGCTCGGGTGCAGGATCGGACCGTTCGATGACAGCGCGTAGGCGGTCGAACCGGTCGGAGAACTCACGATCATGCCATCCGAACGCTGGGTGTACACGAACTCGCCGTCCACGGAGAGCTCGAATTCGATCATGCGCCCGAGTTCGCCCTTGTTCACGACGACATCGTTGAGCGCGAGGGTATGGAAAACGCGTACGCCGCCACGCAACACTTCGGCATCGAGCATGAAGCGGACTTCTTCGGTGTAACGGCCGGCGACGATCTCATCCAGGCGTGCGAGCGCGTCGCTGCGCGCGATATCGGTCAGGAACCCCAATCGCCCGAGATTGATGCCCACCAGCGGCACGGCGTGCTCAACCAGGCGGCGGGCAGTGTTGAGCATCGTGCCATCGCCACCGACCACCACCGCGAGATCGGCCTCGGCGGCGATGCACTCGTAGCTCGCCGCCGCGAAATCGGCGGCGCCGCCGATGGAACTCGCCGTACCCTGCTCGATCCACACCAGCAGGCCGCGCTCGCGCAGAAAGCGGGCGATCGTCAGCACCGACTCCGCAACGTCGGGGCTCTGGTATTTGCCGATGAGGGCAAGCGTCCGGAAATTCGTGCTCATGGGGCCGGATTAAACCACATCCGGGTAGCGGACTGGCGCATCGGCAGTGCAGCGGCAGGCGGGCGGGGGTCACAGTTTTTCAACGCTTCGCGACAGGCTGTTAGAATCAAAGCAATATTCGATTTCCACCATGAATTCGCTCGACCCTCGCTCCCAAATCCTGCTGAAGACCCTGATCGAACGCTATATCGCGGATGGGCAACCCGTCGGCTCGCGTGCGCTGTCGCGCTATTCGGGGCTCGAGCTGTCGCCGGCGACGGTGCGCAACGTGATGAGCGACCTCGAAGACATGGGTTTCATCGCCAGTCCGCACACTTCGGCCGGGCGCATTCCCACCGCACGCGGCTACCGCTTCTTCGTCGATGCGCTGCTCACCGTGCAGCCGCTGGCCAACGCCCGCGTCCGGGCACTCGAAGATCAGCTCCAGCCCGACCAGCCAAGGCGCGTGCTCAATTCCGCGTCCCACTTGCTGTCCGACCTCACCCGATTCGCCGGAGTGGTCGTCGCGCCGCGCAAGGACGTCGCCCGCATCCGCCAGTTCGAATTCATCAGCCTGGCCGAAAACCGCATCCTGCTGATCATCGTGACCACCGCGGGGGACGTGCAGAACCGCATCCTGCTCACTCGCCGGGCCTACACTGCGGGCGAACTCGGCAATGCCGCCGCCTACCTCAACGAGCACTTCGCCGGCCGCTCCTTCGACGAGATCCGCCACGGTCTCACCAACGAGTTGCGCCAGTTGCGCAGCGACATGACCGAGCTGATGTCGGCGACCGTGGATGCCGGCACCCAGGCTGCGGAAGAAAACGCCACCAGCTACGTCATTTCGGGCGAAACCAACCTCCTCGGCATCGAGGACCTGTCCTCCAACATGACCCGCCTGCGCGAGCTGTTCCAGCTTTTCGAACAGCGCACCAGCCTGATGCAGCTCCTCGAGCTCTCGAACAAGGCCGAAGGCGTGCAGATCTTCATCGGCGGCGAGTCGGGGCTCGCCCCGCTCGACGGCTGCAGCGTGATCACCGCCCCCTACGAAGTCGACGGCCAGGTGGTGGGCTCGGTCGGCGTCATCGGCCCCACGCGCATGGCCTACGACCGGGTGATCCCGATCGTCGACATCACCGCGCGGCTGCTGTCGAACGCCCTGTCTTCCAATCATTGAACATCGCCGCGGCCGGCTCGGTGCCGGCCCGATAAACCAGGATCCCCATGTCCCGTTACTGGATGGAGCCTTCCTTCAAGCATGGCAGCGCGGCACGCACCGGCGTGTTGCTGGTCAACCTGGGCACCCCCGCAGCGCCGACCCCGGCCGCCGTGCGCCCTTATCTGAAGCAGTTCCTCTCCGACCCGCGCGTCGTCGAAATCCCGCGCCTGCTGTGGTGGCCGATCCTCAACGGCATCATCCTCAATACGCGCCCGGCGGCCTCCGCCAAAAAATACGCCAGCATCTGGATGGATGAAGGCTCGCCGCTGCTGGTGCACACGCTGCGCCAGGCCGGGCTGCTTGCCAGGCATCTCGCCGATGCAGGCCACGACGGACTCGACATCCGCTACGCGATGCGTTACGGCGCCCCCTCGATCCCGACCACCCTGAATGCGATGCGCGCCCGCGGCTGCACCCGCATCCTGGTGCTGCCGCTGTACCCGCAGTTCTCGGCCAGCACCACCGCCACCGTGTTCGACGAGGTCGCGCACTGCCTGCAGCACTGGCGCAACCCGCCCGAGCTGCGCTTCGTGCGCGACTTCCACGACCATCCCGCCTACATCGCGGCGCTCGCCGGCACCGTGCGCCGGCACTGGGCCGCCCACGGCCGCCCCGACCGCCTGGTGCTGAGCTTTCACGGCCTGCCGCGGCGCACACTCGAACTGGGCGACCCTTACCACTGCGAATGCCGGACCACCGCCCGCCTCCTGTCCGAAGCGCTCGCACTCGAACCGGACCGCGTTCTGGTCTGCTTCCAGTCCCGCTTCGGCAAGGCCCGCTGGCTCGAGCCCTACACCCAGCCGACGCTCGAAGCCTTGGCGGCGCAGGGCGTGGGCCGGGTCGACGTGATGTGTCCGGGCTTCGTCTCCGACTGCCTCGAGACCCTCGAAGAGATCGCCATCGAATGCAAGGAGGCTTTCCTCGGCAAGGGCGGAAAGGCGTTCCACTACATCGCCTGCCTGAATGAGGAAGCGGCCTGGATCGACGCCCTCGCCGATCTTGCCCGCCAGCACCTGGGCAGCTGGCTCGAGCGTCCCCCGCCCGATGCGGCAGCCCTCGCCGGCACTCGCGAACGGGCGCTGGCGAGCGGAGCGGAACGCTGAAATGCCCCCCGCTCCCGAGGCGGCCTCAAGCCTGCCCGGGGCTGCTCGGCGCGGACCGGAATACCGCCGAAAGGCTCAGGAGCCGAGCAACTGCAGTTCGTGAGGGCCCACGCTGCGCTCGGCCTTCACCGCCTCCGCCGCGCTCACGGCGAGTTGCTTCGAGAGCAGCGCCAGGCGGCGCACGAGGACGGTGCCCAGCTGGCGGCGGAAGCGTTCCAGCACCTCCTCGCTGGCCAGGGAGAGCGCGGCCGGATTGATCTCCAGGTAATGGAGCGGCTCAAGCGAAATCACCGTATGCATGTGGCGGTGCTCGAGCTGATCGAGCCAGGCCTGGACCCCGAACACTTCCCCCGGCCCGAGCTCCATCACCCTCCTCCCCTCGATCGAGAGCTCCACCCGGCCCTCGAGTACGATGCCGAAGCGCGGATCGGACGCCCCTTCCCGCATCAGGGCGACATGGCGCTCGACCCTGCGCCACGAGCTGACCCGCACCACCTCCCACAAGTCGACATCCTCGAACTCGGTGAAAAAGGCCAACCCGCGCAGCGCGGCGAAACGGCCGCCATCGGGGGGAACGTGGCTGTCGTCGACAATGCGGTAGCGCACCGCGGCGAGATCCTTGGCGAATTCAGCGCCGTTGCGGTAGCGGGAATACAGATCCTTCTCCAGTGCCTTACGGATCACCGCATCCATCTGCTCGGGCACGTCGGGGTTGAGCTGCGACACCGAAGGCGGGTCGGCATTGATGATCTTGTAAACCAGCTGTGCCGGACTGCCGCCCCTGAACGGCAGCCGGCCGGTGAGCATGTGGAACAGCAGCACGCCGAGCGAATACAGATCGGTCTTCTGGTTCAGCGGATAGCCCTTGATCTGTTCCGGGCTCATGTAAGCCGGTGAGCCGACGCCCATGATGAAAGTCGAGTCGGTATCGATCTTCTTGCTGATGTTGAGCGCCAGGCCGAAGTCGGTGATCTTCACGTTGTCCTGATCATCGACCAGGATGTTGGCAGGCTTGATGTCGCGGTGCACGATGCCTTGGCGGAAGGCATGATCGAGCGCCATGCAGCACTTGAAGACGATGCCGATCGTGCGATGGATCGGCAGCAGGTTCTCGAAGCTGCAATAGCGCTCGAGCGAGCCTCCGGGGAAATACTCCATCACCACGTAGGCCTGGTCGGGCTCGATCGCAACATCGAAGATGCGGATGATGTGCGGGTGGTCCAGGCGCTCGCACACCGCGCGCTCGGCCTTCAGCAGCTTGGTCAGACGCCGGTTCCACTTGGCCTCGTCCTTGACCTTGTCGTCGAAGCGGACGTGCTTGAGCGCCACCGGCGACGGGTGATCATCGCTCTGCGCGAGGTACACGGTCGCAGTTGCGCCGCGGCCGATCTCCTCGACGATGCGGTATTTTCCGATGCGGGTAGGAAGCCGGTTCATGCAATTGAAACAGCAGGTTTCATGCTGCCGCCGGACGTGGCCAGCGTCGATTGTCGCACGAACCCGGTCGGGGGCACGAGCGCAGCGCGGATGCGCACCGCCGGATGGCACGGCAGCGGTTGTTCGCTCCTCGGCCACGTGTTTAAACTCCCGCAGCCCCTCCCCGACGCCCGCCCTTCACCGGCGGAGGGCGACCATCCTGCCGTGGAGTTTGTTGTGACCGAAGCCATCGACCTGTTGATCCATGCCCGCTGGACCGTCCCCGTCGAGCCTGCCGGAACCGTTCTCGACAACCACTCGATCGCCGTACGCGATGGCCGCATCGTCGCGACCCTGCCCCGCAGCGAAGCGCTCACCCGCTTCCGCGCGACAAGGCAGGTCGAACTGGCCGAGCATGTGCTGATCCCCGGCCTGGTCAATCTGCACACTCACGCGGCGATGAGCCTGATGCGCGGCCTCGCCGACGATCTTCCCCTGATGCGCTGGCTGCAGGACGCGATCTGGCCCGCCGAAGGCCGGCACGTTTCGCCGGCCTTCGTCCGCGACGGCACCTTGCTCGCCGCCGCCGAGATGCTGCGCGGGGGAATCACCACCTGCAGCGACATGTACTTTTACCCCGAGTCCGCCGCCGCGGCCTTCGCCGAGGCCGGCATGCGCGCAGTCCTCGGCCTGGTCATGCTGGAATTCCCCACTTCCTACGCCAGCGATGCCGACGACTGCCTACGCAAAGGCCTCGCCGCCCGCGAGCGCTGGCTTGGCCACCCGCTGATCTCGTTCTCGATCGCACCGCACGCCCCCTATACGGTTTCCGACACCAGCTTCATCCGCGCCCGCGCGCTTGCCGACGAGCTCCGGCTCCCGCTCCATGTCCACATCCACGAAACCGCCGACGAAATCCACAACGCACTCGCCACCGACGGCCAGCGCCCCCTCGCCCGCCTCGCCCGCCTCGGCCTGCTCGGCGAAAACTTCATCGGCGTGCACGCCGTGCAGATGGACGAAAGCGACATCGAGCTCCTCTCCCGCTACAACTGCAGCATCGCCCACTGCCCGACCTCGAACATGAAGCTCGCCAGCGGCATCGCGCCGGTACCGCGCCTGCTCGATGCCGGGCTTCGAGTCGGACTCGGCACCGACGGTGCGGCGAGCAACAATCGCCTCGATCTTTTCCAGGAAATGCGTCACGCCGCCCTGCTCGCCAAGGTCGGCACCCTCGACGCGACCGCCGTCCCGGCCCACACTGCGCTGCGCATGGCGACACTGGCAGGCGCCCAGGCACTCGGGCTGGACGCCTCCATCGGCTCCATCACCCCCGGAAAGCAGGCGGACCTGTGCGCCATTCGCCTCGGCGACCTGGAAAGCCGCCCCTGTTTCGATCCGGTGTCGCATCTCGTCTACGTTGCGGGTCGAGAACACGTCACCCATGTGTGGGTAAACGGCGAATCCCGCGTGGACAAAGGCGTCCCGCTGTTGCATATTAACGACAGCGAATTGCTCCGTGCGGTTTCAGTGTGGCAAACTAAAATTGTTAATTGAACTGGATAGCTATGGTTCATCCGGCATGGA
This sequence comes from Thauera aromatica K172, assembly GCF_003030465.1. Lineage (GTDB taxonomy): Bacteria > Pseudomonadota > Gammaproteobacteria > Burkholderiales > Rhodocyclaceae > Thauera > Thauera aromatica. The sequence goes on along the minus strand of NZ_CP028339.1, from coordinate 2,007,395 downwards.
GATGGCTTCGCGGCTGCCTTCATCTTCGCGTTTCAGTGGCAATTCCGGCGACTCGCCCTACAAAGAGGAAACCATGATCAAACAATCCAAGAAGCAGATGCTGATGCTGGCCGCCATCACCTCGATCGGCCTTTCCGCCCCCGGCGCGTTCGCGCAAGTAAAGGACGTGGTTGTCGACGGCAAGGGCGAAATCCCCTACGTCATCGATGCCCGCAATGTCGTCGCCCGCAGCGGCGCCGGCCTGTGCTGGCGCACTGGCTACTGGAGCCCGGCAGCCGCTTCGACCGCCATGGCCGGCGAGTTCCCGGCCGGCTGCGCGTGCGACTCCGACATCGTCGCCAAGGACAAGTGTGTCGCCCCGGTCGCCGCCGCACCGGCCCCGAAGGCTGCACCGAAGCCCACCGCCGACAAGATCAAGCTCTCGGCTGACGCCCTGTTCGACTTCGACAAGGCCGTGCTCAAGCCCGAAGGCAAGACCAAGCTCAACGAACTGGCGACCAAGGCCAAGTCGCTGAAGCTCGAAGTGATCCTCGCCGTCGGCCACACCGACCGCATCGGCTCCGACGCTTACAACCAGCGTTTGTCCGAGCGCCGCGCCGCCGCGGTGAAGACCTACCTCGTTTCCCAGGGCGTCGACGCCAACCGCATCTACACCGAAGGCAAGGGCGAAACCCAGCCCGTCACCGGCAAGCAGTGCGACAGCGTCCGTGGCCGCGCCGCGCAGATTTCCTGCCTGCAGCCGGATCGCCGCGTCGAAGTGGAAGTCATCGGCTCCAAGTAATCCTGCAGCCGTCATGCGAAAGCCCTGCCTCGGCGGGGCTTTTTCGTTTCTGTACCGAAGTTTCCTGAACGGACCGGGAACCCGGCAGTCCGAACCGACAACCCACCTTGGCTTCTTCGAATGATGAGCTCACTCAACGCCGATCCTGCAGAACTCCAGAAATTCAGCGACCTCGCCCACCGCTGGTGGGATCCCGCATCCGAATTCAAGCCCCTGCACGAAATTAACCCCTTGCGCCTGGGCTGGATCAACGACAAGGTCGCGCTCGACGGCAGGACCGTGCTCGACGTCGGCTGCGGAGGAGGGATCCTGGCCGAGGGCATGGCTGCGCTGGGCGCCCGGGTCAGCGGTATCGACCTGTCGGAAAAAGCACTCAGCGTCGCCCGCCTGCACCTGTTCGAAAGCGGCTGGAACGTGGATTACCGCCTGATCAGCGCCGAAGCTTTTGCCGACGAGCAGGCCGGCACGTTCGATGTCGTCACCTGCATGGAAATGCTCGAGCACGTTCCCGACCCGGCGAGCACGATCGCCGCCTGCGCCCGGCTGGCAAAGCCGGGAGGGCACGTCTTCTTTTCGACCCTCAACCGCAACCTGAAGTCCTATCTATTCGCCGTGATCGGCGCCGAATACGTTCTCAAGCTGCTCCCGGCCGGCACCCACGAATATTCGAAATTCATCAAACCGTCGGAGCTGACGCGTTATTGCCGCAACGCCGGCCTGGACACGGCGGAACTCATCGGCCTGAGCTACAACCCTCTGACCAAGGTCTATTCGCTCGGCACCGACACCGACGTCAATTACCTGCTGCACACGCAGCGTCCGGAATAAGCACAATCCCGGCCGGATCCGCTGCGCGCGCGACTCAGCACACCGGCGGACTGGCCGCAGACTCTTCCGCGGCGCGCAGGCTGGCCAGCACCAGGTGGCCCTTGGCGGTCAGGAAAGGTTCCACCAGAAGCTGGGTGCCCTCCGCGACATATTCTTCCAAGGTGTAGCGGTTCCGGTAAGACCAGTGCTTGAGCGCCCACGAGTGGGCGAACATCACGTACTGATAGGCCAGCAGGTGCTCGTTGACCGGGCGCATGAAGCCGGCGCTGGTGCACGCGCGCACGCACCCTTCGATCAGCTGATTGGTGCGCGTTTCCCCATCCTTGATCAGGCTCCGGCGCTCGGCGCGCAGCGACATGGTGGAACGGTAGGCCAGCACCGTGGCGTCGCGCAGCCGGTCGACGATGCTGCAGTACGCCGCCAAGGCCTTGCACAGCCGCTCCACGGGATGGGACACCCCTTCCAGGTGCGGCGGGATCTCATTCTCGTAGGAATCGATGACCAGCTTGAGCGTCAGGAAGAGCACATCTTCCTTGTCGCCGAAATACTGGTAAATCAAGCCTGTGCTGGTACCGGCCTTGCGTGCGATCTGCTGGATCGTGGTCGTGTGGTAGCCCTCCTCGGAAAACAGCTCGACCGCCGCGAGGATGATCTGCCGCCTGCGCTCCTCGACCAACCTGGGGTCGGACACCACACTCTTCACCTCTCCCGCTGCACTCATCGTCGTTCTTCCTATTGACACTTTTGTCCGTCCTGCAAGGGCTGCGCAGCCGGCAGGCCGCGGACCACTGCAGGTCGGCGGCCCTGTACCTCACCCGAGGCGGCGTGCATTGTCCTGGATCCACTCCTCCCCCGACAAGGCGGGACGGGCGGCACGAATCATTTCTGCCGGGCGAGGAACTGCTGCACCCTCGCCTGGGTATCCGGCGCGGCGAGCAAGGCGGCGCTGCCCTCGAGCTCGACTTCGTAACCGTCCACCGTACCGTCGAGCGCAGCGAAGATGCAGTGCTTGCAGGCCGCCAGCGCCTGCGCCGGCAATTCCGCGAGGCGGGCGACCTGCTCGCGGGCGAGACGCTCGAGTTCGGCCGCCGGCGCGCTGCGATGGGCACAGCCGAGGGTCACCGCCTGCGCACCGCTGATCAGTTCCGCCCCCAGGATCAGGCGGCGGGACACCGCTTCACCGCAGATCCGGGTCATGCGCTGGGTTCCACCGGCGGCGGGGAGCAGCCCGAGCCGTGCTTCGGGAAGGCCGACGCTGGCCTCCTCGGCGACCAGGCGCAGGTCGCAGGCCAGCGCGAGTTCGAAACCACCGCCCATCGCAGCGCCGCCGATCTCGGCGACCGACACTTTCGGCAAACGTTCGAGCCGCGCAAAAGCCTCCTGCATGCGCCGCGTGCTGGCAATCATCTGCGCCCGCCCCGCTTCGGTCGAAAAAAGTGTCCGGATCAGTTCGAGATCGGCCCCGGCGCAGAAAACACGCTGATTGCTGCGAATCCACAGCACTCCGACCTCGTCATTGGCTTCGACACAGTCCAGGATTTCATTGAAGCGATCCAGCCATTCGTCGTTGATGGCATTGACCGGGGGGCGGCACAGCGTGGCGGTGGCAACCGCTCCATCGATATTCAGGGAAATCATGGCTTCCTTTCGTTTCGTTGGGTTGAGTGGGGAGATCCAGCTCATCTGCGCATACCCCAGGCCATATGTCCGCCTGGGCCGCAATGACTGATTGATCATTCATCCGAAGAGTCGCATGCCGGAACTCGAAAATCAAGCACACCAACGATCAAAGCCTTTTATTAACAACAGAAATACCGGCACTCCAGGGCCGCTCAAAATTTCCTTGACTTCGAAATCTGACTGAATGATCATTCATCACATGCGGTGCCGTCCCGTTATTCAACGGCACCCGCAAGCACACCGATCGAGCGCAAAGCGGCGCAGCGCTCGTCCGGCGAAATCTATGATCCCAATCCGGAGGTTCGAACAAATGCGACTTGAGGGCAAAACGGCAGTTGTCACCGGCGGCGCGTCCGGTATCGGTCGGGCAACGGCAGAAACGCTGGCTGCGGCCGGAGCACACGTAGTGATCGGCGACCTCGACCAGGAAAAAGGCGCCGCCGTGGCTGCAGCCATCCGTGAAAGCGGGCGCAAGGCCGACTATTTCCCGCTCGACGTCACCAGCCTCGACTCGGTCGGGGTGTTCGCCAAGGCGGTGGAAGAGAACGGCCTTGAAGTCGACATCGTGGTCAACGTCGCCGGCTGGGGGAAGATCCAGCCCTTCATGGAAAACAGTCCCGATTTCTGGCGCAAGGTCATCGATCTCAACCTGCTCGGACCGGTCGCCGTCACCCACGCCTTCCTGGGCGGCATGATCGCCCGCGGCCGGGGCGGCAAGGTCATCACCGTGGCGAGCGATGCCGGCCGCGTCGGCAGCACGGGCGAAACGGTGTATTCGGGCGCCAAGGGCGGTGCGATCGCCTTCGGCAAGGCGCTGGCCCGCGAGATGGCGCGCTACAAGATCAACGTCAACAGCGTCTGCCCCGGCCCCACCGACACTCCGCTGCTCGCCGCCGTGCCTGAAAAGCACCAGGAAGCCTTCGTCAAGGCGACCCCGATGCGCCGCCTCGGCAAGCCGTCCGAAATCGCCGATGCCGTGCTGTTCTTCGCCAGCAGCGACTCCGACTTCATCACCGGCCAGGTGCTGAGCGTCAGCGGCGGCATGACCATGGTCGGCTGAGACCGCGGTCCGAACACGATCAACCCGAATCACATCCCGGAGACTGCAATGTACAAGCTGAAAGCCGCCGACTGGCATCCCGAACACTTCAAGCTCGAAGTCGCCAACCGCGTCGCCACCATCACCCTGAACCGCCCCGACCGCAAGAATCCGCTCACGTTCGAAAGCTATGCCGAACTGCGCGACACCTTCCACAAATTCCAGTACGTCGATGACGTGCGCTCGATCGTCATCACCGGCGCCGGCGGCAACTTCTGCTCCGGCGGCGATGTGCACGACATCATCGGCCCGCTCACCAAGATGGACATGAACGGGCTGCTCACCTTCACCCGCATGACCGGCAATCTGGTGAAGGAAATGCGCACCTGCCCGCAGCCGATCATCTCCGCCATCGACGGCATCTGCGCCGGCGCCGGCGCGATCGTGTCGATGGCCTCCGACATGCGCTACGCCACTCCCGACGCCAAGACCGCGTTCCTGTTCGTGCGCGTCGGCCTCGCCGGCTGCGACATGGGTGCGTGCGCGATCCTGCCGCGCATCATCGGCCATGGCCGCGCCTCCGAGCTGCTCTACACCGGCCGCGTCATGAGCGCCCAGGAAGGCCAGGCCTGGGGCTATTTCAACGACCTCGTCGCACCCGACCAGGTCCTCGCCAAGGCCCAGGAAATGGCCCTGTCGCTGGCCAACGGCCCGGCCTTCGCCCACGCCATGACCAAGAAGTGCCTGCACCAGGAATGGGACATGAGCATCGAACAGGCGCTGGAAACGGAAGCTGAAGCCCAGGCCATCTGCATGCAGACGCAGGATTTCACCCGCGCCTACAACGCCTTCGTGGCCAAGCAGAAGCCGGTTTTCGAAGGCAACTGAAGCCAGGCACGGCGGGCGCCTCCTGTACTGCGCCCGCCTGCCGCCCTCCAACCCTGCCAAGGACTCCTGCCGATGACGCATAGTCGTGCACTTTCCGGAAAACATGCGGTGATCACCGGTGGCGGCCGCGGTATCGGTGCGGCCATCGCCCACAGCCTGGCGGAACAGGGCGCCGCCGTCACCCTGATGGGGCGAACCCTTCCCCGGCTGGAACAGCAGGCAGAGGAGCTGCGTGCATTCAGCCAGGTGCACTGCGAAGCCGTCGACGTCGCCCAGGCCGATTCGGTCGCAGCCGCCTTTGCCGCAGCGCAGGCACGCCTCGGCCCGGTCGACATCCTGGTCAACAATGCCGGCCAGGCGCTCAGTGCGCCGTTCGTCAAGACCGACCCCGCACTCTGGCAGCAGATGCTCGACGTCAACCTCACCGGCGTCTTTCTCGGCACCCGGGCCGTTCTGCCCGGAATGCTCGCCGCCGGCTGGGGGCGCGTGATCAACATCACCAGCACCGCAGGACAGAAAGGCTACCCTTACGTCAGTGCCTACTGTGCCGCCAAACACGGCGTGATCGGCCTGACCCGGGCCCTGGCCCTGGAGACGGCGCGGAAGAACGTTACCGTCAATGCCGTCTGCCCCGGCTACACCGACACCGACATCGTCCGCGACTCGGTCTCGAACATTCAGACCAAGACCGGGCGCAGCGAGGCCGAAGCGCTGGCCGAACTGACCCGCTTCAACCCCCAGGGCCGCCTGGTCCGGCCCCAGGAAGTCGCCAACGCGGTCCTCTGGCTGTGCCTGCCGGGCTCGGAGGCGATCACCGGCCAGTCGATCTCGGTCGCCGGCGGCGAAATGATGTGACCTGACCGGATATACCGTCCGCATTAAATGCGGCCGATGACTCAACAAGCAAGTGGAGCGTGCAGTGAGCGAAAAATCCTATCTCGAGTGGCCTTTCTTCGAAGATCGCCACCGCAAGCTGGAAGCCGAGCTCGACAGCTGGGCCACGAACAACATCAGCGAGCACCACGGTGAGCTCGACTCCGCCTGCCGCGAGCTGGTCGCCAAGCTCGGCGCCGCCGGCTGGCTGCGCTACTGCGTCGGCGGCACCTCCTACGGCGGAGAGCACGAAACCATCGATACGCGCTCGATCTGCCTGCTGCGCGAAACCCTAGCACGGCACTCGGGTCTGGCCGACTTCGCCTTCGGCATGCAAGGCCTGGGCTCGGGAGCGATCACCTTGCACGGCAGCGACGCCCAGAAGCGCGAATATCTGCCCCGCGTCGCCAGCGGTCAGGCCCTTGCCGCTTTCGCCCTGTCCGAGCCGGGCTCCGGCTCCGATGTCGCGGCGATGGCTTGCAGCGCGCGCCTGGACGGCGAGTATTACGTCCTCGACGGCGAGAAGAGCTGGATCTCCAACGGCGGCATCGCCGACTTCTACGTCGTGTTCGCCCGCACCGGCGAAGCGCCCGGCGCACGCGGCCTGTCCGCATTCATCGTCGATGCCGACACCCCGGGGCTGGAAATTGCCGAGCGCATCGAAGTGATCGCTCCCCACCCTCTGGCCCGCCTGCGCTTTACCGATTGCCGGGTGCACAAATCGGCCATGCTCGGCACTCCCGGCCTCGGCTTCAAGGTGGCGATGCAGACGCTCGACATCTTCCGCACTTCGGTCGCCGCGGCCGCGCTCGGCTTTTCGCGCCGTGCCCTGGACGAGGCGCTGCGCCGCGCCACCACCCGCGAGATGTTCCAGCAAAAACTCGCCGACTTCCAGATCACCCAGGTCAAGCTCGCCCAGATGGCGACCAGCGTGGATATTTCCGCCCTGCTCACCTACCGCGCCGCCTGGCGCCGCGACCAGGGCCACAAGGTGACCCGCGAGGCGGCGATGGCGAAGATGACGGCGACCGAAAGCGCCCAGCAGGTGATCGATTCCGCGGTCCAGATCTGGGGCGGTTGCGGGGTGGTCAGCAACCACCCGGTCGAACTCCTGTACCGCGAGATCCGCGCCCTGCGCATCTACGAAGGGGCGACCGAGGTGCAGCAGCTGATCATCGCCCGCCAGACCCTCACCGCCTACGAAGACAGCTGAGCAGGCCTGCCGGGCCTGCCCGCCGAAGCGAGCAGCCCGGTCGGATCATCGGTGCCGGCCAGCGGACCCGATCGTGCCCTAGCGTCAACTGCACGCCCGGTTCCCTATGCCGCCCCATCCGCCCCAGCGGGGCGATTTACCGCGATTCGGAGCAAGCACGATGTCTGAACAACTGCAGCCGCAACAAAGCATGAACGCCGCCGACGAGATCATCGGCCGTCCCCTGGCGCAGGGCCTCGGCGAACAAACCGCGATGCTGTGCGCAGAGCGCTCGATCACCTACCGCGAGCTCGATGCCGCAACCAACCGTCACGGCAACGCCCTCCGGGCCCATGGCGTCGGCAAGGGCGATCGCGTCCTCTTCCTGATGGACGACTCTCCCGAACTGGTCGCGGCCTATCTGGGCACGCTGCGCATCGGCGCGGTCGCGGTCGCCCTCAACGTACGCCTCGCCCCGCGCGACGTCCTCTATGTGATCCAGGACAGCGCCTGCCGTCTGCTCTATATCGACGCTGAGTTCCTCCACCTATACCAGCAGATCGCCGGCGAGCTCGAGCAGCCGCCGCAGGTCGTCGTCCGCGGCGACGAAGCCCCCGCTCCGGCCATCATCGCCTTCAAGCACTTCCTCGATGGCCAGGCCGCCACCCTGGAGTCCGTTCAGGTCGCGCCGGACGATGTCGCCTACTGGCTGTATTCGTCCGGCACCACCGGGCGCCCGAAAGCGGTCATGCACGCCCATCGTTCGGTGCTGATCGCCGACCGCCTGGAACGCGAGTATTTTGGCATCAAGCCCGGGGACCGGGTATTCACCACCTCGAAGATGTTCTTCGGCTGGTCGCTCGGCCATTCCCTGATGGGCGGCCTGCAGTGCGGCGCCACCGTCATCGTCGCCCCCGGATGGCCCGACGCCGAGCGCGTCATGGCCACGGCCGCGCGCCACCGGCCGACGATCCTGTTCAGCACCCCGGTGATGTACCGCAACCTGCTGCGCGAGGGTGCGGGCGAATCGGCAGCCATGCGCGACATCCGCCACTTCGTCTCGGCCGGGGAAAAACTGCCGGAGAATATCGGCCAGCAATGGCTCGACACCTTCGGCATCCCCATCACCGAAGGCATCGGCGCCTCGGAAACCGTGTTCCTGTTCCTGTGCGCCCGCCCCGACGCGTACCGGATCGGCTCCTGCGGCAAGCGCGTCCCCTGGGCGGAAGTCCGCTTGCTCGACGAGCTGGGCAACGAGATCACCACCCCCGACACGCCGGGCCTGATCGCCATCCGCATGGCATCGCAATTCGTCGGCTACTGGAAGCTGCCCGAGACCACCGAAAAAGCCCTCCGCGATGGCTGGTACTACCCGGGCGACATGTTCAGCTTCGATGCCGACGGCTTCTGGTACCACAACGGTCGTGCCGACGACATGCTCAAGATTTCCGGCCAATGGGTCAGCCCGGGGGAAATCGAAAGCTGCGCATCGGCCGTGCCGGGCATTGCCGAAGCCGTGGTGGTCGCCGTTCCCAACGACGACGGTCTGACCCGGCTGACCCTGTTCATCGTCCCCGAGGATCCGTCGGCGAGCCAGCAGAAGCTGAGCGAAGCGGTGATGACGACCCTGCGCGGCACGCTGTCGATCTACAAGTGTCCGCGCACGATCCAGTTCCTCGAAGAGCTACCACGCACGGCCACCGGCAAGGTGCAGAAATATCGGCTGCGCGACATGCTGCAGGCGACCCTCTGAACAAGGGTGAAGCAATCCCCGTGCGCGGCAGATTGATTCACGTCTGCCGGTTTTTCGCCCTATCCTGCTTCAGGAGTCCCTCATGAGCGTAGTACTGGTCGAGCAGCCGACACCCGATGTCGCCGTCGTCCGCCTGAACCGCCCCGACGCCCGCAACGCCCTCAACCAGGAAGTCCGCAGCGCACTGGCCGAGCACTTCGACCGTCTCGGCCAGGCGGCCGAAGTACGCTGCATCGTCCTCACCGGCGGCGAGCGCTGCTTCGCCGCCGGCGCCGACATCCGCGCAATGGCCGACGCCGGTGCGATCGAGATCATGCTGCGCCAGACCCAGCGCCTGTGGCAGGCGATCGCAGCCTGTCCGAAACCGGTCATCGCCGCGGTCAACGGCTATGCCTGGGGCGGCGGCTGCGAACTCGCAATGCACGCCGACATCATCATCGCCGGAGAAGGCGCGAGTTTCTGCCAGCCCGAAGTCAAGGTCGGCATCATGCCTGGCGCCGGCGGCACCCAGCGCCTGACTCGCGCCGTGGGCAAGTTCCAGGCGATGAAAATGGTCCTCACCGGCCTCCCGGTGAGCGCGCGCGAAGCCCTGGCGATGGGCCTGGCCAGCGAAGTGGTGGCCGATGACGCGGTCCAGGCGCGTGCCCTCGAACTGGCCCGCCACATCGCCACCCTGCCACCGCTTGCCATCGCCCAGATCAAGGAGGTCCTCCTTGCCGGTCAGGATGCCTCGCTCGACACCGCCCTGATGCTCGAGCGCAAGGCTTTCCAGCTGCTGTTCGCAAGCGCGGACCAGAAAGAAGGCATGCGCGCCTTCCTGGAAAAACGCCCCCCTGTGTTCCGCGGCGGCTGAGCCTCGTTCGCGCCGATCCTGACGCTGCATTGCTGTACCATCGGAACAAAAATGCCGGTCAGAAAGCCGGTCATTTCAGGGCGGGTCACAGCCACGGGAACCCGTCCTGCATCACACCAAGTGGCGCATGTGAGGAGAAGCGAAGCATGAGAGGAAAGCACCTGAGCGCAGTGCTGGTCACCACAGCAGCAGCGCTATTCACGACGGCGGCGACGGCCCAGGAAGTCATCCTGAAGGTGTCGCACATGTGGCCGACCACGGCACTCGGACATCAGCAGCTGGTGCCCTGGTGCGACAAGATCGCAGCCGAGTCGAACAACCGCATGAAGTGCCAGATCTACCCGGCGATGCAGATCGGCGGCACCCCGACCCAGGTGTTCCAGCAAGTCGTCGACGGCATTGCCGACATCGGCTGGACCCTGCCGGGCTACAACTCGGGCCGCTTCCCCTCGGTCGAAGTGTTCGAGCTGCCCTTCATGTCCCACAAGGCGGAAACAACCAGCCGGGCGCTGTGGGAATACTATGAAAAATATGGGCAAAAGGACTTTGCCCAGGTCAAGCCGCTGGCCTTCCATGTCCATGACAATGGACAGGCCCACAACAGCAAGCGGCCGATCCAGACGATGGAGGATTTCAAAGGCCTGAAGATGCGCGCGCCGACCCGTCTGACCAACAAGATGCTGGCCGAGATGGGCGCCTCACCGGTCGGCATGCCGATGCCGGCAGTGGTGGAGGCAGTCTCCAAAGGCGTCATCGACGGCTACCTGCTGCCATGGGAAATCGTGCCATCGATGAAGCTGCACGAACTGACCCGCTATCATTCCGAAACGGCTGCAACCGAACCGGCACTGTACTCGGCAGTATTCGTGGTGGCGATGAACAAGGCCAAGTACGACAGCCTGCCGGCCGATCTGAAACAGGTCATCGACGCCAACTCGGGGATCGAGCTTTCCGCCCGCCTGGGCCGTGCGTGGGACGATTCGGCCGCGCCCTCGCGCGAAGTGGCGATCAGGAACGGCAACCAGTTCAACACCATTCCCGCATCCGAAACCAGCAAGTGGCGCGGAATCGGCGATAAGATTGCGGCCGAATGGGTGACAGAAGTAACGGCCAAGGGCTATCCAGGCCAGGCCATGCTGGACGAAGCACGCAAGCTGGTCGAAAAACACCGGGCACAATAAGCGCTGCGCACAGCGGCCTCGGCAGTGCCGGCATAAGCCCGCGCGGCGATGCCGGCGGGGCGGCCCCGTAGCCCGGGGTCGCCCCTTTTCTCCCCCCTTTTTTCTCCTCTCCCGCCAACCACAACAAGACTCTTCCAATGCACCCCAACACCGCGTTCGAAAAAAATCACCTGATCCGCTTCCATCACTGCGACCCCGCCGGCATCGTCTTTTACCCCGAATACCTGGTCATCATCGACGAGCTGGTCGAGGACTGGTTCATCGAAGGCATGGGCACGAGCTTTGCCGATCTCCACATGAACGATCGCATCGGCGTCCCCGCCGCACGTATCGAGGTCGACTTCATCGCCCCCAGCAAGATCGGCGACATTCTGTGCCTGAGCCTGCTCGTCACCCGCCTCGGTAACAAGTCGTTCACGATCAGGGTCGAAGGCCGGGTCGGCGAACAGGTGCGCATGCGCGCCATCCTGGTCCGCGTGGTCGCCGGACTCGACGGCCTGCACGGCATCACCATTCCGCCGGCGCTGCGCGAACGGTTGCGCCGCTTCCTCGCCGCCGACGGCGTCGATCTGCTCGAAGCCCAGCAGGCCTGAAACTCCCCGCAGGCACACGGCGGCCCCGCGCCGCCGTGCCCCACGGCCCGCGCACGCCACCGGACAAGCTCCCCTCCCCGGGATGCTTACAGATGCCGCCCAGTGCATTACACTGGTATTTCATCTGAATTCTCGGTCGCGGGTCATGAGTTTCCGACACCTCCAAAGCCTGTTCAATCCGCGCTCCATCGCCGTGATCGGGGCCACCGTGCGCCACCGGCGCATGGGCAACGTGCTGATGCGCAACCTGCTGGCGGGCACCTTCGCCGGCCCGATCATGCCGGTTAATCCGAAGTACGAATCGGTAGCCGGCGTCCTCACCTACCCCAACGTCGCCGCCCTGCCGCAGACGCCCGACCTCGCGATCATCTGCACCCCGCCCAAGGTCATCCCGGAGCTGATCGAGCAGCTCGGCCGACGCGGCACGCGCGCGGTCATCGTCATGGCCAACCAGCTGGCGACGACGATCGGCGCCGACGGCCGCCCGATCTCGGTGGCGATCCTCGAAGCCACCCGGCGTCACGGCATCCGTCTGCTCGGCGGCAGCACGCTCGGCATCCTGGTGCCCGGGCTGGGGCTGAATGCGACCTTCTCCCAGATCCAGGTCCAGCCCGGCAAGCTCGCCTTCGTGTCGCAGCGCGACGCGGTCGGTACCATGGTGCTCGACTGGGCCTTGCGCAAGAAAGTCGGCCTGTCCTATTTCGTGTCGCTGGGCGACGGCCTCGACATCGGTTTCGGCGAAGTGCTCGACTTTCTCGGCAGCGACTCCGATACCCGCGCGATCCTGCTCTACATCGAATCGATCCACGAGCGCCGCAGCTTCATGGCCGCGGCCCGCGCCGCCGCGCGCAACAAGCCGGTGGTCGCGATCAAGGCCGGGCGCTCACCCAACAATCGCCTGCTCGGGGTCTCCGACCCCCTGTTCCTCGACGTTCCCAACCTCGTCAGCAGCGACGACGTCCATGACGCCGTGTTGCGACGGGCCGGCATCCTGCGCGTCGATCACCTCGACGAAATGTTCGGCGCGGTCGAGACCGTGCTCCGCTCCCGCCCCCTGCGCGGCAATCGCCTGGTGGCGGTGAGTAACGGCGGCGGCGCCGGAGTCATGGTCGAGGACAGCCTCTATCTGAGCGGCTACATGATGCCGCCCCTGAAGGAGCAGACCGTAACCCGCCTGCGCCGGATCCTGTCGCCGGACTGGGACGGGCAGAATCCGGTCGAGATCAAGGTCGACTCCGCCCCCTCGCGCTACGAGGAAGTGCTCAAGGTGCTGCAGGAAGAGCAGGACGGCGACGCCGTGCTGCTGATGCACACACCCAACGCCCTGAGCAAGAGCATGGACGTGGCTCACAGCGTGATCAAGACCGTGCGTGAGATCGGCGGCAACGTCATGACCTGCTGGGTCGGCGACGAAAGCGTCGCCGAGGAGCGCCGCCTGTTCGTCGATGCCGGCATCGCCACTTTCGATACCCCCGAACATGCGGCGAGCGCCTTCCTCCACATGTTCAACCACCGCATCGCCTCGGAAGTGCTGACCCAGGTACCGCCGTCCGAACCGGTCGAGTTCAGGCCCGACGTCGCCCGCGCGCGCGGCGTGATCCGGGCCGCGCTCGATGCCGGCTGCACCAGCCTGAGCGAGGCCGACTCCAAGGCCATCCTCGAGGCCTACGGCATCCCGGTGGTGCAGACCCACCTCGCCGCGACCCCGGAAGAGGCCGGGCGGATCGCCGAGCGCATCGGCCTGCCGGTCGCGCTCACCGTGATGTCGCGCGACATCCGCCGCAAATGGGACGTGGGCGGCATCGCGCTGAACCTGGAAACCGCCGAAGCGGTCGAGGCCGCCGCCCACGGCATGCTGGCGCGCGTCGGCAGCACCCACCCCGACGCCACCATCGGCGGCTTTACCGTGCAGCGCATGGTGCTGCGCGGCCATGCCCGGCAGTTGCTCATCGGCGTCACCACCGACGCCTTGTTCGGGCCGCTGATCCTGTTCGGCGAAGGCGGCCGCGCCCTCGAAATCTACCGCGGCCTCGGCGTCGGCCTGCCGCCGTTGAACCTGCCGCTCGCCCACGACCTCATCGACCGCACCAAGGCCGCCGCCCTGCTCGACGCGCGCCCGCATCTGCCGGCGGCCGACCGCGACGCGATCGCGCTGACCCTGACCAAGGTGTCGCAGATCGTCGTCGACCTGCCGGAAATCGCCGAGCTCGACATCAACCCCCTGTTCGCCGATGAAAAAGGCGTGCAGGCGATCGACGCCCACATCCGCCTGTCGGCCGAGCCGCGCCAGGAATACCGCCTCGCCATCCAGCCCTACCCGAAGGCGCTGGAAGAAAAAGCGGCGCTGCGCGATGGGCGCGAAATCCTGCTGCGTCCGATCCGCCCCGAGGACGAGCCGGCGCACTACGACTTCCTGTCGCGGCTGACGCGGCAGGACTTCACCTACCGCTTCTTCCACTACATCCCGAAGTTTCCGCGCCGCGAAATGGCACGCCTCACCCAGATCGACTACGACCGCGAAATGGCCTTCATCGCCAGCGCGATCGATGCCGACGGCAAGCCGGAAACGCTCGGCGTGGCGCGCGCGGTGGCCGATCCGGACAACGACACCGCCGAGTTCGCCCTCGTCATCCGCTCCGACATCAAGCGCCAGCGCCTCGCCACGCTGCTGATGAACAAGCTGATGGACTACGCCCGCCAGCGCGGCATCCGCCGCTTCGTCGGCGACGTGATGTCGGAAAACGAGCCGATGCTCAAGCTGCTGCAGTTCCTCGAGTTCCGCTTCGTCCCCTCGGGCGAGTCCGGCATCGTGCGCGCCGAACTCGACCTGCAGCCTGCCGCCAGCGCTGCACCCACGACGCAAGCGGCGGCCAAATGAGGGCCTCCCGGCCCCGCCATGCGGGCCGGGGGCGAGCATCCTTTCCTCAGAGCTTGTGAGCTTTTCGGTTATGCCCACCGAAGGGGGCGCAAGTGGGCTTGTGACCGCCGTGGCGGCCAGATGATCTGTTCAGCATAAAGGCACTCGCGTTATCTGGTTTTTCGGGTCGTTTTTCGCCGTTTCGTACGTTCAAGCCCCGATTCCGGTCACTGCAGACGCACCTTTCCCGAGGGCGAGCATCTCCGGCGCGAGGCTGGCCATACGCATCAGGTTGTGGGCCAAGGCAAAGAACAGGACCACGCACTTGACCTTGGCCAGTCCGCGCACGCGGAACTGCTGCAGTCCCCGGTTGCGGCTTTGGGCATTGACGCACTCGGCGGTTGCGGCGCGGTTCTTATAGATCGCCTTGGCCTCGTCGGTCCCCATGCGCGCTCGCCACGCCGCCACCGCAGGACTGTCATCCGGCTTGGGCTGGTGCGGATCCACCGTCTTGTCCTTGGCCGCCGGCACCGGCCCGTACACCGTGGTGTGCGCGCTGGCTTGTTCGACCTGCTGGTGACCCACGAAGCCGCCATCGACCAGCCAGGCCTCGGGCGCCTGACCGCAACGCTCGCGCACCTGCTCGATCATCGGCACCATCTGACCCTGATCACTTCCCGCCGTGGCCACCTCGACGCCCACGATCACCAGCGAATCGACGTCGCTGGCCAACTGCGGGTTGTAGGCGGGCCGAAACCCGCCGTCGCCCATCTTCATGACCGTCGCCTCGGCATCGGTCGTCGAGGCGCGCGCCTGATCGGCGGCCTTGCCTTGGCGGCGCTTGATCGCTTCGAGCTCGGGCAAGCGCGCCAGCGCCTCAGCCACCCGGGCCTCGCGCTCACGGGCCGCGCGCAGCCGTGCCGCCTGACGAGCCCGATCGGCCTTGCCCGGGTCGGCTTCGAGCTCGGCCTTGAGTTGCGCAACCCGCTCGCGGGCCGCCTCCAGGTAGCCCGCGAGCTTGTCCTCGCGCCGGAACGATCCCGCCCCCGCGCTGGCCCGCACCCGCATGCCGTCATGCGCCACCTGGCGCAGCTTCACCACCCCGGCGTCGATCAGCGTTGCCACATTGGCGCTGAGCAACTCGTCGAGCGCCTCGCCGTGATCCTTCCGGAAGTCCGACAGCGTGTGGTAATTGACCTGCACCCCGCCGCACAACCAACGGTACGCATCATGCGCATCGGTCAGGCGCGCCACCTCGCGCGCGCTACCCACCCCGTCGAGCGTCGCGTACAGCCACAGCGACAGCAGGATCTCCGGCGCAATCGCCGCCCGACCAACCCCGCCCTCACGCACCCGGATCCGCTCATAGAAGCGCCCCAAGTCCTGCCCGGCCACATACGACCACACCAGCCGCGCCCGATGACCTTCCGGCAGCAGCGACTCGAGGTCGCTGGCGCGAAACTCCATCTGGCTGCGGTTCGGCAGAACCACGCGGGCGTGAGCTGTCATGACTGGGTTACCGGAGGGTGGCTGGAATGCAAGAATTATACCAAATGAATTGGCGGGAAATTTTCACAAACTCTCAGGCGTCCTCGAGGATCAGCACGAGCAACTCCTTCGGCCCGTGCGCGCCATAAGCCAGGGTCTGCTGGATATCGGCCGTCTTCGACGGGCCCGAAACCAGCAGCGCATTGGTCGGCAAGCCCTCCGTCCAGCCCTGTGCACGCATCGCTTCGTACAGGTTGTCATGGACTTCGCTCGCCTTCAGCAGCGCGATATGCAAGGGCGGCACCAGACTCATCAGGCGGGGCTCCTGCGGCGTCGGCCACAGCACCAGGCTGCCGGTGGCGGCGATGGCGCCGAGGGTGCCGGTGAGGCTGGCCGGGGTATGGAAGAACAGCTCGTCCTTCCAGGCCTCGACCGGGCGGTCATAGGCCTTCAGGCGCAGCGTGCCGCCGGCAGCGGCGAGATGAGCGGCCAGCTGCCGCCCATGAGCGCTTTCCGGCGCGACCAGCAGCTCTTCGATGGCGCGTGCGGCGAGCGCTTCGAGCACCCGCGCCGGCCATTGCGCGGCGGTGGTGAGCGCGGTCTCGCCGTGCACGGCCTCGAGCATTTCGCGCAGGCGGGCGATCCGCCGTTCGGGCGCATAGCGCCACGGCTCGGTCACCAGCGCCTCGTCATAGTCGTCGGCAAGCGCCGTCGTGCCTTCCAGGCTGGTGCGCAGCCTGGCGAGAATCCTGTCCCTGGCGTTCATTCAGTCCTCATTCGTCACCGAGATGGTCGTGGGCGAGTTCGTGCAGCGTGCGCGGAGCGAGCCGGGGAGCGCTGCGGTGCTCGGTCCAGGGGCCGATCCTGGGCGGCATCAGACCACGGAAGCGGGTTCCGGCGTAAGTGAAGGCCTTGTACAGCGCGGGCGAAGTGTTCATCTTGCGCCAGGCCTTCCACACCAGAGTCTCCTTGGCCGAATACTTCGCCCCCTGGCCGCGCATGAAGTGCGGCTCGGCCTGCGGTGGCCGCACCGCCTCCTCGCGCAGGCGGCGGAGCAAGGCGGGAATCGGGATCTTCACCGGACAGACTTCGCCGCAGGCGCCGCACATCGACGAAGCCGTGGGCAGGTCGCGGGTGACCTCCAGGCCGAGCATGTGGGGGGTCACGATCTTGCCGATCGGCCCCGGATACACCGTGCCGTAAGCGTGGCCGCCGATGCGGGTATAGACCGGGCAGTGATTCATGCAGGCGCCGCAGCGGATGCAGTTCAGCGTCTGGCGCAGCTCGCTGTCGGCAAAGGCCTGGCTGCGGCCGTTGTCGAGCAGTACCAGGTGCACTTCGCGCGGGCCGTCGAGTTCCTCGTCCTTGCGCGGGCCGGAGATCACGTTCACATAGGTGGTGATC
Organism: Thauera aromatica K172; assembly: GCF_003030465.1. Lineage (GTDB taxonomy): Bacteria > Pseudomonadota > Gammaproteobacteria > Burkholderiales > Rhodocyclaceae > Thauera > Thauera aromatica. The sequence goes on along the minus strand of NZ_CP028339.1, from coordinate 1,989,985 downwards.
GCCTGGCCGGTCGCCGAACGCGTCAGCAGCGACAGCAGCGGCACCACGTCGCGCAGGTTCTCGACCACTTTCTCGATCCCGGTCACCGCGATATGTACCGGCGGCACGGTCGTCGACATCCGGCCGTTGCCCTCGTTTTCCACCAGCAGCAGGGAGCCGGTTTCGGCGACGGCGAAGTTCACCCCGGAGACGCCGATATCGGCCTCGAAGAATTTGCGCCGCAAGGTCTCGCGCCCGATCCGGATCAGGCGGTCGACATCTTCGGTGTAGTCCACGTCGAGCTTGTCGTGGAACAGCTTGGCGACCTGCCCGGCATTGAGGTGGATCGCCGGCATGATGATGTGCGAGGGCTTCTCCTCGCGCAGCTGGACGATGAACTCGCCCATGTCCGACTCCAGGCAGTCGACGCCGCGTGCGGCGAGAAAATGGTTCATCTCCATTTCCTCGCTGACCATCGACTTGCCCTTGATCACCTTCTTCGCCGTATGGGTCTCGGCGATGCGCTGGACGATGGCATTGGCCTCGTCCACCGTCTCCGCCCAGTGCACCTTGACGCCGTTGCGTGTCAGCCTGGCCTCGAGGCGCTCGAGCAGTTCGGGCAGCTTCGACAGCGCCCGCGCCCGCACCCGGTTGCCGAAGGCGCGCAGGCGCTCGAGCTCGTCGCCATCGGGAAACTGCACCAGGCGCTTGGCCATCAGCGAGTCCATCGCACCGCGGAAGTTGCGCCGCAGCTGGGCATCGCCCAGCGCCTCGCGGGCGTTGCGCTTGAAGGCGATCGGCACTCCCGCTTGTCCGACGGCGGCGCTCATTTCCCCGCCTCCTGCCCAGCCTTGGCCGCCGTGCGGCGCAGCAGGAAGCTGGCCAGGTGTTCACCGCGCAGGGTGTCGCCCTGCTTCTCGAACGCACCGTTGATGTTGAGCAGGCAGCCGCAGTCGGCACTCACCACTTCGGCGGCCCCCGAAGCGTTCAGCGCAGCGGCCTTGTCGCGCACCATCGCCCCGGAAATATCGGGCATGCGCACGCTGAACGCGCCGCCGAAGCCGCAGCATTCGCTCTCGTGGTCATGCTCGACCCGCTCCACCCCGGCCAACTGGGCGAGCAGCGCGCGGCCGTGCTCGTGGGTGTTCATCTCGCGCCGTGCCGAACAGGACGTGTGCAATGCGACCCTGACCGGTGCGCCGCTGTCGCGCAGCTGCACCCGGCACACGTTCAGCAGGAACTCGGCCAGTTCGTAGGTGCGCTCGGCCAGCGCGGCGACCTGCGCCAGGGTTTCCGGCTCGTCCTTGAACAGCTCGAAGTAATGGTGGCGGAACATGCCGGCGCACGAGCCCGAGGGCACCACCACCGGCCAGTCACCGCCGAACAGGGCAAGCTGCGCGCGCGCCACGGCACGGGCCTCGTCGGTGTAGCCCGAAGTGTAGGCAGGCTGGCCGCAGCAGCTCTGGGCCTGCGGAAAATGGACCCGGATGCCCTCGCGCTCGAGCAGGCGGATCGCGTCCATGCCCGCATCCGGAAAGAACAGGTCGAGTACGCAAGTGCCGAACAGGTACGCATCGGACGGTTTCGCCGGGTAACTGCGCGGCGGCGCCGGCGGCGGCGCCACGCGGGTGGTGTTGGGTGCGGCGAAGGGGGAGTGGCTCATGCGCATCGTCTCCGAAGGTTTTGTCCATTCTGCAGCAGCCGCAACCCCGCCGCGACTGCTGATAACACTGATATTCAGCTCGCCCGCCACCGATCGGCGACGCCCGGAACATGGATGGGGTATGACCGGGATGAAGGGAAAAACTGTACATATCCGCCGCAAACCGTTGTTTTGCAACAAAAGATTTTGGCTCCTGCGGCGCCGGGATGAAGCCAATATTAGGACTTTCGAGCTGTAAGCGTATGTTTTAAATGTTTAATTATGGTGCGGTGGGCGTTGCGGCTTTCTCGCCGACTCCCGCGACGTGGTCCTGTTTGCCGCTTTGTTTCCGGCGGCTGCCATGACGTAGAAGCTGTGCATGCATGTCCGCAATCACTTTTTCCTGTATGGATAAGGACGCCCGGGCGGCCCCAAGCTCGATTTCCAGGGCTTGACGACGTTCGGCCTGTTCGGCGAGCGTAGCTTCGACCACACTCTTGCCGCGCAGCAGATCCTCGATCTGCAGTTCCCGCTCCGCCAGGCGTTGGCCCAGCGCCTCGACGCGTTGCCCGGTTTCCTTGGCCACCGACAATTCGTCTCGGAGCGATCGCGCCTCCGTCTGAGTCTGGTGAAGCTGCGCATGGGCCTGCGACAACTCGGCCGCCAGGCGGGCGTTGTCCCGGCTGATCCCGGTCAGTTGATCCTGTTTGGTTCCGAGCGTCTGATTCAGTTGCCTCAGTTCGGCCTGCAGGTGCTGGGTCTGCTGCTCATGCTGGCGCTGCTCCTGATCGCGCTGTTCCTTGGCCGCCTGCCGAAAATGGTCCAGGGCTTCGCGGGCGTGACGGTGTTTGTCCTCCAGTGATTGCCGGTGCTGTTCGCCTTGCGCCAGTTGTGACTGCAGATCGGCAACCTGTTGCGCGGCCTGCGCGCGCTGCACGGTCTCCTGTTGCAGCGTGAGTGCCGTCTGGCGATGACGGTCACTCTCCTCGCTCAACAGGGATTCGGTATGCTGCAACTGGGTCTTGAGTGCTTCACCCTCTTGGCGCTGCTGCCGGAGCGCGTCCTTGAGTTGGGCAATTTCGCCGGTATAGCGGGTTTTTGCCTCCGCGATCCGGGCATCGGCCTCTTCGTGCAAGCGGCCGGCCAGCCTGCCGACGAGGTCCTGGATTGCCTCGCTCACGGCAACCTGTGTGCCGCCGGTTCCGCCCTCTTCCTCTTCGATCTCCTTTAAGTAGCGGTGAATCGTTGCCTTTGAGCCGGTATTGCCGAGTTCGACCCGAATGGCGTCGATCGATGGGTGTCGCCCCTGCGCGCGCAACGCGTCACGTGCCCGCACCACCTCGGACTTGTAGATCCCGCTTCTGGCCATCGCGACACCCCTGATTTTTACGTACTGTATTACATGGTACGCCTGTACATACTATTGTCAATGATCGTACGCGTATGAAAATGCATATTACGACACGGGATAATCGCGGATTATCACGCCTGTTGGCCACGTTCTGGGGCAAGAACGAGATTTTCGGTACAACTGCACCGGGAATGCGGTCAGTTCCGGGTCTGTTGCCAGGATCTTGCCTAGAGGTCCGCTGTTCCCGGCCCCGCGCGGCTGGCGAGCAAGGGTGGAGAGGCCGAATCAAATGCCCTCGTCCGAAGTCCCACGCAGGGCACGGTTTGGGCGCGGGCCTCGAGGCCCCTCCAAGATGGCAACGATGTCCTGTCGGCCCAAATTTTTTGCGAGCCAGAGCTCGTCGTGTCCGTCCGCATCGATTTGGTTCCGCTTCGCACCGCCGATCAGGAGATGCCGGACAACTGCTGTGTGCCCCTTGTAGACGGCCCAGAACAAGGGCCACTCCCCGTCCTCGTTCCGCACGTCTGGATTGGCGCCACGGCCGATCAGGAATGAAACGATGTCCGCATGGCCGTTGAAAGCGGCCCAGAAGAGCGGCGTCCATCCCCGACGATCGGGCAGGTCGACTGATGCGCCGTGCGCCAACAGGCCGTCAATAACGGCCCACCGACGGTGATATGCCGCCAGGAAGATCAAGCTGCACCCCTCGGTATCTTGCCAATCGGCGGGAAGTCCGTCCTCCAGCCATCTCAGCACTTCCGGGATCTTGCCCTGGCGAACCGCGTCGAGCAGTTCCGGGGCCACTCGATCGCGCCAGGCTTCGTGATGGACGTCGTCATGCATCGTCTTGGTCCTGACGAGGCGAACCCGGACCCTTGGGGCGTTGATCCGTCGCAACAATCCCTGGCGTCCCGCGCGACAGGCGCATCAATTGAAGTCCTTCTCGTCAGATGTTGATGAGCTGCGCTTCGGGATCGGTGCGTTGCAGTCCTTGAAGTTCACATACACCTTGTCACCGACCTGCAATTGCGCATCGGCAGGCAACTTTGCGGCGCGCGCGTACGGGTGGCCATTGCGCAGAAACGCAACCATCACGTACGGCTTGTCGCCTTCCGCGTCGGACGCCTCGGCCCTGCAGTCATAGAACGAAGGCCGCTTCAAGCTATTCGCCGGACCGATTTCGACAACAGTTCCTTTGCGCCACCCATCGTCCTGCGCGTATTTCCCTTCGAACACGGTGGGGCTCGCACAGCCGCCCAGTCCACCGACGGCAACGGCAACCATTCCTGCCACAAGAGTTTTCATTGGGTCACCTCTGGGTTACATGAGTTGGCCGCCCGCAGCGACGTGCTGCGGGCAAGCGGACGACGTCACTTCAGCGTGAAGCGCGCCGTGGTGGAGGGCTTGCCCGGCAGCGTGACGACGGCCACCAACTTGGTGCCGGCGCCCACCTTGAAGCTTCCCTTGGACTCCAACCGGTCGCCGGCAGGCTTGAGTTCGACTTCCTGTTTGTCGGTGCCGGACAGGAGCGTGAGCTTGGCGCTGCCGTTGGTCACATCAACCGGTTTGCCGTGATCGCGCAGGTGCAGCTGGATGACGTCCGGCTTGGCGACGAGTTCGAGGTCGACATCCTTGACCTCGACCACCAGGCCGCCGTGCATGGACTCATGTTCGTGCGCGTGGTCGTGCTTGTCCGCCGCGAAGGCAGGACCGACGGCCACCAGGGCGGCAAGCGTGATGAGCTTCGAGAGTTTCATGTTTTCTCCTTTCAGGATTCGATTGTGTAAGCGGATCAGCGTCAGAACGCTTCGGCATTGCGGTCGTTGAGCAGGCGCTCGACGTCGCGGCGGCCGAAAAGCCAGAACATCGCCGGGGTGAGGAAGGTATCGAGGAGCGTCGAGCTGATGAGCCCCGAGAAGATCACCACCGCGACCGGGTGCAGGATCTCGGTACCCGGGCGTTCGGCCTCGAACAGCAGCGGTGCCAGCGCAAAGGCCGTCACCAGCGCCGTCATCAGCACCGGCGATAGCCGTTCCAGCGAGCCGCGCAGGATCATCTGGTGATCGAAGCTCTCGCCTTCGATGCGCATCAGATTGATGTAGTGGCTGACCTTCAGGATTCCATTACGCACCGAGATGCCGGCGAGCGTGATGAAGCCGATGAGCGCCGCGACCGACAAGGGCTGGCCGGAGATCCACAGGCCGATCACTGCGCCCACCAGCGCGAGCGGAATGTTGGCCATGATCAGCGCCGAGAGACGCACCGACTTGTAGCGGCTGTAGAGCACGACGAACATCAGCACGAGCGACACGATCGACAGCAGCCCCACGAGACGCGACGCTTCTTCCTGTGCCTGGAACTGCCCACCGAGCGTGATGAAGTAGCCTTCGGGCAGTTTCATGTCGGCCACCGCCGCGCGGATGTCCTCGACGATTTCCGAGAGCGGGCGTTGCTGCGCATTGGCCGACAGCACGATGCGGCGCTTGCCGTCGTCGCGGCTGACCTGGTTCGGCCCGTCACCATCCTCGATCGACGCGAGTTTCGACAACGGGACGTGGCCGGTGGGCGTTTCGATGAGGATCTGCGCGAGCCCCTCGACCGAACGCGCCGATTCGGGCAGGCGCACGACCAGCGCGAAACGCCTTCCACCTTCGACGATCTGGGTGACTTTCTCGCCCTCGACGAGGTTCTGCAGCGCGGCCAGGATCTGCGGTGCCGGCACGCCATAGCGGGCCGCTGCGGCATAGTCGATGCGCACCTTGATCTGCGGCGCGAGCACTTGCTTCTCGATTTCCAGATCCGCGAGTCCGGGGATGCCGGCCAGCCGCGCCCGCAGCGCATCGGCCTGCCCCCGCAGCGTGTCGAGATCCTCGCCGAAGATCTTGATCGCGATCTGCGAACGCACGCCCGAGAGCATGTGGTCGATGCGGTGTGAGATCGGCTGGCCGATCGCGATCGCAGCGGGCAGGTTCACGAGCCGGGCGCGGATGTCGGCGGCGATCTCCCCCATCGAACGGGTGAGTTCTGACGCCGGCTTGAGCCCGACATCGAGCTCGCTGACGTGCACGCCTTCAGCATGTTCATCGAGTTCCGCACGTCCGCTGCGACGACCAACGTGCGTGACCTCCGGCACCTGTTTCACCAGCACCTCCGCCTGTTGCGCAAGCGCGGTGGACTCGGCGAGCGTCACCCCCGGGTTGAGCCGCATGCCGATCAGCAGGGTGCCTTCGTTGAAGGGCGGCAGAAACGTGGTCGGAAAGAAGGGCACGGCGGCGGCCGCGACGATCACCGCGACTGTGCCGGCGAACACGGCCGCCCTGGGCCGCTCGAGGACGGCCTGCAGACCGTTGCGATAGCGCGCCTTGAGCCAGGCAAGTACGCGCGTGTCGCCATGGTCGAGGGACTTCATGCGCGGCAGCAGATAGAAGGACAGGACCGGGGTCACCGTTACCGAAACGACCAGCGATGCCAACGTCGAGACGATGAATGCCACGCCGAGCGGCACGAACAGCCGCCCCTCCATCCCGGGCAGCGCGAACAACGGCAGGAACACCAGCACGATGATGATCGTCGCGTAGAGGATGGCCGAGCGCACCTCCATCGTTGCATGAGCCACGAGTTCGATCGGGTGCAGGCGATGGTCATGATGCTTCGCGCGATCCTCCTTCAGCCGGCGCAACACGTTCTCGACGCCCACCACCGCGTCGTCGACCAGGCCGCCGATCGCAATCGCCAGCCCCCCGAGCGTCATCGTGTTGATCGACAGACCGAAATACTTGAACACCAGCGCCGTCATGAAGATCGACACCGGGATCGCGGTGAGCGCGATCACCGTCGGGCGCAGCGTGCCGAGGAAGAAGAACAGGATCGCCGCGACGAACACCGAGGCGCCAATCAGCTTGCCCTGCAGCGTGCCGATCGAGGCCTCGATGAAGCTCGCCTGCCGGAACGTAACCTGCGGCGCTTCCATGCCGGCGGGCAGCGATTTCTTCATCTCGTCGAGCGCGGCCTCGATCGAGCGGGTGAGGTGAATGGTGTCCGCGGTCGGCTGCTTCTGGATACCGAGAATGACTGCCGGTTTGCCCTCGAAACCCGCATCGCCGCGGCGCAGCGCCGGTGCGAACGTCACGGAGGCAATCTGGCGCAGCAGGATCGGCTGACCGTCGCGTGCCGTGATCGCGAGATTCTTCAGATCCTCCAGGCTCGAGGTGCGTCCGAGGTTGCGGATCAGGTATTCACGCCCGGTGAGTTCGAGGAAGCCGCCCGAGGTGTTCGACGAAAAGCCGCGGATCGCCGCTTCCATCTGTTCCAGCGAAATGCCGAGTTCCGCCATGCGCCGCGTATCTGGCTGCACCTGGAACTGCCGCACTTCTCCGCCGATCGGGATGACCTGCGCAATACCGGGGATGGCCATGAGACGCGGACGCAGCACCCAGTCAGCGTATTCGCGCACCTGCATCGGCGAGATCTTAGCGGTATCGATCGGGATCGCGATCTGCATGATCTCGCCCATCACGGAGCTAATCGGCCCCATGCGCGGAATCACGTCCGCCGGCAGGCCTTCCTCCATCGCCGACAGGCGCTCCGACACCATCTGCCGGGCGCGGAAAATCTCCGTGCTCCACTCGAAGGTCACATAGACGAAGGACAGCCCCGCGCTGGAGATGGAGCGCACCGACTCCACCCCGGGTAGCCCGTTCATTGTCGTTTCGAGCGGGAAGGTGATGAGCTGTTCGACCTCCTCCGCCGCCATGCCGCCGGATTCGGTCATGATCGTGACCGTCGGCTTGTTGAGGTCCGGGAACACGTCCACGGGCGTGCGTGTGAGCGTGAACGCGCCGTAGGCCATCAGCACCAGGCTGGCGATGATCACCAGCAGCCGGTTGCCCAGACTGTTGTCGAGTAGCCATTTGAACATCGGTCAGGCTCCCCGTCAGCGGATCTGGTTGATCAGGGTTGCCGCGTTCGTGGCGACACGCTCCCCGGCCGCGAGGCCCGACGTCACGGCGACGTTCGCCCCATCGAGCGGGGCGATGGTGACGGTGCGCGGCTCGAAGCGTTCCGGCGCGGTCTTGACCCACACGATGATCTGGTTCGCCGGGTTCTTCAGCACCGATCCTGCAGGGACGCTCACGCCCTGCAGCGTGCTGCGCGTCTGCACGAACACCTCGACCGGTTGCCCGACAGCGAAACGCGCCAGGGAATCGCCCGCGGCACCGAAAGCGAGCGGCAGCGCCTGCTCGCGCAGACTGCGCGCCGCGCCGAGGAAGTCGAGCCTCACTCGTTGCTCGCCCACCGCAACGCTCGCGCCGGCCACATCGATGGCGGTGTCGGCATCGTAGGCCAGCGCCTCGACGCGCAGGCGCTTCGGATCGACGATTTCAAACACCAGTTCGCGCGCATCGACGACCTGACCGGCGACGGCGTTGCTCGACGCGATGACGCCCGCGACGGGCGCCACGAGCGCATCGCGATTGCTGAGCCCCGCACCCACCGCCGTCGCGCGGGCCGCGAGACTCGTGAGTTCGCTCTCGGCCGCTTCGATCTCCTTGCGCGGCACCGTGTCGGCGAGCTCCTTCAGCCGCGCCACGCGCTTCTCCGCGAGCACTTTGGCGGCCTGCAACTCGGCGAGCTGCGCCATCTGGTTCGAGCGTTCGATCTGCCCCGCCGACGGCACGACATACGCCAGCACCTCGCCCTTCTTCACGGTCTGCCCGACTCCGGGCAAGCCGCGCGGCCCGGCTTCGAGGCGGCCGGCGACCAGCGCCTGCACTTTTCCGCCCGCGTTGGGGTCCATCACCACTTTGCCGGCGAGCGCCACGGTGCGGGGCAGCTCCCCCGCTTCCGTGACCAGCGTGCGCACGCCGATCTGCCGTTGTGCCGGCTTGGGCAGGAATACGCTGCCGTCGGGCAAGCGTCGCGGACCGTTGCCGCCGACGGGCGCGGAGCCTTCGTCGCCGTGATCGTGCCCGTCGCCAGCGAATGCGTTCCACGATGCACTTGCCGTAACGAGGCACAGCATGACCAGCAGGATTCCCGGTTTCATGCGACACCTCCGGCCGAACGGTTGCGGGCGTTTCCCTTGCGCAGCGCGGCCCAGCCGACCAGTCCGATCACGAGAACGCCGGCGCCGAGCCATCCTGCGTAAGATTGCAAGCCTGGCCCGGCCGATTCGTCGTGCACCTCGGCGGCTTGTTCGTGCAGATCCAGCTCGCCCGCAAGAAGGTCCGCGTCTTGTCCGGCAACGACGGTGGCGGTCACGGAGACGACCCCCGGCTTGAGTGCTTCCTGCAGCGTGGCTTCGAATTCGCCCTCGGCATGGGGCTCGACGGAAATCGCCTTGCCGTCGAGTTGCAGCTCCAGCGTTGCGTCCTTGACCGGGCTGTTGTCAGCGAAGCGGTCGAGATAGAGCGTGATGTGCTTGCCGTCGACCACGCCGACCAGCTCAAAGAGCTCCGAAACGGCGGTGAATCGCGGCAGCATCGGCCCGGCCACGGGTGCCGGGGCGTCGCCGTGGTCGTGGCCTTCACCGGCCAGGGCCTGGGGCGTGACACCCGCAAGGACGGCGGCAAGGCTCCACGCCGCCAGGGTAAGGGAAGCTTTCATGTTCGGGTTCCTGGTGTTCATTCGGGAAGAAGGCCCATGGCCTGCCGCAGCGCGGACACGGCCGCGGCCAGTTCGATGCGGGTGCGCGCCACCTGGCGCTCGGCTTCCGTGGCTTCGAGTTCGATGCGCAGGCGGGTCGGTAGATCGGTTTCGCCGAGGCGGAACGCCTTCTGGAAGAAGCCGCGCGACTCGCGGGCCAACTGCGCGCGCTGTTCGGCGGAGGCGACCAGGGTGCGCGCCGATTCGACGCGGACGCGCGCCGTATCCACTTCGGCCGTCAGGCGTTCGCGTTCCAGCCTCAGCTGGGTTTCGGCTTCGATCGCCTCGGCGCTGGCGCTGGCAACACGGGCGCGGTTGCGGGAGTCGGATCCGAAGGGAATGCGTACGCCGATCGTCACCGTCTGTTGCCAGGATTCGCCGGATGCACCGCGCTCACGCGTCGTCGCCAGGTTCAGCTCGGGATTGGCGCGCCCCTGAATCCCGGCGAGAGTCATGCTGCGCTGTGCCAGCTCCGCCCGATCGCGCAGCTCGGCGATGGCCGGATGCCCCGCCCCCAGGGCGACAGGGGGGGCGGCGGGGGCGGGTTCGGCTTCGGCCACGGAAAGTCCTTCCGCGGCAAGCGCTGGTGTCATGCCTGTCAGGGCGCGCAACTGCTGTTCCGCACCCGCGAGCGCGCCGCTGGCTTCGGCGAGCGACGCTTCGGCGGTCGCCAGCGCTCCGTCCGCCTGATGCTGGTCGGCGCGTGCGAGTTCGCCGGCCCGAACCCGTTTCGACACATCCGCTGCGAGTTCGCGAGCACTGGCAAGCCGCTCGCGGGCGACCAGGACGTCGACCCGCGCACGCTGCCAATCCCAGTACGCGGCCCGCACCCCGGCGGCCGTGCGCAGTTGTGCCGCAAGCGTGCGGCTCGTACTCGCACGCACTTCGGCATCGGCAAGGGCTGCGGTCGATGCGCGTTCGCCGGGCAACCACAGCGGCACAGCGAGGCCGATCTCGTATTCGCGGCTGCCGTCGTTGCGGTGGAGTTGGTCGGTCTTGCCCGACACTTCGAGCGCCGGCGGCTCGGCCGACCAGCGGTCGACGCTCACGCGTCGCGCCAGCGCAGCCGCCCGGCGCATGTCGAGCGACTGCGCCTCGGGCTGACGCGCCCACGCGGCGTCGAACGCCTGCCTGAGCGTCGTTACGACAGGCGATGCAGGGGACGCGGCTTGCGCCCACGCCCCGCTGGCCGCGAGTCCGAGCAGCAGGCCCGGCAGCCAGTTGATGCCAATTCTTCGAAACATCCAATTCTCCGTTGATGACAAGACACACGGAAAATCGGCAGGGCGCGATCAGCTCGATCGCAATGGGCGCGCGGCAACACCGTTCAGAACGGTGAAACTGCCGGAATGAGAATGGATGCGACCGCCCTGCCGATCAGGCGGGCTGTCGCCACTTGGGGCGCTCTGGTTCCGAGAAATGCCCGGCAAGGAGCCACACTTGGGCTCCCCCGCGGATCGTCGCAATCGCGAGGTCGAGGGTCGGCAATCCCGTGCCGCTCGGCAACGCGGTGCAACTGGCCGCATGGCAGAAACTGCAGTCGACATCGACTCCGCCGCCCTTGGGCCAGGACTCGTCGTCGACCTCGCCCTGATGTTTATGCTCATGGTGGCCGAGATGGTCCGCCGCAGCACCGGCTTCATGCTCGCAATACGCACTCACAGCCGCCCAACTGAGTTGGATTGGCAGAAACAGCAGGAAGAGAATCGCGAACCAGCGGCGCATGGGGACGGATTGTAGCGGTACGAACGGAAATGAAAAATAGCGTTGCCAACATCTTGTTGCCCGTCATCGTTGCGACGCATGACCGCCCGCCCCGAGGGACCAGGGGCTCCGTGCTCACACCGCCGCGATCATTGCCCGACGTAGAGTTCGTCCATGCGCGCCCGCTCCTCGGGCGATATGTTCACCAGCTCCTTGAGCACTTGCTCGCGCGTTTTACCCGGGCCGGTATCGCGTGATGGAACGGGCACGCCTCGCTGCAGGTAGAAATAGCTTCCGTCCGCCTTGGCCTGCTCGAGCTCACGCAACACTTCAGCACGCGTCTTGGTGCTCGTCACGTGATCGGGGAAAGAGGTGTAACCCACCTCGCCGCCGGTGAAATGCCATTCCGAGTTCGCCTGAGCGACGCTCGGCACGACCAGGACGACAGCGAGGATAGGGAGGACGGTGGCGGTTCGGATTTTTGACATGATGAGGCTCCTATCGTTGACACGGGATATGCGTCCCGGCGGTGGCCGCTGCATACGCCATGTGCCGGGTACGGGGCGTACTGTAGAAAACCGTTCACGTCGAATCGCGAACAGCCCGATTACGAATTCGTAATGTCGACGCGCCACCGCCTCCGCGATAATTCGTGCATGAAGATCCTGGTCGTCGAAGACGAGCCGAAGCTCGCCGAATACTTGCGCAAGGCGCTGACCGAAAACAGCTACGTCGTCGATGTCGCGCACAGCGGCACCGAGGGGCGCTATCTCGCGATCGAAGGGCATTACGACCTCGTCCTGCTCGATGTCATGCTGCCGGGCCTGGACGGCTTCGCCGTCTTGCGCGAACTGCGGCGCGGCAAGCACGTACCGGTGCTGATGCTCACCGCGCGGGACAAGGTGGAGGATCGCGTGAAGGGGCTGCAGGCGGGTGCCGACGACTATCTTGTGAAACCCTTTGCCCTGTCCGAACTGCTCGCACGCGTCCAGGCGCTGTTACGGCGTGGCGCCATTCCGACGGCCGGTCAAGATCTCACGGTCCTCAGGCTGGCCGACCTCGAACTCGATCTCGTGCGGCGCAAGGCGTCGCGCGCCGGACAACGGCTCGATCTGACGGCCAAGGAATTCACACTGCTGACCTTGTTGTTGCGCCGGCACGGTCAGGTGCTGTCGCGCACCGCGCTGGCCGAGCAGGTGTGGGACATGAACTTCGAGAGCAATACGAATGTCGTGGAGGTTGCGGTACGGCGCTTGCGCAGCAAGCTCGATGACCCCTTCGCGAAGAAGCTGCTGCACACCGTGCGCGGCATGGGCTACGTGCTGGAAGACCGGGAACCCTGAGGATGCGCAATCCGCGTTCGCTGGGCCGCTGGCTGTCATGGTGGCTCGCGGTACAGACCTTCATCGGACTCGGATTCGTCTGCGTCGTCGTGTATGTGGCCACCAGCCTCAACTTTTCTGCGAAGCAGACCGAGGAGCTTCGGCACAAGCAGGACGTGATCCGCCACCTTGTTCGTGAGATCGCGACACCGGAGGAACTGCCGAGCCTACGTCACAAGCTCGACGATTTCTTCATCGGCCATGCCGACCTCAAACTGCGGCTGACCGAGGGCGCCGAGACGCTCCTGTACATGACGCCGCCGGCCCCCGAGCCCCCCGCGCACCTGCGTCGGGTTGAATTCGAGATCCCTTCACCGTGGTCGGGCACGGCCGTGCTGCGTGCCGAATTGGCGCTCGACAGCAGTTCCGATGCCCAATTGCTGAGGCAACTGGCGTGGACGTTACTGGCGAGTGCGCTGGCCGGCGCCGTGGTCGTCTCCGCCGGGGGGGCGTGGCTCGTGCAACGCGCGCTGCTGCCCGTTCGCGACCTGGCTCGGCAAGCCGCCGCGCTCAGTCCGGAAAACGTCGGACAGCCGCTGGATGGTTCCGCGCAGGCGCAGGAACTGCAGCCGCTGGTCGCGCAGTTCAACGCGCTGCTCGTGCGGCTGGACAACGCATACTGGCAACTGGAAGGCTTCAATGCGGACGTCGCCCATGAACTGCGTACGCCGCTGGCGACACTGATCGGCGAGACCGAACTCGCCCTGAGCCGCGAACGCGGCATTCCCGAGTTGCGGGACGTGCTGGGATCGAACCTCGAGGACCTGCACCGCCTGGCGAGTCTCGTCAATGACATGCTGTTCCTGTCGAAGGCCGATCGCGGCGAGCGGGCGCGCCGAAGCCCTGTCGGCAGCCTCGCCGCTCTTGCGACCGAGGTGGTCGAATTCCACGATGCAGCACTCCAGGAGGCGGGCGTCAGCGTTCGGGTTTGCGGGGACGGCGGCGGCGGCTTTGATGCGGGTTTGTTGCGGCGGGCGATATCGAACCTCCTCGCCAACGCGACCCGTTTTGCGGAGCGCGGGTCGATGGTTGACGTCGACATCGAGCCGGACGCTGCCGGCGGCGTTCGCCTGTCCGTCAGCAACGTCGGGCCGGTGATTCCTGCGGAACATCTTCCACGCCTGTTCGACCGCTTCTACCGGGCGGACGCGGCGCGCGAACACGGAAGCACCAATCACGGACTCGGATTGTCGATCGTCGCAGCGATCGCGCGCATGCATGGCGGCAAGCCGTTCGCCCGATCGGCCGCCGGCAGGACGACGATCGGTTTCAGTATTCTTGCATTTGCCTCAAGCCGGTAAGCCGTCCAAGTGTGCCGGTTATCTCCGCAACAAGCGGAGTCCATTTGCCACGACCAGCAAACTCGCCCCCATGTCCGCGAATACCGCCATCCACATCGTGGCCTGCCCGCTCACGGTGAGCAGCAGAAACCCCGCCTTGATGCCGAGCGCCACTACGATGTTCTGGATCAGCACGTCGGATGTGGCCTGTGACAGGCGCACGAAGGCGGGGATCTTGCGCAGGTCGTCGTCCATCAACGCCACGTCCGCGGTCTCGATCGCGGTGTCCGTGCCCGCCGCCCCCATCGCGAAACCGATGTCCGCGCGGGCCAGCGAGGGTGCGTCGTTGATGCCGTCTCCCACCATGCCGACCTTGCCCCCCTTCCGGTGCGTCAGCAGTGATTCGATGGTGCTGAGTTTGTCTTCCGGCAGCAGATTGCCCCTTGCCTCGTCGATACCCACCGCGCGGGCAATCGCTTCGGCCGTGTGAGTGTTATCGCCGGTGAGCATCAGCGTCTTCACCCCCAGGGAATGCAGATCGGCAATCGCCTGACGGCTCGTCTCGCGCAGCGTGTCGGCGACGGCGAAGATGGCCAGCACCTCTGCATGGTTCGCCAAGAGTACGGCCGTCTTGCCTTGGCGCTCGAGCGTGTCGAGCGCTTTTTCGATGTCGGGTGAGCACAGGCCGATTTCCTCGATCAGTCGATGGTTGCCGAGCTGATAGACGTGACCATCAATGCCGCCACGCACGCCGCGGCCCGGAATGGCGGCGAAATCGGCGACCTCGCGCAACACCCATCCCATTTCAACCGCGGCACGGGCGATCGCCAGCGAGACCGGATGATCCGAGCGCGCCGCGAGACTGCCTGCCAGGATATGCGCCTGGTTCGCGTCGCCGCTCAGCACCATGAAGTCCGTCTGGGCGGGCCTGCCGTGCGTAATCGTGCCGGTCTTGTCGAGCGCCAGCGTGGCGAGCTTGCGCCCCTCTTCGAGATAGACGCCACCTTTCACCAGAATGCCCTTGCGGGCGGCCGCGGCGAGACCGCTGACTATCGTGACCGGCGTCGAGATCACCAAGGCACACGGACAGGCAATCACCAGCAGCACCAGCGCCTTGTAGATCCAGTCCATCCACGCGCCGTCGAAAGCTAGCGGTGGCACGATGGCCACCAGCAGCGCGCCGGCGAACACGACGGGCGTGTAGATCCGGGCGAACCGGTCGACGAAGCGCTGGGTGGGCGCGCGGCTGCCCTGGGCCGATTCGACCGCGTGGATGATGCGGGCCAGGGTGGAATGGCTCGCCTCCGCTGTCACGCGATATTCCAGCGATCCCGCTTCATTGATCGTTCCGGCGAACACGTTGTCGCCTTCGGCCTTATCGACCGGCAGGCTCTCGCCGGTGATGGGCGCCTGATTGACCGTCGAACGTCCGCTGATCACCACGCCGTCGAGCGCAATCCGCTCACCGGGGCGCACGCGCACCACGGCCTCCAGCGGCACCGTCTTGGCCGGCATGGTTACCCACCTTCCATCGCCCTGGCATACGGTCGCAGTGTCGGGCGCGAGTTCCAGCAAGCCGCGAATCGCATTGCGCGCCCGATCGAGCGATTTCGCTTCGATCACCTCGGCCAGCGTGAACAGGAACATCACCATGGCCGCTTCCGGCCAGTGTCCGATGAGCATCGCGCCGGTCACGGCAATCGACATGAGTGCGTTGATGTTGAGATTGCGATGCCTGAGCGCGATCCAGCCTTTCTTGTAGGTCGCCAGACCGCCACTGAGGATCGACACCAGCGCGAGAGCCAGGACGGTCCAGTGGTCACCGCCGTTGAGCCAATACACCCCCTCGGCCAACGTCGCGGTGACTCCGGCCAGCGCCATCGGCCACCAGTGGGTCTTGGGCGCGGGTTTGATCGGCGGCGCTGCGCTCTCCGTGCCTGCCGATTCGACCTTCGCTTCGAGACCAATGGCTTTCAGGGCGCCGAGGACCGCTTCCAATGCTCCCGGACGATGCGTCACGCTCAGCCGACGCTGGACGAGGTTGAAATCGAGCGCCGCCACTCCAGCCATGCCAGCGAGCTTGCTCCGGATCAACGCCTCCTCGGTCGGACAGTCCATCCCGGCGATCGCGAGCGTCGTGCGCACGGCAGCAGTGGTCTTATCGATGCGCTGTGCCGGCGCACCGATGGCTGGCACGGCGGCGTCGGCCGCGACCGGCGGGTCGGGGCGATCGCTCACGTCCGACCTTTGCCGGGTCACGGTGAGGTCGAGTCCCGTCACGCCGTCGAGGGGTTCAAGATTGTTGCGGACCAGCGCCGCATCGGTGGGGCAGTCCGTGCTGTCGACGCCGTATAGCTTCCCGTTGGGGCCGTCGGGGGACGAATCACCCGGCGACTGCGACACGATGGAACATCCGCAACTACCAACACTGCATTTGCTCATGCTTGGTTCCCCTGTCTGGACTTGCAGTCATTTAACAATCCGTAGTCACTACAGAGTCAAGGACCTAGAATGCCGGTAGGATCTTCCTTCCCGCCTGGAGGACAAGCACGATGAAAATCGGTGAGCTGGCCAGAGTGACCGGCACCCCGGTAGAGACCATCCGCTACTACGAGCGCGAAGGGTTGCTGGCCGCCCCGGCACGTACGGACGGCAATTTCCGCATCTACGAGGACACCCACGCCGAGCGTTTGTCGTTCATCCGCCATTGCCGATCGCTGGACATGTCGTTGGACGAGATTCGCATCCTGCTGCGCTTCAAGGATGCGCCGGGCGCGAACTGCGGCGATGTGAACACGTTGCTCGATGCGCACATCGTTCACGTCGCGGCACGTATCCGCGAACTGCGTGTGCTGGAGCGGCAACTCAAGAGCCTGCGCGAACAATGTCCCCAGGCACGGGATGCTGCCCACTGTGGCATCCTGCACGAGTTGTCACAGCCCGCGTGTCCGGGAGCACCTATCAGTGGCGGGCACGTGCATGGCGCGCACGGCGGCGTCCGAAAATGAACGACATTCAGCCCCGCGCCGCACGCTATGCTTGAGTCGGTCATCAGGACGCTTCCATGAATGAGGTCGATGTCTACGTACACGCGGCAACACGCGCCAATACGCGTCGCAGCTACACCTCCGCCGTGCGCCACTTCGAGGTGGAATGGGGTGGCTTCCTGCCGGCGAGCGCGGACAGCATCGCGCGCTATCTGGCGCGGCATGCCGAACTGCTGTCCATCGCTACCCTGCGACAGCGCCTCGCAGCCTTGTCGCGCTGGCACCAGGATCACGGCTTTGCCGATCCTACCAAGGCCCCTCTGGTACGACAGACCATGAAGGGCATTCAAACCGTGCATCCGCCGCAAACCCGTCAGGCGGTGCCGCTACAGATTGGCCAACTGTCCCACGCCGTGACATGGCTGGACCACGCGATCGGGACCCAGGGCGCGGTCGCGCGACTGCGCCACACCCGTGACAAGGCGCTACTCCTCCTGGGTTTCTGGCGCGGATTCCGAAGTGACGAGTTGATCCGCCTGGAAACGCAAGATGTCGAACTCGTGCCCGCCCAAGGCATGACCTGCTTCCTGCCTCGAACCAAGGGCGACCGGCAGGCGGCCGGACGGTGCTTCAAGGTGCCGGCCTTGTCGCGTCTGTGCCCCGTGGCGGCCTATACGGCCTGGAAGGATCTGTCGGGGATTGAGGAAGGGCCGGTCTTCCGCGGGATCGATCAATGGGGACGAATCCGTGTCCACGGCCTGCACGTCAACAGCGTCACGCCGCTGCTGCGCAGCATTTTCGAGCGCGCGGGACTCCTGTCGGCCGACAGCTTCAGCAGCCATTCCTTGCGTCGTGGTTTCGCCAACTGGGCCAACGACAACGGCTGGGATGTCAAGAGCCTGATGGAATACGTCGGCTGGCGTGATGTGAAGTCTGCCCTGCGCTATATCGACGGGGCCGATGCCTTCGGTCAGCAGCGCATCGAACGCGCCTTGTCGGACGACGCTCAGACGTCGTGATCCGGCTGCAGGTCGGCCAACGGCTGCAGAGCTGCGGCGATCTCGAGACAGTGATCGGACATCTGCCGGAACTCGTCGATGAGGGCGGCGGCAACTTCCCACAGGTCATCGGCGCTCGATTCGCTCGGATTCGCGCCATTGATGACAGTGTGCGCCATGCGATGAAGACGCAGCAGTTCATCCCGCACACCCCCTGTTCTGTCGAAACGCTGCGCCATCGGAGCCAGCCCGTCGACCAGTTCGAGTAGCGCTGTGGTATCAAAGCTTTGCCGCAGGTTGTCCAGTGCTGCGGAGTCAACATCGCCGTAGGGGGTAACCGCGAAACGGGGTTCAGGGATGTCCATGCTCAGGCTCTGCGCGTCGCGCGCCGCATGTCCTGCACCGACGCGGCCGCTTGTTGAAAGGTGTCGTCCGCGATCCAGGCTTCGGGTTTGCGCTTGAGTTTCAGGCTGTACTCGCCGAAGCGCTTGACGTGCGCGACCTGGTAGGGACTCAGAAAGCTGACATCGTTTTCCGTGATCTGCCAGCCTTCATGCCGGAGGTCGCCCAACGTGCGCATCATGTCGACGGTGTTCTGCAGGATCAGGGCGGAGGCCACCAGATCGTTGTAGCGCAGGCGCTTCTGCTGTTCGTCCGGCTCGTTCACCGCGATCACGTCGCCACCGAAGGACAGCCATTTGGCAAAGCCGTTGTAGGACTCGATCTTGTTGGTGTTGGCGGTGATCTCCTGGCGCAGCTCACGACTGCCGATCCACTCCAGCAGGAAGCCCGTGCGGATCACGTTGCCCAGTTCCTGCGCCGCGAAATACAGACGGTTCTTGCGGCTGTAGCTGCCCAGCTTGCGCAGCAGGGTGGCCGAAGAAATCTTGCCGGCGTAGATCGACAAGGCCACCTGCATCAGATCCTGCCAGTGCCGCTCGATGAGGTTCCAGTCCACGCTGTCGCCGAACAGGCGGTTGATGTACTTGTACTTCACCGCCTTGTCCGGCCGGAACAGCGTCAGATTTTTCCAGTTCCGGATGCGCGGCATCAGCTTGATGCCCAGCAGATGGGTGAAGGCAAACACTGTGGCCGACTGGCCCTGGGTGTCGGCATGCACGGTATCCGCTTCGACCGACAGGCCGGCCTTGAGCAGTCCCTCGATCACGTAGATCGCTTCCCACACACCGGGCGGAATGAAGTGGCGGAACACCGCGATGTAATTGTTGGCCACGTGCCGGTAGGCGACGGCGCCCATCTTGCGGTAACGGAAGTGGTAACCCGCGAGCAGGTTTTCGTCGTAGAAATCGTACTGCGTACCGTCGGCGGCGACCGTCTTGCCATCACCCCATATCTTGGGGAGATCCAGGCGCAGATATACCTCGTTGAGCTCGCGTTGGGCCGCTTCCAGGCTCTCCAGTGAGAGGTGGCGCCGATTGACGAAGGACAGCATGTGCGGCGTGACGCCGCTGTTGCCCAGATGGCGCGCCGCCTGTGTGGGCCCGAGGTTGCAGCCCATGGCGAAGATCGTCAGCAGGTAGCGCTCGGCCGGCTGCTTGAGCTTGGCCATGTTGCCCGATAGTGGCCCGAAGTGCCGCGTGAAGCCCATCCAGTGTTCGATGTTGGCGAGCACGTCCAGAATGTGCCGCGCCGGCATGCGCTGGGTCAGCGCGTTCTGCAGCGACATAACCGAAGGCGGGATTTCGCGCGCAATCGGCTTGCGCAACACGGGTTCTCCGCTGGCAGTCAGGGCCACATCGCCGCGGCATTCAGGAAACGTGTCATCCAGGTGCTGCGCGGTGTCGGTGAGCCAGTCGCGCAAACTGCTGGCAAAGGTCGTTGCGTCCTGCGGCAGGCCAATCTTGTCGCAGTAGGCGGGTAACAACTCCTGGCATTCCTCCCACGAAAGCAACTGATCGCGGTAATCGGCGAACTCCTCCGAGCCGACGATACTGAGATCGCCAGAGCGCAACTCCTCGGCGAGGTAGGAGAAGACACAGATTTCGAGGTTGCGCCGGCTTAAGCCCAGACCGAAACCATCGCCGCTGTCGCCCTCGCGCAGGAGCTTGCGCCAGCGGTCCGAGGCGAAGGAAAGGTCAATGCTCTCCGTAATCCACTCGATGCGATGCTTGTCCTGGTAGGTCTTGATGAGGTTCAAAGCGTCGATCAGCGTCCGATCCTGGGTGGTGGCGCGGATGTCGAGCAAATGCACGAGCCGGAACAGGATGGAGCGATGGCTCTTGAAGTGTTTCCACACGAGCGGCAGGTAGTTGTTGCCGCTGGTCGCCTGCACCTGGGCACAGGTCTCGCGGACCCCGTGGACTCCACCTGCGGGTGCAAGGTATTCGCGTATCTGAGCGCCGGCCGCCGCATTGTCCGGTTCGCCGTCGAGGATGGCGAGCACGCCATCCAGCGTGCCGATCAGGCGCTCGATCTGGCCGCGCTGCCCGAACTGGATCTGGTCGAGCTCTTCCTTGGCGCGTTTGTGAATCGTGGCCACGCGGCGCAGGAACATCTCGGCCAACTGATCCCGCGCGCGCACCTGCATGCGCCGGATCAGGGCCACCAGCAGGGTGTAACGCTTGGTCTCGGCGCATTCGCGCAACTCGGACACGTCATAGGCCATGGCCTGGGCGGCGAAGTGGCGAATCTTGGTGTCGGGAAGGCCTGCAAGGACGTCATCCCCCGCCGTGATCGAATCCAGCCATTCCAGATGCTCCACCAGCATATCGAGATGCTTGCGGGTCGGGCGTTTCGCGGATTTCTTGAGCTCGTTGTATTCGCTTTGGCGGCGTTCCAGTTTGTCCGTGACCAGCAGCGCCTGTAGGGCTTCGAGTTGTTGGGGGGTGATACGGTGAAATACCTTACCGAACACCCGGTTCTGCACGGCAGCGTGGGCCTTCTCTGCCAAATCGTCGAGCGTCGAGAAGGCGGGGAGTTCGTAGCGCGCCTGGAGCACCCCCTCGATTATCCCATTGATGATGTCGGCACGCTGATCCATGAGCTCAGCCGCATCGCAGGCAAAGCGTTCTGCTTGGCGCATCGCATCGTGCCCATGGAAGGGTTTGACGTTAAGCAAGCCCAGCACCATGGCTTTGTGCCGAAAGAGGGTGCGTTCGACGGGGTATTCGATCCGTATCGCGTCACCGAAACCGAGGCCATTCCGGACGTGGGTGATCACCTCGGAAGGTATCTTGTCGAGGCTAGGAAAGTAGCGCAAGTGCTGGAAAACTTTGAGCAGGACGGCCAGTCCGAGTCGGGTCCCGGCAGAACGGCCGGCCGACTTCAGCCAGTTGATTTCTTCATCCTGCAGAGTAAAGAACTGTCGCAGGTCACTCGGTGAGTAGTAGCTCAGAAACTGCGGGTATGCAGTGCGCTCCAGTGACGCCATCCTGATCCTCCGGTATCCGTGCCAGCATGCAAGGGTAACGGAGAATTGCAGCGGTTGGCACGTCATCAGGATTAGTTGTAGATCAACCGGTTACAGGTGATATGTACAGTTTTTCCCCTTATCCCGGTCATACGCCTGGATCGCGACCGGCGCCACGCTCCCGGCGATCGTCACCCAGGCGCCGGCCCTGGCGATCGCGCGGGCCGGAAAACGAACTGGAAGGCAGCGGAAAATCGAACCGGCCTTACCGGCTCGTCTCGCTCGAACCGCCAACATTGGTATTACCATTTAACCAAAACTCGAGTTAGACTAATGAGGGCTCGGCGGGGTGTCAATCGGGAGTTGAGAGAGTTGAATCGGGAGTTCACCCGGCGTCGCCATCGAAATGTCCGGAACGCTCACGGAAGGAGCACGCCGCCACCCCATTCCGTCCCCCATCCATTCCGCAACTCACCCATCCCGCCGCCCACGAAGAGCGGTTTTCCCGAACCGGAATCCGTCATCATGATGAAGCCCCCTCCCCTGCAGCAACGCCGCCTGTCCGACGACATCGTCGCGCGCATCGAAACCCTGATCGTCGAAGGCAGCCTGCAGCCGGGCGAACGCCTGCCAGCCGAGCGCGCCCTCGCCGATGAGTTCGGCGTTTCCCGGCCATCGCTGCGCGAGGCCATCCAGAAACTGGCCGCGCGCGGCTTGCTGGTCAGCCGCCACGGCGGCGGCACTTTCGTCAACGACCGGCTCGGGGCCTCGTTCCGCGATCCAATGGTGGAGCTGCTCGAACGGACTCCCGAGGCCCAGCGCGACCTGATCGAATTCCGCCACACTCTCGAAGGCGCCTGCGCCTACTATGCGGCGCTGCGCGCCACCGCGCCGGACCGGGAGCGGCTCACCGCTGCCTTCGAGCACGTGCAGGCGTGCTACCAGCGCAAGGGCCGGATCAGCCGCACGGAAGAAGGCCGCATCGACGCCCATTTCCACCTCGCGATCGCCGAGGCCAGTCACAATGCCCTCCTGCTGCACACCATCCGCAGCCTGTTCGAGCTACTCGAACGCAACATCGTGACCAACATCGGCGGCATGTGCGCGATCGGCAGCGAGGTCCGCGACACCTTGCTCACCCAGCACCAGGCGCTGTACACCGCGATCACGGAAGGACGGGCGGAAGACGCCCGCCGCCTCGCCAGCGAGCACCTGGACTACGTCCAGCAGGTGCTGGCCGAGGCCCAGGACGAAGCCCGGCGGATCGAGCGCGCGCAGCGCCGGCGCGCGCTGGCCTGAACCCGTGCTGCGGCGGGCGCCGCGCCCGCCGATGGGCCGGCCGGTGGCGTGAAGGCGCCTGACGGCGCGCGATCGGGTTCGGTGCCCGTCGCGGGCGTCAGCGTGCGGCCGCTGCGCGCAGCGCGTTCAGTACGCGCTGGCCGGCGCGGCCATCGACAGGCAGACCCAGCTCGGCCTGGACGCGCCGGAGCGCTTCGCGCGTGCGCGCACCGATCATGCCGTCGGCCGCGCCAATGTCGTCGCCGCGGGCGATCAGCAGCAGTTGCAGCTCACGGCGCTCGGCGCGCGACAAGCCCGGGTCGTCGGTCGGCCATGGCGCGGCGAACGCCGCGCCACCGCGCAGCCGGTCGGACAGGTGAGCGATCGCCAGGGCATAGCTTTCCGCGGCATTGTAGGAATACAGCGCATCGAAGTTGCGCGTCACCAGGAAGGCCGGCCCTTCCCGCCCGGCCGGCAGCAACAGCCCGGCAGCGAGATCGCCGGCGGGCAGCGCCGAGCCGTCGCTCCGGGTCAGGCCGCGCGCCGCCACTCCGCCATCGGCCGCTTGTTGCGCCGCCCGCTGCCGGCGGTGTCCAGCCCTTGCGGCAGGCGGACCTCGAACCCCCAGGGCTGGTCGCTGCGCCAGCCGGCACGGGCGAGGAAATGGGCGGTGGAGGCGAGCGCGTCGGGGACGCTGTCGATCAGGTCGCGGCGGCCGTCGCCGTCGAAATCGACCGCCAGGCGCAGGAAGGTCGACGGCATGAACTGGGTGTGGCCGAAGGCGCCCGCCCACGACCCGGTCAGGCGCTCGGGCGCGACATGCCCCTCCTCCAGGATCTTCAGCGCGTTGAACAACTCGCCGCGGAAAAAAGCCTGGCGGCGGCCGAAGCAGGACAGGGTGGACAGCGAGTTCAGCAGCGGCCGCTCGCCGAAGTTGCGCCCGTAATTGCTTTCCACCCCCCAGACCGCGACCACGGTGGCCGCATCGACCGCGTATTCGGCCTCGACCCGGGCCAGCACCGACGCCCATTGCGACAGCAGGGCACGGCCGTCGGCGATGCGTTCCTCATCCACCAGCCCGGCCATGTAGTCCCAGATCGGCGTGACGAACTCGGGCTGGGCATCGAGAAAACCGACCACTTCCAGATCGGGGACGAGGCCGGCCGTATGCGCATCGAACGTCGCCGTGCCGACTCCCTTGTCCGCGGCGCTTGCACGCAACTCGGCGAGGCAGGCGGAAAAAACCACATCGGATGCCCGTGCCGCAGCAGGCACCTGCAGGAAGGTGCACGAAACGAGCACGGAAAGTACTGCACGACGGATCGGAAACCCGGCAAACGACATCGGCTTCAGCCCCGGTCATGGTGAAGTGGCGGTCCGCCGCAATAGCCGCAGTACGGCTGGTCCGGACCCTGGTCGCGCAGTCTAGCGCGGCCGTCGCCGCACCGGCAATCCCGGTTTCCACCCGTCTTCCACTCGCAGGAAACGCTTCCGTCAGGCTCCCGCGGAAGCAGGAAAATGGTCGATCCGGTCGGTGATCAAGCCATTGACCCCCAGGGCCAGCAGACGGGCCGCTTCTCCATCCTCATTGACCGTGTAGGCAAGAAGCCTGAATCCGGCGGCGCGGGCCTGGCGGACGGTCGCTCCATCCCAGGCACGCTGCTCGCAAATCAGCGCGACACAGCCGAGGCGGCGCGCAGCACCGAGCCCTTCGTCCGAAAAAGCTTCGAGCAGCAAGCCGCGGGGAAGCTGCGGTGCGACGCCGGCCGCGGCCGCGAGCGCGGCCACGCTGAAGGAGCTGAGCAGCGGCGGCAGCGCCAGGGTCCATGACCGGGCCAGGCGGGTGGCGACCTCCCGCCCGGTGCGCACTTCGTCGCCGGGAGCCGGCTTCAACTCGACGTTCAGCGCGCAGTCATGCTGGCGGCAGAACTCGACCACGTCGCCCAGCGACGGCAGCCGTTCCCCGGCATGACGTGGCGAATGCCAGCTCCCGGCATCGAGCCCGGCCAGCTCCGCCCAGCGCTGGTCGACGGCCTCGCCCTGTCCATCGGTGGTGCGTTCGAGGCGGTCGTCATGGAGCAGGAAAGGCTGTCCGTCCGCACTCAGGCGCACATCGCATTCGAACATCCGGTAGCCGTGCGCATGGCCGAGCGCAAACGCAGCCAGGGTGTTCTCGGGCGCCAGCGTCCCGGCGCCGCGATGGGCGATCCAGCGCGGATAGGGCCAGCCCCCTCGGGGAGCAGGCTCGGCAGCCCCGGGAAAGCCGGCACCAGCGAGGCTCATCCGGCGCTTTCTTCCTTCGATTTGCGCGGGCGGCGGGCGCGGGACGGCGCCTTGGCCGGTGCCGGCGGTTCGGCTGCCGGCACCGGCGGCGCAGAATCGCGCGGCACACTTTCCGCGGCGGGGCGGTCACGGTCGCGGTCGATGCCGGAGCGCTCCGCTGCGCCCGCCCCCGGAGCGGATTCGGCGCGTGCGCGGGCCGCTTTCGGTGCGGCGGCGGCCTTTGCCGTTTTTCCCTTGGCACTGCCGCGCCGGGAATCCGTTTGCTGGCTTTCCTCGAGCGGCGGCGGAGTCGGCTCAGACCGCGCCCGGGCACGCTTCGGCTTGCCCTTGTCGGCACGGGGCCGGTCCTGGTCCGGCGCCGCGCCCCCCGCTTCCGCCTCGGGGGCCGCTGCCAGCGCGGCCGCCTCGGCGGTTTCCCGCCGTTCTTCCCCGCCATGTACCGGCGGCACCGGTGCGGCCTCGGTCTCGGCGGCACGTTCGCTTTCCTCCACCGCCTTGCCGCCGCCACGCCGCCGCGACGAGCGGCCCTGTGTTTTCGCCGCGCGCGCCGCGGGTTCGGCTGCAGCCACGGGCTCGGCGGCCCCCGCCGCCTGGCCGGCGAGCACCGGCTCGGCCGCAGCGAAGACCAGCGGATGCTCGCTCGCGGCGCTCCCACCATGGCTCGGCCGGGCAACATAGGTGCCGGATTTTTCGTCGCGCCCGAGTTCGAGCAGGCCGCGCGTCTGCGCTTCCTCGAGCAGGTTGCCGAAGGCGCGGAAGCCGAAATAGCTCTCGTTGAAATCCGGTTTGCGGCGCTTGATCGCTTCCTTCAGCATCGAGGCCCAGATCTTGCCGCTTTCGCCGCGCTCGGCGAGCAGGGCTTCGAAGGTTTCCACCGCGATCTCGATCGCCTGGCGGCGGCGCCCTTCGAGTTCCTCCTTGCGCCGCGCCTCCTCTTCCGGCGAGCGCCGGGCCGCCGGAGCGTTGTCGCGCGCCTCGCGCTTGGCCGCGGCACGCTGGCTGTCGCGCACGAGATCGTCGTAAAAGATGAATTCGTCGCAGTTGGCGATCAGCAGGTCGGAAGTCGATTGCTTGACCCCGACGCCGATCACCTGCTTCGCGTTCTCGCGCAGCTTGGACACCAGCGGGGAGAAGTCGGAGTCGCCGCTGATGATGACGAAAGTATCGACGTGGGACTTGGTGTAGCACAGGTCGAGCGCATCGACGACGAGGCGGATGTCGGCGGAGTTCTTGCCCGACTGGCGCACGTGGGGGATCTCGATCAGCTCGAAGTTGGCCTCGTGCATCGCGGCCTTGAAGCTCTTGTAGCGCTCCCAGTCGCAATAGGCCTTCTTGACCACGATGCTGCCCTTCAGCAGCAGACGCTCGAGCACGCGCTTGATGTCGAACTTCTCGTAGTTGGCGTCGCGCACGCCGAGGGCGACGTTTTCGAAGTCGCAGAACAGCGCCATGCTGATGCTGTCGGGGGATGAGGCCATGAAATTCTCCGCGTCTGGTCAGGCGCCGATGTTAAGGCCTGCGTGGCGCCGGCACCAGCGCGCGGGTACGCCCGGGCCGCCACGACGCGGCGGCCCGGGCGGCGCTCACGGACGCAAGGTCTGCGCGAGCATCTTGTCCAGCGCCGAAGTGTGGTCGGCTTCTTCGGCAGCGAACTCCATCGCCAGGCGCTTGATCTCGGCGTCGGCGCTCTTTTCGGCGACGGTGCGATAGAAGTTCATCGCCCGGGCCTCGTTCTCGCGCGCGTACTCGAGCGCCTGGTAGGCATTCATCGTGTAGTCAAAACCCTCTTCGTCGCCGACTTCGGTCGGCGCCACCCAGCGGTACTGCCAGGACTGGAGCTTGGGCAGCTCGAGCTTGCCGGCACGCTCCGCGATCGAATCGCCGTGCATCGTCGAGTAGCGCACCATGTCGCGGAACAGCGCCGCGACTTCGAGGTTGTTGTGCGCTTCCATCATGTCGGCCAGTTCCAGATAGCGCTCGGCGGCCTCCCGCTCCATGGCGATCGCGTGGGCAAGAAATACGGGCATCGAATAGGACATGGTCTTCCCTCCTGTGGAATTGTGCGGGCCGTCGAGGCGTGCTGTTGCACATTTTCCGCGGATACGGCCCGAATCCATTGTATTACCGTTTCATCCCCCGCGCCCTATACTCGATCTACACTGTCCGAAGCGAAGGGCGGCAGGCACGGGCCATCCATGTTCAGGAGGGGGACGGGGAGCCGCGGAAATCCGCAACCTGGATGCCGAACTTGGCGATCTTGTCGTACAGCGTCTTGCGCGGCACGGCGAGTGCTTCGGCCGCGCCTGCGACGTCACCCGCACTGCGGCGCAGGGCGCTTTCGATCAGCGCGGCCTCGAACGCAGCGACGCGTTGCGCCAACCCGCTGCCCTCGCCCGCCGGGCCCGCCGCCGGTCGCCATAGGCCGAGCACGAAGCGTTCGGCGGCATGCTGCAACTCGCGCACGTTGCCCGGCCACGCCTGTGCCATCAGCCAGTCGAACACCTCGACCGTCAGCGCCGGCTGCGGCCGGCGGTAGCGCTCGGCCGCCTGCAGGCAGAACGCGGCAAACAGCGCGGGAATGTCTTCACGACGCTCGCGTAGCGCAGGCAGGACGATCGGCACGACGTTGAGGCGGTAATAGAGATCGGCGCGAAAGCGCCCGGCCGCCGCCTCTGCGGCCAGATCGAGCTTGGTCGCGGCAATCACCCGGCAGTCCACCGGAATCAGCCGGTTCGAGCCCAGGCGCTCGACCACCCGCTCCTGGAGCACGCGCAGCAGCTTCGCCTGCAGTTGCAGCGCCATGCCCTCGATCTCGTCGAGGAACAGGGTGCCGCCGTCGGCATGCTCGATCTTGCCCGCACGGCTGCGGGTGGCGCCGGTAAAAGCCCCCGGCTCGACGCCGAACATCTCGCTCTCGAACACGCTCTCGGGCAGGGCGGCACAATTGACCGCGACGAAGTGGCCGCGGCTGCGCCGCCCGGCATCGTGCAGGGCGCGCGCGACGCGCTCCTTGCCGGTGCCGGTCTCGCCCACGATCAGGATGTCGACGTCGGTGTCGGCCAGGTCCGCAACCAGATCCCGCACCCGTTGCATCGCCGCGCTGTCGCCGAGCAGCCCATCCGGCCCTGAGGCTCGCGCCAGCCGGGTCTTGAGCGCGCGGTTCTCGAGCACCAGACGGCGCTTCTCGATCGCACGGCGCACCACTTCCACCAGGCGCTCGGGGGCGAACGGCTTCTCGATGAAGTCGTAGGCCCCCAGCCGCATCGCCTCGACCGCCATGTCGACGTCGCCGTGGCCGGTGACGAGGATCACCGGCAGGTCGGGATCGAGCGCCTGCGCCCGTTTCAGCAAGCTCATGCCGTCCATCCCTGGCAGTCGGACATCGGTCACCAGCACCACCGGGCGCTCGGCGCCGAGGCGGGCGAGCGCCGGCTCGGCGCGTGCCAGGCCCTCGACTTCGATGTCGGCGAGGGCGAAAGTCTGGCACCCCGCCATCCGCACCAGCTCGTCGTCCTCGACGTAGAGGACACCGACCGCCCCCTCGATCGCATGCTCGTTCATTCCACCTCCCCTGCCCTGCCCTCGCCAGCGCCATCTGTGCCTGCCACCTGCGGCCAGCACGCCCGCATCACCGTACCCCCGCCCGCACCGGACTCGATCTCGAGACGGCCACCCGAGCCTTCGATCAGATCGCTGACGATCGACAGTCCCAGGCCCAGGCCCTGGCCGAGCGGCTTGGTGGAAAAGAAGGGCTGGGTGATGCGTTCGCGCAGCTCCTGCGGAATGCCCGGGCCATTGTCGGCGACTTCAAGGCATAACTGCGTCCCGTGCCGCGCCGCGCCCATCGCGATGACGCCGTCACCGCACCCGGCGAGCGCATCGAGTGCGTTGCCGACCAGGTTCGACAGTACCTGCTCGAGCGCCTGCGGCTGCAACGGCAGACGCACCTCGCTGGCATCGATGCGCAGCTCGACCCCGGCCGCGTCCAGACGCTCGCGGAACCAGCCCGCCACCACCTGCATCGCCTGCGCCGCCGACGCCGAACCGCCGCCGGTCTGCTGGCGCGAGGCGAATACCTTGAGCTGCGAGGTGAGCCGGGCCATGCGCTCAATCAGGCCGATGATCTGGTTCAGGTTGTCGCGCAGCGGCTGGAGCCGGCCGCGCTCGAGAAAGGTGAGGCTGTTGCCGGCGAAGCTGCGCAGCGCCGCCAGCGGCTGATTCAGCTCGTGCGCCACGCCGGCGGCCATCTGGCCGAGGGCGGCAAGGCGGTTGGCTTCGATCAGCGCACGCTGGGTGCCGCGCAGCTTCTGTTCGGTGGCGCTGCGCTCGGAGATCTCGCGCAACAGCTGAGCGTTGGTCGTGGCAAGGTCGGCGGTGCGCTCGGCCACCGTGCGTTCGAGCTCGGCCTGTGCCGCCAGGCGCTCGCGCAAGCGCCGCGCATGCAGCGCCCAGTACAGCCCGGCAACCGCCAGCACGCACAGCGCCAGCCCCGCGGCGAGCACCGCCAACCACGCCGCGGCACGCACCGGAGCGGTGTCGAGCAGCATCAGCATGCGCCAGTCGACCCAGCCCAAGGCACGGCTGCCGACGACGTATTCCCGTCCGCCGAGCAGCGCACGGCCGGGCTCGCGCCAGACCAGCGGCAGCGGTTCGAGCGCGGCGGTGAAATACTGCCGCGTCGCCGCCAGCGCCGCGCGCGAATCCGGCGACAGCGGCGCCAGGGTGCCGAACTTCCATGCCGGATTCGACGACAGCGCGACCACGCCGTGGCGGTCCACGACCAGCACCGACTCTCCGCCCGCGGCCCACGTGGTTTCGAGCTGGGTCAGCTCGACCTTCACCGCGAGCACACCAGTGATGCTACCGCCGGCGCGCACCGGGTGGGCGATGAAGAAGCCCGGAACCTGGGTCGTGGCGCCGACGGCGAAGAACTTTCCGCTCCCGCCGGCGAGCGCATCGCGGAAATAAGGGCGGAAGGCGTAGTTTTCACCGACGAAGGAATCCGCCCGCCGCCAGTTGCTCGCCGCCAGCGTGCGGCCCGCGGGATCGATCAGGTACAGCATTCCGGCCCCGGTACGCTCATTGACCTGCTCGAGCAAGGCATTCGCCGCCGCCACCTGCACCGGGTCATCGGGCGCCTGGAGCAGCTGCTGCAGGCCGGGGTGCTGGGCGAGCACCGTGGGCAGGCTCTCGAAGCGCAGCAGCTCCGCATCCAGACTCGCCGCCAGCAGCGCCAGGCGCTGGCTCGCATGGAGCGCCAGTTCCTCGGTGCCGGCCTTGAAACGATAGCCATGCACCGCCCACAACAGCGCCGCCACGAGCAGGCAGGACAGCGCCAGGCGGGCCAGGCGGGGCGCCGGCGGGAGGCGGTGCAAGGCAGGGTGGCGGATCATCGGTTCAGGGGATGGCGGGAGCCGGCCCAGGCGCCGGCGGAGAGGCCATTGTGCACGGCCGCAGCTCGGTCACGCCACCGTCGGCGGGAAGGATCGCCGACAGCGGCACGCAACCAGCCTCGCCCCTGCCTTCGCCTTCTCCCCCGCACCACTCGTAGTCGGCGGTGTAGCCCGAGCGCGTCAGGCGCAGCACGGCGTGGCGGCTGCCGGGCTGCCATTCCCACACGCCGTCGCGCAGCACCGCCTCGGCCGGCGGCTCCATGCCGGCACCAAAGCCGCGCACGCGCACGGCCTCCAGCACCAGCGCCGCCGCCTCCACCCGCCAGCGCTCCTCCCAGCGCACTTTCTCGATCGAGTGCGTCCACGCCAGCGTGAAGGCATTGACCGCCAGCGCCGCGCTGGCGACGCCGGTGGCGAGGCAGATGCCGATCACACCGTCAGCGCCTGCGCGCTGCGCGAGCGCCAGACGTGCCAGCCGAGCACGAGCGCGGCGAGGGCGAAGCCGGCCTCGTCGGTGACCGGCAGCGCGACCACCAGCAGCGAGGCGGCGGCGAAGGCGAGCACGCGTTCGAGCAGGTTCAGTGGCGAGCGCAGGTGGCCGACCACCGCGATGCCCCACAGGCTGACCGCAAGCAGCGCCTTGAACACCACGTAGAAGGTGGCGTCGAGCCCTTTGTCGCCCTGCAGCATCAGCTCCGGTGCATACACCGCCATGTAGGGCACGACGAAGCCGGCGATGGCGATCTGCACCGCGCGCAGGCCGATCTTGAGCCCCGATTCCTTGGCGATCGGCGCCGCGGCGAAGGCCGCCAGGGCCACCGGCGGGGTCAGGTCGGCCATGATGCCGAAGTAGAAGACGAACATGTGCGACACGATCAGCGGCACGCCGAGCTCGAGTAGCGCCGGCGCCGCGATCGAGCTGGTGATGATGTAGTTCGGGATGGTCGGGATGCCCATGCCCAGCACCAGGCAGGTCAGCATCGTCAGCACCAGCGACAGGAACAGGCTCTCGCCGCCGATCTGGATGATGTAGCCGGCAAACGCGGTGGCGCCGCCGGTCAGCGTCAGCGAACCGATGATCACCCCCACCAGGGCGCAGGCCACGCCCACCGGCAGCGCGTGCAGCGCGCCGTCGACGAGCGCGGTGACCGCCACGCGCAGCGTCGCCCGGCCATCCTGGCGCGGCGCCAGCAGCACCGCCAGCACCGCCACCACGGCGACGACGGCAATGATGCCGATCTGGGCGAAGGCCGAGCACGCCAGCCCGAGCGCAATCCAGAACAGCAGCCGCAGCGAGGTGCCGTTGAGGCGGCGGGCGAAGGCGCTGCCGAACAGCAGCACCACCGTCAGCGCGAGCCCGACCATGCCCGAGAACATCGGCGTGAAGCCGGCGAAGAGCAGATACACCAGCCCGGCCAGCGGCAGCAGCAGGTACCAGCGCAGGCGGATCGCCGTCCAGGGGTCGGGGCACTCGGCCTTCGGCAGGCCCTTCAGCCCGGCGCGGCCGGCTTCCAGGTGCACCATCCAGAACACGGTGAAGAAGTAGAGCAGCGCCGGAATCGCCGCCGCCTTGGCGATCTCGACGTAGGGCACGTTGATCGTCTCGGCCATGATGAAGGCCACCGCGCCCATCACCGGCGGCATGATCTGGCCGCCCATCGAGCTCGTCGCCTCCACCGCGCCGGCGAAGGCCGGCTTGTAGCCGAACTTCTTCATCAGCGGAATCGTGAACTGGCCGGTGGTGACGACGTTGGCCACCCCCGAGCCGTTGATCGTGCCCATCAGCCCGGACGACACCACCGCCACCTTGGCCGGCCCACCCTTGGTGTGGCCGACGGTGCCCAGCGCGAAATCGGTGAACAGGTCGATCATGCCGGCCTGCTCGAGGAAGGCGCCGAACAGGATGAAGAGGAAGATATAGGAGGAGGACACGTAGGTCGGCGTGCCGTAGATGCCCTCGGTGCCGAAGGCGAGCTGGCCGACGACCTGATCCAGTCCGTAGCCGCGGTGCGCCAGCGCCCCGGGCAGGTATTCGCCGAACAGCGCGTAGCCGAGAAAGCCGAGGCAGATCAGCGGCAGCGCGAAGCCCATGATGCGGCGCGCGGCCTCGAACACCAGCACCAGAGTGATGATGCCGACCACCATGTCGGCATCGGTCAGCTCGCCGGCACGCTGCACCAGGTCGGCCTCGAACACCCAGTGGTAGCCCGACAGGATCAGGGCGGCGAAGCCGACCGCCTTGGTCGCGAGGCTCGTCCGCCCCTGCCCGCCCTGCCAGGGATGAAGCAGGAAAGTCAGCAGCAGCAGGAAACCGACGTGCAGCGCACGCACGACGGTGCTCGACAACGGGCTGAAGGCCGAGGTGACGAGCTGGAAAGTGGAGAACAGGATGGCGCTGAAGAAGACCACGCGCAGCATCTTCCTGGTCGCCTCGGCAGCGGGCGAAACGGCGGTAGCAGTCATGACGGCCCCGGTCTGGAAATCGGCGGAAAAGCGGGGGGAGTCCGGCCCGCCCCCGCCGCGGTGACGGCAGCGGGCGGGGGCCGGGTTCGGCCTCGGGAGCGCGGCTTACTTGATCAGGCCTTGCTCGCGGTAGTACTTCTCGGCGCCCGGATGGAGCGGCACCGGCAGGCCCTCGATGGCCTTTTCGAGCTTGATCTGGCGCGCGGCGGAGTGCGAGTTGCCGAGGCGCTCGAGGTTGTCGAAGATGCCCTTGGTCATCTGGTACACGACTTCGGCCGGCACCTTCTCGTGGGTGATGAGCAGGTTGTTGATGGCCACGGTGGCGACGTCCGCCGTCTGGCCCTCGTAGGTGTTGGCCGGCACCTTGGCCGACTGGTAGGCGGCGTCGCCGACCTTGGCCACGACCTCGGCCGGGATCGGTACGAAGTTTACCTTCACCGCGGCGGAGAGGTCGCGCAGCGCCGCCACGCCGAGACCGGCCGACTGCAGGGTGACGTCGATCTGGCGGTTCTTCATCAGCTCGACCGATTCGCCGAAGGGCAGGTATTCGACCTTGGCAAAGTCGGCGTAGGTCAGGCCGGCTGCCTTCAGGATCGCGCGGGCGTTGATCTCGGTGCCCGAGCGCGGCGCGCCCACCGAAATGCGCTTGCCCTTGAGGTCGGCGAGCGACTGGATGTTGGCGTCGGCGAGGGCGACGATCTGGATGTAGTTGGGGTACACGGAGGCGACCGCACGCAGCTTGTCGAGCGGCTTGGTGAAGCCCGCCTCGGCATTACCCTTCCACGCATCCGACACCGAGTCGGCGAGCGAGAAGCCGATCTCGCCGCGGCCGGCCTGCAGCAGGTTGAGGTTTTCGGCCGAGGCCTTGGTCGCCTGGACCTGAACCTTGCTGTCGGGGATGGCCTCACCGTAGACCTGCGACAAAGTGACGCCGAGCGGATAGTAGACACCGCTGGTGCCGCCGGTCAGCACATTGACGAAGGTCGCCGCCGAGGCTGCGGACGTGACCGCGACGAACAGGGTGCCAAGCGCACATTTGCGGATCAGGGATTTCATCGGGAAGCCTCCTCGAATTGGTTTGGGTGATCTGCCCATCAGTGAGCGAGAACACTTTAGCAACTCCCGTGCCACCAGCGCACGCCTTGCCGGATTGGCGTTTTCCCTGATTCCGACCCCCCTTCCGTCCCCCTTCCGTCCCCCTTCCGGCGCCCGGCCGGACGATGTCGCCGCACGCTCTGCGCGGATCTCCGGAACGGACCGCCGTGCACAGTCGGCGATCCCGCACACTGCAGTGCACAATCGATCGTCATGGCGGAAGACGCCCCCTTCCCAGCGCCCCGGCCGATCTGCTACAAACCGCTTCCCGCCGCCGCGAAAGGCGGCGCCAGGCCCACGCAGGTGGGCTGCAAGCATTCGGGAGATGCAATGGAAACCGTCGATTGCGTGGTCATCGGCGCCGGCGTCGTTGGCCTCGCCTGCGCCCGCAGCCTCGCCGAGGCCGGGCGCGAAGTCATCATCCTCGAGCGCGAGGCCGGCTTCGGCAGCGGCATCAGCGCGCGCAACAGCGAAGTCATCCACGCCGGCCTCTACTACCCGCCCGGCTCGCTCAAGGCGCGGCTGTGCGTCGAGGGCCGCGCGCTGCTGTACGCCTGGTGCGCCGAGCGCGGCGTGGCGCACGCGCGCTGCGGCAAACTCGTCGTCGCCGCGCGCGCCGAACAGGAGGACAGGCTGCAGCAGATCGCCGCGCGCGCCCGCGCCAACGGCGTGACCGACCTGCGCCTGCTCGATCGCGCCGACGTCGCCGCGCTCGAACCCGCGCTCGACGTCCATGCCGCGCTGCTGTCGCCCTCCACCGGCATCGTCGACAGCCACGGCCTGATGCTGTCGCTGCTGGGCGCGGCCGAGGCGCGCGGCGCGATGCTCGCCCTGGGCAGCCCGGTGGTCGGCGGCGCGGCCGGGAGCGAGGGCATCGTGCTCGACATCGGCGGCGAGGCACCGAGCACGCTGCGCGCGCGCTGCGTCGTCAATGCCGCCGGGCTCGACGCGGCCGCCCTCGGCCACGCCATCCGCGGCCCGGCCGCGGCCCAGGCGCCGCGGGCGCACTTCGCCCGCGGCGTGTATTTCAGCTACGGCGGCAAGGCGCCGTTCTCGCACCTGATCTACCCGATCCCCGAGCCGGGCGGGCTGGGCGTGCACCTGACGCTGGACCTGGGCGGCCAGGCCAAGTTCGGCCCCGACGTGGAGTGGATCGATACCCCCGACTACCGCGTCGACCCGGCGCGCGCGGCCGGCTTCTACGCCGCGATCCGCAGCTGGTGGCCGCAACTGGAAGACGGCCGCCTGCAGCCGGGCTACGCCGGGGTGCGGCCGAAGATCGTCGGCCCCGGCGAGCCCGACGCCGACTTCCGCATCGACGGCCCCGCCACCCACGGCGTGCCCGGCCTGATCCACCTCTACGGCATCGAGTCGCCGGGGCTCACCGCGGCGCTGGCGATCGGCGAGCAGGTCGCGGCGCTGGCGGGGCGGGCAAGCTGAACAGCACATTCAAGTAGGCTGAGCGACCGACCCAAGGCCTGCATGAGAGGCTTGCGCGGGGGCTTGCTCGAGCGAAGCACGAAGGTGGAGCAGATGAACTCCGTTATTTACGTACCATCATTCCGTAATTCACGATCAATGATTCCGATATTTACGCTTTATTAGTCCGCAATTTACGCTGCCATCTCCTCATGAAGTCGACGCCCCGGGCGTTTCCTGCTGACCGGCTCGGCCAACCTGGTGGCGCTGCCGACCGTGGCCGACTCCCTGGCTGGCCGGATGGAGACCTTGTCCCTGCTGCCTTTGTCGCAGAGCGAGATCGAATCGCGCTTTGCGAACTGGGTCGACAATGCATTCGCCGGGCGGATTCTCGACCCAGCTCGACCGGCCCTGGGTGACGATCTGATCGAGCGTGTGCTGCGCGGAGGCTATCCCGAGGCGATTGCGCGGCCTGAAAAAACTGGCCAGCATTGCCGGTGACCAATTCAGGATGGGCGTGCTGCTGTACGACGGCAGCGAGACGATGCCGCTGGGCGAGCGGATCTGGGCTGCGCCCTTATCGACCTTGTGGGGAAAGTAGCGCGGGGAACGATCCAGCCCCCTCGCCTCGGGGGATTCCGTCGCAGTGACTCGACGCAACGATCCGATTCGCAGCACTCACCACGGGCGGGATTCGAACCCGCGGTGAGTACCGCAAGGACTACAGGACCGCGCGATAGATCGCGCAGACGTCCTCGAAGCTCATGTCGCACGGGTTGGTGGCGATCAGGCGCTGGATCTCGCTGACGACTTCGTCGGCCATCGACGGGATGTCCGCTTCGGTGACGCCGAAGTGGCTCATGCGCGTCGCGAGCCCGCCCCCGCCGGCCATCGCCTCCATCGCCGCAACGAAGGCCGCGGCCGCTTCGGCATCGGAAGCGAACTCCCGCCCGGGCAGCACGCACGGCGCCAGTTCGGCGTAAAGGCGGGTCGCCGCCTTCAGGTTGAAGCGCAGCACCGGCCCCATCACGAGGGCGTTGGCGTGGCCGTGGGGCACGTGGAAACGTGCGCCGAGCGGGTAAGCCAGCCCGTGAATGGCGGCCACGGAGGCGTTGACGAACGCCATCCCGGCGAGCATCGCGCCTTCGAGCACCGCTGCGCGGGCCTCGAGATCGCGCCCCTCTTCGAGCACGCGCGGCAGCTTGCCCGCCAGCAGGGCGAGGGCCTTGCGTGCGAGGGCATCGGCCACCGGGTTCTTCTTCGTCCGGCTGGTGTACGCCTCGATCGCATGGACCATCGCGTCGAGTGCGGTGGCTGCGGTCACCCGTGGCGGCATCCCGGCGCTCAGCCCGGCGTCGAGCAGGGCGAGATCGGGCAGCAGCTGCGGGGCATAGACCGCTTTCTTCTCCAGGCTCTCGCAGGTGATCACCGACACCCAGGTGATTTCCGAGCCGGTGCCGGCGGTGGTCGGCACCTGGATCAGCGGCAGGCGCCCACCGCGCGCCCGGTCGACACCGTAGATTGCGTCGATGTCCTGGCCCGAGCGCGCCAGCAGCGCGACGACCTTGGCGGTGTCGAGCGACGATCCACCGCCCAGCCCGACGATGCCGTCCGCCTCGCCCCGCCCTGCGGCCTCGACCGCGCGGCGCACCATCGCCGCCGGGGGGTCGGCCTCGACCGCATCGAAGAGCTGCGCTTCGAGCCCCGCCCGGCGCAGCGCCTCGATGGCCTGCGCGGCGATGCCGCAGGCGGCGATGCCGGGGTCGCAGACGATCAGCGGACGCCGCATCCCGAGTTCCTGCGCGAATTCGCCGAGGCGGCCGATCCCGCCGATCTCGGACACGATGCGCGGCGGTGCGCGAAAGGTGAATGCCGTCATCGCCGCCACCTCACCGGATTCCGCCCAGGCACAGGTACTTCATCTCGACGTAGTCCTCGATGCCGTACTTCGAGCCTTCGCGGCCGATGCCCGACTCCTTGACGCCGCCGAAAGGCGCGACCTCGGTCGAGATGATCCCTTCGTTGATGCCGACGATGCCGTATTCCAGCCCTTCGGCGACGCGCCACACGCGGGCGATGTCCTTGGCGTAAAAATAGGCCGCCAGCCCGAACTCGGTGGCATTGGCGAGGGCGATCGCCTCCGCTTCGGTGTGGAAGCGGAACAGCGGCGCCACCGGGCCGAAGATCTCCTCGCGCGCGACGCGCATCTGCGCGGTGACGCCGGTGAGGATGGTGGGCTCGTAGAACGTCCCGCCGAGCGCGTGGCGCCTGCCGCCGCAGGCCACCCGGGCGCCCTTGCCCACCGCGTCGGCGACCAGGGTCTCGACCTTGGCCACCGCCTCCTCGTTGATCAGCGGTCCCTGCTCGACGTCGCCGGACAGCCCCGGGCCGACCCGGAGCCGGCCCACCGCCTCGGCCAGCTTCGCGGCGAAAGCGTCATAGATGCCGTCCTGCACCAGCAGGCGGTTGGCGCACACGCAGGTCTGGCCGGCGTTGCGGTACTTGGAGGCCATCGCCCCTGCCACCGCGGCGTCGAGATCGGCATCGTCGAAAACGATGAAGGGCGCATTACCGCCGAGCTCCAGCGACACTTTCTTCACGGTGCCGGCGCACTGGCGCATCAGCAGCTTGCCGACTTCAGTGGAGCCGGTGAAGGAGAGCTTGCGCACGGTCGGGTTGGCGCTCAGCTCGCCACCGACTTCGGCGGCGCGGCGCGTGGTGACGATGTTGAGCACGCCTTTCGGCAGGCCGGCACGCTCGGCCAGCGCCGCGAGCGCGAGCGCGCACAGGGGGGTGTCCTCGGCGGGCTTGATCACCATCGTGCACCCGGCGGCGAGCGCCGGGCCGGCCTTGCGCGTGATCATCGCGATCGGGAAGTTCCACGGGGTGATCGCCGCCACCACGCCGATCGGCTCCTTCAGCACGACGATGCGCTTGTCCGCGCCGTGGCTCGGAATCACATCGCCGTAGATGCGCTTGCCTTCCTCGGCGAACCACTCGATGAAGGCGGCGCCGTAGGCGACTTCGCCGCGCGCCTCGGCGAGCGGCTTGCCCTGCTCGGCGGTCATCAGCACGGCGAGGTCGTCCTGGTTCTCCAGGATCAGCTCGAACCATTTGCGCAGCACCGCGGCGCGCTCCTTCGCAGTTCGCGCCCGCCAGGCCGGCAGCGCCGCGGCCGCGGCGTCGATCGCACGCCGGGTCTCGGCCGCCCCCATGTCGGGCACCCGCGCCAGCACGCTGCCGTCGGCCGGGTTGGTGACCTCGAACCGGGCGCCGTCGTCGGCCCCCGCCCAGACGCCGTCGATATAGGCCAGCTCGCGCAGCAGTGCGGAATCCTTCAGTTGCATCATGCGTCCCTCAATCTCGTTTCAGGGTGTTCAGGAAGTGATCGGCGGCCCGACGGGCGCGGCGCCCTCCCGACCGGGAGCCGGCGCCGGGAGCGGAACGCGCCGTCACCGGACCCAGGCCTTACAGGACCGAAGCGTAGAGCGCACGCACATCGGCTTCGGTGAGCTCACGCGGATTATTGACCAGAAGACGCTGGATGTTCATGACGTCGCGCGCAAGCCGCTCGAGATCGCCTGCGCCGACGCCGAGCTCGCCCAGCCGCTGCTCGAACGGCATTTCCGCGACCAGCCCGGCGATGGCATCGATGAAGGCCTGCGCGGCCTCGTCGATGCCGGCGAACACCCGCCCGGGGAGGACGACTTCGGCCAGCTCGGCGTATGCCGCAGCCGCCGCCGGCTTGTTGAAGGCCAGCACCGGCGCCAGCACGAGCGCATTGCTCAGCCCGTGCGGCACGTGGTAGTGCCCGCCGAGCGGATAGGCCAGCGCATGCACCGCGGCCACCGGCGCATTGGCGAACGCCATGCCCGCCAGCAGCGAACCCTGCAGCATCGCCGAGCGCGCCGCCAGGTCGGTGCCGTCGGCGATCACCTTGCGGATGTTCGCGTACAGCAGCTCGAGCGCCTTCACCGCGAGCGCATCGGACAGGGGGTTCTTCTTGTGGCGGCTGGTGTAGGCCTCGATCGCGTGCACCATCGCATCGATCCCGGTCATCGCCGTGACCCGGGCCGGCAGGCCCACCGTCAGCGCGCCATCGAGGACCGCGACATCGGGGTACAGCACCGGCGACACCACCCCTTTCTTTTCCTGCGTCGGCGTGGTGACGATGGCGATCGGAGTCACTTCCGAACCGGTGCCGGCGGTGGTCGGCACCTGGATCAGCGGCAGCCGCGGCCCCTTGGCGAGGCCGATGCCGTAGACCTCGGGCAGCGCCTGCGGCGTTCCCGCAAGCAGGGCGACCAGCTTGGCGGTGTCCATCGAGCTGCCGCCGCCGAGGCCGATGATGCCGTCCACCGCCGCGGCGCGCGCCGCATCGACCGCGGCCAGCACCGACACTTCGGGCGGATCGGCGAGCACTTCGGTAAATAGCGTCACCGCCACGCCGGCGGCCTGCAGCCCTTCGAGGGCGCCGTCGAGCACGCCCGCCTGTACCAGCCCGCGGTCGGTGACGATCAGCGCGTGGCCGATCCCCAGTTCCGCGGCCAGTTCGCCGAGGCGCGCGGCGGCGCCGGGTTCGCACACGATGCGCGGGGTGGTTTCAAACACGAAATCAGTCATGGTCGCTTCCTTCTGGGCGGATCAGGCGGCCTCGACCACGCCACGCTCAATGCGATAGCTGCGGTCGACGAGGTCGGCGGAGTGGACGTCATCGGATTCCGAGAGCACGACGGACATGCCCTCGTTGCGCAGCTCGGCGATGACTTCGGTCAGGCGGCGGGAGAGCACCGGGGCGACGCCCTCGAACGGCTCGTCGAGCAGCAGCAGGCGGCGCCCCGGCATCAGGGCGCGGGCCAGCGCGACCAGCTTCTGCTGCCCGCCGCTCAACTGCAGCGCGCGCCGGTCGCGGAACTCGCGGACTTCGGGCATCAGGCCGTAGATCCAGTCCAGGCGCTCGGCGGCATCCCGGATGCCGTTCGCCCACGCCGGCATCAGGATGTTCTCCTCCACGGTGAGTTCGGGAATCAGCCGCCGGTCTTCCGGCATGTAGCTCACGCCGAGGGCGGCGCGTTTGTAACCGGGCACGTCCGTCATGTCCTCGCCGTCGATGCGGATCGTGCCCGAATCCCCCGCCAGCAGCCCCATGATGCTGCGCATCAGGGTGGTCTTGCCGGCGCCGTTGCGGCCGATCAGGCCGACCATCGCGCCCGCGGGAACCGCCATCGTCACCTCGCGCAGGATCGGGATGCGGTCGATCGATACGTTCAGCCCTCGAATTTCCAGTGTCATGCTACCCTCCGTTCGCGCGCCGCCGCCGGCCGGCCGTGGCCATGACCGATGACCAGCTCCTGAACCCGGCTGTCGGCAAACACCGCCACCGGGCTGCCATCGCTGATGATTTCCCCGCTGTAGAAGGCGAGCACGCGCGACACGTAGCGCTCGACGATCTCCATGTCGTGCTCGACGAAGAGCACGGTCACGCCGTGGTGGCGCACCGCCCTCATCACGGTGTCCATCAGCGGGAACTTTTCTTCCACGCTGACGCCGCTGGTCGGTTCGTCGAGGAGCAGCATGCGCGGCTTGCCGATCAGCGCCATGGCGATGTCGATCAGCTTGCGCGCGCCCTGCGGCACGGCACGCACGATGGCATCGCGGTAACGCTCGACCGCGAACTCGGCGAGGATTTCGTCGGCGCGGGCGATGCGTGCGGGCGTGTGCAGCCGGGCGAAGAACGGCGGACGCGCGCTTTCGGCCGCCACCAGCGCGATCAGCAGGTTGTCGAGCACGCTGAGCTCGGGGAACAGCTGCGCCATCTGGAACGAGCGCGTCATGCCGCCACGGATGATCTGGCGCGGCGGCTGGCCGACGATGGAGCGCCCTTCGAAGAGGATCTCGCCCGACGAAGGCGGCAGGTAGCCGGTCACCATGTTGATGAAGGTGGTCTTGCCGGCGCCGTTCGAGCCGATCACGCCGACGACTTCGCCCTTGTCGATCCGCACGTTGAGCTCGCGCGCCGCGGTGACCGCGCCGAAGCTGCGGTTGAGGCTGCGGGTTTCGAGGATCGCGCTCATGCCGCCGCCCTCCGCTTGCCCGAAACCAGGCTCCACAGCCCCTTGGGCAGGAACACGATGATGCCCAGCAGGACGAAGCCGAGGATCATCTGCCACGAATGCGGCGCCAGCTCGAGCGCGTAGGTGCGCACCAGGGCGAACAGCACGGCGGCGATGAAGGGCGCGGCGACGTGCGCGGTACCGCCGAGCAGGGCGATGAAGACGAACTCGCCGGAGGTGGTCCAGAACGCCATTTCCGGATCGACGTGTCCGGTGGCGAACGCGGTGAGCGCGCCGCCGACTGCGGAGATGCCGGCCGCGAACAGGTAGTTGGCGTAGAGGATCCAGCGCGGCGACAGGCCGAGGAACTCGACCCGGATCTCGTTTTCCTTGATCGCCTCGCTGACCCCGCCGAGGCCCGAGCGCAGATAGCGGTTGAGCGCCAGCGCGAGCACGCCGGCGACGACCACGGTCAGCACGAAGAGCGCCAGCTTCTGGTCCTCGCCCCCCGGCGCCCAGCCGAGGAAGGTCGGTGCATGCACGTTGAAGCCGTCGGTCGAGCCCAGCGCCGGGTTCTTCACGATCAGCCCGTACAGGATCATCGAGAACGCCAGCGACAGCATCGCGAAGAAGATGTCGCGGTAGCGCGTCATCAGCAGGCCGAGCACCGCCGCCGCCGCGACGGCCACCGCCACCCCCAGGCCGAGCAGCACGAAGACGTCGTGGATGTCGAGAAAGGCACCACCCATCCCCACGCTGTAGCCGCCGATGCAGAAGAACAAGCCCTGACCGAAGGACACCAGCCCGGCGCGCATCTGCATCACCACGCCTTGCACCACCAGGGCCTTGGCGATCGCCAGGGTGAGGATGAAGGCGAGCCAGTTGGGAATCACGAACCCGGCCACGATGAGGCCGAGGGTGGCGGCGATCAGCCAGACTTCGGTTTTTTCCGCTTTGAACATCAGATTTTCCTCGCCAGATTGCGCCCGAACAGCCCTTGCGGCCGTACCGCAAGCACCAGGGACATGACGCCATAGATCACGAACAGCTCGACCTCGGGTGCCAGATGCACCGCGACCGAGCGCGTCAGCCCGACCAGCAGCGCACCGACGATGGCGCCCTCGATGCTGCCTAGGCCGCCGACGACGACCACCGCGAAGGCGAGCACGATGACTTCCACGCCGATGCCGGGCGACACCGAGATCGCCGGTGCGGTGAGCGCCCCGGCGAGCGTTCCGAGCGTGGTGCCGACGACGAAGGTGAGGGCGAACATCAGCTTCACGTTCACCCCCATGGCGACGGCGATCTCGCGGTCCTGGATCACCGCGCGCAGCACCTTGCCGGTGTGGGTGCGGTTCAGGATCAGCCAGCAGCCGGCACCGATCAGCACCGACACCAGGATCAGCAGCAGGTCGTAGTTGGCAAAGGTGAGCCCGCCGATGTCGCTGCGCCCGAGCAGGCTGTAGGGCTGGTAGGTGAAATAGGGATCGACACCGAAGATCAGCTTGGTGGTGTCCTCGAGGATCAGCAGCAGTGCGTAGGTGATGATCACCATCAGCAGTTCGTCGCGCTTGTACATGAACTGCAGCAGCCCCTGCTCGACCAGCCACCCGACCAGCAGGCCGGAACCGAGGGCGGCGGCCAGCAGCAGGAGATAGCTCCAGTAGGGGGCGCCGTCGCCGCCGGCGAAATACCAGCCGACGAGCGATGCGCCGGTGTAGGCACCGATGGCATAGAAACTGCCATGGGCCATGTTGAGGATGCGCATCACCCCGTAGATGACGGTCAGACCGGCCGCCACCAGGAACAGCCAGGAGGCGTAGATCATCCCGTCGATCAGGATTGCATAGAGCGTGGTCATGCTCGTTGCTCCGGTAAGAGTGGGTGGGACGGAAATGGGTGAAACAGAGAAAACGAAAGGGGGCAAAAGGACCCGGCGGCCTTGCCACCAGCCGGGTCCTGCCGCCGTGCCTCAGTTACACTGCGCGCCCGGGAATCCCGCCTTGATCCACTCGCTCGCCGACGTGCCATCGGGCGGGGTCACGCACTCGCCGCCGTAGGTTTTGACGTTGGCCACGGTGGCCTTGCCGGTCTTGGCGTCGAACTGGTATTCGCCGTAGGCGATGCCCTGCAGCGCCTGGTGGCCGTTGGCGCGCGCCATCTGCACCGTACCCGAGACCGACTCGAAGGTGAGCCCCTTGAAGCCGGCGACGATCGCCTCCTTGGACGGAATCTCGCCCGGCTTGGCCGCCGCCTTTTCCACCGCCGCCTTCAGGCCGAGGATGGCCTGCGCCATCTTGTACGCGGGATAGGTCGGGTCGATCTCGGCCTTGGCCCGGTAGGCCTCGCGGAACCAGGTGCTGAGCTCGGTATCCGGCGCGAATGCACCGAACGGCCCGCGCGCACCGATCACCAGGCCGTTGGGGGCCTGGCCCTTGAAGCGGTCGAGCGCCGATTCGCCGCAGGTCAGCACCGCGGTGCGCTTGTCG
The DNA here is from genome assembly GCF_003030465.1 of Thauera aromatica K172. Lineage (GTDB taxonomy): Bacteria > Pseudomonadota > Gammaproteobacteria > Burkholderiales > Rhodocyclaceae > Thauera > Thauera aromatica. The sequence goes on along the minus strand of NZ_CP028339.1, from coordinate 1,946,174 downwards.
AACAGGCCGCGCGCCGAGCCCTGCAGCACGAACGCCTCCATGTCGCCGCCCCAGAAGCTGCTGTGGATGATGTCGGGCTTGCTCACGCTGATCGCCGAGATTTCGGCGCCGTACTGGCCCTGGAACAGCTTCGGGAGCTGCTCGGTCGCCACCTTGACGTCGGGCTTGAGCTGCTTGATCGCGGCCGAGAAGTCGCCCCAGGAGTCGTGCCCCCAGGCGTAGTTCTGCTGAATGCTCGCCACCGACTCGATCTTGCGCCCGCTGTCGACCAGGTAACGCGCCGCGCCGATGTTGTCGATCGCCGCATCGAGACCGGTGCGGAAGACATAGGTCGGGTTCTTGTTTTCCTCGAACAGGCGCGAAGTACCGCAATCGAACAGCACGGTGGGCATCTTCAGCTCTTCGGCGACCGGAGCCACCGCCAGGCAGTCGCCGGAGGAGATGTAACCGATCACCGCATCGACCTTGTGGCGCTGGGCGAGGTTGCGGAACTCTTCCACCTGCTTCGAGGCGCCGCCGTTCTCATCGACCTCGACCACTTCGATGTCGACGCCGTTGATCCCCTTCAACCCGTAAGGCGCGGGTACCTTGGCCGCGTTCAGCGCCTCGATCATCACTTTCGCGCCATTGAGCGAAGGCACGCCGAACGGGCCCGCTGCACCGCCCGACAGGAAGGTCACGACGCCGATGCGAAACTTGCCGTTGTCGGCCGCCTGGGCCGGCGCGGCGAGCGAAAACGCGGCGGCGACGGCGGCCGCGGTGAGCGAGGGGGCGATACGGGTGAGTCCTTTTTTCATCGAATACTTCCTCCTGGATGGACCGTTGTTGTCACGGCAATGAAGCTGCTGTACCCCTGGCCTGTGCCCGGCGCTCGCGAACGAGCGCCGGTGCCGGCATCAGGTCTTCGGCGCGATACACACGCCACTTGCCCGCCATCACCCGCGCGGGCGGAAAGGAAGCGTCGGGCACGACTTCGCCGACGGCCTGCATCTGCACGATCTGGTGGGTGTCGGGATCGATCCAGGAGGTGAAGCCCTCCGGATCCTCGGGCAACTCGAGCCGAAGGCCTTCCATCGCCGCCACCAGGGCGTCGCTGTCCGCTCTGGCGCCGGCTTTGCGGATCGCCGCCGCGATCGCCAGGATTCCGCTGTAGGCGCCCTGCGCGGCATAGGTCGGGTAGCGCCCTTCGGCACGGTGGAAAGCCTCGACGAAGCGGCGGTTGCGCTCGGTGTCGGGCCAGTTGTTGTGGTGGCGGGCGGAGACGATCAGGCCCGGCGGCGGCCGCTCGCCGAGCGCGACCATGACTTCGTAATTGGCCCCGGTATCGAAGTTGGCGAGGCGGGTCTTCCTGAAGAAATCCGTCGTCGCCGCCTGCTTCAGGAAGGCGATGAAATCGCCCCCCCACAGCGCGGTCACGACGATGTCCGGCGCGGCCTGCATCAGCGCATCGATGTAGGCCGAATAGTCCGGCTCGTAGAGCTTGGGCCAGAACGTGCCGACGAGCTCGAAGCGCACGCCGAGGCGCTCGAAGTTGCTCTTCAGGTCGTTCCACGAGACGTGGCCGTAGTCGTAATCCGGACCGATGAAGGCGAGCCGCTTCCAGCCCGTCCTTTGCTGCAGCTCGGCGAGATAGTGGGCACCGGCCGCCATCGAGATGTAGGAGTCGTTCGACACCCGGAAGTAGTACTTGTGGAAGGCCTCGATGGTGAGCCGCGAGGAGGCGTGGTCGGTGCCGACGAGGATCACCTTGCGCTCGAGCGCAACCTGGCTCACCGCATGGGCGACGCCCGAGCTGACCATGCCGCAGAGGAACCGGGCCTGGTCGCGCGCGATGAAGTCCTCGGCGATGCGGACGGCGTAGGACGCCTTCGAGCGCGTGTCCTCGACCAGCACCCTGAGCCTGGGCGTCGAGGCATCCTGCGCTGCGAGGTCGGCGAGCGCGAGGCGGATGCCGGCGATGCTGTCGCGCCCGTAGATCGCCGCCCGTCCGGTCATCGGGAACATGCAGCCGACCGTGACTTCGGCTTCCGCCGCCGCGCTCCCGACCTCCACCCGGGCCGCGGCGGGGGTGCTCAGGACGAGCGCCGCCAGCACGGGCAGGACTCGCCGGCAGGCAGCAAACAGGGAATCGAATCGGGCGCATGGCTGATTCACGGTGGCATCTCCTCATGGCGTCGCTTCGGGCTCGGGGCCACGGCGACTTTGTAAAAGATAAAAGCAAAGGCCATGCCAGCCTGCCGGAAAATTCCGCCAGGCCGCATGGCGACTGGAACTCAGAGGAATCCGACCCGCTTCGGTCGGGGGCTGGCGGCACTCCGCCGCGGCGCGCATGAGCGCAATCCGCTCATGCGCGCGCGCTCATGCGCGGATTGCGCTCATCACAGACCGAGGCGTTGCAGGCGGCGCTTGAGCGCGTGGCGGGAAATGCCGAGGATTTCCGCAGCCCGGCCCTTCTGGCCGCCGGCCCGGGACAGGGCGTCTTCGAGCAGCTTGCGCTCCGCTGCGGCGAGCTGATGCTCGATCGGTCGCGTGCCGGCCCCATCCGCCTCCACGGCGAACCGGGCCGGCGGCGCAAGAGCGGGGGCCGCGGCGGTGATCTCGTGCGGCAGATCGGAGGGCACGATCAGCCGGCCGGGCATCAGGATGGTGAGGCGCTCGACGAGGTTTTTCAGCTCGCGCACGTTGCCCGGCCACGGATAGGCGAGCAGCATTTGTCCGGTCTCATCGGCGAAGCGGATCGGCGAGCAGTGTTCATCGCGCGCGTAACGCCGGGCAAAGTGCTGCGCGAGCTCGACGATGTCCGCTCCGCGCTCGCGCAGCGGCGGGATGCGCAGCTGAATCACGTTCAGGCGGTAGTAGAGGTCCTCGCGGAAGCGCCCGAGCCTGACCTCCTGCGCGAGATCGCGGTTGGTCGCGGCGACGACGCGCACGTGGGCATCGAGCGCGCGCCCCGAACCGATCGGCCGGTAACTGCCATCCTCGAGAAAATGGAGGAACTTCGCCTGCAGCGCCAGCGGCAGCTCGCCGATCTCGTCGAGAAAGAGGGTGCCGCCATCGGCGAGCGCGACCAGGCCGGTGCGCTTCTGGTGGGCGCCGGTGTACGCCCCCTTCTCGGCACCGAACAATTCCGCCTCGATCAGCTGCTCGGGCAGCGACGCACAGTTGACCTCGATGAACGGCCCCGCCGCGCGTGCGCTGCCGGCATGGACCGCGCGCGCCACCAGCGCCTTGCCGGTGCCCGACTCGCCGAGCAGCAGGACGCGTCCGGAGTTGCTGGCGGCGACGCGGCCAATGGTGTCGCCCAGCTCGCGCATCGCCACGCCCTGCCCGACGAGCTCGCCCGAGCCGACCACCGCCTGGCGGTGGAAGCTGATCTCGCTGCTCATGCGCTGACGTTCGAGCACCGAGGCGATCACGTGGAAGAGGTCGTCAAGCTCGAACGGCTTGCTCAGGTAATCGGCCGCCCCCTTCTTCACCGCCTGCACTGCAGCGCGGGTATCACCGTGAGCCGAAATCATGATCACCGGCAGCTCGGGCTGGTCGTGCCGCAGACGGTCGAGCACGTCCAGCCCGGACATGTCGGGCAGGCGCAGGTCCAGCAGCACCGCCGCCGGCTGCACCGCGCCGACCGCGGCCAGCCCCTGCGCGCCGGTGTGGGCGCCATGCACGACGTAGCCCTCGTTCTTGAGCGCGAAGCTCAGGGAACGGACCAGTGCCAGTTCGTCGTCGATGATCAGGATCGCACTCACGGCTCGGGTTTCTCCATCGGCACGATGAGTCGGACCGTCGTCCCCGCCCCGGGGGCGCTGCCGATCTCCAGGCGCCCGCCCTGCAGCTCGGCGAGCTGGCGCGCGATGCTCAAACCGAGGCCGGTTCCCTTGGGCTTGGTGGTGAAAAAGGGATCGGTGATCCGTGCCAGATGCGCCTCGGCGATGCCGGCACCGGTGTCCCGCACTTCGATGCCGGCTTCCCGCCCGATGCGGATCGCGCGCACCCTCACACTGCCGCCCGCCGGCGTGGCCTGGACGGCGTTGATGACCAGATTGACGATCACCTGGATCAGCTGGTCGCGGTCGGCATGGAGCACGATGCCGGTGCGGCCATCGACCCTCAGCACGACGCCGGCCTCGTGCGCCGGCGCCGCCATCAGCGCCTCGATGCGCGCCAGCAGCTCGGCGGCCGGCACCGGAGCAAGCTCGGGCGGCCGGGGACGGCCGAATTCGAGCAAGTCCCCCATCACCCGGTTCAGGCGGTCGATTTCGACGCCGACATCCTGGAGCAGCTCGCCGCGCTCGCGGTCCTTCTCGCCGCGGGCCAGCGCCTGCACGGTGGTCTTGATCGTCGCCAGCGGATTGCGGATCTCGTGGGCGACACCCGTGGCGAACTCACCCAGCACGGCCAGGCGCTCGACGCGCACGGTGCGTGCGATCAGCGCCTGCAGCCGTTCGGCCATGCTGTTGAACGCCGCCGCCACCGCATCGATTTCATCGCCGACCCGGGTGGCGATGCGGTAGTCCAGGTTTCCCGCCGCCACCGCATCGGCGCCGAGGGTGAGCCGATCGACCCGGCGCCGCAGGCGGGCGGCGAGCCGGGCGAACAGCAGCGTGATCACGGCGATCGACACCAGGCTGACGAGGAACAGGCTCTTCTGCGCGGTGATGAAGGGGCGGAACAGCTGATCGGGGTCGACCACCAGCATCGGCTGCCAGCCCGGCAGCACCTCGGGACCGGCGACCATCTGCCGGCTGGGCATGACCGCCTGCCCGACCGCATTGAAGTAGCCGCGCGGCGTTTTCAGCACCGGCTGCACGATTCCGGCGAGCGAGGCGCTGCCCAGCAGCTCGGTCACCGATGCCAGCCGTACATGGAGGGCGATGCTCCCCGAGTCATCCCCCGTGGCCGACTTGCGCAGGGGCTGGCGGATCAGAAACCAGCCCGAACTGCCGTCGTCCGGTGCCACCGGGCCGACCACATCGACATCGCCCGACACCGCCTTCATCACCGGCAGGCGGGCCAGGTCGAAGGACAGGCCGCTCCAGTACGGCGCGCCCGATGCGGCCTGCCCGGCGACGATGCGGGTCAGCGCCCCCGCGGAGTCGAACAGCAGGATTCCATACAGGTCGGGAACATCGGCCTCGAGACGCAGCAGCGCCTCGAGCTCGATATCGGAGCGGGAAGTCCGCTGCTGGACCAGGTAGGGCAAGGCGGGGTGATTCGAGAGCGTCTCGATCTGATAGACACGGACATCGAAAAACGCCGTCAGCCGGCTCGACGTCGCGGTCAGCTGCGCACTCAGACGCTCCCCGGTGATCTGGTCGAGGAGCGCGCTCGCGTAGCGGTCGTAGAGCGCGGCCACCACCACCATGGGCAACACCGCGCCCAGCAGGGAAACCAGGAAATACCTGCTGACGATACTGTTTCGTATGTTCACCGGGTGAGACGACGCACGGAAGGTTCGGCCGCCAATTATGGGATAAATGTCCGGCAAACCCCAATCCGCTTGCGCAAACGGTGCGCCGGGCCACGGCTCGATGCGCGGAGAACGAAAAAAAAGCGGCAGCCAGGCCAGACTGGCCTGAGCATGCCGCGGAGAGGGAGAGGGAAAAAAATCGTTAAAAAATTCAGAGTGCCGCAGCCAGCTCCGGCACGAGTTCGAACAGATCGCCCACCAGGCCGTAGTCGGCGACCTGGAAGATCGGCGCTTCGGGGTCCTTGTTGATCGCCACGATCACCTTCGAATCCTTCATCCCGGCCAGGTGCTGGATCGCGCCCGAAATGCCGACCGCGATATAGAGCTGCGGCGCGACGATCTTGCCGGTCTGGCCGACCTGGTAGTCGTTGGGCACGTAGCCGGCATCGACCGCGGCGCGGCTGGCGCCGAGCGCGGCACCGAGCTTGTCGGCGAGCGGCTCGAGGAGCTTGTGGTAGTTCTCGCCGCTGCCCAGGCCGCGACCGCCGGAGACGATGATCTTCGCCGCTCCCAGCTCGGGGCGGGCGCTCTTGGTGATCTCGCGCCCGACCAGGGCGGCAACGCCCAGGTCGGCTGCAGCGGCGACCGCCTCGATCGGGGCGGCACTCCCCTCGCCCGCGGCATCGAACGCGGTGGTGCGCACGGTGATGAGCTTGATCGCATCGGCGCTCTTCACCGTGGCCAGCGCGTTGCCGGCGTAGATCGGACGCACGAAGGTGTCGGCCGATTCGATCGCGACGATGTCGCTGATCTGGGCAACGTCGAGCAGCGCCGCCACCCGCGGCAGCATGTTCTTGCCCGCCGAGGTGGCCGGCACGAGGACGTGGCTGTAGTCGCCGGCCAGCCCCTGCACCAGCTCGGCGACGTTCTCCGCGGTCTGCGCCTCGTAGTGCGGCGCATCGCACACCCGCACCTTGGCCACGCCGGCGATCTTCGCCGCCGCTTCGGCCGCCGCGCCGCAGCCGGCACCGGCCACCAGGACGTGGATGTCCGCTGCCAGCAGCGTGCCCAGCTTCGCCGCCGCGCTCACGGTATTGAGCGTGGCGGCCTTGATCGAATGGTTGTCGTGTTCGGCAATGACGAGAATGGTCATGTTCAGATCACCTTCGCTACGTTCTTCAGTTTGTCGACCAGCTGCGCGACGTCGGCGACGCGCTCGCCCGCGCTGCGCTTGGGCGGCTCGGATACTTTCAGCGTGGTGAGGCGCGGCACCACATCGACGCCGAGATCGGCCGGCTTGACCGTGTCGAGCGGCTTTTTCTTCGCCTTCATGATGTTGGGGAGAGTGGCGTAGCGCGGCTCATTGAGGCGCAGGTCGGTGCTGACCACCGCCGGCAGGCTCACCGACAGGGTTTCCAGCCCGCCGTCGATCTCGCGCGTCACCTGCGCACGGCCGCCTTCGAGCACCAGCTTCGAGGCGAAGGTCGCCTGCGGCCAGCCCGCCAGCGCCGCCAGCATCTGCCCGGTCTGGTTGGCGTCGTCGTCGATCGCCTGCTTGCCGCAGATCACCAGGTTCGGCGCTTCCTTGTCGCACACCGCCTTCAGCAGCTTGGCCACCGCCAGCGGCTGCAGCTCGACGTCCGTTTCCACCAGGATGCCGCGGTCGGCACCGATCGCCATCGCCGCGCGCAGGGTCTCCTGGCACGCGCCGATACCGCAGGTGACCGCCACCACTTCGCTCGCCACGCCGGCTTCCTTCAGCCGCACCGCCTCTTCCACCGCGATCTCGTCGAACGGGTTCATGCTCATCTTGACGTTGGCGATGTCCACGCCGCTGCCGTCGGCCTTCACGCGCACCTTGACGTTGTAGTCGACCACGCGTTTGACAGGTACCAGAATCTTCAAGGCAGGTTCTCCTTCAATCTGTTGTTTCAGACCACGCCGCTTGCGCGCAGGCCTGCGATGGTTTCGGCGTCGAGGCCGAGCGTTCCGGCCAGAATGGCCTCGGTGTGCTCACCGAGCATCGGCGGCGGCAGGCGGTAGTCGACCGGCGTGGCCGACAGCTTCATCGGGCTCGCCACCTGCGGCACGCTCCCGGCGGCCGGGTGCGGCATCGTCACTTTCATCCCGCGCGCCACCACCTGCGGGTCGGCGAAGACGTCAGCCAGGGTGTTGATCGGCCCGCAGGGCACGGCCAGCGCCTCGAGCATGGCGATCCAGTCGCCAGTGTTGCGCTCCACCGTGAGCTTCTTCAGCAGCGGAATCAGCACCGCACGGTTTTCCACCCGCGCCCGGTTGGTGGCGAAACGGGGATCGGCGGCGAGCGCCGGCTGTCCGGCCGCCTCGCAGAAGCGGGCGAACTGGCCGTCGTTGCCGATCGCCAGGATCATGTAGCCGTCGGCGGTCGGGAAGTCCTGGTAGGGCACGATGTTCGGATGCGCATTGCCCAGCCGCTTCGGGTTCTGCCCGGTGGCAAGATAGTTCATCGCCTGGTTGGCCAGGCAGGCGATCTGGACGTCGAGCAGGGCGAGGTCGATGTACTGCCCTTCCCCGCTCTTTTCCCGCCAGGCCAGCGCCGCGAGCACGGCGTTGGTGGCGTACAGCCCGGTGAGGATGTCGGTCAGCGCCACCCCGACCTTCATCGGCCCGCCACCGTCTTCACCATCGGGGCGGCCGGTCAGGCTCATCAGCCCGCCCAGGCCCTGGATCAGGAAGTCGTAGCCGGCGCGCGGCGCATACGGCCCGTCCTGGCCGAAGCCGGTGATCGAGCAATAGACCAGGCGCGGATTGACCGTCTTCAGGCTGTCGTAGTCGAGGCCGTACTGCTTGAGGCCCCCGGCCTTGAAGTTCTCCAGCACGACGTCCGATTCGGCGGCGAGCTTCCTCACCAGCGCCTGCCCTTCCGGACGGGTGATGTCGATCGTGATCGAGCGCTTGTTGCGGTTGGCGCACAGGTAGTAGGCAGCGACCGAAGTCTCCGCCCCCTGCTCGTCCTTGAGCCACGGCGGCCCCCAGCCCCGGGTGTCGTCGCCGACTCCCGGGCGCTCGACCTTGATCACGTCGGCGCCGAGGTCGGCCAGCATCTGCCCGGCCCAGGGGCCGGCGAGGATGCGCGACAGGTCGAGGACGCGGAGGTGAGAGAGGGCGCCGGACATGATGCTTTCGCTGCGACTCAGTTGCTGAAGGCGGCGATGCCGGTGATGGCGCGGCCGAGGATCAGCGCATGGACGTCGTGCGTGCCTTCGTAGGTGTTGACCACTTCCAGGTTCACCAGGTGACGGGCGACGCAGAACTCGTCCGAGATGCCGTTGCCGCCGAGCATGTCGCGGGCGACGCGGGCGATGTCCAGGGCCTTGCCGCAGGAGTTGCGCTTGACGATCGAGGTGATCTCGACCGGCGCGATGCCTTCGTCCTTCATCCGGCCGACGCGCAGCACGGTCTGCAGGCCGAGGGTGATTTCGGTGAGCATGTCGGCGAGCTTCTTCTGGATGAGCTGGTTGGCGGCGAGCGGGCGACCGAACTGCTTGCGGTCGAGCACGTACTGGCGGGCGGTCTCGTAGCAGGCCTCGGCGGCGCCGAGCGCGCCCCAGGCGATGCCGAAGCGGGCCGAGTTCAGGCAGGTGAAGGGGCCCTTCAGGCCGCGCACGTCGGGGAAGGCGTTTTCTTCCGGCACGAACACTTCGTCCATGACGATCTCGCCAGTGATCGAGGCGCGCAGGCCGACCTTGCCGTGGATGGCGGGGGCGGACAGGCCCTTGGCGCCCTTCTCGAGGATGAAGCCACGGATCTGGCCTTCGTCGTCCTTGGCCCACACCACGAACACGTCGGCGATCGGGCTGTTGGTGATCCACATCTTGCTGCCCGACAGGCTGTAGCCGCCGGCGACCTTCTTGGCGCGGGTGACCATGCTGCCGGGGTCGGAGCCGTGGTTCGGCTCGGTCAGGCCGAAGCAGCCGATCCATTCGCCGGTGGCGAGCTTGGGCAGGTACTTCTGCTTCTGCGCTTCGGTGCCGAATTCGTTGATCGGCACCATCACCAGCGAGCTCTGCACGCTCATCATGGAACGGTAGCCGGAGTCGACGCGCTCGACTTCGCGCGCGATCAGGCCGTAGCAGACGTAGTTCATGTCCGAGCCGCCGTACTGCTCGGGAATGGTCGGGCCGAGCAGACCGAGCTCACCCATTTCGCGGAAGATCGCGGGATCGGTCTTCTCGTGACGGAAGGCTTCCTGCACGCGCGGCAGCAGCTGCTCCTGGCAATAGGCACGGGCGGTATCGCGCACCATGCGTTCGGTTTCGGTGAGCTGAAGGTCCAGCAGCAGCGGATCTTCCCAGTTGAACGTCGCCTTGTTCGAAGCCATGCCTATCTCCTGTTGCGTTCCAGTGTCGTTTGCAGGCGCCTGCCTGTGCGTGGAACGCATAGTATTGCTCGTTCACCCTGGTTTCAAGCGATATTTATGAAGTAATCTGTGCTTTTAATTCACTTCGTGAAGCATCTCGACGGCCCATGCGCAAGAAAATTCCCAGCACCGCGGCCCTCCTCGCCTTCGAAGCCGCCGCCCGGCATGAAAGCTTCACCCGCGCCGCGGAGGAACTCGCGCTGACCCAGAGCGCGATCTGCCGCCAGATCGGCACCCTGGAAAGCTTTCTCGGCGTCGCCCTGTTTCGCCGCACCCGGCGCGGCGTGCAGCTGACCGAGGCGGGGCTGAGCTACAGTCGCCAGATCGCCCCCCGGCTCGATGCGATCGAGCGCGACACCCTGTCGGTGATGGCCCACCACGGCACCGGCACCACGCTCGACCTCGCCGTGGTGCCGACTTTCGCCACCCGCTGGCTGATTCCCCGCCTCTCCGGCTTCCAGCAGCAGAACCCCGAGGTGGTGGTGAACATGAGCACCCAGACCCGCCCTTTCCTCTTCGACCAGACCGAATACGATGCCGCGATCTACTTCGGCGATGCCGGCTGGCCCGGTACCGAGGCGCACTTCCTGATGCGCGAATATCCGGTCCCGGTGTGCAGCCCCGCCCTTCCGGGCGCGCGCGCGCAGATGTCGCCGGCGGAGATCGCCCGCCTGCCGCTGCTGCAGCAGACCACCCGCCCCTACGCCTGGCGCCACTGGTTCGAATCGGCCAAAGTGAATACCGACCAGGACATGGCGGGGATGCGCCTCGAGCTTTTTTCCATGCTCGCCCAGGCCGCCATCGAGCGCATGGGCGTTGCCCTCATCCCGCCCTTCCTGATCCAGCACGAACTGGCCGCCAGCAGCCTGATGACCCCCTGCGACTGCAGCTTCCCGAGCACGCGCGCCTATTACCTGATCGTGCCCGAGCGCAAGGCCGAGCGCCCGGCGCTGACCCGTTTCCGCGAGTGGCTGCTGGCCGAAGTGGCCCGCGCCTGAACCGATCGCCACGCCCGCTCCGGCTTTGGCGACGTACCCGGCGATCGCCCGCAGCCGGTGACACACCCGCCTTGCCGGCCGCCGGCGGGGACGGACGCCGTCGCTACACGCCGAGGTAGCGCTGCCACAGGGCGCGATCGGCGTCGAGCTCGGCGGAAGAGCCGCGCCACACGATGCGACCGCGCTCGAGGATGAAGTGGCGGTCGGCCAGACGGAGCAGGCGCTCGACGTACTTATCCACCACCAGCGTAGTCTGGCCGGCGGCCTTGAGCTGGGCCAGGCACTGCCAGATTTCCTCGCGGATCACCGGAGCGAGGCCTTCGGTGGCTTCGTCGAGGATCAGCAGGCGCGGATTGGTCGACAGCGCACGGGCGATCGCCAGCATCTGCTGTTCGCCGCCGGAGAGCTCGTTGCCCATGTGCCCGGCACGCTCGCGCAGGCGCGGAAACAGCGCGTACAGCCGCTCCAGCGTCCAGGGCGCGGCGCTGTCGTTGCGGCGGTCGGCAAAGGCGATCAGGTGCTCGCGCACGGTCAGGTTAGGGAAACACTGCCGCCCCTCCGGCACCACCGCCACCCCGAGACGGGCGATGGCATCGGCGCGCAGGCCATGGATCGGCCGGCCACCGAAGCGGACTTCGCCGCAACGCAGCGGCAGGCCGCCGATCAGAGTCTTGATCGTGGTGCTCTTGCCCATGCCGTTGCGCCCGAGCAGGGTCACGACCTCGCCGGCACGAATCTCCAGATCGAGCCCGAACAGAACCTGGCTGGGGCCGTAGCCGGCCTCCAGACCGCAGCCGGCAAGTAGCGTCCGGTCGTTCACACACCCTCCTCGGTGCCCAGATACACCGCCCGCACCTGCGGATGGGCGCGGATCCACGCTGGATCACCGCAAGCCAGCACGCGTCCGTAGTCGAGCACCGAGATGCGGTCGGCGAGCTGGAACACCGCGTCCATGTCGTGCTCGATCAGCAGGATCGCGGTGCGTTCGCGCAGGCGCCGGATCAGCGCCACCATCTGTTGCGAATCGTCCGGCCCCATCCCCGCCATCGGTTCGTCGAGCAGCAGCAGCTTGGGCCGCGTGGCAAGCGCGAGGGCAAGATCGAGCCGACGCTGGAGGCCGTGCGGCAGGGTTGCCGCAAGCCGGTGCAACACCGCCTCCAGCCCCAGCATCTGGGCGAGCTCGAGCGCCTGCCGGTGCAAACCGGTTTCGGCCGCGCGCCGGCGCAGGAAGCGGAAGCTCGAGCCGGCATGGGCCTGTGCCGCGAGCAGCAGGTTGTCGAACACGCTGCGCCCGCCGAACACGCTGGTGATCTGGAAACACCGCGACAGACCGTGCTGCACCCGCCGATGCGGCGCCATCGCCGTCAGCTCGACCCCGTCGAGCACCAGACGGCCGGCGTCCGCTGGCAACAGGCCGGAAATCAGATTGACCAGCGTAGTCTTGCCCGCCCCGTTGGGACCGATCAGGGCATGGACTTCACCCTGGTCGACGGCCAGGCTGACCGCATCGGTGGCGAGCAGGCCGCCGAAGCGCTTGACCAGACGGTCGGCCACGAACAGGCTCACCGGATTCCCCTCCTGTCGCTGCGCAACCGTGCGGGCGCACTCATGCCGCCCCCCGTCTGCGCTCGGCGAGCGCCGCCAGACCACGCGGCGCAAAGAAGACGACCACGAGCAAGAGCACGCCGAGCGGCCAATGCCAGTATTCGGTCCAGACTTTGAGCGCCTCGGCGAGCACCAGCCACACCGTCACCCCGAGCACGGCCCCCCAGCGCCGACCCAGGCCGCCGACCACGACCATGACGAGCAGCAGCGCGGATTCGGTCCAGTGCATCAACGAGGGGCTGACGAAATTGCTGTGACTGGCGAGCAATGCTCCGGCCAGCCCGGCCAGCGCGCCGGCGCCGGTGAAGGCGACGAGCTTGAGGCGGAACACCGGGTAGCCGAGCGCGACCATGCGCGTTTCGTTGTCGCGGATCCCCATCAGCGCGTAGCCGAAGCGCGATCCGGCGAGCCGGCTGGCGAACGCGAACACCAGCGCCGCGATCGCCAGCACCACCCAGAAGAAGACGTGCGCGTGGCCGGTGCCGAGTCCGCCGCCGAACACGAGCGGCACATGCAGGCCGTAGCCGTCATCACCGCCGTAGGCGCTCAGCGACACCGCGAGGTAGTAGAGCATCTGGGCGAAGGCCAGCGTAATCATCAGGAAATACACCCCGCGCGTGCGCAGCGAAACCGCCCCGATCGCCGCCGCCACGCCCCCCGACAGCAGCAGCGCCGCCGCCCACGCCAGCCAGGCCGAGTCGATTCCGGCATCGACCAGGGCGACTACCGTGTAGGCCCCCACGCCGATGAAGCCGGCATGACCGAGGGCCGCCATGCCGCCGTAGCCGAGAATGAAATTGAGGCTGGTGGCGGCGATCGCGACGATCAGCAAGCGGCGCACGAAACCGACGTAGTAATCGAGCCCGAGCGCGGAGCCGACGACCGGCAGCAGCGCCAGCACCGCCAGCAAGGCCCAGGGCAGCAGGCGCGCACCGGCGCGGGCGGGGCGTGCGGCATCCTGTCCGCCGGCATCCTCTCCGCCGGCGCCGTCGGCCGCCGCGCGGAAGGACGGCGGCAAGCGTGCGCCCGCGTCGTCGTTCATGACCTTCCTGCCCATGCCCGCGCCACCCGCTCAGGCGCGCGCGGGGAACAGCCCCGCCGGCTTGAGGATCAGCACTGCCGCCATCAGCAGGTACATCGCGATGCCGGCAAGCGCCGGTCCGAGGTCGGCGGCGAGCGCGGGTGGCAGCATCGTGCGCAGCAGCGGCGGCAGGAAGGCGCGCCCGGCGGTATCGACCACGCCGACCAGCAGCGCGGCGATGAAGGCACCGCGCACCGAGCCGATGCCGCCGATCACGATCACCACCAGCGCCGGGATCAGGATCGCCTCACCCATGCCGATCTGCACCGCGCTGATCGGCCCCATCAGCGCACCGGCAAAGGCGGCGAGCGCCGCGCCGAGCACGAACACGAAGGAAAACACCTGCCCCACCCGTACTCCCATGTAACTCGCCATCGTCCGGTTGGAGGCACCGGCGCGCACCCGCATGCCAAGCCGGGTGTGATTGACCAGCAGGTAGAGCCCGGCCGCCACCAGCAGACCGGCGCCGAGCAGCAGCAGGCGATACGCCGGATAGGGCAGGCCGGGCAGCAGCTGCACCGGCCCGCTCAGTGCGGCGGGCATCGCCGCCATCACCGGCGATGGCCCCCAGAGCGCCTTCACCGCGTCGTCGGCGATCAGGATGATGCCGAAGGTGGCGATGACCTGGGCGAGATGGTCGCGCGCGTACAAGCGGCGGACGATCGCCCACTCCAGGGCCAGCGCGGCGAGCACGGTCACGGCGACCGCGGCGGCAACGGCGGCGGTGAAGCTGGCGCTGGCTTCATGAACGCGCGCGGCGATGTAGGCTCCGGCCATGTAGAGCGAGCCGTGTGCGAGATTCATGGTGTCCATGATGCCGAACACCAGGGTCAGCCCGGCGGCGAGCAGGAACAGCATCAGCCCGTAGCCAACGCCGTTCAGCAGTTGCTCGATCAGGAAGATGGAATCCATGGGCGGAGCTCTGTCCGGAGGGCACGCCGGCACCGCCGTGCCGGCCCCCTCCCGGCCTTACGGGCGGCAGTCGCCGACGTAAGCGTCCTGGTGCTTTTCCAGCACGGTCCCGACCAGGCGGTTGGTGATCGTGCCGTCGGCGCCTTTTTCCACCACCCGCAGGTAGTAGTTCTGTACCGGATAGTTGTTGACGCCATAGCTGAAGCGGCCGCGCACCGAATCGAAATCGGCCTTCTTCAAGGCGGCGACCACCGCCTCGCGATCCTCGACCTTGCCCCCCACCGCGCGCACTGCGGCGTCCATCGCCATGACTACGTCGTAGGCCTGGGCGGCGTACACGGTCGGGTAACGGCCGTCGTACTTGTTGCGGAAGGCGTCGACGAAGGCCTTGTTGGCGGGCACGTCGAGATCGTGGGCCCAGTGGGCGGTGTTATACACGCCGAGGGTGGGCTCGCCGACCGCGGCGATGGTGTCCTGTTCGGCCGAGAAAGCCGGCGCGATCAGCGCGATGTCCTTCAGTCCGCCGCCGACGTACTGCTTGATGAAGTTGATCCCCATCGCCGCCGGCAGGAAGAAATACACCGCATCGGGCTTCGCGGCGCGGATCCGGGCGATCTCGGCGGCATAGTCGATCTGGCCCACCTTGGTGTAGATCTCGTCGCGGATCTCCCCCTTGTAGAGGCGCTTGAAACCATTCAGGTGATCCTTGCCCGCCGGGTAGTTGGGAGCGATCAGCACCACATTCCGGTAGCCCTTCTCGTTGGCGACCTTGCCTGCGGCCTCGTCATAGCTGTCGTTCTGGTAGACAGCGAAAAAATAGGGGTTGCACTGCTTGCCGGCGTACTGGCTCGGCCCCGGGTTGCTCGACAGGAAGGGCACTTTGGCGGCGAACAGCGCCGGCCCCACCGCGAGCGCGGAGTTGGAAGCGACCGGGCCGGTGAAGAAGTCGATCTTGTCGCGCTGCAGGTAGCGGCTGACGAGCTGGTTGGCCTGCTCCGGGTTGCCGGAAAAGTCGGTCTGCAGGAACTCGGCCTCGACGCCGCCGAGCTTGCCGCCGAGCTTCTCGATCGCCAGGTTGAAGCCGTCGCGGGTCTCGGCGCCGATGGTGGCGAAGGGGCCGGAGATGTCGAGCGCCATCCCGACCTTGATCGGGGCGGCGGCGTGGGCCCCGAGGGCGGCGGACAGGGCAAGGGACACGGCAACGGTCTTCAGCTTCGGCATCGGGGCATCCTCGTATGGATGGTGAAGGATCGGGAAGGGAACGCGGGACGGGGCGGGAGATTATCACGGGGCCCCGCCGCTGCGTTCACCGCCCGGCCGCGCCGCTTCGTTGGCGGCGAGCGCGATCGAGGCCCACGGTCCACCGGAACGCATGATACAAATCTATAAAAAAATAGCGTATAGCGTATTTGTGTGCATAATAGTGCACAACACGCCAAGTGGAGACTTCGATGACCGGCGATTCGTGCCGCAGCGGCGAACCTGCCCTTGCCAATCCGGAAGCGGGAGCCTCATGGCAGCGCCTGCCGTCCGGCATGGATACGCCTGAACTCGGAGGGCGGCACCCCTTGCCGGCGCAGGAAAAAGCGCGAGAAATAGGCCGGATCGCGGAAACCGAGGGCATAGCCGATGCCGGTGACGTCCAGGTCGGAGTACGCCAGCAGGCGGCGTGCTTCGAGATGGAGGCGGTCGTGGATCATCGCCTGCGCGCTGCGGCCGGTTTCGCGGCGGCAGCTGGCATTGAGCTGCTGGGCCGAGACACCGAGGCGCCCGGCATAGAAACCGACCGGCTGCCAGTCGCGGAAATGGGCTTCGATCAGCTCGGTGAAGCGCTCGACGCGGTGCCGGATCCGGTCCTGGGCGGTGCGCTCGGTGCCGATTCCGCCTGCGCGGGCAAGTTCGATCAGGACGATCGCGAGGATCGCCATCAGCATGCTGATCCGCCCCGCCGCCCGGCCGGCATATTCTCGATGGAACTGCTCGAAGCGTAAGCGCATGCGCCCGTAGCCCTCCGCATCCCCCGCCAGGGGGAGATAGCGCAGGCTGTCGAACGCGCTGCGGAGATCAGCGGAAAGTGCAAGCAATTCGCCGAGCAACGACTGCGGCAGGGTCAGCACGTGCCCGACCACACCGGGACTAAAGCGGAAGCCGTGGATATGCCGTGCCGGAACCATGACGAGGCACGGCGTAAGCAGTTCGAAGACTTCTGTCTCGAATACCATCCGCACCTCCCCTTCCTCGAGAAAAGTGATCTGAATCAGCGAGTCGTGGCTGTGCGGGGCAATCTCCCAGTCGTATAGCGCGCTCCGTTCGGCGATCGTTTCATAGTGCACCGGCTCGGGCGTGGGCCAGAGCTCCGTCTCACCGAAAAGCTTGTAGCTGGGCACTCTGGATTCGATCATGGAGAGACTCCAGAAAGGTTCGCAGCACATCCTACCCGAGCTTGCAGAAAGCTTCCAAAAGTACAAGCATTACCTTCAAGCAATTCAAGCCAAAAGCGTTTTTCCCTCCTATAGTTGAAACCGTCCACCAAGACGACATCCCAACCAGGAGAGAGACTCATGCAAACCCAAGTCGGCATCATCGGCGGCGGCCCCTCGGGCCTGTGCCTCGCCCGCCTGCTCAGCCTCGCAGGCATCCGCAGCGTCATCCTCGAGCGCCAGACCCGTGAATACGTCGAGGCGCGGATCCGCGCCGGCATCCTCGAACAGGGCATGGCCGATCTGATGCGCCGCGCCAAGGTCGGCGAGCGCATGGACAAGGAAGGCCTGCTCCACGACGGCATCGTGCTGACCTTCGACGGCCGCGAGGAGCGCATCGACATGGCATCGCTGACCGGCGGCAAGCAGGTGATGGTGTACGGCCAGACCGAGCTGACCAAGGATCTGTACGACGCGGTGCTCGCAGACGACAACATCACCGTGATCTTCGAGACCCGCGACGTGCACCCGACCGGCTTCCTCGACGGCCGGCCGCAGCTCGAATTCGTCAAGGACGGCCAGCAGACTCGCATCGATTGCGACTACATCGCCGGCTGCGACGGCTACCACGGCGCCTCGCGCGCCGCCGTGCCGCGCGACATGATCACCGAGTACGAGCGGATCTACCCCTTCGGCTGGCTCGGCCTGCTCTCCGAGACCCCGCCGGTGCATGAGGAGCTGATCTACGCCAACCACAAGCGCGGCTTCGCCCTGTGCTCGATGCGTTCCCACACCCGCAGCCGCTACTACCTGCAGGTCGGCCTCGACGAAAAGATCGAGGACTGGTCCGACGAGCGCTTCTGGGACGAACTGAAGAAGCGTCTGCCCGAGCACATCGCCGCCAATCTCGTCACCGGCCCGTCGATCGAGAAGAGCATCGCCCCGCTGCGCAGCTTTGTCGCCGAACCGATGCGCTTCGGCAACATGTTCCTAGTCGGCGACGCCGCCCACATCGTGCCGCCGACCGGCGCCAAGGGCCTCAACCTGGCGGCCTCCGACATGTACTACCTGTCGACCGCGCTGATCGCGCACTACAACGAGGGCCGTGACGACCTGCTCGACCGTTACTCGGAGACCGCGCTGCGCCGGGTGTGGGCTGCGGTGCGCTTCTCGTGGTGGTTCACCTCGATCATGCACAAGTTCAACGAGGATCCGATCGAGCACAAAATCCAGCTCGCCGAGCTCGACTACCTGATGAGTTCCACTGCCGGCAAGACGACGATCGCGGAAAACTACGTCGGCCTGCCCTTCGACCCGACCTTCAAGTAAGCACACCGCCGACGCAGGGCAGAGGGCTTCACCAGCCCTCTCCCTGCAGAGGCCAGGCTGAATCGCATTCAGCGCGCCAGGCGTTGTGCCAGGCGCAGCACCTGGCCGCGCTCGAGATGCTGGGCAAAGCCAGGAAAGTCCAGCTTGAAACGTCCCTGCAGGCCCAGGGCGATCGTGCGCATCCACTTCCAGCGCGGCTCGAACGCGGGGTCACGGAACGCAAACAGGATGTAATTGCCGTCTTCGCGCACCGACATGGCGATGACACGCTCGTCGAAAACATCGAGCAAGCGCGCGACGTGCGCCGCGTAATCCCGCTTGTCGCCGGCGATGTTCATCACCAGCACCCCTTTTCCAGTCAGCCGCCGGCGGGCATGTTCGTAGAAGTCGCCCTCGAGGAACGCGCTGCTCACCCCATCGGCGCCGAACGCATCGACCAGCAGCACATCGCAGCGCTCGTCCGTATCCTCAAGATAGTGGGCGCCGTCGCAATGGATTACCTGCAGGCGCTCATCATCGGGCGGAACCCCGAACAGCTCGCGCAGCGCGATCACGTGCGCGTCGATCTCCAGCACGGTCATCTGCGCCCCCGGCAAGTAGCGGTGGCAGAACGTCGCCAGCGAACCGCCGCCCAGGCCCAGCATCATGAGCCGGCGCGGACGCGGGTTGAACAGCAGGAACGCCATCATGCGCTGGGCATAGCCCAGCTCCAGCACCGCCGGATCGGCGATACGGATTACGCTCTGCACGTAACCGAGGCCGAAATGCAGTGCCCGCAATCCTCCGTTTTCCAGCACGAAGGGCTTGTCGTAACTGCCGTCGAGCAAGCGCGCCGCCAGCCCAGCAGCATCGCTGTCGGCAGGCTCCAGCAGGCGGATCCGTCCGGGCTCGTCGGGAAAAGGGCTGGGCAGATCGAAAAGCGGGAGCATGAAATGTCGAGGAACGCGAGCCCCTGATCGAAGAGACCTCTTCTTCGAGCAGAAAGCAATACAGGCCGAGCAGCAATCGCTGTCGGCCTGTATCTAGGTATGGTTGCGGGGGCAGGATTTGAACCTGCGACCTTCGGGTTATGAGCCCGACGAGCTGCCAGACTGCTCCACCCCGCGTCGGAGAAACAACACTATATACAAGGCAGCATAGAAAAGCAAGTTTTTAATCTGCTGCTGCATAAAAAAACTGGTGCCGGCAATAGGAATCGAACCCACGACCTTCTGATTACAAATCAGCTGCTCTACCAACTGAGCTATGCCGGCGACGGAGCGGGATTATAGCCCAAGCCCGCAAAGCCCGGCACTCCGAGGCGCTTGCATTGATAACTGTATTTATATACAGTTATCAAGTCGAAAGCATCTGGGAGGCCGTCAGCATGGAAACCGGAACCACACGCAGCCTGATCGGGATGGGCCTGATCGCAGGTCTGATGATCGGAACGGGGCATATTGGCGGAGGGCTCGCAGTGGCGGTCGCAGCAGCTGCCGCAGCTTGGCTGGCACGCGCGGAGGCCTTGGCGGGCGATCCGCACTGACTGCCACCGCCAGGGCGGCATCGCGTCACCGGCCGAACTTATTCACCAGCTCGCGCAGCTTTTCATCGCGGCGGCGTTCGGCCTCTTCTGCCTCGCGCTGCTCGCGTTGTTGCCGGGCGACGGTCGCGAATCGTTCCTTCAGTGTCGTGGCGGCATGATTACGCTGCTCGGCAGTCACTTCTCCGGCAGGCTTGCCGTCGAGATCGAAACGCTCGGCACTGCGCTCCACCGCCTTGAGATAACGGGTCGAGGCAGTATGGATGCGCAGGGCCGCGCGCAGGCTCTTGCGATCGAACTCTGGAAAGCGCTCGAGAATGCTGGCGTCGATCTTCAGCGCCAGGGGCTTGCAATCACGGAAAGCCGCGCTTTCCGCCTGCAAACGCTTGAGCATGGCGCGGGAATCGATACCCCGGGACTTCTTTGCAGAGGGTTCGGTGGCAGGGGAAGAAGGCTGCGCGGCGGCGGCCGTATCGGGCTGGTCGGAAGTCATCTTGGTAAAGGCTCTGGATTCGGGTCATGCATCAACAGCGTGCGGTCCGTGCGCCGCCGGAAGAGTCCATTTCCATCCGGTGGCAACGCAAGCGCGCCATTGTGTCATGCCTTGCGGTCGATCCGGGAAATCCCGCGCCCTGCCGTGTCGTCTCCGTGAATCTCTTCCCATCCGGTGATCATCGCCCTGATGTGAGCGAGCGGAGTGCGGCCCACGGTCGCCAGATAGACGTGGATGATCAGGAACGCCAGCATCAGGAAGGCGCCGAGGGTGTGGATCGTCGCGACCTGTTGCAGGCCCAGCGCCCCGGGCAACGTGCCTTCCACACGCCCCCAGAACAGGTAGAGCAGGCCCGAAGCCCAGAGCAAGGGGTTGATCACCAGCTTGACACCGAGGTAGGCCAGGCGCTGCAGCGGGTTGTGCTTGCGTTCGAGCGTGACTTTGTAGGGGTGCTGCGCTCCGGTAAAAATTCCGGAGACATAGTAGCGGACCATTCTGTCGACGTTTTCGAGGGTCGGGATGTAGTGCTTCCACGCCCCGGTGGTGAAGTGCCAGAAGATCGCGAAGATCCACAGGGCGATCAGCAGCCACGCGGCGATCTCGTGAGCCTCGACCGCCTTGCGGAATCCGATTAGTCGATGGCTTCCGTGAATGGCAAAACCGGTAAACAGCAGGACGACGATCAATCCCGCCTGGGTCCAGTGCCAGAAGCGCTCGAAGCGGGTGAACAGATAAAGGCGCTCGCTCATCTCAGTTCTCCTCGCGGTGCTTGCGCCTGTTGCGCGTCAGGAAGCGCAGGCCGCCATGGCCGGCAACGCCCAGCAGCATCAGCCCGGCGAGACCGAAGCCGAGGCGATCGAGCAAGGGGTCGCGATCGCGCCCCGGCATCCAGATTCCCGGCACCGCAGCCAACCTGCCGCCGTCGGCGTGGCACTCGGCGCAGCCGAGGGCGCGCTCTTTCGGCGCGACCATATGGGTGATCGGCCACAGCATCGAAGTCTCGACGAAGGCGAATTTTCCGCTGTAGGGCTGGCCACTCGCATCCGCTCCGGCCTTCAGCGCCTTTGCCCAGTCGAAGTTGTACCAGAAGGCGGTGTCGTCCGGCGTTGCGGTATGAGGCACCAGCAAGGTCAGGTACTCGGTATCGTAAGGTTGCTTGCCGTGGAAGGTCTTCACCGGCCAGATTCGCGCCTCGGCGGCCCCCGGGGTGCCATGGAACGTATTGATCGCCACCCGTGCGCTCGGGTCGATCTTCGTTTCCGGCTGCGTGTAAGTGACCGTTCCGTCGAACCAGATGTAGTCGGGCTTTACGTTCTGGCCCAGCACGAACTCGCCCTTCTTGCTGTCGTAGACCACGTGCCCGCGGTCGTCCTTGAGCTGGTAGGGCTTGCCTTCGGGAGTCAGCTTGCCTGCCGCAGACCAGTCCCAGCCCATCTTGGTCGGCACGCCGCCGCGGGCGAATTCGGGAATGTGGCAGGTCTGGCACGCCAGCGTGCGGGTGTGATCATTCAGGCGTCCGGCCTGAACGAAGCCGTCCTTGTGTGGACGGTCGCCATGGCAGGCCTGGCAGCTGGCCGGATTGCGCTCGGTCTTTTGCCCGCGGATCAGCGCCCCGTGAGGGTCCGCCCCGGTCATGCTGATCCGGCTGCCGGCCACCTTGTGCCGATCCGCCTCGTGGCAACTGGCGCAGCTGAAGTCCAGTCCATCCTGCGCCATATGCACGTCGAGTTCCTTCGTCGCCTTGTTCAGCGAGGAATCGAGATCGCCGTGTTTGACGCCGTCCCCGCCACCGCCGTAGTAGTGGCAGACCCCGCAGGTCTGGCGCGAAGTCGCGCCGACCTGCTGCGCCACCTTGGCGAGATCGACCGCATCGATGAATTTGCCGGATTTCGCCGGATATTCGATGCGCTCATAGGGCGGGTGGCCGGCGAATCCCGCCAGTTTCCGATAGCCGCCGGTGTTGTGGCAGGCCAGGCAATCGACCGCATCTTCGGCGGTGAAGTCGAACGTCTCGTCCTTCCAGCCGTAGCCGACATGACAGGACTGGCAGAAGGGCTCGTTCGAGCGGTTGCCGATGCAAAAGCCGTTGAGCATGGTCTTCTTGCCCAGCTTCTGGCCGGTATCGGCATTGACGTACTCCCAGCTCCAGTGCCGGGTCGCCATCACCTGCCGGGCCGCTTCGGTATGACAGGCGAGGCAGGCGCGGGTCACTTCTGCGCCGGTCCTGAACGGCCCCTTGAGCCCGTCGAATTTAGCGTGATCCGCCGTTCCGGTAGCGCTCGCCCCTGCCAGGGCGCTTGCCGCCATCAGCAGCATGGCACCGAGAATACGGTGCAACCAGGATAATCGCCTGCCCATGGTCTTCCCCCATCAGCCGATGCCTCTTGATCATGGTAAGGCTCGCCCGAGCATTACTTTTTGATAATTGTCTAATTTGATTCGAATCAAGAAGCGTCGCTCCGCCCCCCGCAAACGCGGAGCAAGCAGCCCGCGCATTGCCGCTTCCATCGCCCCTACGGCGCGGCGGAACACGGCACCAGCACTTCCAGGGGGGTGAACGCCATGCCGTGAGCCTCGGCCACCGGGCGACTGGTGATGCGGCCTTCGAGGATATTCACCCCCCTCGCCAGGGCGGGGTCGTCGCACACCGCGCGCAGCCAGCCCTTGTCGGCGATCGCCAGCCCGTAGCGCAGGGTCGCGTTCATCAGGGCCTGGGTCGACGTTCGCGGCAACGCCCCGGGCATGTTCGTGACCCCATAGTGCAGGATTTCATCGACCAGGTAGGTCGGATCGGCATGTGTCGTCGGCCTGATCGTCTCGATGCAGCCTCCCTGATCAACGGCGACATCGAGGATCACCGCGCGCCGCTTCATCAGGGCGAGCATGTCGCGCGTGATCAGCACCGGCGTCCGCGCTCCGGCCTGCAGCACCGCGCCAATCACCAGATCGGCCTCGGCCACCATGCGCTCGACATCGTGCCGGGTCGAGTACACGGTACGGACCGCGCTACCCCAGACGAACTCGATTTGCCGCAGGCGTTCGAGATCCACATCCATGAGGGTCACGCTCGCCCCCATTCCCTTCGCCACATAGGCCGCGTTGATGCCGACGATCCCCGCTCCTAGGATGAGCACGTTCGCCGGCAGGACGCCGGCAACCCCTCCCATCAGCACGCCGCGCCCTCCGCTCGAACGCTGCAGCAGGGATGCGCCCACCTGTGCTGCCATCCGCCCGGCGACTTCGGACATCGGCGCCAGCAGCGGCAAGCGCCCTGCCGCCAGCTCCACGGTCTCGTAGCCGATGCAGAGCGCCCCCGATTGCAGCAGGCCTTCGGTCTGTGCCCGATCGGGGGCGAGGTGGAGGTAGGCGAACAGAATCTGGCCGGGTCGCAACATCGCCAGTTCGAGCGCCTGTGGCTCCTTGACCTTGATGATCATGTCCGCTTCGCCGAACACTTCCGCGGCCGAAGTGGCCAGCCGTGCCCCCGCCAGTGCGTAATCCGCATCGCTGTAGGAGGAGCCTTCTCCCGCCTGGCACTCGACCAGCACCGTGTGGCCATGGGCGACGAATTCGGCAACTCCGGCCGGCGTCATCCCGACACGGAACTCGTTGTTCTTGATTTCCCTTGGAACCCCGATGATCACAGCCTGCTCCCGTGTGGCGATTCATGCGTACAGCATTATTCGGACATCCGCCTCTGCTTGCATCCAGTATAGGACACCCGACCCACGATCGATCCGCCCCCCTGCGCTATCCGGCCGCGCGTCGACCGCAGGCCAACCGCTGTGGCGAGCCACCGCTCGCACCGGCCGCGCCCGGCTCATGCGCACCGGACCGGTGCTAGAATGCGCCCCACCCAGGCGAAAGCCCCATTCCAGATCCGAAGTTGGCACATGCAGAACCTCAAGTATTTCAGCTGGTCGATCGGCTTCACCGCACTGAGCCTCGTCGGTGGATATCTGCTCGGCGGCCCCCCGGCAGTGTTCATCATTGCCGTGCTGGCGGTGCTGGAGACTTCGCTGTCGTTCGACAACGCGGTGGTCAACGCCACAGTGCTGCGGGACATGGACGAGAAATGGCGGCAGCGTTTCCTCCTGTGGGGCATCCTGATCGCGGTATTCGGCATGCGCATCGTGTTCCCGCTGGCCATCGTCGGCATCGTCGCCAGCCTCGGACCGCTGGAGGTGGTCCACCTCGCGCTATTCAACCCCGACGAATACGCCCGCCTGCTGACTTCAGCACACCACGAAATCGCGGCCTTCGGCGGCGCCTTCCTGCTGATGGTGTTCCTCAAGTTCTTCATCGACACCAACAAGGATACGCACTGGCTGGCGCCGATCGAGGCTCCGTTGACCCACCTCGGCCGCCTTGAGGCAGCACAAATCCTGCTGACGCTCCTGGTTATCCTGGCAAGTTCGGCTTGGCTGGACACCCCGGATCAGCGGGTCGAGTTCATCATCGCAGGCATCTGGGGCCTGGTCATCTACATTGCCGCCGACGGGCTCGGCGCAATCATGGGCGGTGAACCCGGAGAAGGCGGCAAAGTCGCCGCGAAAACCGGTTTCGCCGGGTTCATGTACCTCGAACTGCTCGACGCATCGTTCAGCTTCGACGGCGTCATCGGTGCCTTCGCCCTGACCACCAGCCTGCCGATCATCGCCATCGGCCTCGGCGTCGGTGCCATGTTCGTCCGCTCATTCACCCTGATGCTGGTCTATCGCGGCACGCTGGACGCCTATCGCTACCTCGAGCACGGTGCGTTCTGGGCGATCGGAGCGCTGGCGACGATCATGTTCATCGGCGTCCACGTGCACATTCCCGAAACCGTTACCGGCCTCATCGGTGCGGTGCTGATCGGCGCAGCCTTCTGGAGCTCCCTGCGCAGCCCCGCGCCACGATGAGCCCGCGGTACTCGCCTCTGTGGCGTAGCCTGGAAATATGACGGTGCGGATATGGTTCTGAAGCGGTGCGTGGTCCCCGCACCCACATCTTGTTGCTGATTCGGAGCGAAGCACATGGGCAATGCGTATCTCATCGGGCACCTGACCGTCAAGGATGCAGACAAGTGGGCCGAATACCGCAGCCGCGTTCCAGCCACGCTGGCGCCGTGGGGGGGAGAACTGATCCTTCGCGGCAGGATCGTTAAGGTGCTGGCCGGCGAGCACATCCACACCGACACGGTGATGATCCGCTTTCCGGACGTCGCCGCAGTCGACGGGTGGCACGCATCGGCCGCTTACCAGGCGCTGATTCCACTGCGCCAGCAGGCAACGGACGGGGTCCTGCTCTGCTTCGAGGACTGATCCCCCGGTCTCATGTTCCACACCTCGCCGGCTCCCTCCCGGCCGGCGGTCCGCCATCACGCTGCTTGATCATTCCGCCGGGAAAAGGCATCAGCAGCAGTGACCGTGCTCAATTTATGCGCACAAGCGACGCGCGGCTCTGGAAGTGTTCCTGGCCGATCCCGACGTCCCCATCGACACCAATCACCTCGAACGGGCGCTACGGCTGATTCCCATCGGTCGCAAAAATTGGATGTTCAGCTGGACCGAACTAGGTGCACAGCACTCCGGTGTCGTCCAGCATCCAGGTAAGCGTCCGGCGCGCCCACCTGTGATTGCGGAGGTGGTTTGCGGACACTCCTGGTTTTTTGCAGGAGGTCGTGATGAGCCATCATTCCGAGCGCGCTGCGCGCTGGCGTGCGCATGTGGAGCAGTGGCGGCGCAGCGGTCAGACGCAGGCGGCGTATAGCGCCGAGCATGGGTTGAACAAGAAGTCGCTGGGGTACTGGGTGCGCCAGGGACGGGCGGTGGCCGCGCGCAAATCGGACGCGTTCCTGACCTTGGTGGCGGCCCGCCCTGTCGGCGTCACCTCGCCGCTGCAGGCGGCGGGGGTCCTGTCGCTGCGTAGCCCGTCTGGCTGGTGCCTGGAGTTCGCTACGCTGCCGTCGGCGTCGTGGCTGTCCGAAGCGCTCGCGCACCGCCAGCGCCGCGTGCGCATTGGCGATGGCCGCCTCCACCTTCCGCTGGTTGCGCACGATGCCGGGATCGGCGAGCAGGCGGGCGACCTCCTCCGCCCCGTAACGGGCGACACGCTCGGCATCGAAGCCGTCAAACGCACGCCGGTAGTGCTCGCGCTTCTTCAGGATGGTGAGCCAGCTCAGCCCCGCCTGCGCGCCTTCGAGCACCAGCATCTCGAACAGATGGCGATCGTCATGGCTGGGCACGCCCCATTCGGTGTCGTGATAGGCGACATAGAGCGGATCGTTGCCGCACCAGGCGCAGCGTTCGGTCATCGATAGTCTCCTGTTCGGGATTTGGCGGAATTCTAGCCCGCAGCCGTCGCCCGGGGGCGGTGATGCCTCCCGGCCTCGCGCCCGATCGCCGGCCCTTGCGCCGTTCCGCTGCGCTCACATCGCCACGACCACTCCCCGCTGCGGGAGTTACAATTACCCGTTTCCCTGGCCGTAACCGGAGTCCCCGCAATGCCCCTCACCCAGACCGAAAACCTCAACGTCGTCGCCTTCGACCACATGCCCTCGCCGGAGGAAATCAAGGCGCGCGTGCCGCTCACCGAGCGGGCGGCGGCTTCGGTGGTGGCCGGGCGCAAAGCGGTGATGGACATTCTCGACCACAAGGATCCGCGCGTGTTCGTGGTGGTCGGGCCGTGCTCGATCCACGATCCGGAGGCCGGCCTCGACTATGCGCGCCGGCTGAAGGCGCTCGCCGACGAAGTCGCCGACAGCCTCCTGCTGGTGATGCGGGTGTATTTCGAGAAGCCGCGCACGTCCACCGGCTGGAAGGGCTTCATCAACGACCCCTTCATGGACGATTCCTTCCGCATCGACATCGGCATGGAGCGCGCGCGCAAGTTCCTGCTCGACGTCTGCGAGCTCGGCCTGCCCACCGCCACCGAAGCGCTCGACCCGATCGCGCCGCAGTACTACGGCGACCTGATCTCGTGGACCGCGATCGGCGCACGCACCTCCGAATCGCAGACCCACCGCGAGATGGCTTCCGGCCTGTCCACTCCGGTCGGGTTCAAGAACGCCACCGACGGCGATCTCGACGTCGCCATCAACGCCATCATTTCGGCCGCCAGCCCGCACAGCTTCCTCGGCATCAACAGCGAAGGCCAGTCGGCGATCACCCGCACCCGCGGCAACCGCTACGGCCACGTCGTGCTGCGCGGCGGCGGCGGGCGGCCGAACTACGACACGGTGTCGATCTCGCTCGCCGAACAGGCGCTCGCCAAGGCCAAGCTGCCGAAGAACATCGTCGTCGACTGCTCGCACGCCAACTCGTGGAAAAAGCCCGAGCTTCAGCCGCTGGTGATGAAGGACGTCATGCACCAGATCCGCGAAGGCAACCAGTCGATCATCGGCCTGATGGTCGAGAGCAACCTGGAAGCGGGCAACCAGTCGATTCCGGCCGACCTCGGCCAGCTCAGGTACGGCTGCTCGGTCACCGACGCCTGCGTCGGCTGGGACACCACCGAAGAGATGATCCGCAACGCTGCCGCCGTGTTGCGCACCGCCCTGCCGCAGCGGGAGCGCAGCGCATGAACCTGGTGGTCCTTGCCCGCGACGTCGACCGCGCCGCGCTCGAGCGCATCGCCACGCTCACCGGCGCCGATGCGGTCGAGCAGATCACGCCGCGCTCCTTCCGCCTTCTCGGCGCCCGCCCCCACGAAGGGCTGCTCGCCGCCTGCGCCGAGGCCCGGCTCGACCACGCCTGGCTGCCCGAAGGGCGCCGCCTGAGCGACTTCGGGCTGTTCGTGACCGACATGGATTCGACCCTGATCAACATCGAATGCATCGACGAGATCGCCGACATGCAGGGGCTGAAGGCCGAAGTGGCGGCGATCACCGAAGCGGCAATGGAGGGCGAGATCGATTTCCGCGAGTCGCTGAGCCGCCGCGTGGCGCTGCTCGCGGGGCTGGCCGAGAGCGCCCTCGGCGAAGTGTACGAAAAACGCCTGCAGCTCAACCCCGGGGCCGAACGCCTGCTCCAGGGCCTGCAGCGGGCCGGTATCCGCAGCATGCTGGTTTCGGGCGGCTTCACCTACTTCACCGAGCGCCTGCAGGCGCGGCTCGGCTTCGATCACGCCTACGCCAACGAACTCGAAGTGGCCAACGGCCGGCTCACCGGGCGCATCGTCGGTGACATCGTCGACGGTGCGGCGAAAGCCGCCCACCTGCAGCGGCTGCGCGACGAACTGGGCCTCGCCGAAGACCAGGTGATCGCCGCCGGAGATGGCGCCAACGACATCCCGATGCTGCGCGCCGCCGGCTTCGGCGTCGCTTTTCATCCCAAGCCGGTGCTACGCGACGTCGCCCATTGCTGCCTCGACCACAGCGGTCTGGACGGCATCCTCGACCTCTTCGGCGAGGACGGCTGAATACGCCGGCGGTGTCGCGCGTTCAGCGCACGCCCGTCTCGCTCAGGCGCCCCGCGTTCATTCTCAACACCCGCTTGCAGCGGCGCGCGAGCGACTCGTCGTGCGTCACCAGGATCAGCGTGGTGCCCGCCTCACGGTTGAGGGCGAAGATCAGTTCGATGATCGCCTGCCCGGTTTCGGCATCGAGATTGCCGGTCGGCTCGTCGGCGAGCAGCAGCCGGGGGCCCGGGGCGAAGGCGCGCGCCAGCGCCACGCGCTGCTGCTCGCCGCCGGACAGGTGCTTCGGGTAGTGGCGCAGCCGCCCTCCCAGCCCGACCCGCTCCAGCCACTGCGCCGCCACCGCCTTCGCGTCGGCCGCGCCGGCCAGCTCCAGCGGCAGCATCACGTTTTCCAGCGCGGTCAGGGCGGGCAGCAGCTGGAAGGACTGGAATACGAAGCCGATCGTCTCGCCGCGCAGCGCGGCGCGCGCATCCTCGTCGAGCGCGAACAGGTCGATGCCGTCCAGGCGCACCGTGCCGGCGGTGGGAACATCGAGCCCGGCGAGCAATCCCAGCAGCGTCGATTTGCCCGAGCCCGAGGCGCCAATCACCGCCACCGACTCGCCCGCCGCGACGGCAAAACCGACATCCTGCAAAATGTGCAGATCGCCGTGACCATCGGCCAGTTCGACCTGTCGACACAGGCCATCGACTTCGACGACCGGAATGGAGACTTCGACCTTGCTACGATCCATCACTACCTTCTTTTTCATCGTGTTGTTCGTCGGCACGGCCCACGCCGCAACGATCCTGGTGTGGGGCGACAGCCTGTCGGCCGGCTATGGTCTGCGCCACGGAGAGGAATGGCCAGCCTTGTTGCAGACGCGCCTGCAGGACGAAGGGTTCCACCACACGGTGGTCAACGCCAGCGTCTCGGGCGAAACCTCGGCCGGTGGACGCTCCCGCCTGCCGCAGGCCCTCGAGCAGCATCGGCCCGAAATCCTGATCCTCGAACTCGGCGCCAACGACGGCCTGCGCGGGCTGCGCCCGCAGTTGCTCGCCGACAACCTGAAAGCGATGATCGCCGATGCGCGGAAGAGTGGAGCCCGGGTCCTGCTGATCGGCATGCAGATGCCGCCGAACTACGGCCCGGCCTACACCCGGCGCTTCGCCCAGACCTATGCCGACGTTGCCCGGAGCGAAGACGTGGCCCTGGTCCCCTTTCTGCTGGAAGGCTTTGCCGGTCGGTCCGAGCTGTTCTTGACCGATGGCATCCACCCCAACGCCAAGGCCCAGGCGCTCGTCCTCAAAACGGTGTGGCAAGGGCTCGAGCCCCTGCTCGAGCCGCTGCACACCGCCAAGCGCAGGGCGGGCAGATAAGCCCGCCCGCCCCCACACGGGAAATCCGCCGGCCGTGCGCGTCCGCTCAGACGATGCCGACACGCGCCGGGCCGGCCTCCATCGTCCCGATCACGGCACCGGCTTCGCCCTGCTCGGCCCGGATCGCCGCCTGCACCGCGTCGACCGCCGCCGGCGCGCAAGCGATCAGCAGGCCACCCGAGGTCTGCGGGTCGGTGAGCAGCTTGCGCTGCCACTCGGGCGCGGTGTCCGCCAGATCGATGGCCTCGCCGTAGCTCGCCCAGTTCCGCTCCGAGGCGCCGGTGGCGACGCCGGCCTGAACCAGCGCCAGCGCTTCCGCGATCAGCGGCAGGCGGTCGAACTGCAGCGCCGCGCCGAGTCCGGCGCCGCGGCACATCTCGAGCAGATGGCCGGCAAGGCCGAAGCCGGTGACGTCGGTCACCGCATGGACGCCGTCGATACCGGCCAGATGCGCGCCGGCACGGTTGAGCGTCGTCGTCCAGCGCAGCATTTCGGCGTAGCCGTGGGCGGAGAGCCGGCCTTTCTTGAGCCCCGCCGACAGGATGCCGATGCCGAGCGGCTTGGACAGGATCAGTACGTCTCCGGCGTGGGCGCCGGCATTGGTGCGGACCCGGGCCGGGTCGACGACACCGAGCCCGACCAGGCCGTAGATCGGCTCGAGGACGTCGATCGAATGCCCGCCGGCGATCGGAATGCCGGCGGCGCGGCAGATTTCGGCGCCGCCCTGCAGGATTTCGCCGATGACTTCGGGAGGCAGTTTGTCGAGCGGCATGCCCACCACGGCCAGCGCCAGGATCGGTGTGGCGCCCATCGCATAGACGTCGGACAAGGCGTTGGTCGCGGCGATGCGGCCGAAGTCGCGCGCGTTGTCCACGATCGGGGTGAAGAAGTCGGTGGTGGCGACGATCGCCTGGCGCTCGTTGAGCTTGTACACTGCCGCGTCGTCGGCGGTATCGGTTCCCACCAGCAGTTCGGGCGGCACCACTCCAGCCGGCATTTTTGCCAGCAGCTCGGAGAGCACTCCCGGGGCGATTTTGCAGCCGCATCCGCCACCGTGGGAGAATTGGGTCAGTTTGATTTCATTCATCGTCGGAAAGGAGTGAAGGGCTGTGCCGGCCACGCGCCGCGCGCCCGGGAAAACCATGCAGAAAGGCGTCGCGACCGTAGCACAGCTGTCCGAATTTGACGAGATCATCGATGCGCGCACGCCCGCGGAATTCGCCGCCGACCACCTGCCGGGGGCGGTGAACCTGCCCGTGCTCGACAATGAGCAGCGTGTCGTCGTCGGCACGATCTACAAGCAGCAGTCGGCGTTCGAGGCGCGGCGCATCGGCGGCGCGCTGGTCGCAGCCAACATCGCCCACCACCTGCAGACCTGCCTGAAGGATAAACCCAAGAACTGGCGCCCGCTGGTGTATTGCTGGCGCGGCGGCCAGCGCAGCGGCTCGTTCACCACCTGGCTGCGCATGGTGGGCTGGGATGCCTGCCAGCTCGAAGGCGGCTACAAGGCGTTCCGCCACCTCGTGATCGACGAGACCAAGCGCATCGCCCCGCAGCTGCAGCTACGCATCGTCTGCGGCCCAACCGGCAGCGCCAAGACCCGGGTGCTCGACGCGCTCGCTGCGCTCGGCGCGCAGACGCTCGATCTCGAAGACCTCGCCGCGCACAAGGGCTCGGTGCTGGGGGCGCTTCCCGATCGTCCCCAGCCTTCACAGAAGCATTTCGAGACCCAGCTGTTTACCCGGCTGCAGGCCATCGACCCGGCGCGTCCGGTCTATGTGGAAGCCGAAAGCCGCAAGATCGGCCTGCTGTTCGTGCCCGAGGCGCTGATCCTGGCGATGCGGCGCGCGCCCTGCGTGATGATCGACGCCAGCCGCGACGCCCGCCTCGATTTTCTCGTGCGCGACTATGCCTACCTGGGCGAGGACATCGCCACCCTCAAGCACAACCTGCTGCGCCTGCGCGAGCTCCAGAGCCGGGAGACGCTGGCGCGCTGGCATGCAATGGCCGATGCCGGCGCCCTCCCCGAGCTGTTCGGCGAACTCATCGACCTGCATTACGACCCTCTTTACCGGCGCTCCCAACACGGCAACTACCTCGGCTACGGCGACGCCCCCCGGATCGCGACGACGGATCTCGGGCCCGAAGGCATCCGCGCGCTGGCACAGCGCATCCTCGAGCAGACCGGGTAAAGCTCAGGGCAGCACGGCCAGCGCCCTGCCCTTGATCGCGCACACCCGCTGCACCGCTGCGGCGCGCGGAGTCCGGATTTCGCCCTGCTCGAACGCGACGATGGTCCAGTGCTCGCGCAGGCGGTGCACCAGCTCGTTGGGCTGGAGCAGGAAGTCGGGACGGCTCGGCTTGCCAAAGCGCTCGTTGCCGGCCATAAAGGTTTCGTAGATCAGCACTCCGCCCGGACGCAGCAATTCCAGCATGGCATCGAAGCGCGGCCGGTACAGGTAGTTGCAGACCACCACGCCGTCGTAGTCGGCGCGCGCGAAAGGCCAGTCCTCCCCTTCGAGGTCGAGTTCTCGCGGTTCCAGCCGGGGCAGGCCCTGCAGCAATTGCAAGGCGATGCCGTCGCGGTCGACGGCGTCGACGCGAAAACCGTGCTGCGCCAGCCAGCGTGCATGGCGGCCGCTGCCGCAGGCGTAGTCGAGCACCCGCCCGGCGGGCGCGATCAGGGAGGCGAAGCGGGTGACCCAGGCCGAAGGCGTGAGCGCACTGGCGGTGTGGTGCTCGATCATCGGTGCAATGCCCTGTAGACGGATCGGTGTTGAAGAGAATGCCCCGATTCTAGCCGATGCCGCTCCGCATCCCGGCGCCCGGCAGGAGCGGAGGAATCCGGTGAGGAGGAATCGGCCAGCAATCGATTGTGCACTGCAGTATAATCAGGCGTTATCGAAGAATTCGAAGAAAATTCGGACATATGTCATCGTGCGGGCCTGCGCCCGACATCACCCAGAGCCACACCATGAAAGACAAGCACTACCTCACCCCGTTGCTCGAGCCCCGCTCCGTCGGCATCATCGGCGCCAGCGAACGTGAGAACGCCCTCGGCAGCGTACTCATCCGCAACATGCTGGAAGCCGGGTACAAGGGCAAGCTGTTTGCGATCAATCCCAAGCACGAGAGCGTGCATGGCGTGGCCTGCTACAAGTCGGTCGAGGACGTGCCCCAGCGCCTGGACCTGGTCGCGCTCGCCGTGCGCGCCGAGAAGGCGCCGGCGATCATCGACGCCTGCGGCCGTGCCGGAGTCAAGGCGCCGATCCTGCTGTCGGCGGGGTTTTCCGAAGCCGGTCCGCGCGGCGAGCTGCTCGAGCGCCAGGTCGTCGATGCCGCCCACCGTCACCGCATCCGCCTGCTCGGCCCCAACTGCCTGGGCATCATGCGCCCGCAGCTGGGTCTCAACGCCACCTTCGCCCATGCCAGCGCACTCAAGGGCAGCATCGGCCTGATCTCGCAGTCCGGCGGCCTGTGCGCAGCGATCCTGGACTGGGCCAAACCCAACAACGTCGGCTTTTCGGCGGTGGTCTCGCTCGGATCATCGTCGGACATCGACTTCGGCGAAGTGCTCGAATACATGATCTCCGACCCGCGCACCGAGAGCATCTTCCTCTATGTGGAAGGAGTGCGCGACGCCCGCCGCTTCATGAGCGCGCTGCGCGCGGCGGCCCGGGTCAAGCCGGTGCTGCTGATCAAGGCCGGGCGCCACCCCGACGCCTCGCGCGCGATCCTGTCGCACACTGGCGCGCCGATGGGCGACGACGCGGTATTCGACGCCGCGCTGCGCCGTGCCGGCGTGATCCGCCTGTACAACATGGGCCAGCTGTTCGCCGCCGCCAACGCGCTGTTTTCGCACTTCCGCCCGCGCGGCAACCGCCTGGCGATCATCACCAACGGCGGCGGCCCGGGCGTGATGGCGGCCGACCGTGCCGCGGACATCGGCATACCGCTCGCCGAGTTCGCCGACTCCACCCTGGAGAAGCTCAATGCCGGGCTGCCCGCGAGCTGGTCGCGCGGCAACCCGGTCGACATCCTCGGCGATGCCGGCCCCGAACGCTACCGCCACGCGATCAAGGCGGTTCTCGAAGGCCCGAACGTGGACGGCGTGCTGGTATTGCTCACCCCGCAGGCGGTGAGCGACCCGACCGGCGTCGCCAGCGTCGTCATCGAGCTCGAAAAGACCGCCGACAAGCCGGTGGTCACCTGCTGGATGGGCGAAGACCTGGTCGGCGAGGCACGCCACCGCTTCACCGCCGCCGGCATTCCCCATTTCCGCACGCCGGAACCGGCGGTGGAGCTGTTCAGCCACATTTCCGCCTACTACCAGAACCAGAAGCTGCTGATGCAGACGCCGTCCTCGCTGTCTCACCTGTCGCCGCCGTCGATCGAAAGCGCCCGCCTGGTGATCGAGATGGCGCTGTCCGAGCGCCGCAACAAGCTCAACGAGATGGAGTCGAAGGCGCTGCTGGCCGCCTTCCGCATCCCCATCGCACAGACCGTGGTCGCCCGCTCGGCGGCCGAGGCGATGGTGCTGTCGGCCGAGATCGGCCTGCCGATCGTGATGAAGATCGATTCGCCGAGCATTGCCCACAAGTCCGAAGTCGGCGGGGTGCGCCTGAACATCCGCAGCCTCGCCGCGGTGCGCTCGACGTACCAGGAAATCATCGACGAAGTGAAGCGGGTGCGGCCCGACGCCGAGATCAACGGCATTGCCATCGAGCCCATGATCCAGAAGCGCAACGGCCGCGAGCTGGTGGTCAGCGTCAAGCGCGACCCGGTGTTCGGCCCCGCGATCGCGTTCGGCGAAGGCGGCAACCTGGTCGAGGACAACCGCGACATCGCCGTCGCCTTGCCGCCGCTCAACAGCTTCCTGGTCAAGGACATGATCCGTTCGACGCGGATCTCGGCCCGCCTGGGCGAATTCCGCAACATGCCGGCGATCGACATGGGGGCGCTCGAGCTGGTGCTGCTGCGGGTCTCGGAAATGGTCTGCGAACTGCCGTGGATCACCTCGATGGAGATCAACCCGCTGATCGTGGACGAGCACGGCGTGGTCGCGGTCGATGCCCGGATCATGGTCGACAACGTTTCGCCGACCGCCGACCGCTACGATCACATGGCGATCCACCCCTACCCTTCGCACCTGATCAGCACGTGGACGGTGCCCGACGGCACGGTGGTGACGATCCGCCCGATCAAGCCCGAGGACGCCGAGCTCGAAGTCGAATTCGTGCGCGGCCTGTCGGCCGAGACCAAGTACTACCGCTTCATGAACACGATGCGCGAGCTGCCGCCGGCGATGGTCGCGCGCCTGACCCAGATCGACTACGACCGGGAGATGGCCTTCCTCGCCACGCTGGAAGTGGACGGGCGGGAGAAGGAAATCGGCGTCTGCCGCTACGCGGTCAACCCCGACGGCGAATCCTGCGAATTCGCCGTGGTCGTCGCCGACGACTGGCAGCACCGCGGGCTGGCGCGCAAGCTCATGGGCGTCCTCATCGAGACCGCGCGCAGCCGCGGCATTTCCTACATGAACGGCGTTTTCCTCGCCAACAACGAGCGCATGCTGAAGTTCGTACACAAGCTGGGCTTCGTGATCAGCAACGATCCCGAGGACAGTTCGGTCAAGCTCGGCGTGCTGCCGCTGCAGGACTGAACCATGCCCTCCACGATCGAAACCATCGACTTTCACGGCCAGTCCGCGCTGCGCCTCGTCACCGCCGCCGGCGCCCGGGTCATCGTCAGCCTGCACGGTGCGCAGGTCTTGTCCTGGATCCCCCCCGGCGGGGAAGAGCGGCTGTATCTCAGCCCCCTGGCCCGCTTCGACGGCAGTGCGGCGATCCGCGGCGGCGTCCCGGTCTGCTTTCCGCAGTTCGCCGGACTCGGCCCGCTGCCTCACCATGGTTTTGCCCGCACCGCCGCCTGGTCGGTCGCGACCGAGCGCAGTGGCAAGGATTTCGCCCTCGTCACCCTCGCCCTGAGCGACAGCGATGCGACCCGCGCGCTGTGGCCGCACCCGTTCCGGGCCGAGCTGGGGATCCTGATCGAGGACAGCCGCCTCGATCTCGAACTCGAGGTCGAGAACACCGGCAGCGAGCGGTTCGAATTCACCGCGGCGCTGCACACCTACCTCGCCGTGCGCGAAGTCGAGCAGTCCCGCCTCGAAGGCCTGCACGGCTACGACTACCGCGACAAGGTCGATGCCGACCGCATCCGGCGCGACAGCGGCGATGTGCTCCTGATCGAAGCCGAGACCGACCGCCTCTACCAGGACGTCAAACGCCCCCTGCTGCTGCGCGAATACGACCGCAGCCTGGGCATCAACGCCGACGGTTTCCCCGACGTCGTGGTATGGAACCCCTGGGTCGAGCGCAGCGTCGCCTTGCCCGATCTGCCCGCCAACGGCTTCCGCCACATGCTCTGTGTCGAGGCCGCCGCCGCCCACCGGCCGGTACACCTGGGCGCCGGTGAAAGCTGGTGGGGACGGCAGACCCTGGTTGCCCTGTAAGGGACGGCGCCCGGCACCTGCACCGCCGCCTTTCATTCACCACGCGCCGCCGGCAGGAGCCTGCCGCCCGTGCGGCAGCAAATGCTGCGGCACCGAATGCTTGTCGCTGGCCGGCGCTTGCTGCACCATCCAGCCCTTCTTCGCTTCCGCCTTCACCTCCTGATCCGATGCTGCCCCCGATCGAACACCGCATCGCCGACGAGCTCGGCGTCTCGCCGCGCCAGGTCATCGCCGCCGTCCAGCTCCTCGACGACGGCGCCACCGTCCCCTTCATCGCGCGCTACCGCAAGGAAGTCACCGGCGGGCTGGACGATACCCAGCTACGCACGCTCGAAGAACGCCTCGGCTACCTGCGCGAACTGGAAGACCGCCGCGCCACCGTGCTCGCCTCGATCGAGGAGCAAGGCAAGCTGAGCGCCGAGCTGCGCGCCGAGATCGAGGACGCCGACACCAAGCAACGCCTCGAAGACCTCTACCTGCCCTACAAGCCCAAGCGCCGCACCAAGGCGCAGATCGCGCGCGAGGCCGGCATCGGTCCGCTCGCCGAGGCTCTGCTCGCCGACCCGACGCGGGACCCGGAAGCCGAGGCGGCGAACTACCTCAACGCCGAGGCCGGCTTCGCCGAGGTGAAGAGCGTGCTCGACGGCGCGCGCCAGATCCTGATGGAGACCTTCGCCGAGGACGCCGCTCTGCTCGGCGAGCTGCGCGCCTATCTGCACGAGCACGGCGAAGTGCGCTCGAGCGTGATCGAGGGCAAGGAAGACGAAGGCGCCAAGTTCCGCGACTGGTTCAATTTCAAGGAGCCGATCGCCACCCTCCCCTCGCACCGCGCGCTGGCGCTGCTGCGCGGGCGCAACGAGGGCGTGCTGCGCCTGGCGCTGGAAGTGGAGCGTGCCGACGCGGACGCCCCCCATCCCTGCGAAGGCCGCATCGCCGCCCGCTTCGGCATCCGCAACCAGGGTCGGCCTGCCGACCGCTGGCTGGCCGAGACCGTGCGCTGGGCGTGGAGCGTGAAGATCTCGATCCACCTCGAACTCGAGCTGATGGGCGAGCTGCGCGAGCGCGCGGAGGAAGAGGCGATCCGCGTCTTCGCCCGCAACCTGAAGGACCTGCTGCTCGCCGCGCCCGCCGGCACACGGGCCACGATCGGGCTCGACCCCGGCATCCGCACCGGGGTCAAGGTCGCCGTGGTGGACGCCACCGGCAAGCTCGTCGACACCGCCACGGTGTATCCCTTCGAACCCCGCCGCGACCGCGAATCGGCGCTCGCGGCGATCGCCGCGCTGGCGAAGAAGCACGCCGTCGAACTGATCGCAATCGGCAACGGCACCGCCTCGCGCGAGACCGACGCGCTCGTCGCCGAACTGCTCAAGCGCCAGCCCGAGCTGCGCCTGACCAAGGTCATGGTGTCGGAAGCCGGCGCCTCGGTGTATTCGGCCTCGGAACTGGCCGCGCGCGAATTCCCCGGCGTCGACGTCAGCCTGCGCGGCGCGGTGTCGATCGCCCGCCGCCTGCAGGACCCGCTCGCCGAGCTGGTCAAGATCGACCCCAAGTCGATCGGCGTCGGCCAGTACCAGCACGATGTCAACCAGGGCCGGCTGGCGAAGAGCCTGGACGCCGTGGTCGAGGACTGCGTGAACGCCGTCGGCGTGGATGTGAACACCGCCTCCGCCCCGCTGCTGGCGCGCATCTCCGGCCTCAGTTCGACGCTCGCCGCCAACATCGTCGATTACCGCGACGCCAACGGCCCGTTCCGCAGCCGCGACGCGCTGAAGGGCGTACCGCGCCTGGGGCCGAAGACCTTCGAGCAGGCCGCCGGCTTTCTGCGTATCCCGAGCGGCGACAACCCGCTCGATGCGTCCTCGGTGCACCCGGAGGCCTACCCGGTGGTCGAGCGCATCCTCGCCCGGGTGCAGAAGAGCGTGCGCGAGCTGATGGGCAACGGCAGCTTCCTCAAGTCGCTCAAGCCGGCCGAATTCACCGACGAGCGCTTCGGCCTGCCCACCGTGCAGGACATCCTCGCCGAACTGGAAAAGCCCGGCCGCGACCCGCGCCCCGAGTTCCGCACCGCCAGCTTCCGTGACGGCGTCGAGACGCTGAAGGACCTGCAGCCGGGGATGCTGCTCGAAGGCGTGGTCACCAACGTCACCAACTTCGGCGCCTTCGTCGACATCGGCGTGCATCAGGACGGCCTGGTGCACATCTCGGCGCTGTCCACCACCTTCATCAAGGACCCGCACAGCGTGGTCAAGGCCGGCCAGGTGGTGAAGGTCAAGGTGCTGGAAGTGGACGTCGCGCGCAAACGCATCGCGCTGACGATGCGCCTGGGCGACGAGACCGCAGTGCGCCGCAGCGAAGGCCCCGCCGCGCGCCCCGAGACGCGCGACCACGGCACCGGCCAGACCCGTCGACCGGCGAACCGCGACGGCGACCGTCGTCCGCCCCGGAACGGAGAAAGCCGCCCGCCCGCCCCCGGAGACAAACCGCCCCCGGCAAAGCGCCGCGAACAGGGCACTCCCACCGCGGGCGGCGCGCTCGCGGCGGCTTTCGCACGCGCACGCAGCAGCAAGT
Organism: Thauera aromatica K172; assembly: GCF_003030465.1. Taxonomy (GTDB): domain Bacteria; phylum Pseudomonadota; class Gammaproteobacteria; order Burkholderiales; family Rhodocyclaceae; genus Thauera; species Thauera aromatica. Next base: position 1,907,162 of record NZ_CP028339.1, on the reverse strand, counting down.
GAGGGACGGCGCGAACCGATGGAGAGTGCGATGCAAGCCGTGATCCACGGAATCAAGAACTGCGACACGATGAAAAAAACCTTCGCCTGGTTCGAAGGCACCGGTGCCGCCTACCGCTTCCACGACTACAAGAAATCCGGCATCGACGCCGCCACCTTGCAGCGCTGGTGCGAACGCCTCGGCTGGGAGTCGCTGGTCAACAAACGGGGCACGACCTGGCGCAAGCTCGCCCCCGAAGAGCAGGCGATCGCCAGCGAAGCCGCGGCGATCGCGCTGATGCAGGCCCACCCCGGACTGATCCGTCGACCGGTGATCGAGGCCGCCACCGGCGAACTCGTCGTCGGTCTCGACCCCGAACGCTTCGCTGCCGTCTTCACCGGAAACAAGCCATGAGCGCCCCTCTTCCTCCCAGTTATGTCCAGCGCTTCCTGCTCGAAGATCTCGACATCCGCGGCGCCATCGTGCGCCTGACCGACGTCTGGCAGGCCATGCAGGCCGGCCGCGGCTACCCGGAACCGGTCGCCCGCCTGCTCGGCGAGATGAGCGCGGTGTCCGCGGTGATCGCCGGCAACCTCAAGCAGCCCGGCCGCCTCACCTTCCAGGTCAGCAGCCACGGCCCACTCAGCCTGCTCGTCATCGACTGCACCGAAACCCTCAACCTGCGCGGTTATGCGAAAGGCGAGCGCGTGCTCGCCGAAGATACGCCGGGCGAACTGATCAGCGACGGCCGCCTGCAGCTCTCGCTCGACGTTCCCGGGCTGGCGCAGCCGTACCAGAGCCTGGTGCCGCTCGAAGGCGGCAGCATCGCGGAAATTTTCCAGCACTACCTCGCCCAGTCCGAGCAGCAGCCGGCCGGCTTGTGGCTGGCGTGCAGCGAGGGGGCCGCAGCGGCCCTGTTCGTGCAAAAGCTGCCGGGCGCCGACCAGAAGGATCTCGACGGCTGGTCGCGCGTACTCCAGCTCGCCCATACCGTGCGCAGCGACGAGCTGCTCGGACTCGAAGCGCACGACCTCCTGCGCCGCCTGTTCGCCGAGGAAAACGTCCGCCTGTTCGACGCCCGCCCGGTGACCCACGACTGGCCCGCCGATCCGGCCAAGGTCGCGGCGATGTTGCGCGCGCTGGGGGAGGACGAAGTGCGCGCGATCCTCACCGAGCACGGCGAGATCCTCGTCCACGACGATCTCTCCAACCACAGCTACCGTTTCGACGCCACCGACGTCGACGCGCTATTCCATCCGCCGACCCTGCATTGACCCCTGCGCAGACGCCGGACGACGCGGCCCGGAAGGCGCATTCCGGCACCGCCGGGGCGATCGCTACGGCATGGCGGCCGCAGCTTGCCCGAACGCGTGCCGATCAGTACACTCCCCTGAACTTAAAGCCCTTTCCGTCCATGTCCGCTAACGCGCCCGCCCGTCCGATCGAGTTCCGCAACACGACCCTGGGCGCAACCGTCGCCGTACTACAAATAGCCGAACCCGCCGCGCTCGCCGACGCGCTGCACAAGATGCTCGGCGGCATGCCGGACTTCTTCAACGGCGAACCCGTGATCCTCGATTGCGGCACTCTCCGCGAACTGCCGGACCGCATCGACTGGGCCGGCCTGCAATCCTTGCTGCGGCGCTATCGCCTCCAGCCGATCGGAATCACCCGGCTCGCCGAAGCTCATTGCGCCAGTGCCCGTCAGGCCGGGCTCGCCCTGCTCGATGCCGCACAATTCTCCGCCCGACCGGGACATGAGCGCCCTGCTTCCACCACGGCCCCGGCGGCGAAACCCGCGCCCGCGCCTGCCGCCGCGGCCCCCGCCACGACCGCTCCTCCGGCGCCGACCTCGGCTCCGCTGACGATGTTCGTCGATCGCCCGCTGCGTTCCGGGCAGCAGGTCTACGCCCGCGGCACCGACCTCGTACTTCTCGGCGGCGTCAGTCCCGGGGCCGAAGTCATTGCCGACGGCAGCATCCACTGCTACGGCCCGTTGCGCGGGCGTGCCATTGCCGGTGCCCAGGGCGAGCAGGCGGCACGCATCCTGACAAGCGACTTCGGCCCCGAGCTCGTCTCGATCGCCGGCGTCTATCGCACCTTCGAGTCCGGCATTGCCGAAGACTTCGCCGGCAAACCCGCCCTGGTGCGGCTGGCCGGCGCCGAACACACACTCAACATCGAAGCGCTCAAGCTCGGCTGAGCGGCCAGCACAGATCACGCACAAGGGGAAACCGTGAGAGTCATCGTCGTAACGTCCGGCAAGGGTGGCGTCGGAAAAACCACCACCAGTGCGGCCTTCGCCTCGGGACTGGCGCTGCGCGGCTTCAAGACCGCAGTCATTGATTTCGACGTCGGTCTGCGCAACCTCGACCTGATCATGGGCTGCGAACGTCGTGTAGTCTACGACCTGGTCAACGTCGTCAACGGCGAGGCCCGCCTCAACCAGGCCCTGATCAAGGACAAGCACTGCGAAAACCTCTTCATCCTGCCCGCCTCGCAGACGCGCGACAAGGATGCCCTGACCGAGGAAGGCGTCGAGAAAGTGCTCGAAGAACTCGAGCACCTGGGCTTCGAGTACGTGGTGTGCGATTCCCCCGCAGGCATCGAGCGCGGGGCGGTGATGGCGCTGACTTTCGCCGACGAGGCGATCGTCACCACCAACCCCGAAGTCTCCTCGGTGCGCGACTCCGACCGCATCCTCGGCATCCTGCAGTCCAAATCGAAGCGTGCCCGCGATGGCGGCGAGCCGGTCAAGGAGCACCTGCTGCTCACCCGCTACTCGGCCAAGCGCGTCGAAGAAGGCGAAATGCTCTCCTACAAGGACGTGCAGGAACTGCTGCGAGTGCCGCTGATCGGCGTCATCCCCGAATCCGAGTCGGTGCTGCACGCCTCCAACCAGGGCACCCCGGCGATCCATCTCAAAGGCACGGACGTCGCCGAGGCTTACGCCGACGTCGTCAGCCGCTTCCTCGGCGAGGAGTGCCCGCTGCGCTTCGTCAGCTACGAGAAACCCGGCCTGATCAAGCGCCTGTTCGGAGGCAAGTGAGATGTCCCTGCTCACCCGCCTGTTCGGCGAAAAGAAGAAGACCGCGGAAATCGCGAAGAACCGCCTCTCCCTGCTGATCGCCCACGAACGCGCGAGCGGCAGCCCGACCATCGACTTCCTGCCCGCGCTGCAGCGCGAGCTGATCGAGGTGATTTCAAAGTATGTCGCGGTCGCGCCCGACGACATCAAGGTCCAGCTCGACAAGCAGGACAACTTCGAGGTGCTCGAAGTCAATATCGTGCTGCCCGAACAGGCGCGCTGAGTTTTCTCCGGGCCGGCGGCAGGGCGGGAACGGCTCGGCCGGCACGCTTGCGCCGGCCCGGGTCGTCAGGCGCCGACGCGGTCGACGATGAAGCGCTTGACCGCGTCCGTGTCCGGCGCCATCACCTCGACGCGCTGGGGCAGGCTCTCGATGCCGTCGAGATCCGCCGGGCGCTCCGGTTCGCGCCCCAGCGCCTCGCGAATGGTTTCGGCGAACTTCACCGCCAGCGCGGTTTCCAGCACCAGCACCGGGACTCCGGCGGGAATCGCGCCCTCTTGCTGCCAGGCCACCTTGAGCGCGTCGGCGGTGTGGGTGTCGATCATCACCCCGTACTGGTCGAAGACCTTGCGGATCGTCGCCAGGCGGTCGGTGTGGCTGCTGGCGCCGGAAACGAAACCAAACTCGGCGATGGCGGCGAATTCGGGCGACGCCGACAGATCGAAGGCACGCCCGGCATCCACCTCGGCCCACAGCGCGGAAACTTTCTGCGGGTCGCGGCCGACCAGATCGAAGACGAAGCGCTCGAAGTTCGATGCCTTCGAGATGTCCATCGACGGGCTCGAAGTCACATGGGTCTCGGCGGCCTTGCGCGGACGGTAGACCCCGGTGCGGAAGAACTCGTCGAGGACGTCGTTCTCGTTGGTGGCGAGGATCAGCTTCGCCACCGGCAGGCCCATCCGGCGCGCGATGTGGCCGGCGCAGATGTTGCCGAAGTTGCCCGAGGGCACGCAGAAGGCGACCTGCTCGTCGTTGCTCGCGGTGGCCGCGAAATAACCCTTGAAGTAATACACGATCTGCGCCGCGACCCGCGCCCAGTTGATCGAGTTGACCGCGCCGATCTTGTACTTCGCCTTGAACGCGTGGTCGTTGGAGACCGCTTTGACGATGTCCTGAGCGTCGTCGAACATGCCGCTGACGGCGATATTGAAGATGTTGTCGTCCTGGAGCGAGTACATCTGCGCCCGCTGGAAAGGGCTCATCAGCCCGTGCGGCGAGAGCATGAACACGCGCACCCCATGCTTGCCGCGCATCGCGTACTCGGCCGCCGAGCCGGTGTCGCCCGAAGTCGCGCCGAGGATGTTGATGGTTTCACCGCGCTTGGCCAGCACGTACTCGAACAGGTTGCCGAGCAACTGCATCGCCATGTCCTTGAAGGCGAGCGTGGGACCATTGGATAGTTCGAGCAGGCCGAGGCGGCCTTCTTCGAGCCAGTGCACCGGCGTGATGTCGGCCGCACGGTCACCCTCACGCACATGGCAGTAGACCTCGGCGGTGTAGGTCTTGTCGCAGATCGCCTTCAGGTCGGCCGGCGGAATGTCGGTGATGAACTTCGACAGGATGGCGAAGGCGAGCTCCGCATAGGACAGCCCGCGCCAGGCATCGAGCTCGGCGCGCGTCACCTGCGGATAGGTTTCGGGTAGATAAAGCCCGCCGTCGGGCGCCAGTCCGCCGAGCAGGATGTCGCAGAACTCGGGGTTGGCGGGCTGGCCGGCATGGCCGCGGGTGGAAATATACTTCACGAAGCAGTCCTCGAGGATGACGTTATCGATGCACGCGCCGGAGCGCAAACTCCGGATTCTATCGAACTCGCCGCCCCTTCGGACCGCCCCGGCAGACAATCAGTCCGTTTCGAGACGGAAACCGACCTTCAGCGTGACCTGGAAATGCGCGACCTTGCCATCGACGATGTGGCCGCGCGTTCCGACCACTTCGAACCAGTCGATGTGGCGGATCGACTGGGCCGCGGTTTCAATCGCATTGCGGATCGCCGCGTCCGTTCCTTCACGGGACGAACCGACGATTTCGACGAGCTTATACACGTGATCCGGCATGATCTCTCCTCCTTGGTTGGGGCTCAGCCTGGCCCGGCATCCTCGGGCAAGCGCACATCCTGCGCCAGCCGTGCCTCGAAACCGCGAATCGACGCCGCATAGGCGCGCATGCCGAGCACGGTGATGACGATCAGGATGCCGATGAAAACGGCCAGCTTGAAGAGCATACCCCTTCCTGCACGAGCGCGGTCCGCTCAGGCTCCGTTCTGTTCCAGCCATGCCGCGCGGTCGCGGCAGCGCTCGGCCTTGTCCGGAGCGAGCCCGGGAGCTTCGGCGATGCGGCGGAAAAGGGCCGGATCGGGGCGGTGTGCGGTGATGCTGTCCCAGTAATGCGCCACGCTCAGCCAGGGGTTCGGACGCTCCTCGAGCTCGATCCGGTCACCGGCGGCGATCGTGCCGGGCGTGAGCACGCGGTAATACCAGCCGGTGATGCCGGCGGCCTCGACAAAGCGCGAGGCCTTGTCCGCGCCCAGGCGGCGGTCGATCTTCCAGCACGGCGAGCGCGGCTGGCTGAGCTGCACCCGCGCCTCGCCGATGCGGTAGATGTCGCCGATGAAAACGTCATGCTCGGTGAGCCCGCGGGTGCTGATGTTCTCGCCCAGCACGCCGGCACCGGCGAGCCCTGCGCAGTGCGGCCACTCTTCGGCAAGCAGGACGTAATGCTCCACCGGGTAGTGATGCAGCGCCTTGTGCGGCCCGCCGTGATGGCGCAGGTCGCCCTGCTCGTCCCCCTCCAGCCCGCTGGAGGTGAGCATCACCCGGCCGGCAACCGCCGCCTTGTAGATTCCGGTCGGTCCTCCCTCGGGCAGCATGGGCTGGACGCGGCCGATGAAAAGCTGGTCGATCGTAATGCTCATCGCACGGTTTCCATTCAAAGTCCGGCCTGTGGCGCGGCTGCCCCGGCAGCGCGCCGGAGATCGCAAGGCCGCGCCCTCAGGCACGGCTCCGGTCGCAGCGGTATCGTCCCGCTCGGCGATACGCGCTCAAAGGCTTTCCATGCGCAGGCGGGTGACCCTGCCCTGCACCACCGGCAGCGCCTCGATGCGGACGATCGCCGCGTTGGCCTTGCCTTCCACCGTCTGGTGGGTGAGCAGGATGATGTCGGTGTGCGACTCGCCCTCGGCAGCTTCCTTCTGGATCAGGGCCTCGATCGAGATGCCGCTGTCGGCGAGGATGCGGGTGATGTCGGCGAGCACGCCGGGCTTGTCCTCGACGTGCATGCGCAGGTAGTAGGAGGTGACCACCTCCTCGATCGGCAGCACCGGGATGTCCTGCACCTGGTCGGGTTGGAACGCCAGATGCGGCACGCGGTGCTCGGGATCGGCGGTGTGCAGGCGGGTGACGTCGACGAGGTCGGCGATCACCGCCGAGGCAGTCGGTTCGGCGCCGGCACCCTTGCCATAGTACAGAGTCGCACCGACCGCGTCGGCCTGGACCAGCACCGCGTTCATTGCCCCTTCAACGTTGGCGATCAGGCGCTTCGCCGGGATCAGCGTCGGATGCACGCGCAGCTCGATGCCCTCGTCGCGCCGGCGCGCGATACCCAGCAGCTTGATGCGGTAGCCGAGCTGTTCGGCGTAGGCGATGTCGACCGCGTCGAGTTTGCTGATGCCTTCGATGTAGGCCTTGTCGAACTGCATCGGAATGCCGAAGGCGATCGCGCTCATGATCGTCGCCTTGTGCGCGGCATCGACGCCCTCAATGTCGAAGGTCGGGTCGGCTTCGGCGTAACCCAGCGCCTGCGCCTCTTTCAGCACTTCGGCGAAGGGCAGGCCCTTGTCGCGCATCTCAGAGAGGATGAAATTGGTCGTGCCGTTGATGATGCCGGCCAGCCATTCGATGCGGTTCGCCGACAAGCCCTCGCGCAGCGCCTTGATGATCGGGATGCCGCCGGCAACCGCGGCTTCGAAGGCCACCATCACGCCCTTCTTCTGCGCCGCGGCGAAGATCTCGTTGCCATGCACCGCGAGCAGCGCCTTGTTGGCGGTGACCACGTGCTTGCCGTTTTCGATAGCCTTCATCACCAGCTCGCGGGCGACGCCGTAGCCGCCGATCAGCTCGACGACGATGTCGATCTCGGGGTCGGCAACTACCGCGAAAGCGTCATCGGAGAGTTTCACGTCGCCACCGGTAACCCGGCGCGCGAGTTCGAGGTTCTTGTCGGCCACCGTGGTGATGCGGATCGGGCGCCCGGCGCGACGGGTGATTTCCTCGGCGTTGCGTTTGAGAACGGTGAAGGTGCCGCCGCCGACGGTACCGATGCCCAGCAGGCCAACATTGATCGGTTTCATGCAGTGAATTCCGTGGTTTCAGAAGGAAGTGGAGTGGAAACGCGCGCCCCGGGCCTTCGCCGGTCGAGAAAACGCCGGGCCACCCCGGGTTTTCCTGCCCCCGAAGGGGGCGGAAACGGCAAAGCCGCTTCCTCGGGCGCTCAGCTGCCGTGGCGCTTGCGATAGTGTTCGAGAAAGCGCGCCACGCGCTCGATGGCGTCGCGCAGGTCGTCCTCGTGCGGCAGGAAGACCAGGCGGAAGTGGTCCGGATGCGGCCAGTTGAAGCCCGAGCCCTGCACCAGCAGCACGCGCTCCTCCTCGAGCAGTTCGGCGATGAAGGCCTGATCGTCCTCGATCGGATATACCTTGGGGTCGAGGCGCGGGAACATGTACAGCGTGGCCTTGGGCTTGACGCAGCTGACCCCCGGAATGCGGGTGATCAGTTCCCACGCCAGATCGCGCTGGCGGCGCATGCGCCCGCCTTCGGCGACCAGGTCGTCGATGCTCTGGTAGCCCCCGAGCGCGGTCTGGATCGCGTACTGGCCGGGGACGTTGGCGCACAGGCGCATCGAAGCGAGCATGTTGAGGCCTTCGATGTAGTCGTGGGCGCGACGCTTGTCGCCGCACACCACCATCCAGCCGGCACGGTAACCGCAGGAGCGGTAATTTTTCGACAAGCCGTTGAAGAGGATGGTCAGCACGTCGCCCGACAGCGCCCCCAGCGAGGTGTGCTCAACGCCGTCGTAGAGCACCTTGTCGTAGACCTCGTCGGCGTACAGGATGAGGTCGTGCTCGCGCGCGAGGGCGACGATCTCCTTGAGCACCGCGTCCGGATACACCGCCCCGGTCGGATTGTTCGGGTTGATGATGACGATGGCGCGGGTATTGGGCGTGATCCTCGCGCGCATGTCGGCCAGGTCGGGCATCCAGTCACGGGTTTCGTCGCACAGGTAATGCACTGGCTTGCCCCCGGAGAGGCTCACCGCCGCGGTCCACAGCGGGTAGTCGGGCGCCGGCACGAGCACTTCGTCACCGGCGTCGAGGAGCGCGTTCATCGCCATCACGATCAGCTCGGAGACGCCGTTGCCGATGTAGATGTCCTCGATATCGACGCCCTTGATGCCCTTTTCCTGGGTGTAGTGCATCACCGCCTTGCGCGCGGCGAAGATTCCTTTCGAATCCGAGTAACCCGCCGCGTTGGGCAGGTTACGGATCATGTCCATCTGGATTTCTTCGGGCGAATCGAAGCCGAAGGCGGCGAGGTTGCCGATGTTGAGCTTGATGATCTTGTGCCCTTCGTCTTCCATCTGCTTGGCGCGGGTCAGCACCGGGCCGCGGATGTCGTAGCAGACCTCGGCGAGCTTGGCCGACTTGCGGATCGGACGACTCGCGGCGGCGCCCGCTTCGGCAATGATCTCCGGTTCCGGGGATACCGTTGCGAGCTCGAGTGTCTTCACCGCTTTCATGATCGCCTTTCCTGCGTGATGGAAAATGAAGGGCGGCAAGGTTTTCCCCATGCCGCAAAAGGTTGTTATCTTAGCCCCGCTGCCGCACTGCGGCAATTTCACCTTGAATCGTCACTTTGAACCGTCCCCTCTCCCCTTTTCCACACTTCCTTCTCTTCCCCTCTTCCACGCCGCGCTGCCTCGCACGCTCCATTCATTTTTTCCGCCGGGCCTTTTTCCGACCGACCGAACCCACGCCATGAAGCTCTATCTCGACAGCCACACCAACACCCACGTCGTCACCGGTTACGGCGACGATCATGTGATGATCGACAAGGAACGCTACGAGGGCAACCTGCTGCTCACGGCCAACCGCATCGTCACCGGCTGGGCGCCGGCGGCCGGCGGCGACCTGGCCGGCCTCACCGAGGCCGATCTGGCCGAGGCCGCCGGGCTCGGCGCACAGATCCTGATCGTCGGCACCGGCCGCCGCCAGCGCTTCCCGCCGCCGCCGCTGCTGCGCCCGCTGGTCGAAGCGCGCATCGGCTTCGAGTTCATGGACTTCGCCGCGGCCTGCCGCACCTACAACATTCTCGCCGGCGAAGGCCGTACCGTAGCCTTGGCGCTGCTCCACGAACGAGCCGCGTGACGCCCCCATCGCCGCCCCTGCACACGCACCGCCCACGGCTGCACGGCGCCGGGCATTGTCAGCTCGCACGCGCTTCGGCTACTCTGGCCACGGACCGAGTTCGCCCTCGCCCCCTCGCCCTTGCCACTGCGGGTAAATCGCCCCGCATGGCAATCCGGCGGCCGAGGCCACGCAGGATAACTACGCAGGAGAGACCGGACTTGAGCACGACTCCCGCCCCCGATTTCAGCCTTTCCGCCACCGGCGGCAACACCGTCACCCTGTCCGCACTGCGCGGGCGCAAGCTGGTGATCTACTTTTATCCCAAGGACAATACTCCGGGCTGCACCAATGAAACCCGCGATTTCGGCAGTCTCCACGCCGCCTTCAGCGCCGCGGGATGCACGGTGTTCGGCGTCAGCCGCGACAGCCTGAAAAGCCACGAGAATTTCAAGGCCAAGCTCGAACTGCCCTTCGAACTGATTTCCGACCCAGAGGAAACGGCCTGCGAGGCCTTCGGCGTGATGAAGCTGAAGAACATGTACGGCAAGCAGGTACGCGGCATCGAACGCAGCACCTTCCTGATCGACGCCGAAGGCAAGATCGCCCGCGAGTGGCGCGGCGTGAAAGTGCCCGGCCATGCCGAGGAAGTGCTCGCCGCCGCGCAGGCGCTGTAACCGCATTCCCTGTTTCCGCAGCCCCGGCTGCCTCACCGGACCGCTCCGACATGCCCGCGACCCGCAAGACCGCCCCCGCCCCGACTTCCGCGAGCGCTTCGACACCGAAGCGCAGCGCGAACAGGAAGCTCCCCCCCTGCAAGCTCTTCGTGCTCGACACCAACGTGCTGATGCACGACCCCACCAGCCTGTTCCGCTTCGAGGAACACGACCTCTACGTGCCGATCATGACGCTGGAGGAACTGGACAACAACAAGAAGGGCACCAGCGAAGTCGCCCGCAACACCCGCCAGGCCAGCCGCATGCTCGACGAGATCGTCAGTTCGGCCGTCGACGGCATCGAGAACGGAATCGCGCTCGGAACCCTCTCCCACGGCCAGGCCAGCGGCCGCCTGCATCTGCAGACCGAAGCGATCGACGTGCGCCTGCCCGCGGCCCTGCCCACTGCGCGCGGCGACAACCAGATCCTCGCTGTGGTGATGCATCTGGTCGACAAGCACCCCGGGCGCGAGGTGATCCTCGTCTCCAAGGACATCAACATGCGCATCAAGGCCCGCGCCCTCGGCCTTGCCGCGCAGGATTACTTCAACGACAAGGTCCTCGAGGACAGCGACCTGCTGTACTCGGGCACCCTCGAACTGCCGGCCGACTTCTGGGACACCCACGGCCGCGGCATGGAGTCGTGGAAGGAGGAAGGCCGCACCTATTACCGGCTCAGCGGCCCGCTCACCCCCGACCTGCTGGTCAACGAGTTCGTTTTCCAGGACGGCGACAACCCGCTGCAGGCCTGGGTGAAGGAAAAGGACGGGCGCAGCGTGGTGCTGGAGACCCTGGTCGATTACAGCCACAGCAAGAACAACGTGTGGGGAATCACCGCGCGCAACCGCGAGCAGAACTGTGCACTGAACCTGCTGATGAACCCGGAGATCGACTTCGTCACCCTGCTCGGCCAGGCCGGCACCGGCAAGACCCTGCTGACGCTCGCCGCCGGACTGACCCAGACGCTGGAGTCGAAACGCTACAGCGAAGTCATCATGACCCGCGTCACCGTCCCGGTGGGCGAGGACATCGGCTTCCTGCCCGGCACCGAGGAAGAAAAGATGGCGCCGTGGATGGGGGCGCTCGAAGACAACCTCGACGTGCTCAACGGCACCACCGGCGAAGGCGGCGACTGGGGGCGGGCCGCCACGCGCGACCTGATCCGCAGCCGGATCAAGATCAAGAGCCTGAACTTCATGCGCGGGCGCACTTTCCTGAACAAGTTCCTGATCATCGACGAAGCGCAGAACCTCACGCCGAAACAGATGAAAACGCTCATCACCCGCGCCGGCCCCGGTACCAAGGTGGTGTGCATGGGCAACATCGCCCAGATCGACACCCCTTATCTGACCGAAGGTTCGTCCGGCCTGACTTTCGTCGTCGACCGTTTCAAGGGCTGGGCCCATTCCGGCCATATCACCCTGCAGCGCGGCGAGCGCTCACGCCTGGCCGACCATGCGGCCGAAGTCCTGTGAACGCCGACCAGCCGGCGGGCGCTCTTGCCACCGACCTGCTGGTCGGTGCGAGCACGGATTTCCTGCGCAACTTCTCCCCGTTCAACCGCATGGAGGCCGAAGCGCTGGCCTTTCTCGCCGGGCATGCCGTGCTCGCCTTCCACCCGCGCGGCACCGATATCCTGACGCCAGAAATGGGCGTTCCGAGGCACTTCTACATCGTCCAGCGGGGCAAGGTACAGGCACGCCAGACCGGCGCCGCCGTCGTCACCGAATACGCCAGCCTGTCCCTGGGGCCGGGTGAATGCTTTCCGATCGGCGCAATCTCGGCACGCCGCCCCTCGACCAACGCCTACACCGCGGCCGAAGACAGTTTCTGCTACCAGATCGGCGCCGACGAGTTCCTCCAGCTGATGCAGATGAGCCCGGTGTTCCACCTCTTCTGCACCCAGTACATCGCCAGCCTGCTGACCCAGTCCCGCCAGCAGCTGCAGACCACCTTCGCCCAGCGTGCCGCCGAACAGCAGACCATGACCACGCCGCTCGGCCAGCTGGTCAAGAAGGCGCCGGTGTTCGTCACGCCGGAGACATCGACCCGCAGCGCACTCGAACAGATGGAGCTGCAGCGCCTCGGATGCATGGTCGTCGTCGATGACGAGCGCCATCCGGTCGGCATCCTCACCCAGAGCGACCTGCTGCCGCGGGTGATCCTGGCCGGATTCGACCTGTCCCGCCCGATCGGCGAACTGATGACCGCCAACCCCCATCAGCTCGCCGCCACCGCTTCGGCCTACGATGCGGCACTCGAGATGGCGACCCATGGCGTGCGTCATCTGCTGGTCGTGGACACCGAAAACCGGCTCAAGGGCGTGGTGTCCGAGCGCGATTTGTTCGCCCTGCAGCGCATCAGCCTGCGCCAGATCCGCGCCGGCATCGAGAACGCCGCCGACATCGCGGCGCTGCAACGCGCGAGCAGGGACATCCGCCAGCTCGCGCTCAACCTGATCGCCCAGGGCATCGGCGCCGAACAGCTCACCCAGTTCATCTCCGCGCTCAACGACGCCCTGACCCGGCGCATCATCGGCCTGGCCCTCGAAGAACACGATCTGGTCGGCATCGACTACGGCTGGATCGCGTTCGGTTCGGAAGGCCGGCACGAGCAGACGCTGTCCACCGACCAGGACAACGGCATCATCTGGCGCTGCCCCGAGCGCCAGGACGGCGAACCGATCCGGCGGCGCCTGATCGCGTTCGCCGGGACGGTCAACCACAATCTGGCCGCCTGTGGCTTTCCCCTGTGCAAGGGCAACATCATGGCCAGCAACCCCGAGCTGTGCCTGACCCCCGCGGAATGGAAATCGCGCTTCGGCGCCTGGATTCGCGAGCCCGACCCCCAGGCCCTGCTCAATGCTTCGATCTTCTTCGATTTCCGCGTCCTGTACGGCAACGAACATCTCGGCGATCAGCTACGCAGCTGGCTCAACAAGACGGTCAAGGGCAATTCCGCCTTCCTGCGAATGATGGCGGTCAACGCCTTGCAGGTGATGCCGCCGCTCGGGCGGATCCGCGATTTCGTCCTCGAGGACGACGGCTGCATCGATCTCAAGAAATCCGGCGCGCGCCTGTTTGTCGATGTCGCGCGCATCCTCGCGCTGCGCACCGGGGTCGACTCCAGCAGCACGGTGCAGCGCCTGCGCCAGGCCAGCATGAAGATGGGCGTCAGCACCGAGGAGGTGGCGGCGATCATCGACGGTTTCCACTTCATCCAGCTGCTGCGCCTGCGCGCCCAGCACCTCGAAACCGAGCACGACGCACCGGGCGACAACCGCATCGACCCCGACACCCTCAACGAGCTCGACCGCCGCATCCTGAAGGAAGCGTTCCGCCAGGCGCGCAAGCTGCAACTGCGGCTCAAGCTGGACTATCAGCTGTGAGCTGGCTGTCGCGTCTGATCGTCGCGCGCGGCGACCACCCGCCCCTGAGCGCGCAGGCACAAGCGCAGCTCAGGCAATGGCGGCAACTGCCTGCGCCCGAACTCGACCGCCCACACTTCGAGACCCGCTATGCGGTCGTCAACACCGAGGCGACCGGACTCGACCTCGCTTCCGACCGCCTGCTGGCGATCGGTGGGCTGGCGGTCGATGGCGGGCTGATTCACTCCCAGGACGCCTACTATGCGCCGCTCGAGCCCGCGCCGGCCGATGCCCTGGCAGGCCTGTTCGGCCTCTTCGGCAACTCGCCGCTGGTCGCATTCAATGCCGGCTTCAACCGCAGCATGCTCGAGCGTGCCCTCCAGGCCCATCTCGGGATCACTCCCGAGTTGCCGTGGATCGATCTCTACTTCGTCCTGCCCGCCCTGTTCCAGGACCGGTTCGTGCGCCCGGCCCGCCTCGCCGACTGGATGAACAGCTTCGGCATCGAAACCTTTCAGCGCCACCATGCCCTGGGTGACGCCTGGGCGATCGCCCAGCTCCTGCTCGCTGCCCAGGCGCGCGCGCTGACCCTCGGCGCAGCGACCCCGCGGGCGCTCGCGGACATCGAGCGGGCTTCCCGGCAGAAGTGGAGCCTCTGAATGCTCCGGCCAAAGGCCGCCGGCCGGGGCGCTGAAGAACCGTTCAGAAAACTTCTTTCGGGGCCCCTTTTTTCATTTACATCCCTGAAACGCTTGCGTATATTCCGCGAAATGTTTTTCCGCCCCCTCCTCCTCGCCCTCGCACTCTTGCTGCCTCCCGCCGCCCACGCGAGCCAGGCCAGCCCGGCGACCCAGGATGCGGCCACCGCAGTTTCGGCGCTGGATGAATACACCACGGCCGCCGAGCAGCTCGTCGATGAAGCGCTCTCCTACCTCGGCATCCGCTACCGCTTCGGCGGCACTTCGCCCTCGACCGGGCTCGACTGCAGCGGTTTGGTGCTGAACGCGTTCCGCAATGCGGTCGGCCTCGACCTGCCGCGCACGGCCCGCGAAATGGCCGCGCTGGGCGACCGCATCGGCCGCCAGGAACTCAAGCCCGGCGATCTCGTGTTCTTCAACACGATGCGCCGCACCTTTTCCCACGTCGGCATCTACCTGGGCGACGGCCGCTTCGTCCATGCGCCGTCTTCGGGGGGCGAAGTCCGGGTGGAGAACATCGCCTCGCGCTACTGGTCGCAGCGCTTCAACGGCGCACGCCGCCTGCTCGGCGACGGCGACACCTTCGGCGCATCCCGCACCCTGCTCGGCGTACGCTGAGAGTTTGTGAAAATTTCCCGCCAATTCATTTGGTATAATTCTTGCATTCCAGCCACCCTCCGGTAACCCAGTCATGACAGCTCACGCCCGCGTGGTTCTGCCGAACCGCAGCCAGATGGAGTTTCGCGCCAGCGACCTCGAGTCGCTGCTGCCGGAAGGTCATCGGGCGCGGCTGGTGTGGTCGTATGTGGCCGGGCAGGACTTGGGGCGCTTCTATGAGCGGATCCGGGTGCGTGAGGGCGGGGTTGGTCGGGCGGCGATTGCGCCGGAGATCCTGCTGTCGCTGTGGCTGTACGCGACGCTCGACGGGGTGGGTAGCGCGCGCGAGGTGGCGCGCCTGACCGATGCGCATGATGCGTACCGTTGGTTGTGCGGCGGGGTGCAGGTCAATTACCACACGCTGTCGGACTTCCGGAAGGATCACGGCGAGGCGCTCGACGAGTTGCTCAGCGCCAATGTGGCAACGCTGATCGACGCCGGGGTGGTGAAGCTGCGCCAGGTGGCGCATGACGGCATGCGGGTGCGGGCCAGCGCGGGGGCGGGATCGTTCCGGCGCGAGGACAAGCTCGCGGGCTACCTGGAGGCGGCCCGCGAGCGGGTTGCGCAACTCAAGGCCGAGCTCGAAGCCGACCCGGGCAAGGCCGATCGGGCTCGTCAGGCGGCACGGCTGCGCGCGGCCCGTGAGCGCGAGGCCCGGGTGGCTGAGGCGCTGGCGCGCTTGCCCGAGCTCGAAGCGATCAAGCGCCGCCAAGGCAAGGCCGCCGATCAGGCGCGCGCCTCGACGACCGATGCCGAGGCGACGGTCATGAAGATGGGCGACGGCGGGTTTCGGCCCGCCTACAACCCGCAGTTGGCCAGCGACGTCGATTCGCTGGTGATCGTGGGCGTCGAGGTGGCCACGGCGGGAAGTGATCAGGGTCAGATGGTGCCGATGATCGAGCAGGTGCGCGAGCGTTGCGGTCAGGCGCCCGAGGCCTGGCTGGTCGATGGCGGCTTCGTGGGTCACCAGCAGGTCGAACAAGCCAGCGCGCACACCACGGTGTACGGGCCGGTGCCGGCGGCCAAGGACAAGACGGTGGATCCGCACCAGCCCAAGCCGGATGACAGTCCTGCGGTGGCGGCGTGGCGAGCGCGCATGGGGACCGACGAGGCCAAGGCGATCTATAAGAACCGCGCCGCAACCGCCGAGTGCGTCAATGCCCAAAGCCGCAACCGGGGACTGCAGCAGTTCCGCGTGCGCGGACTGGCCAAGGTCAAGTGCGTGGTCCTGTTCTTTGCCTTGGCCCACAACCTGATGCGTATGGCCAGCCTCGCGCCGGAGATGCTCGCCCTCGGGAAAGGTGCGTCTGCAGTGACCGGAATCGGGGCTTGAACGTACGAAACGGCGAAAAACGACCCGAAAAACCAGATAACGCGAGTGCCTTTATGCTGAACAGATCATCTGGCCGCCACGGCGGTCACAAGCCCACTTGCGCCCCCTTCGGTGGGCATAACCGAAAAGCTCACAAGCTCTGAGCGCATCCGCGGCGCGCCCCGGCTCCCGTCGCGGCGCCCCTTCTCTGCGCCCCCCTTCTCTGCGCCCCCTCTCCTGCGCGCCACGTTCACCGGCGACCGCAAGCGACCGAGCAGTCCGCACACGCTTCCCCCAGGCGCTTGCCCAGCGCCTGCTGCAATGCGCAAGTCGAGCGCCGGCAGCACACCACCATCACCCCCTCGCGGCTGGCCGCATCGCGGAAGCGCTGCATGACGTTGTGGCCGATGAAATCGGTAAACAGGATCACCAATCCGACCCCCGCCGGCAGCGGTGCGCACCGTCTTTGATGCGTGGTGTCGCGCCCGCTCACATGTGCGGCGATCCGGATGCCGAAAGTGCGGAGTACATCAGGAATGTTGCCGAGCCGGTCGGCCCCGACGAGCAGTGCATTCATGCAAACCTCTTATTTGAGAACAGTTCCCATTAATCATGCACCGAATGCGAACTATTTGCAACTGCAAATCTTTATCGTTAATATCGGCTCCCAGAAATCACCCCGCCCTCACTCGCAAAGGCTGCCAATCATGATCAAGAAAGCTGTCCTCGCCTCCCTGCTGTCCGCAATCGGATTGACCGGCGCCGCCACGGCCGCCGAGCTCAACATCTATTCCGCCCGCCACTACCAGACGGACGAGCAGCTCTACGGCAACTTCACCAAGCAGACCGGCATCAAGATCAATCGCATCGAAGCCAAGGAAGACGAGCTGCTCGAGCGCGTGCGCACCGAAGGCGCCAACAGCCCGGCCGACATCTTCATCACCGTCGACGCTTCGCGCCTGGCCAAGGCCGATGAGCTCGGCATTTTCCAGCCGGTGAAGTCGGCCACGCTGGAAGCCCGCATCCCCGCCCATCTGCGCGCCGACAACTGGTTCTCCTACTCCACCCGCGCCCGCATCATCGTCTTCAACCCGGAGATGGTGAAGGCCGAGCAAGTCCAGACTTACGAGCAGCTCGCCGAACCGGCGCTGAAAGGCCAGGTCTGCACCCGTTCGGGCAGCCACCCCTACAACCTGTCGCTGGGCGCGGCGATGATCAAGCACAACGGTGCCGAGGCGACGGAAAAATGGGCGAGCGGCATCGTGGCAAACTTCGCGCGCGCGCCCAAGGGCGGCGACACCGACCAGATCCGCGCCGTCGCGGCCGGGGAATGTGGCGTGGCGATCGCGAACAGCTACTATTTCGCCCGCCTGATGAATTCGAACAAACCCGAAGACCAGGCCGTCATCGCCAAAGTGAAAGCGGTGTGGCCGAACCAGGCCACCTGGGGCACGCACATCAACGTTTCCGGCGCCGGCATGCTCAAGCACGCCCCGAACAAGGAAGCCGCGGTCAAGTTCCTCGAATACCTGGCCTCGGATGAAGCACAGACGTATTTCGCCAACGGCAACAACGAATGGCCGGCGGTGCCCGGCGTCAAGGTCGACAATGCGGCGCTGAACAAGCTTGGCGAATTCAAGGCCGACACCCTGCCGATCGGTGAGCTCGCCGCGACCGTCGCCGAAGCCCAGCGCATCTACGACCGCGCCGGCTACCGCTGAACACGGTGTCGCCGGCCCCGGCGGGCGGGGACGACGAGCGCAACGGCCCCCGCATCCAGAGGATGCGGGGGCCGTTTCCGTCAACGCGCCAAAGTCACATCACGCACCGATCATGCCGCGGCCGTGCACGACATCGGTAGTGGTGCGAAGCCGCGTTTCCGCGGACAGACCCGGCTCGGCTTCGGCACGGACGATTCGATTCATCCCGCTTGACCCGAAAGACGGTTGCTCAGGCCTTGCGCCGTACGGCGAGGATCTGGCGCGAGATCAGGATCATCGGCAGCAGGCCGACCGCGACGATGATCAGCGCTGCGGTGGACGCTTCGGCCAGGCGCTCGTCCGAGGCCAGGGTATGGGCCTGGGTCGCCAGGGTGTCGAAGTTGAACGGCCGGATCACCAGCGTCGCAGGCAACTCCTTCATCACATCGACGAACACCAGCAGGCCGGCGGTGAGCAGGCTGCCGCGCAGCATCGGCACGTGCACCCGGCGCAGCGTCGCCCAGCGGCCGAAGCCCAGACTGCGCGACGCATCGTCCATGCTCGGCGTGATCTTGCCCAGGCTGGATTCAACGGTCTGCAGCGCCACGGCGAGAAAGCGCGCCAGGTAGGCGTACAGCAGGGCAGCGATGCCACCGGTGAGCAGCAGCCCCGGGTTGCTGCCGAACAGCGCCTCCCAGGACTGGGCAAGCCAGTTGTCCAGACGCGTCAGCGGAATCAGCACCCCGACCGCGATCACCGAGCCGGGGACGGCATAGCCCAGTCCGACCACCCGGTTCAGCGCATGCGGCAGACGCGAGCGCGCCAGACGCGCCGCATAGCCGAGGACGATCGCGAGCAGCACTGCGATCAGGGCCGTCAGCGCGGCAAGGACGAAGCTGTTGCCCGCCAGGTGCACGAAGCGCGAACCGAACTGGGCATCGCCGTCGAGAAACGCCATCTCCAGCAACAACGCGCCGGGGAGCAGGAAACCGAGGAACAGCGGCATGAAGCAGGCGAACGCGGCGAGCAGGCCCAGCGCCGGAGGCAGACGGTGGCGCACGGGAAGGCTAAGCTGGCGCGAGGTGTTGTTGAAGCGTGCGCGCCCCCGGCTGATGCGTTCGAGCGTCAGCACGACGACGACGAAAGCGAGCAGCGCAGCCGACAGCTGGGCGGCGGCGATACGGTCGCCGAGCGAGAACCAGGCACGGTAGATCCCGGTAGTGAAAGTCTGCACCCCGAAATAGGATACGGTGCCGAAATCGGCCAAGGTCTCCATCAGGGCCAGAGCCGTGCCGGCGACCACGGCGGGCCGGGCCAGCGGCAGCGAGACGCGGAAGAACGAGCTCCAGGGGCCGAGTCCGAGCGAGCGCCCGGCCTCGAGCATGCCGCCGGCGCGCTCGAGAAAGGCCGCACGCGCAATCATGTACACATAGGGGTACAGGACGAACATGAACATCGTCACTGCCCCGCCCACCGTGCGCACGTCGGGAAACCAATAATCTGCGCGGCGCCACTCGAAAGTGGCGCGCAGCCACGTCTGCACCGGCCCGACGTACTGCAGGAAGTCCGTATAGACATAGGCCATGACGTAGGCCGGTACCGCCAGCGGGAGCACCAGTGCCCATTCGAAAAAGCGCCGCCCGGGAAAATCGAGCATCGTCGTCAGCCAGGCGGTGGTGATTCCGATCGAGGCCACACCCAGACCGACGCCGGCACACAACACCACGGTATTGAAGAGGAATTCACCCAATACCGTGTCCGCCAGGTGCGACCAGGTGGAACTGGTGCCACCGATGAAGACGTTGGAAAATACTGACAATACCGGTGCAGCGATCAGCGCTGCGATCACCACGGCCGTCGATGTCAGCGTCGCCCCCTGCAGGCGCACTCGGGCCTGCCCCCCCTTTGCATTCATTCCGTTTCCGTTGTCGTGGAGCGCGCCGGATGGCAGGCGCCCGCCTTTCGATGGCAAATTATAATTGATCGCATTTGAATCGCCTCGATGCAATAATCGCGGGCGATACGAATTCATTGCGCCGCAAGCCCGACCATGTCACATCTCCAGCTCAACGACATCGACCTCGCGTTCGGCGATCACCTGGTGGTCCGCCAGCTCTCGCTGCGCCTCGACCGTGGCCGCATCGGCTGCCTGCTCGGCCCCTCGGGCTGCGGCAAGACCACGGTGCTGCGGTGCATCGCCGGCTTCGAACGTCTGCGTGCCGGCGAAATCAGTCTCGACGGCAGCATCGTCAGCAGCGTCGCCTACACCCTGCCCCCGGAGCGCCGCCGCATCGGCATGGTGTTCCAGGACTACGCCCTGTTCCCCCACCTCTCGGTCGCGGAAAACATCGCCTTCGGCCTGCGCGGGGAAAACGCCGCCTCCCGCCGGGCGCGCGTCGAGGAGTTGCTCGGCCTCGTCGGACTGGACGGACAGGGCGGCAAATACCCCCACGAGATGTCCGGAGGACAACAGCAACGCGTCGCCCTGGCCCGCGCGCTGGCGCCACGGCCGAGCCTGCTGCTGCTCGACGAGCCTTTTTCCAACCTCGATGTCGAGTTGCGCGAACGCCTGTCCTACGAAGTCCGCGACATCATCAAGGCGACCCGGACCACCGCCATCCTCGTCACCCACGACCAGCACGAGGCCTTCGCCGTCGCCGACGAGATCGGCATCATGCACGAGGGCCGCATCCAGCAGTGGGATACCCCGTACAACCTCTACCATCGCCCGGCCAACCGCTTCGTCGCCGACTTCATCGGCCAGGGCAGCTTCCTGCGCGGCCGCGTGCTCAACGACCGCGAAGTACGCGTCGAGCTCGGCGTGCTCAACAGCGCCGTGCCGCTGGTGTGCGGCGAAGACTGTGGCGGCTGCACCCACGGCAGCGACGTCGATGTCCTGCTGCGCCCGGACGACATCGTCCACGACGACCTCAGCCCGCTGCGCGCCGAAATCGTGCATAAAGCCTTTCGCGGCGCGGACATCCTGTACACGCTGCGCCTGAGCAGCGGGGCCAAAGTGCTGTCGCTGGTTCCCAGCCATCACAACCACACCATTGGCGAACGCATCGGCATCCGCCTCGATGTCGATCACGTAGTGACGTTCCAGGACGAGCTCACCGGGCTCGATCTCGCCGCCCACCCCGAGGCGCAGCGACCGCAACCGGGCGGAGCATGATTCCCTGGCTGGGCAGCGAGCCGGCCTTTCCGCCGCTGGAGCAGGCGCTCGCGGAACCGAACGGCCTGCTCGCAGCGGGCGGTTCACTTGCCCCCGAATGGCTCCTCGCCGCCTACCGCAACGGCATCTTCCCCTGGTTCAGCCCCGGAGAGCCGATCCTGTGGTGGAGCCCGGATCCGCGCCTGGTCCTGTTCCCCGAGCGCCTCCATATCAGCCGGACGCTGCGCCGGACGCTGCGCCGGCAGCGCTTCGAAGTCCGCCTCGACACGGCTTTTGCTGCCGTGATGCAGGCCTGTGCCGCACCGCGCGGCCCCGGACTGGGCACCTGGATCACCCCCGAAATGCGCTCTGCCTACCAGCGCATGCACGAACTAGGCCATGCCCACAGTGTCGAATGTTGGCGCGACGGCAGGCTCGTCGGCGGACTCTATGGGATGGCGCTGGGCAAGGTGTTTTTCGGCGAATCGATGTTCTGCCGCGAAACGGACGCCTCCAAGGTCGCCCTCGCCCATCTCGCCCGCCTGCTCGCGGAGCGCGAATATGGCATGATCGACTGCCAGATGACGACTGCGCACCTGCTGTCGATGGGCGCAGAGGAAATATCACGGACCGATTTCTGCCGCGCGCTGGCGCACTGGACTCCGATCGGCCCACCGCCGTGCCGCTGGCCGGCGGATGCGGCCGCCGGGTTCGCCTGGCCCTGAACGAAACCGCAACACTGCCCGCAGGCCACATCATGCGACAGGACTACCCCTATGCGCTGATCCAGTTCTACGCCACCGCTCCGTATGCCTGCTCCTATCTGCCCGAGCGCAGCGCACGGTCGCAAGTGGCTACGCCCGGCCATCTGATCGACCCGCAGGTGTACAGCGAGCTCGTGCGCCGGGGGTTTCGCCGCAGCGGCGTGTTCACCTACCGCCCGCATTGCGATCACTGCCAGGCCTGTGTTCCGGTGCGTATTCCGGTGCAGCGCTTTCATCCCGACCGCAGCCAGCGCCGCGCCTGGAACCGGCACGCCGGCCTGGAGGCAAGCGTGCTGCCGCTGCACTTCGAGGAAGAACACTACCTGCTCTACCAGCGTTATCAGGCCGCCCGCCATGCCGGCGGCGGCATGGATCTGGACAGCCGCGAGCAGTACGAGCACTTCCTGCTGCAAAGCCATGTCGATACCCACCTGGTCGAATTCCGCGAAGACGGCCTCCTGCGCATGGTGAGCGTGATCGACCGCCTCTCCGACGGACTTTCCAGCGTCTACACTTTTTACGAGCCCGGGCTGGCACGCACGGCGTTCGGCACCTACGGCATCCTGTGGCAGATCGAGACCTGCCGCGCCCTGCGTCTGCCCCATGTGTATCTCGGCTACTGGATCGCGCAGAGCCCGAAAATGGCCTACAAGGCCCGCTTCGGAGGGCTCGAAGCACTGCGTGGCGGCGAGTGGCGAGCACTTGCCGCAAGCTGAACGGCAGTCGCACCCCATCGGCCGAATCGCTACAATCCGCCGATGCTCTACGACATCGCCCGCCCGCTGCTGTTTTCGCTCGATGCGGAAACCGCCCACGAACTGACCTTGCACGCCCTCGCCCTGGCCGGCCGCCTGCTGCCCCCGGGCAAACCCGAGGCGGCCCCGACCGTCGAAGTGATGGGCTTGCGCTTTCCCAACCGCATCGGCCTCGCCGCCGGCCTCGACAAGAACGGCGAGGCCATCGACGGCCTCGCACGCATGGGGTTCGGCTTCATCGAAATCGGCACCATCACCCCGCGCGCGCAGCCGGGCAACCCGCGCCCGCGCATGTTCCGCCTGCCCGAAGCGCACGCCATCATCAACCGCATGGGTTTCAACAACCACGGCGTCGACGCCCTCCTCGCCCATGTCGGGGCGGCAAAATACCGCGGCATTCTCGGCATCAACATCGGCAAGAACGCCGACACCCCGATCGAGCGCGCCGCCGACGACTACCTCGCCTGCCTCGACAAGGTGTATGCGCAGGCCAGCTACGTCACCGTCAATATTTCCTCGCCCAACACCAAGAACCTGCGCCAGCTCCAGGGCGAGTCCGAGCTCGACGACCTCCTCGGCCGCCTGAAAGCGGCCCAGGCACGACTCGCCGACACCCACGGGCGCTACGTGCCGCTCACCCTCAAGATCGCCCCCGACCTCGACGATGCCCAGATCGTGAACATCGCCGACACCCTGCGCCGCCACCGCATCGACGCGGTGATCGCCACCAACACCACGATCGCGCGCGACAAGGTCCAGGGCCTTCCCCACGGCAACGAGCCGGGCGGACTATCCGGCGCGCCGGTGTTCGACGCCTCCACCGCGGTCGTCCGCCGGCTCGCCGGCGCGCTCGCCGGCGAGCTGCCGATCATCGCCGCCGGCGGCGTGCTCGACGGCTCCGGTGCGCGCGCCAAGATCGATGCCGGCGCCGCGCTGGTCCAGCTCTACAGCGGCCTGATCTATCGCGGCCCGGCCCTGGTGCGCGAGTGCGTGCGCGCCACCGCGGCCTGAAAGCGGCGCCGTCACGCCCGGCCCATCCCCGCCCCGCCGCGCACGCCAGGCCGGTAACGGCAGCCGCCTCAGCGCGGGCCCCGATCCGCATCCGCCTCCTCGTCGGCGGGTAGGCCGTTGCCCAGGCAGGCTGCGATCCCGGTGGCGATGCCGTCGGCCATGCGCGCCTGCAACACCGGATCGAGCAGGCGCAACTCCTCCTCGCGGTGTTTGATCACTCCGGCCTCGAACAACACCGCGGGCATCGACGCATGGCGCAGCACCGCGAGCTCATCGTAGTAATGCACCGCATGCTGTTCGTCGGCATAGGCGCGGCGGCGCCCGTTCTTGTGGGTCGGAACAAAGCCCAGGCGCTGCAGGCGGGCCCCGATCGTGCGTGCGCACAGGATGCTGCGCGCGGTATCCGGATTGGCGCGCGACACGAACAGCGAATGTCCCGCAAAGGCATCGCTGTAATCGAGCCGGCGCCCCTCCCAGATCCATGGATGCAGTTCGCCGGCGTTGACCGAGTCATGATGGATGGAGAGGAAAAAACGTGCGCCCCCTGCGGCCCGGGGCCGCGCCTGCAGGCTGGGGACGAGTCCGTCGGCATTGATGCTCACGACTTCGAGGCGGCGCTGCTGCAAGGCCCGGACCACCGCCTGTGCAAGCTCGCGGTTGAATTCGAATTCGCTCCGCCCGCGGGCGCCGGTCGCCCCGGGAGCGGCGAGCGTATGGCCGACATCGACCGCCACGTCCACCGGCGCGGCCTGGGCGAGCCTTCCGGGAAGCAGGATGCTCGCGGCGAGCGCGGCGAGCAGGCCGCGCTTCATCCCCCCGATGCGCGCCACGGTGCCTTCCCGGACTGCATGCACAATATGCACGAAGCCATCCTCGCGGCCGCCCCCGACATGCATGATTGTTCGCCCGCCATCCATTCTCACTCTGCCCACTTGATACAAATCATGGTTACATACCGGCGCGGCACCGAGAATTCGCCTACCATCGGCGTTGCCGTAGGTAGCTGTACCCCTTCACAAACCGGGCAACAGATTGACACCTTTTCGGAAAAAACGAGACAAGAGATGAGGAGTACTCCATGAGCGGTATCTTTACTAAATCCATGGCGCGAAACATCTTCTACGGGGGGACGGTCTTTTTCTTCCTCCTGTTGGTGGCGCTGACCTTCGACACTGAACGCGAACTCCCGAATCGCGACAACCGGCACAACATCACCCCCGAAGTCGCCGCCGGCAAGCACATCTGGGAAACGCGCAACTGTCTGGGCTGCCATACCCTGCTGGGTGAAGGCGCCTACTTCGCCCCGGAACTCGGCAACGTCTACAAGCGCCGCGGACCGGAGTTCATCAAGGCGTGGATGATGTCCCAGCCCACCGGCGCCCCGGGCCGTCGCCAGATGCCGAACTTCCATCTCACCGATGAAGAGCTCGACCAGATCGTGGCGTTCCTCAAATACACCTCCGAGATCAACACCGCCAACTGGCCGCCGAACATCGAAGGCTGACCGGAAATCTGGAGACACAAGGGGATCAATTTATGCAATACAAATCACAAGCGGTCGCCATGCCCTACTTCATCGCGGCGATCGGGCTGTTCGTGGGGCAAATCATCTTCGGCCTGATCATGGGTCTGCAGTACATCATCGGTGACTTCCTGTTTCCGGAGATTCCGTTCAACGTGGCCCGCATGGTCCACACCAACCTGCTGATCGTGTGGCTGCTGTTCGGCTTCATGGGGGCGGCGTACTACCTCATCCCCGAGGAGACGGAAACCGAACTCTTCAGCCCGAAGCTGGGTCTGGCGATGTTCTGGATCTTCCTCGTCGCGGGCGCGGCTACCATCCTCGGCTACCTGCTGGTGGATTACGCCACGCTGGCCTCGGCGACCGGTAACGACATCCTCGCCACGATGGGTCGGGAGTTCCTCGAGCAGCCGCTGCTGACCAAGATCGGCATCGTCGTCGTCGCCCTGGCCTTCCTCTTCAACATCACGATGACCGTGCTGAAGGGTCGCAAGACCGTCATCAGCATCGTGCTGCTGATGGGTCTGTGGGGCCTGGCGATCTTCTTCCTGTTCTCCTTCTACAACCCGGTCAACCTCGTCCGCGACAAGTTCTACTGGTGGTGGGTGGTGCACCTTTGGGTGGAAGGCGTATGGGAACTGATCATGGCCTCGATGCTCGCCTTCGTGCTGATCAAGGTCACCGGTGTCGACCGTGAAGTGATCGAGAAGTGGCTGTACGTGATCATCACCCTGGCGCTGGTCACCGGCCTGATCGGTACCGGTCACCACTACTTCTGGATCGGCACGCCGGAATACTGGCAGTGGTGGGGTTCGATCTTCTCCGCGCTGGAGCCGATTCCCTTCTTCGCCATGACCGTGTTCGCCTTCAACATGGTGAACCGCCGCCGCCGCGAGCATCCGAACCAGGCTGCCGTGCTGTGGGCGCTGGGCACCGGCGTGATGGCCTTCCTCGGTGCGGGCGTGTGGGGCTTCCTGCACACCCTGGCTCCGGTCAACTTCTACACCCACGGCTCGCAGATCACCGCGGCGCACGGTCACATGGCCTTCTACGGCGCCTACGTGATGGTTGTGCTGACCATGATCAGCTATGCGATGCCGATCCTGCGCGGTCGCGCCGCCAACCCGGGCAAGGCGCAAGTGCTGGAAATGTGGTCGTTCTGGCTGATGACCATCGCCATGGTGTTCATCACCCTGTTCCTGACCGCCGCCGGCATCCTCCAGGTGTGGCTGCAGCGCGTGTCCGACACCCCGCTGTCGTTCATGGCCGCCCAGGACCAGGTGATGCTGTTCTACTGGATGCGCGAATGGGCCGGCGTGGTGTTCTTCATCGGCCTGCTGGTCTATCTCGCCAGCTTCTTCGCGAAAGGCGAACTCAAGGGTGCGAAATCCTGATTCGCCCGTGAAAGAGTAGTACCTCCTGGGTAAGCCAGGGGAAGGGGTTAGGGCGGCGCAAGCCGCCCTTTTTTCCTTTCTCCCCGCACCAACGCAGCCGACCCCGGCGCGGCGCGGCGACGCGATAGAATGAGCGCTTCATCCCGTCGCACTCGCTCCCGCCCACCGTGACCACACCCTGCTCCAGCGCATCCTCCCGTCCCGTTGCCGGCGCCCCTTTTCGCCTCATCATCAACGGCTACGGCCGGATCGGCCGCTGCTACCTGCGCGCGCTGCACGAGGCCGGCATCTCGAATGAATTCGAGGTGGTCGCGATCAACGAGCCCGCCAATCTCGCCGGCATCGCCTACCTCACCCGCTTCGACTCCACCCATGGCCGCTTCCCCGCTCCGGTCACCGCCGGCGATGCCTGCCTGCTGATCGACGGCAAGCCGATCGCCGTCACCCATGCGACCACTCCCGAAGCGGTGGACTGGAGGGCATACGAGCCCGATCTCGTCATCGAATGCTCCGGCCGCTACGGCAGCCGCGCCGAGCTCCAGCGCTTTCTCGCTGCCGGCTGCCCACGCCTGCTGCTGTCGCATCCGGGCAATGGCGCGGACGATGTCGACGCGACCATCGTCTACGGCATCAACCACGAGAGCCTGGAAGGGAGCGAGAGACTCGTGTCGAACGCCTCCTGCACCACGAACGCGGCCGTACCGGTCCTCGATCTGCTGCAGCGCGAGTTCGGCATCGAACAGGCGCTGCTGACCACCCTGCACTCGGCGATGAACGACCAGCCGCTGATCGACGGCTATCATCACCCCGACCTGCGCCGCACCCGCTCGGCGATGCAATCGATCATCCCGGTCTCGACCGGCCTCGCGCGCGGCATCGAACGCCTGCTGCCGAGCCTGGCCGGCCGCGTGCAGGCCAAGGCGATCCGCGTTCCAACGCACAACGTATCGGCGATCGACATGGTCCTCACGCTGTCGCGCGACATCGACGGGCGCGAGGTGAACCGCTTGCTGCGAGCCGCGGCCGAAGGCTGCTACCGCCACTTGATCGCGTACTCGGACGAGCCCCACGCCTCGATCGACTTCAACCACGACCCCCACTCGGCCATCGTCGACGGCGCGCAGACGCGGATGGTCGGACCGCGGATGCTCAACCTGATGGTCTGGTTCGACAACGAATGGGGCTTTGCCAGCCGCATGGTCGACGTCACCCGCTGCTGGCTGACGCGCATGCGCGCCGCTCGCTTGAGACTGTCTCTCAATTAACCGCGATCAAGTTCAAAGCTTTTTCCCTTCCCTAGACTGGTGCGCATGGAACAGACAAATACAGTCCTGCCGCCAGTGCACCGCACCGAGCCGGCACACGCGCCAGAACACGCCCACAGCCCGCGTCTCGCCGGCGACCTGGCGATCTGGTTCTTCATCCTCGCCGAACTGCTGGCGTTCGGGGTGTTCTTTGCCGCCTACGCCTTCACCCGGGCGAACAACCTCGAATTGTTCGATACCGAGCAGGCCGCGCTCAACCGCAACGCCGGCGCGCTGAACACGGTGCTGTTGCTCACCGCCAGCTACTTCGTCGTACGCGCCGTCCAGGCCGCCGAGCGCATGGCCGCACGCGCCGCGGCGAACTGGCTGCTCGCAGCCATCTTCACCGGACTGGGCTTCATCGCCGTCAAGCTCACCGAATACGCCGCGGCCTTCGCCCACGACATCAGCCTGTCGAGCAGCCCGTTCCACATGTTCTACCTGTCGCTGACCTTCTTCCATTTCATGCACGTCATCCTCGGCCTGGTCATTCTGACCGCAATGTGGAACGGCGCCCGCCAGGGCCGCTACCGCCCGGGCGACATGAACGGGCTGGAAACCGGAGCGGCCTACTGGCATATGGTGGATCTGGTGTGGCTGGTCCTGTTCCCGCTGGTTTACGTCATCCACTGAGGCGACCGATCATGAGCACCAACACGCACGGCACCCCGCAACGCAGCACCTGGCTGTGGGTGACCCTACTCGCGGCCACCTTCCTCACCTGGGGCGTGGGCGAGCAAGGCTTCACCGGCACCTGGGTCGTCGCCGCCCTGGCGGTGATCTCGTTCTGGAAAGGAGCGGTGGTCATCCTCGATTTCATGGCATTGCGCAACGCCCCGCTGCTGTGGCGCGCGCTCACCATGGGTTGGATCATCGTGGTCTGGGCGGTGATCGCCATCGCCTACATGAAAGGACTCGCATAATGAAGCCCGGCACGCCGCACCTCGACATCCCCTTCTACCAGGCCGCCGGCGACGAAGTGGAAGTCTTCGAGCACGCCTGGAAAAATCGCCTGCCGCTGCTGATCAAGGGTCCGACCGGCTGCGGCAAGACGCGCTTCGTCGCCCACATGGCGGCACGTCTCGGTCTGCCGCTGTACACCGTCGCCTGTCATGACGACCTGACCGCGGCCGATCTCGTCGGCCGCCACCTGATCGGCGAAGGGCGGACGGTCTGGTGCGACGGCCCGCTGACCCGCGCGGTGCGCGAGGGCGGCATCTGCTACCTCGACGAAGTGGTCGAGGCACGCAAGGACACCACCGTGGTCCTTCACCCGCTGGCCGACGACCGCCGCATCCTGCCCATCGACCGCACCGGAGAACTGCTCGAAGCGCCGCCCAGCTTCATGCTGGTCGTCTCTTACAACCCTGGCTACCAGAACCTGCTCAAAGGCATGAAGCCGTCGACCCGGCAGCGCTTCATCAGCGTCCGCTTCGATTTCCCCCGCCCGGAGCAGGAAGAAGCGGTGCTGATCGGAGAGACCGCCTGCCCCCCCGATCTCGCCAGGCGCCTGGTGGCGATCGCCGGCGCATTGCGCGCACTGAAGGACCGCGATCTCGAAGAAGCCGCAAGCACCCGCCTGCTGGTCTATGCTAGCCTCCTGATCAAGGACGGCATGGACCCGATCGCGGCCTGCCGCGTCGGCATTGTCGAAAGCCTGACCGACGATCCCGAAATCGCCGAGGGCCTGATGGAAGTGGTATCGGCCACCTTCGGTCGCTGAACCCGCGCCGCCTCCGCCCCCGAGGATCGAGCGCCAGCACGAGAGGTTTCCGAAGATCATGAGCATCGAGCGCCCCGACCCCCTCAAGAACGTGATGCCCGGCCCGCAACTCGCGGTGGCGGCGGAAGCGCTGTTCCTGACCAACCTGATCCTGCTTCCCGGTCTCGCCTTCGTCGCCCTGCTGGTGCTGTGGGCCAGATACCACGACCACCCCGATCCGCTGGTCCGCAACCACTTGCGCCAGACCGGCTGGACCTGCATCTGGGGCGGCTTGCTGCTGGTGGTGATCAGCATCGCGATTTTCCTCCTCGGCGGTTTCGACAATCCCTGGACCTGGGTCATCGGCGTGCTGTATTTCACTTTCGTCCACTCTGCCCTGATCCTCCTCGGCATGATGGGGCTCGCCCGCGCCATCAACGGCCGTGCCTGGCGTTATCCGATCCTCGGCCCCCGTGAAGACGAGCGCTGAATCTGTCATGCCCGACACCACCATGCGAACTGCGGCGCCCGCGCGCACCGTCATCCCGATCGCCCCTGCCGAAGCGGCCGAACCGCGCAACCGCCAGCGCCAGCGCCTTGCCTTCCAGGTCGCGTTCTTCGCCCTGTTCGTGTTCGCTCCGGTGTTCGACCTGTTCCGCTACGACCTCGACGCGGATCACGCCTGGCTGCTCGGCATGGAGTGGCGCCTGGGACTGGACGAATTCCTCGCCGGGCGCGAGTCGGCGACCGTCGCCGGAATCAACATCATCGTCCGCCTGTTCCTCCCCCTGTTCGCCGCGGCCGGCGTGTTCCTGTGGGCAGCGTGGAAATGGGGGCGCATGTACTGCGGCTGGTTGTGTCCGCATTTCTCGGTGGTCGAAACGATCAACAAACTGATGGTGCGCGCCTCGGGCAAGCCTTCGGTATGGGAGCGGCACCGCCTGCCGCCCTGGAAGGTGGACGGCTCCCCCACCCGGGTGGACGTGCGCTGGTGGGCCGTGGTCGTCCCCGCGGCGATCGGCTTCGCCTTCCTGTGGGCGGTAGTGCTGCTGACCTACCTGCTGCCGCCCGCCGAAGTCTACGGCAACCTGTTCCGCGCCGAACTCACCCGCAACCAGCTGATTTTCATCTCCGCCGCGACCACGGTGCTGAGCCTCGAATTCCTCTTCGCCCGCCACCTGTTCTGCCGCTTCGTATGCGCCGTCGGACTGTTCCAGAGCCTGGCCTGGATGGCCAACCGCAACGCCATGGTGGTCGGTTTCCGCCGCGCGCGTGCGAGCGACTGTGCCCGCTGCCTGCCCGAGCGCCAGTCCGCCTGCGACGCCGTTTGCCCGATGCGCCTGCGTCCGCGCAACATCAAGCGCCACATGTTCACCTGCACCCAGTGCAGGCAATGCATCGATGCCTGCGGCCAGACCCAGAACGATAATCCGAACGGCCCGCTGCTCGCCTGGGTCAAGGACGAAGCCGCCCGCCAGAACGAAGCCGGATTCCGGGCGCAGAAGGAACGCTGAACCATGGAAGAAACCGTAGGCCTGCTGTGGCACCGCCTGATCACCCGCGCCGCCGGCGGCCACTTTCCCAAGGCTGCGGTCAGGCTCAAGGAAGTCGAGAAGGTTGCCGGCGTGTTCTTCCGTGCCCTGGGCGGTGACCCCGGCCTGCGCGTGGCGGCCGCCACCTCCGATACCCACGGTGCCCGGCGCAGTCTGCTGCAGCGCATCGCCGGCGCCGACGAGCGGATCGCCCGCGGTCGCATGGATCTTTCGACCCTGCGCCTGCCGCCGGAAATCGACGCCCTTCCCGAACGGGCGCTGAACCGGGATCTTTACCTGTGGCTGGCCGCCCTCGCCGCCGGCCACGCTGACCAGGCTCCCACCGCCGATGCCGCGCTCCCCGCGCTGCCCGTCACCCCCTTCGACGCCGAGGCCACACGCGAACTGCGCGACAACCAGTGCGCCACCCTGCATGCCCTGCGGCGCTGGCCCGGGATCGAAACGCGCTACCGCCGGCTGGTCGACGCCATCCTCCTCCAGCGCCCCGACCCAGCCCGGCTGCCGCCGGCCGAAGCCGAGCGCGAGCGCCTGCTGCGCCAGGCCCTGCAGACCCCGGGCAGCGTCGCCGCCCTGCCCCCGCTACCGCCGAAGGCCAAGGCCACGCAGCCGGTCCTGCTGTGGCTGAGCGGCTTTCGCGACGCCCCCCGCTCTGCCAGCGCAGGCGCCGGCAGCGGTGCCGAAAACGCCGAGGCCGGCAACAGCAAACCCGGGCGCGACACCAGCCAGCAGGCCCACCGCGTCGAACGCGAGGACAACGCGCCGGAAAAGCACGGCATGATCATTCCCTTCCGCGCCGAAAGCCTGCTGTCGGTTGCGGAATTCATCAAGGTCAAGCGCAGCACCGACGACGAGCCCGACGACAATGCCGCCGACGCCGCCGCCAACATGGAACACCTGACGCTCAACCGCGACGGTGAACGGGTCGCGTCCAAGGTGCGCTTCGATCTCGACCTGCCTTCGGCGGCCGAGGACGATGTCGTCCTCGGCGAAGGCATCCCGCTGCCGGAGTGGGATTACCGCAAGGACCTGCTGCGCGAGGATCACGTCCGCCTCAACGAACTCGCGCCCTCCCCTCACGACCCGCGCGCTGCGCCCAGCGCACTGCCCGAGCACCTGCGCCGCACCGCGCGCCGCCTGCACCGCCAGTTCGCCGCGCTGACTCCGGGCCGGCGCTGGCTGAAGGCCCAGAGCGACGGCAGCGAACTCGACATCGATGCGGTGGTGCGCGCCACCACCGACCGCGCCAGCGGCCATCACCCCTCCGACCAGCTTTACCTGTCGCTGGAAAAACGCGAGCGCGACCTCGCCTGCCTGGCGCTGGCCGATCTGTCGCTCTCGACCGATGCCTGGGTGTCGTCCGAGGCCCGCGTCATCGACGTCATCCGCGACGCCCTGCTGCTGTTCGGCGAGGCCTTGCTCGCCACCGGCGACCGCTTCGCCCTGTGCGGTTTTTCCTCGGTCAAGCGCAGCAACGTGCGCTTCCACCGTCTGAAGGACTTCGATCAGCGCTTCGACGACCGCGCCCGCGGGCGCATCATGGCGATCAAGCCGGGGTATTACACCCGCCTCGGTGCCGCAATCCGCCACGCCACCGCCCTGCTGGAAAAGGAGACCGCGGCCCGCCGCATCCTGCTCATCCTGTCCGACGGCAAGCCGAACGACCTCGACCTCTACGATGGCCGCTATGGCATCGAGGATACCCGGGTCGCGATCGTCGAAGCGCGCGGGCGTGGGATCGTGCCGTTCTGCGTCACCATCGACCGCGAAGGCGCCAGCTATCTGCCGCACCTGTTCGGTCCCGCGGGCTTCGCCGTGATCCGCCAACCCGACGAGCTGCCGGCCCGCCTGCCGATGTTCTATGCCCAGCTCACCCGTTAAGCCGATGGATCGCAGCCTCGCGCCCTGCGGCCAGGCGGCGCACGGCGTGCTCTCTGGCACTCCCTCTTCTTCGCTGTCCTCTCCCGAACTCGAACGCCTGTGCCGCCTGCTGTCCCAGGCGCCGCTGTTCAACGGCCTCGGCTTCGCGGACATCGCCCGCTTCGCCCGCGGTGTCCGCGAAGTCAAGGCCGGAAAGGGCGACATCCTGTTCCACCGCGGCGCCCCCTGCACCGGCTTCCATCTGATCCTGAACGGCCAGATCAAGCTCGCGTTCACCTCTGCGGAAGGCAACGAAAAGGTCGTCGACATCCTGCGCCCGGGGCAAAGCTTCGGTGAAGCGGTGATGTTCATGGACCGCCCCTATGTGGTGATGGCCCAGGCCCTGACCGATTCCACCCTGCTCCACATCGGCAAGCAGATCTTCTTCGAGGAGATGGCCGGCGATCCGTCGTTCTGCCGCAAGATCATCGCCGGCCTCGCTCAGCGCCTGCATCACCTGATGGGCGACGTCGAAAGCTACTCCCTGCGCTCCGGACGGGAGCGCATCATCGGCTATCTGCTGCGCGAGGAAGAGATCGCAGGCGACAGCCTCGCCGGCGGGCGCGTTTCGATCCGCTTGCCGACCAGCAAGGGCACGATCGCCTCGCGGCTGAACCTGACCCAGGAGCACTTTTCCCGCATCCTGCACGAGCTCACCGACGCCGGCCTGATCGAGGTCGAAGGGCGCACCATCCACATCGCCGATATCGGCCGGCTGCGCCGCAGCCTGGGCTGATCCCGATCCCGCCCCGGAAAATGGAATGGGCCCCGCAGGGCCCGTTCCATTCATGCGATCAAGCGCCTCCGGGGGCGTTCAACCGGCCTTGCCATCGACCCGCGCGCGCAGCAGGAACGGTCCATAGCGCCACAGATAGACCAGGAAGCCGAGCGACCACAGCGTGGCTGCGGCATGCACGCCGCCGACCTGGGCCGCCGGGATCAGGGCGACGGTAAGCACCCGCACCAGCGCCGCAAGCAGCACCAGCGCATAGGCGGCGGTTTCCATCGGCCCCGCCACCAGCATGCGCCCGGTGTGGCCCAGCGCGGTGCGGGTGATCATGCCGATGATCAGCCCCCCGGTCGCCCCGACCGCCAGCGCATGGATGCCGGCCGAGCGCGGCAGGACGCCGAACTGCGCCAGCGCGACCAGCGCCAGGCCGAGCGGAATCCACAGGTAGCCCAGGTGCAGCACCCACAGCAGCGGCGTGCCGCGCGTCGCCCACGGGTTCCACCCGCCCAGGCGCACCGCCTGCAGCACCGCCGCCAGCAGCGACAGCGGGCCCGCCCACGCCCCGGCGCCGAGCGCCCACAGCAGCAAGGCCACGCCGGTGGCGATCGCCGCCGCCCAGTCGAGGCGAACGTCGCGCCACTGCTTGACTCCGCGCAAGCCATTGAAGGTGAACATCGGAATCACCCGCCCGCCGACAATCGTCTCCAGCACCACGATCAGGCCCAGCGCCAGGTGCATCGCCGTCAGCGGGTCGGCATCGATGACCCCGAGCACGGCGAGATGGAAAAACAGGTTCGCCAGCGCCAGCATCGCCGGCAGCATGCCGACGAAGTAGTTGCGCGTGCTTTTCGCCTTCACCAGCACGCGCAGCAGCACCGCCGCCGCCGCCGGCAGGAAGGCCAGATCGACGATCGCAACCCAGACACCGCTGCCGAAAGCCATCGCCAGCCGCCCCGCCAGCCACAGCGCGGCGAGCATCATCAGCGGCCGGCCGCTGGGGGTGTCGAGCCCGGTCCAGTTGCGCCCGGCGGTGAGCAGGAAGCCGATGATCACCGCCACGGCGAAACCGAAGATCATCTCGTGCGCATGCCACCACATTCCCGGGATCGGCAGCTCGATTCCGCCCGAATGGGCGATCGCCCACACCGGGATCGCAATCGCGGCAAACAGCGCGGCAAGCAGGTAGAGCGGGCGGAAGGCAAGCGCCCACAGTGAAAAGGTCTCGGGCGGAATGCGCTTGGTCGTGGGTTCTTCGAGCGGAATCAGGGCCATCGTGTTGTCTCGTTCATTCGATTGGGGGTGCGGGCACGGGCGGACGCCGTCAGTGGCTGGTGCCTTCCTCGCGCGTGATCTTGTTCCAGACGTTGTACTTGCCCACCGGCTTGCGCATCGGCAGGCGCTTGATCTCGTCCAGCGAGTGCGCATCGTAGACGATCACCGCGCCCTCGTCTTCCCACAGGCTGGCCAGCGCGTAGCGGCCGTCACGGGTGAATTCGACGTGGGCGAGCGTCCGCCCCGGCGGGGCAGCGATCTCCTTGACCACTTCGAGGCTGCGCTTGTCGATCACCTGCAGAATGTGCCTGGCTTCGGCGCTCATCATCGAATCGACGAAGGCGTACGGGCTGCTGCGATGGCTGCGCAGGAAAAAGCCCGGGCCGCGGGTGCGGATGCGGCGGATCACTTCCCAGCTCTGCATGTCGATCACGGTGACTTCGGCCGCTTTCAGGTTGGTGCTGGCCATCACGGTGCGGACCTTGCCCGCGGCGTCGGTCCATTCCCAGGTCACCCCCGAGCCCAGATGCGGCATGCCGTCCAGCGGCAGGTCGGCGATCTTCTTGCGCACGTCCAGATTCACCACCTGGCCCACCCCGGCGCGCGAGGCCCCCATCAGTTCCGAATAATCCTGGGTGAAGAAGAAGTCGTCGAGCGGCTCGGCCAGGATCGTGCGGCGCGGGTTCAGGTAGCCGGGGATGAAGCTGCCCTCACGCTGCTTGTAGTCGTGGATGAAGCCGGTGGGGATGTCCTCGACCGCCTTCGTGTAGCTGATCTCCCACACTTCGGGCACGTCCTTCAGCGCGGCGATGAAAGACTGGCGCGGACTCGCATCGTAGACGGCCGAGACCCTTGATGTCTGCTTGCCGTCCCGATCGCCCGCCTCGATCGTCTTGATCAGGCCGAGCTCGCCGTCGAGCAGCACGATGTTGTGCGGCAGGTAGTTCGCCACCGCGACATGGCGGCCATCGGGCGAAGCGGCGACGTTGCGGGTGTTGATGCCGGCGCGGACTTCGGCCACCACTTTGAGGTTCCACAGGTCGAACTTGGTGATCCAGCCGTCACGCGAGGCGAAGAACACGTAGCGTCCGTCGGCGGCGAACTTCGGCCCGCCGTGCAACGCGAAGCGCGACTGGAAGCGGTGGATCGGCTCGAGCTTGTCGCCGTCGAGAACGCTGACGTGATGATCCCCCGCCTCCACCACGAGGAAGAGGTTGAGCGGATCGGCGTCGAACACCGGCTTGTCGGAGAGCGTGGCCGGATCGACGTGCTGGATGCGCGAAGCGACGATATCGGCGTCGCTCCAGCGCGGCTCCGGAGTCACCGGGGTGTAGATCCAGTCGGCGATCGCGGCGATCTCGTCCTTGCTCAGCTGGGCGGCGAAGCCCGGCATCTGGGTGGCGGTGCGGCCCTCGGCGATCACCTTCACGGCCTCGGCCTTGCGCAGGCGGGCGAGGTTGTCGGGGAGCAGCGCCGGCCCCATCGCGCCGTAGCGGGTGGGCGCATGGCAGGCCGCGCAGTGCTGCTGGTACAGGTCCGCAGCCCGGGACGGCGCCGCCGGAGGGTGGGCCTCGACAGCGCCCCCCGCGGCAGGCTGCGCCTTGGCCGACGGTGCAGCGGCGGCAAGCGCCGCGGCCGTGCCGCCGCCGAGCAGCAGGAACAGGCCGGCGAGCAGGGGTGCCGCCATTTTCATGCCGACACCTTGCCCGTACGGCTCCAGGGCGTGGTCCGCACGCGCTCGGCACCGTAGTCCTGCGCGCACACGCCGATCTCGTCGTCATCGAGATAGCAGGCCGGGTCCTCCGCCCAGGGGTTGCCGGTGACTTGCGCCGCGCGCACGCGCGAGCTGCCGTTGCAGATGTCGAGGTAGCGACAGGCGCCGCAGCGTCCCTCGAGCGTGCGCGGATGCTGCTTCAGGCCCGCGAGCAGGGGATTGGACAGATCGTTCCAGATTTCGCCGAAGGCGCGCTGGCGCACGTCGCCCAGCGGCACATGCCACCACATCGTATCCGGGTGGACGATGCCGAGGTTGTCGATGTTGGCCACGTTCACACCGCTGGCGTTGCCGCCCCACTGGCGCAGCTTGGCCTCGATGTGCGCAGCCTTCTCCGGGAAGCGGCGCTGCACCCAGTGCAGCAGGAAAGGGCCGTCGGTATCGTTGTTGCCGGTGACGAAATCCTTGTCGATGCCGCGCCGGTGCAACTCGAGACAGGTTTCGAACAGCCGCTCCATCGCTTCGCGGGTGGTGCGGTGGCGAGCATCGCCGGCGCGGTTCTTGTTGCCCCGCCCGGCGTAGTTCAGATGCGAGAAGTAGAACTTGTCGATGCCTTCGTCTTCGACCAGTCGGAGCAGCGCGGGCAGATCGTGGGCGTTGCCTTCGGTCATCGTGTAGCGCACGCCGACCTTGATGCCGCGTTCGCGGCACAGGCGGATGCCGTGCATCGAGGCGGCGAAAGCGCCTTCCTTGCGGCGGAAGCGGTCATGGGTGGCACCGATCCCGTCCAGGCTCACCCCGGCGTAGTCGAAGCCGGTGGCGTCGATGGCATCGATGTTGGTTTCGTTGATCAGGGTGCCGTTCGAAGACAGGCCGACGTAGAAACCCATGCCCTTGGCGCGGCGGGCGATGTCGAAAATATCCGGGCGCAGCAGGGGCTCGCCGCCGGAGAGGATCAGCACCGGGACGCGGGCGGCCTTGAGTTCGTCCATGACCTTGAACACTTCGGCGGTACCGAGTTCGCCAGCGAAATCCTTGTCCGCCGAGATCGAGTAGCAGTGCTCGCAGGTCAGGTTGCAGCGCCGGATCAGGTTCCAGATCACCACTGGCCCGGGCGGATTGCGGCGCGGCCCCGCTGGGGTGGGGTGGTCGAGTTCGCGAATGAAGTGCGAGATGCGGAACATGGAAGCCTCCTGGTTGCGGCGATTACAGCCGAGCGGAGCGCGCAGGGAAATGACGCCGGTCAAGGGGGGCCGCGGGGGCGGCGGCCCCACCCCGGCAAGGCCTGCTCAGACGCCGATGCGCAGCCCGGTTTTTTTCAGGATGCCGGCGGAAAACAGCACGTCGTGGCTGCGGCAGGCACCGCCGAACTCGCGCTCGAGCAGCGCGGCGATTTCCCCCACCCGGGCCAGCGCGGCCTCGCGGCTGGCCGCATGAACCATCGCGAACAGGTTGTAGGGCCAGTCCGGCAGATGACGGGGACGGCGGTAGCAGTGGGTCACGAAGGCCAGCGCCCCGACCCGCTCGCCTGCGGCGTCGATCACGGCGTCATCGACGTCCCACACGCTCATGCCGTTGGCGGTGTAGCCGATCGCGTAGTGATTGGGCACCGCACCGATGCGGCGGATGCGGCCGTCGGCGAGCATTGCGGCGAGGCGGGCGCGCACCAGATCCTCGTTTACTCCGAGCCGGGCGGCGATCGCCGCATAGGGTCGCGGCACCAGCGGCAGGCCGCCCTGGGTGGCGAGCACGATCCGGCGGTCGAGTTCGTCCGTGGCGAGCGCGCCGGGTGCCGCTGCCTTGATGCCTGCGGCGATCGGGACGGAAAGATCGGACGCGTTCATCAGGCCTCCAGCTTCATCTCGACGAAGTATTCCCGCTCTTTCGGGAACAGGTTCACCGCCAGCCCGGTGGCCGACTCGATCCGGCGCGCGGCCTCGGCAATGCCCTCGGGCGTTTCGGTGGCGAGTACGAACCACATGTTGAGGCGGTGCTCGCGGCGGTAATTGTGCGCGACTTCGGCAAAGGCATTGACCGCCTCGACCACGCTCGTCCATCGACCCTCGGGCACCGCGATCGCCGCCAGGCAGAAGGCACCGCCCATGCGTTCGATCTGGAACATCGGCCCGAAGCGGGTCAGCACGTGGTCGTCGAGCAGGCTCTGGAGGCGGTCGATGACTTCCGCCTCGGGCAGGCCGAGGGCGGCAGCGACGCTTGCGAACGGCGTCTCATCGAGGGGGAAGTCACCCTGCAGGGCGTTGATCAGGCGGCGGTCGATGTCGTCGGGCGCACGCCTGGCGGCCACCGCCCGCCGCCCATCCCCGCCTCCGGATTGCGGCTCAGGCATGGGCAAGATCCTTGCTGTGGAGATACTGCGCACCGGTCTGCTTGAAGCGCCGGCAGCTGAAGAGCACGGCATGGGGGTAGGCGTCGAGGCCGAGGCGGCGGGCGAGTTCCTCGCGCTCGGCCAGCACCTCGTCGCGGGCGCTGCCGTGGATCATGCAGAACAGGTTGTAGGGCCAGTCCGGCAAGGAGCGGCGGCGGCGGTAGCACAGCGTGACCGCAGCCTCGCCGGCAAGGCGGCGGCCGAGCGCGGAGACTTCGGCGTCGGGGATGTCCCATACGCACATCGCATTGGCTTCGAGCCCCAGCTCGTGATGGCGGACGACGACGCCGAAGCGGCGGATCAAGCCTTCGGCCTGCCAGCGCCGGATGTGCTCGAGGGTTTCCGGCTCGTCCAGTCCTGCCGCAGCGCCCAGGCGCGCGAAAGGCTGCGGCTCGAGCGCGAGACCGCGCTGCAAGGTGGCGATCAGCCGGCGCTCGGTTTCGGACAGGGCCTGCCCGGCCTCCGGGGCGTCGGACGGCGCCGTCTGCGCCTTCCGCTCCCGGCGCTCGGCGCAACCGGCTCCGCAGTTCGCTTGTTGTGCCTTGAGGTCGAAGCCGAGATCGATGTGGAACTCCTCCTCGAGCGGCAGGACGATGACTGCGCACCCGGTATCGCGCTCGATGCCGCCGACGATTTCGTCCAGATGGGCGCGCGATGCGGCCGTCACCACGAACCACAGGTTGTAGCGGTGCTCGCGCTGGTAATTGTGGTTGATCGCCGCTTCACGGCTCACGCGCTCGGCCACCGCATCCAGGCGATCGGGCGGTGCCGCGAGCGCCGCCAGTGCGCTGGCACCGAGGCGGCGCGGCGCGAACACGGCGCCGACCCGGCTGACCAGGCCCCGCGCCGCGAGCCGGCGATAGGCGGCGATCACGCTCTCCTCGTCTTCGCCGACCGCCTCGGCGATGCGCGCGAACGGTCGCGCTTCGAGCGGAAAATCGCGCTGCCATTCGTTCAGCAGGCGAAAGGCGGTGGCATCGACCGCTTCGGGCAGGCACAGGGTGCGCGGCATCAGAACCCCGTCCGCGCCGCGCGCGTGGTGAAGAAGATGCCGCTCGGGCTGCTCGCGTCGAAACCGCCGATCGGCTTTTTGGTGGCGGTGTCGTAGATCAGCACGCGGTTGTCGTCGCGCGCGGACATCCACACTTCATGTCCCTTGGAGAGGAACTCCATGTGCAGGATGCCGCGCCCGGGCTGCAGGGTATGGGTGATCTGGCCGCTGAGCGTGTCGATGACCTGGACCCAGCCGTTGTCCGGGAAAGCGAAGTTCACCCAGATCTCGCGCCCGTCGGGGCGGGCCATCGCGAACACCGGCTGGCTCTTGACCGCGATCCGGCCGACTTCCTGCCAGGTCCCGGTATCCACCACCAGCACCTCGTGGCGCCCGATCGCCGGCAGGTAGGCGCGCCCGCCGGCCACCGACCAGCCCCGCAGGTGGGGCATCTTGTACACCGGCAGTGGCTGCTCGCCGCGGCCGTAGCCGGCGAGGATCTTGCGGCTGCCCAGTTCCGGCTTCCACAGGTCGACCAGGGCCAGCCCGTCCTCGCCGAACAGCCCGGCGATGTAGTGCCGGCCGTCGGGCGTGACCAGCGCATCGTAGGGCTGCTTGCCGCCGGCGAAACGCTGCGTGAGCGGTTTGCGCGGATCGGAAAAATCGGTGATGCGGATTTCCCCGAGTTCGAACAGGGAGTAGATGAAGCGCTGCCCGGACAGGTCGGCCAGACCGACGACCTTGGAGCGGCGTCCGTCCTCGCTGGCCGCAGGCACATCGGCGAGCAGTTCCAGGGTATCCGCATCGAAGGCCTTGATTCCACCCGGCTCGTAGTTCTGCACCACCACCAGACGGCCGTCGTGCGAAATCGAGCCGCCGATCGCGTTGCCCGCCTGCACCACCCGGCCGACGATCTTTGCTTCGAGCAGATCGACCTTGGTCAGCCCGCCATCCCGGCCGAACACGAACGCATGGCGCCCATCGCGCGAGAAGACCACCGAGGCGTGGGACAGGTCGCCCAGCCCATCGACGGTGGCGAGTACGCTGCGGCCGGTCGTCTCGATGATCTTGACCCGGCCGTCGGCGCGCTCGATGACGACCCCCAGATCACCGCTGCCGCGCAGCGTCACCGGCGCCGTGGTCGAACAGGCCGACAGCAGGAAGACGATGGCCGGCAGAAAGAGGCTCCACAACAGCGGGGGCGCGGGACGGGCAAATCGGGCAGTCATGCGGACTCCGGGAGGTGGAACAGGGGGTTCGTTGCGCGGGTGATCGGACGCTGCCGCAGGGGCAGGCGAACGCACTTCAGTTCAGAGCCTGCGCCGCCGGCAGGCCGGTGTCGGGCGGGAAGCCGTTTCTCAGCTGATCGACGATCCACTGCGCTTCGGTTTCGGTGACGATGCCGCGAAACGGCGGCATCGGCGTACCGGGACGGCCGCCGATGATAGTCGCGACCAGGCCCTCGGCGGGCTTGTCGGAAAGGGTCGCGGCAGTGAGCGCCGGCCCCAGCCCACCGTTCAAGGTGAGACCGTGGCAGGAACCACAGTCCTGGCGCACGATGTGCACGAGTTCCCGATGGCGGGCGGAGTCCGGTTCCGCCAGGCGGGCGTCTGCTGCGGCCGAGTAGGCCGAAACCAGTGCCGCACCGATGAACACAGCGACATGAACGAGGAGAGGAGGCAGTTTCATCTTGCTTTCCGACGGCTTGGGATACGGAATCAGGATGAACTTTTGCCCGGAGCGAAACCTTGACTCGAATCAACCCTACGCGTGCAAGGGTTGTCCATGAGGAGGGGCGAGCAGCATCACTCTTCGACGATCACCACGCCGAACATTTCGGGATGCGGGCCACAGCGGTACTCGTAACGCCCGGGAAGCGTGAACACACGGGACCAGCGCTCACCGGGAAAGAAACGCTCCGACTCTTCGCCCGAGCCGAGGAAAAAGACCGAATGGCTGACGCGCTTTTCCTGGTTGATCCAGGTCACCCGGTCTCCCACCCGAATCTTCGACTCCGCAGGAGAAAACCGGTAGTCGAGCAGCACGACTTCATGTTCGGCCGCAGCCAGCGGGCCTGACAGGAGTGCCATCCATGCACTGACAAGCACGGTGCGCAGATTCATCGAATTCATGATCTCGGCTCCTCGGTCTGGCACTGACGGACAACTCCCGGAAAACTTACTCCGGGAAGGCACGAATGGGAATCCGGTCTGACCCGGACTCCCATGATCGCAAGCACAGTACGACGCTGGCGCCGCTGATGTTTACTGCTTGGCCGCC
This sequence comes from Thauera aromatica K172, assembly GCF_003030465.1. Lineage (GTDB taxonomy): Bacteria > Pseudomonadota > Gammaproteobacteria > Burkholderiales > Rhodocyclaceae > Thauera > Thauera aromatica. The sequence continues at coordinate 1,864,798 of NZ_CP028339.1, read as the reverse complement.
TTCACATCCCCGTCGGCATCGATGCCGAGCTTGTAGCCGAGGGAAACGTGGTGGAATCGACCCGCTGCACTGTCATCGTGGATGGCGAAGCCGAAATTGTAGGCCTTGCCCGCTTCGAGTGCGACGTCGCCCTCCCCGCCCGCGAGCTTGCGGGTGAACACCACCGACCAGTTGTCGCCGTCTTTCTTGCCTTCGGCACTGACCAGCGCCTTGCCGCCTTCCATCACGCGCTTGTCGGCGACATAGCCGTTGAAGCCTTTGTTTTCGCCGCTGCGCCACTGGTAGAGATCATAGAACTTGCCCTCGGCCAGCGAGCCGCCTTTCACGTACTTGGTCTTGGCTTCGTCGGCTCCCGGCATCGTGCGCGAATCCTGGTGACAGGTCGCCCAGCAACCGCTCTGGTCGGCGAGATCAACCTTGCCGCCGGACTCGAGCATGAACGCGATCTTGACCGGGTTCTTGTCATCCATTTTCGCCGCGCCGGAGGCCGCAGGCTGCTTCCAGCTGAAGCGCAGGTAGAGGTTTTCGCCATCATGCGCAGCCTGGACCTTGACCGGGATGAACGCCGCCTTGCCGGCAATCGGAGTGGGCTCGATCTTCTGCCCACTGGCCATTTTCTTGCCCATCTCGCTGGCTTCTTCGCTGTGGCAGTCGGCGCAGGTCTCACCCTTCTTCAGTGCCCGCGCACCGCCGTGCTCGGTGCCCTTCTGGATCCACTCCAGCGGCGACACCCCCGGATAGAAAAGCGTGATTTCCTTGGCTCCGACCTTGCCCCAGTCCGGTGCGGCGACCGCGCCACCGGCACCGATCGCAAGAAGTGCGCCCACGGCGCCGGCAATCATCGTTTTCTTCATCGTCATTTCCTCACTGTGCTTAGGTTGGGCGGTAGTTCCGGAACGGGGATCTTACTCCTCGTCGGCGTCGGTCATCCCATTCGGCTTGTGATGCGCGATGCCCTTGTGGCAGTCGATGCAGGTCATCTTGTCTTCCAGCGCCATCTCGTGCTGCTTGCGCGCGCGCTGCTTCTGCACCTCGGTGTTCATGCTCTCGAAGCTGTGGCAGTTGCGGCATTCGCGCGAATCGGCGGCCTTCATGCGCTTCCATTCGCTGCGTGCGAGCTGCAGGCGCTTGGCTTCGAATTTTTCCCGCGTATCGATGGTGCCGGTCAGCTTTCCCCAGACTTCGCGCGAGGCCTGGATCTTGCGGATGATCTTGTGCGTCCAGTCTTTCGGGACGTGGCAGTCCGGGCAGGTCGCACGCACCCCGGTGCGGTTGTTGTAGTGGATCGTTTCCTTGTACTCCGTGTACACGTTGTCATACATCTCGTGGCACGAAATACAGAATTTCTCGGTGTTCGTCGCTTCCATCGCGGTGTTGAAACCGCCCCAGAAGAGGATGCCGATGACAAAACCCGCGGCCAGAAGGCCGCCCAGCGACATTTTGGACGGACGACGAAGGCGGGCAAAAAACCCGCGGGGCTGTTCTTGTTTGGAGTCGTTGCCGTTTCGATCTGACATGGAGCTTTTTCCTCGTAGCCCCCGCGCCTGAGCGCGGGGGTTTTACTGGCTACGATCGACGAGGCCGATCAGTAGACGTCGTGCATCGTGTTATAGACGTTGAACTTGCCGGTCGGCGTGACGATCGCCGGGTCGGTGATGACCTTCTTCAGCTTCAGCGTCTTGTCGTCGTAGATCACGATCGCCGACTGGTCGGTCTTGCCGCCCCACAGCGAGATCCAGACTTCGTCGCCGGCTTCGTTGTACTCGGGCTGCACCGCACGACGGATCGCCTTGCTTTCGGGCAGGCCCGAATCCTTGGCGACGTCGAGACGCACCGGCTCCTTCTTCAGGTCGGCCTTGTCGAACACGAACACCGACTCGGCGATCTCACGCTCCGGGTTCATCGGCGCGTCGGCCCAGAAGTTCTTCGACTTCGGATGGGTCTTGACGAAGAGGTTGCCGGCGCCCGGCATCTTCAGCTCCTGCACCACCTTCCAGTTGTGATCCTTGTACTTGGCGAACTTCGGATCATCGGAAGCGGTCGAGATCAGCGAGACGACAGCGTCACCGAGGTGGCCGGTCGACCACACCGGACCGAATTCCGGATGGACGAAGTTGGCGCCACGACCCGGGTGCGGGATCTTCGCAGTGTCCACCAGCGCGGCGAGCTTGCCGGTTTTGGTGTCGACCGCAGCGACCTTGTTCGAGGCGTTCGCCGCGACCATGAAGTAACGACCCGACGCATCCCAGCCGCCGTCATGGAGGAACTTCGCCGATTCGATCGTGGTGGTCTTCAGGTTCTTGATGTCGCTGTAGTCCACCAGCTGGATCATGCCGGTTTCCTTGACGTTGACCACCCACTCCGGCTTGGTCAGCGAGGCGACGATGGAGGCCACGCGCGGCTCGGGGTGATACTCGCCATCGACGGTGTTGCCGCGGGTCGACACGATCTTCATCGGCTCGAGGGTCTCGCCGTCCATGATCGAGTACTGGGGCGGCCAGTAGGTGCCGCCGATCAGATACTTGTCCTCGTAGCCCTTGAACTTCGAGGTATCGACCGAACGCGCATCCGAGCCCAGGCGCACGGTGGCGACCGTCTTCGGCTCTTCGTAGAACATGTCGATGATGGTGGTCAGGCCGTCACGACCGACCGTATACACATAACGGCCCGAAGCCGACAGGCGCGAGATGTGCACCGCGTAGCCGGTGTCGAGGATCTTCCAGATCTTGTGGGTGTCGCCGTCGACCAGGGCGAGCTTGCCCGCGTCGCGCAGGGTGATCGCGAACACGTTCTTGAGATTGACCTTGTTCATCTGCTTGGTCGGACGGTCCTTGACCGGGACGAGCAGCTTCCAGCTGTCCTTCATGTCCTTCAGCGAGAACTCGGGCGGGATCGGCGGCTCATTCTGGATGTAGCGCGCCATCAGGTTGATTTCTTCCTTGGTCAGGATGTCGTCGTAGTTGACCATGCCGCCTTCGGTGCCGTAGGCGATGATCTTCTCGAGACGGTCGGTGCCGAGCTTGAGGGTGCCGCCTTCCATCTTCGTGCCGTCGGGCATCGTCTTGGTCCAGTGCGGCTCGAGGTTCTTGCCGGTGGCCCCCTTGCGCAGCACGCCATGGCAGCCGGCACAGCGCTCGAAGTAGATCAGCTTGCCCTGCTCCATTTCTTCGGCGCTCAGTTTCGGCGCACTCGACGCACCCTGCGCCCACACGCTACCCATCGCCAACGGCAGAAGCGCCATGGCGAACGTCTTACCGATCAAGCTTTTGTTTTGCATTTCCCTCTCCTTAAGCGACGCGGGATGTGAAACAACACAGCACTCAACACTCTGAAGACAGTATGGTTTTTCAGCGTCCATGCGATCCTTGATCTGAGTTAATTTTTAACGCCGCAGCTGGGGATAAAGTTTGGTCGAAAGGGCGTACCTACCTCAGGGTTTTTCCTCGGGGTCTTTCGCAGGCGCGACCGCCCTCCCCTTTGCTCTCCTCTTTGATCTGCCGGAGTCAATCCACATGTACGCAGGCACGCTTTCGACCACGTATGCAGCACCTTCGGCCGGCAGCACGCGCGCGCTGCGCAGCTTCGGCATCCCGCACCGCAGCCGCCCACAGGGCGACGGCACGGTGGACCAGCCCTGCCATGCGCCGCTACCTCGGGCGGGAAAGGTCTACCTCGTCGGAGCAGGGCCGGGCGATCCGGACCTCCTCACGCTCAAGGCTGCCCGGCTGATTTCCAATGCCGAAGCCGTGGTCTACGACCATCTCGTCGGCCCCGCCATCCTGGAGCTCATTCCAGCCCGGGCGCGGCGGATCTATGTCGGAAAGGAAGCCGGCAACCACGCCCTGCCCCAGGACGGCATCAATGCCCTGCTCGTTGAGTTCGCACGGGAGGGGCTGCAGGTCGTGCGCCTCAAGGGCGGTGACCCGTTCATTTTCGGGCGCGGCGGGGAGGAAATGCAGGCGCTCCAGGCCGCCGGCCTGGACTGTGAAATCGTGCCCGGCGTCACCGCCGCCGCCGGCGCCGCCGCCTCAACCGGCATCCCGTTGACGCACCGGGAACATGCGCAGACATTGGTATTCGCCACCGGCCACCTGAAGGACGGCACGGTCAACCTGGACTGGAGCGCACTCGCCCGCCCGCAGCAGACGGTGGTGATCTACATGGGGCTGAGTGCGCTGGAGATCATCAGCCGCGAACTGATCGCTCACGGCCTGCCTGCAGACACTCCCGCCGCCGTGATCCACGCCGCCACCACGCCGGCAGAGCATGGGGTACGCAGCACCCTGGCGCAGTTGCCCGCGGCCGCCCAGGCAGCGGCAATCCAGGCTCCGGCGCTGATCATGGTCGGCGAGGTCGTCGCCCTGGAGTCCGCTTCGCTGCTTACCGCCTGTTGCGCCGCAACAGCCTGAGCACGTCCACCGCGCCCTGGCGCGCCGCCCGCCCCTCAGTCTTCAACGAGCTGGCGGTGGACGCACACCGCGGCCGGGCGCGGGCGCAATCTGCAGCCGCGCACCTGCATGTGCGCCCGCGTGAACGCGGCGCCGAACAACAGGATCAAGGAAGAGTAATTCACCCACAGCAGCAGCAGCACCAGCGAGCCGGCTGCACCGTAAGTGGATGCGGTGGCGGTGGTCGACAGATAGAGCGCGATCAGGGCCCGGCCGATCGCAAACAGCAGTGCCGTGACGAAGGCACCGAGCAGCACGTCGCGCCATCCGAGGACGACATCGGGCAGAACGCGAAAAATCGTCGCGAACAGCAAGGTCACCACCGCCAGCGAGATCCCCCAGTCCAAGCCCAGCACCAGAGGCGCGGGCACCGGCAGCCAGTCCTGCGCGAACGCCACCACGGCCCGGACCAGCACGCTCAAGGTGAGCGAGACCAGCAGCACGAAACCGATCGCCAGCACCACCGCAAGCGACAGCAGGCGGGTTTTCAGGTAGATGAAAAAACTGCTGCGGGTTGGCCGGGGCGCAACTCCCCAGATCGCATTGAGCGAATTCTGCATCTGCGAGAATACCGTGGTGGCACCGAACAGCATCGCCCCGATGCCAGCCAGGCTCGGCAGCAACCCGCTGTGCTCGATGCGGCTATTTTCGACCGCGGTCTGGACCGCGGCGGCAGCACCGGGACCGATCGCGGCCTGCAGCTGCTCGGCGATCCGCCCTTCCGCCGCGCTTTCGCCCAGCACCAGTCCGACCACGGTGACGGCGACGATCATCACCGGCGCCACCGAGAACACGGTAAAAAAGGCAAGCGCCGCAGCATGCATGAAGACCTGCGCATCGAGCCACACGCGCAAGGATGCGCGCAGGACGCCGTACCAGTATTTCACGATCGCGATCCTCCCTGGCTGATGCACACTCCCGCCCAAACTGGCACCTCAGCGCGCGGCGGTCTCGTCAATCGGAACCTCGGCCGGAATACCCAGGCCTTGGTGCAATCTACGGATCATGGTCAGAGTCAGGGATCGCGCGGGCGCGGGAAATTGGCCTGTTTCACTGATGGCCCCATGAGCCGCTTGCTGCCCGACATCCATCGGCCGGCAAAACCCGTAACCTCTCTATGCGTACAATCGCTGTCGGGTCCGGTAGTCAGTTGAAAAAGCTGGGGATACACCGTTCGAAGGCCCTCTACCCCCGCTCACCCCTTGCCCCGCAACGCGTCCGCCAGCACCGAAAACGCATCGGCAAGCCGTGCTGCCGTTTCGGGCGGCGGGAGGGGCACCTTGAGGTTGCGCGCACCGGTTGCCGGATCCCGCTCGATCCACGGATGCGCCGGAGCGGCCGAGTCATTCGCCGCCACCAACGCCGAAACCAATTGTGTACCCAACTGCGCCAAAGCCCGCCAGGGATCAGCGTCCACTTGCGGCGGCGCCTGCTGCGCCGTCCCGTCAGCGCCGACGCCGGTCTCCACTTCATCCTTGATCACCCCCCCGGGCTCTGTCGGAGCAGTCGCGCCCGCCACTTCTTCGGCCGGTGTCATGGCCTCGCCCTCGCCCACATGGCCGGTGACGTTCTCGACCTCCTTCATGAAGCGGTTGAGGCGCGAGCCGCCCAGCGCGATCTCACCTGAGCCGCCGTCGAGGATGCCCGCCGACAGCGATCGTTTGAAGGCCAGCACCGAGAGCATGCCCTCCTCGATCGTGCCCTTGGCGACGAAATTGACGATCTGCACCGGCCGTTTCTGGCCCATCCGGTGAATCCGGGCAATGCGCTGCTCGAGCAGCGCCGGATTCCACGGCAGATCCATGTTCACCAGGATCGAGGCGTGTTGCAGGTTGAGGCCGGTGGCGCCGGCGTCGGTGGACAGGAACACCCGGCACTCGGGATCGTCGCGAAAACGCTCCACCAGTGCCGGCCGCTTCTCCGAGGGCACTCCGCCGTGGAAGCTGACGTAGCCCAGCCCGCGTGCTTCGAGCCGACGGATCACGATGTCGTGGGTGCGCGTCCACTGGCTGAATACCACCGCCTTGGCCTCGGGTTGCTCGAACAGGCCGTCGAACAGCGCCGCAAGTTCGTCCGCCTTGACGCCGTGGTCGCTCTCCTGGTCGAGCAGATAGGTGCTGTTGCACGCCATGCGCATGTTCTGCAAGGCGCAGGTGAGGCGCCGCTGGTCCTTGTCCGAGAGGAACTTTGTCTTGCGCCAGCGCTGGACGATCTTGTTCACGATCTCCGCGTTTTCCTGATGATAGGTCATCTGCGCTTCGGTCATCGGCACCAGCAGGTTCTGGTCGGTGCGCTCCGGCAACTGCATCAGGACTTCGGATTTGCGGCGGCGGATCATGATCGGCGCCAGCGTCTGGCCGATCCTGTCCAGCCCGGTGTAGCCGGTGACGCGCCCGCCCTCGTCCTTCACCTGATGTTCGTGCAGCAGCTTCCAGGTCGGCCCCAGGCGGTGCTGGTCGACGAACTGGACGATGGAGATGAGCTCCTCCAGCTTGTTCTCCAGCGGCGTGCCGGTGAGCACCACGGCATAGGGGCTGTCGATGCGCTTCAGGGCACGGGCGGCGATCGTGTTCCAGTTCTTGACCCGCTGCGCCTCGTCGACGATCACCAGCTCCGGCGCCCAGGCGGCGATCAGATCGAGGTCGGGCTGGAGCTTTTCATAGTTGGTGATCTTGCAGAACTCGTCCAGTGCATAGTCCTTCTGCCGCTGCGCCCGCCCGCCGGTGATGACGCGCGCGCCGTTTTCACCATGGCGCCCGGCAAAGCGCTCGATCTCGCTTTGCCACTGGTACTTGAGCGAGGTCGGACAGATCACCAGCACTTTCGACACGCCGAAATGCCGGGCCAGAATCTCGGCGGCGGCGATCGCCTGGATGGTCTTGCCCAAGCCCATTTCGTCACCGATCAACGCCCTCCCCGCGCGCACGGCGAACAAGGCGCCTTCGGCCTGATACGGATAGAGCGGCACCTTGAGCAGCTTTTTCAGCAGCGGATCGTCGCTGCCCGAGCGAAAGATCTCGTCGAGCGCCTTCTCGCGCCGCTCGGCATCACGCCGGCCGGCAATGAAATCGAGGGCGTCATCATAGGCGCGCAGCTCGTGCCCACTCTTGGCCACGGCAGGGACGAAACGCTCCAGCGCAGCAAACCTTTCCGGCGGCAGCATCCCGTCGCGCGCCATGTCGAACAGCCCCTCGGCCGCCGTCGATACGGCGGGAGGGCAATCCGTGCCGGCGCGAAAATGGATCGCGCGTCCGCCGTCGTTGCGCAGGTACAGCTCCGAGAACGGCGGTCGATAGCCACGCTCAAAGGCCGCTTTAGCGCCGCGCTTCTTCTCCAACCGCCCCAGGACGAACTCGATGTGCTTGCAGGTACCCAGCTCGTTGGTCGCGTAATCCGGACAGGCGCAATAATTGTCGCCCGGTCGTTTGCCGCGAATCACCACGCGATAGCTGCTCTTGGACTGCGGGTTGCTGACGCGGAACTCGGAGAAGAACGGCTCCGCACCGAGGTTCTCCAGCCCGAATCCCTGCTCGCGGCCGAACTGGCGGCGCAGCTGTCGCTGCCATTCAATCGGGGAAATCTCCGTCGGAGCATGGGTTCTGGATAGTTTCGGATCCTTGAGCGCAGCGGTCCGGGTGGCGCGTGGCTTTGTCGATTTGCTGTTCATGAACGCCGACCTCTTTCAGCAACGTGTTTCCGGCCGCCGAATCATTCCCACTCGATCGTCGCCGGCGGCTTGCCCGAGATGTCATACACGACGCGGTTGATGCCGCGGACTTCATTGATGATGCGGCTGCTGACCTTGCCCAGCAGGCTGTGCGGCAGCTCCGCCCAGTGCGCGGTCATGAAGTCCTGGGTTTCCACCGCACGCAGCGCGACGACGTATTCGTAGGTGCGACCGTCGCCCATCACGCCCACGCTCTTCACCGGCAGGAACACGGCGAAGGCCTGGCTGGTCTTGTCGTACCAGTCGGCCGCGCGCAGCTCGTCGATGAAGATCGCATCGGCACGGCGCAGCAGCTCGGCGTATTCCTGCTTCACTTCGCCGAGGATGCGCACGCCCAGGCCGGGGCCGGGGAAAGGATGGCGGTAGACCATGTCGTGCGGCAGGCCGAGCGCCACCCCGAGTTCCCGGACTTCGTCCTTGAACAGGTCGCGCAGCGGTTCGAGCAGCTTCAGGCCGAGGGTCTCGGGCAAGCCGCCGACATTGTGGTGGCTCTTGATGGTATGCGCCTTCTTGCTCTTGGCGCCGCCGGACTCGATCACATCGGGGTAGATGGTCCCTTGCGCCAACCACTTCGCGTTGGGCAGCTTTCCGGCCTCGGCCTGGAACACCTCGACGAACTCGCGGCCGATGATCTTGCGCTTCTGCTCGGGGTCGGTGACGCCCTTCAGATGCCCCATGAACTGTCCGGAGGCATCGACATGGACCACCTTGGCGTGGAGCCGGCCGGCGAACATCTCCATGACCATGCGGCCTTCATTCAGGCGCAGCAGGCCGTGATCGACGAACACGCAGGTGAGCTGATCGCCGATCGCGCGATGGATCAGCGCGGCCGCGACGGAAGAGTCGACGCCGCCCGACAGGCCGAGAATCACCTCCTCGCCGCCGACCTGCTCGCGGATCTTCTCCACCGCCTCGGCGATGTAGTCGGGCATGTTCCAGTCGTAGCCGCAGCCGCAGATGTCGTGCACGAAACGGGCGATGATCTCCTTGCCCTTGATCGTGTGCGTGACTTCCGGGTGGAACTGCACGCCGTAGAAGCGGCGCGCCTCGTCGGCCATCGCCGCGATCGGAGTGGATTCGTTGCTGCCGATGACCTTGAAGCCGGGCGGCAGTTCGGTGACCTTGTCGCCGTGGCTCATCCACACGTCAAGCAGGCCATGGCCTTCGGCATTGGTGCGATCCTCGATGCCCTCGAACAGCTTCGAGTGCCCGCGGGCGCGCATCTCGGCGTAGCCGAACTCGCGCGTGGCCGAGCTTTCAACCTTGCCGCCGAGCTGCGAAGCCATCGTCTGCATGCCGTAGCAGATGCCCAGCACCGGAACGCCGAGCTCGAACACCGCCTGCGGCGCGCGCCAGTCTTCGGCTTCATAGACCGAGTTCGGCCCGCCGGACAGGATCACCCCCTGGGCGCCGAAGCCGCGCACGAACTCGTCCGACACGTCGAACGGATGCAGTTCGCAATACACCTGCTGCTCGCGCACCCGGCGGGCGATGAGCTGGGAGACCTGGGAACCGAAGTCGAGGATGAGGATTTTCTGGTGAGCCATGAGCGCAAAGGTCTCCAGCGTCGAAAAAAGGAAAGGCGGCCTGTGACAGCCGCCCGTCGTTGCGGTCAGCGCCGATCAGCTGATCTGGTAGTTGGGCGCTTCCTTGGTGATCTGCACGTCATGGACGTGGGATTCGCGCATGCCTGCCGAGCTGATTTCGACGAACTGCGCCTTGGCGTGCAGGGTCGGGATGTCGGCACTGCCGAGATAGCCCATGGAGGCGCGCAGCCCGCCGATGAGCTGATGGATCACGGCAGTGACCGGCCCCTTGTAGGGGACCCGGCCCTCGATGCCCTCGGGTACGAGCTTGTCGATGTTGCCGGTGTTCTCGTCCTGGAAGTAACGGTCGGCTGCCCCTTTCTGCATCGCTCCGAGCGAACCCATGCCACGGTAGGACTTGTAGGAACGTCCCTGGAACAGCACGGTCTCGCCCGGCGCTTCCTCGGTACCGGCGAACAGGCCGCCGAGCATGACCACGTCGGCCCCGGCCGCGATCGCCTTGGCGATGTCGCCCGAGAAGCGGATGCCGCCGTCGGCGATCATCGGCACACCGGTGCCGGCCAGCGCGTTGGCGACGTTGTCGATCGCGGTGATCTGCGGCACGCCGACCCCCGCGACGATGCGCGTGGTGCAGATCGAGCCGGGGCCGATGCCGACCTTGACGCCATCGGCCCCGGCATCGACGAGTGCGCGCGCGGCATCCGCAGTGGCGATGTTGCCGCCGACCACCTCGATCTGCGGAAAGCGCTGCTTCACCCAGCTCACGCGGTCGAGCACGCCCTGCGAGTGGCCGTGCGCGGTATCGACCACGATCATGTCGACGCCCGCATCGGCGAGGCGCTCGGCGCGCTCTTCGGTACCTTCGCCAACGCCGATCGCGGCCGCCACCCGCAGCCGGCCTTGTTCGTCCTTGGCGGCGAGCGGGTGCTCGGTGGCCTTCATCATGTCCTTGACCGTGATCAGCCCGCACAGCTCTCCGGCGTCGTTCAGGACCAGCACGCGCTCGAGGCGATGCACGCGCAGCAGTTCCCGCGCTTCATCCAGACTCGCCCCTTCGCGCACGGTGACCAGGCGGTCCTGCGGCGTCATGACCGCGGACACCTGCTGGTCGAGCCGGGTCTCGAAGCGGGTATCGCGGTTGGTCACGATTCCCACCACCTTTCCCCCGGCGACCACCGGCACGCCGGAAAAGCGGTGCTGGCGCTGCAGCGCGATCGCCTCGCCGACCGTCATTGTCGGGGCGATCGTGATCGGATCCTTGAGGATTCCGGACTCGTGGCGCTTGACCTTGTGCACCTCAGCGGACTGCTCGGCCGGAGTCAGGTTCTTATGCACCACCCCGATGCCGCCTTCCTGCGCTAGCGCGATCGCAAGGCGGCTTTCGGTGACGGTGTCCATCGCCGCGGACACCAGCGGAATGTTGAGGCGGATACGGCGCGTGACCTGGCTCTGCAGGCTCACATCGCGCGGAAGAACCGTGGAGTGGGCAGGAACGAGAAGGACGTCATCGAAGGTCAGCGCCTTCTGGATCACTCGCATGGCTTTTTTCCTTTCGACCAAATCCCTATTATACAGAGCCCCCCATCACCATGTAAGCGGCCCGATCCGGAGGACGGCTCGCGGCGATCCTTCAGCTCTCGCTCTCGGCGGAGCCGCCGCCTTTCTTCATCACTTTGCCTTCGTCCGCCCGCTTCTTGCGCACCGCCTTGGGGTCGGCGATCAGCGGCCGGTAGATCTCGACCCGGTCGCGATCGCGCACTTCCGCATCCGCCCTGACCAGACGGGAGAAAATACCCAGCTTGTTCCGCCGCTCCAGTTCGATCTCGGGATATTTTTCGAGCAGGCCGGAAGCCGTGATCGCATCGCGTACGGTCGCGCCTTCGGGCACACGGACCTGCACCAGCTCCTGGCGCTGCGGCAGCGCATACACCACTTCGACGTGGACCATCGCGCCCATCTTCATCCCCTTCCGTAGACCTGCCCGGCACGCTTCACGAAAGAATCGACGAAGGTGTTGGCGATGTGGTTGAACACCGGCCCCAGCACCTTTTCCAGCAGCTTGCTGGAAAACTGGTAGTGCAGGCTGAACTCGATCTTGCAGGCCGTATCGCTGAGCGCAGTGAATAGCCAGTGCCCATCCAGGTGGGTGAACGGCCCGTCGGTGAGGCGCAGCTTCATTTCGGCCGGGTAGCGCTTGGTGTTTTCCGTGCTGAAATGCGCCTTGATGCCGTGATAGTTGATGTGGATGGTGGCCGCGGTCAGCGTATCGGTTCGCACGTGGACCTCGGCGCCGCCGCACCAAGGCAGAAACGAGGGATAGTCCTCGCAGCGATCAACGAGCCCGAACATCTGCGCGGGAGTGAATTCGATCAGTACCAGCTTCTTGACGTCGGCCATGGAACAATCGCGGAGCGGTGCGCGCATCGGGCAGAACGAGAGCGCATCCGAGCTGTTAAAATGCGCGATTCTACCGCATGCAGGCATACCCGTCCGCGAGGCGTGCGCTGGGTCCGAAGGATTTCCACATCATGAGCATCATCGACAACCGCAAGGCCCACCACGACTACTTCATCGAGGAAAGGCACGAAGCCGGGATCGTCCTCGAGGGCTGGGAAGTCAAGGCCATCCGTGCCGGCCGTGCGAACATCAAGGAATCCTACGTCGTCATCCGCAGCGAGGAAATATTCCTGTTCGGCATGCACATCGCACCACTCACGACGGCATCGAGCCACGTCGGCCACGATCCGACGCGAACCCGCAAGCTGTTGCTGCACAAAAAAGAAATTGCCCGCCTGATCGGCAAGGTCGAGCGGGCGGGCTACACCCTGGTCCCGCTCGACCTGCACTACGTCAAGGGCCGCATCAAGCTGGAGATCGGCCTTGCCAAGGGCAAGAAACTGCACGACAAGCGCGAAGACGAGAAGAAAAAGGACTGGGAGCGCGAAAAGCAGCGCCTGATGCGGGTCAAGGCCTGAGCCTTACAGCAGCCACAGCGGCAGTACGCCGACGACGACGAGCAGCAGCCACGCCAGCACACCGAGGCTGGTCACCTGCACCGCCATATCGGTGGCATCGAGATCCTCGCGCACCCGCAGCAGCCGCCGCACCCCGTGATGAATCAGCACGCCCGACGCCGCCAGCGCCAGCAGCGCGAACATCACCACCAGCCAGGGCTGGTCCAGAAACAGCGCCAGCGACGACAGCCACAGCGGCACCGGCGAGATCGACGCCACCATGTAGGCATCATGCAGGTTGCCGCTCGCTCCCTTGGCGATCGAAGCCTGGCGGATCGAGCCCGCCATCAGGGGGACGCTGAGATGCTCGGCGATAAAGAAAAACATCGCCGCCAGCAGCCAGGTTTCATGGCTGGCATCGGGAAACACGTGCGCGCCGACAGCGGTGGATGCGTACACGATCATCAGCGGCGGCAGCAGGGACAGCGGCAGCACCAGGCGCAGGAACATCGTGCCCATCTCCGGCCGGAGACGCTCGACCTCATCCCAGCCGGCATGAGTCGAAACCAGCATCTGTGGAAATTGCATCAGGTTCATGGTCATCCCCTCCTTGCGCCAATCGGCTCTTGAGGTGCCGGCGGCAAACGGGCAAGACACCGCCCAAGATAGATACATCACGCTTTGATGTTAGACTCCGCTCCCGTAAATGCAAGGACGGCTTCGCAAGCCGCCCCCCTGCGATTAAAATTCCGACACCATGGAAACCCAACTCGAAAAAGCGGAATTCGAGACACTCGCCGACTTCCGCTACCAATTGCGCAAGTTCCTGCGTTTTTCCGAACTACTGACCCGCCGCCACGGCATTACCAACCTGCAGTATCTTCTGCTGCTGCAGATCAAGGGCTTTCCCGGCCGCGACTGGGCCCAGGTCGGAGAATTGGCCGAGCGCCTCCAGGCCCACCAGCACGGCGTGGTGTCGCTGATTTCCCGCTGTGAAAAACTCGGCCTGGTAGAACGCCGGCCGGGGCGTGAAGACCGCCGTGCGGTCGAAGTCCACCTCACCGCCGCCGGAGAAGCCCTGGTGGCCCGCATTGCCGATCGTCACCGCCAGGAGCTGAAGGAGCTCGAAGGCGTGTTCCACGGAGTGGTCACTCATCTGCACTGAAGACCTGCACTGAACGCATCTGCGCCGGGGCGGCGCACCGCCGCCTGCCGGGAGGAACTCAGGTGTCGGGCGCCTGCACCAGGCCGTTTTCCACCGCGTAGACGGCTGCCTGCACCCGGCTGTTCAAATTGAGCTTGCGCAGCATGTTCTGGACGTGGATTTTGACCGTGCTTTCCGCCACATCAAGCGCACGGGCGATTTCCTTGTTGCTCTGGCCGCGGGCGATGTACTGCAGAATCTCGCGCTCGCGCGGCGACAACTTGTCGAGATCCCCGCCTTCGGCCGCTGCCGTCGGCGCAGCACCTGCAACGCTGCGCTCGATCGGTGCGCTCCCTCGCGTCTCCTGAGCGGCGGCGCCGCGCACGCCGTTGAGCAGTTTGCCCATCATCTGCGGCGACACCACCGACTCCCCCTGAGCCGCGGTCTTGATCGCGGCCACCAGCGTCTCGGCCTGGATGTTCTTCAGCAGATAGCCGCAGGCGCCGACGCGCAGGGTATCGATCAGGTCGTCCGCGTCTTCGGACACGGTCAGCATCAGCACCCGCGCCCCAGGGGACTCCTCGAGGATCAGCCGGGCCGCCTCGCATCCCGACAGGCCCGGCATGTTGAGATCGAGCAACACGACATCGGGCCGGAACTGTGCGGCCAGGTGGATGCCTTCACGACCGTCGCCCGCTTCGCCGACGACCTCGAATTCCGGATAGCTCTGCAGCAATGAGCGGATGCCGCTGCGAAAAAGGGTGTGGTCGTCGACCAGAAGAACGCGAATGGAGCTTGCCTTCATGCTGCTACCTTGTGGTTGGTCCTGGGCAGCTGCAGGCGCAGCTCGGTTCCGCGCCCGGGCGACGAGCGCACGGCAAAGTGGCCGCCGATCCGCAGCGCGCGCTCGCGCATGATCTGCAGACCGATATGCGCTTCGCCGCCATCGTCGGCCACCCGCCCTTCGACGAAACCGACCCCGTCATCGCGCACCGTCACCGACAGCCCGTGCCGCCCGCGACGCAGGCTGACCGACACCGAGCTCGCATTGGCGTGCTTGCGCACATTGGAGAGCGCTTCCTGGACGATGTACAGGACCTGGGTCTCGGCTTCGGGGTCGAGCGGCGCGCCATCGCCCTGGACCTCGAGATCGGTAGCAACGCCGGTCTGCTCGGCGAGCCGGCGCAACGCCGCGGCGATCGCGGCATCCAGATCCTGCTGCTCGACGCGGGTGCGGAAATGCACCAGCAGCTCCCGCACGTCCTCATAGCTCTCCTGGATGCCGCGCCGCAGCATGTCGACCGTGTTGCGGACGTCCTGCTCCTTGTTTTCGGCCAGTGCACGTTCGAGCATCTGCACCTGGAGGTTGAGAAAGGCCAGCCCCTGGGCGATCGAGTCGTGCAGTTCGCGTGCGAGCAGGTTGCGCTCTTCGGAAACCGCAAGCTCGCGCTCGCGCGCATGGAGGCGCTGGTTCTCGATGGCGATGCCGAGTTGCTGCCCAAGGGTTTCGAGGAGCTGCGAATCCTGTTCGCTGATCGAGGTCGGGGTCGCGAAAAACAGGTTGAACACGCCCAGCGGGCGCTTGTTGGCCGTGATCGACGTCGCCGAGACGGTCTGAAACCCGGCGCGCGCGCACGCGTCGCGGGTCAGGTCGAGGCTGCCTTCGCGCACATCCAGTGCCAGCGAACGCCCCCCCAGCACCACTTCTCCGCAGGCACACTCACCGCACGCGAGCACTTCCTCGCGGTCGAGAAAATCATCGGCCAGGCCATCGTGCACGATCATGCACAGGTTGCGCGACTCCAGATCGAGCAGGCGCGCCGAACCCGCCGTCGCCCCCATGGTTTTCTGCACGCGCTCGAGAAAGCCGCGGCACAACGAATCGACGTCGTTCGGTTCGCGCAGGAAACCGACGATGTCGTACAGAATCCTCAGTTCGCGGTTCCGGCTTTCGAGGCTTCGCGTTTTCGCATCCACCCGCTCCTCGAGCGTGGCATAGAGATCCTGGAGGTGCGCGGCCATCTGGTTGAAGCCTGCGGACAGCTCGCCGAATTCATCATTGGCGAGCACCGGCACGCGTGCATCGAAATCTTCCTTTTCCATCCGCTTGACGCCCACCTGGAGCTCGTAAAGCGGCCGGATCACGGTCAGGAAGAAAAAGCGCAGCAGCACGAACGTGCCGATCACCGCCAGCACCACCAGGCCCACCTGGGAAGCGCGCAGGATGTTGGTATTGCGGCCGTAGCTGTGCTCCATGCGCAGCACGATGTCGTCGATCGTGGCCACGGCGGCCACGACCTGGGCGTCGAAGTCGAGCGCCCTGGCGTGAAGCATCGCCGGCGTCGGCGTAGTCACGATAGCCTCGAGAATCGGGCGCAGACGCGTCCGCCAGTCTTCGTACAGACGCTCGACATCCTCCGGGATGCCGTCGTCGCGGGGCAGGAAGAGCGGACGCGTTGGGTCACCTGCGCGCAGATTGGCGAGCACGTTTTCGAACTCGTCCGCCCGCCGGCGAAGGTCGGAGGCGAAGGTCGCCGAGGGGACCTGGCCGAGCTCGTCGGCGCGTGCGAGATGGTGGGCGAGCCGGTACATGCGCATGCGCAGGCTGCCCGCGTCGTTGATCGCCGCGGCGGCCCCTTCCAGGTGCCAGGAAATGAACAGCGTCAGTCCGATCGCGGTCAGCGCGGCCAGGAAGAAACCGAGCAGGATGGCCGTGATCTTGACCGACAGCCCGGAGCCGCGCAGCAACATCAAAGTGGATTGAGTCGAATTCATTCGCGCAAGCTAGGGCCAAACTGCCCGAAAGGCAAGACGCGCGGCGCTGAATCCGCCGCGCGTCTTGCCCCGCCTGCGCGGAAAAGATCAGGACTGGCGCGCTTCGATGCGGCGCTTGGTCCGGACGATCTGGTAGGCGCGACCCAGATAGTTGAACGGCGCGGTCAGGATGTGCACCAGGCGGGTGAAGGGGAAGGCCAGGAACACCGTCATGCCGAAGAAGATGTGGGCGCGGAAGATCGGGTCGACCTGCTCCATCAGCTCGGGCTGCGGGTTCAGCAGCAGGACGCTCTTGACCCAGTCGGCCAGCGCCAGCATCACCGCCGGATCGCCGTTGTTGGCATGACCGATCGAGAACGGAATCGTGCTCAGCCCCAGGATCAGGGTGATCATCAGCCAGGTGATCACGAACACGTCGCTACGACGGCTGTTGAGGCGGATGCGCGGATTGTACATGCGGCGGTACCACAGGAAGCTGCCGCCGAGCAGGCACATCGTACCGAACACCAGACCGGCCCAGATCGCGATCCACTGGTGGGTCAGGTCGGACACGCCGAGCGCCAGCCACAGGCCGTGCGGCAGCACCAGACCGGCAAAGTGGCCGAGGAAAATCATCAGGACGCCGACGTGGAACAGGTTGCTCGCCACCAGCATCCCCGACTTCGACAGCAGCATCGACGAGTCGGTCTTCCAGGTGTATTGCTCGTTGTCGTAACGGATCCAGCTGCCGATCACGAACACGGTCAGACAGATATAGGGATAGACCCCGAAAATCAGTTTGGTCAAAGACATGTTGCTCTCCTCAGGCTGCCAGTTTGGCGAGCGAGCTGTGGTTTTCGATGACGCGGACGAGCGCGGCGTACGGGCTCTCCGCCTTTTCCAGGTTGGACGCCAGCACGTTGAAGACCTTGACGGCATCGGTCAGGAAGACCCGCGCCTCGGTTTCCTCGAGTTGCGAGACGAACTCCAGCATCATCGGCAGATAGTCTGGAATTTCGTGCTCGTCGTGCTGCAGGCCGAACGACTTGTAGTACTCCGACAGGTCGATCAATGCCGGGCCGCGGTTCTTGTCGTCGCCGAAAACGTGATGGGTCAGGTGCAGGCTGTGCTCGGGGGTCAGATCGAAGGTCTTGACGTAGCGGCCCTCGAGCTCGGTCTGATCCTGGGCCAGGGCCCAATCGATGAAGCCCGCGATACGTGCGTGCTCACCGGCCGAAAACAGCCGATCGCGGTCGATCGACTCGACCAGCCCGAGCGCACCGCCCTTCTCGGCGGCGGCGCTGCGCAGGTCGTCGATGATCTCGCCGCCCGGGTAATCGAGCAGCACGGCCAGCAGTTTGTAGGTTTGCATTGCTGCAACTCCTTTTTCAGTAGTGCTCGCCGGTGACGTCGTGCTCGGTGGCGTTGGGGGCCATCAGACGCGACTCGACCGTGTCCTTGCGGCGCTCGGGGAACAGCGAGTTCGGCGAGATGCCGACCGACGACTCGTTGCCGAAGCTGAAGCCGACCTGGCCCTGGAAGCCGTAGTAGTCGTCCAGGCGCATCTCTTCCTTCGAAGTCGGGATGACGAAGCGGTCTTCGTAGTTGGCGATCGCGAGGTAGCGGTACATTTCCTTCGCCATGTCCTCGGTCATGCCGATCGCGCTGAGCGCACGGGTGTCGGCCTTGCCTTCGACGTGGACCGAGCGCTGGTAGGAGCGCATCGCGATCATGCGGTTGAGCGCATCGACGATCGGCTTTTCCTCGCCCGCGGTGAGCAGGTTGGCCAGGTACTGCACCGGCAGGCGCATCGCCGAGGCTTTCGGGATGACTCCGTCGGCTTCGGTCGGCAGTGCCTTCTGGTCGATCTGCGACTGCACCGGCGACAGCGGCGGCACGTACCAGATCATCGGCAGGGTGCGGTACTCGGGGTGGAGCGGGAAGGCGATCTTCCACTGCACGGCCATCTTGTAGATCGGCGACTTCTGCGCGGCGAGGATCCAGTCTTCGCTGATCCCGTCCTTCTTCGCTTGCTCGATGACCTTCGGGTCGAAAGGATCGACGAACATGCTCAGATGCTGCTGGTAGAGGTCGGTGGTCTTGTCCGTGCCGGCAGCGGCGGAGATCTTGTCGGCATCGTAGAGAATGATGCCGTTATAGCGGATGCGGCCGACGCAGGACTCCGAGCACACCGTCGGCAGACCGTTCTCGACGCGCGGATAGCAGCCCACGCACTTCTCGGCCTTCGACGATTCCCAGTTGAAGAACACTTTCTTGTACGGGCAGCCCGAAATGCACATCCGCCAGCCGCGGCAGCGGTCCTGGTCGGCGAGGACGATGCCGTCTTCCTCGCGCTTGTAGAGCGCGCCCGAGGGGCAGGAGGCCACACAGGCCGGGTTCATGCAGTGGTTGCAGATCCGCGGCAGGTACAGGTGGAAGGTGTTCTCGAACTGCTTGTACATTTCCTTCTCCATGTTGGAGAAGTTCTTGTCACGCGCACGGGAGGCGAATTCGCCGGCGAGGTCATCCTCCCAGTTCGGGCCCCAGGTGATCTTGTCCATCTTCTCGCCGGTGATCTGCGATACCGGGCGCGCGGTCGGCGCGGCCTCGGACAGCGGCGCGTTCTGCAGGCGGGCGTAGTCGTAGGTGAAGGGCTCGTAGTAGTCGTCGATCTGCGGCAGGTTGGGGTTGGCGAAGATC
The DNA here is from genome assembly GCF_003030465.1 of Thauera aromatica K172. GTDB lineage: Bacteria > Pseudomonadota > Gammaproteobacteria > Burkholderiales > Rhodocyclaceae > Thauera > Thauera aromatica. Next base: position 1,845,524 of record NZ_CP028339.1, on the reverse strand, counting down.
TGCACGATCTTGCGCAGCCGGCCGCCGGCCTTCAGTTCGAGCTTGCCGTTGACCTTGGTCCAGCCGCCCTTCCACTTTTCCTGATTTTCCCATTCCTTCGGATAACCGATACCGGGCTTGGACTCGACGTTGTTGAACCAGGCGTATTCGACGCCCTTGCGGTTGGTCCACACGTTCTTGCAGGTCACCGAGCAGGTGTGGCAACCGATGCACTTGTCGAGGTTGAACACCATCGCGAATTGCGCGCGGATTTTCATGTGTTTCTCCAGTCTGGGGCGAGCATCCGGCAGCCGGGATTCCCGTGACTGCCCGATCTCGCCCGAAAGCTCTTACGTTTGCGGATTCCCGGAGGGGGGCAGTGCGGCGTCCCCGCCGCACCTCGACCCTTGTTCCTTACTTCTTGCCGATACCCACCGGGTTGCGCTGGGCTTCGCGTTCAGGCGTCAGCGGACGCTCCAGCCAGTCGATGTCCTGGTCCTCGATCTTGTGGATCACCACGACTTCGTCACGCTGGCAACCGACGGTGCCGTAGTAGTTGAAGCTGTAGGACAGCTGCGCATAGCCGCCGACCATGTTGGTCGGCTTGACGATGACGCGGGTCACCGAGTTCAGGATGCCGCCACGCTTGCCGGTGGTGTTCGAGCCGGGCACGTTCACGTTCTTTTCCTGCGCGTGGTACATGATCGCCATGCCGCGCGGGATACGCTGCGACACCACCGCACGGCACACCGTGGCGCCGTTGCCGTTGATCGCCTCGACCCAGTCGTTGTCCTTGATGCCGATGCTCGCCGCCTCGTCCTCGGACAGCCAGACGTACGGGCCACCGCGGAACAGGTTGAGCATGCGCAGGTTGTCCTGGTAGCTGGAGTGGATGCCCCACTTGGAGTGCGGGGTGATCCACGACAGGGTCAGGTGCGGCTTCTTCTTCACGCTGTCGGGCACCATCTCGTGCGCCTTCAGGTCGACCGGCGGCTTGTAGGCGCAGAAGCCTTCGCCGAAGTCGAGGAACCACTCGTGGTCCTGGTAGAAGTGGGCACGGCCGGTCAGGGTGCGGAACGGGATGTGCTCATGGATGTTGGTGTACCCGGCGGTATAGGACACGGTCTCGGACTCGATCCCCGACCAGGTCGGCGCGGTGATGATCTTGCGCGGCTGGGCGACGATGTCGCGGAAAGTGATCTTGTCCTCGTGGCGACCGGCATACAGGTGATGGTGGTCGATACCGGTCTTCTTCGACAGCGCGCTCCACGACTTGTGCGCCACTTCGCCGTTGGTTTCCGGCGCCATGCGCATCACCGAGTCGCAGACGTAGATGTCTTCCTCGAGCGAAGGCATGCCCTTCGAAACGCCTTCGACCTGCACCGGGTAGTTGCACTTCTTGAGCTCTTCGTACTCCTGGGTGGTATCCCAGTCGATGCCCTTGACGTTGTTGCCGAGCTTGACCATCAGCGGGCCGAGCGCGATGTACTTGTTGTAGATCTGGCTGTAGTCGCGCTCCACCAGCTTGAGCAGCGGCATCGTCTTGCCCGGGATCGGCTCGCACTCGCCGTGCTTCCAGTCCTTGCCCACCCCCATCGGCGTGGCCAGTTCCTGTGCCGAGTCGTGCTGCATCGGCAGCGCGACGATGTCCTTGCGGGTGCCCAGGTGCTTGGCGGCCAGCCCGGTGAAGGTCTTCGCCAGGGTGCGGAAGATCTGCCAGTCGGACTTCGACTCCCAACCCGGAGTCACCGCCTCACCCAGCGGGTGGATGAACGGGTGCATGTCGGTGGTGTTGAGGTCGTTCTTCTCGTACCAGGTCGCCGTCGGCAGGATGATGTCGGAGTAGGCGCCGGTCGAGTTCAGGCGGAAGTTGATGTCCACCATGAGGTCGAGCTTGCCGGTGGGGCCGTGCTCGCGCCACTTCACTTCCTTGCAGTTGTTGCCGGCACCGCCTTCCTGCATGACGCCGTTCTGGGCGCCGAGGAGGTGCTTGAGGAAGTACTCGTGGCCCTTGGCCGAAGTACCGATGAGGTTGGCGCGCCACACGATGAGGTTGCGCGGCCAGTTTTCCTCGGCGTCCGGGTCGGCGAAGGCGACGTCGAGCTTGCCCGACTTGAGCTGATCGACGACATACTTCGACACGCTCGCCTCATCGCTGGCACCGGCACGCTCGGCTTCCGCGGCGAGTTCCATCGGGTTGCGGTTGAAATGCGGCGCCGACGGCAGCCAGCCCATGCGGACGGCCTTGACGTTGTAGTCGGCGAGCGACGAGCCCTTGTTGCGGTTGCGACCGGCCGGCGACAGCAGTTCGTCGGCGTTGATGGTCTCGTAACGCCACTGGTCGGTATGGAAATACCAGTAGGAGGTCGAGTTCATGTGGCGCGGCGGACGCTGCCAGTCGAGGGCGAAGGCGATCGGCGCCCAGCCGGCCTGCGGACGCAGCTTCTCCTGCCCCACGTAGTGCGCCCAGCCACCGCCGGTCTGACCGACGCAGCCGCACATGTGCAGCAGGTTCATGATCGAACGGTAGGCAAGGTCGTTGTGGTACCAGTGGTTGATCGCCGCGCCCATGATGACCATGGACCGGCCCTTGGTCTTCGAAGCGTTATCGGCGAACTCGCGGCCGGTGCGCTCGAGGTCGGCGGCCTTGACGCCGGTCTGCTTCGCCGCCCAGGCCGGGGTGTAGGCGACGTTGGCGTCGTCGTAGGACTTGGCGACGTTGCCGCCACCGAGGCCGCGGTCGATGCCGTACTGAGCGATCTGCATGTCGAACACCGAGGTGACAAACACCTCTTCGCCGTCTGCCAGCTTCAGGCGACGCACCGGCACGTTGCGGTACAGCAGTTCCTTCTCGCCCGGCACGAAGTGCGGGAAGCCCACCGAGACGACGTCGTCACGGCTGTCGATGCACGACAGTTCGGCTTCGGTCTCGCCTTGCTCGGCACCGGCCTTCTCGAGCAGGTTCCACTTGCCTTCCTCGCCCCAGCGGAAACCGATCGAGCCGTTGGGCGCAATATAGCGACCGCTCTTCTTGTCGAAGACGATGGTCTTCCACTCGGGGTTGTTGGCTTCGCCGAGGCTGCCGTCGAAGTCGGAGGCACGCAGGTTGCGGTCGCTGACGTAGCCTTCGCCATGCTTGCGCAGGATGACCTGCATCGGCAGGTCGGTGTACTTGCGCGCGTATTCCTGGAAGTACGGGTCCTGCTTGTTGATGTAGAACTCTTTCAGCGCGACATGGCCCATCGCCAGGAAGGCGGCGGCGTCGGTACCTTGCTTGACCGGCATCCAGAGGTCGGCGAACTTCACGTACTCGGCATAGTCCGGGGCCATCGACACGATCTTGGCGCCCTTGTAACGCACTTCAGTGGCGAAGTGGGCGTCCGGAGTACGGGTCATCGGCAGGTTCGCGCCGGTGATGATCAGGTAGGTCGAGTTGTACCAGTCGGCCGCTTCCGGCACGTCGGTCTGCTCGCCCCACACCTGCGGCGAAGCCGCCGGCAGATCGCAGTACCAGTCGTAGAACGAGCCACAGGCACCACCGATCAGCGACAGGTAGCGCGCGCCGGCAGCGTAGGAAATCATCGACATCGCCGGAATCGGCGAGAAACCGTAGATGCGGTCCGGGCCCCACTTCTTGATCGTGTACACGTTGGCCGCGGCGACGATCTCGGTGACCTCGTCCCAGCTCGTGCGCACGAAGCCGCCCAGGCCGCGCACGTGCACGTACTTGTCGCGCTTGGCCGGATCCTTCTGGATCGCTTCCCAGGCCTCGACCGGGTCACGGCCGGCCTTGCGCTCGGCACGATAGAGGTCGAGCAGGCGGCCGCGGATCATCGGGTGCTTGATGCGGTGCGGCGAATACAGGTACCACGAGAACGAGGCGCCACGCTGGCAGCCGCGCGGCTCGTGGTTGGGCAGATCCTCGCGGGTACGCGGATAGTCGGTCTGCTGCATTTCGAACGACACCAGGCCGTTCTTCACGAAGATCTTCCACGAACAGCCACCGGTGCAGTTCACACCGTGGGTGGAGCGCACCACCTTGTCATGGCGCCAGCGGTTGCGGTAGGCATCCTCCCAGTTGCGGTCTTCATTGGTGACGATGCCGTGCCCGTTCGAGAAGGTGTCCTTGACCTTGTCGAAAAACCTCAGGCGATCGAGAAAATGACTCATGGTTTACTCCTTTCAAGTCGTCGTTCCGATACGGAAAGGCGATCGGTGATCCGAAGGGTGAAAAATGTTCAGGGGTTGCGGATGTAGGCGTTCTTGCGCAGGTAGAACCACCAGTTGATGACCACGCACAGGGCGTAGAACACCGCGAAGCCGTACATCGCGTTCTCCGGCGAGCCGGCCTTGATCTGGCCGCCGATGACCACCGGAGCGATGAACGAGCCGTAGGCTGCCACCGCCGAGGTCCAGCCCAATGCCGGACCGCGCTGATCCTGGTCGAAGACGAAGCCGATGGTGCGGAAGGTGGAGCCGTTGCCGATCCCGGACGCGGCGAACAGGACCACGAACAGCGCCATGAAGGTGAAGAAGTGCTCTTCGGGCGTCGCCGACTGATAGGCGAGGAACATCACGTAGCCGGTCGCCGCCGAAGCGATGACGAGCACGATCGAAATCCACTGGGTGACGATCGAGCCGCCCAGCTTGTCGGAAATCCAGCCGCCCACCGGACGGATCAGGGCGCCGACGAAGGGACCGATCCAGGCGTACATCAGCGCCGAGGGCGCGTTCGGGTTCTTCGCATGGACCCAGGCCTGGGTGCCGGCGTCGAACACATGGGTATTGCCGAAGATCACCGTGATCGACAGCGGCAGCGCCATCGAGAAACCGATGAAGGAGCCGAAAGTGACGACGTAGAGCGCGGTCATCGACCAGGTGTGCTTGTTACCGAAGATCGCGAACTGCTTGTTCAGGTTGGCCTTCATCTCGCCGGTGGCGACCGCTTTCATGCCGTACAGCGTGCCCACGATCACCAGCGGCAGCACCACCCACATGCCGTTGCCCGAAAGCAGCCCGCTGCCGCTCGGCGCCGGCAGGTACAGATACAGACCGATCGCCGAAACCACCAGTGCGATGCCGTAGAACAGGACGATCTTGCCCATCGCCGCGCCGGTGGAGCCGATGTTGGGCGACACCGTCAGCAGGTTGTTCATGCCGAACCAGCCGATCACCGCAAGCGGCACCAACAGCAGCAGCCAGACGAAGCCGGCGTTCTGGACGAAGGTCGGCGTTCCCGCAGCGATCTTGCCGATCAGCGTGGCCGAATCCTTCACGAGCGGAATCGCATCGCCGCCGATGGCGCCGAACAGGCCGACCGTCATCACCGCCGGAATCAGCAACTGCATGGTGGTGACGCCGAAGTTGCCCAGACCGGCATTGAGGCCGAGCGCGGTCCCCTGCAAGCGCTTCGGGAAGAAGGTGCTGATGTTCGACATCGAGCAGGCGAAGTTGCCGCCGCCGATCCCCGAGAGCAGCGCCATCAGCTGGAACACCCACAGCGGCGTGCTGGTGTCCTGGAGCGCGATACCGGTACCGAAAGCCGGAATCATCAGCAGCGCGGTCGTAAGCCAGACCGTATTGCGCCCGCCGCAGATGCGGATGAAGAACGAAGCCGGAATGCGCAGCGTGGCACCGGAGAGGCCGGAAATGGCCGCGATGGTAAACAGCTCGTCCGGTTTGAACGGGAAGCCGGCATTGGCCATCTGCACCGTGATGATGCCCCACATCAGCCACACGGCGAAGCCGCACAGCAGGCTGGGAATCGAAATCCACAGGTTGCGACTGGCGATCTGCGCCCCCTTCTCCCGCCAGAAGGCTTCGTCCTCCGGCCGCCAGTCGGCGATATCGACCGAACTGGTGCTGACCGGCGCTACCGCGGCGGCGGCGTTCGCTGCTTTCATGTAACCGACTCCTCGTTGTCGTAATTGCTTGAATCAGGCCTTGGCCGGTTGCTGCGCGATCTCATGACCATCGAGCACGTCGGCACGGCGAACTTCGGTGAGATACATCCAGATCAGCGAAACCCAGGTCACGCCATAGAGCAGCATGAAGGCGCTCGAGCGCACCCCGGTCAGATCGAGCAGCGCGCCGAACATGATCGGCAGCAGGAAGCCGCCCATGCCGCCCACCAGACCGACGATGCCGGAGACGGCGCCGATGTCGCGCGGAAACTCATTGGAGATGTACTTGAACACCGAAGCCTTGCCGAACGCCCAGGCCACACCGACGATGAACATCAGCAGGGTGAAGAACCACACGTTGTGGTGAATCTCGAAGCTGCGCACGCCATTGACCGTACGGATCGAGAACTCGGTATGCGGATAGGACAGCAGGAACAGGCAGATCCACGACACCCACATCACCCACCAGGTCACCTTGTGCGCACCGTACTTGTCCGACAGCCAGCCCCCCACGGCGCGCAGCACGCCGCCCGGCAGCGAGAAGCAGGCCGCGAGCAATGCCGCGACCTCGAGTCCCAGGCCGAATTCGGCAACGTAGTACTTGGTCATCCACAGCGCGAGCCCGACGTAGCCGCCGAACACGATGGAGTAGTACTGGCAGTATTTCCACACCCTGGGGTCTTTCAGCACCCGAAGCTGGTCGCGGAAGGTCACCGACGAATGAACGCGGTGCTCGGGATCGTCGTAGGAGAAGAACCAGAACGCGAGCGCGGTGACCAGCATCGCCACCGCATACACCTGAGGAACGACCTGCCAGCCGAAGGCGACCACCAGTGCCGGAGCGACGAACTTGGTGAGCGCCGCCCCCGAGTTGCCGGCGCCGAAGACCCCCATCGCGAAGCCCTGATTCTGGCGCTCGAACCAGCGCGCGCAATAAGCGATCCCGACCGAGAAGGAGCCGCCGGCGAGACCGACGAACAGACCGGCGACGAGGAAATGCCAGTACTCGGTGCTGTGCGAGATCAGGTAGATCGGCAGCACGGTGCACAGCATCAGCACAAAGAACACGATGCGCCCGCCGTACTTGTCGGTCAGCATGCCGAGCGGCAAGCGGATCAGCGAGCCGGTGAGCACCGGCGTCGCCGCCAGCAGACCGAACTGGGTTTCGTTGAGCGCGAGGATTTCCTTGATCGGAATGCCGATCACCGCAAACAGCATCCAGGCCGCAAAGCAAACCGTAAATGCGAAAGTGCTCATGATGAGCACGGATAGCTGCTGACGCTTGCGAGAAACCATCGTATTCCCTCTCCGGTCGCTCCCGGGACGCTCCCCGGGTCATTGCGCCGCAGGATAGGCGCATAGCCCGGCCGCGACCATTCGCCAAAAGCAGGAGAAAACGAGCGAGCTAGCGGCGGGAACTAGTTCTAAATAACTAGTCCTCGCCGGTGCGAGGGGTATACAGGAAAGAGGCGCCGGCGCGAATCCGGCCGGCGCAGCGGTGATCCGCCTCATGGACAACCACGGAACCGCCGCAGCATGGGCGGACGGGGGAGGCTCAGCCGGCTGCGGCCCCTGGGTCGGCGGCGGTCATGCGGCGCAACTGGGCGCGGCTGCGAATCCGGATGCGCCGCCCGCTCACGGTCAATACGCCTTCGTCGCTCATGTTGCGCAGTACGCGCGACAGGGTTTCGGGCGTCAGGTTGAGCAGGGACGCGATGGTGTTCTTCGGCGCCGGCAGGACCAGAGGGCCCTCGGGGCGCGCGGCACGCTCGTCGAGTTCGAGCAGATAGGAGGCGACCCTCGCCGCCGCGCCGCCCGAAGAAGTGCAGCCGATGCTATCGACCAGGCGCTGGATGCGCGCGCACACCGCAGACAGCATGCGGTTCGACAGCGGATTGTCAATCGCCACCGCCTGCACGACGCGCTCGCACGGGACATGGATCAGCACCGTCCGCCCGACTGCCTGCGTCCAGGTGCGATAGCGCTGACCGGTAAACACGCCGAGTTCACCGAACATCCCTCCCGGCTCGAAGATCTCGACCACGCGCGCGCGCCCATCCGGCCCGAGCGCCATCAGGCGGACGGCGCCCGAATAGACCAGGAAGAGGCCGGTCGGCAGGGATTCGCGCTCGAAGATCGAGTTTCCCGAGGGCACCGATACGAACTCGGCACCATCGGCGAGCAGATCCAGCGTTTGCGCCCCGGCGGCGCGCAGAATGGGAATTTCGGCCAGCGCGTCGCGAACGCAGACCGGCGGAGCGATCTTGCGCAGGTGATAAGTCCCTTCGACGGGTTGTCTGAGGGCGACGCTGGACACGGAAACGCTCCATTAATAGGGGGATAAGTGGGAAGGATACCTCTTTCAGCGGATCCATTGTGCAGGTTTTTGCATCTGGACATAGGCCGAAAGAACTAGTCACCCCGATCAAAGGGAGTATCGCGCCCGGCGCGCCGGAAGATGGAGGCCGCAGCGCAGTCAGGAGCTGCACGACAGCATCGAGCAGCCGGGTTTGTCGCGCGCCCAATCCGGGCGTTTCCCGGCAAAGCGTTCGCCGTCCGGCTGCTCGGTATAAGGGTGGCGCAGCACTTCAAGCCACCGCTCGAGCACGGACAGGTCCCCGGTCTCGGCGGCGTCGATCGCCTGCTGCGCAAGGTAGTTGCGCGGCACATAGAGCGGATTGACCCGGTTCATGCGCTCACTGCGCAGCGCCTGCGCAACCCCCTCCCCCTCAAGCCTCGCTGCATAGCGCTGCAGCCACCGCTCCAGCTCGCCGGCACTCGCCTCACGCCGGGCCGCATCGTAGAAGACATCGTCGAACAGCCCCGGCTGCACCGCCGCGGGATCGAACGCAGCCAGGCGGCGGAAAAAGAGCGTCATGTCCATCTCCCCTTCCCGCAGCAGGCGATGCAGATCGCCCAGCAGCGCTTCATCCGCACCGCCGGCCCCGCCCTCGTTCCCGTCCACCGACCGTGTCAGCCCGAGCTTCTCCCGCATCAGGCGGCGATGCTCGGCTTCGTACACCTCGGCATAGAGTGCGAGCCCGCGCTCGAGCGCATCCACATCCCGGACCACCGGATAGATCGCATTGGCCAGCTGCCACAGGTTCCAGTGCGCGATCCGGGGCTGTTCACCAAAGCGGTAGCGGCGGTGGAAGGCGTCGGTGGTATTCGGCGTCCAGTCGGGGTCGAAGTCGTCGATCCAGCCATAGGGGCCGTAATCGATCGTCAGGCCGAGGATCGACATGTTGTCGGTGTTCATGACGCCGTGCACGAAGCCGACCCGCATCCAGTGCGCGACCATCACCGCGGTGCGCCGGCACACTTCCTCGAACCAGCGCACCCGGCGCAGGGCGGGATCGGTCTCGCCCGCCAGCTCGCGGAAATCGCGTGCGATGGTGAAGTCGATCAGGTGCTCGAGCACGCTTTCCTCGCCGCGCGAAGCAAAGATCTCGAAGCTGCCGAAACGGATGAAGGAAGGCGCCACCCGACACACCACCGCGCCCGGCTCGGGACGGGGGTGGCCGTCGTAGAGCATGTCGCGCACCACCTCTTCACCGGTACCGACCAGGCTCAGCGCGCGCGTGGTCGGCACGCCCAGGTGATGCATCGCCTCGCTGCAGAGGAATTCGCGCAGCGAGGAGCGCAGCACCGCGCGCCCATCGGCATGGCGCGAATACGGCGTGGGGCCTGCGCCCTTGAGCTGCAGTTCCCAGCGCTCGCCGCGGCGGTTGATCACTTCGCCGAGGGTGATCGCCCGCCCGTCGCCGAGCTGCCCCGCCCAGTTGCCGAACTGGTGGCCGCCATAGCAGGCGGCGTATGGCTCCATGCCGGGCAGCAGGCGGTTGCCGGCGAATACTTCGGCGAACTCGCGGCTGCGCGCGTCCGCTTCATCGAGGCCAAGCAACTCGCCGACCTCGCGCGACCAGGCCAGCAGCGCCGGTGCGCGCACCGGCAGCGGGTCGACGCGGGAGTAGCAGGCCTCATGCACCGGGCGCACATGGCGCCCGCTTTCCGGATCGCCCGGTAGTTCATGGACGAAGCGGTTGTCGAACTTCAGCTCTCTCATCGGGGGATGTCCTGTATGTATTTTATCGGCCGGCCGTGTGCCTTCCCGCCCGCAGCCTTTCCGCCTCCGGGCCGTCACCTCGGGTGAGAGTCGCCGCGCCCACTCATGGTTCTGGATGCCGGTCTGCAGGGGTCCCGGCAGCGGCTAGCGGCGGGGGTCGAACGCATCACGGACGACATCCGCGAACAGGTTCGCCGCCAGCACCAGCACGAACATGAACACGAAGGCCGCCGCCAGCGACCACCACACCATGGGTTCGCGGGCCAGCTCGGCGCGTGCCATGTTGATCATGGTGCCGAAACTGATCGTGGTCGGATCGACTCCGATGCCGACGTAGGACAGCACCGCCTCGGCCAGCACCAGCCCGGAAAAATCCATCACCAGCGCGATCGTCACGATATGCATGACGTTGGGCAGGATGTGGCGGCGCAGGATGACCGGCGTACCGACCCCGAAGGCACGCGCGGCCTGGACGTACTCCAGCTCGCGCAGCTTCAGCGTCTCGCCCCGCAGCAGGCGGGCGAGACCGGTCCAGCTGGTGATGCCGAGGATCAGGCACAGCGCCAGCAGGCGCGCATCCGAGCGCTCAGCGGCGGTGTCGAACCACTGCGGGTGGGTGTCGATGACGACCTGCATCATCAGCACCGCCGCCGCGATCAGCAACACGCCGGGAATCGCGTTCAGCACCGTATACACGTATTGCACGGCGTCATCGACCCAGCCTCCGAGATAGCCCGCGGCAATTCCCAGCGCCACCGCGAACGGCAGCATCACCAGCGTCGTCAGGGTGCCGATCACGAGCGCGGTACGCACGCTCTTGAGTGCCAGGTAGAGCACGTCCTGCCCGACCTTGTCGGTCCCCAGCACGTGGTACGCCGGCGCAAGATGCAGGCAGAGCGCAGCGACAAGCACGACGATGCCCAGCGTGAGCAGCGCCGCACGCCAGGCGAGCACCGTGCGCCCTGCGGCCAGGGCGCGTGCGGCCTCGCCCCAGCCCTGGCCGCTGCCGCGCCGGATCAGGCCGACGAGCAGGGCGACGCCCCCGCCCCAGGCGAGCAGCGCCTGGCCCAGCGCGGCCAGCATCCGGGTGGCGATATCGTCGGCACGCTCCGCCTCCGGATCGGCGAGATGAGCGCTGCCGTGCGCGAGGCGGGGGTAGTCGCGGATCTGCCGGCCATCTTCCAGGTGCACGATTTCACGCTGGTACAGGGTCCAGGCGAACGGCGCCGAATAGGTCTTCTCGGTGTGCACGCGCAGCGGCGCCAGCAAGGCGTCGAGGAGCGACAGCACCTCGGTCGAATACACCGCAGCGGGCGGCGCCGCCGCACTCCGGCGTTCCTCCCCGCCCTCGATTTCCGCCCCGCTTCCGACCGCCGCCGAAGCCGCACCCGTGCCCCCTTCGAGCGCGGCCAGCGGCGGCAGTTGCGGACGGTAGTGCAGGCTGTCGAGCACGCCGAGCGCGACGAAGACGAGCAGCACAGTCGCCGCCGCCATCCCCGCAGGGCGCCGACCCACCTTGCGCCAGGCCGCGCGCAGCGGCGGCTGGCGGTGCGCATGCAGCGCGCCCAGCAGCGCAACGCCGAGCAGCGCGAACAGCAGCAGGTCGGTCCACAACAGCACCGGCTGGAAGCCCATCGACGCATTCATTCCAGCCTCACCCGGGGGTCGACCAGCGTATAGGAGAGATCGGTCAGCACCAGGCCGACGATGTACAGCACCGAGCCGATGAACACCATCGCCCGCACCACGGCGAAGTCCTGGGCGTTGATCGCGTCGATCGTGTAGCTGCCCAGGCCCGGAATGGAGAAGAAGGACTCGACCAGCAGGCTGCCCATGAACAGCAGCGGAATGACGACGACGACACCGGTGAGGATCGGGATCAGGGCGTTGCGCAGGACGTGGCGGAACAGCACGGCAAGCTCGGACAAGCCCTTCGCCCGCGCGGTGCGCACGTAGTCCCTGGAGATTTCCTCGAGGAAGATCGTGCGGTACCAGCGCGCACTCGAGCCGATCCCGGCGAGCACGCTGATCAGCACTGGCAGCACGAGGAAGCGCGCCGCGTCCAGCCCCGGCGCATAGCCCGAGATCGGCACCAGCGCCCACATCTTCGACACCAGCCACTGCCCGCCGATGATGTAGAACAGGCTCGAGATCGACATCATCGCCACGCACAGCACCACCCCCCAGAAGTCCAGGTAGGTGGAGCGGAAGAACACCAGCAACAGCGCAAGGCTGATCGAGGCGAGCAGGCCGAGAATGAAGGTCGGGGCCGCGATCGCCAGCGACGGCCCCATGCGGTCGCGGATCTCCTGGCCGATGTCGCGGCCGTCGTCGGCGCGGCCGAACTCGAGCGCGAACATGCGCAGCGACTTGTCGAAGAAGATCGTTTCGGTGAAGCGCGCGCTGCCATGCGCTTCGGCATTGACGAACATCGGCTTGTCGTAGCCGCGCTCGGCCTTCCAGCGCTCGATCGCCTCGGGCGTTGCGCGCTTGACGCCGATCTGCATGCGCGCCATGTCGTCGGGCGAATTGACGACGAAGAACAGCACGAAAGTCAGCAGATTCACCCCGATCAGGATCGGGACCGCATACAGCACGCGGCGCAGCAGATACGCCAGCATCAGCGCCCTCCCCCGCCTTCGCCCGCGCCAGCCGGCGCCGCGGTCGCCGCCTCGCGCCGCCGCCAGTGGATCAGCGCCGGCGCGACCAGCGCGGCGAGCAACAAGACGAGCAAGGCGAGCGGCCACAGCACCGGCCGGTTCCACTGCGCACGCGCGGCGGCGCGGCGCTCGACGTCGATACGCTGGTACTTCATCGTGTTGCGCACCATCGCCCCCGGCTTGCGGTTCTCCACCCAGCCGTGCTGCAGCGAATACGACATCGGGTGAAAGCCGAACACCCACGGCGCATCGTGCTGCAGCAGTGCCACCATGCGCTCGATGATCCGCTGCCGGGCCGGACCGTCGGGCATCGCCTTCATGCGCTCGAACAGCGCGTCGTATTCGGGATTCTCGTAGTTGGCCGCGTTCTGGCCGTTGAACCTGACCTTGCCCTGGGGGCCGTGGAGCAGGAACAGCAGATTCTCCGGGTCGGGATAGTCGGCGTTCCAGCCGAAGAAGAACAGCTGCGCGTTCCCCTGGCGGACCTTGTCCTGGAAGCGGTTGAAGTCGGTCGGGCGCACGACGAACTGCACGCCGAGTTCACGGAACTGCTTGGCCAGCCAGTCCGAGCGCGCCTTGTCGCCGAGCCCGCCGGGCGTGGTGTCGAGGTGGATCACCAGCGGTTCGCCGCTCTGCGCATGGCGGCCGTTGGGCCAGCCGGCCTCGGCCAGCAGGCGGCGGGCGACCTCGAGGCTGCGCCGCTGCGGCCGTCCGCCGTCCGCCCCCTCGCCGTCGCGCCATTCGTACACCGTCGGGTTCATCCCCGCCCGCCCTGCGCGCGCGCCGAAAATTCCCGGCGGCAGCGGGCTCATCGCCGGCAGGCCGCGGCCGTTGAGGAAGATCGACACGAACTCTTCCATGTCGAGCGCGATCGAGATCGCCTGGCGCAGCTTGCGCGCCTTCTCCCTGTCGGCGTTCGACGCCCCCCCGCCGACGAGCGGATCGAGCATGTTGAACCCCAGATAGAAGATCGACGGCGACACCGAAGTCAGCAGGCGGATGCCACGCGCCTCCATCTCTTCCGACAGCGAGACCTCGCCCTGGCTGGTCAGCGTCACCGCCTGGTCGAAGTTGTCCGAGGAGACGCCGGAAGCGTCGTAATACCCCTGCAGGAACTTGTTCCAGTACGGAATGCCCTCGCGCTCGCGGGAGAACACCACGCGGTCGACGAAAGGCATGGCCTTGCCGCAGTCGGCAAGCAGCCCGCCCTCGGCATCGCCCGGCTCGCCTTCGCAGGGATAGGGGTCGGTCCGGTAGTTCGGGTTGCGCGCCAGCACCATGCGCGCGTTCGGGTTGTTCTCGACCAGCATGTAGGGGCCGGTGCCGATCGGCCACCAGTCCAGGGTCAGATTGCGCTCGGCCATGCCGGGCTGGCTGAAGAAGCGGTCGGCCTCGGGCGGCACCGGGCTGAAGAAAGGCATCGACAGCCAGTACAGGAACTGCGGGTAGGCTCCCTGCAAGGTGATGCGGTAGGTACGGCGATCCACCACCTCGACGCCGGGCAGCTCGAAGCGGCGCAGATCGAGCCAGGGCGAAGCCGGCTCCGCCCCGTCGCCCCCTTCCTGCAGGCGCAAGGCTGCGGCCAGTTCGGCCTGCAGCGTCTTCAGCCCGGGCAGGTACTCGGCCATCAGCTCGAAAATCGGCGAATGCAGGCGCGGATCGGCGAGACGCTTGATCTGATAGACGTAGTCGCCGGCCTCCAGCGCGCGCGTGCCGGTCGCGGCGAAATCCCCCAGCCCGCGAACCGCGCGCAGATCGCCCGGTTCGAGATCCAGGTAGCGTGGGCGGCCATCCTCCCGGACGGCGAAGGCCGGATGCGGCTGGTAGAGAATGCCGGAGCGGATGCGCACCTCGACCACCGTGCGGGCGACCGCCGCCGCGTCGGCGCCGGCGGCAAGCTCGCGCCCGGAGCGATCGTAGCGGCGCAGCGCCGGCATGCCGTCGGCCGTCGCCGGCTCGAGCACGTAAGGGCGCTTCAGGTAGTGGTACTGCAGCGGAGGTTCGACGATCTGGTACAGAAAGCTCGCCTCGTCCTCGCTGTAGGACTGCACCGGGTCCAGATGCTTGGGGCGCTCGGTGAACGCGGTATACAAGATATTGGCCCCGCGCTCGCGCGCCGGATAGGGATCGTTCCACGCCGAACCGCAGCCCCCGAGGAACACCGCCGCCAGCGCTGGCAGCAGGACCGAGCGCGGGTGCAGGCCGCCGCAGCCGGCGCGCGCGCGCGCCGGACCGCACCTGCGGATCTCAGCGCTGAAGCGGAAAACAGCATAAAGGGAGTGGAAAAATCGGCGCACGTGCAAGTGGCAAAATCAAGGACAGAGCGGATTCTGGCAGGTTTCGCACGGCGGTGCGATCGGAAGGACATGCCGTGGGCAGGGATTTGGCTATAATCCGCTCCTTGTCATTCGGAGTCTCACCCATGGGCTTTCTCGCCGGCAAACGAATCCTCATCACCGGGCTGCTGAGCAACCGTTCGATTGCGTTCGGCATCGCCAAGGCCATGCACCGCGAAGGCGCGGAGCTCGCTTTCACCTACCAGAACGAGCGTTTCAGGGACCGCGTCGCCAAAATGGCGAGCGAATTCGGCAGCGAGCTGATCTTCCCCCTCGACGTCCAGGACGATGCCCAACTCAACGAATTGTTCGAACAGCTCGGCCGGCACTGGGACGGGCTCGACGGCCTGGTTCATTCGATCGCCTTTGCTCCCAGCGAAGCCCTCGAAGGCGATTTCCTCGACGGCCTGACCCGCGAAGCCTTCCGCATCTCGCAGGAAGTGAGCACCTACAGCTTCCCGGCGCTGGCCAAGGCCGCCCGCCCGCTGATGAAAGGCCGCAACGGCGCGCTCCTGACCTTGTCCTACCTGGGCGCGGTACGCACCATGCCCAACTACAACATCATGGGTCTGGCCAAAGCCAGCCTGGAAGCCTCGGTGCGCTACCTTGCCGTCACCCTCGGCCCCGAAGGCACCCGCGCCAACGCCATCTCCGCCGGCCCGATCAAGACCCTGGCGGCCTCCGGGATCGGCAGCTTCGGCAAGCTGCTGTCGTTCAACGAGCACAACGCGCCGCTGCGCCGCAACGTGACGATCGAGGAAGTCGGCAACGCCGCCGCGTTCCTGTGCTCGGATCTCGCCAGCGGCATCACCGGCGAGGTGATGTACGTCGACGGCGGCTTCAACACCACCGCGCTGGGCAACGCCGCGCCTCTGCCGCAGTAGTCTCTGCCACAGAAAACCCGCAGCAAAAATCGGAACGGGGGCGGTCAGGACAACTGACCGCCCCCGTTTTGCACGCACGCGCCGTGCTGCGGGCACGCGCCGCACGGCTCCCGGCGCATGCCGGGCCGCGCCCGCAGCGCCAGGAGCGGCGTTACTGGGACTGCTGGGGCTGAAGCGCCGCGGGCTTGATCTCGACCTCGTAGCGCTGGCGCAGCGAGGCCAGGAAAGCACCGAAATCGCGCGCCGCGAGCAGTTGTCCGTACTGCGCGGCGACCGCGCCGATGCGCGGATCGTCCGCCGCGATCTGCGGACGCTCGACCGCCTCGATGCGGTAGATGACGTAGTCTCCTTCGGCCAGGCTGACGCCGACATGGGCGGGCAGCGCCGTCGACGGCGCGGAGAACACCGCCTGCATGGCCGCCGCCGGCAAGCCCGGAGCGCCGCGCTGCAAGCTCCGCTCCTCGCTCCAGGCGGCCGTCGCTGGCTCGCCCTGCTGCAGCCGGGCGAGCGTCTGCGCGCCCTGCTCGGCGGCCAGGCGCTGGCCGCGCTCACGGCGCAGCTCGTCGACGATGCGCGCGCGCACCTCATCGAGCGGGAGGCGCTGGGCCGCTTCGAAGACCTTGACCCGGGCCGACACCAAGGTCCCGTTTCCGACCTCGATGGCCTCGGTGTTGCGTCCGTTTTTCACCGCATCGTCGGAGAACACGGCTTCGAGCAGGCGCTCGTTGGCGAACGGCTCACTGCCTCCGCTGCGCGAGATCCAGTCGCTGCTTCGAACTTCCAGGCCGAGCGCCTCCGCCGCCGGCGCCAGGCTGTCGGGCTGCTCGTACACCGTATTGGCGAACTGCTCGGCCAGCTCGGCGAAGCGGCGGCCGGCTTCCTGCGCTCGCAGCTCGGCGCGGATCTCCTCGCGAACCTCGTCGAAGGGCTTCACCGCGGCCGGCTTGATGTCGGTGACCTGGATGATATGGACGCCGAACTCACTGCGCACCGGATCGCCGATCCGGCCCTTTTCCTGAGCGAACACCGCATCCTCGAACGCGCCCACCATCATCCCGCGGCCGAAGAAGCCGAGGTCACCGCCACGCCCGGCCGAACCCGGGTCCTGCGACTTGTCACGGGCGATGTCGGCAAAGCGGGATGGGTCGCTGCGCAGCGTATCGACGAGCGCGCGCGCCTCGCCCATGACCTTTTCCACCGTCGCCTCGTCGGCCCCGCTTTCGAGCGCGAGCAGGATGTGGCGGGCCTGACGCTCTTCGGCAACGCCGAAACGCTCCGGATTGCCTTCGTAGAAAGCGCGGACCGCATCCTCGCCGACCTCGACCCGACGCTCCACCGCAGCCCGGTCGAACACCAGGTATTCGGCCTGCAGCCGCGCAGGACGCTCGAAGCGCGCCGGATTCGCTTCGTAGAAGGCGGTGACCTCCTCGTCCGCAACGGCGATATCGGCGGCCAGGCGCGCGACCGGGAAGCGCAGTTCGCGGACCTTGCGCTCCTCGAGCTGAGCATTCATGAAACGTTGCGCCGAAGCCTTCGGCACCAGGCCGGCATCACCGAGCGCGGTCACGATCTGCTGCACGCGCACGTCCTGGGCGAGGCGGGCCTCGAAGCTCGCCGGCGTCATGCCCTGGG
Source organism: Thauera aromatica K172 (assembly GCF_003030465.1). Taxonomy (GTDB): domain Bacteria; phylum Pseudomonadota; class Gammaproteobacteria; order Burkholderiales; family Rhodocyclaceae; genus Thauera; species Thauera aromatica. The sequence continues at coordinate 1,828,064 of NZ_CP028339.1, read as the reverse complement.
CGCGCACCACCGCCTCGTAGCGCTGCAGCGAAAAGCGCCCCTCCTCCTGGAACGCCGGCACCGCGGTGATGGTCTCCTGCAGCTGCTGCGGCGTGACCACAAAGCGGTTTTCCGCCGCGTACAAGGCGAGCACGCGCTGGTTGACCAGATTGTCGAGCACCGCCCGGCGCAGCTCGGCCGACTCCAGCAGCGCGCGATCGAGCTGGCCGCCGGCATTGGCGCGCAGACGATCCTGCTGCTCGCGCAGGGCCTGGTCGAACTCGTAGGCGCTGATCGCGGTTCCGCCCACGGTGGCGACCTCGCTGCCGGTGGGCGAGTCGCTGAAATAGGCATCCATGCCGAAGAAGGCAAAGGGAACGATGAGGATCGCCAGAATCAACTGGGCAACCCGCTTGTTGTTGCGAATGGCCTCGAACATCTCGATTTCCGTAGAAGGGGCAAGGAAGGGGGAAGATGCGTGCGGGCACAGCCAGCCGGATGCAGCCGCAATCGGGCGCGCCCGGCATGGCGCAAGGACGCGCACAAAGGCGGCAGTTTAGCGCATCTGCCGGATTTTCTGCCCCTGTCCCGGCGTCCCGGCAAGCGCATCAGCGGCGTGCTGCAGCCGTTCGCGCCTTCTCCCGCCCGCAAACGCCACGGCGAAGCGCTCAGGCAAAATGCTCAGGCGGCACGCTCGAACAGGAGGCGGCGATCCCGGACATCCACCCGCACCCGGTCCTTCGCCGCGAACTGCCCCTCCAGGATCGCCTTCGCCAGCGGGTTCTCGATCCGCTCCTGGATCGCGCGCTTCAGCGGCCGGGCGCCGAACACGGGGTCGAAGCCGGCCTCGGCGAGTTCGGCCAGCGCCGCGTCGCTGACTTCCAGCGCCATCTCCAGCCGTGCCAGGCGCTTCTCCAGATGCTGGAGCTGGATGCGCGCGATGCCGGCGATGTGCTTCTCGTCGAGGGCATGGAACACCACCACCTCGTCGATGCGGTTGATGAACTCGGGGCGGAAGTAGGTCTTCACCTCGGCCATCACCGCGAGCTTGATCACGCCGTAGTCGTCGCCCGCCATCTGCTGGATCATCTGGCTGCCGAGATTGGAGGTCATCACGATCACGGTGTTCTTGAAGTCCACCGTGCGCCCCTGGCCGTCGGTCATGCGGCCGTCGTCGAGGACCTGGAGCAGGACGTTGAAGACGTCGGGGTGGGCCTTCTCGACCTCGTCGAACAGGATCACGCTGTAGGGCTTCCTGCGTACCTGCTCGGTGAGGTAGCCGCCCTCCTCGTAGCCGACGTAGCCCGGCGGCGCGCCGATCAGGCGCGCGACCGAGTGCTTCTCCATGAACTCGCTCATGTCGATGCGGATCAGGTGCTCCTCGGAGTCGAACAGGAAGCTCGCCAGGGTCTTGCATAGCTCGGTCTTGCCCACGCCGGTGGGGCCGAGGAAGAGGAAGGAGCCGTAGGGCCGGTTCTCGTCCGACAGACCGGCGCGCGAACGCCGGATCGCATCCGACACCAGGCGCACCGCCTCGTCCTGGCCGACCACGCGCTGGTGCAGCTTGTCTTCCATCTGCAGCAGCTTCTCGCGCTCGCCCTGCATCATCTTGCTCACCGGGATGCCGGTGGCGCGCGACACCACCTCGGCGATCTCCTCGGCACCGACCTGGGTGCGCAGCAGCTTGTTCGGCGCGGCATTCTCGCCCGCCTGCTCGGCCAGCTTCAACTGCGCCTCGAGCTGCGGCAGCTTGCCGTACTGCAGCTCGGCGACCTTGTCGAGCTGGCCGCGGCGCTGGAACTCGGCCATCTGCGCGCGCAGCGCATCGATCTCTTCCTTGACGTGAGCGGAGCCGGCAGCCTTCGATTTTTCCGCCTTCCAGATCTCCTCGAGGTCGTTATACTCGCGCTGCAGCTTGGCGAGCTCGTCCTCGATCAGCTGCAGGCGCTTCTGCGAAGCCTCGTCCTTTTCCTTCTTCACCGCCTCGCGCTCGATCTTGAGCTGGATCATGCGGCGGTCGAGCTTGTCCATCACTTCCGGCTTGGAATCGATCTCCATCTTGATTCGCGCCGCGGCCTCGTCGATGAGGTCGATCGCCTTGTCGGGCAGGAAGCGATCGGTGATGTAGCGGTGGCTCAATTCGGCGGCGGCGACGATCGCCGGGTCGGTGATGTCGACGCCGTGGTGGATCTCGTACTTCTCCTGCAGGCCGCGGAGGATGGCGATGGTCGCTTCCACGGTCGGTTCGTCTACGAGCACTTTCTGGAAGCGGCGTTCGAGCGCGGCGTCCTTCTCGATGTACTTGCGGTACTCGTCGAGCGTGGTGGCGCCGATGCAGTGCAGCTCGCCGCGCGCGAGCGCCGGCTTCAGCATGTTGCCGGCGTCGATCGCGCCTTCGGCCTTGCCCGCGCCGACCATGGTGTGGAGCTCATCGATGAAGACAATGATGCGGCCCTCTTCCTGCGCGATCTCCTTCAGCACCGCCTTCAGGCGCTCCTCGAACTCGCCGCGGTATTTGGCGCCGGCCAAGAGCGCCGCCATGTCGAGCGACAGCACGCGCTTGCCTTTCAGCGTCTCGGGCACTTCGTCATTGACGATGCGCTGGGCCAGGCCCTCGACGATCGCGGTCTTGCCCACGCCCGGTTCGCCGATCAGCACCGGGTTGTTCTTGGTGCGCCGCTGCAGGATCTGGATCGCGCGGCGGATCTCGTCGTCGCGGCCGATCACCGGATCGAGCTTGCCGCTGCGGGCGCGCTCGGTAAGGTCGAGGCAGTACTTGGCGAGCGACTCGCGCTGGCCTTCGGCGTCCTGGCTGGCGACCCCGGCACCGCCACGCACGGCCTCGATCGCCGCCTCGAGCGCCTTGCGCGCCAGGCCGTACTCCTTGAGCAACCGACCGGCTTCGCCCTTGTCCTCGCACAGCGCGAGCAGGAACATCTCGCTGGCGATGAACTGGTCGCCGCGCTTCTGCGCCTCGCGGTCGGTGACGTTGAGCAGGTTGTTCAGATCGCGGCCGAGGCTGACTTCGCCGCCATGGCCTTCGACCTTGGGCAGGCGGCCGATCGCCTTCGCCACCGCGTTCTTCAGCGGCGGCACATTGACCCCGGCGCGCTGCAGCAGCGAGACGGTGCCGCCGTCATCCTGCTCGAGCATCGCCTGCAGCAGGTGGAGCGGCTCGATGAACTGCTGGTCGTTGCCCACGGCGATGCTCTGCGCATCCTGCAGGGCCTGCTGGAACTTGGTGGTGAGCTTGTCGAAGCGCATGGAGGGCGTCCTCAGGAACGTTTGACTGACTCGTTATGTGGGGCGCGTTCGGCGCGCTTCAAGAGCCGCGACCGAAGCGCGCCGGACACACGACACAGAGTGCGGCGATGTTAACGAATGTCAATATCGCCGGCGCGCTTTCGGCATAGGCTGAAAGCAGGGAGGCAGGCTATCGATCGGGAGCACGCCATGAGCAATCGCAACGTTTCATTCATCGTCAAGGACCAGAATCCGTTGATGTTGCGCCCTGCAGATACGGTGCAGACCGCATGTCGGAAAATGTGCGAACGCAACGTCGGCGCAGTGCTGGTTACCGATGCCCACGCCCACCTGAAAGGGGTATTCACCGGCCGCGACGCGGTGCAGATCATCGCCCGCGGCGGCGACCCGGCCAGCGCCAGGCTGGCAGAAGCGATGACACCGGACCCCGACACCATCGCCCCCGAGCGCACGGCGATCGAAGCCCTGCACATGATGTGCGATGGCGGGTACCGTCACCTGCCGGTGGTGGTGGAAGGCAAGGTCGTCGGCATCGTCTCGCGCAGCGACTTCAAGGGCCTGGAGCTGGACCGCTTCGAAGACGAACAAAATCTCTGGGAACGTATCTGCTGAAGCGGCAACGGCCTGGGCAGGCCGGCTGGCGCCCCGGCGCCATACGTCCGAATGTCGGCGGAGGGAGCGCGCCAGCGCTTACTCCTCCCGCTCCGGGTACAGCCGCAGTTCCGGATAGCGCACGTAATCGACCAGATCCTGGATCTCCCGCGGCGGCGGCGCGGTCAGCAGGCTGACGACGACGATGGTCACGAACCCCAGCGGCACGCCGAACACGCCGGCCGAAATCGGATTGATGTCGAACCAGGCATGGGCCATCGAACCGCCGAAAAACGGATGCGTCTGCACCACGTAGATCAGCGTCAGCGCCAGGCCGGCGAGCATGCCGGCGACGGCTCCGGGGCGGTTCGCCCGTTTCCAGAAGATGCCCAGAACCAGCGCCGGAAAAAACGCCGACGCACCGATCGAGAATGCCAACCCGACCATGAACAGGATGTTGTCCGGGCGCATCGACGCCACCCAGGCCGCCACCACTGCGACCACCAGCAGTTGCGACTTGGAAATGACCAGCCGGCGGTGGGTGGAGGCCTGCGGGTTGACGACCTTGTAGTACAGATCGTGCGACAGAGCGTTCGAGATCGTCAGCAGCAGGCCGTCGGCGGTCGACAGCGCCGCCGCCAGCCCTCCCGCCGCCACCAGGCCGGACACGACGTAAGGCAGGCCGGCGATTTCCGGGGTGGCGAGCACGATCACATCAGTGTCCATGCGCAACTCGGCCAGCTGCAGGATGCCGTCGAGGTTGAGGTCCTCGATCTTCACCAGGCCGACCTTGCCCCACGAGCTCACCCATTCGGGCAGGATGCTGATGCTCGAGCCGACCAGGTTGTGATACACCTCCCACTTCGCGAATACCGCGTAGGCCGGCGCCGTCACATAGAGCAGGAAGATGAACAACAGCGACCAGGCCACCGAGCGCCGCGCCTCGACCACGCCGGGAGTCGTGTAGTAGCGCATCAGGATGTGCGGCAGGGCCGCGGTGCCGACCATCAGCACGAACATCAGGGCGAGGAAGTTGTTGCGCGCGACGGCCGATTCGGCGGCATTCGCCCCCGGGTGCGCCTGGGCATGGCGCGGAGGCGGACGCGAGCGCTCGAGCGCCTCCGCGCGCGCCCGGGCCCACATCTGCTCGGCCTCGGCCGGCGTGCGCGGCAGATCGCGCAGGGCCCGCTCGGTGAGGGCGATCTCGCGTGCCGAGGCGTTTCCCAGACGCAGCTCGTTCAGACGCTCGATCAGCGCACGACGCTCGGTTTCCAGCGAATCCGGCAGGCCGCCGATCTTGGCCTGGTAATCCCGCGCACGGGCGGCGTACAGGGTGCGCACTTCGGCCTCGGAAGGCGCATCGAACAGAGCGTCTTCGCGGACGGTGATTTTCTGCAGCACGCTGCCGTAGGCAGCCTGGGGCAGCGGGATGCCCGTCAGCTTGTAGGACAGGATCACCACCGGTACCAGGTAGGCGATGATCAGGATCACGTACTGCGCCACCTGGGTCCAGGTCACCGCCCGCATCCCACCGAGGAAGGAGCACACCAGAATGCCGGCGAGCCCGATGAACAGCCCGATCTCGAACTCGACACTGACGAAGCGGCTGGTGATCAGGCCGACACCGTAGATCTGTGCCACCAGATAGACGAAGCTCGCCAGCACGGCCGCAGCCAGCCCGACCAGGCGCGCCACGCTGCCCTGATAGCGTGCACCGAGGAAGTCCGGAATCGTGTATTGGCCGAATTTGCGCAGATAGGGGGCGAGCAGCAAGGCCACCAGCACGAAACCGCCGGTCCACCCGGTGACGAAGGCGAGCCCTTCGAAACCGGAGAAATAAAGCGTTCCAGCCAGACCGATGAAGGACGCCGCACTCATCCAGTCGGCGGCGGTGGCCATGCCGTTGAACATCGCCGGCACCCGGCGGCCGGCAACGTAATACTCGGATACGTCGGTGGTGCGGCTCATGACGCCGATCGCGGCATAGATCGCGATGGTGACGAACAGGAAGACGTGGCCGATCACCGGCTGCGACAGCCCGAGCTGTTCGCCCAGCGCCAGCAGCAGCACGAACAGCACGAATACGACCGTATACCAGCCGTAGTAGCGCCGCAGGCGGTGGGCAAAGGCGCGGCTGCGCGTCACGGCTGCACTGCCAGGCTGGAACAGACGTCCGCCATCAGTAGCGGATCCGCGCGTAATACGATTTTTCCGCCGCCTTGCGCGCGTCGCGCAAGGTGTGGATGCCCATCTCGGCGAGCAGCGGAACCAGCTTCAGGAACACTTCGGCGGTGACGATCGCGTCGCCCAGCGCGGTATGGCGGCCGACGATGGTCAGGCCGAGCCGTTCGGCGATGGTCTCGAGGCGGTGCGACGCCTGCTGCGGGTGGACCACCGCCGACAGCAGCAGGGTGTCGAGCACCGGCTGATCGAAGCGCAGCCCGGTCTGGGCTTCCTTGAGCTGCAGGAAGCGCATGTCGAAGGCGGCGTTGTGGGCGATCAGCACGGTATCCGCGGCAAAGGCGTGGAACGCGGGCAGCACCTTGTCGATCGTGGGCTGGCCATGCAGCATCTCGGCGCTGATGCCGTGCACCTTGGCCGACTCGGCACTCAGCGCCCGCTGCGGGTCCACCAGTTGCTCGAAGGACTCGCTGCGCAGCAGTTTGCCATTGACGATGCGGGTGGCGCCGATCTGGATGATCTCGTCGCCCTGCGAGGGATTGAGCCCGGTGGTTTCGGTATCGAACACGGTGAAGGTCAGCTCGGTGAGGCGCCGCTCTTCGAGTTCGTGGGATTTTTCCGACCAGGCGAAGAGGTCGAAATCGTAGTATTCCGGCCTGCCCTCGCCGCGCAGATGGATGCCGGACTCGAGCACCTCACGGGGCGCCGCCGCCGGCAGCAGGATGCGGAAGAAGGCGCGATGGCGGACCTTTTCGCGCTCGAGCCACATCTCGCCGTCATGGCGGTCGATGACGTCGCGTACCGACAGCGGGCTGCTCTCGCCCTCGAAGCGCATCGACTCGAGCTCCCAGCCCATCACCGTCTCGGTGCTCATCGCCTGCCCCGACCAGATCAGGTCGAGGTGGGCGAGGCGGCCGGCGGCGCTCAGGCGGAAACGCACCTCGCGCACGCCGAATTCATCGGAGAGGCGGCTGGCGAGGTAGGTGATGGCCTGGATCAGCGAGAAGCTGTCGACCTTCACCCACAGGCTCACGTCGATGTCCTCGAGCTTGGTCGGCAAGCCGATGCTCTGTTCGATGCGGCGCTGGGCGGCAGCGATCAGGTCGGCGCCGAGCATGTCCTCGAGCGGCCAGCGCACCTTGAGCGCATCGGCGAACTCGGTTGCGGTGCTGTCCAGGCGCGTGCTCATCGACTGCACCTCGTCGCGGATCACCTTGCGGAAGCGGTCGCGCAGATCGTCGGAGAGGTCTCCGTACTCGAGCATCTCGACCGCGGCCCGCACATTGGCGAGCGAGGCCCGGTTGCCTTCGGTGAGTTCGTGCAGCATGCGGTCGCGGCGCGACTCGACTTCGAAGTTGCGGGTGATGTTGTCCAGCATCAGGATGAAGCCGGTCAGCATCCGCCCCACGTCCGCAGGCCCTTCCGGCCGCGCTTCGCTGCCCTGCCCGGGTGCCGCAGGCACAGGCTCGGCGGCCGACAGCACCGGCGCCATCTGCACCCGCAGCAGCTGGCCGGCGCGGGTCGTGGTCACGAAGTTGGCCTGCACTTCACTATCGCCACGGCGCAGTTGCACCTGAATCGTGTCGAGCGCATGGGCGATCAGGTTGCGCTCGAACACCGCATAGATCGAACGCCCGAGGCCGATCAGCTCGCCGCCGCCGGCCACTCCTGGCGCTTCGGACAGCGCCCGGAACTGGGTGCGCGCACGCTGGTTGTAGAGCAGCACCCGGCCGTCGAGGTTGCACACCACCACGCTCTGGGTCAGTTCGGACATCAGCGCGGCGAGGCGGTTTTTTTCCAGCTCGAGCGACTCCTTGGCGCGCGCGATCTGCGCTTCGACATCGACCATCAGCGCATCGCGCTGGCCTGCGAGCTCGTTCGCCGCCTGGGCCAGGGCCTGGACTTCGGGCGGCCCCTCGGGCTGGACCCGGAAGCCCCTGTTCGCCCCCAGCATCAGCCCGAGGTGCTCGGCCATCCGCAGCAGGCCCTGGACGTACTGCCGGAACAGCATCCGTACCACCCCCACCCCGGCGGCGAAGCCGAGCGCGGTGAGCACGAAACCGAGCGTCAGGTGCGGACTGAGCACCTGCACCAGCAGCGCGCGTCCCGAGATCTGGGTTTCCGTCCAGATGATCAGGGCGGTGAGCAGGAACGGCCCGGTCATCAGCAAGAACAGCACGATGACCGCGAAGGCAAAGCGCACGCGCGCCGGCATCGATCAGGGCTCCAGCAGGCTGCGCACCTTGTCCACCAGCTCCCTGGTCGAGAAAGGCTTGGTCATGTAGGCATCGGCTCCGAGGGCGAGCCCCTTGGCGACTTCGGTGTCGCGCCCCTTGGCGGTCAGCATCAGCACGCGCACCGCGGCCAGCGCCGGATCGGCCTTGATCTCCTGGCACACTTCGAAGCCGCTCTTCTTCGGCATCATCACGTCGAGCAGCACGAGGTCGGGGCGTTCGGCACGGATCCTCCGCACCGCCTCTTCGCCGTCGTGGGCGATCGACACCTCGAAGCCTTCGCGCTTCATCAGGAATTCCAGCGAAATGACGATGTTCTGCTCATCGTCGGCGATCAGAATCTTCTTGTGCATGCACTGTTTCCCCCCTCGGCATCATTCTAAGTCATCCGCCAGCGGACGCAGGCACCAGCGGCAGCTCGAACGAAAAGCACGCGCCTTCGCCGGGCACCGACTCCAGCCACAGGCGGCCGCCGAAATGCTCGACGATCTGCCGGCTGATCGGCAGGCCCAGTCCGGTGCCTTGCGGCCGCGAGCGCTCGTCGCCGCCCTGGCGGAACTTATGGAAGATCACCGGCTCGAGCGCCGGCTCGATGCCCGGCCCGTTGTCCTTCACCTCGACACGGACATGGCGGCCGTCGCAGCTCAGGCGCACATCCACCTTTCCGCTGCCCGCGGGCACGAATTTGGCTGCATTGGACAGCAGGTTCAGCATCACCTGCAGCAGGCGGTCATGGTCGGCGCGCAGCAGCGGCACCGCATCGGGCGCCGACACCCGCACTTCGGCGCCGCGGTCGCGAAACAGCTGCAGCGTGGCTTCGACCGAATGGTTCACCAGCTCGCGCATGTCGATGTCGGTGTTGTGCCACTCGGCATGACCCGATTCGATCTTCGCCATGTCCAGGACCTGGTTCACGAGCCGGGTCAGACGCACGGTCTCGGACACGATGATGCCCAGGAAGCGCTGGCGGTCGGCAAGCTCGATCCCGGGATCATCGACCATCATTTCCGAGAGCGCCCGGATCGAAGTCAGCGGCGTGCGCAGTTCATGGGTCACCGACGACATGAAGTCGTCCTTGAGGCGGTCGAGTTCCTTGAGCCGTTCGTTGGCGGCACGCAGTTCGGAGGTCGCCACCTCGAGGGCACGCGACTTCTCTTCGAGCTCGCGCGAGTAGGCGCGCACCTGCGAGGCCTCGTCGAGAATGTCCATGACCTCGCCCAGGCCGAGGCGCTCTTCCTGCACCACGGTCGCCACCATCACCCGCGCCGAGGCGCTGCCGATCGCGCCGGCAAGCAGGGTTTCGGCAAAATGCACCAGTTCGGGGTCGGCCCTGAGTTGCCCGATGTGCTCGACACCATGCGCCCGGGCATAGGCGCCGAACGCCTCTTCGGTGCGGCGCTGGCCGAGAAAGCGCGCAACCAGCGGCAGCAGATCGCCCACTTCGGCCCCGCCGCGCCAGAAGCTCGCCGGCGGCGCCGCACCGCGCCGGAACACATCGACGAACAACGCGCCCTGGGTCGCTTCCGGACCGGTCGGCACGCGCAGCAAGGATACGATCACATAGCAGCCGATATTCGCGAACAGGCTCCAGAACAGCGCGTGGCTGATGTTGTCCCAGCCGCCGATGCCGAGCAGTTGCTCCGGCTTCAGCCACCACAGGTCGAACAGGCCGTATTCGAGAAAACGCGCATCGAGCCAGCCCGACTTGGCGAAAGACGGCAGCATCAAGGTGTAGCCCCACACCAGGAAGCCGGCGAGGAGGCCGGCGAACGCCCCTTCGCGCGTGCCGCCCCGCCAGTACATCCCACCGAGCACCGCCGGGGCGAACTGCGCCACCGCGGCGAAGCTGATCAGGCCGATGCTGACCAGGGCATAGGCCTCGCCGGCGAGACGGAAATAGAGGTAGCCCAGCAGCAGCACGCCCAGGATCGCTCCGCGCCGGATGCCCAGCAGCAGTCCGGTGAGATCGCGCTCGCGGGTCAGGTCCAGGCGCCGGCTGCGCAGCAGCATCGGCATCACCAGGTCGTTGCACACCATGGTCGACAGCGCGATCGCCTCGACGATGACCATTCCGGTCGCCGCCGACAGTCCGCCGACGAACACGAGCAGCGCCAGGGCGGCGTTGTCGTGTGCCATCGGCAGCGTCAGCACGAACGTGTCGGGGTCCACCGTGCCTTGGCCGAAATGCAGCAGGCCGCCGAGCGCAATCGGGACCACGAAGAGGTTGATCGCCAGCAGGTAGGCGGGAAAGACCCAGGTCGCGCGGCGCAGGTGCTGTTCGTTGACGTTCTCGACCACCGCGATCTGGAACTGGCGCGGCAGGAAGATGATCGACAGCATGGCCAGCAGCACGTGGGCGAACCAGCCGCCGTACCCTAGCCGGCCGGCGCCGTCGAACACGAGCAGCGTCCCGAGCTCGGGACGCGCCATCGCCCGCGCATACAGGTCGGCGAAGCCGTCGTACAGCCAGTAGGTCACATAAACGCCCACGGCCAGGAAGGCGAGCAGCTTCACCACCGACTCGAAGGCGATCGCCGCCACCATGCCTTCATGGCGCTCGGTGGTGTCGAGGTGGCGGGTGCCGAACAGGATGGTGAACGCGGCCAGCGCGAGCGCAATGTAGAGGGTGCTGTCCTGCCACCAGGCGGCGCTCGCGGTCTCGACCCGGAACACGATGTCGTGCTCGCCGATCATCAGCGCATAGGCGCTGGAGATCGCCTTCAGCTGCAGCGCGATGTAGGGCACGATGCCGATCACCGCGATGATCGTGACCAGGCCGCCGAGCAGGTGGCTCTTGCCGTAGCGCGAAGCGATAAAATCGGCGACCGAGGTGATGCGGTAGCTGCGGGCGATGCGGATCATCTTCAGCACCACCAGCCAGGCCAGCGTCAGCCCCAGGGTCGGCCCCAGGTAGGTGGGCAGGAACCAGATCCCGCCTGCCGCCGCGCGCCCGACGCTGCCGAAGTAGGTCCACGCGGTACAATACACCGCCAGCGAAAGGCTGTAGACCCAGGGGTTGGCGATGATCGACCGCCCCTGGTCGGCGCGGCGGTCGCCGAAATACGCAATCGCGAACAGGATCAGCAGGTAAGCGAACGAAGCTCCGACGATCAGCCAGCCAGGCAGCATCGAGGTCTCCGGCTCAGCGCGCGCCGCGCTCGACGATCCAGGCCACGACCATCACCAGGCCCAGCCACACGCCGAACAGATAGACGTGGAGCAGCGGCAGCCCGAACACGCTCAGCGGCCGGTCGAACAAGGACAGCAGCGGGTAGTTCAGCAGCAGCAGGCCGGCGATGAACACCGCCACCAGGCGCTGCCCGGCAAGTCCCTTGCGCATCATGCAGCTCTCATGACGTCCGCCGCGGTGAATGCTGGACGAAGGCGCCGTCCGCTCTTGTCGGCGGATTCGGCGCTTCGCACCGACAGGGGGCGCGCAGGGCGCGCCCGGTCTCCCTCCCCTTCCGGTCCGGCGGCGTGGCCGGACCTTCTCCTGTCACTCCTCATGCCGGGCGCAGAGCCGCCCGGCACGGCAATCAGCCCTTGAGCTGCTCGAGGATCGCCGGGTTTTCCAGCGTCGAGGTGTCCTGCGTGACGTCCTCGCCCTTGGCGAGCTGGCGCAGCAGGCGGCGCATGATCTTGCCGGAGCGGGTCTTGGGCAGGTTCTCGCCGAAGCGGATGTCCTTCGGCTTGGCGATCGGGCCGATCTCATGGCCGACCCAGGTCTGCAGCTCCTTGACGACCTTCGCCGCCTCCTCGCCGGTCGGGCGCGGCCCCTTCAGCACCACGAAGGCCACGATCGCCTCGCCGGTGACGTCGTCCGGACGCCCCACCACCGCGGCTTCGGCAACCTTTTCGTGCGCCACCAGGGCCGACTCGATCTCCATCGTGCCCATGCGGTGGCCGGAAACGTTGAGGACGTCGTCGATGCGGCCGGTGATGGTGAAGTAACCCGTCTCCGCGTCGCGGATCGCACCGTCGCCGGCAAGGTAGAGCTTGCCCTTGAAGTCGTCCGGGTAATAGGTCTTCTTGAACCGCTCGGGGTCGCCCCACACGGTGCGGATCATCGCCGGCCACGGCTTCTTGACCACCAGGATGCCGCCCTGCCCCCAGGGCACTTCGGTGCCGGTCTCGTCGACCACCGCGGCGATGATGCCCGGGAAGGGCAGCGTGCATGAGCCCGGCACCATCGGCGTGGCGCCCGGCATCGGGGTGATCATGTGCGCACCGGTCTCGGTCTGCCAGAACGTATCGACGATCGGGCAGCGGCCGCCGCCGACATTCTCGTAGTACCACTCCCAGGCCGCCGGGTTGATCGGCTCGCCGACCGAACCCAGGATCCGCAGGCTGGACAGGTCGTACTGCTTGGGATGGACGGCCGGGTTGTTGTCGGCGGCCTTGATCAGCGAACGGATCGCGGTCGGCGCGGTGTAGAAGATGCTGACCTTGTGGTCCTGGATCATCTTCCAGAAGCGGCCGGCGTCCGGATAGGTGGGCACGCCTTCGAACACGATCTCGGTCGCACCGCAGGCGAGCGGACCGTAAGTGATGTAGGTGTGGCCGGTGACCCAGCCGATGTCGGCGGTGCACCAATAGACGTCGTTGGGCTTGATGTCGAAGGTGTACTTCATCGACAGCACGGCATGCAGCAGGTAGCCCCCCGAGGAGTGCTGCACGCCCTTCGGCTTGCCGGTGGAACCCGATGTGTAGAGGATGAACAGCGGATGCTCGGCCTCGACCCACTCCGGCTCGCAGGTTTCGGACTGGCCCGCGACCACGTCGTGGTACCAGCGGTCGCGCCCCGCGACCATGGAGGCATCGGCGCCGGTGCGCTTGACGACGATGACGTTCTTCACCGAATCGCAGCCGCCCAGGGCCAGCGCCTCGTCGGCGATCGGCTTCAGCGGCAGGGCCTTGCCGCCGCGGAACTGGCCGTCGGCGGTGATCACCGCGACCGCGCCGGCGTCCTCGATGCGGTCGCGCAGGGCCTGGGCGGAGAAGCCGCCGAACACGATCGAATGGGTCGCGCCGATACGGGCGCAGGCCTGCATCGCGACCACGCCTTCGATCGACATCGGCAGGTAGATGATGACGCGGTCGCCCTTCTTGACCCCCATGGCGCGCAGGGCGTTGGCGAGCTTGCCGACGCGGGCAAGCAGGTCCTTGTAGGTGACGCGGGTGACTTCACCGCCGTCGGCCTCGAAGACGATCGCGACCTTGTCGCCGAGACCGTTATTGACGTTGCGGTCGAGGCAGTTGTACGAGACGTTGAGTTTGCCGTCGGCGAACCACTTGAAGAAGGGAGCGTTCGATTCGTCGAGCACCTGGGTGAAGGGCTCTTTCCAGTCCAGCAGCTCCTTGGCGCGACGGCCCCAGAAACCTTCGTAGTCGTCCTCGGCTTCCTTGCACAGCGCACGGTAGCCGTCCATCCCGGACACTGCGGCGTTCCTGACCATTTCCTGGGGGGGGTTGTAAATGCGGACTTGCTGCTCGTTTGACATGCTCACCTCTCCTCAACGATTCAATGGTTGAAGCTGACCCTCGCGGGTCCGGCTGGTTGGTTCCAGCCTTGAACGGGCCTGGGCGACGGTCGCGGCAAGGCCCTGGATGCGCCGGCATTTAAGGGCATTTATCTTACACAGGACTTACACCGCCCCGCCCGCGACGGGCGCGGCGGCGCGGTGCTAGAATTCCGCTCCCTGGCGGACCCCGGTCCCGCCGCACCATTCTGCCCCCTTGTCATCCCGGAGACCAAGCGCCATGACGATGATTCGCGAAGAAGACCTCATCCAGTCGATTGCGGATGCGTTCCAGTACATCAGCTATTATCACCCGCTCGACTACATCAAGGCACTCGGCGAAGCCTGGGAGCGCGAGGAAAGCCCCGCCGCCAAGGACGCGATCGCGCAGATCCTGACCAACTCGCGCATGGCGGCCGAAGGCCATCGCCCCCTGTGCCAGGATACCGGCATCGCCGTGGTCTTCCTCAAGGTCGGCATGAATGTGCAGTGGGACGCGAAAATGAGCGTCCAGGACATGGTCAACGAAGGCGTGCGCCGCGCCTACAACAACCCGGACAACAAACTGCGCGCCTCGGTCCTGCTCGACCCGGCCGGCGCCCGCATCAACAGCAAGGACAACACCCCGGCCGTGGTGCACTACGAGATCGTGCCCGGCGACGGCGTCGAGGTGATCTGCGCGGCCAAGGGCGGCGGCTCGGAGAACAAGACCAAGATGGCCTTGCTCAACCCCTCCGACTCGATCGTCGACTGGGTCCTCAAGACGGTGCCAACGATGGGCGCGGGCTGGTGTCCGCCGGGGATCCTCGGCATCGGCATCGGCGGCACGCCGGAAAAGGCGATGCTGCTGGCCAAGGAATCGCTGATGGCGCCGGTCGACATCCACGAACTGCGCGCCAAGGCCGCCGCTGGCGCCGCCCTGACCCGCGCCGAGGAGCTGCGCCTGGAGCTGATGGACAAGGTCAACGCGCTGGGCATCGGCGCCCAGGGCCTGGGCGGACTGACCACCGTGCTCGACGTCAAGATCCTCGACTACCCGACCCATGCCGCGAGCCTGCCGGTGGCGATGATCCCGAACTGTGCCGCCACCCGCCACGTGCATTTCCACCTCGACGGCTCTGGCCCCGCCCACCTGCCCACGCCCAGGCTCGAAGACTGGCCGCAGGTCACCTGGAAGGCCGACACCAACGTCGCCACCCGGGTGAACCTCGACACACTGACCAAGGAAGAGGTCGCCTCCTGGAAGCCGGGCCAGATCCTGCTGCTCAACGGCAAGATGCTCACCGGCCGCGACGCCGCGCACAAGCGCATCCAGGACATGCTCGAAAAGGGTGAGAAGCTGCCGGTCGACTTCACCAACCGGGTGATCTACTACGTCGGCCCGGTCGACCCGGTGCGCGACGAAGTCGTCGGCCCCGCCGGCCCCACGACCGCGACCCGGATGGACAAGTTCACCCGGATGATGCTCGAGCAGACCGGGCTGATCTCGATGATCGGCAAGTCCGAACGCGGCCCGGTCGCGATCGAGGCGATCAGGGACAACCGCTCGGCCTACCTGATGGCGGTCGGCGGCGCCGCCTACCTGGTGTCGAAGGCGATCAAGGAAGCCAAGGTGGTCGGCTTCGAAGATCTCGGCATGGAAGCGATCTACGAATTCACCGTGCAGGACATGCCGGTGACGGTGGCGGTCGACGCCCAGGGCAGCAGCGTGCATAACACCGGCCCGCGCGAATGGCAGGCCCGGATCGGGAAGATCCCGGTCAGCGTCGCCTGAGCGCCGCCTGCGTGCTTCTCCGGCACCGGCGCCGCAAGGCGCCGGTGCGGTTCGGAACCGATTCAGTTCGGTCCCCATTCCGCCCCTCCCCGGCGTGCGTCGACCAGCCGCTGGATCCGCGCATGCACCGTGCGCAGCTGTCTGCGGGCGAGATCGAGGGCGCGCACCATCCCCGCACGGTCCTGCCTCCAGTAGCACTCGAACAGCGCTCCGACCCGGGCATACAGCAGGCGGTACTGATCGGCGATTTCATGTCCGCCCCGCCCCGCGGCTCCGACCTGCAGGCACTCCAGCCACTGCAGCAGACGCCCGTCGCGGAACACCGGCGGCGGCGGACTGCGGGAATCGTCCGCGACCCACGCCGCAAGCCGGTTCATCATCGCGCGCTGCTCCACCTGGACACGCAGCAGTGCGGCGTAATCGTGCTCCACCGGGTGGCGGTCGCGCCAGGCGACCGGCAGGGACCAGGCCGCAGCCCACAGGGGCACCGCGTCGCCGGCCAGCGGGCGGCTGATGCCGTAGCCTTGCCCCAGTTCGCACCCCAGTTGCAGCAACAGCTTGCCGTGCCGCACGCTTTCCACGCCTTCGGCGATCACTTCGCGCCGGAATGCGTGCGCCAGCCCCAGGATCGCTTCCAGGATGGCCAGATCATCGGGGTCGTCGAGCATGTTGCGCACGAAAAGCTGGTCGACCTTGAGCTTCGCCGCCGGCAAGCGCTTCAGGTAGGCGAGCGAGGAATACCCGGTGCCGAAGTCGTCGAGGGCGAACGACACGCCGATTCCGGCACACTCTTCGACGATCCGCGACACCTGGCTCATGCTCTCGAGGGCGCTGGTTTCGAGCACCTCGAGCTCCAGGCTGCCCGCCTCCAGTTCGGGATGGACCATCAGCATCGACTGCAGGCGCGCCATGAAATCCGGCGACTGCAGATGGCGGGCGCTGATGTTGACGCTGACCTGCACTTCGAAGCCGGCCCGTTTCCAGCGCCCGATCTGCTCCAGCGCGTTCTTGATCACCCATTCGCCCAGCTCGACCGACAGGGGATGGTCCTCGAGCGCGGGCAGGAAGGACGCCGGCTCCAGTTCGCCCTGCTCGGGGTGCCGCCACCGGATCAGGGCTTCGAGGCCATTGAGCGCACCGGTGCGCATATTCACCTTGGGCTGGTACAGGAGCATGAACTCGCCGGCTTCCAGTCCCTGGCGGATACGCGCCAGGCTCTCGTGGCGGCCGCGCTGGCAACGGTCCTGGACCGTATCGAAAACGTGGTAGCGATTCTTGCCGGCAAGCTTGGCCTGGTACATCGCCAGATCGGCCTGGCGCAGCAGCTGGTCGGCATCGACCTCCTCACTTTGCGGATACAGCGTCAGACCGATGCTGGCAGACACTTTCAGCACCTGGCCGCCTGCCGGAACGCTCTGCGCCACAGCCGACAGCAAGCGCTGGATCAGGTGCAGACCGGCTTCGAGATCGGCAAGATCGACCAGCACCGCGACGAACTCATCGCCTCCCAGGCGTGAAACGCTGTCGCCCTCGCGCAGCACGGCTTTCATGCGCGTGGCCAGAACGGTCAACAGCTGGTCTCCTACGCGGTGGCCGTGTACGTCGTTGATCGCCTTGAACCCATCCAGGTCGATATAAGCCACGGCCAGCTGCTGCCCGCGGCGCCGCGCCTGCACCATGCTGCGCTGCAGCCGGTCGTGCAGCAGCACCCGGTTCGGCAGCCCGGTCAGTGCGTCGTAATGGGCGATGTACTCGAGCTGGGACTCGTGCTCCTTTTGCGCCGTGACGTCGTTCAGCGTTCCCGAAATGCCGACGATGCTGCCGCCCGTGTCGGCGATTGAACGGGCATTGACTTCAACCCAGCAGAACCCACCCCCGATCCGCAAATAGCGCACGACCAGGCAGCAGGCCTGGATTTCACGCCGGATCAGGCGCTCGAACCAGGCACGGTGCTGCTCGCGGTCGTCGGGATGGACGTAATCAAGAAAGCGGGTTCCCAGGGTCATGCCTACGCGATGACCGGTGACGTCCGCCCATGCGCTGTTGAGAAAAGTCCAGCAGCCACCGGCATCGGTCTGGAAGATGACCTCCTTCACGCTCTCCACCACCAGGCGGTAGCGCGCCTCGCTGTCGCGCAGGGTGTCGTGCGCACGCTTGCGTTCGAGCACTCCGGTGATGGCGTTGCCGGCGAGGGTGAGCAGCGTCTTTTCCTCGTCCGACCAGACCCGCGGGGTACGAACGCTATCCAGCCCGATGAAGCCGATGAGCCGCCCTTCGGCCGCCATCGGCACCGCGAGCAGCGACTGGATCGACTGCGCCGCCAGGATCTTGCGATCGAGGCCGTCCTCGTCGGCAAGGTCTTCGACCCGCGGAATATCGACGATCTCGAAGCGCCGCATGCGCCGGCTGAACATCAGCCGGTCGTCGAACGGGATGCCCTGCAGGCTCTCCCGCTGCGGCTCGATTCCCGGCGCGCACCACTCGTGGGTGTTGTCGACCGCCCCACCGTCGGCCGTCATCTGGAACACATACACGCGGTCGGCGGCGGCGAACTCGCCGATTTCGCCCAGGGCCTGGATGAGCACCGCATCGAGCTGCTCCGGACAGGCGAGGATGAGCTCGGAGGCCACCCCCGACACCAGGCGCTCGAAGGCGACGCGCCGGGTCAGGGCCGCTTCGGCGCGTTCGCGCTGCATTTCGGCGCTGACCCGGTCGTCGAAGATTTCGATCAGGGCGCAGACATATCCGCAATCGCGCAGCGGACGACGCCCCAGCCCCACGATCAGGCCGAGCGCGCTGCCGTCGCGGGCGAAAAGCGGCACCCCGCAGTAGGACTCGATGCCGTTCGCGGCCAGTTCCGGGTCACCGGGAAAGCGCGACGCCACCCCCGCGGGATGGATGCAGGTCGCCCAGCCGACCACCTCGGCACAGGGCGTACCTTCCAGGCGGTAGGAATACGGCGCCAACGGCTGGCCGAAGGCCCAGCCCGCAACCACCGCCACGGTCTCGCCGCCGGGTTCGAGCCGCCCCACGCACACCCTGTCGAGTTCGAGCGCTTCGGCCAGGTGCCGGCACACTGCCTGGTAAAAAGCCGTCCCCGAGAGCAGCGCATAATGGGTGGCGAGACAGTCGAGCGCCTGCATCTTGGCGTGCAACGCGCCCCTGTCCCGGCTGGCAGCACCGCACGATTCTTCCGATTGCGCACGCGGATCATCATTCATCATGAGCCAGCCCGTTCCAGGACGGGCACATTATGCGCTTGTTCCGGGCAGGTGCATCATCGCCACTGCAGACGAAAAAACCGCCCCGAAGGGCGGTTCAGCGACCTCATGTGCAGCGCTGCGGCCGGCCTTACTGCTGGCGGTGCGCGGCGAGCTTGAGCCAGGTGTCGACGACTGTGTCGGGGTTCAGCGAAATGGTCTGGATGCCTTCGTCCATCAGCCATTCGGCGAAATCCGCATGGTCCGACGGGCCCTGGCCGCAGATGCCGACATACTTGCCGAGACGGTTTGCCGCCTTGATCGACATCGACAGCAGCTGCTTCACCGCCGGGTCGCGCTCGTCGAAGGCGTGCGCCACCAGGCCGGAGTCGCGGTCCAGCCCCAGGGTGAGCTGGGTGAGGTCGTTGGAGCCGATCGAGAAGCCGTCGAAGTGCTGCAGGAACTGCTCGGCGAGGATCGCGTTGGACGGGATCTCGCACATCATGATCAGCTTGAGGTCGTTCACGCCGCGCTTGAGGCCATGCTCGGCCAGCAGTTCGACCACGCCCGCCGCCTCTTCGACGTTGCGCACGAAGGGGATCATGATCTGCACGTTGGTGAGGCCGAGCTCGTTCCTCACCTTCTTCATCGCCGCCACTTCCATTTCGAAGCAGTCACGGAAGCTGTGGGCGATGTAGCGCGAGGCGCCACGGAAGCCGAGCATCGGGTTTTCTTCTTCCGGCTCGTAGATCTCGCCGCCGAGCAGCTTGCGGTACTCGTTCGACTTGAAGTCGGACATGCGCACGATCACCGGCTTCGGGTAGAAGGCCGCGGCGATGGTGGCGACGCCCTCGACCAGCTTCTCGATGAAGAACTGCTTGGGCGTGGCGTAGCCGCGCGAGCGGCGGTTGATCTCGTCGCGCAGGCTGGCCGGCACCTGGCCGAGGTCGAGGATCGCCTTCGGGTGGATGCCGATCATGTTGTTGATGACGAACTCCAGGCGCGCCAGGCCGACGCCGCCGTTGGGAATCTGCGCGAACTCGAAGGCGAGCTCCGGATTGCCCACGTTCATCATGATCTTCACCGGAATCTCGGGCAGGTTGCCCATGTCGGTGGTGATGACCTCGAACTCGAGCTTGCCCCGGTACACGTAGCCGGTATCGCCCTCGGCGCAGGACACGGTGACCGACTCGCCTTCCTGCAGCACTTCGGTGGCGTTGCCGCAGCCGACGATCGCCGGGATGCCGAGCTCGCGGGCGATGATCGCCGCGTGGCAGGTGCGCCCGCCGCGGTTGGTGACGATCGCGCTGGCGCGCTTCATCACCGGCTCCCAGTTGGGGTCGGTCATGTCGGTGACGAGGATGTCGCCGGCCTGGACACGGTTCATCTCGGAGGCGTCGCCGACGACGCGGACCACACCGGCGCCGATCTTCTGGCCGATCGCACGGCCGTGGGTCAGCGCCTTGCCGTACTGCTTGAGGCGGTACTTCTCCATCACCAGGCCGCTGTCCTGGCTCTTCACCGTTTCCGGGCGCGCCTGCAGGATGTAGAGCTTGCCGTCATCGCCGTCCTTGCCCCACTCGATGTCCATCGGCCGGCCGTAGTGCTGCTCGATGATCACGGCGTAGCGGGCAAGTTCGAGCACATCGGCGTCGGTGAGCGAGAAGCGGTTGCGATCGGCTTCGGGCACATCCACGGTGCGCACCGACTTGCCGGCCACGGCCTTGTCGGTGAACACCATCTTGATCAGCTTCGAGCCCAGGTTGCGGCGGATGATCGCCGGCTTGGCGAGCGCCAGCGTGGGCTTGTGCACGTAGAACTCGTCCGGGTTCACCGCCCCTTGCACCACGGTCTCGCCCAGACCGTAGGAGGCGGTGATGAACACCACCTGGTCGAAACCGGATTCGGTGTCGATCGAGAACATCACCCCCGAGGCCCCGGTGTCGGAACGCACCATGCGCTGCACGCCGGCCGACAGCGCGACCTCGGCATGGGCGAAGTTCTTGTGCACGCGGTAGGCGATCGCGCGGTCGTTGTACAGCGACGCGAACACTTCCTTCATCGCGTGCAGGATGTTCTCGTAGCCGTGGATATTGAGGAAGGTCTCCTGCTGGCCGGCGAAGGAGGCATCCGGCAGGTCTTCCGCAGTCGCTGACGAGCGCACCGCGAAGCTGCCCTCGCCTTCGGCGGTGATCGCCTCGTAGGCGGCCTTGATCTCGGCTTCGAGCTTCGCCGGGAACGGCAGCTCGACAATCCACTGGCGGATCTGTGCGCCAGTTTTCGCAAGCGCATCGACGTCATCGACGTCGAGCGCGTCGAGCGCGGAGTTGATACGATCGGCAAGGCCGCCGTGGGCGAGGAACTCCCGGTAGGCCTCGGCCGTAGTCGCGAAACCACCCGGAACCCGAACGCTGGCAGGCAGCTGGCTGATCATCTCGCCCAGCGAGGCATTCTTGCCGCCGACCTGTTCGACGTCGGTCATGCGCAGTTCGTTGAAGGGGATCACGTAACGGGTCATGGGTGGCCTTCCGAAAATTTTGGATAGAAAGCAAAATGCAATTCTAACGTTTTTTTGTGCTGCGCCGCACTGCAGGGTTTGCCCCAATGCCGCAGCAAACCGGATGCCCCAGCCACAGGACAGACACCATGAGCGACATTCGCCCGCGCACCATCTTCTTCGTCTCCGACGGCACCGGCATCACCGCGGAAACCCTTGGCCACAGCCTGCTCGCCCAGTTTCCCGAGCGCAGATTCAAGCAGATCCGTGCCCCTTTCGTGGACAATCTCGACAAGGCGATCGAGTGCGCCAGTCAGATCCGCGAGGCCGCGGCCGAAGACGGCGTGCGCCCAATCGTGTTCAGCACCCTGGTCAACGAAGACAGCATTGCTGCACTGCATCAAGCCGACGCCCTGTTCCTCGACCTCTTCGAACGCTTCATCGGTCCGCTCGAAACCGAACTGGGCGAACGCTCCACCCACGCCGTCGGCCGCTTCCACGGCATCGCCGACAGCATCAACTACAAGCACCGCATCGAGGCAATCAACTTCGCCATGGCCCACGACGACGGCATCTCCAGCGACGGCGAACTGGCCGAAGCCGACGTCATCCTGGTCGGCGTGTCGCGCTCGGGCAAGACGCCCACCAGCCTGTACCTGGCGATGCAGTTCGGCGTCAAGGCGGCCAACTACCCGCTGATCCCGGAAGACTTCGAACGCAACAAGCTACCGGGAGAGCTGCACCGCTACCGCAACAAGCTCTTCGGCCTCACCATCGCCCCCGAGCGCCTGTCGCAGATCCGCCAGGAACGGCGTCCCAACAGCCGCTATGCCGCACTCGACAACTGCCGCTACGAGATCGAAGCGGCACACAAGCTGATGCGCCGCGAAAACATCCGCTGGCTGGAATCGACGGCCAAATCCATCGAGGAGATCTCGGCGACCATCCTCCAGACCATTCGCCTCGACCGCCCCGGCTTCTGACTCTCCGGGGCCCGGCCCGCTCCGGACGGGGCACAGACTCGACCCCCGTGCCCGTGCCCACCGCCCTTCGCCGGCTCAGCCCCGCCCTTCAGCTAGAATACGGGTTCACGCGGGCCGGGCTCGCCCCGCCCGCCCCGAACAGCAACAGGACATCCCATGAAAAGAACGCGCCTCAAGCGCCGGGGCGGCCTCGGCCGCATCGCCGAACAACTCGTCTGGCTCGCCAATGGTCTGGCCGACTCGGGCAGCCGGGTCGAAGACCGGTACTGGGACCTGCGACTGGCTGCCGCCCTCGACGAGGCCCTCGCGCACAGCGAGGAAAGCGCCCTCAATGCCGCACTCGACCACCTCTACGGCACCGAGTCGCGGGCCTACGACGAGCTTGCCGACCAGATCGAATCGCGGGCCGAATGCGCCGCAGGCGCTTTCGATGCGCACGAAGTCGTCCTCATCGCGGCACCGGTGCTCGCCTGGTCGCGCTATCGCATTCCCGCGACTTCGATTCCGCCCGCGGTACTCGCCAACCTGCGCGTCCATCTCCAGGCCCACGTGCTGGCAAAAGGGGCGCGGCTGTCGGTCGCCGATTTCCTCTTCAGCCCCGACCAGCTGCCGCAGGGCTATTGCGCCACGGCCGAGTTCGCCAAGGCGATCGGCGGCGCGGCGCTCGACGACCACGACTTGCATGTCGACACCGAAGGCATGCCCGAGACCGCGCAGTTCCTGTCCGACACCCGCTACCTGCTCGCCGCGGTTGCCGTCCCCCATGGCCAGGCCCTGTTCCGCTGGCAAGAAGCCGACGGCAGCCGGGATGCCGCGCGCGACCAGTGGCGGACCCAGGGCGGCGCCTGTCTGGCACCCCTGCTTCCGGGCTGCGCCACCGAACTGGTCCTGCCGGAATCCTATTTCGCCGCCAGCCGCACCGCCGACACCGATAGCCGCCCCTACTCGGTCCGCGCCTCGGTCGCGTTCCTCGCCACCACGCTGGAAACTCCGGCGGCCAACCTGCGCGCCGTGATTGCCCCGTTCTGGGAGCGGGATCTCGAGGAATACCGCATCGGCCTGAGCGTGCGCGGGCGCGAGCAGGTCGTGCATGGGGTCGTCTGGCCCCTGCTCGGTGCCGAAGACGAAACCACCGACGGCCCCGCGCAGATCGAAGCCGTACTGCGCGAATCCGGGGTCAGCGACATCGTGACGCTCGACCACCAGTTTCCGCTTGAGTACTGCGACGACTGCGGCGCCCCCCTCTACCCTTCCGCCGAAGGCGAGATCGTCCATGCGGAAATGCCCGAGGGACATTCGGAACAGATGCCGCGGCATCTGCACTAGACGATGAGGCGCAAGATCGAAAAAAGCGCCGCCGAATGGCGCGCCCAGCTCACCGACCTGCAATACCGCGTCGCCCGGGAAAAAGGCACCGAGCCCGCCTTCAGCGGCGCGTACTGGGATGTCTGGGACAAGGGAGAGTACCGCTGCGTGTGCTGCGGAGCGCCGCTGTTCCGCTCCGAGCACAAGTTCGATGCCGGCTGCGGCTGGCCCAGCTTCTGGACGGCGGCCGAGCCCGGCAACATCGACACCGCGGTCGACCGCAGCCACTTCATGGTGCGCACCGAAGTACTGTGCCAGCAGTGCGGCGCCCACCTCGGCCATGTCTTCGACGACGGCCCCCAGCCCACCGGCCTGCGCTACTGCATCAACTCGGCATCGGTCCGGCTGGAAAAGGATTCCGCCGCGGAATCCTGACCCGCGCCGCCGGCTGCCCGAAAACAGGCCGCATAAACAAAAAAACCGCGCAAGCCTTGCAGCCGCGCGGTTTTTTCGTGGGCGGAAAATGCGCTTACACGCGTTCCCACACCGTGGTGATGCCCTGGCCGCCGCCGATGCACATGGTAGCGAGGCCGTAACGGCCGTTGCTGCGGATCAGTTCGTGGAGCAGCTTGGTGATGATCACCCCGCCGGTCGCGCCGACCGGATGGCCCAGCGAAATGGCGCCGCCGTTCGGGTTGACCTTGCTCACATCCAGCTCCAGGCCACGATTCACCGCGATCGACTGGGCGGCAAACGCTTCGTTCGACTCGATCACGTCGATCTGGTCGAGCGTCAGGCCGGCGCGCTGCAGCGCGAGCTTGGTGGAGGGAATCGGCCCCTCGCCCATCACGTCATTCGGCACCCCGGCGATGGCGTAGGAAACCAGGCGCGCAATCGGCTTCTGGCCGGCCGCAGCGGCTTTGGCGGCATCGGCCAGCACCAGGAAGGCCGCGGCGTCGTTGATCCCGGAGGCGTTTCCGGCGGTGACCGAACCGTCCTTCTTGAACGCCGGCTTCATCTTGGCCAGCGCTTCCAGAGTGGTCATGCGCGGATGCTCGTCGGTGTCGAACACCACGGGACCCTTGCGGGTTTCGAACGTAATCGGAACGATCTGGCTCTTGAAACGGCCCTCGGCGATCGCCGCCGCCGCACGCTTTTGCGATTCGAGCGCGAATGCGTCCTGCTCTTCCCGCGAGATACCCCACTTGGTGCACAGATTCTCGGCGGTGATCCCCATGTGGCCGACACCGAAGGGGTCGGTCAGCACCGCAACCATCGCATCGATCGCCTTCGTGTCGCCCATGCGTGCGCCACTGCGCAGGGTCGGCATCAGATAGGCACCACGCGACATCACTTCCACGCCGCCGCCGACGGCGTAGTCGGCGTCACCCAGCATGATCGCCTGCGCGGCGCTGACGACGGCCTGCTGCGCCGAACCGCACAGGCGGTTCACCGCGAAAGCCACCGAATCCATCGCCATGCCGGCGTTGATCGTCGCCACGCGAGCGACGTACGGATAACGGGAGTCGGTCGGAATGCAGTTGCCAACGGCGGCGAAAGACACGGCCTTCGGGTCGACGCCGGCGCGGGCGAACGCTTCCTTCGCCACCACCGCGCCCAGCTCGCAGGGCTCCATGTCTTTCAGCGAGCCATTGAAGCCCCCCACCGCGGAACGAACCGCACTCAGAACAACGACTTCACGATTTGCCATAACCAGCTCCCTATCAGGAAAAAGGGCGTTACCTGCCCACCCACCCGGCAGCGCCGAGCAAGGCGAGCAGGAACAGACACACGAGTAGTGCCCGCCATACCAGGCCTACTGTGCTTTGCATGTGATCGACGTTTGCGTCGTCGCCCAGGCCCATCTCGGGCCGGTCGAGGATTGCACCGGATTCATGGACCGGCATACCGAGGCGTACCCCCAGCGCGCCGCCGCCACTGGATATCAGTATAGCCGACGACCTCTCCGGCCACAGCACCGCCTGCGAACGCCAGCAGTAGATTGCATCCTCGAAATTACCCATCACCGAGAACACCGCTGCCGTCAGGCGCACCGGCGCGGCATCGATGAAATCGAACCCACGCTGGGCGACCCCTTGCCCCGCACACTCCCCGGCAAGACGCCCCCAGGCGTCCGGCTCTTCCGCCAGGAACCGCGCCAGCCGGTACATCAGCGCACCGCTCGGGCCGGGCATGAGCACGAACCAGAATCCCACACCGAACACCATGCGATGTGCCGCCACCAGCGCCTTTTCGATCGCCAGCCGGGCGATTTCGCTGGCGCTCGCATCCGGATACTGCCCGCCGCGCCACTGTCCCAGCAGCGTGCGGGCGCGATCGATCTCGCCCAGGCGCAAGGCAACGTGAATCTCGGTGAAAAAACGGCTTTCCTGGCGAAAACCCATGGCCGAATACAGCACCACGACATTAAAGCCGAAGGCGAGCGCCGGATGCAGTTCCCACAGCAGCCAATACCCGAGCGCAGAACCCAGCGTGCCCGCAGCCATCACCGCGAGCCATATTGTCCGGGTCGTCCACGGCGGTACGTCGCTGCCATGTCCGCCAAGCACGGCCATCATCCTGCCCAGCGGAACGAGCACCCAGCGCCGTACCGGCAATGGGCGTGCCTGCTCCAGCAGCAGTGCGAGGATCAAGGTCAACAGCGTCATGTGGGGCGGGAACGGAAAACGACCAACGGGTGCATGCGGGACGATCCGGCGCGGAAGATATCACAAAGCCCGGCGCTCACCCTTCGTCCGGCAGCGGCATCACCGCCTCCCCGTGCAGGACGTGGTACAGGGACATCAGGATCCCCGCGGTCGCCCCCCAGATGTAGTAATCCTTGTACGGCATCGCATGGTAATAACGCAGGCGCCCCTCGTGGACCATGCTGTGGCGCTGGTGGTTGGCCGGGTCGAGGAAATGCGACAGAGGCACCTCGAACGCCTCGGCCACCTCGAAGGCATCGAGCTTGAGTTCGAACGGCGGATGCACCAGCCCCACCACCGGCGTGATCCGGAACCCCGTGCCGGTAAAGTAATCCGGCAGGGCACCGAGCAACTCCACATGGCGGCTGTAAAGACCGATCTCCTCCTCCGTTTCGCGCAAGGCGGTGTCCACTGGAGAAGAGTCGCTTTCTTCCACCCGCCCTCCGGGAAAGCTGATCTGGCCGGGGTGGTGATGAAGGTGGGCGGTGCGCTTGGTGAGGAGTATCGACAATTCCCTTGCATGCGCGACGACGGGAACCAGGACCGCAGCCGGCGTATGGGTGCCGGCATGCTCCAGCCCCGACCAGTCGGCATACTTGCGATCATGCCGGACATCGGACAACAGACCTTTCAAGGCATGGATGTCCACGGGGAGAAAACTCGGTGCGGGCTCAGGTGTATTTTTCATCAATGTCGAATAGGCGCGGCATCGTTCAGGCTGCCGCTCCGAAAGCCTATGCTAGCAGAGGCCCCGTCGGCCTGCATCAAGCGGTGCATGTTCGACGACACCGGCAGGGGACATCGAAAATGCGAAAATGCGAAAATGCCACCCTCCGTCGCACGGCAGCACATCAACCGATAAGCAGTGCACACGGGATCATGCGCAGATGATGCACAATATCCCGAGCGTCCGTTTCCATGTTCGGGACATCACCGCGCGGGTACCGGCAACCGACAGGAGTTTCATTCATGAACGAGGCATTCCGGCGATATTCACCCCAGCGCCTCAGAATGGCCGCGTTCTCTCTGGTCGAACTGATGGTGGCGATTGCCGTTCTGGGCATCATCGCGGCAATTGCAGCACCATCGATGATCGACATGATTGCCAAGCGGCGGGTCGTCGGCGCGCTCGAAGAGACTTTTTCGCTCCTTCACCTGGCACGCTCGGAAGCCATCAAGCAGTCACGCCAGATACGGGTGACGATCAGCGGAGGCGCTGCGGCGGGCTGGCTGGTCGGCTTGTCACAGGGCACGGCCCCCTGCACCGGCGCGGACGATTGCCAGATCATGGAAGGCGGCACCGCGGTCACCCGAATGAGCGCTCCGGCGAATTACCCGGGCGTCGCCCTCGGTGCCGGCGAGGAGAGCACGAGCTTCGTTTTCGACAGCCGCGGGCTGGCAAGCGGCCTCGGCGTCAGCGGTGCCACGCTCGACTTCACATCGGAAGGAGGGTGGACGGCGCGTATCGTGATCAACCCGATCGGCCGCATCCGCCCCTGCTCGCCGTCCGCAAGCAATAGCGCCGGAGGCTACAAGCCATGCTGAAGCCCCCTCCCTTGCACCAGCGCCGACAGCGCGGGAACAAGCGCGCGGCCACCCGTGGTTTTTCCCTGATCGAGCTGATGGTCGGCCTGCTCGTCGGCCTTCTCGTCGTCGCCGCCGTCGGCGGCGTGTATGTCTCCACCACCCGCAGCAGCGCCGACATCCTCGCCGCCAACCGACTCAACCAGGAGGTCCGCGCCCTCACCGAGCTGATGAATTTCGAAATCCGGCGGGCCGGATCCGGCATCGATGCGGGCGAGGAGTCGATCGCAATCGATGACAGCGGCAGTTGCATCGTCTATCGCTATCAGTTCGACGGCGACGAACGCAATGCCGGTTTTCGCCTCAATGCGGGCCAGATCGAATTGAAGGACGGCGGGACGCTCGAAGACTGCTCCAGCGGCACCTGGGCAGCGGTCACCGACTCGAGCATGGTCA
Organism: Thauera aromatica K172; assembly: GCF_003030465.1. Taxonomy (GTDB): domain Bacteria; phylum Pseudomonadota; class Gammaproteobacteria; order Burkholderiales; family Rhodocyclaceae; genus Thauera; species Thauera aromatica. The sequence goes on along the minus strand of NZ_CP028339.1, from coordinate 1,799,849 downwards.
ACATCACCGCCCTCGACTTCGATGCCAGCGGATCGGCATGCTTCGATCGAACCACCAACGACGCGATAGATTGCGGCGATCTTGTTTCCGGCGTCCTCGTCCGGCGCATCACGGTCGAAATCGCAGCCCAGCTCACTGCCGACCAGAGCGTGGCGGTGCAAACCCGCGACACGATCCGCGTGCGCAACGACAGGGTGTTCTGAAACGAAACATGGAAGCCAACACGATGCCCGTTTCGAGCCTTGTTCATCGCGCACCAACGGCCCCACGTGCGCAAGAAGGGGCGATGGCCCTCCTGTTCTCGGTCGTCATCCTGCTGATCTCCACGCTCACCGTCTTCGTCGCCTCGCGCTCCACCCTCTCCGAGCAACGCCTGTCGGCCAACGAGGCGAGGTCGAGGGCCGCGTTCGAGCATGCACAAGGCGGCCTCGATTACGCCGTGGGCGAATTTGCCGGAGGCCTCGACATCACGTCCGTCAGCAGCCCGCTGGCAATGGGGGGCGAAGTTCCGGAGGGTCTGGCGGCCCGCGTCCGCGTTGCATTCTGCTCCCCCGCCGCGGCCGATTTCAGATGTGCCGACACGCCCGATGCGGTGACACCGATCCAGAACTGCCAGCCGCCCGCCGGCGAATACCTGCTCCAGCCCTTCGCCGTCGCCTGCGGCTGGAGCGACGACGATTCCGCCCGCCACATCGTCGTCCAGCGCCTCAGCGGCACCCCTGCATTCCCCTCCGGGGCGGTCAACAACCCGCTCTCGACGCCGGCTTCCGCCGGCATGGGCGGCAGCTTTACGGTCGTCAACTATTTCAACAACCTCACGTACTGGGCCGGCGGCAGCCTCGATTATGGCAACGCCACGGTGAAGAGCTTCATTCGCAATCCTGGCAGCACACCGACCAATTACAGCGATGACAGTGTCTATCCAAGCGAATCGGACATCTACAAAAGCTATCAGCTGGCCGATGCCCTCGGTGATCAATGCGCGGTCATCACCGATGAAAGCGACCGCATCTACAATAGCAAATGCAAGGCGCCGACCAACAAGAGCACCACCCATTTGCTGCAATCGACCGACAAGGGCGCCAATGCCAATACCATCGGCGCCGACGTCGTCGACAAGGACATCAACCTCGCCGCACTGTCCGAAGCGGATTTCTTCCGCCAGTTCTTCGGTCTCGACAAGGCCGATTACAAGGACAGCGTCGCCAGCGAGGTCCTGACCCCGGGCGAAGCCGCCGATAAATTCGCCGATGGGGCGCACGGAGAGGTCATCTGGGTCGACGGCGACCTTACCCTGTCCGGCAACGAACCGATCGGCTCCATCGACCGCCCGGTGGTCATCGTCGTCGATGGCGATCTTGCGCTTGGCGCCGGCATCGACTTCTACGGCGTCGTCTACACTTCGGGCAGCCTCAGCGGCAATGCAAACGGCAATATCTACGGTGCCGTCCTGGCCCATGGCGGCACCACCAATCTCAATGGCAACCCGACCATCTTTTACGACGAGGCCGTGCTCGGCAACACCATGAAAGTAGGCCGCCGCACGGTCATCCCCGGATCGTGGCGCGACTGGTCCATCGAATAAGCCGCGCCAGCGCAGGAGCCCCCATGCTGATCCATCGCCATCTACGCGGCATCGCACTGCTCGAGGGACTGATCTCGGTGGTGGTCCTCTCGGTGGGCATCCTTGCCCTCGGCAAACTCGACGCCCACATGATGGACGCCGCTGGCCTGACCAAAGCCAGGGCCGAAGCCGCCCAGCTGGCACAGGCCGAAATCGAAGCGCTGCGCACCCAGGTGATGAAGAGCAGCTTCGATGGGATCGGCGATCAGACAACGGCCAATGTGGCGGGCAAGAACGCGCTGTTTACCGTGCTGCGGACGGTGACGGACCTGAGCACCACCTTGAAGAGCATCGACGTCACGGTCAGCTGGGTTTCACCCGCGGACGGCGGCACCGACAGCGTCACCGTCCGTACCCTGCTCAACTGGTCGGACCCCGCGCTTCTGATCCACCTCGAGGAAGGCGTTCCCGGTTATGACAATGCCTTGCGCCCGCCGATCGGCCTCGCCCGACGGCCAGCCGTCCCGATCCAGCGCGAAGCGGGCGACCCCGGCGTCTACAACGATGGCGACAAACGCGAGCTCCGGGACGCCGAAGGCAACGTCCTGCTCATTCTCGACCCGATCGCCGAAGACAACCCGCGCGAATTCGCCACCATCAGCGGGCGGGTGTACTTCGACTTCGCCCGGCTGAACAACACGTTCAGCGCCGCCAACGTTTTCGTCGCCAGCACGGCAGAAGGGCATTGCTTCCCCAGCACCAGCGCCAGCATCTCGCTGACAACCGTTTCATCCAGCCTGAAATATTACGATTACATCTGCTACGTCGGCGAAGGCTGGTATGCCAACATCGCCATCCAGAATCTCGACAACAACGAAGTGAACGTGTGCGTCGGCGACCCCACCTTCACCACCAGCCCGAGCATGAACTACTGGACGACCCTGCCGATGGCCCAGCCCTCGTCACGCCGGGTGTACCGCGGCTACAAGAGCCTGGCGAGCTCGCCGACCGGTTATTTCATCACCGGCATCGCCAACGGCGGTACCTATCCCGAAGACGGGATGCCGAAGCCGTCGCACTTCAGCAGCTACAGCACGTCGTCGACAACGCAGAACTACTTCAACCACCACTTCCTGATCACCGACCTCAAAGGCCAGGACAGCTGCCAAAGCGTGATGGGCGAATTCAGCACCCACTTCCGCAAGAACGCCGGCGCGGCCCTGTGCCTGTCGCCCGACGACAGCCCCGCAGACGACAAGTGCCCCAAAATATGGCCGGGCTGGCCCGCCTTCATCGGCGCCGGTGCCGGCGATTTCGGCAGCACCGACGGCGACGAGGATGGCGGCTCCGATGAGTCGACCGGTACCTGTAGCGGAACGGTCAGTGGCAGCACCGAGAGCTCGGGCGCGAAGGTCAGTGCGACAAGTTCGGTTGAAACCGTCGAGTGCGCGACCAGCGGCGGAAATATCAAGAACTACACTTGCGGAATCACTGCTGTACAGGGCTCGGTGCTCACCATCAGCCAAACTTCAGGCAATACCACCACCACAAAAACCCTCGAATCATTCGCCTGCAACGCCATCAACGAACTCAACTTCCCCTGAAACCGCTGGCGGATCGGAGCGCTGACTCGACGGCCCTGCGGTCACCGTTTGAGCCTGCTCCGATCTGCCCCAGCCCGCCGAGCCTGCGATGAATGCCCGTCTGAAACAAGCCGCCTTTACCCTCATCGAGTTGATGGTGGTGGTCGCCATCATCGGCATCCTGTCCGCGATCGCCTACCCGAGCTACATCGAATATGTCCAACGCGCGCGCCGTGCCGACGGCCAGGACGCCATCCTGCGCGTCCAGTTGGCGCAGGAGAAATGGCGTGCGAACAACGCAAGTTATGGAAGCCTGGACGATCTCGACATTCCGGCAGGATCGTCAGAGGGATATTTCACCCTTGCGCTCAGCGACCCCAGCGCAACCGGCTATACGCTGACGGCAACCAGCACCGAGCAACTGGCCGGCGCCTGCCACACCCTGACCCTGACGATCTCGACCACGGGGGAAACACGTTCGCCAGCAGGATGCTGGTGAAGGTCAGGGCGCACCGTGGCGATCGATCTGCGCACAGAGTGGATTCGACAGAGTCCGCACGCGCGCCCTAACGTTCGTTCCAGACTCGGTCATCAACCGGTTCGAACTCGGGGTACGCGATGTCGTGCTCCAGCAGCAGACGGACGATCGTCTTCGCGTGCTCCGGCGGGAAGCCCTGACGCTGGCCGTCGCGGGTATCCATGATCAGGCCGGAAAGATACTTGCGCCCATCGCGGGTTCCCCACATTGCGCTGATGCGCGGCGCGAGGTGGGGGAAACGCTCGAACAGCGCCGTCGTATCGACCTTCGGACCGGAGCGGGGTGTGCTTTGCATGGTGTGGGGTGAGCCAAGGGTGGAAAAACGCGACCATTCTCAGCCCTCCCCTACGGAACGGTGAGCGAATACTTCACGATTCCGGATCGAAAACAGGAGAAGCCCACCTTCGCGCAATACATGAGGACAGCCGAACTGGTCTTCCGAGCGACCTCCCGCTCCCGGCAGGCCGAGGGGGCCTTCAGTCCCTGAAGTTGCCGTACTGCAGCGGAAAATCGGTGATCTGCTTCTTCACCAGCGCGATCGCATCCTGCAGTACGTCGCGCTTGGCGCCGGAGACCCGTACCGCGTCGCCCTGGATCGCAGCCTGGACCTTGAGCTTGCTGTCCTTGATGTGCTTGACGATCTTCTTCGCCAGATCCTGATCGACGCCGACCCGCACCTTGACTTCCTGCTTGACCTTGTTGCCGGAAATCTTCTGCACGTCGCCGTAGTCGAGGCAACGCATGTCGACGTTTTTCTTGGTCATCTCGGGCAGCAGGATGGTCTTGATCTGGTCGAGCTGGAAGTCGCTGTCGCCGTAGAGGGTGAGCAGCTTGTCGGCATGCTCGATCCTGGCGCTGGTACCCTTGAAGTCGTGGCGGCCTTCGACCTTGCGGTTGGCCTGCTCGACGGCGTTGCGCAGCGAAGGCTGATCGACCTCGGACATGATGTCGAAAGACGGCATGATTTCCTCCCCCTCCCCGCGTTCAGCCGAAGTGACAGATGTAGTGATAAGGCTCGCCTGCAACCTCGATGTCGAAGCTGGAGTTTCCCGGCACGCTGAAGGATTCACCGGCGCCGTAGGTCTTCCATTCGCCGGGCTTGCCATCGGTGCCCTTCAGGCGCACGCGGCACTGGCCGGCGACGCCTTCCATGATTTCGGGCGCGCCGGTATTGAAGGTGAGCGCAGCCGGCAGGATGACGCCGACCGACTTCTTGGTGCCATCGGCGAACTGGATGCCGTGGCTGACGCACTTGCCGTCGAAGTAGACATTGGCCTGGGTGGTGACGGCGACGCCGTCGATCTTTGCGGTGATGCTCATGGCGAAAGCGGACTCCTATTCGATGCCGAGGATTTTCTGGATGAGACCCTTCGAGATGAAGCCGAGAAAGCCCAGGCCGAGGACGACGAACAGCCAGATCGTGCCGTAGCGGCCGGCCTTCGATTCCTTGGCGAGATTGCCGATGATGAATAGCATGTAGAGGACCAGGGCCGCGAGGCAGACCTTCAGCGAGATCGACTCGAACTCGGCGAGAGTCAGGCCGAAGAGGAGGATGTCATCGTCCATCGGAAGGCAGTACTCGAAGGATGCGGCCGGCGCCCCGCGCAACGGAGCGCGGGGCGCCGGCCGGAGGCGGATCAGCCGCGCTTCGCCCTGGCGTTGGCGGCGATGCGCATGCGCAGCGCGTTGAGGCGGATGAAGCCGTGGGCGTCCTTCTGGTTGTAGGCGCCGGCATCGTCCTCGAAGGTGGCGATGGTCGGGTCGAACAGCGAGTCGGTCTTCGAGTCGCGCCCGGTGACGATGACGTTGCCTTTGTAGAGCTTGAGCCGCACCCAGCCGTTGACGGTCTGCTGGGTGTGATCGATCAGCGCCTGGATCGCCTGGCGCTCTGGACTCCACCAGTAGCCGTTGTAGATCATGCTGGCGTAGCGCGCCATGAGGTCGTCCTTGAGGTGGGCGACTTCGCGGTCGAGCGTGACCGATTCGATGGCGCGGTGGGCGCGCAGCAGGATGGTGCCGCCCGGGGTTTCGTAGCAGCCGCGGCTCTTCATGCCGACATAGCGGTTCTCGACCAGATCGAGGCGGCCGATGCCGTGCTTGCCGCCGAGCTCATTGAGCTTGGCGAGCAGCTCGTGCGGCTTCATGCGGGTGCCGTCGATGGCGACGAGGTCGCCCTGCTCGAACTCGAGGTCGATGTACTCGGCGGCGTCCGGGGCCGCCTCCGGCGACACGGTCCACCGCCACATCGACTCTTCGGCTTCGGCGGCGGGGTTCTCGAGGTGGCGCCCTTCGAAGGAGATATGCAGCAGATTGGCATCCATCGAGTAGGGCGAGCCGCCCTGCTTGTGCTTCATCTCGATCGGGATGCCGTGCTTCTCGGCGTAGGCGAGCAGCTTCTCGCGCGACAGCAGATCCCACTCGCGCCACGGCGCAATCACCTTCACGCCCGGCATCAGCGCGTAGTAGCCAAGCTCGAAGCGGACCTGGTCGTTACCCTTTCCGGTGGCGCCGTGCGACACCGCGTCGGCGCCGGTGGCACGTGCGATCTCGATCTGGCGCTTGGCGATCAGCGGGCGCGCGATCGAGGTGCCGAGCAGGTATTCGCCTTCGTAGACGGTATTGGCGCGGAACATCGGGAAGACGAAGTCGCGCACGAATTCTTCGCGCAGATCGTCGATGAAGATGTTCTCGGGCTTGATCCCGAACTTGAGCGCCTTGGTGCGCGCAGGTTCGAGTTCCTCACCCTGGCCGAGGTCGGCGGTGAAGGTCACCACTTCGCAGCGGTAGGTGTCCTGCAGCCACTTCAGGATGACCGAAGTGTCCAGCCCGCCCGAGTAGGCGAGCACAACCTTGTTGACGTCGCTCATGCTGTTTTCCTGTTTCCTGCTGTGTTGCCGGCGCGCACGCCCGTGCACGCCGTGATTGTTTCGCGGCCCGGTCAGTTCTCGATGCGGCCGAGCATCAGGTATTCCATCAGCGCCTTTTGCGCGTGCAGGCGATTTTCCGCCTCGTCCCAGACCACCGACTGCGGGCCGTCCATGACCTCGGCGGTGACTTCCTCGCCGCGGTGCGCCGGCAGGCAGTGCATGAACAGCGCATCCTTGTGCGCGACCGCCATCATCTCGGCATCGACGCACCAGTCGGCGAAAGCTTTCACGCGCTCTTCGTTCTCGGCCTCGAAGCCCATCGAAGTCCACACGTCGGTGGTGACCAGGTCGGCGCCCTTGCATGCCTCGAGCGGATCGGCGAACTGCTCGAAGTTGGCCGTGCCGTACAGGCCGGCGCGTTCGGGCTCGACTTCGTAACCCGGCGGCGTCGACACATGGACGTTGAAGTCGAGCACTTCGGCGGCCTGCAGCCAGGTGTTGCACATGTTGTTGCTGTCGCCGACCCAGGCCACGGTCTTGCCCTGAATCGAGCCGCGGTGCTCGATGTAGGTGAAGATGTCGGCGAGGATCTGGCAGGGATGGTATTCGTTGGTCAGACCGTTGATCACCGGCACGCGCGAGTTGGCGGCGAAGCGTTCGACGATGTCCTGCTCGAAGGTGCGGATCATCACCAGGTCGCTCATCCGCGAAATCACCTGGCCGGCATCTTCCACCGGTTCGCCGCGGCCCAGCTGCGAGTCGCGGGTGTTGAGGTAGATCGCCGTGCCGCCGAGCTGGTGCATGCCGGCTTCGAACGACAGCCGCGTCCGCGTGCTGGCCTTCTCGAAGATCATCACCAGGGTGCGGTCGAACAGCGGATGGTAGGGCTCGTAGCGCTTGAACTTGTCCTTGATCCACTTCGCGCGCGCGAACAGGTGGTCGTACTCGTCGCGGGAGAAATCCTTGAACTGCAGATAATGCTTGATCTGGCTCATGCCGCCTCCTTAGCCCTGGGCGAGGAAATCGCGGATCATCGGCGCCAGCATCGACACCAATGTCTGCGCATCGGCGGCGGTGAAGGTGAGCGCCGGCAGCAGGCGGACGACGCGCTCCGAAGTGATGCTCAGCAGCAACCCCTGTTCAGCGGCACGCGCCATCAGCTCCCCGCAGGGACGGTCGAGCTCGATACCGATCATCAGCCCGCGGCCGCGGATATCGACCACGCCGGCAACGCCTTCGAGCGCTTCGGCGATCCCCTTGCGGATCGCCTCGCCGACGCTGACGGCGTTCTCCATCAGCCGGTCGCCGGCGATCGCGTCGAAGGTGGCCAGGCCGGCGGCGCAGGCCAGCGGATTGCCACCGAAGGTGGAGCCGTGGTTCCCCGGTCCGAACAGTCCCTTCGCCTTGCCCGCGGTGACGCATGCGCCGATGGGCACGCCCGAGGCCAGCCCCTTCGCCAGCGTCATCACGTCCGGCTTCGTGCCGGCGTGCTGCCAGCCGAACCACTTGCCGGTGCGCCCCATGCCGCACTGGACTTCGTCGCAGATCAGCAGCCAGCCCTTCTCGTCGCACAACGCGCGCAGATCGCGCTGGAAGGTCTCGTCGGCCACATTGACGCCACCCTCGCCCTGGATCATCTCCAGCATCACCGCAGCCACGCCGTGATTGTGCTCGCCGATTTTGCGAATCGCCTCGATGTCGCGATAGGGAACGCGGATGAACCCCTGCACCAGCGGTTCGAAACCCGCCTGGGCCTTGCGGTTGCCGGTCGCCGACAGGGTCGCCAGGGTACGCCCGTGGAAGGCATTTTCCATCACGATGACGTGGGGAAGATCGATACCCTTCTGATGGCCGTACATGCGCGCGAGCTTGATTGCCGCTTCATTGGCTTCGCAACCGGAATTGCAGAAGAACACTTCATCCATGCCCGACGCCTCGGCGATGCGGTCGGCGAGACGTTCCTGCAGCGGAATGCCGTACAGGTTGGAAGTGTGGAGCACGCGCGTGGCCTGGTCGGCGATGGCCTTGACCAGGCCGGGGTGATTGTGGCCAAGGGTGTTGACGGCGATCCCCGACAGGGCATCGAGATAGCGCTTGCCGGCATCATCGTACAGCCACACGCCCTCTCCGTGCGTGAAGGCGACGGGCAGGCGCGCGTAGGTGTTCATCAGATGGGACATGGAGTACCTCGAACGAAACGAAGGCTGAAAAACGCGCACGGCGGCAGGTGCCGCCGTGCAGGGTGAAGTCGGAATGTTAAGCCAAAAACCTCGGCCCTGTACATAAGCCCGACAGCGTTCGAACGCCTTCCGGGATCACGATCCAGCCTCCCGTAACCGCCCCTCCACGGCCGTGCCCGCGCCGCCACCGGCAGCGCCCCCGCACCCCGTCCTTCAGGCCGCGTCCGCCCTCATCGCCCGCCTTCGCCGTCCGCACTCGCGCCCTCGTCCGTTTCGAGCCGTGCTTTTCTGCTAGAATTCGCGCGCTTTTGAGTCCCGGCGACAATGAACCGGGACCTGAACACCCCCCGAAGCCGCCAAGGCATCACACATGAACCAGAAGATCGAAAACTTCGTCATTGTCGGGGTCACGAGGGAAGGAAAGACGTTCCGTCCAAGCGATTGGGCCGACCGCCTGTGCGGAATCATGTCCGCTTTCGGCGCGGACCATCGCATGATGTACTCTCCCTACGTGCGCCCGGGCTGCACTCTCACCGGCAACAAGACCGTTCTCGTCGACGCCCGGCTCTACGACGTCGAGCCGCTGGCCTACAAATTCCTCATCAACTTCGCCAACGACAACGATCTGCAGATCGACTGGATGGGCGACGCCCCGCTCTAGCGCGCTGCCCCGGCAGGCCGGAAGCATGGGCATCCGCGGTGCGATCCTGCACCGTCAGCCGAGCCACGGGCGCACGCACCAGGGTTCGACCCCATGAAAAAGGCGCCCTGAGAATGAAAAAAGCGACCATCGGGTCGCTTTTTTCATTCACTGCGCCGCGGCGGCGCAATGGCTTGCGTGCGGACGGCTCAGACGGCCATCGACTTGACTGCAGACGACAGGCGGCTCTTGTGACGCGCGGCCTTGTTCTTGTGGATGATCTTCTTGTCGGCGATGCTGTCGATGGTGCTCATCGAGGTGCGAAAGACCGACTGAGCCGCCGCCTTGTCGCCACCCGCGATGGCCTTGCGCACGGCCTTGATCGCGGTACGCAGGCGGGAGCGAAGGCTGGCGTTGTGAGCGCGAGACTTGACTGCCTGACGGGCGCGCTTGCGAGCTTGTGCCGAGTTGGCCATAAATTCGATTCCGTATTGGTGGTTCTAGAAAGTCCGCGATTCTATCCGCGTAGCGATCCGGATGCAAGCCTGTTTTCGGCTATCATGCGCGCTCTCCATCTCCAGCGTGCCATCCCGGCGCCCTCCCCCTCCCGCATGAACCTGCTGCGCGCCCTCGCCACCGTCAGCGGCATGACCCTGCTGTCCCGCATCCTCGGCTTCGTGCGCGACTTCGTGATCGCACGCACCTTCGGTGCCGGCATGGCCACCGACGCCTTCTTCGTCGCTTTCCGCCTACCGAACCTGCTGCGCCGGATGTTCGCCGAAGGCGCCTTCTCCCAGGCCTTCGTACCCATCCTCGCCGAGTACAAGAACCGCCAGGGCGCACAAGCGACGCAGACCCTGGTCAACCGCGTGGCGACCCTGCTCGGCCTGGTGGTGGCCTGCGTCGCCGCCCTCGGCGCGCTTGCCGCCCCGCTGATCATCTACGTTTCCGCCCCCGGTTTTACCGGCGACCCCGGCAAGTTCGAACTCACCGTCGAACTCACCCGCATCACTTTCCCCTACATTTTCTTCATGGCACTGGTGGCACTCGCCGGCGGCGTGCTCAACACCTGGAGCCGGTTCGCGATTCCGGCCTTCACCCCGGTGCTGCTCAACCTCACCTTCATCGGCATGGCCCTCTTTGCCGTCCCCTACTTCGATCCGCCGGTGCTCGCACTGGCCTGGGCGGTGTTCCTCGGCGGCCTGCTCCAGCTCGCACTGCAGATCCGCCCGCTGGCAAAGATCGGCATGCTGCCGCGCTTCGAGCTCAATCTTTCCGACCCCGGCGTGCGCCGCGTCATGAAATTGATGGCACCGGCCATCCTCGGCGTCTCGGTGAGCCAGATCTCGCTCTTGATCAACACCATCTTCGCCTCCTTTCTGGAAAGCGGCAGCGTGTCCTGGCTGTATTACGCCGACCGCCTGATGGAATTCCCCGCCGGCCTGCTCGGTGTCGCGCTGGGGACGATCCTGCTCCCCAGCCTGTCCAGGCTGCACGCCGATGACAACGCCGCAGAATTCTCCGCACTACTCGACTGGGGCCTGCGCCTGACCCTGCTGCTGACCCTGCCGGCCGCGCTCGGGCTAGCGCTGCTGGCCGTGCCGCTGGTGGCGACGCTGTTCAACTACGGCGCTTTTTCCGCCACCGATGTCATGCACACGCGCAGCGCGCTGGTCGCCTACAGCATCGGCCTCACCGGGCTGATCCTGGTGAAGGTGCTGACGCCCGGCTTCTACGCCCGCCAGGACATCCGTACTCCGGTCAAGATCGCGCTGATCACGCTGGCCGCCACCCAGCTGATGAACCTCGCCTTCATCGTTCCGCTTCGCCACGCCGGGCTGGCACTGGCGATCGGCCTGGCCTCCTGCCTGAACGCCGGGCTGCTGTTCCGCGGCCTGCGCCGGCGGGCGATCTACGCTCCGCAGCCGGGCTGGAGCGTGTTTGCACTGAAGCTGCTCGCGGCACTGGCGGTGATGGGCGCCGTCCTGTGGTTCGGCAGCGGCGCGGAAGCGCACTGGGTGGAGATCGGCGGACTGGAACGCGGCCTGAGGCTGGCCGCGATCGTCACCGCCGGCGCGCTCACCTACTTCGCCACCTTGTTCGCTCTCGGCTTTCGCCTGCGCGACTTCCGCCGCCGCGGCGCCTGAGGCGCGGTCCGCGAATCAAGGTACCGCCGGCAGCGCAATCAGGTCGCTGCGGCGGGCGCCAGCGGTGAACGCGCGACAATCGTCGAGAAAGCAGCGGATCGCCGCGCTGTGGTACTTCCCCTTGTGCCAGGCGAAGCTGAACTGCCGGCGCAGATCGAGCTCCGGCGTCTCCAGCGCCACCAGGCTGCCACGCCGCAGCGCATCGCGCAGCGCCAGGCGCGACAGGCACCCCAGCCCCAGCCCGCTCTCCACCGCACGCTTGACCGCCTCGGTGTGCTCCAGCTCGAGGCGCGGCACCAGCCCGCCGGGGCGATGGCGCAGCGCCCGATCGAAGGTTTCGCGCGTTCCCGAGCCACGCTCACGCAAGATCCACGGCTGCGGCGCGATCTCCTCCACCGACACCGCCTCGCGTCCAGCCAGCGCATGCGAGGGCGCACAAAACACCACCAGCTCATCATCGACCCACGGCTCGAGCTCGATTTCGGCATCCACCACCTGCCCTTCGACCAGGCCGAGGTCGATCTCGTAGCGCAACAGCATCGCCGCGATGCTCGCCGTGTTATGCACCTGCAGCCGGACCCGGCTTTCCGGGTGACGCTGCAGGTAAGCCGACGCGATCAGCGGCAGCAGGTAGTTGCCGATCGTCAGCGTCGCCCCCACGCGCAGATTGCCCAAACCATGATCGCCGCGCAGCAAGGTCTCGATCTCCTCGGCACGGTCGAGCAACTCCACCGCATGCGGCAGCAGCAGGCTGCCCTGCTCGTTCAAGCGCAGGCGCTTGCCCTTGCGGTCGAACAGCTGCTGCTCGAACAGGCTTTCCAGTTCGGCCAGCGCCGCACTTGCCGCCGACTGCGACAGCGCCAGCGCCTCGGCTGCGCGCGACACGTTCTCGCTGCGCGCGACCCCGACGAAGACCTGGAGCTGACGAAGAGTGAATCGCATATCTATTTTTCAGGTAAGAGATATAAATATTATCCAGTAAACAGGTAAAAGAATCTCCTTAGAATCCACCCATCCCAACAGCGCACACGGCCCCCGATCATGACCAACCTCGTCACCGAAACCGTCCTCAGCGTCCATCACTGGAACGACTCCCTGTTCAGCTTCCGCACCACCCGCAACCCCGGCCTGCGCTTCGAGAACGGCCAGTTCGTGATGATCGGCCTCGATGTCGAAGGCAAGCCGCTGACCCGCGCCTACAGCATCGCCAGCCCCAACCACGAGGAACACCTCGAGTTCTTCAGCATCAAGGTGCCCGACGGCCCGCTCACCTCGCGCCTGCAGTTTCTGCGTCCGGGCGACCCGATCGTGGTCAGCAAGAAACCCACCGGCACCCTCGTCGTGCACGACCTCCACCCCGGCAAGCACCTCTACCTGCTCGCCACCGGCACCGGGCTAGCCCCCTTCCTCAGCGTGATCCAGGACCCACACACCTACGAGCGCTTCGAGAAGGTGGTACTGGTGCACGGGGTGCGTTTTGTCTCCGAGCTTGCCTACACCGAGTTCATCACCCGCGAGCTGCCGCAGAATGAATTCTTCGGCGAGCAGGTGCGCGAGCAGCTGATCTACTACCCCACGGTCACCCGCGAACCCTTCCGCAACACCGGCCGCATCACCCATGTGATCGAAACCGGCAAGCTGTTCGCCGACATCGGTCTGCCGGCGCTCGATCCTGCGCACGACCGGGTGATGATCTGCGGCAGCCAGGCGATGAACAAGGACTGCTGCGAGCTGCTCGACGCGCGCGGCTTCACCATGTCGCCGCGCATCGGCGTGGCCGGCGACTACGTGATCGAGCGCGCCTTCGTCGAGAAGTGACCCGCCCCGCGGCGGGGAGGCACCCGCCGTGACCTGCTGCGGCGCCCTTGCACACGCCGCCCCCTTTCCTCCGCAACATCCTCGTCCGCTGCTCCCGCCCTGCTCGGGCGCAAGACGATGCGTGCCCCCCGCGTCCGCCTCCGGTAGACTCCTGCCCTTTCCGACTCCGCAGGACCCCGCCCAATGGCCCAATACGTCATGTCGATGCTGCGCGTGAGCAAGATCGTTCCGCCCAAGCGTCAGATCATCAAGGACATCTCCCTCTCCTTCTTCCCCGGCGCCAAGATCGGCCTGCTCGGCCTCAACGGCTCGGGCAAGTCCACCGTGCTGCGCATCATGGCCGGGGTGGACAAGGAATACGACGGCGAAGTGCAGTGGCTCGCCGGCCAGCGCATCGGCTACCTGCCGCAGGAGCCCGAGCTCGACCCGGCCAGGACGGTGAAGGAAGAAGTCGAATCCGCCCTCGGCGAAATCATGGAAGCGCGCCAGAAGCTGGAAGAAGTCTACGCCGCCTACGCCGAGCCCGACGCCGACTTCGACAAGCTCGCCGAGGAACAGGCCAGGTACGAAAACATCCTGTCGACTGCCGGCAGCGACGTCGAGACCCAGATGGAAATCGCCGCCGACGCGCTGCGCCTGCCGCCCTGGGACGCGGTGATCGGCAACCTGTCGGGGGGCGAGAAGCGCCGCGTCGCGCTGTGCAAGCTGCTGCTGTCCAAGCCCGACATGCTGCTGCTCGACGAGCCCACCAACCACCTCGACGCCGAATCGGTCGAATGGCTGGAGCAGTTCCTCACCCGCTTCCCCGGCACCGTGGTCGCCGTCACCCACGACCGCTACTTCCTCGACAACGCCGCCGAGTGGATCCTCGAACTGGACCGCGGCCACGGCATCCCGTGGAAGGGCAACTACTCGTCCTGGCTGGAACAGAAGGGCGAGCGCCTGGCGCAGGAAGCCAAGCAGGAAGCCGCGCACCAGAAGGCGATGAAGACCGAGCTGGAGTGGGCGCGCTCCAACCCCAAGGCGCGCCAGGCCAAGTCGAAGGCCCGCCTCGCCCGCTACGAGGAAATGGCGAGCGTCGAATACCAGCGCCGCAACGAGACCCAGGAAATCTTCATCCCGCCCGGCGAGCGCCTCGGCGACAAGGTCATCGAGTTCCGCGAGGTGAGCAAGGCCTTCGGCGACAAGCTGCTGATGGACAAAGTCAGCTTCAGCATCCCGCCGGGCGCCATCGTCGGCATCATCGGCCCCAACGGCGCAGGCAAATCGACCCTCTTCAAGATGATCGAAGGCCGCGACACGCCGGATTCGGGCATGGTCGAGATCGGCGCCACGGTCAAGATCGCCGCCGTCGACCAGACGCGCGAGGGCCTCGCCAACGACAAGACGGTGTTCGACGCTGTTTCCGACGGCGCCGACGTACTCACCGTGGGCCGCTTCGAGATGCCCAGCCGGGCCTACATCGGCCGCTTCAACTTCAAGGGCGGCGACCAGCAGAAGATCGTCGGCAACCTCTCCGGCGGCGAGCGCGGGCGCCTGCACCTGGCCAAGACCCTGATCCAGGGCGGCAACGTGCTGCTGCTCGACGAACCGTCCAACGATCTCGACGTCGAGACCCTGCGCGCGCTCGAAGACGCGCTGCTCGAATTCGCCGGCTGTGCACTGGTGATCTCGCACGACCGCTGGTTCCTCGACCGCATCTGCACCCATATCCTGGCGGCCGAAGGCGACTCGCAATGGACCTTCTTCGCCGGCAACTACCAGGAATACGAGGAAGACAAGAAGAAGCGTCTCGGCGAGGAAGGCGCCAAGCCCAAGCGCATCCGCTACAAGCCGATCGCGCGCTGACCGCTTTCCGGCGCTTGCCGGAGAGCCCCGCCGCAGACAGCTGCGGCGGGCAGGTCGACGGCACCAAGGCCGCAACGGCTGACGGGAACGGCTTACCCGGCCGGGGCGGCGGACGCCCCGCTCGTGTCGGCCTCAGGCTGCGCGTCGGCGCGCAGTCTGCGTGCTGACCAGGATGCCGCCAACGATCAGCACGAACGCGGCACCATGGTAGAGGCGCGGCCACTCGCCGATCACAGCGGCCGACAGCACCGCGGTAAACAGCGGATTGAAGTTGTAGAAGATGGCCGCAACCGCCGGGCCGGCTTCAGCCACCGCCACGCCCCACGCACGGTAGGCGATGATCGACGGCCCGACGGCGACATAGAGGATGATGGCGGCCAGCCCCCACGACCACTGCGTCGGCCCCGAAGGCACGATGATATCGCCGGCGGCGGCAGCGGCGACCGCCCAGCCCACCCCGAACACACACTGCACAACGAGGAATTCCGCCCAGTTCCACGCCGGGCGGGCTTCCCCGGCCATGTGCGCGGGCGGGCGCGCAAGCATCCAGCTGTACGCGGTCCAGCCCATCATCGCCAGCAGCATCAACAGGTCGCCCTCGACAAACTCGATGCGTGCGAGCGCGCCCAGCTCGCCGCGCGAGAGCACCACCGCCACCCCGGCGAGCGACAGCAACGCGCCCAGAACCTGTACCGGGCGCGGAATCACGCGGTAGAACAACGCTCCGATCAGCATCATCCACACCGGCGCGCTCGAGGCGATCAGGGTGACGTTGAGCGGCGTACTGGTGCGCAACGCCATGTATTGGAGCGCGTTGTAGGCGCCCACGCCGATCAGTCCAAGCACGGCCAGATGCGCCCAGCGCGCCCGAACCTGGGCACGCGCCGCAGGCGTGCCGAAGGCGCGCCAGCCCAGCGGCAGCAGCAGCACGAGGGCCAGCGCCCAGCGCACCGCATTGAGCCAGAGCGGATCCATGCGCTCGATCGCGATCCGGCCGACGACCGCGTTGATCGCCCACAGCAGGGGCGGCAGGATCAGAAAGAAGAACAGCCGGGGAGAGAGATTCATCGGAAGTGCTTTATTTTTTTCGGATTTTCGATCGCAGCAGGGCCGCGCCCTGCCCTGCCTCAAGCGCGGGGCAGGCCGGGCCAGTCCGCTGGGGTCAGCGCGAACTTGTAGGCGAAGCCGCTCCAGGCATCGCCCCGCCGCAAGGCGTCGATGAAGCCGGTGCGATCGGTAACCCAGCTGCCTCCCACCATGGTCACGCCGCGGGCGAACAGCGGATCGGGCAGGCAACCCGCGCTCGGGCCGATCAGGACGATGCGGCGGGCGTGGCGGCAATGGCCGAGAATGGCGTCCACCGTATGGTTGAGCAGGATCGTGCTGGTCGACAGCACCTTGTCGCAGGTCTCGAGTTCCGCCGCATCGAGGGTGACGCGATAGTCCTCGTACTCGCCGACACGCTCGGGATTGAGCTCGATCACGGTCAGACGCGCGCCCGCTGCCGTAACCTGCTTGAGCAGCGGCGTAAACAGCCCGACCATCCCGATGTGCTCCCCCATCCGGGGCGCGATCCCGCCGATCGAATCGGGCGCGCGCGGCGGCGCAAAACCCATCCGCTCCATCACGGTGCGCGACAGTGCATTGGCCGCGGCGAATCCCAGCATCCGGCGCAACTCGGCATCGCCCCCCGCTCCTGCGGGCGCTGCGAATTCGCGTGCGAGCTGCAGCCCGTCCATCCCGACAATGGCGTTCGGATCGTTCGAGCCGAGCAGCCGGACGAGGGCGTTGCCGAGCAGAACGTAGGAAAGGCCGAGCGCGCCGTCATCGAGTTCCAGCGCGCAGAATTCGCCATTTCTCGAATCGGCCGCTTCGGCAGGCGGCAGATGCAGTGCCCGCACGCGCGGAACCCGCTGGCCGGCAAGGGCGTGTTCGAGACAGGCGATCAGATCTTCAGCAAACCCCATCGCGCTTACGCCCGCGGCCCCGCCGCAGCGCTGTAGGCGTGGGCTTTGAGTGTTTCCAGGTCGACCACCCCCAGCGCCGACTCGTGCGTGGCCTCGAGCACCACCGGCGGCGCCACGCCCGCTTCCAGCGCTTCTTTCCAGCGCAGCGCGCACAGGCACCAGCGATCGCCCGGCTTCAAGCCTGCGAACCGGAACTCCGGGCGCGGCGTGCTCAAGTCGTTGCCCGCCGCCTGGGAAAAAGCCAGAAAAGCCTGATCGACCCGCACGCAAATCGTATGGCGGCCAAGATCGTCGGGGCCGGTTTCGCAGCATCCCGTCCGGAAAAACCCCGTCAACGGGGAATAACTGCAGGCCAGCAAGGGGCCGCCCAATACGTTTCTTGACGCATTCATGCTCGTTCTTTCCGCAGATTGATGGACCACACCGGCAAACACGAAGCGAAGCGCCCGGCCGCCCGGCAAGCCAGGTGGCGGCACCCCGCAGTGGCCGGAGCATTGTAGCGCCAGCGCTCCCCGACCGACCGAAAACAGCGTATTTCTGCTATTTTTGCCGTGTTACATCGATTTCGGTACCTGAATGTCTGTCATGCCCGACACGCAAGCTTTGAAGCGTGAATTCATCAGCACCGCCCAGGCTGCACGTCAGCTGGGTTTGTCTTTGGGCACCGTTCAGCACATGGTCGAGGCTGGCGCCCTTTCCGGCTGGAAAACCGCCGGCGGCCATCGCCGGATCTGGCAGGATTCGGTCGATGCCCTGCTCGCTCGCGGCCGCACTCACGGCGGGACACTGCGGGTGCTGATCGTCGAGGACGACAAGCTGCTGCAAACACTCTATCGCGAGACGTTCTCGACCTGGCCGATTCCGCTCGAGCTGAACATCGTCGATCACGGCCTCGACGCGCTCGTCGAACTCGGCCGCGAACAACCCGATCTGCTGATCACCGACCTGCGCATGCCCGGTGTCGACGGTTTCGAAATGATCCGCCGTCTGCGCGCCAATCCCTTGAGCAGCCGCACCTCCATCGTCGTGGTCTCGGCGCTGAGCACGAAGGAAATCGCCGCCAGCGGCCCGTTGCCCAAGGACGTCACGGTTTATCGCAAACCCATCCCCTTCCACGAGCTGCACGGCTATATCCAGGCCTTGTCCGCGCAGCGCCGGCGCACACGCGACGGGGCGTGAGCATGCGCACCGGCAAGGCATAAAAAACTTTCGCCTTCCCGCTCTTCCGGCTATAATGCCGCGCTTTCACGGACAGGTGGATGAGTGGTTTAAGTCGCACGCCTGGAAAGCGTGTTTGGGATAACATCCCAACGCGGGTTCGAATCCCGCCCTGTCCGCCACCGAACACCATAAAGCCCTGATTCGTCAGGGCTTTATCTTTTTGTAGGCATCCGGAGTCTGGTGAGTTCCCGCAGCGTCCGGCTGGAAAAACCTCGCCGGCAAATAGCAGTTCGCGCCGGATAGCAGTTCGCGCTGGGGCCGGCGCGGGTGACGGCCTGTTCCACTGCGACACCGGATGGAAGCCGGCTTGTGCGCCATGCCGGTACACGCTTGATCGACACGACTTGCCGCTTCTCCATATCTGTATAAAAATACAGCCACAGGAGAAGCACCATCATGTCCCCCAGCCGCCGATCCCACCAGACCTGCCCGTACTGCCACATGCCGGTCGCCATCGAACAGTTCGAGTTCGCCTCGGACCGCATCCACGCCTACAGGGTCTGTCCGGAATGCGGACACCCCCTGCTCCTGAGCGAGCCGTCGACCGCATCTGCAGCGGCACGCAGCACGGCAGAGCCGACCGCGCCGGCAGATGCGGCACAAGCGCTCCCCCCCTGCCTGCCCGATCTCGTGGAGCGGCATTCCGGTCACGCCGACGGCATGAGATGAGCCAGCTCAGCTTCGATTTTGCTGCCGATCGCGGCTTCACTCCTCGGCGTGCCGCATCTTCCAGACACACGGCCGCTCCCAGGCCGTACCCGGCTCCGACCAAATCCGATCCGGACCCCGCCCGACTCGCGCCCATGACCACCGACACTCATCCCCTTTCCGCCCCTGAATCCACCCCTGAATCCACCCCTGAATCCGCCGCGGCGGACGCTCCGGTGGCGATCCGCGAAGACCGCCTGTGGCACGACGCCGGCTGGATGGCACGCGTGATCAAGAACGAGGATGACGACGGCTGGGCCGTCGAAATGCTCCAGGATGGCGAGCCCGAACCGGCACTGGTCGGCCCGTGGACCATGGGGCGCGACAAGAAGAACCCCAAGCCGCTGGATCAGGCCGCGTTCAACACCTTGGTGAAGACCGCCTCCGAAGTGCTCCTGCGCCACCAGCAGCAACGCCATGCCGCGCTGCACAAACGCCTGACGGTGTTCGCCCTCGACAGGCAGTGGGAAGTCCGGCTGGATATCGTTCCCGACGACTACGAACCCTATGCCGTGCTCAGCGCATTCGACGAGGCGGGCGACGAACTTGCGCAACTGCGGGTGCGCCCCGACTTCAGGCTGACGAGCGCGAGCGCCACCGCGTGGATCACCGACGACTTCCGCCGTCCGCGGCAGGAAGGCGAATGAACGTCGCCGCAGGCACAGGCCACATCGCCGCAGGCGCAGGCTGCTTCGACGACCGCATCCTCCGGTCACCGACCACCGCAGCACGCCGCCCCCTGGCCTGACCAGCCAGCGCAGCCTCGACACCGCAGCACCCCGCTGAGTCGCGGTCCGCAGTCCGTATCCCTTAACCGGCGCGCTCGCGGCCGGTCGGGCCCGGGGCCGGGCGTACGGAATCGCTCGGTGCGCCACCACTCCGTCCCGTCAGCGCAGCGATGATCTCTCCGTCATAACCGTAGATGTCCTCGCGCAGCTGCACGCCGCCGGCTTCATCGAGCCCCGCGGTGAAGTAGAGCAGCAGTACCGGAATCTCGCGCCCGACCGCAATCGTGTGGGTCGCCCCGCGATCGAGCTCGGCCGCGAGCGTTTCCGCACTCCAGCGCTGCGGATCGTCGAGCAGCAGCAAGGCGAGCTCCAGCGGCTTTTCCAGACGCAGACAACCCGAGCTGAACGCGCGCACGCTGCGCTCGAACAGCTCCGGGGCATTGGTGTCGTGCATGAAGATTGTGTAGGGGTTGGCGAGCACGAACTTGATCCGCCCGAGCGCGCCGTCGGCGCCCGACTCCTGCACGATCCGGTAAGGAAAGCCGTGGCGGGGCACCGCCGCCCAGTCGATCTCGGTCGGGTCGACCGCCTGCCCGTTGCCGTCGACGACACGCATCCTCTGGTCGGCGAGATAACCCGGATCGCGCACCATCGCGGGAATGACATCCTGTTTGAGGATGGTAGGCGGCACCACCCATTTCGGATTGAGTACGAGGTGCTGCACGCGGTCGCGGAGCAAAGGGGTCTTGCGCGACGGCCGCCCCACCACCACGCGCGAAGACCACGCACGCACGCCATCGAGCACGAGTTCGGCGCTCTGGGCGGCGATATCGAGCCCAAGATGGTCGCCTTGTAGGTCTTGCGCGACCCAGCGCAGGCGCTCGAGGTTGGCACGGATCTGGTCGGCACGCTGCGCCGCGCCGACCTCGAGCGCCGCCATCGTCCGGCGCCCGACCAGGGCATCGGCTTCGAGCCCCTGGGCACGCTGAAAGCGGCGCACCGCCTCGGCCAGGAGAGGATCGAAGTATGCCGGATCGGCCGCCTCCAGACCGCTCTCCCCGCCCGCCTGCAGGCGGGCGCGCAGCGCAGCGACACGTCGGTCATAGTCGCCGGGGTGCAGCGTCGGCCCGGCAGGGACCGGCGGCCAGTCGCCGAGGGCGGCCTGGGCGCGGTATTGCGCATAGGCTTGCTGCAAGCCCCGGTACAGGGGCAGCGCAGGCGCATGGTTCGCGATCGCCGCCCCCAGCCCGGGGGCCGCCAGAACCGCCTCGAGTTCGCCAGCCCGCAGCGACGGACCGGGTTGCGGCGCGAAGTTCCACTCACGGTACAACAGGCGCGGGTCGAGCTTGCCGTAGCGCAACTGGCGCAACAAGCGGGCAAGGCTGTCGGAGAGGCTCACCTCGCGCGCGGCCCGTTGCGCGGGTGAGAGGGTGGCCGGATCGGCATCGACGGCCTGACGCAAGCGTTCGAGTGCGAAATCGGCGGGGTCCAGCCCATGCTCGCGGCTGGCTTCCACCGCGGCCAACAGCGCTGCGGCCTGCGCTGTACCGGCCCATGCCGGGCGATACCCTCGGGCAAGGTAAAACGGCGCCACACTGTCGTCGAGGGCTGCGCTGCGCAGCTCAAGCTCGCCGGCGATGGCCCCGGCCATGTCGTCCAGCGCCCCCGCCGCCGCAGCGTCGCCAGCCCCGCGGGCGGGAAGGGCGGGAGCCACAACCGGCGAGCCGGGATGCGAGCCCGCCGTCGCCGCAGCGGCCGCGGCGGCGACGGATTGCCCCGCAGCGGCGACCAGCACCCCCACCACCAACGCCGCCAGAGTTACAAAACTTTTGCCCGGCCGGATCTCTGTTTCAGTTAGGATGCGCGATTCAAGTGCTTGTTCGGACTGACGATTATCCATGTCGAGAACTCCCCACGATCACTCTGGCGCACGCCGCCGGCTGTTCCTCAAAGGTCTTTCCACCTTGCCGCTGGGCCTCTCCCTCGGCAGCGCACGGGCCCATCCTGCCGCATTCGCCCACGATCACCGGCTCGCGTTCCGCCACACCCACACCGACGAGCGCCTCCAACTCGCGTACCGCGACCGGCGCGGCTACATCGAACCGGCATTACAGCGCATGAACTGGCTGCTGCGCGACTTCCGCACCGGAGACGCCGTCGCCATGGACCCCCGCCTGTACGACGTGCTGCATGCCCTGAGCCTGCGCTGCGGCGGCGATACCTTCGAGATCATTTCCGGCTACCGTTCGCCCGCCACCAACCAGGCCTTGCGCAAGACCGGCAGCGGCGTGGCCAGACGCAGCCTGCACATGGACGGCAGGGCGATCGACATCCGCCTCGCCGGAGTGGCCACCGCGCGCCTGCGCGATGCCGCACTCGCCTTGCGTGCCGGCGGCGTCGGCTATTACCCCGAATCGGATTTCGTCCACATCGACACCGGCCCGGTGCGCAGTTGGGGCCCCCGGCCGGCCTGATCCGCAGCGGATCGGGAAAAGGCGCGGCAAGCTCAGCCCAGCAACAGCAGCGCCCACACCACGGCCGCATTGAGCAGCGCCATGAACACCGCCGCACTGCCGATATCCTTGGCGCGCTTGGACAGGGGATGGCGCTCCAGGGATACCCGATCGACCACCGCTTCGATCGCGGAGTTCAGCAGCTCGACCACCATCACCAGCAGCACGCTGCCGATCATCAGGGCCCGCTCCAACGCCGAGTCTCCCAGCCACAGCGCGACCGGCACTGCGATCAGGGCGATCCAGACCTCCTGGCGAAAAGCGTCTTCGTTGCGGTACGCGGCGCGCAGACCGTCGAGCGAGTAATGCAAGGCGCTCCAGACATGGCGCAGGCCTTTCGTGCTTTTGAAGGGGCTTTCCATCCTGATGTCGTCGGTGTCGTCGCGGGACCGCGATGATGGCACGAAACCCCACCGTCTTGCCGTCCGCGGCTCAGGCCGGGTCGAGACGCAGGATGCGCCCCCCGCTCTCGTCGAGCAGCCACAGCTTGCCGTCCGGCCCCTGGCGGACATCGCGGATCCGCCGGCCGAGCGCACTGAGCATGCGTTCTTCATGAACGACCTTGCCCTCCTCGAGCACCAGGCGAACGACAAGCTGGTGCTTCAACGCACCGACGAAGAGATTGCCGCGCCACTGGGGAAAGGCCTCTCCGGTGTAGAAGGCCATTCCCGACGGCGCGATCGACGGCGTCCACTGCCACCGCGGCGCCTCAACGTCGGTGCGCTCGGTGCCTTCGCCGATCTTGCTCCCGGTGACGTATTCGCGGCCGTAGGTGATCACCGGCCAGCCGTAGTTGCGCCCGCCACGGGTGAGATTGAGCTCGTCGCCGCCCTGCGGGCCGTGTTCGTGTGTCCACAGCTCGCCGCTCTGCGGGTCCAGTGCCGCCCCCTGGAGATTGCGGTGGCCGTAGGACCAGATCTCGGGCAGGGCGCCGGCACGAGCGCGGAAAGGGTTGTCCGCCGGCGCACTGCCATCCACGGCGATGCGCACCACCTTGCCGAGGTGGCTGTCGAGGGCCTGGGCCCGGTCGCGGAAGTGATAGCGGTCGCCGAGGGTGACAAACAGGCTGCCGTCGGGCGCAAACACCAGGCGCGACCCCCAGTGATGGCTGCCGGATGGGTCCTCGTTCTGGGCGAAAATGCGTTGCACCGCATGCACGCGCAAGCCATCGAGGTCGAGGCGGGCGCGCGCCACCGCGGTGCGCGCGCCGCGCGCGGTGGGTTCCGCGTAGGAAAACACGATCAGGCCGTCCTCGGCGAAACGGGGGCCGAGGGCGACGTCGAGCAGCCCGCCCTGACCCTGCGCGTGCACCTCGGGCAGGCCGGCAATCGGCGCCGACAGGGCGCCGTCGGCGGTGACGATGCGCATCCGCCCCGGCCGTTCGGTGACCAAGATGCGGCCATCGGGCAGGAAAGCGAGCGACCACGGGTTTTCCAACCCGCGCGCGACCTCGCTGACCTTGACGCTGGCCGTTTCGGTGCGCACGATCACGTCCCTCGCCCAAACCGGCAAGGGAACAAGCACTGCCGTGAGCAGCAGCGCACCGAGCAAGGGGGTGCGCCGCACCGCTTTCGCCGTAGCCATCCTCGTTCTCCTGCGCCGGACGGGAGCAAGCGGGGCCTTCCCGCGGCTCCGGCCTTCCCGTGGCCGGCGATCGTGATCAACGCATTTAGGACTTCGCATGCCCGCGACCGTTCGTCAACTGCTGCGCCTGCTTTTTGTCATCGTCCTGCTGGCCGTGTTCTGGCTGGCGCTGCTACCGGCTCCCGAGGTGCCCCGGCTGGTGGTCTGGCAGGACAAGATCGAACACGCCGTACTGTTCGCCACCCTCGCCCTGCTGGCGCTCGCAGCCTGGCCGCGGCAGGCGCTACGCATCGCCGGCGGCCTGCTGCTGTACGGCACGGCGATGGAAGTGGCGCAGGCGCTGACCGCGCACCGAGTCGGCGATCCGCTCGACTGGCTGGCCGACGCGACCGGGTTGCTGGTGCTGCTGCCCTTTGCCCGGCGCCGGCAGGATCGGCTGTGAGCTGCGCCCCGGCGCTCCCGAAGGCGAATTTTCGAACCGGACCTCCCTTGCGATGAACACTGCCCGCCACGTCCTCGCTGCCCGCCACGTCCTCGAACTCCTCGCTCCGGCCAAGACCGCCGATTTCGGCATCGAGGCGATCAACCACGGCGCCGACGCCGTCTATATCGGTGGCCCGGCCTTCGGCGCGCGCTCGGCGGCGGACAATACGGTCGCCGACATCGCCCGCCTCGCCGCCCATGCCCACCGCTACCACGCCCGGGTTTTCGTCGCCACCAACACGATCCTGTTCGATCAGGAACTGGAAGCGGCACAGCGGCTGATCTGGCAACTCTACGACGCCGGCGTCGATGCGCTGATCGTGCAGGACATGGGCCTGCTCGAACTCGACCTGCCGCCGATCCAGCTCCACGCCAGCACCCAGACCGACATCCGCGACGCGAGCAAGGCGCGCTTCCTGCAGGACGTCGGCTTCTCGCAGCTCGTGCTGGCGCGCGAGCTCTCGCTCGCCCAGGTGCGCAAGATCGCCGAGGCCACCACCTGCCAGCTCGAATACTTCGTCCATGGCGCGCTATGCGTGGCCTTTTCCGGCCAGTGCTACATCAGCCACGCCCATACCGGGCGCAGCGCCAACCGCGGCGAATGCTCGCAGGCCTGCCGCCTGCCCTACGATCTGAAGGACCAGGACGGCCACACCCTCGCCAGCGGCCAGCACCTGCTGTCGATGAAGGACAACAACCAGAGCGCCAACCTGCGCGCGCTGGCCGCCGCCGGAGTGAGCTCGTTCAAGATCGAAGGCCGCTACAAGGACCTCGCCTACGTCAAGAACATCACCGCCCACTACCGCACGCTGCTCGACCACCTCCTCGAACACCCCGAGGCCGACGGCCCGGCCTGGCGCCGCGCCTCCAGCGGGCGCACCACCTTCCTGTTCACCCCGCAGGCCGACAAGACCTTCAACCGCGGCTACACCGACTACTTCACGAACGAGCGCCAGCACGGCATCGAGGCCTTCGAGTCGCCGAAATTCGTCGGCGAGCCGATCGGGCGCGTGGCGAAGGTCGACGCCAAGGGCCGGAAGTTCTTCGATGTCGAGCGCAGCACGCCGCTGCACAACGGCGACGGCCTGGCCTGGTACGGCCCGAAGGGCGAACTCGCCGGCCTGCGCGTCAACCGGGTCGAGGCCGGGACCGGCGGCGTCGACCGCGTGTTCGTGTCCGAGCCGCTGCCTGCCGGGCTGATGCCGGGCAGCGCGCTGTTCCGCAACCACGACCACGAATTCGAACGCGCCCTGGAAAAGAAGTCCGCCGAGCGCCGCATCCGCGTCGATGCGCGCTTTGCCGCCACCGCCACCGGTTTTGCCCTCAGCCTCACCGACGAGGACGGCATTGGCGCGACCGCGAACCTGGATACCGCCTGGGAGCCAGCGCGCAATGCCGGGCGCGCGCTGGCCGGCATCCGCGAGCAGCTCGGCAAGCTCGGCGGCACGATGTTCACCGCCGGCGACATCGTCCTCACGCTGCCGCCGGCCTCGGGCGCGGCGGCCTCCGGCACCGAGCCGGCCGCGCCCTTCCTGCCCGCCGCCCAGCTCAACGCCCTGCGCCGCGAGGCCGTCGAACGCCTCGAGGCAGCGCGCCTCGCCGCCCATCGGCGCCCGCCACGGGCGGCAGCGGTCGAACCGCCGGTACCCTATCCGCAGGACGATCTGAGCTATCTCGCCAACGTCGCCAACGCCCACGCCCGCGCCTTTTACGCCAGGCACGGCGTGAAGCGGATCGACGCCGCCTTCGAAGCGAACGAGGAACGCGGCGAAGTGCCGCTAATGATCACCCGGCACTGCCTGCGCTACAGCCTCAACCAGTGCCCGAAGGAAGTGAAAGGCATCCGCCCCGAACCGATGCAGCTCGTCCACGGCGACCAGACCCTGACCCTGCGCTTCGACTGCAAGCGCTGCGAGATGCACGTCATCGGCGCGCTGAAGCCGCAGGTCGCGAAGATGCACGAAACAATGGAACGCAAGCTGGAGTTTTTCCCAAAACGCGGCTAGATGCGGCATCAAGCGCGACCTCACCGCCCGCTCTGGTAATCTTGCCCCCGCAGCGGCGCAACCGCTCGTCCGATCGAAATCCCGGAATCCACTGCATCGATGCCGCCCCTGACTCCGCTCGCCGACCTCGCCGACCTCGCCGATCCAGCTGAACTCGCCGACCGCCCGCGCGCGGCCGAAGCCCCGCTCGTCGTCGTCGCCCTCTGTGCCGCCTGGTGCGGAACCTGCCGCGACTTCCGCCCGGCGTTCGAGCGCATCGCGGGCGCCCGTCCCGGCATCGTCTTCGCCTGGGCCGACATCGAGGACGACGCCGAACTCGTCGGCGACATCGACGTGGCCAACTTCCCCACCCTTGCAGTCATACGCGGCGGGGTCGTGCTCCATTTCGGTGTCACCCTGCCGCACGAGGCCGTGGTCGCACGGCTGATCGACGCCTTGTCCGGCGCGCCCCTACGCCCCGCCCCCGACGTCCCCGACGAAGTGCGGGCCCTGGCGGCGCAGCTGTCGCGCTGAGGCGTGGTCTCCTCCGGCACCTGCCGGGACAAACGGCCGACACACGGCCGGGAAACACGCGGCAAGGAGCGTAAACGGACGAACGCGCAGGCCAATGACGCTGCGCGTTCGCCGATTCCGCACCCTGCGCCGGGCGGATGCCGGCACAGGCGGGGGAAGGCTCAGAGGCTGTCGCCGAAATCCTCGCGGAACTTGGCAACCAGTTTTTCCTGCCAGTTCGACACCGGCGCCAGGCGGCCGTAGAAGAAGCGCAGGATTTCCGGCTCCTCGGTGAACACCAGTCCGCCGATCATGCGGCGGTTGGCGTACAGCCATTCGAGACGATCGACCGCGTACTTGACCTGCGACAGGGTGAACACGCGCCGCGGCAGGGCCAGGCGGACCAGCTCCATGTTGGCGAAGATCTCGCTGCCGTCGGGTTCGCGCTGCTCGGACAGGGTGCCGCGCTCCATGCCGCGGATGCCGCCGGCGATGTACAGCGCCGAAGCCAGCGCGCCAGCCGGATACTGGGCCTGCGGGATGTGATCGACGAACTTCATCGCGTTGATGTGGCAGCCCAGGCCGCCGGCGGGGGTGATCACCGGGATGTCGCGTTTTTGCAGCTCATCGACCATGTAACCGATGAACTGCGGCCCCTGGTTGATCACCTCCTCGTCCATGGTCTCCTCGAGGCCGACGGTGAGCGCTTCCATTTCGCGCACCGACATGCCGCCGTAGGTGAGGAAGCCTTCGTACAGCGGAACCAGCCCGCGCATGCGGCGGTACAGTTCCTCGCTGCGCATGCACATGCCGCCACCGCGAGCGCAGCCGAGCTTGCGCGCGGAGAAGTAGATGAGGTCGCACAGGTCGGCCATCTTGCGGGTGATCTCGCGGATGCTCAGCCCCTTGCAGCTTTCCTCGCGGTTCTTGATGAAATGCAGGTTGTCGGCGAGCAGGCTGGCGTCGAGCACCAGCAGCAGGCGGTGCTGGTCGCAGACCTTGCGGATGTCGGCGAGGTTCTCGAGCGAGAACGGCTGGCCGCCGATCAGGTTGGTGCCCGCCTCCATGCGCACGAAGGCGATCTTGTCGGCGCCGTGCTTGCCGATCGTGGCCTGCAGCTTGGCGACGTCCATGTTGCCCTTGAACGGGTGGACGCTGACGACTTCCAGGCCGGCATCGGAGACGAGCTCCTCGACGATGCCGCCGTTGAGGGTGATGTGCGCCTTGGTGGTGGTGAAGTGGTAGTTCATCGGCACCACCGAGCCCGGCGTCACCAGCACCTGGCCGAGGATGTTCTCGCAGGCCCGGCCCTGGTGGGCAGGCAGGAAGTAGTCCATGCCGAAGATGTCCTGCAGCTTGGCCTCGAGGCGCGTATAGGTGGCGCTGCCGGCGTAGCTGTCGTCGGCGATCATCATCGCCGCCTGCTGCTGGTCGCTCATGGCGTTCACGCCGCTGTCGGTCAGCATGTCCATGAACACATCGGCGTTGCGCAGCAGGAAGGTGTTGTTGCCCGCTTCGGTGATCGCCTCCAGGCGGCGCTCCACCGGCGGCAGGTTGAGCTTCTGGACGATGCGCACCTTGTGCATTTCAAGGGGAACCGACTCGCCACCGTAAAATTTCACTTTCGCCATGCCTGCTTTCCTCCACACGCCATGTTGTGATCAAAGGCGCCAATCGGACCACGACCGACCTTTCGCTGCGTTGACCGGCGGCAAATGTCCGGCGATTCACCTCCGATGTTTCGCCTCCGGGGGCCGACGTTTTGCCCCGGCGCCAGCCGGACGCTCAGCGCATGCGCAGCGGCAGGCCGGGCGGCAGCGGAACGGCAGTGACGTTGTTCTGCGGACTGCCGTCGATGAGCTTGTCGCTGTACACGAGATACACCAGGGTGTTGCGCTTGACGTCGGCCATGCGCACGATGCGGATCTTCTTGAACAGGATCGAGGCGCTCTGCGAGAACACCTCCTCCTGCTGGCGCAGCGCCTCGGTGAACGCGATTTCGCCCACCTGGCGGCATGCGACCGAAGCGTCGGCAGTGTCTTCGGCCAGTCCCAGGCTGCCCTTGATGCCGCCGGTGCGGGCGCGCGACACATAGCACGACACGCCCTTGACCTTGGGGTCATCGAACACTTCCACCACCACCTGGTGGTTGCGCCCGATCAGCTTGAAGGCGGTGTCGACGCTGCCGACCTCTTCGGCATGCGCGTTGATGCCCAGGGTCAGGGCGAAGGCCAGCAGGGCGGTGGCGGTTTTCAAGGTCATGCGTTCCTCCTTCGGGTTGGGGCTGCCCGCAGCCTGCGGCAGCACGGATAGTGAAACGCGGGCCGGCTGCGGAGAAGTCACCAATGCGGCGGGATCTCGTCTTCCGGACGCAGCGGATTGGCCGGCTGGATTGTTTTCACCTGCTGGGCGAGCTGGCGCACCTGTTCGCGCAGCAGGTCGAGCTCCTGCTGCTGGCGCCAGACCGTGCGATTGAGTTCGTCGACCAGGTCTTCGACGGCCATCAGCTTGGTTTCCAGCGTTTCGATGCGATCTTCCATGACGTTTCCGATGCGTGCAGGAGCCGGATTCTAGCCTGCCCCGTCCTCCGCCGTGGCGCCGTTACGGCGATGGCGGGCGCGCGCCCAGGCGACGTGCTCACGCACCAGCGCACTGTCGTCGCCGGCGCGGGACTCGAGCGCGGCCAGCACTTCGGGAGCAGAGGGGGCATTGCCCAGCGCCACCGCGAGGTTGCGCAGCCAGCGTTCGTGGCCGATGCGATGGATCGGACTGCCGGCAGTGCGCTCGGCGAAATCGGCCGCGGTCCACGCGAACAGCTCGGCCAGGGTGGCGCCGTCCAGCCCATGGCGCGGGGTGAAATCCGGCTCGCAGCTCAACCCGGCGAAGCGGTTCCACGGGCAGGCGAGCTGGCAGTCGTCGCAGCCATAGATGCGGTTGCCCAGCAGCGGGCGCAGGGGTTCGGGAATCGCGCCGTGCAGCTCGATGGTGAGATAGGAGATGCAGCGCCGCGCATCGACCCGGTAGGGCGCGACGATGGCGCCGGTGGGACAGGCATCGATGCAGGCGCTGCAGCGGCCGCAGTGCGGCGCGACCGGCGGATCGAGCGGGAGCGGCAGGTCGGTGAAGATTTCACCGAGGAAGAACCAGGAGCCGGCCGCACGATCGAGCAGCAAAGTGTGCTTGCCGCGCCAGCCCAGGCCGTTGCGGCTGGCATGCTCCACCTCCAGCACCGGCGCGGAGTCGGTGAACACCCGGTACTGGTGGGCCGTTTCAGCCGCGATGCGCTCGGCGAGTTTTTGCAGGCGCGCGCGCAGCACCTTGTGGTAGTCCCGCCCCAGCGCATAGCGCGACACGTAGGCCCGCGCCGGATCATCCAGCACCGCCTGGGCCGGCGCGGCATCCGGCCAGTAGTCCATGCGCGCACTGATCACGCGCAGGGTGCCGGGCACCAGTTCGGCCGCACGGGCGCGCTTCATGCCATGGCGCGCCATATAATCCATGTCGCCGTGAAAGCCGGCCTCGACCCAGGCCGCCAGCCCCGGCTCGGCGCCGGACAGATCGGTCCCGCCCACGCCGATCGCGGAAAAACCCAGCGCCTGCCCCCACTGTCTGATCCGCGCAACAAGACCTGCAGCGTCGAGCCGGAGCCGATTGCCCGCAGGTTCGCCCGCATTGTTGTCCACGCCGTTGTCCGTATCGCCCCCCAGCCCTGCCGCCATCCCCACGAGGTTCCCATGATCGAGTCGATTCAAGCCCCTGATGATAACGGCGCCCGCCTGCGCACGCACTTGCCGGCCGAAACCGACACCGAAGCCCTCGGTGCGGCGCTGGCCACGGTGCTCGTCCCCGGCCTGCACATCTGGCTGCAGGGCGACCTCGGCATGGGCAAAACCACCCTCACCCGCGGGCTGCTGCGCGGCCTCGGTCACGCCGGAAAGGTCAAGAGTCCGACATATACCTTGATTGAACCTTACGTCGTTTCTAGATTAGACTTATATCACTTTGATTTTTATCGCTTCAACTCGCCAGAAGAATACCTGGACGCAGGGCTGGACGAATACTTTTCCGGGCAGGGGACATGCATCGTGGAGTGGCCGGACAAAGCCGCGCCCTACCTGCCCGTGGCGGACATCGAAATTCGCCTGGATGCCGAGGGGAGCGGGCGGTTTGCGGAAATCAGCGGCAACACTGAAGCGGGGCGGACATGCGTGATCGAACTGGTGAAAGCACTACGGGGCGCGGACCCGGCGCCCGGGACGACCTGAGCCATGACCCGGAAGGCGCGCCGCTGGACCGCGGCCTGAGTCGCCGCGAACTGCTCAAGTTCGCCGGCGCCACGCTCGCGCTGATGGTGAGCCCGCTCGGCCACGCGGCCCCGGCGAGCCTGCTCGCGGTGCGCGTCTGGCCATCCCCCGAGTACACCCGGATCACCCTCGAAGGTGCAGCCGAGTTGCGCTTCAGCCACATGCTGGTGCAGGACCCCGACCGCCTGGTGGTCGATCTCGAAGGCGTCCGGCTCGACAGCGTGCTTCAGTCGCTGCCATCCAAAGTGCTCGACTCCGACCCTTACATCCGCCTGATCCGCGCCGGGCAGAACCGCCCCGGCGTGGTGCGGATGGTGGTCGATTTGAAAAAACCGGTCGATCCGCAAGTCTTCACTCTCGCGCCGGTCGGCGATTACGGCCATCGCCTGGTGCTCGACCTCCACTCGACCGAAGAGCACGACCCCCTGATGGCGCTGATCCTGAAGGATTCGCCGCTGGACGCAGCACTGGGCGACGCCGGCGGGGACGCCGCTCCGGTCGCGCGCACCGAATCGCGCCCGCCCGCGCGCACCAAGGGACCCGAGGTCGATCGCCTGTACACGGTGGTGCTCGATGCCGGCCACGGTGGCGAAGACCCGGGCGCCGTCGGCCGCGGCGGCAGCTACGAGAAGAACGTCACACTTTCGATCGCCCGCCGCCTGAAACGCAAGATCGACGCGGCGCCCGGCATGCGTGCGGTGCTCACCCGCGACGGCGACTACTTCGTGCCGCTGCACCAGCGCGTGACGCGCGCGCGCCGGGTGCGCGCCGACCTGTTCGTGTCGATCCACGCCGATGCCTTCGTCCGCCCGGAAGCGAACGGCAGCTCGGTGTACGTCCTGTCCGAACGCGGCGCCTCGAGTTCCGCCGCGCGCTGGCTGGCGCAGAAGGAAAACGACGCCGACCTCGTCGGCGGCGTCAATCTTGCCGGCCAGGACGGGCACATCGCCCGCACCCTGCTCGATCTGTCGCAGACGGCGACGATCAACGACAGTTTCAAGCTCGGCCGCGCCATGCTCGGCGAACTGGGCACGATCAACCGTCTGCACAAGCCCGAAGTCGAACAGGCCGGCTTCGCCGTGCTGCGCGCCCCCGACATTCCTTCGGTGCTGGTCGAAACCGCCTTCATCAGCAACCCGCGGGAAGAGCGCCGCCTGAACGACGAGGACTACCAGGACAAAATGGCCGACGCGCTGCTGCGCGGCATCCAGCGCTACTTCCAGGATCACGCACCGGCCACCCCGACCCGCGTCGCCCGCCTCGGTTAGCGTTCGCCGCCCGCCACCGCCCCACCGCGCCCGGCGTATCCGCATCCCCGGATCGCCCTCCAGCCCGCAAGCGCCAGGCCCGCAGAAGCGGGCTTTGTCGTTATAATCCTGGCTTTTGTCAGGCGTTCATGCAGGTTCACCGCGGAATCCCCGAGCAGGCCGACACGGCGACGGTGCTCACCATCGGCAACTTCGATGGCCTCCACCTCGGCCATCAGGCCCTGCTCGCACTGCTGACCGAAAAAGCCCGCGCCCTCGGCCTGCCGGCGGTGGTGCTCACGTTCGAACCCCATCCGCGCGAATACTTCAGCCCGGCCGATGCCCCCGCACGCCTCGCCTCGCTGCGCGAAAAGCTGCTGCTGCTGGGCGCCGCGGGGGTGGACCGCACCCACGTTTGCCGCTTCGACGCCCGCTTCGCGGCACAGAACGCACAAAGCTTCATCGACGACACCCTGGTGCATGGACTGGGCGTGCGCCACCTCTTCATCGGTGACGACTTCCGTTTCGGCGCGCGCCGCCAGGGCGACTTCGCGATGCTGCAGGAAGCCGGCCGCCGCCTCGGCTTCGGTGTCGAATCGATGCCCACCCTCTCCGTCGACGGCGAGCGCGTCTCCAGCTCGGCGGTCCGTAGCGCGCTGGCCGAAGCCGACCTCGCCCGCGCCGCCCGCCTCCTCGGCCGCCCCTACAGCATCGCCGGGCGGGTGAGCCACGGCGACAAGCTCGGTCGCCAGCTCGGCTTTCCGACCGCCAACATCCAGATGAAGCACCGCCTGCCGCCGCTCACCGGCGTCTATGCGGTCGGCGTCGAAGGGCTGGCCGCCGCCCCCATCGCCGGCGTCGCCAATATCGGCCTGCGCCCGACGGTGACGGCCAACGGTCGCGCCCGCCTCGAAGTCCACCTGTTCAACTGGACGCGGGACTGCTACGGCGCGCACATCCGCGTCCATTTCCTGCACAAGCTGCGCGCGGAACGCCGTTTCGATTCGCTCGACGCCCTGCGCGCACAAATCGCCGCCGATGCCGCCACCGCCCGCCAGTGGCTCCAGGACAACCCCGACCGGCTGCAGGCCTGAACCGGGCCCTGCAACGTTCCAACCGACCTCTTTCCCGCCATGGCCGACTACCGTAAAACGCTCAACCTGCCCGACACGTCCTTCCCGATGCGCGGCGATCTGCCCAAGCGCGAGCCGAACTGGATCGCCGACTGGCAGCGCACGAAGCTCTACCAGCGCATCCGCAAGGCCAGCGCGGGGCGACCCAAGTTCGTGCTCCACGACGGCCCGCCCTACGCCAACGGCAGCCTGCACATCGGCCACGCGCTGAACAAGATCCTCAAGGACATCATCATCCGCTCGAAGACCCTCGCTGGCTTCGACGCGCCCTACGTGCCGGGCTGGGACTGCCACGGCCTGCCGATCGAGCACAAGGTCGAAGTCACCCACGGCAAGAACCTGCCCGCCGACAAGGTCCGTGAGCTGTGCCGCGCCTACGCCGCCGAGCAGATCGACATCCAGCGCGCCGACTTCATCCGCCTCGGCGTGCTCGGCGACTGGGACAAGCCCTATCGCACGATGGATTTCGCCAACGAGGCCAACGAGATCCGCGCACTCGCCGAAATGACCAAAAACGGCTACGTGTTCAAGGGCCTCAAGCCGGTGAACTGGTGCTTCGACTGCGGCTCGGCGCTCGCCGAGGCCGAAGTCGAATACGCCGACAAGCCGTCACCGACGATCGACGTCGCCTTCCCGGTATCGGATGCCGATGGCGGGACTCATTTGCGTAAACTCGCCGCCGCCTTCGGCCTCGCCCGGCTCGACAAGCCCGCCGCCGCGGTGATCTGGACCACCACGCCGTGGACGATCCCCGCCAACCAGGCGCTCAACGCCCATGCCGAGTTCGACTACGCGCTCGTCGAGGTCACGCTCGAGGACGGCGGCGCGCGCCTGCTCGTACTCGCCAAGGATCTGGTCGAATCCGCCCTCCAGCGCTACCGGCTCGAAGGCACCATCGTCGCCACCGCGAAAGGCGCGGCGCTCGAGCACATCGAGTTCCGCCACCCGTTCTACGACCGTCCCTCGCCGGTCTACCTGGCCGACTATGTCGGTCTCGACGCCGGCACCGGCATCGTGCACTCGGCCCCGGCGCACGGCGTGGACGACTTCAACGCCTGGCGCGCCTACGGCCGCAGCAACGAGGAAATCCTGTCGATCGTGATGGGCGGTGGCGAGTACGTGTCCGAACTGCCGTTCTTCGGCGGCATGAACATCTGGAAAGCCAACGCCGCGATCATCGACAAGCTCGCCGAAGTCGGCGCGCTGTTGTCGAACGGCAAGATCACCCACAGCTACATGCACTGCTGGCGCCACAAGACGCCGCTGGTCTATCGCGCCACCGCGCAGTGGTTCGTCGGCATGGACCGCGTCGCCGCGGACGGCTCCACCCTGCGCGAGCGCGCACTGCGCGCGGTCGAGGCGACCCAGTTCTACCCCGCCTGGGGGCAGGCCCGCCTGCACGCGATGATCGCCAACCGTCCCGACTGGTGCATCTCGCGCCAGCGCAACTGGGGCGTGCCGATCCCCTTCTTCCTGCACAAGGAGAGCGGCGAACTGCACCCGCGCACCGTCGAGCTGATGGAAGAAGTCGCCCGCCGGGTCGAGCAGGAAGGCATCGAAGCCTGGTTCCGGCTCGACGCTTCTGATCTGCTCGGCGACGAAGCGCCCCAGTACGACAAGATCAGCGACACCCTCGACGTCTGGTTCGACTCCGGCACCACCCACTGGCACGTGCTGCGCGGCTCGCACAACGACGGCCACCCCCAGGGGCCGCGCGCCGACATGTACCTCGAAGGCTCCGACCAGCACCGCGGCTGGTTCCATTCCTCGCTACTCACCGGCAGCGCGATCGACGGCCACGCCCCCTACCGCAGCCTGCTCACCCACGGCTTCGCGGTCGATGGTGCCGGGCGCAAGATGAGCAAGTCGCTAGGCAACGTCGTCGTGCCGCAGGAAGTCACCGGCAAGCTCGGTGCCGAGATCCTGCGCCTGTGGGTCGCGTCCACCGACTATTCGGGCGAGCTGTCGATCAGCAAGGAGATCCTCGACCGCGTGGTCGAAGTCTATCGCCGCATCCGCAACACCCTGCGCTTTCTGCTCGCCAACACCGCCGACTTCGACATCGCGAAGGACGCGGTGCCGCTCGCGCAGTGGCTCGACATCGACCGCTACGCACTCGCCTTCACCCGCCGCCTCGCCCAGCAGGTCGAGGCCGACTATGCGAAGTTCGAGTTCCACCGCATCGTCCAGGCGCTGCAGGTGTTCTGCGCCGAAGACCTGGGCGCCTTCTATCTCGACATCCTCAAGGACCGCCTGTACACCACCGCCGCCGGCAGCCTGCCGCGCCGCGCCGCGCAGACCGCGCTGTGGCACATCACCCAGACGCTGGTGAAGCTGATGGCGCCGATTTTGGCCTTCACGGCCGAAGAGGCCTGGGCGGTGCTCACCCCGGGCGGCGACGAACCGGACAGCGTGATGCTGCACTCTTTCCACGCCCTGCCGGCGCAGGAAGGTGAAGCGGGACTGATCGCGCGCTGGGAGGCCATCCGTGCGGTGCGCGCCGAGGCGCTCAAGGTAATCGAAGCGCTGCGCGCCGAAGGCAAGGTCGGCTCCTCGCTGCAGGCCGAGCTGGCCCTGTCCCTGAGCGCCGACAAGCATGCCGCGCTCGCCAGCCTGGGCGAGGATCTGCGCTTCGTCACCATGACCTCGGCCGCGACCCTGGCCGTGGCCGCCAGCCCCGAGGACGAGCGCATCGTCGCTCGCCCGGCGGCGGCGCAAAAGTGCGAGCGCTGCTGGCACTACGTCGAATCGGTGGGCAGCGACGCCGAGCATCCTGCCCTGTGCGGACGCTGCGCGAGCAACCTGTTCGGTGACGGCGAAACCCGCACCCATGCCTGAGGCGGTGAAGGCGATGAAGCCCGACGCCGGACGCGGCGCGCTGGCCTTGCTGCTGCCCTGGCTGATCCTGGCGGCAGCGGTCGGCGTACTCGACCAGGCCACGAAGCAGCTGGTGCTGGCGAACCTGCACCTCGGCCAGGTCGTGCCGGTGACCGGCTTCTTCGATCTGGTGCTGGTGTTCAACCCCGGCGCCGCCTTCAGCTTCCTCGCCACCCACGGCGGCTGGCAGCGCTGGTTCTTCACCGTGCTGGCGATGAGCATCTGCACCTGGCTGCTGGTGCTGATGCACCGGCACCGCCACGAAAGGCTGCTGCCGGCCGCCTTCGCACTGGTCATCGGCGGCGCGCTGGGCAACGTTTACGACCGCCTGGTGCATGGCGCGGTGGTCGACTTCCTGCATTTCCACTACGCCGGCTACAGCTGGCCGGCGTTCAACCTGGCCGACTCGGCCATCACCGTCGGCGTCGTGCTGATGCTGTGGGCGCAGTGCCGCGGCCACCGCGATGACGACTGAGACCCGACCCGGAGCATGATCTTGAGCCAGACCATCGAAGCCAACAGCCTCGTCACCCTGCACTACCGCATCACCCTGCCCAACGGCCAGCCGCTGATCAGCACCTTCGAGGCGACTCCCGCGACCCTGCAGCTGGGCGCCGGCGAGATGCTGCCGGGAATGGAAAAACTGCTTCTCGGCCTCGCCCCCGGCGCCCGCCAGGTGTTCGAGCTGACACCGGAAAACGCGTTCGGCCCGCACCGCACGGAACTGGTCGAGCGGGTCAAGCGCGAACACATACCCGACGAAGAGATCGAAGCGATGAGCATCATGGAATTCACCGCCCCCGACGGCTCGCGCTACTCCGGCCTGGTGCGCGAAATCGACGCCCAATCGGCACTGATCGACTTCAATCACCCGCTCGCCGGCAAGCACATCCGCCTCGAAGTCGAGGTCATCGGCATCCTCTGAGGCTGCCGCAGCCGGCCCGCCGGCCCGAACCGTCCCACTTCTGCCCCGGAGCCCCCCGATGAGCGACAAGGAAATCCTGCTGGCCAACCCGCGCGGTTTTTGCGCCGGCGTGGAACGCGCAATCGAGATCGTCGAGCGTGCCCTCGAGCGCTTCGGCGCGCCGATCTACGTCCGCCACGAAGTGGTGCACAACAAGTTCGTCGTCGACAACCTGCGCCGCAAGGGCGCGATCTTCGTCGAGGAACTGGACGAGGTCCCCGCCGGCAACACGGTGATCTTCTCCGCCCACGGTGTCTCGCAGGCGGTGCGCGAGGAAGCCGGGCGCCGCGGCCTGCGCGTGTTCAACGCGACCTGCCCGCTGGTGACCAAGGTCCATCTGGAGGTCGGCCGCATGCACGAGCAGGAGCGCGAAATCGTCATGATCGGGCACAAGGGCCACCCCGAGGTGGAAGGCACGATGGGGCAGATCGAGAGCGGCATCCACCTCGTCGAAACGCCGGCGGACGTGGCCGCCTTGCAGGTCGCCAACCCCGACAGGCTCGCCTATGTCACCCAGACCACGCTGTCGGTGGATGACGCCGCGGCGATCGTCGGCGCGCTGCGCGCGCGCTTTCCGAACATCGCCGGCCCGCGGAAGGACGACATCTGCTACGCCACCCAGAACCGCCAGGATGCGGTGAAGGCGATGACCATGCAGGCCGACGTGGTATTCGTGGT
Source organism: Thauera aromatica K172 (assembly GCF_003030465.1). Lineage (GTDB taxonomy): Bacteria > Pseudomonadota > Gammaproteobacteria > Burkholderiales > Rhodocyclaceae > Thauera > Thauera aromatica. Next base: position 1,761,759 of record NZ_CP028339.1, on the reverse strand, counting down.
CGGCTCGAAGAACAGCTCGAACTCCAACCGCCTGCGCGAAGTCGCCGCCCTGCGCGACGTCCCCGCCTACCTCGTGGACAACGCCTCCGACATCGACCCGGCGTGGCTCGAGGGCAAGCGCCGCATCGGCGTCACCGCCGGCGCCTCGGCTCCGGAAATACTCGTCGAAGAGGTTGTCGGGCGCCTCACCGAGCTCGCCGGCGCGGCGGTGCGCAACCTCGACGGCGTGCCCGAAAAAGTGACCTTCCCGCTGCCGAAGGAACTGCAGGACGTGCGCTGAGAGCCGCCGCTGCGGGCGACGGGCTGCTGCGGCCGTACGCGATGGTATGGAACGGGGGAGAATTCGATTAAAATATCGAGATCTTACATAAGCTCATCCCATTAACCAGCCACGAAGGAGCCCATGATGGCAAAACCCGAAAAACACGTATTCGTCTGCAGCCACATCCACCCGCCCGAACTGGGGCGCCCGTCGTGCGGCGCCTGTGGCGGCAAGGACGTCGCCGGCGCGTTCTATCAGCAGCTCAAGGAGCGCGAGTTGCTCGGGCGCTTCGCGATCACCCGCACCGGCTGCCTGGGCGCCTGTAGCGCCGGCCCGGTCGCGCTGGTGTATCCGGAAGGGCTGATGTACGGGAAGCTGAAGCCCGAGGACGTCGCCACGATCATCGACGAGCACCTGCTCGGCAACCAGCCCGTCGAGCGTCTGAAGGTCTCCGCGGAAGTCTGGGGCTAAGCTCGCCGCGACCGGAGCGGCCGCGGCCTGGACTCACTCCTGCGCCGCGCTGCCGCTGCCGCCGATGTGCGGCGCCATGATCCGGCGGTAGAACTGGTGGAAGTGCTTCATCCCGTCTTCATAGGGTGACTGGTACGGGCCGATCTCGTTGCGCCCTTCCTCGAGCAGCGCCCGGCGCCCGCGGTCCATGCGCTCGCCGATCTCGTCGTCCTCGATCGCGGTTTCCATGTAGGCCGCCTGCTCGGCCTCGATGAACGCGCGCCCCGACGCGACAAGGTCTTCCGGGTAGTAGAACTCGACGACGTTGGTGGTCTTGTCCACCGCGGTCGGCACCAGCGTGCTCACCACCAGCACCTGGGGATACCACTCGACCATGACGTTGGGGTAGTAGGTGAGCCAGATCGCGCCGTGCTCGGGCGTCCTGTCGCCGTAGCGGGCGAGCACCGCTTCGTGCCAGCGGGCATAGGCGGCAGAGCCGGGCTTGGCCAGCGATCCGAGACCGACGCGCTGGACCGAATACCAGTCGCCGAACTGCCAGCTCAGGTCCCGGCAGGTGACGAAGCGTCCCAGCCCGGGGTGGAAGGGGACGACGTGGTAGTCCTCCAGATAGATCTCGATGAAGGTCTTCCAGTTGTAATTGCAGCGGTGGATCTCCACCCGGTCGAGCTTGAAGCCGGAGAAATCGAGCGCCGGCGCCATCTGCATGCCGGCCAGGTCGGCATTGGGCGAGCGCGGCCCCTTGAACAGCAGGCCATGCCAGCTTTCGAGCGGGTCGCGGCGCAGGTTCAGGCAAGGGTTTTCGCGGAAGTGCGGCGCACCGACCAGCGTCCCCTCCAGGTCGTAGTTCCAGCGATGGACCGGACAGGTCACGCGCGCCGTCTGGCCGCTGCCCTGCAGCATGATCGCCTGGCGATGGCGGCAGACGTTCGACATCCGGTGCACGCCGGCCTCGGTGCGGACCAGCAGCTTCGAATGGTCCAGCCATTCGAGCGAGCGGTAGCTGCCGATTTCGGGAACCATCTGCTCATGACCGGTATAGCCCGGGCCGGCATCGAACAGCAGCTTCTTTTCCTGCTCGAAGATCTTTTCGTCGAAGTACCAGGAAACAGGCAGCTGCGAAACAGCCTGCGCCAGTTGCCCCTTGGCGCCGATGTCGGCCATTCCCGACTCCTCCTCGCGCGGACAAGATATCCGGAAAAATAAACAGGCTAGTTTAAGACAGCGCCCGTTTGACCGCCAGACCCGCCTTCGGTTATTTTTCCGCCTTTACCGCGCCAGATATCGATCCATGCCAAAGTCGGCGTCCTCTTCCCCGAAGTCCTTCGAAGCCGCGGTTTCCGAGCTGGAGAGCATCGTCCAGGAAATGGAAGCGGGCACGCTCGCACTCGAAGACGCGCTCGCGCGCTACCAGCGCGGCACGCAGCTGCTGCGATACTGCCAGACCACCCTCGGCGATGCCGAACAACGCGTGAAAATGCTCGAGGGGGGCGGCCTGTCGGATTTCCAGCCCGAAGGCCGGCGCGACAGCGAAGAAGGAGAAGGCGCATGAACGACCCCGACCGCAGCCCGACGTTTGCCGACTGGATGAGGCATATCCAGCAGCGCACCGAAACCGCGCTCGCCGCCTTGTTGCCCGAGCCGTCGATTACCCCCGAGCGCCTGCACGCAGCGATGCGCTACGCCGTGCTCGGTGGCGGCAAACGCGTGCGCCCGCTGCTCGCCCACGCGGCCGGCGAGCTCGCCGGGGCCGCTCCCGGCAACGTCGACCGCGCCGCCTGTGCCGTCGAGCTGATCCACGCCTACTCGCTGGTCCATGACGACATGCCGTGCATGGACGATGACGTGCTGCGCCGCGGCAAGCCCACCGTCCATGTCGAGTACGACGAGGCTACCGCGCTTCTGGTCGGCGATGCCCTGCAGGCCCTCGCCTTCCAGGTCCTGGCCGAGACGCCGATCTGCGACGCGCCCGCGGCCCAGCTCGCGATGCTCGCCCGGCTCGCCGCCGCCGCCGGTTCGCGCGGCATGGCCGGCGGCCAGGCCATCGACCTGGCCGCAGTCGGCCGCCAGCTCGGCCGCGCCGAGCTCGAACTCATGCACATCCACAAGACCGGCGCCCTGATCCGCGCCGCCGTGCTGCTCGGAGCCCATTGCGGGCACGGCCTCGGCGCCGACGAGCTGGAGCGCCTCGACCACTACGCAAAAGTTGTCGGCCTGCTGTTCCAGGTCGTCGACGACATCCTCGACGCCGAAGCCGACACCGCCACCCTGGGCAAGACCGCCGGCAAGGACGCCGAGCAGAACAAGCCGACCTACGTCAGCCTGCTCGGCCTGACCGACGCCCGTCGTCTGGCCGAAGAGATGCTCGTCGACGCCCGGGCCACGCTCGCCCCCTTCGGCGCGCGGGCCGCCCGCCTCGGCGCCCTCGCCGACTACATCGTGCATCGCGCCTTCTGAGTTCTGCCGCATTCACGGTTCTGCACCTGCAGCCCACCGAACAGAAGCACTGACCCCGGACCGCCAATGGCTCCCTACCCCAACCTGGAACGCATCGCCAAGCCCGCCGATCTGCGCACGCGCGACCGCCACGAGCTGGCGACGATCGCCAACGAGCTGCGGGCCTTCCTGATCGAATCGGTCTCGAAGACCGGTGGCCACCTGTCCTCCAACCTCGGCACGGTCGAGCTCACGATCGCCCTCCACCACGTCTTCAACACGCCGCACGACCGCATCGTGTGGGATGTCGGCCACCAGACTTACGGCCACAAGGTCCTCACCGGACGTCGCGAGGCGATGGGCAAGCTGCGCCACTGGGGCGGCATTTCCGGCTTCCCGCGGCGCTGCGAGAGCGAGTACGACACCTTCGGCACGGCCCATTCGTCGACGTCGATCTCGGCGGCGCTGGGCATGGCCGTCGCCGCCCGCGCACGCAAGGAGGAGCGCCATGCGATCGCCGTGATCGGCGACGGCGCGATGTCGGCAGGAATGGCGTTCGAGGCCCTCAACAACGCCGGCGACATGGAAGACCTCAACCTCCTGGTCGTCCTCAACGACAACGAGATGTCGATCTCGCCGCCGGTCGGCGCGCTCACCAAGATCCTCGCGCGGATGCTGTCGGGCTCGACCTACAACACCGCGCGCCGCGTCGGCGAAAAAGTGCTGGGCATGGCCCCGCCGGTGGCCGAACTCGCGCGCAAGGTCGAGGAGTACGCCAAGGGCATGATCAGCCCGGGCACCCTGTTCGAGGAGTTCGGCTTCCGCTACTACGGCCCGATCGACGGCCACGACCTCGACGCGCTGATTCCCACCCTGAACAACCTGAAGAAACTGAAAGGGCCGCAGTTCCTGCACGTGATCACCCGCAAGGGCCAGGGTTACAAACTCGCCGAAGCCGATCCGATCCTGTATCACGGCGTCTCCAAGTTCGACCACACCGCCGGCATCCAGGCCGCCAAGGGAAGCAGCACGCTCACCTACACCCAGGTGTTCGGCGACTGGCTGTGCGACATGGCGAAAATCGACCCGCGCATCGTCGGCATCACTCCGGCGATGCGCGAAGGCTCAGGCCTGGTGCGCTTCGCCCAGGAATACCCCGAGCGTTACTTCGACGTCGGCATCGCCGAACAGCATGCGGTCACGTTCGCCGCCGGCCTCGCCTGCGAAGGCCTGGTGCCGGTGGTGGCGATCTATTCCACCTTCCTCCAGCGCGCCTACGATCAGCTGATCCACGACGTCGCCCTGCAGAACCTGCAGGTGGTGTTCGCCATCGACCGCGGCGGCCTGGTCGGGGCCGACGGTGCGACCCACCACGGCGCCTTCGACCTGTCCTATCTGACCTGCATCCCCAACATGGTGGTGATGGCTCCGGCCGATGAAAACGAATGCCGCCAGATGCTGTACACCGCGGTGCGCCACGAAGGCCCGAGCGCGGTGCGCTACCCGCGCGGCGGTGGCAGCGGGGTGACGCCGGCCGCGGAAATGACCGCTCTGCCGATCGGCAAGGGTGAAGTGCTGCGCAGCGGCACGCGCATCGCCCTGCTCGCCTTCGGCAGCATGGTCGGCGTCGCCCGCGAGGTGGCCGAGGAGATCGACGCCACGGTGGCCAACATGCGCTTCGTCAAGCCGCTCGACGAAGCGCTGGTCGCCGCCCTCGCCGCCGACCACGACGTGCTCGTGACCCTCGAGGAAAACGCCGTCGTCGGCGGCGTCGGCGCCGAAGTGGCGCGCATCGTCGACGGCCTCGAGGCCCGCCCGCGCATGCTCCGCCTGGGCCTGCCCGACCACTTCATCGACCATGGCGACCAGGCCCGCCTGCTCGCCTCCGTCGGCCTCGACAAGGCCGGCATCCTCGCCAGCATCGCGCGCATCGATCCGCGCTGAGCGCCTTTCCCCTTCGCCGCCCGCCTCCGCGGGCGCGAACGCCTTCCGCCGTCGCCACCCCCGAAGAAGTTGAGCGGATTGGTCGGGAAAGCTACCATTCCAAGTTAGTGCAACTCGATTGCACGACGCCCCCAACCCGCAGAGAACCGACATGAACGCCCCCACCGACCACGCCATCCCCGACGTACAGAACAGCGCGGACAGCCGCCGGATCGCGATCAACAAGGTCGGCATCAAGTCGATCCGCCACCCGGTCAAAGTCGCCGACAAATGCGGCGGCGTGCAGCATACGGTGGCGAGCTTCAACATGTACGTCGGGCTGCCGCACAACTTCAAGGGCACCCACATGTCGCGCTTCGTCGACATCCTCAACGGCAACGAGCGCGAAATCTCGGTCGAATCCTTCGAGCCGATGTTGCGCGCGATGGTCGAGCGCCTCGAAGCCGAAGCCGGCCATGTCGAGATGAGCTTCCCTTACTTCATCAACAAGACCGCGCCGGTATCCGGCGTGCAGAGCCTGATGGATTACGAAGTCTGCTTCATCGGCTCGATCCGCGACGACGGGCACTACGAATTCACCATCAAGGTGGTGGTGCCGGTAACCAGCCTGTGCCCGTGCTCGAAGAAGATCTCCGCCTACGGCGCGCACAACCAGCGTTCCCACGTCACCGTCACCGCCGTGCTCAACGACCACCTGTGGATCGAAGACCTGGTGCAGCTGGTCGAAAACCAGGCTTCCTGCGAGCTCTTCGGCCTGCTCAAGCGCCCCGACGAAAAATGGGTCACCGAACGCGCCTACGACAACCCCAAGTTCGTCGAAGACATGGTCCGCGACCTCGCCGCCAGCCTCGATCAGGAAACGCGTATCGACGCCTACGTCGTCGAATCGGAAAACTTCGAGTCGATTCACAACCATTCGGCCTATGCCCTGATCGAGCGCGACAAGCGCAGCGCGGCGTGAACGGCGCCCCGCTGCCGCAGCGGCGGTGGCGGCCCGCGGCCGCCCATCCGGTCACCCGCACGACCGCCCGGGATGGCAGCGGCGCGCGGGACATCGTAAAATAAGCGTTTCCTTAAATACGGAACCGCCACGATGTCCAAATCCTTCGTCCAGATCACTTCCGACGTTTCCAAAGCCCTCGGCACGCTGCGCCGGGAAATCCCCCAGACCATGGCCGGTTTCGGTGCGATGGCGAAAAGCTCGCTGCAGGACGGCGCCCTCGACGAGCTGCACAAGGAACTGATCGCGCTCGCCATCGCCGTGACCCAGCGCTGCGACGCCTGCGTCGGCTTTCACATCAAGGCGCTGATCCGCCTCGGCGCCAGCCGCGAGCAGATCATGGAAACCCTCGGCGTATGCACCTACATGGGGGGCGGCCCGGCCCTGATGTACGCCGCCGAAGCGGTCCGCGCCTACGAGGAAATGCTGCCCGGCAACGCCTGACCCGCCCCCGGCCGGGGCAGCGCACCACCCGGCATGATTTTTCGGGCGGCGGCAAATAAGCGTTCACATTTTCGGTGAATTCACTATAATGCCGACCTTCGAGCGGAGAGGTGGCAGAGTGGTCGAATGTACCTGACTCGAAATCAGGCGTACCGCAAGGTACCGTGGGTTCGAATCCCACCCTCTCCGCCAGAATTTTGTTGAAAAAGCGGAATTAAACGCTATAATCCCGCTCCTTCGCAGTCGCAGCAAAAAGCGCCCGTAGCTCATCTGGATAGAGTACCTGGCTACGAACCAGGGGGTAGGAGGTTCGAATCCTTCCGGGCGCGCCAGACACAGCCTTCCGATATCGGGCTCTAAACGATTTCGGCAACGCGCCCGTAGCTCATCTGGATAGAGTACCTGGCTACGAACCAGGGGGTAGGAGGTTCGAATCCTTCCGGGCGCGCCAGACACAGAAAGGCGCTGACTCCATCAAAGGATCAGCGCCTTTTCATTTTTCCAGCGCGCGGATCCGGGAACGGTTCGTCCGCCCCGGCCAGGAGCTCTTCTCCCGCTGAAGCGATGCCTTCCGGGCCGGCCGCGGCGTCCCCACGGGATCGCTCCGCAGCGCAGACGGAACAACGGAGCTTGCCATCCGGCCCCGCTGCCAACGTATGATTCCGGTGTCGTCCCCACTTGCCCGCATCGGCTTGCCCGAACGCCCCCCATGATCGGCCCTCGCCTGCTCCCGCTGCTGCTGCTCTACGGTCTGATGCTGCCGGTCACCGCGATGGTGCCGGTGCTGTCCGATTTCACCGTGCAGCGCTTTCCCGGCCTCGGCCAGTTTGCCAGCCATCTGTTCATGTCGATCAACATGGTCGGCGCGCTGCTCGGCGCACCCCTCGCCGGGCTGCTGTCCGACCGCCTGGGGCGCCGCCGGACGCTGGCGGTGGCGGCGCTGGCGGTCAACGGGCTGAGCCTGCTCGGCATCGCCTGGGCCTACCGCCACGCCGACAGCTACGCCGTCCTGCTCGCGCTGCGCCTGGTCGAAGGCTTCGCCCACATGTCGGCGCTGTCGCTGCTGATGGCGCTGGGAGCCGACCACGTCGGCCGGGGCGGGCTCGGCGCGCGCATGGGCGCGGTCGGCGCCTCGATCAGCCTGGGCGTGGCCAGCGGCGCACCGCTGGGCGGAGTGGTCGGCGGCATCGAGCCGTTGTGGGTGCCGCTCGGGGGCGGCCTGCTGTCACTGGCGCTCGCGGCGCTGGGCTACCTCGGCCTGGCGGACACCGCCGGCACGCGCGCGCGCCTGTCGATCGCGGACATCCTCACCACCCTGCGCGGCCGCCGGGCGCTGCTGATTCCGCTCGCCTTCTCCTTCGTCGACCGGCTGACGGTGGGCTTCATCGTGTCCACGCTGTCGCTCTACCTCGGCCTGGTGATCGGCTTCGATGCCCGCCAGATCGGCGGCGCGATGGCGGCCTTCCTGATCCCGTTCTCGATCCTGACCTACCCCGCCGGCCGCCTGTCGCGGCACTGGGATCCGATGGCAATGATGATCGGCGGCAGCATGCTGTACGGGGTTTTCCTCGCCGTCCTCGGCGTCCTCCCGGGCACCTTGATCGTGCCGGCGATGGCCGCAGGCGGGCTGATCGCCGCACTGATGTACGCCCCTTCGCTGGTGCTCGCCACCCACTACGGCGGCGACGACTGCCGCGCCAGCGCGCTGGCCGCTTTCAACATGGCCGGCTCCCTCGGTTTCGCCGCCGGACCGCTGCTCAGCAGCGGCCTGCTGGCCGCCTTCTCGCTGTGGCTGGGTGCGCCTTATCCGGCGGTGTTCGCCGCCATCGGCGCGATCGAGGTCGTCCTTGCCGCGGCGGTGCTGGTGCTGCTGCGCCGCAGCCGCCAGCCCCGCCTATCCCCGCTGTGCTGAACGCGGCGTCCTTCACCCCGGCGGGAGCGGCCCGGGCGCCGGAGCATGCACTGCGGGCGGCTGCACGCGCATCTCCTCGCAGCCTTCGCCCCCATCGACCCGCGCGCGGATGAAGAGCACGCCCAGACGGAATGCGGCCAACCCGTAGGCCAGCACCCAGGCGAGGCCGCTGGCCAGCTGCAATGCCGGCGCCGGCACCCCGGGAAACCCCGCCGCCGCCCGCAGCAGGGCCGCCCCCCCGATCAGCATGCCCGCCACCCCGACCCAGGGCCGCAGATCCAGTGGATAGCCTGCATGGGTGCGGCCGGCAATGCACAACACGGCGAACACCGACAGCCCCATCGCCCCCACGGTGAGCAGATGCAGGCCGGCGCTGGCGGCGATCGGCAGCCCGAGTCGCGCCACCCCGATCAGCCCGTAGCCGAGCGCCAGCAGCCAATACACCGCGTAAAGCATGAATGCCCAGCGCGTCAGCAGCGCGCGCCCGACGTGCCAGTCATTGAGCAGGTTGAGCACCGCCGCGGCCGCGGCCAGCGCCACCCAGCCGGCGATCGCCGACTGCGGCAGGGCGAATTCGGCCACGGTGTACAGCGCGATCGCAAAGATCGCCAGGTTGCGCCGCGGCGGGCGGGCGCGATAGGCGGGCAGATCCTCGTCGGCGTCCCGCCCGGCGCTGCCGGCGGCGCGCCGCGTGCGTTCGACATCGAGCGCATCATTGACGATGCGCATCGAGATCCGGCTCATCGCGACCACGATCAGCGTCATCATCACCCCCACCGCCGCCAGCAGCCAGCGCATCGGATAAAGCCCGCGCACGACATCGAAGTGGAAACCGGCGACCATCGCCACCATCGCCGCCAGTCCCCACAGAAAACCGAGCTGGCGCCGTTCCGGATCCCGCCACAGGCGGGGGACGACCAGTCCCAGCAGGACGAGGGCAAAACCGGTTTCGAACAACGCCGCAAGCACCGGCCCCGCCACGTCCCCTGCCAGAGGCGACAGCCAGAATGCCACCCTCGCCGCACCCCACAGCAGCACGCACAGCAGTGCCACACCGCGGCCGAAGGGCGGCGTGGCGGTGAACTCGGGCACCGCGGTCAGCACGAAGCCCGCCAGCGCCGCCAGCCCAAACCCGAACATCAGTTCATGGGCGTGCCACACCAGCGCACCGCCCGCAACCGCCGGCAGCGCGCCGCCCGTCCCGAGAAAGACGAGCCAGACCAACACCAACAGCGCGCCGTACACCGCGGTGGCGAGAAAGAAGGGACGGAAACCGCACATGAAAACAGGCAGGGCGGCGAGGCGGGTGAGGTGGGTGATGGGCGAACCGGCAGCCGCAGCGGCGCTGCGACGGCGATGGAGGCCGACGGAGTGGGAGGGAACGGCGTCGACGGGCGCCTCGATCGTCATCGTTGATTCCTTGCTCAGGCGCCGCAGCGCTTGCCTGCGGCCGCGCCATGGGGCGGCGCGGAAGGGGCGAGTACGCGCAGGTCGGACGGGACGAGCCCCGCATGCCCGGACGCCGGCTCGCCGACGATACGAAGGCGCGCGCCGCCCCTGCCGCCGAGCGCAGCCAAGGCGCCCCCCGCCGCCGCCGGCAGGCCGAAGCTGTCGCGCACCGCCGCCGCCTGCAGCAGTTCGGCGGTGTGGCGATACACCCATGCGTCATCGCGTGCGGCGCTCGGGCGGGCAAGCTCGAAACGCGCCACGATGCGCCCCGGCGCCGGCGCCATGACGAGAATGGCGTCCGACAGGCGGACCGCCTCCATCAGGTCGTGCGTGATCATCAGCACGCCCATCCCACGCTCGCGCTGGTGCGCCAGCAACAAGCGGTAGAGCTCTTCCTTGAGCCCGACGTCGAGCGCCGAGAACGGCTCGTCGAGCAGCAACAGCTCGGGCGCGAGCACCAGCGCACGCGCCAGCGCGACCCGGCTCTGCATGCCGCCGGAGAGCTGGTGGGGAAACTTGTCGAGATCGTGCGCGGCGAGTCCGAGGCGCAGCGCCAGCGAGCGGGCCCGCCGATGGCGTTCGCCGCGCCCGACTCCCGCCGCCTTGAGGCCGAGCGCAATGTTGTCGAGCGCACTCTTCCACGGCAGCAGACGAGGCTGCTGGAACATGAAGGCGGTCGTGGCGAAGCGGTTGTCGACCTCGCCCTGCTGCACGCTCAACAGCCCCGCAGCAAGGTGGAGCAGCGTGGTCTTGCCGCAACCCGAAGGGCCGACCAGGGCCAGCACTTCGCCGCCACGGACCTCGAAATCGATCCCGGCGAGCACTTCGTCACGAGCGAAGGCATAGCCCAGGCCGCGAACCTCGAGCCCGCCGGAGGGGGACGCCGGGTGCCTCATGCGCCCTGCTCCCGCCAACGCTCGAGCTCACGCTTGAGCGGCTCGAGCACGAGGTATTCGACCATCAGCAGCAGCCCCACCACCGCGCTGATCCAGGCCATCGTCGCCGCCGTATCCAGGTGCGAGCGCGACACCGCGAGCGCGGCGCCGACACCGTCCTGGGTGGCGAGCAGCTCGGCCATCACCACCACTTTCCACGCCGTGCCGAGGGCTGCGATCCAGGCCGGAAACAGATAGGACACCAGGTGCGGCAGATAGACGTCGGTGAACATCATGCGCCGCGGCAGGCGAAAGGCCTCGGCCATGCCGCGGAGCTGGTTGTCGAGGGTGCGCGTGCCCTGCAGCGCACCGATGAAGATCACCGGGAAGGCGGCGACGAACACGGTGAACACCGGCGTGCCGTCGCTCGCGCCGAACCACAGTATCGCCAGCACCAGCCAGGCGATCGGCGGCGTCCCCATGAGCACGGTGACGAGCGGGCGCGACATCATCGACGCGGTCAGCGACAGCCCAGCGAGCAGGCCGAGGGCACTGCCGGCGACCACCGACAAGGCATAGCCGGTGAGCGCACGGCGCGCGGTGACCGCCAGTTCGGGCCAGGCCGCGCCGCTGTCGATCAGCTGCCACAGAGTGGAAAAGGTCGAGCGCGGATCGGGCAACACCAGCGCGCCGTAAACGAGGCTGACCGCCTCCCAGGCGGCAAAGAGCAGGAACAGGCTGGCGATCGCCCCCCAGCCGCTCCACAGATAGGCGGGCAGTCCGGCGAGCCAGGCGCGGAGCAGGCTCATCTGCGCACGGCGCCGGCGTAGAAGCCGTCATCGGGGAGCTTGCCGCCGATCAGCGCGGGATTTTTCGCATGCAGGTGGCCGAACATGAATTCGAGTTCGGCCCGTGCAGCCGCGGCCGGCACCGCTTCGGTCTGGCTGACCGCGATCGAATCGGCCACCGCCTCGGCGCTGAGCAGATCGATGCGCGCCGCCACGGCCTGTCCGCAGGCGCTCGCCTGCTCGCGGCACCAGGCGAGCGCGCGCGCGTATTCGGCTTCGATGCGCGCGACCACCTCGGGGCGCTCGCGCAGCGCCCCCATCACCGCGATCCCGGCCTGCGGAATGCGTGCCGCACGCGCGAACACCCGCCCCCATTCCTGCTGCAGATCGATGCTGCGGTGCAGCTCGGGCGCGACCACGTTGAGCGGGAAAGAGCCGGTCTTGCGCAGCGCCATCGACACCGCCGGCTCGGCGAGCAGGGCGTGATCGACCTGGCGCATCACCAGCAGCTGCATCGCATCGACCGGGCTGGCGACGTAGCGCAGGCGCAGCTCCTTCCTGACGTCGATCCCCTGCTGGCCGGCCAGGAGCTGGAACACGATGTCGGGCATGTCGCCGCGGAACGGCATCGCCAGCTCCTTGCCGCGCAGGTCGGCGAGCGTCTTCAGCGCCGGATCGCGCGATACCAGCCACAGCACGCCCCAGGTCGAGACGTTGAGCAGCTGCAGCTTCGCGCCGCGGTTGTAGAGGTTGGCGGCGACGTTGGTCGGCATCGCCAGCACGTCGGCGCGGCCATCGAGCGCCATCACCCGCAGCTGGTCGGGGTCGCGCCAGGGCACGAACTCCACCACTTCGGCGACATCGGCGAGCGCCCCCGAATCGACCATCCGGATCAGCGGGTTCGACACCGCTGCCGACGGGCCGGCGAGGACGAGCCGGGGCAGCTTCTGCGCGTAGGCGATGCCGGTCACGAGCAGGAACGCGCAGACGACGCCGAGGTGCAATGCAAGCCGCGTCCACGCCGCAAGGACGGGCCGTACAGCCCCGTGCTTCCCCCCGCAGGCCGACGCGGCACGGTGCCTGCCGTGCGCGCGCGCCCCCGGGCGTGCGACGGTGCGATCGACCAGGCAGAGTGCAGGAGGCGGGCTGCAGCGATCTGTTTCCATGTCTAGAAGCTCCCGTTCAGACTGAGGGCGATGCCGCGCCCGGGCGCGGCCAGTTCGTTGCCGGAAACACCATCGGTCAGGTGCTCGTGATAGCGCTTGTCGGCCAGGTTGCGGAGGGTGACGCCGACACTGGCGGCCTCGAACGCGGCCACAGGGCCGAAGCGCCAGCCGAATCCGGCATCCGCGGTGACGAAACCGGCGGTGCGATCCTCGGTGCCATTGGAAAACCGGGTGGCGACCCGGTCCTGCTCGGCCACCGCGCGCAGCTGGGCATGCCAGTAAAAACCGCGCTCGGCCGGCTGGCCGATGCCCAGGGTCAGCTCGGGAGCCGGCATCTGGTACAGCGGCTCGTCGTCCTGATGGTTCTTGCCGCGCAGCCAGGTGAAGCTGCCATCGATCACGAACGCCGCCACCGGCAGGCTGGCACTGCCTTCGAGGCCGTAGAGGGTGACTTTGTCGAGGTTTTCGGTGCGCTTGAGGGGAAGCCCGGTCGCACTGTGCGTCGTCCCGGTGATCCGGCCGGCGATGTAGTCGTCGATGCGGGTATGGAAGGCGGCGAGCTGGTAGCGCAGCCGGCCTTCGCGCCCCTTCAGGCCGAGCTCGACGCTGGTCGACACTTCGGGGTCGAGCTGCGGGTTGCCGACATGGTAGTAGCCGTCGCCGCGCGCCGAATCCTCGAAGCGTTCGCGCATGTCGGCTGCACGATAGGAGCGGCCGACATTAGCGTAGACATTGAGCGACCCGGACAACGGATAGATCGCCCCCAGCGACCACGACAGGTTGTTATCGGTGTTCTCCAGCCCGCTGGTCTGCGCCGCCGGCCCCGAACCCTTCTGCCGGGCGTCGCCGCGCACACGGTCATAGCGCGCACCGGCCACGATCCGCGTCGTCCCGAGTTCGAACTCGTCCTGCACAAACAGCCCGGTCGATTCGATGCGCCCCTTGTCGAAAGGATCGTTGCGCTGGTTGTTGTCGAACGCGGGCGGATTGTTGTCGATATAGCGTTCGGGGTCGCCGCGCATGTTCCAGACATCGACACCGACCGTCAGCAGGTGGTCCGCCGCAGGGGAAAACAGGTATTTCGCCTTTGCCCCATCGGTGACGAAAGTGACGTCATTGCGCACGTAGTCGCGCTCCTTGGCCGAGGAATGGGCACGGATCTGGCGGAAAACTTCCTGCCGATAGAGCTCTGCGGACAGCTGCCCGTTGCCGACGGCGGCGTCCACCCCGATTTCGTAGAGCTCCCGGCGCTGTTCGGGCGAATGGATGGTCGCCACCCCCAGCGGCTTCGGAATCCCCGCGCCGCTGCGCGCCGAACCCGGATACCACACGTCGCGGTCGGTGTGGCGCTGCAGGTTGAGGCGCACGCTGGCATCGTCGCCGAGGCGGTGGCGGTACTTCGCCAGCAGCGAGCCGGAATCGTAGCCGGTACGCTGCTCGCGCCCGTCCGGGCTGCGATAGTCGTGGACATCGCGCCCCGCAGCGCCGAGCACCAGTGCATGGTCGGTGTTCGAGCGCGTCAGCAGCAACGCCCCGGCCACGCTGCGATCGACGCTGCCGACGCCGAGGCCGACCCGCCCGCCGTGCGTGTCCTCGGCGCTGAAGCGCGCTTCGGGAGTGATCAGATTCACCACGCCGCCCATCGCCCCGCTGCCGTACAGCACCGAGCCCGGCCCTTTGACGACTTCCGCGCGCTCGAGCAGGCCGAGATCGAGGAAGGAGGCGATCGCCCCCTGCGGCTGGGCCGAATTCACCCGCAGACCATCGACCATCACCACCACGCTCTCCTTCTTTTGCCCACGCAATACCGGGTTCTGTCCCCAGGCGCCGTCGGACTGCACCGCCAGGCCGGGCTGGCCGCGCAGCAGATCACCGACCACCGCCCCGCCGGCACCGGGTGAAGGCAGGATTTCCACCGCCTGCGGCGTGTCCTGCGCATCCGCGGCATAGCCCTTGGCGGTCACCAGCCGGGTTTCGAGCAGCACTTCGGCATGGGCGGAATGAAAGGCGGGGGCAGCGGACAGGCCGAGAACGGCGACGACGGATGGGCGCAAGCGAAACACCATGGGGAAGCTCTCCGGAAAGGAAACATCCGGGCTGGCTGGCGGTCGGTCGCTGGCTTGCCCTACTGGATCAGGTTATCCAGGACAAGGATACAGTTAATACGAATTGTTATCATTTGATAAACATCAAATAATGATCGACCCTCTTCGCCCGCAGCATCGCCGGACAACGGTTCGTGACGGCCGGCCCGCGGCTGTTGGCCCGCGACTGCGCCTCCCGCCCGCCTACCGCCCTCTTCCCGGTATCCTTCCCGCCATGCGTTCGATCCTCCCGTTGAAACTTTCCCGCCTGTTCCGGCCGCGCGATTCGCGTTTCTGGCTGATGGTCGTCCTCAACCTGCTGTCCGCGGTTCTGGCCTGGGTGCTGCGCACCTATCCGCTGGTGCCGCTTGCCGCGGCGCTGGTCGCGGTGTTCGCGCTGGGCAACGCGCTGCTTGGAATGCGCATCGCCTTCGATCTGCTGCGGGACGGAAACACCGGCGAAGCGGGGCCCGCCCGGCGCGACCACGATCCCTCGTGAACGCCGGGAGCGGTCGTTTCCACCCCACCACTACCACCCTCCCCGGGAGCGCACGGAGCGGGTCGCGGCCGGCGTGCTCCGCACTTACAGGAACCCTGGACGACCGTGACGCCTGCAGAAATCGTCGAGCAGCGCGCTGGCCATCGCATATTTCATCGGGAACACCGGGGGCAGGTGGTCGACGTGGAAAAAACGCGCGTCCTCGATTTCATCGACCGCGCAGACGATCTCTCCGCCCGCGTACTCCGCCCGGTAGCCGAGCATCAGGGCGTGAGGGAAAGGCCAGGGCTGGCTGGCCACGTAGGACAAATTCCGCACATGCAGCCCGGTTTCCTCGAAGACCTCGCGCTGGACGGCCTCTTCGGCCGACTCGCCGGCATCGACGAAGCCCGCCAGCGTGCTGTACAGGCCGGGAGCGAAGTGCGGCGAGCGCCCGAGCAGGATCTCCGGCCCGCGCTCGACCGCCATGATCACCACCGGAGAAACCCGCGGGAAGTGCTCGCGCGCGCAGGCGTCGTTGGTGCAGACGCGCGCGATCCTGTCCGGCTTCAGGATCGTCATCGAGCCGCAGGCACCACAGTACTGGTGGGCACGGTCGAATTCGAGGAGTTCGAGGCTGCGCATCGCCCGCTCGCGCAGCGCGCGCGGCAAGGTGTCGAGCAGCCCTTTCAGGTGGCGGAACTCGTGGCCTCGCGGGGCTTCTGCCTCGCGGGCGACCTCGGCGACGAAGCACGTCCCGCCCTGCCCGCCGCCGGTCGGGATCAGCCGCAGCGGCGCGACCGCGGTCAGGTAATCGCGCCACGCCGACGGCGGCGCGCCGGCCGCGTCCACCAGCAACTGATTGCCGCGGAAGATCAGGCAGTCGGCACCCGCATCGGGGACGAGCGGAAGAGAGGTCGGACGATCATCGCGCATGTTCTTGGCCCAGCAGGCACAGTGCCGGCGACGCCGGCCGGGATGCCGCGACATCGGCTGCGCTGCGGTGGAAAAGCCCCGCAGCGCAGGACATAATGTGCGGCTCGACTGTCGTGCCCGGGACGGGACTCGAACCCGTAAGCCATGCGGCGGTGGATTTTAAGTCCACTGCGGTTACCGATTTCGCCACCCGGGCGGGGTCCGCATTGTAGCGTGATGCCCGCACCGTGCGCGCGAATCGCGTCCCGTCGCCCCCACGGTGGTCCCATTGTCCGCCGATCGCAGCCCTTCGGCCGTGATCGGCCATCGGCGGCCATCGGCACCGGACACCTACATACATCCATTGCAGCGGCACTGACTCCGTGATCGTTCTAGACCTTTCCTGTGACCACAGCCATCGTTTCGAAGCTTGGTTCGCCTCCGCAGCAGCATTCGAGGAGCAGTACTCGCAGGGACAGCTGAGTTGCCCGGTCTGCGCCAGCACCGAGGTCCGGCGCCTGCCCAGCGCGCCTCATGTGCGGACACGCGCGAGCGCGGCCCCCGCGCACGACGCTCCCGCCCGGCCGTCCGGGCGGCCGGCGCATTCACCGCCCGCCGCGCCCCTCGACCGGCTGATGGCCGCGCTGCGCCACATGGCGCAAGGCGCAGAGGACGTCGGCGAGCGCCTGCCCGAGGAAGCGCGGCGCATCCACTATGGCGAAGCCGAGCCGCGCAACATCCGTGGCGCCGCATCGCGTGACGAAGTCGAGGAGCTGCTCGACGAAGGCATCGCGGTGATGCCCGTGCCGCCGGACGAAAACCAGCACTGAAAGGCGCCGGCCGTTCAACTGCGCGCGGCGATCCACGGCACGGTCATTTCGTCCGCACTCAGGCCGCCGTGCACCCCGATCATTTCGTGGAAAAGTTCGCCTTCGACATGATCGATGATCGTCCACCCGGGCTCCATCAGCAGCACATGGGTCCCCACCCGCTCGGCCAGCCGCGGATGCCGCGCGCCCGGGCCGAGCAGCCCCGACTCGCGGCACTCCTTGCCGGCGACGAGCACGGCCTTGCCTGCCAGCTCCGCCCTTGCCCATGCTTCGAACTCGGCCGCCGCCCCCTTGCGCACCCGGCAGAAAGCCAGGCGACGCTCGCCGAACAGCGGCGCAGCAAGCATCGCGGCGACTTCTCCGCCCGGCGCCAGGTCGACCGTGCGCTGCGGGGACGAATCGGTGAAACCGTGGTCGGCGGTCACCACCAGATGCACGCCCCGCCCCACCAACGCCTTCAGCAGATTGGCGAACATCGCGTCGATCCGCTCGAAGCAGGCATGGACCTGGGCCGAGCGGCAGCCATGCAGATGGCTGAGCGCATCGAATACGGGGTAATAGGCATGGACCAGGCCACCGCTCGGCGCAAGGCGATCGACCTGGGCCAGGATCTGCGCTTCCAGCCCCTGCAGTCCCTGGTAGGGCGCGATCCGGGCGCCCCGCGCGTGGTGCCGCGAAAAACGCGAAAACGCGATATCGGCCGGGGAGACCAGCACCGCGGGCCGGCTCGCGTGATGGAACATCGGCGGCACCGGACAGAGCCGCGACATCAGCCGGACGGCTTCCAGCGGCGGCCCGGCGCGCAGACTCAGCGGCAGGGGCAGAACGACGCCGCCGAACCGGCGGTCATGGACGAACCATCCATTCAGGCCATGGACCGCGGGCGCGACGCCGGTCAACAACGTTGTCACCGCACTCGCGGTGGTGCTTGGACAGACCGAAGTCAGCGCCCCCCGGCGGTGGGCATGGAGCACCGAACCCGCCCCCGCCGAGCACAAATAACGGTCACCCAGGCCGTCGATCACCAGCAGCACGACCGTCGCCGCAGCGTCCCCCGGAGCAACGCCGCCCGCGTGCCACCCTGCTCCGGGCTCGTGCAGCCAGGTACGCAAGGTGCTGGCCAGCTCATACAGGCCCCCGCGGCCGTATTCGGGCAGCACGGAATCGGCAGGAAGCGGAAAACGGATGTTCAGCACGGGCATCGGGCCGTCATCTGGCGGGCGCCGCCGGCGCCGCAGACCGGCACAGGAAGGGAAATGCGAAAAAGCCGGATGAGCACATTGTACTCATCCGGCTTCGGATTCTGGAGCGGGAAACGAGTCTCGAACTCGCGACCTCAACCTTGGCAAGGTTGCGCTCTACCAACTGAGCTATTCCCGCTTTGACGACAGGGCGCGAAATATATCAACTTCCGCACTCTGCCGCAATACTGCAAACTGCATTTACTTCTGGAGGCGCGACTCGGAATCGAACCGGGGTACACGGCTTTGCAGGCCGCTGCATAACCACTCTGCCATCGCGCCACGACCTTTCGGCTGGCTGCCCCGAACCTGCCGGAGCCTCCGCACCCAGGAACGATCCTGGGCAGCAAATTCTTGGAGCGGGAAACGAGTCTCGAACTCGCGACCTCAACCTTGGCAAGGTTGCGCTCTACCAACTGAGCTATTCCCGCCCGGGAAAGACCGCCATTATAGTCAGTCTTTTTTACATGTCAACTTCTGAATTGCATTTCCAGCTTCAAGCGCAGCACCGGGACTTGCAACTCAGGCGGCCCCGTCCCTGTCCAGCAACAAGGGCATCGCCCGGCGAAGGTAATAGCCCATCGACCACAAGGTGAGCGCAGCGGCGACATAGATCAGGACCTCGCCGATCAGGCGCAGATCGAAGCCGAGCAGCGGCGCATCGAACAGCAGCAGCGGGATCGCCACCATCTGTGCCGCCGTCTTGAGCTTGCCGACGTAGGCCACGGCGACGCTGGCCGACTGGCCGACCCGAGCCATCCATTCGCGCAGCGCCGAAATCGTGATTTCGCGGCCGATGATGACCACCGCGATCAGGGCATCGACCCGCGCCAGCTGCACCAGCAGGATCAGCGCTGCAGCCACCATCAGCTTGTCGGCCACCGGGTCGAGGAAGGCGCCGAAAGCCGAAGTCTGCCCGAGCGCGCGCGCGAGATAGCCGTCGAACCAGTCGGTGACCGCAGCGGCGATGAAGATCGCGGTCGCCACCAGATTCTTGCTCGCCACCGGCATCCAGCTGTCGGGCAGGTAAAAGACACCGACGAAAATCGGGATGAGCGCGATACGCGCCCAGGTGAGCGCATTCGGGATGTTGAGCGGCATGCCGGCAGGCCAGGGAATCGTGTGATCGGGCTCCGAGTATATCAGCGCCGATCAGCCCCTCGACGCGCGTCGGAAGGTACACACTTCGGCGTCCCCTGTCTGTACCATCTGTGCCCGAACGCCATACCTCCGACCGCTTCGAACCGCGACACTGCGATGCCCACTCTCCTGCAATCCGCCGCATGGACTGCGCTTTCCGCTCACCGCAACGCCCTTGCCGGCCTTTCCCTGAACTCGCTGTTCGCCGAGGACCCCGCCCGTGCCCGGCGCCTGCAGGCCGACGCCTGCGGCCTCGTCTTCCACTACGCGCGGAACCTCGTGCGCGACGACACCCTCGCGCTGCTGCTGCGCCTGGCGCTTGAAACAGGGCTGCCGGCCCGCATCGCGGCGATGTTCGCCGGCGAACGCATCAACAGCACCGAGGACCGGGCCGTGCTGCACGTCGCCCTGCGCCGTCCGGCGGGCATGCCGAGCACGGTGGAAGGCGTCGACCTCGGCGCCGAAGTCGAGGCGGTGCGCACGCGCATGCGCCGCTTCAGCACCGAAGTGCGCGAGGGGCAGTGGCTGGGCTACAGCGGCCGCCGCATCACCGACATCGTCCATATCGGCATCGGCGGCTCCGATCTCGGCCCGGCGATGGTGTGCGAAGCGCTGAAAGATCTCGCCCACCCGGCGCTGCGCCTGCACTTCGTGTCGAACGTGGATGGCGTGCAGATCGGCGACGTGCTGCACAGCGCCGATCCCGAGACCACGCTCTTCATCGTCGCCTCGAAGACCTTCACCACCCAGGAGACGCTGATCAATGCCCGCAGTGCCCGTGCCTGGCTGGTCGCCCATGCCGGCAACGAAGCGGCCGTCGCCCGCCATTTCGTCGCGGTGTCGACGAATGCCGCCGCGGTCCGCGCCTTCGGTATCGACGCCGACAACATGTTCGGCTTCTGGGACTGGGTGGGCGGGCGCTTCTCGCTGTGGAGCGCGATCGGCCTGCCGATCCTGCTCCAGATCGGCGCCGGGCAGTTCGACGCCCTGCTCGCCGGCGCCCACGCGATGGACGAGCATTTCCGCAGCGCCCCTCTGGAACGCAACCTGCCGGTGCTGATGGCACTGATCGCGATCTGGAACATCGATTTCCTCGGCGCGCGCAGCCAGCTGATCGCGCCCTATCACCAGCGCCTGCACCGCCTGCCCGCCTACCTGCAGCAGCTCGAGATGGAATCGAACGGCAAGTCGGTGCGTGCCGACGGACAGCCGGTAGGCTGCCACACCAGCCCGGTGATCTGGGGCGAACAGGGCATCAACGGCCAGCACGCCTACTTCCAGCTCCTGCACCAGGGGACCCAGCCGGTCCCGGTCGATTTCATCGGCGTCCTCGAGGCCGGCGCCGAGGACGAATTCCACCACCGCATCGCCTTCGCCAACCTGCTCGCCCAGGCCGAGGCCCTGATGCGCGGACGCAGCGCTGAGCAGGCCGAAGCCGAGATGCGCGCCGCCGGCCTGGCCGAAGCACGCATCCAGGCCCTGGTGCCGCACCGGACCTTCCCCGGCAACCGGCCGAGCAACGTGATCCTGCTCGAGCGCCTGACGCCTTTCTCGCTCGGTGCGCTGATCGCCGCCTACGAACACCGCACCTTCGTCCAGGGGGCGATCTGGGGCATCAACAGTTTCGACCAGTGGGGCGTGGAACTGGGCAAGCAGCTGGCGGCCCGGGTACTGGGCGAACTCGACCCGGCCCGTCCCGCCGCCCTCCCCGGCGACCACGACAGCAGCACCGAAGCGCTGGTCGCGCGTTACCGCGACCGTTACCGCCGCAAGCTCAGTACTTGAGCACGACCCAACCTGGATGGTCGTATTCACGGCCGTAGAAGTTCAGCGTCTCCACCACCCGCATCAATCCCAGTTTCTTTGCCGGCGCCCGCGGCGCGCTGCGCATCAGCCCGGCGGCATCGGTGATGTCGCCGAGCAGCCACTGCAGGTGGCGCCCGGAGCGGCTGTGGAAATCCCGCCCGGCGACGATCGCGGCGATCTGGCGCTCGATCTCGGCGGCCAGCGCCACGTAGTCGGCTTCGGCCAGCGGCCGGGACTCGGCGTCGTGGATGCGCTGCTCGAGGGTATCGCGCAAGGCCGTCATCGCGCTGCGCAGCGCTTCGTCAGCGGGCCGCGGAAGCGCATCGGCCGACGCGGCCGGCTCCGCCGCGGGACGCCCGCCGTCGGCGGCGAGCGCGGCGGGGGCCGAACCGGCGAGCACCGCGGCGAGCGCCAGTGCGGAGATGAAGAACCTGGGTTGCATGGGCTTTGCTCCGAAGAAGGATCGACAGGATGGCGATGCTATCCGCTTCGCCGCGGGCGGAGATTGAACTGCGTCAAGCCGCCCCCGCGGCCTCAGTGAATCCGGCGCCGCAGCACCGGGAGCGGCCCGCACCGAGGCGGCCTTCAGGCCAGCGCCTGCTCCAGGTCGGCGATCAGGTCGTCGACATCCTCAAGGCCGACCGACAGCCGCAGCATCGCATCCGAAATGCCGCGGCGGGCACGCTCCGCCGCAGACAGATCGTGGTGGGTGGTGGTGCACGGCTGGGTGACCAGGCTTTCGACCCCGCCCAGGCTGGGGGCGAGGGCGAACAGGCGCAGACGGTCGGCAACACGGGTGGCGTCCGCACCGTCGCCGGCCAGTTCGATCGTCAGCATGCCGCCGAAGCCCGCCATCTGCGACCGGGCCAGTTCGTGGCCGGGAAAATCGGTCAGTCCGGGGTAGAACACGCGGCGCACCCGCGGATGGCGCTGCATGGCTTCGGCGATGCGCTGCGCCGAGGCGTTGTGCTGGCGCACGCGCACCACCAGGGTCCGCAGGCTGCGCGCGAGCAGCGACGCGGTCGCGGGCGCGATCATCGAGCCGAGGTTCTTGCGCCAGCTCCACACCGGCTGCAGCAGCGCCTTCGCCCCCATCAGCGCGCCGGCGGTGAGGTCGCTGTGGCCGCCGAGGTACTTGGTCGCGCTGTGCATCACGATGTCGGCGCCGAGCGCAAGCGGGTGCTGATTCACCGGCGAGGCGAACGTGTTGTCCACCGCGACCAGCGCCCCGTGGGCGTGCGCCCGGCGGGCGATGGCACGGATGTCGATCAGGCTCAGGGTCGGATTGGTGGGCGTCTCGAAGAACACCAGCTTCGCCCCGCCGGCGAGCAGGGCATCGAGGCGGTCGAGCTCGTCGTCGAGAATCAGGTGGGTGGGAATGCCCAGCAGCGGCAGCTGGCTCGACAGCAGCTCCAGCGTGCCGCCGTAGGCTTCACCGACGCAGACGATGCCCTCGCGCCCGTGGGTCAGGAACAGCGCGCTCGCCGCCGCCATTCCGGAGCAGAAAGCCCAGGCCTGCTCGGCGCCTTCGAGGCCGGCAAGGGTATTTTCGAGGGCGAGGATCGACGGGTTCAGGCCGTAGCGGGTGTACAGCCCGCCCGCCTTGCGCCCGTCGATGACGTCGAGCAGGTCGGCCGTCGACGCGAAAGAGAAAGTGGTAGTGTCATACACCGGGACATGCGGACTGCCGTAGGCGTCCTTGAAGCCGTGGCCGTGGATGCCGAGAGTGGCCAAACCGGGGGTGCTGCGCTCGTTCATCATCATTCTCGCTCGAGTCAAAATCATGTTCCTGCGCGGCAGCCCTGCCAGCTTCCCCGCCGCGCCAGCTCGGCGCTCAGGCGGGGCGCCAGTTCGGACAGGCGCGTGTTCCACTGCGGCGCCAGCTTGAGCGCCGGCGGCACCTCGCTGCCCAGGCGCTGGAGCAGGATGTCGGGCGACAGGCGCTCGACGAAGTCGGCCAGCAGCGCGATATATTCGTCCTCGCCGAGCAGCGGCACCGCGCCCGGATCGCGCTCCCAGTCGCGCGCCAGCGCGGTGCCGCGCACGAGCTGGAGCTGGTGGAGCTTGAGCGCGCGCAGCGGCAGCGCGGAGAGCCGGCGGGCGCCGTCGAGCAGATCTGCGCGCGACTCCCCGGGCAGGCCGAGGATCAGGTGCGCAGTGACTTCCAGGCCGCGCGCCGCCGCGCGCTCGATCGCGTCCGCGCTGCAGGCGAAGTCGTGGCCGCGATTGACCCGGCGCAGGGCCTCGTCGCTGCACGACTCGACGCCGATCTCGAGCTCGATGATGGATTCGCGCGCCAGCTCGGCGAGGTAGTCGAGCACCTCGTCGGGCAGGCAGTCCGGGCGGGTGCCGATCGCCAGCCCGCTGATCCGGGGATGGGCGAGCGCCTCCTGGTAGCACGCGCGCAGGCGCTCGAACTCGCCGTAAGTGTTGCTGTAGCTCTGGAAATAGGCGATGTAGCGCTGCGTTCCGGGGTAGCGCCGGAGCAGGAAGCGCAGCCCGGTGTCGATCTGCTCGCCGATCGGCTGACGGCGGTCGAGGTAGCCCGGGGTGAACCCGGCGTTGTTGCAGAAGGTGCACCCGCCGGTGCCGAGCACGCCGTCGCGGTTGGGGCAGCTGAAGCCGGCCGCGACCGACACTTTCTGCACCCGCCCGCCATAGCGGCGCTTCACATGGTCGTTCCAGGCGTTGTAGCGGCGCTCGCCGAACGGCGTACCGGTACTGGGGCATGGAGCAGGAGAGGGCCGGGCGGAGTGCTCGGCTGCGGATTCACAGGACATCGGCAAGGGGGGCCGGGACATCGGCCAGGATTCGGTGCTACGGAGGCAAAGGTGCAAGTATGCCTGAGCCCACCCTTCCGGCACATCCGCTCCGCGGCCGCCCCCTGCAGGCGGCAACGGCCGGCACAACGCACCAGCCGCCACTCAAGCTCCATTCCGCAGCCCGGATTGCGGATGCACACGGCACGGACATAGGCGCCACGGCTGCACGCACCAATTGCCCCGGCGCCGGTGCTGCCGCACAATCGTTTCCCGTTCCCGCCCATGCGCACAAGCGCTCCGCCGCCGGCCGCTGTCCCCGGCGCGGCCCCACGACTGCATCCCACGGAGGTCTCCGATGTCGAGCTGGATCGTGATTGCCCTGGTCGTCGCCCTGCTCGCCTGGGCGGTACTGATCTACAACGGCCTGGTCGCGCTGCGCAACCGGGTGAAGAACGCCTTCTCCCAGATCGACGTGCAGCTGCAGCGCCGCTACGACCTGATTCCCAACTTGGTGGAAACGGCCAAGGCCTACATGCGCCACGAGCGCGAAACCCTCGAAGCGGTGATTGCCGCGCGCAACCAGGCCCGCGCCGCCGCCGAACGCGCCGAAGGGGCGCCGACCGATGCCGCCGCGATGCGCCAGCTCGCCGGTGCCGAAGCGGCCCTCGGCGGCATGCTGACGCGCTTTTTCGCGCTCGCCGAAGCCTACCCGGAGCTCAAGGCCAACCAGAACATGATGCAGCTGCAGGAAGAGCTCGCCAGCACCGAGAACCGCATCGCCTTCGCCCGCCAGGCCTACAACGACGCGGTCACCGCCTACAACATCCGCCGCGAGCAGCTTCCTGACGTTCTGATCGCCAACGCCGTGGGCTTTGCCGCCGCCGAGCAATGGGTGCTGGAGAACGCCGACGCCCGCCAAGCGCTGAAGGTGGATTTCGGCTAAAGCCAGCGCCCCTCACTCCGATTCGATCACACCCCCGCCCGCTCGCGCCCCGCCTCCAGGCCTGCCGCCCGCGATGGATTTTTTCGCTGCCCAGGACCACGCCCGCCGCCAGAGCCGCCTGCTGATACTGTGGTTCGCGCTCGCGGTCGTGCTGATCATCGTCGTCGTCCATGCCGGCGCCGCGCTGCTGCTGTTTCCCGGCGAGGACGGCAGCGTGGCGACTTCCCGCCTGCTCGACCCGGCGCAGTTCCTCGCAACCGCCGCCGTCGTCGGCGGCGTGATCCTGCTCGCCTCGCTGTACCGCATCGCCCGCCTTGCCGCCGGCGGCGGCGAGGCCGTGGCGCGGACCCTCGGTGGCCGCCCGCTCGCGCGCGCCACCCCCGATCCGCGCGAGCGCCGCCTGCTCAACATCGTCGACGAGATGGCGGTCGCCTCGGGCCTTCCCGCTCCGCCGGTCTACGTGCTCGATGGGGAGCCCGGGATCAATGCCTTCGCCGCCGGCACGCGGCCGCAGCAAGCGGTGGTCGCGCTCACCCGCGGCGCGCTCGAAAAGCTCGACCGGGACGAGCTGCAGGGCGTCGTCGCCCACGAGTTCAGCCACATCCTGAACGGCGACATGCGCCTCAACCTGCGCCTGATCGGCCTGCTGCACGGCATCCTCGTGCTCTCCCTGATCGGCCGCATGCTGCTGCGCGGCGGCGGCCGGGGCGGCAAAAGCCGCTCGCCCTTCGCCCTCCTCGGCCTCTTGCTGGTCGCCGTCGGCCACGTCGGCGTGCTGTGCGGCCAGCTGATCAAGGCCGCGGTCTCACGCCAGCGCGAATTCCTCGCCGACGCCGCAGCGGTCCAATTCACCCGCAACCCGGCCGGCCTCGCCGGCGCACTCCGGCGCATCGCCGGGTACGGTGCGAACATCGGCCACCCCCGTGCGGAAGAAGTCAGCCACATGCTGTTCGGCGCCAGCGGGCACTTGTCGGCGCTGTTCGCCACCCATCCCCCGCTCGCGGAGCGCATCCGCCGCATCGATCCACGCTTTCTCCCCGACCACCCACTTCCCGATCACCCACTTTCCGCCACCCCACCGGCCAGCACCGCGGCTGCAGCAGGCCCCCCTACGGCAGAAACGGCAGCCGCGTTCACGGCCGCGATCGGCCAGCTCCAGCCCGAGCACCTCGCCCAGGCCCAGGTCCGGATCGCCCGTCTGGACGGAGCGCTTCGCCAGTCGCTGCAGGAGCCTTCCGGCGCCCAGGCGATCTGCCTCGCCCTGCTCCTCGACCGCGATCCCGGCATCCGCCAGCGCCAGCTGCAAAAGGTCGCTGCGGCAGTCGACGATCCGCTCGCCTTGCGCACCGAACTCGAATACGCCACGGTGGCTGCGCTTGACCCCGGCATGCGGCTGCCGCTGATCGAGCTCGCTCTCGGAGCGCTGCGCGAGCTCGACCGTGACGCACGCGAGCGCTTCATCACACTCCTCGATGCCCTCGCCGGCACCGACGGCTGGCTCGCCCTCGGCGAATACGTCCTCGTGCGTCTGCTGCGCGATGCGCTCCAGCCCCGCTCGCCGGCGCCCGCACTCGCAGCCAGCCCGGCCGAACTGCGCCGCCACACTGCACTGCTGCTGTCGGTGATCGCCATCGCCGGCCAGCACGACGCGGCCGCCACCCGCGCCGCCTATGCCCGCAGCGCCGCAGCCGCCCCACTCGATGCGCTCGGCCCCCTGCTGGAAGCCGGTGAAATCGACTTTCCCGCGCTCGACCGCGCCTTCGCCCAGCTCGCCGCCACCGCTCCCCCGTTCCGCCGTCGCCTGGTGTACGCGATGGCCGAGGCGGCGATCGAGGACGGACGCCTCGCCCCGATCGAAGCCGAGCTGCTGCGCGCCGCCTGCGAAGCGCTCGACTGCCCGGCCCCGCTCAACATCGACTGAGCAGGCCGGAATCGACGACACCCCGGCGGCAGCGCCGGCCGGTCACAGTCCGCCAGCCCCTGGCACAGCCGACTGCCCCGCCCCCGCCGAGCGCCGGCCCGCACGCTGCGCTAAACTGCCGCAGCCCGCGCCCCGCACCGCGCCGCCTCCACCCGCAGATTCCAACCGTTTGAACCGTTTCAACCCTATCCCCCAGGAGAGTTCCATGAGCCTGCTCGCCCAACTGAAAAAGGATTCCCTGCTCGCGCGCAAAGCCGCCGACAGCCTCCGCGCCACCTTGCTCAGCACCCTGATCGCCGAGGCCGAGATGGTCGGCAAGAACGCCGGTAACCGCGAAAGCACCGACGACGAAGTACAGCAGACGATCCGCAAGTTCCTCAAGAACAACCAGGAAGCGCTCGCGGTGATCCAGGATGCCGGGCGCCGCACTGCGCTCGAAGCCGAGACCGCGATCCTCACCGCCTACCTGCCGCCGATGGCGAGCGAGGCCGAAGTGAAGGCCTTCATCGCCGAAACCGTTGCCACCCTGGCCGAGCGCGGCCCGAAGCAGATGGGTGCGGTGATGGCGGCGCTGAAGGCGAAATACGGCAGCAGCTTCGACGCGAAGCAGGCCAACGCCTGGGTCAAGGAGGCCCTCACCGGCTGAGCTGCCCTCTTCCCGCCGCGGCGCCCCTCCCATGGCTACCACCCGCTCACGGCAGGATGCGCTCCAGGCGCCGCAGCCCTCGCCGGCCTCGGCCAGCCTGTGCCCGATGCGCCCGCGCTCAACCGGACCCGCCTGTGCCAGGCGGATCGAATGATCGCCGACCGCCAGACCGGCCGCTTCCGGCCGGCGATTCGCCGCATTGCGCCGACGCACACAAGCGGACCGGCCGGCGACGACGCATGACCGTCTGGGCAGTCACCCTCGCCGCCACGCTTGCGGCCTTGCTCGGTTTCCGCTTCGCGGTGCGGCGCGGTCTGGCGCCGAAGCGGGTGCCGCATGACCGGACCCCGGCCGATCTGGGCCTGGCCTTCGACGCGGTGCGGATCCCGACCGCGCGCGGCCGACGGCTGTACGCCTGGTTCGTGCCCGCCGAGAGCGCCGCACCGGCGCCGGTGGCGCTCGTCATGCACGGCTGGGGCGGCAACGCCGCGATGATGCTGCCGCTGGTGCCGGCGCTGCACGCCGCCGGCCTCGCGGTGCTGCTGATCGACGCCCGCTGCCACGGCCACAGCGACGAGGACGACTTCGCCTCGCTACCGCGCTTCGCCGAAGACATCGACCACGCTCTGGCCTGGCTGCGGCACTGCCCGCAGGCGGACGCGCATCGCATCGCGCTGGTCGGACATTCGGTCGGCGCCGGCGCGGTGCTGCTCGCGGCATCGCGTCGTGACGACGTGGCGGCGGTGGTCAGCCTCGCCGCCTTCTCCCACCCGGAGGCGATGATGCGCCGCCTCCTGGCCCACAAGCGCGTGCCCTATCTGCCGCTGGGCTGGCTGGTGCTGCGCTACGTGGAGCATGTGATCGGCCACCGTTTCGACGACATCGCTCCGGTGACGACCATCGCCGCGATTCGCTGCCCGACGCTGCTGTTGCATGGCGTGCAGGACACCACGGTACCCCCTTCCGAGGCCCGCCTCATCCACGCCGCCCGCAGCGGCGAGCATGTGCGGCTACGCATCATCGCCGCCAGCCACGACGACTTCGGCCACCCGCAGGACATCGCCGCAGAGGTGGCCGAGCTGACCGGCTTTCTGCGAAAGGCGCTGACAGAACCGGCCTGATCGCGTGAAAAGCGGGACCACGATTTTCCATGGCATGGACACCGCCTGCCCACAGGCCATGCGGCAAACCAACTCAGCCCGCCGCCCGCCCCCGCAGCAGCGGCAGCAAGGCGATCACCCCCAGCACCGGCCCCGGCAGCAGCAGCCACGACACCTTCGGCCCCCAGTCGGCCACCATCGCGGTGCCCCATGAAATCGACACGATGGTCAGCGCAAAGCCGATGGCATTTTGCAGCGCCAGCGCGCTGCCGACGATCTCCGGCGGGCAGGCGCGGGCGGACATGGCCGAGAACTGGGGCGAGTCGGCCGGCACGCTGAGCCCCCATAGCAGGAAGAAGGCCAGCAGCCACGCCGGCGACGCATCGGCCACCAGCGGGAACAGCGCGCAGCACACCCCGGAGGTGGCCAGCGCCACCGCGGCCACCGGTGCGCTGCCGGTGCGGCGGCTGATCGCGCCCCCGGCAAAGCAGCCCAGCGCGCCGATGCCGATGATCACGAAGCTCAGGGCGGACACCGGCGCGAGCACGACCAGCGACGACCCCGCCACCAGCAGCGGCACCAGCGTCCACACGGCGTAGAGCTCCCACATGTGGCCGAAGTAAGCCAGCGCCGAGGCACGGAACACCGGAATACGGAACGCCGTCAGCACCGCCCCCATGCGCAGCGTCGGCGCCCCCGCGCGACGGCGCAGATGCGGTCCGTCGCCGAGCCTGAGGATCATCGCCGCCGCCAGCAGCGCCAGCACCGACGAACCGAGCAGCACCGCCTGCCACGCCCCGCCGCCGGCGAGCTTCAGGCCGTGCGGCAGCGCCGTACCCAGCGTGAGCATGCCCACCAGCAGCGCCAGGGCATGGCCGGCGCGCTCCGGCACCCAGCTCACCACCAGCTTCATTCCCAGCGGGTACACGCCCGCCAGACTCAGCCCCACCATAAAACGCAGCACCAGCGCGCTGGCCATGCCTTCGGCGAGCAAGGCGAAGGCCGCATTGGCCGCGGCGCCGGTCACCGCGCAGACGGCGAAGATGCGGCTGGCGGCGAAACGGTCGGCGAGCCCGGTCAGCGCAAACCCCAGGGTGCCGAGGATGAAGCCCAGCTGCACGGCGTTGGTCAGCTGCCCGATCTCGGCCGGCCCGATGCTCCACACGCGCATCAGCGCCTCGCCCACGCCGTTGGTCGAAAACCACAGCGACCCGCCGAAGAGCTGGGCAAAAACGATGGTGGGTATGACGGGCAGGCGCATGGGGGCGAGTATAGAGACAAGTCGAACGGGGTCAGCGCCCCCGCGCGCAGACAACCGCTTCACCGCGGTGCAACAGCCCGCCGGGCAACACCTGCGGTGATTCAGCGCAAGGCGGCGTGGATCTGCTCGGCGAGCTTGCGGCTCACGCCGTCGACGCGGCACAGGTCTTCCACCGTCGCCTCGCGCACGCCGTCCAGGCCGCCGAAGGCGGCGAGCAGCTTGCGCCGGCGCGAAGGGCCGACGCCGGGGATGTCCTCCAGCTTGGAGCCCACCCGCGCCTTGCCGCGGCGGGCACGGTGGCCGGTGATGGCGAAACGGTGGGCCTCGTCGCGGATCTCGATGATCAGGTGCAGCGCCGCCGACTCGCCGCCGAGCGCCAGCCCCTCGCGCCCGTCGGGGAAGATCAGCGTCTCCAGCCCGGCCTTGCGCCCCTCGCCCTTGGCGACGCCGACCATCGCCACCGCCTCGAGCCCGACTTCGGCGAGGATTTCGCGTGCCGCGCCGACCTGGCCTTTGCCGCCGTCGATCAGGATCAGGTCGGGGCACACGCCCTCGCCTGCGGCGACCTTGCCGTAGCGCCGCTCGAGCGCCTGGCGCATCGCGGCGAAGTCGTCGCCCGGAGTGATGCCGGCGATGTTGTAGCGGCGGTATTCGGCGCGCTTCATCGCGCCGGCTTCGCAGACGACGCAGGAGGCCACCGTGGCTTCGCCCATGGTGTGGCTGATGTCGAAGCATTCGATGCGCTGCGGCGCCTCGTCCAGGCCGAGCGCCTCGCGCAGGGCCTCGAGGCGCTGTTCGATGCGGCCGGTGTCGCGCGCGCGCGCCTGAATCGCCAGGCGGGCGTTCTTCTCCGCCATCTCCATCCACGCCTTTTCGGCGGCGAAGCGCGGCGCGACCACGCCGGGCGGACGCTCGGCGAGTTCGGCCAAGGTCTCGCGCACCGGCTCAGGCGCCAGGTTCACCAGGATGCGGGCCGGGATCGGGTGCTGGCCGTAGTGCTGGTCGACGAAGGCGAGCAGGCTGTCGGCCGCGCCCGATACCGCGGCGCCGCTGGGGAACTGCGGGCGGTCGCCGAGGTGGCGGCCGCCACGGACCATGGCGATATTGACGCAGGTGAGGCCGTCGGCCTCGACCGCGGCGAGGATGTCGACGTCCTCGTCCTTGCGGCTGTCGACGAACTGGCGGTGGAGCACGGCCTGCAGCACGCGGACCTGGTCGCGGCAGGCGGCGGCTTCCTCGAAGGCGAGGCGCTCGGCGGCGGCGTTCATGCGTGCGGTGAGGTCGTCGATGACTTCGTTGGCCTGGCCGTCGAGAAAGCGGGTGGCGAGGCGGACGTCAGCGGCATAGTCCTCGGCGTCGATCAGGCCGACACAGGGCGCGGTGCAGCGCTTGATCTGGTGCAGCAGGCAGGGGCGCGAGCGGTTGGCGAAGACGCTGTCCTCGCAGGTGCGCAGCTGGAAGGTCTTCTGCAGCAGGTGGATGCTCTCGCGCACCGCGTAGGCGTTGGGGAAGGGGCCGAAGTAGCGCGCGCCCTTGGCGAAGGCGCCGCGGTGGTAGGCGAGACGCGGGAAGGCGTCGGCGGAGAGTTCGATGTAGGGGTAGGTCTTGTCGTCGCGGAAGAGGATGTTGTAGCGCGGCGCGAGGCTCTTGATGAGGTTGTTCTCGAGGATCAGGGCCTCGGCCTCGGAGCGCGTGGCGGTGACGTCGACGCGCACGATCTGCGCCACCATCATGGCGATGCGCGGGCTGGAGAGCGTCTTCTGGAAGTAGCTGGAGACGCGGCGCTTGAGGTTCTTCGCCTTGCCGACGTAGAGCACCTTGTCCTCGGCGCCGATCATGCGATAGACGCCGGGCTCCTCGGTGAGGGTACGCAGGAAGGGCTTGGGGTCGAAGGCGGCGTGCTCATTCTTCGGGTCGGACATGCGCTTGCTCGTTGGCTGCTTGTGGCGCCTCGCGTTGTTTGACGAGCGCGCCGAACACGTTACGGCGGGTTAACACCCTCTCCTGCCTGGAGCGGACACGACGGCTGGTCGGGAATCGATGCCATGGGTCCGGGAATCGTTGCCGGGGAAAGTTCTGTTCGGTTCGTGATTATCCGCGCTTGCTCAGGACTTCTGTGCGTTGCTCGCCGATGGTGGCGGCGGTCATCGCCGGCGCGGCGCCCGTGTCGTCGGGGATGGCGGCGACGCGCTCGCGCGCCTGGACGTAGGCGGCGTGCAGTTCGAGGGCGGAGGGGTCGGCGAGCCAGGCCGGAAGCGGGGTGTTCGGGACGATTGCGGCGAGGCGGGCGAGGCTGTCGGCATCGGGCTCCGGCCTCCAGCGCTCGAGCAGCTCGGCGGCAAGATCGGGGCGGTTGCAGACGAGCAGCATGTCGCAGCCGGCGGCGCGGGCTGCCTGGGCGCGGCCGACGATGTCGCCGGCGACGCGCGCGCCTTCCATGTTGAGGTCGTCGCTGAAGATCACGCCCTCGAAGCCGAGGCGGCCGCGCAGCACGTCCTTCAACCAGAACGGCGAGAAACCGGCCGGTTGCGGTTCGGGACCGGGGTCGGCGTTCGGGTAGATCACATGCGCGGGCATCACGCCGGCGAGCTGGCGGCCGAGGTGGTGGCGGTAAGGGGCGATGTCTTCCGACCACAGGGTATCGAAGTCGCGCTGATCGACCGGCACCTCGTGGTGGGAGTCGGCCTCGACGCCGCCGTGGCCGGGGAAGTGCTTGCCGACCGCGCCCATGCCCGCCTCCGCCATGCCGGCGACCAGCGCCTGGGCGAGCGCGGCGACCGCCTGCGGGTCACGGTGGAAGGCGCGGTTGCCGATCGCGCCACAGACGCCGTAGTCGACATCGAGCACCGGGGTGAAGCTCAGATCCACGCCATGGGCGCGCAGCTCGGCGGCGAGCACGAAGCCGGTGGCACGCGCCGCATCGAGCGCTGCCAGGCGGTCCTGCACCCACAGCGCGCCGAGGCTGCGCATCGCCGGCAGGCGGGTGAAGCCGTCGTCGCGGAAGCGCTGCACCCGCCCGCCTTCGTGGTCCACGGCGATGATCAGGGCGGGGTCGCGCAGTGCGCGGATCTCGGCGGTGAGCGCGGCAAGCTGCGCGGAGCCGGTGAAGTTGCGCGCGAACAGGATCACCCCGCCGACCCGCGGGTCGCGCAGGCGCGCGCGCTCTTCGTCGGTGAGGGCGGTGGTGGCGACGTCGATCATGACCGGGCCGCGTGCGAGTCGGCGGCGGACTTTCATGCGAGGTTCTCGATGATGGCGAAGGCGACGACGTGCTCGTCCTCGTCGGAGAGACTGAGGTGCGCGCGCAGGCGGTGCAAGGCCATATGTTTGGCGAGCCGCTCATCGTAGTGGAAGTCCGGCTTGCCGCGA
Source organism: Thauera aromatica K172 (assembly GCF_003030465.1). Classification (GTDB taxonomy): domain Bacteria; phylum Pseudomonadota; class Gammaproteobacteria; order Burkholderiales; family Rhodocyclaceae; genus Thauera; species Thauera aromatica. The sequence goes on along the minus strand of NZ_CP028339.1, from coordinate 1,728,519 downwards.
CTGTCGTGGCCGACCACCACCGCGTGCAGCGTGGCGGGCACGGCGACGCCGGTGCCGAGGGCCTTGCCGAAGGCCTCCTTGGCGGCGAAGCGCTTGGCAAGGAAGCGCGCGGGGTCGCGATGTGCGCGCCAGGCCTCGACTTCGGTGTCGGCGAGGATGCGCAGGGCGAAGCGCTCGCCGTGGCGCTCGAGCGCCTGGCGCACGCGCTCGATGCGGACGATGTCGGTACCGATGCCGTGGATCATGACCTTTCTCCCGCCCGCGCGCCCAGGCTCAGCGGCTGCGTGCCGCGCCTTCGCGCATCAGGCATTTCATTTCGGCCACCGCCTCGCGCAGGCCGACGAAGACTGCGCGGCTGACGATCGAATGGCCGATGTGCAGTTCGCGGATGCCGGGCAGGCGGGCGATCGGCTGCACGTTGTAGTAGTTGAGCGCATGGCCAGCATTGAAGCGCATGCCGAGGCTGCGTACCGCTTCGCCGGCGATGCGGATCTTGTCGAGCTCGGCCGCCACCGCCGGCGCCTCGGCGTCGCGCCCGGCGGCGTGGAAGGCGTGTGCGTAGGGGCCGGTGTGGATCTCGCACACGCGCGCGCCGATGCGGGCGGCGGCCTCGATCTGCGGGATCTCGGCGTCGATGAACACGCTGGTGACGATGCCGGCGTCGGCCAGGCGGGCGATCACGTCCTTCAGGCGTGCCTCCTGGGCGAGCACGTCGAGCCCGCCTTCGGTGGTGATCTCGTGGCGGCCTTCGGGGACCAGCATCGCCATCTGCGGCTTGGTGCGGCAGGCGATGGCGACCATCTCGTCGGTGGCGGCCATCTCGAGGTTGAGCTTGACCTGGGTGAGCTCGGCGAGGCGGCGCACGTCCTCGTCATGGATGTGGCGGCGGTCCTCGCGCAGGTGGATGGTGATGCCGTCGGCGCCGCCGAGGTGGGCCTGCACCGCGGCCCACACCGGGTCGGGTTCCCAGGTGCGGCGCGCCTGGCGCAGGGTGGCGACGTGGTCGATATTGACGCCGAGTTCGATCATCAGAGCTCCTGCAGTTCCTTCAGCACCCGGCGCGACTGCAGCGGCTGGCCGCCCAGGGTGTGGTTGATCAGCACGCGCAGCAGCTGCTTGGACTGGAGCAGCGTCTCCGCGCGGGTAAAGTCGTTGGCTGCCATGTCGAGCAGGGTCTGTCCGGACACGAGCGGCTGCTCGCCCAGTGCTGCGACCTCGTCCTGCTCTTGTTCGAGGATCTCCAGCCGCACCGGACCGCGCTCGATTATATAAAGGTAGCGGGCATCGGGCTGCAGTCCGGAGCCGGTCGCGGCATCGGCCGCGAGACCGACCTCGTAGCCCAGGTCCTGCAGCAGGGCCAGCTCGAAGCGGCGCAGGATCGGCGATTCAGCCTCGCCGCGGGCGAGCGCGCCCACCGCGTCGGCATAGGCGGCGAAGAGGCGCGGATGGGCGTCCTCGCGCGCGGTCAGGCGCAGCAGCAGCTCATTGAGGTAATAGCCGCAGAGCAGCGCCCGCCCACCCAGCAGGGGCTGGCCGCCGAGCCATTCGGCGCGCGCCAGGGTCTTCACTTCACCGCCGCCCGACCAGTCGATGAGCAGCGGCTGAAAAGCCATCAGCACGCCGCGCAGCTGCGAATGCGGCCGGCGCGCGCCTTTCGCCACCAGCGCGACCCGGCCATGGTCGCGCGCGAAGAGGTCGACGATCAGGCTGGTTTCGCGCCACGGCAGGGTGTGCAGCACCCACGCGGGCTGCTGCTCGATGCGCTGTCTCGGGCCGGCCATCGTGCGCCGCCGGGCTTATTCGTAGCCCAGGCTCTTCAGCGCGCGCTCGTCGTCGGCCCAGCCGCTCTTGACCTTGACCCAGACCTCGAGGAAGACCTTGCCGTCGAACAGCTTCTCCAGCTCGACGCGGGCCTCGCTGGAAATGCGCTTGAGCTTTTCGCCGCCCTTGCCGATCACCATCGCCTTGTGGCCGGGTTTGTCGACGATCACCGCGGCGTGGATGCGGCGCAGCCTGCCTTCGACTTCGAACTTCTCGATTTCCACCGCAATGCCGTAGGGCAGCTCGTCGCCGAGCAGGCGGAACAGCTTCTCGCGCAGGAATTCGGAGGCGAGGAAGCGCTCGCTGCGGTCGGTGACCTCGTCCTCCTCGAACATCGGCACGCCGACCGGCAGCAGCGGGGTGGCCGCCCTGACCAAGGTGGCGACGTTGCTCCCCTTCTCCGCCGACAAGGGCACGATCTCGGCGAATTCGCGCAGCTGGCGTACCTCGTCGATGAAAGGCAGCAGGCGGGCCTTGTCCTTCAACTGATCAACCTTGTTGATCACCAGGATCACCTTCGACGACGCGGGGATCACCGTCAGCACCTTGCGGTCGTCGTCGGTGAAGCGACCGGCCTCGATGACGAAGAACACCAGATCGACGTCGGCCAGGACCTGCGAGACGGTGCGGTTCATCGAACGGTTGAGCGCGTTGCGATGGTGGGTCTGGAAGCCCGGCGTATCGACGAACACGAACTGCGCCCGGTCCTCGGTGAGGATGCCGGTGACGCGGTGGCGCGTGGTCTGGGCCTTGCTGGAGACGATGCTGATCTTCTGCCCGACGAGGCGGTTGAGCAGCGTCGACTTGCCGACGTTGGGGCGGCCGACGATGGCGACGAAACCGCAACGGAAGGCTTCGTCCGCTGCGGCGTCCCCCGCTGCAGCGGGGTGGGAATGCTCTTGGTTCATTTTTTCCTCACGGCGGTGAGCGCGAGCTCGGCCGACTGCTGTTCGGCGATGCGCCGGCTGGAGCCGCGCCCCAGGGTGCGCACGCCCAGCCTGGGGATGTCGCAGGCGACTTCGAACTCCTGCGAGTGGGCCTCGCCCAGGACCTGCACCATCGTATAGACGGGCAAGGGCATCCTGCGCCCCTGGAGCCACTCCTGCAAGGCGGTCTTCGCATCCTTGCTCGGCTTGCGCGGATCGACTTCGGCGAGCAAGGGCGCGTACAAGCGGTCGATGACGCCCTTCGCGCACGGAAAGCCACCGTCGAGGAAGACCGCGGCGAATACCGCTTCGAGCGCATCGGCGAGAATCGACGGGCGGCGGCTGCCGCCGGACTTGAGCTCGCCTTCGCCCAGGCGCAGGCAGTCGCCCAGTTCGAGCGTGAGCGCGATGCGGTAGAGCGCGTCCTGGCGCACCAGCGAGGCGCGCACGCGCGACAGCTCGCCTTCACGCAGCTCGCCGAAGCGCTCGAACAAGGCGATCGACATCACGCAGTTGAGGATGCTGTCGCCGAGAAACTCGAAACGCTCATTGTTGGGCAGGCCGAAGCTGCGGTGGGTGAGCGCCTCCTGCAACAGCCCGGAGTCGGTGAACACGTGGCCCAGGCGGGATTGAAGCTGGTCGGTGGTCATCGGCTCAACGCGCCTCGCTGCTGGCATGGAGATCGATCAGCAGGCTCAGGTTCGCCACCAGCGGCACGGTGCGGCTGTAGTCGACCTCGACCCGGGTGCGGGGGCCGGACTTGTCGATGAGCAGATCGACTCCCGACACGCTCGAGACGTCGTCGATCTGGCCACGTCGGTCGAAGCTGCGGCGCAGTTCCAGGGCGGGCACGCCCTTGTCGCCCTCGTCGGCGAGCACATTGACGATGCGCTTGATCGCCAGGTACTCGTTGATCACCGGCACCGTGCGAAAACCGATCGTCAGGACGAAGGCGGCGAACGCACCGACGACGAGAACGCCGAGCAGGCTCAGCCCGCGTTGGGATTTCATGCGCATGGTTTCCTCCCTTTCGTCGGAGCGGGTGAATGGATCCGCCGTCCCGCCAGTGGCTGCGGGCGTACACGCGAGAATACGCAGAGCCGCCCCGGGTTTTCCCCTCCCCCGCCGGGGCGGAAGCGGCCAAGCCGTTTCCGCGGGGTGCTCAGTAAAAACCGCCGATCCGCTTCATGTCGCTGAAATTGAACCAGATGAAGAAGGCGCGGCCGACGATGTTGTCCTCGGGGACAAACCCCCACACCCGGCTGTCGCTGCTGGCGTCGCGGTTGTCGCCCATCACGAAGTAATGCCCTTCGGGCACGGTGCAGTTCACCCCTGCGCTGGTGTAGGTGCAGTTTCCGCGCTGGGGGAAATTCATCACCTGCGGCACGAACGCCGGTGCATCGCGCTCGATCAACACCGCGTGTTCGCGTTCCCCGAGCTTTTCGGTGTATTGCGGCGAATAATAAAGCCGGTCGGGGTGCAGGTAGCTGCCCGCGCTCTCCAGCGGCACGGTTTCGCCATTGATCCGGAGACGCTTGTTGAGGTATTCGACCCGGTCGCCAGGGAGGCCGACCACGCGCTTGATGTAGTCGAGCGAAGGGTCGGCGGGATAGCGGAACACCATGACGTCGCCGCGCTGCGGCGCACCGATGTCGATGATCTTCTTGTTGATCACCGGCAGGCGGATGCCGTAGTTCCATTTATTGACGAGGATGAAATCGCCCACCAGCAGGGTCGGGATCATCGACCCGGACGGGATCTTGAACGGCTCGACGACGAAGGAACGCAGCCCGAACACGACCAGGATCACCGGAAAGAAGCTCGCGCCGTACTCCACCCACCACGGCGCCGGCGCGCCGGCCGGGCGCAGCTTGCGCGCATGGAAGCGGTCGAAGAGCCACAGCACGCCGGTGGCGACGAGCAACAGGAAGAGGATCAGGGCGAAATTCATGCGGTATCCGTCGTCGGCCGGCGGCGGCGCCGCGCGGCGGGTTCGATCACTTGCCTTCGTCGGTGCGCAGCACGGCGAGGAAGGCTTCCTGCGGAATTTCGACGTTGCCGACCTGCTTCATCCGCTTCTTGCCTTCCTTCTGCTTCTCGAGCAGCTTCTTCTTGCGGCTGATGTCGCCGCCGTAACACTTGGCGAGCACGTTCTTGCGCAGCGCCTTGATCGTCTCGCGGGCGATGATGTGCGCACCGATCGCGGCCTGCACCGGCACATCGAACATCTGGCGCGGGATCAGGCCGCGCAGTTTGCTCGCCAGCTCACGGCCGCGGTACTGCGCGCTGGCGCGGTGCACGATGACCGACAGCGCGTCGACCTTCTCGCCACCCACCATCAGGTCGAGCTTGACCAGATCGGCGCTGCGGTATTCCTTGAAGTCGTAGTCGAGCGAGGCATAGCCGCGCGACACCGACTTCAGCTTGTCGAAGAAGTCCATCACCACTTCGTTCATCGGCAGCTCATAGATCAACTGCACCTGGCGGCCGTGGTAGCGCATGTCGATCTGGTTGCCGCGCTTCTGGTTGCACAGCGTGATCACCGGGCCGACGTAGTCCTGCGGCAGGAAGATCGTCGCGGTGATGATCGGCTCGCGGATCTCCTGGTACTTGCCGGGGTCGGGCAGTTTGGCCGGATTCTCGATGCGGATGATCGAGTTGTCGTTGAGCACCACCTCGTACACCACCGTCGGCGCGGTGGTGATCAGGTCCATGTCGAACTCGCGCTCGAGGCGCTCCTGCACGATGTCCATGTGCAGCAGGCCGAGGAAGCCGCAGCGGAAGCCGAAGCCGAGCGCCTGCGACACTTCCGGCTCGAACTGCAGCGAGGCGTCGTTCAGGCGCAGCTTCTCGAGCGAGTCGCGCAACTGGTCGTATTCGGAGGATTCAACCGGATACAGGCCGGCGAACACCTGCGGCTTGATCTCCTTGAAGCCAGGCAGCGCCTCGGCCGCGGGCCGGGTGGCGAGCGTCACGGTATCGCCGACCTTGGCCGCTTCGATCTCCTTGATGCCGGCAATGATGAAGCCCACCTCGCCCGCACGCAGCTGCTCGCGCGCCACCGAGCGCGGCGTGAACACGCCGACCTGGTCGCACGGATACTGGAGACCGTTCGACATCAGCAGGATGCGGTCCTTGGGCTTGAGCACCCCATCGACCACACGCACCAGCATCACGACGCCGACGTAGTTGTCGAACCAGGAGTCGATGATCAGCGCCTTCAGCGGCCCTTCGGGCTCGCCCTTGGGTGGCGGGATGCGGGCAACAATGGCTTCGAGCACGTCTTCCACGCCAAGGCCGGTCTTGGCCGAGCACAGGATCGCTTCGGAAGCATCGACGCCGATCACGTCCTCGATCTCGCCACGGGCGTTGTCCGGATCGGCCGCCGGCAGGTCGATCTTGTTGAGCACCGGCACCACCTCGACGTCGAGGTCGAGCGCGGTGTAGCAGTTCGCCACGGTCTGCGCCTCGACGCCCTGCGAGGCATCGACCACCAGCAGCGCGCCCTCGCAGGCGGCGAGCGAGCGGCTGACCTCGTAGGAGAAGTCGACGTGTCCCGGAGTGTCGATGAGGTTCAGGTTGTAGACCTGCCCGTCCTTCGCCTTGTAGTGCAGCGCCGCGGTCTGGGCCTTGATGGTGATGCCGCGCTCGCGCTCGATGTCCATCGAGTCGAGGACCTGGGCCTCCATCTCGCGGTCCGACAGGCCGCCGCAGAAGTGGATGAGTCGATCGGCCAGGGTCGATTTGCCGTGGTCGATGTGGGCGATGATGGAAAAATTGCGGATATGGTTCATGCGAAACGAAAAGGGTGCCTTGCAGCACCCGTTTCGGAATAAGTTGGATGTGTCGGGGGTGACCTCGTCAAGGCCGCGATTCTAGCGGAAAACCGGCGCAATAAGCGCGCACCGCGGCTTCGTCGAGGTGGTAATGGCACAGTTCGCGTTCGCCGTGCAGCAGCACCGGAACCCATTCGTTCCAGCGTGCTTCAAGTCCGGCATCCTGGTCGACGTCGAAAACTTCGATCTTCCAGCCGAATTCGGCCGCGATCGGCTCCAGCGCCATCACCAGATCGTGGCACAGATGACACCACTGCCGGCTCATGACGGTAAACACGGGCCCCGGGCCGGCAAGCTTCATCGCGCCGCCCGTAGGCTGACGTAGGAACTCGCGTCGCCGCGGCGGACGAGCAACGTGATCGGCTGCCCCGGCTCGAGCGTATCGGCGATGCGATTGAATTCGGCCACCGTCCCCAGCCGCTGCCGGCGCCCATCCACGACCATCCCCAGCACGAGATCGCCGGGCGCGATCTCGGCGCGCGCGGCGACCCCCTGCGCGCGCAGGACGACCAGCCCCTGCTCGATGCCGCGTTCGCGCCGCTGTGCCAGCGTCGGCGCGACCAGGACCAGGCCGAGGCGGTTCGGCGCGGAAGCCATATGCGGCCTGCTGCCCGCGCTGGCGGCGTTTTCCGGGTCCTGCCACTCGCCGACCGCGAGCTTCAGCACCTGCAGCTTGCCGTCGCGGAAGACGTCGACATCGACCGTCGCCCCGGGGCGCGCGGCGGCGACGATGCGCGGCAGATCGGCCGAGTTTTCCACGCTGCGACCATTGAAGCGCAGGATCACGTCGCCCTGCTCGATCCCGCCGTGCGCCGCCGGCCCGCCCGCTTCGACCATGCTCACCAGCGCCCCCGCAGTCCGCGGCAGGCCGAAGCCGTCGGCCAGATCGCGCGTCACTTCCTGGATCGAAACCCCGATCCGGCCACGCTGCACCCGCCCGTGGGTCCGCAACTGCTGCTGCACGTCCATCGCAACATCGATCGGGATCGCGAACGACAGGCCCATGAAGCCACCGGTGCGGCTGTAGATCTGCGAGTTGATGCCGACCACTTCGCCGCGGAGGTTGAACAGCGGCCCGCCCGAATTGCCGGGATTGATCGCGACATCGGTCTGGATGAAGGGAACGAAATTTTCGTCGGGCAGGCTACGCCCTTTGGCACTGACGATACCGGCAGTCACCGACTGCTCGAAGCCGAACGGCGAACCGATCGCGAGCACCCACTCCCCCACTTTCAGTGCATCCGGGTCGCCGAGCACGACGTGCGGCAGGCCGCCGGCCTCGATGCGGATCAGGGCGACGTCGCTGCGCGCATCCGCGCCGACGACCTCCGCACTGAACTCGCGCTTGTCGGCAAGGCGCACGAGAATCTCCTCGGCACCCTCGACGACATGGGCATTGGTCAGGATGTAGCCGTCGGCGCTGACGATGAAACCCGAGCCGAGCGACTGGTTGTCCGGATCGGGGTCCGGGCCGGGCGGTTCGGGAAGCCGGGGCACAAAGCGGCGGAAAAAGTCGAACATCGGATCCGACTCGTCCAGCTCCGGCAAGGAAAAAGGGGCTCGGGTCCGCTCCGCATGTGCCTGGGTCGTGCTGATATTGACCACTGCGGCCCCCTGGTGCTCGACCAGGCGGGTGAAATCAGGCAGCGCCTCGATTTCGACTGCCGATACCGACGCCACAACCAGCGCCATGGCCAGCATCGCAAAGGCCTGGCGCAGGAAGGAACGGATCATTGCGACCCCTGCGGCGGCGACATGCACGCGCCGTCGGGCGCCAGCTCCAGGCGCAGATGGCTGCGCCAGTTCCGGCTCCGGGTCAGCACGCGATTCAGCGTCCAGGCCAGGAGCAACCCTGCCGCGCCGCCTGCAACCGCGTAGAGATCGCCCCCGCCCTCGGGAGCGAGCAGGCTGCCGGTGGCGGCACCGGCGAGCAGCAGCAAGGTGCCCAGTCCGTAGCTGACGAGCGCGGCGTTGAGCGGCGCCCCGTCGGGAATGCTGATCAGGACCCGGTCCCCGGGGCTGACCGGAATGCTCGCCGGCAGCACGAACTCGCCCTGCGGCGGGCCGAACACGTGGGAGATCTGCACCGAATGGCAGCCTCCCGGCTCGTCACACCGCCCACAGCCGCCGGCCCGGTCGGTGAGCTTGAGCCAAACCCGACCGTGCTCGACGCGCAACACTTCTGCACGTGCCTGCATTATTGCCCCACTGGTTGAATGCTGTCGCCGATCCGGCGAACGGCGCGCTCGGGCGCCTCGCCCAGCGCGGTGATCATATGGCCGCCGAGGGTGCGCTTGTAGATGTTGATCGCGCCGGTGGAAACAGGGCCGAGGCCGGCCGCCGCCGAACCCTCCCCGGCCGGCTCGATGAATACCGAGATTGCCGCCAGCCCATCGCTGAACACCATATGCACGGCCTGCCCGCGGTCGCGGCCGAGCGGCCGCTGCATCACCGAGCTGAGGCTGTAGCCGGGCAGCGTCTCCACCAGCCCCCAGCCGCTGTCGTTGCGCGGCATTCCGCTGGCACGCGCATCGACCACCCGCCAGCCGTCTCCCGGCGCAAACTGCGACTTCAGCAAATCGGAATCGACTTCCCCCCCGATCCGCACGTCGCTGAAAGCGAACTGTTCGATGAGTTCACCGCGCTCGTCCACCATGCGCGCCTTGAGCAACAGCCCGCTCTTCACCTCCGCCCACAGGATATGCCCGTAACGCAGGTCGTCACGAGGCTCGAGAACCAGCGCCTGCGCTTCGTAGCCAGCAATGCGTCCGAGCTCGCCCTTGCGGATGCGGTAATTTTCCGCGAGCCCCATCGGAGAAAGAGGCAGCCGCGCAGGAAAAGCCCTGCGCCCACCGGCGGCCCCGTCGATGATCACGGTACGCTCGTCGGGCAGCACGCAGCGCACCTCGTTGCCGCGGCGGATGATTTCGCGCGGACTGCCATCGAGCACTTCGAGCCGCTCATGCTCACCGTCGGCATCGACACGGTGGGCGATGCGCGAAGTTTCCACCTGCGCGCCGGACTGATAAACGAACGTGCCGACGTAATTCAGGCGCTGTCCGGCCGTCGCCACCCGGCCCAGCCAGGACAACGGATCGAGCGGAGCTTCAGCATAGGCCGGCGCCCCCGCCAGCAGGGCGCAGAACCACAATACCGCGGGGAGAAACCTCATCTGCCCGCACCCTGGCGCTGCTCGGACACGCTCCGTACATACTGCAGCCCGGCCGGAACCGGCCCGCCGCCGCTGATCCCCCGGTGGGCGAAGACGTATTCGCGCAGCGGATCGTCCCCTACGGCCCGCGGCAAGGCACCCTGTCCCGCCGTCAGCTTCGTGATCTGGGCCGGAGCCGGCACTGCCGCGAGCCGGGCCACGGCAGCGTCGTCCCGCGAATACAGGGTCGCGGCGACCAGCCCCACTGCCGCCACGCCCATCACCGAGGCTGCAACCGGCAGCATCGACGACCATGCCGCGCGGCGCGCGGAGCCGACACTCGCCGCTGCGGGGGTGAATACCACCGGCTCGCGGTCGAGATTGGCCATGACACGCTCGGCGAAATCTGGCAAGCAGTCATGCTCGCCCCGCAGTGCATCGCCGATCATGCAGTACGCGTCCCACTCCTTGCGCAGCTCGGGATCGCGCCGCAACTTCTCGAAAACCGGGGCGATCGCATGATCTTCGAGCTCGCCGTCGAGCAGGGCCGACACTGTGTCCTTCATCCTTGCCACCTACCAACGTTTGTCCGGGGCCGTATCGAGCAAGGGCCGCAGACGTTCTGCAATCGCTTCACGCGCGCGGAAGATCCGCGAGCGTACCGTCCCTATCGGGCATTCCATGATGTTGGCGATCTCCTCGTAGCTGAGGCCTTCGAGTTCGCGCAACATGATGGCGGTCCTCAGTTCCTCGGGCAGTGCGTCCATTGCCTGATCCACGGTTTCACCGATCTGGCGCGTCATCATCAAGCGCTCGGGCGTGTTGATGTCGCGCAACTGGTCGCCATCCTCGAAGGTTTCGGCCTCCTCGGAATCGAAACTCGTGGATGTGGGCGCTCTCCTGCTCTGGGATACCAGGTAGTTCTTCGCCGTGTTGATACCGATCCGGTACAACCAGGTATAGAACGCACTGTCTCCACGGAACGAACCCAGCGCACGGTAAGCCTTGATGAAGGTTTCCTGCGCCACGTCCTCGACTTCGGCAGGATCGCGGATCAGGCGCGACAGCAACCGGTTCAGCTTGCGCTGGTACTTGGACACCAGCAAGCCGAAAGCCTGTTTGTCGCCGCGCTGTACGCGCTCGACGAGCTGCTGATCGAGCACACGGTCGCTCATGGAGTGAAATATTTCCCCGGATATTCGAATGACAAAACACCCGGATTATAAGCGAGCCGCCGCAGATTCTGCAGAAATCGGAGGTACTCGGAAAGACACGCCCCCCCGCAATTAGTTCATGCCGCCCCGGGCAGCGCCCCCCCCCTTTCCGCCCCGCGGCACCTGCGCTCGCCGTAGCGGCGGTGCGTGCTATATTTGCGGACTTCTCTCGAGTCGGGTGACATCTTGCTCAAACAGTACGACGTACTCATTCTTGGCAGCGGCACCGCCGGCCAGTCCATCGCCCTGCGCCTCGCCGACACGCTGCGAGTCGCACTCGTCACCAAGCGCGAGCTCTCCGACAGCGCGAGCAACTGGGCCCAGGGAGGGATCGCCGCGGTACTCGATACCACCGACAGCATCGAAGCCCACATCCAGGACACCTTCACTGCCGGCGCCGGCCTGTGCGATCCGGACGCGACCCGTTTCGTGGTCGAAAACGGCAAGCGCGCGATCGACTGGCTGATCGAGCGCGGCGTCCCCTTCACCCGCGAACCCGACTCGGAATTCGGCTACCACCTGACGCGCGAGGGCGGGCACTCCCACCGCCGCGTCATCCACGCCGCCGACGCCACCGGTGCCGCGGTGCAACTGACGTTGAGCGCTCAGGTGCGCGCCCACCCCAATATCGACATCTACGAGCACCACATCGCCGTCGACCTGGTGCTCGGCGACAAGGTCGGGCAGCCGGGCGCGGGCTGCCTCGGCGCCTACGTCCTCGACATCGCCGCAGACGAGGTCGTGACCTTCAGCGCCCGCAATACCGTGCTCGCCACCGGAGGCACCGGCAAGGTCTATCTGTACACGACCAACCCGGACGTGGCCACCGGCGACGGCGTGGCCATGGCCTGGCGTGCTGGTTGCCGGGTGGGGAACATGGAATTCATCCAGTTCCATCCGACCTGCCTGTACCACCCCCAGGCCAAGTCCTTCCTGATCTCCGAGGCCGTACGCGGAGAAGGCGGCCTGCTGAAGCTGCCCGACGGCACCCGCTTCATGCCCGAGCACGATCCGCGAGCCGAGCTCGCGCCGCGCGACGTCGTCGCCCGCGCGATCGACTTCGAGATGAAAAAGCGCGGCCTCGACTGCGTCTACCTCGACATCAGCCACAAGCCCGAGGCCTGGCTGCGCGAGCACTTCCCCAACATCCACGCGCGCTGCCTGGAACTGGGCATCGACATCAGCCGCGAGCCGATCCCGGTCGTGCCCTGTGTGCATTTTTCCTGCGGCGGCATCGTCACCGACCTATCCGCACGCACCGACGTTCCCGGCCTGTACGCCGTCGGCGAAGCGGCGTTTACCGGCCTGCACGGTGCCAACCGCCTGGCAAGCAACTCCCTGCTCGAATGCCTGGTGTTCGGCGAGGCCGCCGCCAAGGACATCCTCGCCCAGCCCGGTGGCCGCTTGCCGGTCCTTCCCGATTGGGACGAGAGCCGCGTCACCGACGCCGACGAGGAAGTGGTGATCGCGCACAACTGGGCGGAACTGCGCCGGGCCATGTGGGACTACGTCGGCATCGTGCGCACGACCAAGCGCCTCAAGCGCGCCCAACACCGCATCCGCCTGCTCGAGCGCGAGATCCACGAGTTCTACACCAACTTCCGCGTCAGCAACGACCTCATCGAACTGCGCAACCTGGTCACGACGGCCGACCTGATCGTACGCTGCGCGCTGCGGCGCAAGGAAAGCCGCGGCCTGCACACCTCGCGCGATTTCCCCGACATGCTGGCGCGCGCGCGCAACACCGTCCTGCGCCCGCGCCCGCCGCGCAAGAAAGCCGGAAGCTGAGCCGCTCGCGCCGGGCCTGTTCCCCAGGCACCGGCGCACGCACAAAGGCCCCGGCCCCGGCCACGCTGTCCATCCAGGCCTCAGCCTCCGGCTTCGCCGCGCAATGCCGTGTGCCGCAGCCAGATCCGCAGCCACCGCCACTGCGCGGTCGGCAGGTTCGCGCGCACGAGCATCACTCGCCTCCCGCGCACTACACCCCTCCCCTGACCTGGCGGCAGCGCCCTGTCTTCGCCCGCGCTCGCTTCAGCCCCCGGCTCGACCCGAAGATGGAGCCACAGCGCCCAGCCGAGATCGACGGCATCGACACCGATGCGACACAGCAGCGTCCGCCCCTCGGCGTTCGATACTTCCACCGCGCCGTCCTCGAACAGCCGCAGCGCGGTCCCGCGCTTGCCGAGTTCGGCGCGAACGCCGAGCAGCAAGGAAACGACGAGCAGCCCCCAGGCCACTGCGGCGACGGCGCCATGGCCTTCGCCCGGAACCGCCGTAGGCATCTGCATCGAGAGCGGCACATGGAAAAGCGTCAGTGCGGCCGCGGCATGCACGGCCAGCACTGACGCCAGCACCCCTCGTGAAGGGGAGAGTTCGATGGTCAGCGGCAGATGCATGGAGCGAACGCCACATGCATCAACACTTCAGACGCGGCGGAAGACGAGCGTTCCGTTTGTGCCGCCGAAGCCGAAGTTGTTTTTCAGCGCGATATCGATCTTCATCTGCCGCGCCACGTTGGCGCAGTAATCGAGATCGCACTCCGGATCCTGGTCGAAGAGGTTGATCGTCGGCGGCGAAATCTGGTGATGCACCGCGAGCACGGTAAACACCGACTCCAGGCCGCCGGCGCCGCCGAGCAGATGTCCGGTCATCGACTTGGTGGAGTTGACCACGAGTTTTTTCGCCGTATCGACGCCGAACGCAAGCTTGATCGCATCGGTCTCGTTCTTGTCGCCGAGCGGGGTCGAAGTACCGTGCGCGTTCAGGTAGTGCACTTCGTCCGGATTGACACCGGCGTTCTTCAGCGCATTGATCATGCTGCGGCGCGGCCCGTCGGTGTCCGGCGCGGTCATGTGGAAGGCATCGCCGCTCATGCCGAAGCCGGCGACTTCGGCGTAGATCTTGGCCCCGCGCTTGAGCGCGTGCTCGTATTCCTCGAGCACCAGTACGCCTGCGCCCTCGCCGAGGACGAAACCGTCGCGCCCCTTGTCCCATGGACGGCTGGCGGTGGCGGGATCATCGTTGCGCGTGGACAAGGCTTTGGCCGAGGCGAAGCCGCCGATCGCCAGTTCGGTGACGGTGGATTCCGCACCGCCGCACACCATCATGTCGGCGTCGCCGTACTCGATCATTCGCGCGCTCATGCCGATCGCATGGAGACCGGTGGTGCACGCGGTCACCACAGCAAGATTCGGTCCTTTCAGGCCGAACATGATCGAGAGGTTTCCCGAGATCATGTTGATGATCGTGCCGGGAATGAAGAAGGGGGAAATCTTGCGCGGACCACCGCCGAGGAAATCGTTGTGGGTATCCTCGATCATCGGCAGGCCGCCGATGCCCGAACCGATGTTGACGCCGATACGATCGGCATTCGACTCGTCGATCTCGATGCCGGAATCGCGGATCGCCTGGATTCCAGCGGCCATGCCGTAATGGATGAACACATCCATGCGGCGCGCTTCCTTGGGCGAAAGATAGGCGGCGACATCGAAATCCTTCACTTCACCCGCGATGCGCGACGCGAAGCCGCTGGCATCGAAGCGCGTGATCGGGCCGACACCGCTTTTACCGGCAATCAGGTTTTCCCAGGCCTCGGGAACAGTATTGCCGACCGGCGAGATCACGCCCAGACCGGTGACGACGACTCTACGACGCGACACAGGCAACTCCGTTGGAATCGATAAGGAAGAATTAGAACCTGCCCGGAACCGCTTGGACGGCAGTCACCGGACAGGAAACGCTGGAACAGCGCGTGTAGTGCTTACTTCTTGAGGTGGGCGTTGACGTAGTCGATCGCCTGCTGGACGGTGGTGATCTTCTCGGCCTCTTCGTCCGGAATCTCGCACTCGAACTCCTCTTCCAGGGCCATGACCAGTTCCACGGTGTCCAGCGAATCCGCGCCCAGATCATCGACGAACGAAGATTCGATCTTGATCTCCGATTCGTTCACGCCAAGTTGCTCAGCGACGATCTTCTTGACGCGCTGTTCGATGTTCTCCATGAACCAACTCCTTCCTGAGGGTGACAGGTGTATTTAAAAAGCCGGCGTATTCTACCAAAACGCCGGGGAACCGCTATCCCGAACCTTGATCAGGACATGTACATACCGCCATTGACGTGCAGGGTGGTCCCCGTCACGTAAGCGGCGGCAGGCGATGCGAGGAACGCGACCGCGCCGGCGATCTCTTCCGGGCGGCCCAGACGCCCCAGGGCGATATTGCCCAGGAGCGCATCGCGCGCCGCTTCGGGCAACGCGCGCGTCATATCGGTGTCGATGAAACCGGGCGCCACGCAGTTGACCGTGATGTTGCGGCTGCCGAGTTCGCGCGCCAGTGCCCGGCTCATGCCGGCCACCCCAGCCTTGGCCGCAGCATAGTTGGCCTGGCCGGGATTGCCCGCACTCGCCACCACCGAAGTCACGTTGATGATGCGCCCGCTGCGCGCCTTCATCATGCCGCGCATCACCAGCTTGCTCATGCGAAAGACGGCACGCAGGTTGGTGTCGAGCACCGCGTCCCACTCTTCGTCCTTCATCCGCATCGCGAGGTTGTCGCGGGTGATACCGGCGTTATTGACCAGGATGGCGATCGCGCCGAAGCGCTTTTCGACCTCGCCGACGAGCGCCTCGCAGGCCGCGGCATCGGTGACGTCGAGCGCCATCCCGGCCCCTTTCCGCCCCGCTTCGGCCACGGCCTTGTCGATCTCCGCCGCGCCGGACTCCGACGTCGCAGTGCCGACCACAGTCGCCCCCAGGCGTGCCAGTTCGAGCGCCACGGCACGGCCGATGCCGCGCGATGCGCCGGTGACCAGGGCGACCTGCCCTTCGAGTGAGAAGCTCATCCCTTACCTCGTTGCCGCAATCGATTGTTCCAGGCTCGCCGCATCGTGCGCCGAGCCGCCTTCCACGTCCTTGGCGATACGCTTGGTCATCCCCGCCAGCACCTTGCCCGGACCGCACTCGATGACGTGGCTCATGCCGCGTGCGGCCATCGCCTGCACCAGCTCGATCCAGCGCACCGGCGAGAAGGCCTGGCGCACCAGCGCGTCGCGGATCTTCTCCGGCTCATCGTAGATGGCGACATCGGCGTTGTTGATGACATCGATTTCCGGCTTCGAAATCGCCACGCCGGCCAGACGCCCAGCCAGGCGCTCGGCCGCCGGACGCATCAGCGCACAGTGGAAGGGCGCGGACACCGGCAGCAGCACGGCACGCTTGGCGCCCTTGGCCTTGGCGATTTCGCTCGCACGCTCGACCGCGGCCTTGGCACCGGCGATCACGATCTGGCCGGGCGCGTTCAGGTTCGCGGCCTCGACCACCTCCCCCTGCGCCGCTTCCGCGCAGGCTTCGCGCACCGCATCGGCTTCCAGGCCCATCACCGCAGCCATCGCGCCCTCGCCCGCCGGTACCGCTTCCTGCATCGCCTGGGCGCGGAAACGCACCAGCGGCACCGCGTCCTTGAACGCCATCGCCCCCGCCGCGACCAGCGCCGAATATTCACCCAGGCTATGACCGGCGACCATCGCCGGCTTCGCGCCGCCCGCGGCGAGCCAGGCGCGGTAGGTCGCCACCCCCGCGGTCAGCATCAGCGGCTGGGTATTGACGGTCAGGGCCAGGCGCTCGGCCGGGCCGTCGCAGACCATCGCCCACAGGTCCTCGCCGAGCGCATCCGATGCCTCGGCGAAGGTGTCACGAATCACGGTCGAATCCCCATACCCGGACATCATGCCGACGGACTGCGACCCCTGGCCGGGAAAAACCAGCGCAAATGCCATGCCTGCTCTCCGCTTGTCAGAAATGCTGGTGAGAAATCAGAAATCGATCAGGGCCGCGCCCCAGGTGAAACCGCCGCCGACGCCTTCCACCACCAGACGCTGGCCGCGGCGAACCTGGCCGCTGCGCACCGCCTCGTCGAGCGCGAGTGGGATCGAGGCCGCCGAGGTGTTGCCGTGATGATCGACCGTGGTGACGACGCGCTCCATCGGCAGGCCGAGGCGCCTGGCCGTCGCCTGGATGATGCGGATGTTGGCCTGATGGGGAATCAGCCAGTCGACGCTGTCGGCCGGCGCCCCGGCCTGCTCCAGCACTTCCAGGGCAACGTCACCGAGCACCTTGACCGCGAATTTGAACACTGCCTGCCCGTCCATGCGCAGGAAGGGGTCACCGATCACCTGGCCGGATGCGACGCCGCCGGGCACGCACAGGATCGGGTGATGGCTGCCGTCGGCGTGCAGCGCGCTGGCGCAGATGCCCGGCTGCGCCGAAGCCTCAAGCACGACCGCCCCGGCGCCATCACCGAACAGCACGCAGGTGGCCCGGTCCGACCAGTCGAGGATGCGCGAGAACACTTCGGCACCGATCACCAGGGCGCGTGTGTGGCTACCGGAGCGGATGAACTTCTCCGCCACCGTCAGCGCATAGACGAAGCCGCTACACACGGCCTGCACGTCGAACGCGGGGCCACCGTTGCGGATCCCGAGCTTGGACTGCACCAGGGCGGCGGTACTGGGAAAGATATAGTCGGGCGTCGATGTGGCGACGATGATCAAGTCGATGTCGTCGGCCTCGCAGCCGGCGGCTTCGATTGCGCGCTCGGCGGCGGCACGGGCCAGATCGCTCGCCCCGACATCGGCAGCAGCGAGGTAACGGCTGCGGATTCCCGAGCGGCTGACGATCCACTCGTCCGACGTGTCGATGCCGCGCGCGACCAAGTCCTCGTTGCTCACCGGGTTGCCCGGCAGACAGCTGCCGGTGCCGGCGATCCGTGCGTAGATCATGCCTTCACCTCATTCATGCTCGCCATGCGCTCGGAAATGCGCTCGATGAGCCGGTTGGATGCCGCCTCGGCTGCACGCGACAGCGCATTCGCAAAGGCGAGCGCATCGGCCGAGCCGTGGCTTTTGAGAACGACGCCACGCAAACCGAGCAGCGGGGCACCGTTGTACAGCCGGTGGTCCACCCGGCGCTTGAAGCGCTTGAGCACCGGCAGCGCGATCAGTCCCATCAGCTTGGCCGGCAGGGAGCGGCCGAACTCTTCCTTGAGGAAGGCGCCCAGCATCTGGGCCAGCCCTTCCGAGGTCTTCAGCGCCACGTTGCCGACGAATCCGTCGCAGACGACGACATCGACCGTCCCCTCGTAGATATCGTTGCCCTCGACGTTGCCGTGGAAGTTCAGGCCGCTGCCGCGCAGCAGCTCGCCCGCCTCCTTGACCACGTCGTTGCCCTTGATCGCTTCCTCGCCGATGTTCAGCAAACCGACGCTGGGGCGATCCTTGTGTTCGATGGCCGCCACCAACATCGCTCCCATGATGCCGAACTGGAGAAGATGCTCGGCCGAGCAGTCCACGTTGGCGCCGAGGTCGAGCATGTAGGTGTGGCCCTTCATCGAAGGGAGGATGGTGGCGATCGCCGGCCGGTCGATGCCCGCCAGCGTCTTCAGCACGAAGCGCGAAATCGCCATCAGCGCGCCGGTGTTCCCGGCCGACACGGCGGCATCGGCAGTGCCCGCCTTGACCAGGTCGATCGCCACCCGCATCGAGGAATCCTTCTTCGTGCGCATGGCGATCGCGGGCGGATCGTCCATCGCCACAACCTCGGAGGCGGGCTGCAGCCGCAGGCGCGAACCGAAGTCGGCCGCTACCGCTCCGAGCAGGGGTCGGATCGCCTCCTCCCGCCCCACCAGGATCGCATTGGCGTCAGGATGACTGCGCAGAAAGGACAGCGCAGCGGGCACGGTCACGACCGGGCCGTGATCGCCACCCATGCAATCGACCGCAATGGTGACACCCATCGGCATCTCGCGTGATTCAGTCGGAAAAGTCGGAAAAAAAGCGGCGCAGGCGCAAAGCGCACTGCGCCGCCCTCGTGCGTGCGGGCAGCAGGATTACTCGCCCTTGACCTTCAGGACCTTCTTGCCGCGATAAAAGCCATTCGGGCTGATGTGGTGGCGCAGGTGCACTTCACCGGTGGTCGGTTCCACGGCGAGCGCCGGGCCGGTGAGGAAATCGTGGGCACGATGCATGCCACGCTTGGACGGGGATTTCTTGTTCTGCTGAACGGCCATGAGAAACGCTCCTAAAACTAAATATCGCGCCTATTTCGCGCTGGGACTGCCTCGCAGCGACGCCAGCGCAGCGAAAGGCGATTCTTTCGACGCGCCGCCGACGGGACGTGGCGCATCACAATTTTCGTGCCGCGGGGCGACCGGCAGCGCCAGCAGGATCTCGTCTTCGAGAAGCGCCAGCACGTCGAGTTCGCCTTCGACTTCGATCGCATCGACCTCGTCGTTCTCGAGCTCCTCTTCCGGGATCGGTTGCCCTGCCCTGACCAGATGCAAGCGGGAGTCGAGCCCGAGCACCCACGGCAGACCGCCCAGACAGCGCTGGCAACACAAATCGAGTTGCCCGCTCGCGGTCAGGCGCAGCCGCGGCTCGCGCCGAGCGCCTTCCTCGATGAGCGCCCCTTCCAGCTTCCAGAGCACGCCTCCCTCGCTCGAGGCGAGAGCGTCGCTCAGGCGCAGCAAATCGGCCACAGCAACTTCGCCCTGAATGGAGCGCTCTTCTGCGGCGAACCTGAAAGGGTCGGAGATCACTCTCGACGGGATGCCTTGTTGCGACATAAGCCGTGCATGATATTATTTTTTCGAGCTTTGTGTAAAGCCACCCCGCATCGCCCCGCCCGGCCGGGCCAATCCGCGGCAACGCCACACGGCGGCCGTTCCCGCTCGACGCCGTCTGCCGCTCCCTTTCCAGCTCCACTTCGCACTGCGCCCCCATGAATCTTGTTCTCGCCTCGACTTCCGCCTACCGCCGGATGCTGCTCGAGCGGCTCCAGCTGCCGTTCTCGACCGACCGCCCTGAAACCGACGAGACACCGCTGCCCGGCGAACTCCCCGCCGCCACCGCGGAGCGACTGGCGGCCGAGAAGGCACGCGCCGTCGCCGCACGCTGGCCCGACGCCCTCATCATCGGCAGCGACCAGGTCGCCTGCCTCGGCAACGAGATTTTCGGCAAGCCCGGCACCGAAGAACGCGCCATCGTCCAGTTGCAGCGCATGCGCGGACAGACGGTGACCTTCCATACCGCCCTCGCCGTACTCAACACCCGCAGCGGCCGGCTGCAGGTCGAAGGCGTGCCGACGCAGGCCCGCTTCCGTTCGCTGAGCGACGACGAGATCCGCCGCTATGTCGCCAAGGAACGCCCGCTCGACTGCGCCGGCAGCGCCAAATCGGAAGGACTGGGAATCGCTCTTCTCGAAGCCATGCCCGGCGACGACCCCACCGCGCTGATCGGCCTGCCGCTGATCGCCCTCGCCCGCATGCTGCGCGCCGAAGGCCTGGAGCTGCCATGAGTGACGCCGCCTCCGCGCCCCCGAGAGGAACGCTCTACCTCGTCCCGGTCGCCCTCGGCGAGGCGCCCTGGGCGGCGTTCCTGCCCGCACAGGCACAGGCCATCGCCTCCGGCCTGCGCCACTTCGTGGTCGAAACGGCGCGCGCCGCGCGGACCCACCTGAAGCAGCTCGACTACCCGCACCCGCTGCGTGAAACCGACATCCGCGAGCTGCCTGCCGATCCGCAGGCCACCGACCCCGCTCTGCTCGACGCCCTCCTCGCCCCCGCGCTGAACGGCACCGACCTCGGCCTGATGTCGGACGCCGGCTGCCCGGCGGTCGCCGACCCCGGCGCCCGCCTGGTCGCCCGCGCCCACGTGCTGGGGATTCGTGTCGTGCCGTTGGTCGGCCCTTCCTCGATCCTGCTCGGGCTGATGGGCTCCGGGCTGAACGGCCAGAGCTTCGCCTTTCACGGCTACCTGCCGGTCGATGAAGCCGGGCGCGACACCGCCCTGCGCGCGCTCGAGAGCGAATCACGCCAGCTCGGCCGCACCCAGATTTTCATCGAGACTCCATATCGCAACGAACGCATGTTCGACGCCCTGCTCAAGCTGCTTCGGCCCGACACCCGCCTGTGCGTCGCCTGCGAACTCAACACCGCCAGCGAACTCATCCTCACCCGCAGCATCCGCGACTGGAAGAAGGCGCCGCGCCCGGCGCTCGCCAAGCGTCCGGCGCTGTTCCTGCTCCTGGCCTGACCTCCGCGGCCGGAGCCGGCGGCACTTCCGTGCATCGGCACGCGCGCGGCACCACCGGCTCGAACGCGTTCGCTCGGGCGTCCACGCACTCAGGCATGCTCGAACAGCCAGCGCACCAGTTCGTGCGGCCGATGCACGCAGGCCAGCGGCGACTCGGCCTCCAGCGCCGCCGCCGGATGGGCGCCGAAACCGACCGCGAGCGCGGCGGTACCGGCATTCTTCGCCATCTGCAGATCGTGGGTGGTGTCGCCGACCATCAGCGTGCGCTCGGGCCGCACACCCAGTTCATCCATGATCTGTTCGAGCATCGCCGGGTGCGGCTTGGAAAAGCACTCGTCCGCACAGCGCGTGCTGTGGAAATAGGCGCCGAGCCCGGTGTGGCCGAGCGCACGATCGAGGCCGACCCGGCTCTTGCCGGTCGCCACACCGAGCATCCGCCCGCGCCCGGCCAGCGTGGCGATCATGTCGACAACGCCTTCGAACAGCACCAGTTCGTGGTCCCGCGACAGGTAATGGTGACGGTAGCGCTCGACCATCCGCGGATAATCGGCTTCCGCCAGTTCCGGCACCGCATAGCGCAGCGCATCGCCCAGCCCCAGCCCGATGACGTAGCGCGCACGCTCATCCGACGGCGCGGGCAGACCGAGGTCGCACGCTGCCGCCTGCATCGCGCGCACGATCGCCGCGGCCGAATCCATCAGGGTGCCATCCCAGTCGAAGACGATCAGATCGAAACGCTCAGCCATGTTTTTTCTCCGCGGCATCGAGCCGCTCGATGAAGGATTGCAGATCGGTGGGCAGCGGCGACTCGAAGGCGAGCGCCTCGCCCGTCAGCGGATGGCGGAAGCTCAGCCGCGCCGCGTGCAGGAACATGCGCTTCAGCCCCTCGCCCTCGAGGCGCTTGTTGAGGGCGAAATCGCCGTATTTGTCGTCGCCGCACAACGGAAAGCCGAGATGCGCCAGATGGACGCGGATCTGATGCGTTCGCCCGGTCTTCAGCTCCACCTCGAGCAGGCTATAGCCGCCCCAGCGCTTGACCAGCCGCATCACGCTGTGCGCCGGCTTGCCCTCATCGCTGACCCGCACCCTGCGCTCACCCTCGGCGGTCAGGTATTTGTAGAGCGGCGCCTTCACGTGCTGCAGCGGGTTTGCCCAGCGCCCCGGCACCAGGGTCAGGTAGCGCTTCTCCACCCGGCCTTCGCGCAACATGTCGTGCAGCGCGGTCAGCGCGGAGCGCTTCTTGGCGACGATCAGGAGACCCGAAGTTTCCCGGTCGAGCCGATGCGCCAGTTCGAGCAGGCGCACCTCGGGGCGCTGCGCGCGCAACTGCTCGATGACGCCGTAGCTCACTCCGCTGCCGCCATGCACGGCCTTGCCCGAAGGCTTGTCGATAACGAGCAGGGCGTCGTCCTCATACACCACCGGCAGCGGCTTGCCCGCTGGCGCCGGCGCGCTGCGTGTCGGCTCGGCGACCCGGATCGGCGGGATGCGCACCTCGTCCCCTTCCGCCAGGCGGTAGGTCTGCTGCACCCGGCGTCCATTGACCCGCACCTCACCGCTGCGCAGGATGCGATAGACGTGACTTTTCGGCACCCCCTTGGCGATGCGCAACAGGTAGTTGTCGATGCGCTGCCCCGCAGCCTCCTCGTCGATCCGCGCGTGGCGAACCGCGATCGCTTTGCCTTCAATCGTCGTCATGAAATATACTTCCGGGCGATCGACCCGGTCGCTGCCAACCAAGTGCGACGCGTCTAATTTTCCCTGCAGGTCGAAACATCTGCATCGGAGGCGTGCGCAGACTGCTGGCAATGAGCCCTGAAGAGCGCTCCCGGCTCGATCGTTGCCCGCCATCCAAGGCCGAAAAGGCGCCGATGGTAACGCAACCGTCCCACTTCGACATACCCATCCAGCCCGCGGGTTGGATTTTGACGCACAAACCGCACAGCAGGATCAAATGCTCCGGCCCAGGCCCACAACCGGCGGGAGCAAGAGAATATCGACCAGCCGACCCATCACAGCCCGACAAACCCACCGGATGAAAGCAGCAGTCATGTCCAGTCGCTCCTGATCCCGGAAAGCGCGATGGTGCGCGCCGTTCGTCCTGCCCGTGTGCTTTGCGCGGGAGAACGATCCAAATGAAGCGCATGCTTTTCAACGCGACGCAGGCCGAAGAACTGCGCGTCGCAATCGTGGACGGTCAG
Organism: Thauera aromatica K172; assembly: GCF_003030465.1. GTDB lineage: Bacteria > Pseudomonadota > Gammaproteobacteria > Burkholderiales > Rhodocyclaceae > Thauera > Thauera aromatica. The sequence goes on along the minus strand of NZ_CP028339.1, from coordinate 1,705,287 downwards.
AAACTGATCGATCTCGATATCGAATCGGCCGCAAAAGAAGAACGCAAGAGCAACATCTACAAGGCCGTCATCACCCGCATCGAGCCCAGCCTCGAGGCGGCTTTCGTCGACTACGGCGCCGAGCGCCACGGCTTCCTGCCGTTCAAGGAAATCTCGCGCGCCTACTTCCAGCCCGGCGTCGATGCCGGCAAGGCCTCGATCAAGGAAGCGCTGAGGGAAGGCCAGGAACTCATTGTCCAGGTCGAAAAGGACGAGCGCGGCAACAAGGGCGCGGCGCTCACCACCTACATCTCACTCGCCGGCCGCTACCTGGTGCTGATGCCGAACAACCCGCGCGGCGGCGGCGTGTCGCGCCGCGTCGAAGGCGACGAGCGCGCCGAACTGCGCGAGGCGATGGACCAGCTCGAAGTCCCCTCGGGGATGAGCCTGATCGCGCGCACCGCGGCGATCGGCCGCTCCGCCGAAGAGCTGCAGTGGGACCTCAACTACCTGCTCCAGCTGTGGACCGCGATCGAAGGCGCGGCGCAGGGCCAGTCCGGCGCGTTCCTGATCTACCAGGAAGGCAGTCTGGTGATCCGCGCGATCCGCGACTACTTCCAGCCCGACATCGGCGAGATCCTGATCGACACCGACGACATCTTCGACCAGGCGTGCCAGTTCATGGCCCACGTCATGCCTGCGAACGTCTCCCGGGTGAAGCGCTACAGCGACGACGTGCCGCTGTTCTCGCGCTTCCAGATCGAGCACCAGATCGAATCGGCCTATTCGCGCCAGGTGAACCTGCCCTCGGGCGGCGCGGTGGTGATCGACCACACCGAGGCGCTGGTGTCGGTCGACGTCAACTCGGGCCGCGCCACCAAGGGCGCCGACATCGAGGAAACCGCGCTGCGCACCAACCTCGAAGCCGCCGACGAGCTCGCCCGCCAGCTGCGCCTGCGCGACCTCGGCGGCCTGATCGTGATCGACTTCATCGACATGGAGTCGGCGAAGAACCAGCGCGAAGTCGAAAGCCGCCTGCGCGACGCCCTGCGTCACGACCGCGCCCGCGTGCAGACCGGCAAGATCAGCCGCTTCGGCCTGCTCGAGCTCTCCCGCCAGCGCCTGCGTCCGGCGCTCGCCGAAACCAGCTACATCACCTGCCCGCGCTGCAACGGCACCGGCCACATCCGCAGCACCGAATCGTCGGCGCTGCACATCGTGCGCATCCTCGAAGAAGAGGCGATGAAGGAAAATACCGGCGCGGTGCACCTGCAGGTGCCGGTCGATGTCGCCACCTTCCTCCTCAACGAAAAGCGCGTCGACATCGCCCGCATCGAAATGCGCCACAAGGTGCAGCTGATCATCGTCCCGAACCGCCACCTGGAAACGCCGGCGCACGAGATCATCCGCCTGCGCCACGACCAGCTCAACGCCGAAGACATCGCCCTGGCCAGCTACCAGATGGTGCAGAAACCGGACGAAGAGCAGCAACGCCTGCCGTCGAAGGCCAACGAACGCCCGCCGCGGCAGGAAGCCGCGGTCAAGGGCATCGCCCCCTCCCAGCCGGCACCGATCGCGGCCGCCGCGCCGGCCGAGACGGCTCCCGCAGCGGCACCCCAGCCCCCGTCGAAGGGCTTGTTCGCCCGCATCATCAGCCTGTTCACCGGCAAGAAGGCCGAGGCGCCGCCGCCAGCACCGGCTGCCGTGGCCGAAGCTGCACCGAAGCGGGAGAGCCGCGGCCGCAGCGAGCGCAGTAGCGAAGGCCGCCGCGGCAACGGCAACCGTGGCCGCCGCAGCGAACGCGATGGCGACCCCCAGGGCGGGCGCAGCCCCCGCACCGAGCGCAGCGAAGGCGCCGAGCGTGCACAGCGCGGCGCGGCTCCCGTGGAACGGCCCGAGCGCGCGGAACGCAGTGAACGCGCCGAGCGCACGGAAAAAACCGAACGCGCCGAAGGCGGCCGCCGCGGTCGCGGCCCGCGCGCCAACCGCGAAGAAGAAGCGCTCGAGCGCAACGAAAAGGCTGCCGAGCCCCGTGCCACCGTCGCCGACGACGACCGCCTGACCGCGCAGACGACAAGCGTCCTCGCGGCCGCAGCCACTGCCGAGGCGCTCGCCCCGGAAGCGGCCGCCACTGCGACGCCGAGCGCCGAAATCGCCACGGAAGAAGGCGCGCCGACCGAGAAACGCCGCCGTCGCGGCCGTGGTCGCGGTCGCCGTAGCGGTGAAGCGCAAGCCAACGCAGCGGGCTTCGGCGAGGGCGGCACCGAAGCTCAGGGTGAAGAAAGCACGCCGGCTCCGGCCCCCGAGGCGGACGAGGACGCCGTGACCGCCTCCGCCCCGAGCGAAGGCGCCCCCGTCGTCGCTGCGGCGCCGGCCATCGACGCCACGGTCATCGACACTGCGGCCGCCACCGCCGAAACCGCGGCGGCTCCCCAGCCGTTGGAGCGCAGCACGGCAGCGGTAGCAGACGATTCGGTGCCGGCCGAGGCGGAACTTCCGGTCGCCGTGTCCGGCGCAGTGACCATCGAACCTGCGCCGCAAGCGCCGACCGAAGCGCCCCCGGCCCCGGTCCGCGTCGTCACGCCGGAAGTAGCCTCGCCGGATGCGGTCGCCGCCCCCAGCACCGAGGCCGCGGAGGCCCCGATCACGCCCGAAGCGGCCACCGAGGCCGAGGCGGCAGCACTTTCGCCGCTGCTCATCGAACCCCTCGAAGCGGAAGCACCCTCCGCCAGCGGCGCGCTCGAACCCGAGCCCGCGGCAACGGCGGCGGTCGAAGCGCCGATGGACGCGCCCGCACCGGCCGCAGCCCCCGAGCCGGCGGCGAGCCGGCCGGAGCACGCCCCGAGCGCGCCGATCTCGGTGCCGGACGACGGTGGTCTGATCAAGATCGAAACCGACCCGTCCAAGCGCGTCCACTTCGGCAGCGGCGCGGTCGAACCCCCGGTGCGCCTCGGCCGCAAGCCGCGAACCGCTGCGGTCATCGTCGATGAACCGCTGCAGCAGGTAGAAACCCGCAAGTAAGCTCCCGGCAGCGCAAGGCCGTCTCGCAAGAGACGGCCTTTTTACGCTCCGCCGGGGACCGCAACACCCGGCATCGTGGTCTGCACGCTCAGGCGTGCGGCGCGACCGACTCCAGTAGCCGGCGTGCACCGTATTCGCACATGTCGAGCACGCGATCGAAGTCCTCCGCAGTGCCGTGATACGGGTCCGGCACTTCGTCCGCGAACCCCGAATCCACCGCGAACTGCATGAACAGCCCCAGGCGCGATCGATACGGCGCGGGACAGAGGGCTTGCATTCTCCCGAGATGGCCGCGGTCCATCCCCAGCAGCAGATCGAAGCATTCGAAGTCCTCCGCCACCAGCGCCCGCGCCCGGAGTGCCGACAAGTCGTAGCCGCGCTGCGCCGCTGCGCGCTGCGTCCGCCGATCCGGCGCCTCGCCGACGTGATAATCGAGCGTCCCCGCCGAATCGACCGTCACCTTCCCCGCCAGGCCGGCGGCCTCGATCAGATGGCGGGCGACGCCTTCGGCGGTAGGCGATCTGCAAATGTTTCCCGAACACACGAACAGAATTTTCAACATCTCCTCCTTTCTCGCTCAGACGCTGCCATGCTGGTCAGCGCCGAACGCGCGCTGACGCAGCCTGAACAGTTCATCGCGCGCGGCGGCCGCCTTCTCGAATTCGAGGTTGCGCGCGTGCTCCTGCATCTCCTTCTCCAGCCGCTTGATCGCGCGTGCCAGCGCCTTTTCGTCCATCGCCGCGTAGTCGCTGCCCTTCTCAGCCACACGCGCGGCATCACGCCTGGCACCATCGGCTTCATAAACTCCGTCGATGATGTCCTTGATCCGCTTGGTGACCGTCTTCGGAACGATACCGTTGGCCTCGTTGAAGGCGATCTGCTTCTGGCGCCGGCGCTCGGTCTCGCCGATCGCCGCCTTCATCGAATCGGTGACGCGGTCAGCGTAGAGGATGGCGGTGCCGTGGATGTGGCGCGCGGCGCGACCGATGGTCTGGATCAGCGAGCGCGCGGAACGCAGGAAGCCTTCCTTGTCGGCATCCAGGATCGCCACCAGCGACACTTCGGGGATATCGATGCCTTCGCGCAGCAGGTTGATCCCCACCAGCACGTCGAACTCGCCCAGGCGCAGGTCGCGGATGATCTCCACCCGCTCCACGGTGTCGATGTCCGAATGCAGGTAGCGCACGCGGATGCCGTTGTCGGCGAGATAGTCGGTGAGGTCCTCGGCCATGCGCTTGGTCAGCACCGTGACCAGCACGCGCTCGTTGACCGTGAGGCGCTTCTTGATCTCGCCGAGCAGGTCGTCCACCTGGGTCAGCGCCGGGCGCACCTCCACCATCGGATCGATGAGGCCGGTCGGGCGCACCACCTGCTCCACCACCTGGCCCTGGTGCTCCGCCTCGTAGGCCGCCGGCGTGGCAGAGACGAAGATGGTCTGCGGCATCAGGCGCTCGAACTCGTCGAACTTGAGCGGCCGGTTGTCCAGCGCCGAAGGCAGGCGGAAGCCGTAGCCGACCAGGTTCTCCTTGCGCGAGCGGTCACCCTTGTACATACCGCCGACCTGGCCGATGGCAACGTGCGACTCATCGACGAACAGCAGCGCATCCGGCGGCAGGTAGTCGATCAGCGTCGGCGGCGGTTCGCCCGGACCACGGCCAGACAGGTGGCGCGAGTAGTTCTCGATGCCCTTGCAGAAGCCCATCTCGTTCAGCATCTCGAGGTCGAAGCGGGTGCGCTGCTCGATGCGCTGCGCCTCCACCAGCTTGCCCTCGCGCTGGAAGAAGGCGACACGCTCGGCCAACTCCGCCTTGATCGCCTCGATCGCCTGCAGCACGGTCGCGCGCGGAGTCACGTAGTGGCTCGACGGATAAACGGTGAAGCGCGCCAGCTTGTGCTTGAGGTGGCCGGTGAGCGGGTCGAACAGGGTCAGATGCTCGATCTCGTCGTCGAACATCTCGATGCGCACGGCGAGCTCGGCGTTTTCCGCCGGAAAGACGTCGATGACGTCGCCGCGCACGCGGAAGGTGCCACGGCGGAAGTCGATGTCGGCGCGGGTGTATTGCATCGCCACCAGGCGCTGGATGAGGTCGCGGTGCGCCATGCGCTCTCCCTCGCGCAGGTGCAGGATCATGGCGTGGTAATCGACCGGGTCGCCGATGCCGTAGATGCACGACACGGTGGCGACGATCACCACGTCGCGGCGCTCCATCAGACTCTTCGTCGCCGACAGCCGCATCTGTTCGATGTGCTCGTTGATCGACGAGTCCTTCTCGATGAAGAGGTCGCGCGAGGGCACGTAGGCCTCGGGCTGGTAGTAGTCGTAGTAGCTGACGAAGTACTCGACCGCGTTCTCGGGCAGGAACTCCTTGAACTCGGCGTAGAGCTGCGCCGCCAGCGTCTTGTTCGGTGCCAGCACCAGCGCCGGCCGCCCCATGCGGGCGATGACGTTGGCCATGGTGTAGGTCTTGCCCGAGCCGGTGACGCCGAGGAGCGTCTGGAACAGCAGGCCGTCCTCGACGCCCTCGCACAGCAGGCGGATCGCCTCGGGCTGGTCGCCGGCGGGCGCAAAGGGCTGGTGCAGGCGGAAGGGGCTGCCTTCGAAGCCCAGCACCACCGCCCCTTCCGCTGCGCCCGGGTTTCCTCCCGCCGCCCCCTCTCCCACGTTCTTGCCTCGACGCGTCATGCTAGAATTTCCGTTTTTTTTTCAGTGCTTCGCTCCCGGGTGGGGCGTACACGCCAAAGCGTCGATTATTTCCCAAATCGCGGTTCGAGGCACGCCATGCCGTCCCCCGGGCCGCGGCCGATCTGCCCGCACAACCGCAACAACTGGAGTTTCCATGTCTGCTTCGATCTTCGCCGCCGTCGAGATGGCGCCCCGTGACCCGATCCTTGGCCTGAACGAGGCTTTCGCCGCCGACACCCGTGCCGAGAAAGTCAATCTCGGCGTCGGCGTGTACTACGACGACAACGGCAAGATCCCGCTGCTGGCCGCAGTGCGCGCCGCCGAAAAGGCCCGCCTCGAAGCCATGCCGCCGCGCGGCTACCAGCCGATCGAAGGCCTCGGCGCCTACAACAGCGCAGTGCAGAACCTGCTGTTCGGCAAGGACTCTACCCTCGCCACCAGCGGCCAGGTCGTCACCGTCGAAGCGCTCGGCGGCACCGGCGCGCTGAAGGTCGGCGCCGACTACCTGAAGCGCCTGCTGCCCGGGGCCACGGTCTACATTTCCGATCCGAGCTGGGAGAACCACCGCGCCCTGTTCGAGTCCGCCGGCTTCCCGGTCGAGAACTACCCCTACTACGACGCCGCCACCCGCGGTGTGAACTTCGCCGCGATGAATGCCAAGCTCGACAGCCTGCAGCCCGGCTCGATCATCGTGCTGCACGCCTGCTGCCACAACCCCACCGGCGCCGACCTGTCCGACGCGCAGTGGGACGAAGTCGTCGCCGTGTGCCGCAGCCGCGGCCTGATCCCCTTCCTCGACATGGCCTACCAGGGCTTCGCCGATGGCATCGCCGCCGATGCCGTCGCGGTGCGTGCCTTCTCCGCCAGCGGCCTGCAGTTCTTCGTTTCGAGCTCGTTCTCTAAGAGCTTCTCGCTCTACGGCGAGCGCGTCGGCGCGCTGTCGATCGTCACCGCCAGCAAGGAAGAAGCCGGCCGCGTGCTGTCGCAGGTCAAGCGCGTGGTCCGCACCAACTATTCCAACCCGCCCACCCACGGCGGCGCCGTCGTCGCCGCGGTGCTGAACTCGCCCGAACTGCGCCAGATGTGGGAAGACGAACTGGCCGGCATGCGCGAGCGCATCCGCGCGATGCGCACCGGCCTCGTCGAACAGCTGAAGGCCGAAGGCGTGGCGCAGGACTTCTCCTTCGTCGTCAAGCAGCGCGGGATGTTCTCCTACACCGGACTGACCGCCGCCCAGGTCGAGAAGCTGAAGGCCGACTTCGGCATCTATGCCGTGTCCACCGGCCGCATCTGCCTCGCCGCACTGAACTCGAAGAACATCGGCTACGTGGCGAAGGCGATCGCCCAGGTGGTGAAGAGCTGATTCATCCCGGCGAGGGCGGTGAATCCGAAATTCCCCTGCCCCGCCTTGACTGGTGCGCATTTCTTTCCTAGAATGCGCGCCTCTGTTCCCCGATAGCTCAGTCGGTAGAGCGCCGGACTGTTAATCCGTAGGTCCCTGGTTCGAGCCCAGGTCGGGGAGCCAAGTTTCAGGACTTGGTGTTTCTCCAAGGAACAGCGAGTCGCAGCAAAGGCTGCAAAAAGGTAATTCCCCGATAGCTCAGTCGGTAGAGCGCCGGACTGTTAATCCGTAGGTCCCTGGTTCGAGCCCAGGTCGGGGAGCCAGCATCAAACGAGAGTGCCATCCTTCGGGATGGCATTTTTCGTTCACGGGGTATCAGAGCGGGCATCAACGCCGTTTTTCGTCGCCCTGCACAACCTAACCTTCCTGATGGTCGGCTCGCCGAACTGCGAAGCTTCTGGGCCGTTCTGGTGGCGCCTGTGGGGGGTGTCACGCCCTGCCACCCCCTGCACAGCTCTCCGACCTTGGGCTACGCCAGGTGAGTGTGATCACCCGATTTGATGTCCCGGTGGTCACGTATCGCGATGGTCCGCAGAGGGCGATCGGCAGATGGAAACGCCGCCCGGTGACGATGACCGGCGGCGTTTTTGCTTGAAGGTGAGCGGTTCAGAACGGCGGGTCGTCCGGGTTGGCCGAGCGGAACAGGTCAGGCTGGATGAAGTCGGGCTGGGCGAGGTGCGCGCGCGATCGCTCGCGGTAGTAGCGTTCGATCTGGCCGAGGTAGTGGGACTCGAACAGGATGACGAAGTCGTGGAGTACGCCCTGAAGGGCCAGAGCCACCTCATCGGGCAGTTGGGGCCACGACAGCGATGCGCTCGAGGAGGGGTTGTGCATGAGGGTCTCCTGTTGGCGGTCAGCGTCGTGCCGCTGCCCGGCGCGGGGCGACGGTTTCGGGTGGGGCAAAGACGTCGAGGTAGAGCTTCTCGTCGAGCTGAGGCAGGTCGCGGTGTGCGGCCACGGCGAGCAGCTCTGCGGCCATCGTGGTGAGGATGCGGTAGTTGCCGACGGCGTGATCGCACAGCGTGTGCATGAGGGTGGAGCTCATCAGGCTGGCGTTGCCGGCCGCGCTCACCAGATGCTGCAGGCAGGCGAGCAAGTCCTCGCGACTGGCCGCTTCGGTGGTGAGCCGGGTGCGGATGCGCGAGCCCAGCGGGATGAGCTCCTCGCGGCGCAGCTTCTCGGGCAGGCGCGCATCGCCCGCGAGCACCACGCACAGGAGCGACTGCGAGTCGAACTTCGCGCTGGCCATCAGGCGCAACTCCGAGAGCACCGCCGGGCTCATCTCCTGGGCCTCGTCGATGAGCAGCACCGGGCGGCGCCGGGTCGATTCCAGGTGGGCGAACCACGCCTCGCGCAGCGCCTTGAAGCCGCCCCAGCGGTTGTGCGGGCGCAGCGGCACGCCAAAGAGATCGCCCATCTCGCGATAGAAGTCCGCAAGGTTGCTCTGCGGGTGCGTGATCGCGCCGACGGTGACATCGGGGATACGGGCCAGGCGCTCGGCCAGCAGGCGCAGCGCCACGCTTTTGCCGGTGCCCGGGTCACCGTGGATCATCGCAAAGCCCCCTTCGCCGATCAGGCCCTGCTCGATGCGCCAGCAGAAGTGCTCGAGGCGCGCGGGCACATGGATCGCCTCGGTGTGCACCTCGGTGGTGAAGGGATGCCACTTGAGCCCGTAGAGGGCGAGCAGTTTGGTGTTCATGCGAGATCCTGTTCGGTGGGGGAAGCGGGGGCAGGCAGATAGGCCGGCGGCAGGCCGGTGGCGGCGTAGTCGGCGAGCAACTGGGTGAGCAGCGGCGCCATGCCCGAGGGCGGCAGCGGCGACAGATCGACCGCCGTCGGTGCGCGGGGCCGGCGCGTGCGCTCGGCGTTGGCCGACTTGTCGAGTGGGGTGATCGGGCACAGCACGGCGCCGGTGTGCGGATCGACCAGATCGACCCGGGTCAGGTCCCAGCGCGCATAGCGCAGGTGCACCACGGCCAGCGCGTGGTAGCGCGACGGGATCTCGAAGCGCCGCCCATGCAGGGTCACGGTGCCGTCGGCGCGCCGCTGGCGTCGTGGCACCTCGATGCGGAACGCGTCGGCGAGTACCGTGGGAGTGGGACAGTCGCGGCGCACGTTGGGACCGGCCAGATAGCGTGCGAGCGGTGTCGCGCCGATCTCGCTGTGCAGCGTGCGGTGATACTCATGCTCGACCCAGGCCTGGGTCGCCTGATTGAGCAATTCCAGCGTGAGCGCGGGCTCGCCCTCGAGCATGGGCATCAACCGCCCCTCGACGCGCCCCCAGAAGGACTCCTGTTTGGCGTTCTGGTAGGGCGAGTACGGCAGCGTCGTCTGGTGCAGCACCCCGAGCCGGCTCAAGCCCGACACCGTCTCGTCGGCGAGCATGGCCGCGCCGTTGTCGGTCATCAGCGCGCGCGGCAGCCCGCGCTTCATGAAGGCCTGCGACAGGCCATGGACCAGGCTCTGCGCGCTCTCGTCCAGGTACCACTGCAGGTGGCAGACCAGGCGTGAGCGGTCGTCCACGATGCCCAGCAGGAAGGGCTTCTCCCAGGTGCCCGCGCGGGTGAGCACGCGGCGCGCGCCGTGGTGGAAGTCCAGATGCCACAGCGCCGACACGTGATCGAGCTCGAAGCTGCGCACCTCGCGCTGCTCGAGCCGATCACGGGCAAGCACGGCGCCCACGCTCGTGCGCTTCGGTGCCGCCTGACGGAACATCCCCCGGGCCTTGAGGTAGCGACGCACCGTCGGATAGGACGGCACGGATAGTCCGCTGCCGTTGAGCGCGACGCGCAGATTGTCCAGGTGCAGTTGCGCGGTCCAGCCCGGGTGTTCGCGGTACTGCTGCACCAGCGCGTCGATGACGCCCGGCGCCAGGCTCGCGAAGCGGCCCCGGGGGCGTGGCCGGTCGCGCAGCGCCGCGATCGGGTCGGCGGCGCTGCGCGCGGCGTAGTACCAGCGCTCGATCGTCGACAGCCCGAAGCGTACATCCAATGCGCTGATGGGATGGCGCCAGGTGCGGGCGGCAAGCGTGGCCAGCGCATCGTGCACCTCGCCCGGCGCGGGCGGTGCGGCCAGCAAGGGGCCGATGATCGAGAAGCGCAGCCGCGCCCATCGATCGCGTTGCGGGGGATCGGTCGGTGTGTTCAAGAGGACTCCCGGTTCGGGCGCACCGGGGGGTGACGCCACTGGGAGTGCAGGCTACGAAGCCTCGCCCTGGGTGGCTATGCGCATCCTCTGCGGGACATCAGCGCCCCTCGGCCAGCGTGGCCGCGCGGACCGTGATCGGCGCCAGAAAGCACAGCAGGCGCTGCAGCGCCTCGGCCGCCTCGCCGCCAAAGCGTGCGAGCAGATCGCCCGGCAGCCGCTCGGCCGACACCGGCGGCATGAAGCGGGCGCACATCACCTGCCACAGCGGGGTGTGCATGAAGTCCTCACGCCACCACCGTCGCCAGCGCTGCAAGGTGCGCAGCGGCACCGCGAGCGCCTCACACAGCGTCGCCGCCGCTGTGTTCTGCCCGGCATGCCGGGCAGAACACAGCACCACCACCAAGCCCAGATACACGCGCCGGCCCAGGAAGCGCACCGACATCGAGGTCGTGCGCCGGCGGCAGCGACTACAGCAAAAGCTCAGCCGGGACGAGAACGCCTCGCGGATCGCCAGCGTCGGGCAACCCCGGGGTTTGCGGGGATAGTTGGCACGATGGAGCGCGCCGCCACAGGCACACCCCACGGCCTGTGCCTGGGCTGCGAGTTCTTCATCGAGGCGAGTCAGAAAGAGGAAAAACGGGTGCGTCTGCAGTTGAACGTGGCACACTTGAGCGGTCTCTTGGCTTGGTAACCAGAGACTCCCCCGAGGGGTTCGTTTGTTCAAGTTCCCTGAGGGGGATCCCCCCTCCGCCATCACGCTGCTTGATCATTCCGCCGGGAAAAGGCATCAGCAGCGGTGACCGTGCTCAGCCTTGCGCGTCGTGTTGAGCCGCAGCAGGTTCATCACGATGTGGCGGACGATGGCCAGGTTGTTGGCGGCGTAGCCGCTGCGTACGCGTGACTGATCCTCGTTGAACTGCACATCCAAACACCAATGAAGCCGATTCTCGATCTCCCAGTGACTGCGTACGGCCCGCGCGATACGCTCGGCGTCGGCGGGCAGGCTGCTGATGTAGAAGACGCGCTCGGTGCTGGTGTGATCGCCCACGGTGCGAATGCGCTCGACCACCGCGAAGCTTGCCAGGTCCTGCCAGTCCTCGGACTTGTAGAGGCGATCGATCGCGGCGTAGGCGCGGCATCGACGGATTTCGATGCGACCGTGGTTCTTGAGCGTGGTCTCGTGGGTCGAGTTCGGCGTCAGCGGCCCTCGCGGATCGATGTCGGCAAACAGGATCGAATCGTGCAGGTTCGGATGGTTCTCCTTCACGCACAGCACGTAATGCGCACCGCGCTCGCGGATTTTGCGGGCGATCTTTGTCTGGGTGCCCATTGCGTCGATCGTCACCACGCAGCCCTCGATCGCCAGCTTGGTAAGCAGTTCCGGAATCGCGGTGATCTCGTTCGACTTCTCGGCGGTTGCCGTCTGGCCGAGCACGATACCCATGCCGGCCGCGAACGCGCTCACCAAGTGCAGCGGACTGGCATCGGTCTTGCTCTTGCCACCCGAGCGTCGGCTGGTCTTGCCGTCGATTGCCACGACCGTATCGCCGGCCAGCGCCGGCACCACCATGCCCACCCAGCGCCGGAAGGCCGATTCGAACTCGTCCGGCGCGATCATGCCGAACACACGGCCGATCGTGTCGTGAGACGGGATGCCGTGCTCAAGCTTCATGAAGCCTCGCAGCCAGTCGATCTTGGCCTCGGCCCACAGCTCGATGTCGACGAAGTCGTCGACACCCGACAGCACCGCACACACCGCCACCGTCAGCAGCTCGGCCAGGTCGTGGCGCGTGTGCCGCGCGCTGCGCGGGTCGGAAATCGAGACGAACACCTGCGTCAGCGGCATGACGTTTCCTGCCTTCATGGGAGGCCCAAAAAGGTAGGAAACTACACAATTTATGACGTTGTGAACAGAGGCCTCGCAAGGTCATGAAAGTTAACGGGATTTTAGATGAGGATATGCGAAGTAGGTGCGATTGCCCTGGCTTCCGCCCGAAGCCCTGGAACACATTCGCCGCCAGGCATTTGTCCTGCGCAAGCAAGGTTACACGTGGTCGCACATCGCTGAGGTGTGCGGGGTTCACGTTGGCACTGTATTGAAATGGGCGCGGCGCGCCCAGGCCGACAGCGTCGACATCGTCATCAAGGGCGGGCAACGTGGCCGACGCCATGGTTCGGGTCGAACGCTGACGCTGGTTCAAGAGGAGCAGTTGCGTTTGAAGATCATCGGTTCGAATCCCGCCCAGCTTCAGCTTGAGTTCGCGCTGTGGAATCGTCGCGCGGTCATGCTCGCCATCAAGCAGCTCTTTGGCATCGACATGCCCATTCGCACGGTCGGTGAGTACCTTCGGCGCTGGGGCTTCACTCCGCAGCGGCCGGTCAAGCGTGCGCTCGAGCAGGATCCGGCCCGGCTCAAGGCGTGGCTCGAGGACGCGTACCCGAAGATCGTTGCGCGCGCCAAGACTGAGGATGCCGAGATCTACTGGGGGGACGAGACCGCCATTCGTCAGGACTCGCACTGGGTGCGCGGCTACTCGATGGCGGGACTGACGCCGGAGCTTCGACTGCCGGCCGGTCGCCATGGATCGACGTCGATGATCTCGGCGATCACCAACCAGGGGCTGGTGCGCTTCTCGTTCTTCGAGGGCGCCATCGATGCCGAACGCTTCATCGTCTTCTTGAAGGATCTGACCCAGGACGCCCAGCGCAAGGTGTTTCTGATCGTTGACAACCTGCGCGTGCATCGCGCCAACCGTGTCCGCGAGTGGGCGGCGGAAAACACCGAGAAGATCGAACTGTTTTACCTGCCGCCGTACGCGCCGGAACTCAACCCCGACGAATACCTGAACCGGGATCTGAAGACGACGATACGCTCCGGGCCGATTGCCAGGACCGCCGCCGCACTGCTCGAGAAGGCGCGCAAGTGCATGGAACGCATTGCTGCGATGCCGGATCGGGTGCGGTCGTATTTCAGTCATGAGTACGTTCGCTACGCTCAGTAAATTAGCTATTTGATTGCCGGGTTAATAGAAGAAGAACTCCATGCTTTTCTTGAGCGCGGCACGGAATAGTTCAACCGACAGAAACTTGGTGCCTCCCTTCAACAAGCGAATTGCGCGAGATGGCTCAGGAGAAGCCGCTGGTTTAGCTGAGAGGTATTGCTGAATTGCGCCGTACAACTCGGAGAAGCCGTGAATTAGATCGGCGCTTTCAAGTTGGGCGATCTCAACATCCTCGATGACTCCTTCGCGGACGCGGAAGAACACGACGCAGGGAAGCGCGACCTGACCTTCGATACCGAGGGCGCTAAAGAAGTGGGCGTTAAATGCCTCAACGGTTGCCTTTGTTCCAGCGTGTAAGTAGAAGATGCTCAGGTCTTTGCCCGATAGACGGTCGAGTTGGGCGAAGACGCCCTGGTTCTTCAGAATCTTGCGGATGGCTTGATCGGTGAAGTCGTAGAAGATGAACGCGAATGACTTTGCACGGCCTTTACTGAGATGCTCGGCGCAAATTTCATCGAGGCGCTGAACGAAGGACGAAAGCCCGTGGCCGATGCCGTTTCCGCTGCCTTGCTCGTAGATAGGGATCATGATTGAGACGCCGAACTTTGTTTTATGGCGACAGTCTTGCCGCATAACATCGGGATGCCGGATAACATGGTCTGCAAGTCACTGTTCAAGAACGCGAGTTGCGCGCATGACAAAATGACTCTACACGAGTAGCAGCCGCCGGCGGCATATTTGGATGCCCCGATCCATGTATTACGTAGCCCGAAAGCATACCGCTTCGTGCGAATGGCCGCTATCTGGTTCGGGCTGTGACAGGCGGCTTCTGGCCGGGTAGTGACAGTCGAAGCAATCGATAACGAGTCTTAACAGGGTGTTGATTTAATGCACTTTCCAGCATCTGCGCGGTTAGTCTGACGATGACCTACTTTCACGAGGGCGGACCTCACTATCATCGGCGCGAGTGCGTTTCACGGTCCTGTTCGGGAAGGGAAGGGGTGGTACCGCACGGCTATGGTCGTCAGACTTTGACTTGTTCTCTGCGTTGGACTGCAGAGCAAAGGAGGAAGAAGGGTGTTGTGTGATTGCCATGCGCGATGTGTGGTTTCGGGCATGGGTTGAGTTCGTTTTGTTTTGAAGGTTATAGGATCAAGCCGCACGGGCAATTAGTACCGGTTAGCTGAACGTGTTGCCACGCTTGCACACCCGGCCTATCAACGTTGTGGTCTTCAACGACCCTTCAGGGGGCTCGAGGCCCCGGGGAAGTCTCATCTTGAGGCGAGTTTCCCGCTTAGATGCTTTCAGCGGTTATCTCTTCCGCACATAGCTACCCGGCGATGCGACTGGCGTCACAACCGGTACACCAGGGGTGCGTCCACTCCGGTCCTCTCGTACTAGGAGCAGGCCCTCTCAAACTTCCAGCGCCCACGGCAGATAGGGACCAAACTGTCTCACGACGTTTTAAACCCAGCTCACGTACCACTTTAAATGGCGAACAGCCATACCCTTGGGACCGGCTACAGCCCCAGGATGTGATGAGCCGACATCGAGGTGCCAAACTCCGCCGTCGATGTGAACTCTTGGGCGGAATCAGCCTGTTATCCCCAGAGTACCTTTTATCCGTTGAGCGATGGCCCTTCCATACAGAACCACCGGATCACTATGACCTGCTTTCGCACCTGCTCGACGTGTGGGTCTCGCAGTCAAGCCACCTTTTGCCATTGCACTATCAGTACGATGTCCGACCGTACCTAGGTGACCTTCGTACTCCTCCGTTACCTTTTGGGAGGAGACCGCCCCAGTCAAACTGCCCACCATGCACGGTCCCCGACCTGGATTCACAGGCCTGGGTTAGAACCTCGACGACACCAGGGTGGTATTTCAAGGTTGGCTCCACCGGAACTAGCGTCCCGGCTTCAAAGCCTCCCACCTATCCTACACAAGTCCCGTCAAAGTCCAATGCAAAGCTACAGTAAAGGTTCATGGGGTCTTTCCGTCTAGCCGCGGGGAGATTGCATCTTCACAAACATTTCAACTTCGCTGAGTCTCAGGAGGAGACAGTGTGGCCATCGTTACGCCATTCGTGCAGGTCGGAACTTACCCGACAAGGAATTTCGCTACCTTAGGACCGTTATAGTTACGGCCGCCGTTTACCGGGGCTTCGATCAAGAGCTTGCACCCCATCACTTAACCTTCCGGCACCGGGCAGGCGTCACACCCTATACGTCCACTTTCGTGTTTGCAGAGTGCTGTGTTTTTAATAAACAGTCGCAGCCACCGATTCTCTGCGGCCCCTTCGCCCTTCGGATGTTCTCCTACAAGCTAACGGGGCATACCTTCTCCCGAAGTTACGGTATCAATTTGCCGAGTTCCTTCTCCTGAGTTCTCTCAAGCGCCTTGGTATTCTCTACCAGCCCACCTGTGTCGGTTTGCGGTACGGTCACTCTATGACTGAAGCTTAGAGGCTTTTCCTGGAAGCTGGGTATCACTCGCTTCGGACCCGAGGGTCCTCGTTATCATGCCTCAGCTTAGCCGCGCGGATTTGCCTACGCAGCACGCCTACACACTTGAACCACCTATTCCAACAGATGGCCGAGCTAACCTTCTCCGTCCCCCCATCGCATCATAGAGCGGTACAGGAATATTGACCTGTTTCCCATCGACTACGCATTTCTGCCTCGCCTTAGGGGCCGACTCACCCTGCGCCGATGAACGTTGCGCAGGAAACCTTGGGCTTACGGCGAGGGTGCTTTTCACACCCTTTATCGCTACTCATGTCAGCATTCGCACTTCCGATACCTCCAGCATCCCTTACGAGACACCTTCGCAGGCTTACGGAACGCTCCCCTACCACGTGTCAAAGACACATCCGCAGCTTCGGTTCATGGCTTGAGCCCCGTTACATCTTCCGCGCAGGACGACTCGACTAGTGAGCTATTACGCTTTCTTTAAAGGGTGGCTGCTTCTAAGCCAACCTCCTAGCTGTCTAGGCCTTCCCACCTCGTTTGCCACTTAGCCATGCATTTGGGACCTTAGCTGGCGGTCTGGGTTGTTTCCCTCTTGACACCGGACGTTAGCACCCGATGTCTGTCTGCCGTATATCACTTTGCGGTATTCGGAGTTTGCTATCGCGGGGTAGATCGCAATGACCCCCCCAACGATTACAGTGCTCTACCCCCGCAAGTGTCCGTACGACGCACTACCTAAATAGTTTTCGGGGAGAACCAGCTATTTCCGGATTTGTTTAGCCTTTCACCCCTATCCACAGCTCATCCCCTAACTTTTCAACGTTAGTGGGTTCGGACCTCCAGTACCTGTTACGGCACCTTCATCCTGGCCATGGATAGATCATCCGGTTTCGGGTCTACGCCCAGCAACTACGACGCCCTTATCAGACTCGCTTTCGCTACGCCTCCCCTATTCGGTTAAGCTCGCTACTGAACGTAAGTCGCTGACCCATTATACAAAAGGTACGCAGTCACCCCTTACGAGGCTCCCACTGTTTGTATGCATGCGGTTTCAGGATCTATTTCACTCCCCTCCCGGGGTTCTTTTCGCCTTTCCCTCACGGTACTGGTTCACTATCGGTCGATCACGAGTATTTAGCCTTGGAGGATGGTCCCCCCATCTTCAGACAGGATTTCTCGTGTCCCGCCCTACTTGTCGCACGCTCAGACCCGCCACCGGCTTTTCGCATACGGGACTATCACCCTGTATCGTCGGACTTTCCAGACCGTTTTGCTAAGCTGATGGTTTAGTCGTGCAGGCTGTTGCGCGTTCGCTCGCCACTACTTGCGCAATCTCGGTTGATTTCTGTTCCTCGAGCTACTTAGATGTTTCAGTTCGCTCGGTTCGCCTCCTCAGACCTATGGATTCAGTCTGGGATACCCCTTGCGGGGTGGGTTTCCCCATTCGGACATCGTGGGATCAAAGCTCTATTGCCAGCTCCCCCACGCTTTTCGCAGGCTTACACGTCCTTCATCGCCTGTGATCGCCAAGGCATCCACCACATGCACTTAGTCGCTTGATCCTATAACCTTGAACCCTCTTCGGTGTTGCCACCTCGAAGGCCCACGTACAGGAACGAACTCGTTTGTGCGATCAAGACTGTGCTGACTACGCAGCCTTGATCAATGCAATCACACAACTTGCAGTACGTACCGGCTACGATACGTACTGCACTTCTTCCACTTTGTTAAAGAGCGAACCTCAATGTCCGGCAGCACCGCTGCCGTTCAAGAAGTAAGAGATGACGAGCTCACGCTCGGCATCTCTTACTTCTCGTCTCGAAACCTGGTGGAGCTGGTCGGGATCGAACCGACGACCTACGGCTTGCAAAGCCGCCGCTCTCCCAGCTGAGCTACAGCCCCCTACTGTCTCGAGCAACCCATTGTTGGTGGGTCTGGTTGGGTTCGAACCAACGACCCCCGCCTTATCAAGACGGTGCTCTAACCAGCTGAGCTACAGACCCTCTCATCCGAGGCTCTTCGCCTGAACAACCGATAAGTTGTGGATACTTGGCCGCTGCGACCTGTTCTCTTGAAAGGAGGTGATCCAGCCGCACCTTCCGATACGGCTACCTTGTTACGACTTCACCCCAGTCATGAATCTCACCGTGGTAAGCGCCCTCCCGAAGGTTAAGCTACCTACTTCTGGTGAAACCCACTCCCATGGTGTGACGGGCGGTGTGTACAAGACCCGGGAACGTATTCACCGCAGCATGCTGATCTGCGATTACTAGCGATTCCGACTTCACGTAGTCGAGTTGCAGACTACGATCCGGACTACGATCGGCTTTTTGGGATTGGCTCCACCTCGCGGCTTGGCAACCCTCTGTACCGACCATTGTATGACGTGTGAAGCCCTACCCATAAGGGCCATGAGGACTTGACGTCATCCCCACCTTCCTCCGGTTTGTCACCGGCAGTCTCACTAGAGTGCCCAACCAAATGATGGCAACTAGTGACAAGGGTTGCGCTCGTTGCGGGACTTAACCCAACATCTCACGACACGAGCTGACGACAGCCATGCAGCACCTGTGTCCAGGCTCCCGAAGGCACCCTCGCCTCTCAGCAAGGTTCCTGGCATGTCAAGGGTAGGTAAGGTTTTTCGCGTTGCATCGAATTAATCCACATCATCCACCGCTTGTGCGGGTCCCCGTCAATTCCTTTGAGTTTTAACCTTGCGGCCGTACTCCCCAGGCGGTCGACTTCACGCGTTAGCTGCGTCACTCAGTGCATTGCTGCTCCGAACGACTAGTCGACATCGTTTAGGGCGTGGACTACCAGGGTATCTAATCCTGTTTGCTCCCCACGCTTTCGTGCATGAGCGTCAGTACAGGCCCAGGGGGCTGCCTTCGCCATCGGTGTTCCTCCTGATCTCTACGCATTTCACTGCTACACCAGGAATTCCACCCCCCTCTGCCGTACTCTAGCCTTGCAGTCACAAACGCAGTTCCCAGGTTGAGCCCGGGGATTTCACATCTGTCTTACAAAACCGCCTGCGCACGCTTTACGCCCAGTAATTCCGATTAACGCTCGCACCCTACGTATTACCGCGGCTGCTGGCACGTAGTTAGCCGGTGCTTCTTAGTCCGGTACCGTCATCCATGGCCTATGTTAGAGACCACGATTTCTTCCCGGCCGAAAGAGCTTTACAACCCGAAGGCCTTCTTCACTCACGCGGCATGGCTGGATCAGGGTTGCCCCCATTGTCCAAAATTCCCCACTGCTGCCTCCCGTAGGAGTCTGGGCCGTGTCTCAGTCCCAGTGTGGCGGATCATCCTCTCAGACCCGCTACGGATCGTCGCCTAGGTGAGCCTTTACCTCACCTACTAGCTAATCCGACATCGGCCGCTCCAATCGCGCGAGGTCCGAAGATCCCCCGCTTTCTCCCTCAGGACGTATGCGGTATTAGCGTACCTTTCGATACGTTATCCCCCACGACATGGGCACGTTCCGATGCATTACTCACCCGTTCGCCACTCGCCGGCAGGCCGAAGCCCCCGCTGCCGTTCGACTTGCATGTGTAAAGCATGCCGCCAGCGTTCAATCTGAGCCAGGATCAAACTCTTAAGTCCAATTTTTTAAAGAACCGCCGCAATTCGCTGCAGCAGAGAAACGAGATTATGAACAGCTCGAAACACACTGTCAAGCCTCTGCAGAACTTTCCTCGAACCGCCGAGTCTCTTCCGGCACGCCCGCATCCTGCACAAACTCTCGCTCCTGCCCTCCAGCTCCGCCCCCCGTCCAACCGGTGAAGCGCTGAAAGAGGTGCGCATTTTAGACAACAAAGAAAGAAATGCAAGGGGAAAATCAATGAATCATTCTATCCGGACATAACATCCAAGCGGGGCGGGCAAGCGGGATGCGCCATCCGTCCGCCGCCGACCGGGAACAGGGCCAGATTTTTGCGACTTCCGCCCTGCACACGCCTGCGGCCACGGCGACCCGCAACACACGCTCCGGCGCAGTGCGATTTGCGCGGTAGGGTAGAATTCCCTGCTTTGGTGGGGGCTTTCGATGCAACAGTATCTTGATTTGATGCGCCACGTGCTCGAGCACGGCGATTCGAAGACCGATCGGACCGGCACCGGCACCTTGTCGGTGTTCGGCTGGCAGATGCGCTGCCGCCTTCAAGACGGTTTTCCGCTGCTGACCACCAAGAAGCTGCATACACGCTCGATCATTCACGAGCTGCTGTGGTTTCTCCAGGGCGACACGAACATCCGCTACCTCAACGAGCACGGCGTGTCGATCTGGGATGAATGGGCGGACGAGAGCGGAGACCTCGGCCCGGTATACGGCAAGCAATGGCGCCGCTGGGAGGCTGCGGACGGGCGCACGATCGACCAGATTTCCCGCCTCGTCGACGGTCTGAAGCGCAATCCCGACTCCCGCCGGCACATCGTCTCCGCCTGGAACCCCGGCGAAGTCGACCGCATGGCACTGCCGCCCTGCCACGCCCTGTTCCAGCTCTACGTCGCCAACGGCCGCCTATCGTGCCAGCTCTATCAGCGCAGCGCGGACATCTTTCTCGGCGTCCCGTTCAACATCGCCTCCTATGCCCTCCTGACGCACATGCTGGCCCAGGCCTGCGAACTGGAAGTCGGAGATTTCGTGTGGACCGGAGGCGACTGCCACCTCTACACGAACCACTTGGAGCAGGCGCGCGAACAACTCGCCCGCGCCCCCCGCCCCCTTCCGAGGCTGAAACTGAATCCGGAGGTGAAGGACATCTTCGCCTTCCGCCTCGAAGACATTGCCCTCGAAGGCTACGACCCCCACCCTCACATCAAGGCCCCGGTCGCAGTATGAATGTTCCGGAAATCGTCATCGTCGCAGCCGTCGCCCGCAACGGCGTCATCGGCCGCGACAACGGCCTGCCCTGGCGCCTGAAAGCCGATCTGCAGCACTTTCGGGCGCTCACCACGGGCCACCCGATCGTGATGGGACGCAAGACCTGGGAGTCGCTCGGACGACCACTGCCCGGGCGGCGAAACATGGTCGTCAGCCGCGATCCCCTGTTCCGTGCCGACGGCGCCGAGGTATTCCCCACCCCGCAAGCGGCGCTCGCCGCCGCCGGCAGCGGGCACGTCTTCGTGATCGGCGGAGCCCAGCTGTATCGCGCCACGCTCCCCCTCGCCGACCGCCTGGTACTGACCGAAATCCAGGCGGACGTCGCGGGAGACGCGCACTTCCCCCCGTTCGACCGCAGCATCTACATCGAAGAGCTCCGCAGCTCCCGCAAGGCCGACGCGGACAATCAGTTCGACTTCGACTTCGTCGAATACCGCCGACGCGGGACAGCTGCCGGATAGACTCCGAAAACGCCCTCCGGGAAAGACTGCACGTCGTGGGCAGGCGCGCTCCCGCAGAATCGAACAAAGCCGTAAATCGCGGCGCCTTGCGCGCACGCCCCGAGCAAGGGCGCGCTCACCCCTTCACGCAATCGACGTGGTAGCGCCCGTCGCCCCCCTTCACCAGGCCGTGAATGTCCGTCTCGAAACCGGGAAACTCGGCATTGAAGTCGCGGGCGAACTTCAGGTAGCGCACGATCGTGCCGTTGAAGCGCTCCCCCGGGATGAGCAAGGGGATCCCCGGCGGATAGGGCGTGACCAGCATTGCCGTCACACGGCCCTCGAGTTCGTCGATGACGACACGTTCGATCTCGCGGTGCGCCATTTTTGCGAAGGCATCGGCCGGTTTCATCGCCGGCACCATGTCCGACAGGTACATCTCGGTGGTCAGGCGGGCGATGTCGTGGGCCTTGTAGAAGCTGTGGATCTGATTGCACAGATCCTTCAGCCCGACACGCTCGTAGCGCGGATGCTTGGCGATGAAATCGGGCATCACCCGCCACAGCGGCTGATTGCGGTCGTAGTCGTCCTTGAACTGCTGCAGTTCGGTCACCATGGTGTTCCACCGCCCCTTGGTGATGCCGATCGTGAACATGATGAAGAACGAGTAGAGGCCGGTTTTCTCGACGATGATGCCGTGCTCGGCCAGATACTTGGTGACGATCGCCGCCGGGATCCCGGTATGGTCGGCGAAATCGCCATCCATGTTCAGCCCCGGAGTGATGATCGTCGCCTTGATCGGGTCGAGGATGTTGAACCCTTCGGCAAGATCGCCGAAACCGTGCCAGCGGTCGCCCGCCTTCAGCGTCCAGTCCTCGCGCGAACCCAGCCCTTCCTCGGCGAGGAACTCCGGCCCCCAGACCTTGAACCACCAGTCGTGCTCGCCGAATTCGGACTCGACCTTGCGCATCGCACGGCGGAACTCGACGGCCTCCGACAGTGACTCGTTGACCAGCGCCGGGCCGCCCGGCGCCTCCATCATCGCCGCGGCGACGTCGCACGAGGCGATGATCGCGTACTGCGGCGAAGTCGACGTGTGCATCAGGTAGGCTTCGTTGAAGATGTCGCGGTCGAGCTTTCGCGTCTGCGAGTCCTGCACCAGGATCTGCGAAGCTTGGCTGAGTCCGGCCAGCAGCTTGTGGGTGGACTGGGTGGAGAACACCATCGACTCGCGGCAGCGCGGGCGGTCGGCGCCGATGGCGTGGTAGTCGCCGTAGAAATCGTGGAAGGCCGCGTGCGGCAGCCAGGCTTCGTCGAAGTGCAGGGTGTCGATCCGGCCGTCGAGCATGTCCTTGATCGTTTCGACGTTGTACACCACGCCGTCGTAGGTGGACTGGGTGATCGTCAGGATGCGCGGCTTCTTGCTCTGGGCCTCGCGCGCGAACGGATTGGCCTCGATCTTCTTCTGGATGTTCTCCATCGAGAACTCCTCCAGCGGGATCGGGCCGATGATGCCGTAGTGGTTGCGGGTCGGAGTCAGGAACACCGGCACCGCCCCGGTCATGATGATCGAGTGGAGGATGGACTTGTGGCAGTTGCGGTCCACGACGACGATGTCGCCCGGCGCCACGGTGGTGTGCCACACCATCTTGTTCGAGGTCGAGGTGCCGTTGGTGACGAAGTACAGATGGTCGCAGTTGAAGATGCGCGCCGCATTGCGCTCGGAAGCCGCCACCGGCCCGGTGTGATCGAGCAACTGGCCGAGTTCATCGACCGCATTGCAGACGTCGGCGCGCAGCATGTTCTCGCCGAAGAACTGATGGAACATCTGCCCGACCGGGCTTTTCAGGAAGGCCACCCCGCCCGAGTGTCCCGGGCAGTGCCACGAGTACGAACCGTCCGCGGCGTAATGCGTCAGCGCACGGAAGAACGGCGGCGGCAGCGACTCCAGATAGTTCTTCGCCTCGCGCACCACATAGCGTGCAATGAACTCCGGCGTGTCCTCGAACATGTGGATGAAGCCGTGCATCTCGCGCAGCACGTCGTTGGGGATGTGCCGCGTGGTACGCGTCTCGCCGTGCAGGAAGATCGGAATGTCGGCGTTGCGCAGGCGAATCTCCTCGACGAACGCACGCAATCCGGCGATGGCGCGGTCGGCGGCTTCGGGCGAGGAAAATTCTTCGTCGTCGATCGACAAGATGAAGGCAGAGCCGCGGCTCTGCTGCTGGGCGAAGGACGTCAGGTCACCGTAACTGGTGACCCCGAGGACCTCCATGCCCTCATCTTCGATCGCCTTGGCAAGGGCGCGGATCCCCAGCCCGGACGTGTTTTCCGAACGGAAATCCTCGTCGATGATGATGATGGGAAAATGGAATCTCATCCTGTTCGCCTCCAGCGGGGTCTTGCGCGACGGGCCGGTGCGGAAAGCCTGTTCCGCCACTCGCCGCCCATGCGTTACCGAAAGTGATTCGAAAAAACACAAGGGGCCGTCAGGCGGCCCC
Organism: Thauera aromatica K172; assembly: GCF_003030465.1. GTDB lineage: Bacteria > Pseudomonadota > Gammaproteobacteria > Burkholderiales > Rhodocyclaceae > Thauera > Thauera aromatica. The sequence continues at coordinate 1,681,751 of NZ_CP028339.1, read as the reverse complement.
GTGCGAGCTTCGGCCGTCAGCGTAAACGCTCAAATTTTCGGCAGCGTGACGCCGGTCTGGCCCAGATACTTGCCGCCACGGTCCTTGTACGAAGTCTCGCAGGTTTCATCGGATTCGAAGAACAGCATCTGGGCTACCCCTTCGTTGGCGTAGATCTTGGCCGGCAAGGGGGTGGTGTTGGAAAACTCCAGCGTCACGTGCCCCTCCCACTCGGGCTCGAGCGGAGTGACATTGACGATGATGCCGCAGCGCGCATAGGTGCTTTTGCCCAGGCATACCGTCAGTACGCTGCGCGGGATGCGGAAATATTCCACCGTGCGCGCCAGAGCGAAGGAGTTCGGCGGAATGATGCACACTTCGCCGGTGAAGTCGACGAAGTTGCGCGCATCGAAATCCTTCGGATCGACGATTGTGGAGTTGATGTTGGTGAAGATCTTGAATTCGTTCGCCACCCGCACATCGTAGCCATAGCTCGACGTGCCATAGGAAACGATACGCCCGCTGCCGTTGGCCCGCACCAGTTCCGGCGCGAACGGCTCGATCATGGCGGCCGTTTCGGCCATGCGGCGGATCCATTTGTCGGACTTGATCGACATCGGCGCAGATTCCAGTACGGCCCAAGGGCCGGTTGCAAAAACGGCGTAGTGTAGGACAAGCACCGCAGCGGGGAAAGACCGGCGTTCGATGCCCGCTCCCACCGCCCCATCGCCCCGGCACCGAGGCAGAGCCGCCGCCGGCGGCCCGGCGGACCGCCACGCGCCGGGGCCCGGATGAAGTTCTCAGCTGCTCTTGAAGACGATGTTCGGGAACTTGTGCGTCATGTCCTTCGACTTCTCGGCGATGCGCACCGCGACCTTGCGCGCGATCTCCTTGTAGATCACGGCGATGCGCCCATCCGGGTCGGAGACCACGGTCGGCGCACCGCTGTCGGCTTCGGAACGGATCTGGATGTCGAGCGGCAGGGCGCCGAGGAACGGGATGCGGTAGTCCTCGCACATCTTCGCGCCACCGCCATGACCGAAGATGTGCTCTTCGTGGCCGCACTTCGAGCAGATGTGGATGCTCATGTTCTCGACCACGCCGAGGATCGGCACCCCCACCTTCTCGAACATCTTCAGCCCCTTGCGCGCATCCAGCAGGGCGATGTCCTGCGGCGTGGTGACGATCACCGCGCCGGTCAGCGGCACGCTCTGCGACAGTGTCAGCTGGATGTCGCCCGTTCCCGGCGGCATGTCGATGACGAGGTAGTCGAGATCGTTCCAGGCCGTGTCCTTGAGCATCTGGTTCAACGCCTGGGTCGCCATCGGCCCGCGCCACACCATCGGGGTGTCCTGTTCGATCAGGAAGCCGATCGACATCGCCTGGATGCCGTAGGCCTCCAGCGGCTGCATGGTCTTGCCATCGTCCGACACCGGGCGCTGATCGCCGATGCCCAGCATCTGCGGCTGCGAGGGGCCGTAGATATCCGCATCAAGGATGCCGACGCGCGCGCCTTCGGCGGCCAGCGCCAAGGCCAGGTTCACCGCCGTCGTGCTCTTGCCCACGCCGCCCTTGCCCGAAGCCACGGCGACGATATTGCGCACCCCTTCGAGCAGTTTCACGCCATGCTGAACCGCATGCGCCACCACCTTGCTGGCGACCCGGATCTCGACCTTGCCCACGCCGGGCAGCTTCGCCAGCGCCGCGGCCAGCATCGCCCGGATCCCTTCATGCTGGCTCTTCGCCGGATACCCCAGCTCGACGTCGAAGCGGACATTGCCCCCATCGAGCGTCAGGTTGCGGATGCAGCGCCCGGAGACGAAATCCTTTCCCGTGTTGGGATCGACCACCTGCCTGAGCGCTTCGGTTACGGTTTGCTGATCAAGACTCATCGCGTTTTCCTCGATAATCGGTGCACCCGCCTCCGGGTGAAAACTGCAGAATCATACCGGAGCCCGGACGTTCACTCATCCGTACCGACAACAGGGTTTCCGCCCCGTCACTGCCGACCCCCTCCCGATGAAGCACGCCTCTTTCCTCCCTTCGCTACTGGCGGCCGCGCTGATGGCGGCCTGCGCCACTCCCGGCCAGCCCCCCGATGCAGCCGCCGCCCCCGGCGATCTCATCCACCGCCATGCGCTCGTGCGCCCCGCTTCGCCCTCGCCCGACTGGCCCGCCGTGCGCGAGCGCGTCGTGCGGGCGCTCGCGAACCTGCCGCAAGTGGGCGTGGGCCGCGCCGAGCACAAAGGGCTGAGCCTGCAAATTCCCGTCGCCGACGGCTTCGCCTCGGGCGCCAGTACGATCCGCCCACCGCTCGCCCGCACCCTCGATGCACTCGCGCCCACGCTGGCAGCTGAAACCGGTATCAGCATCCTGGTCGTCGGCCACACCGACAGCCAGGGCAACGAGATGGTGAACCTGCGCCTGTCGATCGCCCGCGCCGAAGCCGTCGTCGAACACCTGCGCCAGCGCGGCATCGGGCTCGAGCGCCTGAGTGCCGATGGTCGCGGCGAATCCGACCCGCTGACCAGCAACGCGACCGAAGAAGGCCGTGCGCGCAATCGCCGCGTCGAACTGCTCCTGCGCCCCCTGCCCTGAGCAAGGCCGACGCTCCCAGCGCGGCAAGGGCGCCGCTTTGCTAAACTGCGCACCTTTCACCTGCCGCTCCGCGTCCCCCACCATGCCCCGCAAGATTCTCGTCACCAACGCCCTGCCCTACGCCAACGGGGACATCCACCTCGGCCACCTGGTCGGCTACATCCAGGCCGACATCTGGGTGCGCTACCAGCGCATGCGGGGGCACACGGTGCACTACGTGTGTGCGGACGACACCCACGGCACCCCGGTGATGCTGCGCGCCGAAAAGGAAGGAATCAGCCCCGAACAGCTCATCGCCCGGGTTCACGGCGAACACCTGCGCGACTTCACCGCCTTCGGCGTCGCCTTCGACAACTACCACTCCACGCACAGCGCGGAAAACCGGTTCTACGCTGAAGACATCTACGGCAAGCTCGATGCCGGCGGCCTGATCGACACCCGCGCGATCGAGCAGTACTACGACCCGGTCAAGGAGATGTTCCTCCCCGACCGCTTCATCAAGGGCGAATGCCCCAAGTGCGGCGCCGCCGACCAGTACGGCGACAACTGCGAAGCCTGCGGCGCGGCCTACACCCCGACCGAGCTGAAGAACCCCTATTCGGCCGTTTCCGGCGCGACCCCGGTACTGAAGACCTCCGAGCATTATTTCTTCCGCCTGTCGGACGGGCGCGCGGTCGACTTCCTGCGCGACTGGACGCGCGGCAGCAATGCAGCCGGCGAGCGCCGGCTGCAGGCAGAGGCCGCCAACAAGATGAAGGAATGGCTCGGCGAAGCCGGCGAAAACAAGCTCTCCGACTGGGACATCTCGCGCGATGCGCCCTACTTCGGGTTCGAGATCCCGGGCGCGCCGGGCAAGTACTTCTATGTCTGGCTCGACGCGCCGATCGGCTACCTCGCCAGCTTCCGCAACCTCGCCGCCAAGCGCGCCGCCGCGGGCGAGACGATCGCCCTCGAGGACTACACCGACGCCGCCCGCGCCCAGGCCGCCGGCACCGAAATGGTGCACTTCATCGGCAAGGACATCCTTTATTTTCACGCCCTGTTCTGGCCCGCGATGCTGAAGTTCGCCGGCTACGCCACGCCCAGCCAGCTGTGCGTCAACGGTTTCCTGACCGTAGACGGCGCAAAGATGAGCAAGAGCCGCGGCACCTTCATCACCGCGCACTCCTATATCGCGCAGCAGCTCAACCCGGAGTGGCTGCGCTACTACTTCGCCGGCAAGTCCAACGGCACCATGGAAGACGTCGACCTCAACCTCGACGACCTGATCGCCAAGGTCAATGCCGACCTCGTCGGCAAGTTCGTGAACATCGCCAGCCGCTGCGCCGGCTTCATCGGCAAGCGCTTCGACGCTCAGCTGGGCGAAGTCGACACTGTGGCCTGCGCACCGTTCGCCGATGCCTGGACGGCAGGCACGATCGCCGCGGCCTTCGACGAGCGCGACTACAGCCGCGCGCTGCGCGAGATCATGCGCCTGGCCGACGTCGCCAACCAGTACGTCAATGACCACAAGCCGTGGGAACTCGCGAAGCAGGAAGGCCAGGAGCCGCGCCTGCACACCGTGTGCAGCACCGCACTGACGATGTTCCGCGACCTCGCCCGCTACCTCAAGCCGGTGCTGCCGGCGCTCGCCACCGAAGTCGAGGCCTTCCTCGCGATCGCGCCGATGGACTGGCAGGGCGGCTGGGCGCCGCTTCCCGCCGGCCATCCCATCCAGACCTACCGCCACCTGATGACGCGCGTCGAGCGCAAGCAGATCGACGCCCTGCTCGAAGCCAACCGCGAGTCGCTCGCTCCCGCCGCCGTGGCGCCGGCCAAAGCGACGAACAGCCCGCACGACTCCCAGGCCGCTTCCTCCCAGCAACGCCACGCCGAGAAGCAGCAGCACGCGGCGCAGGCCGCCGAAACGCCCCTGGAGCACATTTCGATCGACGACTTCACCAAGATCGAATTGCGCATCGCCAGGATCGTCGACGCCCGGCACGTCGATGGCGCCGACAAGCTGATCCGCCTCGCGCTCGACATCGGCGAGACCGACGACGCCGGCAAGCCGAAGCCGCGCCAGGTCTTCGCCGGCATCAAGTCGGCCTACGACCCGGCCAGCCTCGTCGGCCGCCTGACGGTGATGGTCGCCAACCTCGCGCCGCGCAAGATGAAGTTCGGCATCAGCGAAGGCATGGTCCTCGCCGCCTCGGATGCCGAAAGCAAGGCCGGCGGCATCTACCTGCTGTCGCCCGACACGGGCGCCGCGCCGGGAATGAAAGTGAAATAAGCCGGCTCCCGCCATGCCACTGACGCCCTCGAAACGCTGGATCGTCCTGCACCACGCAGGCCGGGGGCGCCTGTCTCCCTAGCACTGCCCGCCCGGGCAGTGCCGCAAGACCTGTTCAGATCCCTGTTCAAGTTCACCGCGGAGACAGCATGAAAATCCAGTTCCGACCCAAACTTTTCGACACCCTGCCCGGCTACGGTCGCGGCGTCTTCCTCCAGGACTTCTCTTCCGGCCTCACCGTCGGCGTGCTCGCCCTGCCGCTGGCAATGGCCTTCGCCATCGCCAGCGGCATGTCGCCCAGTGCCGGCATCTGGACCGCGATCGTCGCCGGCTTCCTGATCGCCGTCCTCGGCGGCTCGCGGGTGCAGATCGGCGGCCCGACCGGCGCCTTCATTCCTATCGTCTACGCCATCGTCACCGACTACGGCGTCGCCAACCTGCTGATCGCGACGATGATGTCGGGCGTGATGCTGTTCGCAATGGGCGCCCTGCGCCTGGGCAACATGATCCGCTTCATCCCGCTGTCGGTCGTGATCGGCTTCACCAACGGCATCGCCGTGGTGATCTTCATTTCCCAGATCAAGGATTTTCTCGGCCTGCCGATCGACGCCCTGCCGGGCGAATTCTTCGCCAAGATGAGCACCTTGTGGGCCGCGCTGCCGAGCGCGCATCTGCCCACCGTCGCCGCCGCCGTCGCCTCGCTCGGCGTGCTGCTGGGCTGGAACCACCAGGCCCGGAAGACCGCCTGGATGCGGCGGATGCCCGGTCCGCTCGCGGTGCTGGTGATCATGACCGCGGTGAACGCCCTGTTCGCGCTACCCATCGACACCATCGGCAGCCGCTTCGGCGGCATCCCGCAGGAAATCCCCGCGATCGGCCTGCCGGCGCTGGAACTGGGCATGCTCGGCAAACTGATCGCCCCCGCGATCACCATCGCCCTGCTCGGCGCGATCGAATCCCTGCTGTCGGCGCGGGTGGCCGACAGCCTGATCGACGACCGCCACGACCCCAACCAGGAGCTGATGGCACAGGGCATCGCCAACGTCGCCGCACCGTTGTTCGGCGGTTTCGCCGCCACCGGCGCGATCGCCCGCACCGCCACCAACATCCGCACCGGCGGACGCACGCCGCTCGCCGGCATGATCCACGCCGGAGTGCTGCTCGCCGTCGTCCTCGCCCTCGCCCCGCTCGCCAGCCACATCCCGCTCGCCACCCTCTCGGCGATCGTCGTCGTGGTTGCGATCAACATGGGCGAATGGCACGCCCTCGCCCCGCAGGAACTCCGGCGTTATTCGCTCAACTACCGCACCATCCTGCTCTCGACCTTTTTCGTCACCGTGGTGTTCGACCTCACCCTCGCGGTCGAACTCGGCATGGCCCTGGCGAGCCTGTTCTTCATCTACCGGATGTCGGACCTCACCCGCATCGAACGCATCCCCCTCGAAGAGCACTACGGCGTCGAGGCGCTCACCCGCGCCGACGGCAGCCCGCGCATCCTCGCCTACAGCCTGTTCGGCAGCCTGTTCTTCGGCGCCGCCAACAAGCTCGAGAACCTGCTGCAGATGCAGCACGGCCACCCCGACGTGGTGATCCTGGACATGAACAAGGTCATCAACCTCGACACCACCGGGCTCGACATCCTGCAGACCCTGCACCGCAACCTGGGCAAGCGCGGCGCCCACCTCATGCTGTGCGGACTCAACGCCCAGCCGGCCTCGATCGTGCGGCGCTCGGGCTTCCAGGAGGCCCTCGGCGCAGACCGGATCACCGGCAACATCACCACCGCGCTGGTGCACGCCCAGCGCCTCAGCGCCGGAGAAGCCGAGATCGCCTACACCTAGCCCGCGCCGGCCGGCCGCGCCCGAAGCCTCCGCCCCACGTGCGAAGGCTTCGGGCCGCACTCACCCGCACCGCCGTGCATCGGTTAAAATGCGCGTTTTCCGCGTGCGACCAGACCGATGCAGTTTGCCGGCTTCACTTTGCGCAACAACCTCGTCCTTGCTCCGATGGCCGGAGTCACGGATCGCCCTTTCCGCCAGTTGTGCAAAAAAATGGGCGCAGGGCTGGCCGTGTCCGAAATGGTCACCTCCAACTCGCTGCTCTACGGCAGCGAGAAAACCCGGCGCCGCGCCAATCACGACGGCGAAGTCGAGCCGATCGCGGTCCAGATCGCCGGCGCCGACCCGGCGATGATGGCCGAAGCCGCGCGCTACAACGCCGACCGCGGGGCCCAGATCATCGACATCAACATGGGCTGCCCGGCAAAGAAGGTCTGCAACGTCATGGCCGGCTCGGCGCTGATGCAGGACGAAGCGCTGGTCGCGCGCATCCTCGAGGCGGTGGTGAGCGCCGTGCCGCACACCCCGGTGACGCTGAAGTTCCGCACCGGCTGGAGCCGCGCCCACCGCAACGCGCCGACGATCGCCCGCATCGCCGAGGACGCCGGCATCCGCGCGATCGCCATCCACGGCCGCACCCGCAGCGACCAGTACATGGGCGAAGCCGAATACGACACCATCGCCCTGGTGAAGACCCAGGTCGGCATCCCGGTAATCGCCAACGGCGACATCACCACTCCGCAGAAAGCACGGCAGGTGCTCGAGCACACCGGCGCCGACGGCATCATGATCGGCCGCGCCGCCCAGGGCCGGCCGTGGATCTTCCGCGAGATCGAACACTTCCTCGCCACCGGCGAGGAACTCGCCCCGCCGCTGGTGAGCGAGATCCACCAGGTGTGCCGGGAGCATCTCGCCGACCTCTATGCCTTCTACGGCGACGAGCGCGGAGTGAAGATCGCGCGCAAGCACATCTCCTGGTACACCAAGGGTCTGGTCGGCTCGGCCGCGTTCCGCCGCACGATGAACCTGCTTCCCGACATTCCTGCGCAGCTCGCCGCGATCGACGACTTCTTCGGCCAGCTCGCCGAAGCCGGCGCCCGCCTGCACTACGAAAAAGAATATCCCCAGGAACTCGCCGCATGAGCCGCAGCAACGAGATCGCGGAGGCCGTCCTCCGCACGCTGGACCAGTATTTCCGCGACCTCGACGGTGAGAAACCGGCCGCCATCCACGACATGGTGATCCGTAACGTCGAGCGCCCGATGCTGCAGTTCGTGCTCCAGCAAGCCAAGGGCAACCAGACCATCGCCGCCGACATGCTCGGCATCAACCGCAACACGCTGCGCCGCAAGCTGACCGATTACGATCTGCTGTGAGCTGCAGGCAGCCGCAGCTCCGGCACCGGACGCAGGCCCTTCCGCTACCGCCGACGCCAACGCCAACGACATCCTGCTGAGCCGCCGCCCGCCCCGGCATGGCGCCTCCGCCCCCGCTTCGAACCGATTCCGATCCTTTTTCCCGTCTCCGAATCCATCATGAACGTGACCCAAGCCCTGATCAGTGTTTCCGACAAGCGCGGCGTGCTCGACTTCGCCCGCGAGCTCTCCACCCTCGGCATCAAGCTGCTGTCGACCGGCGGCACCGCCAGCCTGCTGCGCGAGGCTGGCCTGCCGGTAACCGACGTCTCCGAGCACACCGGCTTCCCCGAAATGCTCGACGGCCGGGTCAAGACCCTGCATCCGAAGGTGCACGGCGGCATCCTCGCCCGTCGCGACCTTTCTGAACACATGGACACGATCGCCGCGCACGACATCGGCCGCATCGACCTCGTGGTGGTGAACCTCTACCCCTTCCAGCAGACCGTGGCCAAGCCCGACTGCACGCTGGAAGACGCGATCGAGAACATCGACATCGGCGGCCCGACCATGGTGCGCGCCGCAGCCAAGAACCACGGCAACAAGGATGGCGGCGTCGGCATCGTCACTGACCCCGAGGACTACGCCGGCATCATCAATGAGCTCAAGGCCAACGCCGGCAAGCTCAGCCACCAGATCCGCTTCGCGCTCGCGGTGAAGGCCTTCACCCACACCGCGCGCTACGACTCGGCGATCTCCAACTACCTCACCGCGCTGGTCACCAACGAGGCCGGCGACGTCTCGCTGCAGACTTATCCCGAGCGCCTGCAGCTGGCCTTCGATAAGGTGCAGGACCTGCGCTACGGCGAGAACCCGCACCAGAGCGCGGCCTTCTACCGTCAGCCGGGCGCAGCCGAAGGCGGCGTCGCCGGCTACACCCAGTTGCAAGGCAAGGAACTGTCCTACAACAACATCGCCGATGCGGACGCGGCCTGGGAATGCGTGAAAGCGTTCGACCACGACACCGTCGCATCCGCCTGCGTCATCGTCAAGCATGCCAACCCCTGTGGCGTGGCACTCGCCGCGACCCCGCTCGAAGCTTATAAAAAGGCCTTCGCCACCGACCCGACTTCGGCCTTCGGCGGCATCATCGCCTTCAACGGCGAAGTCGACCGCGCCGCCGCCGAAGCGGTGTCGGCGCAGTTCCTCGAAGTGCTGATCGCGCCGTCCTACACCGCCGATGCGCTCGAACTGCTCGCGAGCAAGAAGAACGTGCGCGTACTCACCTGCCCCCTCGGCCAGCCCGCCGGCGCCTTCGACTACAAGCGCGTGGGCGGCGGCCTGCTGGTGCAGAGCGCCGACGAGGCGCGCATCCAGATCGCCGACCTGAAGGTGGTGACCCGGCGGGCCCCGACCGAGGCGGAAATGCGCGACATGCTGTTCGCCTGGCGCGTGGCCAAGTACGTCAAGTCCAACGCCATCGTGTACTGCAAGGACGGCATGACCGTCGGCGTCGGCGCGGGGCAGATGAGCCGCGTCGACTCTGCCCGCATCGCCCGGATCAAGGCCGACAACGCCGGCCTCGCAATCGCCGGGTGCGTGGTCGCCTCGGACGCCTTCTTCCCCTTCCGCGACGGTCTCGACGTCCTCGCCCAGGCCGGCGCCACCGCGGTGATCCAGCCCGGCGGCTCGGTGCGCGACGCCGAAGTGATCGCCGCCGCCGACGAACAGGGCATCGCCATGGTATTTACCGGCTTCCGCCATTTCCGCCACTGACAAGGCGAAGGCCTCGCCCCATCCCTGCAGCAGGCTTCACGCCCTGCGGGGCAGATTCTGATTCGGAGCAGCACATGAAAGTCCTCGTCATCGGTTCCGGCGGCCGCGAACACGCGCTCGCGTGGAAGCTCGCCCAATCTCCCCGGATCACCCGCGTACTGGTCGCGCCGGGCAATCCGGGAACGGCCCGCGAGCCCAAGCTGCAGAATGTCGTCGTCACTGCAGTGCAGGAACTGGTCGAGCTGGCCCGGCGCGAACAGATCGGCTTCACCGTGGTCGGCCCCGAGGCCCCGCTCGCGGCCGGCGTGGTCGACGCCTTCCGCGCCGCCGGCCTGCCGATCTTCGGCCCGACCAAGGCCGCCGCCCAGCTCGAAAGCTCGAAGGACTTCGCCAAGCAGTTCCTCCTCCGCCACGGCATTCCGACCGCGAAGTACCGCACCTTTGTCGACGCCGCCGCAGCTCACGCCTACGTCGACGCCGAAGGCGCGCCGATCGTCATCAAGGCCGACGGCCTTGCCGCGGGCAAGGGCGTCGTGGTGGCGATGACGGCAGCGGAAGCGCACGCCGCGATCGACATGATGCTGCTCGACAACAAAATGGGCGATGCCGGCGCCCGCGTCGTCATCGAAGAGTTCATGACCGGCGAAGAGGCGAGCTTCATCGTCATGGCCGACGGCAAGCACGCTCTCGCCCTCGCCACCAGCCAGGACCACAAGCGCCTGCTCGACGGCGACGCCGGCCCCAACACCGGCGGCATGGGAGCCTACTCGCCGGCACCGGTGGTGACCCCCGACGTCCACGCCCGGGTGATGCGCGAGATCATCACTCCGACCCTCGCCGGCATGGCCGCCGACGGTCTGCCCTACACCGGCTTCCTGTACGCCGGACTGATGATCGACGATGCGGGCCGGCCGCGCGTGGTCGAGTTCAACTGCCGCATGGGCGACCCTGAAACCCAGCCGATCATGATGCGCTTGAAGAGCGACCTCGGCGACCTCGTCGAAGCCGCCCTCGCCGGCCGCCTCGACCAGGCGGAAGCCGAATGGGACCGCCGCTTCGCCCTCGGGGTCGTACTCGCCGCAGCCGGCTATCCGGACAATCCGCGCAAAGGCGATGCGATTTCCGGCCTGCCGGACGGAGCCGCCGAAGACGCCCACGTCTTTCATGCCGGCACCGCGGAGCAGGACGGCGCGATCGTCACTGCCGGCGGCCGCGTGCTGTGCGTGACCGCGCTCGGCGACAACGTGCGCACAGCCCAGAAGCGCGCCTACGAACTCGCCGAGGGCATCGCTTTCGACGGTTGCCAGTATCGCCGCGACATCGGCCACCGCGCCCTCTCGCGCCGCGCCTGAGCATCTCCGCCCGTTCTCTGGCCCGAACGCCGCTGACATCGACCGCGCCGCGGTCTATCCTACGGCTGCGGGCCCGTCCGGCGCCCGCGACCACAGACCATAGTCATGGAGGCGTCGATGTCCGTCAAATTCGAGATCACCAAGACCGAGAAAGGCGAGTACCACTTCAAGCTGGTCGACGGCGGCGGCAAGACCTTGCTCCGCAGCGAAGGCTACAACGCCAAGGCGAGCTGCACCAACGGCATCGAGTCGGTGCGCCGGAACGCCGTTGACGACGCCCGCTACGACCTCAAGTCCGCCTCCGACGGCCGCCCGTATTTCAACCTCAAGGCGAGCAACGGCCAGATCATCGGCACCAGCCCGATGTTCGCCGACGCCCAGGCCTGCGCAACGGCCGTTGCCGCCACCAAATCCGCTGCGGCCGGCGCCGCAGTCGACGACAAGAGCTGAACTGCGATGGACCCTGCTGCCGTCAAATCCTGGCTGACCGATCTCCAGCGCCGCATCGTCGCCCGCCTCGAAGCATTCGACGGGCAGGCTTTCCGGACCGATCGCTGGGATCGGCCGGGCGGCGGCGGGGGACTGACCCGGGTCATCGAGGACGGCGCCTTCTTCGAGCGCGGCGGCGTCAACTTCTCCCACGTGAGCGGTGATGCGATGCCCGCCTCGGCCACTGCACACCGCCCCGAACTGGCGGGCCGCCGCTTCGAGGCCATGGGCGTGTCGCTGGTACTGCATCCGCGCAACCCCTACTGCCCCACGGTGCACATGAACGTGCGCAGCTTCTTCGCCCGGGCCGAAGGCAAGGAGCCGGTGTGGTGGTTCGGCGGTGGCATGGACCTGACGCCGTACTACGGCTTCGAAGAGGACGTCCGCCACTTCCATTCCACCTGCAAGGCGGCGGTGCTGCCCCATGGCGGTGAAGCCGAATACCGGCGGCTGAAGAGCTGGTGCGACCGCTACTTCTTCCTCAAGCACCGCAACGAGCCGCGCGGCGTCGGCGGGCTGTTCTTCGACGATCTCGGCGCCGACGGCAAGACCGATTTCGACGCCGCCTTCGGCCTGACGAAATCCGTCGGCGAAGCCTTTGTCGATGCCTACCTGCCGATCGTCGAACGCCGCCGGGGCCTCGCCTACGGCGAACGCGAGCGCGATTTCCAGGCCTACCGGCGGGGGCGCTACGTCGAATTCAACCTGGTGTTCGACCGCGGCACGCTATTCGGCCTGCAATCGGGCGGGCGCACCGAATCGATCCTGATGTCCCTGCCGCCGGTCGTGAAGTGGCGCTACGACTGGCACCCGGAGCCGGGCTCGGACGAAGCGCGCCTCTACGACGTGTTCCTGAAGCCGCAGGACTGGGCGGGCTGAAGCTCTCCGGCGCCCGGCGAGACAGCGCGCCGCGCCGATCCGCTCAGGCCGTGCCGCCAGCGACCATTTCGGCCGCCGCGCGGTAGTGCGGCTGGGCATCCTGCGGACGCTCCAGGGTATCGAACAGGTGGGCCAGCGCCAGGTGCGTATCCACCGCAGGAGCCAGCTTCAGCGAAGCTTCGAGGTAGCTCTGCGCCTTCCCCCACAGCTCGGCGCGCGTGCACAGCTGGCCGAGCGCGAACAGCAGCCCACCATCCTGCGCGTGCTGCTCCAACCAGCCTTCCGCCTTTTTCAGGCACGCCCCGGCATCGTCCGCGGACCCGGCACAGCAGGCGTACAGGCGGGCGAGCGCGCTGTCCCAGCGCTCGTCGAGCAAGCGCTCGGTGTGACGCCGGACGAGGACCGCGTGGCCGGCCCGGGCCATCAGCGCCAGCGCACGCTCGACGAGGGCGCGATCCTGCAGCTCTTCGGCGGGGATGCCCTTCCAGTACGCGGCCAGAGCCGGCGGGTCGCCGACGAGCTGCTTCATCCGTTCGATATGGCCGCGGCGCAGCTTCGGCGCCGCCTGCTCTTCGCTGAGCGCCTTGTGCTTGCGCAGCTGGCGCACGATGTGGATCAGTTCTTCCCAGCGCCCGAGCGCCTGCGCCACTCTGGACTCGAGGCGCAGCATCGCGATGTGTTTGTGGCCGCCCTCGCGCAGCGTCTGCAGCCTGGCGGCGGCGACGTCGAAGCGGCGGCTGTCGATCGCCAGTTCGGCTTCCGTCATCAGGCGTGCGACCTCGCCGTCCTTGCCCTGTTCGGCCGCATGGCCCAGCCACTCCTGATAGCGCTCCTCGTCGTGCAGGGCATGCGCGGCACGCGCCGCCACCAGCGCGGCCATGCCCGCGCGTGGGCTGGTGGCGTATGCGGTCGACGCCAGCTTCAGCGCCTGCGAGAAGCGTCCTTCGAAGAAGGCGTTGATCGCGCCATGCAAGGCGTTGTCGGCCTTTTCGCGGCGCCGGCGCTCGCGCCAGCGCGCGACCCGGGCGGGCAGGGCGAGCGTGCGGGTCAGCAGCCGCAGCAGCAGATGGACCAGCAGCACGCCGACCACCAGGACGACGACGAAGAAATTCAGCGAAATCTGCGCCCGCCAGGGCGACAGCACGACAAGGACATAGCCATCGTTGAGTCCGGCGATCATCGCCACGCCGACGGCAAGGGCGAAGATGCCGATCAGCCAGATCAGTGCGCGCATCGCTCGGCCCTCACTCGCCGGCCGCGGGCGTCGGGCCCGCAGCTCCAGCCGCGTCCGGCGCAGTCGACGCCGCGGCCGGCGGAACATCCGCGCTGGGGGCGGCGGGGGTCTCGGACGGCGTATCGGGCACCGCGTCGGCTTCGGCCGCCGCGGCGGATGGTAGTGCCGGATCGGCGACGGTGCTCTCCGGTTCCGGCCCGGCCGGCACCGGCGGGGGCAGCGTCGCCGGGGCACGCCCGGCCTCTGCTGCCGGCCGTCCTCCCCGCACCTGGGCATTGCGCAAGGCAGTGAAGGTTTCGGTGAGGCTCGGCGGCTCGTAACGCACTTTTACCGCCGCGAGTTCTTTCAGTTCCAGCAGGGCGTGCTGCACACGCTCGTCGCGCAAATCGAAAAAGCGCTCCACCCAGGCGCGCGCCTGGGCGAGGTCGGCTTCGTAGGTGCGACCGTCACGCGCGAGCAGCGCGAGCCTGGCCGTCAGCAGGCGAATCTTGAGATTTTCGCGCAGGAAGGTGCTCTGCGCCGGAGCCAGCAGCACCGGATCGGTCTGGTCGAGGCGCTCGACCCGGACCAGGGCGCGGATTTCATCCCAGACATCGCCCGCGATCGCCCGGGTCGCACGCCAGGCCCCGGCGACCCAGCCGACAAGGCCTCCGTCCTCCCCCGGCGCCAGTTCGCGGCCCACTGCGGCCTCGGCCGGCAACGGCCCTTCGAACGCCAGCGGCAGCGCATCGGCGCGCTCGAGCAGGCGCTCGAGGCGCAGCCCGAGGCCGGAGACATCGAGCGAAGGCTGCAGCTTGAGCGTGTCGATGTCGCGCGCGAGCGCGCGGCGCAGCGCCGCCAGCTGGCCGCGGTCGTGGATCGCGAGACGGGCCTCGGCCTCCTGCAGGGCGATCAGCGCGGCTTCGACGTTGCCGGCGATCTGCAGCTGCTGGGCGGCGAGCACGACCGCCTGCTCGACTTCAGCGATCACGCCGTCCTCGCGCGAGCGGGAAAATTCCTGGTACAAGGCCTCCAGCGCGGCGGCCTGGCCTTCGGTGGCCTCGACCTTGGCGTCGAGGACGCCGAGCTTGCCCTGCAGCGAAGCGATCACTTCCTGCTGCTGGCGGACGATGCCGCGCGCCTCGACCGCGCCCGTCTCGCCCTCGGCCAGACGCTGCGCCAGTTCCTCGCGCAGTGCACCCGCCTGCGTCCGGGCGTCGCGCACCTGCCAGATCGCCCAGCCGGCACCGGCGAGCGCGATCAGGGCGAGCAGCAGCGCCCACCACGCCGCCGGGCTGCGCGTCGACTCCCCGGCGCCCGCGCCGGCTGCCGTCCCCGGCACCGCGCCAGCGGACGGCTCGGCCGCGCGCGCGGAAGCTTCCCGGGCGTCGTCCTTGTTCGGTGCGTGCGCGGATGCGGGCGGCTGAGTCAGGGCTGGGGTCTCTTCTTTCATGGCGTCAGTTTAACCAAAGTGGTTCACAAGTGCCTCCATCAGGCCTTCGTCGCCCGCCGGTGTTTCCACCACCGCATGGAACCCGGCCGCGCGCGCCTGAGCGGCGATGCGCGGGTGAGTGGCGAAAACCGTGACCGGACGCAAGGCCGCAAGGCCATCGGCGCCCAGCATCTGCTCCAGGTTGCGCACGCCTTCGCTGCTGGTCAGGAGCAAGGCGTCGATCTCACCGCGCGCCACCGGCTCCAGCAGCGAGCGCGGATCGAGCTTCGGGCAAAAGCGCCGGTAGCAGGTCACGTACTCGACGCTGGCACCGCGTTCACGCAAGGTCTCGGCAAGCAGCTCGCGTCCCCCGTCACCACGAAGAATGAGCACCTTACGCCCGGCAACGGCCGCCGCGGAGAACTCGGGCAGGGCGATCACCGCTTCGCTGTCGAAGCCTTGCTGCGGCGCGATCACCGCGGTGCAGCCGTAAGTCGCGAGGACGCGCTCGCTGCCCTTGCCCACGGTCGCGACTTTCAGCCCGGCGGGCCAGGAACGGCGCGCGAGGATGAACTGCATCGCATAGTTCGCCGCGTTCGGGCTGACGAAGAAGGCCAGATCGAACGCGTCCAGGCGCGTCACGATCTCTTCCAGCGGCGCCGGGTCGAGCGCAGGCCCGACCGCGATCACCGGGAACTGCAGGGCGTGGCCGCCGGCGGCACGGATGCGCTCGCACAGGCCCGCGGCCTGTTCGCGCGGGCGCATCACCACCAGGGTCCGCCCGCGCAGGGGGGCGTTGGCGGACAGGGCGGGAGCGGAATCCGGCGCAGTCATCGGCGCGGTCGCACGCGGGGCCGGATCAGCCGAGATCGGCAAGGAGGGCCTCGGCCCCCTGCGCGCGCAAGGCCTCGGCCAGGGCCCGGCCGAGGCTTTCGGCTTCGCCGGCAGCCCCTTCCCGCTCGGCGCGCACGATCTCGCTGCCATCCGGGCGGGCGACGAAGCCGCGCAGCCACAGCCGGCCTGCACGGATCAGCGCATAGGCGCCGAGCGGCACTTCGCAGCTGCCCGCCAGCGCGCGCGCCACCGCACGCTCGGCGAGGACGCAGGCGGTGGTATCGGCGTCGGCCAGCGGCTGCAGCCAGCCGATCACGTCCTCGCGCGCGGCCAGGCACTCGATGCCGAGCGCACCCTGCCCGGCGGCAGGCAGGGACACTTCGGCCGGCAGGATCGAACGGATGCGCTCCCCCATCCCCAGCCGGGTCAGGCCGGCGGCGGCGAGGATGATCGCGTCGTACTGGCCTTCATCGAGCTTGCGCAGCCGGGTGTCGAGGTTGCCGCGCAGGCTGGTGACGCCGAGGAAGGGGTACTGGGCATGGATCTGCGATTCGCGGCGCAGCGACGAAGTCCCGACGACCGCTCCCGGCGGCATGTCGGCGAGGCTTTCATAGCGGCGGGAGACGAAGGCGTCGAGCGGCACTTCGCGCGCGCAGATACAGGGCAGGGCGAACGCCTCGCCCATTTCCATCGGCACGTCCTTCATCGAGTGCACGGCGATGTCGGCGCGTCCGTCGAGCAGCGCGGTTTCCAGTTCCTTGACGAACAGGCCCTTGCCACCGACCTTGGCGAGCGGGCGATCGAGGATCTGGTCGCCGCGGGTGGTCATGCCGAGCAGCTCGACGCGGCAGCCCGGATACAGGGCTTCGAGCCGGGCCTTGATGTGCTCGGCCTGCCACAGGGCGAGGCGGCTTTCACGGGTGGCGATGACGATGCGCTCGGGGGTCGCTTGGCTCACGATGCTTAACTCACCAGACAGGAAGGGATCATGCTGCGGCAAGCTATTTTCGCCGCACCGCAGCATCAGGGTTCGCACCAATGGTGCGTCGGCAGGGCGCAATTCTAGCATGCGTGCCGACTCCCCCTTCCACGCCTGCCCGCTGCCGGAGCTGGACCCGGACCGCCGCGGGCAGGCAGTTCCCCTCCTCACCGAAAACATGACCCAAGACAAAGACGCCCCCCTGCGCGAAGACATCCGCCTGCTCGGCCGCCTGCTCGGCGACACCGTGCGCGACCAGCAAGGCGCCGCCGCCTTCGAGCTGATCGAACGCATCCGCCAGAACTCGGTGCGTTTCCGCCGCGACGACGACATCGCCGCGCGGCGCGAGCTCGAGGACATCCTCGATGCGCTGTCGCGCGAGCAGACGATCCAGGTCGTGCGCGCCTTCAGCTACTTCTCGCACCTCGCCAACATCGCCGAGGACCAGCACCACATCCGCCGCTCGCGCGCCCACCTGATCGCCGGCTCGGCGCCGCGCGCAGGCAGCCTCGCCCATGCGCTCACCGAAGCTTTCGCCGACGAGGCGACCGATGCCGCCGGCCTGGTGGAGTTTTTCGATGCCGCGCTGATCTCGCCGGTGCTCACCGCGCATCCGACCGAAGTCCAGCGCAAAAGCATCCTCAACTGCGAAACCGTGATCGCCCGCCTGCTCGATGAGCGCGACCGCATGCAGCTCACCCCCGAGGAGGCCGAGGCCAACCTCGAGGCGCTGCGCCGCGCGGTGCTCACGCTGTGGCAGACGCGCATGCTGCGCACCGCCAAGCTGTCGGTGATCGACGAGGTCAACAATGGCCTGTCCTACTTCGACACCACCTTCCTCCACGAACTGCCACGCCTCTACGCCGGCCTCGAGGACCGCCTCGCCGCCGCCGCCCCCGCGCTCGGCGCACCCGAGCTCGCCGCCTTCCTGCAGGTGGGCAGCTGGATCGGCGGCGACCGCGACGGCAACCCCTACGTCACCGCCGAGGTGCTCGAGCGCGCCCTGGCGATGCACGCCGCGGTGGCGCTCGGCCACTACCTCGACGAGCTGCACGTGCTCGGCTCGCAGCTCTCGCTCGGCCTCGGCCTGGTGAGCGCCTCGGAAGCGCTGCTCGCGCTCGCCGCGCGCTCGCCCGACCACTCCCCGCACCGCAGCGGCGAGCCCTACCGGCGCGCGATCTCGGGCATCTACGCGCGGCTCGCGGCCACCTATCGCCACCTGCTCGGCAGCGCGCCGGCGCGCCACGCGGTGGCCGAGGCCGAGCCCTACGCCGGCGCCGCCGCGCTCGCCGAGGACCTCGACGTGCTCCACCGCTCGCTCGTGGCCAACGGCTCGGGGGCGCTCGCACGCGGCCGGCTGCGCCACCTGCGCCGTGCGGTGAAGGTGTTCGGCTTTCATCTGGCGCCGCTCGATCTGCGCCAGAATTCCGACGTGCACGAGCGCGTCGTCGCCGAGCTGCTCGAGCTCGCCCGCCCCGGCACTGCCTACTCGAGCCACGACGAGGCCGGCCGCTGCGCGCTGCTGCTCGAGGAACTGGCCACCGCACGGCCCCTGGCCTCGCCGCACGTGCGCTACTCGGACGAGACCGAAGGCGAGCTGGCGATCTTTCGCGCCGCCCGCCGCGCCCACCTGCGCTACGGCGCCGAAGCGATCCGCAACTGCATCATTTCCAAGACCGACGACGTTTCCGACCTGCTCGAACTCGCCGTGCTGCTGAAGGAAGCCGGCCTGCTGCGCCCGCTCGAGCACGCCCTCGACGTGAACCTGGTGCCGCTGTTCGAGACCATCGGCGACCTCGAACAGGCCGCTGGCGTCATGGAGCGGCTCTTTGCGCTGCCGATCTACCGCGGCCTGCTCGCCGCCCGCGGCCACGCCCAGGAAGTGATGCTCGGCTACTCGGACAGCAACAAGGACGGCGGCTTTCTCACCTCGGGCTGGGCGCTGTACAAGGCCGAGGGCGAACTGGTCGAAGTGTTCGCCCGCCACGGCGTGCGCCTGCGCCTGTTCCACGGCCGCGGCGGCTCAGTCGGGCGCGGCGGCGGCCCCAGCTACCAGGCCATCCTCGCCCAGCCCGAGGGCGCGGTGCAGGGCCAGATCCGCCTCACCGAGCAGGGCGAGGTGATCGGTGCCAAATATGGCAACCCGGAAGTGGGCCGGCGCAACCTCGAAGTGCTCGTGGCCGCGACGCTCGAGACCAGCCTGCGGCCGGCCGGGGCCGCGCCGACGCCGCCCGCCTTCCTCGAAGCGATGCAGCAGCTGTCGGATGCGGCGTTCGCCGCCTATCGCGGGCTGGTCTACGAGACCGAGGGCTTCGAGCAGTATTTCTGGGAGTCGACCGTGATCGCCGAGATCGCCGGCCTCAACATCGGCAGCCGCCCGGCCTCGCGCAAGAAGGGCACGCGCATCGAGGACCTGCGCGCGATTCCCTGGGTGTTCAGCTGGTCGCAGTGCCGGCTGATGCTGCCGGGCTGGTTCGGCTTCGGCAGCGCGGTGCAGGCCTTCCTCGCCGCCCGCCCCGGGGACGGCCTCGCGCTGCTGCAGCGCATGGTGCGCGAGTGGTCCTTCTTCGCCACCCTGCTCTCGAACATGGACATGGTGCTGGCGAAGAGCGATCTGGCAATCGCCAGCCGCTATGCCGCGCTGGTGAAGGACGCCGCGCTGCGCGAGGCGATCTTCGGCCGCATCCGCGCCGAGCTGCAGACCACCGTCGAGGCCCTGCTCGCGATCACCGGCCAGGCCGGGCTGCTCGACGGCAACCCGCTGTTGAAGCGCTCGATCCGCAACCGCTTCCCCTACCTCGACCCGCTCAACCACGTCCAGGTCGAGCTGCTGCGCCGCCACCGCGAGCAGGCCGCCGACGGCAGCGTCGACGAGCGCATCCGCAACGGCATCCACCTCTCGATCAACGGCATCGCCGCCGGGCTGCGCAACAGCGGCTGACCGTCCCGCCTCCGGGCGCCAGCCGCGCCCGGGAGCGGGTTGCAGCCGAAGATCCAGGACGCTCGCCGCGCCCGCCACCGGCCGCCCCACGATCAGGCGGCAAACGGGGGGCGGAGGCTTTTGCTCTATAATTCCGCTCTTGATGAGCGCCGCGGCAGCGGCCTCAGGTCTTCGCACGGAGCCGGCGGCGACACGCCGGCCGATTCATTTTTCGGCAGCCATCATGACAGACACCACGACGCCGGGCACCGGCGCCAATGCCTCCACCGACGCCCCCGCCAAGGCCTGGTCGGGCCGCTTCACCGAACCCGTTTCCGACCTGGTCAAGCGCTACACCGCCTCGGTGCCCTTCGACCAGCGCATGGCGCGGCAGGACATCCGCGGTTCGCTCGCCCACGCCAAGATGCTGGCGAAGCAGGGCATCATCGGCGCGCAGGATCTGGCCGACATCGAGCGCGGGATGGCGCAGATCGCCGGCGAGATCGAACGCGGCGAATTCGCCTGGAACCTCGACGACGAGGACGTCCACCTCAACATCGAGAAGCGCCTCACCGCGCTCGTCGGCGACGCCGGCAAGCGCCTCCACACCGGGCGCAGCCGCAACGACCAGGTCGCGACCGACATCCGCCTCTGGCTGCGCGATGCGATCGACCAGATCCTCGCGCTGATCGCCGAATTCCAGGCGAAGCTGCTGGAAGTCGCCGAAACTCACGCCGGCACGCCGATGCCCGGCTTCACCCACCTCCAGGTCGCCCAGCCGGTGACTTTCGGCCACCACCTGATGGCCTATTATGAGATGAGCCGGCGCGACGCCGAACGCTTTGCCGACTGCCGCAAGCGCGTCAACCGCCTGCCGCTGGGCGCGGCGGCGCTGGCCGGCACCAACTACCCGATCGACCGCGAGTTCGTCGCTTCTGAGCTCGGCTTCGACGAGGTCTGCTTCAACTCGCTCGACGCCGTCAGCGACCGCGACTTCGCCATCGAGTTCTGCGCCGCCGCGGCGCTGTTGATGACCCACCTGTCGCGCCTGTCCGAAGAGCTGATCCTGTGGATGAGCCCGCGCGTGGGCTTCATCGACCTCGCCGACCGCTTCTGCACCGGCAGTTCGATCATGCCGCAGAAGAAGAATCCGGACGTGCCCGAGCTCGTGCGCGGCAAGACCGGCCGCGTCAATGGCAGCCTGATCGCGCTGCTGACGCTGATGAAAGGCCAGCCGCTGGCCTATAACAAGGACAACCAGGAAGACAAGGAGCCGCTGTTCGACACCGCCGACACGGTGATCGACACCCTGCGCATCTACGCCGACATGATCACCGGCATCCGGGTCAAGGCCGAGGCCATGCGCGGCGCGCTGAGCCAGGGCTACGCCACCGCCACCGACCTCGCCGACTATCTGGTGAAGAAAGGCCTGCCCTTCCGCGATGCCCATGAGGCGGTGGCGCTCGCGGTGCGCGCGGCCGACGTCAAGGGCTGCGACCTGCCGCAGTTCTCGCTCGACGAGTTGCGTATCGCCATGGCCCACGTCCCGGGCGCGGCCGAGCGCCTCGGCACGGACATCTTCGCCGTACTCACGGTCGAAGGCTCGCTCGCCTCGCGCAAGCACGTCGGCGGCACCGCACCCGAACAGGTGCGTGCCGCGATCGCCCGCGCCCGCGCCGACCGCGGCGGCTGACCGGGCAGCGCAATACGCGACACCGTCCGACCCGAGCGGCATTCGATTGGCGGGGGGATGATCACGCCCGCCGGGACGCGGGCGCCCAACTCCGCGCGCCCGTTGCGGCCGGACAAGACAATCGGCCTGCCGCGCACCGGGCGCTGGCAGGCCGATTCGACGAAAAAACCGGAGCGCCGGGGCTTCAGCCTTCCTGGACCGCGCCGGCATCCTTCAGCATCTGCAGCAGCTCGCCGTTTTCGTACATCTCGCGCATGATGTCGCTGCCGCCGACGAACTCGCCCTTGATGTACAGCTGCGGAATGGTCGGCCAGTTGGAGTATTCCTTGATGCCCTGGCGGATGTCGCTGTCGGCCAGCACATTCACCGCCACGACCTCGCGCACCCCGCAGTTCTTGAGGATCTGCACCGCGGTCGAGGAAAAGCCGCACTGCGGGAACTGGGGCGAGCCCTTCATGTAGAGGACCACGGCGTTGTTGGTGACCTGGTCGCGGATGACGTCCTGAATGTCCATGGTGAAAACCTGAAAAGTTGAGTTAAACAGTCGGAAAAGTCTAGGCCTACACCTCGCCAGCGTCAATATCCGCTTTCCGCCTTTCCGCCCCCCTCGCCTCCCGTCCCTCGTTCCTTTCCCGGGTAGCCCCGCCATGCTCCGCACCCTGCTCACCCGCCTGCTGTTCCTGCTCGCCCTCTTCGCCCCACTTGCGGCGTGCGCCCCTGCGGCCCCGGACGGCGCCGTCCCGCCCGGCCTGCCCGCCGAAGCGGTGGCGGTGCTGGAGCGGATCGGCGACGGCGGCCCCTTCCCCTACCGCAAGGACGGCAGCGTTTTCCACAACCGCGAACGCCTGCTGCCGGCCAAGCCACCGGGCTATTACCGCGAATACACCGTCCCCACTCCCGGCGCGCGCGATCGCGGCGCACGGCGCATCGTCACCGGCGGCGACCCACCGGAAGTGTTCTACTACACGGCGGACCACTACCGCAGCTTCCGCCGGATCGAGCCCCTGCCATGAGCGCCTCTTCCCCGACACCCGCCAACTCCGCCACCCCCACCGGCTCCGGCTCCGAGATCGTCGCCGTCACCATCGCCCTCGACGGCTGCGACAGCAAGGCCGAACTGCTTGCGCGCATCGCCGCGGCGCTGCACTTCCCCGGCTGGTTCGGGCACAACTGGGACGCGCTCGCCGATTGCCTGACCGATCTGTCCTGGCTGCCTGCCAGCGCGTACCGGATCACGCTCACGCAGGCCGCTCCCCTGCGCCGCGCGGCGCCGGAGACCCTCGCCACCGCGCTGGAAATCTTCCACGACGCCGCCGCCGCCTGGGCCGACCAGGGCGTGGACTTCAGCGTATGCCTCACCGAAGACGGGGCGGACGATGGCACCGCGCCCTCCGCTACGCCGGCCGCCCGGCAGTAAGTCGGGGCCGGGAAGCCCCCACCGCCAGCGGCGGGCCCGACGCCGCGCGGCCCTTCCCGGCCGCAATGCCGCCCTCTTGAAAAGCGTCCGTTCCCACCTATATTCGGGATGAAGCCGGGTTTTCCGGCATGTCTGAAAGAGAAGGAGAACGTGACATGGGCAACAACCTCACTCGTCGTGTCGACCCGCTGGAAGACTTTTTCCGTGGCTTTTTCGTCCGCCCGGTGGATTTCGGCGGAGGCGGCAGCCTCGCCAATCTCAGCACCGACGCGCCGCAGATGCGCGTCGACGTCAAGGAAAACGCGGCGGGCTATGAAGTCCATGCCGAGCTGCCCGGCATGAAGAAAGAAGACATCCACGTCCATATCGACGGCCCGGTGGTTTCGATCAGCGCCGAGCGCAAACAGGAGAAGGAGGTCAAGGAGGGCGAAAAGGTGCTGCGCACCGAACGCTACTTCGGCAAGGTCTCGCGCAGCTTCCAGCTCGGCCAGGAAATCGACGAAGCCAAGGCCAGCGCCCGCTTCAACGACGGGGTGCTGGAGCTGAGCCTGCCGAAGAAGGCCGAAGCGCAAGCGAAGCGGCTGAGCATCGACTGAACCGTCCCCGCCCGGCTCCCGCCCCGCGCCCGGCAGCGGGGCGGGGCGCACGGTCACTTCACACCAGCACTTCCAGCGCCGGCGGATGCCCCAGGAAAGCCTGCGGGCTGGCGCTGGCGCCGTACGCGCCCGACTGGAACACCACCACCAGGTCGCCCGCCTGCGCCGCCGGCAACAGCACGCGATCGCCGAGCAAATCGAGCGGAGTGCACAGCGGCCCGACCACCGAAACCGTTTCCTGCCCGGCTTCACCCATGCGGTTGCCGATCGCGAGCGGATAGTTCTTGCGCAGCACCTGGCCGAAATTGCCGCTCGCCGACAAATGGTGGTGCAGCCCGCCGTCGGTCACCAGATAAACGTGGCCGCGCGACACCTTGCGATCGAGCACACGGCACACATAGATCCCCGCCTCCCCGACCAGGTAGCGCCCGAGTTCGATGACGAGTTCGGCCTGCGGCAGCAGGCGGGCGGTATCGGCGGCGATCGCCGCGAGATTGGCGGCCACCGGCGCAAGCTCGAGACGCTGCTCGCCGGGGAAATAGGGAATCCCGAAACCGCCCCCCAGGTTGAGGAAGCGGAGCGGCGCCGGCGCCGCTTCGGCCAGCCGCAGCGCCAGCTCGAAGCTGCGCCGCTGGGCATCGACGATCGCCTCCGCCTTCAGGTTCTGCGAACCGGCGAACAGGTGGAAGCCTTCGAACGCCAGCCCGGCGCGGCCGATTTCGGCGAGCACGGCCGGTACTCTCTCGGCATCCACCCCGAACGGCCGCGGCCCGCCGCCCATCTTCATTCCTGAAGACTTGAGCTCGAAATCGGGATTGACCCGCACCGCCACCCGCGCCGGCAGGCCCAGCGCCTGCGAAGCTTGGGCGAGCGGCGCGATCTCGCGGGCCGATTCGAGGTTGACCAGGATCCCGGCGGCGACCGCCTGGCGCAGCTCGGCGTCCCGCTTGCCCGGGCCGGCGAAGCTGATGTGGCGCGGATCGGCACCGGCATCGAGCGCCACTTTCAGCTCTCCGGCCGAGGCCACGTCGATGCCGTCGACCAGGCCGACCAGATGCCCGACCAGCGCCGGCATCGGGTTGGCCTTCATCGCGTAGTGCAGCTTCACCGCCGGCGGCAGCGCGGCGCGCAGCTCCGCGACCCGCGCCGCCACCACGCTGCGGTCGATGGCATAGAACGGCGTCTGTCCGACGCGCGCAGCGAGGCGGGTGAGCGGCATGCCGCCGATCCGCAGTTCGCCGTCGCCGGCTGCGAACTGGTTCATCGGCGCATGCGCGGGAGGTGTCTTCGAAGCGGCGGGCGTCAGGGACATCGTGGTTTCACTCGAACGGAGCAGGACGGCAGGAAGCGGAAAAGGAGGCGGGCGTCCGGACGTTTCAGCCGGAAATCCCGCCCGGAAACACCCTGTCGGCGAGCGCCTTGCGGTCGATCTTGCCGTTGGGGTTGCGCGGCAGCGGGCCGGGATACACCTCGATGGAGGCCGGCACCATGTAGGCCGGCATCCGCGCCCGGCACGCGGCGCGCAGTTCGTCGACATCGAGCCCGGCCCCGTCGGGGGCGGTCGCGACCACGGTGATGCTGTGGCCCAGGGTATCGTGCGGCACGCCGAACGCGGCGCATTCGCCGACCAGGCGGGTCGCATAGACGATCTCCTCGACTTCGGTCGGGCTGACCCGATAGCCCGAAGTCTTGATCATCTCGTCGCGGCGGCCGATGAAATACAGGAAGCCGTCCTCGTCGCGGCGCACGGTGTCGCCGGAAAACACCGCGACCTCGGGCAGCACCAGTCCGCCCTCGCGCCCCGGCGCCCGCGCCGGCAGCGGGCGGAAGCGTTCGGCGGTGCGCTCCGGGTCGTTCCAGTAGCCCATCGCCACCAGCGCGCCGCGCTGCACCAGCTCGCCCGGCTCGTGGGGCGCGCATTCGCTCCCGTCCTCGCGCAGCACCATCACTTCGGCATTGGGGATGGCCTTGCCGATCGAGTCCGGGCGGCGGTCCACCTCCTCGGGCGGCAGCCAGGTCGCGCGAAAAGCTTCGGTGAGGCCGTACATCAGGTTCGGGCGGGTCCGCGGCAGCATCGCGCGCAAGCGATCGAGCGTCTCCCGCGGCATCCGCCCGCCGGTGTTGGCGATGTAGCGCAGGTGGGCGTCGATGCCCTGCGGCCATTCCAGCTGAGCGAGCTGGATCCACAGCGGCGGCACCGCGGTCAGTCCGGTGACCCGCTCGCGCTCGACCGCCTTGAGCACGTCGCGCGGCAGCAGGTAGTTGAGCAGCACGACCCGGGCGCCGGCATGGAACGCGGTGGTGAGCTGGGAAAAGCCGGCGTCGAAGGACAGCGGCAGCGCCGCGAGCAAGGTGTCGCCGGCATGGTTCCCGAGGTAGTGCGCGACGCTACGCGCCCCGGCCACCATGTTGCGGTGCGACAGGACGACGCCCTTGGGCCGTCCGGTGCTGCCCGACGTGTACAGGATGGCCGCCATGTCGCTGTCGATCACGCGGTGGCCGGCAGCGGGCGGCGCCGCGAGCAGCTCGTGCCAGCGATGCACCGAGACCCCGGGAAGCACGGGGAGCGTAGCCGGCTCGCCGGTAAGGACCACGTGGCACAGGTCGTGGCAGTTCGCCAGGGTATCGCGGAGAGCGGCCAGGCGCTCGGCACTCGTCACCAGCACGCGGACGTTGCAGTCCTGCAGGATGTGGCCGACCTGCGGCCCTTTCAGCACCGGATTGACCGGCACCAGCACGCCGCCCGCGGCGCTGGCGCCGAACGCGGCGAGGACGAACTCCGGCCGTTTTTCCAGATAGACCGCCACCCGCTCGCCGCGCGCGAGCCCGAGCGCGAGCAGGCCGGCGCAAAATTGCGCGCAGCCGTGGTAAAGCGTGCCATAGTCGAGGCCGCCCTGCCCCGCGCTCAGCGCCAGGCGTGCGCTATCGCGCTCGGCGGCAGCGGTGATCAGGTGGTGGAGCAGGTCGCGGGAAAGCATGTCGGATCTCGTCAGGACTGCGCACGATCAATCAGGAGTCGCGCGCAAGTATAATGCCCGCGTCAGGGCGCAGGCCGCACAGTCGACCGCGCCCTCTTTGCCCTTATGCGGAGAGCGTCCCTTGGAGATTCACGAAGAAGTGCTGTCGCTGCTCGACGAGGTGCTCTGCCTCGATGGTCGGGCACTGAGCTTCGATGCCGACACCCCGCTGCTCGGCAGCCTGACCGAGCTGGACTCGATGGCGGTGATCGCCGTCATCCAGGAAATCGAAACCCGGTTCGGCATCGAAGTGCCGGATGACGAAGTCGACGGCAGCTCGTTCGCCACCGTCGGCACGGTGGTGGACTTCGTCCGCCGCCTGTCGCACGCATAGCCGCCCGCACGGGGCCGGCGGCCGCTCCGCCGGGTTATTTGCTCTTGATCATGGTACCGACGCCGTGGTCGGTGAGGATTTCGAGCAGCAGGCAGTGTTCCACCCGGCCATCGATGATGTGCACCGACTTCACCCCGTTGCGCGCCGCATCGAGCGCCGAGCCGATCTTCGGCAGCATTCCCCCCGACAGCGTGCCGTCGGCGACGAGATCCTCGATCTGGCGCGGCGTCAGCCCGGTCAGCAGGTTGCCGGCCTTGTCCAGCACGCCCGGCGTATTGGTCAGCAGCACCAGCTTTTCCGCCTTCAGGATCTCGGCCAGCTTGCCCGCGACCACGTCGGCGTTGATGTTGTAGGTCTCGCCTTCCTCCCCCACCCCGATCGGCGCGATCACCGGGATGAAGTCGCCCTGGTCGAGGAAGGCGATCAGGCTCGGGTCGATGGCGGTGATCTCGCCCACCTGGCCGACATCGATGAGGTCGCCCTCGGGCGCATCCTTGCGCTGCATCAGCAGCTTCTTCGCGCGGATGAAACCGGCGTCCTTGCCGGTGAGGCCCACGGCCTTCCCGCCATGCTTGTTGATGAGATTGACGATTTCCTTGTTCACCTGGCCGCCGAGCACCATCTCGACCACTTCCATGGTCTCGGCGTCGGTCACCCGCATGCCCTGGACGAATTCGCCCTTCTTGCCGACGCGGGCGAGCAGGTTCTCGATCTGGGGGCCGCCGCCGTGCACCACCACCGGGTTCAGGCCGACCAGCTTCAGCAGCACGACGTCGCGCGCGAAGCAGTCCTTGAGGTGCGGGTCGGTCATCGCGTTGCCGCCATACTTGATGACGATGGTCTTGTCGAAGAAGCGCTTGATGTAGGGCAGCGCCTCGGCCAGGATTTCGGCCTTGCGGGCGGGAGCGATCTCTTGTTGCAGCGCGGTATCTGTCATGGGACTCCTCGGGCGAGCGGGAACGGGGGGCTGCCACGGCACATGCCCGGGCCGTGGCCACGGGCCGGATTCTACTGCGCCGCGCCGCACCGCGCTTGATGAGGGGAGCGATGTGATCCATCATCGCCCCTCCTGCCTCTCGTCCACCCGAAGACCATGAATACCGCAGCCACTCCCGACCCCGACGACGTCCGCCAGGCCTTGCGCCAAGTCATGGACCCCGAGGTCGGCATGAACATCGTCGATCTCGGTCTCGTCTATCGCATCGACTGCACTCCCGGAGCGGTGCATGTCGACATGACCATGACCTCTCCCGCGTGCCCGCTCGGCGACATGATCGTCGACGAGGCCCACGCCGCGCTGGACGCGGTCTTGTCCGCCGACATCCAGATCCGCATCGACCTGGTGTGGGAGCCGCCCTGGAGCCCGGACAAGATGGCCGTCGAAGCGCGCGACCATTTCGGCTGGGGCCAGTAACCCGGCCCCGCCGCCCTCCGCAACCGAATCCGCAGCGCGATGCCCGGCACCGCCTCCCCGGCCCGGACGGCACTCTCCCGATTTCCCCGGAGTCTTTCCCGGAGCCCGACTACGGCATGACCCGCGACCTTTCCCCGCCCGCCCGCATTCCGCTGCTCGCCTTCGCCTTGCTGTCGCTGCTCACCGGCGTCCTTGCCGGCCTCGCCCGGCTCGGATTCTCCGTGCCGGCCTTCGGCGCGGCCCAGGCGGGCAGCCATGCGGCACTGATGGTCTGCGCCTTCTTCGGCACCGTCATCAGCCTCGAACGGGCGGTCGCCCTCGCCCGCCTGTGGGCCTACCTCGCCCCCGCCACGGCAGGCATCGGCGGCATCGTGCTGCTGGCCGGCGGGCCGCTGTGGGCCGCGCAATTCCTGTTCACCGCCGCCTCCCTGGTGCTGCTCTTCGGCAGCGTGCGTGTCGTGCAGCGTCAGTTCGCGCTATTCACCGTGATGCTGGCGGTCGGCGCTGCGTGCTGGCTGCTGGGCAACCTGGCATGGCTGGCCGGCGCCGACCTGCACTCCGCAGTCGCGTTCTGGCTGGCCTTCCTCGTCCTCACGATCGCCGGCGAGCGCCTCGAACTGACCCGCTTCCTCCCCGCCCGCCGCGCCGCACCGCCCAGCTTCATCGCCGCCGTCCTCCTCGTCCTCGCCGGCGCGCTGCTCGCAACCGTGCATAGCGCAGCCGGGCTGGCGCTGTTCTCCGCCGGCCTGCTCGCGCTCGCGGCCTGGCTGCTGGCATTCGACATCGCCCGCCACAACGCGCGCCAGCGCGGGCTCACCCGCTTCATCGCCCTGTGCCTGCTGTCGGGCTACCTGTGGCTTGCCGCCGGCGCCCTCGCCGGGCTGGCCGGCGGCTTCGCGCCGGGCCATGCGCTCCACGACATCGCCCTGCATGCGATCACCCTGGGGTTCGTCTTCGCGATGGTCTTCGGCCATGCGCCGATCATCTTCCCGGCGGTGGCGAAGGTAAAAATCCCCTACCACCCGGCGTTCTATCTTCCCCTCCTGCTCCTTCACGCCTCGCTCGCGGTGCGCATCGCCGGCGGCTTCGGCGGCAATCTCGCCCTGCGCCAGTGGGGCGCACTCGCCAACACCGCGGCACTGGCGCTGTTCATCCTCACGATGATCGTCAGCGTCGTCCGCGGCGGCCGGCCCGCGGCGCGGCGCGGCACCACCGCGGCGCGCGGGAGGTAAGGCGATCTTCACCGCACACCTGCCGGCATTCAGCATCGAGCGCAACGGATACGTGGTCCGGATCGCCAACGGATGCGATCCGTTGCAGCGCCAAACCGCCGCCCTGGTCGAGCGCATGTACGCCGCCCGCGGTCTCATCCCGTATGGCACGCAGGCCGACCCGGACGAGCACGACCTGATCGTCGCCGCCCTGCGCAACGGCCATGCCGTCGCCACCCTGACGCTGCGCATGGACTGCGGCGGCGGCCTCCTTGCCGACGCCCTGTACCGCGACGAAATCGACGCCATACGCCAGCGCGGCGCCCGCGTCAGCGAGATCACCCGCCTCGCGATCTCGCCCGACACCGCCTCCTACGATGCCTTGTCCGGCCTGCTCCAGGCGCTCTACACCCTGGCCCGGCTCACCGCGCACATGACCGACATCTTCATCGAAGTCCATCCGCGCCACGCGCGCTTTCACCAGCGCGTATTCGGCTTCCGGCGGGCCGGTGCAGAGCGGATCTGCCCGCGGGTGGATGCTCCCGCGGTGCTGCTGCATCTGTCGCGGCAGGCATTCGAAGCCTCTCTGGCCGGGCGCGGCCTGTCACGTGTGCAGGCCCGCGCATGGCGATCGCGGCGGGTGGATCGGCTGCTCCCTTCGGAAGAAGAATTCCAGGCATTCCGCCAACTGTTCGACGCCTCGGCGGCAGGCTGAAGCCGCGACCTTATTCCATCCCCCACTGGCGCAGGCGGTAGCGCAACTGGGCGACGCTGATGCCGAGGCTGCGCGCCGCGGCGTCATGGTTCCAGCGCGCCTGCTCGAGGACGCGGACCACGCGCACCTGCTCCTGGGGGGTATTCCCCTTCCCGTCCCTCGGCCCCGGCGGCGCGCTCGAAGCGCGCCGGATCGACCCAGGTGGCCGCCGGATTGAAGCCGAAAGCGCTGTCGGTGAGCCAGCCCGACATGCTCGCCCCCGGATGGAGCTCGATATCAGTGGCGTCGATGCGCTCGCCCTCGCACAGCGCGCAGGCGCGCTCGAGCAGGTTTTCCAGCTCGCGCACATTGCCCGGGAAAGGGTGCTCGAGCAGCACCTGCAGCGCCGCCGCGGACAGTTGCCGCGGCGCCCGCCCCTCGCGCTCGGCGAGGCGGGCAAGAATGTGCGCTGCCAGCGCGGGGATATCCTCGCGCCGTTCGCGCAGCGGCGGCACGCGCAGGGCGATGACGTTGATGCGGAAGAAGAGGTCCTGGCGGAAGCGCCCCTCGGCCACCAGCCGTCCCAGGTCCTGGTGCGACGCGGAGAGGATGCGGACATCGACCGGCTCCTCGGCATGCGCGCCCACCGGGCGCACCGCGCGCTCCTGGATCGCGCGCAGCAGCTTGACCTGCATCGCCAACGGCAGCTCGCCGATTTCGTCGAGGAACAGGGTGCCGCTGCGGGCGGCCTGGAACAGGCCTTCCTTGTCGGTTGCGGCGCCGGTGAAGCTGCCCTTGCGGTAGCCGAAGAATTCGCTCTCCATCAGCTCCGGGGAGATCGCGCCGCAGTTGACCGGGACGAAAGGCCCGCCCGCGCGCGGCCCGAGGCGGTGGATGAAGCGGGCGACCACCTCCTTGCCGGTACCCGACTCGCCGTAGATGAACACCGGCGCCTGGTTGCGCGCCAGCTTCTCGGCCTGGCCGCGCAGCTGGGCGAGGGCGGGCGAGTCGCCGACCAGCATCCGCGCATCGCCGGCCGGCGCTGCGGCGGGCTCGGGGCGCAGGCTCAGCGCATGGTGCACGAGTTCGCGCAAGGCCTTGAGTTCGACCGGCTTGGTGACGAAATCAAAGGCACCGAGCTTGAGCGCGCGGATCGCCGCTTCGATGCTGCCGAAGGCGCTGATCACCGCCACCGGCAGGCCGGCATGGCGGGCCTGGATGTATTCGACCAGGCTCAGGCCGTCGCCGTCGGGCAGGCGCATGTCGGTCAGGCACAGGCGATAGCGCCGCGCCTCGAGCAAGGCGCGCGCCTCCTGCAGCGAGCCCGCGGTGTCGCACCCCAGGCCCATCCGCAGCAGGGACAGTTCGAGCAACTCGCGGATGTCCTCCTCGTCATCGACGACGAGGACGTCGACGGTACGCGGGCGGTTACGGCGTTCGACGGTGTTCATGGCGTAGTAGTGCGTCCGGTCAGCACGAAATCGGCCCCCGCGCCGCTCGCCGCGAGCTCGAGCGTGGCATCGTTGGCTTCGGCGAGTTCGCGGGCGATGTACAGACCGAGCCCGGTGCCCTTGGAGTGGGTGGTGAAAAAGGGCTCGAACAGATGCGCCCGCGCGCTTTCGTCGAGCCCGGGGCCATCGTCGCACACGTGCAGCGCGACCCGTTCGCCGGGCAAGGCCTGTGCCCACAGGCGGACCGAAGCGGGCGCCCCCGAGCCGTGGCGGCAGGCATTGGCGAGCAGATTGTCGAGGATCTGGTGCAGATGGGCACGGTCGACCGCCAGCGTCAGCGTCGGATCGATGTCGACCGCATACAGCGCGTGCTCGGCGGCATTGCGGAACACCCGCGCATCGATCAGCTCGCCCACGAACGCGGCCAGCGCCAGCGCCTCGGGCAGGGCCTGCTCGCGCCGGCCGAGGGCGAGCACGTCGCGCACCATGCGCCCGATGCGCTGGGCGTTGTCGTTGATGATGCGCACCAAGCGGGCCTGCACCTCCTGGCGCCGCTCCTCGCCCAGCAGCTCGGCGGCCTGGATCACCGCCGACAGCGGGTTGCGGATCTCGTGCGCGATGCTCGCGGTCAGGCGGCCGAGCGCAGCGAGCTTGATCTGCTGCAGCTGGCGCTGGATGTCCTCGAAATCGGTCAGGTAGAGCAAGGTATCGCCCGCCGCCGCGCTGGCCGGCGCCCCCGCCACCGCCCGGCAGCGCAGCAGGCGGCCGGACGCCGTCGATCGCAGCATCTTCCCCGGCACCGCCGCCTGAAGCATCCCGGCGCCCGGCTCCGCTTCGCCCCCGTCTTCCGTCCCCGCCCTCGACAGCGCCGGCCCGAAGGCGGCGTCGAGCTCGACCAGCACCCGGCCTTCGAGCGCCTCGGCCGCAGCCGGCGCCATGCCGAGCAGTTCGAGCGCGCGCGGGTTGGCCTGGCGGATGCGCCCGCCGGCGTCGACGACGATCACCCCGTCGGGCAGGTCGCGGATGATGTGCTCATTGACCGCCTGCTGGTTGGCGAGCGCCTGCCCGCGCTCGGCGGCGAGCGAGGCGTTGGTCTGGGCGCGCAGGGCGAGCAGGCGGGCGACGAGGGCGATGCCGAAAAATCCGGCGCAGAAGAGGCCGACCTGAAAGAACTCGACCGACTGCCGCCCCGCCGCCAGGCGCCAGGCATTCTCGAGCAGCACCGCCAGCGTCGCGAGCGCGGCGAAGAACAGCACCATCCGCCCGGCGAAGACCAGCCCGGCGCCGGCGAGCACCACCATCATCAGCACCGGCATGCCGCTGCGGTAGCCGCCGCTGACCCACATGATCGCCGACAGGGCGAGCACATCGACCACCACCTGCAGCAGGATCACGCGCTCGGAGCCGAAGCGCCGCATCGCATCGGGAAAGCCGAGCGCGAGGACCGCGCCCAGGTAGCCGAGTGCGGCGAGGCGGAAGACGGGCGGATTTTCGCTGCCCAGCCCCAGTTCGCGCCCGGCCACCAGGAACAGGCCCGCAATGACCAGGCGGAACAGGTTCAGATAGCGCAGCGAGGCCCGGCGCGCATGCTCGAACTCGACCGCCGGAGCCGCCCCCATCACCGATCTCAATCCAGGCGCGGCCCGGCGCGGCGGTGCTGCTCGCAGCAATAGAACACGCCGTCCGCGCGCACCCCGTCGGACTCGGGGACGTTGATCCCGCAGTGCGCACATTCGAGCATGCGTTCCGCGTCGGCCGGGCGCCGCGCCGCCTTCGCGGCGCCCTGCTGCCTGAAGCGCCGCACGGCACCGCGCAGCCACCAGATGCCGATGAAAACGAGGATGAGAATGAGCAGATTGCGCACGGATGGAGCGGCGCACGGCCGGCGGCAAAGGGAAGGGAGGCGATTTTAGCATGCACCCTCCTGCTGCCCGCCGACGACGGGCCGGGTTTGCAGCGATACCGGCTTCACGTCCGACTTCCGAGCCAAGCCGCCCGTCCTCCCCGCCGCCCTCGACCGCGCCTGCCCGCCGCGGATGACAGGACGCGTCCCCCGAGACGCTGGCTCACAACGGACCGGACGCAAGACAACCCTGATCTGGAAAAACGAACGGTCGGCCGGAAAATCACGTCTGGCTACCGAATCGCATCGTCTTGAGCTACTTGAATCGACCCTGTGCAGCCGTTGATCTCTGCGAAAGCTGTCGTTCAACGACGAAGGTCAGTGGCAGGAGGTCAGCGTAGCTGGCCGGCTGTCCGCTGGACCGGATTGTTGGGCGTCATGTGAGGTCAGCAACCAACGCTTCAACGCCGTTGACCATGGCCTCAGCATCCTGGGTAGTGTACTGGCTCCAATCACCATGAGCTGCCTTATTTCCAATCTCGGCCCACGCCGTGATCTGTTTCTGCTTGGCCATGTTATATGCGCCTAACTTGGTTAGGTCGGCGTTCATTCGGTCAAGCTTCCCTTCTGCAACGCCATATCGACCGGCAAGATCCTTCAGCGTAGATTCGAGAGATACGCGCGCGAGGATGCAGGCAGGGTCCTTATATCCTGAGGCGAGCAGTGCCTTGGCCTGTATAAGCGCATCTGATAGAACCTCAGCCTTTGCCAAAGTGCGGATATTGAATAAGTAACCGCCTTCATAGTCCTCTCTTGCGGCACGGAATATTCCATAGCTGTCTTGAAAATTTGAAACCCATCCCTTGAATCCTTGGTAGTGGTCAAAGAAATTTTTGTAGTGAATACTGCTTTCGCCGAATGTGCGATGGAGCAAGTTCAAAACACCTGTAGCCCATTCCTTGTAAGCATCCGAGGGAACCTTGTAGTGCGGAATGTCTTCATCATCAGTGAAGTCAACAAATTTGGCGTTCAATACAGCTTCGGCTTTTGTCTGGAGTTCTTTGAAGCGGCGAATGTAAGCGGTAACTGCCCGGCGTTGTTCCCGGTCGCATGATCGGCGTGGACAATCGCCTCCAGGTTCAACAACGGAGGCGGTGTTCATGGCAGGAGCAATCAAGCGCAAGTGGCGGCGGCGCAGTCGGGACGAGTGGCGGGAGGTGTTCGCCCGCCATGTATCGAGCGGACTGAGCGTGGCGGCGTTTTGCGCGCGCGAGTCGATCAGCGTCTCGAGCTTTCAACGCTGGCGGGCACTCGTTGCTCTGGCGAGCGGTGCAGCAGACGCTCGAACGCCGGCTCGGCAAGAGGCGTTCGTCGATCTGGGCGTGCTGGGCTCAGGCGGCGCCTCGCGCCTCGAGCTCAAGCTCGATCTGGGTGGCGGACTGGTACTGCACCTGGTGCGCGGCTGATGTTCTTCCCGGAGGGCACGGTACGGGTGCACCTGTATGGTCGGCCGGTCGATATGCGCAAATCCTTCGACGGGCTCTATGCACTGGCACACCACGGCGTGGGACAGGACCCTTTGTCGGGGCATCTGTTCGTGTTCATCAACCGGCGGGCGACCCAGATGAAGGTGCTGTACTGGGATCGCAGCGGCTTTTGCATCTGGGCCAAGCGGCTCGAGTCGGGGCGCTTCGTGTCGGACTGGTCCAAGGCGGTCAGCCGCGAGATGGACTGGACAGGGCTCAAATTGCTGCTCGAAGGCATCGAGCCGGCGCGCTTCAAACGCCGCTTCAAACTGCCAGAAATCGCGGTGAAAGCCGCATGAATGCTGGCTTTTGCGGTAAAATGCGGGCCATGACAACGCCCGTTTTCCTGACCGTTCCGACGCTTGCCGAGGCCGCCCGCTGGGCCCCTGAGCAAGTCGTGGAACTGGCCCAGGCGAACGCGGCCACACAGCGCCAACTCGATGCGATGCGGCTTGAGTTCCAGGCGATGAAACACCAGCTCGACTGGTTCCGGCGGCAGCTGTTCGGCCAGAAGAGCGAGAAGCGCCTCTTCGAGGCCGACCCGCATCAGATGCACCTGGGCGAGTTGCCGGTGCCCGAATCCTCGCCCCCGCCGCCTGGCAAGGACATCGCCGCCCACACCCGCCGGGCCCGCGCCACCGATTACGCCCGGGACGACGAGCCGGCGCTGTTCTTTGACGAGACCCGGGTGCCGGTCGAGACGATCGCGCTGCCCAACCCGGACGCCGAAGGGCTCGCCCCGGACCAGTACGAGGTGATTGGCGAGAAGACGAGTTTCCGGCTCGCGCAGCGCCCGGGCAGCTACGTCATCCTCAAATACGTGCGCCCGGTGATCAAGCACCGCGACACCCAGGTGATGTCTTGCCCGGCGGCGCCGGTCGGGGTGATCGAGGGCAGCCGGGCCGACGTGAGCTTCGTCGCCGGGCTCATCACCGACAAGTTCTGCTACCACCAGCCGCTGTATCGCCAGCACCAACGGCTCGGGGACAACGGCATCAAGGTCTCGCGCCCGTGGCTCACGCAACTCACCCACGCGGCGCTCTCACTGCTCGAACCGGTCTTTGTCGCCCAACTCGACTCGATCCGCGCGAGCCGGGTCAAGGCGATGGACGAGACCCCGATCAAGGCGGGCCGTGCCGGCCCGGGCAAGATGAAGGGCGGCTATTTCTGGCCGGTCTATGGCGAGCGTGACGAGATCTGCTTCCCCTATCACGAGGGCCGGGGCGGCAAGCACATCGCGCAGACACTGGGCACCGACCCGCCGCCCAAGGGGGCGGTGCTGCTCACTGATGGCTACGGGGCCTACGAACGCTACGCTGAAAAATGCGGGCTCACACACGCTCAATGCTGGGCCCATTCGAGGCGGAAGTTCTTCGATGCGCAGTCGGTCGAGCCCGAGCGCGCAGGCCAGGCGCTGGACATGATTGGCAAGCTGTACGCGGTGGAGAAGCACATCCGCGAAGCCAAGCTCGTCGGCGAAGCACGCCGCGCGCACCGGCTCGCGCAGGCGAAGCCCGTGGTCCACCAGTTCTTCGCCTGGGTCGATGCCCAGTTCGAATCCCAGGGCCTGCTGCCCAGCTCCCAGCTCCCCGCTCACCACCGCCATGGCGTATGTGCGCGAGCGCCGCGCCGCCCTCGAGGTGTATCTGGCCGACCCCGAGGTGCCGATCGACACCAATCACCTGGAGCGCGCCCTGCGCGTGGTGCCGATGGGCCGTCGCAACTGGCTCTTCTGCTGGACCGAGGTCGGCGCCAAATACGTGGGCATCGCGCAAAGCCTGATCGCCACCTGCCGCCTGCACGACATCGACCCCTATGCGTACCTGGTCGATGTGCTCCAGCGTGTCGGGCAGCACCCGGCCGCCGACGTGGCGCAACTCACCCCCAGGCTGTGGAAGCAGCACTTCGCTGCCAACCCGTTGCGATCCGATCTCTTCGCAATCTCGAAGTAGGCAAGGACGCCGGTCAGTTACCGCTTACCGGCGAATGACAATGGGGTCTAGATGCATAAATGTTCTCTGGTGTGTATTGATGACGCCAAACGCCGCGCTCTGGGGCAAACCGAAGCGTTCGTAGGTTTCTCGCTAGCAGCGCTTTGTTACGTGTGTTTATGCTAGCAATTCATCATACTTGCGGGGGAGCAAAGCAAACTCACCCCAACCAAGATTTTTAAAACATAAGCCAGTACCATTATCACTTACTGCGCCATAGACAATAACAGTTCTGCCAACTGAGGCATCGGTAATGCCATGAGTTTTTTGATGTTTATCTTGTAATTTGATGCAAAAATCATGAACGCAAGATTGATTATTCTTTAAGTAAGTCATGCGAATATTGTCTGGCCGTTTATGCTCACCCAAATGGACGGTTCTTTCGATGGTTCCGTAGTAGAGCTTTGGCCCATCATCTTCTTCTTGGATTTCTTCTACAGGGTGAAGCAGATCGACCAGTTGTATTGAGTATTTTTGATTTGGAAAGTAATAATATTTGTAGAGATTCTCGTCAAAATTCCTACAAATACCGGCCACAGTAGTAATCTTGCTTGGCAGCTTAAAGGACTCGCCTCTATGCCGTCCTATAGGCACATCTGAGATAGGGCCATCAATATCTTCTACAGGAGTTTCATCGTATTCACCTCCTGCTTCATCTGGAAGTTCAGGCTTATTTTTAATGAACCCATCTACTATGACTAAGTTTTCATCATCTATAGCTTTACGTGCCTCTTCATATGTTTCATATCTTTTTCCTTCAGGCCTGCTGGAACGAAGATCGCACTTGATGTCTTTATAAGCTGCTAAATGGCAAAAATATGCCTCTCGACCATTAGAAAAATGTTCCTTTTGCTTTGGCACACGGTTTAGATTCGTGTAACAAACAGGACAAAACAAAGAGCCATCCATTTCTGATTGATATTCAGAAGGAGCGACGCTGGCGGCATCTCGTTTCAACTTGTCTCGATTGCCATTTTCATAGCTCCAGCCCGCTAGTCGCAAAGCGTATTTAATTCTACGTTTATTATCACCTAGAGCCATCTGGGCCTCCCTTCCGCGATCGGATTAATACACGTAACGTCTGAACTCACCGGCCTGCGCGGCTTTTCGTGCAGGTCCGGTGGAATGATTGGTTCGGCGTCTCTGCATAGCACTATTAACCCGGCAATCAAATAGGTTTTGATATAATTCGGGCATGGAAAAGATCGACGCCCGCAAGCTTCCGCCCCAGGGCAATCGCACCTTCATGTCATAACCCCGAGCAGTTCGGCACGAAATTCGTCAATGGTCGCAGCCAGCATGCGCTTGGACTTGATGCTCGCCTTGTGAGTGTGATCACCCGATTTGATGTCCCGGTGGTCACGTATCGCGATGGTCCGCAGAGGGCGATCGGCAGATGGAAACGCCGCCCGGTGACGATGACCGGCGGCGTTTTTGCTTGAAGGTGAGCGGTTCAGAACGGCGGGTCGTCCGGGTTGGCCGAGCGGAACAGGTCAGGCTGGATGAAGTCGGGCTGGGCGAGGTGCGCGCGCGATCGCTCGCGGTAGTAGCGTTCGATCTGGCCGAGGTAGTGGGACTCGAACAGGATGACGAAGTCGTGGAGTACGCCCTGAAGGGCCAGAGCCACCTCATCGGGCAGTTGGGGCCACGACAGCGATGCGCTCGAGGAGGGGTTGTGCATGAGGGTCTCCTGTTGGCGGTCAGCGTCGTGCCGCTGCCCGGCGCGGGGCGACGGTTTCGGGTGGGGCAAAGACGTCGAGGTAGAGCTTCTCGTCGAGCTGAGGCAGGTCGCGGTGTGCGGCCACGGCGAGCAGCTCTGCGGCCATCGTGGTGAGGATGCGGTAGTTGCCGACGGCGTGATCGCACAGCGTGTGCATGAGGGTGGAGCTCATCAGGCTGGCGTTGCCGGCCGCGCTCACCAGATGCTGCAGGCAGGCGAGCAAGTCCTCGCGACTGGCCGCTTCGGTGGTGAGCCGGGTGCGGATGCGCGAGCCCAGCGGGATGAGCTCCTCGCGGCGCAGCTTCTCGGGCAGGCGCGCATCGCCCGCGAGCACCACGCACAGGAGCGACTGCGAGTCGAACTTCGCGCTGGCCATCAGGCGCAACTCCGAGAGCACCGCCGGGCTCATCTCCTGGGCCTCGTCGATGAGCAGCACCGGGCGGCGCCGGGTCGATTCCAGGTGGGCGAACCACGCCTCGCGCAGCGCCTTGAAGCCGCCCCAGCGGTTGTGCGGGCGCAGCGGCACGCCAAAGAGATCGCCCATCTCGCGATAGAAGTCCGCAAGGTTGCTCTGCGGGTGCGTGATCGCGCCGACGGTGACATCGGGGATACGGGCCAGGCGCTCGGCCAGCAGGCGCAGCGCCACGCTTTTGCCGGTGCCCGGGTCACCGTGGATCATCGCAAAGCCCCCTTCGCCGATCAGGCCCTGCTCGATGCGCCAGCAGAAGTGCTCGAGGCGCGCGGGCACATGGATCGCCTCGGTGTGCACCTCGGTGGTGAAGGGATGCCACTTGAGCCCGTAGAGGGCGAGCAGTTTGGTGTTCATGCGAGATCCTGTTCGGTGGGGGAAGCGGGGGCAGGCAGATAGGCCGGCGGCAGGCCGGTGGCGGCGTAGTCGGCGAGCAACTGGGTGAGCAGCGGCGCCATGCCCGAGGGCGGCAGCGGCGACAGATCGACCGCCGTCGGTGCGCGGGGCCGGCGCGTGCGCTCGGCGTTGGCCGACTTGTCGAGTGGGGTGATCGGGCACAGCACGGCGCCGGTGTGCGGATCGACCAGATCGACCCGGGTCAGGTCCCAGCGCGCATAGCGCAGGTGCACCACGGCCAGCGCGTGGTAGCGCGACGGGATCTCGAAGCGCCGCCCATGCAGGGTCACGGTGCCGTCGGCGCGCCGCTGGCGTCGTGGCACCTCGATGCGGAACGCGTCGGCGAGTACCGTGGGAGTGGGACAGTCGCGGCGCACGTTGGGACCGGCCAGATAGCGTGCGAGCGGTGTCGCGCCGATCTCGCTGTGCAGCGTGCGGTGATACTCATGCTCGACCCAGGCCTGGGTCGCCTGATTGAGCAATTCCAGCGTGAGCGCGGGCTCGCCCTCGAGCATGGGCATCAACCGCCCCTCGACGCGCCCCCAGAAGGACTCCTGTTTGGCGTTCTGGTAGGGCGAGTACGGCAGCGTCGTCTGGTGCAGCACCCCGAGCCGGCTCAAGCCCGACACCGTCTCGTCGGCGAGCATGGCCGCGCCGTTGTCGGTCATCAGCGCGCGCGGCAGCCCGCGCTTCATGAAGGCCTGCGACAGGCCATGGACCAGGCTCTGCGCGCTCTCGTCCAGGTACCACTGCAGGTGGCAGACCAGGCGTGAGCGGTCGTCCACGATGCCCAGCAGGAAGGGCTTCTCCCAGGTGCCCGCGCGGGTGAGCACGCGGCGCGCGCCGTGGTGGAAGTCCAGATGCCACAGCGCCGACACGTGATCGAGCTCGAAGCTGCGCACCTCGCGCTGCTCGAGCCGATCACGGGCAAGCACGGCGCCCACGCTCGTGCGCTTCGGTGCCGCCTGACGGAACATCCCCCGGGCCTTGAGGTAGCGACGCACCGTCGGATAGGACGGCACGGATAGTCCGCTGCCGTTGAGCGCGACGCGCAGATTGTCCAGGTGCAGTTGCGCGGTCCAGCCCGGGTGTTCGCGGTACTGCTGCACCAGCGCGTCGATGACGCCCGGCGCCAGGCTCGCGAAGCGGCCCCGGGGGCGTGGCCGGTCGCGCAGCGCCGCGATCGGGTCGGCGGCGCTGCGCGCGGCGTAGTACCAGCGCTCGATCGTCGACAGCCCGAAGCGTACATCCAATGCGCTGATGGGATGGCGCCAGGTGCGGGCGGCAAGCGTGGCCAGCGCATCGTGCACCTCGCCCGGCGCGGGCGGTGCGGCCAGCAAGGGGCCGATGATCGAGAAGCGCAGCCGCGCCCATCGATCGCGTTGCGGGGGATCGGTCGGTGTGTTCAAGAGGACTCCCGGTTCGGGCGCACCGGGGGGTGACGCCACTGGGAGTGCAGGCTACGAAGCCTCGCCCTGGGTGGCTATGCGCATCCTCTGCGGGACATCAGCGCCCCTCGGCCAGCGTGGCCGCGCGGACCGTGATCGGCGCCAGAAAGCACAGCAGGCGCTGCAGCGCCTCGGCCGCCTCGCCGCCAAAGCGTGCGAGCAGATCGCCCGGCAGCCGCTCGGCCGACACCGGCGGCATGAAGCGGGCGCACATCACCTGCCACAGCGGGGTGTGCATGAAGTCCTCACGCCACCACCGTCGCCAGCGCTGCAAGGTGCGCAGCGGCACCGCGAGCGCCTCACACAGCGTCGCCGCCGCTGTGTTCTGCCCGGCATGCCGGGCAGAACACAGCACCACCACCAAGCCCAGATACACGCGCCGGCCCAGGAAGCGCACCGACATCGAGGTCGTGCGCCGGCGGCAGCGACTACAGCAAAAGCTCAGCCGGGACGAGAACGCCTCGCGGATCGCCAGCGTCGGGCAACCCCGGGGTTTGCGGGGATAGTTGGCACGATGGAGCGCGCCGCCACAGGCACACCCCACGGCCTGTGCCTGGGCTGCGAGTTCTTCATCGAGGCGAGTCAGAAAGAGGAAAAACGGGTGCGTCTGCAGTTGAACGTGGCACACTTGAGCGGTCTCTTGGCTTGGTAACCAGAGACTCCCCCGAGGGGTTCGTTTGTTCAAGTTCCCTGAGGGGGATCCCCCCTCCGCCATCACGCTGCTTGATCATTCCGCCGGGAAAAGGCATCAGCAGCGGTGACCGTGCTCACGCCAGGCAGAACCGCAGAGACAACTCCTGCGACCGCAGACGAGCCACCCCTACTCACTCTCCAGACCGTCCCCAGCCAAATAACGCTCGTCGCTACCCGCATAGCTCCCGGTCTGCGTTCGGGCAAAGCCCTCAGCCGTCAGCAAGATCCTCCGCAAGCGCGCAGAGCCGCATCACTCTCTGGGCATCGAGCCTGCCAGCCACAGACAGCAGATCAGCCAGATCATCTCTGTCGCAGTAGAGGTATGCGACCGGCACTTGGAGCACCTCTGCAATTTTCCGGGGCGACTGGAAACCGCAGGTGACGGTGAGATTTTCAACACCCTGCTAAACTTCGCCGTCGTTCAGTTCATACCCAGTACTCCGCCCGCCTCCGGCGACCTTCCGGAGCATTCCACGGGCCAGCAGGTCATTGATGTCCCGCAGTGCCGTATCCGTCGAGCACTTGCCGATTGCCGCCCACTTGCTGCTGGTGAGCTTTCCGTCAAAGCCGTCCAGTAGTCGATTGAGCACCTTGGCCTGCCGCTCGTTGAGCGGTGTGGCCGCCCAGCGTTGCCAGAATCGGGGCTTGGACAGCACGGAATCGAGGGTCTGATGAGCTTGATCCAGCGCGCAGCGCAGACTATCGAGGAACCAGACGAGCCAGCCCGTAACGTCCATGTCGCCTTTCTGGGTTCGCTCGAGAAGCTCGTAGTAGCCTCTCCGGTCCCGCTGGATCTGCGCCGAGAGGCTGTAAAAGCGCTGCGGGCTGCCGTCGGCTCGGGCGAGCAGCAGGTCGCCCACAGCCCTCGCGATGCGGCCGT
Source organism: Thauera aromatica K172 (assembly GCF_003030465.1). GTDB lineage: Bacteria > Pseudomonadota > Gammaproteobacteria > Burkholderiales > Rhodocyclaceae > Thauera > Thauera aromatica. Next base: position 1,639,042 of record NZ_CP028339.1, on the reverse strand, counting down.
TCCCATCGTCGAACGGATGCAGCGTGACAAACCAGAGGTAACCGAGGCCCGCCTTCAGCAGTGGCGGGACATCAGACTCGGCATTCAGCCAGTCGATAAAGCATGCCATTTCCGAAGGCAGACGATCCGCGGGCGGCGCCTCGAAGTGAACCTTCTGCCGTCCCATCGGCCCGGACTCATCATCCCGCCAAGCGGCGACGTTGATGCGCGTCATCCCCGAATACCCGGTTGGAAACAGTGCCGCATGCCAGCCGAACAGACGCTCGTCAGTCACACGCTGCCAGCAGTTGGCCGTTGCATCCAATACCATCTCGACGACGCCTTCGATGTGGCGATCGACCGGCGCCAAGGCACCGATATCCACGCCCAGACGACGCGCAATGCTCGAACGGACGGAAGCGACGTTGAGGTACTCGCCTTCGATCTCGCTGGTCTTGACGACATCGTCGGTGAGCGAGCATTTGCGTTTTCTGGAGAAGCCCCCACCTGCGTCACCTTCAACCACTGTGTACTCGTTACTCACAGCCCCCACTACTAAAGGTGGGCATGAGTCGGGTGACCGACACTTTCACCGCCCCCTGCTTTGCCTATAATCGCCATATTAGCCATTTCAGCCAGGAGATTGATATGCGTACTGTGACCTCCGTCGAGGCTCAGAACCGCTTCGGCGAGTTGATCGACAGTGCCCAGCGCGAACCGGTCACCATCACCCGCAGAGGTCGCCCGGTGGCCTTTGTACTGTCGCCCGAAGACATGAAGGAGTTGCTGGCTGTCCGAGAGCAGCGCGAACGGGTTGTCAGCGATTTCGAGGCCTTCTTCCGCTCCGCGGATGCGCGCCTGAAACCCGAGGCGCTCGACCTGTCCGATAGTGATGTGCAGCGGATGGTGAATGAACTTCGTTAAACGCGTTGTCTTCGACACAAGCACGCTCGTCAGCGCAGCCCTTCGGCCCACATCGATCCCGCGCCAGGCTTTTCTGAAGGCCATCGCGCAAGCCGAATTGTGCGTTTCCGATTCGATGCTTGCCGAACTCGGTGAGGTCATATCGCGAGAGAAGTTCGACCGATACCTCGACCGAGATGTACGCCTGCAGTTCGTCGAACTCTACCGCCGACACGCACGACTGTTCCACGTTTCCGAGGCCGACGAGATGATGCTTCAGGAGCCTTGCCGCGACCCGCGCGACAACAAGTTCCTGGCCTTGGCCCTCGCCTGCTCGGCCGATGTCGTGGTCAGCAGCGACGAGGACTTGCTGACGCTCAACCCCTATCGTCGAATTCCGGTTGTCCTGCCGCGGGACTATCTAGAACGCTGAGCCCTGATGTAGAGGCGGGTGCTGCGCATGCCCGCCTGCAAGTCGGCGACCTTCAAGCGCGACTCACTCGTCGAGTCCCGCCGGTTCATCTCCGGCGCATCGACGTGCATCCCACGACCTCCTGGTCCGGTTCTGGTTGTGATGAAGTCAGGTCGGGGAGGCGCCGGATGGAGCATCTGTTCATGAATATTCTGGCCTGCGACCAACGCCCGGCAGCGCTTCTCCACGGACTGTTAATCCGTAGGTCCCTGGTTCGAACCCAGGTCGGGGAGCCAAAAAAATGAAAAAGCCAATCCTCCGGAGTTGGCTTTTTCATTTTGCAGTGTCATTTTCCAGCATTCGTCCGCAGCGCCATCCATTTCTGATCACGGAGGCCGCCCATGAGTCTTGAAACACTCGGCACCCAGCGCTGCTTCGGCGGCTGGCTGCAGCGCCTGCGCCACCGCTCGACCACGGTGGATTGCGACATGACCTTCGCGGTCTATCTGCCGCCACAGGCGGAACGCGGTGAAAAGCTGCCGGTGCTGTACTGGCTGTCCGGCCTGACCTGCACCGACGAGAACTTCATGCAGAAGGCCGGGGCCCAGCGTCTGGCAGCCGAACTCGGCCTCATCCTCGTCGCCCCCGACACCAGCCCGCGGGGGCCGGACGTGCCGGGCGACCCGGACGGCGCCTGGGACTTCGGCCACGGCGCGGGCTTCTACGTGAACGCCACCCAGGCCCCGTGGTCGCGCCATTACCGCATGCACGACTACGTGGTGCACGAGCTGCCCGCCCTGATCGAGGCACACTTCCCCGCCTCCGACCGGCGCGGCATCAGTGGCCATTCGATGGGCGGCCACGGCGCGCTGGTATGCGCGCTGCGCAACCCGCGCAGCTACCGGTCGGTGTCGGCCTTCGCCCCCATCGTCAATCCGATGCGCTGCCCCTGGGGCGAAAAGGCTTTCTCGCGTTACCTGGGCGAGGACCGTGAGCACTGGCGGCAATGGGACGCCTGCGCCCTGCTTGCCGACACAACCGAGCGCCTGCCGCTGCTGGTCGATCAGGGCGACAAGGACGGTTTCCTGGTCGAGCAGCTCAAGCCCGAGGCGCTGCGGGCCGCGGCCAATGCAGCCGGCCATCCACTGGCGCTGCGCCTGCAGCCCGGCTACGACCACAGCTACTACTTCATCGCCAGCTTCATCGACGACCACCTGCGCCATCACGCGCGGGCGCTCGCCGATCGATAGCGCGACGCAGCGGCCTCCCTGATCCGGCACCTCGCGCGAAGTACGCGCCGCGCCTGAAAGACCGCGCCGGATCGGACGGAGCCCGTTAGAATCGGGGGCCAACACAGCACCCGATGACATGGGAGGCGCTCCATGAAGTTCAGCCGAACCCAGGCGCACGCGCAGCCGATCGGCGGCAGTGGCTTAAGCTCGAGCGAGGAGATCGCCTCCCGCGCCACGCTGACCGGTCTCGGGCGCGGTACGGTGGTGTGGCCGGGCACGGCCCGCACCGGGGGCGATGACGCCGCCGGCGCGCAGCTGGCGGCGCCGACCAAGGTCATCGTCGATGCGATGGCGGCAGCCGGTGCAGTGCCCAGTGTGGTGCGCTGACATGAGCCTGCGCGTGGTCCTGCTAATCCTCGTCCTCACCGCCCTCCTCGCCTCGGGCGTCGCGCCGCACGACCGCGGCGTGTGGTGGGCGGAGGTGATGCCGGTGCTGATCGCGCTGCCGATCCTCGTCCTCACCGCCCGCCGCTTTCCGCTCACGCCGCTCACCTGCGGCCTCATCGCCTTCTTCGCGCTGATCCTGATCCTGGGCGGCACCTACACCTATGCACGCGTGCCGATCGGCTTCGTGGTACAGGACTGGTTCGATCTCGCGCGCAACCCCTACGACCGCTTCGGCCATTTCTTCCAGGGCGTGACGCCCGCCCTCCTCGGCCGCGAGCTGCTGCTGCGCACCTCGCCGCTGCGCCCGGGCAAGTGGCTGTTCGCCCTGCTTTCCCTGAGCTGCCTCGGCATCAGCGCGTTGTACGAACTGGTCGAGTGGGCCTCGGCGGTGTTCTGGGGCGGCGGCGCGGTCGAGTTCCTCGGCACCCAGGGCGACCCCTGGGATGCCCAGGCCGACATGCTGATGGCGCTGATGGGGGCGATGCTGGCACAGTGGCTGCTCGCCGGGACGCACGACCGCCAGCTTGCACGACTGCCGCGGGCGAAGCGCACGCAGTAGGCCTGCGCTCCGGACGGGCATCACGTCCACGTTGGAACGGTCGATGTGTCCGGCGTTCAGGGCGAGCGTTTCCAGGCGGTACTGGGTGGCATGGGCGGGTGCGCAGGGCTCGGCCCGGTGCGCCCGCCCATTTCTGTCGAGCGCGGCACGACACCTCCAGCGGCACGAAAACGGCGCGCGCCGGTCTACTTGATCACGGTGCGCCCGTGACTGGGCGTACCCGTGGAGGAGAAGAGAACCGCGACCCAAGGAGACGATCATGCATGTCCATGATTTTCCGAAGATGCTGTACTCGTATTCCGAAGGATGGTCAGACCTGGTCCGCATCCATCCTTCGGTGATGCGGGTCTTCCTGATGTACGTGGTGCCGATGTCGCTGATTCCGCCGGCGATGTTGCTGTACTCGATGTTCGTGACCCCCGGCGCGGTGTTTCCCGCCGCCGTCCCGGAAATCACCGCATTCGAGGCGGGCGCCGTGTTCATCGCTTTTTTTGCCGCGCAGTTGCTGATGGTGCCGCTGATGGCCAGCGTGATCCAGCAGATGGGCGACCTCGTCGGCGCGCGCCCGGATTTCCACGACGCGTTCATGCTCGCCGCGGTGGCGCCGACGCCCCTGTGGCTTTGCCCGCTGGTGCTCTTCATCCCCTCGGTGTGGGTGGCCGGCATCGCCCTAGCCGCAGCCTGGGTAGCTTCGGCGGCGCTCATCTACCACGGCATCGAGCCGCTGTTCAAGCTCGACGACCACGCCAAGTCGCGCCTGATGGGCAGCTTCGTGCTCGCCACCGGGGTCGCCGCGTGGCTCGCGCTGATGGCGGTGCTCGCCCTGCTGCTGAGCATGATCGTCGGCCTGCGGTGAAGGCTGCGCGACGGAGCGCGCACGCCTCGTCAGACGCCGTGTCGCCGGCGATGCTGGCGCGCGCCCGCCGCGCCTTCGGCCTCGGAGTACGCGTGCCGTGCCGCCGTCATCTCGGCGAGCACGGTGGCGATCTTGTGGTTGAGCGTGCCTTTCGGAATCACGCCCTTCGCATCGGGTTCGCCGGCCTCGATCCCGGTCAGCACGGTCATCGCCTCATCCACGGTTTTGACCGCGTGAATATGGAAACGCCCTTCGGCGGCCGCCTCAACCACATCCTCGCGCAGCATCAGGTGGCGCACGCTCGCGGCCGGGATCACCACGCCGTGCGAACCGTCCAGCCCGCGCGCAGTGCACAGGTCGAAGAAGCCTTCGATTTTTTCGTTGACGCCGCCGATCACCTGCACCTCGCCGAACTGGTTCACCGAACCGGTGATCGCGAAGCGCTGCTGGATCGGGATCTGGGTCAGCGCCGAGAGCAGCGCGCACAGCTCGGCCAGCGACGCGGAGTCGCCCTCGACCGGGGCGTAGGACTGCTCGAACACCAGGCTCGCCGACAACGACAGCGGCTGGTGCCGGGCATAGCGCGCGGCAAGGAAGGCCGACAGGATCAACACCCCTTTGGAATGGATGGCACCGCCGAGCTCGGTCTCGCGCTCGATGTCGACGACGTCGCCTTCGCCCATGCGCACGGTCGCGGTAATCCGCACCGGATGGCCGAAGCGCTCGGCGGCCAGCTCCACCACCACCAGGCCGTTGATCTGGCCGGCGCGCTCGCCGTCGGTGGAAATCAGCGTCGTCCCATCGAGAATGGATTCCCGCACCCGGGTGGGGTAGCGGTTGCAGCGCCGCGCGCGCGCGGCGAGCGCCGCCTCGACTTCCGCACGGCCGGTGGCGGCCAGGCCCTTCAGGCGGGCATGGTAATCGGCCTCGCGCATCAGGTCGGACAGCGCGCGGGTGTTGAGCGACAGCCGGCCGGCGTCCTCGGCCAGGCGCGAGGCCTCCTCCACCAGGCGGGCGACGCCGCTGCGCTCGATCGGCAGCAGCTTCGCCCCGCGTGCCAGCAGGGCCATCAGGCGGGCATATTCGCACTCGTTTTCCGGCGTGCGCGGCAGATCATCATCGAAATCGGCCGCAACCTTGAACAGGTCGGCGAACTCCGGGTCGTGCTCCATCAGCAGGTAATAGACGTCGCGGTCGCCGATCAGCACCACTTTCAGTGCGCTCGGCAGCGCCTGCGGCTCCAGCGTCAGCGCTCCGCTCCAGCCCTGGGCTTCGGCCGGCGGCTCGATGCGGATCTCGCCCGCGCGCAGGCAGCGCTTGAGCCCTTCCCAGGCGAAAGGCTGGGCCAGCAGGCGCTCCGCATCGAGCACCAGGTAGCCGCCATTGGCGCGATGCAACGCTCCGGCACGGATCAGGTTGAAATGGCTGACCTGGTTGCCCTGCTGCACGATGTGCTCGATGCGCCCGATCAGGTTGCCGTAGCCGGGATTGTTCTCGAACACCACCGGCGCGCCCTGCGAGGCCGAATGGTCGACCAGCAGCTTGACCTGGTAGCGATGGTAGCGGGTACTTTCCTCGGGCTCGGCGACCTCGTCTTCTTCCTCGTCGAGCATCGTGCCCTTGATCGCGCTGTCGAGCACGTCGAGCGCCACCGCATCGAGAAACGCCAGCACCTCGGGCAGGTCGACGTGGGCCTCGCGCACTCCGCGCAGCAGGTGCGACACCGCCGGCCCCAGCACTTCGTGCTCGGCGCGCTCGATCGACTCTCGCACCGCCTTGCGCCAGCCGGGAAATTCGTTGAGCAGGTCTTCCAGCTTCTCGCTCCAGGCGGTGACCCGGCCTTCGATCTCGTGCCGCTCGGCTTCCGGCAGCGCCTCGAACGCTTCCGGCGACAGCACCTCGCCGTCGCGCGTGGGCGCGAACACGAAACCTTCCGGCGTCTGCAGCAGGGAGATGCCTTCGGCCCCACAGGCCTGGCCCAGCTCGCGCAGCGCGCCTTCCTCGCGCGCCTTGTGCGCGCTCTGCAGCGCCTCGACGCGCTCGGTGTGGGCATCGCTGTCGAGTGCGGCACCCAGCGCCGGACCCAGTTCGCGGATGAAAGTCTGCATGTGCGCGCGCAGCGCAGCGCCGCGGCCGGCCGGCAACGTCAGCAGGCAAGGCTTGAGGGCCTCGTCGAAATTGTGCAGGTAGCACAGGTCGGGCGGCACCGGCTCGGTCGCGGCACGCTCGCGCAGCAGGCGGAAGGTGGTTGCATGCTTGCCGCTGCCGGTCTCGCCGAGGACGAACACGTGATAGCCGCTGTGGCCCATCGCCAGACCGAAGCGGATCGCCTCGACGGCGCGCTCCTGCCCCAGGTCGCCGGCATGGTCGGCAAGGGATTCGGTGGTATCGAAGCTGAAGCAGGCGGGGTTGCAGCGGGTACGCAGCGCCGTCGCCGGCAGCGGCACGAGTTCGGCCATGTTCGTTTTTCTCCAGGTGCCGGATCGGTCCGGAGCGCAATGATACACTGCCCACTTCCCCCGCTTCCGGCCCGCCCCTGCCCTGCCGCAGCGCCCTGCTCCAGGGGCTCGTTCGCCCGCCGCTTGCGCCGATTCCCTGCCGGCATCACGGCCCGCCTTGCACCATCCTGCCCCTGTACCGATAATCAGGGCATCCGCTTCCAATGGCTATCATGAAAGTCATCCCCATCCACGAGGCTGCCGCCCCCCTCCCTCCGCCCGATGCCGGCCCGGGCCCCGGCGCCGGAGAACTGCTGTCCGACCGCCGCGGGCGTCATGTGCGCGACCTGCGCATCTCGGTCACGGACCGCTGCAACTTCCGCTGCATCTACTGCATGCCGCGCGAAGTGTTCGGCGACGACCACGCCTTCCTGCCCCGGCGCGAACTGTTGAGCTTCGAGGAAATCCTGCGCGTGGCGCGCCTGTTCGTCGCCCACGGCGTGAGGAAGATCCGCATCACCGGCGGCGAGCCGCTGCTGCGCAAGGACATCGAGCGCCTGATCGGCATGCTGGCGAAGCTCGACGGCGTCGAGATCACCCTCACCACCAACGGCGTGCTGCTGCCCAGGCTCGCCCAGCGCCTCAAGGACGCCGGCCTGCACCGGGTCACGGTGAGCCTCGATGCGCTCGACGACGCCTTGTTCCGGCGCATGAACGACGCCGACTACCCGGTGGAAAAAGTGCTCGAAGGCATCGAGGCGGCACGGGTCGCCGGGCTCGGACCGATCAAGATCAACATGGTGGTCAAGCGCGGCACCAACGACAGCGACATCGAGGCGATGGCCGGCCACTTCCGCCACAGCGGCCATATCCTGCGCTTCATCGAGTTCATGGACGTGGGCGCCTCCAACGGCTGGAAGATGGACGAAGTCCTGCCCTCGCGCGAAGTCATCGCCCGCATCGATCGCTTGTTCCCGCTCGAAGCGATCGATCCCAACTACGCAGGCGAAGTCGCCGAACGCTGGCGCTACAAGGACGGCGGCGGCGAGGTCGGCGTGATTTCCTCGGTGACCCAGGCGTTCTGCTCGAGCTGCACCCGCATCCGCCTGTCCACCGAAGGCAAGCTGTACACCTGTCTGTTCGCCCACGCCGGCCACGACCTGCGCGCCCTGCTGCGCCAGGGGGCCGACGACGCCACGCTCGACGCCGCGATCGCCGGCGTGTGGCAGCGGCGCGAAGACCGCTATTCGGAACTGCGCACCGCGGAAACCGCCGCCCTGCGCAAGATCGAAATGTCCTACATCGGCGGCTGAGCCGGCGCCGGCCCGGGCAGGCGCCACGGCACGAGCGCAGGGCGGCAGCTTCAATCCGCAGCCGCCACCCTCACGCCCCCCTCGCCGGCGCCCGCCCCTTGCCGCGGGCAAGGCGCGCCCGCCGCGCGGCCGGCCGCTTGCAGAATGCGCCCTCCGCCCCAATCTGTTAAAAGCGATTCAACCCACCCACAATCGCCCACAATCAATATCGAGCCCCACTCGATCCCACCCGATCCGGCCCGCCCTGACCCGCCCCGCTCGAACGGCAGGCCCGACCATCCGAACGGAGAACAAGCAATGCGCCAAGCCGAGCGTGCAATTTTCGACCTGCGACGCGGCCTTCCCATTCTGTTGCGCGACACCGACCGCAGCGTCCTCGTCCAGGCGGTCGAAGGTCTGAGCGACGACGCCCTCGCCGCGCTCCAGGCACTTGCCGGGTCGACCGCACAGCTGGTGCTCAGCCGCCACCGCATGGCCGCTCTGGGGCGGACGGTAGACGGCGACGCTCAGGCGCTCGCCTTCGAATCCCTGCCCGCGTGCGAGGCGCTGCGCGAGCTGGCGTGGACACGCGGTGCCCGCCTGCCTGCGGCATCCACGGCGAGACCGGCGGAGCGCTGCGAGGACGCCGCAGTCCGCCTGCTCGCCCGCGCCCAGCTGGTGCCGGCAGCGATCGCCTGCCCGGTTTTGCCGGCACGGGCGGCGGCGGCCGCCGCTGAAGTCGCCGACGGCACGCTGCTCGCGGTCGATGTCAGCGAAGCCTTGCGCCTGTGCCAGAGCGGCTCCGGTCAGCTCACGCGGGTGAGCGAAGCGCGTGTGCCGCTGTCCGAGGCTGACGACAGCCGCTTCATTCTCTTTCGCGAAGCCGACGGCATGCACGAGCATGTCGCCATCGTCATCGGCGAGCGCGCACGATGGCCGGATGCGGTACCGGTGCGCCTGCATTCGTCCTGTCTGACCGGCGACCTCTTCGGCAGCCTGCGCTGCGACTGCGGCGAACAGCTGCGCCGCGGAGTGGCCGCGATCCGTGCCCAGGGCGGCGGCGTCCTGCTGTATCTGACCCAGGAGGGGCGCGGCATCGGCCTCGCCAACAAGCTGCGCGCCTACGGTCTGCAGGACGAAGGACTGGACACCATCGACGCCGACCAGGTGATCGGCTTTTCCAAGGACGAGCGCACCTACCGCGTCGCCCACGAGATGCTCGAAGCACTCGGCATCCCCAAGGTGCTGCTGCTGACCAACAACCCGGGCAAGGTCGAGGCGCTCCAGCGCGCCGGCATCAACGTCGTCGCCCGCCAGGCGATCTACGGCGCAGTGACGGCGCAGAACCAGCGCTATCTGCACACCAAGGCCAACCGCCACGGCCACTGGCTGCACGACCTGCTCAACGAGCAGGGCGAACCGGCCTCCGACGAACCCGAACGCCTCCCCGCCCCCGGCCGGGCACCAAGCCCCTGAACCGTACCCCGGCAAGGGCTGCCGGAGACGGAACCGGGCCGTGGCGGAGCTACTCGGCGGCCGGGCGGACGAAGCGGTAGAGCAGCGTCCGGCACTTGCCGCAGGACACGATCCGGCGCTCGTCCCCGCCGTGAGTCAGCCCCTGGTCCTCGAGTTCGGTCGCGCCGCAGGCGATGCAGCGCGCGTCGGACTGCGCATGGGCCTGGAGATAGGCGCCGCGTTCGGGCAGGTTCCGCTTCTGCTGCTCGATGCGGTGGAACTTGCGCAGGATCAGCCACATGGTGAAGAACACCAGCATGATGAAGAGGATCGGGAAGGGAATCGAAGACATGGGGCGAAAGCCTGGCTCGAGAGTCTGAATGGTTCGCACGATACAGGGAGGGAGGCCGCGGCTCCCTGTTCGCGATCAAGTTCGCGGCCGCTCCTCGACATCGGGCACGTCGAGTTCATCGAGCTGCGCCGACTCGATCTTGTGGAAGTGGGCGCTGATCTTGCGGCTGGAAGTGTGCACGTCCTGCACGTCGCGGCTGGCCTGCTCGATATGGCGGGCAAGCGCGGCCATGCGTTCGTCGAAACGCTGGAAATCCTTCGCCAGTCTGGCGAGCGCATCCTGGATGACGTGGATCTGCTTGCGCGTCTCGACGTCCTTGAGCACCGCGCGCGCGGTGTTGAGCACCGCCATCAACGTCGTCGGCGACACGATCCACACCCGCTTGTGCTGGGCGTAGGCGACGACCTCCGGGTGGTAAGCGTGGATTTCGGCGAACACCGCCTCGGCCGGCAGGAACAGCACCGCACCGTCGGAGGTCGTGCCGGGGAGGATGTACTTGCCCGCGATCGCATCGACGTGGCGCTTGACGTCGGCACGGAACGCCTGCTGCGCGCTCCGGCGGTCGAGCTCGGCGGCATCGGCGTCGAACATGCGATGGTAGTTTTCCAGCGGGAACTTCGCATCCACCGCCACCTTGCCGGTCGGCGCCGGCAGCGTCAGCAGGCAATCGACGCGGGTGCCGTTGGGCAGCATCTGCTGGAAGGCATAGGCATCGGGCGGCAAGGCGTTGTGCACCAGAGCCTCGAGCTGGACTTCGCCGAAGGCGCCGCGCGCCCGTTTGTCGCCGAGCAGTTCCTGTAGGCTGACGACGTTGGTGGTCAGTCCATCGATCTTCTTCTGCGCCTCATCGATCGTCGCCAGCCGCGCCATCACGCTGGCGAAGGTCTCGTTGGTCTTGCGAAAACCTTCGTCGAGGCGCTGATTCACCTGCCCGGACAGGGTGTCCAGACGTCCGTCCACGCTCTGGGTCAGCGCCTGCATGCCGCGCGACAGCTGCAGCGACGCCGCGCTCAGTCCGCGCTGCAGCAGATCACGGTCGGCGCGCGCATGTTCGCCGATGCGGTCGGTCTGGCGCGCGAGACCTTCGTGCAGGTCGCGCAGGATTTCACGGTGCTGGGCCGCCAGCCGGTCATCGAGCTGCTCGGACAGCACCTCCGCCAGGCGCTGCTGCAGGCCGCGCTCGTGGGCGAAGCTGCGCAGCAACAGCCAAGCCGCCAGCAGCACCGCCGCGCCGAGCAGGGCGGCGAAAATCATTTCAGTCTGAGTCATCGAAGCAGCTTCTGGAGTTGCGGGGGCTACGGTTGGACGGCATAGGATCGGACGGCACTTTCGTGCGCAGGCTTCAGCCGAGTGCCCGCAGGCTCGCCAGCGGCGGACGCGACAGGAGCTTGCGCGTGCCCAGCCAGCCTCCGCCGACCACGCCGGCGGCACCGCACAGCGCAGCGATCAAGACCGGCCCCGGCGCGGGGAGATACGGCATCTTGAAGACCTGCTCGGCCAGCACCCAGCCGATCGCGCTCGCACCGAGGCCGGCCAGCCCCCCGGCGACGCCGCCGAGGACGAGGAACTCCGCGAGCAGCGCCTGGCGCACCTGGCGGTTGCGTGCGCCCAAGGTGCGCAGCATGGCAAGCTCGTATTCACGCTCGTCGTGGGTAGCCTGCAAGGCCGAGTACAGCACGACCAGGCCGGCGAACACGGCGAACCCGAACACGAACTGGACGACCACGATCAGCTTGTCGGTGATCGACTGCACCTGGGCCAGCACCGCGGCGACATCGATGACAGTGAGGTTGGGAAAGCGCTCGATCAAGCGGGTGGTGAAGCCGTGGGCCGAAGGCGGCAGGTGGAAGCTGGTGATCAGGCTCGCCGGTTGCTCTTCGAGCAGGCCCGGCGCGGCGATGAAGAAGAAGTTCACCCGCATCGAATCCCAGTCGAGGCGGCGCACGCTGGTGAGCGGCGCCTCGATCCGCGTTCCGCCGATGTCGAAGGCCACCCGATCGCCCACTTCCAGGCCAAACGTCTGCGCCAGCCCTTTTTCCACCGAGAACTGCGGCACACGCTCAGCGCCGTGCCAGCGCCCCGCCTCCACCGCATTGCCGGCGGGCAGTTCGGCGGCGTAGGACAGGTTGAACTCGCGCTCGGCCAGGCGGCGGGTGCGCGGATTGTCGAAGGCGTCCGGGTCGACCGGGCGGCCGTTGATCGCCACCATGCGGCCGCGGATCATCGGCTGGATCTCCGGCGCCGGCAGCCCTTCGGCGACGAACAGCTCGCCGACTGCAGCCCGCTGGGCAGGCTGGATATTGATGACGAAGCGGTTGGGGGCGTCGGCCGGAGCCATCCGCCGCCAGTTGTCGAGGAGGTCGGCACGGACCAGGGTCAGCAGCAACAGGGCGGTCATGCCCAGGCCGAGCGCCACCACCTGGATCACGCTGGCACTCATGCGCCGGCCGAGCGCAGCCACCCCGTAGCGCCAGCCCCCGCCGCGCAGACTGCCCTCGCCCTTGAGCCGGCCGGCCAGCCACAACACGCCCCACGCCGCCAGCGCGAACACGCCGAGCGCCGCCACGAAGCCCGCCGCGACCATCGCCCCGAGGCGCGCATCGGCCGCGATCCAGAACACCAGGCCGAGCAGCGCGGCCAGCCCCAGCGCCCAGGCGGTGCCGGAGACCGGCTCGGTGAACGCGAACTCGCGACGCAATACGCGCAGCGTGCTGACCCGCCCCAGGCGCAGCAGCTGCGGCAGCACGAACCCGGCGAGCAAGGCCATGCCCACCGCCAGCCCATGCGCCAGCGGCAGCCACGAGGGCGCGGGCAGTTCGGTCGCCAGAAGCTCGCGCAATCCCCCCGCCAGCCCCCACTGCACCGCCCAGCCGAGCGCCGAACCGGCCGCCGCCGCGGCCACGCCGAACAGCACGAATTCGCCGACCACGATCCCCAGCACCTGGGCCTGGCGCGCACCGAGCACCCGCATCACCGCACAGCCGTCGAGGTGGCGGGCCATGAAACGGCGCGCCGACAGCCCCACCGCGACCGCGGCCAGAATCACCGCGAGCAGCGCCGCCAGGCGCAGGAAGCGCTGTGCCTGGTCGAGCGCGGCGCGCACTTCGGGGCGGGCGTCATCGACCCCCTCCACCGCCTGCCCCCGCTCCAGACGGGCGCGCGCCCAGCGCTCGTAGGCCGCCACCGCTGCCGCCGCTCCGGCCACATGCAAGCGCCAGGTGGCCCGGCTGCCTTCGGCGATCAGGCCGGTGGCCTCCAGATCCTCGAGGTTGAAAACCGCTCTCGGCAGCAGGCTGAAGAAGTTGGCTCCGCGGTCGGATTCGAAACCGATCATCGCCCCGACGCGGAACTGGAGTTCGCCGAGCCCGATGGACTGCCCGGTCTCGACTCCGAGTTCGGCGAACAGGCGCTCGTCGAGCCACACCTCACCGCGCTCGGGCACGCGTCCGGCGGCGGCGTCGGCCTGATTCGGCCCTGGCGCGATGCGGATCGTACCGCGCAGCGGGTAGCCCGCTTCCACCACTTTCACGCCCGTCAGCGCAACCGTTTCCGCGGTTCCCGCCATGCTCGTGAACAACACCGTGGTCGCGGTCTGCAGGCCGCGCGCACGCGCCTCTTCGCCAAAGTGCGCCGGCCAGGGACGATCGGCACGCAGCAGCAAATCGCCACCGAGCAGCTGGTTGGCCTCGCGGTCGAGCGCACGGCCGACGCGATCGGCGAGAAAGCCGACGCTGGTCAGGCTCGCCACCGCAATCACGATCGCCAGCCCGAGCAGGTGCAGCTCGCCGCTACGCAGGTCGCGCAGCATCATCCGCCAGGCCAGGCGCAGGTTCCGCATCATCACCCCCGGCCCCGCTCCGCCGGGGCGAGCAGCGTGCGCACCAGTTCACACCAGTAGGCCGCGCCCACGCTCAGGATCTCGTCGTTGAAGTCGTAGTTCGGATTGTGCAGCGTGCACCCGCCCGCCCCGGGGCCGTTGCCGATCCACACATAGGCGCCCGGCTTGTGCTCGAGGTAGTAGGCGAAATCCTCCGCCCCCATGCTCGGCCGGCCATCGACTGCTACCCGCCCGGCGCCCGCGACCGCGCGCGCGGCCTCGGCGCAGGACGCCGCCTCGGGCGCGGTGTTGAGTGTCGGCGGGTACCCCCGGCGGTAGCCGAAATCGAGCTGCACGCCGTGGCTGGCGGCGACTCCTTCGGCGACCTGGCGCAGCCCCTGCTCCAGCATGTCGCGCACTTCGGCGGAGAAGGTGCGCACCGTGCCGCACAGTTCGGCACGGTCGGGAATCGCGTTATAGGCCTCGCCGGCATGAAAGCGGGTCACCGACACCACCGCCGCATCGATCGGGTCCACGCGGCGGCTGACCAGGGCCTGCACCGCCTGCACGAAAGCCGCCCCCGCCAGCAGCGGGTCCGCGCCCAGGTGCGGCATCGCCGCGTGCGCACCGACGCCGGTGAAACAGACGTCGAAACGATCGGCGCTGGCCATCACCGGACCGCTGTGGACGGCGAAGCTGCCGGCTTCCATGCCCGGCCAGTTGTGCATGCCGAACACCGCCTCCATCGGGAAGCGCTCGAACAGGCCGTCGGCGATCATCGCCGCTGCCCCGCCCTCGCCCTCCTCGGCAGGCTGGAAGATCAGATACACGGTGCCGTCGAAATCACGCCGCGCCGCCAGCGCCTCGGCCGCACCGAGCAGCATCGTGGTGTGTCCGTCATGGCCGCAGGCGTGCATGCAGCCGTGGACGGTGGACGCGTGGGCGAAGGTGTTGCGCTCGGTGATCGCCAGCGCGTCCATGTCGGCGCGCAGGCCGATCGCGCGCAAGCCGCGTCCGCCGCGAACGACGCCGACGACGCCGGTGCCGCCGATGCCGCAATGGGTCTCGATCCCCAGTTGCTGCAGATGGCGGGCGACGAGTTCGGCCGTGCGATGCTCCTTGAACGCCAGCTCGGGATGGGCATGGAGGTCGCGCCGGATGGCGGTGAGTTTGCCGTGCAGGGGCCGGACGGCTTCGAGGACGCTCATGGCTGCACCGTGTGGTCGGGTTCTGTGCGGGGGAGGTCGAGTGTATTACAGGGACGGACACGGACGGCAGCCGGCTCGTGCTTTACCCGCACCAATCGGCCGCTGCCGGTGTGAAAGCCCCGCTTCGCCCGAAGTTCCCGCCTCGCGGCAGCTGCCGCCCGGCGCGACCGGGCCGGCGCTTTGCAGCGCCGTCTGCCCGCGCAGCCCCTCCCCTTCCCGGCCGGTCGGCCGGGAAGGGGCTTCGCCTTCAGCTCTTCTTCACGAATGCCGACTTCAGCTTCATCGCGCCGATGCCGTCGATCTTGCAGTCGATGTCGTGATCGCCGTCGACCAGGCGGATGTTCCTGACCTTGGTCCCCACCTTCACCACCAGCGACGAACCTTTGACTTTCAGGTCCTTGATCACGGTGACGCTGTCGCCGTCCTCCAGCACGTTGCCGTTGGCATCACGGAACTCGCGCCCGGCCTCGTGTCCGTCGTCCTCTGCGCCTTCGGCTGCGGTTTTCGGCCATTCGTGCGCGCATTCGGGGCAGACGTACATCGCGCCGTCCTCGTAGGTGTATTCGGAACTGCACGCGGGGCATTTCGGCAAACTGCTCATCGGGTTTCCTTGTAGTTGTGTGAATCGGGCCAGTCACGGCCTCAGCGCGCCCTCCGCCCACGGGCGGGCGCGGACGGTCGCGGGCGCCGCACCTCTTCCTCGAACAGCGCCGACAGCTGTTCGAGCATCACGCCCGCCAGCGCGTCGGCATCGTCGATGGTGACGGCGCGGCAATAATAACGGCTTACGTCGTGGCCGATGCCGATCGCGACCAGTTCGACCGGGGAGCGCTGCTCGATCCAGGCGATCACGTCGCGCAGGTGCTGCGCCAGATAGTGCCCCGGGTTGGCCGACAAGGTCGAATCGTCGGCCGGTTCCCCGTCCGAAATCACCACCAGAATGCGCCGGCGCTCGGGGCGGGCGATGAGGCGGCGATGCGCCCAGAGCAGGGACTCGCCGTCGATGTTCTCTTTCGGCAGGCCTTCGCGCAGCATCAGGCCGAGGTTCTTGCGCGCACGCCGCCAGGGGGTGTCAGCCGCCTTGTAGAGGATGTGGCAAAGATCGTTGAGCCGCCCCGGGGCGGCCGGCTCGCCGTCGCGCCGCCATTGCTCCCGCGCCTGCCCCCCCTTCCAGGCGCGCGTCGTGAACCCGAGGATTTCGACCTTGATGCCGCAGCGCTCGAGGGTGCGCGCCAGCAGGTCGGCGCTCATCGCCGCCACCGTGATCGGACGGCCGCGCATCGAAGCGGAGTTGTCGATCAGCAGGCTGACCGCGGTGTCGCGGAAATCGGAATCCTTTTCGAGCTTGAAGGACAGGCCGTGATCCGGGCTGACGACGATGCGGTCGAGGCGGCCGGTGTCGAGCAAGCCTTCTTCGAGGTCGAACGCCCAGTCCCGCATCTGCCTCGCCAGCAGGCGGCGCTGCAGGCGGTTGGCGAGGCGGCCGACGAGGTGCTGGAAATGCACCAGTTCGCGGTCGAGCTGGCGGCGCAGCCGGTGCAGTTCGCCGGCCTCGCACAGGTCTTCGGCATCCACGGTCTGGTCGAAGGCGGTGGTGTAGGGATGATAGGCCTGCCCCCCCGGCAACGCCGGCTCCTGCCGGCGCGAAGCGGCCGCGCCGGTGTCTCCCACCCCGCGCTCGGGCGAGGCCAACGCGTCGGCGGCCGCGCCCGGCAGGCCCGCGGCCTGGCCGGCGCTCACCCGGCGCTGCGGGCTGTCGCCATGCGGTGCAGCGTCCCCTGCCCCGTGGCACTGCTCCGGAGCCTCTTCGGGGGGCGTTTCGTCCTGCCGCTGGCCGAGCTTGCGCTCGTCCTCCGGTTCGCCGCTGCCGCCGTCCAGTTCCAGCGCCGCGACCAGCGCGTTCAAGCCGGCGGCGAAAGCCTCCTCGTCGTGCAGGCGCCCGCCGAGCGCCTCGAGGGCGCGCCCGGCCCTGGCCTCGACAAAGGGTCGCCACAGCTCGGCCATGTTCCGCGCCGCGGGCGGCGGCGGTGTGCCGCCGAAGCGTTCGCGGGCCAGAACGTACAGTGCTTCGGCCAGCGGCACCTGCGCCCGGCTCGTCGCCCGGTCGAATTTCCTCGCCCGGCAGTGCTGCTCGATCAGGGCCGAGAGGTTGGCGGAGACGCCGGCCATCCGGCGCCCGCCCAGGGCTTCGACGCGCGCCTGCTCGATGGCGTCATAGACGGCGCGCGCCTCTTCGCCGACCGGCATCGTCCGCGCATGGAGGCGCGCATCGTGATAGCGCAGACGCAAGGCCTGGGCATCGGCCTGCCCGCGCAGGCGCGCGATGTCGTCCGCAGTGACGCAGTGCTGTGCGAGCTCGGTCAGGCGGCCGCACGCCCCCGCCGGGTCGGCGGCGGCCGGTCCGGCGATGGCGCGAAAGGCGCTGACAACTGCCCTTGCAAAGGCGCCCGGCGGCGCTTCGGGCGCGCGTTCCGGGCGGGTGCGCGTGTTCGCCATCGACACTAGGCCGCGGCCGAGGGCGTCCGCGGGTCGATCAGCTCTTCACCGAAACAGCGCTGGTAATACTCGGCCACCGCGGCGCGCTCGACATCGTCGCACTTGTTCAGGAACGTGACCCGGAAAGCGAAGCGGATGTCCTTGAAGATCAGCGTGTTTTCGGCCCAGGTCAGCACCGTGCGCGGCGACATGACGGTGGAGAGGTCGCCGTTGATGAAGCCGCTGCGGGTGAGATCGGCCAGCATCACCATCGCGCCGACCCGCTCCCGCCCTTCCGGGGTGTCGTAGGCGGGCATCTTGGCGAGGACGATCCCCACTTCGGCGTCGTGCTCGAGATAGTTCAGGGTGGCGACGATGTTCCAGCGATCCATCTGCGCCTGGTTGATCTGCTGGGTGCCATGGTAGAGGCCGGTGGTATCGCCCAGACCGATGGTGTTGGCGGTGGCGAACAGGCGGAACGCGGGATGCGGATGGATCACCCGCGACTGGTCGAGCAAGGTGAGCCGGCCCTCGACTTCGAGCACGCGCTGGATCACGAACATCACGTCGGGGCGGCCGGCGTCGTATTCGTCGAACACGAGGGCGCAGGGATGCTGCAGCGCCCACGGCAGGATGCCTTCGCGGAATTCGGTCACCTGCTTGCCGTCGCGCAGGACGATCGCGTCCTTGCCGATCAGGTCGATGCGGCTCACATGGCTGTCGAGATTGATGCGCACGCACGGCCAGTTCAGGCGCGCCGCCACCTGCTCGATATGGGTCGATTTTCCGGTGCCGTGATAGCCCTGGATCATGACCCGCCGGTTGTAGGCGAAGCCGGCGAGGATGGCCAGCGCGGTGTCGTGGTCGAAGCGGTAAGTGTCGTCGCGTTGCGGCACATGCTCGCTGCCCTGGCTGAAGGCCGGCACCAGCATGTCGGTGTCGAGCCCGAAAACCTGGCGCACCGACAGTTCGCAGTCGGGCAGGGTCGGAAGGTAGTCGGGAGCCTGGCGCTCGGTCTCGGTCATGGGTCTGTTCCGGTTGGCGGGAGGCGGCCGGCGGCAGGCCCCCTCCGGTGGCGAATTCAGGCGGCCTCTCGCCCAGGCCGGGGTCCGGCCGCGTCCGGATGGGGCGGACAGCGAGGGTGAGGCGCCCCGCGGATTCTCCGGCCATCCCGCCAGTTTGAAAAGAGGGCAATAAAATCGTTGGTCACACAAACAATTCGATTGCCAATTTTGTTGCCCTGGTTAACAATCTGCGCACCGTCATCGAGAGGATTCCATGCGCAAACACCGGGGCAAACCAGCCAACTCCGATCTGGCCGAGCTGGTCCATGGCTCCATGGCCGGCGAGCTGGGTTTTCACCTGCGCCGCGGGCAGATCGCCGCGTTCAGGCAGTTCGCCCGGACCATCACCACCACCGAGGGCGTCACCCCAGGTCTTTACGGGATGCTGCAGGTGATCGCCAACAACCCCGGGCTGAGCCAGAGCGCCCTCGCGGTGGCGATGGACGTGGATCGCTCCTCGATCGTCAAGGTCGTGAACCAGCTCGAGGAGAAAGGGCTGATCGTCCGGGACACCTCCCCGACCGACCGCCGACGCTACTGCCTGCACATGACCCCACCCGGCGTGCAGGCGCTGGCGCGCATCGAGCAGGCCGTGATGCGGCAGGATCAGGATTTTTCGGCCCGACTCAGCGATGCCGAGCGCGGCACGCTGATCGGTCTGCTGAAACGGCTTTACCGACAAGATAGTGAAACCCCGGCCAACGTGCGGGAATAGGAGCTCAACCTTGAAAAACATCCTTCGTCTGACCCTCAACGGGCGCGCCCGTGAGGACCTTGTTCCCGACAACATGTTGCTGCTGGACTACCTGCGCGAAACGGTCGGCCTGACCGGTACCAAGCAAGGCTGCGACGGCGGCGAGTGCGGCGCCTGCACCGTCCTCGTGGATGACCGGCCGCGCCTGGCCTGTTCCACCCTGGCCCACCAGGTCGCGGGCAAGAAGGTGGAAACGGTCGAATCCCTGGCCACCCAGGGCACGCTCTCCAAGCTCCAGGCCGCCTTCCACGAAAAGCTCGGCACCCAGTGCGGTTTCTGTACCCCGGGGATGATCATGGCATCGGAAGCGCTGCTGCGGAAGAACCCGTCCCCGTCGCGCGACGAGATCAAGGCCGCGCTCGCCGGCAACCTCTGCCGTTGCACCGGCTATGTGAAGATCATCGAATCGGTCGAGACCGCGGCCGCCGCCCGGCTGTGCGAGGAGGGCGCGCGATGAGCCCGAAACTCCCCCAGCACGGCACCGTCGGTGTCCGCACCCCCCTGGTGGACGGCGTCGAAAAAGTCACCGGCAAGGCCAAGTACACGGCCGACATCGCCGCCCCCGACGCCCTCGTGGGACGCATCCTGCGCTCGCCTCATGCCCACGCCCGCATCCTCGCCATCGACACTTCGGCCGCCGAAGCCCTGGAAGGCGTCATCGCCGTGTGCACCGGCGCCGAAACCCCGGTGCCGTTCGGCGTGCTGCCGATCGCCGAGAACGAGTACCCGCTCGCCCGCGACAAGGTGCGCTACCGCGGCGACCCGGTGGCGGCCGTCGCCGCCATCGACGAAGTGACCGCCGAGAAGGCGCTCGCCCTGATCAAGGTCGACTACGAGGTCCTGCCCGCCTACATGACGCCCAAGGCGGCGATGAAGGCAGGCGCGATCGCCCTTCACGACGACAAGCCCAACAACATCCTGCGTGAAGTGCACGCCGAGTTCGGCGATGTCGCCGCCGCCTTCGCCGAAGCCGACCTGATCCGCGAAAAGACCTACACCTTCGCCGAAGTCAACCACGTCCACATGGAGCTGAACGCCACCCTGGCCGAATACGACCCGGTGCGCGACATGCTCACGCTCAACACCACCACCCAGGTGCCCTACTACGTGCATCTCAAGGTGGCGGCCTGCCTGCAGATGGACTCGGCCCGCATCCGCGTGATCAAGCCCTTCCTCGGCGGCGGCTTCGGCGCCCGCACCGAGGCCCTGCACTTCGAGATCATCGCCGGCCTGCTGGCACGCAAGGCCAAGGGCACGGTGCGCCTGCTGCAGACGCGCGAGGAAACCTTCATCGCCCACCGCGGCCGGCCGTGGACCGAAGTGAAGATGAAGATCGGTCTGAAGAAGGACGGCAAGATCGCCGCCCTCGCGCTGGAAGCCACCCAGGCCGGCGGCGCCTATGCCGGCTACGGCATCATCACCATCCTCTACACCGGCGCGCTGATGCACGGGCTCTACCACATCCCGGCGATCAAGCACGACGCCTGGCGCGTCTACACCAACACCCCGCCCTGCGGCGCGATGCGCGGCCATGGCACGGTCGATACCCGCGCCGCATTCGAGGCGCTGCTCACCGAAATGGGCGAGGAACTGGGCATCGACTCGCTCAAGATCCGCCAGATCAACATGCTGCCGCAGATCCCCTACGTCACCATGTACGCCCAGCGGGTGATGAGCTACGGCGTGCCGGAGTGCCTGGAGAAGGTCAAGGCCGCCTCGGGCTGGGAAGAACGCAAGGGCAAGCTGCCCAAAGGGCGCGGCCTCGGCATCGCGCTGTCGCACTTCGTGTCGGGCACCTCGACGCCGAAGCACTGGACCGGCGAACCCCACGCCACCGTCAACCTGAAGCTCGACTTCGACGGCGGCATCACCTTGCTCACCGGCGCCGCCGACATCGGCCAGGGCTCCAACACCATGGCCTCGCAAGTCGCCGCCGAAGTGCTGGGCGTGCGCCTGAGCCGCATCCGGGTGATCTCCGCCGACAGCGCGCTGACGCCCAAGGACAACGGCTCCTATTCGTCGCGCGTCACCTTCATGGTCGGCAACGCCTCGATTTCCGCCGCCGAAGAGCTCAAAGGCGTCCTGGTCAAGGCCGCGGCGAAGAAGCTCGACGCCCGCGAGGAAGACATCGAAGTCATCGACGAGATGTTCATGGTCTCGGGCAGCCAGGACCCCGGCCTCAGCTTCCAGGAAGTGGTCAAGGCGGCGATGGTCGACTCCGGCACCATCACGGTGAAGGGCACCTACACCTGCCCGACCGAATTCCAGGGCGACAAGAAGATCCGCGGCAGCGCGATCGGCGCCACCATGGGCTTTTGCTACGCCGCCCAGGTGGTGGAAGCGTCGGTCGACGAGATCACCGGCAAGGTCACCGCACACAAGGTGTGGGTGGCGGTCGACGTCGGCAAGGCCCTCAATCCGCTGGCGGTGGAAGGCCAGACACAAGGCGGCGTGTGGATGGGCATGGGGCAGGCGCTGTCGGAAGAAACGGTCTATGACAACGGCCGGATGGTGCATGGCAACATCCTGGATTACCGGGTGCCGACCATCGTGGAGAGCCCCGACATCGAGGTGATCATCGTCGAGAGCATGGACCCCAACGGCCCGTTCGGCGCCAAGGAGGCCTCGGAAGGGATGCTGGCCGGATTCCTGCCCGCGATTCACGAAGCGGTGTACGAAGCGGTGGGCGTGCGCGCCACCGATTTCCCGCTCAGCCCCGACCGCATCACTGAACTGCTCGACGCCAAGGAAGCCGCAGCATGAACATCCTCACCGATTTCCGCACCCACCGTCCCGCCACGCTGGCCGACGCAGTCAACGCCCTGGCCGCCGAGGCTACCCTTCCCCTGGGCGCCGGCACCGACCTGCTGCCCAACCTGCGCCGTGGCCTGGGCCACCCCGCCGCACTGGTCGACCTGACCGGCATCGACGGCCTCGCCACCATCTCGACGCTGGCCGACGGCAGTCTGCGCATCGGCGCCGGCGCTACCCTGGAGGCCATCGCCGAGCACGACGCCATCCGGACAACCTGGCCGGCCCTGGCCCAGGCGGCCGAATCGGTCGCCGGGCCGACTCACCGCGCGGCCGCCACCCTCGGCGGCAACCTGTGCCAGGACACGCGCTGCACCTTCTACAACCAGAGCGAATGGTGGCGTTCCGGCAACGGCTATTGCCTCAAGTACAAGGGCGACAAGTGTCACGTGATCGTCAAGAGCGATCGCTGCTACGCGACCTATCACGGCGACGTCGCCCCCGCGCTGATGGTGCTCGACGCCCGCGCCGAGATCGTCGGCCCCGCCGGCAAACGCACCGTGCCGGTGGCGCAGTTGTTCCGCGAAAGCGGCGCCGAGCACCTGACCCTGGAGAAGGGCGAACTGCTCGCGGCGATCGAGGTTCCGCCCACGGGCGCCTGGAGCGCCGCCTACTCCAAGGTGCGCATCCGCGATGCCGTCGATTTTCCGCTGGCCGGCGTCGCCGCCGCCCTGCAGCGCGACGGGGACCGGATCGCCGGTCTGCGAGTGGCCATCACCGGTTCCAACTCCGCCCCCCTGATGGTGCCGGTCGACGCGCTGTTGGGCGGCAACTGGGACGACGCCGCGGCCGAGACCCTGGCCCAGCTGGTGCGCAAGACCTCCAACGTGCTCAGGACCACCATCACCGGAGTCAAGTACCGCCGTCGGGTCCTGCTCGCCATCTCCCGCAAGGTGGTCGATCAGCTGTGGGAAGCCCGCTAAGGGCACGCACGGCAGGGGCGTCCTCAGCCGGCGGCCGGGGTGCTCGCCGCCGTACTCGCACTGCGGATACGGCGGTTGCGCCCGGCCAGCATGCCGGCCGCGGCCATCGTCAGTGACAGCACCAGGCACACCGTCAGCGCCGGATTCCAGTCCTGCGACCGGTCGCGCAGCCCGCCGACGAGGGGCGGACCGAAGGCCGCCAGCAGGTAGCCGACGCACTGCGCCATTCCCGACAGGGCGGCCGCTTGGCGCGGGTTTTCGGTGCGCAGCCCCATGAACATCAGCGCCAGGATGATGCAGGCCCCAGTGCCGAAGCCGAAGCACGCCACCCACAGGCCGGCCAGCTGCGGCAGCCACTGGAGGCCGAGCAGCGCGCCGGCGACCAGTAGCGACGTCGCCAGCGCGACCATCCGCTGGTCGTGCAGGCGCTGGATCAGCGGCCCCAGCACCAGGCCGGGGATCGCGGAGGCGAGCTGCATCAGGCCATGCAGCGACCCCGCCTCGGCCGCAGAATAGCCGCGGCTGGCGAGGATCGCGGGCAACCAGCCGATCATCACGTAGTAGATGAACGAGTTCAGCCCCATGAACAGCGTCACCTGCCAGGCCAGGGAATGGCGCCAGATCGGCCCGGCGCCCGGCGCCCCGCCACCGGGCTCGGCAACCGCGGCACGCTCGCCGAGCTGCGGCCACCACAGCAGCATCGCCACCAGCGGCAGTACCAGCATCGCCAGCAGCGCCCCCGACCAGCCGAGCCCGAAGCCGGTCGCAAGCGGGAACACCGTTGCCGAAGCCACTGCGGCAGCGGCGCCCATCGCCAGCGCGTACGCGCCGGTGACGCTGGCGATCCGGGTGGGGAAGTCGCGCTTGAGCAGCGCCGGAAGCAACACGTTGCCCACCGCAATCCCGGCGCCGATCACCGCGGTGCCGACAAAAAGGCTCCACGCCGGCCCCGCCGAGCGCAGCACCACGCCGCCGGCGAGCAGCACCAGGGCCGCGAACAGCGCACGCGCCAAGCCGAAGCGGCGCGCCAGCCAGGGCGCCAGCGGCGACACCAGGGCGAAGGCCAGCAGCGGCAAGGTGGTGAGCAGGCCGGCGTGCGCGGTGCTCAGCGCAAAGGCGTCCTGGATCATGCCCAGCACCGGCGCCAGCCCGGTGATCGGCGCGCGCAGGTTGGCGGCGACCAGCAAGATGCCGATCAGCAGCAGCACCGTGCGCGGAGCGGTGGAAAGGACGGGGCGGGCCTGGCTCATGGGGGCATCCGGAAAAACGTGCGATGCCGGCAAGCTTACGGATTTACCGTCCGGGAGTATCTGGATAGATTGCCAATTAATCTCCAAAAACAGCCACGCCAATGCTCCTCGATGCCTCCTTGCGCGATTTCGACCCCGACCGCATCCCCAGCCCGGCGATCGCCCTGCGGGTCGAAACGACCCGGAACGACAACGAAACTCCGGTGCACCAGCACCGCAAGGGGCAGCTGGTGCTCGCGCTGCGCGGCGCCATCAGCTGCGAGGTGCCCCATGCGCTGTGGATGGTGCCGCCCAACTGTGCGGTCTGGGTGCCCGGGGCGATGCCGCACAGCAACCGGGTCACGCCCAACGCCCGCATCTGCCTGCTGTTCGTCGAACCGGGCGCCGCCGCGCTGCCGCACAGCTGCTGCACGCTGGCGATTTCGCCCCTCGTGCGCGAGCTGATCCTGCACCTTGCCGACCAGCCGCACGAGTACGCTGCCAACAGCGCCACCGGCCGCGTCGCCCGCGTGCTCCTCGACGAGTTGCCGAACATGCCGGTCGAACAGCTTCATCTGCCGATCTCGGACGAACCGCGCATCCGCCACATTGCCGACGCCCTGAGCCGCAGCCCGGCCGACCGCGCCACCCTGCCTGAATGGGCGGCCCGCATCGCCACCAGCGAGCGCACCCTGGCCCGCCTGATGCTGCGCGAAACCGGCCTCAGCTTCGGACGCTGGCGCCAGCAATTGCAGCTCCTGGTCGCCCTGCGCCGGCTGGCCGCCGGCGCCAGCGTGCAGCAAGTCTCCGCCGAACTGGGCTACGAATCGGTCACCGCCTTCATCACCATGTTCAAGAAGGCCCTCGGCCTGCCTCCGGGGAAATATCTGGCATCGCTGACCCGGGCCAGTGGATGAGCGGCACGTGGCCGATGGGGTGGGATCGATGACGTTCTTTGCCGGCTTCCGCACGGAGGACGGCCCGCCTCTATCCGGAAGGTCGGGAAAGACGGGGCAGCAGAGCGTCGAGCGCGTGATGTTCGGTGCGGTACTGCCCGTGCTCGCTCAAGCGCGCCCATAGCCCGGTGCGCTCGAGGGCGTCGATGGCCTGCTTCTTGAGCCCGCAGAAGGCGAGTACCTGCCCGTTCAGGCGCAGGCGTTCGTGGACGACGGCGATCGCGTGCTGGCCGGAGGCATCGATGGCGTTGATCCCGCCAGCGGAGACGAGCACGCACTCGACCTCGGGCTGGGCCTGGGCGGCGCTCATCACCGCCTCCTCGAAAGCCCGCGCGGTGACGAAAGTCAGCGGGCTGTCGAAGCGCATGATGACCAGATTGGGATGGGGGTGTTCGAGACCGAAACGCTTCAAGTCCCGGTAAGTGCCATCCGGGTGCATGCCGAGCAGGGCCACCCGCGGCTGCATGTCACGGTAGAGCATCAGCGCCAGCGACAACATGAGTCCGGTGAGGATGCCGTTCTGGATGTCGGGGGCGAACACGAGAGTCGAGCAAAAGGTGACCACCGCCGCCAGACCGTCGTCGCGTCCGGCCTTCCATGCGCCGGTCAGCGCGTGAAAGTCGACGAGGTTGGCCACCACCAGCAGGATCACCGCAGCGAGCACCGCGATCGGCAGGTGCCACAACAACGGGGTCAGGTACTGCAGGCTCAGCAGCACGGCTGCCGCCGTGACCAGCGACGACAGTCCGGTGCGTGCGCCGCTGGCATGGTTCAGCGCCGAGCGCGAAAACGACGCGCTGACCGGCATCGCACCGCTCGCGGCGGCAGCCAGCTTGGCCAGCCCCTGGCCGATGAGCTCCTGGTTCTGGTTCCACGGCATGCCGGTCCGGGCAGTGATCACGGTCGCACTCGAGGCCGCCTCCATGAAGCTCACCAGCGCAATCACGAACGCAGTCGGGAACAGGGTCACCAGCATGTTCCAGTCAATCACCGGCAAGCCGAAGGAAGGCAGGCCGGACGGCACCGCTCCGACCACGGCACCGCCTTGCCCGGCGAACCCGGTGAGCGCCGAGACCGCGGTCGCCGACGCCACCACCAGGAGCACTCCCGGCAAGCGGGGCACGAGCCGACGCAGCGCGACCAGCGCGAACAGGGTCAGGCCGCCATACAGCGCGGAAGGCAGGTGGAAGGGATCGGTGCCGGCGAACAAGTGCCACAGCCCGACCAGAAAATGCTCGGCCCGGGGCAGCGACAGGCCGAGCAGCGCGGGCAGCTGGGACAAGCCGATCAGCAGCGCCGAAGCATTGATGAAGCCGGCCATCACCGGACGCGACAACAGGTTCAGCAGCCAGCCGGCGCGGAGCAGGCCCAGCACCAGCTGGATCAGCCCGGACAGCAGCGCGAGCACGACCGCGAGCGCGATGAATTCGGCCGTATCGGGCTGCGCCAGCGACAGCAGACTCGCCCCCGAAAGCAGCGAGGTGAGCGCCACCGGCCCGGTCGACAGCGCCCCGCAGGAACCGAACAAGGCCCCCACCAACGCCGGCAGCAAGGCCGCATAGAGGCCGAGATGGGGAGGCAGGCCGGCGAGCTGCGCATAGGCCAGCGCCTGCGGCACCAGCACCAGCGCAACGGTGACCCCGGCGACGAGGTCGCCGCGCACCCCGTGCTGGCGCCACAGGCGCGGCCAGCCGAGGAACGGGAACGTACGTTCAGCCCAGTGCGGAGAGGCGTTCATCGGTGCAGAACAAGGGGAAGCGCGACGAGCTTACCATGCATCGAAACATGCCCGCGCCGGCGCCCCTGGGGGAGCGCAGCGAGCGCCTTGTTCGAAATGGTCTTGCGCGCCCGCCGATGGCAGGGCCGGCCGCCGCCCCTACTCGATCCTGAGCCGCAGTGCCGGCGCGGGCAGGCCGCGGCGCTGACGCTCGGCACGGATCAGCGCGGCGATGTCGGTGTTGCCTTGCCGTTCGGCCCAGACGTCGGCCGACAGGCCGGTATCGGTGAGCGCGTTGAGTTCGGTCTGCGGCAACGCCAGCAGCCGGCGGACGACACCGATATGGCCGTTACGCGCCGCCAGCGCCAGCGCGGTGGCCTGGTTGGGCGCCGGGGCGTTGACTTCGGCCCCGGCGGCGACGAGCGCATCGACGAGGGCCTCGCGCCCTTCGAAGGCGGCGTAGTGCAGCGGCGCCCAGCCCTCGTGATTCACTTTTGCGCCGGCTTTCAGCAAGGCGCGCGCGACGTCGTCGTGGCCGCGGAGCACGGCCAGCATCAGCGCCGAATCACCGGCGAGGTTGCGGTAATCGATCCGCACCCGCCGCGCCAGCAAAGTGTCGACGGCGCCACGCTGCCCTTCGCGGGCGGCGAGGATCAGCAAGGTGTTGCCCTGGGCATCGACGGTGTCGGGGTCGATGCCGCGATCGAGCAGGCTGGCGAGGGCACGCGCATCGCCGAGGCTGGCCGCCGCGAGGGCGTCGTCGTAGCTGCCGGCGTGCGCCCCTCCGGCCGCGAGGCCGAGGACGGCGCACGTCACCAGTGCCGCACGGCGCATGGCGGCGACGGCCTGGAAAGCCCCGGGATCAGACGCCCTGCGGAGCGGAAGCGGAGCCGGAGTGAGGACCTTGAGCATGGCGGAAGAGACGGTAGAAGTTGTCGGTAGTGGCCTGTTCGATGCGTTCCAGGGGCTCGCCGCGCAGCTGGGCGAGTTCCTCGGCGACATGCACGACCCAGCCGGGTTCGTTGGTCTTGCCGCGATGCGGCACGGGAGCGAGATAGGGCGCATCGGTCTCGATCAGCAGGCGCTCGAGCGGGACGATCTTCGCCACCTCCTTCAGTTCCTTGGCATTGCGGAAAGTGACGATACCCGAAAACGAGATGTAGAAGCCGAGCGCCAGCGCGGCCTCGGCCACTTCCCGGCTCTCGGTGAAGCAGTGCATGACGCCACCGGCCTCGGCGGCGTTTTCTTCCCGCATCAGGCGCAGGGTGTCCGCGGCGGCGCTGCGGGTGTGGATGATCAACGGCTTGGCGGCGGCGCGGGCAGCGCGGATGTGGGTGCGAAAACGCGCCCGCTGCCACTCCGGCGCGTCCTGGTGCCAGTGGTAGTCGAGCCCGGTTTCGCCGATCGCCACCACCCTGGGATGATCGGCAAGGGCGCACAGGCGCTCGAGGGTCGGTTCCTCGCAGTCGGCGTTGTCGGGGTGCACCCCGACCGAGGCCCACAGCCGGGGGTCGCGCTCGGCGAGCCCGAGCACGCGCGGAAAATCCTCCAGCTTGACGCCGACGCACAGCGCGGCGCCGACACGGTTGGCGGCCATGGTGGCGAGGATCTCGTCCTCGCGGCAGGCAAGATCGGGGAAATCGAGGTGGCAGTGCGAATCGACGAACATCGTGTATCCATTTGCATGACGAAAAGCCGGGATCGGGCGGACCGGCGCGGCCCCCGCCCGCCCCCGGCTGCGGTATCACAGCGTATGCGTGGGCCGGCTCGAGCCGAGGTGCCCAGCGAGGATCTGCTCGATGCGCCCGCGCAGCACCTTGCCCGCATCGTCGTCGGAAAAATGCACGCCGACCCCCTGGGTGCGTCCGCCCTGGGCGCCGTAGGGAGTGATCCACACCACCGTACCGGCCACCGGATGGCGCGTCGGGTCGTCGATCAGCTGCAGCAGCATGAAGATTTCGGCGCCGAGCTTGTAGGTCTTCGGGGTAGGCACGAAAATACCGCCGTTTTTCAGGAACGGCATGTAAGCGGCATAAAGCGCGGACTTCGAGCTGATATTGACCGACAGCACGCCCGGGCGCGAAGCGGCAGGAGGGGTTTCACTCATCGACGGGATCCGGCGACAGCGCGGGCGTAGCGCATCAACATGTCTTCGAGCACCAGGCGCAGGCTCAAGGGGTGGCGGGAAACCTTGTGGATCTGCGCAAGTTCATTGTAGCAGGCGCTCGCGGCGGCAACGCTGCTGCGACTGGCAAGCGCGGCGAGCACCGCCTCCTGCGCCGGGAAGAAGCGCACCCGCCCGCCCAGGCGCAACGCCGCCAGGTCGCTGACCCAGCGCTGCATCCAGCCGCTCAGCTCGGGCAGGCCGAAACCGGCGGTCTGCGCTTCCTTCGACTTCAGCCACGCCTCCCACTGCCCGGCCAGCTGCAGTACTCCGCTCGCCTGCACGCTCCCCAGATCGCGGACGAAGCGGGCCAGCAGGGCCGCCCCCCCGGCCCGGGCGAGCCGCTCGGCGGCCAGCGGCATGCCCCCGCTCAGCGCCAACAGGGCGCATGCATCGGAGTCGGCCTGCGCCTTCCAGCGCTTCAGCCCGGCTTCGTCCGGACGCCCGAACGGCCACTGCTGGCAGCGGCTGCGAATCGTCGGCAACAGGCGCCGCGGCGCCGAGGACACGAGCAGGAAGACACAGCCCGCAGGCGGCTCTTCGAGCAGCTTGAGCAGTGCATTGGCGGTGAATGGGTTCATCGCCTCGGCCGGCTCGAGGACCACCACCCGGCGCGCGCTGTGGTGGCCGGTCATATTCAGTGCCGCCTGCAGCTCGCGGATCTGCTCGATCACGATCTGGGCAGAAGCGGCCTTGCCGCCGGCCTCGCGCGCGGCGGCCTCGCCTCCTCCGGCCTCGGCGGCATCGACAGCTTCCGCCGCCGGCACCACGCGATACAGATCCGGGTGGTTGCCGGCGATCCGCCACTGGCAGGGTTCGCAGCGGCCGCAGGCATGGCCGCCGGCCTGCGGCGCGTCGCACAACAGGCGCGCGGCGAGCGCCTCGGCCAGTTCGCGCTTGCCCAGCCCGGCGGCGCCGATGAAGAGCAGCGCATGCGGCAGGCGCGCGCCGAGTTCGACGAGGCGGGTCCAGGCGGGCTGCAGCCAGGGATGGATCATGGGAAGAAACGCTCGCCCAGCAGGCGCTCGATCTCGGTACGGATGACGTCCGGCGCACGGTCGGCGTCGATCACGCAGATGCGCTGCGGAGCCAACCGTGCGCGCTCGAGATAGGCCTCGCGCACGCGCACGAAGAAATCGCGCTGCTCGCGCTCGAAACGGTCGGGATCGGCGCCGCTGGCGGCGACCCGCGCCGCGGCGATCTCCGGCGCCAGATCGAACACCAGGGTGAGATCAGGCTGCAGTCCGGGGTGAACCCAGGCTTCGAGAGCCTCGAACTTGTCCCGCGCCAGTCCGCGCCCGCCGACCTGGTAGGCGAAAGTGGCATCCGAGAAGCGGTCGCACACCACCCAGCAGCCGGCAGCGAGCGCCGGCTCGATACGCGCGGCGAGGTGCTCGCGGCGAGCAGCGAACATCAGCATGGCTTCCGTTTCGAGGTGCATCGGTTCATGCAGCAGCAGCTCGCGCAGGCGCTCGCCGAGCACCGTGCCGCCGGGTTCGCGGGTCTGCTCGACGACGATCCCGCGCGCGTGCAGCAGCGCCACGGTGGCGGCGATCTGGCTGCTCTTGCCAGCGCCGTCGATGCCTTCGAAGGTGATGAAGCGCCCGCGCGGAACGGCGGCGCCGGCAAGCGGCGCCAGCGCGTCTGCGGGCCTCGGCTCCGGGGACGTGACCGGGGGGCGCGGCGGCATCGTGCTCATGGTTGCGCTCCATTGCGAATGAACCGGTTCACCGCACGGTTGTGCTCGTCGAGGCTGCGTGAAAACTCGCTGCTGCCATCGCCGCGGGCGACGAAATAGAGAAAATCGCTCTTTTCCGGACGCATCGCGGCACGCAGCGCCGCTTCTCCGGGAATCGCGATCGGCGTCGGCGGCAGGCCGGCGCGGGTGTAGGTGTTCCACGGGTGGTCGGTCTCCATGTGCGCCCGGCGCAGGCGGCCGTCGAAATCGGCGCCGAGGCCGTAGATCACCGTAGGGTCGGTCTGCAGGCGCATGCCGATGCGCAGGCGGTTGGCGAACACCGACGCGATCAGGGGCCGGTCTTCGGGGCGCCCGGTCTCCTTTTCCACGATCGAGGCAAGGATCAGCAGTTCATAGGGCGAAGACAGCGGCAGCGCGGAATCGCGTTCGTCCCACAGGCGCGCGAGCCGGGCCTGCATCGCCCGGTAGGCACGCTGCAGCACTTCGAGTGCGCTCGAGCGCTTGTCGAACAGATAGGTATCGGGAAAGAAGAGGCCTTCGAGGTGGCGCTCCTGCGCGCCGATGCGGGCGAGGATCTCCGCCTCCGTCAGCCCCGCGCTGTCCGGCTCCAGGTCGGGATGGTTCTCCAGCGCCTGACGCACCTGGCGGAAAGTCCAGCCTTCGACCAGCAGCAACTCGCCCTGCGAGACATCTCCGTTCGACAGTTTCAGGATCAGCTGCCACGGCGTGATCCCGGCATGCACCTCGTAGCTGCCGGCCTTGATCTTGTTCGCCCGGCCGCTGGCGCGCGCGAGCAAGGTCAACAGGCGCGCATCGACGCCGACTCCGGCACGCTCGATCAGCGTCGCCGCCTGGCGCATGCCGATGCCGCGCGGCACGGTGAAATCGACCCTGTCGGCCTGCAGCGACAACGGGCGCTGGGCATACCACCCGCCGCCGGCGGCAAGCACCGCGGCGAGCGCGAGGAGCAAGGCGAAAACACGGAAAGCGAAGCGCATCATCGAAATTCGTTGTGGCGAAGGCCCTTGGCGGCGAAAACCCTGCCGGCGAAAATCCCTGCTGCCCGCAGGGACGACCGCCATGCGGCGGGCGCTTATAATACTGCATTGCACGGCCGCTACCGGCGGGGCCGCGCCCCGCTTCCTCCGGGACCGGGCCCGCCCCGCCCGTCAAGCGGATTCCGAACGGCCCTGCACGCCGTTCCCCGACCAACGCCAGCCCGAACTGCCGACACGCCAACCATGACAGCCTGGACCGAACACCTCGCCCGCCTGGGCGCCACCCTGGGTGAGCACACCGTGACTTTCGCCGAACCGGCAACCGAAGCGCACGCTGCCAGCACCGCCACCATCGCCGTGCCGCTGCTGCATCTGGGCCTAATCCGCTCGACAGGCCCGGATTCCGCGGCGTTCCTGCACAACCTGGTGTCCAACGAAGTCAACAAGCTGGAGCCCGATGCCGCCGTCTGGAACAGTTTCAATTCGCCCAAAGGGCGGATGATCGCCAGCTTCCTGATGTGGCCCGAAGCCGAAGGCCACGTCCTGGCGCTGTCGGCTGACATCCTGCCCGCCTTCCTGAAAAAGCTGTCGATGTACGTGCTGCGCAGCAAGGTCAAGCTCTCCAACGCCGGCGCCGAGCTGGCGCTGGTCGGCCTCGCCGGCCCCGATGCCGCGACCATCCTGCAGGCTGCCGGCATCCCCCTACCGGCGGCCGACATGAAGCACGCCGTCGATGGTGCCGGAGTCCGCTGCATCCGCCTCGGCGCGCAATGCTTCGTCGTCGCGGCGCCGGCCGCAGGCGCCGGCCCCCTGTTCGACGCCCTGCTCGCCGCGGGCGCAATCAAGGCCGGCACCGCCGCCTGGCAGCTGGTCATGGTCCGCGCCGGGCTGCCGCTGGTCACCGCGCCGACGCAGGAGGAATTCGTCGCCCAGATGCTCAACTACGAACTCATCGGCGGAGTGAGCTTCAACAAGGGCTGCTATCCGGGGCAGGAAATCGTCGCCCGCACCCAGTACCTGGGCAAGCTCAAGAAGCGCATGTACCGCGTGGCGATCGCCGCCGGCATCGACGCGGCGCCGGGGATGGACCTCTACGCCCCCGATTTCGGCGAACAGTCCGCTGGCAAGCTGGTGAATGTGGCGCCCGCCCCCGACGGCGGCCTCGAAGCCCTCGCCGTCCTTCAGAGCAGCAGTGCCGAAGCCGGCGAGATCCATCTCGGCGCCCCCGCCGGCCCCGCGCTGCAGCTGCTGGCGCTGCCCTACGCCCTGTCCTGAACCCGGGCGCCGCCGAGCCGATGTGCCTGATCGTCTTCGCCTGGCGCACCCACGCCGCGTATCCGCTGGTGGTCGCGGCCAATCGCGACGAGTACTTCGAGCGCCCGGCGGCGCCGGCACACTGGTGGATCGACGCCCCCGAGCTGCTCGCCGGGCGCGACCTCGAAGCCGGCGGCACGTGGATGGGGCTGGCGCGCAACGGCCGCTTCGCCGCCCTGACCAACTACCGCGACCCCAGCCGCCGCATCAGCGGCGCGCCCTCGCGCGGCGCCCTGGTGCGCCAGGCGCTGGAAGACGGCCGCGACACGGCGGCGAGCCTGCATGCGTTCGCCGCCGAGCGCGCCCGCTACGCCGCCTTTAACCTGCTGCTGAGCGACGGCCGGACCCTGGGCGTGCTCGAAAGCACCACCGGTACGGTGCATCTCCTCGAGCCCGGGGTGTACGGCCTGTCCAACCACCTCCTCGACAGCCCCTGGC
Source organism: Thauera aromatica K172 (assembly GCF_003030465.1). Classification (GTDB taxonomy): domain Bacteria; phylum Pseudomonadota; class Gammaproteobacteria; order Burkholderiales; family Rhodocyclaceae; genus Thauera; species Thauera aromatica. The sequence continues at coordinate 1,605,550 of NZ_CP028339.1, read as the reverse complement.
CGAAGCTGGTGAAGGCCCGCGCCGGTCTCGCCCAGCAACTGGGCGCCTTCACGCCGGCCGCGGACGCAGCACGCCCGACCGCCGAAGAACCGCTGTTCGATGCGCTGCTCGCGCTGCTGCGCGATCCCACTCCCGCGCCCGACCCCCATCTGCCCGACACCGGCATCAGCCTCGAATGGGAGCGCTGGCTCTCTCCCGCCTTCATCCGCGCACCGGGCTACGGCACGCGCTGCAGCAGCGTGGTGCTGTTCGGCAGCGACGGCCGGGTCCGCTTCCGCGAGTGGAGCTGGGACACGCACGGCGAGCTGCGCAGTGAAGTGACGCACGGCTTCACTCGCTGATCTCCACCACCGTGCCGGCCGCGACCAGCTCGAACAGCTCGATGAGGTCGCGGTTGCGCATGCGCACGCAGCCGTGCGAGCGCGGCTCGCCCATCGGCTGGTCGTCGCCGGTGCCGTGGATGTAGATGTAGCGCCGCATCGAATCGACCCTGCCGCCGCGGTTGCGCCCCGGCTCCTCGCCGCACAGCCAGAGGATGCGGCTGAGGATCCAGTCGCATCCCGGATGGCGCGCGGCGAAGGCCGGCGTCCACACCTCGCCGGTCCGGCGCCGGCCACGGAACACCGCCCCCGGCGGCGCGCCGGCGCCGATCCGGGCACGGATGCGGTGGCGGCCGCGCGGCGTGCATTCGCTGCCCATTTCCTCCCCCGCCCCCTTCGCTGCGGTCGACACCGGGTAGCGGCGAATGCAGGCGCCGTCGTCGCCGTACAGCGACAGGCGCTGCGCGCCGATTTCGATCCGGATGTGCATGCCGTCCTCGTTCACACTGCTCCGTGCACACGCCGAGCCAACGCACCAGACCACGAATGCAATAGGCGCAGGAGTGGCCGCACGCTAGGCCACCAGCGTGCGGCCACGGCGGGCGGCGAAGAATCCCGACAGCAGGCGCGCGCATTCGTCGGCGAGCAGCCCGCCCTCGATGCGGGCATGGTGGTTCAGGCGTGTCTCGGCGAAAAGATCGAGCACGCTGCCGGCGACCCCGGTCTTGGGATCGCGGGCGCCGAACACCACGCGGGCGAGGCGCGCGTGCATGATCGCACCGCTGCACATCGCGCACGGCTCCAGCGTCACGTACAGCGTGGCGCCGGGCAGGCGGTAGTTGCCCAGGCGCGCGCCGGCATCCCGCAGCGCCATCACTTCGGCGTGGGCAGTGGGGTCGTGGCGCCCGATCGGCTGGTTGAAGCCGCGCCCGACGATCTCGCCGTCGAGCACCACCACCGCGCCCACCGGCACTTCGCCGCAGGCCCCGGCCTGGCGCGCCTGCTCGAGCGCGGCACGCATGTAGTCTTCGTCGTTCATCGCAAGGTCTTGTCCGTGGCCAGCCCGCCACGCCGCACGCAGCCGGCGGCAGGCGGAATCGATAAGCCGGATTCTAACGGAGCGGCCCGCGCCGCGTGCCGGCCACGTTGCCGCTGCGCTGCGGCACGTCGCCCGCGCCTGCCCCCGTCGGGCGCCGAGCGCGCCCCCACGCGCTCAATCCGTCTCCAGCAGGTGGCGGCGCAGAGCGGCCGCGGCCCGTTGCACCGCCTCTCCGGCTTCGGGGAACAGTTTGCCGAGGGTGATGAAGCCGTGGACCATGCCCGCCGTTTCGACGAAGTCCACCACCCCTCCCTCGGCATTCACCCGCGCGGCGAATGCCGCGCAGTCGTCGATCAGGGGGTCGAACTCGGCCCCGATCAGCAGCATCGGCGGCAGCCCGGCGAGCGAAGGCGCCCGCATCGGCGATGCCCGCCAATCCTCGCTGTTGCCTTGCGGCAGATAGCGCTCGAAGAACCAGCGCAGGCTTTCACGATCGAGGAAGAAGCCTTCGGCATAGCGCGCGCGCGACGCCCGCGTGCTGACGATCTCGGTGCTCGGGTAGATCAGCAGCAGAAAGCGGGGCTGCAGCCCGCCGGCCTCGCGCCGGGCAAGCGCGGTGGCGATGGCCAGGTTGCCCCCCGCGCTGTCGCCACCAAGCGCGATACGCCCGGCGTCGATGCCGAGCGTTTCGGCGTGCCCGGCGACCCAGTCGAAGGCGAGGCGCGCATCGTCGACCGCCGCCGGGAACGGGTGCTCGGGGGCGAGCCGATAATCTACTGACAGTACCGCACAGGCCGAAGCATTGGCCAGTTCCCGGCACAGCGCGTCGTAGCTCGGCACATCACCGACGCACCACCCTCCACCATGGAAATAGACCAGCACCGGCAGGTGCTCGGCCGGGCGGCTCGACAGCGGCCGGTACAGGCGCGCGAGCAAGACGCTGCCGTCGGGCCGGGGGATCGGCACCTCGAACGTCGATGCCACCGCGGGCGCGTCCGGGCAGAAGGCGAACTGCAGCTTCTCGAAGGAGCGCCGGGCCTGGGCCACGGACAGTTCATGAAAACGCGGGGCGCCGACACGGTAGATCATGTCGAGGAGGGATCGGGCGGCGGGAGTGAGCGGCATGGAATGGCGGAAATTTCGCGGTGGCGCATCGAACGGGAGGCTGGATTCTAGCGGTTGGGCCGCCCTTCCGGCGCAAAGCGGGCTCCATCCGGGGACCGACGCCGGTGCCGCGCCCGCCCTTGTCACGGTGACAAGTGGTAAGCGCGCGCTGCGTCCCGGACCGTTTCCACTACACTGATGTCGGATGCACGACGCATGGCTCCGACCACTCGGGAGAATCGACATGACGATACCTCGCACGAACGCCCGCCCGAAAATCTTCACCGCGCTCGCACTGGCCCTGACCGGCGCATTGCTGGCAACGCCGGCCGCAGCGGAAAAACCCGACTGGGCCGGCGGTGGCAAACCCGAACGCACGCAGGCGCACCCCGCCGAACGCGGCAAGGCGGAAAACCCGAACCGCAAGCAGGCGCAGCGCGACGAAACCGGAGCGGGCGAGCGCGGGCGCCGCGACGGCAGCGATGAACGCCGCACCTCCATTCAGGTCAGCGCCTACTTCACCGACTCCCATCGGGAGGCGGTGCGCACGTACTATAGCGAGCACTTCCACGCCGGGAGCTGCCCACCCGGGCTGGCGAAGAAACATAACGGCTGCATGCCGCCCGGTCAGGCCAAACAGTGGAGCATCGGCCACCCGCTGCCGCGCGACGTGGTGTACTACGACCCGCCCTACGACATCATGATCCAGCTCGGCATACCGCCCGAAGGGCATCGCTTCGTGCGCGTCGCGGCGGACATCCTGCTGATCGCGGTCGGCACCGGCATGGTGGTCGACGCCCTCGAGGATCTGAACCGGATGTAGGCGCCGGCCGGACGGCCGCAGCACGCGCTGCAGCGGACGCAAAAGCCAGGTCGCGATCGCCGATCGGCCGCAGCGGGTAATGCGAGAATTCGCCGGCGAGAGTCTCGGCGGCCACCACCTCCGGCTTGACCGATTCACGCATGATACACAGGAACAATCCGGCCAATACCAGAACGGAGCGAAGGATGGAGCATTACGACTACATCGCCATCGGCGGTGGCAGTGGCGGCGTAGCGACGGCACGCCGCGCGGCCGAATACGGCGCACGGGTGCTGCTGGTGGAAGGCGCGCGCCTCGGTGGCACCTGCGTCAATGTGGGCTGCGTCCCGAAAAAACTCATGTGGTACGCATCGGGAATTGCCCAGGCGATGCGCGATGCGCCGGGCTACGGTTTCAGCGCAGTCGCCGACACCGTCGACTGGGCCGCGCTGAAGACACGCCGCGACGCCTACATCGCCCGTCTCAACGGCATCTACGCCGGAATGCTGGACAAGGCCGGAGTCGCCATAGTGGCGGGGTTCGCCCGCTTCGTCGAACCGCATGTGATCGAAGTCGACGGGCGGCGTTTCAGCGCCCCGCATATCGTCATCGCCACCGGTGGAAGGCCGGTGATTCCCGACATTCCCGGTGCGGAACTGGGCATCGACTCCGACGGCTTCTTCGCCCTCGACCATCAGCCGCGGCGCGTGGCGGTGGTCGGCGCGGGCTACATCGCGGTGGAACTGGCGGGCGTACTCAACGGCCTCGGCAGCGAAGTCACCATGCTGGTGCGCGGCCCCGGGCTACTGCGCGGCTTCGATACCATGGTGCGTACGGAGCTGCAGGCGCAAATGGAGGAGGACGGAGTCGCGCTGCGCTTTGGCACGAAGGTGCGCGCACTGTCCCGCCGGGTCGGCGGCACGCTGGCCGTCGAATGCGACGATGGCAGCATCCTGGAAGTCGATGCCCTGATCTGGGCCACCGGGCGCCGCGCCAACACCGCCGACCTGAACCTGGAGGCAGCCGGGGTCCATGCCGAAGCCGGCGGCGTGATCGCCACCGATGATTTTCAGAACACCGCGGTCGAGGGGATCTACGCCATCGGCGATATCACCGGTCGCGCCGAACTCACGCCGGTAGCGATCGCCGCCGGGCGCAAGCTCGCCGCCCGCCTGTTCCGCGGCCAGGCCGACAGCCGGCTCGACTACAGCGACATTCCGACCGTGGTGTTCAGCCACCCGCCGATCGGCACCGTGGGCCTGACCGAAGACGAAGCCCGCGAGCGCTTCGACCGCATCGAGGTGTTCTCGACCCGCTTCACCGCAATGGCCCACGCACTGACCGAGCACCGGCCGAAAACGGCGATGAAGCTGGTCTGCGCCGGCCAGGAGCAGCGCGTCGTCGGCGTCCATGTGATCGGCGACGGCGCCGACGAAATGCTGCAGGGCTTTGCCGTGGCGCTCAAAATGGGCGCCACCAAGGCCGACTTCGACAACACCGTCGCCATCCATCCCACCAGTGCGGAAGAGTTCGTCACGCTGCGCGGATGATGGAACGACCCGGACCTGCAGGAGCAACGCCGATGCCCATGACCTACGAGCAATACCTCGATGAAGTCGCCACGCTGCTCTACGAGCGCTACGAGCAAAGCGAAAAGGCGGCCATCCAGCTGGTGATGGCCGCCCAGGCGGACGATTTTTTCAGCGCGCATGACGACGATCCGTCGATGTGCACGCTGGAACGCGCGCAGGCCGACGCCCGCGCGGTGTTCCGCAACTACGGCAAAGCTTAGCCGCCCGAGCAGCCGCAGCCCTGGCCGCTCGTGCCACTGCAGCTTCCGGCCGCACCGGCAGCGGCGGGCGCCCCTGCCGTCGCCGGAGCGCCGAGCTGGATGGTGAAGTCGATGACAATGTTGCCCGGCTCGCGCGCGACATAGCTGATCCCGACCTGGTTGCCATAACGCTGCTGGATCTGGCCGAGCAGCGGCAGCGGGTCATGGTCGTTGACGAAGCGCATCACTTCGCCATCTTCGAGCGACTCGAGGGCACCGAAAATGGCCGCATGACGGAAACGCTTGGCGACACCGCGCGCATCGAAGGGGTGGACATCGTTCTGGGACATGGCGAATTCTTCCATCGGATAGGGTACCGGACTTGACATGCGGCCGGACTCGCAGCGGGGGAAATGGTACTGCAGGCACGACGGGAAGTGCCTTGAGGAAAAACAAGAAACCCGGCTCGGGCCCGACCGCCCGCAGCGGGCGCCTGTGATATTGTTGTCATCGGGGAGCGGGAAAAATGCGGTCGGATCGAGCACGCTCGGCCGGGCATGTGGGCATGCGAAGAACCCCCTCCTGCGATCCCCGGACGACCCTTTTTTGCGCGAGTGGAGAACTTTTATGGCCAGCAAGCAAGAGCAGTTCAACGAACTTCAGCGAAAAAATCTCGAAACCGCGATGCGTCTGGCGCAACTTTCGATCGAAAACTCCCAGCGCATCATGGAAATCCAGGTGGCGATGGCGAAAAGCCTGTTCGAGGAAGGGGTCGAAAGCGCGAAGGCGCTGTCGTCCGCCAACGATCCGAAAGGCATCATGGATCTGCGCACCCACTACGCGCAGAGCACCACGGAAAAGATGCTTTCCTGCGCACGGGAAATCGCCGAGATCACTGCCCGCACGCAAAGCGAGTTCGGCAAGCTGGTGGGAGAACAGCTCAGCACCGGCTCCCAGGACATGTTCGAAGCGATGCAGAAAATGTTCCAGGGCATGCCGATCGCCGACCAGAATGCGCTGAGCGCGCTGCAGAACGCGATGGACACCACCCGCGCTGCATTCGAGCAGATCACCCGCGCATCGACCGAAGCCTTCCGCAGCGCCGCCCCGCAAGGCAGCAAAGGCCGCAAATAAGCGTCGCTGCCGCGGAACGGAAGCGAGCCGGACCGCGCCTGCGCGCGCCACCCGGCTCGGTCCGGTCCGCAGTCCATCGCCTCCGCCGGCGGGCACTTTCCGGCGCGCGCGCTCCGCCCTGCCCGGCTCCGCGTCGTCGTTCGCTCGGCGCTACTATTCCCTCAGCGCCGTTGTTCGCTCAGCGCCGTTGTTCGACTTCGTCCCAGACTTCCTCGACCCGCATGCCTTCGCCCTTGCAGGCGTCGTCTGCAGGAACAGCGGCGGCGCCATCCGCCTCACCCTCCTCCACCCAACGGGCGGCAGCGGAGTCGTCGCTATCGCGCGCATCGACCCAGCGCGCCCCGCTCGGCGTTTCCTCCCGCTTCCAGAACGGCGCCTGCGTTTTCAGGTAGTCCATGATGAATTCGCAGGCAGCGAAGGCCTCGCCGCGGTGGGCGCCGGCGACGCCGACGAAGACGATGCGGTCTGTTGGTTCGAGGCGGCCGTAGCGATGGATCACGCGCACCCCGAACAGCGACCAGCGCTGCCGCGCGGCGGCGACGATGTCCTCGAGGGCACGCTCGGTCATGCCGGGATAATGTTCCAGCGTCATCGCCGAAACGCCGCTGCCGTCGTTGGCGTCGCGCACCAGGCCGACGAAGCTCGCCACCGCACCGATGTCGCGGCGGGCCGCGCCGAGGCGTTCGATCTCGTCGCCGATGTCGAAATCGGCTTCCTGAACACTTACTTCATTGCCCACATCCATGCTTCAACCCCCGGTTACCGGCGGGAAAAACGCCACCTCGTCGCCTGCCCCGAGCGGTGCGTCGGCCCCCACCATGCGCTGGTTGACCGCCGCACGCACATTGCGTCCGGCCGCCAGGGCCTGCCAGGCCTCGCCGCGGGCGGCCAGATGGGCGCGCAGCGCACCGACCGAGCCCACGCCTTCAGGTAGGGCGAACTCCTCGCCCGACTGCCCGACGGCTTCGCGCAGGCTGGCGAAATACAGGATCTTTACGTTCGTCGTCATGCTTGTCTCTCGTTCGCGGGGGGCGGCCCGCCTGGATCGGTTTCAGTGCAACAACTCGCCGTAGGGCAGGAAGCGCACCGGCTCGCCGCGCTCGATCACGGTGCCGGCCGGGATATCGACCAGCCCGGTTGCCCACACGGTGGAGTGGAGCGCCGCCGAGCCCTGGTTGGCGAAGACTTCCACTTCGCCCCGGGCGTTGATGCGCGCACGCAGGAATTCACGCCGGCGGTCCGGCTTCGGCCAGTCGAAATCAGCGCGTAGCGTCAGTGCCACCGGATCGGTCTCGCCCACCCCCTGGGTGGCGAGCAGGAACGGCCGCACCAGCATCACGAAGGTGACGAAACTCGATACCGGGTTCCCCGGCAGGCCGATGAAGGCAGCCCCGTGCACGCGGCCATAGGCGAGCGGCTTGCCCGGTTTCATCGCGATCTTCCACATGTCGAGGCTGCCCTCGGCCTCGACCGCGGGCTTGACGTGGTCTTCCTCGCCGACCGAGACGCCACCGCTGGTGAGAATCAGGTCGTGGCCCTCGGCCGCCCGGCGCAGCACGTCGCGCGTGGCGTCGAGGCGGTCGGGGACGATGCCGAAATCCTCCACTTCACAGCCGAGCGCGGCGAGCAGTCCGCGCAGCATGAAGCGGTTGGAGTTGTAGATGCCGCCCGGCGGCAACGGCTCGCCGGGCATCACCAGCTCGGAGCCGGTGGAGAACATCGCCACCTTCACCCGCCGATACACCGGCAGCTGCGCCAACCCCACCGAAGCGGCCAGCGCCACCGCCTGCGGGCTCAGGCGCAAGCCTGCGGGCAGCAGCTCGTCACCGGCGGCAATGTCCTCGCCCATGCGGCGCACCGCCTCACCGAGGCGGGGCACGGCGTTGACGATGACGTGCTCGCCATCGTGCTCGCACAGCTCCTGCATCACCACCGTATCCGCCCCCGGGGGCAGCGGCGCGCCGGTGAAGATGCGCGCGGCGGTGCCCGGCGCCAGCTCGTGGCCGACGCTGCCGGCGGGAATCCGCTGGCTTACCGGCAGCCGGGTGCCGGCGGCGGGGACGTCGGCGGCGCGCAGGGCGTAGCCGTCCATGCCCGAGTTGTCCATCGGCGGCAGGTTGATCGCGGAGCGCTGCGTCACCGCGAGTACCCGGCCGGCAGCGAACAAGGTGTCGACCGGGTCGATCTCGCGCACCGGCCGGGCGAAACCGAGCAAGCGGCTGCGGGCTTCATCGAAGGAGAGGATGTTGCCGTTCATTGGTCTTTCAGATAGTCGAGGATGAAATCGGCCACCGCCACCGCGTCGTTCAACGCCAGGCGCGGCAGTGGACAATCGATGTCGGCATCGGTGGCGACCGCCACCACATGCGGGTTTTCCGGCCACAACGGCGGCTTGCCGTGCTCGGGGCGGTGGATTTCGATCTTGGGCACGGTCGCGGCCTTGTAACCTTCGATCAGAACCAGGTCGCAGGGTTCGAGCAGGCGCAGCTGCTCGTCCAGGGTCGGCTCCGGGTCGCCGCGCAGTTCGTGCATCAGCACCCAGCGGTCGTTCGACAGCATCAGCACCTGGGTGGCACCGGCCGCGCGATGGCGCCAGGAGTCCTTGCCCGGCTTGTCGAGGTCGAAGCCATGGTGGGCATGCTTGATCACCGACACGCGCAGGCCGCGGGCGGTGAATTCGGGAATCAGCTTTTCCACCAGCGTGGTCTTGCCGGAGCCGGACCAGCCGGCGAAACCAAAGACTTTCATCAAAATGCCGCACGCGGAATCGGGTTGAGCGATCCGAGAGGATACAACAGAGCGCACTCAGCCGCCCTGCTTCGGCGCCGGCAGCGCCTCGAGAAAGGCCACCGCCTCGGCTTCGACGCGGCTGCGCCGCATCGGCGGCAGGCTGCGCCAGACCACCTTGCCATAGGATTTGTCGATCATCCGCGGGTCGCAGATGCATAGCACGCCGCGGTCGCGCTCGGTGCGGATCAGGCGCCCGGCGCCCTGCTTCATGCTGATCACGGTGCGCGGCAGCTGATGATGGATGAACGGGCTCAGCCCTTGCTTCTGCATGTACTCGACGCGCGCCGCGAGCACCGGGTCGTCGGGCGGAGCGAAGGGCAGCTTGTCGATGACCACCAGCGACAGCGCATCGCCCGGCACGTCCACCCCTTCCCAGAAACTCTGGCTCGCCACCAGCACGGCGTTGCCCAGGCGGCGGAAGCGCTCGAGCAGCTCGGTGCGCGAGCCTTCCCCCTGCAGCAGCACCGGCAGCGCATCGCCCGCCTGCGCGAGGCCGTCAACGATCAACTCGTGGATGCGGCGCATCGCGCGCAGCGAAGTGCACAGCACGAAGGCCCGGCCGCGCGCGGCGCGGATCAGGGGCAGCGCGACCCGGGCGACGCGCTCGCTGTAGTCGGGAGAGTTCGGATCCGGCATCCCGGCCGGCGCATACAGCAGCGCCTGCTCGGCGTAATCGAAGGGGCTTCCCCAGACCATGGTCAGGGGCGGCGGCTCCAGCCAGGCGAGGCCGAGTTCACGGCAGTAGTGACCGAATTCCTTGCCCACGGCGAGCGTCGCCGACGTGAAGATCCAGGCCCGGGGCTGAGCTTCGAGCTGGCGCTTGAACACGTCCGAGACGTGCAGCGGCGTGGCGTTGAGGGCGAGCGACTGGGAGAACACTTCGACCCACCGGATCAGCTCCTTTTCCGCCGGATCGCGCCAGCGCGCCAGGCGCTCGCCCAGCTCGGTGCCGCGCCGCAGGCAATTGGCCAGCCCCTCGGAACGCTCGGCCTGGGTTTCGAGCACGGCATGGAACGCCGCCAGCGAACGCTCCAGCTCCTCGATGCTGGCGGCGAAGCCGTCCTTTTCCGCCGCCTGCGCCGCCGCCAGCCGCGCCGGCTCGCTGCCGAACACCAGGCGCAGGTCGCGCGCGGCCTTCTCCAGCTTGCGCGACTCGTCGATCATCGCCACGCAGTCGCGCGCCGCGGCCACCGTCTCCGAGCGGGTGTCGCGCGCCAGCTCCAGCACCTGGGCGGTGGAAGTGCTGTCGCCGAAGAACAGGCTGGCGGTTTCCGGCAGCTGGTGGGCTTCGTCGAAAATCACCGCGTTGCATGCCGGCAGCAGCTCACCCATGCCTTCGTCGCGCAGCATCACGTCGGCGAAGAACAGGTGGTGATTGACCACCACCACATCGGCTTCCATCGCCTGGCGCCGCGCCTGCAGCACGAAGCAGTCCTTGACCTGCGGGCAGTCCTGGCCGAGGCAGTTGTCGCGGGTGGAGGTGGCGGCGATCCAGGCCGCGGAGTCCTCGCGCACGTCGGTGCATTCGGCCTTGTCGCCGCTCTGCGTGTGCTGGGCAAAGCGGCCGATGGCGCGCAGGTCGGCGGCGTCCTGGGCGCTGAGGAAGCGGCCGTCGCGGGCGTTGCGCTCGAGGTGGTAGGGGCAGACGTAGTTCGCCCTGCCCTTGAGCAGCGCGATCGACACCGGCACTTTCAGCGCCGCGCGCACCGTCGGCAGGTCGCGGTTGAAGAGCTGGTCCTGCAGGGTCTTGGTGCCGGTGGAGAGGATCACCTTGCCACCGGCGAGCAGCGCCGGCACCAGATAGGCGAACGTCTTGCCGGTTCCGGTGCCGGCCTCGGCGACGAGGACGCGGTTGTCACGCAGGGCCTCGGCGATCTTCTGCGCCATCTCGACCTGCTGCGGCCGGGCGCGGAAACCCGGGATGGCCGCGGCGAGGGGGCCGTCTGGGGCGAAGATCGAGGAAGGGTCGGACATCGGAACGGGCCGCGCGAACAACGGGAAAGGCTGGGATTCTACGCCGGCGCACGCCCTCCCGGAATGCCGCGAATTATTCCATAGGAATCAAAAAGGGGGATTGCGGCCGGTCTCACTCGGTCCGGTGCGGTTCGGCGAGGTAGTCGCGCGTGCGCATCTCGATCAGGCGGCTGACGGTGCGGACGAACTCGTGGGCGTTGTGGCCTTCGGTGTACAGCTCGTAGGCCGGAACGTCGGCGCTCATGATCAGCTTGACGCGGTGGTCGTAGAGGACGTCGATCAACCAGGTGAAGCGGCGCGCTTCCGAGGCGTTGCCGGCGAGCATCTTCGGCACCCTGGAGAGGATCAGGGTGTGGTGTTCGCGGGCGATTTCCAGATAGTCGTTCTGCGACCGTGCGCCCTTGCACAGGGTGTCGAAGTCGAACCAGATCACGCCCGGCGCCTGGCGCAGCACCGGCAGCTGGCGCTCGAGCACGACGATGGCACCGCCCTCGCCTGCGCTGCCGGCCAGGCGCAGGAAGTCGTCCTCCAGCTTGCGCTCGGCCGCGGCATCGTGAGGCACGAGGTAGATTTCCAGCGCTTCCAGGGTGCGCAGGCGGTAATCGGTGCCGTGATCGACCTCGAACACGTCGAAGCGCTGCTTGATGAATTCGATCGTCGGCAGGAAGTTCACCCGCATCAGGCCGTTGGGGTAGAGACCGTCGGGGGGGTAATTGGACGTCATCACAAAGATCACCCCGCGGGCGAACAAGGCTTCCAGCAGCCGGCCGAGGATCATCGCATCGGCGATGTCGGAAACGTGGAACTCGTCGAAGCACAGCAGCCGGGTGGCGGCGGCAATGCGATCGGCCACTTTCTGCAGCGGGTCGGGTTCGTGGTTGTGCTGGCGCAGATCGTTCTGCACTTCCTGCATGAAGGCGTGGAAATGCACCCGGCGCTTGCGCTGGTACGGCACCGCGTCGTAGAAGCAGTCCATCAGGAAGCTCTTGCCGCGGCCGACGCCGCCCCAGAAATACACGCTGCGCGGCAGCGCCGGGCGGGCGAACATCTTGCGCAGCTTGCCGCGCCGCGCCGCCTTGAAGCCGATGAGATCGGCATACAGCTTCTGCAGCCGGGTCGCGGCCGCCCGTTGTGCCGGGTCGGCGGTGTAGCCGCGGCTCTGGAGCTCGGCCTCGTAGGCATCGAGCATGCCGTGCTCGGCCACGTTGAGAATACGGTGGGGCATGGTGGACAGTTCTTGAATACCTGGATTGGCACGGCAGCGCGCACGACGCCGCTTACGTCAGGGAAACGGAATTCGGCAAGCCGCCACGGAGGCGGCGCAAGCAAAAAGGGGCGAGCGGCGAGGAAGCCCTCGCACTCACCCCCTTTCACTTCACGGCGCGCTCAGAAATGCAGCGGGCGCTTGTCGCAGGCGAGCGCAGCCTCGTGCACCACTTCCGACAGCGTCGGATGGGCATGGCAGATGCGCGCCAGGTCTTCCGCGCAGCCGGCGAATTCCATCGCCACCACGGCTTCGGAAATCAGCTCCGAAGCGTTGGCGCCGATGATGTGCACGCCGAGGATGCGGTCGGTGCTGGCATCGGCCAGCATCTTGACGAAACCGGTCGGATCGCCCGTACCGAGCGCACGGCCGTTGGCCATGAACGGGATCTTGCCGACACGGTAGGCGACCCCTTCGGCCTTGAGCTGCTGCTCGCTCTTGCCGACCCAGGCGATTTCCGGCGAAGTGTAGATCACTCCCGGCACCAGTTCGAGGTTGCAGTGCCCGGCCTGGCCGGCGATCAGCTCGGCGACCATCACGCCCTCTTCCATCGCCTTGTGCGCCAGCATCGGCCCGCGCACGACGTCGCCGACGGCATACACGTTGGGCAGATTCGTCCGGCAATGACCATCGACGACGATCTGGCCGCGCTCGTTGACGCCGAGCCCGACGGCGGCGGCATTGAGGCCGTCGGTATTGGGCACGCGCCCGACCGAGACGATCAGGCGGTCGCATTCGAGGGTGGCCGGGTTGCCGTCCTTGTCGGTATAGGCCAAGGAGACGCCCTTCTTGCCGACCTTGGTCTCGCCGATGTTGACGCCGGTCTGGATGTTCAGGCCCTGCTTGGTGAACACCTTGAGCGCTTCCTTGGCGACATCGACGTCGGCGAAAGGCATGAACTCGGGCAGCGCTTCGAGCACCGTCACTTCCGAGCCGAGGCGGCGCCACACCGAACCCATCTCGAGGCCGATCACGCCGGCACCGATCACGCCCAGGCGCTTCGGCACCGCATCGAAATCGAGCGCGCCGACGTTGTCGCAGACGGTCTTGTTATCGACCGCGATGCCAGGCAGATGACGCGGCCGGGAGCCGGTGGCGACGATGACGTGCCGGGCCTCGACCGTTTCGTTGCCGACGCGGACGGTGTAGCCGCCGGGGCCGGCGCTCTCGAAGCTGCCGTGGCCGGCGAGGAAGGCGACCTTGTTCTTCTTGAACAGGCCCTTGATGCCCTGGGTCAGCTGGTCGACGACCTTGTTCTTGCGCGCGATCATCGTCGGCACGTCGATGCCGACCTTGCCGCCGAGCTTGATGCCCTGGCCTTCGAAGGAATGCTCGGCCTCCTCGAACAGGTGCGACGTGTGCAGCAGCGCTTTGGAAGGGATACAGCCCACGTTGAGGCAGGTGCCACCCAGACGCGGCTCGCCTTTGGGGTCGGCATAGGGGTTGGATTCGGCGCACGCGGTCTTGAAGCCGAGTTGCGCGGCGCGGATTGCAGCGACGTAACCGCCGGGGCCGCCGCCGATGACGAGTACGTCGAATTGCTTGTCAGCCATCATTCACTCCGGAAAAAGGGACAACGCGGACGTGCTGCGGGCCGAGGCCCGCGGCGCGCCCGCGCGGCATCGCGGTCAGACGTCGAGGATCAGGCGGGCCGGATCTTCCAGCGCTTCCTTCATCGTCACCAGGCCGAGCACCGCCTCGCGGCCGTCGATGATGCGGTGGTCGTAGCTCATCGCGAGGTAGTTGATCGGGCGGATGACGATCTGGCCGTTCTCGACCACCGGACGGTCCTTGGTGGCGTGGATGCCGAGGATCGCCGACTGCGGCGGGTTGATGATCGGCGTCGACAGCATCGAGCCGAACACGCCGCCGTTGGAGATCGAGAAGGTGCCGCCGGAGAGCTCTTCGAGCGACAGTTTGCCGTCCTTGGCCTTCTGCCCGAACTCGGCGATCTTCTTCTCGATGTCAGCGATCGACATCTGGTCGGCGTCACGCAGGATCGGCACGACCAGGCCGCGCGGCGAACCGACGGCGATGCCGATGTCGATGTAGCCGTGATAGACGATGTCGGTGCCGTCGACCGAGGCGTTGAGGATCGGGAACTTCTTCAGCGCGGCGACCGCAGCCTTGACGAAGAAGCCCATGAAGCCCAGGCGCACGCCGTGGGCCTTCTCGAACTTGTCGCCGTACTGCTTGCGCAGGGCCATCACCGGCGCCATGTTCACTTCGTTGAACGTGGTCAGGATGGCGTTCTCGTTCTTCGACTGGATCAGGCGCTCGGCGATGCGCGCGCGCAGGCGGGTCATCGGCACGCGCTCTTCCGGGCGCTCGCCGGCGGCCAGCGTCAGCGCGGCCGGCGCCGCGGCGGGCTTCGGCTGGGCGGCGACGGCGTCTTCCTTGGTGACGCGGCCGCCACGGCCGGTGCCGGCGACATCGGCGGCAGCGATGCCTTTCTCGTCGAGGATCTTGCGCGCGGCCGGGCTGGCCGCGCCGGCGGCGGCGGGCGCAGCGGACGCGGCCGGCGGCGGCGTCACGGCCTGGACTGGAGCGGCAGCGCCGGCGGCGGCCTTCGCTTCGGTGTCGATCTGGGCGATCAGCTCGCCCGAGCTGACGGTGTCGCCATCCTGCTTGATGATCTTCACCAGCACGCCGTCTGCCGGAGCCGGCGTCTCGAGCACGACCTTGTCGGTCTCGATGTCGATCAGGTTCTCGTCGCGCGAGACGGCATCGCCTTCCTTCTTGTGCCAGGAAACCAGCGTGGCTTCGGACACGGATTCGGACAGCTGCGGTACTTTGACTTCGATCAGCATGGTTTTCTCTCCCGGGAGGTCTTCTTAGTTGGGGGACTGCGGCGTCGTGTCCTGGATCGGACCGAAAGCGTTTTCGATCACGGCCTTTTGCTGCTGGTTGTGCTTGGCGTAGTAGCCGACCGCCGGCGAGGCCGCCGCCGGGCGGCTGACGAGCAGCAGGCGACGCTTGGTGCCGAGGACGTTGACCAGGTGCTGGCGCGAAGCCAGCCAGTACCAGGCGCCCTGGTTGCGGGGCTCTTCCTGGCACCACACGATTTCCCTGGCGTTCGGGAACTGCTCGATCGCCGCCGCGAACGCCTTCGCCGGGAAGGGATAGAGCTGCTCGATGCGAACCAGCGCGGTGTCCTTGATGTTGTGCTCGCGGCGGTGGGCGAGCAGTTCGTAATAAATCTTGCCCTGGCACAGGACGACACGCTTGACCTTCTTCGGATCGAGCGCCTCGATTTCCGGAATCACGGTCTGGAAGCCACCGTTGGCGAGTTCGTCGATCGACGAGATCGCTTCCTTGTGGCGCAGCAGCGACTTCGGCGTGATGATAATCAGCGGCTTGCGCACCTTGCGGATCATCTGTCGGCGCAGCAAGTGGAAGATCTGCGCCGGCGTGGTCGGCACGCAGATCTGCCAGTTGTGCTCTGCGGCGTTGTTCATGTAACGCTCGAGGCGCGCCGAGGAGTGTTCCGGCCCCTGGCCTTCGTAGCCGTGCGGCAGCATCAGCGTCAGGCCACACAGGCGGCCCCACTTGGCCTCACCCGAGCAGATGAACTGGTCGAGCACGACCTGGGCGCCATTGACGAAGTCGCCGAACTGCGCTTCCCACACCACCAGCTCGTTGGGCTCGGTCGTCGAATAGCCGTATTCGAAGGCGAGCACGCCCTCTTCCGAGAGCACCGAGTCGTAGCACTGGAAGCGCGCCTGGCCGTCCTGGATGTGCTCCAGCGGCTTGTAGATGCCCTCGTCCCAGCGCTCGCGCTTCTGGTCGTGGAGCACGGCGTGGCGGTGGAAGAAAGTGCCGCGGCCGACGTCCTCGCCGGAGATGCGCACGCCGTAGCCCTGGGCGACCAGGCTGGCATAGGCGAGGTTTTCGCCCATGCCCCAGTCGAGCGGAAGCTCCCCGCGGCCCATCGCGGCGCGGTCGTCGATGATCTTCTTGACCCGCGAATGGAGCGAGAAGCCTTCGGGCAGCGCAGCCAGGCGCTCGGCCAGGCGCTTGATTTCCTGCACTGGGATCGCGGTCTCGGCGGCATCGGTGTAGGGCTGCTTGAGGTAGGACGACCAGTCCACCGCGAACTGGCGGTTGTGCCCGGACAGCACCGGGTTGTAGAGCAGCTCGCCCTTGTCGAGATGCTCGCGGTATTCGGCGATCATCTTCGCCGGCTCGTCCGCCTGCAGCGAGCCTTCGGCCACCAGACGATCGGCGTAGTGCTTGCGGGTTCCCGGATGCTTCTGGATGCTGCGGTACATCAGTGGCTGGGTCACCATCGGCTCGTCCTGCTCGTTGTGGCCGAGCTTGCGGAAACAGATGATGTCGATGACCACATCCTTCTTGAACTCCTGGCGGAACTCGGTGGCGAGCGCGGTGATGAAGGCCACCGCCTCCGGATCGTCGCCATTGACGTGGAAGATCGGCGCCTCGACCATCTTGAAGATGTCGGTGCAGTAAAGCGAGGAGCGGTAGTCGCGCGGATCGGAAGTGGTGAAGCCGATCTGGTTGTTGACCACGATATGCACCGTGCCGCCGGTGCCGTAGCCGCGGGTCTGGGAGAAGTTCAGCATCTCCTGGTTCACGCCCTGGCCGGCAACGGCGGAGTCGCCGTGGATCAGCACCGGCAGCACCTGGCGCTTGTCGGCGTCGCCGCGGCGCAGCTGGCGCGCGTACACCGAGCCTTCGACCACCGGGTTGATGATCTCGAGGTGCGACGGGTTGAACGCCAGGGTCAGGTGCATCGGCCCGCCCGGAGTCATGACGTCGCTGGAGAAGCCCATGTGGTACTTGACGTCGCCCGCGGTGAGATCGACCACCGCCTTGCCCTCGAACTCGGAGAACAGCATCGACGGCGACTTGCCCAGGGTGTTGACGAGCACGTTGAGACGGCCGCGGTGGGCCATCCCGATCACGGTCTCGGCCACGCCGAGGCTGCCAGCGACGCGGATGATCTCGTCCATCGCGACGATGGTCGACTCGCCGCCTTCGAGCGAGAAGCGCTTCTGGCCGACGTATTTGGTGTGCAGGTAGCGCTCGAGGGTTTCGGCCGCGGTGGTGCGCTCGAGGATGCGCTTCTTCATCTCGAGCGAGAACTTCGGCGTCGCCCGCACGCTCTCGAGACGGCTCTGGATCCAGCGCTTCTGGGCGATGTCGGAGATGTACATGTACTCCGAGCCGATCGAGCCGCAGTAGGTCTGGCGCAGGGCCTCGAGGATCTCGCGCAGGCTGGCGTGCTCGGTCGAGAAGCCGTGGAAGGAGCCGACGTTGAAGCTCTTCGACAGGTCGGCCTCGGTGAAGCCGTAATACGACGGCTCGAGCTCGGCGATCTGCAGGCGCTCGGTGCGCTTGAGCGGGTCGAGCTGCGCCCAGCGGGTGCCGAGGAAGCGGTAGGCGTTGATCAGCTGCAGCACGGAGACTTGCTGCTTGTCCTCGCCTTCAGCGACCACGGTGCGCACCGGGCCGCGCCTGGCCATCTGTTCGAAGGCGGCGATGATCGGCCCGTGGGCGACGTCGCGCGCGCCCGCTCCGGCCTGGCTCTGCAGGCGGTCGAAGTAGGTGCGCCACTCTTCGGAAACCGAAGCGGGATCGGCGAGGTAGTTTTCGTACTGCTCTTCGATGAACGGCGCATTGGCACCGAACAAGTGCGAAGTCTGTTCGAGTTGCTTCATCATGATGTGTGACACCTATGGTGTTCTAATTGCCCTGTACGGGTGACGGGGATTATTGCACTACCGCCTTGCCGCCCTGCCCAATGGAAAAACGGGATGGCTGCGCATGAGCAACCACCCCGCTCCGGTCAGGGCTGGCAAAGCCTCCCTCCCCTGTTCATCGTTTCTTACGAACGCTGATCGATCGACGGTACGTCACGGCGTGCTGCGCCGATATAGAGCTGGCGCGGACGGCCGATCTTGTACTCGGGATCGGTGATCATCTCTTCCCACTGGGTGATCCAGCCCACCGTGCGCGCCAGCGCGAAGATGCAGGTGAACATGGAGGTCGGGATGCCCAGCGCCTTCTGCACGATGCCCGAGTAGAAGTCGACGTTCGGGTAGAGCTTCTTCTCGACGAAGTACTCGTCTTCCAGCGCGATCTTCTCGAGTTCCTTGGCGAGCTTGAACAGGCGGTCGTCTTCCAGGCCCAGTTCGGTGAGGACGTCGTTGCAGACCTTGCCCATCAGCTTGGCGCGCGGGTCGAAGTTCTTGTACACGCGGTGGCCGAAGCCCATCAGCTTGAAGCTGTCGTTCTTGTCCTTGGCGCGCTTGATGTACTCGCCGACACGCGACACGTCGCCGATTTCCTCAAGCATGTTGAGGCAGGCCTCGTTCGCGCCGCCATGCGCCGGCCCCCACAGGCAGGCGATGCCGGCCGAGATGCAGGCGAAGGGATTGGCGCCCGACGAACCGGCCAGGCGCACGGTCGAAGTCGAGGCGTTCTGCTCGTGGTCGGCGTGCAGCGTGAAGATCACGTCGAGCGCGCGCACCAGCACCGGATTGGGCTCGTACTTCTCGCACGGCGAACCGAACATCATGTGCATGAAGTTCGCGGTGTAGTCGAGGTCGTTGCGCGGGTACATGAACGGCTGGCCCATGTTGTACTTGTAGGCCATGGCGACGATCGTCGGCAGCTTCGCGATCAGGCGGTTGATCGAGATGTTGCGGTGCTCGGCGTCGGAGAAGTCCATCGCCTCGTGGTAGAACGCCGACAGCGCCCCGACCACGCCGACCATCACCGCCATCGGGTGCGCGTCGCGACGGAAGCCCGAGTAGAACTTCGTCATCTGGTCGTGGAGCATCGTGTGGTTCTTGATGATGCCTTCGAACTCGGTCTTCTGGGTGGCGTTCGGCAGTTCGCCGTTCTTCAGCAGATAGGCCACTTCGAGGAAGTTGCACTTCTCGGCCAGCTGTTCGATCGGGTAGCCGCGATAGAGCAGCTCGCCCTTGTCGCCGTCGATGAAGGTGATCTTCGATTTGCAGCTCGCCGTCGACAGGAAGCCGGAATCATAGGTAAACAGTCCGGTCTTGGCACCCAGCGTGCGGATGTCGATGACATCGCTACCATGGGTGCCGGTCATGACCGGGAATTCGACGGCCTTGCCATCGACGGTGAGGGTTGCCGTGCGTTCAGTGCTCATGGATCGTCCCTTCTACTTGCCGGTTTAACTTCTGTTGATGTCTGGATGCGGCCTGTGCGCGTCAGCGCTCACGCAGCAGGCCGACCATCTCCTGCCAGCGGTCCACCTCGCATGCCTTGCTGCCGTTGACCATCGCCCAGATGTCGTAGTCGTCGCAGCGCAGCAGGTCGTCGAGGTCCGCCAGTTGATCGTCGCTCAGACGATCGAAATGCCGCTCGAGAAAGCGCGCGAACACCAGGTCGAGCTCGAGCAGAGCCCGACGACACTGCCAGCGCACACGCCCCCGATTGATGTTCATTCGACGGCCTCCGCCTTATACCGCGCGCCGGACCATCATGTCCTTGATCTTGCCGATGGCGCGGGTCGGATTCAGACCCTTCGGGCACACATCGACACAGTTCATGATCGAATGACAGCGGAACAGGCGGTACGGATCCTCGAGGTTGTCGAGGCGGGCACTGGTATCCTGGTCGCGGGTGTCGGCAAGGAAACGGTAGGCGTTGAGCAGGCCGGCGGGGCCGACGAACTTGTCCGGGTTCCACCAGAACGATGGGCAGGAGGTCGAGCAGCACGCGCACAGGATGCACTCGTAGAGGCCGTTGAGCTCCTCGCGCTCTTCCGGCGACTGCAGGCGCTCGCGCTCGGGCGCCGGATCGTCGTTTACCAGGTAGGGCTTGATCGAGTGGTACTGCTTGAAGAACTGGGTCATGTCCACGATCAGGTCGCGGATCACCGGCAGGCCGGGCAGCGGGCGCAGCGTGATCGGCTGCGGCAGGCTGTCGATGTCGGTGAGGCAGGCCAGGCCGTTTTTGCCGTTGATGTTCATCGCATCCGAGCCGCACACGCCTTCGCGGCAGGAACGGCGGAAGGACATCGAATCGTCCTTGGACTTCAGGCGCACCAGGGCGTCGAGCAGCTTCTTGTCGGAAGCCTCGAGCTCGACCGAGATGTCCTGCATATAGGGTTTGTCGTCCTTGTCCGGATCGTAGCGGTAGATCTTGAAATGGACGGTACGCTTGCTCATCAGTATTTCTCCCGTGCGCTCAGTAAGTGCGCTTGGCGAGCGCGATCGGCTCGACGTCGTCGGACAGCGGCTTCAGGTTCACCGGCTTGTAGTCGAGGCGGTTGCCTTCGGAATACCACAGGGTGTGCTTGAGCCAGTTCTGGTCATCGCGACCGTTGGGGTTTTCCGCCGTGTCGGGCGCGTCATCGCGGACGTGGGCGCCGCGCGATTCCTTGCGGGCCTCGGCGGAGACCATCGTCGCGCGGGCGACTTCGATCAGGTTGTCGAGCTCGAGCGCCTCGGTGCGGGCGGTGTTCCAGACCTTGGACTTGTCGACGATTTCGGTGTGCTTGGCACGCTCGGCCACTTCGGAGATCTTCTGCACGCCTTCCTTGAGCAGGTTGTCGAAGCGGAACACGCCGGCATGCTTCTGCATGGTGCGGCGCATCTCGAGACCGACGTCGAACACGCTTTCACCGTTCTTCTGCCCTTCGAGGCGGGCGATGCGGGCGAGCGAAGCGTCGGCGGCATCGGCCGGCAGCGGCTTGAGGGTGAGCTGACCGGACTTGAAGTCTTCGACCACGGTTTCGCCGGCGGACTTGCCGAACACCAGCAGGTCGAGCAGCGAGTTGGTGCCGAGACGGTTGGCGCCGTGCACCGAGGCGCAGGCGCACTCGCCGGCGGCGTAGAAGCCGGACACCGGGGCGTTCGGGTTGCCGTCCTTGGGCACCACCACCTGGCCCTTGTAGTTGGTCGGAATGCCGCCCATCTGGTAGTGGCAGGTCGGCACCACCGGGATCGGCGCCTTGATCGGATCGACGCCGGCGAACTGGATCGAGATCTCGCGGATCCCCGGCAGGCGCTTCATGATGGTTTCGGGCGACAGGTGGGTGATGTCGAGCAGGACGTGGTCCTTGTCCGGCCCGCAGCCGCGGCCTTCGTTGATCTCGGTCACCATCGAACGCGAGACGACGTCGCGCGAGGCCAGATCCTTGAGGTTGGGCGCGTAGCGCTCCATGAAGCGCTCGCCGCTGGCGTTGCGCAGGATGCCGCCTTCGCCGCGCACCCCTTCGGTGATCAGCACGCCGGCGCCGGCCACGCCGGTCGGGTGGAACTGCCAGAATTCCATGTCTTCGAGCGGAATCCCGGCCCGCGCCGCCATGCCCACGCCGTCGCCGGTGTTGATAAAGGCGTTGGTGGAGCTGTAGTAGATACGCCCCGAACCGCCGGTGGCGAAGATGGTCGCCTTGGCATGGAAGATGCTGACCTCGCCGGTTTCCATTTCCATCGCGGTGACGCCGAGCACGTCGCCGTCGCTGTTGCGGATCAGGTCGAGCGCCATCCATTCGACGAAGAACTGGGTGTTGGCGCGCACGTTGCGCTGGTACAGCGCGTGCAACATGGCGTGGCCGGTACGGTCGGCGGCGGCGCAGGAGCGCATCACCGGGGCCTGGCCGTAGTTCATCGAATGGCCGCCGAACGGACGCTGGTAGATCTTGCCGTTGTCGGTGCGGTCGAAGGGCATGCCGTAGTGCTCGAGCTCGATGACCACTTCGTTGGCCTTCTTGCACATGAACTCGATGGCGTCCTGGTCGCCGAGCCAGTCCGACCCCTTGACGGTGTCGTACATGTGCCAGTGCCAGTTGTCCTCGGTGGAGTTGCCCAGCGAGGCCGCCACCCCGCCCTGCGCCGCAACGGTGTGCGAGCGGGTCGGGAACACCTTGGTCAGCACCGCGGTCTTCAGGCCGGCCTCGGACAGTTGCAGGGCCGCACGCAGGCCGGCGCCGCCGGCGCCGACGATGACTGCATCAAAGGTACGCTTCGCGACGTTCACGCTTACAGCCTCCAAAGAATCTGAGCCGCCCAGCCGGCATAGCCGACGAGCAGGAAGAGGGTGACCAGATGCAGCGCCAGGCGCACGCCATCGGGCTTGATGTAATCCATCCAGATGTCACGCACGCCGACCCAGGCGTGATAGAACAGGGACAGGAAGAACAGGAAGCTGAGGAACTTGAACACGCCACGAGAAAACAGCTCGGACCAGGCCTCGTAGCTGAACTCGGACAAGCCCAGCGCACAGATCGCGAACAGAATCGTATACAGCGCCATGAAAACAGCGGTGGCGCGCTGCGCGATCCAGTCCTTCAGCCCGTAGTGCGCGCCGACGACGATACGTTTCACCATAGTTTCACCCCGATGACGACGGTGAGCGCGATGCTCACGATCAGAACGATGCGCGAAGAATTGCGCGCGGGCTGCAGATCGCCACCGATGTGCAGATCGAGCAGCAGGAAGCGGATGCCAGCACAGAAGTGGTGCAGGTAGGCCCACAGCAGGCCGAGCAGCAGCAGCTTGACCAGCGGATTGCCGACCACGGCGCTGAACGTCTCGAAGGACTCGGCCGAGCCGAGGCTGCGATCGAGAAGGAACAACAGGAAAGGCAGCAGCAGGAACAGCCCCGCGCCACTGATCCGGTGCAGGATCGAAACGATGCCCGGCAATGGTAGCCGGATCTGATTCAAGGCCAGATGCTTCGGCCTCGGTTTGCGCACTGTCACTTCTGACATGAAGACTCCCCTCTGCATGTGCGACGACCGCCGTCGCGGACTCCGAAAAAACGCGAAATTATAGCGCCCGACAACGACGCCAGCCCACAATCGCCACCTTCAATTCAACTCGTTCAGATAAAAATGGTCCGCGGTCGAATACAGCCCCCGACGCCATTCGACCGGCTTGTCGCCATAGGTGTAGGTCACCCGCTCCACCGACAGCAGCGGCGTGCCTTCCGGCACCTTGAGCGCTTCGCTCGCCCCCCGGTCGGCCGCCACCGCGCGGATGCGCTCCTGCGCGCGGATCATGCGCAGGCCGAAACGGGTCTCGAACAGGCTGTAGAGCGAGCCGTTCCAGCCCTTCAGGGTTTCGGCCGTCAGCCCCTGGAAGATTTCGCCCGGCAGGTAGAGTTCGTCGATCACCACCGGCTTGGTGGTGAACTTGAGCAGACGGCGGACGATGATGATCGGCGCCCCCAGCTCGATGCCCAGCATGCGCGAAGCCTCCTGGCCAGCCTTGGCCCGCCAGCAGTCGAGCGGCACGCTTTGCGGCGGAGAAAGATCGCCATCGATCGGCGCCAGGCGCAGGAAGCGGAACAGCGCACGCGGATCGTTGTGCGAAGCAACGAAGGTTCCCTTCCCCTGCTTGCGCACGAGAAGATTTTCCGCTGCCATCTCGTCGATCGCCTTGCGCACCGTACCCTGCGATACACTGAAACGCGAGGCGAGCTCCTGCTCGCTCGGGATGGCCTGTCCAGGCCGCCACTCGCCGGCTTCGAGAGCCTGCAGGATCAAGGCCTTGATCTGGCGATACAACGGACTGAAGGTGGGGGCTTCCTGTGTCATGCGCGCATTTGAGCATAAAACTTTTATGTCGTCTATGCCCCATCTTCTATCTTATATAAGATATAAAACGTTGTTTGACAGGCTCCCGCGTTCCCATTAGTATCCTCGCGCCTCAGCTGCTCGCCTCCCTGCGAAACCGCCTCCGGAGACGGCAGCGTCTGCAGCCGCGCTGCACGACCGGGGCAGGATTTCTCGATCACACCGACCGTCTTCTTTTGAGGGAGTATCCACATGAGCAAAGCCCCCGTCCGCGTTGCCGTTACCGGCGCCGCCGGCCAGATCGGCTACAGCCTGCTGTTCCGTATCGCCAGCGGCGAAATGCTGGGCAAGGACCAGCCCGTCATCCTGCAACTGCTCGATCTGCCCCACGCCCAGAAGGCAGTCAAGGGCGTCATGATGGAGCTGGAAGACTGCGCCTTCCCGCTGCTCGCCGGCATGATCGCCACCGACGACCCCAACGTCGCGTTCAAGGACGCCAAGGTGGCGCTCCTGGTCGGCGCCCGTCCGCGCGGCCCCGGCATGGAACGCAAGGACCTGCTCACCGAAAACGCCAAGATCTTCACCGTGCAGGGCGCGGCGATCGGCCAGTACGCCGATCCCGACTGCAAGGTGCTGGTGGTGGGCAACCCCTGCAACACCAACGCCTACATCGCCAAGGAAGTCGCGCAGAAGTACGGCCGCGTCCCCGCCAAGAACTTCACCGGCATGCTGCGCCTGGACCACAACCGCGCGCTGTCGCAGCTGGCCGCCAAGTCCGGCCGTGACGTCTCCAGCCTGAAGAGCCTGGTGGTGTGGGGCAACCACTCGCCCACCATGTATGCCGACTACCGTTTCGTGACCTCCAATGGCGACAACGTCAAGGGCCTGATCAACGACGAAGCCTGGAACAAGGACGTGTTCCTGCCCACCGTCGGCAAGCGCGGCGCCGCGATCATCGAAGCCCGCGGCCTGTCTTCGGCCGCTTCGGCCGCCAACGCCGCCATCGACCACATCCACGACTGGGTGCTGGGCACGAACGGCGAATGGGTCACCATGGGCATTCCCTCGGACGGCTCCTACGGCATTCCCGAAGGCATCATCTACGGCTTCCCGGTCACCACCGAGAACGGTGAGTACAAGATCGTCCAGGGCCTGGAAATCGACGCCTTCTCGCGCGAGCGCATGACCCACACGCTCAACGAACTGCTCGAAGAGCGCGAAGGCGTGAAGGATCTGCTGGGCTGATCCCGGCGCGGCCCGGCACCCCACCGGCCGGTTTCATCAGGGCGCACGGTTCCGGCCGTGCGCCTTTTTCGTCCACCGCGCCGCTGCTATGCTTGGACGCCCTTCTCTCACCGCAGCCTCGCACCTGCCATGACCTCCGCTCTCCATCCGCAAGAAGTCCTATTCGCTGGCGAAAAACCCTTCCCTTCGCTGCCCGCGGTCGATCACTACGCCGGCACCGAAAAGCTGATGACGAAGGCGCTCGCCCTGCAGCAGGAACTCGGCCCGGTGTTCGACCTCACCTGCGACTGCGAGGATGGCGCCCCCGCCGGCGCGGAAGCCGAGCACGCACAGATGGTGGCCGAGATCGTCAACGGCCCCGCCAACCACTTTGGCCGCGTCGGCGCCCGCATCCACGACATCACCCATCCCCACTGGGAGCGCGACCTCGAGATCCTGATCGGTGCCGCAGGCGGGCGTCTGGCCTTCGTGACCCTGCCCAAGGCCCGCGCGGCGGCCGATGCCGCAGCACAGATCGCCGCCCTGCGCCGGATCGAAGCCGCAACCGGTTTGCCCGGCACGCTCCCCGTGCATGTCCTGATCGAAACCCACGGCGCGCTGCGCGAAGCGTGGCGGATCGCCGCGCTCGACGGCGTCGAGTCGCTCGACTTCGGCCTGATGGATTTCGTCTCCGGCCACCACGGCGCGATCCCCGGCAGCGCGATGACGAGCCCGGGCCAATTCGAGCACCCGCTGATCGTGCGCGCGAAAACCGAGATCGCCGCCGCCGCCCTCGGCAACGGCGTCGTCCCCGCGCACAACGTCACCACCGAGCTGAAGGATGTCGCCGTGATCCGCCACGATGCCGAGCGCGCCCGGCGCGAATTCGGCTACCTGCGCATGTGGAGCATCCACCCCAACCAGATCCTGCCGATCCTCGCCGCCATGCAGCCGGACTTTTCCGAGGTGGAGGCCGCGGCGCAAATCCTCACCGCCGCCCAGGACCAGGCCTGGGGACCGATCCAGCATGGCGGCCGCCTGCACGACCGCGCCTCCTACCGCTACTACTGGGAACTGCTGCAGCGCGCCCGGCACACCGGGATGCAACTGCCCGCCGAGTTGCGGCAGCGCTTTTTTGCCGGCACTCCGGCACACTGAAGGCGCGGCACCGGCCACTGCTTTCCGCCAAGGCCGGTGCCCCCCGCCCCCCTCTACGACCGCCGCGTCTCCAGCCCCGGATCGCTTGCACACCGGGTTTGCAGCCCAGCACTCTCCGCGCCCCGCAGGCAAGGGGTTCACGCTGCTCGAACTGATGGTCGTGATGGTGATCCTCGGCCTACTCGCCGGCTATGTCGCCCCCCATTATTTCGCCTAGCAGGGTGTTGAAAATCTCACCGTCACCTTCGGTTTCCAGTCGCCCCGGAAAAAATCGATGCGGAAAAGATCCGTTCCAAGCCGCCCTGATGACGATTCCAGCCGCTTTTCCCGCCGATTGTGCAACCGCAATTCAGCAGCGCTCCCGTCGCTGCAAAGCCAACGTATTCAACAATCCAATGCCGCAATACGAATGGCGCGCTTGCGCCATCGGATTACGGCGCCAGCAAATTACCCAGCCTCGTCAGGTTGTAGGCGGCGAAATTGAGCAGCGCATGCGCGCGAACCGTTTCCAGCCCGCGCGCCATCAGACGGCGCAGCGTGCCGATGTCCTTCGCCCAGCCGAACGCCTCTTCGATCATCTTTCGACGACGCAGGCTGACCGCATAGCCCTCCGTGGCCTTGAGCGCCACGGGGACGGCACTACCCTTGGTTTTGGCGGCAACGTGCGCCAGCACGCCCAGCGGCTCAAGCGCAGCGATGAACTCGGCGGTGTCGTACCCCCGGTCGGCGGCCAGCGTCGGTTCGCGCGTCGCATCGGCCGGCTTCACGGTGCGCTTGACCATCACCAGCGCGGCCTCGCGCTCGGCGGTGCCCGTGGCCTGCGTGGTATGCACATCGACGATCAGCCCATTGCGGTTCTCCGCCAGCGCATGAGTCGTGAAGCTCAGGTAGGCACCTGCGCCGCCTTTGCTGGCCAGCAAGGCCTGCGGGTCGGTGCGCGAGACGTGCGTCTTGTTCGAGCGTTTCTGCCCTCGGAAGTCCACCTCGGGGTTGCGCCCCTGGTCCGGCCCCGGTGGTTCGTCCGAGCCGTCGCGCGCCATCAGGCTCTTGTGCGAGGCCCACGCCCGCAGCAGCGAACCGTCGACACTGAAATGCTCGTCCGAGACCAGATCTGCCCACTCGGCAATCGCCACCACGCCGCCGAAGAATTCGCGCATCACGCTCTCTTTGAGCAGCCGTTCGCGATTGGCGCTGAACGTCGAGTGATCCCATACCGCCTCGTCCAGCGTCAGGCCGACGAACCAACGGAACATCATGTTGAAGTCGATATGCTCGACCAGTGCGCGCTCCGAGCGAATCGAAAACAGGCATTGCAACAACGACGCGCGCAGCAAGCGTTCCGGCGCAATCGAGGGGCGCCCGCCCTCGGCATAGAGCGCATCGAAATGCGGCGACATCGTGCGCAAAACCATATCGGCCAGCGTCTTGATCCGGCGCAACGGATGATCGGGGGCAATTCGATCTTCGATATTGACGTAGCTGAACAGGGCGTTCTGTTTGTGGTCGATGCCGCGCATGGGAATAATTGCTGTAGAAATGCAGACGTAATTATATCAGCCGTAGAGCCCGCGCAGATGCTGGAAAGTGCATTAAATCAACACCCTGCTAGGTGGGCAAATCCGGGACGAAGGTCACGCAGACACAGATCGTCGCGCTGGAGCAGACGCTCGACCAGCACCGCCTCGACACCGGCGCCACCCGGCTGGCCTGCCCGGCCTGCGCCACCTGCTGCTGGAAGCGCCGGACCGGCTCGCGCGCGCGGCGTCCCGCACGCCGCTCGGCGGCGGCCTCGGGCACCCGCAGGATCAGGCGGTAGCGCCGGTCCTGCGGGACATTGGTGACATGCACCATCCCTTTTTCATCGGTGAAGGCATAGATGTCGGCCACCGCCGGATCGGGCAACAGCCCCCCTCCCGCCAGCCAGGCCGCGAGCCATCGGCCAAAGACCTGCCTTCCGCTCCCCCGCAGCATCGCACGGCCCTTCATGGCCATTCCCGGCACGGCTGGTGCTGGTACGAGAAGCGGCGATCCGGGCTTCGACGACCGGGACGATCGAGGTACATGGCTTTCATCCCGCACCCTCAAGCTCTTGTTTTAAAACTTCGCTTTCAAACAATAGCAGGCGGGGGAGGTGAAGCCAGGCAAGCCCGCAGCCGCCCTTCAAGCGCCAGGAAAGGCCGCAACCCCGGAAACATCGATGCAGCGCGCGCGGGAAACCGCCTCCGGCTCAACCACCGCATGCCTGCGCATCGAAGAAGCGGTACGCGTTCTTGCCCATCCGTTTCGCCAGGTACATCGCCTGGTCGGCATCGCGCATGAGATGCTCGGCGTCGACTCCGGGATCGGGCTTTCCCCCCGTGAAGGGGGCGACGCCGATGCTGGCGGAAACGGTCAGGCTGAGCTCATCGACGACGACCGGTTCGGCCGCGGCCAGGAGCAGCCGGCCGAGCACCGACTCACAGTCGGCCGCGGTATCGAGGTCGACGAGCAGCGCGGCGAACTCGTCGCCTCCGAGCCGGGCCAGGGTATCGCCTTCGCGCAGCACCTTCCGCATCCGGCGGGCGATCACCACCAGCAGGCGGTCGCCGACGTTGTGGCCGTGGGTGTCATTGACCGCCTTGAACCCATCGAGGTCGATATACGCCACCACCAGCTGGCGCCCGCTACGGCTGGACTGGGCGAGCGCCTGTTGCAGGCGGTCGGTGAACAACGCCCGGTTGGGCAGGTCGGTGAGCGGATCGTGATAGGCGATATGTTCGAGCTGCTTTTGCTGGCGCTTCAGCGGCGTGATGTCACTCAACAGGGCAACGTAGTTCTGCGTCCGCCCGCGCAATCCTCGCACCGCACTGACGTTGAGCATCGCCGCGTACTCCTCGCCGTTCTTGCGCCGGCTCCACAATTCCCCGCGCCAGTGCCCGTGCGTGCGGATCGCCCGCCGTATGCCGATGAAATAGTCCCGCGAGTGCAGCTCGGACTCGAAGATCTCCAGGGTCTTGCCCTGCACCTCGTCGCGTCGATAACCGGTGACGGCGGTGAAGGCGTCATTGACTTCGACCACCCGGCCATCCGCACCGGTGACGACGATGCCTTCGCTGGTCTGGCTGAGCACGCTCGTGGCAAGCCGCTGGCGGGCATCGGCATCGCGCTGCGCGGTGACGTCGGAATGGGTGATGACCACGCCGTAGCGCGGATGATCCAGCGGGGTGGCGCTGACCCGCAGCCAGAGACTGCCCCGGGGACCGCGCACCTCCATGCTGCGATGGTGGAGCGGGCGCTGTTCGGCGAGCGCGCGCAGGCCCGCGTAGTGGCGCGGCGCCATCGCCTCGCCGTCCGGCCGGAATGCACTCCAGCCCTGGCCGGTAATCGAGCGGTACAAGGATTGGGCACGGGCGATGCCGAGCATGTTCACCGCGGCCGAGTTGCACTCGACCACGCGCCCGCCACGGTCGATCAGGACGATGCCGATCGGCATCAATTCGAAGATCGTGTGCAGGCGTTCCTTTTCGCCCGCGAGCAGCGCCTCCGCCTCCTTGCGCACGGTGATGTCCTGGCGCGTTCCCGACATCCGCCGCGCCCTCCCATCGGGAGTCCATTCGACCACCCTGCCCCAGTCGAGCACCCACACCCAGTGCCCGTTCTTGTGCCGGGAGCGGAGCTCGCACTCGTAGGTCTCGCTTTCATGCCGGAAACAGTGCACCACCATCCGATCGAAGCGCTTCATGTCGTCCGGATGGGAAAGGGCGCGTACCGTGGCCGCGGTCTTGGGGGAAATCTCGTCCAGCGTGTAGCCGAGAATTTCCGCCCAGCGCGCGTTGAACACCGTTTCCCCGGTCTCGATATTCCATTCCCAGGTCCCGGCATTGGTTCCCCAGATCACCTCTTCGAGACGCTGGTTCTGCTCGCGCAGCTTACGCTCGCTGCGCACGGCGCGAACGATCATGCCGATCAGCGCCAGCAGCAGCAGGAGAGTAAGCACCCAAAGAAATTCCATCTGGCTCCCCGCGGGAATCGGCCGATAGAAGAGATTCCCGGCAACCCAGCCGTTCAAGAACCTTGCGCTCGAAAAATCGCGCCCGTTTCCCGCGCCGGCGCACCGTAATCGAGGTGGCGTCACGGTATCGATCGGCTTGCCGCACACGAGCGACGAGCGGAATCTTAACCGGGCGCCCGGCGCAAGGTCGATCATAATCCGATGCAACGTGATCCAAGTCACGACGATCCGCAGCCCCCTGCGCGACCACCGACAGATTTTCGCCCCCTTCCGGAAAACGGCGCCCGGGGCGACGCATTCGCCCCGGGGCCACGGATACCTCACAGGCGCGGCATCTTTCCGCAACGGCCGGCCTTGCCCTGGTCAGCCTGAAACGAGCCTGCCGGAACGGAAAAACCCCCGCCAGTCACCCAGCGGGGGTTTTTCGTTCCGGCAGGCGGGAAGCTCCCGCCTGCCATGCCTTGCATCAGACCTCGACGGTGTTCGCCACTTCTGCAAACTCGGCGATCTGGTCGAAGTTCATATAGCGATACACGTCGGCGGCCTTGGCATTGACGGCCTTGACGCCTTCCATGTACTCCGCGACCGACGGGATCTTGCCCATCAGCGCGCACACCGCGGCGAGTTCGGCCGAACCCAGATAAACGCGGGTGTCGATGCCCAGGCGGTTGGGGAAGTTGCGCGTCGAAGTCGACATCGCGGTGCTGCCCTTGCGGATCTGCGCCTGGTTGCCCATGCACAGCGAGCAGCCGGGCATCTCCATGCGGGCGCCGGACTTGCCGAGCACGCCGTAGTAGCCTTCCTCGTTGAGGATCATCGCGTCCATCTTGGTCGGCGGTGCGATCCACAGGCGGGTCGGGATGTCGGACTTGCCGTCCAGCACCTTGCCCGCGGCGCGGAAGTGGCCGATGTTGGTCATGCACGAACCGATGAACACTTCGTCGATCTTGTCGCCGGCGACTTCGGACAGCAGCTTGACGTCGTCCGGGTCGTTCGGGCAGGCGACCAGCGGCTCGGTGACGTCGGCGAGGTCGATCTCGATCACGGCGGCGTACTCGGCGTCGGCGTCGGCCTTGAGCAGCTCGGGCTTGGCGATCCACGCTTCCATGGCCTTGATGCGGCGGCCCAGGGTGCGCGCATCCTGGTAGCCGTTGGCGATCATCCACTTCATCAGGGTGATGTTCGAGCGCATGTACTCGATGATCGGCTCCTTATCCAGGTGCACCGAGCAGGCGGCGGCCGAACGCTCGGCAGCGGCGTCGGACAGTTCGAACGCCTGTTCCACCTTCAGGTCGGGCAGGCCTTCGATCTCGAGCACGCGGCCGGAGAAGATGTTCTTCTTGCCCTTCTTCTCGACGGTCAGCAGGCCCTGCTTGATCGCGTAGTAGGGGATGGCGTTGACCAGGTCACGGAGCGTCACGCCCGGCTGCAGCTTGCCCTTGAAGCGCACCAGCACCGATTCCGGCATGTCGAGCGGCATCACCCCGGTGGCGGCGGCGAAGGCGACGAGGCCGGAGCCGGCCGGGAACGAGATGCCGATCGGGAAGCGGGTGTGGCTGTCGCCGCCGGTGCCGACGGTGTCGGGCAGCAGCAGGCGGTTCAGCCAGGAGTGGATCACGCCGTCCCCCGGACGCAGGGCGACGCCGCCGCGGGTGCTGATGAAGGACGGCAGCTCGCGGTGCATCTTGACGTCGACCAGCTTCGGGTAGGCCGCGGTGTGGCAGAAGGACTGCATCACCAGGTCGGCGGAGAAGCCGAGGCAAGCCAGGTCCTTGAGTTCGTCGCGGGTCATCGGGCCGGTGGTGTCCTGGCTGCCGACGGTGGTCATCTTCGGTTCGCAGTAGGTGCCCGGGCGAATGCCCTGGCCTTCGGGCAGGCCGCAGGCGCGACCGACCATCTTCTGCGCCAGGCTGAAGCCCTTGCCGGTATCGGCCGGGTTCTGCGGCAGGCGGAACAGGGTGGAGGGCGGCAGGCCCAACGCCTCGCGCGCCTTGGCGGTGAGGCCGCGGCCGATGATCAGCGGAATACGGCCGCCAGCGCGCACTTCGTCGAGGATCACGAGGGTCTTGAGCTGGCTTTCGGCGATCACCGCACCGTTCTTGGTCGCGGTGACCTTGCCCGAGGCAGCGTCGACCTTGAGCTCGATCTCGTCGCCCATGTCCATCTGGCCGGCGTCGATCTCGATCGGCAGCGCGCCGGCGTCTTCCATGGTGTTGAAGAAGATCGGCGCGATCTTGGAGCCCAGGCACACGCCGCCGAAGCGCTTGTTCGGGACGAAGGGAATGTCTTCGCCGGTGAACCACAGCACCGAGTTGGTGGCGGACTTGCGCGAGGAGCCGGTGCCGACCACGTCACCGACGTAGGCGACCAGGTTGCCCTTGGCGCGCAGCTCTTCGAGGAACTTGACCGGACCGCGCACGCCGGCTTCTTCCGGGGTGATCCCGGGGCGCGGGTTCTTCAGCATCGCCAGCGCGTGCAGCGGGATGTCGGGGCGCGACCAGGCGTCCGGCGCCGGCGACAGGTCGTCGGTGTTGGTTTCGCCGGTGACCTTGAACACGGTCAGCTTCTGCGCGGCGGGCACTTCCGGACGGCTGGTGAACCACTCGGCGTCGGCCCACGACTGCATCACCGCCTTGGCGTTGGCGTTGCCCTGTCCGGCCAGTTCCTTGACGTCGTGGAAGTAGTCGAACATCAGCAGGGTCTTCTTCAGGCCCTCGGCGGCGATAGCGCCGACTTCACCGTCGGCGAGCAGGTCGATCAGCGGCTTGATGTTGAAACCGCCGAGCATGGTGCCGAGCAGTTCGGTGGCCTTCGCGCGCGACACCAGCGCACAGGACTCCTCGCCCTTGGCGAGCCTGGCGAGGAACTCGGCCTTGACCTTGGCGGCATCGTCCACGCCGGCGGGGACGCGGTAGGTGAGCAGCTCGACGAGGAAGGCCTCCTCGCCGGCGGGGGGATTCTTCAGCAGTTCGACCAGCTCGGTGGCCTGCTGCTTGGACAGCGGCAGCGGCGGGATGCCGAGGGCGGCACGTTCGGCGACATGGGCGCGGTAAGCTTCAAGCACGGCGACTTCCTCACTTTTTCGTGGCGGTGATCAGGACTCCGGGCGGGGATCGCCCGCGCGGACGGGGCGGATTATATGTCTTTTATAAGACTCGAGGTGCAGTGCACCACCCGGACATCGAATCCGCCTTTCGAACCGGCGGCATTCTACTCCCGGCGCCGCCCGCGTACAGCCCGCGCGTAACGATAACGGGAACATCGGTCGGGGCCGCCAGTCGCATCTGCATCCGGGGGGCACACTACCGCCATCTCATCCGTCCGCCGCCGTCAGGCGCCGGACAAGGAGGAGCATCATGTCCGCATCGCCCTTTCCCTCCCTGCAGACCTTCACCACGCCCGCCGGCACGCGCGGCCGCTTCCATTCCCTGCCGGCACTGGAGGCGGCCGGCATCGGTCCGGTGTCGCGCCTGCCGGTGTCGATCCGCATCATCCTCGAAGCGCTGCTGCGCCACTGCGACGGCGGCAGGGTCGGCGCTGCCCACGTCCGCGAGCTCGCCAACTGGCGCCCGAACGCACCGCGCACGGCGGAGATTCCCTTCGTCGTCGCCCGCGTCGTGCTGCAGGACTTCACCGGCGTGCCGTTGCTCGCCGACCTCGCCGCGATGCGCGACGTCGCCCTCCAACAGGGGCGCGAGCCGAAGCGGATCGAGCCGCGGGTGCCGGTGGATCTGGTGGTGGACCACTCGGTGCAGGTCGACCACTACGGCAGCCCCGATGCCTTGCGCCGCAACATGGAGCTCGAGTTCGCACGCAACCGCGAGCGCTACCAGTTCATGAAGTGGGGCATGCAGGCCTTCGACACCTTCCGCGTGGTGCCGCCGGGCATTGGCATCGTCCATCAGGTGAACCTCGAATACCTGTTCCGCGGCGTGCGCCGCGAGGGCGAGGTGTATTTCCCCGACACCCTGGTCGGCACCGACTCCCACACCACGATGATCAACGGCGTCGGCGTCGTCGGCTGGGGCGTGGGCGGGATCGAGGCCGAGGCGGCGATGCTCGGCCAGCCGGTCTACTTCCTGACCCCGGATGTGGTCGGTGTCGAGCTGCACGGCGCCCTGCCCGCCGGCGCCACCGCCACCGACCTGGTGCTCACCGTGACCGAGCTGCTGCGGCGCGAGAAGGTGGTCGGCACGTTCGTCGAGTTCTTCGGCGACGGCGCGGCCAGCCTGCCGGTGCCCGACCGCGCCACGCTCGCCAACATGGCCCCCGAATACGGCGCAACGATGGGCTTCTTCCCGGTCGACGCGAGGACGATCGACTACCTGCGCGCGACCGGGCGCAGCGCGGACGAATGCGCGCTGTTCGAAGCCTATTTCCGCGCCCAGCAGCTGTTCGGCATGCCGCGCGCGGGCGACATCGCCTACAGCCGCACGCTGACGCTCGACCTCGCCTCGATCGAGCCTTCGCTTGCCGGGCCGAAGCGGCCGCAGGACCGCATCGCGCTGCCGGCAATGCGCCACGAGTTCGAGCGCCTGTTCTCCACCCCGGTCGCCGACAACGGCTTCGGTCGCGAGGAAGGCCAGCTCGTCGACCGCTTCGCCAGCGGGCGCGACGACATCGAGCTCGGCCATGGCGACGTTCTGATCGCCGCCATCACCTCGTGCACCAACACCAGCAACCCGGCGGTGCTGATCGCCGCCGGCCTGCTCGCGCAGAAGGCGGTGGCGCGCGGCCTGACGGTGCAGCCGCACATCAAGACTTCACTCGCCCCCGGCTCGCGCGTGGTCACCGACTACCTGGCCCGCGCCGGCCTGCTCGAGCCGCTGGCGAAGCTCGGCTTCGCGCTGGCCGGCTACGGGTGCACGACCTGCATCGGCAACTCCGGCGACCTCGCCGCAGAGTTCAACGAGACGATCATCGAGCACGATCTCGTCGTCGCCGCCGTGCTGTCGGGCAATCGCAACTTCGAAGCGCGCATCCACCCCAACATCCGCGCCAACTATCTCGCTTCACCCCCGCTGGTGGTCGCCTTCGCCCTCGCCGGCACGGTGGACATCGACCTCACGAGCGAGCCGCTGGGCACCGGCAGCGACGGCGAAGCGGTGTTCCTGCGCGAGCTCTGGCCGAGCGCCGACGAGGTCGCAGCCTTGCTGCCGGTCGCGCTCGACCCGGCGAGCTACCAGCGCCTGTACGCCGACTTCACCCGCGACCACGACCTGTGGAACGCGATCGCCGCCCCCGTCGGCCAGGTCTACAACTGGCCCGAGTCGACCTACATCGCCCGCCCGCCCTTCTTCGACGATTTCGCGCCCCAGCCCGGCGCCATCGGCGACATCCGTGGCGCACGCGCCCTCTTGCTGCTCGGCGACTCGGTCACCACCGACCACATCTCGCCCGCCGGCGCCTTCCGCGAGACCAGCCCGGCCGGCCACTGGCTGCTCGAGCGCGGTGTCGCACCCGCCGAGTTCAACTCCTACGGCTCGCGCCGCGGCCACCACGAGGTGATGGTGCGCGGCACCTTCGCCAACGTGCGCATCCGCAACCTGATGCTGCCGCCCAACCCCGACGGCAGCCGCGTCGAAGGCGGCTACACCCTGGTCGACGGCGAACAGACCACGGTGTACGAAGCGGCGATGACGCACCGCACGCGCGGCACGCCGACGGTGGTGTTCGCCGGCGAGGAGTACGGCACCGGCTCATCGCGCGACTGGGCGGCGAAGGGCACGGCGCTGCTCGGGGTGAAGGCGGTGATCGCGCAGAGCTTCGAGCGCATCCACCGCTCCAACCTCGTCGGCATGGGTGTGCTGCCGTTGCAGTTCGAGGCCGGCGACAGCTGGCCGGACCTGGGTCTGAGCGGCACGGAAACCTTCGACATCACCGGCATCGGCGCCGGCCTGAAGCCGCAGCAGGCGCTGACGCTGACGATCCGCGACGCCGCTGGGGGCACGCGCGACGTGCCGCTGCGGTGCCGGATCGACACCCCGATCGAGGTCGAGTACTACCGCCACGGCGGCATCCTGCACTACGTGCTGCGCGCCATCCTCGCCGCCTGAAGGGCGCTGCGCACAGCGCCCCGCCGGCCGGGCTCAGCGCGGCGCGGCGGGGTTGCGGAAGCGGATCCGCTCGGGCGAGGCCGCGCCGCCGGTCATGACGAAGCTCATCGCCTCGTCCATCGTCCAGTCGGTCGACACCACCTGCGACACCGGCACGATCTCGATGTAGCCCGAAGTGGGGTTGGGCGAAGTCGGCACGTAGACCGCAGCCAGCTCCTCCCCGCTCGCTTCGTCGCGGATCACCCGGGTGACGAAGCCCACCGCCTTCATCTCGGAAGACGGGAAGTTGATCAGCACCACCCGCTGCACGCCCGCCGGTTTTTCCTTGACTGCGGCGAGAAAGCGCTTGGTCCCGCCGTAGATCGCCGCCACCACCGGGATGCTCTCGACCAGGCGCTCGAGCCAGTGGATGATGCGCTGGCCGATCACCAGCGAGGCGAGCCAGCCCAGCAGGTAGAACACGACCAGGGTGAAGATCACCCCGAGCACCGACTGGAACTGGGGCAGGAGGATGAAGTCGGCGATGCCCGGGTAATTGCCCCGCAGCGCGCGTGAGAGGGTGCTCACCCAGGGCGTGCCGAGCTTCGACAGCTGGGTGAAGATGAAATCGAACACCAGCCAGGTCACCCACAGCGGCGCCGCCGTCAGCAGGCCGATCAGCAGATAGCGCGGGGTGTGGCGGATGCGTTCATGCGCGTGCGCGTCCATGGCGAATCCCCGATGAATCCCGAAGGCAACAGGCCCGCAGCATACCGCAAGCACCCCGCGGCACACCGGCCGGGCCCCCGATCGCGACCACCGCCTGCCGCAGCGCGTGCGATCGTCCTGCATCCCGGGCCCTCGCCGAAGCCCATGCTTTCGCGCTAAAGTCGGCCCGCGAGCCCCTTCCCGACCCCATTCCCCCTGCCAATCCCGTTCCCCCGCCCGGCGCACATCCATGAACCTCGAAAAAGTCATCTTCGGTTTCTTCATCGTCCTCGCCGCGACGCTGAACTTCGGCTTCTTCGTCGGCGACATCGACAACCCCGCGCACCACGACATCTACGAACTGTTCGCCGCCCTCGTCGTCAGCCTGATCGCCACCGTGCTCAAACTGGGCGACCGCACCCAGATCAGTGCCGTGCATCTATCGACCAGCCTCGCCGCCGACCTGCAGTTGCTCGCGGCGGCGATGGTCTGGGGCTACGCCGCCCACGTTTCGGCCGCCGGTCTCACCCCCGAGATGACCTCCCGCGTGGTCTCGCTGTCGGGCGGCGCGCTGTTCGCCAACATGGTCTCGGTCATCATCCTGATCGCCGAGACCATCATGCAGCGGCGCTGAGAGCGGCGCGCCGACGGCCATGCAGCGCCCCCTCCCCCGTCACCACAGCATCTTCTTCCTGATCCTGCGGCGGCTGCGCGCGCCGCTGATCTTGCTCATCGGCATCATCGCCGTCTCCGTGCTGGGGCTGACCCTGGCGCCGGGCGTGGACGAGGCGGGCAAACCCCATACCCTGAGCTTCTTCCACGCCTTCTACTTCATCAGCTACACCGCGACCACGATCGGCTTCGGCGAAATTCCCCACACCTTTTCCGACCAGCAGCGGCTGTGGGTGACGGTCTGCATCTATCTGTCGGTGATCGGCTGGGCCTACACCCTGGGGTCGGTCTTCCGCCTGCTGTCCGACCGCAGCCTGCGCCAGGCGATCGCGACCCAGGGCTTCGTGCGCGCGGTGCGCCGGCTGCGCGAGCCCTTCTACCTGGTGTGCGGCTACGGCGAGACCGGCCGCCTGATCTGCCAGGCGCTCGACCGCATGGGCGTGCGCGCGGTGGTGATCGAGCTCGACGACGACAAGGTCGGCGAAATCGACCTCCACAGCTACACGCTCGACGTGCCCGCGCTGAGCGCCGATGCTGGCAACCCCGAAACGCTCGAATTCGCCGGCCTCACCCACCCCCACTGCATCGGCGTGATCGCCCTCACCGACAACGACCAGGCCAACCTCGCGATCGCCATCGCCGCGCGCCTGCTCGCCCCACGCCTGCCCGCGCTGTGCCGCGCCGAACACCGCGAAACATCGGCCAACATGGCCTCCTTCGGCACCCGCCACATCATCGACCCCTTCGAGCGCTTCAGCGAAACCCTGGCGCTCGCGCTCCATGCCCCGAAAGCCTCCCAGCTGCTGGGCTGGCTCACCGGACTGCCCGGCACCCGGGTCGAGCGCCGGCGCGATCCGCCGCGCGGACACTGGATCGTCTGCGGCCACGGGCGCTTCGGACGCTGGATGGTGGACGCGATGGACGCCGAAGCAGTGCCGGTGACGATCATCGATCTCGACGCCCGGCCCGACGGCGCGCATCGCTGGGTGCAGGGCGACAGCACCGGCGCCGAATCGCTGCGCCAGGCCGGCATCGACCAGGCCACCGGCATCGTCTGCGCCACCAGTTCGGACGTCGACAACCTGTCGATCGCGGTCACCGCACGCGCGTTGAACCCCGAGCTGTTCGTCATCCTGCGCCAGAACCACGAAGCCAACCACGCCTTGTTCGAAGCCTTCGACGCCGACATCACCGTGGTCCCGAGCCGCATCATCACCCACGAATGCCTGGCGATCCTGAGCACCCCGCTGCTCGTTCCCTTCCTGCAGGAGGTACGCACGCGCGATGAAGACTGGTGCGACGCCCGGCTCGGGCACCTGACCGCGCGCCTGGGGTGGACGGTGCCCGAGATCCGCAGCGAACGCATCAACCTGAAACGCGCACCGGCGCTGTACCGCCGCCTGATGCAGGGCGAGAGGATCACGCTCGAAATGCTGCTGCGCTCGCCGTCGGAGCGCAGCGCCGCGCTCGAATGTGAAATCCTCTTTCTCGATCGCGACGACGACCACCACCTGCTGACGCCGGAAGGCAGCACCCCGATCCGCGCCGGCGACGAGCTCCTGCTCGCCGGCACCCACCGCGCGCTGAACGACTTCAGCCTCGTCATCGCCAACGAACACACGCTCAACTACATCCTGACCGGCCAGGACCTGCCCGGCGGCTGGATCTGGGAAAAGCTGTCGCACCGCGCTCGTCCGGCAGCGCCGCCGAAGCTGCCCTGAAACGGCCCCGGACCGGGCGCCCTCCTCCACCTTCCCCGGCGTCCACGCCTCGAGCTCCGCCCCCGAGTTTCTCGCCGCCCGAGTTTCACCACCCTCCGCGCGCTACGCCTCTGCGCGCCCCGCTTCGACCAGCTCGACCTCCTCGCCGCCAAAGCGCACGCGCTGGCCGACACGCAACTTGGCGCGCTTGCGCGTCTCGAGCTTGCCGTCGACCCGGACCCGGCCTTCTGCCACCGCCACATGGGCGGCACCGCCCGAATCCACCAGGCCCGCGGCCTTCAACAACTGATCGAGCTGAATGTGCTCGCCACGCACGGCAAAACGGATGCTCATCGGGATTTCTCCTGCGCCCTTGCGCCACACGGGCACGGCGCTCATGTCAAAATGCGCCCATTGTCCCTTGCCAGCCCTTCGCATGACCAGCGACGCCCCAACTGCCGGCGCCCCACTGGCGCCTCCCGTTCCCGCCCCGGAGCAGGCCTGCGATCTCCCCGCCGACTTTCTCGAGCGCGCCGATCGCACGATCGCCCGCGCCCTCGAAAGCGGCGCGCTGCAGCCGATCCGCACCGAGCAGGCGCCGATCGAGTGCGACGGCCTGCCGCACTTCTCGGTGCGCTGGGTTTCCTCCCTGGCCCTCAAGGACCGTGCCCGGGTCGACACCGTGACCCGCCGCACGCCCGATTTCAACCCTTTTCTCCCCCCCGAAGCGGCGCTCACCGTCGCCGCGCTCGGCCCCGACCACCTGGTCGTGCTGAACAAGTTCCCGGTCATCGAACGCCATCTGCTGATCGTCACCCGCCACTTCGAAGACCAGAGCACGCCACTGAGCGACGCCGACTTCCGCGCCCTGGCCGCCCTGATCGCCACCGCAGGCGGACTGGGCTTCTACAACGGCGGGCGCATCGCCGGCGCCAGCCAGGCCCACAAGCACCTGCAATGGATTCCCCCCGGCGCCACCGACCTGGCGGCCTTCGCCCCGCAGGGCGCAGCACGTCACGGCACGGCGACCTCCAATCCGGCCCTGCCCTGGAGCCACGCTTTCGTCGCCCTTCCCGGCTTGGCCGGGAACAACGGCGG
Organism: Thauera aromatica K172; assembly: GCF_003030465.1. Classification (GTDB taxonomy): domain Bacteria; phylum Pseudomonadota; class Gammaproteobacteria; order Burkholderiales; family Rhodocyclaceae; genus Thauera; species Thauera aromatica. Next base: position 1,565,245 of record NZ_CP028339.1, on the reverse strand, counting down.
CGAGATCCTGCAGGCCGCTTTCGCCACCGCCTGCGAAGCGCTGTCGATGCCGGCGCAAGCGGACCCGATGCCGGCCTACAACCTGCTCGTCAATCCGCAGTGGCTGCTCGTGGTGCCGCGCACCCAGGAAAAATGGGGAAGCATTTCAGTGAATTCGCTCGGCTATGCCGGTTCGCTGTTCGTGCGCGACATCGAGCAGATCGAGACCTTGCGCACGGCCGGACCGCTCGCCGTGCTCGCCGCCGTCGGCCGCCCCCGCCGGCACACAGACTGAGAAACAGGCTCAAAAGCGGGCGCGCTGCGCCCGCTCAGGCAACGCCGGTTCGGGCAACGCCGGCTCGGGCAACGCCGGCTCAGGCCGCGCGGGGCAGCGGCGCGTGCGGCAGCGGTGGCAGGCCGATGGTCGCGCGCAGCTCGTCGCACTTCGGGTTGGGCGTGCCGTCGTCGAAGTAGACCGGGAACTCGCGGCACGGCGTCGGCCGGTTGGCGTAGATCGTGCACGCCACCTTCTCCCCCACCGTCCCGGCCAGCCCCGAACAGCGCCGCGGCACCTGGTTGCTGCCCTTCATGCAACGCAGCGTGTGGTTGAGCTTTTCGGTCATGTCCGCCGGCACGAAACCGCCTGACGTGTCATCGGCTTCGGCCCAGTAGAAGGAAATGCGAAAGTGCGTGCAGCAGATGCCGCAATCGAGACAGGGATTGAAGCCTTCCATGGTGGGCGGGGCGCGGGCAGAGTGGTTCGGCGCGCGGATTCTATCCAATCCCGCAGCCTGCGCAAGCCTGCAAACCCTTTTATTTTCAATGCCTTGAAAATAAATTTAGCTAAATGGATCAGGCCTTCACAGAGCTTCCAGGCCGTGCCGCCGGCGCGCCCGGGCGCAGGCCTCGTCGCCGATTCCGAGGGCCGCATAGGGCGCGAAGTCGCGGCAGGGCGAAGGCCGGGTAGCGTACAGGGCGCAGCGCACCGACACCCCGACCTCGCCTTCGAGCGCGATGCAGCGCGGCATGGCGGCATCGGTGCCGCGCATCCGCACCAGGGTCGCCGTCACCGGCACGACGAGCGCATCCGGCACCCCGCCCGGCGCCCGGCTGGCCAGCTCGGAGTGGTGGAAATCCACCCTGAACGCAGCGCAACAGGCACCGCAGCGGGTGCAATGGTCCTCACGCATCCGCGCTGCTGCTGTCGGCCCCGCAGCACTTCTTGAACTTCTTGCCGCTGCCGCAGGGGCAGGGGTCGTTGCGCCCCGGCCCGGCCGGCGCCGGCCGGCGCGGCGCCTCCACCGACAGCGGCGCCGGCGGCGCGAAGTCCAGATCGCGCCAGTGGGCATGAATGTCGTTGACCGCTTCACCGAGCGCGACCAGCCAGCCGAGGCGGGTTTCGTCGTCGGCACCCGCGGCATCCTCCGCCGCCCACGGTTCCAGCACCTCGTCGAGCGTTTCGCGTACCGCTTCGACCACTTCCTCGTCGAGTCCGGCAGCCCAGTCGTCCGGCCACAGATCCAGCCCCTGGGTGAAACCGTCCACCCAGGCCTCGCCCAGCTTCAGCGAGTCGCCTTCGGTGATGGCGAAGCAGAACGGCTCCCAGCACGCCTCGTCCTCGTCGTCGAGGCCGAGCGTGGCGAGCAGCTCGTTGTGATAGGCCTTGACCAGCCGGATCGCGCGCTGCAGCCCGCTCCCCGAACCGAAATCGGCCTCCTCGCCGTGGGCCGACCACACCCCGGGCATCCAGCGCTCGGGCGGGATCGGGCGCGGCGCGATGAGCACCGCCGCCAGATAGCCGTCGAGCATTTCCAGGTCCATGCAGTCTTCGGGGACGACCTCCGAGGTGAGAATCTCCTCGAGGGCCTCGAAATCCTCGTCGCTCATCAGGGTCGGGATGGCCTGCGCAGCGGCAGGAACAGGGGGGGGCGTGTCGCTCATGAGCATCTCCTTGATTCGGCGCCAAGGGTGACTCAAGCCGCCCTGGCAAGCAAGTCGAACCTCGGTCCGACCGCCTTCGGGCCGCCTCCGCGCCTGCGTCTCAGGCTGCAGGCAGCGCGATCCCGAGGCGGAACAGGCTCTGGCCCGAATCCCGGTACTTGCGCTCGAACGGCGTCAACGGCAGCGACGCCTCGAAGCGCTCCCAGGGAACCTCCCGCTGCAGCACTTCGCCCAGCGCTAGCGCGAACTCTTCGATATAGACCTGCCAGTTGCTGCGGCATTCCAGTACCCCACCGAGGCGGGGAATCCACGGGAACACCGGGTGTGCATGCCAGCGCCGGCCCAGATGGCCGATCTTCGGCCAGGGGTTGGGGTACAGCAGGTAGTGCCGCGCCAGGCGCACGCCGGCGGCCTCGAGCAGGCGCCAGAAATCGACCAGATCGGCGCGTACGAACACCATGTTCTGCGGCAGCAAGGCCTCGGGGTAAGGCTTGCGCCGTTCGAGCCGGTCCTGCGACTGGTCGACGCCGATCACCCAGTGCTCGGGAAACTGGCGCGCGAGCTGGATCGTGCTGTGACCGACGCCACAGCCGGCATCGAGGATCAGCGGCGCCCGCCCGTCCCAGCCGGCGAGCGCGATCTGCAGCGCGGCGCGGTTGTAATCGGCGAAGGGCTTGCGAAAGGGCTCGGCAAGATGCTTCTGCACCCGGGCGCGCAGCGCCTCGTGCACGCCTTGCTGGGCGCTCTGCGGGATGCGGGAATTGGCGTAGCTCATCGTGTTTCCTGGTTGAGGAGAGGCACCGGATCGAAACCTGCCGCCGCCCGGCGCAGGGCGGCACGCGGTGCGCCGGCGCCGCATCCTGGCGCGCTCAAGCCGTGCAGGCCGGCGCCGGAGAATGGGCCCCGGGAAGCGGCACCCCATGGCGGCCAAGCGCGGCCTCGACTTCGGCCAGCGTGCGCAGCCCGCGGATCGCAGCGAACAGCTGCCGGGCCTGCGGATACGAGCGCGCCAGCAGATGCAGCCACTGCTTGATCCGCCCCGGCGCATGGCGGGCCTCGACCTTGCGCTGCACGCGCACGCTGAAGTCGCCGAGCACCGGGAGCAGGGCCTGCCACTCCCGCGCCCGCTCGGCGGCATCCGGGGGATCGAGACGCCCGCCCCGGATGCGCCGGGCGAGAAAAGGGTCGGCGACCGCGCCGCGGCCGAGCATCACGTCGGCCACTCCGGACACCGCGCGGCAGCGCACCCAGTCGGCGGCGGTCCACACTTCGCCGTTGGCCACCACCGGCACCCGCACCGCCTGCGCCACCCGCGCCACCCACTCCCAGTGGGCCGGCGGCCGGTAGCCTTGCTGTCGGGTGCGCGCATGCACCACCAGCGCCGTCGCTCCGCCCTCGGCCAGCGCCTGGGCGCACTCGCACGCCCGCCCGGGATCGGCGACGCCGAGCCGCATCTTCGCCGTCAGCGGCACTCCGGCCGGCAAGGCTGCGGCCACCGCGGCCGCGATCCGGTGCAAGAGCTCCGGCTCGTCGAGCAGCACCGCGCCGCCACGATGGCGATTGACCGTCGGCGCCGGGCAGCCGAAGTTCAGATCCACGCCCGCCGGCGCCAGCCGAGCCAGGCGCGCGGCGTTGTCTCCCATGCACGCCGGGTCGGAGCCGAGGATCTGCACCCGGACCGGCGTGCCCGCCGCGGTCCGGCTGGCGTGATCGAGCTCGGGCGCGATCCGGCGAAAGAAGCGATCCGGCAGCAAGGTGCCCGACACCCGGGCGAACTCGGTCACGGCGTAGTCGTAGCGGGCGAGCCGCGTCACCATCGCGCGCAGCACCTCATCGAGCAGGCCTTCCATCGGCGCGAGCAGCAGACGCACCCTGATTCTCCCCGCCGCATTCGCGGCCCCGGTTGGCAAAGGCGCGATTGTAATGCGCGCGCACGCCGCGCTTGCAGCTCTTTTGCTTGCCAGCGGGGGCAGCTTGCCGGATAATTCCGCCCTTTACCAAACAGGGCGGTCACATCCGCCGCCCGCGAGATTCCAGGAAACCATCATGAAAGCGGACATCCATCCGAAGTACAACGACGTGAATGTGACCTGCTCCTGCGGCAACACCTTCACCACCCGCTCCACCCTCGGCCGCGACCAGTACCACGTCGAAGTGTGCTCGGCCTGCCACCCCTTCTATACCGGCAAGCAGAAGATCGTCGACACCGCCGGCCGCGTCGAGCGCTTCCGCCAGAAGTACGGCAACGTCCAGCGCGCGAGCTGACGCACCGGGGCTCGCCCCCGCACGCTCCGGCGTCCGCCTCGCGGCGCCGATCCGAAAGGCAGCTGCGGCTGCCTTTTTTGTCGCCCCGTGCAATCGCTCCCCTGCCGTCCCCTCACCTTCCCCTTATCGTCCCCGAGCAGCCGGCCCCGCATAAACGCTCCCGTCATTCTTTGCCTGTCCACGTGCTCCGCCGCACAATGCGCGCATGATCCGCGACCCCATCTCCCCCACCTTGTTCCAGCGTCGCATCTACGGCACCGTCGGCCTCGCCGCACTGGTCGGCCTCTACCTGCTCGTCGGCCTGACCGTGCACGACCCCTGGCGCGGCGACGACGCGCGCTACTTCGGCCCGGTACTGGAACTGTTGCGCGGCGAATCCTGGCTGTTCCCGCAACTCGCCGGAGAACCGCTCACCGACTATCCGCCGCTGTATTTCTGGACTGCGGCAAGCTTCGCCTGGCTCGGCAGCGCCGTACTCCCGGTGCATGGCGGCGCGCGCCTGGCGAGCGCGTTCTTCGTCGCCCTGGCGATCTATTTCGTCGCCCGCACCGCCGAGGCGCTGCACGGCCGCCCGGCGCGCACCCCGGCCGCCCTGCTCGCCCTCGGCGCCCTCGGCCTGGTGCTCCATGCGCATGAGACCCAACCCCTGCTGGCCGTGTTCGCAATGCTCGCGCTCACCCTCCGGGGCCTTGCCGAAGTGCCGCAACGCCCACTCGTGGGCGCGCTCAAGGCCGGCCTCGGCAGCGCCCTCGCCTTTCTTGCCGGCGGGCTCGGCGGGCTGCTGATCACCGCCCCGCTGCTGCCGCTGGCCCTGCTGCTGGGCACCGAGTGCCGCTCTCCGCGCGCGAGCGGCGCCCTGCTGCTGGGCTTGTGCCTGGCGCTGACGCTGGCCGCGATCTGGCCGCTGGTGCTCCATCTTCACCAACCGGGCCTGTTCCTGCGCTGGCTGGGCGCGGAGTGGTCGCGCCTCGCCGGACCGCAGCTGGCCCTCGGCGACATCCCGCGCCTGCTCGAACTGCTCGGCTGGTTCCTGTGGCCGCTGTGGCCAATCGCACTGTGGGCGCTGTGGCGCGAGCGCCGCCGGCTCACCGCCCTGCCGGCCCTGCTGCCCCTGCAAAGCGCAGTGCTGGTGCTGGGCTGGCGGGTGCTGAGCGGCGACCTTTCCCAGTCCGGCGCGCTGCTCATGGTTCCGGCCGCCGCGCTGCTCGCCGCCGGCGGAGTGCCGACCCTGCGCCGCGGCGCCGCCAACGCCTTCGACTGGTTCGCGCTGATGAGCCTCGCCCTGTTCGGCGTGCTGGTGTGGCTGGCGTGGACCGCCCAGGCGCTGGGCTGGCCCCCCGGACTGGCCCGCCACGTGGCACGCAACGCCCCCGACTTCGTGCTCCCCGGGGGATCGTTCCAGCTCCTCGCAGGAAGCGCGATCAGCCTGCTGTGGATCGTCCTCGTGTGGCGACTGCCGCGCTCGCTGTCACGCGCTCCGGCGAACTGGGCGATCGGCCTCACCATGCTGTGGTGCCTGGCCGTGGTCTTGCTGATGCCCTGGTTCGACCATGGCCGCAGCTACCGCACGGTAGCCGGCTCGCTCGCCATCGCCGTGGCCGGAGAACGCAGCGAGGACCCCGGCGCCTGCATCGCCACCACCGGGTTGTCGGACGCCCTGCGCAGTTCGCTCGACTACTTCGCCGGACTGCGCACCCAGCGCGTCGAAGGTGGCGCCACGCCATGCACGCTGCTGCTTGTCCACACCGAAGGCCGCAGCGAGCTGCGCGCGCTGGCGCCGGAATGGAAGCCGGTGTGGGAGTTCCGCCGCGGTGCCGGCAAGCGCCAGGAAAGCTTCCGCCTGTTGCGCCGCACCCCTTCCTGACATCCGCTCGCCCGCCCGTGCCCGCGGAGCGGAAGCGGCTGCCGGGGTGGCACGGCGCGCCCTGTGACCGCGCGCCCGGCGCCGGCAGCCGCTCGCGCAGTGCCGCGTGCGGCTGCCGGCGCTCCCGCCCGCGTCAGTCCAGCTTCAGGAAATGATCCCGGTAATGGCGCAACTCGGCGATCGATTCGTGGATGTCGGCGAGCGCGGTATGACTGCCAGCTTTCTTCACCCCTTCGTACACGGCCGGCCGCCAGCGCCGGGCGAGTTCCTTGAGGGTGGATACGTCGAGGTTGCGGTAATGGAACCAGGCTTCGAGCGCCGGCATCCAGCGCGCGAGAAAGCGCCGGTCCTGGCACACCGAGTTGCCGCAGATCGGCGACGTGCGCGCCGGCACCCGTTCCTTCAGGAAGTCGAGCACCCGGGCCTCGGCCTCGGCCTCAGACACGGTGGACGCCTTCACCCGCGCGATCAGGCCGGATTTGCCATGGGTATTGCGGTTCCACTCGTCCATCGCATCGAGCACCGTGTCGGGCTGATGCACGGCGATCACCGGCGCCTCGGCGATCGTGTTGAGGTTCTCGTCGGTGAGCACGACGGCGATCTCGATGATGCGGTCGTGCTCGGGCTCGAGACCGGTCATCTCCATGTCGAGCCATATCAGGGTTTTCGGGTCCTGTGCCATAATCGATCCGCCTTTTCTCTCGCTGCCTTGTGGTCGGGAAACATCGAAGGGCGCGATTGTGTCATAGATCCTGCTGCCGGCACGCCCGCGCCGTGCGCGCCCCCCGCCTCAGCCGACCCCGCCTCAGCCGAACACCCCCGGACCACTCCGCCCCCAGCGACCGCCCGATGAACGCCTTTGCCGTCCTCTTCCTCTGCGCGCTGCTGCTCGGCCTCGCCACCCGCCTAGCCCTGATCCGCCGCCAGATCCGCCACGTGCGCGCGCACCGCGATGCCGTGCCGGCCGCCTTCGCCGCCGCCATCCCGCTCGCCTCGCACCAGCGTGCGGCCGACTACACCGCGGCACGGGCACCGCTGGCCGCGGGCGAAGCGGTCGCCGGTGCGCTCTTCGCCCTCGCCCTCACCTTCGGCGGCGGGCTGCAGGCCGTGCATGCGGCCTGGGCCGCAGTCCTGCCGGCCGGCAGCGTGGCCCACGGCACCGCCCTGCTGGCGACGCTCGGCGTGCTCGGCTGGGTGCTCGAGCTGCCCTTCGTCCTGGCCCGCACGTTCGGGGTGGAGAAGAAGTTCGACTTCAACCGCATCACACCGCGCCTGTTCATCGCCGACACCGTGCGCGAAGCGGCGCTCGCCGCGGCGATCGGCCTGCCCCTGCTCGCCGTGCTGCTGTGGTCGATCGGGCTCGCCGGCGAGCGCTGGTGGCTGTGGGCGTGGGCCCTGTGGCTGGGGGTGAACGTGCTGGTGATGCTGGTCTGGCCGACGTTCATCGCGCCGCTGTTCAACACGTTCACCCCGCTCGCCGATGCTGCCCTGAAGGCGCGCGTCGAAGCCCTGCTCGCGCGCTGCGGCTTTCGCTCCAGCGGCCTGTTCGTGATGGACGGCTCGCGCCGCTCGGCCCACGGCAACGCCTATTTCACCGGCCTCGGCGCAGCGAAGCGGATCGTGTTCTTCGACACCCTGCTCGACAAGCTCGACGCCGACGAAGTCGAGGCCGTGCTCGCCCACGAGCTCGGCCATTTCCACCACCGCCACCTGTTCCAGCGCCTCGCCGTCCTCGCCCCGGCCAGCCTCGCCGTGCTCGCCGTCCTCGGCTGGCTCGCGGCGCAGCCCGGGTTCTTCACCGCACTGGGCATGCAGGCGCAGGACGGCGCCAGCGCGCTGGCGCTGTTCTTCCTGATTCTGCCGGCGTTCACTTTTCCCCTCGCCCCGCTGCTCAGCCACTGGTCGCGGACCCACGAATTTCAGGCCGATGCCTACGCCGCGCGCCAGAGCAGCGCCACCGCGCTCGCCTCCGCGCTGGTCAAGCTCTACCGCGACAACGCCGCGACCCTCACCCCCGACCCGCTGTATTCACGCTTTTTCGATTCACATCCGCCGGCCGCCTTGCGGATCGGCCGCCTGCTGCCTCCGCACGCCCGACTACCGAGGACCCGCCCCGAGTGAGAGCCCGCACCCGCCCGGCCGCCCGCGCCGAAACACGGCTCGACGGCATCATCGCTGCCGCCTTCGGCCGCCACTACGAAGTCGACACTCCGGCTGGCCGCCTGCAGTGCTATCCGCGCGGCAAGAAAAGCAGCTTCGCCTGCGGCGATGTCGTGGAAGTCCTTCCCGGTGGCGACGGCCAGGGCGCCATCGCCGCGCTCAAGCCGCGGCGCAACCTGCTGTGGCGCTCGGATGCCTTCCGCGAGAAGCTGATCGCAGCCAATCTCAGCCATATCGTGATCGTGGTCGCCACCGAGCCGGGGTTTTCCGACCTCCTCGTGTCGCGCTGCATCGCCGCCGCCGAAAGCCAGGAAATCACCCCCCTGATCGTGCTCAACAAGGCCGACCTCGCCGACCGCCTGGCGGCCGCGCGCGCTCAGCTCGCCCCCTTTCGTGCACTCGGCTATGAAGTGCTCGAAGTCTCCGCCCTCGACGGCGCGGCGCGCCTGCGCGCGCGCCTGTCCGGCCTGCACGCGATCCTGGTCGGACAGTCCGGGATGGGCAAATCGACCCTCACCAACGCCCTCGTTCCCGAAGCCCAGGCCGCCACCCGGGAGATTTCCGCCGCCCTCGACTCGGGCAAGCACACCACCACCTTCGCCCGCCTCTACCCGCTGCCGTCCGCCGACGACGCGGCCCTGCCGGGCTGGCTGATCGACAGTCCCGGGCTGCAGGTGTTCGGCCTCGCCCACCTGGCGCACGACGAGCTCGCCGAAGCCTTCGTCGAACTGCGTCCCCATCTCGGGCATTGCCGCTTCCGCGACTGCCGGCACGAGGCCGAGCCCGGCTGCGCGCTGCTCGCCGCAGTCGCGAGCGGCGCCATCCATCCACGGCGCTGGGAACATTTCCGCACCATCCGCAGCGAAATCGACCAGGCACGCCGGCTCAACCCGGGCTGGTGAGCGTGGGGATGTGATCTCAACCGGCGAGCAGGAAATCGCGCACGACACCGATCTGCGCCTCGTCCATCAGCATCGGCGCATGCCCCACCCCGGCGAATTCGACCGTCTGCGCGCACGGTCCGCGCGCGGCCATCGCCGCGAACGTCGCCGGCTCGAGCAGATCGGAGTCGGCTCCGCGCAAGGCCAGGGTCGGACAGCGCACGCGCTCGTACACCGGCCACAGGTCGATGTCGGCAAGGATCGGCGCGGCGCGGAAAGCTTCGCCCAGCGCCGGGTCGTAGACCATCGCAAAGCCGTCGCCGCCCGCGACCGGGCGGACCGCGTGTGTGGTCAAGTGGCGCCACTGCGCATCGGTGAGCGGGCCGAACGGAGCGCAGGCTTCGCGCAGGTAGGCCTCGGCCGCCTCGATGCTGGGAAAACGCGGTGCGGTGCCGACATACTGGGCGATCCGGCGCAGGGAAACGGCGGTGATCACCGGCCCGACGTCGTTGAGCACGAGGCGGCGGATCGGCGTGTGCGGCTGGCTGGCAAGGAGCATGCCGATGATCCCGCCCATCGACGTCCCCACCCAGTGCACACTCTCCACGTCCAGGCGTGCGATCAGCGTCACCATGTCCGCCACATAAACCGGAAAGCCGTAGTCGGCCTTCACTCCGAGCCAGTCGCTGCGCCCGCGCCCGACCACGTCGGGGCAGACCACGCGGTAGTCGCGCGCCAGGGCCCGGGCCAGATCATCGAAATCACGCCCGTTGCGGGTCAGGCCGTGGGCGCAGATCAGTACCCGCGGATTGTGCGGATCGCCCCATTCCGTGTACGCCATGCGGTGCAGCCCGTGCGGCCCGATGCACTGCACGAAGCGTTCGCGCAGGCCATGGCGCGGACGCGGAGACTCGGGGGGCGATGCCAGCAGGCGACGCAGGGCGGAGAGAAAGCTCATGGTGGGCGGGCCGGCGCCTGGCGCCGAGGGTGGAACAGGCGTCGAGTCTAGCCCGAATCTTTCGCCGATTTCCACGCGCATCCCGTGGCGGCGCCCCCTTCCGGGCATATATCGCGCCGGTGCCTTCAGCGGCCGTGCCAGTAGCGCGGCCGCAGGCTGCGCCAGGCACCGACCCCAACCTCTTCGTCCGCTGTCCCGGCGAAGCGGACTTCGATCGCCCCCTGGAGGTCAGTGCGCCAGTTGCGCGCCCCGGCTTCGGCCCAGCGCGCCCGGACCAGGGCATGAGGATGGCCGAAGGCGTTGCGGTAGCCGGCGGCATGGATCACCTCCGTCGCCCGGCTCGCCTCGACGAAGGCGGCAGACGAGGACGAGCGGCTGCCGTGGTGAGCGCTCACCACCACCTCGGCGGCGAGCGCTTCCGCGCCATGGCGGACGAGGATGGCGCGCTCGGCGACCGCCTCGATGTCGCCCGTCAGCAGCAGTGCGCCTCCCGCCGTCCGCACCCGCAGCACGCAGGAACGGTTGTTGTCGTGCGCCAGGCGCCCGCCTCCGTCGCCCGCGGACGCGGGATGGAGGATTTCGAAGCGCACCCCGTCCCAGGACCAGGTCTGCCCCGCGGCACAGCCGCGCATCGCCGTGTCCGGCCGCAGCGTCTGCCCCCAGGGGGTCGCGCCAGCGGGCTGCCCGGCGATCACCTCCCCCACCGCAATCCCTTGCAGCACGCTCGCCGCGCCGCCGACGTGGTCGATGTCCTCATGCGAGAGCAGCAGGACATCGAGCCGGCGCACGCCGGCCGCACGCAGGTAGGGCAGGACCACCCGGCTGCCGGCATCGGCATCGCCCCCATAGGCGGGACCGGCATCGAACAACAGGTCGCGGCTGCGGGTCTGCACATGAACGGCCAGCCCCTGCCCCGCATCGAGGACCACGGCACGGAAGGCACCCGCCGCCGGGCGCGGCGGCTGCCAGCTCAGCAAGGCCAGCAGCAGGGCCGGTGCGGCCAGGCGGCCGGGCGTGGCGCGCGGCGACAGCACCAGCCCCACCGCCACCAGGCCTGCGCCCAGCAGCCATGGCGGAGGCGGCGCCTGCTCCCACAGTGCGTGCTCGAGCGCCGCCAGGCGCTCGACTCCGGCCATCATCACCGCCGTGACAGCGTGGGCCGGCACCAGCAGCACCGGCGTCGGCAGCACCAGCGCGGCCAGCACCAGCGGCGTGATGACGAAGCTCACCAGCGGAACGGCAAACAGATTGGCCAGGGGCGAGACCAGCGGGAAGGACTGGAACAGGGCCAGCAACAGCGGACTCAGCGCCACGCCGAGCGCCAGCTGGATGCGCAGCGCCGCACGCCAGCCGGACATCGCCCGCAGCCGCCCGCCGGTGCACGCGAGGATCACCGCCACCGCCCCGAACGACAGCCAGAACCCGGCCGACAGCACGGCCCAGGGGTCGACCACGAGCACGATGAAGAGCGCAATCGCCAGCACCCGCGAGGGCGCGACGGCGCGTCCCGACAGCATCGCCAGCACTACCACGGCGAGCATCAGCCAGGCGCGCAGCACCGGAATGCCCATTCCGGCGAGCAGGGCGTAGGCGCTTGCCCCCGCCAGCGCCGCCACCGCCCTCGCCTTCTGCGCCGGCAGGCGCAGCGCCAGGGCCGGGACGCGCCGCCACCCCGCGCCCAGCCCGCCGCCGCAGAGCAGGCCGACGAGGGCCACGTGCAGGCCTGAAATCGACACCAGGTGGCCGATCCCGGTACGGCGGAAAGCCGCCCAGTCCTGTGCCCGGATGCCCTGCTGATCGCCGACACCGAGCGCGACCAGAATCGCCGCATGGGGCGCATCGGCGAGCGCGCCCAGTATCTGCTCGCGCAGTTGCGCGCGCAGACGGTGGACCCGCTGCATGAAACCCGCCGGCTCGCGCTCGAGCAGGCGGGCATCGGCGCGCACGTACCCGGTGGCGCGAACGCCGCGCTCGAACAGCCAGGCCTCGTAATCGAACCCGGACGGGTTGACGAAACCGTGCGGGCGCTTGAGCCGGACCACGAACTGCCAGCGCTCCCCGGGGGTCAGTGCCGGCAGCACCGCTGGAGCGCGGCGAGCGGGATACCAGGACAGCAGCAGGTGCTGCGGCACTCCGGTTTCCCCCACCCCGGCGATCCCCGCCCTTTCCTCACCTGCCTTTCCCCCGCCCCCCTTTCCCTCATCCGCCCCGAATCCGTCTGCCCCAACTCCATCCGCCTCGACCTCGAACACGAAGCGCCAGCCCTCGCCCACGGCCTGGGGCAAGGATGCGATGCGCCCGCGCACGACCACATCCACCCCCTCCCGCGCCCCCGCCAGCGCGTCGCCCAACCGCGCCTCTGCCCGCAGCCCGGCCCAGCCGAAGCCGGCGACGAAGGCCAGGACGGCGAGCAGGGCCGCGCGCAGCCAGGGGCGACAGGCGGCCGGCGAGGCGCGGCGGGCGAGCAAGGCACCCGCGGCCGCAAGGCCGAGGCCTCCCGCCAGGACCATCAGGTAGAACTCGCGCCCGCCCAAGGAGGGCTGCATCTGCAGCACGCCGACACCGAGCAGGAAGAATGCCGCAACAATTCTCATGGCATACAACAATGCCAAAAGAATCAGCCCTGCGCCACTCCGGAGAGGGGCCGATCAGGAAGGGCCTACTCCAGCCGCCCGTCGCACAGCCGCAGGCTGCGCTGGGCGCGGGCGGCGAGGGTCTCGTCGTGGGTGACGATGACGAAGCTGGTCGCCAGGCGCTCGTTCAGCGACAGCATCAGGTCGAACACCACGCCGGCGGTACGCCGGTCGAGGTTGCCGGTGGGCTCGTCGGCGAGCACGCAGGCAGGCTGGGTCACCAGCGCACGGGCGATCGCCGCGCGCTGGCGCTCGCCGCCGGAAAGCTCGCCGGGAGTGTGGTCGAGACGGTGGCCCAGCCCCACTTCATCGAGCGTCGCGGCGGCGCGCGCATCGGCCGCGGCCTTGTCCATGCGCCGGATGTACAGCGGCATGGCGACGTTCTCGAGCGCGGTGAACTCGGGCAGCAGATGGTGGAACTGGTACACGAAACCGAGCGCGGCGTTGCGCAGCCGGCCGCGCGCGCCTTCCGACAGGGCCGAGAAATCCTGCCCCATCAGTCGCACCGCGCCGGCGCTGGGCACGTCGAGCCCGCCGAGCAGGTGCAGCAGGGTGCTCTTGCCCGAGCCCGAGGCGCCGACGATGGCGAGGTGCTCGCCGCGGCCGACGCGCAGACTGACGCCGTCGAGCACCTTCACCGCCTCCGCCCCCTCGCGGAAATGCTTGGCCAGGCCGTCGCAGGCCAGCACCGGCGCCGATCCGGCGCCATCGCGCACGATCGCGGTCTCATTCATAGCGCAGCGCCTCCGCCGGATTGACCCGCGACGCCCGCCAGCTCGGGTACAGCGCGGCAAGCAGGGTGAGGACGAAGGACACCGAGACGATCGAGACGACGTCGGCCGCCAGCACCTGCGAGGGCAGCTCGTTGATGTAGTAGATTTCCTTGTTCCACAGCGTGGCGCCGGTGAGCGCCTCCAGCGCCGGAATCACCACGTCGAGGTTGTGCGCGATCGCCAGCCCGCCTGCCACCCCCGCGGCCAGCCCGACGAAGCCGATGATCGTGCCCTGCAGCACGAAGATCGCCATGATCGACGCCGGGCTCGCCCCCAGGGTGCGCAGGATGGCGATGTCAGCATATTTTTCCTGCACCGCCATCACCAGCGTGGACACGATGTTGAACGCGGCCACGGCGACGATCAGGAACAGGATCAGGGTCATCATCGTCTTTTCCAGCGCCACCGCGCGGAAGAAGTTGGCGTGGCTGCGGGTCCAGTCGGCCACCGCCAGCCCGGGCTGGCTGACCGTCAGCGCCAGCTCGCGCGCCACCCGTGGCGCGGCGAAGAGGTCGTCGAGCTTGAGCCGCACGCCGCTCACCGCATCGCCCAGCCGGTACAGCGCCTGGGCATCGGCCAGATGCACCAGCGCGAGCGCGGAATCGTACTCGTACATGCCGGCCTCGAAAATGCCGACGACCTCGAACTGCTTGACCCGCGGCAGCACCGCGGCCGGCGTCACCAGCCCCTGGGGGGCGATCAGGGTGAGCTTGTCGCCCATCCGCACACGCAGCGCGTGGGCCAGGTCGCGGCCGAGGACGATGCCGAAGCGTCCCGGCTGCAACGCCTCGAACGCGCCGGCCTGCATGTGGCGGCCGAACTCGGCGACCTTCTCTTCTTCCGCCGGAATCACCCCGCGCACGATCGTGCCCCGCACCGCCTCGTCGAAGGACAGCATGCCCTGCTCCTGCACGTAGGGCGCCGCCGCCTTCACTTCGGGATGGCGCTGCGCCTCCTCGGCGACCTGCTGCCAGGCCTCGAGGCCGCCGTCCACGCTGTGCACCTGGATGTGCGAGGCGACGCCGAGGATGCGGGTGCGCAGCTCCTCCTGGAAGCCGTTCATCACCGAGAGCACGACAATCAGCGCGGCAACGCCGAGCGCGATGCCGAGCATGGAAACCAGCGAAATGAAGGAAATGAAGCGGTTTCGGCCCTGGGCCCGCTTGCGCGAACGGGTGTAGCGCAGGCCCACGAGGAATTCGTAGCGCATGGATGGTCGGGGACTCGGATGGAAAGACTGCAGCCCGGCATTGTGCCCGCGGATGGAACACAAGGGGAGACTAAAGCGCGCCGGAATGTAAGTCCGGCACGGCCTGCGGCAAGGCCACCGCATCCGTCCGCCGGGCCATCGGCCGCGGCGGGCGCATGGGTGGTGCGCTTGTGCGCTCCCGGTCCAGCGGGAAGCCGGAACGGCCCCGGCCGGGCTCAGCGTCCCGAGCAGTGCCCGCCCGAGGCCATCTGTCCGCTGCCGAGCGCGATCGGCGGCGGCTCGACCCGCACACCGCTGGAATTGAGCGTATCGACCGCGACCAGTGCCAGCACTAGCCCCCAGAAGAGCGCGCTCGCGAGGCGAAAGAGTTTTTGTCCGTCCATGTCGTCCGCTCCTTCAGCCCGCCACCCGGCGGCGAATCCGCACACCGACGATCGAGCCGGCAAAAGCGAGTGCGAACCACACCCAGCCGTGCACGCTGGCCGAGGCGACGCCGCCGAAGAACGCGCCGACGTTGCAGCCGAAGGCCATCCGCGAGCTGTAGCCCATCACCAGCCCGGCGACGCTGGCGGCGATCAGGCGCCGCGCCGAAGGTGTGGCGAATGCGGCCGCACCGTTCCAGCGCGCCGCCACCAGGGCACCGTAGATCAGCCCGAGGTTGGTCACCGAAGTGACGTCGGCCAGCACCGGCTCGGTGAGCCGCGCCGCATGCGGCGCGCTCCCCCAGAACGGATCGCCCACCGGGCTCCAGCCCAGCGCCGCTGCGACTTTCGCCCCCCACACGCCGATGCCGTAGACGATCCCCCACGGCTGGCCGGCAACGACCAGGTGCGCGGTGTACAGCACGGCCAGCACGAGCGCGCCGATCCACCAGCGCCGCGCCCAGCCGCCGTAGCCCGATGCGGCATCGAGCGCGCTGCGCAGCGCGGCCGGCTCGCCGCTCAGCCGCGCCCGGCTGTTCTGGCGCGCACCGCGCGCCGCCAGCCAGGCCACCAGGGCGCAGCCGGCGACGGTGAGGAGCAGGGCGAGCGGCCAGCCGAGGACGAGCAGATCGACCGCGGGCAAGCCGCCGAGGGCAATCCAGGCGGGCTGGTGCGAAGCGCCGACGAAGCTGCCGATGGCGAAGGTGGGCAGCACCACCACCGACAGCGGCGCACCGGCGCCGGCCTTGTACAAGGTGCCCGAGCCGCAGCCGTCGGCGAGCTGCATCGCGGCGCCGAACAGGAACGCCCCCAGCACCAGGCTCACCGTCAGCGGCGCCACCGCGCCCACCAGTTCGCCCGGATTGGCCGCCAGCAGCGGCAGGGTCAGCGCCGCCGCCAGCGCGAGCAGCAGCATCTGCGCCCACAGGCCTTGCGGGTCGCGGCGTTCGATGTAGTCGCGCCAGCCGGTGGTGAAACCGAAGCGCGCGCCCTGCAGCGCCGCACCGAAGCCGATACCGAGCAGCGCCAGCAGGCCCTGGCGCAGGCCGGCGGCAAGCGTCACCGCGAGCACGCCGGCGAGTCCGCCGAGGACGAACAACAACCGGATCAGCAGTCGCATTGCCGAAACTCCGCCGCGGTCACTTGTCCAGCGCGCGCTTGACGTCCTGGATCAGGGCGGTCACGCGCGAGGGCTCATTTTCCATCGGCAGCGCGCTCTTGCTCCAGCCCACGATCGACTCGGGGTAGAGCTTGACCTGCTTGTTGCCCGCGATCTCGGACATCACGAACCAGTTGGTCGCCGCCCAGTGGCCGGTGTTGCAGAACGACACCGCCGGGGCATCGGCCGCACCGGCCTGGGCCACCAGCGCCTTCAGTTCCCCCGCGGGCTTGAGCGTGGTGCCGCCCTCGGGGAAGAACTGAGCGTTGTCGAGCGAACGCGCACCGGGCAGGGTGCCGTAGCGCGCCGCGGCATCGACACGCACCTCGCCGGAGTAGAACTTCGCCGGGCGCGCATCGATCAGCGCCGGGGCCTGGTCGGCCTCGAGGGCGGCGGCGAGCTCCTCGCCGCTGACGATCTGGTCCTGATCGTAGCGGTAGCTGAAGCGGCTGCGCGCCACCGCCGGCGCCGCGCTGTCGAGCGCGCCGCCGGCCGCCTGCCAGGCCTTGGTGCCGCCGTCGAGGATCGACAACCGGGTCAGGCCACCGACTTTCAGCGTCCAGTAGACGCGCGCCGCGGCGCCGAAGTCGGTGTGATTGGCGCCGCCATGGACCACCACCACCTGGGTGTCGGCATCGACGCCGGCAGCCTGCAGCAGTTCGGTGAGCACGGCCTCGGCCGGCAGCTGCCCGGGGTTGTCCTGCGGGCCGCGATACTTGCCGTAGGGGGTGTTGATCGCGCCCGGGATGTGGCCGGCGGCGTAGTCCTTGTCGGCGCGGATGTCCAGGATGCGCAGGTCGGTGCGGCCGAGCTGGGCCTTCAGCGCCTGCGCGTCGATCAGCGGCGGCAGGGTCGCGGCCACCGCCGCGGCTGCGCTGGCCGGCGCCTGGGTGTGGGTGGTGGCCAGCGCCGGGAAAGCAGAGAAGGCGGCGGCGAAGGCGAGGGGGAGAATGACTTTTTTCAGCATGACTGCAGTTTCCTCTGACGGTCGGGGGGCGGAAGCGAGGGCATCGTCTGCACACCGGCTTCCCGATTGTTGTCGGCAGAGCATAGAGCGGCTCTTTATCACTTAAAATACATCAAAAGTAACTTTATTATAACTAATTTCCATAAAACACCGAATCTGTGTTCCCGCGGCGCGCACCCGACCGGGGCCGGAACGCGGTGGCGATCAGGCTGGGTTCGAGGCAGGGAACGGGACTCAGCGCCCGCGCGTCGGCTTGCGCGCGCCGCGCCCCTCGGGCCGTCGCGCCCTGGCCGATGGCGCTGCCTGCGCGCCCGCGGCGTGCCCCATCGACCGCCGTGGCGCCTCATCCTTGGCACGACCCGCCGGCTTCGCCGGAGCGGACGCTTGTTTGCCTCCCGGCGGCGCTCCGCGGGCGCATCCCGGCACCGCCGCAGCGGGCGGCGGCTGGCGCGGAATGAGGCAGTTCGGGCCATTGCCGATCAGCTCACCCCGCCCCATCTTGAGCAGACCCTCGCGCAGGATCGCCCAGTTCTCCGGGTCGTGCCAGCGCAGGAAAGCCTTGTGCAGCTTGCGGACCCTGCCGGCGCGGGCGGTCTCCACGACCTCCGAATCCGCCGAGACTTTCTTCAGCGGGTTCTTGCGCGAGTGGTACATCGTCGTTGCCAGCGCCATCGGCGTGGGCAGGAAGGTCTGCACCTGGTCGAGGCGGAAGTCGTGCTTCTTCAGCCACAGCGCGAGGTTCAGCATGTCCTCGTCGGTGCAGCCGGGGTGGGCGGCGATGAAGTAGGGCACCAGGTGCTGCTTCTTGCCCGCCTGCGCCGAGAACGTCTCGAACATGCGGCGGAACTCCTCGTAGGCGCCGATGCCCGGCTTCATCATCTTCGCGAGGGTATTCGCCTCGGTGTGCTCGGGCGCGATCTTGAGCAGGCCGCTGACGTGATGGGTGACCAGTTCCTTGACGTACTCGGGCGAGCGCACCGCGAGGTCGTAGCGCAGGCCCGAGCCGATGGTGATGCGCTTGATCCCCGGCACCGCCCTCGCCTTGCGGTAGAGCTCGACGAGCGAAGAATGATCGGTGTTCAGGTTCTCGCAGATGCCCGGATACACGCACGACAGGCGGCGGCAGTTCTGCTCGATCGCCTTGCTCTTGCACGCCATGCGGTACATGTTGGCGGTGGGCCCGCCGAGGTCGGTGATGTGGCCCTTGAAGTCGGGTGACTTGTCGCGGATCTCCTCGATCTCGTGGATGATCGATTCGTGCGAGCGGCTCTGGATGATGCGCCCCTCGTGCTCGGTGATCGAGCAGAAGGTACAGCCGCCGAAGCAGCCGCGCATGATGTTGATCGAGAACTTGATCATGTCCCAGGCCGGGATGCGCGCATCGCCGTAGGACGGATGCGGCGCGCGCGCGAAGGGGCGGCCGTAGACGAAGTCCATCTCCGGCGTGGTCAGCGGCAGCGGCGGCGGGTTGATCCAGACGTCGCGTGCGCCGGGGCCTTCGCCATGACGCTGGACCAGCGCGCGGGCGTTGCCGGGGTTGGATTCGAGGTGGAACACGCGCGAGGCGTGGGCGTACAGCACCGGATCGTCCTTCACCTGCTCGTAGGACGGCAGGCGGATCAGCGTGCGTCCGCGCTGGGCGCGGCGCGCCGCCACGCGTTCGGCTGCCGGCACGATGCGCACCGGCTGGGCGCCGTCGGCGGCGGGCTTCGGTGCGGCCGCCGCCGACGGCGCCATCGCGTAGGGATCGGGATGGGCGTCGATGCGACCCGGCTTGTCGAGCGCGAGCGAGTCGAGCTCGACCCAGGGGTTGCCATCGTCCCCTTCCGGCAGCCAGCCCGGCCTCGCCATGAAGGCGGTGCCGCGCAGGTTGCGGATGGTCTCGATCGGCTCGCCCGCGGCCAGGCGGTGGGTCAGCGCCACCAGGGCGCGCTCGGCGTTGCCGAACAGCAGCAGGTCGGCCTTGGAGTCAGGCAGCACCGAGCGCCGCACCTTGTCCGACCAGTAGTCGTAGTGCGCGATGCGGCGCAGGCTGGCCTCGATGCTGCCGACGACGATGTTGGCGTCTGGATAGGCTTCGCGCGCGCGCTGGGCGTAGACGGTGACCGCACGGTCGGGCCGGCGGCCGGCTTCGGCATTCGGCGTGTAAGCGTCCTCGGAGCGGATCTTGCGGTCAGAGGTGTAGCGGTTGACCAGCGAGTCCATGTTGCCGGCGGTGATGCCGAAGTACAGCCGCGGCTTGCCGAGGGCGCGGAAGGGCTCGGCCGAGTGCCAGTCGGGCTGGCTGAGGATGCCGACGCGAAAGCCGTGGGCCTCGAGCAGGCGCCCGACCAGGGCCATGCCGAAGCTGGGGTGGTCGATGTAGGCATCGCCGGTGACGAGGATGACGTCGCAGGCGTCCCAGCCGAGCGCGTCCATCTCGGCGCGCGACATCGGCAGGAAGGGCGCGGCGCGGTAGCCGGGCACGGCACGGCCGAGGATCTCGGAGGGGCCGGCCGCGGGCGCGGAAAACATCGGTGCGTTCATGGACGCCATTGTATCGGCGCCGGCCAGCGCGGGGCCGTCCCCCGGCAAATTCTGCAAGGCCTTGAAAGGGCAGGCATCCACTGCCGTGCGCCGGGCCATCTGTGCGGATCGGATATGTTTGGCTCTGTAACTGTTTTGACTGCCCGAAGACGCTGAGAATTCTCCCTGTTCTCGATTCCGCACCGGGCCGGTCGCAAGCCCGGGACGAGCGCGCGGCGGCCGGTCGCGGGCCGCCTATCACCGACCGACCGCCAGCCTGCAAGCACATCCCTCGTTGAAAACGGAGCACAGCAATATGAGCCAGAAGCACACCACGCCGCACAGCGGACTGCCGGACGACAGCCGCCGCCGGTTCTTGAACAAGGTGGCCTTTACCGGCCTCGCCGGGGCGGGGATTTCGTTCGGGCTGGCGGCGTGCAAGGACGACACCGCGGCCAGCGCGGTCGCGGCGACGACGGCGCACGCGGACACGTCCGGCGCCCACGGCGGCGACTATTCGGTCGCGCCCGGCCAACTGGACACCTACTACATGTTCTCCAGCGCCGGCCACGCCGGCGACGTGCGCGTGTTCGGCCTGCCCTCGGGGCGGGAGTTCAAGCGCATCCCGGTGTTCAACATCGACTGCATGATCGGCTGGGGGATCACCAACGAATCGAAGGCGATCATCGGCACGAATCCGGATGGCTCGCTGAAGTACCACACCGGCGACACCCACCATCTGCACCCGTCGTACACCGACGGCACCTACGACGGCCGCTACCTGTTCGTGAACGACAAGCTCAACTGCCGCTTGGCGCGCGTTCGGCTGGACACGATGGAGTGCGACAAGATCACCCAGCTGCCGAACATTCAGGGCTTTCACGGCACCTTCCCGGACAAGCGCGATCCGGTGGATCCGGCGATCAACCGCAGCACGCGTGTGTTCTGCGGCGCGGAATTCTCCATCCCGCTGCCGAACGTCGGTGTCGGCATCGAGGACGAAGCGAAGTACCGTTCGCTGTTCAGCTGCGTCGACGTGGAATCGATGGAAGTGCGCTGGCAGGTGCTGATCGACGGCAACTGCGAGCTCGTCGCCTCCTCCTACGACGGCAAGCTCGCCGCCACCACCCAGTACAACACCGAGATGGGCGCCAAGTATGAAGACATGATGTCCGCCGAATGGGACTCATGCCTGTTCTTCAACATCGCCCGCATCGAGCAGGCCGTCAGGGACGGCAAGTTCAAGACCTACGGCGACTCCAAGGTGCCGGTCGTCGACGGTACCCAGGCCGCTAACGCCGACCCGAAGACCGCCCTCACCTGCTATGTGCCCGTCCCCAAGAACCCGCATGGTGTCAATATCAGCCCGGACGGCAAGTACTACGCCTGCGCCGGCAAGCTCTCCCCCTCCGCAAGCCTGATCGCCCACGAGAAGGTGCTGCAGTGGTTCGACGGCAATCTGAAGGAGCCCCGCGAGGCGGTGGTCGCCGAACCAGAGATCGGCCTCGGCCCGCTGCATACCGCCTTCGACGGCCGCGGCAACGCCTACACCACGCTCTTCCTCGACAGCCAGATCGTCAAGTGGAGCATCGACGGCGCGATCAAGTCCTATCAGGGCGACAAGAGCGTGACCGTCGTCGTCGATCGCCTCGACGTCCATTACCAGCCCGGCCACGGCTTTACCTCGATGGGCGAAACCCGCGACTGCGACGGCAAGTTCCTAGTCTCGGACAACAAGTTCTCCAAGGACCGTTTCCTCCCGGTCGGCCCGCTGCACCCCGAGACCTCACAGCTGATCGACATCAGCGGCGAAAAGATGAAGCTCGTGCACGACAACCCCGTGTCATCGGAGCCGCACGACTCCATCATCATCCGCCGCGACATCATCAAGCCGAAACAGATCTACGAGCTCGACCAGTTCCCGAACGCCGTGCGCGGCCCCCAGGAGTCGGGCGTGTTCCGCGATGGCAACAAGGTTACGGTGAAGCTCGTCAGCCAGGCGCCCGCCTTCAGCCTGCGCGAGTTCAAGCTCAGGAAGGGCGATGAGGTCACGATCGTGCTCACCAACCTCGACAAGATCGAGGATCTGACCCACGGCTTCGCGATCGAGCGCTACAACATCAACTTCATCGTCAATCCGCAGGAAACCAAGTCGGTGACCTTCAAGGCCGACAAGGCAGGCGTGTTCTGGTGCTACTGCACCCACTTCTGCCACGCCCTGCACATGGAGATGCGCTCGCGCATGATCGTCGAAGCGTGAGTGCCACGTAGGCGCGGTCCGTCGGACACCGCGGGTACCGACGGACCGCGCCGCCTGCGGGCAAGGTGCGCCCGTCTTCCCAGGACAAAAGGCTTTTTCATGACCGCCGGCGAACCCCGTTTCGGATGGACGGATTGCTTCCACGCTTTCCCTGTTGCTGCAATGAGATTTCTTCGTGCGGTCTGCAACGCCTGGCTCGCCGCTTTCATGCTGTTCGGCCCTTCATCCGTCATGGCTAGCGCCTACGAGGCCAAACTGCCACCGGAGCTGAACACCGCTCCCGCGCTGTGCGACTACGTACCCTGTGGCGAAGTCCTGCCCGGCGCCACGCACTTCTCCGAACGCAAGGGCCAGCCGCGCTACGTCGAGGGCTATGCGGATGAAAACGGCACGCGCAAGCTGCTCGGCTACGTGATGCTGTCGACCGACATCACCGACACCCCGGCCTACTCGGGCAAGCCGGTGGTCACGCTGATCGGCATGAACACCGAAGGCCGCTTCGTCGGCGTCAAGATCCTCAAGCACTCCGAGCCGATCCTGCTGCTCGGCATTCCCGAATCGTCCCTGATCAAGTTCAACGAGCAGTACCTGGGCAAGTTCGTCGGCGACAACATCGAGATCGGCCGCTCCCGCCCCGAAGAAGAGATCATCGGCCTCGACGCCATCTCCGGCGCCACCGTCACCGTCATCGCCCAGAACCAGGTGATGATGGCCTCGGGCGCCGCGGTCGCCCGCCAGGTCGGCATCCTCGAGCCGACCATCCGCCCGCAGGCGAAGCTCAAGGATGCCGGCCGCACGCTCGACTGGGCCGCGCTGGTCGACGAAGGCGCCGTCCAGCGCCTCACCGTCCGGCCCGAGCAGGTCGGCCTCGAGCGCAGCGCGACGCCGTTCATCGAGCTCTGGTTCGGCTACCTGAACCATCCGGAAATCGGCCGTGCGATCCTCGGCGAAGCCGGCTGGCGCGCGCTGATGTCGCGCCTGGCCGAAGGCGAGCACGCCCTCTTCGTGATCCGCAGCGGCGGCCGGGAGTCGTTCAAGGGCTCGGGCTTCGTGCGCGGCGGCATCTACGACCGCGTCCAGATCCGCCAGGGCCAGGACGCGTTCACCTTCCGCGACCTCGACTACCTCAACCTCTACGGCGTCAGCGCCGCCGGTGCCCCCGCCTTCACCGAGTCGGGCATCTTCATCGTGCGCTCTGCGGCCTTCTCCGGCGCCTTCCCGTGGAAGTTCATCTTCCTCGGCAACCGCGTCGACCGCGAGACCGGCGCGCGCACCTTCGTGAACTTCGACACCGAATACTGGCTCGCCGACCGCTACCTGGAAGGCGGCCGCCCCGAAGTGAACAAACCCGATGCCCCCTGGGTGCGGGTATGGAAGACGCGCGCGGTGGAAATCGCCCTGTTCGCCGCCCTGCTCGTGGCGGTCGCCGCCATCTATGCGAACCGCGACACGCTCACCCGACGCTCGACGCGCAAGAACAAGTGGCCGGTCAACCTCTTCAAGTACGGCGCGTGGACGATCAGCATCGGCTTCGTCGGCTTCGGCCTGCTCGCCCAGCCCTCGATCACGCAGGTGCTGACCTGGTTCCACTCGTTGCTGTTCCAGTGGCAGTGGGAACTGTTCCTGACCGACCCGTTCATCTTCCTGTTCTGGATCTTCATCATCGTCACCGTGTTCGTCTGGGGCCGCGGCCTGTTCTGCGGCTGGCTGTGCCCGTTCGGCTCGCTGTCGGAGATGATCTACAAGGTCTCGCGCGCGATCGGCCTGCAGCGTTTCCAGTTCGCGCTGCCGATGAAATGGCACAACCGCCTGAAATGGGTGAAGTACGGCGTGTTCTTCGGCCTGCTCGCGGTGTCGATGTTCTCGATCGGTCTGGCGGAGAAGCTCGCCGAAGTCGAGCCCTTCAAGACCACCTTCCTCGTCGGCCTGTTCAACCGCAGCTGGCCCTACACCCTGTTCGCCGCCGGCCTGCTCGGCCTGTCGATCTTCATCGAGCGCCCGTTCTGCAAGTATCTGTGCCCGCTCGGCGCCGCGCTGGCGATGCCCTCGACCTTCCGCTGGTTCGGTCTGCGCCGCAAGCAGGAATGCAACAGCTGCAAGGCTTGCGCGAAGGGCTGCGGCTCGCTCGCGATCGACGACAAGGGCCGCATCGACCACCGCGAATGCATGCTGTGCCTGGACTGCATGGTGCTGTACACCGACAACCATGTCTGCCCGCCGCTGGCCGACGAGCGCAAGCGCCGCGCCAAGGCCGGCCAGTCGCTGACGCCGATCGGCGCCGACGGCTACTACATCCCGATCACGCCCGTGCCCGCGCGGGCACCGAACGCCTGATCCGGCAAGGAGAGAATCATGGTCGATCCGCGCATGCTGACCGAACCGGTCCACCCCCCGTACGCAGCCGAGGGCAGCCTGCTCAAGCGTCTCGCCGCCGAAGCCTGGGACCACCTGTGGCCATGGAGCCGCAGCGCCTTCCAGCGCCAGCGCGCGGTACAGGCGGCGAGCCTGGCGCTCGCCGCCGCCGCCAGCGTGGCCTGGGTGCTGGCGGCGATGGGCCAGCTCAGCGCCGGCACCATCATCGGCTGGTGGTTCGGCTGGAGCGTGTTCGAAGTGCTGGTGCGCCTGGGCGCCAAGCCCTACGTCAAGGAAGGGCCGTGGTGGGGGCGGCGTTACCGCCGCGCCAGCCGCATGGACATGGTGTGCTACGTCGGCTTCAAGAACCTGCTGATCGGCGCCGCCCTGTTCATCGGCCTCAAATCGGCCGGCCTGCTGCTGCTCTGAGCCCAGCGATGTCCCCCAACCACGTCCGGCGCCTGCGCGCACTGGCGGCCGGCCTGCTGCTCGTCGCGCTCGGCCTCGTCACCGCCGGCGACACCCTGGCCGCGACGCTGCGCGTGCGCGCGGGGGAGTCGATCCAGGCCGCGATCGAGCGCGCCCAGCCCGGCGACGTGATCGAGATCGAGCGCGCACGCTATGCCGAGAACCTCCTCATCGCCAAGCCGCTGACCCTGCGCGGGCTCGACCGGCCGACGCTCGACGGGCAAGGTCGCGGTGACGTGGTCCGGATTGCCGCCCCTGGCGTCACCATTGAAGGTTTCATCATCTGGAACTCGGGAGATCACCTCGGCGAGCAGAATGCCGGCATCTACATACAGCCCGGCGCCGACCATGCGCTCGTGCGCAACTGCGACCTCGCCTACAACCTGTTCGGGCTGTGGATCGAGAAGGCCAACGACGTCCGAGTGGAGAATAACGTCATCACCGGCAAGCGCGATTACATGTCGGTCAAGCGCGGCAACGGCATCCAGCTCTACAACACCCACCGTGCACAGATCCTCGGCAACAACATCAGCTTCGTGCGCGACGCGCTCTACGTCGATGTCTCGCACGACGCCGTGTTCCGCGCCAACCGCCTGCACCACAGCCGCTACGGCACGCACTACATGAACGCCTACGACAACGTCTGGGAAGGCAACGACACCTGGATGAACCGCGGCGGCCTCGCGCTGATGGAAGTGCGCCGCCTCACCGTGCGCAACAACCGCGCCTGGGCCAATTCGGATCACGGCATCATGCTGCGCACGATCCAGGACTCGACCATCGAAGGCAACGTCGTCGCCGGCAACCAGCGCGGCTTCTTCATCTACGATGCCGAATACAACACCCTGCGCGGCAACACCGTGGTCGACAACGTCGTCGGCGTGCACCTGTGGGCGGGCTCGAAGAACAACGAAGTCGAAGGCAACGACTTCATCCTCAACCGCGAGCAGGTACGCTACGTCGGCGCCCGCGACCTGCCCTGGGGCGAGCAGGCGGGCAACTACTGGAGCAACTACCTGGGCTGGGACCGCGACGGCGACGGCGCCGGCGACGTCCGCTACGAGGCCAACGACCTCGTCGACCGCCTGTCCTGGCGCCACCCGCTGATGAAGCTGCTGCTCGCCAGCCCGGCGGTGCAGACCCTGCGCCTGGTGGGCCAGCAGTTCCCGCTCTTGCGCGCACCGAGCATCGTCGACCCGAACCCGCGGATGCTGCCGCACAACCCCGACTGGAGCCAATGGCGTGGCCGACACTTCCCCCGCCCCCAATGACGCCGCCGCGCCGCTGATCGCGGTGCGCGGCGTGCACAAGCACTACGGCCCGATCCGCGCCGTCGACGGCGTCGACCTGGAAATCCGCTGCGGCGAGCTGTTCGGCCTGATCGGCCACAACGGCGCCGGCAAGAGCACGCTGTTCAAGATGATGCTCGGCCTCATCCCCGCGACCGCGGGCGAGATCCGCATCGACGGCGCCGGCGTCGGCACCGGCGGCGAATTCCGCGCGGTGCGGCGCAAGCTCGGCTACCTGCCGGAGAACGTCGTCCTCTACGACAACCTCACCGGGCTCGAGACGCTGCAGTTCTTCGCCCGCCTCAAAGGCGTGCCCGCGGCGCGCAACGGCGAACTGCTCGAACGCGTCGGCCTCGCCCACGCCGCCCGCCGGCGCGTCCGCGAATACTCCAAAGGGATGCGCCAGCGCCTCGGCTTCGCCCAGGCCCTGCTCGGCGACCCCAAGCTGCTGTTCCTCGACGAGCCCACCACCGGCCTCGACCCGGAGGCGATCCGCGGTTTTTATACGATCCTGCGCCAGTTGAAGAGCGCCGGCGTGACCATCGTCATCACCTCGCACATCCTCGCCGAGATTCAGGAGCGCGTGGACCGGCTGGCGATCATGGCCGCAGGCAAGGTCCAGGCCAGCGGCACCGTGCAGGCGCTGCGCGAGCAGATGGACCTGCCGCTGTGGTTTGCCGTGCGCGTGGCCCCGGCCGACTTCGCCGCGGTACGCGCCGCACTCGGCCACCTGCCGGTGGGCGCGGTCGAGGCGCGCGACGACCACGTCGCGGTGCAGTGCCGGCGCGAAACCAAGATGGCGGTGATCGCCGCACTCGCCGGCCTGGGCGACACGGTGCTCGATCTCACCGTCCACGAACCTTCGCTCGAAGACGTGTTCTTCGGCTTTTCCGACTGAAAGGAGCAGGCATGGAGTTCGCGCAGATCGCCGCCATCGCCGGCAAGGAGTTCTGGGACCGCATCCGCAACCGCTGGGTGCTGGCGGTGGCGCTGGTATTCACCGCATTCGCGCTGTCGATCGCTTACTTCGGCGCGGCCCAGCAGGGCACGGTGGGTTTCCGCTCGATCGAAGTCACGATCGCCAGCCTGGTCAGCCTGGTGATCTACCTGATCCCGCTGATCGCGCTGCTGCTGGGGTTCGACGCCATCGTCGGCGAGCGCGAGCGCGGCTCGCTCGAACTCCTGCTGTCGATGCCGATCACCCGCGGCGAGCTGCTGCTGGGCAAGTACCTCGGCCTCGCCGCGGCGCTCGCCTTCTCCACCGTGGCCGGCTTCGGCCTCGTCGGCCTGGTGCTCTCCGCCCAGCTCGATCTGGCCGCGCTGTTCCACTACTTCGGCTTCATGGCCAGTTCGGTGCTGCTCGGCTGCGCCTTTCTGAGCCTGGCGGTGATGCTGTCGGTGTTCGCCGCCGACCGCACCCGCGCTTCGGGGCTGGCGATCGCGCTGTGGTTCTTCTTCGTCCTCGTGTTCGACCTGCTGCTGCTCGGCGCGCTGGTGCTCAGCGGCGGGCAGTGGGGCGGCGAGGCCCTGCCCTACCTGCTGTTGCTCAATCCGGCCGACGTATTCCGCATCCTCAACATCTTCAGCCTCGACGACGTGCGCACCCTGTACGGGCTGTCCACCGTGTTCCCGCCGGCGCTGAGCCGCCTGGGCTCGATGGGCCCGACCGCCGCCTCTTTCGCCCGCGAGGCCGACGCGCAAGCCTTCGCCACCGAACACGGCGGCAGCGTCCTGCGCTTCGACGAGGTCACCCCGACCACGTCGTCCTCGACGGCGGCGCCCTCCACGACCAATCCATGTAACCCATTGAATAACCGAGGACCTGGGTGCATGCAAACCGAAGCGAACCGTCCCAACCTCCTTGAAGGTGAAGGCCGCCTCCGGGCCTTACAGTTCGGCGCAGCTGTAGCCGCAGCTGCGATGGGAATGTTCCTGTTGCATGGCGAGCATCAGCCCATGCCTACAAGCACTACAGTAAACTACGATTTGTCATGGATCGTTCATCACAGACCGTCTGTCATGCAATCCAAAGAGGCTCACTGTCTCTGCACCCAGCCCTCAAATGACTGCAACATAAACGACGTTTCCTTTTGGAAAATCCCGAACTGAAGCACGGCGGGCAACCAATGCCCCCGTGGTACGGTCTTTCGACTCCAACCCGCACCTCATGACTGCCCACACCCCGATCGAGCTCGTCTGCCCCGCCGGCAGCCTGCCGGCCCTCAAGGCCGCCATCGACCACGGCGCCGATTGCGTCTATCTCGGCTTCAAGGACGCCACCAACGCGCGCAACTTCACCGGTTTGAACTTCGATCCGGCGCAGATGCGCGAAGGCATCGCCTACGCCCACGCCCGCGGCCGCAAAGTGCTGCTCGCGCTCAATACCTACCCGCAGGCCGGCAACTGGTCGAGCTGGACCGCCGCCATCGACCGTGCCGCAGAATTCGGCCTCGACGCCCTGATCCTCGCCGATCCCGGGCTGATGGCCTACGCTGCCAAGACCCACCCGGATCTGCGCCTGCACCTGTCGGTGCAGGGCTCGGCCACCAGCTACGAGGCGATCAACTTCTACCACGAGCGCTTCGGCATCCAGCGCGCAGTGCTGCCGCGGGTGCTGTCGATGGCCCAGGTCGAGAACGTCATCGCCCACTCGCCGGTGGAAATCGAAGTGTTCGGCTTCGGCGGCCTGTGCGTGATGGTCGAAGGCCGCTGCGCGCTGTCGGCCTACGCCACCGGAGAATCGCCCAACTGCAACGGCGCCTGCTCGCCGGGCAAGCACGTGCGCTGGGAAGACACCCCGCAGGGCATGGAAACGCGCCTCAACGGCATCCTCATCGACCGCTTCGCCGAAGGTGAACGTGCCGGCTACCCGACGCTGTGCAAGGGCCGCTTCGAAGTCAACGACGAGACCTACTACGCGCTCGAGGAGCCGACCAGCCTCAACACCCTCGAGCTGCTCCCCGAACTCGCCCGCATCGGCATCCGCGCGATCAAGATCGAAGGCCGCCAGCGCAGCCCGGCCTACGTCACCCAGGTCACCAAGGTCTGGCGCGCCGCGCTCGACAAGCTGCGCGCGGCGCCCGAATCGTTCACCGTGCTGCCGGCGTGGATGGCCGAACTGAACAAGGTCTCGGAAGGCCAGGCCCACACCCTGGGCGCCTATTACCGCCCCTGGAAGTGAGGCCGCGCCGCACCCCGCGGCGCGGGGCTCCGGCACACGCCGCCCACCTGCCGTACAACCCCGATCGAACGAGACCCCAACGATGAAACTCGCCCTCGGCCCCCTGCTCTACTACTGGCCGCGCCAGAGCGTGCTCGATTTCTACGCCGGCCTCGCCGACAGCCCGGTCGACAGCGTCTATCTGGGCGAAACCGTATGCTCGCGCCGCCATGAGCTGCGCCTCGACGACTGGTTCGAAGTCGGCCACATGCTCGCCGCCGCAGGCAAGGAAGTGGTGATCAGCACCCAGAGCCTGATCGAATCCGAATCCGACCTCAAGGCGCTGCGCCGCATCGTGCGCCAGACCGATTTCCGCGTCGAAGCCAACGACATGGGCTCGGTACGCCTGCTCGCCGAAGCCGGGGTGGCAAACTGGATCGCCGGCCCGACCCTGAACGTCTTCAACCCGCACACCCTGCAGCTCCTGGCCGACACCGGCGCCACCCGCTGGGCGGTGGCCCCCGAGCTCTCCGCCACCACCCTCGCCGAGCTGCGCGCCGGCCTCGCCGCGCCGATCGAGACCGAAATCTTCGCCTACGGCCGCCTGCCGCTGGCGCACTCGGCGCGCTGCTTCACCGCCCGCCATTTCAACCTGCAGAAGGACACCTGCGAGTTCCGCTGCCTGTCGATCCTGGACGGTATCACCCTGCGCACCCGCGAAGGCGAGCCTTTCCTGACCCTGAACGGCGTCCAGACACAGTCGGCGCGGGTGCACAACCTGCTCGGCGACCTGGCCGCGGTACGCGAGCACGGCGAAGTGCTGCGCATCAGCCCGCAGGGTGCCGACACCGCCCAGGTGGTCGCGCTCTTTCGCGCCGCGCTCGACGGCGCCACGACCCCAGCCGAGGCCCTCGCCGCCAGCCGCGCGTGGATGGTCGCCGAGCCCTGCAACGGCTTCTGGCACGGCCGCGCCGGCGTCGAGCAGTACGCAAACGATTAGGGGCACCAACGACTCCGGTCGCACGCGCAAGCTGCACCTGACGCGAGCCCGACCGCGGAAGCACCACGACAGCATTCAGCAGGCCGGCGCCTCGGTCAGCCCAGGTAAGGGCCACTCATCGGGAGCGGCATAGCCCTGCGCCGCAACCACTACATGGCGAGCATCTGCCCCAGGAGCGTGATCGCCGCACGCTGACGATCGGTTCCGGGGTGTCCGAAGTTGAGCCGAAGGTGATGATCGAACTCGCGTTTGGCCGAAAAAATCGGCCCCGGAGCAATGCTGATACCCTTGTCCAGGGCGCGCCGATGCAGCGCCAGGGTATCGATCCGCGCTGGTAATTCAACCCACAGGAAATAGCCGCCCTGCGGTCGCGCCAGCCGCGTGCCGGCGGGGAAATGGCGCTCAACGGCATCCACGAATTGCGCTTCCTGCGCGGCCAGCCTGCGCCGCAGCTGGCGCAGGTGTTTGTCGTAGGCGCCTTGCTTCAGATACTCGGCCACGGCGATCTGCACCGGCACCGTGGTCGCCAGACTGGTCGACAGCTTCAGGCGCTGGACCCGGCTCGCGTAGCGCCCGGCAGCGACCCAGCCAAGGCGGTAGCCGGGCGCCAGGCATTTCGAGAACGACGAGACGTGCATCACCAGACCCGCCGGGTCTTCCGCCTTGGTGCACAGCGGCGCCTCGCGGCCGAAGTACAGTTCGGCGTAGACGTCGTCTTCGATCAGCGGCTGAGTGTGATCACCGAATTTGATGTTGCGATGATCACACTCCGTGATGGCGAACAGCCGCTTGAACGCCGCTCCGCCCTTCTGCTTGAACGCGAGCTTGCCCTGCACTCCGGCGTTGTCAAGGCCATGCCCTTCGGGTGCGAGCTACGCCCGCAGCCTTGACAACGCCTACGTTCCGGGCGAGTTGTCGCCAGGCAGAAGGGCTGACTCTGCACGCAGCGCGCGCCAATACGTAAAGCACAAACCGTGCCCGAACTGAGTCGTTAACTCATTGATGTCTTTGGAAAACTCTTGGTCATCGAAGATGAGGGACTTCAGGCCTGGAACATCACCCAGAATGACCAAAAACACCCTGTTTCCCATCGTGGTGGGTGACCGTGCTCAGTCAGCGGTTTCAGCCTGAACGCGATCGGCCAGTGGGCGAAGACGCATCTGGCCCCGGGCAGCACCGTGTTCTCCGATGGGCTGGCCTGCTTCGCTGCGGTAACCACGGCAGGCTGCATGCATCAGCCGACCGTCGTCGGCCGGCGAAAGCCCAAGGACTTGCCCGAGTTCAAGTGGATCAACACCGTGCTCGGCAATCTCAAGACCAGCTTGAGCGGGAGTTACCATGCATTCGACTTCCGAAAATATGCCGCTCGATACCTGGCTGCGTTTAACCTATCGATTCAACCGCCGATTCGATCTGCGCTCCCTGCACACGCGACTGCTCGTGGCTGCGGCCACCTGCGCCCCGCAGCCCCAGCGCTTGATTCGTATGGCTGAGATTCATTGCTAATCAAGAACCTTCTTGTAGGTGCCCTCGCCCCCGGCACCGGCCGGAGCGGCGGCGGGCGCGGCCGCGGCCGGCGCAGCGGGGGCCGCAGCCGCTGCCGGAGCCGCGGGGGCCTTGGCCGGCGCCGCGGGAGTGCCGCTACCGGAGTTGCCACAGGCAGCCAGCAAAACGGACGCCGCAGCGGCGATCAGGAAGGAAAACTTGGTCATGCGTATTCTCCGATTTGTCGTGGTCCGTCGCAGAGCGTCTCCGCGAATGCACTAGTCATGTATTGCCATCATGGCCGTTTCATCTTCTTGAATTTTGAAGAAGCGATCCGGTTATAACTTTTCACTTCACTGGACCAGTGGTATAGCTGTGTCATCCAGGTCGACGCCGTAGACGTCGGATTGGTTGGCGAGTCGGAGGAGCAAATGGCGGAGGGCCGTCACGTAGGTCGCACGCTGCATGGAGTTTGCAACCGCAGCACGCACCGATTCGAAGCCGGGCTGGATCCCCGGGATGCGCTCGAGTACTTCGACCACGTGCAGGCCGAAGCGGCTATGTACCAGCCGTGGCAGAACTCCGACTTCCGCCCGGCCAAAGAGCTCGCGTGCCAATTCCGGTGCAACATCATCCGCAGTCAGCATCCCGAGATCCCCACCCTGCGCGCCGCTTGGGCAGTTGGATAGCTCGCGCGCTCGCGCGGCAAAGCTCCCTCCGTTCGTACCGTCGTGGCAACGTACATCGAGGAGCGCCTGCTCGGCACGCTCGCGCATCGTGGCTACGTCCACGCCTGCCGTTACTGCAAAGAGGATGTGGCGCAGACACACTCTCTCCCCAATCGCGAAGCGTGCCTTGTGAGCCTCGAAATGGCGCCGCAGCGCCTCTTCCGAGAGTTCGGGCAACTGTATCTCGCGCTCGAGCCACACCTCGATCGCCTGTGAGGCAGCTTCGCTGATCACGCCATCCGGGCCGGCAGGGTCGTCCGCCGCCAAAAACCCATCGCGCTGCGCTGCCTGGCGCAGCAATTCGGTACAAGCCCGCTGACGCAACTCCTCGACGGGCACTTTCTCACCGGGGCGATGCAGCGCAGCTCCATTGATTTGCGCGGGCACCTCGACAAGCACTTCGCATCCCTTATCCATGCCTCTCCCCTCAAGAACGACCCGGCTCATTGTGGCCGGTCGGAAGGGTCAGACGGCGGCTACGCACCAGTTGAAACGGGCGCGCTAAATAGGTAAGCGAGGCAAAGCCGCTCCAGACGTGAACCAATCGCGTGAAGGGGAATAACAGGAAAATGCTCATGCCGATAAACAGGTGGGCCTTGAAGATGAAACCCACGCCTTCAAGCGATTCCGCTGCACCACTACGAAAGGTCACAATATGTTGTCCCCACTCGGCAAGCTTGATCATCACGCTGCCGTCAAGGTGCTGCGCCGACAAGGGAATCGTGGCCAGGCCAAGCGCAAACTGTGCCCACAGCATCCACAGCACGACGAGGTCACTCGCTTTGGAGTTCTTGCGGATGCGCGGATCGGTCAGACGCCGACGCAGCAGGATCGTCAAGCCGAAGATGCCGGCCAGCCCCGCGACTCCGCCACTTACCATGGCGAGCAGCTGTTTGGTTCCTGCACTGATGAAAGGCTCGTATACGGCATGTGGCGTCAGGATGCCAATGAGGTGCCCAAAGAAAAGAAACAGGATGCCAACATGGAACAAATTGCTACCGAGCCTTAGTTCACCGGGTCGTAAGAGTTGCGAGGATTCGCTTTTCCAAGTGTACTGATCCCTGTCAAAGCGGATCAGGCTACCGAGAAGGAACACGGTAAGGCAGATGTAGGGATAGATACCGAAGAGAAAATTCTGGAAGGAGTTCATTTTTCGGCTCCAGAGTTGATGGATGTGCCCTTGGGTACGAAATGGAGAGTCACTGGCTGTTCCGGCGCTGACTGGCCGTGCGTCGAGCAGCCGGCGAAGGGCTCCGGCTCTGCCCAACTCTCGTCAAGGGTGGGCTCAGGTGCGAGCGCCAAGGGGCGTGGCTCCTCACCAGCAAGATCGAGCAGCGCCCCCATAACATACGCATAGGCACTGCCACGTTCCATGAGCGCCACGAACAGTGCGTTCACGATGTGGGAGATCTCGCCGAGGAATGCGCTTGCCTCACATCGAGGCTGGGAAGACACGAACTCGAGCACTGCAGGCAGAAAGTCAGGCAGTTCGCCGCTCATGAACTCGAGGCCGGCTTCTTCGTAAGTCTGCCTGAGGTCAAGCATTGCCGGTCCTCGCTCCCTGGAATCGCCATGGACATGCTCAAAAAGATGAAGTGACGTTCGGCGCCCGCGATCGAAAAGGTCAACATAGGCTGTTTCGGCACTGATCGTGTCCATCTCCAGCAACACGTCCATGAGTACTTCGAGCTCAGCTTGCCGAGACGCACTCAAGGCGTTTTCACGTCGAAGGACCCGGTGCAGCTCGGGCATATTGCGACGCAACTCGGGCGCGGGGTAATCGAGTAGGCGGGCGAGTACAAGCAAGGTTCCCTTCATGGTCCGCTCTTGCATCTCAAACCCCCAGCTTGATCGGAATGGTTCGCTTCCTAGACGCGCCGAACAGGCTAATGTCACTCGCGCCATCCGAGCATCCGTTACCGAAGCTGAAGCCACATCCTCCACGCATATCGAACGCGTTCTCGGCATATTCACGATGGCTGCTCGGGATCACAAAGCGATCCTCGTAGTTGGCAATGGCCATGATCCGGTACATCTCCTCAGCCTCGGCCATCGTCATCCCGACCTGCTTGAGTGGAGCAAGGTCCTCGCGTTGATCGACATGCCGGGCACGCTGAAAGGCGCGCATCGCAAGCATGCGCTCAAGTGCGGTGACCACCGGTGCGGTATCGCCCGCGGTGAGCAGATTCGCGAGATATTTGACTGGAATGCGCAATTGATTCACGTCGGGCAGTTCGCCGTTGATGCCGATCTGTCCCGCGTTGGCGGCACCGGTGATCGGCGAAAGCGGCGGCACGTACCACACCATGGGCAGGGTGCGGTACTCCGGGTGCAGCGGAAGTGCGACCTTCCAGTCCACCGCCATCTTGTACACCGGGCTTTTGCGCGCGGCCTCAAGCCAGCTCTCGGGGATGCCGTCGGCACGCGCCTGCTCGATCACTTTCGGGTCGTCCGGATTGAGGAAAATGCCGAGCTGTGCTCTATACAGATCCCGATCATGCTGGACGCTGGCGGCCTCCTCTATGCGGTCTGCATCGTAAAGCAAAACTCCGAGGTAGCGGATACGACCGACGCATGTTTCCGAGCAAACCGTGGGCTGACCGGCTTCGATGCGCGGATAGCAAAAGATGCACTTCTCGGCCTTGCCGCTCTTCCAGTTGTAGTAGATTTTCTTATATGGGCAGGCGGACACGCACATGCGCCAGCCGCGGCACTTGTCCTGGTCGATCAATACAATACCGTCTTCCTCGCGCTTGTAGATCGAGCCCGACGGGCAACTCGCTACACAGGCGGGGTTGAGGCAGTGCTCGCACAAGCGCGGCAGGTACATCATGAAGGTGTGTTCGAACTGGCCGTAGATCTCCTTCTGGATATGGTCGAAGTTCTTGTCCTTCGAGCGCTTGCTGAACTCACCGCCCAGAATCTCCTCCCAGTTCGGGCCCCATTCGATCTTTTGCATACGCTCGCCGGTGATCAGACTGCGGGGACGTGCGACCGGAGCCGCCTTGCTCTCCGGCGCAGATTGCAGGTGTGCATAGTCGAAGGTGAAAGGCTCGTAGTAGTCGTCGATGGAGGGCAGGTTCGGATTGGAGAAGATCCGCATCAGGATCTTCCACTTGCCGCCCTGTCGAGGCTCGATCGAACCGTCGGCCTTGCGCAGCCAGCCGCCGTTCCACTTGTCCTGGTTTTCCCACTCCTTGGGATAACCGATGCCGGGCTTGCTCTCGACGTTGTTGAACCACGCGTATTCCATGCCGGCTCGGCTGGTCCACACGTTCTTGCAGGTTACTGAGCAGGTGTGGCAACCAATGCACTTGTCGAGGTTGAGCACCATGCCGATTTGAGCGCGAATCTTCATTTGTGCAGGCGTCCTTAAGCGTTTTCAGTAGCAGCCACTTCGCCGTCGAGCCAATCGACCTTGTCCATCTTGCGGACGATGACGAATTCGTCACGGTTGGTACCGACGGTGCCGTAGTAGTTGAAACCGTAGGAGAATTGCGCATAGCCCCCGATCATGTGGGTGGGTTTGAGCACTATGCGGGTAACCGAGTTGTGGATACCTCCTCGCGTACCAGTCGTCTCCGCGCCAGGGGTATTCACGATTTTTTCCTGGGCGTGGTACATGAACACCGTCCCGGTCTTGATCCGCTGGCTGACGACTGCCCGCGCGGCAATGGCACCATTGAGATTGAACAGCTCGACCCAATCGTTGTCCTCGATGCCTGCCCGCCCGGCATCCTCCTCGCTGATCCAGACAATCGGTCCACCGCGGCTCAGCGTGAGCATGATCAGATTGTCTGTATATGTTGAATGTATGCCCCACTTCTGATGCGGCGTTATGAAGTTGAGCAGGATCTCGGTGTTCCCGTTCGGCCGCTTGTTGTGCAGATCCGTCGTCGTCTTCAGGTTCACCGGCGGGCGATAGCAGCACAACGCCTCGCCGAACGCGTGCATCCACGGATGATCGAGATAGAACTGCTGGCGGCCGGTCAGGGTTCGCCAAGGGATCAACTCATGCACGTTCGTGTAGCCGGAGTTGTAAGACACATGCTCGCTCTCGAGGCCGCTCCAAGTTGGCGAGCTGATGATCTTGCGGGGCTGGGCCTGAATGTCCCGGTAGCGGATCTTCTCGTCCTCGCGCGGAAGGGCCAGATGTGCATGCTCCCGACCGGTGGCCCTGCCCAGCGCCTGCCAGGCCTTGACGGCCACATGCCCGTTGGTTTCGGGGGCGAGCATGAGGATCACCTCGGTGGCGTCGATGTCGCTTTCGATCCGCGGGCGCCCTTGGGTTGCCCCTTCCTCGCTCACCCGACCGTTGAGTGCACCGAGTTGCTCGACCTCGGCTTCGGTGTTCCAGGCGATACCCTTGCCGCCGTTACCCAGCTTGTCCATGAGCGGACCAAGCGACGTGAAGCGTTTGTACAAGTTGGGGTAGTCGTATTCGACTACGGTAATGGCGGGAGCGGTGACGCCCGGGATCAATTCACATTCGCCCTTGGCCCACTCCTTGACACCGGTCGCCTGTGCAAGCTCTGCCGGCGTATCGTGCATCAGAGGCGTCAGAACAAGGTCCTTTTCCACACCGAGGTGGCCCGGCACGATCGCACTGAAGGCCTTCGCCAGTCCCTTGTAGATGTCCCAGTCACTCTTCGATTGCCAGGCCGGCTCCACCGCAGCGGACAATGGATGGATGAACGGGTGCATGTCGCTGGTGTTGATATCGTTCTTCTCATACCACGTCGCCGTAGGCAGCACGATGTCGGAATACAGGCAAGTCGTGCTGAGGCGGAAGTCGAGTGTGACCAGCAGATCGAGCTTTCCCTCAGGCGCCGTCTCATGCCAGACGACTTCCGTCGGCTTGGCCTCGTTCCTGCCCAGATCCTTGCCCAGCACACCATGAGTAGTGCCGAGCAGGTGCTTGACGAAATACTCATGCCCCTTGCCGCTCGATCCGAGCAGGTTGGAGCGCCAGACGAACATGTTGCGCGGCCAGTTGGCTGGGTTGTCCGGATCGGTGCAACTCATCTTCAGAGAACCATCCTTGAGCCCCCGAACCGCGTAGTCCTTCGGCTCCATGCCCGCCACTTGGGCGTCGCGCACGATCTGCAAGGGGTTGATCTCGAGTTGCGGCGCCGACGGTAGCCAGCCCATGCGCTCGGCACGAACGTTGTAGTCGATCATGCTCCCGCCCCACTCACCACGATCGGCTAGCGGCGACAGCACCTCGTCTACACCGAGTCGCTCATAGCGCCACTGGTCGGTATGCGCATAGAAGAAACTGGTGGCATTTTGCTGGCGCGGCGGGCGGATCCAGTCGAGGGCAAAGGCAAGGACGGTCCAACCAATCTGCGGGCGCAGCTTTTCCTGCCCTACGTAGTGAGCCCAACCGCCACCGCTCTTGCCGATGCAGCCGCATAGCATCGTCATGTTGATGATGCCGCGGTAGCTCATGTCACTGTGGAACCAGTGGTTCAAGCCGGACCCGATGATCACCATCGACCGGCCCTGCGTCTTATCGGCGGTGTCGGCGAACTGACGCGCAACCGCGATGACGTTGCCACGGGGAACGCCCGTGATGCGCTCCTGCCAGGCGGGTGTATAGGCAGTGTTGT
This sequence comes from Thauera aromatica K172, assembly GCF_003030465.1. Taxonomy (GTDB): domain Bacteria; phylum Pseudomonadota; class Gammaproteobacteria; order Burkholderiales; family Rhodocyclaceae; genus Thauera; species Thauera aromatica. Next base: position 1,527,174 of record NZ_CP028339.1, on the reverse strand, counting down.
CATCGTAGCTGCGCGCAGCTTGCTCGCCCTCGAGACCGCGTGCGACCCCGTGCTGGGCCAAGAGCAGATCGAAGACCGTCGCGACCAGCGCCTCACCCTCTTCGGTTTGCAGGCGCTTGACCGGGACTGCATTGACCAATACATCCTTCAGTGGATTGTTGGCGAAGTGCTCGTTCTCGACCCCCCCGAAGTAGGGGAATCCCACCGCGGCAATCTCGGGCTTTCCGCCGTCTTCGAGCAGCGAAAGGCGCAGCTTTGCATCGCCACCGTTACGCGCGTCCTTCGTCTCCAGATTCCACCTGCCGGCGTCGTCACGGTCAGGCTTTCCCCAGCGGAAGCCGATCGAGCCGTTGGGCAGGACGATCTCGCCCTTGTCGTCGAAGGCGACGGTTTTCCACTCGGGGTTGTTGCTTGCACCCAGCTTGTCCGCGAAGTCAGAGGCACGGAGGTAGCGGTCCGGCACCATGACTTCCTTGCCGTCCGCGAGAATCTGCTTGCGCAGGGTCACGAGTAGCGGCATGTCGGTGTAGCGGCGCACATAGTCGTCGAAGTAGGCACTGCGCTTTTCGACGTAGTACTCCTTCAGGATGACATGACACATCGCCATGGCCACCGCCGCATCGGTACCCTGCTTCGGGTGAAGCCAGAGATCGCAGAGCTTGGCGACTTCCGAATAATCCGGAGTCACCGCGACCGTCTTGGTGCCCTTGTAGCGAACCTCGGTCAAGAAGTGGGCGTCCGGTGTCCGGGTTTGGGGTACGTTCGACCCCCATGCAATGATGTAATTGGCGTTGTACCAATCCGCCGACTCGGGCACGTCGGTCTGCTCGCCCCAGACCTGCGGGCTGGACGGCGGAAGGTCGCAATACCAGTCGTAAAAGCTAAGGGGAACGCCGCCAATCAGATTCAGGTATCGGCTACCGGCGGCATAGCTGACCATCGACATCGCCGGAATCGGAGAGAAGCCGACTACTCGGTCCGGCCCGTATTTCTTGATCGTGTAGATATTGGCTGCAGCGATCAGTTCATTGACCTCCTCCCAGTTCGAACGGGCAAAGCCACCCAAGCCACGCCGCTGTTGGTAGGCACGACGGTGCTCGTCGATCTCGACGATACTAGCCCACGCCTCCACCGGGTCGCGCGCAGCGGCCCTTGCGCTACGCCACAGCTCGAGCAGCCGACCGCGCACAAGCGGATACTTGACGCGGTTCGCGCTATACAGATACCAGCTATAGCTCGCACCACGCGGGCACCCCCTCGGCTCGTGGTTGGGCATGTCTGGGCGGGTGCGCGGATAGTCGGTCTGTTGGGTTTCCCAGGTAACCAGACCGCCCTTGACGTAGATCTTCCAGGAGCAGGAACCGGTACAGTTAACGCCGTGTGTAGAACGCACAATCTTGTCATGGGCCCAACGGTTACGGTACGCATCTTCCCAAGTGCGGTCCTCCCCGGTGACAAGGCCGTGCTTGTTGGCGAATGTTTCCTTGGGATTCGAGAAATACTTCAGTCGATCGAGGAAGTGACTCATGTTGCCGCTCCTTACTTGTTACATTTAGTTCAATCGGATGCAAGAACCCTTCGGGTCTGCCCCTCAAGGGTTCCTGACGTAAGCATCCTTGCGCAGGTAGAACCACCAGTTGAGGACCACGCACAGGGCGTAGAACACTGCGAAACCGTACATCGCGTACTCGGGCGTGCCGGCCTTGATCTGGCCGCCGATCACCACCGGAGCGATGAAGGAGCCGTAGGCCGCCACCGCCGAGGTCCAGCCGAGCACGGGGCCGCGCTCGTCCTTGTCGAACACGAAGCCGACGGTGCGGAAGGTCGAGCCGTTGCCGATGCCCGAGGCGGCGAACAGCAGCACGAACAGCGCCATGAACACGAAGAAATACTCTTCGGGCGTCGCCGAGTGGTAGGCGAGGAACATCACGTAGCCGGTCACCGCGGAGGCGATCACGAGCACGATCGAGATCCACTGGGTGACGATCGAGCCGCCCAGCTTGTCCGAGATCCAGCCGCCCACCGGTCGGATCAGCGCGCCGACGAAGGGGCCGATCCAGGCGAACATCAGCGCGGACGGTGCGTTCGGGTTCTTCGCATGCACCCAGGCCTGGGTGGCGGGATCGAGCACGTGGGTGTTGCCGAAGATCACCGTGATCGACAGCGGCAGCGCCATCGAGAAGCCGATGAAGGAGCCGAAGGTCACCACGTAGAGCGCGGTCATCGACCAGGTGTGCTTGTTGCGGAAGATCGCGAACTGCTTGTCGAGATTGGTCTTCATCTCGCCGCTGGCGGCGAACTTCATGCCGTAGAGCGTGCCGAGGATGACCAGCGGCAGCATGATCCACATCCCGCTGCCCGCGAGCACGCCGACGCCGCTCGGCAGGTAGAGGTAGAGGCCGATCGCCGAGACCACCAGGGCGATGCCGTAGAACAGGATGATCTTGCCCAGCGCCGCGGCGGTGGAGCCGATGTTCGGCGACACGGTGAGCAGGTTGTTCATGCCGAACCAGCCCACGACCGCGAGCGGCACCAGCAGCAGCAGCCAGACGAAGCCGGCGTTCTGCACCCAGGTCGGCGTGCCCGCGGCGATCTTGCCGATCAGCGTGGCCGAATCCTTGACCAGCGGGATCGCGTCGCCGCCGAGCGCGCCGAACACGCCCATGGTCATCACCGCCGGGATCAGCAGCTGCGAGGTGGTCACGCCGAAGTTGCCCAGGCCGGCGTTGAGGCCGAGCGCGGTGCCCTGCAGGCGCTTCGGGAAGAAGGTCGAGATGTTGGCCATCGAGCAGGCGAAGTTGCCGCCGCCGATACCGGACAGCAGCGCCATGAGCTGGAACACCCACAGCGGCGTGTCGAGGCTCTGCAGCGCGATGCCGGTGCCCACGGCGGGGATCATCAGCAGCGCGGTGGTCAGCCACACCGTGTTGCGGCCGCCGCAGATGCGGATGAAGAAGGAGGCCGGGATGCGCGTGGTGGCGCCCGACAGGCCGGCGATCGCTGCCAGCGAGAAGAGCTGGTCGGGGGCGAAGGGGAAGCCCGCGTTGGCCATCTGCACCGTGATGATCCCCCACATCAGCCACACGGCGAAGCCGCACAACAGGCTGGGGATGGAGATCCACAGGTTGCGGTTGGCGATCCGGGAGCCCTTCTCCTTCCAGAAGGCCTCGTCCTCGGGGCGCCAATCGACGAGGTCGACGCTGCTGGTGATCGCCGGGCTCGGCGCCGCGACATTGCTTGCTTGCATGAAACCCACCCCTCGTTGTCTTGCGAATCAGGCCTTGGACGAGTCGACCGCGGTGTCGTGACCGTCGAACATGTCGACACGACGGACTTCCGTCAGGTACATCCAGATCAGGGAAACCCAGGTCACGCCGTAGAGCAGCATGAAGGCGCTCGAGCGCACGCCGGTGAGGTCGACCAGGGCGCCGAACATGATCGGCAGCAGGAAGCCGCCCATGCCGCCCACCAGGCCGACGATGCCGGAGACCGCGCCGATCTCCTTGGGGAACTCGTTGGAGATGTACTTGAACACCGAGGCCTTGCCGAAGGCGAAGGCGATGCCGACGATGAAGAGCAGAATCGTGAACACCCACACGTTGAGGTGGATGCTGAAGGTGCGCGGCCCCTCGACCGTCTGCACGGTGAAGTCGGTGTTCGGATAGGAGAGCAGGAACAGGCAGATCCACGACGCCCACATCACCCACCAGGTGACCTTGTGCGCGCCGTAGCGGTCGGACAGCCAGCCGCCCACCGCGCGCAGCACGCCGCCGGGCAGGGAGAAGCAGGCAGCGAGCAGCGCCGCCGCCTGGATGCCCATGCCGAACTCGTTGACGTAGTACTTGGTGAGCCACAGCGACAGGCCGACGTAGCCGCCGAACACGATCGAGTAGTACTGGCAGTACTTCCACACGCGCGGATCCTTGAGTACGCGCAGCTGGTCGCGGAAGGTCACCGAGGAGTGCACCCGGTGCTCGGGGTCGTCGTAGGTGAAGAACCAGAACGCGACCGCGGTGATCAGCATTGCCACCGCATAGACCTGCGGCACCATCTGCCATCCGAACATGACCACCAGCGTGGGCGCGACGAACTTGGTGACCGCGGCGCCCGAGTTGCCGGCACCGAACACCCCCATCGCGAAGCCCTGGTTTTGGCGCTCGAACCAGCGCGCACAGTAGGCGATACCCACTGAGAAGGAGCCGCCCGCGAAGCCGACGAACAAGCCCGCGACGAGGAACTGCCAGTATTCGGTGGCGTGACCGATCAGCCAGATCGGCAGCACGGTGCAGAGCATCAGCACGAAGAAGACGATGCGGCCGCCGAACTTGTCGGTGAGCATGCCGAGCGGCAGACGGATCAGCGAGCCGGTCAGGACCGGCGTGGCCGCCAGCAGGCCGAACTGGGTCTCGTTGAGGGCGAGGACTTCCTTGATCGGGATGCCGATCACCGCGAACAGCATCCACACGGCAAAACAGACGGTGAATGCGGTGGTGCTCATGATGAGCACGGACATCTGCTGAAACTTGCGAGTAGCCATCCTGATCGATTCCGGTCGTCATGCACTCGAAATATGTGATGCACGCAGAAGGAGACAGCTTGTAGCCCATACCCCACATGGATCGCGTTCCGTCATCTGCGGAGTCGCAAATCCCTCTTCTGGCTTCGCTTCAATGGATGAGGATTGGACCATCCGCATCGACCACACAACAGATGCAGCGAAGTCGATTTTCTATAAGCACAGATACGAGCTATGCCGCATAGATCCGTAAGCGGGCGCTGAGCGGTGTTCCGTAGCCCATCGAAGATGGTGTCCACTAGTTTTCGATGGTGGACACGATGGATGTGGTTATCCCGCGCCGGAGTCGGCGCACGCATAGCGAAGCATTCAAGCGGTCGGTGGTCTCGGCCTATCGTGAGCCGGGTGTCTCGGTGGCTGGCGTGGCCCTGGCCAACGGCCTGAACGCCAACCAGGTGCATCGCTGGATGCGCGAGCGCGGCATCGTGCCGCCGAGCCGGCGCACGCCGGTCGGCGTAGGACTCAATGCGTTGGCCGAGCCGGGCTTTGTCGCGGTACAGGTCGCCCCCGGAGTCGAGGCGTCGGTGATCCGCGTCGCAGCGCAACGCGGCAACGCCCGCGTCAAGCTCGAATGGCCGCTCCAGGCCGCCGACGCCTGTGGTGCATGGCTGCGCGAGTGGCTCGCATGATCCGCATCGAGGCGCTGTGGCTGTCGGTGGCGCCCTTGGACATGCGCGCGGGCATGGACACGCTGCTCGCGCAGGTGATGCGCGTGTTCGGCCAAGCACAGCCCCACCACGCCTACCTCTTCAGTAATCGGCGCGGCACGCGCTTGAAGGTGCTGGTCCACGACAGCTTCGGGGTGTGGCCGGCATGCCGGCGCTTGAACCAGGGCCGGTGTCAATGGGCCGGGGGCCAAGGCGGTGTCGTACTCACCCGGGTGCAGTTCGACGCGCTGGTGCTCGGACTGCTTCGGTGATCGAGTCGCCACGGCGCATCGGCATGGCCTTCAGGGACTTGCCGCCGCCCTTGGCGAGCACCTGGAGGTTGGCCTGCGAGACCATGCCGGCATCAATTCGGACTGGATCCGCCCCAGCAGCACCGCATCGAGGCCGTCCGTGTCAGGCCACTCCCGTGATCAGTACGGTGTCGGGATCGCAGGCCCGGCCCGCTTCGTCCCTCAGCCGGCGCGCGGCACGCTCGAGTCTGCGCATGCCTTCGTCGATGTCCGCAGCATCGATGACCAGGCTGGGGGCCAGCCGGATCACATCGGGTCCGGCCTGGAGCACCATCAACCCTTCCTCTTCGCATGTCCGCATGACGTCGCGTGCGCGGCCCTTCCAGGCCTCGCCGAGGACGCCGCCGAGCAGCAGGCCCAGCCCGCGCACCTGCTCGAACAGGCCGGTCTGCGCACCGATGCGCCGCAGCTCGGTGCTGAACCGCTCATGGCGCTCCCTGACGCCGGCGAGTACGGCCGGGGTGGCGATGATGTCCAGCACCGCCTCGGCGACCGCACAGGCGAGTGGGTTGCCGCCGTAGGTGCTGCCATGGCTGCCGACCCCCAGATGGCCGGCCAGATCGGCGCGGGTCAGCATCGCCGCAATGGGAAAGCCGCCACCGAGCGCCTTGGCACTGGTCAGGACGTCCGGCGTCACGCCGTAGCGCTGATAGGCGAACAATTCACCGACGCGGCCCATGCCCGTCTGGACCTCGTCGAACACCAGCAGCGCGCCATGCTCGTCGCACAGCTCGCGCGCCCGCTCGAGATAGGCGCGCTCGGCCGGCAGCACGCCGCTCTCGCCCAGCACCGGCTCGAGCACGATCGCGCAGGTATTGGCGGAAACGGCCGCCTCCAGCGCGCCGATGTCGTTGAAGCGGACGTGGCGGATGCCGCCGATCGGCGGGCCGAAGCCAGCCGAGTATTTCGGCTGGCCGGCGACGCTGACGGTAAACAGCGTGCGGCCGTGAAAGCTGTCGAGGGCGGCGACGATCTCGTGCTTGTGCGCGCCCGCCGTCTCGAGGCCATGGCGCCGCGCCAGCTTGAACGCGGCCTCGTTCGCCTCGGCGCCGGAGTTGGCGAAGAACACACGCTCGGCGAACGTCGCCGCGACCAGTTTCGATGCCAGGCGCAAGGCCGGCTCGTTGGTATACAGGTTCGAGACGTGCCACAGCTTGCCGGCCTGCTCGACCAGGGCCCGCACCAGGGACGGATGCGCGTGTCCGAGCGCATTGACGGCGATGCCGCCGGCGAAGTCGATCAGCTCGCGTCCGTGCTGATCCCAAACGCGCGAGCCCTCACCGCGTACCGGGATGAAACCGTCCGGCGCGTAGCAGGGGATCATCAGGCGGTCGAAGTCGGTACGCCCGACGGATTCAGTGTGCGACATGGGCAGCCTCCTTGATGGCGGTCGCGAGGGCGTCGAGGAAGCGGCGGTTCTCGTGTTCGAGCCCCACCGAGATCCGCAGGTGGCAGGGCAGCCCGTAGCCGTCCAGGGGGCGGACGATCACGCCCTGGCGCAGCAGGGACTGGTAGACCGGCTGGGCCGGCATCCCCAGGTCGACGGTGACGAAATTCGCCCGCGTCGGGATCCAGCACAGCCCGAGTTCGTCCAGCCCCGCCTGCAACTGGGCCAGACCGAGTCGATTCACCCGGCGGCCGGCCTCCAGATAGGCATCGTCGTCCAGCGCCGCGCAGGCGCCCGCGAGCGCCAGGCTGTTGACGTTGAAGGGTTGCCGGACGCGGTTGAGCAGGTCGGCCACCGCGGGGGACGACACCGCGTATCCGACGCGCAACCCCGCCAAGCCGTAGGCCTTGCACAGGCTGCGCGACACCAGCAGGTTGGGGTGGCGGGCGACATGGTCGAGGCCGTCGGGCAGGTCGGCATCGTCCGCATATTCGAGATAGGCCTCGTCGAGGACGACCAGCACGTGGCGCGGCACGCAGGCGAGAAATCGCTCCAGGTTCGGGCGGTCGACCCAGGTGCCGGTCGGGTTGTTCGGATTCGCGATGAACAACACCCGGGTATCGCCGTCGATGGCCGCCAGCATGCCTTCCAGATCGTTGCCCCACGCCCTGGCGGCGACCTCGCGGCATTCGGCGCCCGACGCCTGGGTCGCCAGCGGATAGGCGGCGAAGCCGTACTGGCTGAACACAGCGTTGCGCCCCTCGGCGAGGAAGGCGTCCGCCACCATCACGATGATGTCGTTGGACCCGTTGCCCAGGGTGATCTGCGCCGCATCGATGCCGAAGCGCTCGCCAAGTCTGGCCTTGAGCGCGAAGCCGTTGCCGTCCGGGTAGCGGGTCAGGTGCCGGGCGGCGCTCCGGATCGCCTCGAGGACCCGCGGATTCGGCCCCATCGGGTTCTCGTTGCTGGCCAGCTTGACGATGTCGGCCGGGTCGAGCCCGAGCTCGCGCGCGAGTTCGTCGACCGGCTTGCCGGGCACGTAAGGCGACAGCGCCCGTATCCGCGGCAGGGCCAGCGTATGAATGTGATCGCTCATCGGTTGTCCTCCATTGTCCGTGGGGCGCATGCGATCAGCCCCGTTCCCGTTCGAATTCGGTCATGTAGGCGACCAGCGCATCGACCGCCGCCTCGCTGACGGCGTTGTAGAGCGAAGCGCGCATGCCGCCGGTCGCGCGGTGGCCTTTCAGGTAGAGCAGACCGCGCACCTCGGCGCCGGCGAGGAAGGCCTCGTCCAGACGGTCGTCGACGAGGCGGAAGGGGACGTTCATCCACGAGCGATCCTTCGCTTCGACCCGATTCACGTACAGCCCGCTGGCATCGATCGTGTCGTACAGGCGCTTCTGCTTGCGCCGATTGATCTCGGCGATCGCCGTCAGTCCGCCTTGCGCCTTCAGCCAGCGGAAAATCAGGCCCGCCAGGTACCAGGCGAAGGTCGGCGGCGTGTTGTACATCGAGCCGTGCCCCGCCGCGATCCGGTAGTCCAGCATCGTCGGACAGCATCGACGGGCGCGCCCCAGCAGATCCTTGCGCACGATGACGACGGCCAGCCCGCTGGGGCCGATATTCTTCTGCGCGCCGGCGTAGATCAGGGCGAAACGCGAGACGTCGAGCGGGCGCGACAGGATGTTCGCCGAGAAGTCGGCGACCAGCGGCGTGTCGCCCACCTCGGGAATCCAGTCGAACTCCAGACCGTCGATGGTCTCGTTGGCGGTGTAATGCACATACGCTGACGATGCCGACAGCCGCCAGCGGGCCTGGCGCGGAATATGGCGATAGCCGTCATCGTGCGAACTTGCGGCGATGTTGATCCGCCCATACCGGCGCGCCTCCTCGATGGCCCGAACCGACCAGAAGCCGGTGTCGATGTAGTCCGCGCACCCGCCTTCCGGCAGCAGGTTGAGCGGCACCTGGGCGAACTGCTGCGAGCCGCCGCCCTGCAGGAAGAGGACTGCATGGTCGGCGGGGATCGCCAGCAGGTCCCGCAGGTCGCGCTCGGCCTGTTCCGCGATCGCGATGAAGTGTTCGCCGCGGTGGCTCATCTCGGCGACCGATACCCCGCAGCCGCCCCGGTTCAGGAGTTCGTCGCGCGCCTGGCGCAACACTTCCTCGGGCAAGGCCCCCGGGCCGGCGCTGAAGTTGAATGCACGCTCGTTCGAGCCCATGTCGTGCTCCTCGGTCGAAGAAATCATCGTCGTCATTTGCCGCACGACTGTGTGTCGGCGCCCGCCGCCCGGTCGTCGGGCAGGCACGGCGCCGTGCCGGCGGAGGAGGGGGCGCCCTCGCGTGCCCGGCCGCCGCGGAAGGGACGCAGGCGTGCGAGGGTGCCGGACGGCAGCGCGCCGAGCACGGCGCCCAGCGACACGACCACGATGCCGAGCATCGTCGTGAGTCCCAGTGTCTCGCCGAGGATCAGGACGCCGCCGGCGGCGGTGAAGGCGGGCACGAGGGCGAGCATCATCGACGCCTGGCAGGCGCCGATCTTCTGGTTGGCGTAGCTGTACATGCCGGCGGCGAGCAACGCGGCGACGATGCCCTGGTAGACCGCCTGCAGTCCGATCTCCCCCCAGCCCGCCTGCGCGATGTCGCCCGGCAGCCACAGCAGATAGATCGGCATGTACAGCACCAGCGAGAAGCTGGCGATGCCGAGGATGCCGTGCTGGGGCCGGATCCGCCAATGGCGCATCAGCAGACCGAACAGCGCCCAGCACAGGGCTGCGGCGAGGAAGAGCGCATCCCCGATCCAGGTCCCCGGCGCGGCGGCGGTGAACAGGCTCTGGAAGCCGATCAGGACCAGGCCGGCGCTCGACAGGACCAGCGCGAGCACGGTCTGGCGCGCGATGTGGAAGCCCGCGAGCGCGGCGACCATGATCACCGTCCAGAACGGAATGCCGCCATTGACGAACACGCCCGCATGCGCGGCCGGGGCGAAGGCGAAGCCGGAATAGACGAACAGACCGTAGCCGAGCCCGCCGAACAGGGCGAGCGCCGCATGGCGCGGCCATTCGCGCAGCGGGACGTATTTCAGGAAGAAGGGCAGGGTCAGCGCGCCCGATACGCCATAGCGCAGCGCGGCGAGGTCGAAGGGCGTGAAGCTCGCCGTGCTGCCGAAGCGGGACACGATGTTGAACCCCGACCAGCAGATGACGACGACCAGTGCCGCCAGCAGCCCCTTGGCGGTGTCCGGCAGTCCGGTGGCGTGCTCGGTCATTTCAGTCTCCGGCGTGCGGCGTCATGGCAGCGCGTCCGGCACGGACGCGGCGCGCGGCGGTTCCCCGCCGTCCTCGCGCGGTGATCCGGGCTGCGCCGCCGCCGCGGCGCCGAAAACCGGGCGCCAGGTGTAGTCGCCGAACGCGCCCAGCGCATCGTCGGGGTCCTGATCCGGCCGCAGCGCGAACGCATCGAACCCGCAGCGGTGCAAGAAATACAACTGGTCGCGCAGCACATCGCCGATGGCGCGCAGTTCACCCGCATAGCCGAAGCGGCTTCTGAGCAGGCGCGCGGTCGAGTAGCCGCGGCCATCGGTGAAGTTCGGGAAGCGGATCGCAATGAGGCTGACGTGCGCCATGTAGGGCAGCACTACCTCGGGATCATCTTCCGGGCCGAGTGCGATACCGATGCGGTGTCCCAGGTGACGCAGCGCATCGGCGTGCGCCCGGTAGAGGGCGATCGGCACGATCTGCCTGGCCCCCGACGGCGCCAGATCGGGCGCTTGTCCGTCGTCCCCGTCCAGCACGACCCAGTCGTCATCGACGATGCGACCATCCCTAATGAGCGGCTTCATGACGTTCTCCATAGACGGCGGCCTTGAAGGGATCGAGTCCGATGCGCTCGACGGTGTCGATGAAGCCTTCGCCGTCGTGCCGCTCGCCGACATAGGTGTGCAGGAGTCTGGCGATGACCTCCGGAATCTCGCTCGCAGCAAACGAGGGGCCGATGACCCGGCCGAGCCGGGCACGATTGCCTTCACTGCCGCCGAGGGTCACCTGGTACCACTCCTCGTTGTTCTTATCGACGCCGAGAATGCCGATGTGGCCGATGTGGTGATGGCCGCAGGCATTGACGCATCCGGAGATGTTCAACTCCACCGGCCCCAGGTCGAACAGGTAATCCAGATCGTCGAAGCGCTGCTGGATCGCTGCCGCCACCGGCAACGATTTCGCATTCGCCAGCGAACAGAAATCACCGCCCGGACAACAGACGACGTCGGTCAGCAGCCCGATGTTCGGCGTCGCGAGCCCGCACGCACGGGCGAGCTCCCACAGGGCATGCAGGTCGCGCCGGGCGACGTTGGGCAGGATCAGGTTCTGCTCGTGGCTGACCCGGATCTCGCCGCCGCTGAAGCGGTCGGCCAGATCGGCGATCAGGTCCATCTGGTCGGCCGTCGCGTCGCCGGGCGGCACGCCGGTCTTCTTCAGCGACAGGGTCACGATGCCGTAACCCGGATGGCGGTGCGCAGCTACGTTGCGCTCGACCCAGCGCGCGAACGGGCGGCTCGCTGCGCGCGCGACAACGAAGACCGGGTCGTCCACCCGGACATCCGCATACTCGGGTGGCGCGAAGTAGGCTTCCATCCGTTCGCAGGCCGCCTCCGCGAGCAGGTTGCCGCCACCGCGTGCATGGCTCCACTCCGCGTCCACCTCGCGGGCGAAGCCTCCCAGCGTCAGGTCCTTGACCAGGATCTTGATGCGCGCCTTGTACTTGTTGTCGCGCCGTCCATGGCGGTTATAGACCCGCAGGATGGCCTCGAAGTAGTTCAGCAACTCGGCGCGCGGCAGGAAGGACTTGATGCAGTGCCCCACCATCGGCGTGCGCCCGAGGCCGCCGCCGACGAAGACTTCGAAGCCCGGCTCGCCTTGTTCGTTGCGCCGCGCCCGCGCGCCGATGTCATGGAAGCGCACCGCGGCGCGGTCTTCCGCACCGCCGACGATGGCGATCTTGAACTTGCGCGGCAGGAACAGGAACTCGGGCGCCAGCGCCGACCACTGACGGACGATCTCGCAGTAGGGCCGCGGATCCAGGACTTCGTCTTGGGCAACCCCGGCGAACTGATCGGTCGTGATGTTGCGGATGCAGTTGCCGGAGGTCTGGATCGCATGCATCTGTACGGTGGCGAGCAGGGCGAGGATGTCGGGTACGTCGGCAAGCCGCACCCAGTTGAACTGGATGTTGCTGCGGGTCGTGAAGTGCCCGTAGCCGCGGTCCCAGGTGCGCGCGATGTGGGCCAGGGTGCGCAGCTGCCGGCTCGACATCGTGCCGTACGGGATCGCCACCCGCAGCATGGGCGCATGACGCTGCACGTACAGCCCGTTCTGCAGGCGCAGCGGACGAAAATCGTCTTCGCTCAGGCGGCCATCGAGATAGCGCTGCATCTGGTCGCGGAACTGCCGGACCCGGTCGTCCACGAGGCGTTGGTCGGTTTCGTTGTAGCGGTACATGGGGTTCCTCGGCGGGCTCAGGGGGTGGGCAGGATGAAGGTGCTCTTCTCGCGCACGGCGATGTCCTCGTCGTGCAGCGCCACCGTCTCGAACGCGATCGGCTGCGCGCCCGAGAGCCCGTCCGCGGTCGGGGACGACACCGTGAGCGAGACCGTATGGATGCTGCCGGGCGCGGCGGTGAACTCGGTCGGACCGTCGATCCGAAGGCCCGGCAGGCCGCTCACGCCGATCCGGAAACGGCGATGCGCCTCTTCCATGTTGATCAGCTTCAGGGTGTAGGCATTCGCGATGCGGCCTTCCGGGGTTTCGCGCAGCAGGGCGCCGCGATCGCGGAGCACCTCGACGCGCAGCAGCACGCGTTCGCTCAGCGTCCACCCGGTCAGGGTCATGAACACGAGCAGCAGGCCGACGTAGGAGAGCACCCGTGGCCGCAGGCGAACGCCCTTCGACCTGGGCTTGCCGGCGAGTTCGTTCTCGCTCACGAAGCGGATCAGCCCGCGCGGCGCGCCGATCCTGTCCATGACCTCGTCGCAGCCGTCCACGCACAGGCCACAGTTGATGCACTGGTATTGCAGCCCGTCGCGGATGTCGATGCCGGTCGGGCACACCTGCACGCAGATGCCGCAGTCGATGCAATCACCCGTCTGCTTCGCCTGGCGCAAGGCACCGCGTGGCTCGCCACGCTGGCGGTCGTAGCTGACGGTGGCCGTCGTCGGGTCGGACATCACGCCCTGGAAGCGCGAGTAGGGGCACATGTGCTGGCACACCGCCTCGCGCGCCAGCCCCGCCTGCACGTAGGTGAAGGTGGCGTAGAAGAGCAGCCAGAACGCCTCCCACGGGCCGGTCTGGAAGGCGGCGATCGTCGGCAGCAGCTCGCGGATCGGGGTGAAGTAGCCGACGAAGGTGATCGCGGTCCACGCCGCCACCAGCGCCCAGATGCCGTGCTTGACCGATTTGATCGCGAGCTTGCGCGCCGACATCGGACTCTGGTCCAGCTTCAAGCGCGCGAGATGGTCGCCTTCGACCTTGGACTCGATCCAGGTGAAGATCGACGTATAGACCGTCTGCGGACAGGCGAAGCCGCAGAACAGACGCCCGGCGAGCGCGGTGACGAAGAACAGCGCGGTCGCCGCCAGGATCAGAACGAAGGCGAGCAGCAGCGCATCCTGCGGCCACAGCACCAGATCGAAGAGGTAGAGCCTTTCGTGGGTGATGTCGAACAGGATCGCCTGCCGCGTACCGGTCTCGGTTGTCCACGGAAGCCAGCACGCGCCATAGAAGACGATCTGCGTGAGCCACACCATCGCCCAGCGGAGGCTGTTGTAGCGCCCCTGCACCGCCTTGGCGTGGATCGTTCCCTTCTTGCGATAAAACTCCAGCCGGGCTTCGCGCGCCTTGCTGACGGGGGGGGGCATGTTGCGTACTCCGGCTCTGAAGATGGCCAGAAGTACATCATCACGGGTGTGATGGAGGCAGATTCAGATTGTACGATTTAGATCAGGTGCAGATTGAATGCGACGGTCGCGCTGTACCGGACGACAATCCGCCCGGCTGTATCTGCCCTCCCGTTTTCGGACGCTCACAATGACGACATCGAATCAGGAGGGAAACACCATGATCGCCAGCACCATGAGCCTGCCCATGGCAGGTGACGCATCTCCCGGTACCAGCCGTGTGCCGGGCAACAAAGGCATCTGGGTCGGGATCTGCTGCGAGTTCGTCGAATTCATGCTGCTGTTCATCGTGTACTTCGTCGCGCGTGCGCACTTTCCGGAGGCCTTTCACGCCGGGGCGGAGCGGCTGTCGCAGACGGCAGGGGTGATCATCACCCTGCTGATGGTGACGAGCAGCTTCTTCATCGCATGTTCGGTCACCAGTCTGCGCGCCGGGCGCAGGCGCCAATCGATGGCGTGGCTGATCGCGGGGCTGGTCGCGGCGCTGGGCTATCCGGTGGCGAAGTACCTGGAGATCCAGTGGAACTTCGCCCACGGCATCGACGGGGAATCGGGGATCTTCTTCACCGTCTATTACTACCTGACCTTCACCCACATGGTGCATGCCTTCTGGGGCATCCTCGGCATCCTCTGGGTCCTGACACGCCACACGTTCGGGATCTATACCGCCGAAGAGCACAGCGGCCTGGAAGCGCTCGCAAGCTATTGGCACGCGACCGACATCATCTGGCTCGTCATCTTTCCCTTCTTCTACGTCCTGGCCTGATCATGGAAAACATCGAACGCAAACCCTCCACGTCGCTTCGTCCGCTGGTCCTGACCTGGCTGCTCCTGGTCGGGCTGACCCTGGTGAGTCCGCAACTCGGCGCAGGCTTCGGCGGCGATCACGCGGTGCAACTGGTCGTGGCCGCGATCATCTGGTTCAAGGGCAGCCTGGTTGCGCGCCATTTCATCGAGGCGGAGCTGGCCCACCCCTTCATCCGCAACGTGCTGCGCATCTTCATCGCCTTCGCGCCGATCGCGATCGTGCTGACGACCTTCTTTGGCGACAGCTTCGCTCGCTTTGCGAGCCTATAGCTGGCGCTTAATCAGACGGCCTAGCGTAGCCAGTGCATCCCCCTGGCGCTCGGTTGCGGGGTGGCCAAAATTGAGCCGCAGATAGTTGGAAAACTCGCGCTTTGCGGAGAAGATCGGCCCCGGTGCGATACTGATACCACTCACCAGGGCCTCTTCGTATAAGCGTAGAGTATCGACCTGACTGGGCAATTCGAGCCATAGGAAATACCCGCCGTCCGGTCGCGCCAATCGTGTACCTACCGGAAAATGCTCTTCAACCCCCGCAATGATTCGGGCCTCCTGCGTCATCAACTGTCGGCGCAACTTTCGCAGGTGATTGTCGAAGCCACCATGCTTCAGGTATGCCGCCAGCGCAATCTGCATGGGCACCGCTGTGGCAAGGCTAGTCGAATATTTCTGCCGTTGAACCTCTTTCGCGAAACGGCCTGCTGCGACCCAGCCGACGCGGTAACCCGGCGCGAGGCACTTCGAAAATGAGGAGACATGGAGGACTAGGCCGTCCTCATCCACTGCCTTGCTGGAAACTGGCGTATCACACCCGAAGTACAGTTCACCGTAGACGTCATCTTCAATCAACGGAACTTGGTGCTTGTGAAGCAACTCGACGAGCGCCCTCTTATTCTCATCCGAAACGCGGCTTCCCGTCGGATTCGCAAAATTCAGCATGAAAAGGCAAGCCTTGATCGAATGATGCCGCAGCGCGTCTGCAAGCGCGCTGATACTCACGCCTTCGCGCGGATGGCTTGGAATCTCGATCACCTTGAGACCGAGTCGTTCACTTGCCTGCAGCCCTGCATAGAAGGTTGGCGACTCGATAGCGATCAGATCTCCAGGCTTTGTCAAGGCTTGGAGGCAAAGGCTGAGTCCTTCCATCGCACCGGAGGTCACGATGACCTCGTGCGGCGAGACCGAAGCGCCATGCGCCAAGTAACGTAGAGCTAGCTGCCTTCGTAACTCCTCATTGCCCGGAGGAAGGTCCGTGACCGTCGCCAACGGATCGAGCCTTCGTGCAGCCGCTGCCAAGAATCGTCCAAGCCTTTCGAGTGGGAATAGTCGCGAATCAGGAAAACTCGAACCGAGTGGAACAATAGAAGGATCTCGCGCACTATCAAGGATCTGGAAGATGAAATCGCTTACCTGAAGGGCTGTCGAACCTCCAACCGGATGGGTCATCTCTGGTTCAGGCAACTTGTGACCGAGGCGCGCACGAACGAAGTACCCGGACTTCGGCCTCGCTTCGATCAAGCCACGGCTCTCCAGCAGATGGTAGGCTTTGGTAACCGTAACTGGACTGATTGCATTCACTTTACATGCTTGCCGAACAGACGGAAGTCGTTCTCCCGGACGCAGCACACCATCTGCGATCAGCTTTGCGGTTCGATCCGCGAATTCTTGATAGAGGCTCATGTTCGCATCGTAACAATCAAATAGTCCCGCGGCTTTGGCACAGATCATTCCTGACGATCACTCTAGGCGCTATATCAAACGTGTTTCCGCTGTCCCGAGCTCGTAGAACGACAACATTCGGGCGCCTCGAAAAACTGGCCTCCGCCCTCGAACATCATCGCGCCAGCGCTCTCTAAGCAACTGATCTTAAATACACTCCTCGCCGGATCCGAATCGCAGCGAGCGGCGAAGGAACCAAAATTCGCAGGCTTCGGCTAAGAGAAACTTTCGGGTGATACCGGCTCGGCGCCTTGATTTTATTGATGAAATCCATGGGTGCATTATGCAAGCCGAGTGCGGAGACCCTGGCTCTCAAAGCCTGTTCGCCCCTTCGGCCGAAGGCGTATGGATCGGCGATGGCCTCTTCCTCGTTGCAGCTCTGTGCTGGGCGATCTTCGGTCTCCTAATGCGGCACTGGCAGATCCGCCCCCAGATGGACATTATCGGCATCGCGAGCTTTTCGCTGGTGATCTATCTGCCAGTCTATCTATTTTGGCTGCCAAGTAACATCGCACACGCCAGCTGGGGTGAGATCGGCCTGCAGGCGATGTACCAGGGCATCATCGCCGCATTGCTAGCAGCGGGCATGTACAGCTACGCAAACCAGAAGATTGGCGCCTGTCAGGCGTCGATGATACTCGTGCTGGTACCCGCCTTCTCTGCCATCGGCGGCGTACTGATCCTCGACGAATTGCTGGGGATCACGACCGCGCTTGGGATCGTTGTTGTATCGATCGGCGCACTGCTGGGGGCACTGCCGACAGGCTCGATGGCCCGTCAAAAAACCATCCGTAAGAAAAACCAAGCCGCTTGACCGCTCACATCCGGAAGCCATTCGAGACACGTTAAACCAATCCGGGAAATCCCCCCAGCTCTGCGGGGGTGGCAGTAAAAGTTTGATTTTTACGGGAATCCATCGATGAAAACCTCCAAAGTGAGCCCCCAAGAGCTAATTCAAGTCATTCCGCTAACCAATCCCGTGGCGCCGCATCCACTCCCGGAACGCCGCATCTACCGCCCCATCGGCGCCTGCCGCCGAGCCCCCCTCCGCCCCGGCCCCCTGCGGCTCACCGCCACGCACCTTCGCCCGCTCATGCAGCGCCGCCAC
The DNA here is from genome assembly GCF_003030465.1 of Thauera aromatica K172. Lineage (GTDB taxonomy): Bacteria > Pseudomonadota > Gammaproteobacteria > Burkholderiales > Rhodocyclaceae > Thauera > Thauera aromatica. The sequence goes on along the minus strand of NZ_CP028339.1, from coordinate 1,509,673 downwards.
CGCGCGCAACTGCACCAGCTGCAGCAGCATGTTCTCGACCAACGCGTGCGCGGCGATCGCCGCCATCATTTCCAGCCGGTCCTCGAGCAGCAGGCCGCAGGCCGCCAGGCGCGCGTCGATTTCACAGAAATGGCTCGCCATCAGCCGCCGCGCATACTGCGCATCGATGGCCGCGGCGCTGAAATCGAGCGGAGTTTCCGCCTCGATCTCGGCGATCAGTGCGCTCAGGTGTTCCGGGCTCATGGCCTGTCCTCCTCGATCAACCCCATTTTCCTTCGACACACCGCGGCGCGCTCGGTTGCGCGCCCGGTTTCACACGCGCCGGCGTGTCGCCCGTCGGGCGCCCCCGTGCACGGCCCGTGGCCGGCACGGCAGCGCCCGACAGGTGCCGTGCTAGACTCGCGCCGCTTCTTCTCCTGCTCCCGTGATGCCGATCCAGCTCCTGATTCCCGGCCTGCTGTGGCCGTCCGCCAGTCTCGTCGGCCCCGCCAGCGGCCTCGCCCTGCCCGGACTGGAGCGCCTGCTCGGCCTCGGGCGCTGGCGGATCGGCGCACCCGAAGCACTCGACCGCCGGCTCGCGCGCAGCTTCGGCCTGCCCCCGGCCACCGCCGGCGCGCCCTTGCCCCTGGCCGCCCTGCGCCGCCTCGGCGAAGCCGGCGAGCATCCCCGCGATCCGGCCCAGGGCGCCGGCACCGATGCATTCTGGCTGTGCGCCGACCCGGTCAACCTGTCCTTCGCGCGCGAACACCTGCTGCTGAACGGCTTCGCCGAAGACGAGCTCGACGCGGCCGAAGCCGCGGAGCTGGTCGCCGCGCTCGGCGAGGTCTTTGCCGGTCTCGGCCGTTTCGAGGCGTGCGCACCGACGCGCTGGTACCTGCGCCTGGCCGCGCCGACGCGGGTCGATCTGTACCCGCTCGACGACGTCGTCGGCCGCCCGGTGAAGCACTTTCTTCCCGAAGGCGAAGACGCCCGCCGGTGGCAGCGGACGATGAACGAAGCGCAGATCGTGCTGCACAACCATCGGCTCAACCGCCGCCGCGAAGAAGCCGGCCGGCGTGCGGTCAACAGCCTGTGGCTGTGGGGTGCGGGAGCGCTGGGCACAGCCCCGCGCGCACCCGCCGCCGCCGTCCAGGCGGTCGATCCGCTGGGCGCAGGGCTGGCCCGGGCCGCAGGCCTCGAACCCACCCCGCCGCAGCTCGAAACCGCCCTGCGCGGCGACACCCTGGTCCTGCTCGACACCCTGCACCGCGCGGCGCAGCAGCGCGACGTGGACGCCTGGCGCAGCAGCCTCGAAACGCTCGAGCGCGACTGGTTCGCTCCGCTTGCCGCGGCCCTCGGCGGCGGCACGCTCGATGCGCTGCACCTGAGTGCGCCGGGCGACCGCGGCACCCTGGAGCTCGACCTGCGCGCCCGCGACCGCTGGAAGTTCTGGCGCAAGCCCTGCGCCTTCGGCACCCTGCTCGAGACCCTCGCCCCGCTCCCCGCCCCGCCGCTTTCCGACGCCCCCACCGCCGCCTCCCGATGAGTCCCGCCGCCCCCCGCATCCAGTCCCGCGCCGTGCCGCAGCGCGCCTTCGACCGCCTCGCCGACGCCGGCCTGCATCCGCTGCTCGCCCGCCTCTACGCCGCGCGCGGCATCACCCGCGCCGACGAGCTCGACACCGCGCTGAAGAACCTGCTGCCGCCCGAGGCCCTCAGAGGCACCGGTGAAGCGGCGCAGCTGCTCGCCGACGCGATCGAGGCCGGTGCGCGCCTGGTCATCGTCGCCGACTACGACTGCGATGGCGCCACCGCCTGCGCGGTGGGCATGCGCGCGCTGCGCGCCTTCGGCGCCGACGTGCACTACCTGGTGCCCGACCGCATCACCCTCGGCTACGGTCTCACTCCGGCGATGGTGGAGATCGCCGCGCGGCTCGAGCCCGACGTCCTCATCACCGTCGACAACGGCATCGCCAGCGTGGAAGGGATCGCCGCCGCGCGCGCCCACGGCATGGCGACGGTGATCACCGACCACCACCTGCCCGGCGACGTCCTCCCCGAGGCCGACGTCATCGTCAATCCGAACCAGCCCGGCTGCGATTTCCCGAGCAAGGCGCTGGCCGGCGTCGGCGCGATGTTCTACACCATGCTCGCGCTGCGCGCCGAGCTGCGCGAGCGCGGCAGCTTCGCCGGCGGCAAGGAGCCTAACCTGGCCGAGCTGCTCGACCTGGTCGCGCTCGGCACCGTCGCCGACGTCGTCAAGCTCGACCGCAACAACCGCATCCTCGTCGCCCAGGGCCTCGCCCGCATGCGCGCCGGCCGCCTGCAGCCGGGCGTCCGCGCCCTGTTCGCGCTCGCCGGCCGCGACCCGGCGCGCGCCAGCACGACCGACCTCGGCTTCATGATCGGCCCGCGCCTGAACGCCGCCGGGCGGCTGTCGGACATGAGCCTGGGCATCGAATGCCTGATCACCGACGACCCGGGGCGGGCGATGAACATCGCCCAGGAGCTCGACCGCCTCAACCGCGAGCGCCGCACGATCGAAGCCGGCATGCAGGAAGAGGCGCTCGCCCGCCTCGCCGGCCTCGACGGCGAAGCGAGTGCGGGCGGCCGCGCCACCATCGCCCTGTTCGAGCCCGACTGGCACCAGGGCGTGATCGGCATCGTCGCCGGCCGCATCAAGGAACGCCTGCACCGGCCGACGATCGCCTTTGCCCGCGCCGCCGACGGCGAGCTCAAAGGCTCGGGGCGCTCGATCCCCGGCCTCCACCTGCGCGATGCGCTCGACCTGGTGACCAAGCGCCACCCCGGTCTCGTCCTGCGCTTCGGCGGCCACGCCATGGCCGCCGGTCTGAGCATCCGCGAAAGTGAGCTGGCGAACTTCGATGCCGCTTTCGAAGAAGTCGTCGCCGAGCTGGTCGCCCCCGCCGACCTGCAGCGCCGCATCGACACCGACGGCAGCCTGGAGTCGGGTTATTTCGCCCTCGACGCGGTGCGCATGCTGGAGGCCGAGACCTGGGGCCAGGGCTTCCCCGCCCCGCTGTTCGACGACGTCTTCCGCGTCGAACGCCAGCGCCTGCTGAAAGACCGCCACCTCAAGCTCGAACTGTCGCGCAGCGGCACACGCTACCAGGCGATCCGCTTCAACCACGCCGACGGCGCCGCCGCCCAGATCCACGCCGCATACAAGCTGGGGATCAACGAGTACAACGGCGTGAGCAGCGTACAGCTGCTGCTGGAGCACTTCGAGCCCGCCTGAAACACCGCCGCGACGCCGCGGCACCCCTAGCGCCCTCCCTCGCGCACCCCATCGCGCGTCCCCGCACACACTCGCCTGCGCACGCCCCGCATCCGCTCCCCGGCCGGCCGCCTCATGGCCCGCCGGGCTTCGTCCGTTTTTCGTCACATTGCATCGCAACATGACGAAAACCCTCCTGTTCCAGCAAAAAACATCGAAACATGATGCACCGCAAAATGTTTATTTATTGATCCAAATCAATTTTCACTGCTACTGAACATTGATTTGGATCAAATCCAGGATTTCCGGGCGTCATAGCATGAGCGGGACCGAAATTTGTTCACCCGCTCAGGAAGCTCAAAATGAAAACAAGCGCCCTTCTCTCTTCTGCCCTTGCACTCACCCTCGCCAGCCCGCTGGTAATGGCGCACAAGGAAGGCGATTTCATCGTGCGTGCCGGCGCCGCAGTGGTCGCCCCACAAGACGACAGCTCCGCCGTCCGGGTCAATGGCAGCGCGGTGCCCGGCAGCAAGGCGACGATCGACAACAACACCCAGCTCGGCCTGACCCTGAGCTACATGCTGACCGATCACATCGGCATCGAACTGCTCGCGGCCACCCCGTTCAAGCACCAGGTCAAGGTCTCCGGCGTTGCCCCCGGCATCGACGGCAGGCTGGCCGAGTTCAAGCACCTGCCGCCGACCCTGTCGCTGCAGTATTTCCCGCTGGCGCCGGACTCGAAGTGGCAGCCCTACATCGGCGCCGGGATCAACTACACCCGGTTTTTCGACGAAGGCTTCAGCCGCGCACAGCGCGCCAACGGCTTTTCCAGCCTGGAACTGGACGAGTCCTGGGGCCTGTCGCTGCAGCTCGGCACCGACTACATGATCACCGACCGGCTGATGGTCAACGCCGCGCTGTGGTACGTGGACATCGACACCACCGCCACCGCCAGGCTCGGCACCAGCAAGGTCGCGGTCGACGTCGATGTGGCCCCGTGGGTGTTCATGGTCGGCCTCGGCTACCGCTTCTGAGCGCCCGGCCGCTGCGGCGGCGATGCGCGGCCGATCCCTCCTGTGCGACCCTCCGGGGTCGCTTTTTTTGCGCCCGCATCGAGCGCTGCGAGCGCCCCCGCGGCACTCCGAACGCATCGCACTTTATCGGTCCGGCTTGCACCGGAGCGGGAACATCGCCGCGGCAAGACGTTCCAAATATGCAAACGGCGGCACTGACGGATGACGAGAACCGCCCGACACACCTGCCGGCAAGGCCTCAACACCACTTGCACGGCGGGCCGCAACCGAAACCGCACCACCCCGGGCACCTGCGCACCACGCTCGACCTGAAAGGGAGACTGCGATGAGCACCGTCGCGCGTTTTCACATCGAACATGTCCGCCTGATCGACACCGAAGGCGAAGCCCTTGCGCCGCTGCCCGCGTTCGCACGCGACCCGGCCGCCCTCGTCCCCCTCTACCGTGCGATGTACCTGACGCGCACGTTCGACGCCAAGGCGATCGCCCTGCAGCGCACCGGCAAGCTCGGCACCTTCGCTTCGGCGCTCGGCCAGGAAGCGGTCGGCGTCGGTGTCGCCGCGGCGATGGACGCCGCGGACGTGCTGCTGCCGTCCTACCGCGAACATGCAGCCCAGCTCGTGCGCGGCGTGAAAATCGAGGAAAGCCTGCGCTACTGGGGTGGCGACGAGCGCGGCTGCGACTTCTCCGGACCACGCAGCGACTTCCCCAACTGCGTGCCGATCGCCACCCAGGTCTGCCACGCCGCCGGCGCCGCCTATGCTTTCAAGCTGCGCGGCGAAGCGCGCGTGGCGGTGTGCTTCATGGGCGACGGCGCCACCTCCAAGGGCGATTTCTACGAAGGGATGAACTTCGCCGCGGTGTGGAACGCGCCGATGGTGCTGGTAGTCAGCAATAACCAGTGGGCGATCTCGCTGCCGCGCAGCGCACAGAGCGCCACTGCGACGCTGGCGCAGAAGGCGATCGCAGCCGGCATCGACGGCATCCAGGTCGATGGCAACGACGTCGTCGCCGTGCACCACGTCGCCCGCGAGGCGATCGAGCGCGCGCGCAGCGGCGGCGGGCCGACCCTGATCGAAGCCCTGACCTACCGCCTCGGCGACCACACCACTGCCGACGACGCCTCGCGCTACCGCGACCCCGCGCTGGTGCAGGAACAATGGGCGCTCGAGCCGATCGCCCGCCTGCGCAAGCACCTGCTGCACCTGGGGGCGTGGAGCAAGGAGCAGGAAGAAGCGCTCGCCCACGAATGCGCCGAGACGGTCAACGCCGCGGTCGAGGCCTATCTCGCCACCCCGCCCCCGGACACCGCGGCGATGTTCGACTACCTTTACGCCACCTTGCCCGCCGCCTTGCAGGGACAACGCGCCAGCGCGCTGCACTTTGCGCCGCAGAACGGCGGCGCCAGCGGCAACTCGCCTTGAGCGAGGGCGGCATGCGGCCCCGGCATCACCCGGACAACGGACTCATCGATACGCGCGGAGGGGAACATGGCTGAGCTCAACCTTGTGGAAGCAGTCAACCAGGCGCTCGCCCACGCCCTCGCCCACGACCCCGCAGTGGTGTTGCTGGGCGAGGACATCGGCGCCAACGGTGGCGTGTTCCGCGCCACCCTCGGCCTGCAGCAGCGCTTCGGCGCGGAGCGGGTGATCGACACCCCGCTCGCCGAAACCGCGATCGCCGGCACCGCCGTGGGCATGGCGGCGATGGGACTGAAGCCGGTGGCCGAGATCCAGTTTTCCGGCTTCCTCTACCCGGCGCTCGATCACCTGATCAACCACGCCTCGCGCCTGCGCAACCGCAGCCGCGGGCGGCTGTCCTGCCCGCTGGTGCTGCGCACGCCCTGCGGCGCCGGCATCCACGCCCCCGAGCACCACTCCGAAAGCCCCGAGGCGATGCTCGCCCACGTCCCCGGCCTGCGCGTGGTGATGCCGTCCTCGCCGGCGCGCGCCTACGGCCTGCTGCTGGCCGCGATCCGCGACCCCGATCCGGTGATCTTTCTCGAGCCGACACGGCTCTACCGCCTGTTCCGCCAGGACGTCGCCGACGACGGCGAGGCGCTGCCGCTGGACGTGTGCTTCACCCTGCGCGGCGGCGCCGATCTCACCCTAGTGAGCTGGGGGGCGATGATCCACGAGACCGAGGCCGCCGCCGACGCCCTCGCCGCCGAGGGGGTGATGGCCGAAGTCATCGACCTCGCCACCCTCAAGCCGCTCGACATGACAACCATCCTCGAGTCGGTAGCGCGCACCGGGCGCTGCGTGATCGTCCATGAAGCCGCGCGCACCGCCGGGCTCGGCGCCGAGATCGCCGCCGGCCTCGCCGAGGAAGGCCTCTATTCCCTGCTCGCGCCGGTGCAGCGCGTCACCGGCTACGATACGGTGATCCCGCTCGCGCGGCTCGAACAACAGTACCTGCCGAGCGTGGCGCGCATCGTCGCCGCGGCGCGGCGCACCCTGGAGGAGGCATCATGAAGATCTTCAAGCTGCCCGACCTGGGCGAAGGCCTGCAGGAAGCGGAAATCGTCGAATGGCACGTCAAGGCCGGCGACGACATCGCCGCCGACCAGCCGCTGGTATCGGTGGAGACGGCGAAGGCAATCGTCGACATTCCCTCGCCGCATTCCGGCCGCGTCGCCAAGCTGTACTGCGAGGCCGGCCAGCTCGTCCATGTCGGCGCTCCGCTGGCCGGCTTCGAGGGCGCGGACGAAGACGCCGACAGCGGCACCGTGGTGGGTGAAGTGCAGGTCGGCGAGGAAGTCCATGCCGAAGCCCCGGCCGCGATCGGCGCCGGCCCGTCGGCGGTCCGCGCCACGCCCGCGGTGCGCGCGCTGGCGCGTCAGCTCGGCATCGAACTGGCGATGGTCGCGCCCTCGGGCGCGGACGGCATCATCACCCGCAGCGACGTCCAGCGCGCCGCCAAGGAACTCGCCGCTGCCGGCCCCGCCGAGCCGCTGCGCGGCGTGCGCCGGGCGATGGCGCAGAACATGGCGCTCGCCCAGGCCGAAGTCGCCGCCGCCACCGTCATCGACGACGCCGACATCCACGCCTGGGCAGCCGGCAGCGACATCACGATCCGCCTGGTGCGCGCGCTGGTCGCCGGCTGCCGCGCCGAACCCGCACTCAACGCCTGGTACGACGGCCACTCGATGGGCCTGCGCCGGCTCGAGCGGGTCGACGTCGGCATCGCCGTGGACCTCGCCGAAGGCCTGTTCGTGCCAGTGCTGCGCGACGTCGCCCAGCGCGACGCCGCCGACCTGCGCCGCGGCCTCGACCGCATGCGCGCCGACGTCCTCGCCCGCAAGATTCCCGCCGAGGAACTGCGCGGCAGCACGATCACGCTGTCCAACTTCGGCATGATCGCGGGCAAGTACGCCGCCCCCGTCGTCGTCCCGCCCACCGTCGCCATCCTCGGCGCCGGCCGCGCCCACGACCAGGTCGTGGCGGTCGAGGGGGTCGCGGTCGTGCATCGGGTGCTGCCGCTGAGCCTGACCTTCGACCACCGCGTGGTCACCGGCGGCGAAGCCGGCCGTTTTCTCGCCGCGGTGATCGCCGATCTGCAGCAGCCGACTTAATCCGACTTATTCACCCGGCAAGCAAATACCGTTCGGGCCGAGCCTGGCGAAGCCCAGCAGGCGCCCTGCGACAAGCTCGGGACGAACGGCTGGACCTATTTCATTGCCTGGTTGATCACCAAAGATGCAGCCGGCGCGACAGGCTGTGCTGCACGCCGTAAACCTCTCGGGTTCGAGCGGACCCGGATGGGGACGGACGCGCGCGAGCGCCCGGCGCAGCCCCCCCCCCCCGCAGCGCCCCGGATCAGCCAGGCTCGGGAAGCCTTCCACGCATCCCGGCTCTATTCCGGCTCGATCGACGGGAGCGATAGATGAAGGCTTGCCAGAATAATTGTATATACATCACGCATGCATGATCGCCAGGGATCGTGGCGACGGAAGACGCCGAAAAGGCGTGCGACTGACATCGCTTCCGTCGCCGGCGACCCAGAGAGCATGTACGCCGGGGAGGAGTCTGCTGCGGTGCGGTATGCGGAGCACCGGGGCGGCAGAAGGATTTTTCCCGGAGAAGCTTGACCTGGCTTCGATGCCGCTTTATTGTATAGACAAATAGCGCATCAATGAGCCCATAAATGAGTACACAAAACAGTCCGTCGATGCTGTGGCGGGACGCAACCGTGTTCGACGGCCTGCAGACCCTGCCGCAGCCGATGGTGGTACGCGTCGACGGGGCGCGGATCACGGGCTTGTGGCCCGAGGCCGGCTTCGCCCCGGCGCAGGCCGAAGGCTGCGTGGAGGCGGGGCGAGGCGGCCTGATCACGCCCGGCCTGGTCGACTGCCACACCCATCTGGTGTTCGGCGGCAGCCGTGCCGACGAGTTCGAGCAGCGCCTGGAGGGCGTGAGCTACGCCGAGATCGCGCGTGCCGGCGGCGGCATCCTCAGCACCGTGCGCGCCACCCGCGCGGCGAGCCCGGATCAACTCTTCGACGCCGCCCTGCCGCGCCTGCAGGCGCTGGTGGACGACGGCGCCACCACGGTCGAGATCAAGTCCGGCTACGGCCTCGCCCTGGCCGACGAGCTCAAGATGCTGCGCATCGCGCGCCGCCTTGGCCGGCCACAGGAGGGCGGGCTGCCGGTGCGCATTGTCACCACCCTGCTCGGCGCGCACGCGCTGCCGCCCGAGTTCGCCGGCGACGCCGACGGCTACATCGACGAGGTCTGCGCGCGCATGATCCCGGCGGCGGCGGCCGAGGGCCTGGCCGATGCGGTCGACGTGTTCTGCGAGGGCATCGCCTTCAGCCCGGCGCAGTGCGAGCGCGTGTTCGAGGCCGCGCAGCGCCACGGGCTGGCGATCAAGGCCCACGCCGAGCAGCTCTCCAGCCTGGGCGGCGCAGCGCTCGCCGCACGCCATGGCGCGCTCTCTGCCGACCACATCGAATACCTCGACGAGGCCGGCGTGCAGGCGATGGCCGCGGCCGGCACGGTGGGCGTGCTGCTGCCCGGCGCCTTCCTGACCCTGCGCGAGACGCAGCTGCCGCCGGTCGAGCTGCTGCGCCGCCACGGCGTGCCGATGGCGCTCGCCACCGACGCCAACCCCGGCAGCTCGCCGATGTTCATGCCGACGCTGATGCTGAACCTGGGCTGCACCCTGTTCCGCCTCACCCCGCGCGAGGCGCTCGCCGGCATGACCGCGCACGGCGCGCGCGCCCTCGGCCTCGCCGACAGCGGCCGCATCGCCGCCGGCCAGCGCGCCGACCTGTGCGTGTGGCAGGCCGGCCACAGCGCCGAGCTGGCCTACGCCGTGCAGCCCGGCCGCCTGCGCCAGCGCGTGTTCGGCGGCCGCATCACCCATGACCGTTTCCCGGAGGCACGATGAGCACCGACCGCAACACGATGGACGCCTGGAGCGGCCGCGTCGACCCCGAGCCCGACAGCCCGCGCTGGCACCAGGTGATCGGCGCCTTCGCCGACGCCACGACCACTCCGGGCGCGGTCCTGCTCGGTTTCGCCTGCGATGAGGGCGTACGCCGCAACCAGGGGCGCACGGGCGCCGCTGCGGCCCCGGCGGCGATCCGCAAGGCGCTCGCCGGGCTGGCCTGGCACCGCAGCGGCCCGGCCTACGACGCGGGCGACGTCGTGTGCGCCGACGGCGACCTCGACGGCGCGCAGGCGCGGCTGGCGGAGAAGCTCGCCGGGATCCTCGCCGGCGGCCATCTCCCGCTCGTGCTCGGCGGCGGCCACGAGGTCGCGTTCGGCACCTGGCAAGGGCTCGCCGCCCATCTCGAGGGCAACGGCAAGCACGCGCCGCGCATCGGCATCGTCAATCTGGACGCCCATTTCGACCTGCGCGACCCGGCCCATGCGCATTCGTCGGGCACCCCCTTCGCGCAGATCGCCGAGGCCGCCGCAGCGCGCGGCTGGCCCTTCCGCTACGCCTGCCTGGGCGTGAGCCGGGCCGCCAACACCCGCGCGCTGTTTCGCCGCGCCGCCGAACTCGACGTGCTGGTGCGCGAGGACCGCGAGATCACCCCGACGAGCCTGCCGGAGGTGCGCGCCGCGCTCGACGCCTTCATCGCCGGTTGTGACCACCTCTATCTGACCATCGACCTCGACGTGCTGCCTGCCGGCGAGGCCCCCGGCGTCAGCGCACCGGCCGCGCGCGGTGTGCCACTGGCGCTGCTCGAGGCGCTGGTCGAACAGCTGCGCGACAGCGCCAAGCTGCGCGTCGCCGACCTTGCCGAACTCAACCCCGAATACGACATCGACCAGCGCACCGCCCGTGTCGCCGCGCGCCTGGTCCACCTGCTCACCCTCAACGGCTGAACACCACGCCGCCGCACCTCAAGCTCAAACGAAACCCATCCACCGGAGGAGACCCCGATGACCGAACAACCCACTGCGGCCGTGCCTGCGTCCGCCCGGAACCTGGCGCTGCTGCGCCTGCTCGGCTACAGCCTGATTGGCCTGCTGATCTTTTTCGTGCCCTTCGAGATCGGCGGCAAGTCCACCATCATCCTCGACCACACGGCCAGTTTCTTGCTCAAGGAAGCGCGCCCCCTGGTGATCGGGATCGCGATGCTGTTGATGGCCTATGGCGCCCTCCAGCCGTGGATCCGCGGCACCTGGCGCGAGAACGCGGTCGCGCTCGCCTTCTCGGTGCTGAAGGTGCTCGGCCTCGCGATCGGCGTCGCCTTCCTGTTCCGTGCCGGCCCCGAGGCAGTGTACGCGCCGGGCATGCTGCCCTTCCTGTTCGACAAGCTGGTGCTGACCCTGGCGCTGATCGTGCCGCTGGGCGCGCTCGCGCTGGTGTTCCTGATCGGCTTCGGCCTGCTCGAATTCACCGGGGTGCTGATGCAGCCGGTGATGCGGCCGATCTGGCGCACGCCGGGCAAGTCGGCGATCGACGCCGTGGCCTCCTTCGTCGGCAGCTACTCGGTGGGCCTGCTGATCACCGCGCGCATGTACGCCCAGGGCCACTACACCCTGCGCGAAGCCGCGATCATCGCCACCGGCTTCTCTACGGTGTCGGCGCCTTTCATGGTCATCGTCGCCAAGACGCTCGACCTGATGCCGGCGTGGAACCTGTACTTCTGGGGCTGCATGGCGATCACCTTCGCCGTCACCGCGGTGAGCGCGCGCATCTACCCGATCTCGCGCCTGCCCAGCGAAGGCCGCGCCGATCCGCCGTTGCCCACCGGCCGCAGCCGCGTGCAGGCCGCCTGGGACGCCGGCCTGGAGCATGCGCACAGCGCGCCGCCGCTGTGGATCTCGCTGCGCGAGACCTTCGCCGACGGCCTGCGCATGACCGCCGCGATCCTCCCCAGCATCCTCGCCGTCGGCCTGCTCGGTCTGCTCGCCGCCAAGTACACGCCGGTGTTCGACGTCCTCGGCGCGCTGCTCTACCCGGTGACCTGGGCCTTCGGCCTCGACGAGCCAATGGCGGTGGCGCGTGCGGTGGCCTCGGGCCTCGCCGAGATGTTCCTGCCCGCGATGCTGATGAAGGAAGCCGACGTCGTCGTGCGCTTCACCGTCGCCGTGGTCTCGGTCAGCAGCGTGCTCTTCCTGTCGGCCTCGATTCCCTGCGTCATCGCCACCCGCATCCCGCTGCGCATGCGCGACCTGTTGCTGGTCTGGCTGCAGCGCACCTTCCTCAGCCTGGTGCTCGCCATCCCCTTCGCCCAGCTCGCCCACAAGCTCGGCTGGCTATGACCGGTCTCGCATCCCCCGACCTCACCTCTCATCCCGTGCCCCCATCCTCACCCCCATCCCCGGAGAATCCCATGACCACCTTCCGCGACATCGAAATCCGCGCCCCGCGCGGCACCGAACGCAGCGCCAAGAGCTGGCTCACCGAAGCCGCGCTGCGCATGCTGATGAACAACCTCGACCCCGACGTGGCCGAGAACCCCAAGGAGCTGGTGGTCTACGGCGGCATCGGCCGCGCCGCGCGCAACTGGGAATGCTTCGACAAGATTGTCGAGGTGCTGCGCCGCCTCGAGGACAACCAGACCCTGCTGGTGCAGTCGGGCAAGCCGGTGGGCGTGTTCGAGACTCACCGCGACGCCCCGCGCGTGCTCATCGCCAACTCCAACCTGGTGCCAGCGTGGGCCAACTGGGAGCATTTCAACGAGCTCGACCGCAAGGGCCTGATGATGTACGGCCAGATGACCGCCGGCTCGTGGATCTACATCGGCTCGCAAGGCATCGTCCAGGGCACCTACGAGACCTTCGTCGAGGCCGGCCGCCAGCACTACGGCGGCAGCCTGAAGGGGCGCTGGGTGCTCACCGCCGGCCTCGGCGGCATGGGCGGCGCGCAGCCGCTGGCGGCGACGCTCGCCGGCGCCTGCTCGCTCAACATCGAGTGCCAGCAGTCGCGCCTCGAGTTCCGCCTGCGCACGCGCTACCTCGACGAACAGGCGAAGGATCTCGACGATGCGCTGACCCGCATCGCCCGTTACACCGCCGAAGGCAAGGCGGTGTCGATCGGCCTCTTCGGCAACGCCGCCGAGGTGCTGCCCGAGCTGGTGCGCCGCGGCGTGCGCCCCGACCTGGTCACCGACCAGACCAGCGCCCACGACCCGCTGCACGGCTACCTGCCGATCGGCTGGACCTGGGACGACTACGTCGCCCGCGGCAAGACCGAGCCGGAGTCGGTGGTCAAGGCCGCCAAGCAGTCGATGGCGGTGCATGTGCGCGCCATGCTCGACTTCCAGAAGATGGGCGTGCCCACCTTCGACTACGGCAACAACATCCGCCAGATGGCGCAGGAAGAGGGGGTGGACAACGCCTTCGACTTCCCCGGCTTCGTCCCCGCCTACATCCGCCCGCTGTTCTGCCAGGGCATCGGCCCCTTCCGCTGGGCGGCGCTGTCGGGCGACCCCGAGGACATCTACAAGACCGACGCCAAGGTCAAGGAGCTGATCCCCGACAACCCGCACCTGCACCACTGGCTCGACATGGCGCGCGAGCGCATCGCCTTCCAGGGCCTGCCGGCGCGCATCTGCTGGGTCGGCCTGAAGGACCGCGCCCGCCTCGGCCAGGCCTTCAACGAGATGGTCGCCAAGGGCGAGCTCAAGGCCCCGGTCGTGATCGGTCGCGACCACCTCGATTCCGGTTCGGTGTCCAGCCCCAACCGCGAGACCGAGTCGATGATGGACGGCTCCGATGCGGTCTCCGACTGGCCGCTGCTCAACGCCCTGCTCAACACCGCGGGCGGCGCCACCTGGGTGTCGCTGCACCACGGCGGCGGCGTCGGCATGGGCTATTCTCAACATGCGGGGGTGGTGATCGTCGCCGATGGCACGCCCGAAGCCCACGCTCGGCTGGGCCGCGTGCTGCGCAACGACCCGGGCACCGGCGTGATGCGCCACGCCGACGCCGGCTACGACATCGCGATCGACAGCGCGCGCGAGAACGGCCTCGACCTGCCGATGATCACGTCCAGAAGGGGCTGAGCATGGAACTGCACCTGCAACCCGGCGGCCTGAGCCTGGCCCAACTGCGCCAGGCTTGGCAGGAGCCGGTGCACGTGCAGCTCGCCGCCGAGGCTGCGGCCGCCATCGAGCGCAGCGTCGCCTGCGTGCGCCGCGTCATCGACGAGGACCGCACCGCCTACGGCATCAACACCGGCTTCGGCCTGCTCGCGCAGACCCACATCGCCCACCAGGACCTCGAACTGCTGCAGCGCTCGCTCGTCCTGTCCCACGCGACCGGCATCGGCGAGGCGGTCGACGACGCCACCGTGCGCCTGATCCTGCTGATGAAGATCAACGGCCTCGCGCGCGGCTTCTCCGGCATCCGGCGCGAAGTCATCGACGCCCTGATCGCGCTGCTCAATGCCGAGGTCTATCCGCACATCCCGGCCAAGGGCTCGGCCGGCGCCTCGGGCGACCTCGCCCCGCTCGCGCACATGGCGCTGGTACTGCTCGGCGAAGGCAAGGCCCGCCACCGCGGCCAGTGGCTGGCGGCGAAGGAGGTGCTCGCGGTGGCCGGGCTGGCGCCGCTGACGCTGGCGGCGAAGGAGGGCCTGGCGCTGTTGAACGGCACCCAGGTGTCCACCGCCTACGCGCTGCGCGGCCTGTTCGAGGCCGAGGACCTGTTCGCCGCCGCCACCGTGTGCGGCAGCCTCACCGTGGAAGCGGCTCTCGGCTCGCGCGTGCCCTTCGATGCGCGCATCCACGCGGCGCGCGGCCAGCGCGGCCAGATCGACGCGGCCGCCGCCTACCGCCACCTGCTCGAGGCCGACAGCGAGATCGCGCAGTCGCACTTCGCCTGCGGCAAGATCCAGGACCCGTACTCGCTGCGCTGCCAGCCGCAGGTCATGGGCGCCTGCCTGACCCAGCTCCGTCAGGCCGCCGAAGTGCTGGAGATCGAGGCCAACGCGGTGTCGGACAACCCGCTGGTGTTCGCCGAAGGGGAAAACGAAAGGGGGGACATCCTCTCCGGCGGCAACTTCCACGCCGAGCCGGTGGCGATGGCCGCGGACAACCTCGCCCTGGCGATCGCCGAGATCGGCGCCCTGGCCGAGCGCCGGGTGTCGCTGCTGATGGACAAGAACCTGTCGCAGCTGCCGGCCTTCCTCGTCGCCAACGGCGGCGTCAATTCCGGCTTCATGATCGCCCAGGTCACCGCGGCGGCGCTGGCGAGCGACAACAAGGCACTCGCCCACCCGGCCAGCGTGGACAGCCTGCCGACTTCAGCAAACCAGGAAGACCACGTCTCGATGGCACCCAACGCCGGCCGCCGGCTGTGGGAGATGGCAGCCAACACCCGCGGCGTGCTCGCCGTCGAATGGCTCGCTGCCTGCCAGGGGCTGGACTTTCGCGACGGCCGCAGGAGTTCGCCGCAGCTCGAGCAGGCGCGCGCCCTGCTGCGCGCACAGGTGCCGTTCTACGACCACGACCGCTTCTTCGCCCCCGACATCGAGGCGGCGAACACCTTGCTGCTCGAGCGCCGACTATCGGCACTGATGCCGGCAGGCCTGCTGCCCTCGCAGGCTTGAGCGGCGTGCGCCGCAGCGTAGCGGCATCGGGTGGCATCGGCCGGTATCATGCCGGCATCGCAGCGACAGCCAGAGGACGACACGTGAGCAGCACTTCCCCGCGTTATCGACAGATCGAGGATTACCTGCTCGAGCGCATCCGCAGCGGCGAATTCCCGGTCCATCACCAGATCCCGCCCGAGGAACAGCTCGCGCGCGATTTCGGCGTCAGCCGGATGACCGCGAACAAAGCGATCCGCGACCTGGTGCAGAAAGGCTACCTGGTGCGCCAGGCCGGGCTGGGCACCTTCGTCACCGACCGCAAGGCCGAGTCCTCGCTGCTCGAAGTGTTCAATATCGCCGCCGAAGTGCGCAGCCGCGATCACGCATACAGCAACGATGTGATTCGCCGCGAGGAGGTCCAGGCCGACGACGAGGTCGCGCTGCGCCTGGGCATGCGCCTGGGCGCGCGGGTTTTTCATACCGTCCTGGTGCACCGGGAAGATGGCGTTCCGATTCAGCTCGAAGACCGGTTCGTCAATCCGCGCTGGGCTCCCGATTACTTGCGGACGGACTTTTCCAGACAGACGCCCAATGAGGTCCTGGTCGCGAGCTGCCCGATTTCCGATGTCGAGCATGTGGTCGAGGCCGTGCTGGTCGATGCCGAAGTGGCGTCCCTGCTCGACATCGACACCGCGACGCCCTGTCTGAGCATGACCCGCCGCACCTGGTCGGACGACCATCTGATCAGCTATGCCCGTCTGATTCATCCGGGCAGCCGCTACAAATTGCGCTCGTCGATGCGCAGCCTGCCCGCCGGCCCCAATCCGCTTCCAGAGCGGCGTTCGTAAACCGTCTCCACCGTCCGGAACAGGCTGCCGGGTCAAGCGTGGACGCGGGTGCCGGCGCTCAAACGACGGCACCGAACAAGGCCCCCGCCGCGGCGGTGATCGCCATCGCCAGCGCCCCCCACAGACTCACCCGCAGCGCGCCGGCGAGCGTATCGGCGCCACCGACCCGCGCCGCGGCTACGCCCAGCAGGGCGAGGAAGGCGAGCGAGCTCGCGGCCAGCCCCGGAATCAGGCTGGACACCGGCATCACCACGGTCACCGCCAGCGGCAGGCCGGCGCCGAGCGCGAAACTCGCCGCCGAAGCGAGGCTGGCCTGCAGCGGACGCGCGCCCAGTGCATCGGTGATGCCCAGTTCGTCGCGGGCGTGGGCACCGAGCGCATCGCGCGCCATCAGCTGGCGGGCGACCCGGGCCGCCAGCTCGGGCTCGACGCCGCGGGCGACGTAAATGGCGGTCAGCTCGCGGTGCTCTGCGGTCGGATCGGCCTCCAGCTCGGCACGCTCGCGCGACAGGTCGGCCTTTTCGGTGTCGGCCTGCGAGTGCACCGAAACATACTCGCCGGCGGCCATCGACATCGCGCCGGCCACCAGCCCGGCGACGCCGGCCAGCACGATGCTCTGCTGGTCGGCACCGGCCGCGGCAACGCCGACCAGCAGGCTGGCGGTGGAGACGATGCCGTCGTTGGCGCCGAGTACGCTCGCGCGCAGCCAGCCGCTGCGGTCGGTGCGGTGATGCTCGCGATGACGGCGGAACACGTTCATGGGCACGCCCCCGGAAAGGTGCGACACACGGCCCTGCTCAAACCCGATCCCAATCGAAGCGCGCGCTTCTGCCCGAGCCGAAGAGCTTCAGCGCGCCGTGCTCGCCGACCGCGTTGGGGCGGCTGAAGATCCAGTTCTGCCACGCCGACAGGCGGCCGAAGATGCGCGTGTTCATGGTTTCGGCGATGCCGAAGCGCAGGTTGGCTTCCAGCCCGGTGAGCGCATCGGGCGACAGGCTGGCGCGTTCCTCGCAGGCGATGCGCACTTCGTCGGCCCAGTCGAGGTCGTCCGGGATCGCCGTCACCAGGCCCAGCTCCATCGCCTCGGCTGCGGTGAGCAGCTCGCCTTTGCGCGCCTTTACCGCCGCCACCGGGCCTTCTTCCTGGTAGAAGCGCGCGGCGATGCGCGACAGGCCGTTGACCATCGGCAGGGGGCCGAAATTCATCGCCGTGAGGCCGATGCGGTTGGCGCCGTCCTCGTCGTCGCGCAGGTAGCTGCGGTCGGCGGCAAGGGCGATCTCGAGCAGGGTGCCGGCAAAGCACGAGCCCGGCTCGATCAGCGCGTAGAGGCTGCGCGAGGACACGTCCAGACGCGCCAGGGTGCGGCGCAGCATGCCGAGCGTCTCGCGCACGAACCAGTGCTGCTGGTGGGCGACGAGGGTGGCGTCGATGTCCATCACGACTTCGGTGTCACCTTCGGTGCGCAGCAGCCACAGGCCGATGTCGAGGTGGTTGGTGCGCAGGTTGAGGATCGCGTCGTCGAGTTCGCGCGCCATCTTCAGCGGCCACCAGTCGGCGCCCTGGGCTTCGATTTCGGCAATCGTGGTCGCGGTGACGGCGGCCGGGGCGCGCACGGTCAGGGTCACGCTGCGGGCGGCGGCGTCGATCGCGGCATCGACGAATTCGTAGTGATAGCGGGCGTCGTGGTTGGCGGCGATCTCGACGCTGCGCTCTAGGGTCGGCAAGGCCACTCCTTTTGCCCCGGCGGGGCGGTCGGAGCCGGCGGCGAGCGTCTTCGCGCGTTCGGCGATGTGCTCGGCAAAGTGGCTGTTCCTGACCACCGCGTCGACCAGGCGCCATTCCACCGCGCGCTTGCCGTACACCCCTTCGGCGAGGGTGCAGAAGAGGTCGGCGTGGTCGCGGCGGACCTTGCGCTTGTCGGTCAGCCGGACGACACCGCCGGTCCCGCTGAGCCCGCCCAGCAACGCCAGCTCGGGCAGCGACACCGCCGAGTTGCGGTTATCGGTGAGGGCGATCTCATCGCACGCCAGCGCCAGCTCGTAGCCGCCGCCGGCAGTGGCGCCGTTGCACGCGGCGATGAACTTGAACCCGGAATACTGGCTGGCGTCCTCGATGCCGTTGAGCGTTTCGTTGCAGAACCTGCACAGGTTCGCAATCCACGCCGGCGAGGACAGCCCCAGCATCCGGATGTTGGCGCCGGAGCAGAAGATTTTCGGCTTGCCCGAAGTGAGCACCACGCTGCGCACCGACGGGTGTTCGAAGCGGATGCGCTGGAGCGCGTCGTGCAGTTCGATGGCGACGCCGAGGTCATAGGAGTTCAACTTCAACGTGTACCCCGGGCGGATGCCGCCATCCTCGGCGATGTTCAGGGCCAGGGTGGCGACTTCGCCATCGACCGCGAGCGACCAATGCCGGTAGCACGCAGGCTCGGTACGATACTCCACCGCATCCACCACGCCAGCCGCGTCCATTGTTGCGCCCTCATCTTCGCGCTCCGGCCCGTTGCGGGCCGCCCCGCGCCCTGGAGAGGAGCCCCGCCACCTTGCGTCTCCACCTCTCGTTTCCACCTCGCCGCCGGAGTGCCGGCATCCGCCGTCCGGCAAGGCGCAGGGCCACATTCACACCATAGACCAGCCAGATCAGCCGTGCCCCCGCACCGGAGCCGCCGCCGTGGAAGGGTGCCGTGGAAGGGGTGTTGGAAGGGGGTCCGCCACTGCCCGGCCCGCGGTATACTGCACGGTTTCCCAGATTCCGCCGGAGCCGCAGCCATGGAAGCCGAACGCCAGAACGCCATCGCCGAAAAACTCGCCGACCTCGCCGCCCGCGGTCGCGAACTACGGAGGTATCTTTGACTACGATGTGAAAGCATCGAAGCTCGAAGAGGTTAACCGCGCACTGGAAGACCCGGCGGTGTGGAACAACGCCGAGCGCGCCCAGGAGCTCGGCAAGGAAAAGCGCCAGCTCGAAGACGTGGTGCTGACGCTGCAGAACATCGACGCGCAGTCGCGTGATCTCAAGGACCTCTACGAGCTCGCCGAAGCCGAGGACGACGACGACACTTTCGAGGCAGTCGAGACCGACCTCGGCGCGCTCGCCGCGGAAGTCGAGAAGCTCGAGTTCCGCCGCATGTTCGGCAACCCGATGGACCCCAACAACTGCTTCATCGAAATCCAGGCCGGCGCCGGCGGCACCGAAGCCCAGGACTGGGCCGGGATGCTCGAGCGCATGTACCTGCGCTACGGCGAGAAGAAGGGCTTCGGCGTCGAGCTGATGGAAGAAACCGAAGGCGAAGTCGCCGGCATCAAGAACTGCACGATCAAGTTCAGCGGCGACTACGCTTACGGCTACCTGCGCACCGAGACCGGCATCCACCGCCTGGTGCGCAAGTCGCCCTTCGACTCCAACGCCCGCCGCCACACCAGCTTCACCTCGGTGTTCGTGTACCCGGAAGTGGACGACTCGATCGAGATCGACATCAACCCGGCGGACCTGCGCATCGACACCTACCGCGCCTCGGGCGCCGGCGGCCAGCACATCAACAAGACCGACTCCGCGGTGCGCATCACCCACGAGCCGACCGGCATCGTCGTGCAGTGCCAGAACGACCGCTCGCAGCACAAGAACAAGGCCGAGGCGATGTCGATGCTGAAGGCACGCCTGTACGAGCTCGAGCTGCGCAAGCGCCAGGCCGAGCAGCAAAAGCTCGAAGACTCGAAGAGCGACATCGGCTGGGGCCACCAGATCCGCAGCTACGTCCTCGACCAGTCGCGCATCAAGGATCTGCGCACCAACTACGAAGTCGGCAACACCCAGGCCGTGCTCGACGGCGACCTCGACGACTTCATCGCGGCAAGCCTGAAGCAGGGCGTCTGATCCGCTGGCGCCGCCCCTGCAGGCGGGCGGCGCATCGGTTCCGCCGGCTCCACCCCCCACCCGCCTGCGGCGCCCGATCTGCCCAGGCGCCGGTACTGACGATGACCGACCCCATCCTCTCCGACTTCCTCGCCCCCGGCGTCGACGCCGACGAAGTGCCCGAGCTGGCGGCGCTGGCGTCGGCGCGCCCGCTGCTCGACGCTTTCATCACGCTGTTCCGCGGCACCGAGGCCGAGGTGCTGATGCGCCTTCTGGTGCTGCGCGAAATCGGCCGCGAAGCGGATTCGCCGCGCTGGCCGCCCGAAGCGCTGCGCGCGCGCTTCACCTACCTCGATCCGGTCAAGTTCGAGACCGTGTTGAAGCGCCTGCGCGACAACGCCCTGCTGGCGATCGGCGAGGACGGCCACTACGCGCTGTCCGACATCGGCCGCAACGCGGTGGCGGCAATCGCGATGCTGCTGCGTTTCGGCGAGGAAGAGGACGCCGAGCTCGGCTTTCTCACCGCCCAGCTCGCCGGCCTGCAGGCGGTGGGCGGCATCACCCCCGAAGCGCTCGGCCATCTGCTGTCCAAGCTCAACGACCTCAGCTGGCACTTCGAGGAAGCGATCGCCTCCGGCTCGGAGTTCCGCATCCTCGACGCCCGCCGCCGCCTGTCGGCCAACGGGCGCTGGCTGGCACGCGGCACCGACTTGCTCAACACGCTGCTCGCCGACCCCGAAGTCGATTTCGACATCGCCCGCATCGCCCAGCGCATCGGCCTGGCCCAGTCGCGCCTGGCACGGGTGGATGCCGCCTTCCAGCGCGCGCTCAACAAGATCGAAGCGCAGCGCGTCACCCTCGGCGCCTCCGGCGTCTCGTCCTCGGACGTCGCGGCCTGGCTGCGCAGCCTGGAGGCCGGCGCCATTTCCGGCCTCGCGGCGGCAGCCATTGCCGCGGTGCCCGAACTGCCGCTGCTCGCCGGCGGCCACGAACTGCTCGACCGCGCCGAGGCCCTGCTCGAAGGCGGCCCGGCCGCCACCGAAGCCGATACCCGCCTGCCGCCCCCCGGCGACGCCAGGGCAGAAGTCGCGCTGCAGAGCGAAGACCTGCGCCTGCTCGAACACTTCACCGACCGCCTCGCCGCGCTGCCCGAAGCACAACCGCTGCACCGCGTCGTTGCCGGCGGCGGCTTCGCCCTCGCCAGCTACCGCCTGTCGCTGCTCGCCCTGCTCGCCGACGGCGCCCAGGCCGGCCCGGAAGACGGCCCGGTCGGCACGTTCATGCGCCTGCCGGTGGATATCGAGTTCGGTGACACGCTGAGCGCGGTCGGCGCGGACGAAATCGCCGCCATCACGCAGGGCGAAGCACGCCCACGCACGCCGGCGCCGGTCTTTGCGCCGCCCGCGGCCAGCGCACCGGCCGCCCGGGCCTGAGCCCGCCCTTTCCGGATCACGCCCCCATGGAATACGAACTCAAAACCCTCACCGCCCGCCTGCTCGCCCAGCGCTGGCTGCCACGCGGCGACCGCCTGGTGCGGCGCGCGCTGGTGGACGAGACCTTCCGCCACGAACTCGACCGGAGGCTGGCCGACGTCGGCCTGCGCCTGCTCGACAACCCCTACGCCGCCCACGTCGGCGTCGCCCTCCAGCCCGAACTGGCCGAGCCCGTGTTCGGCGCCGGGCGCGAGTACGCCGCCAGCAACCTGGGCCTGACCCGCGACGAGATCGCCCTGCTGGTGATCCTCTGGGCGCTGATCGTGCTGCCCAAGCGCGAACGCCAGGTCACCCGCCGCGAGCTGGTCGACGACGGCCAGAGCGACCTCTTCGGCAGCGACAAGCCGGTGGCGCACGGCGAGTCGGTCTCGGGCACGCTCACCGAGGCCTCGCTGATCGCCGACTTCGGCCCCCGCCTGGGCGGGCGCACCAAGATGCGCAACTTCATGCTCGGCAAGCTCGCCCGCCTCGGCTTCATCGAACGCCGCAACGGCCTGATCAGCGAAGGCCCGCTGCTCGACCTCGCGCTCGACTACCGGGTGATGGCCGACCGCATCATCCACGGCACCCTGGGCGAGATCCTCGACGCCGCCGGCCACCCGCCGCCCGAACACAATGCCTTCGAGCTCGCCGAGATCCTGCCCGACGAGACCGAAGCGATGGACGAGGAGCACTAAGCCCATGCCCCTGCCCGTCATCGACCCCGCCCGCTACGAGGAACAGCTCGCCGCCAAGCTCGCACGCTACCGTGCCGACTTCGCCGCATTCGACCTGCCCGAACCGGCAGTCTTCCGCTCCGCGCCGCTGCACTATCGCCTGCGCGCCGAGTTCCGCCTGTGGCATCACGACGGCCGCATCGACTACGCGATGTTCGACAGCGCCGAGCCGAAGCAGCCCGTCCTGCTCGACACCTTTCCCGCCGTCGCCGCGCCCATCGCCACGCTGATGCCGCGCCTGCGCGACGCGATCCAGGCCAGCGAGCCGCTGCGGCGCCGGATCTTCCAGGTCGAGTTCCTCGCCACCCTGAGCGGCGAATGCCTGGTGAGCCTGGTCTACCATCGCCCGCTCGACGAAGCCTGGGAGGCCGCCGCGCGCACGCTCGCCGCCGCGCTCGACATCCAGCTCATCGGCCGCAGCCGCAAGCAGAAGATCGTGCTCGAACGCGACTGGGTGCAGGAGGTGCTCGAGGTCGACGGCGCGCGCCTGCGCTACCAGCAGGTCGAGGGCAGCTTCACCCAGCCCAACGGCGGTGTGAACCAGCACATGCTGAGCTGGGCGCGCGCGCAGGCGAAGGGCCTGGGAGGAGATCTGCTCGAGCTCTACTGCGGCAACGGCAACTTCACCGTGGCGCTGGCGCCGTGCTTCGGCCGCGTGCTCGCCACCGAGTTGAGCAAGACTTCGGTGCGTGCCGCCCACACCAACCTCGCCGACAACGGCGTCGCCAACGTGACCCTGGTGCGGATGGCGAGCGAGGAGATCAGCGACGCCCTCGCCGGCGGGCGCGAATACCGCCGCATGCAGGGGGTGGATCCGGCCGGCTACCGCTTTTCCACGCTGTTCGTCGACCCCCCGCGCGCCGGGCTGGACGAAGGCACGATCGCGCTGGCGAAAGGCTTCGACAACCTTCTCTACATCTCCTGCAACCCGGACACGCTGCGCGCCAACGTCGCCGCCCTCGCCGCCACCCACCGCATCGCGGCGGCGGCGGCGTTCGACCAGTTCCCCTACACCCACCACCTCGAGTGCGGGCTGCTGCTGCAGCGGCGCTGAACACGACGCAACCGGCCATCCATGTTCCACATCAAGACCCTCGAACTCGTCCATTGGGATTTCTGGCGCCGCTTCTCGCTGCCGCTGGACGCGCAGATCATCACCATCGTCGGCCCCAACGGCTCGGGCAAGACCACCCTGCTCGACGCCCTGCGCACCCTCTTCGCGCTGCGCTGCTCGGGCAAGCGCGACTACCGCCGCTACGTGCGTCGCGCCGAGCGCAGCTTCGCCTGGATCCGCGCGGTCGTCGCCAACCAGCCCGGCCACAGCGGCAGGCGCCCCTTCTTCCCCTGCCTCGCCGACGAGGTCACGCTCGCCTGCCGCATCCGCAAGGCCGGCGGCGACTGGATCCGCGACTACACGATCGTCGACGGCGATCAGCCGATCGAGACCCTCGAAACCACCAACGACTGGATCGGCCTGCGCGACTACCAGCACCGCCTCGCCTGGGGCGGGTTGACGCCGGCGATCACCAAGGTGCTGGCACTGGAACAGGGCGACACCGACAAGCTGTGCGAATACTCGCCGAAGGCGCTGCTCGAGCTCGTCTTCGACGTTTTCGGCGACAAGGAAGTGCTGGACAACTACCAGGCCGCGCGCGAGGAGCAGAAATCGGCCGAGCGCGAACTCGGCGAGATCGGCATCGACCTCGAACGCCTGAAGACCCAGGCCGAAGAAAAGAAGGCCGAGGCCAACCGCTTCCTCGAATGGAAGCGGCTCGCCGACGAGGCCCGGGCGCTGGACACCGAGATCGTGCCGCGCCTGGAACTCGCCGAACTCGAGCGCGAGATCGCCACCGAGCGCGAAGCCCTGCACCGCGCCGGCCACGAGCGCGGTGAACAGCTCGCCGAACAGCGCGAAGCGCGCCAGCGCCTGGACGCGGTGCGCGCCGAGCAGGACGCCGCTCAGGCCGAGCGCAAACGGCTGAAGGCGTCCGACGGCAGCACCGAACAACGCTACCTCGCCGCCCACGACCGCCTGCGCGACCTCGACAAGCTGCTCGAAGAGCGCGACGCGCTGCGCGCCCAACTCGCCAGCGAGCACGGTGCCGACGCCCTCACGCTGGAACAGGAGCACGAACAAGCCGACGCCGCGCTTGCCGCGCTGCGCCGCAAGGAGCGCGAACTGGTCGCTGCCTTCGAGGACAAGACCGCCGCCTTGCGCGCCGAACGCAACCGCGCCGGCCCGCCGGGCGACGCCGAAGTCGCGCGCTTCCGCGTCCGCCTGAACGCCGACGGGATCGCCCACCACAGCCTCGCCGAGGTGGTCGAAGTCACCGACCCCGCCTGGCAGGGCGCACTCGAAGCCATCCTGCGCCCCTACCGCCACCTGATCCTGCTCGAGCGCGAATCCGACCGCCATGCCGCCTGGGCGCTCGGCGAGCGCGAGCGCTTCCGCCATTTCATCGTCCCCGAGCGCGAAACCGCCCCGCCGCCGCGGCCGCTGAGCCTGGCCGAGGTGGTCGAATTCAGCGCCCCGGTGCCGCGCTGGCTCGCCGACCTGCTCAACCGCATCCGCCGCGTCGACGACGCCGACGCCGCCCGCGCGCTGCCGCGCGAGCAGGAATGGATCACCCGCGACGGCTACCACCGCGAGCGCCGCGGCGCCCGCCATCTCGGCCGGCCGCAGGAATTCCACTTCGGCGAACTCGCCCGCCAGTCACGCATCGCCGCGCTGCAAGACGAGATCACCGCGCTCGACAAGCAGCTCCAGGCCCTGCGCCCCCGGCTCGACACCGCCGCCGCCGGACTCACCACGATCCGCCAGCGCCTGCTCGGTCTGCAGTCGGCCCAACTGCTCGCCGCCAAGGCCGGGACCTACGCCAGCGCCGAGGCCGAGCTGCCCGCCGCACGCAAGGCCCTGACCGAAGCGATCGGCGCGCGCAGCGAAACCCGCGGCGAGCTCGACCGCCTCACCGAAAAGATCAACGGCATCCAGATCGAACTCGACCGCCGCACCCGCGAGCTGAAGGCCATCGAGCTGCGCCTGGCCGAGCTCGCGCGCGAGCACGGCCCGCGCCGCCACGCCCAGGCCGAGCGCATCGTCCGGCTGCGCCGTCGCCGGCACGCCATCCCGGCGCACGGGCTGGACACCGCCGAACTCGCGCTCCTCGTCGACCGCTACGGCGACGCCCGCGGCGCCCGCCTGCAGTTCGAGCGCCTGCGCCGCCATCTCGACGAAGGCGACTGGATCACCGATCCCGCAGTGCTGGTCGTGCGCGACCGCCTCGCCGCCGACGTCGTCGTGCGCGAGCGCGACTACCTGAACCGCCAGGGCTACTGCGCCACCGCGCGGCTGCATAGCGACAACGCCCGCGCCGCCTACATCGCCAAGCTGCGCGCCACCGTGCGCCAGTACGCAAAAAACCTGAAAGCGCTCGGCGAGCTGGCCAACGTCGGCGTCGACTGCCCCACTCCGCATCTGGAAAACGACGACCTCTCGCTCGCCCAGGCCGGGCTCGAAGTGCGCTTCGACTTCGATCGCAAGGGCGCGGTCGGCCTCAACGACGGCGAGGCCTCGGGCGGCCAGCAGGTGATGAAGTCGCTGATCCTCTTGATCGGCCTGCTGATGGACGAGGCCCGCCCCGGCGGCTTCGTCTTCATCGACGAGCCCTTCGCCCATCTGGACGTCGCCAACATCGACCGCGTCGGCACCTTCCTCCGCGCCACCCGCGCGCAGTACCTGATCACCACTCCGGTCACCCACAACGCCAACGTCTTCGCCCCCGCCCAGCTCACCCTGGTCACACGCAAGAAGGCGCCCGGCGACGACTGGGCGCCGACCATCGGCGTCCTGCAGCGGGCGCTGGATTGAGCCCGGAGGCATTCCGGACGCCCCCCGGACGCACCCGGAATTGCCCCACCCTCGCCGCCCTGCCACAATTACGCCTTTCGCGCGCGCTGCGGCACGCGCTCGCACTTTCCACAAAATCGAAGCAGACGCCATGTCCGAACAGACCAACACCCCGCCCGTGGACGAAAACCACCTGATCGCCGAGCGCCGCGAGAAACTCGCCGCCTGGCGCGCCAGTGGCCGCGCCTTCCCCAACGACTTCTCGCGCGAGAACACCGCCGGCAAGCTCGACGAGCTGTATGGCGAGAAGGAGGCCGAAGAGCTGGAAGCCACCCCGGTCGAGGTCAGGGTCGCCGGGCGCATCATGTTGAAGCGGGTGATGGGCAAGGCGAGCTTCGTCACCATCCAGGACCTTTCCGGGCGCATCCAGCTCTACGTCCAGCGCGACGCCGTGGGCGAGGGCGTCTATGCCGAATTCAAGCACTGGGACATCGGCGACATCGTCGGCTGCGTCGGCA
The DNA here is from genome assembly GCF_003030465.1 of Thauera aromatica K172. Classification (GTDB taxonomy): domain Bacteria; phylum Pseudomonadota; class Gammaproteobacteria; order Burkholderiales; family Rhodocyclaceae; genus Thauera; species Thauera aromatica. The sequence goes on along the minus strand of NZ_CP028339.1, from coordinate 1,483,152 downwards.
CCGTGTTCAAGACCAAGACCGGCGAGCTCTCGGTCAAGGCCGCCGAGATCCGCCTGCTGACCAAGAGCCTGCGTCCGCTGCCGGACAAGTTCCACGGCCTCACCGACGTCGAGCAGAAGTACCGTCAGCGCTACGTCGACATGATCATGAACGAGCAGACGCGCTTCACCTTCGTCGCCCGCAGCCGCATGGTCCAGTCGATCCGCAACTACATGACCGGCCACGGCTTCCTCGAAGTCGAGACGCCGATGATGCACCCCATCCCCGGCGGCGCCGCGGCGAAACCCTTCACCACCCACCACAACGCGCTCGACATGGAGCTGTTCCTGCGCATCGCGCCCGAGCTCTACCTCAAGCGTCTGGTGGTGGGCGGCTTCGAGAAGGTCTTCGAGGTCAACCGCAACTTCCGCAACGAAGGCCTCAGCCCCCGCCACAACCCCGAATTCACCATGATGGAGTTCTACGAGGCGTACGCTAACTACCGCACGCTGATGGACTTCACCGAAGGCCTGATCCGCCAGGCCGCGCGCGAGGCGCTCGGCACCGAGTCCTTCGTCTACCAGGGCCGCGAGCTCGACCTCTCCAAGCCCTTCCACCGCCTCACCATCGTCCAGGCGATCCGCAAGTACCACCCGGGTTTCACCGAAGCGCAGCTGGCCGACGCCGCGTGGATCAAGGACAAGATCGTCGCCTTCGGCGAGAAGGTGAAGCCGGGCGGGCTGGGCAGCCTGCAGCTGCAGCTCTTCGAAGCCTGCGCCGAAGCCGAGCTGTGGGAGCCGACCTTCATCATCGACTACCCGGTCGAGGTCTCGCCGCTGGCGCGCGCCTCCGACACCGATCCCGAGATCACCGAGCGCTTCGAGCTCTTCATCGTCGGCCGCGAGATCGCTAACGGCTTCTCCGAACTCAACGACCCCGAAGACCAGGCCGCGCGCTTCCGCGCCCAGGTCGCGGCCAAGGAAGCCGGCGACGAGGAAGCGATGTACTTCGATGCCGACTACATCCGCGCGCTCGAATACGGCCTGCCCCCGACCGGCGGCTGCGGCATCGGCATCGACCGCCTGGTGATGCTGCTGACCGATTCGCCCTCGATCCGCGACGTCATCCTCTTCCCCCAGATGCGCCCGGAGTAATCCCCACCATGGCCGGCGGCAGCCTGTTCCTGCTTCTCGACGACATCGCGAGCGTGCTCGACGACGTCGCCACGATGACCAAGGTCGCAACCAAGAAGACCGCCGGTGTGCTGGGCGACGACCTCGCGCTGAACGCCCAGCAGGTCACCGGCGTGCAGGCCGAGCGCGAACTGCCGGTGGTATGGGCGGTGGCGAAAGGTTCGCTGATCAACAAGGCGATCCTGGTGCCGGCGGCGCTGGCGATCAGCGCCTTCATCCCCTGGCTGATCGCCCCGCTGCTGATGCTGGGCGGCGCCTTCCTGTGCTTCGAAGGTTTCGAGAAGCTGGTGCACAAGTTCCTGCATGGCAAGGAAGATGCCGAACACCACCGCGAGGTCGTGAAGGCACTGGTCGATCCGGACACCGATCTGGTCGCGCTGGAGAAGGACAAGATCAAGGGCGCGGTGCGGACCGACTTCATCCTCTCGGCGGAAATCATCGTCATCGCGCTCGGTGTCGTCGGCGGTCTGGCCTTCGGCACCCAGGTTGCGGTGCTGATCAGCATCGCGGTGATGATGACGATCGGGGTGTATGGCCTCGTCGCCGGCATCGTCAAGCTCGACGACGCCGGGCTGTTCCTCAGTCGCCGGGCCAACGCCGTTGCGCGCGGCATCGGTTGGGCGATCCTGTGGCTGGCGCCGTGGCTGATGCGCACGCTCTCGGTGCTGGGCACGGTGGCGATGTTCCTCGTCGGCGGCGGCATCCTGACGCACGGCCTGCCGCCGGTGCATCACCTGATCGAAACCCTCACCGCCGACCTGGACGGCCTGAGCGGCGCCCTGCTGCCGAGCCTGCTCGACGGCGTGTTCGGCATCGTCGCCGGCGCGCTGGTGCTGGTGGCCGTCAGCCTCGCCAGGCGCATCCTGCCCGCGCGGACGGCCGCTCACTGAACGGCGCCCGGCGAACCTCCTGCGCCCGGTCGCGGCATGGCAGCACAACCCCTCGTTCCGGCGCGCCTCGCCTTCGCCGAAGACGGCACGCCCTGGTCCGACACCTTCGGCGACGTCTATCACTCCACCGACGGCGGGCTCGGCCAGGCGCATCACGTGTTCCTCGCCGGCAACGGCCTGCCGCAGCGCTGGCGCGGCCGCGAGCGCTTCGTGGTGCTCGAGACCGGCTTCGGCCTGGGGCTGAATTTCCTCGCCACCTGGGCTTCCTGGCGTGACGATCCCGAGCGCTGCGGGCGGCTCCACTTCGTTTCCTGCGAACTCCACCCGTTCGGCACCGACGATCTCGCCCGCCTCCACCGGCGCTGGCCGCAGTTCGCCGAACTGTCCGCGGCGCTGCGCGCGCAGTGGCCGGTGCTCGCCCCCGGCCTGCACCGCCTCCACCTCGACGGCGAGCGCATCACCCTGACGCTGTATTTGGGCGATGCGCGCGAAGGCCTGGCGCAGCTCGTCGCCCGGGCCGACGCCTTCTACCTCGACGGTTTTTCCCCGGCCAGGAACCCCGAGCTGTGGTCGCCGCAGCTTTGCCGGCAACTCGCCCACCTCGCCGCGCCGGGCGCCACGCTCGCCACCTGGTCGGTTGCCGGCGCGGTGCGCCGGAACCTGCACGACGCCGGTTTCGAGCTTGCGAAAGCCGCCGGCTTCGGCGGCAAGCGCCAGATGCTGCGCGGACGCCTGCCGGGCGCCGCCGGCACGGCGCCGCAGCCCGCGGGCGGAACGCCGGATGCGGCCCCCCGCCGCCATGCCCTGATCGTCGGCGCCGGTCTCGCCGGCTGCGCCCTGGCCGAGCGCCTCGCCGCCCGCGGCTGGCGCGTCGAGCTCATCGACGCCGCCGCCGGGCCCGCCCGCGGCGCGTCCGGCAACCTCGCCGGGGTGCTGCGCCCGCTTCCCAGCGTCGACGACAACCGCATGAGCCGGCTGACGCGCGCCGGCACCCTCTACGGCTGGCGCCACATCGCCCGCCTGCGCGCCGCGGGTGAGTCGGTGAAGGCCGCAGCGTGCGGCGTGCTGCATCTGGCGCACGACGCCCCCCAGGCGGCGAAGATGCGCGCCGTGGTCGAGCGGCTCGGCCTGCCCGTGCAGCATCTCCGTTACCTCACCGCCGACGAAGCTTCCGCCCTTGCCGGCTGGCCGGTGCCGATCGGCGGCTGGTGGTTCGGCGACAGCGGCTGGGTGCACCCGCCCAGCCTGTGCGCCGCCAACCTCGCCCGTCACGGCGATCGGGTCCGCCCCCATTTCGGCCGCAAGCTCGGCGCCCTGCAGCGCGACGAAAACGGCTGGTGCGCCCTCGACGAACAGGGCACGAAGATCGCCGGCGCGGCCGTCCTGGTGCTTGCCATCGGCACCGCGGTGCGCGACTTCGTTGCCGCCCGCCTGCTGCCGATCGGCAGTGCGCGCGGCCAGGTCTCGCTGTTGCCGGCGGAACCGGGCAGCGCGCCGCGCGTGGTCGTGTGCCGCGGTGGGTACGTCAGCCCCGAAGTCGACGGCCAGCACTGCACCGGCGCCACCTTCGACATCGACGACGAGGATGCGGCGCCACGCCTGCGCGACCACGCCGACAACCTCGCCCGGCTCGACGCCATGCTGCCGGGAATCACCGCCGGGCTCGCCCCCGCCGATGTCGGCGGCCGCGTCGGCTTCCGCCCGACTTCGCCCGACCGCCTGCCGATGGTCGGCGCCCTTCCCGCCGCATCCGCAGCCGCCACGGCCACTCCGCTCGCCGCCATCCCGCGCCAGCCAGACGCCTGGGTGCTGTCGGGCTACGGCGCGCGCGGCCTGGTGTGGTCGGAGATCGCCGCCGAGCTGCTCGCCAGCACGCTCGACGGCGACCCGCTACCGCTTGAGCGCGACCTGTGCGAGGCGCTCGATCCGGCACGCTTCCTGCTGCGCCCGCCCCGCAGCCGGGCCACCGGCTGACGCAGTCGGACGAAAGTCCGGAAAGATCGCCGTCAGGAGGCAGCTGCCGGGGACAGGGTGGCCAGGAAGATGCGGCCGGGAAAGGTCGCTCCGCCCCTGCCCGCCCGGCTCCGCGTCAGTACTCCAGGTTGGCACCGAATTCGGGCGTACGTCCATGCTCGATGTCCTGAATCCAGCGCTCGATCGGGACTTGCGCTCCCGTCCAGAAGTTCTGGCACTGCCTCAGGTAGTCGATCACGGCCTGCTTTTCGCCCCGCTGCAGCAGGTCCCTGGCCAGCCCCATGTTCGGCCCGAAGGAGGTCAGCGTCCCGCCGCCCGCAGTCTCACCCGCTGCCCGCAGATGCTCGCGTGCCTCGGCCACCGATCCACGCTGCAGCGCCAGCTGCCCCATCACCATGTGCCCGTCGTGCCAGGCCGGACCGTATTTCTCATCCTGCGGATGCGGCTCGGCGAGCGCCAGCAGTTCCCGCGCGTATCGCTCCGCCTTTGCCTGCTCACCGAGCTTGAGCGCGAGCTTCGCAACTTCCTGGAGACGGCTCATGCGCCACTCCGGCTCGCCCGTCTGCGCCAGGCTTTTTTCCAGGTAGCCCAGCGCGCGCTGCATCGCGCGTCCATCGCCGCCGCCGGCGCGGCCCGGCTTGGCCATCATCAGCAGATGCTGGCCGAGCGTCTCCGCCCAGAGTGGATTGCCCGGCTGCAGGCGCTCGGCGCGCGTGAGCAGTTTTTCTGCCAGTGTCCTTTCCCCCGTCGCCGAGGTGCCGAAGGCCTGCATCATCGCCCCGTACTGGCTGAGGATCTTGCCCGCCACCCCCGCCAGTGCTGCGCTCTCCGACTGCTCCAGGGCCTTGCGCGCCTTCGCCGCAAAGGGGCTGGACGCCTCCTGCGGACTGGCGGCGACCGGGATGCCGGTATGGTTGAGCCCGGACACGCCGAGAACGGCGAGCGCGTAGAGATAACCGAGGCTGGCGTCGTAGTGCTCGGCAGCCGCGGGGAAACGCGACTTCGCCGCCAGCAGGATGCGCTCGGCGGTGGGCTTGTCATGAATCTGGTGGTAGGCCGCAGCGTGTGCGAATACCGTCGCGGAAGCCGACGCCCGGTCCACCTGCTGCAACCACAGACGGCTGCCTTCGGCATAGCCCTGGGGGTCGGCGAGTGCGTTTCCGGCCGGTGCGATGCGCGCCTCGACCGCGCCGCCAAGCTCGCTCCCGGGATCCTCGGCGATCAGCCACAGGATGTGGCGGCGGCGGGCTTCGATGGTTTTCGGTGCGCCGATTTCGCCCGCCGCGTTGAAATAGTAGTAGCCGAGCAGGCGGTAGCGGGAGGTCGCTTCGGCGGGGTCTTTTTCCAGCCTCGCTTCCAGCTGGAGCGCGGCTTTGGCGCACAGGCTGCGCCCGTTCCGGAGCAGTTCCAGCGGCCCGAGCCCGTTCAGCCGCTCCGTCTGCGCGGCGACGGAAGCGGCATCACTGTCGCGCTCGCAGAGCCGGATCAGCAGCGCGCGCGCTTCAGGCAGCCCGCGGCTGGCGGCCTCGCGGTACCAGCGCAGGCCTTCCTCCTTGTCCTGGGCGACGCCCCAGCCGAAGGTGTACATCTTCCCGAGCAGGAACTGCGCCTTGCTGTTGCCGCGCTCGGCGAGCGGGCGCAGCTCGGCCAGGGCCTTCGGGTAGTCGCTCAGATCGAGCGCCCGCTGCCCGGTGTTGAGATCGGCGACGGCCGGCCCGGCGCCGGCGGCGAGCAGAACCCACACTGCAACCAGGATGCGCTTCATCATTCCCCCCCTTTTTTTGTTCGCCGTCTGCGCCCACATCGCGCCCGGCGCGGGGTTTCCCGCTGAAGCGAAAAACGCCCCTGCCTATCCTGTCACCATAGTCGGGGGCGAGATCGTATTCAAAACCGGGTATTCAAAAGCGGGATTCAGACGTACGGACAGAGGGCCTTCGGCAGTGCTGGGCGGCCGGGCGTCAGAGGTGGCGATCGAGGCGCGCGAGCACGCGTTCGCGCCCCAGCACTTCGAGCACCGCGTCGATCGCAGGCGTCTGCGCCACGCCGAGCACGGCGACGCGCAGCGGGATTGCCACCTGCGGCATCTTCAGGCCGTGCTCGGCCATCGTGTCCTTGATCGCCTGCGCCAGCGCGGCCTTGTCCCAGGCGACCTCGGCCAGGCGGCGGCGCAGGCTGGCAAGTGCGGCGCGGGCGGTTTCGGTCAGGTGCTGGCCGATCACTTCCGGCGCCGGATGCACCTCGGCGACGAAGAGCTCGGCCGCGTCGGCCAATTCGTTGAGGTTGGCAACCCGGTCCTTGTACAGCGCGACCACCGCCTCCAGGGAGACGCCGGTTTCCGGATTGACTTCGCGCCGGGCCAGGCGGCTGGCGACTTCGGCGGCGAGGAAGGCATCGTCGGACTTCTTCAGGTACTGGGCGTTGAGCCAGTTCAGCTTCTCGGTATTGAACTGCGCCGCCGAGGGCGTGATGTGGTCGAGGTCGAACCATTCGACGAACTGCTCGCGGCTGAAGACCTCGTCGTCGCCGTGGCTCCAGCCCAGGCGCGCGAGGTAGTTGATCACCGCCTCGGGCAGGTAGCCGTCATCGTCGTACTGCATCACGCTCACCGCGCCGTGGCGCTTGGAGAGCTTGGTACCGTCGTCGCCGAGGATCATCGACAGGTGGGCGTACAGCGGCACTTCGGCACCGAGCGCGCGCAGCACGTTGATCTGGCGCGGAGTGTTGTTGACGTGGTCGTCGCCGCGGATGACGTGGGTGATGCCCATGTCCTGGTCGTCGACCACCACGCAGAAGTTGTAGGTCGGGGTGCCGTCGGCGCGGGCGATGATGAAGTCGTCGAGCTCGGTGTTGGCGATCTCGATGCGGCCCTTGACCAGGTCGTCCCAGACCACGGCGCCGTCACCCGGGTTGCGGAAGCGCACCACCGGCTGCACGCCTGCGGGCGGCGGCGGCAGGATCTTGCCCGGCTCGGGACGCCAGCGCCCGTCGTAGCGCGGCTTCTCGCCGCGGGCACGTTGTTCCTCGCGGAGGCGGTCGAGTTCTTCCGCCGCCATGTAGCAGGGGTAGGCGGTGCCGGCCGCGAGCATCTGGCGGATCACTTCCTTGTAGCGATCCATGCGCTGCATCTGGTAGAACGGGCCTTCGTCGTGGGCGAGGCCGAGCCAGCGCATGCCGTCGAGAATGGCCTGCACCGCTTCGGGAGTCGAGCGGGCAACGTCGGTGTCCTCGATGCGCAGGATGAAGGCTCCGCCGTGGCGCCGGGCGTAGGCCCAGGAGAACAGCGCGGTGCGGGCGCCGCCGATGTGCAGGTAGCCGGTCGGGCTGGGAGCGAAGCGGGTGCGGACGGGACGGGAAGCGGGCGTTGCGGGCATGGATGTCGGAAAATCGGCAGAAGAAAGGAGGCGTGAGGTTCCGGGGCGCGAGTCAACACGTCCCGGCAGAAAGGGGCGATTCTAACCCCGATGCAGCAATGGCTGGCCCTCAGCGCAGCCAGCCGACGCATGCCAAGGGAGGCCCGGTCAGAGGGCAATCTTTACACTTTTTTTATGCGCTTCCTGTGTAGCATCCGCCCCGCCGCCCACACCCACGCCTGACATCGGGGGCAACACCCTTCCCGCACAGCCCTCCCGTACGAAGGCAGACCATGCAGACACCTGGCTCGACGAACACTCCCGGCCCCCCTCCCACCGATAGGCACGGAAACCTTCCGGGCATGGTCGTCGCCGCCATCGGCGTCGTGTACGGAGACATCGGCACGAGCCCCCTGTATACGCTGAAGGAAGTCTTCAACGGCCACCATGCGGTGCCGGTCACGCCCGCCAATGTATACGGCATCCTGTCGCTGGTTTTCTGGGCGCTGGTGCTGGTCGTCTCGGTGAAGTACGTGATCTTCATCACTCGCGCCGACAACCGCGGCGAAGGCGGCATCATGGCCTTGATGTCGCTCGCGCTGCGGGTCGTCGAGCCTGGCCGCAAGGCGACGCTGCTGTCGCTGCTGGGCGTATTCGGGGCGGCGCTGTTCTACGGTGACGGAATGATCACTCCGGCGATCTCGGTGCTGTCGGCGGTCGAGGGGCTCGAAGTCGCCACCCCTGCGCTGCGCCCTTTCGTGATCCCGATCGCGCTGGTGGTGCTGGTCGGCCTCTTCATGATGCAGCGCCGGGGCACGGCAAGCGTGGGCGCCATTTTCGGGCCGGTGATGCTGTGCTGGTTCGCGATCCTGGCCGCGCTCGGCATCAATGGCATCCGGCTTCACCCGGAAATCCTCGGCGCCCTGAACCCAGCCTGGGCGGCGGCCTTCCTGTGGCACAACCCGCTGCTGGGCTGGCTCGCCCTCGGTGCCGTCGTCCTGGCCATCACCGGTGGCGAGGCCCTGTATGCCGACATGGGACATTTCGGCCGGAAGCCGATCAAGCTGGGCTGGTTTCTCGTCGTCTTCCCGGCCTTGTACCTGAACTACCTTGGGCAGGGCGCGCTGATCCTCGACCATCCGGAGAACGTCGGCAACCCCTTCTACATGCTGGTGCCCGAGCCGCTGCTGTACCCGATGGTCGGCATGGCGACCCTGGCCACCATCATCGCCAGCCAGGCCGTCATCTCGGGCGCCTTCTCGCTGACCCAGCAAGCGATCCAGCTCGGTTACGCGCCGCGGATGCGAACGCTGCACACCTCGGAAAGGGAGATCGGCCAGATCTACGTTCCCGGCATCAACGGCATGCTGCTCGGTGCGGTCGTCGCCCTCGTGGTCGGCTTCCAGTCCTCGAGCGCGCTGGCCTCGGCCTACGGCATCGCGGTGACGCTGACGATGATGATCGACACCGTGCTCGCCTTCGTGGTCGTGCGCCGGCTATGGGAATGGGGGATGCTGCCGGCACTGGCGTTCATCCTCGTTTTCCTGATCACCGACATGGCGTTCTTTTCCGCCAACCTGACCAAGGTACTGGCCGGGGGGTGGTTCCCGCTGCTCATCGGTGCGGTGATCTTCACTTTGCTGACGACCTGGAAGCGCGGCCGCAGCCTCCTCAATGAACGCATCCGCAGCGACACGATGCCGCTCGAACTGTTCATTCACTCCCTGTTCAACGACCCCCCGCCCCGGGTCGCGGGGACGGCGGTCTTCATGACCACCTGGCTCGATGGCGTGCCGCGGGCGCTGCTCCACAACCTGCTGCACAACAAGGTTCTCCATCAGCAAGTGCTCCTCCTCAAGGTCGAGACGGCCGACATTCCGTACGTACCGCCGCAAGAGCGGCTCCGGCTCACCCCGCTCGATTTCGGCTTCCATCAGCTGAGTGTGCACTACGGGTTCAAGGACGAACCCAACATCCCGGTGGAACTCGCCCGCTGCCGTGAACTGGGCCTGTCCATCAACATGATGGAGACATCCTTCTTCCTCGGCCGCGAGGCGCTCGTGTCCCGGATGGGCTCGGGCATGGCGCGGTGGCGTGAAAAGCTCTTCATCGTCATGTTCCGCAACGCCGGCAGCGCCGCGGACTATTTCAGGATCCCGCCCAACCGGGTCATCGAGCTGGGCACCCAGATCGAGCTCTGAACGGCCCGGTCGCAGGCGGATTCCGCCAACGCCGAGTCCACTGCCGTGAAAAATGCCCTTCGGCATCCGCGGACATGCTTGATATGATCCGTGAAGACGACCGGCAGGCCATGCATGAATGACAACGCGATCAAGGCGGCGGAGGGGGCGGGGCCAGCCGGCACGCCCCTTTCCCCGAAAGTGCACCTGCGCCGCGGCCTGATCGTCGCCCTCCTCTACGCCCTCACCGGGGGCGCCGCGATGGTACTGCCCCTTTCCTCGGGTTACGCCTCCCCGGTGTGGCCCGCCGCCGGAGTGGCGGTGGCCGCCCTGCTGATCTGGGGGCCGCGCTGCTGGCCGGGGGTCTGGCTCGGCGGCCTGTCGACCAACCTGTGGTTCGACCCTTCCCTTGCCGGCGCCGGAATCGCGGCCCTGATCGCGAGCGGAGTCACCGCCCAGGCCCTGCTCGGCGCCTGGCTGGCACGGCGCTACTTCGAGGACGACCTGCCGTTCGCCCACGACTGGAGGCTGGGCCGCGTCCTGATCGGCGCCGGACCGCTGGCCTGCCTCCTTTCCGCCTCATTGAGCACCGCCATCCGCTTCTTCGGGGGCCGGCTCGAGGAGGCCGCGCTGGTCGACGAATGGCTGCGCTGGTGGTCGGGCGACACCCTCGGCGTGCTGCTGTTCGCCCCGCTGGGCCTGCTGCTGTGGCCGGGCACCCACCCCTTCCGGGTGCTTGGCAGCGGCAGCTACCGCTTCGCCCTGCCGCTGATCGCCACCACGACGCTGCTGGTGCTCGGCCATCTCGGTCTGGCGCAACTCATAGACCTGCGCGCGCGCAGCCAGACCCACGCCCTGATGGAAGTCATCAGCGACAATGAAACCCAGGCCATCGTCGAAACGCTGCTGCCACTCCAGGGACTGGCCCACTTCTTCACCGCCAGCCGTGAGGTCACGCGCGAAGAATTCCGCGAATACGCCCACAGCTTTCTCGATCACCCGGCGATCCTTTCGGTGGACTGGGCACCGCGCATCACCGCCGCGCAGCGCCGCGCCTTCGAAGCATCGATGCTCGCCGAAGGCTTCGACACCTTCCGCATCGCCGAACTGGACGATCAGGGAGAACTCCAGCCCGCCGGTCGCCGCGCCGAATACTTTCCGATCCTGTACAGCGAGCCGTTCGCCGTCAGCCGCAACGTGCTCGGCCTCGACCACGGCTTCGAGCCACTGCGCCAGCAGGCGATGGCCGCTGCCCGCGACAACGGCATCGCCGTCGCCTCCGACCGGATCCGCCTGCCGCATACCGGGCGCCACGCCTCGCTGGCCTACATCCCGGTGTGGCGACAGGCCGGCGGCGAACGGCCGCAGCACCCCACCGGCTACGTGGCCGGCGTCCTCGACATCCCGCAGCTGTTCGCCCCGCTGGTCGAGCGCGCCCGCGCACAAGGCCTCGCCGTGCGCATCACCGACACCACCGCGGGCAACCCGCCACACCCGCTGATCGACGGCCTGCGCAGCGGCGCCAGCCCCGACTGGCGGCGCGAGTTCCACTTCGGCGGCCGCAGCTGGCGCCTGGAAATGGAGCCCGACGGCCCGCCCCGGCTACCCGGCCCGAGCAGCGAGGAGCGTCTCTTCCTCGGCTTCATCATGCTCACCGCGCTGCTCGCGGCCTTCGCCACCCTCAGCAGTGCCGGTCGCCACGCGTCGATCAGCCGCGAGGTCAGCGAGCGCACGGCCCAGCTGCGCAGCGAGCTGGAGGCCCGTTCGGCAGCCGAGCGCGCCTTGCACCTGAGCGAAGAACGCTACCGTCAGCTGATCGAGCTCTCGCCCCTTGGCATCCTCGTCCAGTGCGATGGCCGCTTCATGTTCGTCAATGCCCGCACCCTGGCGATGTTCGGCGCCCGTTCCGCCGATCAGCTGCTGGGCCGCGCCCTCATCGATTTCGTTCACCCCGACAGCCGCGACATCATTCGCGAGCGCACCGAACTGCGCAGCAAAGGGCTGTCCGCTCCCAACCCGACGGTGATCCACTACCACCGCCTGGACGGCTCCTATTCCTGGGCCGAGCTCACCTCGGTCGCCTACCTGCACGGGGGCCGCCTCGGTTCGCTGATCCTGCTCAACGACATCAGCGCGCGCATCCGTGCCGAAGAGCAGCACGACCGCTTCTTCAACCTCTCCCTCGACCTGTTCTGCATCGCCTCCACCGACGGCTACTTCAAGAGCGTCAACCCCGCCTTCACCCGGATCCTGGGCTGGAGCGAGGAGGAACTGCTCAGTCGCCCGCTGTTCGACTTCGTCCATCCCGACGACATCCCCGCCACCCGCCACGAGCTGCAGCGCCTGGCGCATAACGACAGCAGCACGCTGGGCTTCGAGAACCGCTACCGCTGCAAGGACGGCGCCTGGCGCTGGCTGAGCTGGAAGGCCCTGCCGCAACCGGGCCAGCTGGTGTTCGCCACCGCGCGGGACATGACCGAACAGCACCGCGCCGCACGACAGCTCACCGATCTCAATACCGAGCTGCAGCAGCGCATCGAGGAGCGCAGCCGGGCCCTGACCGAGCTCGAAGCCAAAAAGGAGGAAATCCGCGCGATTCTCGACCACCTGCTCGAATGCGTGATCACCATCGATCGCCACGGCACCATCCGCCGCGTCAATCCGGCGATCGAACCGCTGCTCGGCTACACCCCCGAAGAACTGCTCGGGCGCAACGTCTCCTGCCTGATGGACAGTCCCGACCGCGAGCAGCACGACGACTACCTGGCGCGCTACCTGCAGAGCGGCGAACGCCACATGATCGGCTCCTCGCGCGAAGTGACCGGACGCCACAAGAGCGGCGCGGCGGTCGGCCTGGAACTGAGCGTGTCCGAGTACTACATCGACGGCGAGTGCCTGTTCCTCGGCACCCTGCGCGACATCCGCGAGCGCCAGGCGCTGATCGCCAGCCTCACCCAGGCCCGCGAGGATGCCGAGCAGGCCAGCCGGGCGAAGTCGGCCTTCCTCGCCGCCATGAGCCACGAAATCCGCACGCCGATGAACGGCGTGATCGGCCTCGCCGACGTGCTCGCCCAGGATGATCTGCCCCTCCACCAGGCCGATCTGGTGAAGAGCATCCGCGAGTCGGCGAGCACCCTGCTCGGGATCATCGACAACATCCTCGACTTCTCCAAGATCGAAGCCGGCAAGCTCGAGATCGACCGGGAGGCCCTCGACCTCCCGGTCCTGATCGAAGATCAGTGCCGCACCCTGATGCCGCTCGCCGCGGCCAAGGGGGTCGATCTCGGCGTGGATATCGACGCTGCGATGCCGCGCTGGGTCCACGCCGCGCCGCTGCGCCTGCGGCAGATCCTTTGCAACCTGGTCGGCAACGCGATCAAGTTCTCAGCCCGCGAACGCAATCCCGCCGCCGGCCGCGGGCGGGTCGAGGTGCGCGCCCGGGCGCTCGCCACCACACCGCTGCAGTTCCTCATCGAAGTCGAGGACAACGGTATCGGCATCGCTGCCGAGCATCAGCGCAACCTGTTCACTCCCTTCACCCAGGCCGAAAGCTCGACCACCCGCCGCTTCGGCGGCACCGGCCTGGGCCTGGCGATCTGCAAGCGCCTGGTCGACCTGATGGGCGGCGAGATCGGCGTCGACAGCCACCCCGGCCGTGGCGCGCTGTTCAGCGTCCGCCTGCCGCTGGAACTGGCCAGCCCCCCGACCAGCATCGATCCCGCCCCGCCGGCAGCGGCGTCGGCAGCGGGCGACAGGCGCAGCCATCGCATCCTGGTCGCCGAAGACGATGCGGTGAACCGCAAGGTCATCCGGCACCAGCTGGCCTTGCTCGGCCACCACTGCGAAATCGCCCGCGACGGGGCCGAAGCGCTGGAAATGTGGCGCCATGGCTCCTACGACCTGCTGCTCACCGATCTGCACATGCCGGAAATGGATGGCTACCAGCTCACCCAGAGCATCCGCTACGAGGAGAACGGCTCGCAGCACCTCCCGATCCTCGTCCTCACCGCGAATGCCTTGCGCGACGAGGCCGTACGAGCCGAAGCGGTCGGAGTGGACGCTTACCTGACCAAACCGATCCGCCTCGCCACCCTGGAGGCGGAGCTCACGCGCTGGCTGCCGCACGTGGCAGCCAGCACCGAGACCGGCGGCACGGCCGGGCAGACCGGCGCTGCGCTGCTCGACGGGCAGGCCCTAGCCAGCCTGGTCGGAGGCGACCGCCAGATGATCGGCGAGGTCCTGCGCGACTACATCGAATCCCTCGGCCTCCTTGCCGCTCAGCTCGAAGACGCCTGCGGCTGCGGTAACCACGCCGCCATCAGCGCCATCGCCCACCGCCTGAAATCGTCCTCCCAGGCCGTCGGCGCCCTGCACCTGGAACAGCTGTGCGGCGAGCTGGAGCAGGCGGCCAAGGCCGCCGACATCGCCTCCCTGGCGCGCTGCATCAGCGAATTCCGCAGCATTCACGCTGCCACACGGCAACACATAGAACAGCAGCTGAGCACTGAACAGACCGCTTGAACGAGGCAATACCGATGAGAATCCTGGTAGTCGATGACGACCCCTTCATCTGTCGGCTGATGAGCCGCCAGTTGCACACCCTCGGTTTCGCCCAGATCGAGCTTTGCGAGCGCGCCCGCGCCGCGGTCGAACGTCTGGAGCACGAGCCCGACACGCCCGGGCTGATCTTCTGCGATCTGCAGATGCCGGAAATGGACGGCGTCGAGTTCATCCGCCACCTCGTCCGCCTCGGCTACCGCGGCGCACTGGTGCTGGTCAGCGGCGAGGACGAGCGCATCCTGCAAAGCGCCGAGCGTCTGGCGCGCGCCCACCAGCTGCAGGTCGCGGGCACGCTCTACAAGCCGGTATCGAGCAGGCAGCTGCAGCACCTGCTGCAGGCGCTGCCGAACCCCCGCCAGGAGCGCACCTCCCCCACCCCCCCCTACGGCGCGGAAGCGCTGGCGCACGGCATCGCCGCCGGCCAGCTGGTCAACCATTACCAGCCCAAGGTCGACATGCACAGTGGCGCGGTGGTCGGCGTGGAAACCCTGGTGCGCTGGCAGCACCCGGAAGACGGGCTGATCTATCCGGATCGCTTCATCACGACGGCCGAGGATCACGGCCTGATCGACGCGTTGATGCGCGCGGTGCTGCGCTGCGCGCTGGACGACGCCCGGCGCTGGGAGCGGCAGGGCCACGCCCTGCAACTGGCGGTCAACGTGTCGATGGATAACCTCGTGCGCCTGGACTTCCCCGAGTTCGTCGAGGAGGAAGCGGCGAGGGCCGGGGTGGCGCCGGGCACGCTGATCTTCGAAGTCACCGAGAGCCATCTGATGAAGAACCGTGAGGCGGCACTGGACATCCTCACCCGCCTGCGCCTCAAGCGCGTCGGCCTGTCGATCGACGATTTCGGCACCGGCCACTCTTCCCTCACCCAATTGCGCGACATCCCTTTCACCGAGCTGAAGATCGACCGTAGCTTCGTCCATGGCGCCTGGCGCGACGGCGCCCTGCGCACCATCCTCGACGCCAGCCTCGAGATGGCCCGCAAGCTGGGGATGAAGACCGTCGCCGAAGGCATCGAAGACCACGACGACTGGAACCATCTGCGCGCAGCCGGCTGCGACGTCGCCCAAGGCTGGTTCATCGCCCGGGCGCTGCCGGTCGAGCAGTTGCTCACTTGGCTCCACGACAGGGAGGTCGGCCGCGCCTCCTTCAATCCGGCCCACCACCTCTATTGAAAACACATTCGGCAGCCACCGCGGCTGCGATGACATGGGACGGCCGTGCCCCCTTTCGCGAAATGCCCTCGCACAGCGCGTGCCCAGCCTCGCCAAGGAGAACCACATGATGCAACCGCCAACAACGGATACGCTCGACCTCGACATCCTCAAGGCCGTGGTGGGCGATGAGCCGGAAATCGTCGTCGACTTCCTGACCGACTTCCGCCGGGTGGCGACCACGACCCTCGAAGCGCTGCACGCCGCGCTCCAGGCCGGAGAGGTCGAGCGCATCGCCGGCCTCGCCCATCGCCTCAAGTCCAACGCCCGCATGGTCGGCGCGATGGCCCTCGGAGCGTCGAGCGAGCGTCTCGAAGACGAGGCTGCGCAGGGCCGGCCGATCGCACAGCTGAAGACCTCGATCGAAGCGCTCGCGCACGAACTACGCACCGTGGCCGGCGAGATCGACCGGCTGCTTGCCTGAACACCCCCTGCCCAGCAGGACCGGAGCGTCCTGCCAACCTGTCGGAACGACTGTATAGATGCCCCCCGCCAAGAAGATTCCTGCGACGATCATGATCGTCACCGACGATCACAACGACGCCACCATCATCGGCAAGCAGCTCGCGCCGGAGTTCGAGCATGTCCTGCTGTCGCTGGACCCGGAGCAGCGCGTCGGGTTCTTCGAGCTGCGACCGCCCGACGTCCTGGTGCTGGCCTTCAAGACGCTGAGCAAATCCGAGCAGTTCTACCTGGAACTGTACCGGCTAAGCGAAAAGATCCATCTGCAGCCACACCGCACTATCGTCCTGTGCAACAAGCTCGGCGTTCAGGACGCCTACGAACTGTGCCGCAAGGCGGTCTTCGACGACTACGTGATGTTCTGGCCGATGACGTATGACGTCCCGCGTCTGCGCATGTCGGTCCATAACGCCCTGCGCGAACAGCAGGCGCTCAAGCGTACCCCCCCGGTACTCGGCGAGTTCGCCCGGCAGGCGCGATCCATCGTCGGCCTCGAAGAACTGCTCCAGCAGCAAGCGAGCGAAGGCGACCGGCACATCGCTTCGGTCGACGACGCGGTCACCCTGGCCGAGCAAAGTATCGGCAGCGCGCTCGATCACCTCCACCGTCGCGCCGACCAGGCCGCCCATGACGACCCCGAAGCGCTCCAGAGCCTGCAGGAAGACATCGCCCAACTCAAGCAGAACGAATTGCGCGAGTACTTCAAGGGCCTCACCGAAGCGGTCCGGCCGGTGCGCCGGTGGGCCGAGCAACTGCAGCACGACTGCACGCCGCACATCGAGTCGGCCCGCGCCCTCAAGGCGATGGTCAAGGATGTGCGCCCACGCATCCTCCTGATCGATGACGACGAGTTCGTGCACAAGACGGTCGCCCACCAGCTCGAACCGTCCGCATACGAACTGACCGTGGCCTACGATGTCACCGAGGCATTGCGGATTCTCCGTGACACCACGCCCGACCTCGTGCTGCTCGACATCCTGATGCCGGGCATCAGCGGCGTGCAGGCCTTGCCCCGCTTCCGCAAGATGCCGGCGCTGGAAAAAATTCCTTTCGTCATGCTCACCGGCAAGAGCGACAAGCACACCGTCCAAGTCAGCCTCAAGGCAGGCGCCAATGACTTCATCGCCAAACCGTTCGATCGCGCCACCTTGCTGACCAAGCTCGACAAGCTCCTCGGCTAATTTTCCGGGGACACTCCGCCGTCGTGCGAAAATTCACCGACGACCCGACTTCGCTACCCCCCCCGCCCGCCCCTCCTGCGCCGCCCGATCGGCGCGCTTCGGCTTCGCCCGGGGCCGCGGGGCCGGCCGCTGGCGATGGTCTCACCCCACCTGGCAGGCCAGCCCCTTCAGATATTCGCCTTCCGGCACCGCCAGCCCGATCGGGTGGTCGGGCGCGGCCGCCAGGCGGTAGAGGATGCGCGCATCGGCGCCAGCGTCGATCGCGGCACCGGCGACGATCTTCTGGAACAGCTCCTGGCCGATGCCGCCCGAGCAGGAATACGTCATCAGGATGCCGCCCGGGTTGAGCAGGCGGAAGCCGAACAGGTTGATGTCCTTGTAGGCACGCGCGGCGCGCTCGGCATGCGCCGCCGAAGGGGCGAACTTGGGCGGGTCGAGCACGATCAGGTCGAAGCGCCGGCCCTCCTCCTTCAGCGCGCGCAAGGCCTTGAACACGTCGGCCTCGCACCATTCGGCACGGGCGCCATCGAGCTGCGGGTTGAGCGCCAGATTGCGCCGCGCCGACGCCAGCGCCGGGGCCGAGGAATCGATCGAGAGCACCGACTTCGCCCCGCCGGCGAGCGCCTGCAGCGAGAACCCGCCGGTGTAGCAGAAGCAGTTGAGCACCTCGCGCCCGGCAGCGAGCTGGCCGGTGAGCAGGCGGTTGTCGCGCTGATCGAGGTAGAAGCCGGTCTTGTGCCCGCCTTCGACGTCCACTTCCATGCGCACGCCGTGCTCGACGATGGAGAGCCCGCCCTCAGGCAGCCCGCCATGCACGCAGCCGGTGCGCGGCTCCAGCCCTTCGAGTGCGCGCACCTCGGAATCGGAACGCTCGTACACCGCCGCGCAGCCGGTCGCCTGCACCAGCCCGGCGACGATCGCCTCGCGCCATTTGTCCGCGCCCGCGCTGGTCAGCTGCAGCACCACCACATCGCCATAGCGGTCGGCGATCACGCCCGGCAGGCCGTCCGATTCACCGTGGATCAGGCGCACGCCTTCCTGCCCGCGCAGCGCCGGAATCGCCGCCCGCCGCGCCACCGAAGCCGCCACCGCACGCTTGAAGAAGGCATGGTCGATCGCCGCTTCGAGCTCGAAGCTCCACACCCGGGCGCGGATCTGCGAAGCGGGCGAGAACGCGGCACGGGCCAGCGCCTTGCCCTCGGCCGACAGCACCGTCACCGTGTCGCCCGGCCGCGCACGCCCTTCGAGGCGCTCGACCGAGCCGGCGAAGATCCAGGGATGGCGGCGGAACAGCGAACGCTCCTTGCCGGGCTTGAGGATGAGTTGGGCCATGCGGGCTCCGGGCGATATCGCACAAGGTAAGGCGGCGCAGTGTACCGGCTCGCACCGCGCCCGCCCATAGCCTGCGTACAAACATAGCCTGCGCGCAAACCCGCACGCCGCGGCGAGGCACGCCGCCCTCAGCCGCCCGGTGGCGGCGCCGCGGGCACGGGCTTCAGCGTCGCCAGCGCCAGCACCAGCCAGCCCGCAAGCAGCATCAGGCCGCCGGCCGGCGTCACCAGGCCGATGCCCCGCGCACCGGCGAGCGCGATCAGGTACAGGCTGCCGGAAAAGCACAGCGAGCCGGCAACGAACAGGCCGCCCGCCGCCGCGGCCAGGCGGCCGGGTTCGGGCCGCCGCGCCAGGCCGAGCGCGACCAGCGCGAGCGCGTGGTACATCTGGTAGCGCACCCCGGTCTCGAACACCGCCAGCATGTCCGCTTCCAGCCGCCCGCGCAGACCATGGGCGCCGAACGCGCCCAGCCCCACGGCGATGCACGCCGACAGCGCACCGATGAAAAGAAAAATACGGTTCATCGCAGAACTCGCAAGAGTACTCAAACCAGTGAGGCGAAACGGGCTCGCGGCAACATCCAGCGTTCTGGCTGGCCGGGCAGTTCGACAAAGCCGAAATGTCGATAGAACGCGGCCGCAGCCGGCGACTTGGCATCGACGATGATGGCCGCCACCGCGAGCGTCTGGCTGGCGGCAGCGACACGCTTGCACGCATCGACGAGCAGGATCGAACCCAACCCCTGCCCCTGCGCCGTTTCACTGACCGCAAGCCGGCCGAGCAAGGCCGCAGGGACGGGGTAACGCGGCAGCTTTTTTCGCAGTGCCTCGGGCAACTGCTCAGCGGCAACACTGGCGGCGCTGAGGGTATAGAAGCCTGCGAGCACGCGGGCCTGCTCAGCGGGGCTCGCCACAAACACCCGCGCCACCCCACGCTTGATGTCCTGCCTGGCATAACGGTGCAGATATTCGTCCAGCGCCACCTCCCCGCACCGGAAACCGGCTGTCTCGACCTCGCTGTCCAGCGCACGAATGCAGTACTCCACTCAGCGCACCTGCTTGGCGTGGCGGGCAAACGCCCGCTGCAGGGCTGGAGCGGGCTCAGCCGGCGCATCCAGCGCATCGAGAAAGGCGGCGAAATCCTGCGACGACAAGGTGACCGCCTCGTGCTGCCGAACCAGCGTCTGGGCTTGCTCAACGGCGGTGCGCAGAACGAACTCCGACACACTCATGTGCGCGTACGCGGCCGCCTTGTCGAGCAGGCGCCGGACTTCCTGATCACAACGAATGTGCAAACGCGTGTCCTTGGTCAGGGAGCTCATTCGGAATCTCCTCAAAAAACGCGTTCATTGTGCGCCATTTGTGCACACCACTCAAGATTGGGCAGGTGCCGGACGACGAATCGGCCAGAGCCCCACCATCAGGTCAGAACACCTGGACCCGGCCTGTTTCGACATCCGCTGCACGCTGGCTATACTCCCCGGCATTTCCAACGAGGAGACCTACCCCATGAAGCTCGAAACCATCGCCGTCCACGGCGGCTATTCGCCCGACCCCACCACCAAGGCGGTCGCGGTGCCGATCTACCAGACCACTTCCTACGCTTTCGACGACACCCAGCACGGCGCTGACCTGTTCGACCTCAAGGTGCAGGGCAACATCTACACCCGGATCATGAACCCGACCACCGCGGTGCTCGAGCAGCGCGTGGCCCAGCTCGAAGGCGGCGTCGGCGCGCTCGCGGTGGCCTCGGGCATGGCGGCGATCACCTACGCCATCCAGACCATCGCCGAAGCCGGCGACAACATCCTCTCGGCAGCGACGCTGTACGGCGGCACCTACAACCTGTTCGCCCACACGTTCCCGCAACTGGGCATCGAAGTGCGCTTCGCCGACTACCGCACCCCGGATTCCTTCGCCGCGCTGATCGACGAGCGCACCAAGGCGATCTACTGCGAGTCGGTCGGCAACCCGCTCGGCAACATCACCGACATCGGCCGCCTGGCCGAGATCGCCCACCGCGCCGGCATCCCCCTGATCGTCGACAACACCGTCCCCTCGCCTTACCTGTGCCGCCCCTTCGAGCACGGCGCCGACATCGTCGTCCATTCCCTGACCAAGTACCTCGGCGGCCACGGCAACTCGATCGGCGGCATCATCGTCGATTCCGGCAAGTTCCCGTGGGCCGAACACAAGACCCGCTTCCACCGCCTCAACGAACCCGACGTGTCGTACCACGGCGTGGTGTACACCGAGGCCCTGGGTGCCGCCGCCTACATCGGCCGGGCGCGCGTCGTGCCCCTGCGCAACATGGGCGCGGCGATCTCGCCGTTCAACACCTTCCTGATCCTGCAGGGAATCGAGACCCTGGCGCTGCGCATGGACCGTATCTGCACCAACACGATCAAGGTCGCCGAGTACCTGAAGCAGCACGCCAAGGTCGAGTGGGTGAACTACGCCGGCCTGTCCGACCACGCCGACCACGGCCTGGTGCAGAAGTACATGGGCGGCCGCGCCTCGGGCATTCTGTCGTTCGGGGTGAAGGGCGGCTTCGAAGCCGGCGGGCGCTTCCAGGACGCGCTGAAGCTGATCACCCGCCTGGTCAACATCGGCGACGCCAAGTCGCTCGCCTGCCACCCGGCCTCGACCACCCACCGCCAGCTCTCGCCCGCCGAAATGGCCAAGGCCGGGGTGTCGCCCGACATGGTGCGCCTGTCGATCGGCATCGAGCACATCGACGACCTGATCGCCGACCTCGACCAGGCCCTGGCCGCCGCCTGACAGAACGGCTCATCCAATCAGCAACACGGATCAGGCCACGATTGCTAAAGACCGCAGGCAGCAGTGCAGCAGCAGCGGGCCGCTCCCATGCGTGCGGTACGACAAGCTGGCCAAAGAGATGCCGAGGGGACCGCCCCCTCGGCGCACACTCAGAACGAATATGCAGGCGGCTGCGTGGTCGGCTTCCACTGGGAGTTGGTCCGGCGCATGTCGCGCTCGAGCATTTCCTGTCGCGCCAGCTCGGTCACGATCTCCTGCGGCAACCGCTCGGCGGTGTCGTCGGCCGCCATCGTCTTGTCCTCGGGGCACATGGAGCGCCGCGCGACCTTCTGCGTGAAGAGGGGCGCATCGCCATCGGGCACGTAGTAGATGTCCTTTGTCCGCATCACGAAGCGGTTGTTCTCGACCACCGTGGTGGTGACGATCAGTTCCGTCCGGGTCGGGCGCGCCATGTGACCGGCCCACCACTCCGCGAGTGCGACGCCGGTGAGCGCTCCGGCGACCTCGTGATCGTCGAGGAAGATCTCGCGCAGCACCGCGACACCGGAAGCCAGGAGCGTCAGCCGCGGCGGCTGATAATCCCACCCTCTTCCGCTATGGACGATGATCTGCGTGTGATAGCGGACCTCGACATCCGCCCCGTCGCGGGCAAAGCCAGGCACCGCGGGCGAGCCGATCTTGCATTCGCTGACGGTCGCCCCACGCTGCACGAGGTGCGTGATCATGAAGTCGCGAAAGGCCACCTCGAACGCCGTATTGCGCGTGGGGGTAACGAAGAAGCCGCGGCCCTGTAGCTGCGGCTTCTCGGCCACCGATTGCAGCGTCTGGCTGACCACATCCTCGGCCACCACGTCCCAGTGGTGCGCCGCCCGCGCGACCTTCTGGCGCGTCAGTTCGAAGTTCTGCGCAACCGGTACCGGCGATGCGCAGCCGACAACGGCGGCCGCGATCGGGATGAGCACTGCATAACTGGGTTTCATGGCGCCCCCTGGTGTCGTTGTTCGTACATGTACCGTAGTTCGTGCACGACCTGCTCCGCCATGGCCGGATACGCCCGCGCACCCCATGACAGTTGTCATGACCCCAAATACGCACAGAAATACTTCTCGGCAACCAAGCGCAGTGCCTGGCTGGCCGCAGCCTCGGTCACGGGCCACGATTGCCGCGATGTCCCGATTGCTTTTTTGATCTCACAATCATAAAGTGCAATCAAATCAATCGGCACGAGGCTTTGCAATATGCCTTCCATCACCGTACGAAACATCCCTGACGAGGTGCACCGCGCCATCCGTGTTCGCGCCGCCATGCACGGGTGCAGCACCGAGGCTGAAGTTCGCAGCATCCTTGAACAAGCAGCGAAGCCCGAAGGGCGCCTGAAACTCGGGACACTGCTGGCTTCCATCGCCCGCGAGGCAGGCGGCTTGACCGACGAAGAATTCGCCCTCTTCGACAACGTGCGCGACAGAACCCCGGCTGCGCCGCTGAGCTTTGAATGATCGTTCTCGATACCAACGTGCTTTCGGAGTTGTGGAGGCTTGCACCCGATCGCAACGTGCTGGCATGGATGGATGCCCAGATCGTGGAAACCCTTTTCCTGTCCGCCATTACCGTGGCTGAGTTGCGCTTTGGTCTGGCAGCCATGCCGCAAGGCAAGCGTCGCACGATCTACCAGGAGCGCATGGAACGCGAAGTGCTGCCGACCTTCACCGGGCGCGTTTTGCCTTTTGATCTGGATGCTTCAAAATCCTATGCCGACCTGATGGCGCGAGCACGCGCAGAGGGTCTGGCCATCGGCAAGGCAGACGGCTACATCGCAGCCACCGCAGCCGCACGCGGCATGATCGTCGCCACACGCAACACGAGGCCATTCCAGGCTGCCGGCCTGGCTGTCATCGATCCCTGGGACAGATAAGTGTTATCGGGGACGTACCCCGATTTCGTCCACCATCGGGTACGAACCTCCCCCCTCGGTCAGCACCCGGATGATCCCGCTCCACCCAGAAAAGGACTCTCACATGAAACTGTTCATCAAGCCCGGTGCCTGCTCGCTGACCCCGCATATCGTGCTCGAGGAAGCCGGTCTCCCCTACACCACCGAGACCGTCGACCTCGGCACCCGGCGCACCGCCGGCGGCGCCGACTACACCGCGATCAACCCCAAGGGCTACGTGCCGGCGCTGCAGCTCGACAGCGGCGAAGTGCTGACCGAGCTGCCGGCAATCGTCCAGTACCTGGCCGATCTGGCCCCCGAAAAGAAGCTCGCACCGGCCAACGGCACGCTCGAACGCTACCGCCTGCAAAGCTGGCTGACCTTCATCGGCACCGAACTGCACAAGTCCTTCAGCCCCTTCTTCAACCCGGCCGCGGGAGACGACTGGAAGCAGGCCGCACGCGCCAACATCGAGCGCCGGCTCGGCTACGCCGATAGCCAGCTCGCCGGCCGCGCCTACCTGCTGGGCGGGGATTTCAGCGTCGCCGACGCCTATCTGTTCACCGTGCTGAGCTGGGCCAAATACATCGGCCTCGATCTTGCGCCGTGGCCGAACGTGACCGCCTGCCTGGAGCGCGTCGGCCGCCGCCCGGCGGTGCAGGCCGCGCTGAAGGCGGAAGGGCTGCTCTGAGCTGTTGCGCCGGAGGCCGGGGCGAAGCGCTCCCCGGCCAGTGCGGGCCGCTCCATCGTTCAGGGCAGCATGCCGGCATCGAACAGGCGAAAACCGTCCCGACCGCCGTGCTTGACCCGGTAGAGCGCGAGATCGGCCCGTTCCACCAGCGCCAGCGGCGCGGAGCCATCCCGCGGGCAGAGCGCGGCGCCGATGCTGGCGCCGATCTCGACGCGGTGGCCGAGCACCGCGTAAGGCGCACGGATCGCATCCAGAATGCGGGCGGCGGCGGCTTCGACGTCGCGCTCGCTGCCGGCGTGGAACTGGATCACGGCGAATTCGTCGCCGCCGAGCCGGGCGACCACGTCGCGTCCGCGTACGTGGCGGCGCAGACGCTCGGCGACCTCGACCAGCAGCGCGTCGCCGACCGGGTGGCCATAGCAGTCATTGACCGGCTTGAAGCGGTCGAGATCGATCATCAGGAGCGCCGACAGGGTGTCGTCGCGCAGGCCGATGTCCACCGCTTCCTGCAGCGTGCGCTCGAACATGGCGCGGTTGCCCAATCCGGTCAGCGGATCGGTCAGCGCCATGCGCTCCAGGTCGAGGCGCTCGACATGCTCGAGCAGCATTTCACGCAGCAGGCCGGCAGCCTCGATGTCGATGTCCCGCCAGGGATTCGCCTGGCCGTGCGTCTGTTCACGCCAGATCTGGAACGAAGTCCGCGGACCGAGTGCATGCTGCGGATCGGCGCCTGCCGAATGTGATGACGGCCTGCCGGCCCAGGCGACGTTTTCCGGCTGTTCGGCGCGCAACAGCGCGATGAAATCCTGCCCGTCCAGCGGGATGTAGAGCAGGCCGCTGGCCAGGCGGAGCAGCGCCGGGCAGGTTTCCAGTGCCGCGGGGATCGCGTCGTAGGACGAAACCTGCTCGCGCGCGCAGCCGTCGAGCCAGTTTTTCAGCACGTCCAGACTGCTGGTGTCGGGGACATCGCCGCTGTAGTGGTTGCGCCCGTCGAGCCGGGCCCAGCCCCCGTGCGCGCCGAAAGCGGTGCGGATATGCACGAGCTGGGTGGCGATGGCCTGCTTGCCGCCACCACCCGCCTGCAGCATCATCCTGGCCTCGGCACGGGCCGAATGATGGGCATGGCGGGCTTGCTCGTGCGCCAAGCGCTGCAGATCGCTCATGTGGATCGAGGTCACCGTGGCCAGCTGCTCGCACAGCTGGCGGTCGGCGAAGGACACCGTCTTCGGCTCCAGGTGATGACAGGCGATCAGGCCCCAGAGCCGGCCTGCGGCCACCACCGATACGCTGAACGAAGCCGCCACCCCCATGTTCCTGAGGTATTGGACGTGCACCGGATGCACCGCGCGCAGTTCGGCATGGGTGAGATCGACGCTCAGCCCATCGACCGCGGAGAGTACCGGCACCGGCTCGGCATCGACATCGGCGATGACCCGCTGGCGTTTCATCAAGTACAGGCGGCGGGCGTTGGCAGGCACATCCCCGGCAGGGAAATGCAGGCCGAGGAAACCTTCCACGCCGGGCCGCAGCGCCTCGTCGATGACCTTGCCGTGCCAGCCGGGCAGAAACCGGTAGAGCATCACCCGATCGTAGCCGGTGACGTCGGCCACCTGCTGCATCAGGACCTGCGCCGCGGCCTCCTCGGAATCGGTCGCCGCCAGGGCCGCCATGCCGGCCGCCAGCACCTGCTCCCGCTGGCCGAACGAAGGCACGCTTCCCGCTTCCAGTTCGAGGACGAGGTGCGGCCCGGCGAAATGCAGCGCGGCGATCAGGCTGCGCCCGTTGCAGTCGGCCGCGCACAGCCGCACCTGCGCCGCCCCGGGAGCGTCCCGCCCTTCCGTCGCTCCCGGCAGCGCCGCCAGCAGCGGCCGGATTGCGACCGGCAGGACCGCGGAGGATGGCGCGCCGAGCAAGGCCTGCGGGGGCAGGCCGAGCCAGGCTTCGACATTGGCCGACAGCGCGCAGATCTGCCCACCCCGGCGTTCGATGACGAGCAGCGCACCGGACGGCTGGATGCTGTCGGCGAGGTGAAGCGCGGCGCTCTTGCAGTCGCCGAAAGGGGCGTTGATCACGATGGCGGCTCCGCGGCAAGGAACACGTCGATGAACGTAGCGAAAGCGAACCGCGCTCCCTGCAGGATGTCCGCCTGCTCAACTGCATCGCGGGGAGGGCGGTCGAGGCAGGCGCACAGGGCGGGCCAGCCCGCTGCCGCACAGGCCTGCAGGCGCCAGAACGCGGAGGCCTGTTCGCAGGCCTGCGGCAGATGGCGGGCGAGGCGGGCGGAAATGACTCGCGCGCCTTGCGTCGAGCCTTCGAGGACATAGCGCATGCCGAGGTAGGCGGCAGGCCCCATCGCCGGCCCCGCCCCACTCCGCTCCGGCGGGGCCGGCGGAGGCGCCTGCAGCCAGGCGAGGTCGGCATGCAGCGCCGGCAGGCGCGAACGGTAGGGCGGCAAGCCAGGAGGGCAGGCCGGCGCCAGCACCTGGAGGGCAGGCTCGACGCCGGCATGGGCCGCTTCGTAGCGTCGGAGTGCCTCGGCATAAGCCCGCGGCGTCAGCCCGGGGCGCATCAGCGCGAGCAATGCCGGTGCGCTGTCGAGGCGGCGGTGGAGGTCGGCGGTCTGCTGCCGGAGCAGCGCGTGCAGGTCCCGAGTCATGGAAAACGGCGATCCTGGAGAAAGGAAACGGGCATCAACCCTGCCGGCGGTGGCCGGAGTCGCGCGACGGCGCCAGTGCATGATACGTAAATGACGACGGTTCAGGGGAGGCCGCAACCGCCGGGCCGGCCTCAAGGCCGCGGCAGGGTGCCGAAGATCCGGTCCCAGAAGGCGGTCAGGGTGCCGAACGCACGCTCCGGGTCGTTGAAGTGGTGATGCCGGTGATGCCGCCGCTGCGCCGCCCACCAGCCGCCACCATCCTCATTCCGGTGCAGACGATGGTGCACCACTTCCTGGGCCAGATGGCCGAGCAGCAGCCCCGCCGACAGCGCACTGGCCAAGGCCTTGTTCCACACCAGCACCGACGGCAGGCCGATCAGCGCCAGCACCAGCACCAGGCTGAACGGCAACGGAATGCGGATCGGCAGGTCGGCGTCGAGATGGTGTGCCATGTGCCAGCGGCGAAAAGGCTCGACGCCGTGCAGCAGGTAACGGTGGAGCACGTACTCCACCAGCGTCCACAGCGCCAGGCCGGCGGCAAACATCGCTACCAGCCTTGCGCTGCCCATTGATGCCCGCAAGACGTTGCCGCCAACGACGACGAAGCCGGCGGCAGGCACGATCAGCGAAGCCGGATACGCGAGCGCGATCCGGTCGAACCCCGGCTCATTCACGCTCGCCCTCCCCGCCGTGCGCCCCTCCACCATGCGCCTCTCCGGCGCCTTCCGCGGTGGCGATTTCCCAGGCGTACATCAGGCTGGCCTCGGAAAAACCGAGTCCGGTCTCTTCGTCCCGCCACCAGGCGAGCCCGCCGCCGTCAACCCCGTCGAAGCGCCAGCGCCGCAGCTCGCCGCTGCACAGGCGAACCGCATAGACATGACCGCACATGAGTTCCATCGTCGAACCGGCTCCGATTTCAAGAAGGCGATCCCGCATCCGCTGCCGGACACTCCGCCTCATCCCTTCCCATCATAGATCGCACCACCGGCCCGGCGCAGCCCTGCGCGCCGCAGCCCCTCATGCGGACACGGGCAGTGTGCAAGGCGGCAGCGCGCGCCGCAAAGGGCGAATCCTGCTGTTGGGTGAATCATGCTTGACCATACGGAACTGTTTTAGTACTGTTTAACCACGAACACAAGCGGACACCCCGGCATGTTGCGCATTAGCAAGCTTACCGACTACGGCACCCTGATCCTGGCCCACATGGCCAGTCGTCCCGAACGCCTGCACAGCGCCACCGAGCTGGCCGAAACGCTGGGGCTGGGTGTACCGACCGTGAGCAAGGTGCTGAAGGCGCTCGGCCGTCATGCCCTGGTAAACAGCCACCGCGGCGCCAGCGGTGGCTATGCGCTGGCGCGCCCGCCGCAGCAGATCAACATGGCGCACATCGTCGATGCGCTCGAGGAGCAGCCTTTCGGCCTTACCGAGTGCAGCGCCGGCAGCGGACTGTGTTCGCTGGAAACGGGCTGCCGCATCCGCGACAACTGGCAGCGCATCAACGGCGTCGTCCGGCGCGCGCTGGAGGATGTCAGCGTCGCCGACATGATCCACCCCCACGGCCCGGCGTCCAGCATCACCGAACACCGGGTGCACGGCCCCGAGCCTCACCC
This sequence comes from Thauera aromatica K172, assembly GCF_003030465.1. GTDB lineage: Bacteria > Pseudomonadota > Gammaproteobacteria > Burkholderiales > Rhodocyclaceae > Thauera > Thauera aromatica. The sequence continues at coordinate 1,455,164 of NZ_CP028339.1, read as the reverse complement.
GGGGACGGCACGCCTGACCAGGCTAGACCACCAGGAGGACTGAGCACATGAACGCCCCGACCATCACCCCCTCGCGCAGCGACGCCCTCGGCGCCTATCTCGAGCAAGACTACACCGCCGGCTTCGAAACCCGGCTCGATACCGACACCGTGCCCAAGGGTTTGTCCGAAGACATCATCCGCCTGATCTCGGCGCGCAAGGGCGAACCCGACTGGATGCTCGAGTGGCGGCTCGAAGCCTATCGCCACTGGCTGACGATGCGCCCCCCCACCTGGGCCGCAGTGCACTTCCCGTCGATCGACTTCCAGGACATCGTCTACTACTCGGCGCCGAAGTCGAAGAAGGACGGCCCCAAGAGCCTCGACGAAGTCGACCCCGAGCTGCTGCGCACGTTCGAGAAGCTCGGCGTGCCGCTGCACGAGCGCGCACGGCTGGCCGGCGTGGCGGTGGATGCGGTGTTCGACTCGGTGTCCGTGGCAACCACCTTCCAGAAGGAGCTCGCCGAGCACGGCATCGTCTTCTGTGCGTTTTCCGAGGCGGTGAAGAACCACCCCGCGCTGGTGCAGAAGTACCTCGGCACGGTGGTGCCGCCGGGCGACAACTTCTATGCCGCACTCAACTCGGCGGTGTTCTCCGACGGCTCCTTCGTCTTCATCCCCAAGGGCGTGAAGTGCCCGATGGAGCTGTCCACCTACTTTCGCATCAACGCGCGCGACACCGGCCAGTTCGAGCGCACGCTGATCATTGCCGAGGAAGGCGCCTCGGTCAGCTACCTCGAAGGCTGCACCGCGCCGATGCGCGACGAGAACCAGCTCCACGCCGCGGTCGTCGAGCTGATCGCGCTCGACGACGCCAAGATCAAGTATTCGACGGTGCAGAACTGGTATCCGGGCGACAAGGACGGCAAGGGCGGCATCTACAACTTCGTCACCAAACGCGGCGACTGCCGCGGCGCACGCTCGCACATCTCGTGGACCCAGGTCGAGACCGGCTCGGCGATCACCTGGAAGTACCCGAGCGTGATCCTGCGCGGCGACTCGTCGGTAGGCGATTTCCACTCGGTGGCGCTCACCAACAACCTGCAGCAGGCCGACACCGGCACCAAGATGATCCACATGGGGCGCAACACGAAAAGCACCATCCTCAGCAAGGGCATCTCCGCCGGGCGCGGCAGCAACACCTTCCGCGGCCTGGTGAAAGTCACGCCGAAGGCCGAAGGTGCGCGCAACTACACCCAGTGCGATTCGCTGCTGATCGGCGACCGCTGCGCGGCGCACACCTTCCCGACGATCGAGGTGCGCCACCCCACGGCGCATGTGGAGCACGAGGCCACCACCTCGCGCATCGGCGAGGACCAGCTGTTCTACGCGATGCAGCGCGGCATCAGCGCCGAGGACGCGGTGTCGATGATCGTCAATGGCTTCTGCCGCGAAGTGTTCAAGGAACTGCCGATGGAATTTGCGGTGGAAGCACAGAAACTGTTGGGCGTGAGCCTCGAAGGCAGCGTCGGCTAAGGAACAACGGGAGAACGGACATGCTGAAAATCAAAAACCTGCACGCTGCAATCGACGGCAAGGCGATCCTCCAGGGCCTCAACCTGGAAGTGAAGGACGGCGAAGTGCACGCGATCATGGGGCCCAACGGTTCGGGCAAGAGCACGCTCGCCCAGGTGCTGGCCGGGCGCGAAACCTTCACCGTCACCGAAGGCAGCGTGGAATGGGACGGTAGCGACCTGCTCGCCCTGCCCGCCGAGGAGCGCGCCCGCGCCGGACTGTTCCTCGCCTTCCAGTATCCGGTCGAGATTCCCGGCGTCTCCAACGCCTACTTCCTGAAGGCCGCGGTCAACGCGATCCGCCGCCACCGCGGCCTGCCCGAATACGACGCAATGGACTTCCTCTCCAGGGTGAAGGCCGAGATGAAGGCGGTCGGGATGAAGGAGGAGTTCCTCTACCGCTCGGTGAACGAAGGCTTTTCCGGCGGCGAGAAGAAGCGCAACGAAGTGCTGCAGATGGCCCTGCTCGAGCCCCGCCTGGCGGTGCTCGACGAGACCGACTCGGGGCTCGACATCGATGCGCTCAAGGTCGTCGCCGAAGGCGTCAACCGGCTGCGCTCGCCGGAGCGCTCGATGATCGTGATCACCCACTACCAGCGTCTGCTCGACTACATCGTGCCCGACCAGGTGCATGTGCTGTCGCAGGGGCGCATCGTGCGCTCGGGCGGGCGCGAGCTGGCGCTCGAACTCGAAGCGCACGGCTATGGGTGGATCGACGCCGCGCCGGGAGGCAAGGCCGGCGCCGCGTCCCCGGGAGTCCAACCCACCGGAGCCCAGCCATGAGCGCGCTCGATTTCTGGGTCGCACGCCAGCGCGACACCGCCGCCGCGCTGCCCGGGGCCGACATCCCCTGGCTCGCCCGCCTGCGCACGGACGCAATCGCCCGCTTCGCCGACGAAGGCTGGCCCACGACGCGGCGCGAGAACTGGCGCCACACCTCGCTCGCCTTCATGGAGCAACAGGCCCTGGCGGTGGGCGAAGCCGTGCCCCCCGAACGCATCCTCGCCGCGCTGCGCGCGCGTTTCGACGCCGCAAGCCCGGCCGCCGCGCACTGGCTCGTGTTCATCGACGGCCGCTTCGCCCCCGCGCTATCCACGCTCGCCGAGCTGCCTGGCGGCGTGCGGCTCGGCAGTCTCGCCGACGCGCTGGCGCAAACCCCCGAAGCCGTCGAAGCGGCCTTCGGCCAGGCCGCCGACGGCGAGACGCCGGCCGCGCTGAATGCCGCCCTCGCCGCCGACGGCGCCTGGATCCGCCTGGCGCGCGGCAGCGTCGTGGAAGCGCCGATCCACCTCGTCTTCATCGCCGCGGGCGCCGCCGACCAGCATCTGCGCAACCTCGTCATCGCCGAGGCCGGCGCGCAGGCGACCATCGTCGAGCACTATCCGGCCGGCGCCGCGGGCAGCACCCTGAGCACGGCGGTCACACGCGTGCTCGCCGCGCAGGACAGCCGGCTCACCCACCTCAAGCTGCAGGAGGAAGGCGAGCAGGCGATCCACCTTGCCACGATCGAAGCCGAACAAGCGCGCGGCGCCGTGTTCGCCTCGCACTCGCTGTCCTTCGGCGCCCGCCTCGCGCGCACCGACATCCGCACCCGGCTCACCGGCGAAGGCGCCGAAGTGCTGCTCAACGGCCTCTACCATGCCGACGGCCGCCGCCATGTCGATCACCACACCCGCATCGACCACGCCTCGCCGCAGGGCACCAGCCGTGAGTACTACCGCGGCCTGCTCGACGGCAGCGCGCGCGGCGTGTTCGCCGGCCGCATCATCGTCGCCCAGGACGCCCAGCGCACCGATGCCCTGCAGCGCTGCGACAACCTGCTGCTGTCGCCGCTGGCCGAGGCCGACGCCCGCCCCGAGCTCGAGATCTACGCCGATGACGTCAAGTGCGCCCACGGCGCCACCGTCGGCCAGCTCGACGAGGACGCACTGTTCTACCTGCGCGCGCGCGGCGTCGACAGCGAACACGCGCGCCAGCTGCTGACCTACGCCTTCGCCGCCGAAGTGCTCGAACGCATCGCCCAACCGCCGCTGCGCGCGCTCGGCCGCGCCGCCCTGTTCACCCGCCTGCCCGGCGCCGCCCGCCTGGAGGAGCTGTCATGAACGCCCCGCTCCCGCCTACCCACACAGGCACCCGCCCGGCGACGCCGACAGGCGCCGCCCTGCCGGGAATCGCCGCCGACTTCCCGATTCTTGCCCGCCCGCTGCGGGGCCACCGCCTGGTGTACCTCGACAACGGCGCGACCACGCAGAAGCCGGAAGCGGTGATCGAAGCCGAGCGCCGCTTCTACCGCGAGTCCAACGCCAACATCCACCGCGGCGTGCACTGGCTGTCGCAGCACGCCACCGAGCTCTACGACGCCGCGCGCGCCACCGTGCAGCGCTACCTCAACGCTGCGCACGCCGAGGAGATCGTGTTTACCCGCGGCACCACCGAAGCGATCAACCTGGTCGCGCACAGCTGGGGACGCAGCCAGCTCGAAGCCGGCGACGAGATCCTGCTCACCACCCTCGAACACCACTCCAACATCGTGCCCTGGCAGCTGCTGTGCGAACAGACCGGCGCGGTGCTCAAGGTGGCGCCGGTCGATGAGACCGGCACGCTCGAGCTCGCCGCCTTCGACGCCCTGCTCGGGGAGCGCACCCGGCTGGTGGCGATCACCCACGTGTCGAACGCGCTCGGCACGGTGAACCCGGTCGCCGCCCTCACCGCCCGGGCACACGCCGCCGGTGCGGTGGTGCTCATCGACGGCGCCCAGGCGGTAGCCCACCAGGGCGTCGATGTGCAGGCGATCGGTTGCGACTTCTATGCTTTTTCCGGGCACAAGCTGTACGGCCCGACCGGCATCGGCGTGCTCTACGGCCGCGCCGGACTGCTCGCCGCGATGCCGCCGTGGCAGGGCGGCGGCGACATGATCCGCACCGTCGCCTTCGAGCGCAGCACCTTCGCCGAGCCGCCCCAGCGCTTCGAGGCCGGCACCCCCAACATCGCCGGCGCGATCGGGCTGGCGGCGGCGATCGACTATGTCGACCGGGTGGGTCTGGCACGCATCGCCGCCCACGAGCACGCCCTTCTTGGGCACGCCAGCGCTGCGCTCGGCGACATCCCCGGCGTGCGCCTGGTGGGCACGGCGCGGGACAAGGCCGGCATCCTGTCCTTCCTCGTCGATGGCATCCACCCCCACGACCTCGGCACAATACTGGATGCCGAAGGGGTGGCGATCCGCGCCGGCCACCACTGCGCGATGCCGCTGATGACGCGCTTCGGCATTCCCGGCACGGCCCGCGCCTCGTTCGCGATGTACAACGACATCGGCGACATCGACGCCCTGGTCGCGGCCATCCACAAGGCGCAGGATCTGTTCGGCACGAGGAGGCCCGGATGAACGACAAGCAGGATTCGCTGCGTGAGCTGTACCAGGAAGTGATCTTCGACCACAACCGCAACCCGCGCAATTTCCACAAGATGGCCGACGCCGACCGCCACGCCGACGGCCACAACCCGCTGTGCGGCGACCAGCTCACCGTGTACCTGCGGGTGGCCGACGGCGTCGTGCACGACGTCAGCTTCGTCGGCCACGGCTGTGCGATCTCGACCGCCTCGGCCTCGCTGATGACCGAAGCGGTCAAGGGCAAGCCGGTCGCAGAAGTGGAAGCGCTGTTCCGCGACGTCCATGCCCTGCTCACCGGCGGCCAGGGCACGGAAGCGCCGGCGCGCGACGTCGGCAAGCTGGCGGCACTGTCCGGAGTGAAGGAATTCCCGGCGCGGGTGAAGTGCGCCACCCTGGCCTGGCACACCCTGCACAACGCCCTCGCCGGCGATCAAGACACGGCGCAGACCGAATGACAGGGCGTTTCCGGCCCGGAAAACGGGGCAGGAATGAACGGAGGGCACCGGATCGCGGCAGGCGAAACCGGCGCCCGGAATGAAGGAGGAACGGACCATGGGCGAGCACTACGGCGAAACCGAATCCCGCGTGCTGCAGCGCGACTGCGCGGCCGTCAGCGTCCCTTGGGGACAGGCGGAAACGCTGCAGGCAGGCGATTTCGCGCTGGTCACCCAGCGCCTGGGCGGCTCGATCACGGTGATGAGCGGCGGCAATCTGTATCGCATCGACGAAGGCGACGCCGACGCCCTCGGCCTCGAGCCGCAGCCCCTCGCCACGCTCCCGGCCGGCACCGGCGCGCTCGACGCCGAGAGCATCGAGCGCGCGGCGTGGGCACAGCTGGCCACCTGCTACGACCCCGAAATTCCGATCGACATCGTCGACCTCGGCCTGGTCTATGCCTGCACGGCCGAAGCGCTGGGCGACGGCCGCTACCGGCTGGCGGTCAGCATGACCCTGACCGCGCCCGGCTGCGGCATGGGCACGCTGATCGCCGACGAGGCGCGGACCAAGCTGCTCGCCATTCCCGGCGTCGCCGAAGCCGACGTCACCCTGGTGTGGGACCCGCCGTGGAGCCGCGAGATGATGAGCGAAGCCGCCCGGCTGGAAATGGGGCTGTACTGAAGCGCCGATGCGCCATCCTTGCGCCCGCTCAAGTTCCGCCCCGGAGCGGCGCTGCTATGCTCGCGCAGTCGGCCGCCGCACCCGGAAACCGCGAATTCCGGTCGTTCCCGTGCCGTAATCGTTCCCGTTTTGCCTGCCTTGCCACCGGACGGACACCATGCGTCTCACCCTCACCCTCGCCGCAAGCCTGCTCGGCAGCGCGGCCCTTGCCGCCCCGCCCGCCATCGACCCGCCGCAGCGCATGCCCGGGCTGTGGATGATCAACACCGCGCCGGCCGAATCGGCCGCGAGCGTGCCCGGCTTTCACCTGTGCGTCGGCAGCGGCGAGGACGACGTCCTGCGCCGTCCGGGCAATCCCTTCGCGCACTGCAGCGAGCAACGCTGGACGCGGGACGCGCATTACACCTACTACAGCGCAAGCTGTACCGCGGATGGCCGCAGCAGCCGGGTGGAAGGCCGCTTCGGCGGCGACTTCATGTACAACTTCCAGGGCGAACTCACCGTCACCCCGGAGCCGGCGACCGCCGGCAGCGCGGCCACCCGGCTGGCAATCGACGGGCGCCGCCTCGGCCCCTGCAAGGCCGGCCAGGCGCCGGGAAAGTTCCTGATCCGGGGCCGTGACGGCGTCGGCAACCTGAACGTGGGCGAGCCGATCGGGCCACGCTGAACCCGGCGCAGCCGGCACACGCGGCGGCGGTTTCGCAGCGGGCGCTCAGCGCAGCGAGAACTTCACCTGGCCGCCCTCGCCGGCCGGCTCGACCCGGGGTTCGAGGAGGAAGATGCGCTCGCCCGGCACCTTGCCTTCTTCCACCAGCCAGTCGCGCACCGCCTGTGCCCGCTGGCGGGCGAGCGCGTGCAGTTCGGCATCACCGACGGCGACGTTGGCGCGCATCAGCGCTTCCATTTCCGCCTCCGGCAGATCCTTGGCCAGGCCGATCAGGTTGCGCGGCTTCTTGAAGTCGGCCTCGCGGTAAGCCTTCTTCAGCAGCTCGGGATACTCTCCGGCGCCGATCTCGATTTCCTCGATCGACGGGGCTTCTTCTCCGCGTGCGATCAGCGCCTTCAGCTTCTGTGCGCGCACCGCCCGGTCGAGGCCAGCCTGGCGCAGGCCGTCGCTGTCGACCGCCGGATCGGCGCGGCCGGTAACGTCCAGACGCAGCGCCGGCCGGTCGATCAGCGCCTGCGCCAGGGTGGCGAGCTTGTCCTGCTGAGCCTCGCCGGGGCGGGCGTGGCCGGGCGCAAGTTCGAGGGTGGCCAGATCCTCTGCGCCCCCCAGCGCCGCACCAAGCAGCGCGAACGGCGAAGTGAGGGCCTTGCCGATCAGGTTGAACAGCATCTTCACCACCAGGCCGAAAACGCTGAACTCGGGGTCGTCCAGCGTGCCGCTGACCGGCAGGCGCAGGTCGATCTCGCCGCGACCATTCTTGAGCAAGGATACCGCCAGCTGCACCGGCAGGTTCACCGCGTCCGGACTGTCGATCTTGTCGCCGAAAGTCAGCTGATCGAGGAAGATCCGGTTGGTCGCCGTCAGCCGGCGGTCCTCGATCTTGTAGTTCAGCTCGGCCGACAGCTTGCCGCGGGAAATGCCATAGCCGACGTACTTGCCCGAATAACCCGACAGCCCGGTGAGTTCGAAATCCTTCACCGTGGCGAGGAGGTCGAGATGGGCGTCCTGGCGGAAGGGGTTGAGTTCGCCGGTGATGCTCAAAGGTGCGGCCTTATCCACCTTGCCGCTGAGGTCGAGCCGGGCGATCGTGTCCTCGGCGGTCGACAGCCCCACCAGCGCGCCGGCCAGATCGGTCAGGTTGGCATCGTAGTTCGGCTGGATGAAACGGTCGCTGAAGGCGACGTTGCCGCGCGTGACCTCGATGCGCTCGATGCGCACCGGCGGCGGAGGCGAAGCCGGTGGCGCCAGCTCGACGCTGCGGGCGGCCGCCGCCGGTCCGGTCCCGGCCACGGCGCCGTCGCTTCCGGGCTCGGCAGGCGCCGAAGACGGCGCAGCGCCGGCGGGCGCTTCACCGCGCACGGCGCCGATCTCGCGCAAGTTGAGCCGGCCGTTCTCGTCCAGGATCAGCCGGGTATGGAAATCATCGAGCGCGACGCGCTCGATGGCGAGCGAGAAAGGTTCGAGGCGGGCATCGATCCCGCCCACGCGCAACGTCCGCCAACGCACGAAATCGGTCGCATTCAGGCGGTCGACCGAAGCGAAGCCGGCCACTCCCAGGTCGCCGCGAAAAGCGCCCAGCAACTGCCCCCGGCGCCCGCTCCGGAGCGTGAGCCGGCCCTGGCTGGTGAGGCTGCCGCGCGAAATGGCGACGCTCGTCTGCTCGAGCACGTAGGGCTGCAGCGGGAGCAGGTCGACGCTGCGCAGGTCCAGGCGCAGGTCGGCCTTCAGCGGCTCCAGCGCCAACGCTCCCGAGACACCGACGCGGCCGCGCCGGTTGAGGCGGGAATCGAGCTTGATCCGGCTGCTGTTGCCCTTTGCGGTGGAAAAACCGTCGAGCTCGAACTGGATGTCGTTGACCGTGGTGACCACCGGCTTCGCCACCGTCCGGTCCTCGACCCGGAGCGAGGCGGCCTGCAGCGCGAGCTTGTCCACCGCCACCGTCCACTCCGGAGCCACCGGTTTCGCTGCGCCCCCCTTGATGGCGCCCTTGCCGGCGCCCTTGCCGGCGCCGTTGCGGGAGCCGCCCGGCGCGGCGGCAAACAGGCGCATCAGGTCGAATTCGCCGTCTTTCTGGCGGACGGCGGACACGGCCGCGCCCCTGACATCGATCCCCGCCACCGCCAGCTTGCGCCCGGCGAGGTCGACGCTGGCCTCGCGCACGTCGAGCTCGGGCAGTTTCACCGCGGCATCCTTGCTGCCCTTGAGCGCGAGGGCGAAATCGCGCAGCGACAGCGCCTGGGCGCCGAATCCGAATACGGGCTCGCCCTCGGCCCCGCGCGCGGCGCGGTAGTGGACGCTGCCGCCGAGGCGGCCGGTGCGCACCTCGGCACCGGGCAGAACATCAGCGAGATAGGGGGCATAGCGCGCAAGCTGCAGCGCTTCGAACTGGAGCTGGCCATCGAGTTCGAAGGGCTGCAGGCGCAGCTGGCCCTCATGGTGGAAGCTTTCGCCGGCATCGCTGGCGTAGTCGAGGCGGATCCCGGCGGGCAGGTCGCTGACCGTCGCCAGATCGCGCACGTCGAGGTTGATCGCCTCAATGCGGGTGCGGAAAGGCGTGGCCAGGCTGCGATCCTCGAAGCGGATCACGCCGTCACGGATACGCGCCAGGGCGAGGAGGAAATCCGGGGGCCCGGCATCCGCTCCGCTCCCCGAAGCCTTCGCTTCGGCACCGGCGCTGCCGTCTTCCTGCGCGGCGCCCGCCTCGTCCGTTTTCCGCCGTGCCGGTTCCGGGGGCAGAAGGTCGAGCACGTTCAGCCCTCCGTCCTGGAGCCGGACGATGTCGAATTCGGGCTGCACCAGGCGCAAGCGGGTGAAGTGCCAGCGTCCGGCCAGGGGCTGAACGTCGGCGAGTTCGAGTTCGGCTTCGGCTGCGGCCGCCAGCGGCGCGCCGCGGCGGTCCTGGAGCACGAGCTTGTCGACGCGGACCGGGCCACGCAGCACGACCTCGGGCGCGGCGTCCGGCATCTGGCGGAACGACAGTTCGAGATTGGTGCTGAGCAAGGCCGAAGGCAGGCGGAAACGCTGCTCGCCGGGCAGGTAGGCGAGCCAGGGAGCCAGATCGAACGCCTCGAGGACGACGTCCACCACGGTTTCCTGGCTCTCGGCGAAAGGTTTGGTGCGCGCGCTGAGCAGCAGCGGGTCGCCATTGAGCGTCGCCGACAGCGAAGGCTGGACGAAGGTCTCGACCCGCACCGGCAGATTCGACACGAAAGGCACGCCGAGATCGATGTCGGCCAGTTCGTGGGTCAGGGCGCGCGGCCGGTCCTCGACCGTGATCTGCCCCCCACGGATGCGGATGTTGCCGATCGAGAACGGCAGCGGCCGACCGTCGCCGGCCGTGCGCTCCTCTCCCTCCACGGCCGCGATGCGCGCGGCGACATCGGCCCAGTTATGCCGGCCGTCCTGGTCGAGGACGAGCTTGAGGCGCGGCCCGACCAGTTCCAGTTCGCGCAGCACCGGTCCCCGGCGCACGATCGACTCGAGTTCGAAATTGGCGCGCAGGGAATCGAAAGCCAGCGCTTCGCCCTCGCCTCCCGACTCCATCACCTCGAGCCCGCCGATCTCGGCGCTCAGGCGGAAAGGATTGACCAGCACCCGATCGATGCGGACTTCGCGGCCGAGCATATCGGCGAGCAGCTTCTGCCCGTAATGCCGGGCAATCGGTGGAACCGCCAAGTAGGCGATGGCGGCGACGGCCAGCACCGCCCCCATGCCCCACAGGGCCCGCCGGCCCCGGCTCCGCCGGTGCGGGACGGCGCTCGAGTCGGTGGTGGTATCAGACATGAAAGGCTCCAACGAGTAAGTTTGTAAGGCACGCCGCCACGGCAGGCACCGTCCCGGATGCCGTTCCACATGCGCCCGCATCGCGCACCCGGCCCCGGGCGGAGGCGGCTCGGCAACGCCGTCCTGCGGCTTGGCTGCCGGGCGCGATTCTATCGGTCTTGGCCAGCGTCACGAAGTCGATTTCCGCCAAAGGACCAGCCTTTCCAGCATAGCAAGCCCGTCCGCTCCGGACACCGCCCCGCTCACCCATCCACGCCCCCCGGATGGCGGCCGGAGCTGCGCAGCAGCGGCAGCAAGCTGAGCGCCTGGAGCACGATCAGGCCCGTGAAACCGAACCGCAGCGCGGCGCCCAAGCCATGCCCCTGCGACTGCAGCAGATCGAGCGCGAGCCCCAGCCCCCACTGGACCACGAACGCACCGGTGAAGGCCATCAGGTTGATCGCCGTGCTCACGCGCCCGAACAGGCTCGGAGGAAAGGCGCGCGACGCCGCCAGGTAGGTCTGCGAATTGGCCGCGGAAAGCAGCCCGAACACGAACCACAGCAGCGGCGCCGGCCCGGCCGAGAACAGGATCGCGACCTGCACCGCAAGCACACCGGCATAGCCCCAGCGCAGCAGCGCGAGCGCCCCGATGCCCCTGTGGGCAAGCCGCACCCCCATCAGCCCGATCGACAGCTGGCCGCACAGGCTGCCCAGGTTGAGCACCACCAGCATCGCTGCGGCCTGGCCCAGGTCGAAGCCGTCGACGTGCATCAGCCAAGGCACGACCCACAGACTCTGCAGCGCCATGAATCCACCGACGAAGAACGTCGACGAGGCGGCAAAGCGCAGGAACGCCGGCGTCACGTAGATTCCCGCCACCACGCGCAGCGCATCGCCGAGCGAGCCCCGCGGCGCGATGCCGCCACCGCCGGCCTCGGGCAGCGAACGCCACAGCAGCACCGATGCGAAGAGCGCAGTTGCGGCAATCGCCCAGAACACGCCGCGCCAACCGAGAAACGGCAACACCGCTTCCACCGGCACGCTCGCGGTGAGTGCGCCGAGAGCACCCGCGGCCATGATGAAGCCGATCATCGAGCTCTGGCGCTCCGGCGGATACCACAGCGCGAAGCCCTTCAGCGCCGCCATCAGGCAGGCCGATACGCCGACGCCGATCAGGGCTCTGGCGAGACCGAGGCCCGCGAGCGAGTCGCCGAGCGCGAACAGGCCGGAGCCGAGCGCGGTAAGCAGCAGCAGCGCCGCCTCCACCCGGCGCGGCCCGAAGCGGTCGAGCGCCATTCCGACCGGGATCTGCGCCAGTCCAAAGGCAAGGAAATAGGTGCTGGTGAGCAGGCCCAGGCTGGCCGCCGTCAAACCCAGCGCTTCAGTCAGGGCAGGGGAAATGACCGCATTCACCGTGCGCAGCAGATAGGAGAGGTAATACCCGAGCGCGAACGGCAGGAAAATCCGCAGCCATGCGCGGGAATCGCCGGCGCCGACCCGATCGTCATCGACCATGCGAATCATCCACAGCAAGACAAATCATCATCCCCGTACGCCCCCCGCACCATGCCGCGTGCAAGGATGATGCCATGCAAACTGTTGATGCCCAAACGCTCTTGACTTGCATCAATGCCCTTCCACGGTCGCTGCGGAGAATGCAGCCCATCGACCACAGGAGGTAATGATGACCACGATTTCCGAGCTGATGACCCACGACCACCGCGACTGCGACCACGTTTTCGCGCGCGCCGAAGAGCTCGCATCGGACGGCGACTGGGGCGGCGCGGCAGAAGCGCTGAACGAATTCTCGAATGCGCTCAACGCCCATTTCGAGGCCGAAGAGACGAAGCTTTTCCCGGCTTTCGAAGCGGCCACCGGCATGACCCATGGCCCCACCGCGATGATGCGCAGCGAACACCAGGGCATGCGCGAAGTGCTCGCCGCGCTGCAGTATGCGCTCGACAAGCAGGACGCGGACGACTTCTCCGGCGAAGCCGAGACTCTGCTGATCATGATGCAGCAGCACAACATGAAGGAAGAGAGCGTGATCTACCCGATGCTCGACACCCGCCTTCCGACCGAAGAGCAGCAAAACCTGTCGACCGCCGTCGGCAAGCAGCTGAGCGAGGCGCGGAGCGCATGAGCGGCCGTGTCGTCGATGCGCGCGGCCTCGAGCCGCCGGAGCCCTTCGAGCGCGCGATGGAAGTACTGCTGACACTGGCCAAGGGAGAAGATATGCTGCTGATCCTCGACCGCATGCCGCATCCGCTGCTGCGCATCCTCGACCGCGACGGCTATCGTCACGACGAAGTCTATCGTGACGACGGCGCAGTCGAAATCCGCATCGTCCAGCCATGATGGCCCGTCCCGCCATGGGCGGCGCAAATCCCGGCCTCGCCTACGATGACACCCCCCCCTTCTCGGCGCCACTGCGGTTTTTCCTGACCGCACCGCTGTTCGCCATCGCCGCCGGCGCAGTATTGCTGTTCGGCGGCGACATTCTGGTTTCGCGCTGGACCCCGGGCACGCTCGCCATCGTGCACCTGTTCGCCGCGGGGTTCATGCTCCAGGTCATGCTCGGCGCCCTGGTGCAGGTCATGCCCGTGGTCGCCGGCGCCAACATGCCCGCGCCGCTTCGCACTGCCGGCACCACCCACGTCCTGATGACGCTGGGTACGGGTTCGCTGGCATACGGGCTCGGCGCAGGCCATCCCGACGTCCTGCTGGCCGGGGCGGGAATGCTCCTGCTCGGCCTCGCCACCTTTCTCGGCGCCGCGGCCGTCGGCCTGCGCAAGGGGGCGACCACCGGAACGAATACGCGCACGCCGCGCGACCTGCGGCTCGCCTTCTTCGGGCTCACCGTCACCGCCACGCTCGGTCTGTTGCTGTCGCTGACGCTCGGCCGCGGCCTCCAGCTGCCGCTGCCGCTGACCACGCTGGTCAACCTGCACGCCGGCTGGGGTTGGATGGGCTGGGCCGCAGTGCTGCTCGCCGCCACGAGCTGGGTCGTCGTGCCGATGTTCCAGATCACCGCCCCCTACCCGCAGCGCTTCACCACGTTCTGGGCCCCCGCAGTAACCGCACTGCTGCTTGCGTGGTCGGCCAGCGCATTTTTCGGAGCGACCTGGCCCGGCATCGCCGCGCTGATCGCCCTCATGCTGCTCGGTGCGAGCTATGCCGGGATGACCTTGCGGTTGCAGGCCGGTTCGCGCCGCAGCAAGCTCGACACCCCCTTCCTCGCCTTCCGCCAGGCGATGTATTCCGCGCTGGCTGGCATCGTCGTCCTGCTCGTCGCACTCTGGACCGATGCCGACTACTGGTCGGTGCTCGCCGGGATCCTGGTACTGCACGGGGGTTTCGGCGGCACGATCACCGCGATGCTTTACAAGATCGTGCCCTTCCTCGCCTGGCTGCACCTGACCCAGAGTGGCGTGAAGGCGCCCAACATGAAAAAGCTGCTCCCCGATGTCCATATTCGCAGGCAGCTGAAGGCACGTACGTTCAGTCTCGGTGCGCTCTGCATCGCCGTCTTCGTACCGTTCCTCGCACCGCTTGCCGGAGCCTCGCTGATGGTCGAGTTCGGCTGGCTGCTACTCAATCTGACCCGTGTCGTGCGCGCACGCCGCGCCGCCCTGCTGGCTGCGCCCACTCGAGCTGAAAGCCGCGCCGGTGGGTGATCCGGCGCATTTTGGCGATTGCCCGCCCGGCATCGAAAATTCTCGAAAAGATGTTTGACGGCGGCTCTTTCGGACTGTATAGTTCGCGGCTCTCGGGGTGTAGCGCAGTCCGGTAGCGCGCTTGCTTTGGGAGCAAGATGTCGGGGGTTCGAATCCCTCCACCCCGACCAGCTCGCACCCCGATTGCCCGCAGGAAGCTGCCCGTAGCTCAATTGGATAGAGCACCGGCCTTCTAAGCCGGGGGTTGCAGGTTCGATCCCTGCCGGGCAGGCCAGAGAAGTTTCGAGCTGTGGATTCACCGCGGCTCATCAGTGGCGGCATTAGCTCAGTTGGTAGAGCACTGGATTGTGGCTCCAGAGGTCACCGGTTCGAAACCGGTATGTCGCCCCATCGAATTCAAGCAGCCGAAAGCGGTACCCGGCAGGCGCAGAAAAACGCCGCCATCCCCGCAAGCCCCCGCCCCGGGGGGCTACGCTCCGGTGCCGATACTTGGATCGCTTCCTGCCCAGCGTCCCCTCGGGCGGATCTGTCTTTCTCATCCACGCACGCTTCTGCAACGCCCGTCCCCGGTTGTGCGCCTGGCGCCATTCCGCTCCGGCCACGCCGACATCCAGCACGGCGTAATAGGTGCGTTACAATTTTCCGCTATAAATACAAACTTCGCATTCGCCCCACGGAGCCCATGAAAAACCACCCCACCGAGAGCATCCAGAACACGAGCCCACGTTATCACCGCCTGCGGAAGGACGGCCTGTACCATCCGATTCCGTTTCTGTTCGTCACCGACAGAATGTGCGACGACATCCTTGATGAGCGTGAAATGCTACTGGCCTCGTTGCCCACTGCGACGCACGACCGCCAGAAGGCGCTCTTCGCCGGCAACGACCCCAGGGCGAGCTCCAAAGCATTCAAACACCTGCTGCGTAGATTCGGCTACCCTTTCACCAACCGACTCACCGCCTGACCCAAACGGGGCGTTACGTTTCCTAGCGAGCCGCACCCGCCATACCGCGAAGCGTCTTGCCGCACGCAGCCCGATCGAACCACAAGGAGTGCAAAAGGGTCCATGCCCTTACTTCAAGCCGTCAGTGACAAGCGCTGCATCAGTTGCGAACGCTGGCACGGCCGCCGAAAACCAGCCAGCGAAGCCGACGCGGTGGAAGTCGAATCGAACGCCACCAGAGGGCTGTGCATCCACGGACCGTGGCACCGCAGCATCCGTGGCGTGCGCAATGCCTGCGGCCACTGGCTGCGCTGGTCCGCCCTGTCCGGGACAGCGCAGCCTCGCGGCGCCGAAGCCCGGCGCCTTTTCTTGCCGTGCCTGCCCGATTCTGCTATTAAGTCGGGTCTCTTCATTCACCAACACGGAAGTTGATTCATGGCTGACGATACCCTGCACAAGCAATTCCCGCCCTATGTACCTGCGGCCGGCGAGGAATACATGAGCGAAAAGCAGCTGGCCCACTTCCACGAGATCCTGAGCTCGCTGAAGGGTGAGTTGATGGAGGACATCGAGCGCACCGTGCACACCATGCAGGATGAAGCCACGGTGTTCGCCGACCCCAATGACCGCGCCAGCCAGGAATCCGACATCGCCCTCGAACTGCGAAACCGCGACCGTGAGCGCAAGCTGATCAAGAAGATCGACGAGGCGCTGGGCCGCATCAACGAGGGTGAGTATGGCTACTGCGACAGTTGCGGCGTAGAGATCGGCCTGAAGCGCCTGGAGGCCCGTCCGACGGCGACCATGTGCATCGACTGCAAGACGCTGGAAGAGATGCGGGAACGTCAGGTGGCGAAGTAAGCGCAATGCGCCTGCGGATACAGGCTTGAGTGCAATGAAAAAAGGACGCCGCGGCGTCCTTTTTTCATTTGTGCTTCATGTGCGCGAAGGGCAAGCGCCGCCCGTACAGCCCGGGCGGCGAAGATCCGGCTCCGCCCGGGCGGTCAGGCGTTTTCGCTCAGCAGCGCCTTCATGCTCAGACGGATCTTGCCGCGCTCGTCGGTCTCGAGCACCTTGACGCGCACCACCTGGCCTTCCTTGACGTAGTCGGAGACGTTATTCACGCGCTCGTTGGCGATCTGGGAAACGTGCAGCAGGCCGTCGCGGCCCGGCATGATATTAACGATTGCGCCGAAATCGAGCAGGCGCAGCACCGTACCTTCATAGACCTTGCCGATCTCGACTTCGGCGGTGATCGCTTCGATCTTGGCTTTCGCGGCCTGCGCACCTTCGGCGCTGACCGAGGAGATCTTGATCGCACCGTCGTCCTCGATCTCGATCACGGTACCGGTCTCTTCCTGCAGCGCGCGGATCACCGCGCCGCCCTTGCCGATCACGTCGCGGATCTTCTCCGGGTTGATCTTCATGTTGATCATGCGCGGCGCGTACTCCGAGACCTCGCCACGGCTGCTGCCCAGCGAGCGCTGCATCAAGCCGAGGATGTGCAGACGGCCTTCCTTGGCCTGCTCGAGCGCGGCATGCATGATTTCTTTGGTGATGCCCTGGATCTTGATGTCCATCTGCAGGCCGGTGATGCCGTTCTCGGTGCCGGCAACCTTGAAGTCCATGTCGCCGAGATGGTCCTCGTCGCCCAGGATGTCGGTCAGCACCGCGAAGCGGTTGCCTTCCTTGATCAAGCCCATGGCGATGCCGGCGACGTGGTTTTTCAGCGGCACGCCGGCATCCATCATCGCCAGAGAGCCGCCGCAAACGGAGGCCATCGAGCTCGAGCCGTTGGACTCGGTGATTTCGGAGACCACCCGCACGGTATAGGAGAACTCTTCCGGCTTCGGCAGCATCGCCACCAGCGAGCGCTTGGCGAGGCGGCCGTGGCCGACTTCGCGGCGCTTGGTGATACCGAAGCGACCGGTTTCGCCGGTGCAGAACGGCGGGAAGTTGTAATGCAGCAGGAAGCGTTCCTTGTACTCACCGGCGATCGCATCGATGATCTGCTCGTCGCGGCCGGTGCCCAGAGTCGCGATGACCAAGGCCTGGGTCTCGCCACGGGTGAACAGCGCCGAACCATGGGTGCGCGGCAGCACGCCGGTGCGGATTTCGATCGGACGTACGGTGCGCGTGTCGCGGCCGTCGATGCGCGGTTCACCATCGAGGATGCGGCTGCGCACGATGCCGGCTTCGAGGGTGAAGAAGATGTCCTTGATCTCGTTGATCGACGGCGGAGCGTCGGCACCTTCAACCAGTTGCGCCATCGTGCGCTTGCGGATCTCGGACAGGCGGGCCGAGCGCTCCTGCTTGCTGGTGATGCGGAAAGCCTCTTCCATCTCGGCCTTGGCGAGTTCGGTGACACGGGCGATCAGCGATGCGTTGGCGGGCGGGGCCTGCCAGTCCCACTCGGGCTTGCCGGCGACTTCCACCAGTTCGTTGATGGCACGGATGGCGGTCTGCATCTGCTCGTGGCCGAACACCACTGCACCGAGCATGACATCTTCGGGCAGTTCCTTCGCTTCGGACTCGACCATCAGCACCGCGGCGTGGGTGCCGGCCACGACCAGGTTCATCTGGCTCGTCTGCAGCTCGGTCGCGGTCGGATTGAGGACGTACTGGCCGTCGAGGTAGCCGACGCGGGCAGCGCCCACCGGGCCATTGAAGGGCAGGCCGGAAATCGCCAGGGCGGCCGAAGCACCGATCATCGCCGGAATGTCGGAATCGATTTCCGGGTTCAGCGACAGCACAGTGACGATGACCTGGACTTCATTCATGAAGCCTTCGGGGAAGAGCGGGCGGATCGGACGGTCGATCAGGCGCGAAGTGAGGATTTCCTTCTCGCTCGGACGCCCTTCACGCTTGAAGAAGCCACCGGGAATGCGCCCTGCGGCGTAGAACTTCTCGACGTAATCGACGGTGAGCGGAAAGAAATCCTGGCCCGGGCGGGCTTCCTTGGCACCGACCACGGTGGCCAGCACCACGGTTTCGTCCATGTTGACAATGACGGCGCCACCGGCCTGACGGGCGACTTCGCCGGTTTCCAGGGTGACGGTGTGCGCCCCATAGGCGAATGTTTTCTTGATTGCAGTAGGCAAGATGAATTCCTTTATCGTTGATTGCAGCGGACTACAACTGCATGCCGCGCCCTTCCCCGAGAAGGGCGGCGCGGAAAGGCGGCGTCGAAACCCGGACGCCAAACGGCAAAAAGCCGGTGCGGCCGCCTGGGCACACACCGGCTTTCCTGGCTTACTTCGCCCTGATCGGCACTGTCGGGCTGGTCACGGGCGGCAATTACTTGCGCAGGCCGAGACGCTCGATCAGATTGCGATAGCTGTCGGCGTTGCGGCCCTTGAGGTAATCCAGCAGCTTGCGGCGCTGGCTGACCATCTTCAGCAGCCCGCGGCGGGAGTGATGATCCTTACCGTGCTCCTTGAAGTGGGGGGCGAGCCCGTTGATGCGGGCGGTCAGGAGCGCGACCTGGACTTCCGGCGAACCGGTGTCGCCTTGGGCGCGCTGGAAGTCGGAGACGATCTTCGACTTGGATGCGGTATCAAGAGCCATGTGTGTCTTTACTCGTATTTTCTGCCAATCAGAAGCCGCGGATTATACCCATAGCGGCGCCATAAACTCAATCGAAATCGTGCCTGCGCTTCAAGCACCGGCACGCGGCTCGTCGCCGGTCGCGATCAGGCGGCGCGGCGCGAGCCGGCCGTCGTCCTGCCACTGTCCGAGGCCGAGAAAACCGGCAGGCCCATACACGCGCGATATTTTCCCGGCCTCGCCGGAAGTGCCTGTCGCCAGGCTCAGCACGCGCCCCTGCAGCAGCCCGCGGGCGGCGTCGGCATCGAGTTCGAGCGCGGGGAAATCCGCCACCAACGCATCGACCGGGGCGAGCAGGCGGTCGCGCTCGACTTCGGCCGCGGCTTCGAGCTGCGCCAGCGTGACCGCTTCATCGACCCGGAAACGGCCGATCGCGGTGCGCCGCAACCCGCACAGGTGGGCACCGCAACCGAGCGCGGTGCCGATATCCATCGCCAGGCTGCGGATGTAGGTGCCCTTGCTGCAGGCAACGCGAAGCGTGAACCGATCGGCATCGAAGGAGAGCAGATCGAGGGCATGGATGCACACCCGGCGCGGCGCACGCTCGACTTCGATGCCGGCCCGGGCGTATTCGTACAAGGCCTTGCCGTCGCGCTTGAGCGCGGAATACATCGGAGGGATCTGCTCGATTTCACCGCGAAAGCATGCGAGCACGGCTTCGAGCTGCGCTCCCGCGACCGCCACCGGGCGGGTGGCGACAACCGCACCTTCGGCATCGCCCGAATCGGTCTCGATGCCGAGCTGGACAACGGCCTCGTAAGTCTTGTCGGCATCAAGCAGGATCTGCGAGAACTTCGTCGCTTCGCCGAAGGTCAGCGGCAGCAGTCCGCTCGCCATCGGGTCGAGCGTACCGGTATGGCCGGCCTTCGCCGCACCGAGCAGGCGGCGCGCGGTCTGCAGCGCGGCATTGGAGCTGAGCCCCTGCGGCTTGTCGAGCAGCAGCACGCCGTCGACCACCCGGCGCACGATCTTGCGCTGCACCCGCTGCGGTCGACGCGGACGCGAGGTCGCGGCCGCCTCAGGCGTGCTTGCCGTCATCATCGCTGGCGGAGTCCGGCGCCGGAGCGGCCCCGTCCTGGTGGCGCGCTTCGTCCTCGCGGACCACCGTGTCGATCAGCTGCGAAAGGCGGGCGCCCTCCTCGACCGACCGATCGTACTGGAAATGGAGCTCGGGAATGGTGTGGATACGGATCCGCCGACCCAGCTCGCGGCGCAGGAAACCGCTCGCGCGGCGCAGCCCCTGGAGGATTTCGGGGACATCGCCGGCGCCGGTCATCGAAGTGAAGAACACCTTCGCGTGGGCGTAATCGGGCGTGATCTCGACATCGGTCAGGGTGATGAAGCCGACGCGCGGATCCTTCACTTCGAGCCGGATCAGCTCGGCCAGCTCGCGGCGGATCTGCTCGACCACGCGCTGACTGCGGGAATACTCCTTGGGCATCGTCTACAGCGTCCTCGCCACTTCCTTGATCTCGAACACCTCGAGCTGGTCGCCTTCCTTGATGTCGTTGTAGTTCCTGAGCTGGAGGCCGCATTCGTAGCCGAACTTGACTTCCTTGACATCGTCCTTGAAGCGTTTCAGCGACTCGAGCTCGCCGGTCCAGATCACGGTGTGGTTGCGCAGCAGGCGGATATGCGAATTGCGTCGCACCACCCCTTCCAGCACGTAGCAGCCGGCGATCGAGCCAACCCTGGAAATCGTGAACACCTGGCGGATCTCGACCAGGCCGGTGACTTCCTCGCGCTTCTCGGGCGCGAGCATGCCGGACAGCGCCGCCTTCACCTCGTCGACTGCGTCGTAGATGATGTTGTAGTAGCGGATATCGACATCGAAGCTCTCGGCCAGCTTGCGTGCACCGGCATCGGCCCGGGTGTTGAAGCCGATGATGACCGCGCCCGAGGCCTGTGCGAGGTTGACGTCCGACTCGGAGATCGCCCCCACCGCAGCGTGGATCACGTTGACCCGTACCTCGTCGGTGGACAATTTCTGCAGCGACTGCACCAGGGCTTCCTGCGAGCCCTGGACATCGGCCTTGATGATCAGCGCCAGGGTCTTGACCTCGCCTTCGCCCATCTGCTCGAACATGCTCTCGAGCTTGGCCGCCTGCTGCTTGGCGAGCTTGACGTCGCGGAACTTGCCCTGGCGGAAGAGCGCGATTTCGCGCGCCTTCTTCTCGTCGACGAGGGCGATCGCCTCGTCACCGGCCGCCGGGACATCGGACAGGCCGAGGATCTCGACCGGAATCGAGGGGCCGGCCTCGTCGATCTGCTTGCCGTTCTCGTCGAGCATGGCGCGGATGCGGCCGAAGGTCGCGCCCGCGAGCAGCACGTCGCCCTTCCTCAGGGTGCCCGACTGCACCAGCAGCGAAGCGACCGGGCCGCGCCCCTTGTCGAGGCGGGCCTCGATGATCAGGCCCTTCGCTGGAATGTCGACCGCGGCGGTCAACTCCAGCACTTCGGCCTGCAGCAGAACGGCTTCGAGCAGCTCGTCGATGCCGGTCCCCTTCTTCGCCGACACCGGCACAAACATCGTGTCACCGCCGTAGGCTTCGGGAATCACCGACTCGGCGATCAGTTCCTGGGTGACGCGCTCGGGGTTGGCGTCGGGCTTGTCGATCTTGTTGATCGCCACCACCAGCGGCACGCCCGCCGCCTTGGCGTGGTGGATGGCTTCGCGCGTCTGCGGCATCACGCCGTCGTCGGCCGCCACCACCAGGATGACGATGTCGGTGGCCTTGGCGCCACGGGCACGCATCGCGGTAAACGCCTCGTGGCCCGGAGTGTCGAGGAAGGTCAGCATGCCGCGCGCGGTCTCGACGTGATACGCGCCGATGTGCTGGGTGATGCCGCCGAATTCACCGGCCGCGACCTTCGCCGTCCGGATGTAGTCGAGCAGCGAAGTCTTGCCGTGGTCGACGTGGCCCATGACCGTGACCACCGGCGCACGCGGCAGCAGCTCGGCATCCTTGAGCTCCTCGTTTTCCTCGAGGAAAGCGTCGGGGTCGTCGAGCTTCGCGGCGAGCGCCTTGTGACCCATTTCCTCAACCACGATCATCGCGGTCTCCTGGTCGAGCACCTGGTTGATCGTGACCATCGAGCCCATCTTCATCAACGCCTTGATGACCTCGGTCGCCTTCACCGCCATCTTGTGGGCGAGATCGGCGACGGTGATGGTTTCGGGCACATGGACTTCGCGCACGATCGGTTCGGTCGGCGCCTGGAACGACGAGCGATCTTCCTGATGGCGGCCGTGACGACCGCCGCCCTTGCCCGCTCCGCGCCAGTTGCTACCCGTGGTCGCGCCCACTTCGCCGCGCGTTTTCAGGCCGCCGCGACGCTTGCTGCCGCTGTCGGCCTCGCGCGCCGGCGCCGCCGCACCACGCCGCGCGTCGCGACTGGCGGCCGGTTTGTCTTCGGTCTTCGCCGGTCGATGGAGGGTGCCGGTGGTGGATTTGGCCGGCTTCGCGGGCTCTTCCTTTTTCTGCTGCTCGGCACGGATGCGGGCTTCTTCTTCGGCGCGGCGGGCTTCGGCCGCCGCGCGCGCGGCCGCTTCACGTTCCTGGCGTGCGCGCAGGTCGGCCGCCTGGCGCTCCTTCAGGGCCCGCAGGCGTTCGTCATCGCGCTTGCGGGCGGCGATTTCTTCATCGCCGAGAATTTGACTGAGCGGCAGGGGCTTGGTCAGGACGATGGTCGTCGTCGGTGCCGCCTGCGGCAGCTCGGCAACCGGCGCAGCCGCTTCATTGCCGCTGGCGGACGCTTCCGCCGGCACCGGTTCAGCGGCCTCGGGCGCGGCAACCATTTCGGTCGTCACCGCTTCGGCAGGGGCCGGCGCCTGAGCTTCGACAGGTGCTGGCACGTGGACTTCGGACTGCACCGGAACCTCGGCGACGGCTTCCGCAGGCACTTCGGCCACCACCCCGGCTTGCGCTTGCTCGAGCGCTTCCTCCGGGAACTCCGGTGCGACTGCAGCGGCAAGCACCGATTCAGACACGGCAGCCGCTTCGCTCGCTTCTGCGCCCGCTTCCCCTTGCAGATCATCGCGTTTGACGAAGGTGCGCTTCTTGCGCACTTCGACCTGGACCGTGCGCGCGCGACCGGTCGAATCGGTCGCGCGGATTTCGCTCGTCTGCTTGCGCGTCAGGGTGATCTTGCCTTTGGGCTGGACATCGCCATGCGCCCGGCGCAGGTATTCGAGCAGCCTCGCCTTGTCCTGTTCGGTGAGCAGATCGGTGGGGCCGGTTTTTTCCACGCCCGCACGCTTCAACTGCTCGAGCAGCGCCGCGGCCGGCATTTTCAGTTCGCCGGCAAACTGGGTCACGCTCATTTGTTCCATTACTGCCCTCCCATCATTCTTCGAACCAATGGGCGCGCGCAATGGAAATCAGCGCCTTGGCTCTTTCTTCGTCGATCCCGGCCAGTTCGACCAGTTCGTCGACCGCGAGGTCGGCCAGGTCGTCACGGGTACGAATGCCCTTCTGGGCCAGGGTTGCGGCAAGGGATTTCTCCATGCCTTCGAGATTGAGCAGATCGTCGGAGACGTTCTCCAGCTGCTCTTCGGTGACGATCGCCTCGGTCAGCAACACGTTCCGAGCGCGATTGCGCAGCTCGTTCACCGTGTCCTCGTCGAAAGCCTCGATGTCCAGCATCTCGGCCAGCGGTACGTAAGCGACCTCTTCGAGCGAGGAGAAGCCCTCCTCGATCAGGATGTCGGCGATATCCTCGTCGACGTCCAGTTTTTCCATGAACAGCTTGCGCAGCCCCTGCTGCTCCTGCGCGGTCTTTTCGGCCGACTCCTGCTCGCTCATCAGGTTGATCGTCCATCCGGTCAGTTCGGAAGCGAGCTTGACGTTCTGGCCGTTGCGCCCGATGGCGATCGCGAGGTTGTTCTCGTCGACGACGACGTCCATCGCGTGCGCTTCCTCATCGACGACGATCGACACCACTTCGGCCGGCTGCAGCGCGGCAACCACGAACTGGGCCGGATCGGCTGCCCACACGATGATGTCGATCTGCTCGCCGCCGATCTCGTTGCGCACCGCGGTGACACGCGAACCGCGCAGGCCGACGCAGGTGCCGATCGGGTCGATGCGCGGGTCGTTCGACTTCACTGCGATCTTGGCGCGCAGCCCAGGGTCGCGGGCGCAGGCCTTGAGCTCGAGCAGGCCATCCTCGATTTCGGGGACTTCGAGCTCGAACAGCTTCATCAGGAATTCGGGAGCGGTGCGCGACAGGATCAGCTGCGGGCCGCGGGCGCCGCGATCGATCTTGAGCAGGAAGGCCTTGACGCGGTCGCCCACGCGCAGGTTCTCGCGCGGGATCTGCTGATCCCGCGGCAGGACCGCTTCCATGCGCCCCACTTCGATGATCGCGCTGCCACGCTCCATGCGCTTGATCGAGCCGGAAACGAGGAATTCCTTGCGCTCGAGGAAGTCGTTGAGGACCTGCTCGCGCTCGGCATCGCGGATGCGCTGCAGGATCACCTGCTTGGCCGCCTGCGCACCGATGCGGCCGAAATCGATCGGCTCGAGCGCTTCCTCGACATAGTCGCCGAGCTGGATGTCCGGATTGACTTCGCGCGCATCGATGATGCCCATCTCGGCTTCGTCGTTGGCCACGTCTTCGTCGAGCATCACCAGCCAGCGCCGGCGCGAGGTGTAGTCGCCGGTCTCGCGGTCGATCGACACCACCACGTCGGCGTCGTCATGGATGCGCTTCTTGGTGGCGGAGGCCAGCGCGGTTTCGAGCGCGGCAAAAACGATGTCCCTGGCGACGTTCTTCTCGCGTGCCAGCGCATCAACAAGCAGCAGGATCTCGCGGCTCATTTCAAGAATACCTCCACATCCACAGTCTTAAAATTTGGGTACAAGGCGTGCTTTCTCGATGTCTTCGAAAGGCAGCAGCACTTCGCCCTTCTCGGTGGCGAGCACGACCACGGCATCGCGCACCCCTTCGATCACGCCCACGAAATTGCGCTGATTGCCGATCGGCAGCGAAAGGCGCACCTGGGCCTCGCTGCCGCGGAAACGTTCGAAGTCGGCGAGCTTCTTGAGCGGGCGGTCGAGTCCCGGCGACGACACTTCGAGGCGGTCATAATCGACGCCTTCGACCTCGAACACGCGCTGCAGCTGATTGCTCACCGTGGCGCAGTCATCCACCGTGATGCCGCGCTCGATATCGAGGAACACCCGCAGCAGGCGGCCCTTGGGGGAAAACTCGATATCCACGAGTTCGTACCCGAGACCGCTCACCACCTGTTCGATCAGTTGCTCGACTTCTGCACGCATGTACTCGACCCGCTCTTCGACCGGCACCACGACCGGCGCCACAAATAAAAAATGGGCGAAACGCCCATCAAACGATTGATCCCGCCGGAAACACGTCACTGCCCACAACCGGATAACTGACGAGGCCGGCGGCAGCTGAAGCGCGCAGCCGGAAAGCCACTCATCAAAGCTTTGAGATTATAGCGCGAAAGCCGCTGTCCAGGCAAACCGTCGCAAGCAACGGCCGCGCCTGGAAGCAGCGGAAGAAATGGGGGTGAGCGCGGCCGTCCCGCCGCGGCAAGGCCGCGGATCGAGCCCGGTCGTGGCGGTCAGCGCATTTTCGCCGCACCGTGCGGCTGGGTACGATGCATCTTCGTGGGACGCTTGGCGCGCTCGTCCTGGCTGCGCCCCTGCGGCACCGGCAGGCCGGCCAGGCTGCAGGCATCGGCCTCGGGCATTTCCATCCACATCCCGCGCTTGAGGCGGGCCGGAAGCTCGACGCTGCCGTAGCGCACCCGCATCAGCCGGCTGACGGTGAGGCCGACCGCCTCAAACATGCGCCGCACCTCGCGGTTGCGGCCCTCGGAGATCGTCACCCGGTACCAATGGTTGGCGCCCTCGCCGCCTTCGTCGCGCAAGCCGGTGAACTTCGCCGGACCGTCTTCGAGCTGGATGCCTTCGGTCAGCGACTTCGCCTGCTCCTCGGTGAGCTCGCCGAGAAGGCGCACCGCATATTCGCGCTCGAGCTCGTAGCGCGGGTGCATCAGCTTGTTGGCGAGATCGCCGTCGTTGGTGAACAGCAGCAGCCCCGAAGTATTGAAATCGAGCCGGCCGACCGCCAGCCAGCGCCCCTTGCGCAGCAGCGGCAGGCGCTCGAACACGGTGGGACGGCCTTCCGGGTCGTCGCGCGAGACGATCTCGCCTTCCGGCTTGTGGTACATCAGCACCCGCGGCGAACGCTGGGTGAAGCGCAGCGGCACCAACTTGCCATTGACCTTGACCCGATCGCCGGGGCCGACCTTCTGCCCCAGGGCGGCGGGCAGGCCGTTGACCGAGATGCGCCCGGCCACCACCCATTCCTCGATCTCGCGCCGGGAAGCGACGCCGGCCTGAGCCAGCACTTTTTGCAGCCGCTCGGGCTCGCTCAGGGTGGTCGGTGCCGCACGCCCGCCTCCCTGGGGGCGGCCTCGCGGTGCCCGCTCGCCGCGTTCGGGCCGGCCGAGCGCGGAATGATAGGCGTCGGGCCGGCGCGCCGGGTCGTCCTGGCTCCGCCCCGCCTCCCTGCCCGCCGCCCCCGGACGCGGCGCCCGCGATCCGCGCGGATCGGCATTGAGGTGAGCGTCCTTGTGGCGCGGCTGGGCGTCGTCATCGTGGGCGGGGCTTTCGCGGTGAGCCGCACGCCCTGAGCGCGGGTCGCGATCGAGGATCTCGACCGCGTCAGACTTCTTCTTCAGGGGTGGGCGCAAGGGCCGGTTCGTTTTGCGAGACATCGACTAAGTCCATGATTTTTTCAATTTCGGTGAGCGCCGGCAGCTCGGTCAGGCTGCGCAACCCCATGTCGTCGAGAAAACGCCGGGTGGTGGCGAACAAGGCCGGCCGACCGGGCGTATCGCGGTGGCCGACGACATCCACCCAGCCGCGCGACTCCAGCGTCTTCAATATGTTCGGCGACACCGCCACGCCCCGGATCTCCTCGATATCGCCCCGGGTGACCGGCTGACGGTAAGCGATGATCGCCAGGGTTTCCATCACCGCCCGCGAATAACGCGGCGGCTTTTCCTCCTTCAGCCGGTCCAGGTAGACCTGGTACTGCGCCCGCGTCTGGAAGCGCCAGCCGCTAGCCAGTTGCACCAGCTCGACGCCGCGATCGGCGGCGCGCCACTGCGCGCACAGCTCGTCGAGCAGGCGGCGAACCAGTTCCGGCCCGGGATCTTCGTCGAACAGCCGACGCAGCTCCGATACCGGCAGCGGCGCCGGCGCGGCCAGCAACGCTGCTTCGACGATGCGCAGGTAGGCCTCAGGTGTCGTTGCGGCTGGCATCGGCGAGTTTCACGTAGATCGGCGCAAAAGCCTCGTTCTGAGTCACTTCGAGCAGCCTTTCCTTGACCAGCTCGAGCACGGCGAGAAAACTCACCACCAGCCCCGACGGCCCGAGCCGCACCTCGAACAAGGTGTCGAACACCACGAAGGCGCCATCGCCCAGCATGCGCAGGATCGCCGTCATCTGTTCGCGCACCGACAGCTGCTCGCGGCCGACACGGTGGTGCTGGCTGAGCCGGGCTTTCTTCATGATCCGCAGCCACGCCAGCTGCAGGTCGTGCAGACTGACGTCGGGCAGGCGCTCGACCACTTTCTCGGCGACGAACACGCCCACCCATTCGAAATCGCGCTCGGCCCGCGGCAGGGTGTCGAGCCGCACGGCAGCAAGTTTCATCTGCTCGTATTCGAGCAGGCGGCGCACCAGCTCGGCACGCGGATCCTCCTCTTCGGCATGCTCGCGCGGCGGCCGCGGCAGGAGCATGCGCGACTTGATTTCGAGCAGCATCGCCGCCATCAGCAGATACTCGGCGGCCAGCTCCAGGTTCGTGGCCCGCATCGCCTCGACGTATTCGAGGTACTGCGCGGTAAGCGGCGCCATCGGAATGTCGAGGACGTCGAGGTTGGCCTTGCGGATCAGGTACAGCAGCAGATCCAGCGGCCCCTCGAACGCCTCGAGGAACACCTGCAGCGCATCGGGCGGAATATACAGGTCTTTGGGCAGTTCGAGCAGGGGTTCGCCGTAGATGCGGGCGAGCACATCCAGTGCTTCGGCGGTTTCGGGAGGCGCCAGCGGCAACGGCAGGCTCATCGGCGCCCCGGCCGGTGGAGGTGAATCCGTCCGTCCATCAGCCGTAATCCAGGCCCATCGCTTCGCGCACGTCGCGCATCGTTTCCTGCGCCAGCTTGCGCGCGCGCTCGCAGCCGTCGGCAAGGATGCTGCGCACCAGCGTCGGATCGTCGAGATAAGGCTGGGCCCGTTCGTGCAGGATTTCCTGCTCCTCGAGGATGGCCTCGAGCAGGGGCTGCTTGCACTCCAGGCAGCCGATCCCGGCGCTGCGGCAACCCTGCTGCACCCAGGCCAGGGTCGCTTCGTCCGAATAGATCGCATGCAGCGGCCACACCGGGCAGCGCTCTGGGTCGCCCGGGTCGGTGCGCCGCATGCGCGCCGGATCGGTCTGCATGGTGTGGATCTTGCGCGTGACGCCGTCGGCGTCCTCGCGCAGGTTGATCGTGTTGCCGTAAGACTTGGACATCTTCTGCCCGTCCAGCCCGGGCATGCGCGCCGCCGAAGTGAGCAGGGCCTCCGGCTCGACCAGGATCATCTTGCCGCTGCCTTCGAGATAGCCGTAAAGGCGCTCGCGGTCCCCCAGGCTCAGGTTCTGGGTTTCATCGAGGAGAGCCTTGGCCTGCTCCAGCGCATCTTCGTCACCTTCTTGCTGGAAGCGGGTACGCAGCTCCTGATAAAGCCGCGCACGCTTGGCGCCGAGCTTTTTCACCGCGTCTTTCGCCTTATCCTCGAAGCCGGCCTCGCGCCCGTAAAGGTGGTTGAAGCGGCGGGCGATTTCGCGTGTGATTTCGACGTGCGGGACCTGGTCCTCGCCCACCGGCACCTTGTCGGCGCGGTAAAGCAGGATATCGGCCGACTGGAGCAGGGGATAGCCGAGAAAACCGTAAGTGGACAGGTCGCGCCCCTCCAGCCTTTCCTGCTGCTCCTTCCAGCTCGGCACGCGCTCGAGCCAGCCGAGCGGCGTCATCATCGACAGCAGCAGGTGCAGCTCGGCATGCTCGGGCACGCGGGACTGGATGAAGAGAGTGGACTGGGCGGGGTCGACGCCGGCCGCAAGCCAGTCGATCACCATATCCCAGACATGGTCCGCAATCACCTGCGGGGTGTCGTAATGGGTGGTGAGCGCATGCCAGTCGGCGACAAAGAACAGGCAGGGATATTCTTCCTGCAGCTTCACCCAGCTCTTGAGGACACCATGATAATGGCCGAGATGCAGGCGGCCGCTGGGGCGCATGCCGGAAAGGACGCGTTCTGCATACATGGGCGGAACTCAGAGACCGAAAACGAGGGAGAGCAGGTAGCGGAAGCCGGCGATCAGCGGCCACAGGATGGCGCCGAGGATGCCGGTAAACAACAGCACGAGCAGGATCGGGAAACCGTACGGCTCAAGCCGGGCGAAACGCCAGGCGAGGCGGTCCGGCAGCAGGCTGACCGCGATCCGCCCGCCGTCGAGCGGCGGGATCGGCAGCAGGTTCAGCACCATCAGCACGGCATTGATCTGGATCCCCGCATCGGCCATCTTCAGCATCGCCAGTGAATAGCCGCCGGGCTCGGCGGAGGCGGCGATGCGGAACAGGAGTGCCCAGCCGAGCGCCATCAGCAGGTTGGTGAACGGCCCCGCCGCCGCCACCCACAGCATGTCGGCCTTGGGCCGGCGCAGGCGGCCGAAATTCACCGGCACCGGCTTGGCCCAGCCGAACAGGATGCCACCCCCGCCCATCAGGGCGCTCAGCGCCAGGATGCCGACCGGCACCAGCACGGTGCCGACCGGATCGATGTGGCGCAGCGGATTGAGCGTGATCCGTCCGGCCAGGTGCGCCGTCGGGTCGCCGAAATGGCGTGCGACATAGCCGTGTGCCGCCTCGTGCAGGGTGATCGCCAGCAGCACCGGCAGGGCCCAGATGGCCAGGGTCGGAATCAGCGCGTCCATGACGGAGTCGGCGGCAATAAAGGGTTCATTCTAGCCCGAAGGGTGCGAGCGGACCGCGTCCGGCCCGGATCAGCTCGGGCGCCCCCGAAGTGAGATCGATCACGCTGGTCGCCTCCGGCCCGCAGTAACCGGCTTCGATGATGAGGTCGACCAGCTTGTCCAGACGCTCGCGGATTTCATCGATGTCGCTCAGCGGCAAATCCTCGCCGGGCAGGATCAGGGTGGAGGTCAGCAAGGGGCCGTCGAGCTCGGCGAGTAGCGCCGACACCACCTCGTGCACGGGCACGCGCAGGCCGATCGTTTTGCGCTTGGGGTGGAGCACGCGACGGGGCAGTTCCTTGGTGCCTTCGAGAATGAAGGTATAAGGGCCGGGCGTGGTCGCCTTGAGCAGCCGGTACTGGCGGTTGTCCACCCGCGCATAGGTGGCGATTTCGGACAGGTCGCGGCACATCAGGGTGAAATGATGGCGCTCATCGACCGCGCGGATGCGGCGGATGCGGTCGAGCACACCGGCATCGCCGATCTGGCCGCCGAGGGCGTAGGCGGAATCGGTCGGCAGCACCACCAGGCCGCCGCCGCGGACGATTTCCGCGGCCTGGCGGACCAAGCGCGGCTGCGGATGTTCGGGATGGAGGGAGAAGAACTGTGTCATGGTCGTATTGTTGATTGTGGGACGGTGCCGATGCACCCCGTCGCGCTCGAAGCGGATCGGTAACGGCGCGGGAAAAGGCGTCCGCGGGTAGGCGGACAGCGCGGGCTCGCCCCTACAGCAGGCGCGACCACACCGGCTCGAGGTCGGGAGGAAGAGGATTGCAGCGACCGAGATCGACCGCGCTTTCCTTTTCGCCGTGGAAATCCGACGCGCGCGAAGCGAGCAAACCACGCTGGCGCGCGACCGTGGCGAAGCGGCGCATCTCGTCTTCGGTATGCGCCCCCGAAACGACTTCGACCGCCTCGCCCCCGGCGGCGACAAAACGATCGAAAAGACGCGCGAAATCGGCCGCGGACAGACGGTAACGCGCCGGATGGGCGACCACCGCGATGCCGCCGGCAGCGCGGATCCAGCCCACCGCCTGCTCCAGGGTCGCCCACTGGTGGTCGACGAAGCCGGGCTTGCCGCGCACCAGATAGTGGTCGAACACGGTCCTGACATCGGGCATCACGCCGCTCGCCACCAGATGACGGGCGAAGTGGGCCCGGCTCAGCAGGGCCGGATTGCGCGCGAAGCGGCGGGCACCGGCGAGCGCATCGCGGATCCCGACGCGCTCGAGGGATTCGCTCATCCGCACCGCACGCGTATCGCGTCCTTCCCGCACCTGCGTCAATCCCGCGCTCAACGCGGGATTGCGGTGGTCGATACCGAGGCCGACGATATGGACGGTCTCCCCGGCGAAGGACACCGAAATCTCCACCCCGGGCACGAAGCGCAAGCCGTGCGCCGCCGCCACCCGGGCGGCGGCATCGATGCCGCCGACCTCGTCGTGGTCGGTCAGGGCGAGCAGCTCCACGCCGTTGCCGAGCGCGCGCAGCACCAGCGCCTCCGGCTCCAGCCAGCCGTCGGAGACGGTGGAATGGCAATGCAGATCGGCATTGATGGCGTGCAGTGCGGCAGCCGGCAGGGAGGTCATCGGTCACGGAGTCGAAGTCTGTTCGCCCCAATGATAGCAAACCGACCGCGCTCCCCCGTCGGCGGGGGGCGATCGCCATCGAACCCGCCCGCCGGGTCCGCGGCGAAAGCTCAGCCGCCATCCTCCCCGGCGGCATCCGGGTCCTGCGCCGCAGCCCGCGCGGCATCCGCGGCGGCGATCATCTGCATCCGCGTTTGCGGCGTTTCCAGGCTGATCCGGCCGAGTACGCCGTCGCGGTAATCCTGAAGCAGGATCTGCGCCGCCTTTTCCAGGTCGAGCCCCCCGCCCTTCACCAGGCAGCCGCGGCGGCGACCGACCGCCTCGACCAGCGCCGGACCGTCGAAGCCGGCCAGCGTCGCCGGTTCGAGCCGGTAGCGCGCGGCGAGCAAGGGGCGGTAGCGTGCGATCAGGATTTCGCCCAGGAAAGCCGCCACTTCCTCGTCGATCACCGCATTGCGCCCGATCGCATGGCTGGCGGCGAGCATGTAGCCGTCGGCGTCGTAGTCGATTTTCGGCCACATCATGCCGGGGGTGTCGGTCAGGGTCATGCCCGGCCCCAGATCGAGCGTCTGCTGGTGCTTGGTCACTGCCGGCTCGTCGCCGACCTTGGCCACCTTGCGCTTGAGCAGGGCATTCATCAGCGTCGATTTACCGACGTTGGGAATCCCCATGATCATCATCCGCAGCGGCTTGGTGCCGTCGTCGCGGTGCGGAGCGAGCTGGCGGCATAGCGCCGGGACACGGGCGGCCTCGGCCGCGTTCTTGGCCGAGATCGCCACCGCCCGGACTCCCGGCTGGCGGTTGTAGAACTCCATCCACGCCTTGGTCGCTGCCGGATCGGCCAGATCGGACTTGTTCAGCAGTTTCAGGCAGGGGCGGCTCCGGAACCGGCGCAACTCGGCGATCATGGGGTTGCTGCTGGCCTCGGGCAGACGCGCGTCGGTCACCTCGATGACGACGTCGATCGCGGCCATGGCCTCGGCCGCTTTCTTGCGCGCCGAGGCCATATGACCTGGAAACCACTGGATGGGCATGGGAAATCCACAAGACTGTCGAGTCCACGATTATCCCACCCCGGCCAAAGAATTTTTTCGCCGGAGGCCGCAAATAAATTTACCCAAGCGATGAAAACCGTGTATTGTGCCGCTCGCAGTCGATTCAAGCAGTGGTTGTTCTGGTGGTTACCCAGCGTGTTCCAAGAGAGCGCGTGCCGGTCCGATGCCTCCTGATTACGTTTCTTGATCGTTCCTGCATTTTCAGGGCGCGAGCCCGCAATCTTTATATATGGAACGCAAATGAGCACTCAAACCGGTACCGTCAAGTGGTTCAACGACGCCAAGGGCTTCGGCTTCATCACTCCGGAAGGCGGCGGTGACGACCTGTTCGCCCACTTCTCCGAAATCCAGAGCAAGGGTTTCAAGAGCCTGGCTGAAAACCAGCGCGTGGAATTCGAAGTCAAGACCGGCCCCAAGGGCCTGCAGGCGGCCAACATCCGCCCGCTGTAATCGACTCGTTTCGGTTATCCGGAAACGCGGCCAGAGGCCGCGTTTTTGCTTTTGTGGCGCCGCAAGCTTGCAGGCGCGCAGCCCTGCGGCCGTGAGCCGCTTTTTTCATTCGCCGCGCCGAATCGCCGATAATCGCGGCTTCGCAGCGCTGCTGCCCTTCGCCCTGCCTTCCGCCCAGCTTTCCGCCACTTCCACGGCCCGCCTGCCATGACCGACTCCAGCCTCCCCGACGCCAGCCTTCCTTCGCCCGCCACCGGCGCCGCCTTGCGCTTCGCCGACCTCGCACTGCCCGCGCCCCTCCTGTCCGCGCTGACCGAAGTCGGCTACGAGACGCCGTCCCCGATCCAGGCTGAGTGCATCCCGCTGCTGCTCGCCGGCCGCGACATCCTCGGCGAAGCCCAGACCGGCACCGGCAAGACCGCCGCCTTCGCCCTGCCGATGCTGGCCCGCCTCGATCTCACCGACAGCCGGCCGCAGGTGCTGGTGCTCACGCCCACACGCGAGCTGGCAATCCAGGTCGCCGAGGCCTTCGCCAAGTACGCCCACCACCTGAAGAACTTCCACGTCCTGCCGATCTACGGCGGCCAGAGCATGGTGGTGCAACTGCGCCAGCTGTCGCGCGGCGCCCAGATCATCGTCGGCACTCCGGGACGGGTCATGGACCACCTCGAACGCGGCAGCCTCAAGCTCGACAGCCTGCGCGCACTCGTCCTCGACGAAGCCGACGAGATGCTGCGCATGGGCTTCATCGACGATGTCGAATGGATTCTCGAGCACACCCCGGCCGAACGCCAGACCGCGCTGTTCTCGGCAACGATGCCGAACGTGATCCGCGAAGTCGCCCGTCGCCACCTGCGCGAGCCGGAAGAAATCAAGATCCGCGCCGCCACCGCCACAGTGTCCAAGATCAGCCAGCGCTACTGGCTG
Organism: Thauera aromatica K172; assembly: GCF_003030465.1. GTDB lineage: Bacteria > Pseudomonadota > Gammaproteobacteria > Burkholderiales > Rhodocyclaceae > Thauera > Thauera aromatica. Next base: position 1,421,365 of record NZ_CP028339.1, on the reverse strand, counting down.
GTGCGCGGCGTGGACAAGCTCGACGCCCTGACCCGCATCCTCGATGCCGAAGAGAGCTTCGACGCCGCGCTCGTCTTCGTGCGCACCAAGATCGCCACCGAAGAGCTCGCCGACAAGCTTGCCGCCCGCGGCTACGCTGCCGCCGCGCTCAACGGCGACATGACCCAGGGCCTGCGTGAGCGCGTGATCGAGCAGTTGAAGAATGGGGCGCTCGACATCGTCATCGCCACCGACGTCGCCGCACGCGGCATCGACGTTCCACGCGTCTCCCACGTCATCAACTACGACATCCCCTACGATACCGAAGCCTACGTGCACCGCATCGGCCGCACCGGCCGCGCCGGCCGCGAGGGCGCCGCGATTCTGTTCGTCGCCCCGCGCGAGACGCGCATGCTGAAGATGATCGAGCGCGCCACCCGCCAGCCGATCACCCCGATCGCACTGCCCAGCAGCGAAGAAGTCACCAACCTGCGCGTCGCCCAGTTCAAGCGCCAGGTGGTCGACACCCTGGGCGGCGGCGAGCTGGGGTTTTTCATGAATGTGGTCAACGATCTCATCGACGAGAACGAACTCGACGTCCACGAAGTGGCCGCCGCCCTCGCCCTCCTCGCACAGCGCGACCGCCCCCTGCAGATCGAGGAATCCGGCCGCGGCTGGGAGATCGCCACCACGCCCTCCGCGGAAGGCGGCCGGCCGCCGCGCGCGGAACATTTCACCACCGGCGCCGCGCGCGAACGCGCCCAGCGCCCCAACCGCGACGAAATCCTCGCCCGCCGCCGCGCCTTCAGCAACGGCGCCTTGGTGCGCTACCGCATCGAGGTCGGCCGCAACCAGGGCGCGAGCCCGAAGGAGATCGTCGGCGCCATCGCCAACGAAGGCGGCATCGAGGGCAAGTTCATCGGCCAGATCCACCTGTTCGACGACTTCGCCACAGTGGAGTTGCCCGCCCGCCTGCCCGAAGACCTGCTCGCCACCCTGAAACGCACCCGCGTCCGTCAGATGCCCCTCAACATCCGCGCCCTGAGCGATGCCGAAGCGGCCGCCATGCCCGAACGCCGGCCGCGGCCGCGCGACGCCGCACCCACCGGCGGCGAACCCCGTCCGCGCGGGAAAGGCAGTTTCGATGCGCGCGGAGCGACGCACGCCGGCGACAAACCGCATGCCCATGGCGCGCCCCGGCGCCCGGCCAAGCCTCCCCGCCGTGGATAAACCCGCTACCACATCCGAATGACAGCAATTCGTGCATTCGTTCACGAAGCACGGGGACGGCCTGCGCTATCATCGCGCCGCCACAATGACAAGAGCGTCGAAATGCACCTGCTGCCGGCCCACCTCCCCGTCACCGCACGCGCCACTGCCGCAGGAGAGCACGACGGGCGATGACGCGCTTGATCCGATACCTCATCGGCACGCTTGTGCTCGCCCTCTGCGCCGGGATGGCCGTTGCCGCGGACACGAAACCGATCACGCTGGGGGTGTTCGCCCTCCGCCCGAAGCCCATCATCGAGGCCGCCTGGCGCCCTTTTGCGGACTATCTCGGTAGCGGCCTGGGCGGGCGGGAAGTCCGCCTGCGCGTTCTCGACCAGGCGGAAATGCAGGCCGCGCTGCGCGCCCACGAACTCGACCTGGTCCTCACCAACCCGGCGCACTTCATCGCCCTGCGGACGGAAAACGAACTCTCCGGCGCGATCGCGACCCAGGTCAACCTCGACTACGGCCGCCCGGTCTCGACCTACGGCGGCGTAATCGTCGCCCGCGCGGACAACCCGGCGATCCGTCGCCTCGCAGACCTCAAGGGCAAAGTCGTCGCCACGTCCAGCGCGAACTTCCTCGCCACCTATGCCGCCCAGGCCCTCGAACTCAAGGCCGCCGGCATCGACCCCGAGACGCTGCGCCTCAAGCCCCTCGACCAGGAACAGGACAGCGCCGTGTTCGCAGTGATCGCCCGCGAGGCCGATGCCGCCTTCATCCGCACCGGGCTCCTCGAGCAGCTCATCCGCGAAGGACACCCCGAAGTCTCCAGCCTCCGGGTGATCAACCGCCAGTCGCCGCCCGACTACCCTTACGTCACCTCCACCCGCCTCTACCCGGAATGGCCGCTCGTCGCGCTCCCCCACGTCGATCAGAGCGTGGTCCGCAAGATCGGCGCGCTCGCGCTGCTGCTGCCCGCCGAACACCCCGCCGCACAGGCCGCGGCCATCCAGGGCTTCACCGTGGCGGCCGACTACTCGGACGTCGAAACCCTCCTGCGCGAACTGCGCCTGCCTCCCTTCGAAGCCGCCCCCGTGTTCACCTGGGACGACGTGTGGACGCGCTACCGCTTGAAGCTGCTCGCCGTCGCCCTCGCCGCAGCCGCCCTCATCGTGCTGCTGTTGCGGCTGCTGTGGGCGCACATGCGGATGAAGACCCTCGCGACCGCGCTCGAATTCGAGCATCAACACCTGGGCAACGTCGTCGAGGCCACCCGTGCCGGCAGCTGGGAATGGGACATCGGCAGCGGCGAGCGCCGTGTCGACCGGCGCTGGGCGGAAATGCTCGGCCTGGGCGGCGAAGAGCGCCTCACGCTGAACCTGGACCGATGGCGCACCCTGGTCCATCCCGACGATCTGGCCCGGGTCGAAACCGCCCTGGTCGGCCACCTGAACGGCGAAACCTCGTACTACGAGCAGGATCTGCGCCTGCGCCACCAGGCCGGGCACTGGGTCTGGGTGCACGACCGCGCGCTCGTGCTGCGGCACAACGACGCCGGCCGTCCGGAGCTGGTGGTCGGCGCCCAGATCGACATCTCGGGGCGCAAACGCAACGAGGAAAAGCTGCGTCTGGCGGCCAACGTGTTCTCCAGCAGCTACGAGGCGATCGTCGTCACCGACGCCGACAACCGGATCATCGACGTCAATCCCGCCTTCGTCCGCATCACCGGATATACGCGCGAGGAAGCTCTCGGCCAGACTCCTTCCCTCCTGCGCTCCGGGCGGCACGACACCGACTTCTACAGCAAGATGTGGGCCGCACTGACCGAGACCGATCACTGGCAGGGTGAAATCTGGAACCGGCGCAAAAGCGGCGAGGAATATGCCGAGATCCTCTCCATCAGCAGGGTCAAGGACGACAGCGGGATGCTGAGCCACTATGTGGCGGTATTCGTGGACATCAGCCGCCTCAAGCGCCACGAGGAGGAACTGAATCGCATCGCCCACTTCGATCCGCTCACCGGCGCGCCCAACCGCCGCCTGCTCGACGAGCGCCTGCGCCAGGCCATCGCGCGCGCCCGGCGCAGCGACAGGCCGCTCGCGGTGTGCGTCCTCGATCTGGACGAATTCAAGCCGATCAACGACCGCTACGGCCACGAAATCGGCGACCGCGTGCTGGTGACCACCGTGCAGCGCCTGAGCACCATGCTGCGCGGCACCGACACCGTCGCCCGGCTCGGCGGCGATGAGTTCGTCCTCCTGCTCGAGGACGTCGCCAACACCAAGGTGCTCGAGCGGATACTGCTCGCGGTCAGCGCCCCCATCCAGATCGGCACCGAGACCGTTTCGGTATCGGTCAGCATCGGCGCGACGCTGTTCCCGGAAGACGACGCCGACTCCGACACCTTGCTGCGCCACGCCGACCAGGCGATGTACCGGGCCAAGCAACAGGGGCGCAACTGCATCCAGATGTTCGACCCGGACATCGAAGTGGAGCTGGTCAACCGCAGGCAACGCCACGCCCGCCTCGACCAGGCATTGCAGGCGCGCGAGTTCATCCTCCATTACCAGCCCCAGGTGGACATGGCGACCGGCGACATCGTCGGCACCGAGGCACTGATCCGCTGGCTGCACCCGGAAGAAGGCCTGCTGCCGCCGGCCAGTTTCCTCCCCTATATCGAAGGCACGACGCTCGAAAGCGCCCTCGGCGAATGGGTGATCGGCACCGCCCTGAGCCAGATCCAGGCCTGGGCGCACGCCGGACATCCGCTCTCGGCCAGCGTCAATATCGGCGCCAACCACCTGCTGCAGCCGGACTTCCCCGAACGGCTCGAACAGCTTCTCGCCCGCCACCCCGAAGTGCCACCGAACCGCCTCGAACTGGAAATTCTCGAATCCACCGCGATCGACGACATGGAAACGGCGCTCGAAGCTCTGCGCACCTGCCGCGCACTGGGCGTGCGCCTGGCGCTGGACGACTTCGGCACCGGCTACGCGTCGCTCAAGTACTTCCGCCAGCTCCCGGTCGACCGCCTGAAGATCGACCGCAGCTTCGTGCTCGACATGCTCGACGATGCCGAAGACCGCGCCATCGTCCAAAGCGTGATCCAGCTCGCCGAGGCCTTCGGCCGCGAAGTCATCGCCGAAGGGGTGGAAACGCCCGAACATGCCGCCGCGTTGCGCGCGCTCGGCTGCCGCCTCGGCCAGGGCTACGGTATCGCACGCCCGATGCCGGCCGAGCACATCGTCGGCTGGTTGTCGTGGTACGCCGGCCACGACAACCGGACCGAATCCTCGGCCGAACCCTCAGTCGCCTGAACCTTCGGCCAGCCGCCGCTCGCCCTGCAGCCAGCGCGGCTCGATGCTCACCGTGGCGCGTCCGTTGGTGACCCACACCTGGCCGTCCTGGATGCTGAACTGCAGGCGCATCGTACGCTCGGCGAGCTTCGCCAGCTCGGTGCCGGCTTCGCGCGCCAGCTCGATCACCTGCAGCCCGGACTGGCGCTCGAGGCGCGCCCGGACCCCGCTCCACCAGACATCGAGCGCGCGCCCGTAGGCGAGAACGACCACTTCGCGGGCGCGCCCGCAGGCTTTGCGCACCCACTTCTCGTCGGGCTGGCCGACGTCGATCCAGCGCTCGATGGTGCCGGTCAAGTCCTTCTGCCACAGGTCGGGTTCGTCATCGGCGCACAGCCCCTTGCCGAAACCGAGCGCGGGGTCGGCGAACAGCGCAAACGCCAGCAGGCGCACCATCATCCGCTCATCGGTCTCCGAGGGGTGGCGCGCCAGGGTCAGGGCATAGTCGGCATAGTGGCCGCGGTCGATGTCGGCGACCTGGATCTCGGCCTTGAAGATCGTGGCCTTGAGCGCCATCAGTGCACCTGCCCGGAGGTGCGCTCGGCCTGCTGCCAGGCGATCACCGCGCGCGCAGCGTGGGCCATCACGCGCTCGCCGAGCGCTTTCGGCAATTCGCGCGCGAGCGCGGCGAACAAGGCCTGGGTCGCCTCCTGGCCCAGCCCTTCGGCGGCAAGGCCGTCGGCCAGGCAACGGATCTGGATGAAAGCGAGGGCGTCGGCGACCAGGCGCCACCCGGCGTGCGGCATGTCGCGCACCAGGGCGAGCAGCTGGCTGCCGAGCTGGCCGGCAAGGCGCAGCGCCTGATCGCGGTCCTCGGCGGCGATCGCCGCGTGCCACAGGGCCAGGTGAAGGCCCCGGCGCAGCTCCACCTTGAAATCGATGGCGCTCTCCTCAGCCGCTGCGAGCGCCTCGAACTGGCGCAGGAAGCGCGCCTCGGCCTGCGCGTCGAGCCCGGTACGCAAGGCGCCGACCAGTTCGCTCAGGCCGGGGATCGCCACCAGCCCGAAGGCCTGGCTCCACGCCAGCCCCCATTGATCCATCCCCGACAGCAGCAGGGCCAGGCGCAACGCGCGCGCTTCCTCGCTCGCTGCGGCGCCGGCCCAGTCGCGCAGGTCCGCGTGCAGTTCGGCCACCCCCTTGCGACGGGCCGCATCGCTTTCCGACACGCTGAGGCGGAACACGCGTGCGAACGCATCCTGCGCCAGCCGCGCGGCCTGACGCTGGGCGGCGGCATCGACCTGCACGGCGAGCGGGTCGGCGGGCAGAGCGGAGTCGGAAAGAGTCATGACGGGCACCGTGAAAAAGGCGCCCATTGTGCCCACCCGCTGGCGCAGAGGCAATGCGCGAAGCGGTCGGCAGCGGCGGCGCGGGGGCGTATCATCGGATCCTCCCGATGCACAGGCAGCGCCAGGAATCCAGGCATGAGCACACACGAACATCCGCCCCCTCCCCGGCCGCGGGCAATAGGAATCGCCCGCAGCGGCGAGTTCGACCCCGCCGCGTTCGAGCAGGCCGTGGTCGATCTGCTGCGCGCCTGCGGCGTCGCTGCCGACACTTCGCACACCGGACGCACCGCCCAGCGCGTGCGCGAGCTATGGCAGCACCGCCTGCTCGGCGGCTACGACCTCGATCCGGCCGAAGTGCTCGGCGACGGCTTCGAAGACCCGCGCCGGGACATGGTGGTGGTGCGCGGCATCGCCGTGCATGGCGTCTGCCCGCACCACCTGGTGCCTTTCCGCGGCGTGGCCCACGTCGCCTACCTGCCGGGAGGGCGGCTCCACGGTTTCGGCCGCATCGCCCGCCTCGTCGACGCGATCGGGCACCGCTTCACCTATCAGGAATGGATGACGCGCGACATCGCCGAAGCCCTGATGACGCACGGCAAGGCGGCGGGCGCGGCGTGCGTGATCGAAGCCGAACAGCTGTGCCTGCTCCTCGGCGAGGACCGCCGCGGCGACGAACGCGTGATCACCCAGGCTTTCTGCGGAGAATTCGAACGCTCGCCCCAGTCGCGCGCCGAGTTCCTGCGCGCCATCGAACATCGCCGCAGCTGAGCGGGCGGCGTCAGCGCAGGTCGACGACGACCGCCGCCGGAGGTCGATGCGCACTGACATCGACCAGCGTCACCTCACGCCCTTCGAGCACCACGCTGCCGTGATAGCGGTCATTGCCGGTGAGCGAGTATTCGAACTCGTAGGCCCGCCGCAGCACCATGTGGCCGCGCTCGTCGCGCGCCGGACGAAGGCCGTGGCCGACGACGGTTTCGTCGAGGAACTGCACGCCTTCGCGCGCACAGGCCCGCCGCGCCGCCAGCACCCCGGCTTCGCGCGCTTTCAGGCTGTCGAGCCAGAACCACGCCACCCCGCCCAGCGCCAGCAGCGCGGCGATTTCAGCCAGGTTCATGCGCGCAGCCCCCGCCCGGCCGCCGGACTCAGGACACCATCATGCCGCGGATGGTGAAGAAGAGAATTGCCGCCATCAGCGCCGAGGCCGGAACGGTGATCACCCAGGCCGCTGCGATGCGCAGCAGCTGCGAGCGCTTGACCAGCTCGCGGCGGTAGACCTTTTTCAGGTTCTTGCGCTCACCCTTGGAAAAATGCGCCGGGTCCTGGGCGTTCTTCGAGCGCTCCTTCAGATCGCGCAGCATCACCCCCTTTTCTTCCACCGAGGCTTTTTCGAAGCGCGCGATGAAGCCTTCGATCGCAACCTGGTCGCCCTCGGGGTGGTGCGCCTTGATCTCGGACAGCATCCGGTCGTAATTGCTCTTGAGGTACTCGCGCAGGAAGCCGACTCCGAACACCCCGCCCACCGCGATGTGGGTCGAGCTCACCGGCAGGCCGAGCTGGCTGGCGACGATCACCGTGATCGTGGCCGCCATCGCGATGCAGAACGCACGCATCTGGTCGAGTTCGGTGATTTCCGAGCCCACCGTGCGAATGACTTTGGGGCCGAACAGCGCCAGCCCGAGCGAAATGCCGATCGCACCGACCATCATCACCCAGGTGGGGATCGGCGCATCCTTGTGAATCTCGCCCCCTGAGGTGACGACGTCGACGATCGCAGCCAGCGGTCCGACCGCATTGGCGACGTCGTTGGAGCCGTGGGCGAAACTGAGCAGGGCCGCGGCGAAGATCAGCGGAGCCGTGAACAGCCGGTTCACGCTCTCCTTCGTATTGGCAACGATGCCTTGCCTGCTGCTCAGCATACGGCGGACAACAATGAAGACGAATACGCCCACCACCAGGCCGTACAGCATCGCCGGCCAGAAACCGACCGTCCACACCCGGTTAAGCCCCTTCAGAATGAGGTAGGTGGAGAAGGTCCACGCCATCAGCCCGACCAGCAGCGGCACCGTGCGCCGTGCCGCCTCGGCCATGTCGGCCTGGTAGGTGATGCTGCGCTTGACCAGATAAAGGAATGCCGCTGCAAACACGCCGCCGAGCAGCGGCGAAATCACCCAGCTTGCCGCGATGTTGCCCATCGTCGCCCAGTCGACGATGGCAGGGCCGGCCGCCGCCATCCCCGAGCCGAGCACGGCGCCGACGATCGAGTGCGTCGTCGACACCGGCGCTCCCACCGCGGTGGCGATGTTCAGCCACAGCGCACCGGCGAGCAGCGCAGCGAGCATGATCCAGACGAAAGTGTCGGAGTCCGTGATCAGGTTGGGGTCGATGATGCCGTTGCGGATGGTGCCGATCACCTCGCCGCCGGCGATCAGCGCCCCGGCAGCCTCGAAAATCGCGGCGATCACCAGCGCCCCCGCCAGGGTGAGCGCTTTCGACCCCACCGCCGGGCCGACGTTGTTGGCGACGTCGTTGGCGCCGATGTTCATCGCCATGTAGCCGCCGATCATCGCCGCCATCACCAGGATCAGGCTGGCTTCGCCGTCGCCCCTCAAGCCGGCGTAGAACATCACCCCGACGATGAAGAGGATGCCGACCCCGAGTCTTAGTAGTTCGCCCCGCCCGCCCTGAGCGGCACGCTCGAGTTCGCTGATTTGCTGCAGGTCCACAATGGGATTCCGGTCAATACGAAAGCGCGTATTGTTTCAGAAAAATTGCGCTCGCCCAATCTTATCGTGCGCTGCAGCGTAAAAACTCCGCCTCACTCGATGTGGTGCTCGAGATCGAAGCCCGCGCCCTCGTCGATCGCCAGGCGCTCGACCAGCCAGGGCATCGTCGCCTCCAGCCGCGCGGGCAGCACCCAGGGCGGATTGACGATGTAGAGTCCGCTGCCGAACATGCCGAACCCGTCGCGCGGCGGGGTGCGCACCGCCAGCCGCACATCCAGCCAGCTCTGCGCCCCCAGTTCGGCCAGCCGGCCGGGCAGTGCCCGGGCTTCGGCACGGCTCAGCATCGGATACCACAGGGCATACGTCCCGGTGGGGAAACGGCGCATCGCATCGCGCAGCACCTCGACTGCGCGGCGGTAATCTTCCTTCAGCTCGTAAGGCGGGTCGATCAACGCCAGCGCACGGCGCGAAGGCGGCGGCAGCAGGCTTTTGAGGGCGGCAAAGCCGTCGGCCCGGCTCACCTGCACGCGCCCGCGCTCGGCGGCGAAGGTGCGCTGCAAGGAGTCGAAATCGGCCGGATGCAGTTCGAACAGGCGCAGGCGGTCCTGGCTGCGCGCGACCGTCATCGCCAGCGCCGGCGAGCCCGGATAGAACAGCAGGCGCCCCTGGGGGTTGAACTGGCGCACCGCGGCGACATAGGCCGCGACCGGCTCGGGCAGGTCTTCGCGCGCCCACAGCCGGCCGATGCCGTCGGCGGATTCGGCGGTTTTTTCCGCCTGCGCGCTCGCGAGCGCGTAGCAACCGCCGCCGGCATGGGTGTCGATGTACTGCCAGGGCTTGTCCTTGCGATTGAAATAGGCGAGCAGTTCGAGCAGAACCACATGCTTGAGGACGTCGGCGTGGTTGCCGGCATGAAAGGCGTGACGATAGCTGAGCATGAAGACTTTCCCTGTGCGGCCCGCATCCTAGCACCGTCACCGCGGCAGCGAGAAATCTCCAGACAGATCAGCGACATCGTCCTCGCGTCGGGTTTGCACCGGATCACGCCCTTGTTATGATGCGCCCCCGGCTGCGAAGACCGTGCAGCGAGAGACAGAGAGCGAGAACGAACATGAGCATCTATGCCTTGGGCGAACGTACGCCGAGCTTCGGCGACGGCAGCTGGATCGCCCACAACGCGACGGTGATCGGCGAAGTCGAGGCGGGGCGCAACGTCAGCGTCTGGTACAACGTGGTCATCCGCGGCGACAACGACCCGATCCGGATCGGCGACAACACCAACATCCAGGACGGCTCGGTGCTGCACACCGACGACGGCGTGCCGCTCACCATCGGCAGCGATGTCACCGTCGGCCACATGGCCATGCTGCACGGGTGCACGGTCGGCGACGGCAGCCTGATCGGGATCAACGCGGTGCTGCTCAACAACGCGGTGATCGGCAAGAACTGCATCATCGGTGCGAACACCCTGATCCCGGAAGGCCGGGTGATTCCCGACCGCTCCCTGGTCGTCGGCTCACCCGGGCGCATCATCCGTACCCTCAGCGACGAGGACGTCGCCCACTCGATCCACAACGCGCAGAACTATGTCGACAATGCCCGCCAGTACGCCACCGGGCTGCGCGCGCTCGAGCCGGCGAGCGTGATCCGGCCCGGCGAGGGCTGAAACCATGCCCACGCCCGCCTTCCTGCGCGGCGCCGCGCTGCTGGTGATCGCGCTGCAGTTCTGGCCCGCCTCGCCGGCGCTCGCACAGCCGGCGCCGATCGCACAGACAAAGCACACCGCACCGGGCGTCGATCTTTCGGCCAGCGCCGAGCGGAGCGCGACCAACGACCTCGCCGTCGCCGTCCTCTACGCCGAACACAGCGCCCCCACTCCGGCGGCCGTGGCGAGCGAACTCAACCGCCGTATCGCCGCGGCACTGCAGCTGGCCGCATCCCATGCCGACGTCGACACCCGCTCGGGCAACACTTCGACCTGGCCGGTGTATGCCAAGGAGGGCGGAGGGCAAATCGAAGCCTGGCGCATGCGCTCCGAAATCCGCCTCGAAAGCCGCAAGCTGGCGGCGATGTCCGAGCTCATCGGTACCCTCCAGAACAGCCTCGCGCTGTCGCAGATCACCCTTCAGCCGAGCCCTGAAACCCGCCGCGGCGCGATCGACGCTGCGACCGTCGCCGCCCTGCGCGCCTTCGAGCAGCGCGCCGAACTGATCGCCGGAACGCTCGGCAAGCGCTACCGCATCACCCACCTCAGCGTCGGCGACGGCGACCTGCCGCCTCCGGTCCTGCCCCGCATGCGTGCCGCAGCGCTCGCCGCCGAGGCCGCACCGGCCCCCCTCGAAGGCGGCGAAAGCCGGGTCTCGGTGCATGTCAGCGGGCGCATCGAGCTCATCGACTAGCGCTGCACCGCGACGCGACAGGCGAGCTGGAGCCGCGCTCGCCCCCGAACCGGGCCGGCGGCACGGTGGACCGGGCAGCGCGCTCCGGCTTATCTTTGCGGCCATGAGCGCGCTCCTGTCTCTCCGAAGGCTTCATCTCCCGGCCATCCTCGCCATTGCCATCGGGCTTGCCGCACTCGCCGGTTGCAGTTCGGCGCCCGTCGCCCCGCGGCCCGGCACGAACACCACCGTCCCGGCCGGGGGCGGAACCTACTTCGCCCTCGCCGACGAAGAGCAGGCGGGCGAGATGGTGCTGTTCGCGCTCGGCCTGCTCGACACCGGCTACCGTTTCGGCGGGCGCAATCCAGAAGCCGGCCTCGACTGCAGCGGCATGGTGGCGTACATCGTCGAAAACATCAGCGGACAGCGCCTGCCGCACAACGCGGCGCAGATTGCCAAGCACACCCGGCCGATCGCGCTACAGGCGCTCCGTCCAGGTGACCTGATATTTTTCAACACCTTGCAGCGCCGCCACTCCCACATGGGGATCTACATCGGCGACGGGCGCTTCATCCACGCGCCCTCGAGCCGCGGTGCGGTCCGGGTGGAACGGCTCGACAACCGCTACTTCGCGCAGCGCATCGACGGCGCGCGCACCCTGGTGGCCCGCAACTGAGGCACGCAACGGAACTCCACGGCCAAGGCCCGCTGCGGAGACCCGCAGCGCCGGGTTGCGCTGCTCAGCGTCGGGGAATCTGGACGTAGATCTCGTTCGGCCTCGTCAGGCCGAGCTCGAAGCGGGCGCGCTCCTCGATCGCCTCGTTGCCCGACTTGAGGTCATTCACTTCGGCCTCCAGCCCAGCATTGCGCTGCTCGAGCCGGAGGTTGTCGGCCCGCTGCGCCTGCACTTGGCGGCTGGTCTCCCAGACCTGCAGCCAGCCCCCCTTCCCCAGCCAGAGCGGGTACTGGAGGACGACGACGAGAGCGGTCAGGATCAGGATCGGCCAGCGCATGGTATGAAGTAGGCTCCAACGATCAACGCTTGAGTGGATTGGCGCGATGCGGATCGGCCGACTGCGACCGCCGGCGACTCCGCGGTGCAAAAAGGCCGACGGGATCGCCGCCGGCCTTTTCCAGTCATGCGCTCACCGCATCGGATATTCAGCGCAGATTGTAGAACGCGCGCTTGCCCGGGTAGGTGGCGGTGTCGCCGAGGTCTTCCTCGATGCGCAGCAGCTGGTTGTACTTGGAGATACGGTCCGAGCGGCTCAGCGAGCCGGTCTTGATCTGCATCGCGCGCAGGCCCACGGCGATGTCGGCGATGGTCGAATCGTCGGTCTCGCCCGAGCGATGCGAGATCACCGCGGTGTAGCCGGCGAGCTTGGCCATCTCGACCGCGGCGAAGGTCTCGGTCAGGGTGCCGATCTGGTTGATCTTGATCAGGATCGAGTTGGCCACGCCCTGCTCGATGCCCTGCGCGAGGATCTGGGTGTTGGTGACGAAGAGGTCGTCGCCCACCAGCTGCACGCGCTTGCCCAGACGTTCGGTCAGGATCTTCCAGCCGTCCCAGTCGCCCTCGGCCATCGCGTCCTCGATCGACACGATCGGGAACTTGTCGCACAGGGTCTCGAGGTAGTCGGTGAAGCCTTCGGCGGTGAGCGACAGGCCTTCGCCCTTCAGTTCGTAACGGCCGTTCTTGTAGAACTCGGAGGCGGCGCAGTCGAGCGCCAGCAGCACGTCCTGGCCGGGTACGTAGCCGGCGGCGACGATCGCTTCCTGGATCAGGTTGAGCGCTTCCTCGGTGCCCGAGACGTTGGGGGCGAAGCCGCCCTCGTCGCCGACGGTGGTGGGGTAACCCTTGCCGTCCACGATCTTCTTCAGGTGGTGGAAGATCTCGGCGCCGCAGCGCAGGGCCTCGCGGAAGCTGCCCATGCTCACCGGCATGATCATGCATTCCTGGATATCGAGGCTGTTGTTGGCGTGCTCGCCGCCGTTGATGACGTTCATCATCGGCACCGGCATCACCATCGGGCTGGAGCCGCCGAAGTAGCGGTACAGCGGCAGGCCGGCCTCCTCGGAAGCAGCCTTGGCCACCGCCATGGAGACGGCGAGCATGGCGTTGGCGCCCAGGCGCGACTTGTTCTCGGTGCCGTCGAGCTCGATCAGGGTGCGGTCGATGAAGGCCTGCTCCTCGGCGTCGAGGCCGATGATCGCTTCGGCGATCTCGGTGTTCACGTTCTCGACCGCGCGCAGCACGCCCTTGCCGAGGAAGCGCGACTTGTCGCCGTCGCGCAGCTCGATCGCCTCGCGCGAACCGGTGGAAGCGCCCGAGGGCACGGCGGCGCGGCCCATCACGCCCGATTCGAGCAGCACGTCGGCTTCGACGGTGGGGTTGCCGCGGGAGTCGAGAATCTCGCGGGCGATCACATCAACGATTGCACTCATGTCTTGTCCTGTTGCAGTTACGGATCATTCGAAACGACGGGAGGTTCGAAACTCAGAGCGTGGTTTCGAGAAAGCCCTGGCGCTTGACCAGCGCATCGATTTCCTTGAGGGTGGTCAGCAGCGCCTTCATTTTTGCCAGCGGCCAGGCGTTGGGGCCGTCCGACAGTGCCTTCGCGGGGTCGGGGTGGGTCTCCATGAAGAGGCCGGCGACGCCGACCGCGACCGCGGCGCGCGCCAGCACCGGGACGAACTCGCGCTGGCCGCCCGAGGCCGTGCCCTGACCGCCCGGCAGCTGCACCGAGTGGGTGGCGTCGAACACGACCGGGCAGCCGGTGTCGCGCATGATCGCCAGCGAGCGCATGTCGGAGACGAGGTTGTTGTAGCCGAAGGAGGCCCCGCGCTCGCACACCAGGATGGTGTCGGCGCCGCCATTGGCCTCCTTCGCCTTCTCCGCGACGTTCTTCATGTCGCCGGGAGCAAGAAACTGGCCCTTCTTGATGTTCACCGGCTTGCCGCTGGCGGCCACCGCATGGATGAAGTCGGTCTGGCGGCAGAGGAAGGCGGGCGTCTGCAACACATCGACCACGGAAGCGACCACCGGGATCTCCTCAATCGTGTGCACGTCGGTCAGCACCGGCAGGCTGAGCTGCGTCTTCACCGCCTCGAGCATCTTCAGCCCGGCATCCATGCCGTGGCCGCGGAAACTCTTGCCCGAGCTGCGGTTGGCCTTGTCGTACGAGGCCTTGAAAATGTAGGGAATGCCCAACCCGGCGCAGATTTCCTTCATCTGCCCGGCGATGTCGAGGCACATCTGCGCGGACTCGGCGACGCAGGGTCCGGCGATCAGGAACAGCGGCCGGTCGAGGCCGACTTCGAAGTCACACAGTTTCACGCTCGCTCCTTCAGGCTGCGGCCTGCTGGCGCGCGATCGCCGCCTGCACGTAGGCGGTGAACAGCGGATGGCCCTTGCGCGGGTTGGAGGTGAACTCGGGATGGAACTGGCAACCGACGAACCAGGGGTGGACATCGGCGGGCAGCTCGACCATCTCGCACAGGTCGGTGACCGGCGCACGGCCGGAGACGACCAGCCCCTTGTCCTCGAGCTTCGCCAGCAGCGAGTTGTTCACCTCGTAACGGTGGCGGTGGCGCTCCATGATCTCGGTCGCGCCGTAGACTTCGCGCGCCAGGGTCCCTTCGGCGAGCTGACAGAGCTGGCCGCCGAGACGCATCGTGCCGCCGAGATCGGACGCCTCGGTGCGCTTTTCAACCTTGCCGCTGCGGTCCTTCCATTCGGTGATCAGGCCGATCACCGGGAACGGAGTGTCGCGCTCGAACTCGGTCGAGTGCGCCCCGTCCATGCCGGCGACGTCGCGCGCGAACTCGACCACCGCGAGCTGCATGCCCAGGCAGATTCCCAGATACGGCACCTTGTTCTCGCGCGCGAAACGGATCGCGGCGATCTTGCCTTCGGTGCCGCGCTTGCCGAAGCCGCCCGGCACCAGGATCGCGTCCATGGACTGGAGCACGCCGCAGCCGTCGCGCTCGATGTCCTCGGAGTCGATGTAGTGGATATTCACTTTCGACTCGGTGTGCATGCCGGCGTGATTGAGCGCCTCGATCAGCGACTTGTAGGACTCGGTGAGGTCGACGTACTTGCCGACGAAGCCGACATTGACCGTCTGCTTCGGATGCTCGAGCGCGTGGATCAGCTTTTCCCACACCGACAGGTCGGCCGCGCGGGCGAGGATGTCGAGCTTGTGGCAGACGATCTGGTCGAGCATCTGGTCGTGGAGCTGAGCGGGAATCTTGTAAATCGAGTCGGCATCGAGGCACTCGATGACGGCCTCGGGCATCACGTTGCAGAACAGCGCGATCTTGCGCCGCTCGTCGGCCGGGATCGAGCGGTCGGCGCGGCACAGCAGGATGTCGGGCTGGATGCCGATCTCGCGCAGCTCCTTCACCGAATGCTGGGTCGGCTTGGTCTTCAGCTCACCCGCGGTCGGGATGTAGGGCAGCAGGGTGAGGTGGATGAAGCAGGTGCTGCTGCGCCCTTCCTCGATCCCCATCTGGCGGATCGCCTCGAGAAAGGGCAGCGACTCGATGTCGCCCACCGTGCCGCCGACTTCGACGATCGCCACGTCGGCGCCTTCGGCGCCGCGCTTCACGTACTGCTTGATCTCGTCGGTGATGTGCGGGATCACCTGCACCGTCTTGCCGAGGTATTCGCCGCGCCGCTCCTTCTTGATCACCGCCTCGTAGATCTGCCCGGTGGTGAAGTTGTTGCGCCGGCTCATCTTGGCGCTGGTGAAGCGCTCGTAGTGGCCGAGATCGAGATCGGTCTCGGCACCGTCTTCGGTGACGAACACTTCGCCGTGCTGGAACGGGCTCATGGTGCCCGGATCGACGTTGATGTAGGGGTCCAGCTTGAGGTGCGTGACCTTGATGCCACGGGACTCGAGAATCGCGCCTAAAGAGGCGGCCGCGATGCCTTTGCCCAGGGAGGACACGACACCGCCGGTAACGAAGACGTATTTGGTCATGGGAGATGTGCTGCGGGAAAGCGCGATGATAACCGATGAGCCGGACGCGCGTCAGCAGTCCAGGCGCCATCGCCCGGACCCTGTTCGTGCCTGCCGCCGCTCCTGCACCGGGCCCGGAGCACGGCGGTTTCCCGTAGGGGCGCGGGAAGGCGCGAGCGGCTCAGGCCATCCCGCGCAGCTCGCGCAGCAGCACCGACAGCATCGCCATGTCGATCGCGGGCGCGCTGCGGATCTCCGTGAGTAGTTGCTGGTAGCGCCCGAGCGGCACCGCGGCGCGCACGCGCCCGGCGCTCAGCACGCCCTCGGCGTCCGCGCCCTCGGGCGCGTAGCGCAGCGCCTCGCTGGCGAGCGCGCGCGCGAGCGCGGAGAGGTCGCTGCGCAAAGCGCCGCGCGCAAGGCGCTGCCAGCGCGTGTCGGCCGGCAGGCTGGAAATCTGGCGGCCGAGCCAGTGCAGGTCGAGCTCACCGCCGAGGGCGAAATACACCTGCGCCACGGTAGCCTCGTCACGGCGCTGCTCCGCCGCCACTTCGACCAGGTCGAGCGCCGCATACATCTCCTCGAGCGCCGCCACCCGCTGCGCCAGCGCCTCGGGCACGTCCTGCTCCACCCGGTGCGCCACCGCGGCGTCGAGCTCGGCACGATAGGCCGGCGCGACGTACTCCACCAGCCCCTGTGCAAGCGCCGCCACACCGGGCGAGAAGTGCGCGAGCGTAGCCTGCAGGTCGACCAGCCAGCGGCGGTGGCGCAGGAACCACAGCGTGCCGCGCTGCACCAGACGGCCGGACTCCTGGATCAGCTCGGTCTGCACCGCATCGGCGATGTGGTTGTCGAGCGCCTCGATCTCGCGCCACAGCGCCACCAACCCGAAGATCTCGCGGGTCGCCATGTAGGCGCGCACGACATCGGGGGGGGCTGCTCCCGTTTCCGCCCCGAGGCGGCTGACGAAGGTCGGCCCGACACGGTTGATCATGCTGTTGACGACGTGGGTGGAAACGATCTCGCGCCGCAGCGGATGGCGCTGGATATGCTCGGCGAAGCGCTCGCGCAGCGGCACCGGAAAATAGCGCTCGAGGGCGCTGCGGATGTAGGGGTCTTCCGGCACGTCCGAGGCCAGCACTTCGTCATAGAGCTCGATCTTCGAGTAGGCCAGCAGGACCGCCAGCTCGGGAGTGACCAGCCCCACGCGCGCCGCCTTGCGCTCGACCAGATCCTCGTCCATCGGCAGGAACTCGAGCCTGCGGTTGAGCCGCCCGGCGTGGCCGAGGCGGCGCATGAAGTCGGCCTGTTCGTCGAGCAGATCCACCCCGCGGGCGCGGACCACCGACAGGATCCGGGTTTGCGCATAGTTGTCGCGCAGCACCAGTGCGGCGACCTCATCGGTCATCTCGGCGAGCAGCTGGTTGCGCTGCTTCATCGTCAGCTCGCCTTCGGCGACCACGCTGCCGAGCAGGATCTTGATGTTGACTTCGTGATCCGAGCAATCGACCCCGCCCGAGTTGTCGATGGCGTCGGTATTGACCCGCCCGCCCCCGAGCGCGAACTCGATGCGCCCGAGCTGGGTGGCACCGAGGTTGCCACCCTCGCCCAGCACCTTGCAGCGCAGCTCGGCGCCGTTGACGCGCACCGCGTCGTTGGCACGATCGCCCACCGCGACGTCGGTCTCGGCCGCGGACTTGATGTAGGTGCCGATCCCGCCGTTGTAGAGCAGATCGACCGGCGCGGTGAGGATGGCGCGGATCAGCTCGGTCGGCGCCAGGCTGTCGGCGTCGATGTCGAGTGCCGCACGCAGTTGCGGCGACAGGCGGATCGATTTCGCGCTCCGCGGCCACACCCCGCCGCCCTCCGAAATCAGGGTCTTGTCGTAGTCGTCCCAGCTCGAGCGCGGCAGGGCGAACAGGCGGGCGCGCTCCTGCCAGCTCGTCTCCGGGTCGGGATCGGGGTCGACGAAAATGTGGCGGTGATCGAACGCCGCCACCAGGCGGATCTGCCGCGACAGCAGCATGCCGTTGCCGAACACGTCACCCGACATGTCGCCGATGCCGGCGACGGTAAACGGCGTCTCCTGGATGTTGCGCCCGATCGCGCGGAAATGATGCTTCACCGCCTCCCACGCACCGCGCGCGGTGATTCCCATCTTCTTGTGGTCGTAACCGGCCGAGCCACCCGAGGCGAAAGCGTCGCCGAGCCAGAAGCCGTACTCCGCGGCGACCTCGTTGGCATAGTCGGAGAAGGTCGCCGTGCCCTTGTCGGCCGCCACCACGAGGTAGGGGTCGTCCTCGTCGTGGCGCACCACGTCGGGTGGCGGAACGACCCTGCCCTGCACCAGGTTGTCGGTCAGATCGAGGAGGCCGCGCAGGAAGTTGCGATAGCAGGCGACGCCTTCGGCGACCAGCGCCTCGCGCCCGCCCTCCACGGGCGGGCACTTGACGACGAAGCCGCCTTTCGAGCCCACCGGCACGATCACCGCGTTCTTGACGATCTGCGCCTTCACCAGGCCGAGGATCTCGGTGCGGAAGTCCTCCATCCGGTCCGACCAGCGCAGGCCGCCGCGCGCGACCTTGCCGCCGCGCAGATGCACCCCCTCCATGCGCGGCGAATAGACGAAGATCTCGAACATCGGCAGCGGCTGCGGCAGGTTGGGGATCTGCGCCGGAGCGAACTTGAATGCGGTGTAGGCCTTGGGACGACCGTCGGCGCCGCGCTGGAACCAGTTGGTGCGCAGCGTCGCCAGGATCAGGGCGAGGAACTGGCGCAGGATGCGGTCCTCGTCGAGGTTGGCCACCGCATTCAGCCCCTGCTCGATCGCCGCCACGATGCCGTTGCAGGCGGCCTCGCGCCCCTGGTCGAGGGCGGGCTCGAAGCGCACCCGGAACAGTTCGAACAGCGCGCGCGCGAGCTCCGGGTACGCCGCCAGGGTCTGCTCCATGTAGGCCTGGCTGAAGGTGAACGCGGCCTGGCGCAGGTATTTCGCGTAGGCGCGCAGCACCGCGACCTCGCGCCAGGACAAGCCGGCGCGCAACACCAGGCGGTTGAAGTCGTCGTTCTCGACCTCGCCGCGCCAGGCATGCGAAAAGGCATCCTGGAACAGCGGCCGCACTTCGTGGATGTTGAGGCTGTCGGCCTCGGCATAGTTAAGGCCGAAATCGTGCAGCCACACCGTGCGCCCGTCCTGGCGCGAAACGGCGTACGGCCGCTCGTCGATCACAGTCACGCCCATCTTCTCGAGCATCGGCAGGCTCGAAGACAACGGCACCGGGGCGTCGAGGTGATACAGGCGCAGGTTCAAGCGGCTCGCGGGCGCTTCCAGCGGCACGTACAGATTGAGCCCGAGCGCCTCGCGATCGACGAGCGCTTCCATCTGCTCGATGTCGAACACCGCCATCCGCGCCGAATGGTCCTCGCGGTAGCCCGCCGGGAAGCCGCTGCCGTAGCGCCGGGCCAGCGCCAGGCCGCGCTCTTCGCCGCACTGCTCAACCAGTGCCTGCAGCATTTCGTCCTCCCAGCGCCGCGCGGCACGGATCAGGCGCTGCTCGAGTTCACGGGTATCGAAAGGCGGGATCACCGAATCCCGGGTGCGCACGGTGATCAGGATGCGCGCCAGCGCGGAGTCCGAGAACTGCACATCGAATTCGGAGGCGGTGCCGTTGAAGGCATCCATCAGCACCGCCTGCATGCGCTTTCTCTGATCGGTGTTGTAGTGCTCGCGGGGAACGTAGATCAGGCAGGAAACGAAGCGGGCGAAAGGGTCGCAGCGCACGAACAGGCGCGTGCGCAGGCGCTCGCCCAGGCGCAGGATGCCCATCGCATGAACGTAGAGTTCTTCCGGTGAAATCTGGAACAGCTCGTCGCGCGGGTAGCGCTCGAGCAGGGTCAGCAGCGCCTTCGCCGCATGACCGCCGGGCAACAGCCCGGCGCGCTCGAACACGGCCTCGACCTTGCGCCGCAGCAGCGGGATCTGCTTCGGGCTGGCGCTGTACGCGGTCGATGCCAGCAGGCCGATGATGCGGCGCTCGCCGAGCACCCGGCCGGCGTCATCGAAACGCTTGACACCGACGAAGTCGAGGTAGCCCGGGCGGTGCACGGTGGAGCGCGAATTGGATTTCGTCACCGTGAGCAGGTGGGGCAGATGGGCCTGGGCGCGCAACTGCGGCGGCAGCGCGGCGAACGAGCGCGACTGCCCGTCCTCGCCATCGCCGCGCAGCAGGCCGAGCCCGGAGCCGCTGACGATGCGCAGTTCGTTGCCATCCCCGGTATCGACCAGCTCGTAGTCGCGGCAACCCAAAAGGACGAAGTTGTCGGCCGCGAGCCACTCGAGAAAGGCGCGCACTTCGGCCAGCTCGCCCGCTTCGAGCGACGGCACGCCCCCGTCCAGCCCGGCGATGATCTCGGCCATGCGCGTGCGCATCGCCGGCCAGTCGCCGACCGCCGCACGGACGTCGGCAAGGACGTGCTCGATCCCCTGCTGCAAGGCGGCGAGGTCGGCCGGATCGCTGCGACGATCGACCTCGAGGTGCATGATCGACTCGAGACGCGCCCCGCCCGGCCCTTCGCCCGCCGCCGCGGCCTGCACTTCATCCTGCTCGGCGAGGCGCACGAAGCGCCCCTCGCCGTCGCGCACCACGCCCATCACCGGATGGATGATGAGATGCAGGGCCGAGCCCTGGCGGGCGATCTCCATCGCGATCGAATCGACGAGGAAGGGCATGTCGTCGCCGACGATCTCGATCACCGTGTGCGTACATTCCCAGCCGTGTTCGTCGAGCCTGGGGTTGAACGCGCGCACCCGGCTGCCCGAGCGTCGCCGGGCGATGAAATGCCACTGGCTGAGCACGGCGCCATAAAGATCGGCGACCGGCAGCGCCTCGAGGTCTTCCGGATCGACCTGGGCGAAGAATCGCCGGGCAAAGGCGCTCACCGCAGCGGCCTGTGCCGCCGGCAGGCGCGCCGCGATTTGTTCGACCACCGCGTCGATCTGTGCGATCAACCGGCTTGCTTCCCGCGTGTTCATCCGAATCCCCCCGCTTGCATGTCAGGACATGGCGAGGCGGGTCGTGGCCCGGGCGAACGGCAGATCCGGGCCACAGCCCGCCTCGCGATGGAACAAAAGAGTCAGGCTAAGAGAACGCCGGGATGAACGATACCCCCGTTTTCCCTAACGAAGCCGGCCCCGCTCAGCGGATGAAATCGCGGTTGATCTCGCGAAACAACTCGGTGCCGCCGCGCTGCAGCCACTCGAACGCGACCATTTCGCGCGACACGATCTCGACCCCGTGCTCGCGCATGCGGGCGAAGGCGAGGTCCCGGTCGGCGGCGGCGCGCGACCCCGAAGCCTCGGCGACGACGAACACTTCCTTGCCCGCCCAGCGCAGTTCGAGCGCGCTCTGCATCACGCAGACATGGGCTTCGGTGCCGCACACGATCACCTGCCGGCAGCGCTCCACCGCGGTATCGGCGAGGCCGCCTTCGGCCTGCGCCGAAAAGCAGCGCTTGCCCACGTAGCGGGCGTTGCCGGTGGCCGCGCGCAGCTCGTCCACCGTCGCGCCGAGCTTCTCCGGAAAATGCTCGGTAACCACTACCGGCACTCCTGCGCGCTCGGCCACCCGCGCCAGCCAGATGCAGTTGGCAACCACCTGCTCGCGGTCGTGGATGTGCGGAGCCAGCCGCGCCTGCACGTCGATCACCAACAGCACCGACTTGTCCCGATTCATCAGCATCATCGTAGCTCCCTCGACCGTGGGTCCGGGCCGGCCGGCGGCGGCCCGTGCCGCCCCGAGTCAGGCGGCGGAATCATCGAACAAGGCACGCACCGCCGGCGGGATCGGCACCGATTTTCCGCTGCGCATGTCCATCCACACTGTCTTGGCCGCGCCTTCGGCATACAAGCGGTCCTCGCCTTCGACGAACAGTTCGTACCAGGTCATCAGGCTGGTTCGCCCGGGCGAGCCCGCGTACATCCTGACGACTACCGTGGCAGGATAATTCACCGGCGCCAGAAAGGTGCAGCTGGCATTGATGATCACCGGTCCGATTTCCTCGAAGGGGCTGACCCGCGAGCCCATCCGTTCCGCCCACTCGATCCGGGCCTGTTCGAAGTAGCGGAAATACACCGTGTTGTTGACGTGGTTGTAGGCGTCCATGTCGCCCCAGCGCACCGCGATCCGGCTGGTGTGGATCAGTCTGGCCTTGTCCTTCATCGCCTTCGCTCCTGTTATTCGGGTCGCGAGCTAATGTAGCATACGCCCCCGTATGTCATGAGGCGCGCCATCCGTGGGAGAGCCCCGGCCCGGCGCGAAACGGCACAAAGGTTTAAACTCGCGCGGTTTGAACAACTTGCGCAGTCGCAGGGCGGGCACGCCCTCCACACCAATCCAGGAGAACAGGATGGAACGCGAATCGATGGAATTCGACGTGCTGATCGTCGGCGGCGGCCCCGCAGGGCTGGCAGCGGCGATCCGCCTCAAACAGCTGGCCGGGCAGAAAGGCCAGGAAATCTCGGTATGCCTGATCGAGAAAGCGGCCGAAATCGGTGCCCACATCCTGTCGGGCGCGGTGATGGACCCGAAGGCGCTGACCGAACTCTTCCCCGACTGGAAGGAACGCGGCGCTCCGCTCAACACCGCAGTGACCGAGGACAAGGTCCTGTTCCTCACCGAAACCGGCGCCCGCCAGGCCCCCAACGGCCTGCTGCCGGACTGTTTCATCA
This sequence comes from Thauera aromatica K172, assembly GCF_003030465.1. GTDB lineage: Bacteria > Pseudomonadota > Gammaproteobacteria > Burkholderiales > Rhodocyclaceae > Thauera > Thauera aromatica. The sequence goes on along the minus strand of NZ_CP028339.1, from coordinate 1,398,740 downwards.
ACCACGGCAACTACATCGTGCGCCTGGGCAACGTGGTGAAATGGCTCGGCGAGCAGGCCGAAGCGCTCGGCATCGAAGTCTATCCCGGCTTTGCCGGCGCCGAAGTGCTGTACGACGGCCACGGCGCGGTCAAGGGCGTGGCCACTGGCGACATGGGCCTCAACCGCGACGGCACTCCCGGCCCGCACCACCAGCCGGGGATGGAACTCCACGCCAAATACACCCTGTTCGCGGAAGGCTGCCGCGGCCACCTGGGCAAGCAGCTGGAAGCGAAGTTCAAGCTGCGCGACGGCGTCGATCCCCAGACCTACGGCATCGGCATCAAGGAACTGTGGGAAGTGAAGCCCGAGAACCACCGCCCCGGCCTCGTCGTGCACACCGCCGGCTGGCCGATGGACAACGCCACCTACGGCGGCGGCTTCGTCTATCACCTCGAAGACAACCTGGTCGCGGTCGGCTACGTGGTCGGCCTCAACTACAGCAACCCGCACCTGTCGCCGTTCGAGGAGATGCAGCGCTACAAGACCCACCCCGAGATCCGCAAGTACCTCGAAGGCGGCAAGCGCCTCGCCTACGGTGCCCGCGCGATCACCGCCGGCGGGCTGCAGAGCCTGCCGCGGCTGGTGTTCCCGGGCGGGGCGCTGGTCGGCGACGACGCCGGTTTCCTCAACGCCGCGCGGATCAAGGGCAGCCACGCCGCGATCAAGTCCGGCATGCTCGCCGCCGACGCCGCGTTCGAGGCGCTCGCCGCCGAACGCCAGCACGATGCGCTCACCGCCTACCCTTCGTCCTTCCGCGACTCCTGGCTGTACGCCGAACTGCACAAGACCCGCAACTTCAAGCCCTACATGAAGAGAGGCCTGTGGATCGGTTCGCTGCTGTTCGGCATCGACCAGAAGCTGTTGATGGGCAAGGCGCCGTGGACGCTGCACAACAGCGCCGATCACGACAAGCTCAAGCCGGCTGCCGAGTGTCCGAAAATCGACTATCCGAAGCCCGACGGCGTACTCACCTTCGATCGTCTGTCCTCGGTGTTCCTGTCCAATACCAACCACGAGGAAGAGCAGCCCTGCCACCTGCAGCTGAAGGACGCCTCGGTGCCGATCGCGATCAACCTCGCCCGGTACGACGCCCCCGAACAGCGTTACTGTCCGGCCGGTGTATACGAGATCGTCCGCGACGGCGAAGGCGGCGCCCCGCGCCTGCAGATCAACGCCCAGAACTGTGTGCACTGCAAGACCTGCGACATCAAGGACCCGACCCAGAACATCAACTGGGTCGTGCCCCAGGGCGGCGAAGGGCCGATCTACCAGGGCATGTAAGCGGGCACGGCGCGGAAAGCTCACCCACGCGCTGCCCGCGCCGCCTGCATCACCCACTCGATGAACTCCGACTTCACCCCGGCATAGGCAGCACAGGCGTGCGGATGTCCGCGCACGCCGACGGTCGGCCACCCCCCGCTTGCGCCACGATCGCCACGGCAGGTAGCTGGTTATTCATTCAGTAACCGGCTCTGTTATCCTTGCCCCCTTCGCATCGAACCGGACAGGCCCGCACAGCATGGCAGGCAAGCAAGACACTCCGCAGCACTACGACGAATCCTCCTTCCGCGTCCTCAAGGGGCTGGAGCCGGTGCGCGAGCGCCCCGGCATGTACACCCGCACCGACAGCCCGGCGCACATCATCCAGGAGGTCATCGACAACGCCGCCGACGAGGCGCTCGCCGGCTTCGCCAGGAAGATCCACGTCACCCTGCACCAGGACGGCTCGGTCACCGTCGCCGACGACGGCCGCGGCATCCCGGTCGGCCTCCACCCCGAGGAAGGCGTGCCGGTGGTGGTGCTGGCCTACACCCGGCTCCATGCCGGGGGCAAGTTCGACAAGCGCGAGGGCAATTCCGCCTATGCCTTCTCGGGCGGTCTGCACGGCGTCGGCGTGTCGGTCACCAACGCGCTGTCGACCCGCATCGAAGTCGAGGTCAGGCGCGACGGCAGGATCCACCGCATCGACTTCGCCGACGGCGGCGAGACCATCAGCGCGCTGCGCAGCGAAGGCGAATGCGGCCGCCAGACCGGCACCCGGGTGCGCGTATGGCCGGACGGCAAGTACTTCGAGTCGGCGCGCGTGCCGATGAACGAGCTCGAGCGCCTCTTGCGCAGCAAGGCGGTGCTGCTGTCGGGCGTGGCGGTGCGGCTCGACATCGAGCAGGCGAACGGCCCCGCGCTGTCCAAGACCTGGTCCTACCCCGAGGGCCTCGCCGGCTACCTGAAGGAAGTCGCTGGCGACACCGAGCCGGTGGCGCCGATCTTCACCGCAGAGAAGTACGCCGGCAAGGATGACCCCAGCTTCGCCCCCGGCGAAGGCGCGGCCTGGGCGCTGGCCTGGTTCGAGTCCGCGGTGCCGAGCGAGTCCTACGTCAACCTGATCCCGACCGTGAACGGCGGCACCCACGAATCCGGCTTGCGCGCCGGCGTGTTCGAGGCGATGAAGTCCTTCATCGACCACCACACACTGCTGCCGCGCGGCGTCAAGCTGCAGCAGGAGGACGTCTGCGGGCGGATGAGCTTCGTTCTCTCGGCGCGCCTCCTCGACCCGCAGTTCCAGGGCCAGGTGAAGGAAAAGCTCAACTCGCGCGAGGCCGTGAAGCTCGTCTCCAGCCAGCTGCGCGACCCCTTCGAAATCTGGCTCAACAACCACGTCGAGGCCGGCAAGGCGATCGCCGAGCTCTCGATCAAGCAGGCCTTGGCACGCCAGAAGAGCGCGCAGAAGGTCGAGAAGAAGAAGACCTCCGGCGTCGCCGTGCTGCCGGGCAAGCTCTCCGACTGCGAATCCGAGGACCTCGCCGACAACGAGCTCTTCCTCGTCGAAGGCGACTCCGCCGGCGGCTCGGCGAAGATGGCGCGCAACAAGGAAACCCAGGCCATCCTGCCGCTGCGCGGCAAGGTGCAGAACGCCTGGGAGATCGACCCCGATCGCCTCTTCGCCAACGCCGAGATCCACGACATCGCCGTCGCCCTGGGCGTCGATGCCCATCGTGCCGACAGCGAGGTCGGCCTTGCCGGCCTGCGCTACGGCAAGGTCGTCATCATGTCGGATGCCGACGTCGACGGCGCCCACATCCAGACCCTGCTGCTGACCCTCTTCTTCCGCCATTTCCCGAAGCTCATCGAACGCGGTCACGTCTATGTCGCCCAGCCGCCGCTGTACCGCATCGACGTCCCCGCGCAGGGCAAGAAACGCCCGCCGCGCCGCCTCTACGCCCTCGACGACGGCGAGCTGAGCGCGATCCGCGACCGCCTCGAGAAGGAAGGCTTCCGCCCCGACGCGATCGAAGTCGGCCGCTTCAAGGGCCTGGGCGAAATGAACCCCGACCAGTTGCGCGAAACCACCATGGACCCGGCCACCCGCCGCGTGCTGCCGGTGAAGGTGCGACGCGGCGCGGCGGACGAGACGCTGAAGATGTTCACCCTGCTGATGGGCAAGGGCGAAGCCTCCGGCCGCCGCGCCTGGATGGAAGAAAAGGGCGACAGCGTCGAGGCGGATGTCTGAGCGCCGCCGGGCAAATCCGGTTTGCCCGATCAGACAGTCCAAACTAAAGTAGTCATATTTACTACTTTATTTCCAAGCTACGGACCCGACATGCACACCATCTCCGCCGCCGAAGCGAACCGTCAGTTTTCCAGCCTGCTCCGCCAGGTGAGCCAGGGCGAGACGGTCATGGTCCTGTCCCATGGCCGTCCAGTTGCGACGATCAGTCCCATTCCGGCCGCGACTGAAGATGCCGGCGGCCGCGCCAACGCACGCGCCCGCCTCCTGACCCGGCTCAATCGGGAGCCTACCGCAGGCGAGCGCAACTGGAGCCGCGACGAACTGTACGACCGCGGCGAATGAAAATCGCACTGGACACCAACATCCTCGCCTACGCGGAAGGCGCTGGAGACGATGCGCGTTGTGCAGCTGCACGGGCATTACTTGCGGATCTCGCGGCGAGCGAGGTGCTGATTCCCGCACAGGCGATGGGTGAGCTGTACCGAGTTCTGACCGGCAAGCTAAAGCGTGACACTAAAGCGGTTCGCAGCGCTCTACTGGACTGGTCGGATGCCTACGAAGTGGTCGATTCGACCTGGCCGATCTTCCAGGCGGCCATCGACCTGGCCTGCGATCATCGGATGCAGATCTGGGATGGCCTGATCCTCTCAGTGGCTGCGGAAAACCGTTGCCGCCTGCTTCTGAGCGAGGACCTGCAGCACGGCTTCACCTGGCGCGGCGTCACCGTCATCAATCCTTTCGAGCATGTCCGGCACCCGCTACTGCTCGCAGCATGCAGTTCGAATTCATGAGCACAGATACCCCCGATCTCTTCGATGCCCCTGACGCAAACGAATCCCTCACCGCAGCCCCCCCGGTGCCCGCCGCGGTAACGGCCACGGCAAGCACGACGCAGGACACAGGAGCCGGTACACCACCGACGGCAGCAGGTGCAAACTTGCCGCCCCCCCCTGCCCCGCCCGCCGACCCCGCCCCCGAACCCGAGGACGACGGCACGCTGGCACTCGACCGCTACGCCGAGCGCGCCTATCTCGCCTATGCGATGAGCGTGGTGAAATCGCGCGCGCTGCCGCAGGTCGAGGACGGCCTGAAGCCGGTGCAGCGCCGCATCCTGTTCGCGATGAACGAAATGCGGCTGTCGTCCACCTCCAAGCACGTGAAGTCTGCGCGCGTGGTCGGCGACGTGATCGGCAAGTACCACCCCCACGGCGACTCCAGCGTCTACGACGCCATGGTGCGGGTGGCGCAGGACTTCTCGTTGCGCTATCCGCTGGTCGATGGCCAGGGCAACTTCGGCTCGCGCGACGGCGACTCGGCGGCGGCGATGCGCTACACCGAATGCCGCCTGACCCCGATCGCCGAGCTGCTGCTGGCCGAGATCGACCGCGGCACGGTGGACTTCATCCCCAACTACGACGGCGCCTTCGAAGAGCCGCAGCTGCTGCCCGCGCGCCTGCCCTTCGTCCTGCTCAACGGCGCCTCGGGGATCGCGGTGGGGATGGCGACCGAGATCCCGCCGCACAACCTGCGCGAAGTGGCCGAAGCCACCTGCCACCTGATCCGCCACCCCGAGGCCACCCTCGACGACGTACTCGGCATCCTCCCCGGCCCCGACTTCCCCGGCGGCGGCCAGCTCATCTCGCCGCCCGGGACCATCCGCGACGCCTACGCATCGGGCCGCGGCAGCCTGCGCGTGCGCGCGCGCTGGAAGATCGAGGAGCTCGCCCGCGGCCAGTGGCGAGTCATCGTCGACGAGCTGCCGCACGGCGTCTCCGCCGCCGGCGTGCTGTCCGAGATCGAGACCCTCACCAACCCGCAGCCGCGCGCGGGCAAGAAGGAAGTCAGCCAGGAGCAGAAGAATCTCAAGCAGCTCGTGCTCGGCGTGCTCGACACCGTGCGCGACGAGTCCAGCGACAAGGCCCCGGTGCGCATCGTGCTGGAGCCCAAGTCCAGCCGCCAGAGCCGCGACGAGTTCATGGCGGTGCTGCTCGCCCACACCAGCCTCGAGACCTCGGTGTCGGTGAACCTGACCATGATCGGGCATGGGCCTGTCCATGGCGGCCGGCCGCAGCAGAAGAACCTGGTGCAGATCCTCAAGGAATGGATCGACTTCCGCTATGTCACCGTCGAGCGCCGCAGCCGCCACCGCCTCGACGAGGTGGACCGCCGCCTCCACATTCTCGAAGGCCGCATGATCGCCTTCCTCCACATCGAGGAAGTGATCCGCGTGATCCGCGAGTCGGACGAGCCCAAGCCGGCACTGATCGAAGCCTTCGGGCTGTCCGAGATCCAGGCCGAGGACATCCTCGAGATCCGCCTGCGCCAGCTCGCCCGCCTCGAAGGCTTCAGGATCGAGAAGGAGCTCGCCGAGCTGAAGGACGAGCGCAGCGGTCTGCAGCACCTCCTCGACAGCCGCACGGCGATGACCAGGCTCATCCTCAAGGAGATCGGCGACGACGCCAAGAAGTACGGCGACGACCGCCGCACCCTGGTCGAGGCCGTCGCCGCGGTAGCACCGGCCGAGATCAGCGTGCCGGACGAGCCGGTCACGGTGATCGTGTCGAAGAACGGCTGGGTGCGCACGCGCCAGGGCCATGGCATCGACGCCGCGACGGTCGGCTACAAGGCGGGGGACTTCGCTTTCGCCGCGCTCGAGACGCGCACGATCTGGCCGCTGATCGTCGTCGACAGCAACGGCCGCGCCTACACGGTAAAAGTGTCGGATCTACCCGGCGGCCGCGGCGACGGCACCCCGTTCACGACGCTGGTCGAGTTCCAGGACGGGGCCAAGCTCGCCCAGGTGATCAGCGACACGCCGGATACGGTCTACTTCTTCGCCAACAGCGGCGGCTACGGCTTCCTCTGCAGCGTCGCGGACGCCACCAGCCGCCAGCGCGCGGGCAAGGCCTTTATGAGCCTGGAAAAGGGGGAAAAGGTGCTGGCCCCGGCCAAAGCCTTCGGCGACTGGATCGCCGCCGCCTCGGAAAACGGTCGCCTGCTGGTCTTCCCGCGACCGGAGATGAAGACGCAGAGCGGCGGTCGCGGCGTCATCGTGATGGCGCTCGACGAAGGCGAGGCGCTCGCCGCGGTGGCGGTCCCGGCCGATGACGCGGTGCTGAGCGTGGAAGGCACCGGGCGCGGCGGCAAGGCGGTGACCATCGAACTGAAACCGGCGCAGCGCGAGCCGCTACGCCACCGCCGGGCGCGCAAGGGCGCCCCGCTGACGCCGCGAGTGAAGCCGGAACGGATGCGGTGAAGGAGGGAGACGGGGCGCAACGGGGCGGGCTTGCCCGGCCGCGCCGCGGTAGCGCAGGGCTTCAGCGCGCCGGCGGTAGGCGGTCGAAACCGCGCAGGCGCGCCCCCGGACCGATGCCGCGCGCGGCAAACCAGCCGAGGTTCATTTCCAGCGCGAAGCGCGCCGGGGCCGCCGCACAATGGCTGTCCTCGGTCTGCGGCTGCATGTCGGCGATGTTGATCAACCCGCCGTCGGCATCGATGAAGGCGACCGACAGCGGCAGGTAGGTGTTCTTCATCCACATGCAGTGGATCGCGTCCTCCGGGAACACGAACACCATGCCGTGATTCAGGGGCATCGAGCGGCGCTGCATCAGGCCGCGCTGGCGAGCCTGGAAAGTGTCCGCGACCTCTGCCGCGATGCGGTACATCCCGGCCCCGAGCTCGGCCACAGGCGGAGTGCCCGGGGGCGGAGCGGCCTGCGCGAGGACGCTGCCGGTCCCGGTCAACGATAGAAGCGCGAAGATCCACCCACGGATGCTGCCCGACATCGCTCTCCACCTCTCTCGATTGCAAAGGACCGCAGCGTAGCGCAGTTCGCCGCCGGACGCAGCGGGCGAGGCGTGTTCCCGCCCCACCCGGCTCCGGACGGCGCCTCCGCGGCTCAGGTCGCGAGCATTTCCTGGTGCTTTCCGCCCAGCCCAAGATAGGCCTCGATCACGCGCGGGTCGTCGGCGAGTTCCGATGCCGGCCCTTCCATCGCGATCTCTCCGGTTTCGAGCACGTAGGCGTAGTCGGCAACCTGCAGCGCCGCACGCGCGTTCTGCTCGACGAGCAGGATCGACACTCCACGGCTGCGCAGCTGGGTGATGATGCGGAAGATCTCACGCACGATCAGCGGCGCCAGCCCCAGGCTGGGTTCATCGAGCATCAGCAGCTTGGGCTTGGCCATCAGCGCCCGTCCCACGGCGAGCATCTGGCGCTCGCCGCCGGACAAGGTCCCGGCGAGTTGGCTGCGCCGCTCCTTGAGACGGGGAAACAGCGCGTAGACTTCTTCCATGGTCTGCGCCTGGTCGCGGAAACCCATCCGGTAACGCTGAAAGGCGCCGAGCACGAGATTGTCCTCGACACTCATCTCGCCGAACAGCTCGCGCTTTTCCGGCACCAGGTTCATGCCGTGCGCGACCATTTCCTCGACTTCCGGCGAAGTCAGAGCCAGCCCGGCGAACTCGATCCGGCCGCGCGAAGGCAACAGCCCCATGATCGCCGACAGCATGGTCGTCTTTCCTGCGCCATTGGGGCCGATGACGGTGACGATCTGCCCCTCGCCCACCGTCAGTTTGGCATTGGTCAGGGCTTCGACCAGGCCGTAGGAAACGCACAGGTCGCTCACCTGGAGCACCGGGTTGCCGGTCTGATTCTGCGTAGCCATCATTCCCCTCCCCCGAGGTAAGCCTCGAGCACCGCCGGGTCGCGCTGTACGTCCTCGGGCAGACCTTCGGCGATCTTTTCACCGAACTCCATGACCACGACCCGATCGACCAGGCCCATCACGAAATCCATGTCGTGCTCCACCAGCAGAACCCCCATGCCCTCCGCCTTGAGCTTCTTCAGCAGATCGCCGAGGGCCTGTTTTTCCTTGTAGCGCAAGCCGGCCGCCGGCTCGTCGAGCAGCAGCAGGCAGGGGTCGGAAGCCAGCGCGCGGGCGATTTCGAGGATGCGCTGCTGGCCCAGGGCGAGGCTGCCGGCCTCGTCGTGCATGTGCTCGGCCAGGCCGACACGCTCGATCTGGCGCGCGGCCTCGGCCAGCAAGCGCTTCTCCTCACCGCGGTCGAGGCGCCAGGCCGCCGCCAGCACGCCCTTGCTGCCGCGCAGATGGGCGCCGATGGCGACGTTCTCGAGCACGCTCATCGTCGGCAGGATGCGCACATGCTGGAAGGTGCGGCTCATCCCCATCCGCGCGATCGTGCGCGAGCCCTTGCCCACCACCGATTCACCGAGAAAACGCACTTCGCCCGAGGTCGGCGTATCGACGCCCGAGACCTGGTTGAACATCGTGCTCTTGCCCGCGCCGTTGGGCCCGATCAGCGCCAGGATCTCGCCGGCGTGCACATCCAGGCTCATGTTGTTGTTCGCCAGCAGGCCGCCGAAACGGCGGGTGACCCCCTTGGCTTCGAGCAGCAAGGTGCCAACCACGGGCAGCTCGCGCCGCGGCAGCATGGCGGCATTGCGGTCGATGGTGCGGCGCACCGCGGCAACCGGCACCACGCGCTTGACCGCGGCGACCAGGATCGGCCACAGGCCGCCGCGCGCCTTGTGCAGCACCAGCACCATCAGCGCGCCGAAGAAGATTACTTCGAAGTTGCCGCTCTGCCCGAACAGCTTGGGCAGCAGATCCTGCAGCCACTGCTTGAGCACCGTGATCACCCCGGCACCGACGAGCGCGCCCCATACGTGCGCCGCGCCGCCGACGACGGCCATGAACAGGTACTCGATGCCGATGTGCAGGCCGAACGGCGTCGGGTTCACGAAGCGCTGCATGTGCGCGTACAGCCAGCCGGAGGCGCAGGCGAGCAAGGCGGCGAGGACGAAGATCACGGTGCGCGAGCGCGTGGTATCGACCCCCATCGCCTCGGCCATCACCATGCCCCCCTTGAGCGCACGGATCGCGCGCCCTTCGCGCGAGTCGAGCAGGTTGCTGGCGGTGAACACGCCGGCGAGGACGAAGAACCAGATCAGGTAGTAGATCTCGTGTCCCTGGCGCAGCTCGTAGCCGAACACGGCGATCGGCTCGATGCCGGTGAGCCCGGTATGGCCGCCCAGGATCTCCATGGTGCCGAACAGGAAATACAGGCTGAGGCCCCAGGCGATCGTCGCCAGCGGCAGGTAATGCCCGGACAGGCGCAAGGTCAGTTTGCCGATGAAGTACGCCACCACCGCGGTAAGCACGAGGCCGACCGCCAGCGACAGCCAGGGTGACGCCGACGCCCAGCCGAGCCAGGCGGGGAGATCGGCCGCGGTCGAAATCACCGCGGTGGTATACGCGCCGAGACCGACAAAGGCCGCCTGGCCAAAGCTGGTCAGGCCGCCGACTCCGGTCAGCAGCACCAGGCCGAGCGCCACCATCGCATACAGGCCGATGTAGTTGAGCAAGGTGACGTAGAACGCCGACAAGGTCAGCGGCGCAAGCAGCAGCAGCGCGATGAACGCGCCCTGCACGACGCGGGGGGAGAGTGCGAATTTCATTCCTCTTCCTCCATGTGGTGGCTGGTCAGCGAACGCCACAGCAGCACCGGGATGATCAGGGTGAACACCAGTACTTCCTTGTAGGCGCTGGCCCAGAACGAACTGAACGATTCGAGCAGGCCGACCAGCAGCGCGCCGAAGGCCGCGATCGGGTAGCTCCCCAGTCCGCCGATGATCGCGGCGACGAACCCCTTCAGCCCGATCAGGAATCCGCTGTCATAGTAGATGGTGGTGATCGGCGAAATCATGACGCCGGACAACACCCCGATCAGCGTCGCCAGCAGGAAGGTCAGCTTCCCTGCCAGGGCCGGCGGAATCCCCATCAGCCGTGCGCCGTTGCGGTTGATCGCCGTGGCGCGCAAGGCCTTGCCGTACAGCGTGCGGCCGAAAAACAGCGCCAGGGCGATGATCAGCACGAGCGAGGCGGCGACCACCCAGATCGTCTGCCCGGTCACGGTCAACGGCCCGAGCTCGAAGCGCGCATCGGAGAACGGCGGCGTGCGGTAACCTTCCGCGCCGAAGAACAGCAGGCCGAGCCCGACCATCGTCACATGCGCCGCGACCGACACGATCAGCAGCACCAGCACCGGTGCTTCGGCGATCGGCTGATAGACGATGCGATACATCATCGGCCCCAGCGGGACCACCACCAGCAGCGTCACCAGCACCTGCAGGGCGAGCGCGAGTTCGGTCAGCGGCAGGGACTGGAGCACCGCCAGCATCACCAGCGGGTAGCCGATGTTGAGCGCCGCGATCGAACCCAGGCGTCGGCGATGGCCGGACTGCAACGCCACCCGCCCGTCAAGCACCGCGACGGCGATTCCGGCGCCGAGCAGCAGCCAGGCGGTCGCCGGGAAAAAACCATTGTCGATCATCGCCAGGGTCAGCGCGCCGTAGGAGACGAACTCCCCCTGGGGAATGAAGATCACTCGGGTAACCGCGAACACCAGCACCAGCGCAAGTGCGAGCAGCGCGTAGATGGCGCCGTTGGTGATGCCGTCCTGCCCGAGGATCAATGCAATCTGAAAATCCATGACCGCAAGCCCCCCCACGCTTCCGTCATGGAACGGAAGCGGGATCTTTTGGATTGATTGATTGAAAAGGCCGCCGAGCGGAACACCCGGCGGCCGTCACCAGATCGTTTACTTGGCCAGTTTCCAGGCGCCGTTCTGGATCTGCACCATCACGCGGGCACGCTGGTCGAGGCCGAGGTGATCGGTCGGGCTCATGTTGAAGATGCCGTGGGCACCGACGACTTCAGAGACACTTTCGAGGGCGTCGCGCAGGGCCGCACGGAATTCGGCGGTCCCCGGCTTGGCGCCCTTGAGCGCAGCCGGCACGGCGGCTTCGAGCAGTACGCCCGAGTCCCAGGCGTGGGCGCCGAAGGTCGACACGCTGCCCTTGCCGTGGGCTGCCTCGTAGGCGTTGATGTACTTCATCGCGCTGGCCTTGACCGGATTGTCGGCCGGCAGTTGCTCGGCGACCAGGACCGGTCCGGCAGGCAGCAGCGTGCCTTCGCAGTCACGCCCGCAGACCCGGAGGAAGTCGTTGTTGGCGACGCCGTGGGTCTGGTACACCTTGCCCGTCCAGCCGCGCTCCTTCAGCGTCTTTTGCGGCAGGGCTGCGGGAGTGCCCGAACCGGCGATGAACATCGCGTCGGGGCGCGCGGACATCATCTTCAGCACCTGGCCGGTCACCGAAGTGTCGGTGCGGTTGAAGCGTTCGTTGGCGACGATCTCGATCCCGCGCGCTTCGGCGATCGACTTGAACTGCTCGTACCAGCCCTCACCGTAGGCGTCGGCAAAGCCGACGAAGGACACTTTCTTGACGTTGCTGCTGGTCATGTGCTGGACGATCGCAGTCGCCATCTGGGCGTCGTTCTGCGGCGTCTTGAACACCCAGCGCCGCTTCTCATCCACCGGCTCGACGATGCGACTCGAAGCCGCCCAGGCGATCATCGGCGTCTTGGTTTCGGCGGCAACGTCGATCATCGCCAGCGAATTCGGCGAAGTGGTCGAGCCGAGCACGATATCGACCTTGTCTTCGGAAACGAGCTTGCGGATGTTCTTCACCGCGCTGGTCGTATCCGAGGCGTCGTCGAGCACGACATAGCTCACCGACAGGCCGCCGATCGTCTTCGGCATCAGGTCCACGGTCTGGCGCTCCGGGATCCCGAGCGAGGCCGCCGGGCCGGTCGCCGAAACGCTGATCCCGACCTTGAGCTGGGCCTGGGCCGTACCGGCGACGAAAGCAAGACTCATCGCGACCAACAGGGTTTTCTTCAATTTCATGGTGTCTCCTCCGGCTTGATGCCTTTGTATGCTTTTCGGCGACGGCCCTGCGGACAGCCTGCCGTCTTCAACGCGACCCGATGACGCTCGTCAGCGAACGTTCCGCAGCCACCGGCGACATGTTAGACGATTCTGACGAATCGAAACACTCCAAAGATGGCGCTATTTGCACCCCATGGAGCAAAACCAAACGTATTGTCCGGCATTCACGCGAATCACTTTCTCAAGAACCGTGCGCACGCCCCCGAAGTGTCGAGATTGCTACCCTAGCACAGGCTTCTGCCGCATGCGATCGGGGCTTTCGGAGGCCTCGCCTCCCTCCTTGCTCCCTCTTGCCGGCCCCCGGCCAGAGACACCGTCCAGCCTGGCGCCGGTAGCCGCTTCAGCCGTCATGTGCGGGAGCGAAATACATTATCGTCGACAAACTACTCAGTCAAACAATTGTTTGTTCCATTAGACAATAACTGGTGATGCGGCCCCGCCCGCAGCGCAGGCGCCCGCAGAATGCCCCGCAAAAAACAATCCCCGCCGGGCATCACTGCCAGGCGGGGATCGTCGACCAGGGCGTACCGGCCGTGCCGGCCGGCTGATCGCCGGGACGGGAATACCGGAGGCCGGACCATCCCGGCACCTCCGGTGCGGGCGTTCAGATGTACTGACCGGAGTCCACCCGGATGACTTCGCCGGTGATCATGCGGGCCATGTCGGAGAGCAGGAACACGACCGCGGCGGCGATATCCTCGGGTGCGGCGAGCTTGCGCAGCGCGGATTCCTGCAGGGCGCGGTCGAGCACTTCAGCCGGCAGGGCGCGGGCCATTTCGGTCATCACCATGCCCGGAGCGACGGCGTTCACCGTTACCCCTTTCGGGCCGAGCTCGCGCGCAGCGGTCTTGGTGAGGCCGATCATGCCGGCCTTGGCCGAGCTGTAGTTGGCCTGGCCGAACTTGCCGCGCATGCCGTTGATCGAGGTGATATTGACGATGCTGCCGCAACCGGCGGCGACCATTCCCGGCGCGCAGGCGCGCAGCATGTGGAAAGCTCCGCTCAGATTGACGTCGATCACCGAGCGCCACTCGTCGTCGCTCATCTTCAACAGGCTGCGGTCGCGGGTGATGCCCGCGTTGTTGACCAGCATCGTGGGCGGCGCCGGCAGGCTCGCGACCGCTTGCGCCACGCTGTCGGCGTCGGCGATGTTGACCCGGTGCAGCGTTCCCGCCGACTCGTTGGTGTCGGTGAGGTCGAATACATGGACTTCAGCGCCACGCGCCACCAGGGCGTTGGTGATCGCACTGCCGATCCCGCGCGCGCCACCGGTCACGATGGCCACACGGCCGCACAATTCGCCAGAAAAACTCATTTCGTTCCTACCTTGAAAAAGTAAGCCCGGACACGACCAGCGTGCCCGGGCTGTGGGTTACAGACAGGGCTTCGGCTCAGTTCAGCGGACGTGATAGCGCCAGTTGCTGCCCTGGGCGGAAGCCGCAGCGCTCGAGGAAGTGGAGCAGGCCGAACTGATTCCATTCGACTTCAGAGCGGACCGACTCGACCCTGAGCGTGGTCAGATTGGCAAGCAGCTGGGAAACCAGCGCCTTGCCGATATGACGCCCTTTCATGGCCGGATCGACGCCCACCGTGTCGATCACCGCAGCAGCGGCGGCACGGCCGAATTCGCCGAAATCGACGCGTGCCATCAGAAAGCCGACCACGGCACCGTCCTGCTCGGCAACCACCGAGACGCGCACGCCGGAGCCGCCGAGCGCTTCCTCGAACTTGCGCCGGTAGTACGCGCTGCGATCCTGGCCGCTGTCGTGGCGGTCGATGCGGACGACGGCATCGAAGTCTTCCTGCGTCAGCGAGCGCACCGGGATCCGGTCGCGCGACAGCGCCACGGCATCGTCCGGGTTGGGGTCGCTGTAGTTGGGTTCCCCGGAAAACTGGTCGATCATCTGCTTCGTAGTGGGATGGGGATGGCTGGTCATCGTAGATCTCCGTCAATGGTCCGTTGCAGCGGGAACTCAGAAGTTCACGTACTCGGTCGGGCGTTCGAGCACCACCCGCGGCGCCAGACGGAAACCTGCCGCGGCAAAGAACTCGACCAGCGCCGGCTGGTTCCACTGCGCCTGCGTGCGCATCTCGTTGGCCCCGCGCGCACGCGCGACACGGTCGAACTCATCCATCAGCGCCCGCGCCACCCCCTGGCGCTGGGTGCCCGGGTCGACGGCGATCGCGTCGAGCACGGCAACCCGCCCCTTGACGCCGAACTCGCCATCGAGCAAGTGCCCGAGCGCGAAGCCGACGATGTTGCCTCCGCGCTCGGCGATGCAGGAGAAGAAGCCTTCTGCGCGCACCTGCTCGGCCTTCAGCCGGCGCTCGAAGAAGCTGGTACGACTACCGCCGCCGCTGGTCATGGCGTCGAGACGGGTAAGACGATCCACATCGCCAGCGGCGAGCGGGCGCAACCTGGTTTCGCTATTCGCAGTCATCATGCCTCCCGTAAAAATGTGAAAAGGGGCCACCTATTGGTGGCCCCGGCAGGTCAATCAACCGTGCAGGCGATCGTACTTCTCCTGCAGTTCTTCGCGTGTTTCGCGGTAGTCCGGATTATCCGGAATGCAATCCGCCGGACAGACCAGCCGGCATTGCGGCTCGTCGAAAGCGCCCACACACTCGGAACACTTGGTCGGGTCGATCACGTAGATCGGATCGCCCGGGGTAATCGCCTCGTTCGGGCACTCTTCCACACAGGCGTCGCACGCCGTGCAGTCGTCGTTGATGTACAAGGCCATGCTGCTTTCTCCTCGATAGTTTGGCTCAGGCTGCTTCCGCCACTTGCTGTTGGCCGAGGCGGGCCAGCTTTTCATGACGGAAGGCGCCCCACAGTGCTGCACCGATCGCCCCGGCATAGGGCGAGTCAGGATGATTGTAGGCCACAACCGCCATTTTCTGCTCTTGAATCGACTCGTTGAGCGTCTTCAGCAGGCCTTCGTCGAGCGCCAGACCACCGGTGCAGAGCACCACGCCGTCACGCGCACCGACCGACTTCAGCAGCTTCGCCAGGCGGCCGGCCATCGAGATGTGGATGCCCTTCAGGATGTTCGGCGCCGAAATGCCGCGCGACACCATGTTGATGACGTCGGTTTCGGCCAGCACGGCGCAGATGCTCGACACCACTTCGGGGTTGTCGGCCTGCGTCGACAGCGAGCCGATCTCGTCCTGCGCGATGCCCAGATAGCGTGCGATGTTCTCGAGGAACTGGCCGGAGCCCGACGCGCACTGGCTGGTCATCTTGTAGGTTTCGACCTTGCCGCGCTCGTCGTTGCGGATCGCACGACCGTGGAGCGCGCCGATGTCGAGGACGGCACGCGCTTCGGGGTTCAGGTACACCGCCCCGCGCGCATGCGTGGTCATCGAGTAGAAGTGGCCGGTGTGGAAGGCGAGGCTCTCACCTTCGCCGGTGGTGGCCACGTAATCCACGTCGGACGCCTTCAGGCCGGCTTCCTCGAGCAGGCCGTTGTAGGCCTCCTCGGCAAGCTTGAACGGGTCGCGCTGACGGATGCGGTCGTTGCGCTTGGCGAGCCATTCGGTCTTGTCGCCTTCGACGCGGAAAAGAACGGTCTTGACCGCGCCAGTGCCGATATCGATGCCTGCAGTGATCGTCATTTTCAAGCCTCCACGACGGCGCGACGGGCGAACTCGGAAGCCCCCAGAGCACCGGTATAAATCGAATCCGGGTCGATGTTGATCTGCACTTCGCCGTAGTTTTCCTTGACCAGCTGGCGCAGTTCCTTGACCGCTGCCTCGTTCTTGGCCACGCCACCGGTGAAGGTGAATTGGTCGGTGATGCCGCCCGAACGCGAGATGATCGACATCGCACGCAGCATGATCGCACGGTGCAGACCGGCGAGGATGTCCTCGCGCTTGTCGCCCAGCGCCAGACGGTCACGCAGCTCGGCGCCGGCGAACACGGTGCAGGTCGAGTTGATGCGGATCGACTTGGTCGACTTCATCGCGAGGGGGCCGAGTTCGTGCAGACCCATGTTCATCTCGTCGGCGACGTAGCCCAGGTAACGGCCGGTACCAGCAGCACAGCGGTCGTTCATCTGGAAGTTCACCACGATGCCCTTGTCGTCGATCTGGATGCCCTTGGTATCCTGGCCGCCGATGTCGAGCACGGTGCGGGTCTTCGGATACATCAGGTGCGCGCCCAGGCCGTGGCACAGGATCTCGGAACGGATGTGCTCCTTCGGGAAGGGCAGACGAACGCGGCCGTAGCCGGTGCCGACGACGTAGCGCTCGCTCATGTCGATTTCGAGCGCGGCATCGATCGGCGCGCCCAGCGCAGCGGTATCGAGGGCGCTGGACATCTCACCGCGGACGCGTTCCATCGCGCTGCGGAACTTGCGATTCATGTCGGCCGACGGCGGACGGTTCTCGACCTCGATGATCGACTTGTCGTACATGTGCAGCAGGTGATCGAACTCGACGCCGTTGGCGCGGGCCACTTCTTCACCGATCTGCATGAAGCGCGAACCGGCGAGGTCGCGGAAGAAGTCCGACTTGCGCTGCGCGTCCGGCGCGAAAAGCTTGTCCGCCTCTTCCTCGCGCAGGCGGCGGAAGACTTCGGTCAGCGCGCCGACGATCGCCTTTTCCTTGCCGGCGAAGCGCGGGCCTTCGACGTTGGCCACGCAGGTCTGCTCCAGGTCGCCGAGCTGCTCGATGAACTGCTCGCGACGGAAGTTGCGGGTCAGGCCGTCGATGATCTCATCGACCCGCCCGGCCACTGCCGGCTCCTTGTCGAGTTCGCGGCGGATCAGGCTCAGGCGCGCATCGATGAAAGCCTCGAGCTTCGAGACACGCGCCGCCGTGTCGTAGTTCGAGCGCGAGTTGGTGATGCCGCGGCCGAGCACCTGCCCCTTGTCGTCCATGACGACCGCTTTGGTCGTGGTGGACCCCAGATCAATTCCGACGAAACATTCCATGGTTCGCTCCTTACGCGGTTGCCAGCGACGCGCCGCTGCGTTTCTGATCCACCATCTGGAAGTAGCTCTCCAGACGGTTCTTGACGTTTGCGTGCGAGAAATAACGCGGATCGACAAGGTCGGTCTCGATGAACGCGGCCGGCTTGCCGGTGCGCTTCTCGATTTCGCGCATCATCAGCAGCTGCCCAGCGGAGAAGCTGTTGCAGCTCTTGATCGAGTTGATCAGCAGGCCGTCGGCCTGGTACTCGTTCATGTACTTCTCGAGCAGTTCGACGCGCTGCGGCAGGTTGTTGTTGGTGTAGCAACCCAGGCAGTAGTCGGCCAGCGTGCCCAGCGGATCGTTCGGGTCGTGACGGAAGCCCTGGTCGTAGAGGCCGCCCACCTTGGTGTAGGAGCTCGCCACCACCACCGCGCCTTCGTCGTAGAACAGCTTCCAGAACTCGCGGAAGCTGGTCCAGTTCGGGGGACCTTCGACGACCAGGCGGTACTTCTCTTCCTTCATGTCGCCTTCGGGGGTGATCGGCCCCTTGCCTTCGCGGATGCGCTGCTCGATTTCGCCGCGCAGCAGGCCGTAGTACTCGACCGCGTCGGCGGTGCCGCGGAAAGCGGTGAACATCGGGCCGATGTAATACACGCCGCCGAAGTAGGCGTCGATCGGCGACGGACGGTTCTTCGCGCTCTCGAGCACCCACACCAGATCGTCTTCGGCCTTCGCCGAGTTCTTCAGGTATTCGCGCAGACGGTCGATGTCGAACTTGACGCCCGAGACCTGCTCGAACATCGGAATGACTTCTTCCTTGAGCTGCTTGACGACGAAATCACGCATGTTCTTGGTGATCTTGCCATCGCCCTGATACGGGATCTGCAGCATCACGGTCGGGCACTTGTATTCGTGGCGCAGCAGCTCGAACCACTTCATGAAGGTGAAGCAGCCGGTGTAGGACAGCAGCAGCATGTCCGGAGCGGGCATCGGCTTGCCGTTGGGGGCGATGTTGCCGCGACCCATCATGCCGATGTCGGCCTTGACGTAGGTACACACGTCTTCCGAGTGGCCGGCCTTCTCGGCATCCATGATCATGCCGCCGCTCTGCTTGCGCATGCCGTTCTGGATGGCGTTGGTTTCGGGCAGGTTGTTGACCATGTCGAAGCACATGATCAGCTCGTTCAGGTTGCCCGGCACGAAGGTCGACACGACCTTCTCGCCCGACTCCTTGGTGCCCGTGAGACGATCGTAGTTACCGGCGATCATCTCCTTCTGCTTCACCATCGAAGATTCTTTGATGACTTCAGGGTTGGTTTTTGCACTCATGATTAGCTCCAGAGTTTGATCGAGTCGGCAAAAGTACCGGCCTGCTCACGGATCGGCTGCATCTGGCCCGAGTTCTCGGCGTACTTGAACGAGATGTAGGGCACCTTGTTCTCCGAGCAGCGGTCGGCCAGCATCGGACGCTCGAGCAGCGCCGGGTCGCAGAAGCTGGGCGCGGCGAAGATGACGCCTTCGGCGGCGTTGGTGCGGACTTGTTCGAGCAGGTACTTGCCCTTGTCCTCTTCCTTGTCGTCGTACTTGGCGGCGGTGCTGATCGACTCGTGCAGGAAGGCGAGCGACAGATTCTGCATCGGATCGCCGGCGGTCGACACTTCGTTGCGCAGGAAGCGATGCACGATCATGTAGTCGTCATCAACGATGTAGCAGCCCGAGAGCTCGATCGACTTGATCAGGTTGAGCGGCGGCTGTTCGCAGAACGAGCCGTTGATGATCACGCGACAGTTGTCGCGCTTTTGCGCCTCGACCTTGACCGCGGCGGCCAGGTAGTCCTTCAGCATCTGGTTGTGCTCTTCGACCGGCAGCACCAGGCCGGCGCGCATCAGCAGATAGACGTCGGCCGACGGCACCTTCCAGGGCTCGCGCGAACGCAGGCCATAGACATCCTGGACGAGCTTGCGGTTTTCGTTGTAGACCTTGATCGAAGCGCGCAGGGCGTCGTCGGTGATCTTGCGGCCCGACAGGTGCTCCAGGCCTTCGCGCAGTTCGTTCAGTTCGGCGGTGTAGTAGTTGCCGCCGACGTCGTCGCGGTAGTTCTGGGGAACATCGAAGTAACGCACGTACTTGCCCGGGAACATCAGCTTCCACATGCCCGACAGGTTGCGGATGACGTCACAGATGCTGGGGAACAGCATGCCATCGACGAAATCCATGCGCTTCGACAGGCCAAGTTCGATGGTCGAGCGTGGGATGCGGCAGATGTAGCTCTGGTAGAAGGCGTCGCCGTGGATCACCTCCAGGCCGTCGCCGCCGCCCATGATGCCCAGGGGCAGCATGCCAGCCGCATGAATGATCTCGCGCGGCACATATACCGGCATGTAGGCGATAACCTTGCGAGAGGGATCGGCCTCCTTCCATTGCCTGGCGGCAGTGAAATCAAGGTCCTCGTAAAGCGCTTCACAGCGCGCGATGATGTCTGCCGTACTCATGGTCAACGGTTCTCCCAGTTTGCAGAACGCTTCTCAAGAAAGGCTTTCAGCCCTTCCACCGCATCGTGGCTGGCCATCAGTTCCTCAAGGTAGAGGGCCTCCACGGTATCGAGTTTTTGCTTGATGCGCGGCACGCTGTCGCAGCGTGCGGCACGGACCGCAAAACGCAGCGAGCTCGCGCTCAAGCGTGCAATGTGTTCGTCGAACCACCGCAGCGCCGCGGCCTCCGGGTCCTCGGCGAGGACGTCGATGAGGCCGATCCGGTGCCCTTCGGCACCGTCGATGCTGCGCCCCGACCACAGCAGGTCTTCGGCGCAGGCCTGGCCGACGCGCGGCGGCAGCAGGCAGGATGCAGCGGGCGCGAACACGCCGAGACGGATCTCGGGCTGGCCGAACTTGGCATCCGGCGCGGCGAACAGCAGGTTGCCCGCCGCCGCCACTTCCAGGCCGCCACCCAGGCACTGGCCGCGCAGCGCGACCAGGATCGGCACCGGGCTGTCGAGCATCTCGCGCACCAGCCCGTGCAGGCTTTTCAGCATCTGCGCGCACTGGTCCGGCATGTGCTCATCGACGCTGGCGCCGAAGCTGAAATGCGGACCTTCGGCATCGAGCAGCACCGCGCGCAGCGCCGGAGCCTGGAGGTGCTCGCCCAGCGCCTGACGCATCGCAGCGATCATCGCGGCATCGACGATGTTGGCCTTGGGCCGGGCCAGGCGCAGACGCAGCAGGCTGCCGTCGCGCTCCAGCCAGACCTTCAGCGGGGAGCTGGCCTCGCTCATCACTTGGCACCCGGCATCAGGCTTTCGATCAGCTCGGGGGTCCAGGGCATGCCCTTGGCCAGCGCCTGTCGCAGATCGGTGAATTCGATCTCGCGGCCGGTTTCCTTGTTGCCTTCGTTGAAGGCGCGGAAGCCGGTGCGCGCTTCGTTCATCATGTTCAGCGCGAGCCAGGCGCGGCTGTTTTCCTTGTTGCGGTTCCAGGCGTCGAGCTTGGGCTTGCGCAGCTCCTCGAAGCTCTTGGTCAGGCACTCGGGGAAGGTGGAGATCAGCTTCGCGCACAGCTTCTCGACCGCTTCGTCGAGCAGCGACAGATCGATCTCGCCGCGCTTCATCAGTTCCTTGCCGGCCGCGAGTTCGTCGCCGGTCTTGAATTCGCCGTGGATGATGCGGCCGAACTCGTCGAGGTAGCGGTCAGTGACCACCAGCGGGTTGGCGATGAACTTGCCGTCGACCTTGAGCGCCGGAACGATCTGCATGCAGATGCCGAGGCGGTTGGCCTTGTGTGCCGAGAACGGCTCGCACAGCGTGCCCGACACCATCGCCTGCTCACAGCCGATCATCAGCGGGAGGAAGTCGGTCGCACCGCCGATCGCCGCCGAACCGTGCTTCGGGCCGGCCTGGCCGAAGTTGGCCAGATCCTGGGCCACGGTGAAGTCGGCCGCCATACCGATCTCCTGACCGCCACCGATGCGCATGCCGTTGACACGACAGATCACCGGCTTGTCGCAACCGAGGATCGCCGACACCATGTCGTTGAACAGGCGCATGTACTGGCGGTATTCCTGCGGGTTGCCGGCGTAGTACTCGGCGTATTCCTTGGTGTTGCCGCCGGTGCAGAAGGCCTTGTCGCCGACCGCGGTAAACACCACCGAGGCGACATCGCGCGCGCAGGAGGCGGCGCGGAAGGCGAGAATCAGGCCCTTCACCATATCGGTGGTGTAGGAGTTGTACTGCTTCGGGTTGTCGAGCGAGATCCAGACGTTGTACAGCCCCGGCACCACTTCGCCCTTCAGGTTGCGCGCCGGACGCTTCTCGTAGAGCACGCCCGGACAAACGGTTTCGGGCACCAGGTTGTGGTCGACCAATTGCGCCGGAGCGTTCTGCTCGACCAGTTTTTGCGTAGTCGGATTCATGTCATCGAACTCCTGTGTCTTTTTTCGTTGCGTGCTTAAAAGGGATGCCGTTCAGGGCGTGAGGATGGCGCGGCGGGTCAGCTTGTGGGCATGCGCAGCGGCAAACACCTCGCCGATCTGGTCGAGCGGATGGCGCTCGATGAAGCTGGCGAGATCGATCTTCTTGTCGAGCACCAGGTCGAGTGCCGCCGGGTAGTACTCGGGCAGGCAGCCCCAGTTGCCCAATGCGCGGGCATGGAAGGCCATCAGGTTGGAAAGGCGAACCTCGACCTTGTCCATCGTGAAACCGACCACCGCCAGCGTCGCGCCATGAGTGAGCAGGCCATAGGCGCTGGTCTGCCCCGCACCGGTGCCCGAACACTCGAAAATCTTCCAGCGCGTCAGACGCAGGCCGTTGGCCTTGGCATGCGCCTCGATCGCCTTCTTCAGATCGCGCCCGGAGATCTCACGTGCGTTGAGCGTGAGTGCCGCGCCATGCTTGGACATCATCTCCAGCTTAGCAGGATCGACGTCGATCGCTACCACGCTGGCGCCAAAGGCATTGGCGATCTGCACGGCGTAGCCGCCGACGCCGCCGACGCCGATCACCACCGCCACATCGCCCGGCTCGACGCCGGCCTGCAGCACCGCCTGATAGGGCGTGGTGACCGCATCGGCAACCACCGAGACGTCGGCCAGCTGCAGACCGGCGGCAGCAAGCCGCGCCTCGTCGACCGGGCACAGACCACGCGCCGGCACCACCACATGGGAAGCGAAGCCGCCCTGGATGTCGTTGCCCGGCATCACCTGGTCACGGCAGATCGTGCCATGGCCGGACGTACACAGCTCACAGGTACCGCAAGGCATCACCGCCGGCACGATCACGGCACGGCCCAGCCACTGCGCCGCATTGGCGCCGGCCTGCACCACCCGCCCGCTGATCTCGTGACCAAGCGCCAGAGGCAGCGCATGATTCGTGCGCACGCTGTCGTAGTAATAGCCGAGATCGGTGTGGCAGACTCCACAGCCCGCCACGGCCACGACGACCTGGTCGGCAGAAAGCTCACCGATCTCGAACTCGGCGCGAACCATCGGCGCGCCGGGCGAGGTCATCATCCAACGATGCGGATTGCTGCTCATCTCACTCCTCCATGAACTGACTGAACTCTTCGCCGCCATGACGTTGACGTTAACGTCACACTATTCTGACACATCACCGTTTAAAAGCGGAGACTGCATGTCGTGATGGACGAACCTTAAACGAGCCCCCCGGACCTCCAGTTGACCTAAGTCAACGGATTGACGTTTGCGTCAACGTAAACTTTGAAGCGTCCAGAGGGATGCAGCATCGCCCCGGGCGCCTCGGCCCCGGAAACCCTCGGAAACATCGGTCACCCAACGGCAAGGGCGCAGCCGCACCGCACTCGCCGCGCATAGGCGTATCCATATCGATATGGCTCGTGCGCACCCGAGGTGATCCCGAACCGGCCTCAGCGGCCTGCAGTTGAACTTGGAGAATCAGGATGACAGCCCGATCGGTTTCGATAACCTTCGCCGGCAGCGGCGGAGCCGGGGTGATGACGGCAGGCAGCATGCTGCTCGATGCCGCCGGCCACGCCGGCTGGTATGCCTACATGACGCGCTCGTCAGGAGCGCAAATCCGCGGTGGCGAGGCGGCGGCGATGCTGCGCCTGTCGACCACGCCGGTGCAGTCGCACGACGACCACTTCGACATGCTGGTGGCGATCGACTGGCAGAACGTCGGCCGCTTCGCCGCCGAGGTGCCGATGACCGCCGACGGCCTGGTGCTGGGCGACCCGGACGGCGGCGAATTCCCCGAGCAGATCCTGGCCAAGGGCACGCGCCGCGGCGACATCCCGTTCAAAAAGATCGCCAAGGAAATCGACGGCGGGCGCCCGAACATGATTGCGCTCGGCACCGTCGCCGCCCTGGTCGGCCTGCCCGAAGACGCGGTACTCAAGGTGATCAAGGACTCGCTGGCGAAGAAAGGCCCTGCCGCGCTCGCCGCCAGCGAAGCCTCGGTGCGCGCGGGCATGGCCTTTGCCGCCTCGCTGCCGCCGAGCAAGAAGCTCGCCGCGGCCGCCGGCGGCGAGCGCCAGCGCCTGTGGAGCATCACCGGCAACGAAGCCGCCGGCCTCGGCGCGGTGCGCGGCGGCGTGCGCTTTGTCGCCGCCTACCCGATCACCCCGGGCACCGAAGTGCTCGAATGGCTCGCGCCCAACCTCGCCAAGCTCGGCGGCGCGCTGGTGCAGGCCGAAGACGAGCTCGCCTCGGTCAACCAGATCATCGGCGCCTCCTACGGCGGCACCACTTCGCTGACCGCCACCTCCGGCCCCGGCCTGGCGCTGATGACCGAATCGATCGGCCTCGCGGTCGCCTCCGAAACCCCGATCACGATCGTCAACGTGATGCGCGGCGGCCCGTCCACCGGCATCCCGGTGAAGTCCGAGCAGAGCGACCTCAACATCGCCCTCTACGGCATGCACGGCGACGCCCCGCACCTGGTGGTAGCGCCCAACTCGCTCGCCGACTGCGCCTTCTCCACGCAGTGGGCGGTGCATCTGGCCGACACCCTGCAGACCGCCGCGATCGTGCTCTCGGACCAGTCGCTGGGCCAGAGCCGCGCCACCATCGCCCCGCCTGCCGACCCCGGGCTGCGCGCCAACCGCCTGCGCCCCGCAGGTGAGCTGGGCGACGAACGCTACCGCCGCTACCGCAACACCGAGTCGGGTGTCTCGCCGATGGCCGTGCCCGGCATGAAGGGCTACCAGTACACCGCCGACGGCCTCGAGCACACCGAAGTCGGCACCCCCTCGAGCCAGGCCTCGGACCACAGCACCCAGCTCGACAAGCGCCTGCGCAAGCTCACCGCCCACGATTACGGCGCCTACTGGGCCGACATCGACGGCAAGGGCGAGGGCGACATCGCCGTCATCACCTGGGGCTCGACCACCGGACCGGTGCAGGAAGCGCTCGAGCGCTGGCGCGCCGCCGGCAAGAAGGGCCGCATGGTGTCGATCCGCCTGCTGTCGCCGGTGCGCCCCGAGCAGCTCGCCACCGCCCTCGAGGGCGTCTCGCGCGTGCTCGTCGTCGAACAGAGCCACGGCGCCCAGTTCCACCGCTACCTGCGCGCCCACTACGACCTTCCCGGCAGCGTGCGCGCCTTCCATCGTCCCGGTCCGCTGCCCATCCGACCCGACGAAATCTTCCGCCAACTGGCCGACTGGAGCTGACCATGGACGCCACATCCACTTGCCCGAGCTACTCCGCGCGCGACTACAAGTCCGAAGTCAAACCCGTCTGGTGTCCCGGCTGCGGCGACTACTCGGTGCTCGGCGCGCTCACCAAGGCCCTGGCCGAGCTGTCGATCCCGCCCGAAAACGTCGCCCTCGTCTCCGGCATCGGCTGCTCCTCGCGCCTGCCCGCCTACACCAACGTGTTCGGCTTCCACGGCGTGCACGGGCGCGCACTGCCGATCGCCACCGGGATCAAGGTCTCCCGCCCCGAACTCACCGTGATCGCCTCGGGCGGTGACGGCGACGGCTTCTCGATCGGCGGCAACCACTTCATGCACGCCTGCCGGCGCAACGTCGACATGACCTACATCGTCATGGACAACGAAGTCTACGGCATGACGAAGGGCCAGGCCTCGCCGACCACCGCGCCGGACTGGGAAAAGAGCAAGCTCACCCCCCAGGGCACCGGCATCAACCCCTTCCACCCGCTGGTGATCGCGCTCGCCGCCGGCGCCAACTTCATCGCCCGCGGCTTCTCCGGCGACCCCAACGGCGCCGCCCAGCTGATCACCGAGGCGATCCGCCACCCGGGCTTCTCCTTCGTCCAGCTGCTCAGCCCCTGTGTCACCTTCCGCCCCGAGCAGCGCGACTGGAAGGACGCCGTACACCCGGCCGCGGTCGATCCGACCGACGATCCGGCGCGCGCCGCCCGCCGCCTGATGACCGACGACGGGTTCAACATCGGTGTGCTGTATCGTGGCAGCCGTAAACCCTTCCAGCCGGCGCTGAAAGCCAGCGTCGATTCCGTTGCAGATCTCGAGAAGGAGTTCGTGCTATGAGCGCTACCGAGCCGCAGGACAACAGCATCCAGTCGGTGGAGCAGCTCCTCGCCCACGCCCTGGCGATGGAGAACGAAGCGGTCGAACGCTACGAAATGCTGGCCGACCAGATGGAGACCCACAACAATCCGGAAGTCGCCGCACTGTTCCGCAAGCTTGCCGAGATCGAGAAGCTGCACGTGGATAACGTCAATGATCTCAGCGACGGCCACACCCTTCCGCACATCGCGCCGTGGGAATATGCCTGGCAGACCCCGGAAAGCCCCGAAGCGCCGTCGGCGAGCGCGGAAGGCCTGCATTACATGATGCATCCCTACCACGCCATCGCGATGGCGCTCGAAGCCGAACGCAAGGGTGTGGCGTTCTACGAGCGCCTTGCCGACCAGGCCGGGCGGGAGGATGTGCGCAAGATCGCACGCGAACTGTGCGAGACCGAGCGTGAGCACGTGACCCTGCTCCAGGGCTGGCTGGGACGCTTCCAGCCGCCCCCGAAAGGCTGGAGCGAGGACGCCGACCCCCCGCTGCCGCAGGAGTAAGCGGGCGCAGCAGCCACCCGGGCGGGCGGCGACCACCGCTCAGCCCGGGTGAACGAACCGAGGGCGGGTCCCTGATGGCCCGCCCTCGGTTCGTTTACAGCACTTCCGGTGAGCGATCCTTGCGCACGCCCCTCACGGGCCGGCGCCCGGGTAGCGGAAGGCCCTGCGCCGAAGCCCGGGCCGACCTTTCCGTTCGGCTTACTTCGCGCTCGCAGTGATGTCCACGCTGAGATCGTAGCCGGCCTCGCGCAAGCCCGTGATCACGCGCTCGGCATCATCGGCGTCGAAGCGGATCATCGCGATGCGCTTGCCTTCGCTCTGCGGCGTGCGCGGCGACACCACCGATACGATGTAGCCGCCGTGCGCGCTGACCGTCGCCAGCAAGGCGGCCAGTTGACCGGTCTGGTCGGGCAGGCTCACCGTGATCCGGGTCGACCCTTCCACCCAGCAGCCGGTGATGTCGAGGAAGAAATCGAGCAGGTCGACGCTGGTGATGATGCCCACCAGGCGATCGTTTTCCACCACCGGCAGGCAGCCGAGTTTGTTCGGGCGCATCAGCCGCGCCGCTTCCTCGATCAGGGTCGAGGGCGCGCAAGTGATCACCTTCTTGTGCATGATGTCCGCGGCGCTCACTTTGGACAGCAGGTATTTCACTTCCCCCACGTCCAGCGTCGTGATCGTGGACGGCTGCGCGCGCTGCACGTCCCGATGCGAAATGATGCCAACCAGACGGCCATCGGCTTCCACTACGGGCAGATGGCGCACTTTCTTCAGGCGCATGATCTCGGAGACCTGCGCAAAAGTGGCGTCCGGGGCGACGTGCAAGACATCCCGGGTCATGATCCTTTCGACGAACATGAAAACACTCCTGACAGAATGGACAGCAGCAAATCCGCGCACGTCATGATCCTCCATGCGCGGAATCCGTGGCAATGGCCCGCCTGGACGCCGACCGGGCCCGCATCGGCGAGTGTATCGGAAAACCCCCGTCAGAACGCGGTATCTGGCGGCATCGGCGGTTCTCGTGGGAGGGAAGTCTGGAGTTGACGTGAACGTCACATCGATCCTTTGACATTCGTCAACCGACCGGTCAGTCATAGCTCCTATTATGGGCCCATAAGCGAACAGCGCGGACCGCTTGCCGGCCACTCTCATCCGCCGCTCACCGACTCCAGCCGCGCTGTCGCCACCCCCGCATCCGAAGGAGACTCACCATGACGACCCCCAATTGCCCGACAGGCGTTACCAAGGTCGCAACCTACTGTTATCAGTGCGTGGCCGGCCCGGATCTGCTCAAGGTCAAGGTCGAGGACGGAGTCGCGACCGCGATCGAGCCGAACTTCGACGCCGAAGGCGTACACCCCGCGGCGGGCCGGGTCTGCGTGAAGGCCTTCGGCCTGGTGCAGAAGACCTACAACCCGAACCGCGTGCTCACGCCGATGAAGCGCACCAACCCGAAGAAGGGGCGCGACGAGGACCCCGGCTTCGTGCCGATCTCGTGGGACGAGGCGCTCGACCTGATCGCCGACAAGCTCAACACCGTGCGTGCGAACGGGCTGCTCGACGCTTCCGGCTATCCGCGCGTGGCGGCGAGCTTCGGCGGCGGCGGCACCCCCACCGCCTACATGGGCACCTTCCCCGCCTTTCTTTCCGCCTGGGGGCCGGTCGACCTGAGCTTCGGCAGCGGCCAGGGAGTCAAGTGCACCCACTCCGAGCACCTCTACGGCGAGCTCTGGCACCGCGCCTTCACCGTCTGCCCGGACACGCCGCGGACCAAGTACATCGTCTCCTTCGGCAGCAACATCGAAGCTTCCGGCGGCGTGTGTGGGGTCTGGCGCCATGCCGAAGCGCGCGTCGAACAGGGCGTCAAGCGCGTCCAGGTCGAGCCCCACCTGTCGGTTACCGGCGGCTGCTCGGCCGAGTGGGTGCCGATCAAGCCCAAGACAGACCCCGCGTTCATGCACGCGATGATCCACGTGATGCTGTTCGAGAACGCGCGCACACGCCTGGACATCGACTTCCTCAAGCACATGACCGCTTCGCCCTACCTGGTCGCGCCCAACGGGCTGTACCTGCGCGACCCGGACACGCGCAAGCCGCTGGTGTGGGATCTGAAGCGCGCCGCCGCGGTCCCCTTCGACACAGCGGACATCGATCCCGCGCTGGACGGCGAGTTCACCGCATCCGGCCTCGAAGTCCTGCCCGACAATGAAACCGTCGACCATGTCCAGGTGCGCGTCCTCACTGCCTTCGGCAAGCTCGCCGAGCACGAGCGCACCTTCACCCCGGAGTGGGCAGCGAAGGTCTGCGACGTCCCCGCCGACACCATCCGCCGCGTCGCCAACGAGTATCTCGACCACGCCCAGATCGGCGCTACCATCGAGATCGAAGGCCGCACCCTGCCCTTCCGCCCGGTGGCGATCACCCTGGGCAAGACCGTCAACAACGGCTGGGGCGGCTACGACTGCTGCTGGGCCCGCACCCTGATGGCCTGCCTGGTCGGCGCCCTCGACGTCCCCGGCGGCACGATCGGCACCACGGTGCGCCTGAACCGCCCGGCGAGCGACCGCCAAAGCAGCGCCAAGCCCGGCCCCGACGGCTTCATGGACTACCCGTTCAACCCCACCGACAAGGAAAACTGGGTCTCCCGCCCGCAGATCCGCAACGCCAACCGCACCCTCGTGCCGCTGGTGGCGAACTCGGCCTGGAGCGCAGCGCTCGGCCCCACCCACCTCGCCTGGATGCAGCAGCGTCACGGTTTCGAGAATTTCCCCGAGCCGACCCAACCCGACGTCTGGTTCTTCTACCGCACCAACCCGGTGATCTCGTTCTGGGATACGCCGCAGGTCGCCGAAGCGGTTTCGAAGTTCCCCTTCGTCGTCGCCTTCACCTACACCCGCGACGAGACCAACCACTTCGCCGACGTCCTGCTGCCCGACTGCACCGACCTCGAAGGTCTACAGCTGATCCGCATCGGCGGCACCAAGTACGTCGAGCAGTTCTGGGACAAACAGGGCTTCGCCCTGCGCCAGCCGGCGGTCGTGCCGCAGGGCGAGACGCGCGACTTCACCTGGATCGCGTCCGAGCTCGCCCGCCGTGCCGGCATACAGGAGCCCTACAACAAGGCGATCAACCGCGGCGCTGCCGGGGTGCCGCTGAAAGGGGCGAGCTACGACTTCTCCCTCGACCTCGAGCAGACCCACGGCGTCGAGGAAATCTGGAACGCCAGCTGCCGCGCCGCCAGCGCCGAGCTTACCGGCGGCGCCGAGGACCACGGCCTCGACTGGTGGCGCGAACACGGCTTCCGCACCATCGATTACCCGCGCCTGCAGTGGTATCTCTACCCGCACATGAAGGACAACGGCCTGCGCTTCGAGATGCCCTACCAGGAGCGCATCTTCCGCATCGGCACCGAGCTCGGCCGCCGCCTGCACGAATCCGGCATCGACTGGTGGGACCGCCAGCTCACCGAGTACCAGCCGCTGCCCGATTTCCACGACTTCTCGCACCTGATCAAGAGTGCGGTGATCTCCAATCTGGGCGGGCGCGAGGAAGACTTCCCGTTCTGGCTGCTGACTTCGCGCAGCATGCAGTACGCCTGGGGCGGCAACGTCAGCCTGCAGATGGTGCGCGAAGTCGCCGCCAACGTCGCCGGCCACCGCGGCGTGATCATGAACCCCGCCTCCGCGGCGAAGCTCGGCATCGAGGACGGCGACCTCGTCGAAGTGCGCTCGCCGCTGCGCGAAACCCGCGGCCGCGTGGTGCTGCGCCAGGGCATCCGTCCCGACACCTTGCTGATGGTGGGCCAGTTCGACCACTGGATCACGCCCTACGCCAAGGACTTCGACGTCCCCAGTATGAACAGCCTGGTGCCGATGCTGATGGATCTGACCGATGCCACCGGCTCGGCAGCCGATATCGTTCCCGTATCAATCAAGAGAGTCGGAGGTGCACAATGACGCGCTATGCCATGGTGGCCGATCTGCGGCGCTGCGTCGGCTGCCAGACCTGTACGGCCGCCTGCAAGCACACCAATGCCACCCCTCCCGGCGTCCAGTGGCGCTGGGTCCTCGATGTCGAAGCCGGCGAGTTTCCCGACGTGTCGCGCACCTTCGTTCCGGTCGGCTGCCAGCACTGCGATGAACCGCCATGCGAGACGGTGTGCCCGACCACGGCGACCAAGAAGCGCGCCGACGGCCTGGTCACGATCGATTACGACCTGTGCATCGGCTGTGCCTACTGTTCGGTCGCCTGCCCCTACAACGCCCGCTACAAGGTGAACTTTGCCGAACCGGCGTATGGCGACCGCCTGATGGCGAACGAGAAGCAGCGTGCCGACCCCGCCCGCGTCGGCGTCGCGACCAAGTGCACCTTCTGCTCCGATCGCATCGATTACGGCGTCGCCCATGGCCTGACCCCGGGCGTCGACCCCGACGCCACCCCCGCCTGCGCCAACGCCTGCATCGCCAACGCGCTGACCTTCGGCGATATCGACGACCCCAACAGCAAGGCTTCCCGGCTGCTGCGCGAAAACGAACATTTCCGCATGCACGAGGAGCTCGGCACGGGTCCCGGATTCTTCTACCTGTGGGAGAAAAAATAATGAGAGGCGTCCAACCCGAACTGCAACCCTTCTGGGATGCCCGCGCTGCCGGCAACTTCATCGGCGGCGGCACCGGCACCGGCCTGCTGCTGTGGGCCGTGCTCGCGGCCACGGCCCACGACACCGCGCTGCTTCCTCCCCTGCTCCTGGCCCTGGCCTGCATCGGTGGCGGCCTGTTCTGCGTATGGCTGGAAATCGGCAAGCCGTGGCGGGCACTGAACGTGTTTTTCCACGCCCGCACCTCCTGGATGACCCGCGAAGCGATCGTGGCGATGCCGCTGTTCGCCGCCGGCGCGCTCGCCGTACTGACCGGCGCGCTTGCCGCGGCCTGGCTCGCCGCCCTCGTCGGCCTCGGCTTCCTGTATTGCCAGGCGCGCATCCTGCAGGCGGCGCGCGGCATTCCGGCGTGGCGCGAGGCGGCCCTGCTGCCGCTGGTGATCACCACCGGACTGGCCGAAGGCGCGGGCCTCTTCGCCCTCGTCGCGGCGCTGCTGCCGCAGGGGCCGGGAACCGCATTCGCCCTGCCGATGCTGATCCTCGTCGTCCTGCGCGGATGGCTGTGGCGGCGCTACCGTGCCCGCCTCGCCGCACCCGACTCCGCGCCGCTCAAGGCGGTGCGCGCGCTCGACGCCGAAGGCAGGCTGTTCGTCCCGCTCGGCCACTACCTGCCCGCCGTCCTGCTGGCGCTGGCACTGGTCCTGCAGGGCGGGGCGGCGACCGCGCTGATGGCGCTGGCCGGAGTGGCGATGGCGGCGGCAGGGTGGCACTTCAAGCTCGCCCTGATCACCCGCATCGCCTACACCCAGGGTTTCGCCCTCACTCATGTGCCGGCGCGCACGCCCGGACATGCGCGCCCCGGGGTGAAGCCCGGTTGGAACTGAACCGGCTGGAACTGAAATATCATGCGCCGGGCCGGTTCCGGTCCGGCGACCGGGAGCGTTTCGCCGCCCACCCAAGGAGATTTCCCCATGTATGAAGTCCGGATTCACGGCCGCGGCGGCCAAGGCGCCGTGCTGGCGGCCGAGCTGCTCGCGACGGCGCTGGTTATCGAAGGCAAGTACGCGGTATCCATCCCCTCGTTCGGTTTCGAGCGCCGGGGGGCGCCGGTCGTATCCTTCATGCGCTGCAGCGATCGCGAGATTCGCCAGCTGACCAACATCTACACCCCCGACTGCATCATCTGCGTCGACCCCACGGTGGCCAACTCGGTCGACATCTTCGCTGGCCTCAAGCCCGGCGGCGCCCTCGTCCAGGCGACCTCCAGACCGCTCGAGGAGCTGCACCTGCCCGCCACGGTGGGAACCGTCGGCCTGTGCGACGCGGTCCGCATCGCCAACGAGATCTTCGGCCGCCTGATCACCAACACCCTGATGCTCGGCGCCTTCGCCCGCACTACCGGGGTGGTTTCGCTCGAAGCACTCAAGCAGGTGATCGAGGAGTCGGATTTCCGCGATGCCGGCTTGAAACAGAACCTCACGGCCCTCGAGCGCGGCTACACCGAGACCGTGGTCCATACCATCGAGCGGAGCGTCACTGCATGAGCGACCGTCATCACCCCTATCCGGCCTACCACCTGAAGCAGGCCGGCGTTCCCGACGACCTCTGTCCGGTCGCCACCGAACTCAGCCCGATGCGCCCGGGCGACTGGCGCAGCTTCCGCCCGATCGTCGATCGCGACAAATGCGTCAAGTGCGCGGTGTGCTGGCTGTACTGCCCGGTGCAGTGCGTGGAAGAGCACGCCGCGTGGTTCGACTTCAACCTGCAGACCTGCAAGGGTTGCGGGATCTGCGCCCAGGAATGCCCCCAGCGCGCGATCACGATGATCCCGGAGGCGCAATGAAACCGAACCCGAATGCCTGTGCGCGGGACGCGAGCACGATCCCGCAACCCGCCCGCATGGAGATGAGCCAATGAGCACGACGACGATCGACACGCCAAACACCGATGCCGCACGCGCCACGACCAAGGCGATCCTGTGCGAGGGCAACGAAGCCGCCGCGCTCGGCGTCGCCCTCGCGCGCCCGGACATGGTCGCGGTCTACCCGATCACGCCGCAGACCTCGCTGGTGGAAAAACTCGCCTCGCTGATCGCCGAAGGCCGCATGGACGCCGACATCGTCGACGCCGAAGGCGAGCACTCGGTGCTGTCGGTGCTGCAGGGCGGCGCGCTCGCCGGCGCCCGCACCTACACCGCCACCTGCGGCCCCGGCCTCGCCTTCATGTTCGAGCCCTACCTGCGCACCTCCGGCATGCGCCTGCCGCTGGTGATGACGATCGTCACCCGCGACGGCATCACCCCGCAGTCGGTGTGGGGCGGCCACCAGGACGCGATGACCGTGCGCGAGTCCGGCTGGATCCAGATGTACTGCGAGACGGTGCAGGAAGTGCTCGACACCACGGTGATGGCGTTCAAGCTCGCCGAGCACCACGACATCATGCTGCCGGTCAACGTCTGCCTCGACGGCAACTACCTGTCCTACGGCGCGTCGCGCATCGAGCTCCCCGAGCAGGCCGAAGTCGATGCCTTCATGGGGGCGAAGGACGTCAACTGGCACGTCGCCCTCGACCCCCAGCGTCCGATGGCGGTCGACCCGCTCACCGGCGGCTCCGGCGGCAACGGCCCCGAGACTTTCGCCCGCTACCGCCGCGGCCAGTGCCGCGGCATGCAGAACGCGCTGCGCGTGATCACCGAGATCCACGAGGAGTGGGGCGAGCGCTTCGGCCACCACTTCGCCCCGCTGGTCGAGGAGTACCGCCTCGACGACGCCGAATACGCGATCATGACCCTGGGCAGCATGACCGGCGCCGCCAAGGATGCCATCGATGAGGCCCGCGCTGCCGGCGAGAAGGTCGGTCTGATCAAGATCAAGACCTTCAGCCCGTTCCCGGTCGCCGCCCTCAAGCACGCGCTGCGCAAGGTCCGCGCCCTCGGCGTGGTCGACCGCTCGGTCGCTTTCCGCTGGAACTGCGGCCCGATGTTCCAGGAAACGCTCGGCGTGCTCTACCGCCTCGGCCGCCACGTCCCGGCGCAGAGCTTCATCGGCGGCCTGGCCGGCGCCGACCTCACCACCGCCATCTTCCACCGCGTCATCGACGAGACCCGGGCCCTGCTCACCCGCCCCGCCTCCGACGAGCCGGTATGGCTCAACGCCAAGGACTGAGGTAGCCACGATGCATACCACCGACTATCTGATCGCCGGCAGCAGCCATGCCGCGCTCGAAGCCATCAACGCGATCCGCATGCACGATGCGGCGGGCAGCATCACGGTGATCACTCGCGATCCCCACCCGCCCTACTCCCCGACCGTACTGCCCTACGTCGTTTCCGGGCGCTCCGCACCGGAGCGCGTCTATCTGCGCGACGCCGGGTTCTTCACCCGCAACCAGGTCGATTACCGCGCCGCCAGCGCGCTCGCCGCGATCGATGCCGAGCGCCATGTCGCCACCCTCGCCGACGGCAGCGAAATCGGCTACCGCAAGCTCCTCCTCGCCACCGGCGCGAGTCCGATCGTGCCCCCGATTCCGGGCATCGATACGGTCGAATACCACGTCCTGCGCACCCTCGACGATGCCACCCGGCTGCGCCAGGCGATGACCGGTTCGCGCCGCGCGGTCGTCCTCGGCGCCGGCCTGGTCGGCATGCACGCCGCAGAAAACCTGGTCAAGGCCGGCGCCGAAGTCACCATCGTGGAGATGAACGCGCAGCTGACCTCGGGCTACTTCGACGACACCGCCGCCGGCCTGATCGAGGAAGCCTTCCTCGACAACGGCGCCACCATCCGCACCAACAGCCGCGTGGTCGGGGTGCAGAAGACCGACACCGGCGTGCGCCTGCTGCTCGAAGGCGGCGACGGCATCGATGCCGACCTGCTGCTGGTCGCGGTCGGCGTCCGCCCCCAGCTCGATTACCTCGACGGCAGCGGCGTCGCCACCGAGCGCGGCATCCTGGTCGACGACGCCATGCGCACCAACGTCGCCGACGTCTGGGCCGCCGGCGACTGCGCCCAGGCCCGCGGCTTTTTCAGCGACGCCCCGATCATGAACGCGATCCTGCCCGACGCCAGCATCCAGGGCCGCATCGCCGGCATGGGAATGGCGGGCGACCCGGGCGCCAAGCCCTACCAGGGCGGTCTGGCGCTGAACACCTATCACTTTTTCGGCCGCCATGCAATCTCGGTCGGCAACAGCCAGGTACCCGAGGGCGGCGACGCCCAGGTGCGCTTCGACCAGGACAGCGGCCGTTACCTGCGCGTGGTGTTCGACCGCGACAACCGCCTGACCGGCATTTTCGGCGTCAATGAATTCTTCGATGCCGGCGTGATGGCGCAGCTGATCCTGCGCAAGACCGATCTCGGGCCGGTCCGCGACCGGTTCATGGCCGAGCCGCTCGCCACCGGCCGCGCGCTGATGTCGAACCTCTGGCGCTGAGGAGCACACCATGGGACAAGCCTATTCCACCATCGCCTTCGACGCGTCCAAATGCGACGGTTGCGGCGAATGCATGAAAGCCTGCGCGGGCGCCAAGTTCGAATCCGACGACGTCCGCCGCTCGCTGATCCAGATCATGCCCAAGGCCGCCGCCGAAACCGGCGCCGCTGCCAAGAGCGCGTTCGAGCTCGCGCTGTGCCGCCAGTGCGGCGACCCCAAGTGCGTCACCGTCTGTCCGGCCGGCGCGCTCGGCAAGAACGGCGCCACCGGCGTCATCGACTGGGATGCCTCGAAGTGCGTCGATTGCCTGCTGTGCACGATCGGCTGCAGCTACGCCGGCATCGCCCTCGATGAATACACCGGCCGCGTCAGCAAGTGCGACACCTGCGACGGCAAACCCGCCTGCGTGCCGGCCTGTCCGACCGGCGCCCTGCGTCACGTCACCACCGCCCGCATCTACAACGAAGTCGGCGGCTGGGAAGACCTCTTCGCCCCCGGCCTGGCCGGCTGCCAGGGCTGCAACACCGAGCTGCTGATGCGCCACACCCTGCGCCGGGTCGGTCCCGACACCGTGCTCGCCACCCCGCCGGGTTGCGTGCCGGGGATGGGCTCGGTCGGCTTCAACGGCACCACCGGCACCAAGGTTCCGGTGTTCCACCCGCTGCTGACCAACACCGCGGCGATGCTCGCCGGGGTCAAGCGCCAGTACGAACGGGTCGGGCGCAAGGTCACCGCGATGGCGATCGCCGGCGACGGCGGCGCCTCCGACGTCGGCTTCCAGTCGCTGTCGGGCGCGGCCGAACGCGGCGAGCGCATCCTGTTCATGGTGGTCGACAACGAGGGCTACATGAACACCGGCATGCAGCGCTCGAGCTGCACCCCCTACGGCGCGTGGACCTCGACCACTCCGGTCGGCGCGCACACCCGGGGCAAGACGCAGGACGCGAAGAACCTGCCGCTGATCATGGTCAACCACCGCTGCGCCTACGTCGCCACCGCGTCCACGGCCTACATGGAAGACCTGTACGCCAAGCTCGACAAGGCGCTCGAGGCCTCCGAGCACGGCTTCGCCTACCTCCATGTGTATTCGCCCTGCACCACCGGCTGGCGCTTCCAGAGTGCAATGAACATCGAAGTCGCGCGCAAGGCGGTGGAATCGAATTTCGTCACGTTGTGGGAATACACCCCCGAAACCGGGCTGAGCTTCTCGCGGCCGGTCGACAGCCCGCTGCCGGTCGTCGATTACCTGAAAGCGATGGGGCGTTTCCGCCACCTGAGCCCGGAGCAGATCGAACACATCCAGAACAAGGTCGAGGAGAACTTGCGCTTCGTACAGAAGATCGCGGAGAAAGAACATGGCTGATACCACTTCAAACACTGCAACCCACGAGCCGATCGAATTCGCCGATCGCGCCACCCTGGCCAAGCTGCAACTGGAACGCATGCGCTGGTCGCTGCAGCACGCCTACGACAACGTCCCCCACTACCGCAACGCGTTCGACGCCGCCGGGGTGCATCCGTCGGACCTGCGCGAGCTCGCCGACCTGGCGAAGTTCCCGTTCACCAGCAAGCAGGACCTGCGCGACAACTACCCCTACGGCCTGTTCGCGGTGCCGATGGCCGACATCGTGCGCGTCCACGCCTCGTCCGGCACCACCGGCCGCCCCACCGTGGTCGGCTACACCCGCAACGACATCCAGACCTGGGCCGGCGTCATGGCGCGCTCGCTGCGCGCGGCCGGCGGCAGCCGCAACGACATCATCCTCAACTCCTACGGCTACGGCCTGTTCACCGGCGGCCTGGGCGCGCACTACGGCGGCGAGGCCCTCGGCGCGACGGTGATCCCGATGGGCGGCGGCAACACCGACAAGCAGATCCAGCTGATCCAGGAGTTCGGCCCGACGATCATCCTGGCGACGCCGTCCTACATGCTGACCCTGGCCGATGAGATGGAGCGCCGCGGACTCGACCCCTCGAGCACCTCGCTGCGCATGGGCCTGTTCGGCGCCGAACCGTGGACCAACGAGATGCGCCACGAGATCGAGACCCGGCTCGGCATCGACGCCGTCGACGTCTACGGCCTGTCCGAAGTGATGGGGCCGGGCGTGGCCTGCGAGTGCGTCGAGACCAAGGACGGCCCGCACATCTGGGAAGACCACTTCTACCCCGAGATCATCGACCCGGTGAGCGGCGAAGTGCTGCCCGAGGGCGAACTCGGCGAGCTCGTGTTCACCTCGCTGACCAAGGAAGCGATGCCGGTGATCCGCTACCGCACGCGCGACCTCACCCGCCTGCTGCCGGGCACCGCGCGCAGCATGCGGCGGATGGACAAGATCACCGGGCGCAGCGACGACATGCTGATCATCCGCGGGGTCAACGTGTTCCCGACCCAGATCGAGGAGATCCTGCTGCGCAACGACAAGCTGTGCGGCCACTACCAGCTCGTGCTCAGCCGCGAC
The DNA here is from genome assembly GCF_003030465.1 of Thauera aromatica K172. Taxonomy (GTDB): domain Bacteria; phylum Pseudomonadota; class Gammaproteobacteria; order Burkholderiales; family Rhodocyclaceae; genus Thauera; species Thauera aromatica. The sequence goes on along the minus strand of NZ_CP028339.1, from coordinate 1,360,956 downwards.
GCCCACCTCGACCGCCTCACCGTGCGCGCCGAGCTGCGTCCCGACATTTCCGAAAGCATCGGCCGTGCCGACCGCCTGCAGCTCGCCGCCGACGTCCGCCACGCGATCAAGAGCCTGGTCGGAGTCACCGCCGAAATCGAGATCCTCGACACCGACAGCATCGAGCGCACCCAGGTGGGCAAGGCCAAGCGCGTGATCGACCGCCGCAACCTGCAGGAAGCCGGCCTCTGAGCCGCACCCGCTGCAAGCCTACACACCAGAGGAGACACACGATGACCCAGACCACCGGGAATCCCGCACCGGAAACCGTCGCCGCCGAAGCGGCCGGGATCCTGCAAAGCGCATTGCGTGACGGGTGCGAGACCCTCGACGACAGCCGGACCGCCGCCCTGCTGGCGCTGACCGGGCTCGAGCGCGCCCCCGCCGTCGCCGCCGGCGCAATCGAGTTCGCCCTGCGCGCCCACACCACGCGCGAGTTCGGACTCGTCCTCAGCGCCGGCCTCGGCGGCCTCGACGCCGAACTCGATCCGGCCGATTTCGCCCGTGACCGCGCCGCGGTCCACGCCGCGGTCGAACTGACCGACGGCAGCGACTTCCTCGAGCGCTTCCGCCACACCCTGGTCTACCGCCGCATCGCCCTCTTCGCCGCCCGCAAAGGCCGCCCGCTGCCCGACGCCGCGCTCGCCGCCTGCTTCGACGCCGTGCTCGCGATCACCCGCGACGCCCACCCGGACGCACCGCAGGCCGGTGCCGTGCTCCAGGAGCTGCGCCTGGACTGCACCTACGACGGCGAGGCGATCCGCGTCGTCGGCGCCCGCGCCAGCGTCGGCGCAGCGCCGGTACAGCGCGTGGCGCGCCCGATCCACAAGATCGACCGCCTCCTCCACCCCCAGCGCATCGGCATCATCGGGGTGTCGGCCAACGGCATGAACTTCGGCCGCATCATCCTGCGCAACCTGCTCGGCAGCGGCTGCCCGCCCGAGCGCCTGTGCATCATCCGCGCCGGCGGTGGCGAGATCGACGGCGTCGGCTGCATCGAAAACGTGGGCGCGATCGAGGGCAAGCTCGACCTGCTGATCGTCGCGGTCGCTGCCGACGCGGTCTATCCGCTGGTCGACGAGATCCTCGAGAGCAACACCGTCGAGGCGGTGATGCTGATTCCCGGCGGTCTCGGCGAAACCGCCAAGAGCCGCGAGCCGGCCGCCGCGCTGGCGGCGAAGATCAACGCCGCCCACGCCCGCGGCGACGGCGGCCCGGTGTTCCTCGGCGCCAACTGCCTGGGCGTGGTGTCGCATCCGGGCGCCTACGACTCCTGGTTCATTCCCCTCGAGCGCCTGCCCAAGCCGGAAAAGCGCGCCCAGCGCGACGCGGTGATGCTGAGCCAGAGCGGCGCCTTCATGATCACCCGGCTGAGCCAGAACCCCTGGCTCGACCCGCGCTACATGATCGCGATGGGCAACCAGACCGACCTCACCCACGGCGACCTGCTGTCCTGGTTCGCCGAGCGCGACGACGTGCACAGCATCGGCATCTACGTCGAGGGCTTCAAGGACCTCGACGGCCTCGCCTTCGCCCGCGCGGTGCGCCGCGCGGTGCTCGGCGGCAAGCAGGTGGTGGTGTACAAGTCCGGCCGCAGCGAAGCCGGCCAGGGCGGAGTGATGGGGCACACCGCCTCGATCGCGGGCGACCCGGTGCTGTTCGCCTCGGTGCTGCAGCAGGCCGGCGCGATCGTCACCGACAACGTCGAGACCTTCGACGACCTGTTCTACATGGCCGGCACGCTCCACGCCAAGAAGATCGGCGGCAACCGCCTCGGGGCGGCCAGCGGCGCCGGTTTCGAAGCGGTGAGCGCGGCCGACTCGATCAACGGCGAAACCTTCTCGATGCGGATGGGCACGCTCGGCGCCGCCACCGTCGCCCGTATCGAAGAGATCCTGGTCGAGAAGAAGCTCGCCGCCCTGGTCGAGGTGCGCAACCCGCTCGACATGAACCCGGGCGCCGACGACGATGCCCACGTCCGCATCACCGAGGCGATGATCGCCGACGACGACATCGACGCTGTGGTGGTCGGCCTCGACCCCACCGCGCCGATGGTGCGCGGCCTCGAGCAGAGCAAGCTGCGCCCGGGCTACGACATCAGCGACCCGGCGGGCACCGTGCACATCCTGCCGCCGCTGGTCGAGCGCTGCGCCAAGCCGATCGTCGCCGTCGTCGATGGCGGCCGCCTCTACGATGCGATGGCCGCCGCGATGATGGATCGCGGCGTGTGCGTGTTCCGCAACGTCGCTCGCGGCACCCGTGCGCTGGTACGCTACGTCGAGGCCCGCCTCGACGCCGAGCGCATCCGCAAGCATTTCGGCGAGCGCTGAGCCGGCGCTATTTTCCGAATCCAACCGACCCACCTACCTGATGGAGCCTTGCAAATGAGTGAAACCCTTCAACCCGGTCTGACCCTGACCCGCCGCTACGACATCGACGCCGCCCGCACCATCGACGTCATGGGCGACGAATGCCGCGTCTATTCGACCCCCGCCCTGCTCTACGACATCGAAGTGTGCTGCCGCGACCTGCTCCTGCCCCATATCGGCGAGGGCAAGGACTCGGTCGGCACCCGGGTCGAGCTCGACCACGTCGGCGCCACCCTGATCGGCATGTGGGTCGAGATCACGGTCAAGCTGGTCGAAGTCAACGGCCCGGCCGTGGTCTTCGAATTCAGCGCCCGCGACGCCCTCGAGGAAGTCGCCCGCGGCCGCCACAACCGCTTCGTGGTCGGCGTCGACAAGACCAAGCAGCGTCTGCTCGGCAAGCTCGCCAAGGCCAAGTCGGCCTGAGCGGCGCCCACCCGGCGCAGCGCGGGGTCGTCCGGAGACGGGCGGCCCCGTGCCGTTTCCGGGGCCGCCTCCGCCGCCCCCGTCTTCACCCCTCCCGCTTCACCATCCCCACTTCGCCGCCTCCGCTTCCCGGAACCCACGGCCCGCCACGCCTCGTCCTCCCCCGCAGCCCCGCCCACCGCAGCCGCTCGCCTCTATGCGGCCACGGACCGGACCGCGCACACTGCCCCGCCGTCATCCACCCCCCGGCTGCTACAATCGCCCGATGAACGGCAAACAACCTCAGTCACCGATGGGCAGCAGCCACTCCGAACCCCAAGCACCGCTTCGCGCCGACCCCCTCGCCTACGGCCTGCTTCCCGAACTCGTCGGCTACCGCCTGCGCCTGGCCCAGATCGCGGTTTTCCGCGACTTCTGCGTCAACGTCGGCGCGTCCGACATCACCCCGACCCTGTTCGGTGTCCTCGTCCTGATCGACGCCAACCCCGGGATGAAGCAGACCCAGCTCGCCGAAGCGATCCAGCTCGACCGTTCGAGCGTGGTCTCGGTCCTCGACAAGCTCGAAGCGCGCAAACTGGTCGAGCGCATCCGCGCCCCCGACAACCGCCGCGCCAACGCCCTCCACCTCACCGCCGCCGGCCGCGAGCTGCTGCACACCCTGACCCCGCAGGTGCTTGATCACGAACGCCGCCTCGTCAGCCGTCTCAGCGCCGACGAACAGGCCCAGCTGCGCGCCCTCCTCGGGCGCGTGGTCGCCGGACTGCAGCAGAACGACGAGCTCCCGCTGCCGACCGCGCCCTGAGCCGATCGCCCCCGGCGCCGCCCGGAGCATCGATCGCGGCCGCCCCATGCGCCGGGGAGCGCGCCACTCCTTAGCGCACGGAGCGCTCACCCCATCCCGCCTGCATTCGCCCCAGCGCATGCGGTTAGAATCGGACGCTTGCCGCTTTCGAGGATGCCCCCGCGTGACCACCGCCCTGAATGCCCCCGCCGTCGACCTCTTCATCCAGCGCTGGCAGAAGGCCGGCGGCAGCGAGCGCGCCAACTACCAGCTCTTCCTCACCGAGCTGTGCGCGCTGCTCGACCTGCCGCAACCCGAGCCGGCGGGCGACGACACGCGCGACAACGCCTACGTGTTCGAGCGCCGCGTCGTCATGCGCCAGGCCGACGGTGGCACCAACAACGGCTTCATCGACTCTACCGGCGCGGCAGCTTCGTGCTCGAAGCCAAGCAGACCGGCAAGACGCTGGATTCCTCCGGCTGGGACAAGGCCATGCTGCGCGCCCACAACCAGGCCGACCAGTACGCCCGCGCGCTGCCCGCCGACGAGGGCCGCCCGCCCTTCATCCTCGTCACCGACGTCGGCCGCAACATCGAGCTGTACGCCGAATTCAGCCGCTCCGGCGCCACCTACACGCCCTTCCCCGACCCGCGCAGCCACCGCCTCCGCCTCGAAGACCTGCGCCGCGAGGAGATCCGCGAGCGCCTGCGCGCAGTGTGGCTCGACCCGCTGGCGCTCGACCCGGCGCGGCGCTCGGCGCGCGTCACGCGTGAGATCGCCGACCGCCTCGCCACGCTCGCCAAGTCGCTCGAGGCCGCCGGCCACGCGCCGCAGAAGGTCGCCGGCTTCCTCATGCGCGCGTTGTTCACGATGTTCGCCGAGGACGTCGGCCTGCTGCCCGTGCGCAGCTTCACCGACCTGCTGCTGAGCCTCAAGGATTCGCCGCTCACCTTCGCGCCGATGCTCGAACACCTGTGGCAGAACATGAACGTCGGCGGCTTCTCGCCCATCCTGCGAGGCAAGGTGCTGCGCTTCAACGGCGGGCTGTTCTCTGATGCCACTGCCATCTCGCTCGACCGCGACCAGCTCGAACTGCTGCTCAAGGCTTCGCAGGCCGACTGGCGCTACGTCGAGCCGGCGATCTTCGGCACGCTCCTCGAACGCGCACTCGACCCGCGCGACCGCCACAAGCTCGGCGCCCACTACACCCCGCGCGCCTACGTCGAACGCCTGGTGCTGCCCACCGTCATCGAGCCCTTGCGCAGCGAATGGAAGGAAGTGCAGACCGCCGCGCTGGCCTTCGAGCAGCAGGGCAAGCACAAGGAGGCCGTCACCGAGATCCGCGCCTTCCACCGCCACCTGTGTGAAGTGCGCGTGCTCGACCCGGCCTGCGGCAGCGGCAACTTCCTCTACGTGACGCTGGAACACCTCAAGCGCCTCGAAGGCGAAGTGCTCAACCTGCTGCACGATCTGGGCGAATCGCAGGGCCTGCTGGAGCTCGAAGGCGTGACCGTCGACCCGCATCAGTTCCTCGGCCTCGAGATCAACCCGCGCGCCGCCAAGATCGCCGAGATGGTGCTGTGGATCGGCTACCTGCAATGGCACTTCCGCACCCACGGCTCGGTGAACCCGCCCGAGCCGGTGCTGCGCGACTTCCGCAACATCGAGCACCGCGACGCACTGATCGCCTTTGATCGCGAGGAATTCGTCACCGATAAAGCCGGCCGCCCGGTCACGCGCTGGGACGGTGTCACGTACAAAGCAAGCCCCATCACCGGCGAACCGATCCCGGACGAGACGGCGCAGACGGTGCAGGTGAGATACGTGAATCCGCGGAAGGCGGAATGGCCGCAGGCGGATTACATCGTGGGGAATCCGCCGTTCATCGGAGCCGCGACGATGCGCCGTGCGCTCGGCGACGGCTACGTCGACGCGGTGCGCCGCACGTGGCCGGAAATCCCGGAGTCGGCCGATTTCGTCATGTACTGGTGGCACATCGCCGGCGAGCGCGTGCGTGCGGGCGAAGGGCGGCGCTTCGGCTTCATCACGACCAACAGCATCAAGCAGACCTTCAATCGCCGCGTCATCGAGGCACAGCTCGGTGCGAAGAATCCACTGTCGCTGGCCTTCGCGATTCCGGATCACCCGTGGGTCGATGCGGCGGACGGGGCGGCGGTGCGGATCGCGATGACGGTGGGGACGGGGGGCGAGCAGGAAGGGACGCTGCTGCAGGTGACTGATGAGCGAGAAAACGATCGGGACGCGGTAGATGTAACCCTGCAGGCGCGAACCGGGAAGCTCTTTGCCGACCTCAATGCTGGTGCCGACATCGCCGGAGCCAAGGCACTACAAGCCAATATCGGAGTCAGTTCGCCGGGCGTGAAACTCCACGGGTCGGGTTTCATCGTCACTTCAGATCAGGCCGAACAACTCGGCCTTGGGCAAATTGAAGGGCTTGACGGACATGTCCGCGCCTATCGCAACGGCCGCGATTTGGCCGACCGCCCACGTGGAGTGCATGTGATCGACCTGTTCGGGCTTACGGCCGAGGAAGTGCGGCAGCGTTTTCCGAGCGTATATCAATGGGTGTTGGAACGGGTCAAACCCGAGCGCGATCAGAACAATCGTGCGTCATATCGTGACAACTGGTGGTTGTTCGGCGAGGCTCGCAGGGATTGGCGAATGATGCAGGCTGGTTTGCCACGCTACATCGCTACGGTTGAAACAACCAAGCACCGCTCATTCCAGTTTCTCAGCGCCGAAATCCTGCCGGATAACATGGTCATTGGCGTCGCCATGGATGATGCCTTTCCGCTTGGTATTCTTTCAAGCCGAGTCCATGTCGTGTGGGCTTTGGCCGCAGGTGGGCGCTTGGGCGTCGGCAACGACCCGCGCTACAACAAGACCCGCTGCTTCGAAACCTTCCCCTTCCCCGACGCCACGCCCGCCCAACAATCCCGCATCCGCGAGCTCGCCGAACAACTCGACGCCCATCGCAAGCGCCAGCAGGCGCAGCACCCGGCGCTCACGCTGACCGGCATGTACAACGTGCTCGAAAAACTGCGCAGCGGCGAGGCGCTGTCCGCCAAGGACAAGACGATCCACGAACAGGGCCTGGTGTCGGTGCTGCGTGAGCTGCACGACGCGCTCGACGCCGCGGCGTTCGACGCCTACGGCTGGAGCGACCTCGCCGCCAACCTCGTCGGCCGCCCCGGCGCGACCACGCCGCTGCCCGACAAGCCCGAGGCGCAAGCGGAAGCCGAGGAAGAACTGCTGCGCCGCCTCGTCGAGCTCAACGCCCAGCGCGCCGCCGAGGAAGCCCGCGGCCTGGTGCGCTGGCTGCGTCCGGACTACCAGAACCCCGGCGCCGCGACTGCGCCGCAGCAGGTCGAAGCCGATCTCGGCGAATCGGAAGCAGCCGAAGCCGCGCCCACTGCCGCACCCGCCGGCAAGCTCACGTGGCCCAAGAACATGCGCGAACAGGTCGCCGCCGTGCGCACCGCACTCGCCCGCCAGAGCCTGCCCGCGGAGGCGATCGCCGCCCAGTTCAAACGCTCGCCGAAAGCCGCCGTGCTCGCGGTGATCGAGGCGCTAGAAGAGCTGGGCATGGTGCGGCGTGAAGGCGAGGTGTATCGCTTGCAGGGGTAAGCGTCGCCGCGGCAGCTCCGTCATGATGCCGATGACATCGGACATTCGTGCGAACAAAAACTTACCTTTATCAAAGCCAACGAATTGATATTGCGGTATAAAAATCCCTATCGTTTACGGACATTCCAGCGGACATGATCGCCCCAGAATTCCCCGACATCCGGTGTGAGTGCTCTCGATTTCATCACCACCCTCCATCGGCTGGCCACCGAAGGCCTCCCCCACCCTAACAACCGGCACTCACAGTGCCGCGACGCCCCATGCCGGAAGCTTCTCGCAGGCTCGGCAGGCAATCACCCGGTAGCCGTCCTGCGCGTAGCGCTGCGCATCGGGCAGCGCGCCGGGCAGCGCGCCGGGCAGCGCGCCGGGCACATACAAAAACGGCGGCCTCGACGGCCGCCGTGATGCTGCTCCCGCGGATCGCCGCTCAGCGACGCGCGTAAGCCACCCGCACATCCGCGGTCGACATGTCTCCCGGCAGCCGGATCGAACCGGTCTTCTGCAGCGAATCGCTGTCATGCACGCTGATCACGTTGCCGGCACCGCCGATGTACAGCCGGGAACCATCGCGCGAGATCTGGATGCTGTAGTAGGTCTGGTCGAGATCGACCACCTTTAGCGTCTTGCGTGCGGAAATGTCGTGCTTGGACACGGTGTTGAACGCGCCGTAGAGGATGTTTGGGTCGCGCGGATCGGCCACCATGGTGAACACGATGAATTCGAAGGGGAAGATTTCCCGCGTCTCGGCCTTGCCGGTGGCCAGATCGACGCGGCTCATGCCCCACCACCATTGCGCCGTGGCCATGTCCTGTTCCGGACCGGTGAACTTCGCCGCGGTGTAGGGCATCAGGTACTCGTTGCGGTGCTCGCCCTGGGAATGCATCGCGAACGCGTCCGGCTGCGACCACAGCGGCCCGCGATCCCAGCTCGCCAGCGCCGAGACCGTGCGCACCGCGCCGGTGCGGGTGTCGATGGCCTCGATGTCGGCACCGCCGAGGATGACTTCGCCGGTCGCGGTGGCCGCGATCTTGGTGATCCGCCGGTTCACCGGGAAGGTCCGCAGCGGCTGCGCCTCGAGCCCGTCGGCAATGCGGTACACCGCCAGCCGCGGCGGCAGCACCTCGAAGCGGTCGAGATGGCGGCGGACCGGGTTCTGCACGGTGTACAGCTCGCTGCCATCGGCGCTCACCGCGATCGACTGGAAGGTCTTCACCCGCACGTCACCGCTCGACTGCCTGGCGGAAAAGACCAGCTTGCAGGTCTCGAGCTCGAAGCCGTAGACGTCCTCGGACAGATTGTTGAGGACGAAGGCGTGGCGCCCGTCGGGCGACGGCACCAGCGCCCCCGAGCCGAACTTGCCGGGCACCGGGCAGCTGCGCGCGAGGGTGTCGGTCTTCATGTCGATCACCTGGAGCACGCCGGGCCGGGTCACCGTCAGCAGGTATTCCGGGTCGGGATCATGGGGGGCGGCCTGGTGCAGCGGCCCGGCACAGCCGGCGAGCAGGGCGGCCGCCCCGAGCAGGCCGCTCAGGCCCAGGGTTTTCAAGCGCAGGGGGATGGTCATCGCGGGCGCCTCTCTCATTCCTTGTCTTCGAAAATGCCGTCGAGCTTGCGCCAGTCGCGGCTCGCGCCATCCTTGCCCTCGCCCCAGTCGGGATAGTGGCTCATCGTGTCCGGCACCTGCGCCGGCCACCAGCACGAATCCGCACAACCGTAGAGGTCGGCTTCCATCGGCTGGCACAGCGAACCGCTGCCGCCGAAGGCGTCGATTTCCCAGCCGGGATCGGTGGTCGCCGTGCAGCCGACCACGGTCTGCATCGCGACGACTTCCTCCACCGCCTCGGGCTGCTCGGCCTGCTCCAGGAGGCGGGCCTTCTTGTTCAGGGACTTGAGGTGTTTCATGCGCGTACACTCCTTCTCGGAGAAACATGTTCGGCGAAGAAGCCGGGATTTTCGGTGACGATCCGGGCATAGACTTCGATGCCGAAGTCGACCCAGTCGCGCAGCAATTCGCAATAGTGGTAAGACGGCACGGCGGCATCGCCGTATTTGGCGTAGCTCTCGTGGTAGCAGCCGCCGGAACAGATGTTGCGGATGCGGCAGCGCTCGCAGCCGGTGCCGGTACGCTCGAGGCGACGGGCGATGAACGCCGCGAGCCGGGGGCGGTCGATGCCGGCGTCGACATCGCCGAAGGTCGACAGGCTCGAACCGGTGAACCGGTGGCACAGGTTGAGCCCGCCCTTGCCGTCGACCGCGAGCAGGGCGACGCCGGCCCCGCAGGGCAGGCTCTTGCGGTTGCCTTCGTGCAGATCGGTGAGCAGCTGGTGCATGTTGCCGAAGCCCAGGCTGCGCCCGCCGAGCGCGGCATCGAGGTAACGGCGGCCGAGCGCCTTGAAGCCGGCGAACACCGCGGCGAGTTCTTCGGCCTCGAGGTTGAAGGCCTGGAGGTCGCCGGAAGTGACCGGACCGAAGCCGACCTCGTGGAATCCCACTTCCCGGTACAGATGGTCGAAGATCTTCCCGACCTCGGTGACGCCGCGTGTCAGCGTCACCCGGCAGCCCACCGGACGCGACCGGTAACGCGCCAGCAGCAGGTCGACCTTGCGCCGCACCACGTCGTAGGTTCCCTGGCCGCCGAAGCTGCGCCGGTTGCGGTCGTGCACCGCCGGCGGGCCGTCCATCGACACCGTGATGCCGACCCGGTTCGCATCGAGCCAGTCGATCAGCCGCTCATCGAGCAGGGTCGCGTTGGTGGTCAGGGTGAAATCCACCGCCGCGCCGTGCTCGGCGAAGCGGCGCTGGGCGTGAGCCACCACGGCGCGGATCAGCGGCATGTTCGACAACGGCTCGCCGCCGAAGAACACGACCGTGTAGCGCGGCTGCGCGGGCGACTCGGCGAGCAGCATCTCGATCGCTTTGGCCGCAGTCTCGAACGACATCCGCAGGCCCCGCGCCGGTGCACTCAGGTCTTCCTTGTAGCAGTAGGTGCAGCTCAGGTTGCAGCCGGTATTGACGTTGAGCACCACCGTGTTGAGCGGAAACGCGGGCGGCGGGTTCGGCAGTGCCGCCCCGCTGCCCGGGGCCGCCTGATCGGCGGCAAGCACGGCGAGGCGGCACAGTTCGGCCACCGTCTCGCGCACGGCCTCCACGCCATGGCGCTGCGCCAGGCGGGCCTCGATCGCCTCGGCATCGAGCGTGGCGCCGGCGTCGAACAGCGCGAGCACGTCGCACGCGGGGGCGTCGAGTTCGAACAGAGCGCTGCTCGGCACGTGGAACAGCATCTGCCGGCCACCGCTGTCGAGGCGGTGGAGGTTGGGGGCGACCAGGTGCAGCGTGCTCATGTCCTCGCTCCCGCCGCGCTCAGTCGAGCGCACGCTCGACGAAATCGGGCACCGCGACGTTGAGGCTGCCGCGCCCCGCCACCGCATGCTCGCCTTCGCCCACGGTGGCGAGCACGGCGAGGCGGCCGACGTTGTTGGCCGAACGCGCACGCGCCGGGTTGGGCCCCGCATCGGCCGGCGTGAACAAGCCGTTGGCATCGATGGTGCCGGCGAACTCGTGGTCGCGCTCGTGCGCCGCAGCCTCGTCGAGGGGCGCGATCGACCAGCGTACCGGCACCGTGCCCAGGGGCAGGTCGTCCGCGGTGCCGGCGATGCCGTCGGCACCGGCGGCATAGCCGAGCGCACGGTAGGCCACCCCGACCTTGGGCAGCTGGCTGTCGCCCGGCCCGCCGATCCGGGCGATGGCCTGGGCCGGTTCAACTTCGATGCGGGCGATGCGGTCGTACACCGCGAGCATTCCCTGGCCGCGCGCCCGCCCGACGGCGAGGTCGCGCAGGCCCACCGGGCCGGAGGCGCGGGCCCGGACCACAATGCGGTCGGCGCTGCGCGCCAGCACTTCGAGCACGCGCACTCCGCGACCCAGGTTCACCGCGCCGTCGAGGCGGCTGCCGACCAGGGTCAGCACCGCGGTCTCGCCCTGGCGCAGGTGCGCGGGCATCACCGCAACCAGCTGCGGCGTGGCGCCCTCCTTGACCGCGTTCAGCGTGGCGCCGACCCGGCGCGAATCGGCCAGATGCAGGCGCCCGCTCATCGTCCGCCCCTGCGCGTCGGCGGCCATCACCTGGCGCAGCGCGACCCCGTCGATGTTCACGCTGGCGCGCCATTCGTAGCCCGTATACACGGTCGCGCTGCCTTCGCCGCCGAGCGGGCGGCCGTCGGCGTGGTGGCCGTCGATGCGCAGCGCGAAGCGGTCCTGGCCGAGCGGCGTCGCCGTCATCCGGCCTTCGAACTCGCCTTTGCCCGGCAGCTGGCCGACGATGCGCCAGGAGCCGCCGAGCGCGGGCTTGGCCGCGGCCTGCCAGTCGCGCCAGGCCTGCGACTCGAGCGGGAAGTCGCGGGCGAGGGCGGGGGCGATCTGCTCGAGGGCGAGCTTGAACCAGGGCCGGTCGCGCGCCATCGAGTGCAGCTCGAGAGTCGGGTTCAGCCCCATGTGGCCATGCACGAGCAGTTCCCACTCCTGCGCGCTGCGCCGCTGCAGGCCGAAGCGCGCGCCGGAATGGCAGCGCGCGCACATCGGCGCATAGGCTTCAGCGATCTGTTCGACGCGGTTGTTGTCATGCTCGAGCAGGTAGCGCCAGGGCGCGGCCTCGCCCGGCGCCAGGCCGCGGGTATCGGCCAGGTGCTTGATCAGGGCGCGCTTGTCCTCGGGCGTCAGCTGCACGCCGTGCAGGGTCTGCATGCGGGTGATCGTCATCTGCCAGCCTTCGGGACTCTTGCGCTGGCCGTTGATGCGGGAAATCGTCCCGCCCGCCTCGGCATGGCAGGCCGTGCAGGTCGTGCGCAGCAGCGCTTCGCCGTCGGCCGCGGCGAGCGCCGGCGCCGCACCGAATGCGCCGACCAGCGCCAGAATGCCTGTCCGGACGATCGAACGGATGGAGTTTTCGTTGTTCAAGGCCCTCGCTCCTTGCTCGTGTAATGGTCCTTGCCGGCCTGCATCGCACTTCGCACCGGTCTTGTCGCTATGCCATGGGTTCCGGCACAGGATGAGAAATTAACGCGCCGCTGTAAATCAACTTGACGCCAGATGTACGAAGTTGTCCGGGGATGTAACGGCTTCGCAAGCTTCGCCGCCCGCGTCCGTGCCCCACCCCCGCACGCATTGCCCGCAGCGGCGTTTTCAGGCGATCATGGCAACCGACAAAAAGGATTTCGGCCCCATTTCCAGGAGGATCGATGACGAAGGAGACGAACCACCGCGCGCACATCATGGTCGTCGAGGACGACCCTGCCTCGCGCGCGCTCCTGGTCGGTTATTTCGAGCAGGAAGGCTATCGCGTCAGCGAAAGCGGGCAGGCCGAGGATCTGCTCCAGCGCATCGAGCGCGAGCACATCGCGCTCGTGCTGCTCGACATCAAGCTCCCCGGCAAGGACGGCCTCACCCTCACCCGCGAGCTGCGGGCGGCCTCGCGCGTAGGCATCATCCTCGTCACCGCCAAGGACGACGACATCGACCGCATCGTCGGCCTCGAGCTGGGCGCCGACGACTACGTCACCAAGCCCTTCAATCCGCGCGAGCTGCTGGTGCGGGCGAAGAACCTGCTGTGGCGGATCGACGGCGCCGGGCGCGCCGAACGCCCGGACCCGGAACAGGGCTGCTGGCACTTCGAAGGCTGGACCCTGAACCCCCAGAAGCGCCTGCTGCTCGCCCCCGACGGCCGCAGCGAGCGCCTGCCGCAAGGCGAGTTCAAGCTCCTCCTCGCCCTCCTCACCCATGCCGGACAGGTGCTGTCGCGCGACCAGCTGATGGACGCGATCCACGACCGCGAGTGGACCCCGAACGACCGCTCGGTCGATGTCCTGATCGGGCGCCTGCGGCGCAAGCTCGACGACAACCCCGCCGACCCCCGCCTGATCCTCACCGCCCACGGCGCAGGCTACCTGTTCGCCGGCGAAGTCGGCTGAGCGCGCAGGCCGCCCAGACCATGGTCGCGCCGGCATCGACGCTGCGGGTGCTCAAGCGCCTCTACCAGGGCCGCTTCAGCACCATCAGCCGCGCCTTGCTGCCGGGCCGCGACGAAGCGCTGATCGTCAAGCAGCTCGACCGCGCGCGCTGCCCGCCGGGCATGCTCGCCCGCCTGCGCCACGAACACGCCCTGCTCGCCACGCTCGCGCTCGACGGCGTGGTCGGCTCGCTCGAGCACGTCGAACTCGAACGCGGCCCCGCCCTCCTCTTCCCCGACCACGAGGCGCGCTCGCTGCGCCAGCTGATGCGCTCGGGCGAATACGAATGGCACGACTGGCTGGCGATCACGATCGAGCTCTGCGAGCTGATCGGCCGCCTGCACGAAGTGCGCGTGATCCACAAGCAGATCAACCCCGACCATGTGCTGATCACCGCCGCGGGCCGGCCGCAACTGATCGACTTCAGCCTCGCCACCCACTTCGTCAGCGAGCAGGCGAGCTGGAATACGCCCCAGCTGGCAAGCCACCGCCTGCCCTACATCGCGCCCGAACAGACCGGGCGCATCAACCGCGCGATCGACTACCGCACCGACTACTACAGCCTCGGCACCACGCTGTACGAGCTGCTGACCGGCCAGCACCCTTTCGCCGGCCGCGAAGGGCTCGACCTGGTGCACTGCCACATCGCCCATCGCCCGCGCCCGCCCCACCTGATCAACCGCACCCTGCCCGAAGCGGTGTCGGCGCTGGTGCTGAAGCTGCTCGCCAAGGACGCCGCCGACCGCTACCAGTCGACCCACGGCATCGTGCACGACCTGCGCGAATGCCTCCATCGCCACAGCACCGGCATCACCGCAGGCGGTTTCGCGCTCGCCTCGCGCGACGTTTCCGCACGCTTCCAGGTGGCGCAGAAGCTGTACGGCCGCGAACCCCTGCTCGCCGAACTCGACGGCCTGATCGAGCGCTGCACCGCCGGCGGCCAGTCCCTGGTGCTCGTCAGCGGCTACACCGGGGTCGGCAAATCCAGCCTGGTCCATGAGCTGCGCCAGAACGTGCTCGCCCGCGGCGGCCAGTTCAGCAGCGGGAAATTCGACCAGTACCGCCGCCAGCGCCCGCACGCCGCCCTGCTGCAGGCCCTGCGCGGCCTCATCCGCCAGCGCCTGACCGAATCCGGCGAACAGCTCGAAGCGCTGCGCACGCGCCTGCGCGAACAGCTCGGCGGCTACCTCGGGACCTTGCTCCGCCTGCTCCCCGAGCTCGCCTTCATCGTCGGCGAAGCCGAACGCCAGCGCGCCCGCCCGAGCTTCGACGAGCAGGGGCGGCTGCGGCTGTTTTCGCACCTGCTCGGCGTCCTCATCGAACCCGACCGCCCCTTCGCCCTCTTCCTCGACGACCTGCAATGGGCCGACCTCGCCTCGCTGCGCCTGATCGAGGCCCTCGCCGCCACCCCGCGCCTGCCCCACCTGCTGCTCGTCGGCAGCTACCGCCATAACGAAATCGGCCCCGAGCACCCCTTCGCCGCCACCCTCGAACGCCTGCGCAGTGCGCCGCTGGAACTCGTCGAGCACCGCCTGCAGCCCCTCGACCTCGCCCAGGTGCGCCGCCTCATCGCCGATACGCTGCGCTGCAGCGAGCGCGAATGCTCTCCGCTGGCCGAGATCTGCCACGACAAGACCCAGGGCAACCCCTTTTTCCTCAAGCAGTTCCTCGACGCGCTCTACGACGAAGGCCTGATCCGCTTTCACAGCCCACGCTGGGAATGGGACGAGGACGCGATCCGCACGCGCGAGATCGCCGCCGACGTCGCCGCGCTGATGATCGGCAAGATCCGCCGCCTGCCCCCCGCCACCCGCCACGTGCTGCCGCTCGCGGCCTGCATCGGCAACACCTTCGACGTGCACACCCTGGCCCTCGTCGACCAAAGCACGGCCGAACGCATTGCCGCCATGCTGTGGCCGGCCCAGGCCGAAGGCCTGATCGTCGCCCTCGACGACAGCTATCGCCCGGGCGGAGAGCGCGAGGCCGGCACCACCCGCTACCGCTTCGTGCACGACCGCATCCAGCAGGCCGCCTACTCGCTGCTCGCCGCCGACGAGCGCGACGCCCTCCACCTGCAGGTCGGGCGCCTGCTGCGGCAGCGGCTGGACACCGGCGAGCTCGATCGCCGCGTGTTCGAGATCGCCGGCCACCTGAACCTCGCCCGCGGGCTCATCGACGACCCCGACGAGCAGGTCGCGCTCGCCGCGCTGAACCTGTGCGCGGGACAGCGCGCGCGCGAATCGGCGGCGTTCGAATCAGCGCTCGAGTACCTGCGCACCGGCGTCGATGCGCTGCCCGCCGACCGCTGGCAGGAGCACTACCGGCTCGCCCTCGAGCTCCACCTCGCCGCCGCCGAAGCTGCCCACAGCCGCGGCGACACGGCGCTGATGACGACCTTGCTCGCCGACGCCGAACGCCACGCCGGCGACCCGCTCGATGCCGTCCGCTGCCACGAGATCCGCATCCAGGCCCACGTCGCCCGCAACCGTTTCGCCGACGGCCTGGAGACGGCGCGCCAGGCCCTGGCGATGCTCGGCGTCAAGCTGCCCGCGGCCCCGGGGCGGCTGCGCATCGCCGCCGAACTGCTCGGCACCCGCCTGCTGCTGCGCCGGTGCACCGCCGAGCGGCTGCTGCAGATGCCGGTGAGCAGCGAGGCCCGGATGCTGACCGCGCAGTCGATCCTCGCCGGCATGTTCGGCATCGTCAAATTCTCCAGCTCGGCGCTGCGCCCGCTGGTGATGGCGCGCCAGGTCGAGCTCGCCCTGCGCCACGGCCACACCGACGCCACCGCCCCCGCCCTCGCCAGCTTCGGCGGCGTGCTGTGCGGCCTGCTCGACGCCGTCGACGAGGGCTGGCGCGCCGGACAACTGGCGATGACGCTGGAGGCGGCGCGCCCGGCGCGCACCACCCGCCACCGCAGCCTGACGATGTTCAACACCTATGTCCGCCATTTCAAGGAGCCCCTGACCGACGTCCTCGACGGCCTGATGGAAGCCCACCGCAGCGCCCTCGACTGCGGCGATCTCGAATATGCCGCCTACAGCCTGGCCGCCCACATCCAGTACGCCTTTCCGCTGATGCGCGACTGCGCAGCGCAGGCCCAGCAGCTCGCCCGCCAGCTCGCCCAGCTGGAGCAGACCGGGCAGAAGCAATCACTGCAGTACTGCTACATGGCGCTGCAGGCGGTGACCAAGCTGCGCACGCCCGGCGCCGAACCCACCGCGCTCGACGGCGGGCACTACCGCGAACAGCTCATGCTCGCCGAACACCTGCGCGAGAACCACCGCACCGCGGCGTGCCTGCATCACTTCTACAAGGCCCTGCTGTGCTTCGTCTTCGCCGACTATGCGCAGGCCCGTGTGCACTGCGAGCTGGGAGAGGAACACCTGCCCTACGTCGCCGGCACCTTCACCGCGGCCTGGTTCCGCGGCCTGCACGCACTCGCTGTGCTGCGCACCCTGCCGCCCACGGGCCGGGCACGACGCGACGGGCTGCGCATCGTGGACCGGGTCATCACCCAGACCGTGCGCTGGGCGCGGCACTGCCCGGCCAACCACGAGCACCGCCTGGCCCTGATCCGCGCCGAACGGCTGCGGATCAAGGGCCGCCCGCTGGCGGCGATGGCCGCCTACGACCGCGCCATCGCCCTCGCCGAAGGCCACGGCTTCGCCCTCGAAGCCGCTCTCGCCTGCGAGCTGGCCGCGCGCTTCCACCTCGACAACGGCGCCCGCACCACCGCCCGCGGCTATTTCGAGGACAGCGCCACCCGCTTCGCCGCGCTCGGCGCCCACGGCAAGCTCGCCCACCTGCGCGCCGCCCTCGAACAGGACGGGCTGTGGGTGAAGACGGCCACCGGCGCCGCCGCCGATGCCGACGACGAGGATCCGGCGAGCAACCAGGCATTCGACATCGGCGCGGTGATCAAGGCCTCGCAGACGATTTCCGACGAGATCGTCCTCGACCGCCTGCTCGAACGCCTGATGCAGCTCGCCCTTGCCAGCGCCGGGGCGCAGCGCGGCGCGCTGGTGCTGAGCCGCCAGCAGCGCCTCTACGTGGAGGCGATCGCCGGACTCGAGGAGGCGCCGCGGCTGATGTGCGCACTGCCCCTCGAGGACAGCGCGCGGAGCGTGCCGGTGAGCGTCATCAACTATGTCGTGCGCACCGGCGAGGCGGTGGTGCTGGGCGACGCCTCGCGCCAGCCGATGTTCGCCCACGACACCTACGTGCACGCCCACCGCCCACGCTCGCTGCTGTGCATGCCGATCCTGTACCACGGCGAGCTCACCGCGGTGCTCTACCTCGAGCACCGCCACAGCCAGGACATCTTCGACCGCCGGCGCCTGGAAACCCTGCGCATCCTCGCCGCCCAGGCGGCGATCTCGATCGAGAACGCCAAGCTCTACCTCGGCCTGCAGCAATCCGAGCAGGCTTACCGCTCGCTGTTCGAGAACGCCATCGAAGGCATCTTCCGCGTCGATCCCGAGGGCCGCTTCGTGTCGGCCAACCCCGCCCTGGTGCAGTTGCTCGGCTACGACTGCGCCGACAGTTTTCTCGCCACCGTCACCGACGTCAGCACCCAGTGCTTCGTCCTCGCCGAAGAGCAGCGCCGCTTTCTCGGCCGCCTCCACATGACCGAACAAGTGGTCGGATTCGAGACCCGCTGGCGCCGGCGCGACGGCAGCGAGATCGACGTCTCGATCTCCGCCCGCCGCGTATTCGACGGCGAGCAGCGGCTGCGCTACTACGAAGGCTCGCTGACCGACATCAGCGCGCGCAAAGCCAAGGAAGGAGCGGAGCTGGCGCGCGAGAAGGCAGAAGCGGCGAACGAGGCCAAGAGCGACTTCCTCGCCACCATGAGCCACGAGATCCGCACGCCGATGAACGGCATCCTGGGCATGACCCAGCTGCTCGCGCGCTCTGCGCTCGACGCCCACCAGCGCGAATGGGTCGGGGCAATCGAACGCTCGGGGCACAACCTGCTCGGCATCCTTAACGACATCCTCGACTTCAGCAAGATCGAAGCCGGCCAGCTGACGCTCGAAAGCTCGCCGTTCTCGCCTGCCGCCGTGTTCGAAGAGCTGCGCCCGATGCTGGCCTCGATGGCCCAGCACAAGGGACTGAGCCTGCGCCTGGCGGTCGCCGGCGATCTCCCCGCGGGCGTCATCGGCGACCGCCGCGCGCTGACCCAGATCCTGCTCAACCTCGCCGGCAATGCGGTGAAGTTCACCGCCCGCGGCTTCATCTCGGTCACCGCCACGGTAGCGGCCAGCGACGAGGCCGCGCCCGGGCCGGCGCACAGCCGCCTGCGCTTCGAAGTCGAAGACAGCGGCATCGGCATCGCCGCCGAAGCGCAGGAACGGATCTTCAGCCACTTTTCCCAGGCCGACAGCTCGATCACCCGCCGCTTCGGCGGCACCGGCCTGGGGCTGGCGATCTGCCGCCGCCTGGTGGAACTGCACGGCGGCGAGATCGGCGTACACAGTTCCCCCGGCAACGGCAGCCTGTTCTGGTTCGAGATCGGCTACCCGCACGGCAGCGTGCCCGCCGCCCTGCCGCTCCTCCCCGGTCCGGCGCCGGGGCGGCCGCTGGACGTGCTGGTGGTCGAGGACGTGGACACCAACCGCCAGGTCGCCCGCGCCCTGCTCGAAAGCGAAGGCCATCGGGTGAGCCTCGCCGAAGACGGTTTCAGCGCCCTGGCGCTGCACCACGGCCACGACTACGACGTCATCCTGATGGACATCCACCTGCCCGAACTCGACGGCCTCGAAACCACCCGCCGCATCCGCGCCCACGCCGATCCGCGCAAGGCCGCGGTGCGTATCGTCGCCCTCACCGCCTCGGTCACCGGCGAGGAGGTCCGCCGCTACCTCGACGCCGGCATCGATGCCGTGCTCGGCAAGCCGCTGCGCTACGAAGAGCTCCTCCATGCGCTGTACGCCGGCAGCCCGGCGCCGGGCATGGACAGCGCCGCCGGAGTCACGGCCGATGCGCTCCCCTGCCTGCCGCCGTCCCTCCCGCCCGCCGGCCTGCCGCCGTCCCTCCCGCCGGCCGCAGCGCTGCTCGCCGGCGAAGTCCTCGAAGGCCATTTCCGCCAGCTCGGACAGGCGCGCATGGACAGCCTGCTCGCGCTCCTCGAACAGCAGTGCCGCGAGCTCGTCGCCGAACTGGGCCGCTGCCCCGAGCCCGGGACCCAGCGCGACATCGTCCACCGCCTCGCCGGCACGGGCGCAAACTTCGGCCTCGCCGCCCTCGCCGCACGCTGCCGCGAGCTCGAGCGCAGCGCCGCAGACCTCGACCTGCGTCCTCAAAGCGCTCCCCTGGCGGAGCTGCTCGAAGCCAGCCTGGCCGCCATCGCACGCCGTAGCGCCCCGGCTCCGGCGCGCGTCTGAAGCGCCCCCCGCGGCAGCCCGCGGGCACTTGCGCGCAGCGCGCCGGGGCGCTGTATCGCCCCCGCTACAACTGCGCACAAATCGGCACATTTCACGAAAAGCCGGTTTACACCGCAAGGCTAGGCTAGCGCCATCCGTCACACTGCAAGGCAGTGCGCATGGCGGCATTGCACTCACCCAGAGGGGACCCGGACGATGTACGAGACACTCGCAAAAAGAACTTCCACCCTGGTCATCGACGGCCGCGCGGTCGCGGGCGAGCGTGGCACGCTGCCGGTCATCGATCCTGCGCTCGGCGAACCCTTCGCCGAGTGTCCGAGCGCCTCCAGCGCCCAGCTCGATGCCGCGGTCGCCGCCGCCAACCGCGCGTTCGCCCAGTGGCAGCACAGCAGCTGCGAAGAGCGCCGCGCGCTGCTGCTGAAGATCGCCGACCGCATCGAACACAACGCCCCCGAACTGGCCGAGATCATCGTCCGCGAGCAGGGCAAGCCGCTCGCCCTGGCGCAGATGGAAGTGGGCGGTGCGGTGGCATGGACGCGCGCCACCGCAGCGCTCGAGCTGCCGGTGGAAGTCATCGAGGACAGCCCGACCAAGCGCATCGAGTTGCACCGCCGCCCGCTCGGCGTGGTCGGTTCGATCACGCCCTGGAACTGGCCGCTGATGATCGCGGTATGGCACATCATGCCTGCGCTGCGCGCCGGCAACACGGTGGTGATCAAGCCCTCCGAGCTGACTCCGCTGAACACCTTGCGCCTGGTCGAGCTGATCGCCGAAGTCGCCCCTCCCGGGGTGGTCAACGTGGTCGCCGGCGGCGGCGCGCTCGGGCGCGACATGTCCGGTCACGCCGGTATCCGCAAGATCGTGTTCACCGGCTCGACCCCGACCGGGCAGGACATCATGCGCAACGCCGCCGGCACCCTGAAGCGCCTCACCCTGGAGCTCGGCGGCAACGACGCCGGCATCGTGCTGCCGGGGGCCGACATCGACGCCGTCGCCGAAGGCGTGTTCCAGAGCGCCTTCCTCAACATGGGCCAGACCTGCGCCGCGCTCAAGCGCCTCTACGTGCATGAGTCCCAGTACGAGCAGATGTGCGCCCGCCTGGCAGCGATCGCCGCGCGGCAGAAGGTCGGCAACGGCCTGGAAGAAGGCGTGAGCTTCGGCCCGATCCAGAACCGCGACCAGTTCGAGCTGGTGTGCGAGCTGGTCGACGACGCCCGCGCCGCCGGCGCCCGCATCCTGTGCGGCGGCGAACCGCTGCCGGGGAAGGGCTATTTCTACCCGCCGACCATCGTCGCCGACATCACCGACGGCACCCGCCTGGTCGACGAGGAGCAGTTCGGCCCGGTCCTGCCGGTGATCCGCTACGCCACCGTGGACGAGGCGGTGCTGCGCGCCAACGCCAGCGACAACGGTCTCGGCGGCTCGGTGTGGTCGTCCGACATCGAACAGGCGCGCGCCGTCGCCGCCCGCCTTGAATGCGGCACGGTGTGGATCAACGGCCACGCCGAAGTGCTGCCGCACTGCCCCTTCGGCGGCTGCAAGATGTCGGGCTTCGGCGTCGAGTTCGGTCTCGAAGGGCTGCTCGAATACACCCGCCCGCAGCTCTTCAACATCAACCGCCCCGCGCCCTGAAATGGCCGCCGCCCCCCGCAGTGCCCAGCCCCTGCTGCGCTACCCGTCCCGCCCTGCGGCGGGGCGGGACGGAGCGGGCGGCGCACACCGGGTGGCGGGCGAAACGAAGCACAGCGCAGCGGACGGTGCGCCGCCCCTCACGCCCCTTCCGGCCACCGGTGCGGTCGAGGTGGCGGTGGCGATGGTGCGCCCGCGCAGCCTGCAGCCCCTGTTCGCCAGCCAGGGCGAGCGCGCCGCGTTCTGGCACCGGGCGCTGGCCGACGAAGCGCTCGCCCGCTGGCTCGCCGCGTGCACGCCGACGCGCCTGCACGTCGGCAGCGAATTCTGCGAGCGCCTGCTGCCGACCCCTGCACAGCTCACCCTGA
This sequence comes from Thauera aromatica K172, assembly GCF_003030465.1. Lineage (GTDB taxonomy): Bacteria > Pseudomonadota > Gammaproteobacteria > Burkholderiales > Rhodocyclaceae > Thauera > Thauera aromatica. The sequence continues at coordinate 1,339,308 of NZ_CP028339.1, read as the reverse complement.
ACCTGGCCGAGGCCGGCGCGCACGGCCTCGGCGTTTCCCTGCTGACCCCGGTCGCCTCGCCGCAAGTGATCGATGCGCTGGCCGGGCTTCTGCCCTTGCTGCCGGCCGGCGCCGAAGTCGTGGTCAGCGACTGGGGCGTCGCCCTCCTGCTGCAGGAACACTTCCCGCAGCTGACTCCGGTCGCGGGCAGGATCCTGTGCCGGATGCTGAAAGATCCGCGCCTGGGCGATCCGCGCTATGCCCCGCCCGCCGGCCACGACCTCGATTCGCCCGCACTGCGCGCCGTGCTGCGGCGGCTCAACATCGCCCGGCTGGAAATGGACCTGCCGCTGTTCGCCCGCGACGAAACCTTTTCCGGCGCCCCGCTGCCGCTCGACGTGCACCTGCCGTTCGCCTTCGTCGCCAAGGGGCGGATGTGCCGCACCGCCGGCCTCGCCCGCAGCGGGCCGGAACGCTTTTCGCCGCGGCCGTTCTGTCATCACGAATGCCTCGGCCTGCGCGCGGACACGGTGCGCGAGGCGGCGGACGATGCCTGGCACACCGTGCATGTCGGCAACACCGTGCTCTGCCGGCATTCGCCCGCCACCCTCGCCACCGCCAGCCGCGCCGCGGCCGCCGGCAGGATCGCGCGCCTGATCGTCCCCGGAGAGGCGGTGTGAAGATCGTCGCCCCGATCCGCCACCCCGACGAGGTCGCACCGCTCGCCCAGGCCGGCGCCAGCGAGCTGTATTGCGGCGTGACGCCGCGCGAATGGGCCGAACGTTTCGGCGGCGCCAGCGCCAACCGCCGCCCGGGCGGCAACCTCGGCTCGCTGGCCGAGCTCGAACACGCTCTCGGCCTCGCCCACGCCAATGGCGCGACGCTGTCGCTGGTGCTCAACGCCCAGCACTACTCGGCCGCGCAGATCGAGTTCGCGCTCGAGATCGCGCGCAGCTACCAGGCCATGGGCGGCGACGCCCTGATCGCCAGCGATATCGGCCTGATCTTCGCGCTCGGCGAAGCCCTGCCCGGAATGCGGCTGCATCTGAGCTCGGTCGCCACCTGCCGCAACGTCCACGCCGCCCGCCTGTACCGCGAATTCGGCGTGCGCCGGCTGATCCTGCCGCGCGACGTGACCCTCGACGAAGCGGCTGAAATCGCCTCCGCCCTGCCCGACCTCGAAGTCGAGGCCTTCATCCTCAACGACGGCTGCGTGTACGAGGAAGGCAGCTGCAATACCTTGCACCTTCCGGCCGCGCTCGGCGGGCCGATCTGCCTCGACCACTACCGCTACCGCCACCGCCACCGCGACGGCCGGCCGCTGTCGGCGAGCCTGCAGGAACGCCTGGCCGAAAACGACCAGGCCTACCGACGCTGGCTGTGGTACCGCTTCTCCTGCGGTTTCACGACCACCGCCGAAGGCCTGCCCTACGGCCCCTGCGGCCTGTGCGCGGTGCCCCGCCTGGCCGGCGGCGGCATCCACGCGGTGAAGATCGCCGGACGCGAAGGTCCGCTGCCGCGCAAGCTGGCCAGCGTGCGGATGGTGCGCGCCATCGTCGACGCCCAGCTCGCCGGCCGCCCCGCCCACGAGGTCGCCGCACTGGCGCGCGGCCTGCGCCCCTCCCACGAGCACTGCCGCACCGGCTACATGTGCTACTACCCCGAAGTCGTCACCGACGCGGCGCACGCCCCGCCCGGCCCCCCGCCCTCCCGTCCCTGAGCGAAGCGCCGTTGCGACAGCGCGGATCGCCCGCCGGCGGAGCGGCCGCTATTGATATTTGTCAATGTTTGATCTCCAACAGTTTGACTTCAAAAAAGTCAGCTCCGATACTCGATCCATCGGCCCCCGAAGGCGGACATTTCCCGGAGATGAGCATGAAGACAGATATCAGGAATCGGGTTGAGCGCCTGCTCGCGCGCATGGAAGCGACCCCGCAGTACCCCGGCCAGGGCAAGGTGCTGTTCGTCGACCTCGAGCAGCGCACGCTGCGCAGCGCCTACCTGCCGATGGAAATCGTGCGCACCTTCCTCGGCGGCCGTGGCGCCAACATGATGCTGCTGTACAACCTGTTCGAGGACGGCCGCCAGCCGCTCGAGCCCGAAGTGCCGCTGGTCTTCGGCGTCGGCATCATGACCACCACCCTGCCCTCGGCCACCCGCGGCAACTTCACCAGCTGCTCGCCCGACAGCCACGCCATCCTCGACGCCAGCGGCGGCGACTACTTCCCCGCCTTCCTCAAGCGCAACGGCTACGACCACCTGGTGATCTACGGCCGCAGCGCGCAGTGGACGATGCTCGAGATCGATGGCGACACGGTGTCCTTCCGCGACGCCGCGCCCTATGTCGGGATGGACAACATCGATTTCACCACCGCCATCGAACGCGACCTCGGCCTCAAGGAACGGGAAGACCTGGCGATGGCGCGGATCACCCGCGCCGGTGAAAACCTCGTCCTGTCGGCCGGCATCATGGGCGGGCCGAAGGCGATCTGGGCGCGCGGCGGCGGCGGCGCGAAGATGGGCTCGCTCCAGCTGAAAGCGATCCTGGTGCGCGGCAAGGGGCGCCAGATCCCGACCTCGAAGGACTTCAAGCTCGGCGGCAAGGCCATCGGCCAGAAGATCCTCGCCACCAGCGTGATCCAGAACGCGCTGAAGAAGGTCGGCACCCCCTTCCTGTACAAGCCCAGCCGCGCGCTGGGGGCGATCGGCACCAAGAACAACCAGGAAACCACCTGGCACGAAACCCTGGACGCCGACAACTTCGACCCCTACCGTCCCGGCATGGACGGCTGCTACCTGTGCCCGGTGCAGTGCCGCGCGATGAACGACCTCACTCCCGAAGGCAAGGGCGGCTGGGGCGCGAGCGCGCTCAAGGGCCTGACCGGCAACGCCAGCTACGACAAGGCCCAGGCCGAAGTCGAGCACCACCGCGAAAAGACCTACAAGGGCATCCGCGGCGACGGCAAGTTCGACAAGTACGACCACGGCGACGGCCCCGAGTACGTCACCGTCGGCAAGTTCGGCCCCAACCTGGGCATCCGCGAACCCGAGCAGGTGCTGCGCCTGAACAACATCCTCAACGACCTCGGGATGGATTCGGCGAGCGCCGGCGGCGCTATCGGCTGGGCGATGGAGCTGTTCCAGCGCGGCATCCTCACCGCGGAGGACACCGGCGGCCTCGACCTGAGCTGGGGCAACTACCCGGTGATCGAGCAGCTGCTGTTCATGACTTCGCGCCGCCAAGGCTTCGGCGACGTCATCGCCGACGACGCGCGCGCGGTCGAGAACGGCAAGTATCCGCCCGCCGCGCTCGACTACCGGATGTCGGTGAAGGGCCTGTTCCAGTCCGACCCCCACGACGCCCGCATCCTGAAGGCGTTCGCCCTCGGGCTGGCGGTCGCCACCCGCGGCATGGACCACCTGCGCAACCGCGTCACCCTCGAGATCAACGCCCGCGTCAACGACGACCCCGAGTTCAAGACCGCGCTCTACGGCGGCTTCGTCGCCGCCGAGCCGAACAGCTACATCGGCAAGGAATACGCCGTGCGCCGGTGCGAGAACACCTTCGCCGTCGGTGACTCGATCGGCATGTGCCGGTTCAACACCAAGCTGTTCAACTCGCCCAGCCTGCCCGATCTGGAGGATTTCCGCCGCCAGCTCAACGAGCTCGTCGGCCTCGACATGAGCGTAGCCGAGCTCGAGGAATGCGGGCGCAACATCATCGGCATCGAGCGCCTGATGAACTACCGCCTCGGCCTGCGCGCGAGCGACGACACCCTGCCGCGGCGCTGGTTCGAGGAGCCGATCCAGGTCGGCCCGTTCAAGGGGGAAAAGATCGACCGCAACGAATTCGAGGCGCTCAAGGCGCGCTTCTACGAAGTCACCGGCCTCGACGACCAAGGCATCCCGAAACCGGAGTGGCACGAGCACCTGGCCCGGGTGGCGACCGGTTTCGCCGTCCGGGTGGCGCTCCCCGGCAGCCCGACGCGCACGATGGTGCTCGACGAGCCGGTGGAAAACGTCGCCGAGCTGCGCACGGCACTGGCCAGGCGCCTCGGTCGGGATGCGGAAAGCCTCCACGACCGCAGTCTGAACGTGGCCCTCGACGGCCGGATGGTACTGTCCGGTGAAGCCGCCGAGGCCGTGCATAACGGCAGCAACGTGAGCCTGGTGCCGGCGCTCGCCGGCGGCTGAGCGCCCGCCCCGCACCCTCCGTGGTGCGGGGCGGGAATATCGGAAAGGCAGGCGATGACTCGAACGAACACGGCGATGGGGAGCGCCGCCCGCCGCTCCCCCCGCAGGCTTCTAGTCGAGCACCACCTGGAGGCGGTCATCGACGTAGTTCTGCAGCAGGTTGCTGATCGCGAACAATGTCCCGGTCACCGCCGAAGGACAGCCGCCGCAGGCGCCCTTGTAGCGCACCGTCAGGGTGAAATCCTGCAGGCGCAGGACGTCGATGCCACCGCCGTCCTTGTCGAGGAACGGGCGGATGTTCTCGTCGAGGATCATGTTGACCCGCATCAGCATCTCGGGGTCGTCGGTTTCAACCTCGATCGGCGCCGCCTCTTCCGCCGGCGCAGCGGCAGGCGCGGCAGCGGCGGCCGGGGCGCCGTCTTCGCGGGCGATGCCGATCACGCGCTTCGGCTTGTAGGTCTCGATGCACTCGATCACCCGCGACTCGATCATGTCCCAGTCGGTCGCATGGTGGCGGGTCACGGTGATGAATTCCGCGGTGCAGTAGGCCTCGGTGACGCCGGGAACGCCGAGCAGGCTCTCGCCCAGAGCGTCACCCATGGCGTGCTTCGGAGAGGCGAAATGGCGAGGCGCGCCGCTGAACATGGGCGCATCGATCATGAACTTGTTCGCCAGCGGGTTGGGCGTGGGAACGACGGCAGTAACGTTCGGCATGACGGGACTCCTCCGGTTTGGGTCATGTGCTTGGTTCGGGCGCAGGGGCAGTGAGTCGGTCGAACCCTGGCGCCTGAAGGCCGGTTTCCCGACTGGAAAGACAGGGAAAAAAGATTGGCCGTGAAGCGAATATTAGTTGTCGTTTACGTCAACGTCAATTACCATAGAGGTCATAGGGTGATGATCAACCCGTTCATCGAGAGCCACAACCCATGAAGGAATATCTGCTGCTCCTGCTCGGCACCGCCCTGGTGAACAACGTGATCCTTGTTCGCTTTCTTGGCCTGTGTCCGTTCCTGGGCGTTTCCAACAAGCTCGACACCGCACTCGGCATGGGACTGGCGACGACCTTCGTGCTCACCCTGACCTCGGGCGCGACCTGGGCGGTCGAACACGCCCTGCTGGGCCCGCTCGACATGATGTATCTGCGCATCATGACCTACATCCTGGTCATCGCCGCGGTCGTGCAATTCACCGAAATGGCGATCCAGAAGGCGAGCCCGGTGCTGCACCACACCCTGGGCATCTACCTGCCGCTGATCACCACCAACTGCGCGGTGCTCGGCATCGCCCTGCTCAACGCGCAACAGGGCAACAGCTTCGTCCAGAGCCTGCTGTACGGCACGGGCACGGGCGTCGGCTTCACCCTGGCTATCCTGCTCTTCGCCGGAGTGCGCGAGCGCATCGCCCTGGCCAACGTTCCATCCGCGTTCGTCGGCGCCCCCATCGCCCTCATCACCGCCGGCCTGCTGTCGCTCGCCTTCATGGGCTTCGCCGGCCTGCCCACCCGCTGAATCCGGATTCGCTTCATTCTTTCAGGAGGACCACGATCATGATCACGTCCGTTCTTGTCGTCGCCGCCATCGGCATGGTACTGGGCTGGCTGCTGGGCACCGCAGGGCGCTGGCTCGGCAGCGAAGCCGACCCGATCGTCGAACGCATCGCCGAGACGCTGCCCGGCTCGCAGTGCGGGCAGTGCGGCTTCGCCGGCTGCGGCCAGGCCGCCGCCGCACTCGCCGCCGGCGAGGCGCCGGTCACCCTGTGCCCGCCGGGCGGGCGCGCGGTGGCGGAAAAACTCGCCGAAATCCTCGGCGTCGGCCTCGACGCGGGCAGCATCGAAGACCGCGGCCCGGTGCTGGCGCGAGTGCGCTCGACCAGTTGCATCGGCTGTTCGCGCTGCATCAAGGCCTGCCCGACCGACGCCATCCTCGGCGCCACCAAGCAACTCCACGTGGTCCTCACCGAAGCCTGTATCGGCTGCGGCGCCTGTGCCGAAGTCTGCCCGACCGAGGGCATCGACATCGAAGGCATTCCGGTGACGCTGCGCAACTGGCGCTGGCACAAACCTGAATTCACCGGCGTGTAAGGGTGCCGTAGATGAAAATCTTCCGTTTCCGCGGCGGGGTTCACCCAGAGGGCAACAAGGACCCTACCGCCTGCCACCCGATCGCGCGCCTGCCGCTGCCGAAACAGCTGTTCATCCCGCTGCAGCAGCACATCGGCGAACCCGCCGCGCCCGAAGTGAACGTGGGCGAGCGCGTGCTCAAGGGCCAGCGCCTTGCCCGCCACCAGGGCTCGGTGTCGGCGCCGGTCCACGCTCCGACTTCGGGCACGGTGGTGGCGATCGGGGATCACACCGCGCCCCACCCGTCCGGCCTGCCGGTGCAGACGATCACTCTCGAGCCCGACGGCGAGGAGCGCTGGATCGACACCGACCCGGTGGCCGACCCGTTCGCCCTGTCGCCGGCCGAAATCGCCGTCCGCGTGCGCGACGCGGGCATCGTCGGACTGGGCGGCGCGGCCTTCCCCGCCGCAGTCAAGCTCGACGCCGGCACCCGCCACGACATCCACACGCTGATCATCAACGGCGGCGAGTGCGAGCCTTACCTGAGCTGCGACGACCGCCTGATGCGCGAAGGCGCGGGCTTCGTCATCGAGGGCGTACGCCTGATCGCACGGGGGCTGGGCACCCGGCTCACCTGCATCGCGATCGAGGACAACAAGCCCGAGGCGCTCGCGGCGATGAGCGCGGCCGCGGCCCCTCATCCCGAAATCAAGGTGCTGCGCGTGCCTTCGCGCTATCCGATGGGTTCGGAAAAGCAGCTAGTGCGCACCGTTACCGGCCTCGAGATTCCGGCGGGCCGGCTGTCGGCCGAAATCGGCGTCAGCGTGCATAACGTCGGTACCGCACTGGCCGTCTGCCGCGCGCTGCGCTTTGCCAAGCCGCTGGTGTCGCGAGTGGTCACTGTCGGCGGCGGTGCGATCCGCCAGCCGCGCAACATCGTCGTGCCGATGGGCACTCCGGTGTCCGACCTGATCGATTTCTGCGGCGGCTTCACCGAACAGCCAACCCGCATCCTGATGGGCGGCCCGATGATGGGCCAGATCCTCCCCGCGCTCGACGTTCCGGTCGTCAAGGGCACCAGCGGCATCATCGCCCTGACCGCGGCCGAGGCGCACGAGGCCTCGCAGCGCGCCTGCCTGCATTGCGGGCGCTGCGTGGACGTCTGCCCGGTCGGGCTGGTGCCGCTCGATCTGGCCGCCCGCATCCGCGCCGGGCGCATCGACGACGCCGCCGACCTGGGGATGAGCGATTGCCTGTCCTGTGGCTGCTGCTCCTACGTCTGCCCGGCCCATATCCCGCTCGCCCATTTGTTCAACTTCGCCAAGGGCGAGATCACCAACCGCCGCGAGGCTCAGCGCAAGGCGGAGGAAACCCGCAAGCTCGCCGAAGCCCGCCAGCAGCGTCTCGCCGCCCAGGCCGCGGCGAAGGCGGCCGCGCGCAAGTCCGTCACTTCCGAGACCGAGCAATGAATTCGCAGCCCACAAGCTCCCGTCCGCTGGGTGCTCCGCACGTCCATAGCCGGGGCAACATCCCGCAGACGATGCGCACGGTGATCTTCGCCCTGCTTCCGGCGACGGCCTTCGGCCTGTACCTGTTCGGCTGGCCGGCGATGAACCTGCTCGTGCTGTCGATCGCGTCCTGCCTGGCGGCCGAAGCCGCCTGCCTGGCGATCGCCCGGCGGCCGCCAGCGTCCGCACTGAGCGATGGCTCCGCCGTGCTGACCGGACTGATCCTCGCCCTCTGCCTGCCGCCTTGGGCGCCGTGGTGGATCGCGGTACTCGGCGGGGCGTTCGCGATCACCATCGGCAAGCAGGTGTATGGCGGCCTCGGCCAGAACGTGTTGAACCCGGCGATGCTCGCCCGCGTCGCCCTGCTGGTGTCCTTCCCGCTCGAGATGACGAGCTGGATCGCGCCCCACCCATGGCTGTCAGCCACCGCCCCCGGTTTTCTTGAAGGCCTGGCGATCACTTTCGGTACCCAACCCGTGCCCGATGCGGTGAGCGCCGCCACCGCACTCGCCCCGCTGCGCACCGGCGGCACCTTCGCCGCCGACGCCGACTCCCTCGGCGCGCTCGCGCTCGGGACGGTCGCCGGCAGCATGGGCGAGACGTCCGCCCTGCTGCTGCTGCTCGGTGGCCTCTGGCTGATCTTCAAGCGCATCATCCCGTGGCAAATCCCGCTCGCCATGCTATTGACGCTGGGCCTGCTCGCCACCGTCTTCAACCTCATCGAGCCCGCGCGCTACGCCCCCCCGCTGCTCCATCTGCTGGCCGGCAGTGCAGTGCTGTGCGCCTTCTTCATCGCCACCGATCCGGTCGGTTCTCCGGTCACCGCCAGCGGCCGGCTGATCTTCGGGGCCGGCATCGGCATCCTCATCTTCATCATCCGCACCTGGGGCGGCTACCCGGAAGGCGTGGCATTCGCCGTGCTGCTGATGAATGCGGCCACGCCGCTGATCGACTATCTCGTCCGCCCGCGCCGCTATGGCCGCAAGCGCTCCGGCGCCCCGCTCCCCCTGCCCGCCAAGCGCACGGAGAACTCCTGATGACGACCACCGCAAGCCCGGCCGCCCCAAAGGCGCGCCGCCCCGGCCCCCTGCTCGGCGCATACGCGCTCATCTGCAGCGCGCTGCTCGCGTACGGGCACAGCCTCACCCGCGGCGAAATCGCGTTGCGCGAGGCGGAAGACCTGCGTACATCGCTGGTACAGGCACTGCCGCCCGAGCTGCACGACAATGATCTGCTCGCCAACACGATGCAGCTCGAGCGCCCCGACGGTACGTCCACTACCATCTATCGCGCCCTCCGCGGCACCGAAGTGACCGCGGTCGCATACAACTGGACCACCGAGGCCGGCTACGGCGGCCCGATTTCGCTGATCGTCGGCATTTCCAGCGAAGGGCGGATCATCGGCGTGCGCATCCTGTCGCACAGCGAAACCCCCGGGCTGGGCGACAAGATCGACATCCGCAAGTCGAACTGGATCCGCAGCTTCGAAGGCCGCTGGCTCGACCCGGCTGCTCCGCAGCAATGGGCGGTGCGCAAGGACGGGGGCGATTTCGACCAGTTCGCCGGGGCGACGATCACCCCCCGCGCCGTCGTCGGGGCGGTGAAAGCATCCCTGGAATTCTTCGCCGCACACCGCAGCCGCCTACTCGCCACCGTCACTGCGGCAGAACGGGCGGCCGCGGAGCCGGCGGACGGCCATCGCAAGGAAGACAAGCATGAGTGAACTGCGCCGGATCACCCGCGACGGCATCTGGGACAACAACGTCGTCCTCGTGCAGATGCTCGGCATGTGCCCGACCATGGCGGTCAGCGTCAGCGCCACCAACGGCCTCGGAATGGGCCTGGCCACGACCGCCGTATTGATCAGCTCCGGCATCGCCGTATCGCTGCTGCGCCATTTCATCGTCAAGGAAGTGCGGATTCCGATCTACGTGCTGCTGATCTCTTCGATCGTCACTCTCGTCGACATGAGCATGAACGCCTGGCTGCACGAACTGCACAAGGTGCTCGGCCTGTTCATTCCGCTGATCGTGGTGAACTGCGCGATCATCGGCCGCGCCGAAGCTTTTGCTTCCAAGAATTCCCCTCTGAAAGCAGGCCTCGACGGACTGGCGATGGGAGTCGGCTTTACGCTCGCGCTCATGGCTCTGGGCGGGATCCGGGAAGTGATCGGCCAGGGCACCCTGTTCGCCGACGCGTCAATGCTGCTCGGAGAAAGCTTCGCTTTCCTGGAAATGAAGGTTGCCGAATCCTACCGAGGGATGCTGCTGATGATTCTCCCGCCGGGCGGCTTCCTCGTGCTCGGCTTCCTGGTGGCCTGGCGCCAGCGCCTGACGATCCAGGCCCGCCAGCGCGCCAGCAGACTCGCCGCCTCGGCCGCAGCTGCGGCGTCCTGAGCGTTCAACATCAGAAGGAGCGACCCATGAAGATCAGTGTCAGCTACGCCCATCCCGAACGTCCGGCGTGGCTGCGCCTGGAGGTGGCCGAAGGGTGCACGATCGCGGAGGCGATCGAGCGCTCCGGCATTCTCGGGCGCTATCCGTGCATCGACCTCGGACGCAACAAAGTGGGGGTGTTCGGCAAGATCCACCCCCTCGACACCGTGCTCAAGGAAGGCGACCGGGTCGAGATCTACATGCCCATCATCGTCGACCCGAAGACCGTGCCGACGCGCAAGAAAAGCGCCGCCAAGACCGCCTCCGCACCCTCTGCCGAGGAAAGCTGAGCAGGCGGGCGGGGGCTGCCCGGCGCGCGCGCTGCGCGCCGACAGCCTCAGCCCACCGGAGCCGGAGAAGCGGGCGAAGGTGGTGCGGCCTCGCTCTGCCTGGCCGCCTTGACCCGCAGTGCGTCAGCCTCGGCGATGTCGATTTCGCGCAGGATCGCGCGGATGTCCCGCATCTGCTGCTCGAGCAGCGCCCGGCGCTCGGCGAGCAGCCCCATGAAGTGGGCCGTATGGGCGTCCTCGCCCGGACCGTTGTCATAAAGTTCGAACAGCTGACGGGTTTCGTTGAGCGAGAATCCGAGGCGCTTCCCACGCAGGATCAGGCTCAGCCGGGCGCGGTCGCGACGGCTGTAGATGCGTCGGCTGCCGCGCCGCGCAGGCATGATCAAGCCCTGGTCTTCGTAATACCGGATCGCCCGCGTGGTGATGTTGAATTCATCGGCGAGATCCGAAATCGTGTAGGTCGTGGCTCGCGCCGACTCCCTCGGGCGCACAACGCCCTGGGTCGTGCTGGTCATCATCATTCTCTCCGCACTGGCCGTGACGGCCGATATCGTGCGCCGCCGCGATCTTCAGCGGCACCGCATCCCCCGCCCCTTCATGCCGGCCAGCGCCACGACGGAAAGCGGGCGGACGGCATACGGCCGTCACACAGACAGAATGATATTGACGCTGACGTAAACGTCAACAAAAACCGCATCGACCCGGCCCAATCCGGGCGGTCGCGCCCCCTGTTCCTGGCCCCGGTGACCGCGTCCGCGGCGGAAACGGCAACGTTTTCTCGCGGTAAACGACTTCGCCCGCCGGCAAAAGCGGCGGGCGAAGTGATAACTCCGACGGGCCCGGCAGCGCGGGCGAAGGCTCAGACGCGCTCGATGATCAGCGCGATGCCCTGGCCGACGCCGATGCACATCGTGCACAAGCCGTAGCGGCCGCCGCTGGCTTCGAGCTGGCGCATCGCGGTAAGGACGAGGCGGGCGCCCGAGGCGCCGAGCGGATGGCCAAGCGCGATCGCACCGCCGTTCGGGTTCACATGCTCGGCGTCGTCCGCCAGCCCAAGGTCGCGCATCACGCCCAGCCCTTGCGCGGCAAAGGCCTCGTTGAGCTCGATGACGTCCATCGCCGCGAGCGACAGCCCGGTACGCTCGAGCACTTTGCGGGTTGCCGGCGCCGGCCCCATACCCATGATCCGCGGCTCGAGGCCGGCGGTCGCCATCGCCACCACGCGCGCGCGCGGCGTCAGGCCGTGACGCTTGGCCGCCGCTTCGTTCGCCAGCAGCAAGGCCACCGAGCCGTCATTGACGCCGGAGGCGTTGCCGGCCGTCACCGTACCGTCGGGGCGGACGACGCCTTTCAGGCGGCCCAGGGCCTCGAGCGTGGTCTCGCGCGGGTGCTCGTCGGCGCTGACGCGCAGCGGCTCGCCCTTGCGCTGCGGAATCTCGACCGTCAGCAGTTCGCCGTCGAAGAAGCCGCGCGCACGCGCCGCTGCGTAGCGGGCCTGGCTGCGCAGCGCGAACGCGTCCTGGTCGGCACGCGCGATACCGTACTGCTGGGCGACGTTCTCGGCGGTTTCGGGCATCGAGTCGATGCCGAACTGCGCTTTCATCCGCGGATTGACGAAACGCCAGCCGATCGTGGTGTCCTCGATCTTGGCGCTGCGCGAGAACGCGGTGTCGGCCTTGGCGATGACGAACGGCGCCCGGCTCATGCTTTCCACGCCGCCGGCGATCATCAGATCGGCCTCCCCGGCGCGGATCGCGCGCGCGGCGGTTCCCACCGCGTCCATGCCCGAGCCGCACAGCCGGTTCAGCGTCGCCCCGGGAACCGAAGTCGGCAGCCCGGCGAGCAGCGCCGCCATGCGCGCGACGTTGCGATTGTCTTCGCCGGCCTGGTTGGCGCAGCCATAGTAGACGTCATCGATCGCCGCCGGGTCGAGCCCCGCGTTGCGCTCGAGCAGCGCCCGGATCGGCAGCGCGGCGAGATCGTCGGTGCGTACCGACGACAGCGCGCCGGCATAGCGTCCGATCGGCGTGCGGATGCCGTCGCAGATGAAAACTTCGGTCATTCAAACGTCCTCCTGAATACTTCGCTTGGGTAAGAATCGGGCTCCGCTGCGGCCACATCACACGACCACGGCCGGGGAGCCGTGAACCGTCCCGGGCGCCTCCTGGGCGAGACCGGTGACGCCGTGCAGGAAAATCCGCGTCACCAGCGGTCCGATCTCGACCGAAGAGAGCTCGCCTTCGGCGCGCAGCCAGCTGAACGTCCAGTTGATCATGCCGAACAGCACCATGGTCACGGCCTTGTCCAGGCGCCGGCCGCGCAGCCCGGGCTCGATTCCCTCGATGGTATCGGCAAATGCGTCGACGATGAGTCTTTCCTTGTTGAAAATCTCCTCGCGCTGCACTGCATGGAGGAATTTCACGTCCTGCACCAGCACGACATGGAAGCTGCGGCCGCTGACGTAGACGTCGAGGAAGCGGCAGATCATGCGTTCGAGGCGCAGGCGAGGGACATCGGTTTCGGCCAGCACGCCCCCGACGAGCTTCAGCAGGCGATCCACATGGAAGTCGGCGATATCGAACAGGATGTGTTCCTTGTCGCGATAGTAATGGTAGAGCAGCGGCTTCGAGACGCCGCAGGTGCGCGCGATCTCGGCCATCGACGTGTTGTGGAAGCCTTTTGCGGCGATCAGGTCGGCGGCGGCCTCCTGGATCGCACCGCGCTGCAGTTCAAAGGTGGCGGCTTTGCCTCTGGCCATTGTTCGGGTTCGACTCCTGAAAGCTGCGGCCCGCGGACGGGCTGCGATCGGTTGAAAACGGCGCCGCGGCACGCGCGGCGCGGGCGTACTCAGCGCTCGTCGAAGCTGATGACGACTTTTTCGGTGAGCGGGTGGGCCTGGCAGGTCAGCACGTAGCCGGCGTCCACATCGGGCTGCTCGAGGGTGAAATTCTTGTCCATGCGCACCTTGCCTTCGAGCACCTTGGCCCGGCAGGTGCAGCACACCCCGCCCTTGCACGAGTACGGCAGATCCATCCCGGCGCGCAGGGCGACATCCAGGATCGACGGATCTTCGGCGCGGAACTCTACATTGCGGCGCAGGCCGTCGGCAATCACGGTGATCGTGGCCTTGGGCGCATCGCCCGGTTCGACGTGGTGGGCGGGCGCCGAGTCGGGCACGCCGAAGCGTTCGAAGTGGATGCGCTCGGCAGGCACGCCGCAGGCGAGCAGGCCATCGCGGACTTCGTCGATCATGCCGCCGGGACCGCAGATGAAGGCGGCATCGATGGTCTCGGCCGGTACCAGGGTATCGGCGAAAGCCGCGACCCGGGCGCGGTCGAGGCGGCCGTTGAACAGCGGCACTTCCTGCTCTTCGCGCGAAAACACGTGGTACAGCGTGAACCGGGTCAGGTAGCGGTCCTTCAGGTCTTCGAGCGCTTCGGAAAAGATCACGCTGCTCTGGCGGCGGTTGCCGTAGATCAGCGTGAACCGGCTCTTCGGCTCGGCTTTCAGCGTGGTCTTGATCATCGAGATGATCGGGGTGATCCCGGCACCGGCGGCGAAGGCGACGTAGTGTTTTTCACTGTCCGGGTCGAGCTCGGTATAGAAGCGCCCCTTCGGCGTCATCACTTCGAGCACGTCGCCGACCTGCAGGCCGGCGTTGGCCCAGTTCGAAAAGCGCCCGCCGGCGACCTTCTTGATCGCCACGCGCAGCTCGCCCTCGTCGACCGCGCTGCAGATCGAGTAGGAACGGCGCAGCGACTCGCCCTCGACGCTGGCCTTGACGGTCAGGTGCTGGCCCTGGGTGAAGCGGTAGTCTTCGGCCAGCTCGGCCGGGACCTCGAAACGCAGGCTGACCGCGTCCGGAGTCTCGCGTCGCACTTCGGCCACTTTCAGCGGATGGAATTTGGGGGTCATGCTTGGTCTCCGTTGTCCGTCTGCCCTGCGGGCGGATCAGATCGGCTTGAAATATTCGAAAGGTTCGAGGCAGGCCTTGCAGCGCCAGGTCGACTTGCACGCGGTGGAGCCGAACTCGGACAGGCGTTCGGTGTCGTCCGAACCGCAACGCGGGCAGGCGAGGCGGCGCTTGACGAAGCGGATCGGCTGCGCCCCGCCGACGGCAGCCTTGCCGCTCGGCGGGACGATGCCGTAGGCGCGCAGCTTCTCGCGCGCGGCTTCGCCGATCCAGTCGCTGGTCCACGCCGGATCGAGCCGGGTCTGGAGATCGACTTCGCCCGCCCCGGCGGCGTGCAAGGCCGCGCGGATGGTGTCGCCGATCACTTCGGTCGCCGGGCAGCCGGAGTAGGTCGGCGTCACCACCACGGTGACGCCCTCGGGGCGGCAGTGCAGTTCGCGCACGATGCCCAGCTCCACCACCGACACCACCGGCACTTCGGGGTCGGGCACGGCGTCGAGCGCCGCCCAGGCCCGGGCTTCGGTCAGCATGTCCGCACTCCCGCAATGTCCGTTCTCAGCATCGCCCGCTCACCACTGCGCGCCCGGGTAGGTGCGCTGCATGTACTGCAGCGTCGTCAGCAAGTGCCCCATGTGCTCGGAGTGGCGGCCGAGCCGGCCCTGGCTGCGGAACGGCGTGTCCGCCGGCACCGTCAGCGTGGCCTCCTCCAGCACCGGCAGCACGCTCGCCTGCCAGGCGGCTTCGAGCTCGCTCCAGGCCGGGCCGATGCCGGCGGCGGCAACGGCATCGTCGGTGGCATCGGCCGAAAACAGCTCGGCGGTGTACGGCCACAGGTCGTCCAGCGCGGCCTGGGTGCGGCGCTGCGATTCGGCCGTGCCATCGCCGAGGCGGATCACCCACTCGGCCGAGTGATTGAGGTGGTAGCGCGCCTCTTTCAGGCTCTTCGCCGCGATCGCCGCCAGTTCGGTGTCGGTCGAGCGCGCGAGACGCTCCCACAGCAGCACCTGGAACGCGCTGAAGAGGAAGTTGCGCACCGTGGTGCGGCCGAAATCGTGGTTCGGCAGCTCGGCCAGGGTAACGTTGCGGTAGTCGCGCTCGACGCGCAGGAAGGCGAGCTGGTCTTCGTCGCGGCCCTGGTCTTCGAGCTTGCCCGCATGGGTCAGCAGCAGGCGGGCCTGGCCGATGAGGTCGAGCGCCATGTTGGCGAGGGCGAGGTCTTCCTCGATCACCGGGGCGCGGCCGCACCATTCGGACAGGCGCTGGCCGAGGATCAGTGCGTTGTCGCCGAGGCGCAGCACGTATTCGAGATGTTGTTGGCTCATGGGGGGGAATCCTTGTCTCTGCGAAGTCGGGGCAAAAATGCGCCGCCGGGAACGGGGCGCCGCTTCCCGGCGGCCCTGCTCACATGTGATTGACTTCGTCGGGCAGCTTGTAGAAGGTCGGGTGGCGGTAGATCTTGTCCTCGGCCGGGTCGAACAGTTCGGGCTTCGCATCGGGGTCGGAGGCGACGATGTCGGACGCCCTGACGACCCAGATCGAGACCCCTTCGAGGCGCCGGGTATACACGTCGCGCGCCACCTGCAGCGCCATTCTTGCGTCCGGCGCATGCACGCTGCCGCAGTGTTTGTGATCGAGTCCGTTACGGCTGCGGATGAAGACTTCCCACAGCGGCCATTCCTTGCGTTCCATGTCAATGCTCCTCTACGGGCGGCCTTGCCTGCCGCCTCTGGTGGTCGGGATCGGTGAAGACGGCGCCGCTCAGGCGGCCTGGCGCTCGCGTGCAGCCTGCTTTTCGGCATGGGCGAGGGCGGCTTCGCGCACCCAGGCGCCCTCCTCCCAGGCCCGCCTGCGCTCGGCCAGGCGATCGACGTTGCACGGACCGTGGCCGCCGACCACGTTCCAGAATTCGTCCCAGTCGATGGCGCCGAAGTCGTGATGGCCGCGCTCGGCATTCCACTTCAGCGCAGGATCGGGCAGGGTGACGCCGAGCACTTCGGCCTGCTTCACCGTCGCATCGACGAACTTCTGCCGCAGATCGTCGTTGGAGATGCGCTTGATGCCCCAGCGTGCGGTCTCGGTGTGCACGCTGTCGTGGTCGTGCGGGCCGAACATCATGATCGACGGCCACCACCAGCGATTCACCGCGTCCTGCACCATCTCGCGCTGCTCGGCCGTGCCTTTCATCATCGTCAGCAACAGGTCGAAGCCCTGGCGCTGGTGGAAGGATTCTTCCTTGCACACCCGGATCATGGCGCGCGCATAAGGGCCGTAGCTGCACTTGCACAGCGGGATCTGGTTCATGATCGCGGCGCCATCGACCAGCCAGCCGACCACGCCGATGTCGGCCCAGGTCAGCGTCGGGTAGTTGAAGATCGAGCTGTACTTGGCCTTGCCCGAGAGCAGCGCTTCGTAGAGCTCATCGCGCGATACGCCGAGCGTT
The DNA here is from genome assembly GCF_003030465.1 of Thauera aromatica K172. GTDB lineage: Bacteria > Pseudomonadota > Gammaproteobacteria > Burkholderiales > Rhodocyclaceae > Thauera > Thauera aromatica. The sequence goes on along the minus strand of NZ_CP028339.1, from coordinate 1,322,490 downwards.
TCGGCCGCGGCGTACAGGTAGAGGCCGTGGCCGCCCTCGTCCTGCACCTTGGCGAGCAGGATCGCCTTGCGCTTGAGGCTGGGGGCGCGGGTGATCCAGTTGCCTTCGGGGAGCATGCCGACGATCTCGGAGTGGGCGTGCTGGCTGATCTGCCGGACCAGCGTCCGGCGGTAGGCGTCCGGCATCCAGTCCTTGGGCTCGATGAAGCCGCCGGCATCGATCCTGGCGTTGAACTGGGCGACGTACTCGGGGTTTTCGGCGATGCGCGGGGCCGCGTCGCGGTCGGGAATGCTGAGGGACTGGGTATACATGCTTCGCTCCTCGGTGGGGGCGGCGGCGCCTGAGGCCCGCCGCGCTGTAGGTATCGGTTGTTGCGGGCTCAGCTTCTGGGGCGGCGGTCGATGACGCGCCGGGCCTTGCCGATGGTGACCCGCTCGATGCTGAACGGCTCGCCGACGACGACCTTGCACGACACCCCGATCAGGCTCTTGATCAGGTGGGTCAGCTCCTTGGCGAGCGCTTCCTTGTGCTCGGGGTGGCGTCCGACCTGGGCTTCCGGGTTCACTTCGACCCGGACCGTGAGGGTGTCCATGTGGCCGTTCTTGTCCACCTCGAGCAGGTAGTGCGGCGCCAGCTTGGGCATCTTGCAGATCAGCTCCTCGATCTGGGTCGGGAACACGTTGACCCCGCGGATGATCAGCATGTCGTCGCTGCGCCCGGTGATCTTGGCCATCCGCCGCATGCTGCGCGCAGTGGGCGGCAACAGGCGGGTCAGGTCGCGGGTGCGGTAGCGGATCACCGGCATCGCTTCCTTGGAGAGGGACGTGAACACCAGCTCGCCCTCGGCACCGTCGGGCAGCACCTCGCCGGTCATCGGGTCGATGATCTCGGGATAGAAGTGATCCTCCCAGATGGTCGGGCCGTCCTTCGTTTCGACGCACTCGTTGGCCACCCCCGGCCCCATCACTTCGGACAGGCCGTAGATGTCGACCGCGTCCATGCCCGAACGCGCCTCCATCGCCTCGCGCATCGCCGGCGTCCACGGCTCGGCGCCGAAGATGCCGATCTTGAGCGAAGTGCTCTTTGGATCGATGCCCTGCGCTTCCATCTCGTCGAGGATCGTCAGCATGTAGGACGGCGTCACCATGATGATCTTCGGCTTGAAGTCCTGAATCACCTGGATCTGCTTCTCGGTCTGCCCGCCCGACATCGGCACCACGGTGCAGCCGAGCTTCTCCGCGCCGTAGTGCGCCCCCAGGCCGCCGGTAAACAGCCCGTAGCCATAGGACACGTGAACCATGTCGCCGGGGCGTCCGCCCGAGGCGCGGATCGAGCGCGCCACCATCGTGGCCCAGGTGTCGATGTCCTTCAGCGTGTACCCGACCACCGTCGGCTTGCCGGTGGTGCCGGACGAGGCGTGGATGCGGGCGACCCGCTCCAGCGGCACCGCGAACATCCCGAACGGGTAGTTGTCGCGCAGGTCGTGCTTGGTGGTGAACGGGAACTTCGCCAGGTCCTCGAGCGTGCGCAGGTCGTCCGGATGCACGCCCTTGGCATCGAAGGCCTGGCGATAGTGCGGCACGTTGTCGTACGCGTGGCGCACGCTCCATTGCAGCCGTTCGAGCTGCAAGGCGCGCAGCTCGTCGGCGCTGGCCGTCTCGATCGGCTCGAGCTGCGCAGGCGCGTAGCGGTTGATCGGCATGGTCTCCTCCTTGGTGTGCTGGATCATTCGATATTCGATAGGTGCGTGCCGCCCTCGCCCGCCGCAATCACCGGCCGCCCCTTCTTCCGGTACGACTTGCCGCGCAACAGCGCGACCAGCTCACCGGCCTGGTTGGTGACGCGGATGTCGTACAGCCCGGTGCGTCCCGCGGCCTGCACTTCGTGCGCTTCCGCGGTGAGGACGTCGCCCAGCCGCCCCGGGCGCAGGAAATCCAGACTGATGCCCGAGGCCACGGTCTGCTCGTTGCAGGCGTTGCAGGCATAGGCGAAGGCGGAGTCGGCCACCGCGGTGATGAAGGCGCCGTGACAGGCGCCAAGGCCGTTGAGCATGCGCTCCTCGACGGTCATGGTGAGGCGCGAATACCCCGGGCCGATGGCCGCGATTTCGATTCCCAGTCCGCGCGAAGCGTGGTCGCGCGCATACATCGACCGGCCGACCTGCTCGGCCACGGCCTGGGCATCCTGTGCTTGCGCTGTCGGGCTCGTCTTGTTCATCCCATCCTCTCCATTGCGATGCGGGTACGCGACCCGCCGAATTTGCCCATCCGCCGACCAGCGGCTTCGATGTTCCCGCCGGCCAGGCGCCGCGGGAACGGCCGTTCACCGGCCCTTGAACTGCGGCGCACGCTTGTCCATGAATGCGGCCACCCCCTCGCGGTAGTCTTCCGAACGCCCGCAGGCCGACATCAGGTCGCGCTCGACGTCGAGCTGGGCTTCGAGGCCGCGCAGCGAGCTCTCCCAGATCGCCTTCTTGGTCTGCGCGTAGCCGAAGGTCGGCCCCTGCGCGAGCTGGCGCGCAACCGCGCCCACCGTGCTCATCAGCGCAGCATCGTCCACCGTCTTCCAGATCAGCCCCCACTGCTCGGCCTGCTCCGCGCTCAGGCGTTCGCCGAGCAGGGCCAGGCCGAGGGCGCGCGCCGGCCCCAGCAGGCGCGGCAGGATCCAGGTGCCGCCGGTGTCGGGAATCAGCCCGAGCTTGCTGAACGCCTGGATGAAGCTCGCCGAGCGCGCGGCGAACACCAGGTCGCAGGCCAGCGCGATGTTCGCCCCCGCCCCCGCGGCGACGCCGTTTACGGCGGCGATCACCGGCAGCTCGAGCGCGCGCAGCGCCAGCACCAGCGGCTTGTAGTTCTTTTCCACCGACGCCCCCAGATCGACCGCCTCGCCGCCGGGCGCGACGTTGCGGTCGGACAGGTCCTGGCCGGCGCAGAAGCCGCGCCCGGCGCCGGTGAGCACGAGCACGCGGACGCTGCCGTCGGCCCGCCCCACGCGCACCCGCGCCAGCGCCTGGCGCAGCTCGTCGTGCATGCGGTCGTTGAAGCTGTTGAGCCGCTCCGGGCGGTTCAGCGTCAGGGTCGCGACCCCGTCCTCGACTTCGAAAAGAATCGTCTCCATCGCCACGTCCATGTTCCCTATCTCTCCATTCTGCGGGGCCGGGGTGCCATGCTGCCCATCCAGCTCGTTTATAAATTTGACCGATCGGTCAATCAATAGTAGTCTTGAGCTACATCAAAAGACAAGCACTTTTTGCCCCCGAGACCTTGCCGGCACAAAATTTTTGTGCAGCCCACACTATTCCACCGTGCGTGCCGGCCTGACCACCCCCAGGAGACGACCATGAGCCACCCTCTTTTCGAAGCCCACAAGCCGACCCTCGACGCCGCCCTCTCCGCCCTGCATACGCGCGGCTACTGGAGCCCCTACGCCGAAAACCCGAGCCCGAGAAGCTACGGCGAGGACGCCGCCGAAGCCGGCAAACGCGCGTTCGAAAGCCACCTCGGCCGCGACTTCGTCCTCGACCAGCCGGGCCAGGCCGGCTGGGCCGCGACCGAGCGTTCCCCCTACGGCGTCGCCCTCGACGTACGCTACCCGGTCTGCGCTCCCGACGCCCTGATCGGCGCCGCCGAAGCGGCGATGCCCGGGTGGCGGAAGCTCGGTGCCGAAGGGCGGGTCGGGATCTGCCTGGAAATCCTCCAGCGCCTGAACCGACGCAGCTTCGAGATCGCCCACGCGGTGATGATGACCACCGGCCAGGGCTGGATGATGGCCTTCCAGGCCGGCGGCGCACACGCCCAGGACCGTGGCCTCGAAGCGGTCGCCACCGCGTGGGACGAGATGAGTCGCATCCCCGCCGAGGCGGTGTGGGAAAAGCCCCAGGGCAAGAACCCGCCGCTGCGCCTGCGCAAGCACTTCGAGATCGTCGGCCGCGGCGTCGCGCTGGTGATCGGCTGCGGCACCTTCCCCACCTGGAACACCTATCCGGGCCTCTTCGCCGCGCTCGCCACCGGCAACCCGGTGATCGTCAAACCTCATGAAAACGCCATCCTGCCGGCGGCGATCAGCGTCGCCATCGCGCGCGAAGTGCTCGCCGAACAAGGCCTCGATCCGAACCTGGTGACGCTCGCGGTGGTCGACGACCCCGCCGCCACCCGCCACCTCGCCACCCACCCGGCGGTGAAGTCGATCGACTTCACCGGCAGCACCGCATTCGGCAACTGGCTCGCCGACAATGCCCGCCAGGCCCAGGTGTATGCCGAACTGGCCGGGGTCAACAACGTCGTCATCGAGTCCACCGACAACTACAAGGGCATGCTGAAGAACCTCGCGTTCACCCTGTCGCTGTACGCCGGCCAGATGTGCACGACGACCCAGGCGATCATCGTTCCCGCCGGCGGCATCGACACCGACCAGGGCCGCAAGAGCTTTGATGAAGTCGCTGCCGACCTCGGCGCCGCCGTCGCCCGTTTCCTCTCCGACGAGAGCGTCGCCACCGCGGTGCTGGGCGCGATCCAGTCGCCCGCCACCCTCGCCCGCATCGAGGAAGCCCACGGCTTCGGCCAGATGGTGCTGGCCTCGAAGGCACTCACCCATGCCGAGTTCCCCCGGGCGCAGGTGCGCACGCCGGTAATCGTCGCCTGCGATGCCGCCGACGAGGCGGCCTATATGGAAGAGCGCTTCGGCCCGATCAGCTTCGTCGTGCGCGCGGCCGACGCCGACGCCGCGCTGGCGTTGTCCGAGCGCATCGTGCGCGAGCGCGGCGCGCTGACGGTGGGGCTGTACTCCACCCGCGACGCGGTGGTCGAGGCCATGACCGAAGCGACGCTGCGCGCCGGTGTGGCGCTGTCGCTGAACCTCGCCGGCGGGGTGTTCGTGAACCAGTCCGCGGCGTTCTCCGACTATCATGGTGTGGGCATGAATCCGGCCGCCAACGCGAGCTACGCCGACGCGGCCTTCGTTGCCAACCGGTTCCGCGTCGTGCAGCGCCGTTACCATATCGACTGAGCCCCCTGAAAACACCCCCGGAGGAAAACGCCCCATGCCCTGCTACGAAATTGACGGCGTCCGTCCCGTCATCCACCCCACCGCCTTCGTTCATCCGGATGCGGTGCTGATCGGCGACGTCTTCGTCGGGCCGGGCTGTTACGTCGCCCCACAAGCCTCGCTGCGCGGCGACTTCGGCCGCATCGTGCTCGAAGAAGGAAGCAACGTGCAGGACGCCTGCGTCCTGCACGGCTTTCCCGAAATCGACACCGTGGTCGAGCAGAACGGCCACATCGGTCACGCCGCGGTACTCCACGCCTGCCGCGTCGGGCGCAACGCCCTGATCGGCATGAATGCGGTGGTGATGGATTACGCCGAAATCGGCGAAGGCAGCATCGTCGCCGCCTGCGCCTTCGTGAAGGCCGAGATGAAAGTGCCGCCCGGCATGCTGGTGGCGGGCGTGCCGGCCAAGGTCCTGCGCCCGCTGACCGACCAGGAGCGCGCGTGGAAGATCGTCGGCACCGAGTGCTACCACGCGCTCGCCGCGCGCAGCCTCGCCACCCTGAAACCGTGCGAGCCGCTGCGCGAAGCCGACCCCGAACGCCGCCGCTTCGAGATGCCCGACATCGTGCCGCTCAGCGAAGCGCGCCGGCGCGCCGGCTGAGTCCGTTGCGAAGGGCGCTGCGGCGCCCTTTTCCGTTCACCGCGCGGGCAGCCCCCGCTCGAAAGGATAAGGCCACTCGTCGCGGTCCTCCGAGAACAGCTGCGCCACCAGCCCGCGCAGCCAGCGATTGCGCGCATCGTGGTGGTAGCTGCGATGCCAGTGCTGGTAGAGCTCGATGCACGGGATCGGCAGCGGCGGCTCGACCATGCGGATGTTGGCGCCGATCGACGAAAAATAATGGCCGATCGCGTGCGGCACGGTCACGATCAGGTCGGACTTGCCGACGATCACCGGCAGGCTCATGAAATGCGGCGTGCTCAGCACGATCCGGCGCTCGATGCGCTGGCGCTCGAGATATTTTTCGAAGACTTCCTGGCTGCGCCCTTCGGCGCGCACCACCGCATGGCCCAGTTCGAGGAACTGCTGCAGGCTGATGCGCTCGTCGCGCAACGGATGATCGGCGCGCAGCAGGCAGACGAAGCGGTGATCGAACAGTTTCTGGCGGTAATAGCCGGCAGCGTCGAGATCGGGAAAGTAGCCAATCGCCAGATCGATCTCGCCCGCCGCCATCGCCCGCGACAACTCGCTCGGCGTCACCGCGACCGAACGCAGCGTCGCCTGCGGCGCCAGATGGCGCAGGCTGTCGAGGATGCGGGGCAGGAACACCATCTCGCCCACGTCCGACATCGCGAAGGTGAACTCACCCACCACCTGCTGCGCATCGAAGCGGTCGCCGGCAAGGATCTCGGTATCGACCTTGGCCAGCACTTCGCGCGAGCGTGCCGCCAGCGCCTGGGCCCGCGCGGTCGGCGTCATGCCGACCGCGGTCTTGATGAACAGCGGCTCGCCGAAGATCCGCCGCAGGCGACCAAGTGCGGTGCTCACCGTGGGCTGACTGACGCCGAGGGCAAGCGCCGCAGCACTGACGCTGCCGGCGTCATGGACGGCGAGCAGCACGCGCAGAAGGTTGAGATCGAAGTCACGCACGGCGAACGGTTATCAAAAATCGAAATAAAAGTAATCAGCTGATTGCTATTGTGCCCCAGACCTCCGCGTTTTTTAATGGCCGAAACAAAAAAACGAATAACAGCCCACTCCCGGGCCACTACGGAGGAGAAGCCGACATGTCTTTGCACCCCCCTTGTACTCCCCGCTGTTCGCAGCCGAGCCCGACCGACCGCCGCCGGAGCGTCCGATGAACGCCGCCGAACTGCTCTGCGCCGGCCGCGCCGATGCGATCGCGCTGATTGAAGGCGACACCCGGCTCGATTACGCTGCGCTGCGTGCGCTGTGCATCCGCAATGCCGCTGCGTGGATCGACGCGGGCATCGTCGCCGGCCAGCGCTGCGTCATTTCGCTGGCCGACGGCATCGACTGGGCCGGCGCCTTTCTCGGCCTGATCTGGGCCGGTGCCCAGCCGATCTCGGTCAACCCCCGCACCAGCGACGCACAGCTGCGCGAACTGGTGGAGGATTCCGGCGCGGTCGCACTGCTGCTCGACGACGCGCGTGCCGCCAGCCTGGGCGACGCGCGCGCGATCGGACTGACGGCGTGGCGCCAGCGTACCGCGGCGGCGACGCACGCTCCCGCCGCGGTCGACATGGACGAGGACGCACCGGCCTTCCTGCTCTACTCCTCGGGCACCACCGGCAAGCCGAAGGGCGTGATCCATGCGCAGCGTGCGGTCAAGCATGCCCACGTGTTCGCCCGCGACATCCTCGGCGCCGGTGCCGAAGACCGCTTCTATTCGAGCTCCAAGCTGTTCTTCGCCTACCCGCTGGCGAATTCCTTTTTCGCCGGCCTGCGCCTGGGTGCGACGGTGATCCTCGATCCGGCCTGGCCCGACCCGCAGCAGGTCGCGGCCACGGTGGAAAAGCACCGCCCGAGCATCTTCTTCAGCGTGCCGACGCTGTACCGACGCCTGCTCGATGCCGGCACCGCCTTTCCCGCGCTGCGTGCCGCGGTATCCGCAGGCGAAGCCTGTCCGCCGGCGCTCGCCGAGGAATGGGCCGCGCATACCGGCGTCGAGCTGGTCAACGGCTACGGCACGACCGAGACCCTGTCGCTGATGCTCTACCGCACCCAGGCGATGCCGGCACTGTGCGCGAGCCCGCTGACCGACGTGGTCGAGGAAGACATCCCGGGCAGCGAGGGCAGCCGCCAGCGCCTGTGGTTCTCCCACCCGGCGATCGCGCTCGGCTATTCGCGTGAAGTGACCCACGATACGGCACGCTTCGGCAACGGTACGTTCTCCCCCGGCGACGTCTTCCGCCCGGCGGAGAGCAGCGAAGGGTGGCAGTTCGCCGGCCGTACCGATCAGCTGGTGAAGGTGTTCGGGCGCTGGGTGGACGTGCTCGCGGTGGAGAACGCGCTGCACGAGCGCCTGAAGTCGCAGGTCAACGAACTCTGCGTCGTTCCGTCCCAGGCCGACGACGCGGACGTGATCCGCCTGCATCTGTTCGCCGTGCCCGGCAGCACGCCGGAAAACGAGCTCCTGCGCACCGCCCGCGAGGCGATCGAGGCCTTGCCGCCTTACCAGCGTCCGGAGTCGGTGCATCTGGTGGAGGACTTTCCGCGCACCGACACCGGCAAGCTCAGGCGCGGCGAACTGGCCAAGAGCCTGCCGAACTGATCCCGCGCCGCCCCGGCGGAAGGAGTACCGGCAAACGGGGCGGCCGCGCGCAGGGCGCCCCGTTCAGCGTGCGAGCGCGCACTCCACGCTGGCGATCTTGTCTTCCATGCTCTGCTCGCGGTCGGTGCGGGTGCCGAGCCGGATCGTGCTGGTGATGCGCGGCGCGCCCATTTCATGCACCACTTCATGGCAGCGCTTGACCGCCGCCATCACCGCGTCCCACTCCCCTTCGATGTTGGTCCCGTAGGCGTGGAGCTGGGACTTCAGCCCGGCCTCGGCGATCACGCGCTCGCACGCGGCGACATAGCTGGACACGGACAGTCCCACCCCGAGGGGAACGACACACAGATCAACGATCACTTTCATCGGACCGGCTCCGGAAAAAGGTTATTGAAACGGTTCTTGGCGGTTCTTCAATCCGCAGCGGGAGACGCCGCCCCGCACCCGCCGCATGCTACCTCAGGCGCCCGCCCCCGCGTAGAGCCCCAACCCAGGCCCGGCGCCCCAACCCAGGCCCGACTCAAAGCCCGCTCAGTGCGCTCTGAATCTGCGCCAGCAACCACTGCAGGGCGGGATTGGCTTCGTGCCGGGGGTGCCAGTACAGGCGCACTTCGAACTCGGGCAGCTTGAACGGCGCCTCGAGCATCACGACTTCGCCCTGGGCGCAGAACGTCGCCGCCACCCGTGAAGGCAGGATCACCACCAGCTCCCCCTGGGCGATCAGTTGCGGCAGCGCGGTGAAGTACGGCAGGTCGATCGCGATCTGGCGCACCACACCCAGCTCGGCGAGCACGTCTTCGGCCAGCCTGTGCCCGGAAAAAGTCGACGACACCGCGACGTGGCGCGAGGCCAGGAAGTGGTCAACGCTCATCGCACCGATCCTTTGCGCGTGACGGCGGCCGACCAGGCAGACGTAGCGCTCGCGAAACAGCAGCGAGCTGCGGCCGCGCCCGCGCAGCGTGGGCAGGTGGCCGAGCGCGGCATCGATCTTGCCGGCGGCCAGGCCGTTGATGATCTCGTCGACCGGAACCTGCTGGATTTCGAGACGCAGCCCGGGCGCCAGCGGCCGCAGGTGGACTTCCAGCGGCGGCAGGAAGGACATGCTGCCGATATCCGACATCGCCAGGCTGAAGCTGCGGCTCGTGGTCGACGGATCGAAGCGGTGCGGCTCTTCGAGCGCCGCATCGACGCTCGCCAGCGCATCGACAAAGCGCGGATACAGTCCGTGGGCGCGAGGAGTCGGCCTCAGCACCCGTTGCTCGCGCACGAACAACGGGTCGGCAAGCGCCTCGCGCATGCGCCCCAGGGCGTAACTGACGGTCGGCTGCGACAGCGACAGGCGCTGCGCCGCCGCGGTCACGCTCTGGGTTTCGTAGATGGCGACGAAACTCCGGACGAGGTTGAGATCGAAGGCATTCATTTATCTAATGCATCTATATGTAACATACACAGCATATATTGTTTCGATATTACTCCAAGAGTAGCCTTGCCCCCCTGTGGCTTTCGCACTCGGCGTCGCCCGGGTGGAACCGGCCCGCCCACGCCGACGCCGCACCTCGAGCGCCACGACAAGTTCAACGATGAGGAGACACCACCGATGAAGAACTTCCGCACCACGCTGGCCAAAGCCGTCATGCTGCCCGCCCTGCTCATTCCGGCACTGCCTTCCGCTGCGGCGGACAAGCCGGTCGAGCTGCGTTTCGCCAGCTGGCTGCCGCCGCAGCACGCGCTGGCGCGCACCGGTTTCGAGCCCTGGGCCAAATCGGTCGAGGAAGCGTCCGGCGGCTCGATCAAGGTGACCCTCTATCCGGCGCAGCAGCTGGGCAAGGCCGCCGATCACTACGACATGACCCGCGACGGCATCGCCGACATGGCCTGGGTCAGCCCGGGCTACCAGGCCGGCCGCTTCCCGATCTATGCCGCGAGCGAGCTGCCCTTCCTGTTCCGCACGCCGGGCGCCGGCTCGGCCGCGGTCGATGCCTGGTACCGCGCCTATGCCGACAAGGAAATGGGCGACGTCAAGTTCTGTTTCTCGCACATGCACGTCGGCACGCTGCACTCCAAGCAGCCGATCACCGACCCCGACCAGCTCAAGGGCATGAAAGTGCGTCCGGCCAACGGCACCGTCGCCCAGACGATGACCGCGCTCGGTGCGACCAACGTCCAGGTGTCCGCCCCCGAAGCGAGGGATGCGCTCGACAAGGGCGTCGCCGATGCCATCACCTTCCCGTGGAATTCGCTGATCACCTTCAACGTCCACCGCGCCGCCAACCACCACACCGACATGCGCCTCTATGCCGCCAACTTCGTGTGGGTGATGAACAAGAACTGGTACGACAACCTGTCCGGCAGCCAGCGCAAGGTCATCGACGACCACTGCAACAACGAATGGGCCGGCCGCGTCGGCACCGCCTGGGGCGACGAAGAGGACAGCGGGCGCGACAAGCTCGCCGCGATGGGCGACCAGAAGCTGGTGCCGCTCACCGATGCGCAGCTGGCCAAGTGGAAGCAGGCGGTCCAGCCCGTCTACGACGTGTGGGCGAAGAGCCTGCCCGGCGGCAATGCTGCCAGCGTTCTCGACGCCCTGAAGAAGGAAATCACCAGCCGTAACGCCGGCCTGTAAGGCCGCACCGCGGGACCTCCGGGTCCCGCTCCCACGGCCACGGCCCCGGCCTTTTCCCCGGGTCCACTTGCCCCCCCCCGGTCCCCGGACCGGGGTTCGCCGCTTCGTGCGGTCCCTGTCCTTTTCCGGAGCCTGCATCGGCATGAAGCAGATCCTTGCCCTTACCGAGACCCTGGCCGCCGTCTTCATGCTGCTGATCGCGCTGCTGACGACCGCCAACGTCCTCGCGCGCGAACTGTTCGCCGCGACCATTCCCGACTGGTTCGACGGTTCGCGCCTGCTGTTGGCCATCGCCATGTTCTGGGGGATCGCCCTCGCCACCCACCGCGGCAGCCACATCAGTGTCGACATCCTGTGGGAGCATCTCGGCGCGGTCGGCCGCCGCCGCCTCGAAATCACGGTCACCGCACTGTGCGTGGCCTTCTTCGCGCCACTGGCATGGATGGTGTGGGTCAAGGTCGGCAGCACCGGTACCCAGGCCACCTCCGATCTGCGCCTGCCGCTGATCTGGTTCTATCCGGTCGCTGCGCTCGGTGCCACCGCGACCGTGCTGCTCGCATTGCACCGTCTCGCCGTGCTGTGGGCACGCCACCTGGAAACGATGAAAACGGAGAATCATTATGGATCGTGACCTGGTCGCCCTTGCCGGCTTCGTGGCGATGTTCGCCATGATGGTGCTGCGCGTGCCGATCGGCGTCGCCATGGGCGTCGCCGGCGTGCTCGGCTTCGGTCTGCTCACCGGGTCCTACCCGGCGCTGAACCTGTTCGCCAACGTCCCGCTATCGGTGCTGACCGACTACGACCTGTCGGTGATCCCGATGTTCATCCTGATGGGCGCCTTCGCCTCCCACTCGGGGCTCAGCCAGGAACTCTTCACCGCGGGCCGGATCTGGTTCGGCCATCGCCGCGGCGGTCTCGCCTACGCTTCGATCGCCGCCTGCGGCGGCTTTGCCGCGATCAACGGCTCGTCGGTGGCGACCGCGGCGACGATGAGCCAGGTCGCGCTGCCGGAAATGCGCCGCGCCGGTTATGCGCCGGGCTTTTCCGCCGGCCTCATCGCCGCGGGCGGCACCCTCGGAATCATGATTCCGCCTTCGGTGATCTTCGTCCTGTACGGCATCATGACCGACACCGACATCACCCACCTGTTCGCCGCCGGGGTCGTCCCCGGCCTGCTCGGGGTGCTGTTCTACATCCTGCTCGTGCAGTACCTGGGCTGGCGCAATCCCGACCACCTTCCGGTCGGCGAAACGCACCCCTGGAGCGAGCGCCTGCGCTGCATGGGCGGCCTGTGGCCGGTGATCGTGCTGTTCTCGGTGGTGCTCGGCGGCATCTATGGCGGCTGGTTCACCGTGCAGGAGGGCGCGGGGGTGGGCGCCGCCGGCACCCTGGCGATCGGGATGGTGCGCGGCAAGCTGCGCTGGCCGCAGATCAAGCAGGCCCTGATCGAGGCACTGCGCATTTCCTCGGCGATCATGCTGATCGTCATCGGCGCCTACCTGTTCGGCTATTTCCTGACCGTGACCCAATTCACCCAGAAGGCGGTCGAAACCCTGGTCCATCTGCCGGTCGGCCCCTACGGCGTGCTCGCCCTGATCCTGATCGGTTATTTCATCCTCGGCGCGGTGATGGACGAACTGGCGATGATCCTGCTCACGGTACCGATCGTATTCCCGGCGATGATGCAGCTCGGCTTCGACCCGGTGTGGTTCGGCGTGATCACGGTGATGGCGGTCAGCTTCGGCATGATCACCCCTCCGGTCGGGATCAACGTCTTCGTCATCAACTCGATCGCCGGAGACATCGCGCTGACCAAGATCTACCGCGGTGTCGCCGCCTTCCTCGCGGTGGACGTGGTTCGCCTGGTGCTGCTGTGCGCCTTCCCGATCCTGTCCCTGTGGTTGCCGGGAACCCTGAAGTAAACCGGCCTCATCCTCCCGACGGCTTCAGCGCATGCCCGCGGCGGGCGCGCGCTGGCCGTCGCCGGGTCCGCCCTCGCTGAACAGCGCGATCAGCAGCTCCCGCAGCCAGCGGTGCCCGGGGTCGTGCTCGGCGCGCCAGTACCAGTACAGGCGGACGTCGAAGGCGGCGGTCGCCAGCGGCGAGTCGAGCGCGACGAGTTCGCCGCGCTCGACAAAAAGACGCGCCATGCGCGATGGCACGAGCGCCGCCAGATCGGTGCGCGCGAGCACCCCGGGCAGCACCAGGAAATGCGGAATCACCAGCCGCACGCGCGATTCCAGGCGCTGCTGCTGCAGGGCCCGGCGGGCTTCGGCGTGCGGGCGCACGAGCACGTAATCGAGGGCCGCGGGGTCAAGCCCGCCACCGGCGGCCGCGAGCGGGTGGTCGCGGCGCAACACGATCACGTAGCGTTCGTGCAGCAGGCGGTGCTGGGAAACATCGGCCAGCGGCGGCAGGTAGCCGACCGCGAGGTCCAGCGCGCCGCTTTCGAGTCCCGGCAGGATCGCCTCCAGCGCCATCTGCTCGACTTCGATCTTCACTCCCGGAGCACGCTGCTGGAGCGCTTCCATCAGCGCGGGCAGGAACACCAGCTCACCGATATCGGTCATGTACAGGCGGAACGTGCGCGAGGACGACACCGGCTCGAAGTGGTGGATCTGGTGGATCGCCGCATCGAGCGCATGCAGCGCCCCCGCCACCGTCCGCCCCAGCTGCTCGGCCATCGCCGTCGGCATTACCCCGCCCGGGGCACGCACGAACAACGGATCCTTCAGTTCCAGGCGCAAGCGCCGCAAGGCATGGCTGATTGCCGGCTGCGACAGCCCGAGCCGGGTCGCGGCACGGCTGACGCTGCGCTCGCGGTACACGGCATCGAACACCTGGAGAAGGTTGAGGTCCATCGCTCGATTATGCATCCCATGCATACCAGAAATGAAGCTCATCTAATGGATAGATAAAAACGGCTGACCTATAGTGAGTCTAAATCGGTACCCACCCTTCTCGCACACGGAGCTCCGCCATGGAAGTGTCATTCAGCAAGGAACTCGAGCAACTCAGGCAGGGGGCGGGAAGCACCTTCCATGGGGAAGGCATCCTGGCGATCACCAAGGCCCTGCTCCAGTCCGGCGTCGCCTACGTCGGCGGCTACCAGGGCGCACCGGTGTCCCATCTGCTCGACGTCCTGGTACAGGCCGAAGACCACCTCGCCGAGCTCGGCGTCCATGTCGAGGCCTGCTCCAACGAAGCTTCAGCGGCAGCGATGCTGGGGGCCTCGATCCACTACCCGCTGCGCGGCGCGGTGACCTGGAAGTCGGTGGTCGGCACCAACGTCGCCGCCGATGCGCTCTCCAACCTGGCCTCGCCCGGCGTGCGCGGCGGCGCCCTGATCATCATCGGCGACGACTACGGCGAAGGCGCCAGCGTGGTCCAGGAGCGCACCTACGCGTTCGCGATGAAATCCTCGCTGCTGCTGATCGATCCCCGTCCCGATCTCGAGCTGATGGTGCGCATGGTCGAAGAAGGCTTCGCCTTGTCCGAAGCGTCAAACACCGCAGCCTTCGTCCAGCTGCGCATCCGCGCCTGCCATGTGCGCGGCAGCTTCGTGTGCAAGGACAACATCGCCCCCGCGGTGTCGCGCCGCGCCCTGATGAGCGACCCCGCGGCCTTCGACTACGGCCGCCTCACCCACGCCCCCTCGATCTTCGAGCACGAAAAGATCAAGACCGCCGAACGCCTGCCGGCGGCCCGCCGCCACATCCTCGAACGCGGCCTCAACGAACTCTTCGCCGGCTCCCGCGAGGATGTCGGCATCATCGTGCAGGGCGGGCTGTACAACGCCCTGATCGGCGCCCTGCAGCAGTTCGGCCTGGCCGACGCGTTCGGCGCCTCCACCCTGCCGATCCTGAACCTGAACGTCACCTACCCGCTGGTCCCCGAGCAGATCGCCGGTTTCTGCCGCGGCAAGCAGGCGGTGCTGGTGGTCGAGGAAGGCCAGCCCGAGTTCATCGAACAGGACGTCGCCCTCACCCTCCACCGCCACGGCCTCGCCACCGCGGTGCACGGCAAGGACGTGCTGCCGATGGCGGGCGAGTACTCGGTGGAAGCGATCGCCCGCGGCCTCGCCCCGTTCCTCACCCGGCGCGCCCCCGACCTCGACCTCGGTCCCGGCCTGCACTGGCTGGGCGAACTGGATGCGCGCCGCGGCGCGGTCGCCGCCGCCCTCGAGAGCGGGCTCGGACGCCCCCTGCCGCCACGCCCGCCGGGTTTTTGCACCGGCTGCCCGGAGCGCCCGGTGTTCGCCGCGGTGAAGCTCGCCCAGCAGCGCGTCGGCAAGGTGCACATCGCCGCCGACATCGGCTGTCATTCCTTCGCCACCTTCGAGCCGTTCAGCCTCGGCCACACCATCCTCGGCTTCGGCATGAGCCTGGCGAGCCGCGCCGGCGTGTCGCCGATGATCGAAGGGCGCACCCTGGCGATCATGGGCGACGGCGGCTTCTGGCACAACGGCCTGCTCACCGGGGTGGAGTCGGCGCTGTACAACGGCGACGACGCGGTGCTGGTGATCCTCAAGAACGGCTACACCTCGGCCACCGGCACCCAGGAAATCATTTCCTCCCCCGACGAAGAGGTGAAGGCCGCGGCGCCGAACAAGCAGCAAAGCCTGGTCGATCGCAACGTCACCATCGAGAAGACCCTGCACGGCATCGGCGTGCGCTGGCTGCGCACGGTCGACAGCTACCGCGTCGACACGATGCGCAAGACCCTGGAAGAAGCCTTCACCACGCCGTTCGCCGGCCTCAAGGTGATCATCGCCGAAGGCGAGTGCCAGCTCGAACGCCAGCGCCGCAGCAAGCCCTGGGTCGCCGGCCGGCTCAAGCGCGGCGAGCGCGTCGAGCGGGTCAAGTACGGCGTCGACGAGGACGTGTGCTCGGGCGACCACTCCTGCATCCGCCTGTCGGGCTGCCCGACCCTCACCCTCAAGGACAGCCCCGATCCGCTCAAGCCCGATCCGGTGGCGACGGTGATCGACGGTTGCGTCGGCTGCGGACTATGCGGCGAGAACGCCCACGCCGCCACCCTGTGCCCTTCTTTTTACCGCGGCGAAGTGGTGCAGAACCCGGGCCCGGCCGAACGTTTCCTCCACCGCCTGCGCCAGGCGGTGATCCGCATGCTGCAACCCGCCGGAGAATGAAGTCATGACCACCGCCACCCCCTTCGCCTCCGCCGCGCCCGTCGCCTCCGTTTCCGTCGCACCCGCCGCCCCGAGCGTCCGCCGCCCGTTCACCATCCTCATCGCCGCCCTCGGCGGCGAAGGTGGCGGCGTGCTCGCCGAATGGCTGGTCGAACTGGCCACCCGCTGCGGCTACCCGGCGCAGAGCACTTCGATTCCCGGCGTCGCCCAACGCACCGGCGCCACCACCTACTACGTCGAAATCCATCCTGAGCCCCTCCCCGCCGGAGCGCCCCATCCGGTGCTCGGACTCGCTCCGACCCCGGGGCGGATCGACCTCTTCATCGCCTCCGAACTGCTCGAAGCCGCCCGCCACGTCCATTCGGGCATGATCAGCGCCGAGCGCACCCTGGTGGTGGCCTCGTCCTCACGCAGCCTGACCACCACCGAGCGCATCAGCCTGGGCGACGGCCGCCTCGACAGCACCCAGCTGATCGACTTCATCCGCCGTTTCAGCCGCAACTGCGTCGTGTTCGACATCGCCGCCACCGCCCGCAGCGCCGGCACCGTGCCGAGCGCGGCGATGTTCGGCGCAATCGGCGGCACCGGCCTGCTGCCGTTCGCCCGCGCGGACTGGGAAGAAGTGATCCGCGCCTCGGGCAAAGGCGTCGACGCCAGCCTGCGCGGCTTCGCCCTCGCCTGGCAGGCGAGCGCTCCCGAGCCCACGGCCGGGGCCGCAGCCGCGCCCGACGGCGGGCCCGCACCGGCGGCCGGGGCCGTTCGCCCGGCGCCCGCAGCCGCCGCGATCGCCGGTTTTCCGGACGCGGTACAGGACATGCTCGTTCCGGGGCTGGCGCGTGTCGAACACTTCCAGGACAAAGCCTACGGCCGCCTCTACCTCGAGCGCATCCGCCGCATCCACGCCGCCGAATGCCGTGCCGATCCGGAGGCCTGCCACGGCTTCGCCCTCACCCGCGAATTCGCCCGTTACCTGGCGCTGTGGATGGCGTTCGACGACGTCGTGCGCGTCGCCGAGCTCAAGTGCAGTGCCCGCCGCTTCGAGCGCGTGCGCCGTGAAACCGGCGCCCGGCCCGACGACCTGCTGCGCATCGTCGATTTCCTCAAGCCCGGTATCGCCGAGATTGCCGGCCTGCTGCCGCCGGCGCTGGCACGCTGGCTGAAGCGGTTCGAGGCCCGCCGGCGGGCGGCGGGCAAGCCCGCGCTGGAGTTCGCCCTCAAGCTCGACGCCACCAGCCTGCGCGGCTTCCTCGCCCTGCGCACGCTGGCGGCGCTGCGCGGCCTGCGCCGCCATGGCGCCCGTTTCGCCCACGAGCAG
This sequence comes from Thauera aromatica K172, assembly GCF_003030465.1. Classification (GTDB taxonomy): domain Bacteria; phylum Pseudomonadota; class Gammaproteobacteria; order Burkholderiales; family Rhodocyclaceae; genus Thauera; species Thauera aromatica. The sequence goes on along the minus strand of NZ_CP028339.1, from coordinate 1,305,121 downwards.
GCGATGATCGAGCGCTGGATCGAAGCGATCGAGCACGCCGCGACCCAGGACTGGGCGCTGGCCAACGAGCTGACCCTGTGCGCCCGCCTGATCAAGGGCTATGGCTCGACCAACGAACGCGGCAAGGAAAACCTGCTCCACATCCTCGATCACCTGCCTGCCGGCATGGCCGCGGACGAACTCCTCGGTCTCGTCCGCGGCGCGCGCGAAGCGGCCCTGGCCGACGAAGAAGGACGCGAGTTCGATCGTGTGCTGCGCGACCGCGGCCTGCCGGCCCGGCCGCCCAAGGCTCAGCCGCTGCGCTTCGTGCGCCGCAGCGAACTCGGCCGGGGCGGCGCCTGACGCCGCCCGCCCGCGCCGCGCGTCCCGCTGCGGGCGGGCGCCGCCGCGGGCATTGGCGGCAGCAGCGCCGGATCGGCCTCGCGCCACTGCCCCGGCGCCAGGCCATCGAGCCGGAACGGCCCGACCGCGACCCGGAGCAGGCGCAAGGTCGGATGGCCGACCGCCGCCGTCATCCGCCGCACCTGGCGGTTCCTGCCTTCGCGCAGCACGATCTCCAGCCAGGCGGTGGGTACGGTCTTGCGAAAGCGCACTGGCGGATCGCGCGGCCACAGCCAGTCCGGCTCCACCACCCGGCGCGCTTCGCAGGGACGGGAACGGAAATCGCCGAGATCGAGCCCGGCGCGCAGGCGCGCCAGCGCCGCCGGGTCGGGTTCGCCCTCGACCTGGACGAGATACGTCTTGGGGAGCTTGTGGCGGGGGTCGGCAATACGGTGCTGCAAGGCGCCATCGTCGGTCAGCAGCAGCAGGCCTTCGCTATCGGCGTCGAGACGGCCGGCAGCATAGACGCCGGGCAGCGGTACATGATCCTTCAAGCTCACCCGGCCGGACTCGGCGGTGAACTGACACAGCACGCCGTAAGGTTTGTTGAGAAGCAGCAGACGGGGCATGCAGGGTCCGCAGGAAGAGGCATCAGAGCGAAGCGCGGCTGGATCCCGCGGTAATCACCGCGACCAGGCCCGATGATCGACAAGCTGGCGGAAGAGGTGGGATTCGAACCCACGGATGGTCGCCCATCGCCGGTTTTCAAGACCGGTGCATTCAACCGCTCTGCCACTCTTCCCGCGAAGCGCTCGAGGAGCTTGCCGCCAAGCAGTGCGGCCGCGCCTCCGGAGGCCGCGAAGTATAGCATTGCCAGGGGCCTATCCAAGCCGGAACGAGCCGGCGTAATACTCCTCGCCCCACGCGATCGCACTCGACACGGCAGGGCGGTAGAAGAACCGGAAATCGCGGCCCGGTGCGTAAAAATCCATCCGTGCGCCGTTCCTGCGCCGCCCGGCCGCGCCTTGCGCGGCTGCGGCGGCGCTCAGCTCGGGGCGGAGTGCTCGAACAGCGCGATCGACTCGACGTGCGAGGTGTGCGGGAACATGTTGGCGATGCCGGCGCCGCGCAGCACATAGCCCTTTTCCCTCACCAGCACGGCGGCGTCGCGGGCCAGCGTGGCCGGATTGCACGACACATAGACGATGCGCGCCGGGAGCTGCTGTGGGCCGAGGGCCTTGACCACGGCGATCGCGCCCTCGCGCGGAGGATCGATCAGCAGCTTGTCGAGCGGACCGAGGGCGGCGAGGCTGTCCTCGGTGGCCTCGAACAGATTGGCCGCATGGAATTCGGTCAGGTGGTCGAGAGCATTGCGGCGGGCGTTGTCGAGCGCGCGCGCGACCAGCGCGTCGCTGCCTTCGACGCCGACCAGGCGGGCGCCGTGGCGGGCGATCGGCAGGCTGAAGTTGCCCAGGCCGCAGAACAGGTCGGCGATGCGCTCCCCCGGGCGCGGGTCGAGCAGCTGCATCGAGCGCCGGATCAGCACGCGGTTGATGTGCACATTGACCTGGGTGAAGTCGGTCGGACGGAATTCCATCCTGACATCGAACTCGGGCAGCGTATAGGCCAACCCCGGGGCCAAACCCGGGGCCAACCTCTGAGCCAATCCCGCCTCATGCGCCGGATGCAGCGGAATGGCCGAATCCGGGCCGCCGGGCTGCTGCCACACCTGGATGCCCTCGGCTTCGGCAAAGGCGGCGAGACGCTTTTCGTCGGCGCGGCTGAAAGGCAGCAGGTTGCGGAACACGAACACGGTGACGGCATCGCCGACGGCGATTTCGACCTGGGGCAGGCGATCGGGAATCGACAATCCGGCGATGAGCTCGCGCAGACGGGGCAGCAGGGCCGAGATGCGCGGCGGCAGCACCGGACATTCGCGCATGTCGACGATGTAGCTCGAGCGCCGCTCGTGGAAGCCGATGCGCAGCCCGCCCTTGCTCGGCACCAGGCGCACCCCGAGCCGCGCACGCTCGCGGTACCCCCACGCCGGGCCGTGGATGGCGGGGTAGAGGATCGCCGGGCGCAGCTTGCCGATATGCCACAGCGCGTCTTCGAGGATGCGTTGCTTGGCCGCGGCCTGGGCGGTGGCATCCAGGTGCTGCATCGAACAGCCGCCACAGGTTTGGTAATGCTGGCAGCGCGGCGCCACGCGCTGGGCGCTGGGGCGGAGAACGCGCTCGACCGTGGCCTGGGCGTAGCTGGGGCGCTCGCGCAGCACGGTGTATTCCACTTCCTCGCCCGGCAGCGCCCCTTCGACGAATACAGCCTTGCCGTCGACATGGGTGACGCCACGGCCTTCGTGGTCCAGGGATTCGATGCTTGCGACAGGCATGGTCGGGTCGATGGAAACGCGGTGCGCGATTCTACCCCGCCCTGTCCGGTTCGCAGCGGTCACGCCGGCGCAGGACGCCGGTTCGGCGCACGCGCCGATTCCAGCGCAACACGGCACCGATCCCGCACAGCGCACAATTGGAAACAATAACAGCTCCGACTGAATTTAGTTAATGAATTGTTTTTTATGCAATTTTACAAATACATTATCTTTTTGCGCCGCAGCAAATCCAGGCATTGTCATGATCCAGCTGCTAAGATTCGGGTGTCTGCTCGCTCACCGGTGGACTCGAATTCCGGGCTGGCGGGCAGGTACCGCGATCGCGCAACCACATTCATGCACCCGATAGGAAGACACATCATGAAGTACCCCCTTCTCGTAGCTGCACTTGTCGCCGTCGCCGTTTCGGCCTGCGGCAAGAAGGACGAACCCGCTGCGGTTCAGGAGCCCGTCTCCGCTCAGGAGCAAATGAAGGAGTCGGCGGCACAAGCGGTTGACGCCGCCAAGGAAAGCGCTCAAGCCGCCGGGGACGCCGCGGCGGCTGCAGCCACGGCAGCCGGCGAGACCGCCGCCCAGCTCGGCGAGAAAGCCGAGGCCGCCGCCGCCGAGGCGGGAGCCGCGGCGCAGGAGCTCAAGCAGGACGCTACCGAAGCGGCCAAGGCAGCGGTCGATTCGGCGAAGGAGTCGCTGCAGAAGTAAGGTGCCGCGTTCTTCGCACCTGCGACAAAAAAGCCGGCTTGACGCCGGCTTTTTTGTCTCCGCTCAGCGCAGCTGCTCATGCAGCAGGCCGAGCATGCGCCGCGCCGTCGGCGAGGCATCGACGCCGCCTTCGCGGCTGAGCACGCTGACGCGGGACGCCTCGCCCTGGCTTTCCACGCGCAGGCGGTATTCGCTGCCGCCGGTGGCCGGCTTGTCCTCGCTGCGCCAGAATGCGAGCCGCGACAAGAAGCCCTGGTCCTGGCTCCGGTTGTCCGCTTCCGGGTCCACGTAGCGGACGAAATACAGGCCTTTTGCGCGATCGCGATCCTCGACGGTGAAACCGGTGCGATCGAGGGCGAGGCCGACGCGGCGCCAGGCGCGATCGAAAGGCTCGTCCATCAGCAGTGCGGCCTGACCGTCTCCGCCGGTGCTGATCCGCGCCCGCTCTGCCGCCTGCGGTGCGGCAAGCGCCGCTTCGGCGCGGGCCTCCTCGGCGCCCAGCCGCACCATCAGGCGGCGCAGCATTTCGGCTTCGAGTTCGGGATCGGCCGGGCGCGGCTGCCAGATCGTCGTGTCCTTCGCCTCGGTCGGGTAGATTTCGATCATGCCGCGATGGCTGATGTAGACCTCGACCGTGCCCGCATCCTTGCCCTGTTCGAGACGGGTGCGGAACTTGTCGCGCTCCGGCGTCGAATACAGACCGTCGATCACGCGACCAAGCGACGAGCGCAGGAAATCCTGCGGGATCTTGGCGCGGTCTTCGGCCCAGTCGGTTTCCATCACGCCGATTTCCGGGCTTTCCACGTTCAGGATGAAGCCCAGTTCGAGCCAGAAGTCCTTGATCTGAGGCCACAGCTCGTCGGCCGTGCCGCTGATCACGAGCCAGCGCTGGCTGCCCGCGCGCTCGATACGCATCGTCGACGACGGAGTGAGGACCTCGGCCGTCGTACTGGCAGCCGCAGGCTGGCCTGCGCGATCGGCGGCGTAGGCCGAGTAGGTGGCAACGCCGCGCGGCGCCACATCGGGAACGGCAAAACGATCGTCACGCCGGGGAGCGGTCAGGTCGGGAGGAACTTCGAGCGGGCGTTCGATCTGACGCGAGCTCTTGTAGTCGATGCGCTTGGACTCGAGCAGCGACCCCGAGCAGCCGCCAAGCGCGAGCGTCATGGCCAGCAGGGAAAAGGAAGTGCGCGTGGAGCAGTTCATGGATTTCCTGGACAAAGAAGTTCGGGTCAGACCTGGATGCCGGCCTTGCGCATCGCCTCGAGTACGCGCGCGTGATGGGCTTCCGACAGCGGAGTGAGAGGCAGGCGGATACCGTCGCCGACCAGCCCCATGCGGGCAACCGCCCACTTCACCGGGATCGGGTTGGCTTCGCAGAACAGATCGCGGTGCAGGCCGGTGAGGGCGGCATTGGTCTGTCGCAGCGCGAGCATGTCGCCGGCCGCGGCGGCGGCGCACAGCGCATGCATCGCACGCGGCGCGACGTTGGCGGTGACCGAGATCACGCCATGGCCGCCGAGCATCAGGAACGCGGCCGAGCTCATGTCGTCGCCGCTGTAGAGGGCGAAACCGGCAGGTGCGCGCTCGATCAGGTCGCAGGCACGATCGAGGTTGCCGGTGGCGTCCTTGATGCCAACGATGTTGGGAATTTCAGCCAGGCGCAGCGTGGTGTCGTTGGCGAGATCGGCAACCGTGCGCCCGGGCACGTTGTACAGGATCAGCGGCAGTTCGACCGCTTCGGCAATGGTGCGGAAATGGCGGTACAGCCCTTCCTGCGTCGGCTTGTTGTAGTAGGGCACGACCGACAGATGGGCGCTCGCCCCTGCCTCGCGGGCGAAGCGGGCCAGTTCCACCGCCTCGGCGGTGGAGTTGGCCCCGGTGCCGGCGATCACCGGAACGCGGCCAGCGACGTGGTCGACGGTGCTGCGGATGAGTTCGCAGTGCTCGTCGACGTCGACGGTGGGCGATTCACCGGTCGTGCCGACGACCACGATGCCGTCGGTGCCTTCGGCGATATGCCAGTCGATGAGACTGTGCAAGCGGGGGAAATCCAGGCTCCCGTCGTCCTGCATGGGAGTGACGATGGCGACAAGCGATCCGGTAATCATGGCGTGGGGTAGTGCGATAAAAGGGCGATTCTAACCGATCGCCGAAACTCGGCCAGCGTGGCCGGCGAAATCGCCGCGCGTCCGCGCATGGAAGACGGTTTCAGCGGCGGAACGGAAGACGGAACAGGGAGGTGGCCGCCCTGCAGGTGCCCCGGTGCGCACTCACAGGTCGGCGAGGGACTTGATGTGGGCCACCACCGAGCGCGCCAGCGCGGACAGCGCGTAGCCGCCTTCGAGAATGGACACGATCCGTTTGTGGCCACAGCTTTCCGCGACGCTCTTGACCTGCTCCGTGGCCCAGACGTAGTCGGCTTCGAGCAGTCCGAGCGAGCCCATGTCGTCTTCGTAGTGGCCGTCGAAGCCGGCCGAGATGAAGACCATCTGCGGACGATGGCTGTGCAGCGCCGGCACCAGGATGTCGCTGAAAACCTGGCGGAAGGCCTCGCCCCGGGTGCCGGCCGGCAAGGGAACGTTGCGCATGTGCGGCGACGGGTTGTCGGTGCCGCTGTAAGGGTAGAACGGGTGCTGGAAGACGCCCGCCATCATCACCCGGGGATCGTCGCGGAAGATGTCTTCGGTGCCGTTGCCGTGGTGGACGTCGAAATCGACGATCGCCACGCGCTCCAGGCCATGCGCTTCGAGCGCATGGGCGGCGGCGATGGCGACGTTGTTCATGAAGCAGAACCCCATCGCCTTGGCCCGCTCGGCATGGTGGCCAGGGGGGCGAACCGCACAAAAGGCATTTTCGATTTCACCCTTCATCACCAGGTCGGTCGCCAGCACCCCCGCCCCCGCCGAACGTAAGGCGGCCTTCATCGTGCCCGGGCTCATCGCGGTGTCGGGGTCGAGGTGGCGGATGCCGTGCTCGGGCACGCTGGCGAACAGCTCTTCGAGGTATTCGGCGGCATGGACGCGCGCCAGCTGCGCCCGCTCGGCCACCGGGGCGTCATAGAAGGAGACGTACATGTCCAGCCCGGATGCGATCAGCCTGTCGTTGATCGCGGCCAGACGCTCGGGGCATTCAGGGTGCATCGCCCCCATGTCATGGAGCCAGCACTCGCGATGGGTGATGAATGCCGTAGTCGTCATGTTCCTCCCTCTCTCGTCACCAAGATTCGAAGCGGTGGTCGTCTGCATGGAAGCCGCGCGGTTTTTCACCCGTCGCATGATGCGGAACCATCGGACAGCAGACTTTGTCGTCTATTATCACCGCTTCCCGATCAATTTCACAGTGCGCCCCGCAATGCCTCCCACCATGCGGATCGCCTGCGCGAAGAGGCCGATTGGGGCGTTCCAGGCAAGGTCTGCGCGCTTCGGCCTGCCCGCCCGGACGAGCCTCCGCGGCCCTCCCCGCCGGCGCCCGCAGCTGCCGTGCCATCGTATCGATTCGACCGGACGACCATGAGCTTTTCCGCCTTCTTCTCGAACCGCTGTTTCGCCCGCCTGGCCAGCGCCGTGCTCGCCCTTACCCTACCGGCACTAGCCACGGCCTCCTATGCCGAACGCGAGGACGCACGCGCGTTCATGGCCGAACTCGCGGCCCGCCACGATTTCGACCCTGCCGCACTCGAGCGCGCACTCGCCCGTGCCCGCCACGACCCCGGCGTGATCCAGCTGATCACCCCGCCTGCACACAAGGGGGCGCGATCCTGGCAGAACTACCGGGCGCGCTTTCTCGACCGCACGCGCATCGACGGCGGAGTGGCGTTCTGGGAAGCACATGCGGCGACGCTCCAGCGCGCGGCCGACCAGTACGGCGTACCGGCGGAAATCATCGTCGCCATCCTCGGCGTGGAGACGATGTACGGCCGGCACACCGGCGATTTCGAGACCCTGTCCGCCCTCGCCACCCTGGCATTCGACTATCCGCCGCGAGCCGAGCTGTTCCGCCGTGAACTCGAAGCCCTGTTTCTCCTCGCACGCGAGCAGGGGCGCGACCCGGCAAGCTATAGCGGCTCGTTCGCCGGGGCGCTCGGCTATCCGCAGTTCCTGCCCAGCAGCGTGCGTGCCTACGCGGTGGATTTCGACGGCGATGGCCGGGTCGATTTCGACCGCGACCCCAGCGACGCCATCGGCAGTGTGGCGAATTACCTCCATGCCCACGGCTGGCAGGCCGGCGCCCCGGTCGCCGAACGGGCGCGAGTCGCGCCCGGTGCCGACACCGCCCCCCTGCTCGGGGCGGGAATCGAGCCTGCACTGGCGCCGGACATCCTTGCACGCGCAGGCATCGGCCCCCTGGACGGCAGGGCGGCGGCGGCGACCGCAACACTGGTCGATCTGGAGACGCCGGGCGCAGCCACCGAATACTGGCTCGGGTATCGCAACTTCTACGTCATCACCCGTTACAACCGCAGCAGCTTTTATGCGATGTCCGTGTTCGAACTGGCCGAAGCCCTGCGCCTGCGCCGGCTGGTCGACGCCATGCGTTCCGCACGGAACCGGCCCTGAGCGGGCATCCCGCGGTTAAACTGGCGTCGACCGGAAGGTCGTGATATGCCAGCCATCGACGAGACGGTCATGGCGCCGGCGGTGCCGGTTGCCATCCGCAGGCGGCGCGCGGAGCCAGGGCGCCGCGCCCGATCGAGTAGCCGACCATGCCGGACATCTCCCATCACCGCGGGCCGCCACCCGCCACCGATCCCGCCACACTGCGCCCGGCTGCGGTCCGGCGGCACGACCTGCTTGCCGCCATCACCGCCGGAGCGGCGCAGTTCCGCGCCCAGCCGCTGCTCAGCGCGGGCTTCGCCGCCGTATTCACCGTACTCGGCGCGCTGATGTTCATCCTTCTCGAGGCGGCCGGAATCGCCCCCGTCAGCCTGTCGCTCGCGGGCGGTTTCATGCTCGTCGGACCGGCCTTGCTCGCCGGTTTCTTCGCCCTCTCGGACCGCCTGCGCCACAACGAAAAAGCCACCCTCGGCGACATTGCCCGCGGCTTCCGGCGCATGCCGCGCGGCGGCTGGGTGATGTCCTTCGTATGCGTGCTGATCTTCCTGATCTGGATAACCGACGCCGGCATCCTGTACGGCTTCATGGTCGGGCGCGAGCCGGTCGGCTTCATGCGCCTGCTGCGCTTCGAAGAAACCGTTGCCGGCTACGTTTTCTACAGCGCGATCATGGGCGCGGTGCTCGCCTTCATCCTGTTCGCGGTCTCGGCGTTCTCGATCCCGCTGCTCTACGACCGGCGCGCGCGCCTCGTGCCGGCCGTGGTGGCGAGCGTGCGCGCGGTTTTCGGGCGCTTCGGCGTGGTGCTGAGCTGGGCCGTGCTGCTCGCCGCGGTGATCATGGTCAGCGCACTGCTGCTGCCCCTGCTGCTGATCACGCTGCCCGTGATGGCCTACGCGAGCCGGGAGTTTTATTTGCGCGTCTATCCGCCGAACACGCCCCCGCCGCCACGTTGAGCGCATTCCCCCGGGCGGGCCTGGAAGCAATAAGCGGGGTGAGGAAAGCCGGGCCGGCGAGGCCCAAGGCTGGCCCCGGGGCGCGTTCCGCGCTTACAACAGGGCGTCGCGAGAAATACCGTTGCGCTTGAGGATGCGACGCAGCTGGCCCAGAGCCTCGAGCTGGATCTGGCGCACCCGCTCGCGGGTCAGATCGAGACGGGTCGCCAGCTCCTCCAGCGTGAGCAGATCGCACTCATCGATGCCGTAGCGGTGGCGCACGACCAAGCGCTGCTTGTCGTTGAGCATCCTGATCCAGGTTCGGACCAGATCCCCGATCTCGACTTTATGGAGCTGGACTTCGGGAGCGGGCTGATGGTCGTCGGCGAGCGATTCCCCGATCGACAGTGAAGGGTCGATATCCAGCGGTGCATCGAGTGATGCGGTGTGCTCGCTGAGAGCGAGGATCGCCCGGATGTCGTCGACCGGCTTGCCCAGGCGGCCGGCGATGTCCTCGAGCGTGGACTCGCCGTTGGAAACCGCCTCGATGCTGCGCTGGGCGCGCAACACCTGGTTGAGTTCCTTCACCACATGCACCGGCAGGCGGATCGTGCGCGACTGGTTCATGATCGCGCGCTCGATATTCTGCCGGATCCACCATGTGGCATAGGTGGAGAAGCGGAACCCGCGCTCGGGGTCGAATTTGTCGAGCGCGTGCATCAACCCAAGGTTACCCTCCTCGACGAGGTCGAGCAGCGGAATGCCCCGGTTGAGGTAATGTTTGGCGATGTTGACCACGAGGCGCAGGTTGCGCTCGATCATCGTCTGCCGTGAGCGGAAATCCCCTTCCCGGACCAGCCGGGCCAGGCGCAGCTCCTCTTCGGCGCTGAGCAGCGGGTTGGCACCGATCTCGTTCAGATAGAGCTGGGTGACATCGCTGAAAAACTCGTTCTCGACCGCCTGCACCGGATGGCCGGCAAATACCTCCACCTCGGGCGGAAGATCCGGTTCATGACTCTCCAGTTCGTCAAGATTCGCCGGTTCCTCCATGCTCACCTCATTCAGCGTGCGGGCAGGTAGCGCATCGGGTCGATCGCCTTACCCTGTTTGCGGATCTCGAAATGCAGTTTCGGCCGGTCCGATTCGGTGCTCCCGAGCTCGGCGATCTTCTGCCCCTGGGCGACCTGTTCGTCTTCCTTGACCAGAAGCTTGTCGTTGTGAGCATACACGGAGTTGTATTCCTGGTCGTGCTTGATGACGATCAGCTTGCCGTAACCGCGCAGGCCACTGCCTGCATAAACGACCTTGCCGGCCGCCGCCGCGCGGATCGGGTCGCCGACCCGGCCGCCGATGTCGAGGCCTTTGTTGGAAGCCTCGCTGAAACCGGCGAGCACGGCGCCGGCCGCCGGCCACAGCCATTGCCCGCCGGTCGCCGCCCCCGGGCCGCTTGCCGCGGGCGGCTCGGCCGGTGCCGCGGGCGCCGCGATCGGCGCACGCCCCCCGATCGGCTCCTGCTTGAGCGGCACGGAGCCCGAATCCGCGCCGTTCACCGGCACCGGCATGGCCACTGCGCCGCTCGTTGCGGGCTCGCCAGCACTGCCCGGCGCCGCGCCGGGCGGCGCCACCCGAAGCGTTTCCCCGACCTGGATCTGGTTGGGGTCGGTCAGACCGTTCCATGCCACCAGTTCCGGTAAAGTCACGCCGTACTGGCGTGCGATGCCGAGCAAGGTCTCGCCGGGACGGACCGTATGGACTCCGCTCGGCTGCGATGGCACGCTCGTGGCCGGCGCCCCCGCCGTGCCGCCGATGACATCACGCACCGGAGCCGTCACTTTGGAAGCGCACCCCGCCATCAGGCCGGCGACAAGCAAAAGGACGATGTAAGGCGACTGTTTATGCATCCGAATACCGTATCTCATTCTGTACCACCGAGGAGCGGGACGAAGCGCACGGCTTCGAACCAGCTTTCCCGGAAAGCGTTTCCCTGGCGCTCGAGCAGCAGCAAGCGCTGATCGGCCCCTCCTACCGGAACGATCAGACGACCGCCCGGTGCAAGTTGTTCCTTGAGCGCAGCCGGCAGGCCGAGCGCCGCCGCCGCAACGATGATGCTGTCGAACGGAGCGGCCTCCGGGAGGCCGAGGCTACCATCCGCGAGTTTCAACCTGACGTTGTGCAGGCGCAAGGGGCGCAGATTCGCCCGCGCGCGATCGAGCAGCGGGCGCAGGCGCTCTACGGCATAAACATCAACGGCCAGGCGCGAAAGCACCGCAGCCTGATAACCGCAGCCGGCCCCTACTTCGAGCGTTCGCCCCAATTCACGCCCTGCGCACAGCAATTCGATCATCCGCGCCACGACAAAGGGCTGGGAGATCGTTTGCTGATAACCGATCGGCAAGGACGTGTCGTCGTAAGCGTTGAAGGCCAGGCCTTCATCGACGAAGGCATGACGCGGCACGCCCTGCATCGCGGCGAGCACGCGCTCGTCGCGGATGCCCCGGACGCGCAGGCGCTCGACCATGCGCGCCCGCGCCCGCGCCGCCTGGCCGCCATCGACGACTCGTGTGGTCACTTCTTCAGCCAGTCGAAAACCGGCGCGATGAGCCCGGTATGGGTCAGGTCGATCTGCAGCGGCGTCACCGACACGCAGCCGTTCGCGACTGCGTGGAAATCCGTCCCTTCACCCGCATCGGCCGCACCTCCGGCAGCACCGACCCAATAAACCGTGTCACCGCGCGGATTGACACTGCGCACCACCGGCTCGGCCTTGTGCCGCTTGCCCAGGCGCGTGACGCGGATGCCCTGCAAGCGCTCGTAGGCGACATCGGGCACATTGACATTCAGCAATACCGGGTGCGGGAACGGCCGGTGCATGAAGCGCTCGGCCAGATCCCGCGCAACACGGGCGGCGGCGGTGAAGTCGGCCGCCGACTTGCTGACCAGCGACACCGCGATCGAGGGCACCCCGAGCAGGAAGCCTTCGGTCGCCGCCGCGACGGTACCCGAGTACACCGTGTCGTCGCCCATGTTGGCGCCGTGATTGACACCCGACACGACCATGTCGGGCAGGTGCTCGAGCATGCCGGTGACGGCGAGATGGACACAGTCGGTCGGAGTGCCGTTGACGTGATAAAAACCGTTGGAGGTCCTTTTGAGCGACAGCGGACGATCGAGAGTGAGTGAGTTGCTCGCACCGCTGCGGTCGCGCTCGGGTGCCACCACGGTCACCTCGCCCAGCGTGCTCAGCGCCTCGGCAAGGGCCGCGATCCCCGGAGCGAAATAGCCATCGTCGTTGCTGACCAGGATACGCATCTGGATTCCTGCGGGATGCCGCAGAACGCGGTCGGGAGGCTGTGATGTTAGCACAGCGTGCTGCCCCTGCCGACACGGGAACACTTGCTGCTTGCCGCACAAAAAAACCGGCCTTGGCCGGTTTATTCGATTGGTCGGGGCGGCGGGATTCGAACTCGCGACCCCTTGCACCCCATGCAAGTGCGCTACCAGGCTGCGCTACGCCCCGACACAAGCAAACATTATAGCAGCACTTTCAGGATTTGCCAGATTTTTCGAGTATGCATGGTCAGGCCCGCAATGCACCGAGCAACTCGACAAGTTCGGTGCGAACTTCATCCATCACCTCCCTGAAACGCTCGACTTCGGCTTCGTTTTCTTGGTCATGAAGAACCGACTCGCCGAGCCGGTTGCGCGCCCCGGAAATGGTGAAGCCTTCCTGGTAGAGCAACTGGCGGATCCGGCGGATCAGCACGACCTCGTGGTGCTGGTAGTAACGCCGGTTGCCGCGCCGCTTCACAGGCTTGAGCTGGGTGAACTCCTGTTCCCAGTAGCGCAGCACGTGCGGTTTGACGCAGCACAGCTCGCTGACTTCGCCGATCGTGAAATAGCGCTTTGCCGGAATCGGCGGCAAGGGTTCGGTGCCGATATCAGGATTGCCTGCTTGCATCGCTGAGTTGCTCCACCGCGGCCTTCAGTTTCTGACTGGCATGGAAGGTGACCACCCGCCGCGCAGTGATCGGGATCTCTTCACCCGTCTTCGGATTGCGCCCTGGGCGCTGCGGCTTGTCGCGCAACTGGAAGTTGCCGAACCCCGACAGCTTGACGCTGTCGCCTCGCTCGAGCGCGGTCCGGATTTCCTCGAAAAAACCTTCGACCATGTCCTTCGCTTCACGCTTGTTGAGACCGACCTGCTCGAACAGCAAGTCGGCCAGCTCGGCCTTGGTCAGCGTCATCTCAGTCTCCCGCGCCGCGCAAGCGCGCGCCGAGCTGGGACTCGGCCTGTCCGACCAGTGCGGAAACCGCGGCCTCGACTTCGGCCTCTTCAAGCGTTCGTTGAGTATCTTGCATCAACACCCTGAAGGCAAGGCTCTTCTTGTCCGGATCGATGCCCTTGCCATGGTAGACATCGAACAGCGCGATCTCGTGCACGATTGCCGGTGCGGCGCTCTTCAACACCTCGACGACGCGTGCGGCGGCGACCTCGACGCCCACGACGAGTGCCAGATCGCGGATCACCGCCGGCATGCGGGAAACTTCCGCGTAGGCGGGCACGCGCGCGGCGAGCGCGGCATCGAGTGCAACCTCGAACACCACCGGCGCGCTGCCGAGGTCGTAGCGTTGGACCCAGACCGGATGCAGTTCGCCGACGATGCCGATGCTGTGCCCATCCAGGCGCACCGTGGCCGCACGCCCGGGGTGCAGGGCCGGATGGGACAGGCGCTCGAACTCGAGCCGGCGCGGTGCGAAGAGGGCTTCCAGGTCGCCCTTGATGTCATAAAAGTCGACGTTCCGGGCAGTCTCGCCCCATTGTTCCGCAACGGCCGGGCCGGCTGCCAGCGCGGCGAGGCTCATGACTTGGTGAAAACCGCGAACCGGCTCGCCGTCGGCCTTGCGCTCGAACACGCGAGCCACTTCGAAGACGCGAACCCGGTCGATCTGGCGCTTTCGGTTGATCGCCAGATTGCCCGCGAGCCCGGGAATCAGGCTCGAGCGCATCACCGAAAGCTGGCTGGCGATCGGGTTGGCGAGGCGGATCGGGTTCTCGTTGGCGCAGAAGTCGCGTTCCCAGGCTTCCTCGACAAAGGCAAAATTCACCACTTCCTGGTAGCCGCGTGCGGCCATCAGGTGACGCAACGCCCATACCGGACGGGAGTGCTCCGAGCTCGGCAGCATCATCAGGCTACCCTGCGGGGCGACGGCCGGAATGTTGTCGTAACCATGAAGGCGGGCCAGCTCCTCGATCAGATCCTCCTCGATCTCGATATCGAAACGCCACGACGGCGGTGTGACCAGGAAGTCCTCCCCCGCCCGCGCCACTTGCAGGTGGACGCGCTGCAGCAGCCCGCAAATCGCGTCATCGGCCAAGGTGATGCCCAGCACCCGGCGCGCGCGCGCCGGACGCAGTCGCACCGGCGCACGCACCGGCAGCGCCGCACGGACGAGCGCCTCTTCGACCGGCCCGGCCTCTCCGCCGCAAATGTCGAGAATCAGCCGGGTCGCGCGCTCGATCGCGCTGCGCGCCAATTCGAAATCGACCCCGCGTTCGTAGCGGTGCGAAGCGTCGGAGCTGAAGCCATGGGTGCGCGCGCGACCGGCAATCGCATCGGGGGCGAAAAAGGCGCTCTCGAGAAAAACGTCCCGTGTTTCGAGCGTAATTCCGCTGTACTCGCCCCCCATGATCCCGGCGAGCGCCAGGGGGCGAGTCTCGTCGGCGATGAGCAGGGTATCGGGAGCGGGGGTCACGCTCTGCTCGTTGAGCAGCACGACTTGCTCCCCGGCCTGCGGCAGGCGGACATGGATCGCGCCATGCAGTTTCGCATTGTCGAAGGCGTGGAGCGGCTGGCCGAGTTCGAGCATGACGTAGTTGGTGACATCGACCAGCGCACTGATCGCGCGGATGCCACTACGGGCCAGGCGGCGCACCATCCATTCGGGCGTCCGCGCCCGGGCGTCCACTCCTTTCAGGATGCGCCCGCAGTAGCGCGGGCAGCCTGCCGGAGCGTCGAGCACGATGGCGCGGCGGTTATCCACGGTGGGGGCCACGGCATCGATCGCCGCCAGATGCAGCGGCGCGCCGGTGAGCGCCGCGACTTCGCGTGCAACTCCGCTCAGGCTCAGGCAATCGGCCCGGTTGGGGGTAAGTTTGATGGTGAACAGGGTATCGTCGAGGCCGAGGTAGTCGCGGATATCGGTACCCACCACCGCGTCCTCGGGCAGGACGTAGAGGCCCGCATGGTCCTCCGACAGCCCCAGCTCACGCGCCGAACACAGCATGCCGAAGGATTCGGCGCCGCGCAGCTTCGCCGCCTTGATCACGAAGTCGCCCGGCAAAACCGCCCCGACCCTGGCGCAGGGCACTTTCATCCCGGCAGCGGCATTCGGAGCGCCGCAGACGATTTGCAGCAGTTCGCCGGTGCCCGCATCGACCTTGCACAACTTGAGCTTGTCGGCATTGGGGTGCTTCTCGGCTTCGACGATGTGCGCCACCACCACGCCGCTGAAGGCCGGCGCGACCGGAACGGCCTCCTCCACCTCGAGGCCGGCCATGGTCAGCAGGTGGCCGAGTTCGGCACTGTCCAGTTGCGGATCGACGAAGGTCCGCAGCCACTGTTCTGAGAATTGCATGATTCGATAACCCGGATTGCGTGGATTGGGCGGAAAGGGGTCGACCGGACCGGGTCAGCGGAACTGACTCAGGAAGCGAAGGTCGCCCTCGAAGAACAAGCGCAGATCATTGACCCCATAGCGCAGCATGGTCAGCCTGTCCGGCCCCATGCCGAAGGCGAAACCGGTGTAGCGCTCGGGGTCGATTCCGCCGGAACGCAGCACATTGGGATGAACCACGCCGCAGCCGGCAATTTCCAGCCAGCGCCCTTCGAGCGCTCCGCTCATGAACGCGACGTCGATTTCCGCCGACGGCTCGGTGAAGGGGAAGAAGGACGGGCGGAAGCGTACCTGCAAGTCGTCGGTCTCGAAGAAGCGGCGCAGGAAGTCGGCGACGACCCCCTTGAGGTCGGCGAAGCTGACTTTTTCGCCGACCCACAGGCCTTCGACCTGATGGAACATCGGCGAATGGGTGGCATCGGAGTCGACGCGGAACACGCGCCCCGGCGCGATCACGCGGATGTCGGGCATCGCCTCGAGATGCTTGTAGCGCTCCACATGGGCCTGCATCGCGCGGACCTGGACCGGGCTGGTGTGGGTACGCAGCAGCACGTCCTCATGGCCTTCGAGATAGAAGGTGTCGTGCATCGAACGGGCGGGGTGGTTTTCCGGCGTATTGAGCGCGGTGAAGTTATGCCAGTCGGTCTCGATTTCGGGGCCGTCGGCGACGACGAAGCCGATCGAGGCGAACAGTTGCTCGACCCGCTCCAGGGTGCGGCTGACCGGGTGCAGCCCCCCCTGCGTCGAGCCGCGCCCGGGCAGCGTCACATCCAGCGCTTCGGAAGCGAGCTGGGCGAGCAGCGCGGCTTCGCGCAGCGCCTCGCGACGAGCCTCGAGTTCGGCCTCGATCGCGGCCTTGGCTGCATTGATCGCGCTCCCCGCTTCCCGGCGGACGTCGGGTTCGAGCCTGCCGAGCGATTTCAGGCGCTCGGTGAGCGAGCCGGCCTTGCCCAGGTAGCGCGCCTTGGCCTGTTCGAGCTGCGCGCTGTCGGTGGCGGCGGCGAAATCGGCCGCGGCCTGTTGTACCAGTTGATCGAGCTGTTCCATGTCCCTGCCCTGGCGGAATGCGATGATGCGTGGTGCGGAAGTTCAGAAAAAAAAAGGAGGCCAGGCCTCCTTTTTTCGGACTGCGTCGAATTACGCAGCGAGTTTGGCCCGGGCCTGTTCGGCGATCGCGGCAAACGCCGGCTTGTCGAACACGGCCAGATCGGCCAGGACCTTGCGATCGATCTCGATCGCCGCTTTTTTCAGGCCGTTCATGAACGTGCTGTAGGTCAGGCCCAGTTCGCGCGCGGCAGCGTTGATACGGGCGATCCACAGGACGCGGAACTGACGCTTGCGTTGACGGCGGTCGCGGTAGGCGTACTGGCCCGCCTTCATCACCGCCTGCTTGGCGATGCGGTAGACGTTCTTGCGGCGGCCGCGATAACCCTTGGCCTGGACGAGGACTTTCTTGTGACGAGCGCGGGCGGTTACACCACGTTTAACGCGAGGCATGGCGGTCTCCTATCAAGCGTACGGAAGCATGGCGCGGATCAGCTTTTCATCGGCGGCATGAACTTCGGTCATGCCGCGCAGCTGGCGCTTGGCCTTGGTGGTCTTCTTGGTAAGGATGTGGCGCTTGAACGCCTGGGACCGCTTGATCCCGCCGCTCGAGCGGACCTTGAACCGCTTCGCGGCTCCGCTCTTGGTCTTCATCTTGGGCATTGCTCAGACTCCATGTTTTTGGATGCCGCCAGGTAGCGTCGAAAAATCCCGATGCGTTTTGACACCCGACTGCACTTGTTTTCCGCCGGACAGGACTCCCTGCCCCACGGCTTCGCCCCTGCAGGGACAAATTTCTTGAACCGGTCAGCGGTTCTTTTTCGGCGCGATGACCATGATCATCTGGCGCCCTTCCATCTTCGGCATCTGCTCGACCTGGCCCAGTTCTTCCAGGTCGGCCTTGATCCGCTCGAGCTGGCGCAAGCCGAATTCCTGATGCGCCATTTCACGGCCGCGGAAGCGCAAAGTCACCTTGCACTTGTCGCCTTCGTCCAGGAAGCGCTTGAGGTTGCGCAGCTTGATCTGGTAATCGTTCTCGTCGGTACCGGGACGAAGCTTGACTTCCTTCACCTGCACCTGTTTCTGCTTGAGTCGGGCTTCGTGGGCCTTTTTCTGTTCCTGATACTTGAACTTGCCGTAATCCATGATCTTGCAGACCGGCGGCTTGGCCATCGGCGCGATCTCGACAAGGTCCAACCCGGCCTCTTCGGCCATGTTGAGGGCTGCGTTCAGGGACACGATCCCCAGCTGTTCGCCTTCTTCACCGACCAGCCGGAGTTCGAGCGCGTTGATTTCCCCATTAACGCGCTGCTTCTTATCTTGAGCGATGGTTCAACTCTCCACGAAAACCAAAATCAGACCGAACCGGCTTTCGCTTCAACTTCGCGACGCCAGCGTTCGATCAGCGAATCGAGGGACATTTGGCCAAGATCCTGACCCCCTCGGGCGCGCACGGCCACCAGGCCCGCCGCTTTTTCCTTCTCGCCGATAACGATCTGGTAAGGCAGCTTCTGTACGCTATGTTCGCGGATTTTATAGTTAATCTTCTCGTTGCGCAAATCGGCCTCGACGCGGAAGCCCGCTTTCCTGAGCCTTGCTGCCGCCTCGCTGGCATACTCAGCCTGGCCTTCGGAGATGTTCATCACCACGGCCTGCACCGGCGCAAGCCACATCGGCATCGCCCCGGCGTGGTTCTCGATCAGGATCCCGATGAAACGCTCGAGCGAACCCAGGATGGCGCGGTGCAGCATCACCGGCACTTTCTTGGTGTTGTCCTCGGCGACGTATTCCGCCCCCAGACGCACCGGCAGGTTGAAGTCGAGCTGCAGCGTACCGCACTGCCACACCCGGCCCAGGCTATCTTTCAGCGAAAACTCGATCTTCGGCCCGTAGAACGCCCCCTCACCCGGCTGCAGATCATAGTCCAGCCCCTGCGCATCGAGCGCCGCAGCCAGCGCCGCCTCGGCCGCATCCCACTGCTCGTCGGTACCGACCCGCTTGTCCGGACGGGTCGACAGCTTGACCAGCACGTCGGTGAAGCCAAAGTCGGCATAGACCTGCTGCAGCAGGCGGATGAACTCGGCGGATTCACCCTGGACCTGGTCTTCGGCACAGAAAATGTGCGCGTCATCCTGCACGAAGTTGCGCACGCGCATGATGCCGTGCAGCGAACCGGAAGGCTCGTTACGATGGCACGAGCCGAACTCGGCCATGCGCAGCGGCAAGTCGCGGTAGCTCTTCAGCCCCTGGTTGAAAATCTGGATATGGCACGGGCAGTTCATCGGCTTCACCGCATAGTCGTGTTTTTCCGACTTCGTGGTGAACATCAGATCGGAATACATCCCCCAGTGGCCGGACTTTTCCCACAGCGAGCGATCGACGATCTGCGGCGTCTTCACTTCCTGATACCCATGTTCGCCGATCGTGCTGCGCAGGTACTGCTCCACCTGCTGCCACAGCGTCCATCCCTTGGCGTGCCAGAACACCATGCCCGGCGCCTCATCCTGCAGATGGAAGAGGTCGAGCTGACGACCGAGCCGGCGGTGGTCGCGCTTTTCGGCCTCCTCGATCATGTGCAGGTAAGCGTCAAGTTCGTCCTTCTTCGCCCACGCGGTGCCGTACACGCGCTGCAGCATCTCGTTTTTCGAATCGCCGCGCCAATAGGCTCCGGCAAGCTTGGTGAGCTTGAAGATTTTCAGCTTTCCGGTAGACGGCACGTGCGGCCCGCGGCAAAGGTCGATGAAATCGCCCTGCCGATACAGCGACACGTCTTCCTGCGCTGGAATCGAGGCGATGATCTCGGCCTTGTAGTGCTCGCCGATTCCTTTGAAGAACGCGACCGCCTTGTCACGAGGCCAGACTTCGCGCTGCACTGCGATTTCGCGTTTCGCGATCTCGCCCATGCGCACCTCGATCGCCGCCAGATCCTCCGGCGTAAATGGGCGCTTGTACGAAAAATCGTAGTAGAACCCGTTCTCGATCACCGGCCCGATAGTCACCTGCGCATCCGGAAACAGCTCCTTCACCGCATGCGCCAGCAGGTGCGCGGTGGAGTGGCGGATGATCTCCAGGCCTTCCTGGGTCTTGTCGGTGACGATGGCCAGCTCGACGTCGGTATCGAGCGTGTGTGAAAGATCGACCAGACGCGGACCGACGCGCCCGGCCAGGGCGGCCTTGGCGAGCCCGGCACCGATCGAGGCCGCAACCTCGGCCACCGTCACTGGGTGATCGAAGCTGCGAACGGAACCGTCGGGAAGGGTGATATTGGGCATGGCATGGGCCTCGAGCTGGACTCACCCCTTTCTCGTGGGGGCGACACGAATCGAAAAATGTGGACGAAAAAAAAGCGCGGTCTTGGCGCGCTTTTTTCTCTAGCAGACAAGCGGAGCCGACCTGTTCAGTTTCCGGCCTGAAAAGTAGTTCGGAACATGATGATCAACCCCATAAATCTGGTAGGCGCGATTGGATTCGAACCAACGACCCCCACCATGTCAAGGTGGTGCTCTAACCAACTGAGCTACGCGCCTGCTGAAGCCCCGCATTATAGGCACTGCAAAAATCCTGTCAAAGATTTTTTGTACTGCAGGACAGGAAACTCACTTTCTCAACCGTGACACCACGAACAGGATCACCACCGCACCGACGACGGCGCCGATGAAGCCGGCAGGCTGCCCGACCTGGTAGATCCCCAGAAACTGCCCGCCGAAAGTCGCCAGCATCGACCCGCCGATGCCCAGCAGCGCAGTCATGATCAAGCCGAGCCCATCCCTCCCCGGATGCAGCAGGCGAGCGACGAGACCGATGATGAGACCGATGAGAATGGTTCCGATGATGCCCATATCCAATGCCCTCCTGATCGTCGACCGTAGCCCTGCGCCCGCGCTGCGAGCGCGCACGCACCTCGAATCAACCTTCCGGCCAGCCTTCGAGGAACTGCTTCCAGTGTGGCGCATCGAGCCGGCCGAGCGCATCGCGAACGAACTGCACCTCGTCGGCCCAGGCCTTCGCATCGAGATGGCCGCGCATGCGCTCGAAGCGCAGGTACACCAGGTAGGTGTTCACGACGTCGGTTTCGCAATAATCGCGAATTTCCGCGGCCTTGCCATCGAGCCACGCCTGCCACACGGCTGCGCCGTCCATGCCGAGTTTGCCGGGATAGCCCATCAGCCTGGCCAGGTCGTCGAGCGGCGCGTTCGCGCGCGGCTGGTACATCGCCAGCAGATCCATCAGATCGAGATGACGGCTGTGATAGCGGCCGATGTAGTTGTTCCACTTGAAGTCGCGCGAATCATGGTAATCGCCGTCCCCCTGGTCCCAGTAGCGCGCGGCCGACACCCCGTGCACCATGCCGCGGTAGTGGAGCACGGGCAGATCGAAGCCGCCACCGTTCCACGAGACGATCTGCGGCGAATAGCGTTCGATGCCGTCGAAGAAGCGCTGGATGATCTCGCCTTCCCCCGCTGCCGGTTCGGACAGCGAGAACACGCGGAACTGCTGCGCATCGCGCAGGGCGCAGGAAATCGTCACTACCCGCTGCAGGTGATGCGGCAGAAAGTCGTTGCCATGGCTGGCGCGGCGCTGCTGGAACGCCCACTCCGCGACCTCGTAGTCCGACAGGCTGGCGGGGAGATCCTCCAGCGTGCGGATTCCGGCCACATCGGGAATGGTTTCGATATCGAAGACGAGAACCGGCATCACTTGCGCACCCAGTCGCCGCCCTGCTGCACCCACCACCCCGGCCGGGCGCGCTCGATCCAGCGCTGGGCGAAGGTGCGGCGCACATCGGCCTCCCATTCCGGGCGGCCATTGCCCCGCGCGATCTCGCGGTACAGTGCGGCGCGATCGGCATTCTCCGCGGCGATCAGGCTACTGACCTGGGCGCGCTGCGCCAGGGCGACGGCGGACGCATCGCGCAGCGCCACCGTCCCGTCGGCAGCGAACCCAACCGCCCCCGAAGTGTACAGCGGCTCCAGCCGCGCATGCCGTTGCTGCATCGACTGGCGCAGGGCCGCAATCGCCGGAGTGTCGATTTCCAGGTTCCCCTGGGCCTGCACCGCCCCCGCCAGCAGGAGGCCGAAAGCCAGCGCCACGATCCAGCGCGGGCATGAAAAAAACCGCTTCATTTCGCTTCTCCTTCCCGCCCGGGCACGCCAGTCCCGTTCTCGCGCAGCTGCCAGACTTCGTCGATGATACGGTCTGCCGCCTTCTCCGCCGCCGCTGCGGGAAAATAGATGTTGATCGTCACACAGCCCGCCAGCCCCAACGCCGCGACCAGAACTCCATTCGGCAACCATCCCATCTCGCCCTCCTGTTCGATGTCGCACTCAGCGCAGTTCGGGCGTGACATTGTCCGCAACCACGCGCTGCAGGCGGTCCACGAGTTCGCTCCAATCGACGCGCCGATTGTAGCCGATGACATTCAGCGCCGGGATGCCGCCGCCGCGCATGATCACGAAGCCTCCATCGGCACGTCCGCCGCCTTCGACTCCATCCATCGAGCATACATCGGACAGCATCCGGCAGCGCAGCCCGAGCTCACGGTAGCGGAAGGTGTCGAAAAATCCCAGCGCACCGCGCTGGATCGCCGCCATCGCCCCGCCCCCGCCCAGGGCACTGATATTCTGTACCGCACGCTGGCTGACCCGGCGCGGGTAACGCCCGGGGCTGCTGGCGATGCGCGCATCGAAGGCCGTGGGCCGCCAGTGGGTCAGTTCCAGTCCACGCACATCGGCATCGACAAAGCCGGTGATGCTGCCGAGCTGAAGGTTTCGGTCAGCTGGGCGAGATCGAGGTGACGGCCCTCGATGTCGGCACTCAGGTGCGAAGCGACCCCAAGCGGCTCGAGCAGGCGCAAGCCGGTCGCCTGCAGATAGCCGCCGAACACCGTGATCACGAGCGCGCCGTCGAATGCGATCTCTCCCGGCGTCACCCGCAGGCCGGGCAGCGAGGCCGACAACACTCCCGACATCGACGGCAGATCGAGCGCCGCGGTGAGGGCCGGCATCGATACGGGCTCGACCACCAGGCTGCCGCGACCGTGCCAGCCATCCGCCTCGCGGTGCAGCGCGAGATCATCGAAGACGAGCGCACTGTCGAGCAGAGGGACCACAGTGTGATCGAAGCGGACGCCATTGCCATCGACCCGCGCCCCCAACACAAAAGCGCCAAACTCGAGTTTTCCCCAGCGAGCACCGCCGATCTGCAGCGCAGCGCGCCGCTCGCCATCGCTCCGCCAGGGCAGGCGGCCGTCGACCGGCCCCACGGCCAGGCCACGGCTTCCATCGGCTCCGCGCAGACTCAAGCCGGCCGCGGCCAAAACCATATTGCCTTCCACCAGGCGCCCATCCTTGACCCGCAAGCCGCCGCTCACATACCCGGAAAAACTCAGCCGGTCGGCATTCGCGGGCGCCACCAGGGGAGCCATCCAGCGCGGCCCGAGCACCGCCAGGTCGGCGCCGGAAACGGTAACCGCGGCCTCGACCAGGCTCGCTTCGGCAAGATCGATCTCGGCCGCAAACGCCAGCGCCGCAACGCCTTCGAACTCGGCGCGCGCTTCATGCACGCTCAAGCGGCTGCCGCGCAGACGCCCGGCGGCGTCGACCAGCGGCCCCGCCTCGAAGTAAAGCGGATGCAGGTAAGCCGCCCCGTGGCGCCAGCCCAGGCGCGCCTGCCAGTCCCATGCCCCCGCCTTTTCCCGGGCATCGAGGCGGATGTCGAGACCGAGCGCCTCCGCCGCCTGCAAGCCATCGCTCGTGGCGAACCGACCGTCTTCGAGGCGAGCCGTCAAACGCAACTCGTCCCCGCCACCACGCCGCGCCGACCACTCGGCACGGCCGGAAAGCGTCCCCTCCGGCGCCCGCTCCTGCCAGGCTTTCATCATCCCCGGCCGCCACTCCTGCAGCCAGGCCGCCAGTTCGCTGAGCTCGACACGGTCGAAGTCCGCAACCCATCCTTCTTCCGGGGTGAAGGCGGCCTCGACGCGCGCGCCGCCCGCCGTGCGCAGAGCCAGGCGCATCGCCGCGCGCTGCGGTGCAAACGCGAATTCCGCATCGACCGGCAAGCGTCGCCCGGCAAGCCACAATTGCGCCCGGCTACAGCTCAGCTCATCGAGGGAGAAGCGCGCCCGCGCACAGCGCAGCACCACTTCGCGCCAGTGCCGCGAACCCAGCTTCACGCGCCCGATATGCAATTCCGCGCTCCCCCGGGCGGCATCGAAGCGCAACTCGAGGGCATGCACGGAAAAAGCCGGGTTATGCACTTCCGGCAGGCGCAAGAGCAGGCGCTCGACCGCCGATGCCGGAATGCTCCACCACAGCGCAAGCGCCAGGCAGGCTGCGCGCACGCCCCCGGCCAGCGCCGCGGCGCGCGCACGCGACGGTTCAGCCGGGGAAGACACCCGTGGAAAGATATCGGTCACCGCGATCACACACGATGGACACGATCACCGCGTTCTCGAGCTGGGCGGCGATGCGCAGTGCGACATGCATTGCGCCGCCCGAGGAGATCCCGGCAAAGATCCCTTCCTCGCGTGCCAGGCGGCGCGTCATTTCCTCGGCCTCGGCCTGGCTGACCGGTTCCAGGCGGTCGACCCGGGGACGCTCGAAAATCTTCGGCAGATAGGCCTCGGGCCATTTGCGGATGCCCGGGATCTGCGAGCCCTGCTCGGGCTCGCAGCCGACGATGCAGATTGCCGGGTTCTTTTCCTTGAGAAAGCGCGACACGCCCATGATGGTGCCGGTCGTTCCCATCGAGCTGACGAAATGGGTCACGCGGCCGCCGGTCTGCTCCCAGATTTCCGGGCCGGTGCCTTCATAGTGCGCGAGCGGATTGTCCGGATTGGCGAACTGGTCGAGGATGATTCCCTTGCCTTCGTCGCGCATGCGCTCGGCGATGTCGCGCGCCATCTCCATGCCTCCCGAAGTGGGAGTGAGCACCAGCTCGGCGCCGAAGGCCCGCATCGTCTGGCGGCGCTCGACGCTCTGGTTCTCCGGCATCACCAGGACCATGCGGTAGCCACGCATCGCCGCCGCCATCGCCAGGGCGATGCCGGTGTTGCCGCTGGTGGCCTCGATCAGGGTGTCGCCCGGCCGGATGTCGCCGCGCTGCTCGGCACGCACGATCATCGATAGTGCCGGGCGGTCCTTCACCGAACCGGCCGGGTTGTTGCCTTCGAGCTTGGCCAGGATGGTGTTGTTGCGGCCGGCGACGATGCGCTTGAGCCGCACCAGCGGAGTGTGTCCGACGTAATCTTCTAGCGTCCTGAATTCCATGTATCTCGCTCTTCGCGTTGAGTTGTCCCGCCGCAGCCGGGGGGCGGCGCTTACGGCGTCAGATCGAACTCTTCCGTTCGCCGCGGAGGGTAGGTTTCCCAGCCGCCGCAGGCCGGGCAGCGCCAGTGAAACTGGCGCGCCTTGAAGCCGCAGGCATCGCAGCGGTAGCGCGCCACCCGGCGGGTGTGCCCGTGGATAAGCTGTTTGACCAGCTCGATGTCGCCGCGTTGTTCGGCCGGTGCGGCCAGCACGGCAGCCTCGAGCAGCTTGTCCAGTCCGAGCAGGGTCGGATTGCGGCGCAGTTCCTCGCGCACCAGGCCGTATGCGGCACGGGGGCCGGCCTTTTCCATTTCCCAGTGGAAGAGCTCGTCGAGCAAATCGAGCGAGGCGTGCGCGGACAGCCACGCGCGCAGCAGCTGGTGCCCCTCCTCCACCCGGCCGAGCCGGCCATAGGCGTCCATCACGCGCTCCGCCACCAATGCCAGGTAGACCGGATCCTGGCTCTCGATCCGCTTCCAGGCTTCGAGCGCTTCCTCGTCGCGGCCGCGGGCCGCGAGCAGATCGCCAAGGATCAGGCTCGCCCGCACACTACGCCGATTCACCTCGAACGCGTGTTCCAGATGGGTTCGCGCTTCCTCATGGCGGGAATTCGCCAGTGCGCCGGCAGCGAGCTCGCAATGGAAGTTCGCCACTTCGGTGCGCCACATCACGCTTTCGTGCGCGGGCAAGGCCTGCGCCACCTCGATCGCTTTCGCCCAGTCTTTTTCCTGCTGATAGATTTCGAGCAGATAGCCGAGCGCGACCTCATTCGCCCGCGTACCGCGCAGCCTGACGAAAACCGCCTCGGCACGGTCGAGCAGGCCGGCTTTCAGGAAATCCTGCCCCAGCTCGCCGAGCGCCTGCAGGCGCTGCTCTTCGGAGAGATCCTCGCGGTCGACCAGGAGCTGATGCATGCGGATCGCGCGGTCGGTTTCGCCGCGGCGGCGGAACAGGCTCCCGAGGGCGAAGTGGAGCTCGATCGTCTGGGGATCGATGCGCACCGCCTCGACGAAAGCGTCGATCGCCTTGTCGGGCTGCTCGTTGAGCAGGAAGTTGAGCCCGGTCAGGTAGGATCGGGGCAGCGAGCGCGACTCCTGCACCACCTGGCGGATGTCGATGCGCGCCGCAAGCCAGCCCAGGGCAAAGAACAGCGGCAGCGCAAGCAGCCACCAGAATTCGATTTCCATGGTGCTCAGGAGGTCGACAGTCGGCTGTCGCCGGCCGGAGCAGAAGCAGGAGCAGATGCAGATGCAGGTGAATCGCTCCGGTCGCGCTCGGCGCGCTCGAGCTGGCGGCGCAGGCGCGAAATCTCACGACGCTGGCGGATCAGCGATGCCAGCGTGGCGGTGACCCCGAGCAGGGCGCCCGCGGCAAAACTGAGCAGGATGACGAAGACCAGCGGCAGTTGCCACTGCCCGCCGAAATAAAAATTCAGGGTAGCGAGGTGGTCGTTCTTGATCGCGAACCCGAACAGCAGGAAGAACAGCAACAGGCGGATGGACCAGATGATTGCGCGCATGGCCGGCATTATCTCCGAGCGGTGAGCAAAAAAGAAGGCGGCCGCAGCCGCCTTCCATTATTGCCTGTAAAACCGATTACCGCGTGCTCAGCTTTCGCCGAGATCGACCCGCTCGCGCAACTCCTTGCCCGCCTTGAAATGCGGAACGTATTTTTCCGGCACCAGAACCTTGTCGCCGGATTTCGGGTTGCGCCCCACGCGGGGCGGCCGATAGTTCAGCGCGAAACTTCCGAACCCGCGGATCTCGATGCGATCGCCACGCGCCAGGGCATCGACCATCGCATCGAGGATCATCTTGACCGCGTAATCGGCATCTTTTGCGACCAGTTGCGGAAAACGCTCCGCAAGCTGGGCGATCAGCTCCGATTTGGTCATGATCGTCCGGATTACTGCTTCTGCTCGTTCAGCTTGGCCTTGAGCAGGGCACCGAGGTTGGTGGTGCCAGAGGCGGCAGCGCTCTCGGAAGCGAGCTTGTTCATCGCCTCGGACTGTTCGACCTGGTCCTTGGCACGGATCGACAGGCTGATCGAGCGGGTCTTGCGATCGACGTTGATCACCAGAGCCTCGACTTCATCGCCTTCCTTGAGCATCGTGGTGAGGTCGTCGACACGGTGCGGGGCGGCTTCGGACGCACGCAGGTAGCCTTCGACGTCGTCCCCCAGCGCGATCACCGCACCACGCGCTTCGACCGACTTCACCGTACCGCGCACGAGGCTGTTCTTCTCGTGGGTGGCGATGAAGTTGGTGTACGGATCGCCTTCGAGCTGCTTGATGCCGAGCGAGATGCGCTCGCGCTCGACGTCGATCGCCAGCACCACGGCCTCGACCTCGTCGCCCTTCTTGAAGCGGCGCACGGCCTCTTCGCCGGACTCGCTCCACGACAGGTCGGACAGGTGCACCAGGCCGTCGATGCCGCCTTCCAGGCCGATGAACACGCCGAAGTCGGTAATCGACTTGATCTGGCCGCGGACCTTGTCGCCCTTCTTGTGGTTGATGGCGAAATCGTCCCACGGGTTGGACATGCATTGCTTCATGCCGAGCGAGATGCGACGACGGTCTTCGTCGATCTCGAGGATCATCACTTCGACTTCATCGCCGAGCTGGACGACCTTGGTCGGGTGGATGTTCTTGTTGGTCCAGTCCATCTCGGACACGTGGACGAGGCCCTCGATGCCCTGCTCGACTTCGACAAACGCACCGTAGTCGGTGATGTTCGTGACCTTGCCGAACAGGCGGGTGCCCTGCGGGTAGCGGCGGGCGATGCCGACCCACGGGTCTTCGCCGAGTTGCTTGAGGCCGAGCGAGACGCGGTTCTTTTCCTGGTCGAACTTGAGCACCTTGGCTTCGATCTCGTCACCGACGTTGAGCACTTCCGACGGGTGACGCACGCGGCGCCAGGCCAGGTCGGTGATGTGCAGCAGACCATCGATGCCACCGAGGTCGACGAACGCGCCGTAGTCGGTGATGTTCTTGACGATACCCTTGATGACCGTGCCTTCCTTGAGGTTGGCGAGCAGCTTCTCGCGCTCTTCGCCCATCGACTCTTCGAGCACGGCGCGGCGCGACACGACGACGTTGTTGCGCTTGCGGTCGAGCTTGATGACCTTGAATTCGAATTCCTTGCCTTCGTACGGCGTGGTGTCCTTGACCGGACGCATATCGACCAGCGAGCCCGGCAGGAAGGCACGGATGCTGTTGGTCATGACGGTCAGGCCACCCTTGACGCGACCGGTGATCACGCCCTTGACCAGGGAGCCTTCGTTGAGCGCCTTCTCGAGGTCGTTCCAGGCGGCGATGCGCTTGGCCTTGTCGCGCGACAGGCGGGTTTCGCCGTAGCCGTCTTCGAGCGCGTCGATGGCGACGTGGATGAAGTCACCCACATTGACTTCGAGCTCGCCGCGGTCGTTGCGGAACTCTTCGATGGGCACATAGCTTTCGGACTTCAGGCCGGCGTTGACGACGACGAAGTTCTGGTCGATGCGCACGACTTCGGCGGTGATGACTTCACCGGTGCGCATTTCCTGGAGGGCGAGGCTTTCCTCGAAGAGGGCGGCAAAGCTTTCTTCGAAGGAGGGGGTGGCGTTGGACATAGGGCTAGGGATCCGGCACCGCCGTGGGACGGCCAAAAAGTTGGTTCAAGAAAAAACGCGCCGGAGCCCACGCTCCCGCGCGATTGCGTCAGCCCGCCGCTTCGCCGCCCGCCCGCACGAGATCGAGGACGAAGGCGACAGCCTGCTCGACATTCCGTGCGGTCGTATCGAGCAGCACCGCGTCGGGCAACTTCAGCAAGGGCGCGACCGGACGGGCGGCATCGCGCGCATCCCGTTCCAGAAGATCCTTCAGAAGACTTTCCATGTTAGCAGCCGATCCCTTTTCGATCAACTGCTTATAGCGGCGCTCGGCCCGCGCTTCGGCCGAGGCGGTGAGGAAGACCTTGATGCCGGCATCGGGAAAGACCACCGAGCCCATGTCCCGCCCTTCGGCCACCAGGCCGGGAACCGCGCGGTAGTCGCGCTGGCGGTCGAACAGCGCCGCCCGCACCGCGGCCAGCACCGCGACTTTGGACGCGCCGACCGAGCATGCCTCGGAACGGATCTCGTCGGTGACGTCCTCGCCGGAGAGCCGCACCCGCTCCCCGTCGAAAGACGCCGGCAGGGCCGCGGCCAGCACCGCGACCGCGCGTTCGTCGTCCAGCGGAACGCCGGCGCGCATCGCTGCCAGCGCGACCAGCCGGTACAGCGAACCGCTGTCGAGATAGTGCCAGCCCAGCGCTGCGGCAACGCGCGCCGCCACCGTGCCCTTGCCGGACGCCGACGGGCCGTCGATCGCCAGCACCGGCACCGGCCTCGCAACCTGTGCGAACACATCGAAATAGCCCGGGAACGTCTTGTTCACGCACTTCGGGTCGTTGATGCGCACGCGCACGCCCCCCAGGCTCGCCAGCGAGAAGCACATCGCCATGCGGTGGTCGTCGTAGGTGTCGATTGCCGCCGGGCGCAGCCGCGCCGGACCGGATACCGCCAGGTAATCCGCTCCCTCCTCGACCTCGGCGCCAAGCTTGCGCAGCTCCGTGGCCATCGCCGCGATGCGGTCGGTTTCCTTCACCCGCCAGCTCGCGATGTTGCGCAGTCGGCACGGGCCGTCGGCGAACAGCGCCGCCACCGCCAGCGTCATCGCCGCATCCGGGATGTGGTTGAGATCGAGATCGAACGCCTTCAGCACTCCGTTCTCGGGTGCCGCAGCCTCGATCCAGTTGTCACCCATGGAGATCTTCGCGCCGAGCTGGCCGAGCGCCTCGGCAAAGCGCACGTCTCCCTGGATGCTGCTGCGCCCCACGCCCTCGACGCGCACCGGACCACCGCCAATGGCGCCGGCGGCGAGGAAGTAGGAGGCCGAGGAGGCATCGCCTTCGACGAACACCACGCCAGGGCTGCGGTAGCGCGCCCCGCCGGGCACCACGAAGCGCTCCCAGCCGTGCTGCTCGACCTCAACGCCGAAACGTGCCATCAGCTCGAGCGTGATCCGGACATAGGGCTTGGAGATCAGCTCGCCGACCACTTCGAGAGTGGTTTCCACTCCGGTCAGTGGCAGCGCCATCAGCAGCGCAGTGAGGAACTGGCTGGAGACGTCGCCCCGCACCTTGACCACGCCGCCGGGGCGAATCTGCGCCGGCTTCACCTCCAGCGGAGGATATCCTTCGCTCGATGTGCAGGTGATGTCGGCGCCAAGCTGGCGCAGCGCATCGACGAGGTCGCCGATCGGGCGCTCGTGCATGCGCGCCACGCCCGACAGACGGTACTCGCCACCGGACAGCGCGAGCGCCGCGGTCAAGGGGCGAAACGCGGTGCCGGCGTTGCCGAGGAAGAGCTCGGCGGCCTTCACCGGAAAGGGCCCGCCAACGCCGCGCACGCGATAGTTCAGCGTGTCGCCGCCGCGCTGCCAATCCACGCCGAGCACGTGCAGCGCCTCGAGCATGCGCTCGACATCATCCGAGAGCAGCAGGTCGCGGATTTCGGTTTCGCCTTCGGCCAGCGCCGCCAGCAACAGCACGCGGTTGGAGATGCTCTTCGAGCCCGGCAGGCGGACCCTGCCGGCGGCGCCCAGCATCGGGGGCAGGTCGAGAAATTCCATCGTCGCCTCTCAAAAACGGAGCCGGCGGCATCGCGCCGCCTTCCCCAATCCAGTCAATTCGCCTCCCCCGTGCGGGAGAGCGTTGCCCGCCCCCGGAGCTACTCCGCGGTCTGCACCGGCAAGCCGTCGGCCCAGGCATTGCGCGCACGCCGTGCGCGCTCGAACACCGCCTCCAGGCCGGGGCCGTCGCCCGCGGCGAGCAGGCCGCGCAGCTGCGCGAGCTCGGCGAGGTAGGTATCGAGTTCGTCGAGCAGAGCCCCCCGGTTGGCCACGCAGATGTCGCGCCACATTTCCGGGTGGCTGCCGGCGATGCGGGTGAAATCGCGGAAACCGCTCGCCGCGTGCGAGAACAGCAAGGGGGCATTCGGGCGGCGGGCGAGGTCATCGACCAGGCCGAAGGCGAGCAGGTGCGGCAAATGGCTCACCGCGGCGAAGACCCGATCGTGATCGTGCGGACTCATCTCGACCACTCCCGCCCCGCAGGCCTCCCACGCCGCGCGCACTTTCGCCACCGCCTCCGGCCGGCTTTCGGCCAAGGGGGTCAGCACCACCTTGCGATCGATATAGAGCCCGGCGAACGCCGCCTCGACTCCGCTTTTTTCGGCTCCGGCGATCGGGTGTGCCGGTACCACATCGGCCAGGCGATGCCCGAGGTGGCGGCGGACAGCGTCGATCACATCGCGCTTGGTGCTGCCGGCATCGGTCACGATCGTGCCCGCTTGCAGGTGGGGCGCCATCGCCGCCATGATCGCGTCCATCTGCCCCACCGGAGCGGCGATCAGCACCAGCTCGGCGCCGTCGAGGGCATCCGCCCAGCCATCGGCAATCGCGTCGATGACCCCGAGCGAGCGCGCACGCTCGAGCGGTTCGCGGCTGCGGCCGATACCCACGACCGGGCCGACCGCCCCGGCGCGGCGCAGCGCAAGCGCAAACGACGCGCCGATGAGGCCGACGCCGCAGACGACGAGCTTGCCGATCAAGGCCATGCCCTTCTCCCGCTCAGGCCAGCGCCTGGCGCAACGCTTCGATGAAGCGGGCGTTCTCTTCGGGCAGGCCGATCGACACCCGCAGCCAGTGCGGCATGCCGTA
This sequence comes from Thauera aromatica K172, assembly GCF_003030465.1. Lineage (GTDB taxonomy): Bacteria > Pseudomonadota > Gammaproteobacteria > Burkholderiales > Rhodocyclaceae > Thauera > Thauera aromatica. The sequence continues at coordinate 1,273,454 of NZ_CP028339.1, read as the reverse complement.
GGCGGCGATCGGGCGCACGATGACGCCCTGGCGCAGCAGCGACTGGTTGACACCGATCGCATCGCCGGCCTTGAAGGTGACGAAGTTGCCCGCCGAAGGAATCCATTCCAGCCCCATCGCCGCGAACGCCTCGGTGAGCTGCGCCATGCCGCGGAGGTTGAGTTCGGCGCTGCGCGCGATGAACTCCTCGTCGCCGAGCGCGGCCTCGGCCGCGGCCAGGGCGATGCTGGACACGTTGAAAGGCTGGCGCACGCGGTTCATCAGGTCAGCGACGTCGGGATGGGCGACCGCGTAGCCCACGCGCAACCCCGCCAGGCCGTAGGCCTTGGAGAAGGTGCGCGACACCAGCAGGTTGGGAAAGCGTTCCAGCCAGCCGATCGAGTCGTAGCGCTGCTCGGGCGCCAGGTATTCGGTATAGGCCTCGTCGAGCACGACCAGCACGTGGCTGGGAATCTGGCCGAGGAAGGCTTCGAGCGCCGCACCGGAGATGAACGTGCCGGTGGGATTGTTCGGGTTGGCGATGAACACCACCCGCGTCTGCGGGGTGATTGCCGCGGCCATCGCATCAAGGTCGTGGCCGAAGTTCCGGGCTGCCACTTCGATGCCACGCGCCCCGCGGGCGTTGGTCGCCAGCGGATAGACCGCGAACGCATGCCGCGAATAGACCGCGGACAGGCCCGGCGCGAGGAAGGCGAGCGTTACCAGCTCGAGGATGTCGTTCGAGCCGTTACCGACCACCAGCTGCTCGGGCTTCACGCCGAAACGGCGGCACAGCGCAGCCTTCAGCGCGAAAGCGCCGCCATCCGGGTAGCGCCCCAGATCGGCGACCGCAGCGTGCACGGCATCGCGCGCCTGCGCGCTCATTCCGAGCGGATTTTCATTGGAGGCGAGCTTGACGATGTTCGCTTCCTCGATCCCCATTTCGCGCGCGAGCTCGGAAATCGGCTTGCCGGGCTCGTAGGGCATGATCGAACGGATGTAGTCGGGCGCCAGGCTGGCAATGCTCATGCGGTCTTCTCCTTGTCTTTGCACGACGGCTCCGGCAGTTGCCGGGATGGCCGAAAACACGTTGGGTTGACACTGAATGGAAGGCGATCCGGCGCACGCTCGAGAAAATGCAGGGCCGCCGCGAGTTTTTTGCCCCCAGAGTTCTTGTCCCCTGAGGGGGGCGGAAACGGCAAAGCCGTTTCCTGAAGGCGCTCAAATGGCCGCTACCGGATAGGAGCCGATCACCTTGACGAACGCAGCCCGCTCGTTCAGCTCCTGGAGAGCCGCGGCCACGGCCGGGTCTTCGCGGTGGCCGTTGATGTCGGCATAGAACACGTATTCCCACAGCCCCGAACGCGCCGGCCGCGACTGCAGCTTGGTCATATCGACGCCGTGGCGGGCGAGCGGCTCGAGCAGGCCGTGGATCGCACCCGGGCGATTCGGCGTGGAAAACACCAGCGAAGTGCGGTCCTGCCCCGAAGGCCCGGCATCGTGCTCGGCGATGATCAGGAAGCGGGTGGTGTTGTTCGGATCGTCCTCGATGTTCGGCGCGAGGACGTTCAGCCCGTACAGGCGCGCCGCGGCCTCGCCGGCAAGCGCGCAGGATTCCGGATCTTCCGACGCCAGCCGCGCGGCCTCGGCATTGCTCGCCACCGGAATGCGCGGCAGGTGCGGCAGGTTGCGGTTGAGCCATTCGTGGCACTGCGCCAGCGACTGCGCGTGCGAGTAGATGCGCCGCGCGGCACCGATGCCTTCGGCGCGCGACATCAGCTGCTGATGGATGCGCAGCCGCACTTCGCCGCACACCCGGAGCGGGTTGGTGAGCAACAGGTCGAGGGTGCCGCCGACCGCGCCTTCGGTCGAATTTTCCACCGGCACCACGCCATAGTCGGCGTTGCCCGCCTCGACCGCCCGGAACACGTCTTCGATCGCCGCCATCGGCATGAAGTCCGGGGCGGAACCGAAATGCTTGCGGCTGGCGCTCTCCGAGAAGGTGCCCGCCGGCCCGAGGTAGGCGACGCGCAGCGGATGCTCGAGGGCGAGGCAGGCCGACATGATTTCGCGGAAGATGGTCTTCACCGCGTCACCCGGCAAGGGCCCCGGGTTGAGGTCGGCCAGGCGGCGCAGCACCTGGGCTTCGCGGTCGGGACGGTAGAACATGTTGCCCCGCTTGATCTCGCCCACCCGTTGCGCACAGCGCGCGCGCGTGGCCAGACGGGCAAGGATTTCCTCGTCGAGGTGGTCGATCTCGTTACGCAGTTTCAGCAGTTCGTCACTCATGCTCGGCCCCTGGCCCTCATCAAAATCAGCCCTTCCCGGCGCGGTGCGGCCATCCGTCCGCCCCGCCCGCTCAGGCTTTCCTTGCGGCGAAATCGCGCATGAAATCCACCAACGCCTGCACTCCGGCGAGCGGCATCGCGTTGTAGATCGAGGCGCGCATGCCGCCGACCGACTTGTGGCCCTTCAGCTGCACCAGCCCGGCGGCCTTCGACTCGGCGAGGAAGGCCTCGTCGAGCGCCCCGTCCTTGAGGAAGAAAGGCACGTTCATGCGCGAACGGCAGGCCGGGTCGACGCGATTCTCGTAGAAATCGCTGCGGTCGAGGAAGTCGTACAGCAGCTTCGCCTTGGCGATGTTTTGCGCCTCGATCGCGGCCACGCCGCCCTGGCGCTTGAGCCACTGGAACACCAGCCCGGCGACGTAGATCGCGTAGGTGGGCGGAGTGTTGTACATCGAGCCGTTGTCGGCGACCGTCCGGTAGTCGAAGGCGCTCGGGCAGTGCGCCATCGCGCGCCCGAGCAGGTCCTCGCGCACGATCACGATCGTGAGCCCCGCAGGGCCGATGTTCTTCTGCGCGCCACCGAAAATGAGGCCGTACTTCGACACGTCGATGACGCGCGACAGGATGTGCGAGGACATGTCGGCCACGACCGGCACTTCGCCGCGGCCAAGCTGCGCGAGGTCGGGCTCGAAGGGGTACTCGACGCCGCCGATGGTCTCGTTGGTGCAGGTGAAGACGTAGGCCGGATCGGGAGACAGTTTCCACTCGGCCATCGCCGGCACGGTGGTGAAGCCGCTCGCCTCGGACGAGGCGGCGATGTTCACCTCGGCGTACTTGCGCGCCTCCTTCTGCGACTTCTGCGACCACGAACCGGTGACCACGTAGTCGGCGACGCGCTTGTCGCCGATCAGGTTGAGCGGGATGATCGCGTTCTCGGCGATCGCCCCGCCCTGCATGAACAGGATGCGGTAATGGGCCGGCACCGCGAGCAGCTCGCGCAGATCGGCTTCGGTCTGCGCGGCGATGGCGGTGAACTCCTTGCCGCGATGGCTCATCTCCATCACGCCCATGCCCGAACCGTGCCAGTCGAGCATCTCGCCGGCGGCCTGGCGCAGCACTTCCTCGGGCAGCACCGCCGGACCGGCGCTGAAATTCCACACGCGGCTCATCAAGCTTCTCCTTCCTCGCCGGCGGCCGGGGCCTCGCCCTCGCTGCCCTCGCTGCCCTCGCCCGCCGCAGCCGGCGCATCGCCGTCGGCGGACTCGCCGTTGCTGCGCATGCTCTCGTCCGATTCGGACTCCGCGACCTTCTCGATGCTGGCGAGGAAAGTGCCTTCGTCAAGGTTGATCAGGGTTACGCCCTGGGTCGAGCGCCCCATTTCACGGATGCTTTCGACCCGGGTGCGGATCAGCACCGCGCCGGTCGAGATCAGCATCACCTCGTCGCTCGGCTCGACCAGCACGGCGCCGACGAGCTTGCCGTTACGGTCGGAAGTCTGGATCGCGATCATGCCCTTGGTGCCGCGACCGTGGCGGGTGTATTCGGCCACCGGTGTGCGCTTGCCGTAACCGTTCTCGGTCGCAGTCAGCACCGACTGGGTTTCGTCCTTGGCCACCAGCATCGCGATCACGCGCTGCCCTTCCTCGAGCGTCATGCCGCGCACGCCGCGCGCATCGCGCCCCATCGGACGCACGTCGGTCTCGGCGAAGCGTACCGCCTTGCCGGCATCCGAGAACAACATCACGTCGCACTGGCCATCGGTGATTGCAACCCCGATCAGGTGGTCGCCATCGTCGAGATTGACCGCGATGATGCCGGCCTTGCGCGGGTTGGAGAACGCGGTGAGCGCGGTCTTCTTGACCGTGCCTTCCGAGGTTGCCATGAACACGAAGTGCTCTTCGTCGAATTCCTTGATCGGCAGCACCGCGGTGATTTTCTCGCCCTCGACGAGCGGGAACAGATTGACGATCGGCTTGCCGCGCGAGTTGCGCGTGCCTTCGGGGACCTCGTACACCTTGAGCCAGTAGCAGCGCCCGCGGCTGGAGAAACAGAGCACGGTGTCATGGGTGTTGGCGACGAAGAGGTGGTCGATGAAGTCCTCGTCCTTCATCGAGGTCGCCTGCTTGCCGCGCCCGCCGCGGCGCTGGGCGCGGTAGTCGGCGAGCGGCTGGCGCTTGAAGTAGCCGGTGTGGGACAGGGTCACGACCATGTCTTCCGGCGTGATCAGGTCCTCGATGTTGATCTCGGCGGTGTTCATCACCAGTTCGGAGCGGCGCGGGTCGCCGAACTGGGTGCGCACCGCGCTGAGCTCACCGACGATGATCGCGGTGATGCGCTCGGGACGGGCGAGGATGTCGAGCAGGTCGGTGATGACGTCCATGACCTCGCGGTATTCGCCGACGATCTTGTCCTGCTCCAGCCCGGTCAGGCGCTGCAGGCGCAGCTCGAGGATGGCCTGGGCCTGGGCCTCGGACAGGCGATAGCCCTGCGCCTGCAACCCATACTGCGGGTCCAGCCCTTCCGGCCGGTAGCTGTCGGCCAGCGCGCGCGACAGCATCTCCTCGACCAGGGCCGAGCGCCACTCGCGCACCATCAGCTCGCGCTTGGCATCGGCCGGAGTGGGAGCGGCCTTGATCAGGGCGATGATCTCGTCGACGTTGGACAGCGCCACCGCCAGGCCTTCGAGGATGTGGCCGCGGTCGCGCGCCTTGCGCAGTTCGAAGATGGTGCGCCGGGTGACGACCTCGCGGCGGTGCTCGAGGAAGCACACCAGCATCTGCTTGAGGTTGAGCAGGCGCGGCTTGCCGTCGACCAGCGCCACCATGTTCATGCCGAAGCTGTCCTGCAGCTGGGTGTGCTTGAACAGCTTGTTGAGCACGACCTCGGGCATCTCGCCGCGCTTCAGCTCGATCACCAGGCGCATGCCCGATTTGTCCGACTCGTCGCGGATTTCGCTGATGCCCTCGATCTTCTTCTCGTTGACCAGCTCGGCCATGCGCTCCTGCAGGGTGCGCTTGTTCACCTGGTAGGGCAGCTCGTCGACGACGATAGCCTGGCGGTCGGTCTTGCCGATCGGCTCGAAGTGGGTGCGCGCACGCATCACCACGCGGCCGCGGCCGGTACGGTAGCCCTCGCGCACGCCGGCGAGGCCGTAGATCAGGGCGGCGGTCGGGAAGTCCGGGGCCTGGACGATGTCGATCAAGGCCTCGATGTCGGTCTCGGGCTCGGCGAGGAGCTTGAGGCAGGCATCGACGATTTCGCCCAGGTTGTGCGGCGGGATGTTCGTCGCCATGCCGACCGCGATGCCGGAGGAGCCGTTGATCAGCAGGTTGGGGATGCGCGCGGGCATCACCAGCGGCTCCTTCTCCGAACCGTCGTAGTTCGGCCCGAAGTCCACCGTCTCCTTGTCGATATCGGCGAGCAGCTCGTGGCCGATGCGTGCCATGCGGATCTCGGTGTAACGCATCGCCGCGGCGTTGTCGCCGTCGACCGAGCCGAAGTTGCCCTGGCCGTCGACCAGCATGTAGCGCAGCGAGAAGTCCTGCGCCATGCGCACGATCGTGTCATAGACCGCGGTATCGCCGTGGGGGTGGTACTTGCCGATGACATCGCCGACGATGCGCGCGGATTTCTTGTAGGCGCGGTTCCAGTCGTTGGACAGCTCGTGCATCGCGAACAAGACGCGCCGATGTACCGGTTTGAGACCATCGCGCGCATCGGGCAGCGCCCGCCCCACGATCACGCTCATCGCGTAGTCGAGGTAGGAGTGGCGCATCTCCTCCTCGAGGCTGATCGGCAGGGTTTCCTTGGCGAACTGAGTCATTCTTGCGGGCGGGCTAGCCGCGAAAACCAAAACACGCAATGCTACCATGCGCCACCTGCCAGCGCCCTGCGCACCGGCGCCGCTCGCACACCGCACACGACCGCAGGCCCGGCGCCGGCGAGGCCGCGACGGCTTTTTCACCCAGTTTTTTCCGCGCCACCACCTCTTGAAGTCTGCGGGATCGCCCCAAGGTAAGCGCTTGTTTCGGATCAACAGGGAGTTAAACCGACATGCAGGACCCGAATCAGCCCAGCCAGAACGCCGCGCAGAACGAAACCGCCGCCCCCGAGCAACTGCCTGGCGATGCCGGACTCGAAGCCTGCGCCGCTGCCGCCGACACCGCCCCGGAAGGCGGCATCGACAGCATGCCCAGCCTCGAAGAAGCCTTGCGCCAGGCCGAACTCAAAGCCGTCGAGCATCACGATGCCTGGTTGCGCGCGAAAGCCGAAACCGAAAACGTGCGCCGCCGCGCCCAGGAAGACATCGCCAAGGCGTCCAAATTCGCCGCCGAAAAGTTCGCCGCCGCCATGCTGCCGGTGAAGGACAGCCTGGAAGCCGCGCTGGCGGTGGAAAAGCAGACGGCGGAAAAACTGCGCGAAGGCGTCGAATTGACCCTGAAGCAGTTGGTATCGGCCTTCGAAGGCGCGCACCTGGCCGAGGAAAATCCGCTCGGCCAGAAGTTCGACCCCAACAAGCACCAGGCGATCAGCGCGATCGAAGCCGACGCCGAACCCAATACGGTCGTCAACGTGCTGCAGAAAGGCTACCTGCTCAACGAACGCGTGATCCGCCCCGCCCTGGTCATGGTCGCCAAGGCCAAGGAGCAGTAAGCCGCCCGCTTTCGGCGCTGCGGGCGGGCATGCCTCGGATCGCGCCAAGAAAGTCCGGGCAGCACGCTTGAAAGTACCCCGGCGCACCCCATATTCGCTTCAAACCGGCGCACCGCTTGTGCGCCACACCGGATTCAGCTTCTAAAGGAAAAACACACATGGGCAAGATCATCGGCATCGACCTCGGCACCACCAACAGCTGCGTTTCCGTGATGGAAGGCGGCAAGCCGAAAGTCATCGAGAACTCCGAAGGCGCACGCACCACCCCGTCGGTGGTCGCCTACTCCGAAGACGGCGAGATCCTGTGCGGCGCTCCGGCCAAGCGTCAGGCGGTCACTAACGCCAAGAACACCCTGTTCGCGATCAAGCGCCTGATCGGTCGCCGCTTCCAGGAAAAGGAAGTGCAGAAGGACATCGACCTGATGCCCTTCACCATCTGCAAGGCCGACAACGGCGACGCCTGGGTTGAAGTTCGCGGCAAGAAGATCGCCCCGCAGCAGGTTTCGGCCGAAGTCCTGCGCAAGATGAAGAAGACCGCCGAAGACTACCTCGGCGAAGAAGTCACCGAGGCGGTCATCACCGTGCCGGCCTACTTCAACGACAGCCAGCGCCAGGCCACCAAGGACGCCGGCCGCATCGCCGGGCTGGAAGTCAAGCGCATCATCAACGAGCCGACCGCCGCAGCGCTGGCCTTCGGCATGGACAAGAAGCCGGGCGACTCCAAAGTCGCGGTGTATGACCTCGGCGGCGGCACCTTCGACATCTCGATCATCGAGATCGCCGACCTCGACGGCGAGCACCAGTTCGAAGTGCTGGCCACCAACGGCGACACCTTCCTCGGCGGCGAGGACTTCGACCAGCGCATCATCGACTACATCGTCACCGAGTTCAAAAAGGAACAGGGCGTCGACCTCAAGAACGACGTGCTCGCGCTGCAGCGCCTGAAGGAAGCGGCCGAGAAGGCCAAGATCGAGCTGTCCTCGAGCCAGCAGACCGACATCAACCTGCCCTACATCACCGCCGACGCCTCGGGCCCGAAGCACCTGAGCCTGAAGCTGACCCGGGCCAAGTTCGAATCCTTGGTCGAAGACCTCGTCGAGCGCTCGATCGAGCCCTGCCGCGTCGCCCTCAAGGATGCCGGCGTCAAGGTCGCGGACATCGACGACGTCATCCTCGTCGGCGGCCAGACCCGCATGCCGATGGTGCAGGAAAAAGTGAAGGCGTTCTTCGGCAAAGAGCCGCGCAAGGACGTCAACCCGGACGAAGCCGTCGCCGTCGGCGCCTCGATCCAGGGCGGCGTATTGCAGGGCGAAGTGAAGGACGTGCTGCTGCTCGACGTCACCCCGCTGTCGCTCGGCATCGAGACCCTGGGCGGGGTGATGACCAAGCTGATCCAGAAGAACACCACGATCCCGACCAAGGCCTCGCAGGTGTTCTCCACCGCCGACGACAACCAGAACGCGGTCACCATCCACGTCTTGCAGGGCGAGCGCGAAATGGCCTCCGGCAACAAGAGCCTCGGTCAGTTCAACCTCTCCGACATTCCGCCGGCGCCGCGCGGCATGCCGCAGATCGAAGTCACCTTCGACATCGACGCCAACGGCATTCTGCACGTGTCGGCCAAGGACAAGGCCACCGGCAAGGAGAACAAGATCAAGATCCAGGCCAACTCCGGCCTCTCGGACGAGGAAGTCGAGCGCATGGTGCGCGACGCCGAGGCCCACGCCGAGGAAGACAAGAAGGCGCATGAACTGGTCGACGCCCGCAACCAGTGCGACGCCCTGATCCACTCGACCCGCAAGGCCCTCGGCGAGTACGGCGACAAGCTGTCCGAGGACGAGAAGTCGAAGATCGAGGGCGCGATCAAGGACGCCGAAGAAGCGATCAAGAGCTCGGACAAGGACACGATCGAAGCCAAGAGCCAGGCCCTGGCGATGGCGGCGCAGAAACTCGGCGAGCACATGTACGCCCAGGCCCAGCCCGAAGGCGGCGCCCAGGCCGAAAGCGGCAGCGGCAAGGCAGCCGATGCCGACGTGGTGGATGCCGAATTTACCGAAGTGAAGGACAAGAAGTAATCGTCGTTCTGGCGAACTCTTCGCGGCCGAGCCCCCGCCGGAGCCCTCTCCGGCGCCGGCTCGGCCTTTGCTTGATACCAGACTGAGCGAAGCACCATGTCCAAAAGGGATTACTACGAAATCCTCGGCGTCAATCGCGATGCCGGTGACGACGAAATCAAGAAGGCCTACCGCAAGCTGGCCATGAAGCACCATCCGGACCGCAATCCGGACAACAAGGGTGCCGAGGAGAAATTCAAGGAGGCCAAGGAAGCCTACGAGATTCTCTCCGACCCGCAGAAGAAGGCGGCCTACGACCGCTACGGCCACGCCGGCGTCGATCCTTCGATGGGCGCGGGTCCTGGGGCGCAGGGCTTTGAAGGCTTTTCCGATGCGTTCGGCGACATCTTCGGCGATCTCTTCGGCGGCGGACGCGGCGGCGGGCGCTCGAACGTTTATCGCGGCGCCGACCTGCGCTACAACCTCGAGATCACGCTCGAGGAAGCGGCACGCGGCGCGGAAAAGACGATCCGCATCCCCACCGTCGAGGAGTGCGGCACCTGTCACGGCAGCGGCGCCAAGCCCGGCACCCAACCCAAGCCCTGCCCGACCTGCCAGGGTCACGGCCAGGTGCGCGTGCAACAGGGCTTCTTCTCGATCCAGCAGACCTGCCCGAAGTGCCACGGCAGCGGCAAGATCATCCCCGACCCCTGCCGCGACTGCGGCGGCGCCGGCCGCGTCAAGAAACACAAGACGCTGGAAGTGAAGATTCCCGCCGGCATCGACGAAGGCATGCGCCTGCGCCATGCCGGCCACGGCGAGCCGGGCGTCAATGGCGGCCCGCCGGGCGATCTCTACGTCGAGATCCACATCCGCAAGCACGCGATGTTCGAGCGCGACCACGACGACCTGCACTGCGAGATGCCGGTCAGCATCTCTACCGCAGCGCTCGGCGGCGAGATCGAAATTCCGACCCTGGAAGGCATGGCGCGCCTGAAGATTCCCGCCGAGACCCAGAGCGGCAAAGTCTTCCGCCTGCGCGGCAAAGGCATCAAGAACGTGCGCAGCCACGTCCACGGCGACCTGATGTGCCACGTCGTCGTGGAGACGCCGGTCAACCTGACCGAACGCCAGAAGGAGCTGCTGCGCGAATTCGAGGAAATCTCCAGCGGCAACGCCGACCGCCACAATCCGAAGGCGAAGTCGTGGATGGACAAGGTGAAGGACTTCTTCGCCACCTGAACGGACGACGGCCACGCTCGTGCGGACGGCCTCCGGCAGGCAGCGGCCCCGTTTCCGGCATGTTCCGGAAGCGGGGCCGCTGCGTTTGGCAGGGCGCGGTCGATCGCGGCATCGTGCCGCGCCGCGAACGCGCACCGCGGTACGATGCTTTCCCGGCCCGCACTACCTCCGGATGCCGATCACGCTACCGGCCTGCTCCGGCCACGGCAGCATCCGCCGGGCCGCCAACCAGGCCTCGGCGCACGCCGCGACCTCGGGCGGGAAATCGGCGCCGCGCCGGGCCTCCATATCGATGTGCATGACCATCAGCTCATTGGTCGCGGCAAGCCAGCCTTCCGACTCGTGGCGCATCTCGTGGAAGAGGTGGACGCGCTTGTGGTCGGCATCGAGGATCCGCGTACCGATCACATAGGCTTGGTCGCGGCCGATCTCGCGGATGTAATTGACGTGCATTTCGAGGACGAAGGTCGTGTGGCGACAGCGCGCACGGTAGTCGGCATCGAGGCCGAGCACATCGAGAAAGGCGTCGGTCGCCTGGTCGAAAGCCAGCACGTAGTAGGCCACATTCATGTGGCCGTTGTAGTCGATCCATTCCCCGCGCACCCTGCCGTGCAGGGTGAATCCGGTTTCAGGGCGATTCGCTGCAGCATTCATGCGGCGGCACTCCGTCGGTGGTCAATCGGTGCCCCGGCAGAGCCGGGGGAGCGCTCAGGCTCGCCGCCAGGTCGTGCCCCCGGCGCCGTCCTCGAGGATCACACCGGATTCGAGCAGCTCGGCGCGGATGCGGTCGGCCTCGGCGTAATTCTTCGCTTTTTTCGCCGCGGCACGCTCGGCCACCTTCCCTTCGATGGCCTCGGCGTCGAGGCCGCCGGCATCGGGCGCGCCGGCCTGCAGGAAGGCCTGCGGGTCGCGCCCGAGGAGGCCGAGCACGGCGGCGAGCGCCTTCAGCTGCGCCGCGAGCGCCGGCGAGGCGCTGCGGTTGACCTCGTTGGCGAGCTCGAACAGCACGGCCACCGCTTCGGCGGTATTGAAGTCGTCGTCCATCGCGGCGCGGAAGCGCTGCGCAGCCGGCTCACGCCAATCGACCGCCGCGCCGTTGTCCGCCGGCACGTTCTTGAGTGCGGTATACAGCCGGGTGAGCGCATTGCGCGCATCCTCGAGGTGGGCATCCGAGTAGTTCAGCGCGCTGCGGTAATGGGCGCGCAGGATGAAAAAGCGCACCACTTCAGGATCGTACTTCTGCAGCACTTCACGGATAGTGAAGAAGTTGCCGAGCGACTTCGACATCTTCTCGTCGTCGACGCGCACGAAGCCGTTGTGCATCCAGACATTGACGAAGGTGTGGCCGTGCGCGCCCTCGGACTGGGCGATCTCGTTCTCGTGGTGGGGAAACTGCAGGTCCATGCCGCCGCCGTGGATGTCGAAATGCTCGCCGAGCAAGGCCGAACTCATCGCCGAGCACTCGATGTGCCAGCCGGGACGGCCGGCCCCCCAGGGCGAGGCCCATTTGACTTCGTCCGGCTCCGCCGCCTTGGCATGCTTCCACAATACGAAATCGAGCGGATCGTTCTTCTCCCCCGCCACATCGACACGCTCGCCGGCGCGCAATTCGTCGAGCGACTTGCCCGAAAGCCGGCCGTAGCCGCCGAACTTCCTCACCGCGTAACACACGTCACGGTTGGCGGCGACGTAGGCCAGGCCCTTCTGCTCGAGGCGGCCGATCAGGCTCTGCATCTGGGCGATGTAGTCGGTGGCGCGCGGTTCGAAATCGGGGCGCAGCACGCCGAGCGCATCGGCATCCTGGTGCATCGCGGCGATGAAGCGATCGGTCAGCGCGCGGATCGGCTCGCCGTTGTCCTGGGCGCGGCGGATGATCTTGTCGTCGATGTCGGTGATGTTGCGCACGTACGTCACCTCCATCCCGCTCGCCCGCAGCCAGCGCGCCACCATGTCGAACACCACCATCACGCGCGCATGGCCGAGATGGCAGTAGTCGTACACCGTCATCCCGCACACATACATGCGGACCTTGCCGGGTTCGATGGGAGTGAAGACTTCCTTGCTACGCGCCAGGGTGTTGTAGATCGAGAGCATGCGAGTCGACGAAAAAACGCGCCGGATGCGCGATTGTGGGAGCGAGGGGCTTGTTGCTAGAATTCGGCGTCTTTCAAAGGGCCTGGCCCTTGTCCGAGGCGCGCCGCAGTATACCACGGCCCCTCAGCTCCCCATCTTCACCCTGCGGCGGCCCGAACGATCCTCCGCAGCCCGCAACGGCCCGCCGTCCCTGCCGACTGCCGGCACGGGAGAAGCGCATCGGACGATGTGCCCGTCTCGCCGGTTCCGTCCCTACCCATCGGAGACCTCATGAAGAAGCACCTTGCCGCCTTCGCCACCCTCGCCACCCTGGCCTTCAGCGCCTGCGCCGCGAATCCGATGGTCGAACTCGAGACCAGCCAGGGCCGGATCACCGTCGAGCTGTTCGCCGACAAAGCGCCGAAATCAGCGGAAAACTTCGTCCAGTACGTGAAGGACGGCCACTACGACGGCACCGTCTTCCATCGCGTGATCGACGGTTTCATGATCCAGGGCGGCGGCTTCGATGCCGACATGAAGCAAAAGAGCACGCGCGCACCGATCGAGAACGAGGCCAGGAACGGCCTCAGGAACGAACCCGGCACGCTGGCGATGGCTCGCACCGCCGATCCCCACTCGGCGAGCGCACAGTTCTTCATCAACCTCGTGCCGAACAGCTTTCTCGACTATCCTTCGCGCGACGGCTGGGGCTATGCCGTGTTCGGCAAGGTGGTGAAGGGCATGGACGTGGTCGAAAAGATCGCCAAAGTGCCGACCGCGAACCGCGGCTTCCACCAGAACGTGCCGCTCGAGGCGGTGCTCATCGAGCATGCCCGCGTGCTCCAAAGCACGGCGGCGCCGGCCAAGAAGACGGGCAAGTGACGACCCGCCCCCATCCATCTCACCCGAACTTTTCCAGGAGCGCGAACATGGCAGTCAAGCTGCACACCAACCACGGCGTCATCACCCTCGAACTCGACGCCGAAAAAGCGCCGGTCACCGTCGCCAACTTCCTCGCCTACGTGAACGCCGGCCACTACGACAACACCATCTTCCACCGCGTCATCGACGGTTTCATGATCCAGGGCGGCGGCTTCGAACCGGGCATGAACCAGAAGCCGACCGGCGAAGAAATCAAGAACGAGGCCGACAACGGGCTCAAGAACGAGCGCGGCACGATCGCCATGGCCCGTACCCAGGCGCCCCACTCGGCCACCGCGCAGTTCTTCATCAACGTCGCCGACAACGATTTCCTCAACCACCGCTCGCCCGACCTGCAGGGCTGGGGGTATTGCGTGTTCGGCCGGGTCAGCGACGGCCTGGATGTGGTCGACAGCATCCGCAAGGTCAAAACCGGCTCCAGCGGCTTCCACCAGGACGTGCCGAAGGACGACGTGATCATCGAGCGCGCCGAAGTTGTCTGAGCGCCCTGCCGTTCCCGCTGCCGGCGGGAACCGGCGGACAATGCCGGAAGCCGTCCACGCGGCGCTTCCGGCATTGTTCGTTTCCGACCTCCATCTGAAGGAGGATGAGCCGGACACGGTTGCGGCCTTCCTCGATTTCCTCGCCGGCCCCGCCCGCGGCGCGGGCAGCCTGTTCATCCTCGGCGATCTGTTCGAGTACTGGGCCGGGGACGACGATCTCGACGCCCCCTTCAACCAGCGCGTGTGCAATGCGCTGCGCACGCTTGCCGGGCACGGTGCCGGCGTTTTCTTCATCGCCGGCAACCGCGACCTGCTCGCCGGCGAAGGTTTCGCCCGCGCCGCCGGCCTGCAACGGCTCGCCGATCCGTGCCGGGTGCGCTTCGGTCGCGGCGAGGACGCCGCGCTCGTGCTGCTGAGCCACGGCGACGCGCTGTGCACCGACGACCTCGCCTACCAGGTCTACCGCCGCCAGGTGCGCGACCCCGCCTGGCAGGCAGCCTTCCTCGCCCAGCCGCTCGCCGCGCGCAAAGCCTTTATCGAGAGCCTGCGCCAACAGAGCGAAGCCGCCAAGTGCGAGAAGGCCATGGAGATCATGGATGTGAACGCCGAGGCCGTGAGCACGCTGCTGCGCGCGCACCGCTACCCGACCCTGGTGCACGGCCACACCCATCGTCCGGCGCGCCACGAGCACGCCATCGACGGCCGGCACTGCGTGCGCTGGGTGCTGTCGGACTGGCATGGCCGCGCCACCTGGCTCGCCTTCGACGGCCGGCACTTCGAGGCCGCCTCGGCCTGACCGCACCCGGGGCGCCCTCTCCCGGCACCCGATCCACGTCCGCTCTGCTTTCCACGCAGCCGAAAGACGCGGCACCCACCGCCGTATGCGCTCGGTGCAGCTCCGGCTTCGATCCTCAGCGCCGCAGGCCGCGCGCCAGGTCCGCCTTCAGGTCAGCCACATCCTCGAGGCCCACGGCGATGCGCAGCAGGCCGTCGCCGATCCCGGCCGCAGCCCGCGCCTCGGCCGAGATCCGCCCGTGGGTCGTGGTCGCCGGGTGGGTGATGGTGGTCTTGGTGTCGCCCAGGTTCGCCGTGATCGAGAGCAGGCGGCACGAATCCACCACCCGCCAGGCGGCCTCGCGCCCGCCCTCGACATCGAAGCTGAGAATCGCGCCGCCGCTCTTTTGCTGACGCATCGCCAGCGCATGCTGCGGGTGGGACGCGAGGCCGGGGTAATACACCCGCGCCACACCGGACTGAGCTTCCAGCCAGCAAGCCAGTTCGAGCGCCGCAGCCGACTGCGCCTCCATGCGGATGCGCAAGGTCTCGAGCCCTTTCAGGATCACCCAGGCATTGAACGGCGACAGCGTCGGCCCTGCGGTGCGCAGGAACTTGAACACCTCGTCGGTCACCGCCTTGCTGCCGGCGACCGCTCCGCCCAGCACCCGCCCCTGGCCGTCAAGGTACTTGGTCGCCGAATGCACCACGACGTCCGCTCCCAGCGCCAGCGGACGCTGCAGCACCGGCGTGCAGAAGCAGTTGTCCACCGCGAGCAGGGCTCCGGCCTCATGGGCGATGGCCGCGACCCCGGCGATATCGACCACTTCGGTGAGGGGGTTCGACGGCGTCTCGATGAAGAACAGCTTGGTGCGCGGGCGCAGGGCATCGCGGTAGGCGTCGAGGTCGGTCGCGGGGACGAAGCTGGTTTCGATGCCGAACTTCGCCAGGATGCCGCCGAACAACTGCTGAGTGGCGCCGAACAGCCCGTTGGAGGCGACGATGTGATCGCCCGCCTGCAAGGTCGCCATCGCCAGCGACAGGATCGCCGACATCCCCGAGGCCGTCGCGACGCAGGCCTCTGCGCCTTCGAGCGCGGCGAGCCGGGTCTGCATCGCGCTGACGGTGGGGTTGGAGAAGCGGGCGTAGACGTAGCCCTCCTCGGCACCGGAAAAGCGCGCCGCCGCCTGCGCGGCGCTCTCGAAGACGAAACTCGAAGTGAGGTACATCGCCTCGCCGTGTTCACCGAACTGGGTACGTTCGGTTCCGGCGCGCACGGCGAGAGTATCGGGGCGGAAATTCTGTTCGTCGGGAAGATTCATGGTCGTCATTACCAGGGAGTTTCGATCGATGCCGGGCGGCGCACGCCTCAGCGTCCACCGCTGGAAGCGAGGTTGAGATCGAGCTGACCGTCGTCGTCGTCGTGGCCGCCGTCGCCGCCGTCGCCGCTGTCGGGCTTCGCCGGCTGGGCCGCACCGCGCTGGTTTTCGACGCCGTTGAGGTATTCGGCGGTGATGTCGCCGGTGATGTAGCTGCCGTCGAAACAGGATGTCTCGAAAAACTTGAGCGCAGGATTGAGCGCGCGGACCGAAGCCTTGAGGTCGTCGAGGTCCTGGTAGATCAGCCCGTCGGCGCCGATCTCGCGGCAGATCTCCTCGTCGCTGCGATCGGAGGCGATCAGTTCGGCCCGGGTCGGCATGTCGATGCCATAGACGTTGGCATGCCGCACCGGCGGCGCGGCCGAAGCCAGATAGACTTTGGTCGCCCCCGCTTCGCGCGCCATGTTGACGATTTCCCTGCTCGTCGTGCCGCGCACGATCGAGTCGTCGACGAGCAGCACGCTCTTGCCCTTGAACTCCTGGTGGATGGTGTTGAGCTTCTGGCGCACCGACTTCTTGCGCGTCGCCTGGCCCGGCATGATGAAAGTGCGGCCGATGTAGCGGTTCTTGACGAAGCCTTCGCGGAACGGCAGATCCAGGCGCTGCGCCATCTGCATCGCCGAAGGCCGGCTGGAGTCGGGAATCGGGATGACGACGTCGATGTGCACGTGCGGCATCGTCCGCTTCATCTTGTCGGCGAGGAACTCGCCCATCTTCATCCGCGACTCGTACACCGAGACGCCGTCGATGATCGAATCCGGGCGCGCCAGATAGACGAACTCGAACATGCAGGGCGCATGGACGGTCTTGTCCGCACACTGCCGGCTGTGGAAATGGCCGGCAGTATCAATCAGCACGGCTTCGCCGGGCGCGATGTCGCGCACCAGCTTGTAGCCGAGCACGTCGAGCGCCACCGACTCGGAGGCGACCAGCCAGTCGCTGCCGGCCTCGGTGTCGCTGCGCCCGATCACCAGCGGGCGGATGCCGTAGGGGTCGCGGAAAGCGAGCAGACCATAACCGGAAATCATCACCACCACCGCATAGGCGCCGCGGCAGCGCCGGTGTACCCCGGCCACCGCGCGGAAAACCGCATCCTCATCGAGCTTGAGCCCCTTGCAGGCGGCCTGCAGTTCATGGGCGAGCACGTTGAGCAGCACTTCGGAGTCGCTGCTGGTGTTGATATGACGCAGATCGGAGAGGAACATCTCGCGCTTGAGCGCTTCCGAGTTCGTCAGGTTGCCGTTGTGCGCCAGCAGCAGGCCGAACGGCGAATTGACGTAGAACGGCTGGGCTTCGGCGGCATTGTAGGCCGAACCCGCGGTGGGATAGCGCACGTGGCCGATCCCCCAGTTGCCCTGCAGGTTGCGCATGTTGCGGGTGCGGAACACGTCGCGCACCAGGCCGGACCCCTTGTGCATGTGGAAGCGTCCGCCTTCCGAGGTAGCGATGCCCGCCGCATCCTGACCGCGGTGCTGCAACACCTGCAGGCCGTCGTACAGCAACTGATTGACCGGTGAGGTGGCTACGACCCCGAGAATTCCGCACATGGAAGTTACGCCTATCTGAATCGAATCTTGTCGGCTACCGCATCGGGCAGCCAGGGTTTTACCGCAAGGACCGCCGACTCCATCGGCGCCGAAAACAGTGCCTGTGTCCACCACGGCTCGCGCGACACGCCCGCGAGTCCGCCGATCAGCACCACCACGCAGGCGACCGCCAGACCGCGCGCGACGCCGAACAGGGCGCCGAAAAAGCGGTCGGTCGCCCCCAGTCCGGCCGCCCGCAGCAACTCGCGCAGCAGGTAACGCAGCAGTGCCGCGAGCAGCAGCACGCCGACCACCACCAGCGCCGCGCCGGCCACCTGGCGCCACATCGGCTCCGCGATCATTCCCGAAAACACGCTCGCCGCCGGTTCGTTATAGCGCCATGCGGCGAACAGCGCTGCCACCCAGGCGAGCACGGCCATCACTTCGCTGACCAGGCCGCGCCACATGCCGACCGCCGCCGACAGGGCGAGGATGCCGAGAAAAACGTAATCGAATACGGTCATCGCCGCCACTCAGCGCGCCTGCAGCACGGCCTGGTAGCCGCCCGCCTCGAGCCGGGCCGCCACCGCCTCGGCGGCGGACCGTCCCGGAACCGGGCCGACCCGGACCCGGGTGACGCTCCCCACCGCCTCGGTGTAGGCGGGGAACCCCTTCGCCTTGAGTTGCTCGGCCAGGCGCGCCGCCTTCGCGGCATCGCTGAAAGCACCGACCTGGACGATGAAGGACTCCGCGCGCGGCGGCACCGGCTTGCCGCTGAGGATCGCCCGCACCCGGGCCTCCTCTTCGGCAGGGGGGGCGGGAAGCGGACGCGGCTCGGGCGCCGGGAGCACGGGCGCCTCCGGTTTGGATGCGGGAGGGGAAGCGGGAGAGGGTGCAGGAGGTGGTGCTGCGGAGGATGCGGGCACAGGCGCCGGCGGAGCATCGACGGGCGGCGCCGGCTTGTCGCCGGGGGATGCGGCGCGGTCTTCCTCTTCCGGCGGCGGGGCGATGTCGGCGGACGGCGACGCCGCCGCGAGCGGGCGCTGCAGCCCGGTAGCAGCCTCCTGGTCGGGAATCGTGATCTGGATATCCTGCACCGAAGAGTGCGGCTCCTGATCCATCGTCATCGGCAGCACGATCGCCGCCAGCAGCGCCAACGCGATGGCGCCGACCAGCCGCCGCCGGGCGCGTTTCTTGATTTCCAGATTGTCTGCGTCGCTCACCGGAGAACCTCACCCGTGCCGCGCAGCCCTGAGCGCTGCAAGCACGTCCGCCACCGTCAGGAAGGAACCGAAGGCCACGATTCTATCACCCTCGGCAGCCCCCTCCTGCGCTGCAACAAACGCGTCTGCAGGCGAGCCGAAACAATGCAGATCCCCCCTGCCACCGGCCTCGCGCACCCGCTCGGCCAGCGCCTGCGCCGACAGGCCGCGCGGCCCGGGCAGGTCGGCCAGCAGCCAGTGATCGACCCGGTCGGCCATCCGCGCCACCACGCCGGCAACATCCTTGTCGCCGAGCATGCCCAGCACTGCCCAGGTTTCGGGATAAAACCCCATGTTGCCGAGGTTTTCCGCGAGCACGCCGGCGGCTTGCGGATTGTGCGCGACATCGAGCACCACCGCCGGTCGCCCCGGCAGCACCTGGAAGCGCCCCGGCACGTCGACCAGCATCAGGCCCTGGCGAACGTGCTGCATCGACACCGGCAGGCGCTGCCTCAGGCATTCCAGCGCGGTGAGCACGGCGGCAGCGTTGAGCAGCTGGTTGGCCCCGCGCAGCGCCGGGTACGCCAGCCCGCCGCGCCGAAGCAGCGCGCCCTGAGCGGCAGGCAGCGCATAGCGCCAGTAGCCCCACTGCTGGCGGTCGCCGCCGAAGCCGAAGTCCCGGCCGCTGACCCACAGTTCGGCACCGATCGCGCGTGCATGCTCGAGCAGGCTCGCCGGCGGCTGCGGGTCGCCGCATACCGCGGGCCGGCCAGCGCGGAAAATGCCGGCCTTCTCGAAGCCGATCTTCTCGCGCGTGTCGCCGAGATACTCCATGTGGTCCATCGCCACGCCGGTGACGATCGCGCAGTCGGCGTCGAACACGTTGACCGCGTCCAGGCGCCCGCCCAGGCCGACTTCGAGAATGATCACGTCCGGGCGCTCGGCGGCGAACAGCGCCCAGGCGGCGAGCGTGCCGTGCTCGAAGTAGGTCAGCGGGGTGGCGCCGCGCGCCGCCTCGACCGCGGCGAATGCGGCGACGAGGCGGGCATCGTCCGCATCCTTGCCGTCGATACGCACGCGCTCGTTGTAGCGCAGCAGGTGGGGCGAAGTGTAGCAACCGACCCGGTAGCCGGCGGCGAGCAGGATGCTCTCGAGCATCGCGCAGCACGAGCCCTTGCCGTTGGTGCCGCCGACGGTGATCAATACCGCGTCCGACGGCGCGCCCATCGCCGCCCGCACCGTGCGCACGCGCTCGAGGCCGAGCTCGATGCGCTGCCCGTGGCGCTGTTCGAGGAGGTCGAGCCAACCGGCCAGCGTGTCCGGCAACGACGGCTGTTCGGCAGCGCGAGGCATCAGGCGGCAACCACGTCGGCAGGGTGGCGGGCCAGCATCGCGAGCAGTGCGGCCAGCCGGTCGCGCATCTCGCGCCGGTCGACGATGATGTCCACCGCGCCTTTTTCGAGCAGGAACTCGGCGCGCTGGAACCCTTCCGGGAGTTTTTCACGCACCGTCTGCTCGATCACCCGCGGCCCGGCGAAACCGATCAGCGCACCGGGCTCGGCAACCACGACGTCGCCCATGAAGGCGAAGCTGGCCGACACGCCGCCCATGGTGGGGTCGGTCAGCACGGTCACGAAAGGCAGGCGGCGCTCGGCCAGACGGGTGATCGAGGCCGTGGTCTTGGCCATCTGCATCAGCGACAGCAGGCCTTCCTGCATGCGCGCGCCGCCCGAAGCGGTGATGCAGATGAACGGCAGGCGCTGCTCGTAGGCTTCGCGCGCGCCGCGCACGAAGCGCTCGCCGACCACCGAGCCCATCGAGCCGCCGAGAAACTCGAACTCGAAGCAGGCCACCACCACCGGCAGGGTCTTGATCGCGCCGCGCATCACCACCATCGCGTCGGCCTCACCGGTATCGGCGGCGGCGGCCGACAGGCGCTCGGGGTACTTGCGCGAGTCCTTGAACTTCAGCGCATCGACCGGCGTGACTCCGGCGCCGATCTCGATGCGCTCTTCCGCATCGAGCAGGATGTCCAGGCGCCGCCGCGCGCGCAGCCGGTGATGATGGCCGCACTTGGGGCAGACACCGAGGTTGCCGTCGAGATCGGCGCGGTAGAGCACCGCCTCGCAGCCCTCGCACTTGCTCCATACGCCTTCCGGGATCGACTTGTTGCGCGCCGATGCCTGACCACGCTTGATCCGCGGCGGCAGCAATTTCTGCAACCAGCTCATGGTGCCTCTCCTGTTGCCGGCGCGAACCCGTCGAGCGCAGCACGGATACCCCGCATGAAGGCGGTGACGCAGGCCACTTCCGCGCCCGGATTGTTTTCGATTTCCTCGATGATGCGGCTGCCGATCACGACCGCATCGGCCACCGCGCCGATGCGCCGTGCGCTTTCGGCATCGCGGATGCCGAAGCCGACTCCCACCGGCATGCCGACCGCGGCACGGATCTGCGGAATGCGCCGCGCCACTTCATCGACGTCGAGCTTGCCGCTGCCGGTCACGCCCTTCAGCGACACGTAATAGATGTAGCCGCTGCCGGCGCGGGCGACGTCGGCGAAGCGCTGCTCGGACGAGGTCGGCGCGAGCAGGAAGATCGGATCCAGCCCGCCCGCCTTGGCCGTATCGGCGAAGGCGACGCATTCCTCGGGCGGGTAGTCCACCACGAGCACGCCGTCGACGCCGGCCGCGACGGCTTCGGCGACGAAGCGCTCCGCCCCCATCGCCTCAATCGGGTTGGCATAGCCCATCAGCACCACCGGAGTGGCCGCATCGTCGGCGCGGAAGGCGCGCACGATGTCGAGCACCTTGCGCAGGCTCATGCCCTGGGCGAGCGCGCGCTCGGAGGCACGCTGGATCGTCGGCCCGTCGGCCATCGGATCGGAGAACGGCACACCGAGCTCGATGATGTCGGCGCCGCCTTCGACCAGCGCGCGCATCAGCGGCAGGCTGAGCCCGGGCGCGGGGAAACCGGCGGTCACGAAAGGGATGAGCGCCTTGCGGCCATCGGCCTGCAGGCGCTGGAAAACGGTGTGGATTCTTGACATGTCTCGATCACGCTGCGGGCCGTGGAAGCGGCCCGCTCGGGTTCAGAACTGGAGGCCGGAGCGTTCGGCGACGGTGTGCATGTCCTTGTCGCCGCGCCCGGACAGATTGACCAGCAGGACGCGGTCCCGCGGCAACGTGGGCGCCAGCTTCGCCGCATAAGCCAGCGCATGCGAGGACTCGAGCGCCGGAATGATGCCTTCGAGCCGGCACAGGTCGTGGAAGGCCTGCAGGGCCTCGGCGTCGGTGACGCCGACGTATTCGGCGCGGGCGGAGTCCTTCAGCCAGGCATGCTCGGGGCCGACGCCCGGGTAGTCGAGGCCGGCGGAGATCGAATGCGTCTCGATGATCTGGCCGTCCTCGTCCTGCAGCAGGTAGGTGCGGTTGCCATGCAGCACGCCCGGGCGGCCCGCCGTCAGCGAGGCCGCGTGGTGGCCGCTGTCGATGCCCTCGCCCGCCGCCTCGACGCCGACGAGCTTGACGCCGGGCAGGTCGAGGTAGGGGTGGAAGATGCCCATCGCGTTGGAGCCGCCGCCAACGCAGGCGATGACGTAGTCGGGCTGGCGGCCGGCCATCTCGGGCATCTGCACCAGGCACTCCTTGCCGATCACGGCCTGGAAGTCGCGCACCATCATCGGGTAGGGATGGGGTCCGGCGACGGTGCCGATGATGTAGAAGGTGTCGGCAATGTGGGTGACCCAGTCGCGCATGGCCTCGTTCAACGCGTCCTTCAGCGTCTTCGAGCCGGACTCCACCGGAACCACGGTGGCGCCGAGCAGCTTCATCCGGTAGACGTTGGCGGCCTGGCGCTTGACGTCCTCCGCGCCCATGTAGACCACGCACTCCATGCCGTAGCGCGCGGCCACGGTGGCGGTGGCGACCCCGTGCTGGCCGGCGCCGGTCTCGGCGATCACGCGCGGCTTGCCCATGCGGCGGGCGACCAGCGCCTGGCCGATGCAGTTGTTCACCTTGTGCGCGCCGGTATGGTTGAGGTCTTCGCGCTTGAGGTAGATCTGGGCGCCGCCAAGCAGGCCGGACCAGCGCCGGGCGTGGTAGATCGGGCTCGGGCGGCCGACGTAGTGCTTCAGCTCGTATTCGAACTCGGCGATGAAGTCCGGGTCGTTCTGGCACGCGGCGTAGGCTTCGCGCAGCTCGGCCAGCGCCGGCATCAGGGTTTCGGCGACGAACACGCCGCCATAGGGGCCGAAATGCCCGCTGGCATCGGGAAACTGGTAAGGCGTATCAGCCATCTGCGTGTCGAACTCCGGCGATGAACGCGGCGATCTTGGCCGCATCCTTGATTCCCTTGGCACTTTCCACTCCGCTCGAGACGTCCACCGCCCATGGGCGGACGCGGCGGATCGCCTCGCCGACGTTGTCTGCATCGAGGCCGCCGGACAGCACCAGCGGGCGCTCGAAGCCCTGCGGGATCAGCGACCAGTCGAACGTCTCGCCGCCGCCGCCGTAGCCGGCGACGAAGGCGTCGACCAGGATGCCGCGGGCGCGCGGATGCGAAAGGGCGAATTCTAGCAGATCGACTCCCGCCCGCATCCTCGCCGCCTTGATCCAGGGCAAGCCATAGCGGGCGCAGTCGGCTTCGCCCTCGTCACCGTGGAACTGCAACAATTGCAAGGGTACGCGCGCGAGCACCGCCTCGACCTCGGCGGGCGCGGGATTGACGAACAGGCCGACCGCGGTGACGAACGGCGGCAGCATGGCGGCGAGTTCGGCCGCGCGGTCGACATCGATCGCGCGCGGGCTGGGCGGATAGAAGACGAAGCCGATCGCATCGGCACCGCTCCGGACCGCCGCGCGCACGTCTTGCGCCCGCGTCAGGCCGCAGATCTTGATTCGGGTACGGGACATTCAGGCGAGGGGAAGCTGAGGCAGCGCGATGATACGCCCATCATCGGGCAGCGACCAGCGCGGCGGGTAGCTCACTCCGCACAGGTAGAGGCCGTCGGCGGCGAAGGTGGGCGCGGCACGGCTGCGATCGCGCGCTTGCAGCAGTTCGCCCATCCAGGAGGGCGGATAACGTCCCTTGCCGACATAGACCAGGGCGCCGACCAGGTTACGGATCATGTGGTGGAGAAAGCCGTTGGCGCGGAAATCGAACAGCAGGTAGTCGCCCTGGCGCCCGACCCGGGCCTCGTGCATCACCCGCACCGGCGTCTTCGACTGGCAGCCGGCGGCCCGGAACGAGGAAAAGTCGTGGGTCCCGACCAGGCAGGCCGCAGCCTCGGCCATCCGCCCCTCGTCGAGCGGAAGATGGAACCAGCCGACCCGCCCCGCGAGCAGGGCCGGCCGCGTCGGCGCGTTGTGCAGGATGTAGCGGTAGCGACGCTCGGTGGCGAGGTAGCGGGCGTGGAAATCCTGGTCGGCCTCCACCGACCAGCGCACCACCACTGTCGCCGGAAGGAGGGCATTGACTCCGCGCACCCAGGCCGACAACGGGCGCTGCGCACGGGTATCGAAGTGCACCACCTGAACGCTCGCATGGACTCCGGTGTCGGTGCGCCCGGCACAGTGCAGACGCACCGGCTCGGCGGCGATCCGCCCGAGCGCGGCCTCCAGCACGTCCTGCACGGTGCGCCCGTGCGCCTGGCTTTGCCAGCCGCAGAATGCATCCCCCGCATATTCGAGCCCGAGCACGATCCGCTTCATCCCAGGCTCCACCAGAACAGCATCGCGAACACGCCGAGCGCGACCACGGCGTCGGTCCGGCTCAGGCGCTCGCGCTGCAGCAGCACCGCTGGGTTGTCCGAACCCGTCGCCTCGTCTTCCAGCCACTCTTTCCAGTGCATCTGCTTGTGCCCGCGGGGCGAGGCATCGACATAGCGCAGCACCAGCAGCAGGCGCAACGCCAGCCGCTCGGGCGGCACCCCGATCAGACGCAGCGGGCGGCTGAGCGCGTACAGACCGCCGATCAGGCGCGGCAGGGGAAGGTGCTCGAGAAGCAAGGCGACCGCGCACACGACCGCGACCAGGCGGGCGCCGTGCACCAGGGCGAGGACGCTTCCTTCGCGGCTGGGCCCCAGCCGCGGCCAATCGAGCAGGAGCGCCTCGCCCGGCGTAAACCAGGCGAACAGGACGACGATCGCCAGCAACAACACCCGGATCCGGCGCAACAGACGAAGGCCGCGCACGCGCGCGAACAGGAGGACGGCCGCCGTACACGACAGGACCGCAGGCCCGAGGGCGGCAGGAGGCAGAATCTGGATCGAGGCGACGGCGGCGAGCCAGAGCAACAGGATGAGGCCGGAGTGCATGTCGTTCAGGGTCAAGAACCGCCGCAGGCAGCCGCCCTGCAGCGTCATCGGTCGAGGGCGGAGAGCATTTCGCGCGCGGCGCTGCGTTGCGCGGCGGAGCCTTCGCCAATGACTTCGCGGAGCAGTTCGGCCGCCCCTTCCCGGTCTCCCATTTCCTCGTACGCCCGCGCCAGTTCGAGCTTGGTCTCGATGCCATCGCCCTCGCCGCGCGCGGCAGCCTCGTCGGCGAGCTCGGCGCCGATACGGACCTCGTCCGGCGCGGGGATTTCCGTGACCGAAATGCCGGCTCCAGCGAGCGTATCGAGTTCGAGATCGAGCGTGCCCAGATCCAGTTCGGGCGCGGTATCCGCGGACGGCGCGACGGGCGCGGGCGCGTCGGGGCTGAAGCCGGAATCGAGCGGACGGCGGTCGGCACTCGTGGTCCCCGAGGTGGTCCCCGAGGTGGGTGCGGACCGGGGCGCGGCCACCGGATCGAACGGCGCATCCCCGGTCGCTGCCAGGCTCGGACGCCCGCCCTCGAACACCTCGGCGGCGTCATCCGGACACACCACCGTGGCGTTCATGTCGACCGCCCAGGGCTGGGGTGCATCCAGTTCCAGATCGAGATCCGGCAACTCGAAATCCAGCGCTGCACCAGCGCCGGCCTCCCCGACGCGCTCCTGCGCACCGCGGCCGGGCTCGGCCGCATCCCCCGCACTCCCCACATTCCCCGCGTCTCCGCCAGTGCCGAAATCGAGATCGAAATCGAATTCCAGCGCGGGCTCCTCCGGCACTGCAGCGGCCCGCTCCGCCTCCGCCTGCGCTTCAGCACCACGCGCCGTCGCGACGGCCGGCACCCCAGACCCGAGGTCGAAATCGAGCGCCTCCACCTGCGCCTCGACCGGCAGCGCCGGCGCAGCGGCAGACACCGCATCCGGCGCCCCCGCCCGGAACGTGGCGGAGGAGGCCATTGCTCCTTCTTCCTGGGCATCGCCGCGGGGCACCGCAGCAAAGCCGCCGCCCTGCTCCACGCCGTCGCCCGCCGGGCTCGCCGGCGCCGGTTCGGCGAAATCGAGGGCATGCCGGCCGGCAACGTCCTGCTGCAAGCGGGAAAGCTCGCCGGCCACGACCTGCGCCGCAAGCACGCCCCCGCCCGCTGCCGCGACGGCGGGCGCCCCGCCGCGCTCGCCCGTGACCGCAGTTTCGGCGGCGGGCTCCCGGTAACGGGGGTTCTTCGGGTCGAGCTTGCGCCCCAGCGCCGCCGCCTTGTCCCAATCCCGGCCGCGCCCGGCAGTGACGGCGAACAGTTCGCCTGCCACTTCTCCGAAGCGGGACGGATCGCCGCGCTGGGCATGAATCTCGAGCAGTTTCAGATGGATCGCGGCGCGCTTCGGGTCCGTCTTCAGCGCATCCTGGAGAATTTCCTCGGCCTGCACGTCGCGGCCGTAGGCCATATACACATCGGCCTCGGCAACCGGGTCGACGCCTTCGTCGGTATCGATCGACGCCAGCCCCGAACGACCGAAATCGGTATTCATGATGCTCGCTGCGGCTGCATCCGCAGGATGTCCGCCGCTACCGCTAAAAACGGCGTCGCCCGCGCCCTCTTCACCCGCACCGGCGCGGCGCGCCTCGGCTTGCCTGCGCCGCCGCCCGAGTCCCGCATACGCCAGCAGCAGGACGAGGATGGCCGCCGCGCCGGCGAGCATTTTCGAATCCCCGAGCATCGCGTCAAGCACGCCGGGAGCGCTGTCGCCGCCCGACGGCGGAGCACTCTGCGCGCTTGCGGGTGCCGGGGCGGGAGCGACCTTCGCCGCCCGGGCCGCTTCGCTGCCGGCGACCTCCGCGCCAGCCGCGGCCGGCACCGGCACCGGCTCCCGGTTGGCGCCGGCCGGTCCTTCCCGCGTCTCCGCTGCTGCGGGGGCGGCCTGTTCCTGCAGGCTGCCCATGGTTCCGTTTTGCAACTCCAGCAGGCGCTGCAGGCCGCGGATGCTGCTTTCGAGCAAGGCAAGGCGGGCGGCAGCTTCGTCGAGCGAGCGCTCGCGCGAGCCGAGCTCTTCTTCGAGCGCCTGCAGACGCGCTTCGGCTTCGCCCGCGCCGGCAGGCCGGCTGCGGGATACATGCAACTGATCAGCGTTGTCGTCGCCCGCTGCGCGCGCATCCACCCGGGGAACGATGCGCCCCGCGCTCACCTGCTCGTCGGCAGGCGCGGGGGCCGGCGCACGGTGCTCCACCGCGGCGGCGAGACCGCGCCGGTAAGCGTCGAAATCGGCAGACTGAGCACGAATCTCGCGCTGCGCCTGTTCCGCGCCGATCGCTCGTACCGTATCGGCGGCGGGCAGGCTCAGCACCGCGCCGGCGCGCAAGCGGTTGATATTGCCCTCGGCAAAAGCGTCCGGATTGGTGCGATACAGCGCCACCAGCATCTGGTCGAGCGTCATGCCCGGCTGAAGATGAGTGACGGCGATTCGGTAGAGCGTCTCGCCGCGGCGCACTGCATGGGTCGATGGCAACGCGCCCCTGGTGGGCGCGGAGGGCGCGGCGGCGAGCGGGGGACGCGGTGACGGAGAAGCGAGCGGAGCTTCGACCGCAGCCGCAAGCGGGCTCGGTGCGGCGAAATCGACGGGATCGAGCAAGAAAGTGTATTCGCGCACGAGCCGTCCGGCATCCCAGTTCAACTCGACCAGCAAATCGACGAAGGGGTCGTTGATCGGACGCTCGCTCGACAGGTGGATCACCGCTCCCGCGGCCCCGGTATCAACGCGGAGGCGGATGCTGCGGGCTGCGCTGCCGTAACCGAGCTGGGCCTGGCGGAAGGCCTCGGGGGAAGCGATGCGGGCATTCAGCGAGCGTAGTTCCTGGGGGGTGGCGCTGACCGGGATCTGCGCGCGCAGCGGTTGCCCCAGGGCGCTGAACACACTGATCTGCCCCAGCCCCGCACCCTGGACGGCAAAAGGGATCGCGGCGATGGAAAGGGCGATGAGTGATGCCTTGAGCGACCTGGTCATGTTGGATTTCAAACCGCGTTTCCCCCGAAACTGAGCTTTACGGTCAAAGGCGTCGTGGATCGGCCTGTGAATCTAGCATCTTCCCAGCCTTCCCGCATCAGCCGGCGCCGGCCGGCGGAGGGCCCGGCGCGGCGCTCCCCTCATGACAAAGGGGGCTTTCGCCCCCTTTTAGTCTGCCGGAAGGAACAACGCTCAGCGTTCGAGCAGAATGCGCAGCATCCGGCGCAGCGGTTCGGCCGCCCCCCACAGCAACTGGTCGCCGACGGTGAAGGCACCGAGGTAGTCGGGCCCCATCGCCATCTTGTGCAGGCGCCCGACCGGGACGCTCAGCGTGCCGGTGACCGCGGTCGGGGTCAGTTCGCGCTCGGTCGCCTCGCGCTCGTTGGGCACGACCTTCACCCATTGATTGCCGCCGGCGATGATCTCGCTGAGCTCGTCGAGCGGCACGTCCTTCTTCAGCTTGATCGTTAGCGCCTGCGAATGGCAGCGCATCGCGCCGATGCGCACGCACAGGCCGTCGATCGGAATCGAGCCCGGAGTGCGGAAGGCCGGGTTGCCGAGGATCTTGTTGCACTCGGCGCCGCCCTTCCATTCTTCCTTGCTCTGGCCGTGTTCGACCGGCACGTCGATCCACGGGATGAGGCTGCCGGCGAGCGGGGTGTTGCGGAAGTTCTTCTTCGGGAAGCTGTCCGAGCGCAGGGTCTCGGCGACCTTACGGTCGATCTCGAGGATCGCCGAAGCCGGGTCGGCGAGCAGGTCCTTGACCGAATCGTGGAGAGTGCCCATCTGGCTGATGAGCTCGCGCATGTTCTGCGCGCCGGCGCCCGAGGCGGCCTGGTAGGTCATCGCCGAGATCCACTCGACCAGGCCGTGGCGAAACAGGCCGCCCAGGCCCATCAGCATCAGCGACACGGTGCAGTTGCCGCCGATCCAGTTGCGCCCGCCCTTGGCCAGCGCGGCGTCGATGACGTTGCGGTTGACCGGGTCGAGGATGATCACCGCGTCGTCGTTCATGCGCAGCGCGGATGCAGCGTCGATCCAGTGGCCGTTCCAGCCGGTGGCGCGCAGCTTGGGGAAGACTTCCTTGGTGTAGTCGCCGCCCTGGCAGGTGATGACGATGTCGCAGGCCTTGAGCGCGTCGATGTCCGTCGCGTCCTGCAGCGGCGACGCCGCTTCCTTGCCGCCGAAGGACGGCGCCTTGCCGCCGGCGTTGGAGGTGGAGAAATACACCGGCTCGATGAAGGCGAAGTCGCCCTCTTCCACCATGCGCTGCATCAGCACGGAACCGACCATGCCACGCCAGCCGACCAGACCGACTCGATTCATGTTCATCACTCTCTACAGAAACGTTCTTCGAAAAACCCTTGCAGGTACGACAGCTTACAGTGCCGCGAGGACCGCGTCGCCCATCTCGCGCGTACCGACCTTGTTGGTGCCCGGTTCATGGATGTCGCCAGTGCGATAGCCCTGGGCGAGCACCTTCTTGACCGCATTCTCGACGCGCTGGGCGGCCTCTTCCTGATTGAAGGTATAGCGCAGCATCATCGCCGCCGACAGGATGGTGGCGAGCGGGTTGGCCAGGTTCTTGCCGGCGATGTCGGGCGCCGAGCCGTGCGAAGGCTCGTACAGGCCCTTGTTGTCGGCGTCGAGCGAGGCCGAGGGCAGCATGCCGATCGAACCGGTGAGCATCGAGGCCTCGTCCGACAGGATGTCGCCGAACATGTTGCCGGTGACCATCACGTCGAACTGTTTGGGCGCGCGCACGAGCTGCATCGCGGCATTGTCGACCAGCATGTGGCTGAGTTCGACGTCGGGGTAGTCCTTCGCCATCTCGTCGGCGATGTCGCGCCACAGCTGGGTGCATTCGAGCACGTTCATCTTGTCGACCGAGCACAGCTTCTTGCCGCGCTTCTGCGCCGCCTCGAACGCGACCTTGAGGATGCGGCGGATCTCGTACTCGGCGTAGATCATCGTGTTCCAGCCCACGCGCTGCAGCGTGCCCTCGACCTCGCGCGTCTCGATGCCGCGCGGCTGGCCGAAGTAGATGTCGCCGGTCAGTTCGCGCACGATCAGGATGTCCAGCCCGGCGACGACCTCGGGCTTGAGCGAGGAGGCGTTGGCCAGTTCCGGATACAGGATCGCCGGGCGCAGATTGGCGAACAGGTTCAGGTCCTTGCGGATGCCGAGCAGGCCGCGCTCCGGGCGCTGCTCGCGCGGCAGGGCGTCCCACTTCGGGCCGCCGACGGCGCCGAGCAGCACCGCGTCGGCGGCGCGGGCGAGCTTTTGGGCCGCTTCCGGATACGGGTTGCCGGTGGCGTCCACCGCACAGCCGCCGAGCAGCGCTTCTTCCATTTCCAGCTTCAGGTCGAGCGCGCCGAGCACGCGCACGGCTTGCGCCATGATCTCGGGACCGATGCCGTCTCCCGGCAGCACGCAAATCTTCATCGGGTCGTTTTCCTCGGTTCAGGCAAAGTAATAGGGGTGTTCGGCACGGCGCCGCTCTTCGAAGGCGCGGATCTTGTCGGCGTGGCGCAGGGTCAGGCCGATGTCGTCCCAGCCGTTGAGCAGGCATTCCTTGCGGAAGGGATCGATGTCGAAGGCGATCGCCTTGCCATCCGGGCGGGTGATGGTCTGCGCCGCGAGGTCGACCTTGAGGCGATAGCCCGCATTGGCCTCGCACTGGCGGAACAGCGCATCGACCTCGGCGGCCTCGAGCTTGATCGGCAGCAGACCGTTCTTGAAGCTGTTGTTGAAGAAGATGTCGGCAAAGCTGGGGCCGATCAGGACGCGGAAGCCGTAGTCTTCGAGCGCCCACGGCGCGTGCTCGCGCGAGCTGCCGCAGCCGAAGTTGTCGCGCGTGAGCAGGATCTGCGCGCCCTGGTAGCGCGCCTGGTTGAGGACGAAGTCCGGATTCAGCGGCCGCGCGCTGCAGTCCTGGCCGGGCTCGCCGACGTCGAGGTAGCGCCATTCGTCGAAAGCGTTGGGGCCGAAGCCGCTGCGCTGGATCGACTTCAGGAACTGCTTGGGGATGATCGCATCGGTATCGACGTTGGCGCGGTCGAGCGGCGCGACCAGGCCGTCGAGCGTGGTGAACGGTTTCATTACTTGACTGCCCTCTGGATGGCCTCGCCACCCTTTTCGATGTCCTTGCCGACGCCCTGCACGGTGTTGCAGGCGATGGAAACGAAGCCGGCGACGAGCGCCGCGGCGATCAGTGCGAGTTTCTTCATTGCCTTCTCCGGAATCTGGAATGCGGTGCTCAGGCCAGCGTGCGCACGTCGGTGAAGCGCCCGGTCACCGCAGCGGCCGCCGCCATCCCCGGACTGACGAGGTGGGTCCGCCCGCCCGCGCCCTGACGGCCTTCGAAGTTGCGGTTCGAGGTCGAGGCGCAGCGCTCGCCCGGTTCCAGGCGGTCGGCGTTCATCGCCAGGCACATCGAACAGCCCGGTTCGCGCCATTCGAAGCCGGCGGCGAGGAAGACCTCGTGCAGCCCTTCCTCTTCGGCCTGGCGCTTGACCAGGCCCGAGCCCGGCACCACCAGCACGCGGCGGACGCTGGCCGCCTTGCTGCGCCCTTTCGCCACTGCGGCCGCTTCGCGCAGGTCTTCGATGCGCGAGTTGGTGCACGAGCCGATGAAGACCTGATCGACGGCGATCTCGGTGATCGGCGTGTTCGGGGCCAGTCCCATGTATTTCAGCGCGCGCTCGATGCCCTCGCGGCGCACCGGGTCGGCGACCGCGGCGGGGTCGGGGACGCGCCCGTCGATGGAAGTGACCATTTCCGGCGAGGTTCCCCAGGTGACCTGGGGCAGGATGTCCTCGGCCTGCAACTCGATGACCTTGTCGAACTGCGCCCCGTCGTCGCTCTTCAGCGTACGCCAGTAAGCTACGGCCTTGTCCCAGGCTTCGCCCTGCGGCGAGAAGGGGCGACCCTTGAGGTAGGCGATCGTGGTTTCATCGACACCGACCAGGCCGGCGCGGGCGCCGGCCTCGATCGCCATGTTGCAGACCGTCATCCGCCCTTCCATCGACAGCGCGCGGATCGCGCTGCCGCCGAACTCGATCGCGTAGCCGGTGCCGCCGGCGGTGCCGATCCGGCCGATGATGGCGAGCACCACGTCCTTGGCGGTGACGCCGCGGCCGAGCCGGCCGTCGACTTTCACCAGCATGGTCTTCGACTTCTTCTGCAGCAGGCACTGGGTGGCGAGCACGTGCTCGACCTCGGAAGTGCCGATGCCGTGCGCCAGACAGGCGAAGGCACCATGGGTGGAGGTGTGGGAGTCGCCACAGACCACGGTCATGCCCGGCAGGGTGGCGCCGTTCTCCGGCCCGATCACGTGCACGATGCCCTGGCGGGCATCCTTGAACGGGAAATAGGCGAGCGCGCCGACGGCGCGGATGTTGGCATCGAGCGTCTCGACCTGCTGGCGCGACACCGGATCCTGGATGCCTTGCTCCCAGTGGTCGGTGGGCGTGTTGTGGTCGGCGGTGGCGACGATGGAACGGATCCGCCACGGCTTGCGCCCGGCCAGCTTGAGTCCTTCGAAGGCCTGCGGGCTGGTCACCTCATGCACCAGATGGCGGTCGATGTAGATCAGCGCCGTGCCGTCGGCTTCCTGGTGGACGACATGACTGGACCAGAGCTTTTCGTACAGCGTTTGCGCTTGCATCCCGTGAATTCCACGTCAACAAAAGAGAAAGATTATTTCACAAAGCCCGCAAGACTGAACAGCCGATCGCGCATCCGGGTCAGCGCCTGGCGGACTGGTAGAGCGGCATCACCCGCGCGGCGTAGTCGGCGAGATCGCGCTGGCGGTTGGCGTGCGAAGGATGGGTGGACAGCCACTGCGGCGGAGCCCCCGCCGACCGGGTCGCCATCTTGTCCCACAGCGTCACTGCGGCGCGGGGGTCGTAGCCCGCACGCGCGGCCAGTTCGACACCGATGCGGTCGGCCTCGACTTCATGCTCGCGCGAGTTGGGCAGTTCGAACGTGACCTTGGCCACCGTGCCCATCAGCTCCTGCCCCACCTGCCCCACCCCGAGCAAGGCCCCAGCCACGGAAATGCCCAAGCCCGTCGCCATCGATTTCGACACCTGTTCACGCACGTGTTCGCGCAGCGCGTGGGCGATCTCATGCCCCATCACGGCCGCGATCTCGTCGTCGGTCAGGCGCAGGCGCTCGATCAAGCCGGTGTTGATCGCCATTTTCCCTCCCGCCATGCACCAGGCGTTGAGTTCGTCGGACGACAGCACATTGGCTTCCCACTGCCAGGACGGCGCATCCTGGCGGAACGCCCGGGTCTGCACCGTCAGCCGCGAGACGATGTGCCGCACGCGCTGGACCGTGGCGGGGTCACGATTGAGGGCATTCTTGCGTCGCGCCTCGGCGAGCAGTTCCTGATACTGCTTGGCCGACGCCTGCTCCACTTCCTGCGCCGACACCATCATCAGCTGCGAACGCTGGACCCCGACCGCACCGCCACCGGTGGTCTGCACCGTCTGGCAGGCCACCGTGATCGTCGCCGCCAGCACGGCCGGCAGCATCGTCCCGAACATTTTCTTCATCACCCCCGCTTCTCCTCATTCGATACCGTTCGCGTCGTGCCCCGCCGCACTGCGCCAGCCCAACAGCAGCCACAACAAGCCGGCAAGCGCGAAAACCGAGCCCAAAGTGTAGGTCCATGCGGCACCGAGCGCTTCCCAGGTATAGCCGCTGATCAGCCCGCCGAGCATGCCGCCGGCACCGAACGACAAGCTCCCGTACAGCGCCTGCCCGCGGGATTGGAGCCGCCCCGGGAACCACAAGTTCACCACCGCGATCGCCGCCGCATGGTAGGCGCCGAACGTGGCGCCATGGAGCAGCTGCGCCACCAGCAGGAGGCCGAGGCTGTCCGCCCCCCAGCCGATCATCACGAAGCGGAGCACGGCGCAGGCGAAGGCGAAGAGCAGGATCGAGCGCAGCGCGAAACGCTTCATGATGCGCGGCATGAGCATGAACACCGCGATTTCGGCGAGCACGCCCAGCGTCCACATCCAGCCCACCAGCGCCTTGCCGTAGCCGTGCTCGACCAGGAAGATCGAGTAGAACACATACAGCGCACCGTGCGCCGCCGACATCAGGAAACAGGCACCGAGCAGGGCCTGCACCTGGGGACGGCGCAGGACCTCGCCCAGGCGGGCGGATTCGTGCTGCAGCGGCGGACGCTCGGCCTCGGGCAGGGCCAGCGCACAAGCGAAGATGCCGCCCAGGATCGCGGCCGTGGCCCAGAGCACGGCCTCGATCGGCACATGGTCGAGCAGATGGCCGAGGGCGAGCACGGCGGCGATGAATCCGACCGAGCCCCAGACCCGGATGCTGCCGTAGCGATGCCCATCCTTCCCCAGGTGGGAGAAGGTGAGCCCTTCGGCAAGCGGCAGGGCGGCACTCCAGAAAAAAGCCATCAGCGCCATCGCCGCGAACAGCCCGGCGAACTCGGTCGTGACAAAGAACACAGAAAACCCGGCCAGGCTCGCCAGCGCCGACAGGCGCACGATCGCCAGGCGCATGCCCAGGCGCTCGGCCAGCCAGCCCCACAGAGTGGGGGCGAGCACCCGCATCAGCTGCATCAGCGACATCAGCAAGGCGATGTCGGTGGCAGTGAGCGCGATCGACTGCAGATAGAGGGTGAAGTACGGCGAGAACGCGCCGACGAAGGCGAAGTAGAAAAAGTAGTACGCCGACAGGCGCCAGTAGGGAATCATCTTGACTGCATCGAACCCGGATGGAGAGATGGCGCGGAGCGGCTCCGGGCCTACCGATCGGCGACACCGCGAACTCACCCGTTGTCACCGCGCCCCTGGCGTCCGCTGCGGGCGGGCCCGGCAAGCCCGCGCACGGGCCGCAGCGGCGGCTTCAGCGCGGCGAAGGCAGGCGCTGGCTGCCCAGCGGCGCGAGCGCGGCGATCCGCGGCGTGGCCGATTCGACATCGCCGCACTGGGCGCGGTGGCGCAGCGCGTGGTCGATCAGCACCAGCGCCAGCATCGCCTCGGCGATCGGCGTGGCGCGGATGCCGACGCAGGGGTCGTGGCGGCCGTGGGTATTGACGATCACCGGATTGCCGCCGCGATCGATCGAGCGCCGGTCCAGGCGGATGCTGGAAGTCGGCTTGATCGCGATGCTGGCGAGGATGTCCTGCCCGGTGGAAATGCCGCCGAGCACGCCGCCGGCATGATTGGAAAGGAAGCCCGCGGGCGTCATCTCGTCGCTGTGCTCGGTGCCATGCTGGATCACCGATCTGAAACCGGCACCGATCTCAACCCCCTTGACCGCGTTGATCCCCATCATCGCCCAGGCGATGTCGGCATCCAGGCGGTCGTACACCGGCTCGCCCCAGCCCGCCGGCACCCCGCTGGCGACGACCTCGATGCGGGCGCCGATCGAGTCGCCCGACTTGCGCAGCTCATCCATGTAGGCTTCGAGCTGCGGCACGATCGCGGCATTGGGCGCGAAGAAGGGATTGCCGGCGACTTCGTCCCAGGACACGAAGGGGATGTCGATCGGCCCGAGCGCGCTCATGCAGGCGCGGATCTCGATGCCGTAGCGCTCGCGCAGCCATTTGCGCGCGATCGCGCCGGCGGCAACCCGGACCGCGGTCTCGCGCGCCGACGCCCGACCGCCGCCACGGTAGTCGCGCAGCCCGTATTTCTGCTGGTAGGCATAGTCCGCATGGCCGGGACGGAAGGTATCGGCGATGTTGCCGTAGTCGTGCGAACGCTGGTCCTGGTTGCGGATCAGGAGCGCAATCGGCGTGCCCGTGGTAACGCCCTCGAACACGCCGGAGAGAATTTCCACCGTGTCCGGCTCGCGGCGCTGGGTGACGTGGCGCGAGGTGCCGGGCTTGCGCCGGTCCAGTTCGGCCTGGATGTCGGCCGCGCCGAGCGCCAGCCCCGGCGGGCAGCCGTCGACCACGCAACCGATCGCCGGGCCGTGGGATTCGCCAAAAGAAGTGACGGTGAAGAGCGTGCCGAGAGTGCTGCCGGACATGAGAAGACTCGCCTGTAGGCCGCCGCCGCCATCTCGCGGAAAGCGTGCTCGGCGGCGCGGAAACATCGGGAAGGAACGCGGCCGAGTTTATCACGGCGCCTTCTCTTCGGCCGGCACACGAAACGGGCATGCCCCGCGCCGTCAGTGGAAAAAGCACTCCAGCCGTTCGAACACCTCATGTTCGGTGCCGTGCCGGCGCACGGTGAGGACGTCTTCGAGCTTTTCGAGCTGGCGGACCATCTGCTCCAGGCGCTGGTCCTCGAACACCAGCAGCCAGATGCGCGAGCGCCGGCCGTCGGATACCGGCATGCACAGGATTCCCTCGACGTTGAAGGCACGGCGGGCGAAGAGATTGCAGATGTGGCTCATCACCCCGGGATGATTGTTCACGTCCAGCTCGAGGACGACTTTGGCATAGCCCGCCTGGGGCAGGGGGTCGGCAACCTGTTCGATCATCATCAGTCTCCGATCATTTCGGTGTTGGCCGCACCCGGCGGCACCATGGGGTAGACGAACTGCTCGCAGTCGATGCTGGCGTGGATCAGGCACGGCCCCGGCGCGTGCAAGGCCTCGGCGAGGGCCTCACGCGGGTCATCGGTCTGGTCCAGATCGAGCGCAGCGACGCCGAAACCTTCGGCGATTTTGGTGAAATCAGGCGCGGCGCGGTATTTCGAGGCGAACAAACGCTTACCGTAAAAAAAATGCTGTTGCTGGTGCACCAGGCCAAGCGCGCTGTTGTTCATCAGCACGATCTTGACCTTCAGCCCCTCCTCCGCCAGCGTCGCCAGTTCCTGGATGTTCATCTTGAAGCTGCCGTCGCCGGTAAAGCACACCACGGTGCGTTCGGGTTCGGCCAGCGCCGCACCGATCGCTGCCGGCAGGCCGAAGCCCATCGTCCCCAGCCCGCCGGAAGTCAGCCACTGACGCGGACGGCGGAAAGGATAGGCCTGTGCGACCCACATCTGGTGCTGGCCGACATCGGTGGCGATGATCGCGCGGTCGTCGAGCGCGGCGGCCACGGCATGGACCAGGCCGTAGTGGCTGCGCACGTCATCCACCCCCGGCAGGCGCATCGGATAGCGCAGCTTCAGGCTTTCCACGTGCGACCGCCAGCGCTCGCGCAAGGCCGGCCTGATGCGCGGCAGCAGGGCTTCGAGCGCCGGGCCGAGATCGGCGTGAATGGCGACATGGGCATTCCGGATCTTGTGCAGTTCGGAGCGGTCGATGTCGATATGCACCACCTTCGCGTTCGGGCAGAACTGCGCGGCGCGGCCGATCGCGCGGTCGTCGAAGCGCGCACCGAGGCAGATCAGCAGGTCGGCTTCTTCGAGCACGAAGTTGGTGTAGCGCGCACCGTGCATGCCCAGCATGCCGAGCGACAGCGGATGGTCCATCGGCATCGCCCCGAGCGCCATCAGCGTCATCGTCGTCGGCAGCCCGGCCTGCTCGGCAAGGCGCACCGCGAGCTCCGCGGCAGCGCCGTGGATGACGCCGCCGCCCAGGTACAGCACCGGCCGCTCGGCCTCATTGATCCTCTTCGCCGCCGCCTCGACCGCCTCCAGGTCGATCGCCGGCGGCACCCCCGGCAGCGCTGGCGGCGGCAGTTCATCGACCGTGACGAGCTGGTTCTGCACGTCCTTGGGAACATCGATCAGCACCGGCCCGGGGCGGCCCGACATCGCGATGCGGAACGCATCGGGGATCACCTGCAGCAGCTCCTGGGCCGAGCGCACCAGATAATTGTGCTTGGTCACCGGCACCGTGATGCCGTAGATATCCACTTCCTGGAAGGCGTCGGTGCCGATCATCGCCTGCGGCACCTGGCCGGTGATGACGACCATCGGAATCGAATCGAGGCAGGCATCGGCAATCGCGGTGACGAGGTTGGTGGCGCCCGGACCGCTGGAGGCGACGCACACCTGCGGCACTCCGCTCACCCGCGCCATGCCCTGGGCGATGAACCCTGCCCCCTGCTCGTGGCGGGCGAGCACGTGGCGGATCTGCGCGCTGCTCGCGAGGGCGTCGTAAAACGGCAGGATGGCGCCACCGGGAATCCCGGCGATGGTGCGCACGCCCTGGCGCTCGAGAAGGCGCACCATCAGTTGTGCGCCGGTCAGTTGCATCATCTCTTTCTCCTTGACTGCGAAAGTGGCGACCCGACCGGCGATACAAAAGCAAAACCCCCGCCGGCCTGGTGCGCCGACGGGGGTTGGTGTTGCTGCTGTGCCTGAGTGAGCTGTCCCGTTACGACGCGCGCATGCCTACGCCTACTACGCGTACTACCGCTGCGGTACGGGTCGGGACGAAGGAACGGGCGGACGGGAACATTGCGGCTCGAAGCGGAAAATGTGGGTGAAGCGGTTTCCGCAGTTTAATCGTGAAAGGCTCCCGGGCACAAGCACGTTGTCCGTGCATGCTCAGCTCGCTGCAGGCGTCGAAGCGCTGTCGCGCAGTTCCCGGCGCAGAACCTTGCCGACATTGCTCTTGGGCAGCGCCGTCCTGAACTCGACGTGACGCGGCACCTTGTAGCCGGTCAGGTTGGCCCGGCAGTGGGCGATCACCGCCTCGGCGGTAAGGGCCGGATCCTTGCGCACGACAAACACCTTCACCGCCTCGCCGCTATGTTCGTCGGGCACACCGACCGCCGCCACTTCGAGCACGCCGGGGTGGCTGGCGATGACATCCTCGATCTCGTTCGGGTACACGTTGAAGCCCGACACCAGGACCATGTCCTTCTTGCGGTCGACCAGGGTGATGAAGCCGTTCTCGTCGATCACCGCGATGTCTCCGCTGCGGAGATAGCCGTCGGCGGTGAACGCGCGCGCGGTTTCCTGCGGGCGGTTCCAGTAGCCCGGCGTGACCTGCGGGCCGCGGATGCAGAGCTCTCCGCGCTGCCCCGGCGGCTGCTCCTGGTCGTCGTCGTCGCGGATGCTGATTTCGGTCGAAGGCAGCGGCAGGCCGATGGAGTGGTTGAAGCGCCCGATGTCGAGCGGATTGATCGTGACCGCAGGCGAAGTTTCGGTCAGACCGTAGGCTTCGACCAGGGCCTTGCCGGTCAGCCGGCGCCATTTGTCGGCCACCGCCTGCTGCACGGCCATGCCGCCTCCGAGCGCCACCCGCAGGCTGGAAAAATCGAGCCGGGCGAAATCCGGGTTGTTGAGCAGGGCATTGAACAGGGTATTGACCCCGGTGATCGCGGTGAAGCGGTGGCGGCGGAGTTCGCCAACGAAGGCGGGAATGTCGCGCGGGTTGGGGATCAGGACGTTGGTCGCGCCGATCTTGAAAAAAGTGAGGCAGTTCGCGGTCAGGGAGAAGATGTGATAGAGCGGCAGCGCGGTGATGATGGTTTCCTCGCCCTCGCGCACGACGGGCCGGATCCAGGCGTGGGCCTGCTGCAAATTGGCGATGATGTTGCGGTGAGTCAGCACCACCCCTTTGGCCACCCCGGTGGTGCCGCCGGTGTACTGCAGGTAGGCGATGTCGTCATGGCCGGTATCAACCGGCTGCAACGGGTGCGCCGCCCCTCGGGCGAGCGCCTGCGAGAAGCGGATCGCACCATCGATGCGCCATGGCGGAACCATCCTCCGGATTCGGCGGAGGACAAAATCGGTGATTGCCCCTCTGGGGAAACCCAGCATTTCGCCAACGCTGGTGACGATCACCTGCTTCAGCGCCAGGCCCGCATGCACCTGCTCGAGCGTGTGGGCGAAGTTCTCGAGGATGACGATCGCCTCGGCGCCCGAGTCGGCGAGCTGGTGCGCCAGCTCCCGCGCGGTGTAAAGCGGATTGACATTGACCACGGTGTATCCGCCGCGCAGCGCGCCGAACATCGCGATCGGGTACTGCAGCAGGTTCGGCATCATCAGGGCGACGCGCGCGCCCTTGCGCAAACCGAGCTCTCCTTGGAGATACGCTGCGAAGCGCGCCGATCGGGCACCCAGTTCGGCATAGGTGATCGCACGCCCCATGCAGACATAAGCCGTTTTGGCCGGAAAACGAGCGACGCTGCGGGCGAAGAGTTCGCCCAGCGAACGGAATTCGTCGACGTCGATTTCGTCCGGCACGCCTGGCGGGTAACTTCTCAGCCAGATCTTGTCCACGCCCGTTCCTCCCACCGCGGAAAACACGCGGACCGGCCTCCCGCGCTTTCGCAGCACCCGTGCAGAACCTGCGTCCCGCGCGCCGCGCCGAAAACCCGCGCCCTCACTTCCCCGGCTGTTCGCCCTCTTCGGCTTCGGGCCAGTTGCGGATGTAGTTCTTCAGCATGCGGTTCTCGAAGCTTTGCTCTTCCAGCACTGCCTTGGCGACATCGTGGAAGCTGACCACGCCAAGAAGAATGTGCTCGTCCATCACCGGCAGATAGCGCTGGTGATGTTCGACCATCAGGCGACGCAACTCGTCCATTTCCATGTTCGGCGAGGCGGCGAACGGATCCCGGACCATCACGTCCTCGACGCTGAGCGCCTGCCAGTCCGCCCCTCCGCGCTGCACGGCCTGCAGCACCTCGCGAAAAGTGAGCATTCCCGTCATCCGTCCGCCGGAAAAGACCACCAGCGAGCCGACATCCTGCTCGTTCATGATTTCGACCGCTTCCGCGACACTTCTGCCGGGCCCGATGGTGAACAGCACCTTACCCTTGATCGCGAGAATCTCGCTCACCAACATGACGCCCCCTTGCACTCCGTGTTTACCGAACAATCGACTGTGCGCCATCTTAGTGCATCGCCCGGGCGAGGCAAAGCGGAACCCCGGTCGTCAGCAGGGTTTCAGCGCTTGAGTTCGCCCAGTTTGCCTTTTACCTTCGCCCAGTCCTCGGCATCGGGCAACGCGTCCTTGCGCTCGACGATCGGCTTCCACTGCTTGGCAAGTTCGGCATTGAGGGCGATGAAGCGCTGCTGGTCCTGAGGCACGTCATCCTCGGCGAAGATGGCCTCGACCGGGCACTCGGCCACGCACAAGGTACAGTCGATGCACTCGTCGGGGTCGATCACCAGGAAATTCGGACCTTCCCGGAAGCAATCCACCGGGCAGACATCGACACAATCGGTATATTTGCAGCGGATGCAGCTCTCGGTCACAACGTAAGCCATGATGTTTTCTCCTTGGGGATAGCGGCCGCCCGCATCGACGTGCGGAGCGCATCCGCAATATAGTGCAGTCGTTTGCTTTTTCGCCACGGTCCGGCACAACAAATAATGGAGGAAGCGGTCAATTTTCTTGACGCGACTGCCGCCTTCGCATAACTTCCTGCTGAACTTCTTCAGGGAGGCGCCTGCCTTCCGCATCCGGTGTGCGCTCTCCGCCACTCCGCCCCCATCCGAGCAGTACCCCCGCGAGCACAGTCCCAGACTCTCGTTGACATCTGCTATCCCTGACGTGAGGAATCATGAGCGAGCATATTCACTATGTGACCGACGGCAGCTTCGAAGCCGAAGTGCTGCAGTCCCAGATCCCGGTGCTGGTCGATTACTGGGCAGAATGGTGCGGCCCGTGCAAGATGATCGCCCCCATCCTTGACGACGTCGCAAAGGATTACGCCGGCAAACTCAAGGTCGCCAAGCTCAACATCGACGAAAACCAGGAAACCCCGGCCAAGTACGGCATCCGCGGCATTCCCACGCTGATGCTGTTCAAGGGCGGCAATGTCGAGGCGACCAAAGTGGGCGCCCTTTCCAAATCTCAACTGACCGCCTTCATTGACAGCAACATCTAAGCCGGACCAGGCTCCGGCCCGTTCTCGCGGCTCTTCGCGTGCCCGACGCCGTGGCACGCGCAACCGCGACGGTAATCCCCCCCAGAACACCCCGCCCGAAAACGAACTCTTCGACGTCGAAGGGACGTACGAGGAAACGGCTTCTTCATCCGGTGAATCCGCCGGGCCCGGACTCCACCTGTCGGAGCTCAAGGCCCTCCATGTCAGCGAACTGCTGCAGATGGCGGTCGAAAACGAGATCGAAGGCGCGAACCGGCTGCGGAAACAGGAACTCGTCTTCGCCCTGCTCAAGAATCGGGCGAAGAAGGGTGAGCCGATCTATGGCGACGGCGCGCTCGAAGTCCTGCCCGACGGCTTCGGCTTCCTGCGCTCGCCCGACACCTCGTATCTGGCCGGGACCGACGACATCTACGTCTCGCCCTCGCAGATCCGGCGCTTCAACCTGCGCACCGGCGACACCATCGAAGGCGAGATCCGCACGCCAAAGGATGGCGAGCGCTACTTCGCGCTGGTCAAGCTCGACCGCATCAACGGCCGCCCGCCGGAAGAGTGCAAGAGCAAGATCCTGTTCGAGAACCTGACTCCGCTGCATCCGCAGGAGTGCTTCAAGCTCGAGCGCGAAATCCGTGGCGAGGAGAACATCACCAGCCGCGTGATCGACATGATCGCGCCGATCGGCAAGGGCCAGCGCGGCCTGCTCGTCGCTCCGCCCAAGAGCGGCAAGACGGTCATGCTCCAGCACATCGCCCACGCGATCGCCACCAACCATCCGGACGTCAAGCTGATCGTGCTGCTGATCGACGAGCGCCCGGAAGAAGTGACGGAAATGCTGCGCTCGGTGAAGGGTGAAGTCGTGGCCTCGACTTTCGACGAGCCCGCGACCCGCCACGTCCAGGTCGCCGAGATGGTGATCGAGAAGGCCAAGCGCCTGACCGAGCACAAGTACGACGTGGTGATCCTGCTCGACTCGCTGACCCGCCTCGCCCGCGCCTACAACACCGTCGTGCCGGCTTCCGGCAAGGTGCTGACCGGCGGCGTGGACGCCAATGCACTGCAAAAGCCAAAGCGCTTTTTCGGTGCGGCGCGCAACATCGAAGAAGGCGGCTCGCTCACCATCCTCGCCACCGCGCTGATCGACACCGGCAGCCGCATGGACGACGTGATCTACGAGGAATTCAAGGGCACCGGCAACATGGAGCTCCACCTCGACCGGCGCATGGCGGAAAAGCGCGTCTACCCGGCGATCAACGTCAACCGTTCCGGCACACGGCGCGAAGAGTTGCTGCTCAAGGCCGACGTGCTGCAGAAAGTGTGGATCCTGCGCAAGCTGCTGTACGGCATGGACGACATCGACGCGATGGAGTTTCTCCTCGACAAGATCAAGGCCACCAAGAGCAATGCCGAGTTCTTCGACGCGATGCGTTCGGGTCGCGGCTAGCAAGCCCGGCAGAAAGTCCGGCACAACGAAAAACGCCATCAGTCACGTGATGGCGTTTTTTCTTGGTTTGCCCGGCTACGCCATCATTGGCCGTAGTCGTAAAAACCCTTCCCCGTCTTGCGTCCGAGATACCCGGCCTCCACCATCTCCACCAGCAGCGGAGCGGGACGGTATTTAGGATCCTTGAAGCCCTCGAACAGCACCTGCATCACCGCCAGTTCGACATCCAGGCCAATCAGGTCACCCAGCGCCAGCGGACCGATCGGAT
This sequence comes from Thauera aromatica K172, assembly GCF_003030465.1. Classification (GTDB taxonomy): domain Bacteria; phylum Pseudomonadota; class Gammaproteobacteria; order Burkholderiales; family Rhodocyclaceae; genus Thauera; species Thauera aromatica. The sequence continues at coordinate 1,230,116 of NZ_CP028339.1, read as the reverse complement.
GGTTGCAGCCGAGCTTCATCGCCTCGTCAATCTCGGCCGCCGTAGCCAGACCTTCGCCGAGGGCGAAAATCGCCTCGTTGATCATCGGGCACAGCATGCGGTTCACCACGAACCCGGGGCTGTTCTTGATCTGAACCGGAGTCTTCCCGATCACCTTGGCGACCGCTTCGACCGCGGCATAGGTCCGGTCGCTCGTCTGCAGCCCGCGGATGAGCTCGACCAGCGCCATCATCGGCACCGGATTGAAGAAGTGCATGCCGATCACCCGGTCCGGGCGCGAGGTCGCCGCGGCGAGCTTGGTAATGGAAATCGACGAGGTATTGCTGGCCAGAATCGCCTCGCTCTTCATGACGCGGTCGAGGTCGGCGAATATCTTGAGCTTGAGCTCCAGGTTTTCGGTCGCAGCCTCGATCACCAGGTCGCAGTCCGCCAAGGCCGACGACGAAGTGGCGGTGGCAATCCGCGCCATCGCCGCAGCTTTCTGCTCGGCGCTCATCTTGTCCTTCTTGACCAGCCGCTCCAGGCTGGCGCTGATGGTATCCAGGCCGCGCTGGATTTGCGGCTGGCCGACGTCCATCATGATCACATCCTGCCCTGCAACGGCGAACGCCTGGGTGATGCCATTTCCCATCGTCCCCGCCCCAACGACTCCGATCTTGCCGATAGCCATCCTCGTTTCGCTCCTGTCCAATTGTCCAATTGATCTATGGCGTACCGTGAAGCGGAAGCCGCTCATTCCATACCGGTACGTATGGGCAGGCACTTTAGCGGATTCGGTCCGCTCGCACCAGCACTTGCCACATGGCGATGTCCGCCATTCCCCCTGCGCCCGGACGGAAACCACGGAAATCGATGGCAGACACAAAGGCAAGCCTCGCCGCTTCCCGTGGCGCGGCAAAGTGGCGGCGATCGGCATGCACCAACCAGAACCCGCCTGCCACGCGCAGCCTCCCCCGAAGAGCGCATCCATGCTCGGCGTGCACGGAAAAAAGGGAGCCCGAAGGCTCCCTTTTTGGTGGCGGAGTGGACGGGACTCGAACCCGCGACCCCCGGCGTGACAGGCCGGTATTCTAACCGACTGAACTACCACTCCGCGCTGACCTGCACCGGCGCTAGCGCCGGCTTCGCCCACCAGCCGAGGCTGGCAAGCCGTGTGTGGCGTCCCCACGGGGATTCGAACCCCGGTTATCGCCGTGAAAGGGCGGTGTCCTAGGCCTCTAGACGATGGGGACTACATACTGCAAAACTTCGTGTTGGTGGAGGTAAGCGGGATCGAACCGCTGACCTCTTGCATGCCATGCAAGCGCTCTCCCAGCTGAGCTATACCCCCACAACGAGCTGGCGATTGTATCTTGCACGCAAGCTTACCGCAACTGCCCCGACACTTCGACTTCAGGGCAGAACAGGCGACAGCCTGCTTGAAACTGGCGGAGTGGACGGGACTCGAACCCGCGACCCCCGGCGTGACAGGCCGGTATTCTAACCGACTGAACTACCACTCCGCACTGACCTGCACCGACATCGCTGCCGGTTTTGCACTTCAGCTTTATGGCTGAAGCACCTTAACTGGCGTCCCCACGGGGATTCGAACCCCGGTTATCGCCGTGAAAGGGCGGTGTCCTAGGCCTCTAGACGATGGGGACTACATACTGCAAAACTTCGTGTTGGTGGAGGTAAGCGGGATCGAACCGCTGACCTCTTGCATGCCATGCAAGCGCTCTCCCAGCTGAGCTATACCCCCGTCACCGAAGAGCGCGCATTATAGGATTCGACCGAATCGTTGTAAACCTCTTTCGCACTTTATTTTAAGTTGGCCCAACACTGGCGGCTCTACCCTACAGCCGCGCCCGTATCCTGACGTTCGAGCTGCAGCAGCTTGCCCGGATTCATCAGCCCTCGCGGGTCGAAAGCCTGCTTGATCGTACGCATCATATCCATCTCGACGGCCGACTTGTAGCGCAAGATTTCGTCGCGTTTGAGCTGACCGAGACCGTGCTCGGCCGAAATCGAGCCGCCGAGCCCCGTTACCAGGTCATGCACGATCCGGTTCGCCTCGGGCGTCCGCTCGATGAAGGCCGCGTTATCCGCAGCGTCCGGCTTGGACAGGTTGAAGTGCAGATTGCCGTCGCCGATATGGCCGAAGGCCACGATGCGCACTTCGGGCCATACCCTGTGCAGCGCTGCACCCGCCCGCTCGAGAAACTCGGGAATGCGGCTGACCGGCACGGCGACATCGTGCTTGATGCTGAGGCCTTCGATGCGCTGGGCCTCCGAGATGCTCTCGCGCAACGTCCACAGCGCCTGTGCCTGCACAATGCTTGCGGCGATCGCCGCATCTTCGACCAGCCCCTGCTCGCCCCCCAGGCTCAGGACTTCCAGCAGCTTCGCCTCCAGAGCGGCATCGGCCGCGGCATCGGACAGTTCGACCAACACCGCCCATGGAGCCATCCGGGGAAGAGGATTGCGGGCCGCAGGAATATGCTCGAGCACGAGTTCAAGAGCGCTGCGGCCGATGATCTCAAAAGCGCTGACCCGATCGCCACAGTGCGATCTCAGCAGACCGAGCAGGCGGACGGCGGACTGCGGGTCGGGCACGGCCACCCAAGCGGTAGCGCGCGAACGGATCGCCGGGAACAGCTTCAGCACCGCTGCCGTGATGACCCCCAGCGTTCCCTCGGCACCGATGAACAGCTGTTTCAGGTCGTAGCCGGTGTTGTCCTTGCGCAGGCCGCGCAAACCATTCCACACCCGCCCGTCGGGCAGCACCACCTCCAGCCCGAGCACGAGCTCACGGGCATTCCCGTAGCGCAGCACCTGCACCCCGCCGGCATTGGTCGACAGATTGCCCCCGATCAGGCAGCTGCCTTCGGAAGCCAGCGCCAGCGGAAACAGGCGGTCGGCCGCGGCGGCCGCATGCTGCACCGCCGCCAGCGTGCAGCCGGCATCGACGCAGAGCGTGTCGTTGTCGGTGTCGAGTGCCCGGATGCGGTCGAGCCGGGACAGTCCGAGTACCACAGCCCGGCCGCCGGGCAGTGGCGTCGCGCCACCGCACAAGCCGGTATTGCCGCCCTGGGGGACGATCGCGATCCCCGCCCGGGAACAGATCGAAACCACTTCGGCCACCTGCGCCGTGGTCAACGGTTTCACCACCGCCAGGGCATCGCCGTGGTAACGCCCGCGCCAGTCGGTCAGAAAGGGCGCCATGTCCTCCGGCGCGGTCAGCACGTAGTCGGCGCCGACCGCGCGGACCAGTGCGGCGAGCAGTTCGCCCATCGTGTTTCTCCCCCTCTTCAGTCCGTGTCGCGCCCCATCACCTCGTGCAGCAGCGGGCGCATGCGGGCCACGGCGGCCTCTCCTTCGGCGATCGCCTCAGCGGCGCGGTGGTAATCCATCAGGGCGAGTTGGCCGACCCGCGGAGCAATCAGCACGTCGGCGGGGTCACCCGCCAGGCGGCTGCGGGCGATCCGGACCTGCATGATGTTGAGGCTGGAGCTGATCACCGAGATCAGCGAGGGCAGTCCGCCGTCATCGGCAAATGCGGCGGCCCGCGCCTGGGCCAGGCTCTCGCCGGCGGCGGAGGCGAAACGGGTGAACAAGCGCTCCGTCCACCCTGTTTCGGCATCCACTTCCGCGACCGGCTGGGGCACGGTACGACGCGCGGCACGACCGACGATGTCCGAACCGAGATCGACGGCGATCACGATATCCGCGCCCATCGCCCTGCACAGCGACACCGGCACCGGGTTGACCAGACCGCCATCGACGAGCACGCGCCCGTCGTGCATGACCGGCGTCATCAACCCGGGCAGCGCGATCGACGCCCGCACCGCCGCCGCCACGCTGCCGTCATGGAGCCAGATTTCGCGCCCGGTCGACAACTCGGTCGCAACACAGGCGAAGCGCAGGTCGAGCTCGGAGAAGTCGCGGTCGGTGAAGTTGCGCTCGAAAAAGCCGATCAGGCGCTCGCCCTTGATCAAGCCGCCGCGCAGGGAAACGTCGAGCAGGGACATCACATCCTGCCATTTCAGCGCCTCCGCCCAGCGGATGAGCTTGTCGAGATCCCCCGATGCGGCGGCAGCGCCGACGAACGCCCCGATCGAGCAGCCGGAGATGACGTCGGGAACGATGCCTTCGCCTGCCAGCGCGCGCAGCACGCCCAGATGCGCCCAGCCGCGCGCCGCCCCGCTGCCCAGCGCAACCCCGACCACCGGAGTGTGAGGCTTGCGCGCCACCGCCGGGATGGCCCCTGAACTCGGCGCCGCCTTGCTCATGCGCTACTCCGGGACCACGGGCCGGCGCCGGGCTCGAAGCTCAGTCCAGACGTTCAGCGTAAAGATCATGGACATCGCAATCGGTGATCCGCACCCGCGCGAAATCGCCCGGCACCAGACCGTCGCCGTCGGGAATGATCACCAACCCATCGACTTCCGGCGCATCCCCCGGCGAACGCGCGAACGCTCCCTCCTCATCGACTTCGTCCACGAGTACAGTCATCTCGCGGCCGATCTTCGCCTCGAGGCGCTGGGTGGAGATGTCCTCCTGGAAATCCATCAACCGCGCCCGCCGCTCCTCCCGGATATCATCGGGCACGGCACCGGGCAGCTCATTCGCGGCCGCCCCTTCCACCGGCGAATAGGCGAACGCGCCAACGCGGTCGAGGCGGGCTTCCTCGAGGAAGTTCAGCAGCATCTCGAAGTCGTCCTCGGTCTCGCCCGGGAAACCGGTGATGAAAGTCGAGCGGATGGTCAGATCCGGGCAGATGCTGCGCCACTTGCGCACGCGCTCGAGCACGTTCTCGGCATTCGCCGGGCGCTTCATCGCCTTCAGGATTTTCGGGCTGGCGTGCTGGAAGGGCACATCCAGGTACGGCAGGATGCGGCCTTCGGCCATCAGCGGGATCAGCTCGTCTACGCTCGGATACGGGTACACGTAGTGCATACGGATCCAGATCCCGAGCTCACCCAGGGCCGTGGCGAGTTCAAGCAGGCGGGTCTTCACCGGGCGACCGCCCCAGAACCCGGTGCGGTACTTGACATCGACGCCGTAGGCGGAGGTGTCCTGCGAAATCACCAGGATCTCTTTCACCCCGGCCTCGGCCAACGCCTCGGCCTCGCGCATCACTTCGTGGATCGGCCGACTGACCAGATCACCGCGCATCGACGGAATGATGCAAAAGGAGCAGCGGTGATTGCAGCCTTCGGAAATCTTCAGGTAAGCGTAGTGCTGCGGCGTCAGACGGATGCCCTGCGGCGGCACCAGATCGGTAAACGGATCGTGGGGCTTGGGAAGATACTTATGGACGGCATGCATCACCTCTTCGGCGGCATGCGGGCCGGTCACCGCCAGCACCTGCGGATGGGTGGCGAGGACGATGTCGTCCTTCGCCCCGAGGCAACCGGTGACGATGACCTTGCCATTCTCGGCGAGCGCCTCGCCGATCGCATCGAGCGACTCTTCGACCGCCGCATCGATGAAACCGCAGGTATTCACCACCACCAGATCGGCGTCGTCGTAGCTGCCGGAAATCGAGTAACCTTCAGCGCGCAGCCGGGTCAGGATGTGTTCGGAATCCACCGTTGCTTTCGGGCAGCCGAGGGACACCATGCCGATGCGCGGCAGTTCCGGAGTTTTGAGCGTGGTCATGCTGGCGCGAGCCTTGTCAGCAGCCGAATCGGCGTACGCTCGAAGCGGTACGCCGGTTCGGGTCTTACTTGTCGGAGTCGCCCTTCCCGGCGGCGGGTGCGGTGCGCTCCTCGCCGGGCCTGGCGTACTGAGGGAACTGGAAGCCGGTGAACATGTTGCGGGTCTGGCTTTCGAGCTGCTGCTGCATTTGCTCGAACATTTTGCGGGACTGGTCCACGTAGGCGCCCATCATGCTCTGCAGCGCCGGCCCCTGGAAGTTCAGGAACTGGGCCCAGAGGTCCTGCCCGACCGGGCTGTTCTCGCCGTAGATCGCGCGGGCCTGATCCTGAAGCTTGCCCTGCATTTCGGTAAAGGCCTTGATGTTGCTTTCCAGATACTTGCCCATCATCCCCTGCATGGCATTGCCATAAAAACGGATCATGTGCGCGAGCAGGTCGCTGGTAAACATCGGCGCTCCCCCCGCCTCTTCCTCGAGGATGATCTGCAGCAGGATACTGCGCGTCAGATCTTCCCCCGTCTTCGCATCGACGACCTGGAACTCCTCATTGCCCAGCACCAGTTCCTTGACGTCGGACAGCGTGATGTAGGAACTGGTGCGGGTGTCGTATAGACGGCGGTTGGGATATTTCTTGATCAGGCGCTGCTGCTCGGGCATTTCTCCATCTCCTCGGTGCGGGCCGTTCCGCGCTTGCTGGTGGATTATATCGCGGTGCGAAAACGAAACCCCGTCGGAGGACGGGGTTTCGTGATCACGCGCCTGACACAGTGCACCATCAGCACATGTGGAGGCCGCCGTTGATGTTGATGGTAGCACCGGTGATGTAGGCCGCCTTGTCCGAGGCGAGATAGGCGCACAGGTCGCCGATCTCGTCCGGGCGCCCCAGACGTCCCATCGGGATGGTGTCGATGATGCCCTGGCGGATGTCGTCGCGGATCGCCATCACCATCTCGGTGCCGACGTAGCCCGGTGCGACGGCATTGACCGTGACCCCTTTCGTCGCAAGCTCGGCCGCCAGTGCCTTGGTGAAGCCGAGCACGCCGGCCTTGGCCGCGGAATAGTTGGTCTGGCCAGCCTGTCCCTTGACCCCGTTCACCGACGAAATGCTGATGATCCGCCCCCAGCCACGTTCGGCCATCTTCGCCGAGACGTGATGAGTCACGTTGAACAGGCTGTTCAGGTTGGTGTTGATCACCGCATCCCACTGCGCTTTCTGCATCTTGGGGAAGAACTTGTCGCGGGTGATGCCGGCATTATTCACCAGCACATCGACCGGACCGACTTCGGCTTCGATCCTGGCGACCATCGCCGCACAGGAATCGTAGTCGGAAACATCCCCTTCCGCGGCAATGAAATTGAACCCCAGGTCGCGCTGGGCTGCCAGCCACCCCTCTTTCTGATCGAAACCGGGCAGGCAGTTCGCCACCACCTTCATGCCGTCCCTGGCAAGGGACTGGCAGATCGCGGTGCCGAGGCCGCCCATTGCGCCCGTTACGAGGGCGATTTTCTGGGACATGTTGTGATCCTTCCGAGGCGATTTTCAATGCCGGATCCGCTCCGCAAACACACCGGGAAACGGGTCCGGCCCTTCATGCGGCAGCGCATCAGCTGCCGAGCAGAGGCATTATAAACACACTCGAGGGACCGTGTTGCAACGCAATAAAAACAGTCTCCGGACAAAAAAGCGCGCCCGCTGGAGGGCGCGTCACTTTGGCTGCCGCTTCGCCGCGGCCCTCGGTACTCAGAACATGTGCTGCCCGCCGTTGATCGAAATATTGGCCCCGGTCACGAACGCCGCCTCCTCCGACGACAGGTAAGCCACCAGACCGGCGATTTCTTCCGGTTTGCCCAGGCGGGCGAGCGGAATCTGCGGCAGGATTTTCGAATCGAGGATTTCCTGCGGGATCGCCATCACCATCTTGGTGCCGATGTAACCCGGAGAAATCGTGTTGACCGTCACCCCGTTGCGTGCAACTTCCAGTGCCAGCGCCTTGGTGAAACCGTGCATGCCGGCCTTCGCCGCAGAATAATTGGTCTGGCCGAACGCCCCCTTCTGGCCGTTCACCGACGACACGTTGATGACCCGCCCCCAGCGCCGCTCGACCATGCCGTCCATGACCTGCTTGGTCATGTTGAACACGCTGTCGAGGTTGGTGCCGATGACCGCATCCCAGTCGGCCTTGGTCATCTTCTTGAACGTCATGTCGCGGGTGATCCCGGCGTTGTTCACCAGCACATCGACCGGCCCCACTTCCCGCGTCACGGTTTCGACGCAGGCCTTGCTCGAATCGAAATCCGACACGTCGCAGGGATAGGCCTTGAAGCCGTAGCCCATGTTGTTCATGGTCAGCAGCCACTCCGCAGCCTTCGTGTTACCCGGCGAATGCGTCGTCACCACCTTGTAGCCCAGGGCCGCAAGCTTGATGCAGATCGCTTCGCCCAGCCCCCCCATGCCACCGGTTACCAATGCAACTCTGGACATCGTTCTCTCCTCTCCCTAAACGGGTTCGCTCTGTCAGGCAGGTTTATCCAACGTACGGCGGCAGCTCCCGCCTCCGATGCTGCCACCGCCGGCCGATCCCGCACCTTCCCGCCTCAGGCGCGCTCCTTGACGTAGCGCCCGGGGGCCGGTTCGATGGGTTCGTACTTCGTGCTGCCCAAACGGCCGCGCGCGGCGATCTTCCTCCCGCTGCGGGCCCGCAGCCATTCGATCCAGTGCAGCCACCAGCTCCCTTTGTGCTCGACCGCCGCCCCCAGCCATTCGTCCGGGTCGGCCGCATCGACGTCCGCGGTCCAGAAACTGCGGCGATTCTTCGACGCGGGGTTGATCGCGCCGGCGATGTGGCCGCTGGCGCCGAGCACGAACGTGGTTTCGCCGCCGAGCAGGCCACGCCCCAGATAAGCCCCCTTCCACGGCACGATGTGATCTTCCCGTGCCGCCATCAGATAGGCCGGCATATCGAGCTTGCCGAGATCCACCTTCTGCCCCAGCATTTTCAGCTTGCCCGGTATCCGCAGGTTATTTTCCAGATACATGTTACGCAAATACCAGACGAGGAAGGGGCCGGGCAGATTGGTCGGATCGGAGTTCCAGTACAGCAGATCAAAAGCCGGCGGAGTGCCGCCCTTCAGGTAGTTGCCCACCACGTACTGCCAGACCAGATCGTTGGCGCGCAGGAAGGAAAACACGTTCGCCAGTTCCTGCCCCTTGAGCACGCCGCCCTTGCCGATCGCCGCCTCGCGCGCCGCCAGGCTGGCCTCGTCCACCAGGCAGCCCAGTTCGCCGGCCTCGGAGAAGTCGAGCAGGGTCGTCATCAGGGTCAGGCTCGAAACCGGCTCTTCGCCGCGCGCGCGCGCCACCCCCAGCGCCGAGGCGAGCAGAGTGCCGCCGACGCAAAAACCCAGCGCGTTGGGCTTTTCCACCCGCGTCACCGCGCGCACCACCTCCAGCGCCGCGAGCGGCCCCTTGTCCAGGTAGTCGTCCCAGGTGAAATGGCCGCCGCTATCCGGACGGGGGTTTTTCCACGACACCAGAAACACGCTGAAGCCCTGTTCGGCGATGAAGCGCACCAGCGAATTCTCCGCCTGCAGGTCCATGACATAGAACTTGTTGATGCAGGGCGGCACGATCAGCAGCGGCTTTTGTGCCACTTTGTCGGTGAGTGGCGCGTACTGGATAAGCTGGATCAGCTCGTTCTCGAAGATCACCGCGCCCGGCGTCAGCGCCAGGTTGCGCCCGACCTCGAAGGCCGCATCGTCGGTCATCGAGATCCGCCCCTTTTCGAGGTCGGCGAGCAGATTGCGAATGCCGCGGCTGATGCTCTCGCCTTTCGTTTCGAGCGCGGTCTTGATGAACTCCGGATTGGTCGCGGCGAAATTGCTCGGCGCCAGGGCGTCGGTGTACTGCCGGGTCAGGAACTGGAGGCGGGAACGGGCACGACCATCGGCGATCGGCATCGCCTCGGCCACCTCGCGCAACAAGCCTGCATTGAGCAGGTAGGCCTGGTGCAGATAGTCGAAGAGCGGGCTTGCGGACCATTCCGGCGCGGCGAAGCGCTTGTCGCCGGGCTCGGGGGCCACGACCGCTTCGACCGCCGTGCCGGATTCGCGCGCCAGCATCGAGGACCACAGCACGGCGTGCTTTTCCGCATACGCCTTTTGGATCATCGCCAGGGTTTCGGCCTCCGGCATCGGCAGGCGGGGCGTGGCCGCACCGGAAGAATCGAGCAGCGCAGCGTGCTGGCGCGCCAAGGTGTCGAAAAAGCCCTGCGCCATCGCCTGGCCGGTAATGAACATCGCGTGCATGCCCGGCGGCATCTGCCCGCCCGCTGAATCCGCCATTCACCTCTCCTCGTCCTGGCCGCGGCAACTCGCCGCCACCGCGATTGTTTGCGATTCCCGAGCGCCCGAGGCTTTAAAATCGACCCATGTACCTGATTCCAATCGCCTGGCTCTACGTCGTCATCCTCGTTGCCGCAGCCGAAGACAGCATCCTTGCCGGCGCACTCACCTTCGTCTTCTGGGGCCTGGCTCCGCTGGCGCTCTTCATGTGGCTGCTGGGCACTCCCGCACGCCGGCGCCGGCAGCGCGCGCGGGAAGCACCGGAGCACAACGATAGAGCCGAAACCGGCTCCGATCAATAGCCCGAAGCAAGGCTTGGGACCTCTGCCGCAGCCATGCGAAACGAGTCCGCTGGGGCCGCACCCTGCCCTTCCGTCAGGACCGCAGCCAGATCAGCGAAGCGAAGCGGCCGGTCACGCCATCGCGCCGGTACGAATAGAACCGGTCCGGCGTCGACACGGTGCACACCCCTCCGCCGGCAACCCGCACGACTCCCGCCCGGTACAGCCGGCGCCGGGCGAGTCGCTCCAGGTCGGCCATCCACTTCCCCGCGTCCATCCCCGGCGTGAACGCGGCCGCCGCCACGGGATCGTCGGCGACGAAAGCCGCGCGCACCTCGTCTCCGACTTCGAAGGCCTGCGCGCCGATCGCCGGCCCCAGCCAGGCTCGCAGCCGCGCCGGCGCCACCGCCATGCGCGCCACCGTCGCCTCCAGCACGCCGGCGGCCAGCCCGCGCCAGCCCGCATGAGCGGCCCCGACCACGCTGCCCGCATCGTCGCACAACAGCACCGGCAGGCAGTCCGCGGTCAGCACCGCGCAGGCGCGTGCCGGACCGCGCGCCACGGCGGCGTCGGCCTGCGGCAGGCCTTGCACGGAGTCGGCGTCGGCCACCGCCGTCCCATGGACCTGGGCCAGCCACAAGGGCGTGACGGAAAGAGTCCGGCATAGCCACGCCCGGTTCGAGGCGACCGCTTCCGGATCGTCCCCGACATGGTCACCGAGATTGAAACCAGCAAATGCACCATGGCTGAAGCCGCCTGCACGCGTCGTCAGCACCGCCTCCACTCCGGCCGGCAAATCCCAGTCGGGGCGAAGCAGGCCAGGTACGTCCTCCCGCCAAGACACCATCACCCGACTCATTGTCCACGCCCGCGCAGCGCATCGAGCAAGGCTGCGAAATCGGCCGCCATCGGCACCTGCCACACCCGCTCCTGCCCGTCGTGCGGATGGCGCAGCCCGAGCTGGAAGGCATGCAGCGCCTGACGTGGGAAAGCGTCCAGACGCGCATCGCCGCTGCGCGCCCGGCCATAGACCGGATCGCCCACCAGCGCATGGCCAAGGTGCGCCATATGCACCCGGATCTGGTGCGTGCGCCCGGTTTCGAGTCGGCACTCGACCAGGGTGCAACGCGCGAAGCGCTCGACCACGGCGTAGCGGGTCAGCGCCGCGCGACCGTTGCCGACCACCGCCATCCGGGTGCGCTGGCTGGGATGGCGGCCGATCGGCGCATCGACCACCCCGCTGCCTTCCAGACCGCCATGCACCAGCGCCCAGTAATGCCGCTTCACCGTGCGCGCTTGCAACTGGCGCACCAGTTCGGTCTGCGCGGGGAGCGTCTTCGCCACCACGAGCAGGCCGCTGGTGTCCTTGTCCAGGCGGTGGACGATCCCGGCGCGCGGCACGCCGGCCAGCACCGGCGCGTGGTGGAGCAAGGCGTTGAGCAGGGTTCCGCTCCAGTTGCCGCTGCCCGGGTGCACCACCAGACCCGCCGGCTTGTCGATGACGATCAGGTGCTCGTCCTCGAACACGACCTGCAGCGGAATGTCCTCGGGCAGTTCGGCCGCCACCTCGGGCGGCGGCGGCAGATCGAGTTCGACGCATTCACCGCCCCACACTTTGCTGCGGACGCCGGGCGAGCCGCCGTCGATGCGGATGAAGCCTTCCTTCAGCCAGGACTGCAGACGGCTGCGCGAGTGCTGTGGAAACAGGCGCGCCAGCGCCTGGTCCAGCCGCAGTCCGCCCAGTTCGGCAGGAATCGTCAGCGCTTCGAGCGAGTCGTCGTCGTCGGCTGGGATATAATCGGCGCGTTCATTCACGCGAGTGTCTTCGATGGCCAGGTTCACCCTCGGAAGTTTAACGGGAAAAGTCGCGCTCATTGGCGCACTGCTGCTCGGCGGCTGCGGCATGCTGCCGGAACAGATCGACGAGACCGCCGGCTGGAATGCCCAGACGCTGTATTCCGAGGCCAAGACCTCGATGACCGAAGGCGCCTACGACCGCGCCATCACCCTGTTCGAAAAGCTCGAGGCACGCTATCCCTACGGCCGCTTCGCCCAGCAGGCCCAGCTCGAAGTCGCCTACGCCTACTACAAGCAGGGCGAACAGGCGCTCGCCCTCGCTGCGGCCGACCGCTTCATCAAGCTCCACCCCAACCACCCCAACGTGGACTACGCGTACTACCTGAAGGGGCTGGTGAACTTCAACGAAGACCTCGGCCTGCTCGCCAACCTGTCGCGCCAGGATCTTTCCGAACGCGACCCGAAAGGCGCCCAGGAAGCCTTCGAGAGCTTCCGCCAGCTCATCGAGCGCTTTCCGGAAAGCCGCTACGCCGAAGACTCGCGCGCGCGCCTGCAGTACCTGGTCAACTCGCTCGCCTCCCATGAAGTCCACGTGGCGCGCTACTACTACAACCGCGGCGCCTACGTCGCGGCGATCAACCGCGCCCAGACCGCGGTGACCAACTTCCCGAAATCCCCCGCCATCGAGGAAGCGCTGTTCCTGCTGGTCAAGAGTTACGACGCGCTCGGCATGAACGCCCTGCGCGACGATGCCGACCGGGTCATGCACGCCAACTTTCCCGACAGCGCCTACTTCCGCGGCGGCCCGGTGAGCGACAAACCCTGGTGGCAGTTGTGGTGACGATCCCCGGAGGCGCTCCCGGCCCGGCCTGAGGCGGCTCCGGCGACGGCATCGGCCAGCCTCCCTCGCCACGCACGCGACATGAGCAAGCCTCCGCCCGCTTCCGCCCCTGCTGCCGCCCCTCCTTCCTCGGCGCTCGCGCCGCTGCGCACCCCGGTATTCCGGATGCTGTGGCTAGCCTGGCTGACCGCGAACATCACGATGTGGATGAACGAGGTCACCAGCGCCTGGCTGATGACCTCGCTCACCGACAGCGTCGTCATGGTGGCCCTGGTGCAGGCTGCCTCCACCCTGCCGGTGTTCCTCCTCGGCCTGCCCAGCGGGGCGCTTGCCGACATCGTCGACCGCCGTCGCTACTTTGCCTTCACCCAGCTCTGGGTCGCCGCCATCGCCGCCGTCCTCGCCACGCTGTCGCTGGCGGAACTGCTCACCGCTCCGCTGCTGCTCGCCCTCACTTTTGCCAACGGCATCGGCATGGCAATGCGCTGGCCCGTGTTCGCCGCCATCGTGCCCGATATCGTGCCGCGCCACGAATTGTCGAGCGCCCTCGCCCTCAACGGCATCGCGATGAACATATCGCGCATCATCGGGCCGATCGTCGCCGGGGCCCTGATTGCCGGCGCCGGCAGCCACGTCGTATTCATCATCAACGCGGCGTTGTCGCTGCTCGCCTTCGTGCTGATCCTGCGCTGGAAAGCGCCCGCACGCGCCAGCGCCCTGCCCGGGGAACGCTTCTTCGGCGCGATGCGGGTCGGCGTCCAGCACGTTGCCCAATCGCCGCGCATGCGCATCGTCCTGCTGCGGGCCTGCGTCTTCTTCCTCCAGTCCAGTGCGTTGCTCGCCCTGCTGCCGCTGCTCGCCCGCGAACTCGGCGCCGGCGCCGGCGGTTTCACCGCATTGCTTGCCGCGATGGGCGTCGGCGCGATCCTCACCGCGCTCTTTCTGCCACGTCTTCGCCGCAGCATCCGCAGCGACACTTTCATCCTGTGGGGAAGCTGCATCCACGCCTTGGCTGCGGCCGCAGTGGCGCTGTCCCCGGTGCTGGCCGCCGCCCTGCCTGCCTGTGCCCTAGCCGGCGCGGCCTGGGTCCTGACCGCCAACGCCCTCGCCGTGGCCGCCCAGACCGCGCTGCCGAACTGGGTCCGGGCACGCGGCATGTCGATCTACCAGATGGCCCTGATGGGTGGCAGCGCCACCGGCGCCGCACTCTGGGGCTATGTCGCCAGCCACGGCACGCTCGCGGTCGCGATCCTCACCGCCTCCGCTCTCGGCCCTCTGTTCACCTGGTTCTCCCGCGGCCTGAGGGTCGGCGGCGGCGGCGACGAGGACATGACGCCGGCACCGGCGGCAAGGAGCGTAGGCGAGCCGGTGATCGACATCCGGCCCGACGAAGGCCCGGTGATGGTGACGATCGAATACCGGATCGATCCTGCGCAAGCGGCCGCCTTCAATGCCGTCATGCAGCAGACCCGGCGCGCCCGCCTGCGCCAGGGCGCGCTGTCGTGGGGGCTGTTCCGCGACACCACGCTGCCCGGACGCTATATCGAATACTTCCTCGACGAGAACTGGGTCGAGCACCTGCGCCGGCTGGAGCGCTTCACCGCCGCCGACATCGGCTTGCGCGCGCAGCGTCTCGCCTTCCACCTGGGGCCGGAGCCGCCTCGCGTGCGCCGCTACGTCGCCGAAACGATGAAAACCGGATCGCCCTGAAACCCGGTGGCGTAAACGACCGGACCGGCTTGCGCCGGTCCGGTTGTCACTGCACAGCGCGCAGAATCGGCGATCAGCCGCCGACCTTGGCCTTGAACTGCTGACGGTAGCGGTGCAGCAGCGGCTCGGTGTAGCCGCTGGGCTGGGTGCAGCCTTCGAAGATCAGCGCGCGCGCGGCCTGGAAGGCCACCGAATCGTCGAAATTCGGCGCCATCGGGCGGTAAGCCGGGTCACCGGCGTTCTGCCCATCGACCACCGCAGCCATCCGGCGCAGGGCCTGTTCGACTTCCTCGGCGCCGACCACGCCATGGCGCAGCCAGTTGGCGATGTGCTGGCTGGAGATGCGCAGGGTGGCGCGGTCTTCCATCAGGCCGACGTCGTTGATGTCGGGCACTTTGGAGCAGCCCACGCCCTGCTCGACCCAGCGCACCACGTAGCCGAGGATGCCCTGGCAGTTGTTGTCGAGTTCCTGCTGGCGCTCGGCGGCGCTCCACCCGGCCTTCGCCACCACCGGAACGGTGAGCAGGTCGTCGAGCAGCGCGGCGGCCTCCCGGTTCAGGTCGAGCTTCTCGATCTCCTGCTGCACCGCAGCCACGCTGACCTGGTGATAGTGCAGCGCATGCAGGGTCGCCGCGGTCGGCGACGGCACCCAGGCGGTGTTCGCGCCCGACTTCGGATGGTTCACCTTCTGCTCGAGCATCGCCGCCATCAGGTCGGGCATCGCCCACATCCCCTTGCCGATCTGGGCGCGGCCGCGCAGCCCGGCGGCGAGCCCGATCAGCACGTTACGGCGCTCGTAGGCGGCGATCCACTTGCTGTTCTTGATCTCGCCCTTGCGCATCATCGGGCCGGCTTCCATCGCGGTGTGCATCTCGTCGCCGGTGCGATCGAGGAAGCCGGTGTTGATGAAGGCCACGCGGGCCGGCGCGGCGGCGATGCAGGCGGCCAGGTTGACGCTGGTGCGGCGCTCCTCGTCCATGATGCCGAGCTTGACGGTGTGGGCGGGCAGGCCGAGCAGCTGCTCGACGCGGGTGAACAGCTCGTCGGCGAAGGCGATTTCGGCCGGGCCGTGCATCTTGGGCTTGACGATGTAGATGCTGCCGCGGCGCGAGTTGCCCTTGCGTTCGAGGTCGCGCTTGGCGATCAGCGTCGTCACCACCGCGTCCATGATGCCTTCGGGCACTTCGTTGCCGACGCCGTCGAGGATCGCCGGGTTGGTCATCAGGTGGCCGACGTTGCGCACGAACAGCAGCGAGCGCCCGTGCAGCTTGAGCGCCTTGCCATCGGCGCCGGTGTATTCACGGTCGGGGTTGAGGCGGCGGGTCATCGGCTTGCCGCCTTTCTCGAACGTGTCCTCGAGGGTGCCGGCCATCAGCCCGAGCCAGTTGCGATAGACGACGAGCTTGTCCTCGGCATCGACCGCGGCGACCGAGTCCTCGCAGTCCATGATCGTCGACACCGCGGCTTCGAGCAGGAGGTCGTTCACCCCGGCGCCGTCGCCCTTGCCGATCGCACCGGCGCGGTCGATCTGGATCTCGATGTGGAGGCCGTTGTTCCTCAGCAGCACCGCTTTCGGCGCCGCGGCTTCGCCCTGGTAGCCGGCGAACTTGTCCGCCTGCTGCAGCCCGGTGGTGCTGCCGTTGTTCAGCGTCACCACGAGCTTGCCGCCGGCCACGGCGTAGGCGGTCGCGTCGGCGTGCGAAGCCCCGGCGAGCGGCGCGGCCTGGTCGAGCAGCCGGCGGCCGAAGGCGATGACCTTCGCCCCGCGCACCGGATTGTAGCCGGCGGTCAGTCCGGCGCCGTCGGTCTGCGGAATCGCATCGGTGCCGTACAGCGCATCGTACAGCGAGCCCCAGCGCGCATTGGCGGCGTTGAGCGCGTAACGTGCGTTCATCACCGGCACCACCAGCTGCGGGCCGGCCTGCAGCGCGAGTTCGTCATCGACGTTGGTGGTCGTGATCCTGGCATCGGCCGGCACGGGCAGCAGATAGCCGATCGATTCGAGGAAGGCGCGATAGGCCGCCATGTCGGCGATCGGGCCGGGGTGGGCACGGTGCCAGGCATCGATCTCGCCCTGCAGGCGGTCGCGCTCGGCGAGCAGGGCGCGGTTCTTCGGCGCCAGCTCGTGGATCAGTGCATCGAAACCGGACCAGAACGCTACCGCATCGACACCGCTGCCGGGCAGGGCTTCTTCTTCAATGAAACGCTTCAGGTTTGCAGCGACCTGAAGGCGCTGACACGTCACTCGTTCGGTCATTTTTCGGGCTCTCTTCGACAAGAATATGGATCAACGCACGTCCTGCGCACCACGCGCAACCGAAAAAGGATGCGATCGATCGGCGCGTGGGTCAAGACCGGCGGACAAAAGTCCTCTATAAGATACAACAGATGAGCCCCTGCCTGCAGCACACGCCCGGTCACCACGATCCGGAAGGCCCCGCAGCCGCCGCGCTCAGGGCACGGCCTCGACCCGCAGCGCGCAATACTTGAACTCCGGGATCTTGCCGAAAGGGTCGAGCGCGGGCTGGGTCAGCAGGTTGGCCGCCGCCTCGCGGTAGCAGAACGCCATGAACACGCTGCCGGTGCGCACGCCCTCGTCCGCCCTCGCCTCCAGCTCGATGCGCCCGCGCCGGGTCTGCAGCGCCACCCGCCCGCCCGCGGCGACGCCGAGACGGGCGAGATCGGCCGGATGGATCGCGCACCAGGGGTCCGGGTCGAGCGCATCGAGCACCTCAGCGCGGCGCGTCATCGACCCCGTGTGCCAGTGTTCGAGCACACGCCCGGTGATCAGCACCATCGGGTAGTCCTCATCGGGCAGCTCCGCCGCCGGCAACGGCGTCACCGCCACGAAGCGGCCGCGCCCGTTGGCGGTCGGAAAGCACTCCTGAAACAGCACCGGCTCGGACGGCGCATCGGGAGCGACTTTCGGCGCCACGATCGCGCCCTCGGCCTCCAGCTTCGCCCAGCTCATCCCGCCGTGGCTGGGCATCGCCCGCACGAGCTCGTCGAACACCGCCCCCGGGCCGGGGTAATCCCACGCCAGCCCCATCCGGCGGGCGATCTCCTGGATGATCCACCAGTCCGGGCGGGCCCCGCCCGGCAGCGGCAGCACCGGACGCGCGAGCTGCACCAGGCGGTCGGTGTTGGTGAAGCTGCCGCTCTTCTCGAACAGGCTCGAAGCCGGCAGCACGACGTCGGCGAGCATCGCGGTCTCGGTCAGGAAGATGTCCTGCACCACGAGGTGCTCGAGCTTCGCCAGGCCTTCGCGCGCATGGGCGAGATCGGGGTCGGACATCGCCGGGTTCTCGCCTTCGATGTACATGCCGCGGATCTGCCCGGCGCAGGCGGCATCGATGATCTCGACCACGGTGAGGCCGGGAGTCTGCGCCAGCGGCGCCTGCCACAGTGCCTCGAAGCGCGCCCGCACGGCGGGATCGGCCACCTTCTGGTAGTCGGGCAGCATCATCGGGATAAGGCCGGCGTCGGAGGCGCCCTGGACGTTGTTCTGGCCGCGCAGCGGGTGCAGGCCGGTGCCGCGGCGGCCGATCTGGCCGGTCATCAGCGCCAGCGCGATCAGCGCGCGCACGTTGTCGGTGCCATGGGTGTGCTGCGACACCCCCATCCCCCACAGGATCATGCTGTTCGGCCCGCGCGCGTAGGCACGCGCGACCTCGCGCACGGTGGCGGCGGCGATGCCGGTGAGGGCCTCGGTGCGCTCGGGCGGGTACTTCAGCGCGACCTCGCGGAAAGCTTCGAAGCCTTCGGTGCGGGCGGCGATGAAGGCCGCGTCGGTGAGCCTTTCCTCGATGATCGTGCACGCCATCGACAGCAGCAGGGCGACATCGGCGTCGGCGCGGAACTGCAGCACGCGCCAGGCATGGCGCGCGAGCGGGGTCGCACGCGGGTCCATCAGCACCAGTTTCGCGCCGCCGCGGTTGTCCTCGCGATTGCCCTCGCGATTGCCCTCGCGGTTGCCACCGCGGTTGCCACCCCTCACCGCGTTCTTGATGAAGCTCGCCGCCACCGGGTGGTTGGCCGCCGGATTGGCGCCGATGACGATGATCACGTCGGCGAAGTCGACGTCGCGCACTGGATTGGACACCGCGCCCGAGCCGATGCCTTCGAGCAGCGCCGCCACCGAAGAGGCGTGGCACAGGCGCGTGCAGTGGTCCACGTTGTGGGTGCCGAAGCCGGTCCGCACCAGCTTCTGGAACAGGTAGGCCTCTTCGTTGCTGCCCTTGGCCGAACCGAAGCCGGCAAGCGCGTGCGGGCCGTGGGCATGCCGGATCCGCAGCAGTCCGGCGGCGGCGGCGTCGAGCGCTTCGTCCCAGCTCGCCGCGCGGAATGCGGACAGCGGATCGGCCGGATCGACCACCGTCCCCTTGGGCACTTCCGGACGGCGGATCAGCGGCGTGGTCAGGCGCTCGCGGTTGCGGCTGTAGGTGAAGCCGTAGCGCCCCTTCACGCACAGGCGGCCGGCGTTGGCCGGGCCGTCGCTCCCCTCGGCGAAGACGATGCGCTGCGCCGCGCCCTCGCCGGCGACGTGGTAGCTCACCTGGCAGCCGACGCCGCAGTAGGGGCACAGGGAATCGACCTGCCGGGTCGGACGGTAGGCGGCCGACGCCGGCGCAACGGCGACATCGAGCAGCGTCGCCGGCAGCAGCGCGCCGGTCGGGCAGGCCTGGACGCATTCGCCGCAGCCGACGCAGCTCGAATCCCCCATCGGGTCGCCGAAATCGAACACGATCGCGGTATCGGCACCGCGGCGGGCGAGGCCGATCACGTCATTCACCTGCTCCTCGCGGCAGGCGCGCAGGCAGCGCGTGCACTGGATGCAGGCAGCGAAATCGACGGCGATGCCGGGGTGGCTGCGATCGGGCGTGGGGTTGGTACGGGGCGTGAAGCGGGGCTCCACGACGCCGAGCGCCTCGCACCAGTGCGCAAGTTCGGAGTCGCTCTTCTCGGCTGCAGCCGGCACGTCGGCGCGCAGCAGCTCCAGCACCATGCGCTGCGAGGCGCGCGCGCGTTCGCTTGCGGCCTTCACCTTCATCCCCGGCTGGGGCGCGCGGCAGCATGAGGGGGCAAGCACACGCTCGCCGTCGATCTCGACCACGCAGGCGCGGCAGTTGCCGTCGGCGCGCAGCCCGTCCGTGTAGCACAGGTGCGGGATGTCCGTGCCGGCGCGCCGCGCGGCCTGCAGGATCGACTCTCCGGGGGCGGCGTCGATGTCACGGCCGTCGAGCTCGAAGCGGATCCGGTCGGTGGCGTTCATCATGCGCTCCTCGTGTCGTCTGCATGCGGCGCCGGAGGGGCGGCGCAGGCATCGGGGGCCGTCGGCGAGGCACCCCCTGCAGCGCCAGCGCGCGCGCCTCCGACTTCGTGCGGGAAGAAGCGCAGCACCGACTGCATCGGGTTCGGCGCGGCCTGGCCGAGGCCGCAGATCGAAGCGTCCATCATCGTCCTGCCGAGTTCGGTGAGCAGGCCGGCGTCCCACGCGGGCGCCTGCATCAGCTGCGCCGCCTTCGCCGTGCCGACCCGGCACGGCGTGCACTGGCCGCAGGATTCATGGGCGAAGAAGGCCATCGCGTTTTCGGCGAGGAGGCGTGCCTGGTCGTGCTGCGAGAACACCACGATCGCGGCCGAGCCGATGAAGCAGCCGTAGGGCGCCAGGGTGTCGAAATCGAGCGGCACATCGGCCAGCCGCGCCGGCAGGATGCCGCCCGAGGCGCCGCCGGGAAAGTAGCCGTACAGTTCGTGGCCGGGGAGCATGCCGCCGCAGTGCTCGTCGATGAGCTCGCGCAGGGTGATGCCGGCATCGGTGACGACGACTCCGGGCCGGGCCACGCGGCCGCTGACCGAGAAGCTCCGGAGGCCCTTGCGGCCGTGGCGGCCGTGGCTCGCAAACCCGTCGGCGCCGCGCTCGGCGCTCATGTCGACAATATCGCGCACCCACCACAGCGTCTCGAGGTTGTGCTCCAGCGTCGGACGGCCGAACAGGCCGACTTCGGCGACATAGGGCGGACGCAGCCGCGGCATGCCGCGCTTGCCTTCGATCGACTCGATCATCGCCGACTCTTCGCCGCAGACGTAGGCGCCGGCGCCGCGGCGCAGTTCGATCGGCGGCAGCTCCGGCCATTCGGCGCGCACGCGCTCGAGTTCCTCGGCGAGGAGGCGGCGCAGCGCCGGGTATTCGTCGCGGATATAGATCCAGATCGCGGCGATGCCGACCACCCGGGCGGCGATCAGCATGCCTTCGATGAAACGGTGCGGATCGGTCGACAGGTAGTGGCGATCCTTGAAGGTCCCCGGCTCGCCTTCGTCGATATTCACCGCCATGTGGCGCGGCGCCGGCTGCGCCGCGACCGTGCGCCACTTGCGCGCGGCGGGAAAGCCTGCGCCGCCCAGCCCGCGCAGGCCGGCCTCGTCGAGCGCGGCGACGATCGACGCGGGATCGCGCGCGCCGCTGCGCACCGCTTCCCACAGCGCATAGCCGCCGGCGGCGCGGTAGGCGTCGAAGCGGATCGCAGCGGGCAGCGCTTCTTCGCGCTCGCCGCTGGCAACGACCGCGGCGACGGTGTCGACATCGGCGTGCAGCACCGGGCGCTGCCCGACCACCGCGACCGGCGCACTGTCGCAGCGCCCGACACAGGGCACGCGCTGCACCCGCACCCCAGCACCGAGCCGCGTCGCGAGCGCGGCGGCGAGTTCCGCCCCGCCCGCCATCGCACAGCCGAGCGAATCGCACACGCGCACGGTGAGCGCCGGCGGGGCGGCGCCGCCCTCGGCAACGAAGTCGAAGTGGTGGTAGAAGGTCGCGACCTCGAACACTTCGGCGCGCGCCAGTTGCAGCGCTTCGGCAAGCGCGGCGAGGTGCCCGGCGTGGAGCGCGCCGTGCGCGTCCTGCAGGCGGTGGAGGTATTCGATCAGGCGGTCGCGGCGCGGCGCCTCGCCGGCAAGCGCGGCGCGCGCGGCGTCACGCGCGGTTTCGGACAGCGGCGGACGGGTAGGTCCGCGCATCGCGGAACGGGCAGACATGGGGCTCTCCTCGGAGCAGGTTGCCGGGCTGCGCACGGGGCGGTGCCCCCCGGGCGCAGCGGCGGCGGTGCCGCTCCCCCGCCGCCGGGCACCGTCCCGCCGGACCCGATCTTCGGATGCTCAGTGCAGGGTGGCGCCGGTCAGGGCGCGGCGGGCGATCAGCGGAGATAGACGATAACGCTCCTCGCCGTAATGCGCACGCAGATTCTCCAGCACGCGGGCGACGAAGGGCGTGCCGAGGCGGTCGGCCCAGGCCAGCGGCCCTTCCGGGTAGTTGGTGCCGTTGCGCATCGCGGTATCGATGTCGGCCGCAGTGGCGATGCCCTGCAGCACGCAGTCGGCGGCTTCGTTGGCGAGCATGCACACCGTGCGCAGCGCCACCAGACCGGCGACGTCGTCGACCCGGCTGAGCGCGATCCCGGCCGCCTGCAGGGTGCCGACCACTGCCTGCCAGGCGGAATCGCTGCACTGGTCGGCACGGGCCAGCGCCAGGCGTGGCGTGCTCGCGTAGTCGCGCGCGAGATCGAACAGCACCAGCTCCGGCGTCCCTTCCTCGTGCGCCCGCCGGGTGGCGGTGCGGCCGTCGGACAGGGCCAGGCGCGCCGTGCCGATGCGCAGCTCGCCGCCCCCCTCGGCCGCGCTCGCCGCGCTGCGCTCGACGGCGATGCCGGCCTGCTGGAGACGCGCCACCAGCGGCTCGGCCACGCCGAGGCGGCCGTGGACCACGAGCGCCGGCAGCGCCGCCGCCGCGGGCTCCGCCGCCGGCGCCGGTTTTTCCGCTCCGTCGCGGTAGTCGTAGAAACCCTGCCCCGACTTGCGCCCGAGGCGCCCGGCCAGCACCAGCTCGCGCTGGATCAGACTCGGGGTGTAGCGGCGGTCGCCATGGTAGGCATCGAACACCGAATTCGTCACCGCGTAATTGACGTCGTGGCCGATCAGGTCCATCAGCTCGAACGGCCCCATCGGGAAGCCGCAGGCTTCGCGCAGCACCGCATCCAGCGTCGCCGGGGCGGCGGCACGCTCGGCGAGCACGCGCTGGGCCTCGGCGTAATAAGGACGAGCGACGCGGTTGACGATGAAGCCCGGCGTCGAGCTCGCATGCACCGGAGTCTTGCCCCAGGCCTTCGCGGTGTCGTACAGCGTGCCCGCGACCTCGGGGTCGGTGGCGAGGCCGGAGACGATCTCGACCAGCGCCATGCGCGGCGCCGGGTTGAAGAAGTGCATTCCGGCCAGCCGCTCCGGGCGTGCCAGCACCGCAGCCATCGCGGTGATCGACAGCGACGAGGTGTTGGTGGCGAGGATCGCCTGCGGTCCGGCCAGCTCTTCGAGCTGGCGGAACAGCTTCTGCTTGACCTCGAGGTTCTCGACGATGGCCTCGATCAGCAGACCGGCATCGGCGAGATCCTCGATGCGGCTGCTGCCGATCACCCGCGCCAGCACCGCCTCGGCTTCGGCTGCGGCGAGCTTGCCCTTGCCGACGAGAAAGCGCAGGTCCTTGCCGATCGCGTCGCGGCCGCGCGCAACCGCCTCCGCGTTCATGTCGTACAGATAAACCGTGTGGCCGGCGCGGGCCGCCACGTGGGCGATGCCGCTGCCCATGGCGCCGGCGCCGATGACGGCGATGCGGGTCGAGGTCGAAAGTGCTGCCACGTCCATCTCCAAAAAGGGGACTCGGGAAAAGCCTCCGGGGTGCGGCTGACGCCCCCCGTGAAGCCCGGTTCAGTCGGTGTTCAGTTCCATCCAGTTCGACTTCGGCGTGCCGCAGTCGGGACAGACGAAATCGGCCGGCACATCCTCCCACCGCGTCCCGGCAGGGATGCCATGTTCGGGCAGGCCTTCGGCCTCATCGTAAGGGAAATAGCATGCACTGCACTGGTATTGGGCCATGGTGACTCTCCGTGAGGGGCAAATGCCCGCATGTGACGAGGGGAACTGCGGCGGACTCATCGCCGTTTCCGGACCGGCGCAAGCCGGACGCGGAGCACGGTCGTGCTTCCGTTCGTGTGTGGGGCAGGATGTTCTCGCGATCCGGCATTCAGTCTTCGAGCACGCGCTCGACAAACGCGGCGACGGTGTCGAGCACCGCCTGCGGCTGGTCCTTGTGCGGCGAATGCCGGCAATCGGCGAGCCGGCATAGTTCGACGTCGCGCGCCTGGGCGGCGATGCGCTCGATCTGCGTCATGGTGCCGTACTCGTCGTCCTCGCCCTGGATCGCGAGCACCGGCACGGTGATGCCTGGCAGATATTGCTCGATGTTCCAGGCGCGGAAATCCGGGTGCAGCCAGATGTCGTTCCAGCCGCGAAAGGCCGCCTCGACGTCGTTGTGGTAGCGCCCCAGCCGGGACGGCAGGTCGGTCGTGGTCCACGCCTGCCCGGCGGCGGCAATACTGGCGACCGAGATGTCCTCGACCATCACGTGCGGCGCCATCAGGATCAGCCCGGAGAGCGCAACGTCGGTCCCGCCGGCGCAGATCAGCGCGATCGAGCCGCCGTCCGAGTGCCCGAACAGCAGCGGGCGCTCGACACCGAGTTCGGCGAGCAGCGCCGGCAGCACCGTCAGCCCTTCGTCGTGCATGTAGCGCACCGTGCGCGGCAGCGGCGCCGGGTCGGAGCGGCCGTAGCCGGCGCGCGAATAGACGATGGCCTCGCATCCGGTCGCATCGGCCACGCGCTGCGGAAAATCGCGCCACATCGCCACCGAGCCCAGCCCTTCGTGGAGGAAAACGATCGCGGGGGCGCCCTCGCGCGGATGTGCCGAGGGCAATCGGACGTATTCGAGGCGGGTGCCGCCGATACCGACTGTCTTCATCGTGAACAAACTCCGTTTGGGGTGCCGCCCTTGGCGGGCGGCCGGTGCGGGAGCCGGCCCGGTGGGCGGCCCCCTGCGTGTTATTTTCAGACGCCGAGATGCTTCTGGATCAATTCCGGGTCGTTGCGCACCGCCGCGCTCGGGCCGTCGAAGACGACCTGGCCCTTGACCAGGATCATCGAGCGGTCGGTGAGCGCGGTCACCGCGGCGTGGTTCTTGTCCACGATCACGGTGGCGATGCCGGTTTCGCGGATGGTGCGGACCACGTTCCAGATCTCCTTCACCATCAGCGGCGCCAGGCCCTCGGTGGCTTCGTCCAGGATCAGCAGGTCGGGGTTGGTCATCAGCGCGCGGCCGATGGTGAGCATCTGCTGCTCGCCCCCCGAGAGCTGCCCGCCGCCGTTCGACAGGCGCTCGCCCAGGCGCGGGAAGGTCTCCATCACGCGCTCGAAGGTCCACGTGCGCTGACCGTCGACGCCGGCGCGCGCGGCCATGATCAGGTTCTCGCGCACGCTCAGGTTGGGGAAGATTCCCCGCCCCTCGGGCACGTAGGCAATGCCGCGCAGGGCGATGCGGTGCGTGCTCGCCCCGGTCATGTCGTCGCCATTGACCTTGACCGTGCCGTGGCGCGGACGCACCAGCCCGAGCATCGAGCGGATCAGCGTGGTCTTGCCCATGCCGTTGCGCCCCATCAGCCCCAGCGCCTCACCCTTCGCGATGTGGAAATCGACGCCGTGCAGGATGTGGCTCGAACCGTAATAAGTGTGCAGGTCGTGCGCTTCGAGCAGCGTCTCAGACATGTTCGTCCTCTCCCAGGTAAGCGGCCTGCACTTCGGCGCTGTTGCGGATCTGCACCGGCGGGCCCGATTCGAGCACCGCGCCGTTGACCATCACCGTGATCGTGTCGGCGACCGCAAACACCGCATCCATGTCGTGCTCGACGAGCAGGATCGCACGCCCGTCCTTGAGCCTGCGCAGCAGCTCGACCATCTTCGCCGACTCCTCCGAGCCCATGCCCGCCAGCGGCTCGTCGAGCAGCAGCACCCTGGCGTCGGTCGCCAGCACCATCGCGATCTCGAGCTGGCGCTGCTCGCCGTGCGACAGCGTGCCCGCCACCCGCGCCTCGCGCCCGCCCAACCCGGCCTCGGCGACCGCCGCGCGCGCGCGCTCGACGGTGTCGCTCAGGCGCTGGGCGTCGGTGAAGATCTTCCACGGCCGCGGCCGGCGCGACTGCGCTGCCAGGCGGCAATTCTCGAGCACGGTGAACTGCGGGAAGATGTTCGTGCGCTGGTAGCTGCGTCCGATCCCCAGGTGCGAGCGCGCCGCCGCCGACAGCCGGGTGACGTCCCGGCCGCCGAGCAGGATGCGCCCGGACGAGGGCGGCAGATCGCCCGAGAGCATGTTGATGCAGGTCGACTTGCCCGCGCCGTTGGGGCCGAGCAAGGCATGCAGGGTGCCGCGCTCGAGCGTGATGCACACTTCTTCGTTGGCCGTCAGCCCGCCGAAGTGGCGGGTCAGGCGGTCGGCCACGAGCATTGCCTCAGCCATTTTTGTCCTCTCCCCAGTTGATCATGCGGATCACCCGCTTGGGCAGCCCGGCCAGCCCGTCCGGCATGAACAGCACCGCGAGCACGATCACGCTGCCCATCAGCAGCTGCCAGTGCTTGCTCAGGTCGGTGAATAGCTCCTGCAGGCCGATGAAGGCGAACGCCCCGGCCGCCGCCCCCGCCAGGCTACCCATGCCGCCCAGGATCACCATCATCAGCACGTTGCCCGACTGGTGCCACGACAGGTACTCGGGGGTGACGAAGCCGAACAGCACCGCGTACAGGAAGCCCGCCACCCCGGCCAGCGCGCCGGCCAGCGTGAATGCGGCGAGCTTGTAGCGGAAGGTGGCGTAGCCCAGCGACTGCATGCGGTGCTCGTTGCTGTGGATGCCCGCGAGCACGCGCCCGAACGGCGAACGCAGCACCAGCTTCAAGAGCACGAACACCGCCACCATCGCCGCGAGGATGAAGTAGTACATCTGCAGCGGCTCGTTCAGGTCGAACGGCACCCAGCCACCAATCGCCGCATCGGGCTTGAAGTTCAGGTAGATCCCGTCCGAGCCTCCGCCCAGCGGGGTGTCGTGGAAGATGTAGTAGGCCATCTGGGCGAAGGCCAGCGTCACCATGATGAAGTAGATGCCCTTGGTGCGCAGCACGAACAGCCCGATCACGAGCGCGGCCAGCGCCGCGGCCAGCACCGAGGCCGGGAAGGCGAACCAGAAGCTGGCCGGGTCGTACTTGGGCGTCACCAGCGCCACGACGTAGGCGGCGATGCCGAAATACGCCGCATGCCCGAGGCTGACCAGCCCGGTGAAGCCCACCAGCAGCGCCAGGCTCATGGCGAAGATCGCCATCACCAGGGTCTTGGCCAGCATCTCGACGTAGAAGCTCGAGCCGTACAGCGGATAGGCGATCAGCACGAGCAGCGCGAGCAGTTGTAGAAACAGCGGGATTCTGGAATTCATCGCCTAGCCTTTCTTGAAGATGCCTTCGGGGCGCCACAGCAGCACCACCGCCATCACCAGGTACACCGCCAGTCCGGCGAACTCGGGCACCAGCACCTTGCCGAAGGTGTCGGTAAAGCCCACCAGCAGCGCCGCCACCAGCGCCCCCCACACCGAGCCGATGCCGCCGATCACCACCACCACGAAGGAGATGATCAGCACGTTGCCGCCCATCCCCGGATACACCGAGGACACCGGCGCGGCGAGCATGCCGGCGAGCGCGGCCAGCGCCACGCCGAGGGCGAACACGTTGCGGTACAGCAGGTCGATGTTGACGCCGAGCGCCTGCACCATCTCGCGGTTGTGCGAGCCGGCGCGGATCATCATCCCCAGCCGGGTGCGCTGCATCAGCCACCACAGCCCGGCGGCCAGGGCCACACACACCACCGAGATCACGATCCGGTAGACCGGGTAGGACAGAGTGTCCGAAAGCTGGATCGAGGCCGAGAACAGCGCCGGGATGTCCACCCCGTGCACGTCGTCGCCCATGGTCAGGCTGCGCAGCTCCTCGAAGATCAGGATCAGCCCGTAGGTGAGCAGTACCTGCTGCAGGTGGTCGCGCTTGTACAGATGCACGAACAACAGCTTCTCGAGCAGTGCCCCGAAGGCGAACGCCAGCGGTATGCCGAGCACGATCGCCAGCATCAGGTTGCCGGTCGCGCTGGTGAGCGCGAACGCCATGTAGGCGCCGATCATGTAGAAGCTGCCGTGCGCCAGGTTGATGATGCCCATGATCCCGAACACCAGCGTCAGCCCGCTGGCCACCAGAAACAGCAGCAGTCCGTACTGCAGCGAATTCAGGATCTGGATCAGGAAGGAAACGAAATCCATGCTTGGGCCTCCCCCTCCCGGACTCGCCCAGGGCGGCGGGATACGGTGGATGAAAGTGCGTGGGAAGGAAAACCCTGCGCCGGCACGGCCGGCGCAGGCGATGCGATCGACGCAGCGATCAGTTCATGCGGCAGCCGCGTGCGGGATCGGCCAGCTTGGGCGCGGCGACGCCGACCACCTTGTTCTGGCTGCCTTCGACCTTGCGCAGGTAGATGTCCTGCACCGGGTTGTTGGCCTTCGACAGGGTGAATGCGCCGCGCGGGCTATCGACCGTGGCCGCGCTCATCGCCTTCATCACCGCATCCTTGTCGAACTTGCCCGCCGGCGCCTTGGCCAGGCCTGCACCGAGCAGCTGGGCGGCGTCATAGCCCTGCACCGCATAGACGTCGGGCTGCATCTTGTAGGCGCTGGCGTAGCCGGTGCGGAAGGTCTTGTCCTTCTCGGTATCGAGGCCGTCGGCATAGTGCAGGGTGGTCATCACGCCCTCACCCGCACCGCCCATCGCCTCCAGCGTGCCGTCGGTGAGGAAACCCGAGCCGTACAGCGGGATGCTGTTCTTGAGCCCTGCCGCGTCATAATCCTTGACGAACTTGGCCGCGCCGCCGCCGGCGAAGAACACAAACACCGCATCGGGCTTGAGGCCGGCGATCTCGGTCAGGAAAGGCTGGAACTCGACGTTCGGGAAAGGCAGGTAGAGCTCCTTGGCGATCTTGCCGCCGGCCTGTTCGAAGGCCTCCTTGAAGCCGGCTACCGACTGCTCGCCGAACGAGTACTTCCAGGTCACCGTGACCACGTTCTTGTGCCCGCGCTCGGCCACCACCTTGCCCATCGCGTAGGCCGGCTGCCAGGCCGAGAACGACACGCGGAACACGTTGGGCGCGCACAGCGGCCCGGTCAGCTCGTCGGCCCCGGCGTTGGGGATGATCATCAGGGTCTTGGTGTCGCGCGCGACCTTGGCCATCGCCAGCGCCACGCCCGAGTGCACCGTGCCCACGAGCACGTCGACCTCGTCGCGCTTGACCAGCTTGTTGGCGTTCTCGGTGGCCTTGGCGGCGTCGGACTCGTCATCGACGACGAAGTATTCGACTTCGCGCCCGCCCAGCTTGCCGCCCTGCTCGGCCACGTACTGCTTGAACCCGTTGGTGATCGCATTGCCCAGCGAGGCGTAGGTCCCGGTGTAGGGCAGCATCAGGCCGACCTTGACCTTGTCCGCCGCGTAGGCGCCGCCCATCGGCAGCAGGGCGATCAGGCCGACTCCAGCGACACCGGCCATGCGCTGCATCAGTTTCTGCTTGCTCATGTGACTCTCCTCCTGGTTCATCCATTTACATGGCAGGCAGAACTGCCCGCCGCTTTCTCGGACTCCACCGGCAACACGGTGAATTCCAGTTCAGTCGCGATTGTATAATATTTTTCCTGATTAGCAATGAACCTCAGCGGTCCGAATCGCGCGCTGCGGGAGCGGCCCGCAGTTGGCTGCGGCGACGAGCAGGCGCGTATGCAGTGCCCGGAGATCGAATCGGCGGTTGAAGCGGTAGGCGAAAGCGGCGAGGTAACGCGCCGCATACTTTCGGAAGTCGAATGCATGGTAGCTCCCGTTCAGACTGGTCTTGAGGTTGCCCAGCACGGTGTTGATCCACTGGAATTCGGGCAAGTCCTTCGGTTTGCGTCCAGCGACGACGGTCGGCTGATGCGTGCATCCAGCCGCCGTGACCGCACCGAAACACGCCAGCCCATCGGAGAACACAGTGCTGCCGGGGGCCAGATGCGTCGTCGCCCACTGCCCGATCGCCTGGAGGCTGAAGCCCGGTACGGGCGTGAGTTTGGCGCGCAAGGGGTGGCCGTCATCACTGAGGGAGACGGCGGCGACGAAAGGGACCTTGTTTTCCGAGCCGCGACCGACCTTGCCTCCGCTGCGCTCACCGCCGAGGTAGGCATCATCGATCTGGACCTGGCCTTCGAGGACATAGCGCTGCTCGCGTTCGGCCATCGCCTGCATCAGCTTGTGGTGGATCAGCCAGGCGGTCGGGTAGCTCACCCCCAGGTGCCGCTTGAGGGCGAGCGCCGACAGACCGGTCTTGGCTTGGCTGATGAGGTAGATCGCGAGGAACCACACGGTCAGGGCCAATTTCGTGCCCTGCATCACGGTGCCCGCGATCAGCGAGGTCTGATGCCGACAGGCCTGGCACTGGAACAGCGCGTGGGTTCGCCCGCGCACCCGGCTGTAGGCGGCCCCATCGCAACTCGGGCACCGAAACCCCTGCGGCCAGCGCGCCTGCTCCAACGCCGCCGCGCACTGCGCTTCGGTCCCGTAGCGCTTGAGAAACTCGGGCATCGACAGGCCGGGTTGAAACTGGATTCGGTTCATTGCCATGGCTCCACCTCTCACCAGATATACTGTACGTACATACAGTATAGGCCCGGCGACCGTGGCCGGCCAGCTTGGCTGATCATCATTGCTAATCAAGATATTTTTTAATCGTTTCATCAACGATTCACGCGAACATTTCCCGCTCTCACCGTGCGCCCATCCCGCGCAGCTTGAAGCGCTGGATCTTGCCGGTCGCGGTCTTCGGCAGCTCTTCCACGAACTCCATCCAACGCGGATATTTGTAGGGCGCAAGCATAGCCTTGACGTGGTTTTTCAGCATCTCGCGCAAGGCCTCGTCGGCCTCCAGTCCCGGTTTGAGGACGATGAAGGCCTTCGGCTTGATCAGGTGATCCTCGTCCTCACAGCCCACCACCGCGGCCTCGAGCACCGCTTCGTGCGCGATCAGCGCCGACTCGACTTCGATCGGCGACACGTAGATCCCGCTCACCTTGAGCATGTCGTCGCTGCGCCCGGCATAGACGTAGTAGCCGTCCTGGTCGAGCAGGTACTTGTCACCGCTGCGCGTCCATTCGCCGAGGAAAGTGCTGCGGCTCTTTTCCCGGTTGTTCCAGTAGCACACGGCCGAAGTCGGACCGCTGATCTGCAGCTCACCGGGCTCACCGGGGGCGGTGATCTCATTGCCGGCATCGTCGATCAGCCGTACCCGGTAGCCCGGCACCGGCATGCCGCTGGTGCCGTAGCGCACCTGACCGGGGCGGTTCGACAGGAAGATGTGCAGCATCTCGGTGGAACCGATGCCGTCGAGGATGTCCAGCCCGTAACGCTCCGTCCACCGCCGGCCGATCTCCTCGGGCAGGGCCTCACCGGCCGAAGTGCAGGCCCGCAGATTCAGTTCGCCGCGCGCCGGGCAGTCCGGGCTGGCCAGCATCGACGCATAGAGCGTGGGTACGCCGTAGAAGATCGTCGGGCGGTGCTGGCGCAGGCGCTCGAACACGGCAGCCGGAGTCGGCCGCTCCGCCATCAGCACCGCGGTGGCGCCCACCGCCAGCGGAAAGGTCAGACCGTTGCCGAGGCCGTAAGCGAAGAACAGCTTCGCCGCCGAAAACACCACGTCGTCTTCGCGAATGCCGAGGACCGGGCGCGCATACAGTTCGGCGGTATGGATCAGGCTGGAGTGGATATGCACGGTGCCCTTCGGCGCACCGGTCGATCCGGACGAATAGAGCCAGAAGCAGGCGTCATCGGCAACGGTCGGCGCAGCGGGAAAGGCCTCCCGCCCCTGCGCGAGGAGTGCCGCCAGACTGTCCGCCCCGGCCGCGGGATCGCCGGCGACGATGATGCGCTCGAGCGTCGGCACCTTGCCCAGCAGCGGGCCGAACACCGCCATCAGTGGCTCGGACACGATCGCGACGCGGGCCCGGCTGTCGGTCAGCATGTATTCGTAGTCGCTCGCGGTGAGCAGGGTATTGACCGCGATCGGCACGATGCCGGCACGGATGGCGCCCAGGAAAACCGTGGGAAAGTCGATGGTGTCGTGGACGCACATCAGCACCCGCTCTTCCCGGCGCAGGCCGAGCACCTCGCCGAGAGCGCTGCCGCAGCGATTCACCCGGCGCGCCAGCTCATCGAAGGAATAGCGCCCCTCGTCGTCGATATAGGCGATTTTGGGACCGCGGCCGGCGTCCAGGTTGCGGCCGATCAGGTCGTCGGCTGCGTTGTAGTGGCGCGGGATGCGGATTTCGGGCGGACTCGCGGTGTGATCCGCCGCACTCAGTGTAGGCATGGAGGTCTCCTCCTTGGTTGGCTTGGTCGGGGGCCCGGTCCAGTTCCGGAGCGGGCGCCGTCGCCCGCTCCTGAGCCGGCACTCGCGCCCTGGCCGATCTCGATGTCGGCCTTTGCCGGCGAGCCCGGGTTGGGGTTGAGGGTGAGGATGGTAAAAACGTAAACCGGCGCGCCATCACGGCGGACGCCCGCCGCCGCTAGCGGCGGGTGAACTCGATCGCCCCCTGCGGCAGCAGGTACAGGACATGAGCACGCCCGCCGCTGACGGTCGGACAGTGCGCACTGCCCGGGCCGTAGACGAACCAGCCGGCGCCATGGCCGTCGAATTTGGCATCGCCTTCGAGCGGCATGATCATGTCGATCTCGCCCTGCGGATGAACATGGTGGGGGCCGGCCACATCGGCCATTTCCACCACGTCCACGCTGAAGCCAGCCAGTTCCGGGCACGGCTTGATGACCCGGCCGAAGCGGATCCCTCCGTGCTCGCGCTCGCACATCCAGCCCGCCGCCACCGCCTGCGCACAGGCATCGGCAATGGCACGGAATTCCGCGCCATGGGCCGGAAAGCGCTGGTTGAGGAAATCGGCGAGCGCGGCGTCGAGCGCCCGGCCTTCGATTTCACGGGTAACGCCGGCAATCAGCTGCTGAAAATGTTCAGGGGTCATGCAGACACTCCTTTCAGGTGCAACACTCGGGAAGTCCGGCAGGGCGGCGATGGCGGGCGAGGCGGACGATGGCGGGTGCAACCGCCCGACACCACCCGCCCCTCGCCGGGAATGCGTCATTCCACCGGCCGACGGGGCCTTCCCCTGCCTTCAAGGGTAGATGGGCCGGACTCAGGCGCCAAGCAAAGCCGCATCGACCGCCTCTTGCGACAGCAGCTCGAGCACCGCCGGCCCGCCCTGCACGACGTGACGGCGGTGATACATCGCCAGCGCACGCAGGCCGCCGAGTTCCTCGCCGCCGCCGGCCCGTCCGGGGCCGCCGTGCAGACAGGTCGGCATCACGTTGCCATGCCCCGTGTGATTGCTCCCGACCGCCGCGTCGACCACCATGATGCGGCCATGGAGATCGGCGATCGCTGGTACCAGTGCACCGACGAAGGCCGGATCGGCCGAATACACCGAAGCCACCAGCGAACCGCCGCCGCGACGTGCGATCGCCACCGCTTCAGCGGCATCGGCGTAGGGCAGCACGGTCGCCACCGGGCCGAACACTTCGACATCGTGCACGTAGCGTGCCGCCAGTCCCTTCTCGCAAAACAGCAGCGTCGGCTGGACGAAGGCAGCCTGGCGGGGGTCGGCGTCGACCGGAACGAAATCCGGGTCGCCGCCGTACACCACTTCAGCATCCTCGCGCAACTTCGCCAGGCCGGCGAGGGCAGCCGTCTGTTGCGCCTTGCTGACCAGCGGCCCGATCCGCACTCCGGTGGTGCGCGGATTGCCCACCGGCATCTTCGCGAGGCGGGCGGCGACGGCATCGGCCAGCGCCCGTGCCACCGGTGCCGGGGCCAGCACGCGGCGGATCGCGGTGCATTTCTGCCCGGCCTTGATCGAAAGCTCGCGCACGATTTCCTTCACCGCCAGATCGAATTCCGCGCTTCCCGGCACCGCATCGGGCCCCAGGATGGCGCTATTGACGCTGTCGGCCTCGACATTGATGCGCACCGCGCGCGCGACCACGGCCGGATGGTTACGGATCCGCGCCGCCGTGTCGGCCGAGCCGGTGAAGGACACCACGTCGCATTCGCCAACATGATCGAGCAGGTCGCGCGCCGATCCGCAGACGATGCTGAGCGCGCCGGGCGGCAGCACACCGGCTTCGACCACGTCGGCAACCATGCGCTGCGCCAGCCAGGCCGTCGGCGTGGCCGGCTTGACGAACACCGGCATGCCGGCAAGCAGCGCAGGAGCAGCCTTTTCCCACAAGCCCCAGGCCGGAAAATTGAAGGCGTTGATGAAAATCGCCGCACCGCTCATCGGCACGAGGAAATGCTGCCCCTGGAACACGCCGTCCTTGGCCAGCGGCACGCGCGCGCCCTCGCGCAGGCAGCGCCCAGCGCCGAGCACCTTGCCGGCGCGCGCATAGGCCTTCAGCGTGAAGATCGCCCCATCGACGTCAAAACCAGCGTCGGCCTCGGTGGCGCCGGAGTTGCGCAGGGAAATGTCGAAGTAGTCGGCACGCTTCGCCTGGAGCACATCGGCCACCCGGGTCAGCGCCGCAGCGCGCATCTCGTAGGTCATGGCGCGCAGCGCACGCCCCCCCTCACGACGGGCAAACGCCAGCGCCTCGGCCAGATCCAGCCCTTCGGAAGAAACCGACACCAGCGGCTCTCCGCTTACCGGGTCGAGCAAGGCAAGGCCTTCTCCGCCGCCTTCCTGCCACCGCCCGCATAGATGATTTGCCAGTTTCATGTCGTCTCCTATTGTGTACTTGGTGACAGGGGCCACACTGGCCACCAAACCCGAGGCCGCCTTTATGTGTTCATAGAGTACCTTCATTCCCTTGCGAGTCAAGCAATATCTTGCATGCAAACTCTAAATCTAAGGCATCAAAACAACCTTTAGATCAGAATACGGCAGCAACGCGGGAGAGAAAACAGAAATCCGCCGCATAAAAAAAGATGCCACAAGAAAGAAAGTGCATTATTTGTGTTGACTCGAAAAACGAGCTGCACTATTGTTCAACCACGGCTCGCGATTTGCGGCCCCAAGCACCCCGCACCCCAAAAGCGGAAGACAGACGAAACTTTCAGCATCAAAACGGCCCCGCCCCGGCCGAACCCCTTTGAGGAGGAGACGAACGTGGACACAGCAAGCACCGTGAAGCAGGACGCCGTCGATTACCGCACCGAGCCGTCGCGATACAAGCACTGGTCGCTCGCAGTGGACGGCGAAGTCGCCACCCTGACCCTGAACATCGATGAAGACGCCGGCATCCGCCCGGGGTACAAGCTGAAGCTGAACTCCTACGACCTCGGCGTCGACATCGAACTGCACGACGCGCTCCAGCGCATCCGCTTCGAGCACCCGTCGGTGCGCAGCGTGGTGTTCACTTCGGGCAAGCCGAAGATCTTCTGCTCCGGCGCCAACATCTACATGCTGGGCGTCTCCACCCACGCCTGGAAAGTGAACTTCTGCAAGTTCACCAACGAGACGCGCAACGGCATCGAGGATTCCAGCCAGTACTCCGGCCTCAAGTTCATCGCCGCGTGCAACGGCACCACTGCCGGCGGCGGCTACGAGCTGGCGCTGGCGTGCGACGAGATCGTGCTCATCGATGACCGCAACTCCGCAGTGTCGCTGCCCGAAGTGCCGCTGCTGGGCGTGCTGCCGGGCACCGGCGGGCTGACCCGGGTCACCGACAAGCGCAAGGTGCGCCGCGACCACGCCGACATCTTCTGCACCATCTCCGAAGGCGTGCGCGGCAAGCGCGCGGTGGAGTGGCGCCTGGTCGATGCCGTGGTCAAGCAGCAGCAGTTCGCCGAGCACATCGCCGAACGCGCGCAGGCGCTCGCCGCCGGCTCCGACCGCCCTGCCGGGGCGAAAGGAGTGGCCTTGCCGACCCTCGAACGCAGCGTCGATGCCTCCGGCTACCACTACGAATTCGTCGATGCCGCGATCGACGCCGCCGCCCGCAGCGTGACCCTGACCGTGCGCGCCCCGGCCGCCGTCACCGCGACCACGATTGCCGAAATCGAAGCCCAGGGCGCCGACTGGTGGCCGCTGAAGATGGCGCGCGAACTCGACGACGCGATCCTCAACCTGCGCACCAACCACCTCGACATCGGCCTGTGGCTGCTGCGCACCGAAGGTGACACCGAAGTCGTGATGGACATCGACGCCACCCTCGTCGCCCACCAGCAGCACTGGTTCGTGCGCGAGACGCTCGGCATGCTGCGCCGCACCCTGGCGCGTCTGGACGTGTCCTCGCGCAGCCTCTACGCGCTGATCGAGCCGGGCTCGTGCTTTGCCGGCACCCTGCTCGAGATCGCCCTTGCCGCCGACCGCAGCTACCTGCGCGACGACGAGGACGGCGCCAACCGCATCGGCCTCACGGCGATGAATTTCGGCCCCCTGCCGATGGTCAACGGCCTGTCGCGCATCGCCGCGCGCTTCTACCAGGAAGAAGGCCCGGTGGCGGCGGTAAAGGCGCGCAAAGGCGAGCTGCTCACCGCAGCCGAGGCGATGGAGCTGGGCCTGGTGACGGCGATCCCGGACGACCTCGACTGGGCCGACGAAGTGCGCATCGCCTGCGAGGAACGCGCCAGCCTGTCGCCCGATGCGCTCACCGGGCTGGAAGCCAACCTGCGCTTCGGCATCGCCGAAACCATGAACACGCGCATCTTCGGCCGCCTGTCGGCGTGGCAGAACTGGATCTTCATCCGCCCCAACGCGGTCGGCGAAAACGGCGCGCTGAAGCTGTTCGGTTCGGGCAAGAAGGCGCAATTCGACTGGAACCGGGTGTAAGCCGGATGTAACCCCCATGCCGGCCGTGATCCCCCCCACCATGGCCGGCACATTCCCCATCGAGGAGTAGAGACATGATCAACTACAGCGAACGCATCCCGAACAACGTCAACCTGTCGGAGAACAAGACCCTGCAGCGCGCCCTGGAGCACTGGCAGCCGGCCTTCCTCAACTGGTGGCAGGACATGGGCCCGGAAGGCTCGACCGACTACGACGTCTATCTGCGCACGGCGGTCAGCGTCGACCCGACCGGCTGGGCCCACTTCGACCACGTCAAGATGCCCGATTACCGCTGGGGCATCTTCCTCGCCCCCCAGGAACAGGACAAGAAGATCACCTTCGGCGACCACAAGGGCGATGACGTGTGGCAGGAAGTGCCGGGCGAATACCGCTCCACCCTGCGCCGCATCATCGTCACCCAGGGCGACACCGAGCCGGCCTCGGTCGAGCAGCAGCGCCACCTCGGCCTCACCGCGCCGTCGCTGTACGACCTGCGCAACCTGTTCCAGGTGAACGTCGAGGAAGGCCGCCACCTGTGGGCGATGGTCTACCTGCTGCATGCCCACTTCGGCCGCGATGGCCGCGAGGAAGGCGAGGCCCTGCTCGAGCGCCGCTCCGGCGACGAGGACAACCCGCGCATCCTCACCGCGTTCAACGAGAAGACGCCGGACTGGCTGTCGTTCTTCATGTTCACCTTCATCACCGACCGTGACGGCAAG
This sequence comes from Thauera aromatica K172, assembly GCF_003030465.1. Lineage (GTDB taxonomy): Bacteria > Pseudomonadota > Gammaproteobacteria > Burkholderiales > Rhodocyclaceae > Thauera > Thauera aromatica. The sequence goes on along the minus strand of NZ_CP028339.1, from coordinate 1,192,977 downwards.
TACCAGCTCGCCTCGCTCGCCGAATCGGCCTTCGATCCGCTGGCACGCACCTGCAAGTTCATGCTCACCGAGGAAGCGCACCACCTCTTCGTCGGCGAATCCGGCATCGCCCGCATCATCCAGCGCACCTGCGAAGTGATGCAGCAACTCAAGACCGACGACAAGGACAAGCTGCGCGCCGCCGGCGTCATCGACCTGCCGACGCTGCAGAAGTACCTCAACTTCCACTTCAGCGTCACCAGCGACCTGTACGGCAACGAGGTGTCGTCGAACGCCGCCACCTACTACACCACCGGGCTGAAGGGGCGCTTCGAGGAAACCAAGATCGCCGACGACCACAAGCTGCTCAGCGCCGAGTACGAGGTGATGGACGTCGCCGGCGACAAGATCCTGAGCCGCCACGTCGGCGCGCTGTCGGCACTCAACGAGCGCCTGCGCGACGACTGGATCACCGACGTGCAGGCCGGCGTCGACCGCTGGAACCGGATCCCGGCCAAGTTCGGTTTCGACTTCCGCTTCACCCTGCCGCACAAGGGCTTCCATCGCGCGATCGGCATGTTCGCCGACGTCCATGTCAGCCCCGACGGCCGCCTGTTGTCCGAAGCCGAATGGACCCACCAGCACCTGAACTGGCTGCCCAGCGACGAGGACCGCCTGTACGTGCATTCGCTGATGGGCCGCTGCCTGGAGCCGGGCAAGTTCGCCAACTGGATCGCCCCCCCGGCGCGCGGCATCAACAACAAGCCGGTCGACTTCGACTACGTCCGCTTCAACTGAGCACGAACGGGGCCGCCCTCGCGCGGCGGCCCCGCTTTGTGCCGAAACGATCGACACGCCCGCGGCACCGCCTTCGCTGCCGCTCCACCCGCCAAGGAAGAGACCCGCCATGAACGCGCCCGCAGAGCACGCCACCATCGCCCGTCAGCACCTGATCGACCCCGAGGTCTGCATTCGCTGCAACACCTGCGAAGAAATGTGCCCGATCAACGCGATCACGCACGACGCCCGCAACTACGTGGTCAAGTTCGACGTCTGCAAGGGCTGCCTGGCCTGCATCTCGCCCTGTCCGACCGGCGCGATCGACTCCTGGCGCAATGTCGACGGCACCCGCTCATATACGATTGAAGAGCAGCTTTCCTGGGACGCGCTGCCCGACACCACCGAGTTCGACAATTTCGAGGCCACCCTGGGTGCCCTCAGCGGCGAGGAAACCCCGCCCGAGGTCCAGCAGATCACCGACGTCGCCACCGCCGGCCAGGGCGGACCGGCACTGGCGCCGTGGTCGGCGTCCCACCCCTACGTCAATCTGTACACCCCCACCCGGCCGCTCACCGCCACGGTTTCCGGCAACTACCGGCTGACCGCGGACGACGCCTCCAGCGACATCCACCACATCGTCCTCGATTTCGGTGCGACCCCCTTCCCGGTCCTCGAAGGCCAGTCGATCGGCATCATCCCGCCGGGCACCGACGCCAACGGCAAGCCCCACCTGCTGCGCATGTACTCGGTGGCCAGCCCGCGTGAAGGCGAGCGCCCGCACCACAACAACCTGTCGCTGACGGTCAAGCGCGTCACCGAAGATCACGACGGCCACCCCGCCCGCGGCATCGCCTCCAATTACGTGTGCGATCTGAAAAAAGGCGACAAGGTCCAGGTCACCGGCCCCTACGGTTCGACCTTCCTGATGCCCAACCACCCGGGTTCGTCGTTGCTGATGATCTGCACCGGCACCGGCTCGGCGCCGATGCGGGCGATGACCGAACGCCGCCGCCGACGCATGGAGCAGAAAGAAGGCGGCGAGCTGATGCTGTTCTTCGGCGCGCGCGCGCCCGGCGAACTGCCCTACTTCGGCCCGCTGAAAAAGCTCCCGGAAGACTTCATCGACATCAATTTCGCCTTCTCGCGCGTCCCCGACGAGCCCAAGCGCTACGTCCAGGACCGCATCCGCGAGCGTGCCGACAAAGTGTTCCGCATGCTCACCGACGACAACGCCTTCATCTACATCTGCGGCCTGAAGGGCATGGAAGCCGGTGTCCTCGAAGCCTTCCGCGACATCTGCCGCGCCCACGGCACGGACTGGGAAGCCCTGCGCCCGGAACTGCTGGCCAAGGGCCGTTTCCACGTCGAAACTTACTGACGCACGGCAAGCGCTGCGATCCTCCCATCGCCATGTGCCACTCGCCCGCCCGGCGCCGGCGGGCGCAGGCTCCTGCCGCAACCGCCCGCGCTCAGGCGCTGCGCAGCTTGAAACGCTGGATCTTGCCGGTAGCGGTCTTGGGCAGATCGTCCACGAACTCGATCCAGCGCGGATACTTGTACGGCGCCAGCAGGTTCTTGACGTGGGCCTTGAGGTCGGTGCGCAAGGCCTCGCCCGCGCCGTAGCCGGGCTTGAGGACGATGAAGGCCTTCGGCTTGATCAGATGATCCTCATCCTCCCAACCCACCACCGCGGCCTCAAGCACCGCTTCGTGCGCGATCAGCGCCGACTCGACCTCGATCGGCGACACGTAGATCCCGCTCACCTTGAGCATGTCGTCGCTGCGCCCGGCGTACACGTAATAGCCCTCGTCATTGACGAGGTACTTGTCGCCGCTGCGCGTCCATTCGCCCATGAAGGTGGCGGCGGTCTTTTCCGGGTTGTTCCAGTACATCACCGCCGAACTCGGCCCGCTGATCTGCAGCTCGCCCGCGACTCCGGCCGTGGTGATCTCGGCCCCGTCTTCGTCGATCAGCCGCAGCCGATAGCCCGGCACCGGCTTGCCGCTGGTGCCGTAATGCACGTCACCGGCCCGGTTCGACAGGAAGATGTGCAGCATTTCAGTGGAGCCGATGCCGTCGAGGATGTCCACGCCGAACCGCGCCTGCCAGCGCCGGCCGACATCTTCGGGCAGGGCCTCGCCGGCCGAAGTGCAGGCACGCAGGCGCAGCTCGCCCTCTTTCGGACAGTCCGGGTTCGCCAGCATGCTGGCGTAGAGCGTGGGCACGCCGTAGAAGATGTCCGGCTGGTGGCGGCGCAGGCGCTCGAACACCGCGGCCGGCGTCGGGCGCTCGGCCATCAGCACCGCGGTGGCGCCCACCGCGAGCGGGAAGATCAGGCCGTTGCCCAGCCCATAGGCGAAGAACAGCTTCGCCGCCGAAAACACCACGTCGCCCTCGCGGATGCCGAGAATCGGGCGCGCATAGAGTTCGGCCGTATGGATCAGGTCGGAATGGATATGGACCGTGCCCTTGGGCGCGCCGGTGGAGCCGGAAGAGTAGAGCCAGAAGCAGTGGTCGTCGGGCCGCGTCGGCGCCGCCTCGAACTGCTCGGAGCCGGTCGCGAGCAGGGCCGCCAGGCTGTCCTCGCCGGCACCGCCGGCGACGACGAGGTGCTCGAGCGTCGGCACCTTGCCGAGCATCGGGGCGAACAGCGGCAGCAGTTCCTGCGACACCACGGCGACGCGGGCCGCGCTGTCGGTCAGCATGTATTCGTAATCGCTCTCGGTGAGCAGGGTGTTGATCGCGATCGGCACGACCCCGCCCTTGATCGCACCGAGGAAGGTGGTGGGAAAATCGATGCCGTCGAGGACGCACACCAGCACGCGATCCTTCGGCTGCAGGCCGAGCGTCGTACGCAGGGCGCTGCCGCAGCGATTCACGCGCAGGGCCAGCTCATCGTAGGTGTAGGAGCCGGCATCGTCGATGTAGACCGTCTTGCCTCCACGCCCTGCAAGCAGGTTGCGCCCGATCAGGTCATCGGCGGCGTTGTAGCGCTCCGGAATCTTGATGGCGGGCGGCGTATTGCTGTGATCGGCCACACTCAGAGTGTACATGCTGCTCTCCTTAACGATTGACAGAATGCAATAAAATGCATAACAAGCATCAAAATGTGAAGCAGAATACACTCAGATGAGGCACTGTCAAGCAAGTCCCTCGCACCCAAAAGGGTTGAAGTCCAACAATGCATGCCATATATAGCATGTCCAGCCAGACAACGATGGGAAGCTGATTTACACCCCATCTCAGTCCTGCACTAAAATACAATTTATATTGACAGTTGTTTTTTTTAAGCATTATTGTTCATCGGCAGAATGAACAAAGGTGCACGAAGGATGCAAGCATGAGCACCCAGATCGACGACAGCCTGAATGCCACACCAAATGACGGCGATGCCGAGGTCGACACCCGCAGCGATGCCGAATTTCTCGACGCGCTCGGTAAGCGCGTGCGCGAGATCCGCGATCGCCGCGGCATGACCCGCAAGCTGGTGGCGCGCGAAGCGAGCGTATCAGAGCGCCACCTCGCCCATCTCGAAGCCGGCGAAGGCAACGTCTCCATCGTCCTGCTGCGCCACATCAGCCGCGCCCTCGACGTGCCACTGATCGAGCTGCTCGCGGTGGAGACCGAAGACACCGTCGAACGCCGCCTGATCCGCCGCTTTCTCGAACGCCTGCCCCGGCACCGGCTGGAAGACGTGGTGTTCCGCCTGATGCGCGACTTCGGTCACGAGGAAGCCGCGCGCCGCAAGCGCATCGCCCTGATCGGCCTGCGCGGCGCAGGCAAGACCACGCTCGGCAAGCGCCTCGCCACCACACAAGGCGTCCCCTTCATCGAGCTCGACGGCGAGATCGAAAAGGAAACCGGCATGCCGTCGAGCGAGCTTTTCGCGCTCTACGGGCAGACCGGTTACCGCCGCATCGAGCAGCGAACACTCGAGCGCGTGATCCGCGACCACGACCGGGCGGTGATCTCGGCCGGCGGCGGCGTCGTGTCGCAGCCCGAAACCTACGACATGCTGCTCTCCAACTGCCTGACGGTGTGGCTCAAGGCCCAGCCCGAAGAGCACATGTCACGGGTCATGGCCCAGGGCGACCTGCGCCCGATGGCCGGCAACGACGAGGCGATGGAAGATCTCAAGCGCATCCTCAATGCCCGCGAGCCGCTGTACGCGCGCGCCGATACCGTGATCGACACTTCCGGTCTGACCATCGACGCCTGCTTCCAGAAACTGCGGGAAATCGTCACCAGCTGACCCCCGACTCCCCTCCCCCCGCAAAAGGAAGCGCACATCTTGAAAGCCGAAGTCATCCAGATCATCAAGGACGAGCATCTCGCGATCAGCGCCGTGCTCTACACCCTACGCTATCTGGTACGCGAGATGCGCGCCGGCACGCCGCCGGACTTCACCCTGCTGAAGGCGATCCTCGACTACATCGTGTCCTACCCGGATCGCTGGCATCACCCCAAGGAAGACGAATTCCTTTTTGCCGCGATCAAGCGCCGCACCCACGAAGCTGACGCCCTGGTCGCCCGGCTCGAACGCGAACACCAGCTCGGCTACCCGATGATCGAGCTCCTGAAGGAAAAGCTCATCGCCTTCCGCAACGGCGACAAAGGCGCCGACCAGGCCTTCTTCGAACTCGCCGAACGCTACGTCGGCTTCGAATGGGCCCACCTCCACGCCGAGGAAGACCTGCTCCTGCCGCTGGCCGAGCGCGTCCTCGTTGCAGAAGACTGGGCCACCATCGGCGCCGCCTTCCGCGCCCACGACAATCCGCTGTTCGGCATCAAGCCGGGCGAGGAAGCGCGCACCCTGTACCAGACCATCCTCCGCCTCGCCCCGGCCCCGATCGGCTTCGGCCCGGGCACGCCTTCCTCTTCTCCGACCGGCCGCCCGTAACGCTCCCGCTGTGCTCACGCCTTCCGGGCAGGCTTTCCGGTCTTCTTGCGTTCGGTAAAGGGCTCGTCACCGGACACTTCCGCAGCCAGGACCGGGTCGATGATCATCGCGCTCAGCGCGTGCAGGACTTCCCGCAGCGTCTTCGGCAGCGCCCCGCGCTGGGTCTCGCTCAACCTCCCCAGCATGTGCGCCTCGAGCCTGGAGATGCGCACGTGAGCTTCCGCCAGCTGGGCACGTCCGGCAGCGGTCAGGCCGAGGCGGACGACCCGCCCGTGCCCGGGGTCGGGCTGACGTGACACCCAGCCTCTGGCCTCCATGGTCTTCACCATTTCATTGGCCGATTGCGGCGAAACCAGGGAGCGTTCGGCAAGCTGCGCGTTGCTGATCTGGACCTGCCCCTCGAGGAAGGACAGCACCGTGTATTGGGCGACGCTCAATCCGAGCGGCGCCAGCGCATCGCGCATGCGGCGGCCCAGCGCGTGGTGGAGCCGTCCGATCAGGTAACAGACGCCCGCCGGGCGGCCCGCGCTGACGGGCAAGGCGCCGTCATCGTCGGGACTCATGCAATGTCCTCGATGTGTTCATGTCGCTGAAGCTCGTCAATCCTGCCGATATCGACCGATCATTTTACCCGCCTCCGCGGAAGGCTTCGCAACTTTTGCCCGAAGCGCTTCCGCTTCCAGCACATAAAACCCTTGCTTTTTCATGGACACTCCTTATCATCGATAATATCAGGATGCCTGATACAAAATAATCATAAAAATGATTTGATGCTGATTCATCGTTTTTGCAAACGCTGAATCAGCGGGGCTCCGCCGGGCCACCGGGCGATACACCGTCCGGCGCCCGCCCGGGCCGCCCCCGAAGAAGAAGCCATTCGGCACACCAGGAGGAGGAAGACATGAAACTCGGCAAGTTGGCGCGTGGCCTCATGTTCGCTGCGCTCGTTCCCACAGTCACCCACGCCCAGGAGGTCATCCTGAAGGTTGCGCATTTCGCGCCGCCGACCTCTCCGGGCCATGTCAAATTCGTTGTCCCGTGGTGCGACAAGGTCGCCGCCGAATCGGCGGGCCGGATCCGCTGCCAGCACTATCCGGCGATGATGCTGGGCGGTACCGCCCCGCAGTTGTTGAGCCAGGTCCGGGACGGCGTCGCCGACGTCGTCTGGACGCTGCCGGGCTATACCCCGGGCAGGCTGCCGCTGACCGAAGTGTTCGAGCTACCGTTCATCTGCACGGACCAGGAGAGCAGTTCGCGCGCGGTGTGGGATTTCGTCGAAAAGCACACGATGGGCGAATTCGCCGGCCTGAAGCCGATCGCCGTCTGGGTACCCGGCAGCTTCGCCATGCATCTTCGCGACAAGGAGCTGAAATCGCTCGCGGACCTGAAAGACCTCAAGATTCGCGGCTCCTCCCGGCTGACCACCCGCCTGCTCGCTTCGCTCGGCGCCCAGCCGGTCGGCATGCCGATGACGCAGATGGCGGAGAGTCTGTCGAAAGGCATCATCGAAGCGACCATGCTGCCGTGGGAGGTCGTCCCCTCGACCAAGGTTCATGAACTCACCAAGTACTCGGTCGAATTCGGTGGCGAGCACACGATGTCGACCACGGTCCAGATGTTCGTGATGAACCGGAAAAAATACGACAGCCTGCCGCCGGAGCTGAAGAAGGTCATCGACGACAACAGCGGCCGCGAAACTTCCGCCTGGATTTCCGCGCAGCTGAAAACCGCCGATGCCGCCGGCCTGCAGACCGTGATCGATCGCGGCAACACGGTCCGCCGCCTTCCCGCCGAAGAAATGGCCAAGTGGCAGCAGGCGACCCGCCCGGTGATCGAAGAGTGGATCGAGGAAGTCTCCGCCAAAGGTGCCGACGGCCGGAAGCTGTACGAGGACGCAGTCGCTCTCGTCCAGCACCACTCCGGACGCAAGTAAGCCCGAACGCTCCACCCGGCAACCGCGCCGGCGTCCGCTGCCGATGGCCGACGCCGGGGCGAGCAGCGCCCACGCCGCGATCCACCGCCTTTCCAGCACAGCCGGCGCCAGCGCGCCCGGTGATGATGCGCGCCACGAATGTTCCCGACCACGGGAGCAGGGGCGCGGCTTCGCCCGCGCTCAATCATCATAAAAATATCCGAGGAGATGCAATGAGAATCGACTTTCCGCACAAGCACCGCGCCACCGCAAAGCCGCTGGTCCTCGCCCTGGCTGCAGCACTGGGTATCGGTGCCAGCCTTCCGGCCCAGGCCGAGAGCGAAATCGAGGCCTTGAAGCGCGAACTGGCCGAACAGCGCGCATTGATCCAGCGCCTGCTCGCCCAGCAGGAAAGCCAGGACAAGGCCGTCACCCGCATCGAACAGAAGGTGGCCAGCGCACCGGCTGCCGCCCCGGCCTCGTCGATGCCCGGACTGCCCAAGGGACTCTCGATCTACGGCATCCTCGACGGTGGTGTGGAACGCATCACCAACATCCAGGACGGCGTCAAGACCGGCAGCCTGACACGGGTGCCGGGGATCACCGGCACCATCGCCTCGCGCCTCGGTTTCCGCTTCAGCAAGGCGATCACGCCGGACGTCAATGCCATCGCCACCCTCGAGACCGGCTTCAACCTCGACAGCGGCACCCTCGGCCAGGGAGGGCGCCTCTTCGGCCGCCAGCTCTTCGCCGGCCTCGAAACCCCCTACGGCACCTTCTCGATCGGCCGCCAGTATTCGATGCTGATCTACGCCATGGATGCCGACCTGCTCGGCCCCAACATCTACGCCCTGGGCTCGCTCGACGCCTACCTGCCCAACGCGCGCTATGACAACTCCCTGGCCTGGCGCGGCGCGTTCGGCAAGGTTTCGCTCGGCGCCACCTACAGCCTGGCGCGCGACACGTCCGGCGGTGCGCCGGACTCCGGAACCTGTGCGGGCGAAAGCGCGGCGGCCGACAGCAACAGCTGCCGGGGCTGGTCGGCGATGCTGAAATACACCGACGAGCGCTTCGGCATCTCCGCCGCGATCGACGAGCAACGCGGCGGCAAGGGCGCCACCGCCTACTTCTTCAACGGTGCCGCCCCGATCGCCTTCGCCAACTCGAGCGACAGCGACCGCCGCATCCACCTCGGCGCACACATGAAAATCGGCAGCGGCGGCAAGGTCGGCATCGGCTGGCTCGGACGGGACCTCGACACCGCCGGCACCGATGTTTCCTCGGATGCCTACTTCGTCGAAGGGGCGTGGAACTTCGGCGCGAAGTGGATGCTGGACGGCGGCTACCACCGCATCACCAACGACGACCAGGACCGCGACGCCGAACTCTACGTCCTGCGCGGCTTCTACTTCGTCGACAAGGACTTCTCGCCCTACGCCCAGATCGCCCGCATCAACAACAGCTCGAAGGCGCAGTACGCGGCCTCCGTGGGCGCCGGCATCGCACCGCCGGCCGGCGGCTCGCAGACCGCGGCCATGGTGGGGATCCGCTACCGCTTCTGAGCCTCGCCCTCCGGCGCCGGATCGCCGAGAAAGGTTTCCGGCGCCGGCAGCGGCGTGCTCGGCACCGCCATGTCGCCGGGGCAGAGCTGCTCGGTGAAGCCGTCGAGCGAGCCCATCGAGCGGCAGTCGCGGCGCGCCACCGGTTCGCTCGTCATGTAGGCCACCACCAGCCGGGTGAGGGCCTCGAGGGCGTCGCGGTGGGTGCGCTCCTGGGCGTGGGAGGCGTCGCCGCCAAAGCCGATCAGCGCGGTGCGGATGTCGTTGCCGGCCTCGACCGCGGCCGCCGAGTCCGAGCGGTAGTAGCGGAAGATGTCGCGCCGGTGGGGAATGCCGTGGGCGTGGGCGAGCGCGATCAGCTTGTGGGTGAGGTGGTAGTCGAAGGGGCCGGACATGTCCTGCATGCAGATCGTCGCCGCGTGCTCGGAAGTATTCTGGCCTTCGGCGGCGATCGAGATGTCCAGGCTCACCATTTCGGCGATCTCGCCGTGCAGCGCGGCCGAGGCGCCGGAGCCGATTTCCTCGGTGATGGTGAGCAGCGGATGGACATCGACCGGCAGCACCAGGCGGTGGTCGCGCACCGCCTTGCACGCGGTCAGCAGCGCCGCCACCGCGGCCTTGTCGTCGAGGTAGCGGGCGTTGATGTAGCCGCCGGGCTGGATCTCGGGCTGGGGGTCGAAGGCGATCCAGTCGCCGACCTCGAGCCCGGCGGCAAGCAGGTCCCCGCGACAGGTCGCGGGCAGGTCCACCCGCACCTCGACCTGCTCCCACCCGACCGGCTGGGCGTCGACCTCGTCGCCGAAGGCGTGGCCGGAGGTCTTCAGCGGCAGGCAGGTGCCGCGCACCTGGCCGTGGTCGGTGAACACCGTCAGCCGTCCGCCTTCGGCGAAGCGCGCTGACCAGTGGCCGATCGGCACGATCTCGAGGCGGCCGTTGGGTTTGAGCGCGCGCACCATCGCCCCGAGGGTGTCGAGGTGGGCGACCACCGCGCGTGCCGGCTGCGAGGCCTGGCCGCGCAGGGTGGCGCGGATCGCGCCGCGGCGGGTGATCTCGTAGGGAATGCCGAGCGCCTCGAGGCGGCCCGCGGTGTAGCGCACCGCGGCATCGGTGAGGCCGACCGGGCTGGGAATGGCGAGCAGCTGGAGCAGGGTTTCCTCGAGGTAGGCGTAATCGATCGCGGGAAGGGCCAGGTGGCTGCCGGGGTCGTTCATGTCGTCTCTCCTTTTCGGGATGCCGGCTGCAGAGCGGCTCGCCTGCGGCCGCCCCGGGGCGTTCACAGCGCGGCGCGGGTGCGCGGAAACAGCAGGTCGATGAAGCGCTCCGCGGTCGGTTGGGGCTCGTGGTTGGCGAGCCCCGGGCGCTCGTTGGCTTCGATGATGACGTAGTCGGGGCCATCGACCGCCGGCACGAGGAAATCCAGCCCGGTGACCGGGATATCGAGCGTGCGCGCGGCGCGCTCGGCCGCCGCGCGCAGCGCCGGGTGAAGTTCGGCGGTGACGTCGTGGATGGTGCCGCCGGTGTGCAGGTTGGCGGTGTTGCGTACCTGCACGCGAACATCGGCGTCGAGCACCGTCTCCAGCCGGTAGCCGCGGGCACCGATGCAGCGCACGGTTTCGTCGTCGAGCGGGATGCGCGCTTCACCGCCGGTGGCGGCGGCGCGGCGCCGGCTCTGGCACTCGATGAGCTCGCGGACGGTGCTCACGCCATCGCCCACCACCACCGGCGGGCGGCGCACCGCGGCGGCGACGACCTGGTAGTCGATGACGACGATGCGCAGATCGGCGCCGCGGCAGCATTCCTCGACGATCACCCGGTCGCAGAAGCGCTGCGCGCGCGCGATCGCCGCACGCACTTCGTCGGCGCAGCGCAGGTCGACGCTGATCCCCTTGCCCTGCTCGCCCTCGACCGGCTTCACCACCACCGCGCCGCACGCGGCGAGCAGGGCCGGCCAGCGTTCCTCGGCGGCGGCATCCTCATCGACGCCGACCTGGCGCGGCACCGCCAGCCCGGCGGCAGCGAGCAGCTTCAGCGTGACCCGCTTGTCCTGGCAGCGGCTCATCGCCACCGCACTGGTCAGTTCCGACAGCGACTCGCGGCAGACGATGCTGCGCCCGCCCAGGGTGAGGCGGAAGTAGCCGTTCTCGGCATCGATCGCCTCGGCATGGATGCCGCGCCGCACCGCTTCATCGACGAGCAGGCGGGCGTAGGGGTTGAGCGCCTGCAGGCCCTCGCCGCCGCCGGTGAACAGCGGCTCGTTGATCGCGTTGCGCCGCTTCACCGCGAACGCCGGGATGCGCTGGAAGCCGAGTTTTTCGTAGAGCGCGATCGCCTGCTCGTTGTCGTGCAGCACCGACACGTCCATCCATTCCCGCCCGCGGGCGAGAAAATGCTCGGCCAGGTAACGCACCAGGGCTTCGCCCACCCCCGGGTGGGCGGCCTGCGGCGCCACCGCCAGCGCCCACAGGCTGGCGCCGTGCTGCGGGTCGGCGAACGCTTCGACATGATCCAGCCCCATCGCCACCCCGATCACCTCGCCGCTCGCACGGTCCTCGGCGAGCGCATAACTGATCGCGCGGCTGGCGCGCGCCCGCCATACCGCCGGCGCATCAACCGGCACCATCCGGCGCGCGCGGTAGAGGACGTTGATCGCGGCGACATCGGCGCGGGTGCGCAGGCGGCGCAGGGTGAAGCCGCGCCGCCCGACCGAGCGCGGATGATAGGCGTTGAGATTGAGGCGGAAGGCGTCGGAGGGATCGAGAAAGAGCTGCTGCGGCGCGCTCGCCACCACCACCTGCGGCTTCTCGACGTAGAACGCGATGTCGCGCTGGCCGTCGCGCTCCGCAAGCAGGGCGTGGGCGAGCGCGGCCGGATCGCGCCAGGTCTGGGCCGGCAGCAGCCGCCCCCAGCCGCAGTCGACGACGACGTTGGCGGGCATCCCGGCCGCCTCGGGCTGGCCGGCGGGCAGCAGCAGGGGCAGGTGCGAGGGCCGGTGCCCGGCGCGCAGCGCGCGGGCGATGTGCTTGCGGATCATGAGCGCATCCTCAGCCGAGATGGGTCTGCAGCCACCACTCGAGCAGGCCCAGCTGCCACAGCTTGGAGCCGCGCAGCGGGGTGATGTGGGCGGACGGGTCGGCGAGCAGCAGGTCGACGTAGTCCTGGCGGAACAGCCCGCGCTCGCGCGCGGCGCGGCTCGACAGCGCATCGCGCACGCGCTCGAGCACCGGCCCCTGCAGGTACTTCAGCGCCGGCACCGGGAAGTAGCCTTTCGGGCGGTCGATCACCGCCGCCGGGATCAGCTTGCGCGCCGCCTCCTTGAGCACCCCCTTGCCGCCGTGGGCGAGCTTGTGGCGCACCGGGATACGCGCGGCGAGCTCGACCAGCTCGTGGTCGAGGAAAGGCACGCGCGCTTCCAGGCCGAAAGCCATCGTCATGTTGTCGACGCGCTTCACCGGGTCGTCGACGAGCATCACCGTGGTGTCCAGGCGCAGCGCCTTCTCCACCGGATCGTCGGCGCCGGGCGCGTTGAAGCTGGCGGCGACGTAGGCCGCACTCGCATCGACGCCCTGCCACTGCGCACCGACCACGCGCGAATACTCGGCGAAATCGCGGTCGCGGAAGGCGGCGAGGTAGTCGGCCACCGGATCGGCGCTGCCGGCGAGCTTCGGATACCAGTGGTAGCCGCCGAAGACCTCGTCCGCGCCCTGCCCGCTCTGCACCACCTTGGTGTGGCGGCTGACCGCCTCGGCGAGCAGGTAGAAGCCGATGCAGTCGTGGCTGACCATCGGCTCGTTCATCGCCGCCACCGCCTCGGGCAGGCGGGTCAGCAGCTCGCGCTCGGGGACGAAGATCCGTTCGTGCACGGTGCCGAATTCGCCCGCGACGATGTCGGCATATTCGAATTCGTTGCCCTTCTCGCCGCCGACATCCTCGAAACCGACGTTGTAGGTGCGCAGCTCCTTGACCCCGGCTTCGGCCATCAGGCCGACGATCAGGCTGGAGTCGACGCCGCCCGACAGCAGCGCGCCGACCGGCACGTCCGCCACCAGGCGGCGCCGCACCGCGCCACGCAGGGCCTCGAGCAGGACCTCGGTCCACTCCTCGAAGCTGCGCCCCTCATCGGCGGCGTCGCGAGCGTACTCCAGCGACCAGAAGCGGCGCTCGCTGCGCCGACCGTCGGCCTCGATGCGCATCAGCGTGCCCGGGGCGAGCTTGCGCACGCCGGCGAGCAGGGTGTGGGGCGCAGGCACCACGGCGTGGAAGGACAGGTAATAGTTGAGCGCCGCCGGGTCGATCGCGGTGTCCACGCCCCCCGCGGCGAGCAGCGCCGGCAGCGCGGAGGCGAAGCGCAGCCCGCCGTCGATCGGCGCGTAATACAGCGGCTTGATGCCGAGGCGGTCACGGCCGAGCAGCACGCGGCCGCTGTCACGCTCCCAGAGGGCGAAGGCGAACATGCCGTTTACCCGAGCGACGAAGTCCTCGCCCCAGGCGTGGTAGGCCTTCAGCAGCACCTCGGTATCGCCGTGCGAGTAGAACGAATAGCCCTTGCCCTCGAGCTCGCGGCGCAGTTCGGGATGGTTGTAGATCGCGCCGTTGAACACGATGCCCAGGCCGAGCGCGGGATCGAACATCGGCTGCTGCGCCGACTCGGACAGATCCATGATCTTCAGCCGGCGATGCCCCCAGGCCTGGCTGCCCTGGGCATACACCCCACCCCCATCCGGTCCGCGCCGGGTCTGCTGCGCATTCATCCGCGCCAGCGCGGCCAGATCGGGGGCCTGGCCGTCGAATCTCAACTCACCTGCAATGCCACACATTGAACTTCCTGTCCGTTCCCGAGGCCTACATTCTAACAAATTAGTTTTGTGCAAACTTTTTGAGCGTAAAAACGCCCCCGGACCGGGCGGTCCGAGGGCGCCTCCGCCGGCGGATCAGAACGCGCTTTCCGGGAAGCGCGCCAGTGCGCCGCCCGCTTCGCGCACGGTGGTGGCGTGGGCTGCGGCCTGGGGGCCGATAGTGGCGAAGTAGAAACGGGTGAGTTCGATCAGACTGCGCAGATAGATCGGGTCGTGAGTCTCGCCCAACCCGTCGCCCAACCCGTCGCCCGCCCCCTCGCCCACCCCGCCGCCGGCCCTCTCCAGCCGCTCCCGGGCCGCGAGCGCGACCCGCGCCAGCTGCCAGCCGCCGCACACCGTGCCGAGCAGCATCAGGAAAGGCACCGCGCCGGCGAGCACGTCGGCGGGCTGCTCGCGGCCGTTGGCGAGAATCCAGTCCGCCGCCCCTTCGAGGGCGTCGATGGTGTCGGCGAAGCCGTCGGCGATCTCGCCCAGGCTGCCGTCCGCGCGCAGCGCCTCCAGGGTGGTGCGCAGCTCGGCGAGCAGCTCGCGCAGGGTCTCGCCGTTCTCGCGCAGGATCTTGCGCCCGACGAGGTCGTTGCCCTGGATGCCGGTGGTGCCTTCGTAGATGGTGATGATGCGGGCATCGCGGAAGAACTGCGCGATCCCGGTCTCCTCGACGAAGCCCATGCCGCCGAAGACCTGGATGGCGTCATCGCAGATCTCGTTGCCGACTTCGGTACACCAGCCCTTGGCCACCGGCATCAGCAGGTCGACGTAGCGCCGGCAGCGGCCCGCGACCTCGGGGTCGGGATGGTGGCGGGCACGGTCGAACCAGCCCGCGGCGGTGTACAGCAGCGCGCGCATCGCCACCAGCCGCGCCCGCATCGACAGCAGCATGCGCTTGACGTCGGGGTGGCACAGGATCGGCCGCCCGCTCTCGCCGCTGAGCGCATCGCGCCCCTGGACGCGCTCGCGCGCATGGGCGAGGGCGAACTGATAGGCGCGCTCGCCCAGCCCCACGCCCTGGACGCCGACGCCGAAGCGGGCCTCGTTCATCATGATGAACATCGTCTCCAGGCCGCGGTTGGGAGCGCCGAGCAGGTAGCCCACCGCACCGCCGTCGTCGCCGTAGCTCATCGTGCACGTCGGGCTGCCGTGGATACCGAGCTTGTGCTCGATCGAGATGCAGCGCACGTCGTTCTTCGCCGCCGGCTCGCCGTCGGCGTCGAGCAGGTACTTGGGAACGATGAACAGCGACAGCCCCTTCACCCCCGCGGGCGCATCGGGCAGGCGCGCGAGCACCAGATGGACGATGTTGGCGGTGAGCTCGTGCTCGCCGTAGGAAATGAAGATCTTCTGCCCGAACAGGCGGTAGCTGCCGTCGGCCTGCGGCTCGGCGCGGGCGCGGGTGGCGGCGAGGTCGGAGCCGGCCTGCGGCTCGGTGAGGTTCATCGTGCTCCCCCACTCGCCGCTCACCACCTTGCGCAGCCAGGTCTCCTTCTGCGCCTCGGTGGCGGCGATCAGCAGTGCCTCGGCCTGGCTGACGTTGAGCTGGGGCAGCATGGTGAACGCCATGTTGGTCGAGAACCACATCTCCCACACCGCGGTGGACAGGATCCGCGGCAGGCCCTGGCCGCCCCACTCCTGCGGCAGCGACAGCCCGATCCAGCCCGCCTCGGCGAAGCGGGCGTAGGCCTGCTGCCAGCCTGCGGGCACCTGCACCCGCCCGTCGCCGTCCAGACGGCAGCCCTCGACGTCGCCCGGCTGGTTGATCGGCGCCAGTACGCCGGCGGCAAAGCGGCCGGCCTCTTCGAGCACCGCCGCCACCAGGTCGGGCGAAGCCTCCTCGCAACCGGGCAGGGCGGCAATCTCGTCGAGCCCGGCAAGCTCGTCCAGGATGAACTGCATGTCGCGCAGCGGCGCGTTGTAATCGACCATTTCCGGCGATCTCCTCGTTACCCGGCGGTTCAGCGCGGCGCCAGCCGGATCGCGCCGTCGAGACGGATGGTCTCGCCGTTGATCATGACGTTGTCGACGATGCCGCACACCAGCCGGGCGTACTCGGCAGGCTGGCCGAGGCGCTGCGGGAAGGGCACCGAGGCCGCCAGCGAAGCCTGAATCTCGGGCGGCAGGGTGTGCATCATCGGCGTCAGGAACAGGCCGGGGGCGATGGTGACGACGCGGATCCCGCTGCTCGCCAGCTCGCGCGCGATCGGCAGGGTCATCGACACGATGCCGCCCTTGGAAGCGGCATAGGCGGCCTGGCCGACCTGGCCTTCGAAGGCGGCAATCGAGGCGGTGTTGATGATCACCCCGCGCTCGCCGTCGGCCTGCGCCGGCCCTTGCGCCATCGCCGCCGCGGCGAGGCGGATCATGTTGAAGGTGCCGATCAGGTTCACCTGGATCGAGCGCGCGAAGTCGGCCAGCGCCAGCGGGCCGTTCTTGCCCAGCACCTTGCCGGCGTTGCCGATGCCGGCGCAATTGACCAGCCCGTGCACGCCGCCGAAGCGCGATTGCGCCAGTTCGACCGCGGCCTGGGCGTCGGCCTCGTCGGCGACGTTGGTGCGGGCGAAGGCAGCGCGCTCACCGAGAGCGGCGGCGAGGCCTTCCCCGGCCTCGGCGTTGAGGTCGGCGATCAGCACCCGGGCGCCGCCGTCGTGGAGGGCGCGCACGGTGGCCTCGCCGAGGCCGGACGCGCCGCCGGTGACGATGAAGGTATTGCCTGCAAGTTTCATGATGCGTTCTCCAGTCCGGTGTCAGGCGACGTTCTCGAGCACGATCGCCACCCCCTGGCCGCCGCCGCAGCACGCCGACGACACGCCGTGCTGCAGGCCCGCTTCCTTCAGCTCGCGCGCCACCGTGGTGGTCAGGCGCACGCCCGAAGTGCCCAGCGGATGGCCGATCGCGATCGCACCGCCATGGACGTTGACCTTGGCGCGATCGAGCCCGAGCTCGCGCTCGCAGGCGAGGTACTGCGCGCCGAAGGCTTCGTTGATCTCGATGCGGCCGAAGTCGCCGACGCCGAGCCCGGCGGTGCGCGCCGCGGCGCGGATCGCCGGGGCCGGGCCGATGCCCATGATCTCGGGCGGCACCGCCACCACCGCCCCGGCGACGATGCGCGCCAGCGGAGTCAGGCCGTGGGCGCGCACCCAGTCGCCGCGGGCAACGATCACCGCCGCCGCGCCATCGACGATCGCCGAGCTGTTGCCCCCGGTCTGCACGCCGCCGAAGGCGGGCTTGAGTTTTTGCAGGGTCTCGAAGGGGGTCGGGCGGACGTGGCCGTCACGCTCGCAGCACACGGCGCGGTCGGCGAGTTTGAGGCTGCGCGGCTGGTAGCCGTCGAGCGTCCACGTGGCATTGGTCACCGGGCACACTTCGCCGTCGAAGTAGCCGCTTTCCCAGCCGGCGAGCGCACGCTCGAAGCTCTGCTCGGCGAAGCGGTCGACCTCCTCGCGACTGATGCCGTAGCGGCGGGCGAGGTTCTCGGCGGTGTCGCCCATGCTCGCCGCGGGTGCGGTGTCCTTGGTCGCTTCCCACAGGAAGTCGCGGAAATCGACCTGCCCCATGCGAAAGCCGGCGCGATGGGTGTACGCCGCCACCGGATTGCGCGACATCGACTCGGCGCCCACGCACAGCACCACCTGCGCCTTGCCCAGGGTGATCTGGTCGGCGGCGGTGAGGATGGTCTCGAAGCCGGTGCCGCACAGGCGCTGCACCAGCACCGCCGGCACGTTCGGATCGACGCCGGAATAGAGGCCGACGTGGCGCGGCAGGAAATAGGCATCGAAGCTCGCCTGCGCCATGTTGCCGGCGACGATGGCGCCGACTTCGGTGGCGGGGATGTCGCTCTTCTCGAACAGCGCGCGCGCGGCGAAGATGCCCAGGTCGGTGGGCGAGACGTCGCGCAGCACGCCGTTGTAGTCGGCGAACGGGGTGCGCTGGCCGGCGACCAGCCAGATGTCGTCGTAGGCGCTGCTCAGCGCCGACGCTTCGGATGCGGAGTACGGGTTGCTCATTGCTGCGGTCCCTTGCCTTTGCGGTTGAGGAAATGGCCGATGCGCTCGGCGACTTCGGGGCTGGTCTGGGTCAGGGCGGCGGTCAGCGACTCGACGAACAAGCCGTCCTCGCTCGCCATGTTGTCGATACGCGAGATTGCCGACACCATCGCCCAGTTCGCCATCGGCGCGTTCTCGGCGATGCGGCGGGCGAGTTGCTGCGCCTTCGCCAGGCTCTCGCCGGCGCCGACCAGATAGTGCGACAGGCCCAGGCGCTGGCCGTCTTCGGCATCGAGGATGCGCCCGGTGAGCATCATTTCGCACATCCGCCCGGCACCGATGATGCGTGCCACCCGCACCGAGCCGCCGCCGCCGACGAAGATGCCATGGCGGCCTTCGGGGAGCTGGTAGATCGTGTCCGGCTCGGCCACCCGCACGTGGGTGGACATCGCCAGCTCCAGCCCGCCGCCGATCACCGCCCCCTGCAGCGCGCTCACCACCGGAATGCCGCCGTTCTGGAGGCGGTCGAAGATGCGGTGCCAGCCGCGCGAGTGCAGCATCACCCCGAAAGGCTCACGGTGCTGGTGCTCGGAGAGGTCAAGCCCGGCGCAGAAGTGCTCGCCGTCGCCGGCGAGGATGATCGCCCGCGTGCCGGCCGGGGTCGCGATCAGGGCCTGCTCGAGCGCCTCGAGCAGGCGGTCGCTGATCGCGTTGCGCTTCTGCGGCCGCGCCAGGGTGACGGTATAGACGTGGTCTTCGGTCGAGGTCCTGACCAGTTGTTCGCTCATTGTCATTGTTTTGTTCCGGTAGTTCAGATTGCGGCGTGCACCGTGATCACGGTCTTGTCCGGCATGTCGGCATGGAGGAACTCGACCAGGTCGGCACGGCGGCTGAGCGCGATGCGCTGGTTGATGTACCCCTTGTCGGTGATCTCGCCGGCCTCCACCGAAGGCGGCTCGGCCATCAGCAGGGCTCGGGCAGGATAGGTCGAAGTGCCGCCGCCCTTGCCTTTCATCATCGCCATGCCGTGGCGCACGCGGCTGCGGATCTCGGGGTTCATCAGCACGTCGACCAGGGAGGCGTCCGGCGCCAGCCCCGGGCACAGGCGGCGGCATTCGGGAATGTTGGGGAAGATCAGGAAGCCGATCTCGTCGCGGTCGTGGCCGGTGACGACGATGTCCTGGGCGATCGGCTTCATCGCGTCGATTCCGGCCACGCGCAGCGAACCGACATGGACCCAGGTGCCGGTGAGCAGCTTGAAGTCCTCGCCGATGCGGCCGTCGAACAGCAGGCCGAGCTCGGGGCGCGCGGGATCGACAAACTCGACCGCGTCGCCGATCATGTAGAAGCCCTCCTCGTCGAAGGATTTCGCCGTGATCTCGGGCTGCTTCCAGTAGCCGGGGAACACGTTCGGCCCCTTCACCCGCACTTCGAGCTTGTCCGCCGAAGGCACGAGCTTGAGCGTGGTGCCCGGAACCGGCACCCCGATCACTCCCGAACGGATCGCATCGAAATGGCAGTCGGTGGCCATCGGCGCGGTCTCGGTCGAGCCCCACGAGGACACGATCATCACTTTCCTGCCGGTGGTGGCCTCGGACAGTTCCTCGAGCGCCGACCACAGGTGGTGCGGCAGCGCCGCGCCGGCGTAGAAGATGAACTTCAGCCGGCGGAAGAAGCTTTCGCGCAGGGCGGCGTCCTCACGCAGCAGCGGCACCAGCATGTCGTAGGCGCGCGGGACGTTGAAGTACATCGTCGGCGACACTTCCTTGAGGTTGTTCACCGTGCGCTCGAGCAGCGCCGGCGTCGGCTTGCCGTCGTCGATGTACACCGACCCGCCCCAGCGCAGCACCATGTTCAGGTTGTGATTGCTGCCGAAGGTGTGGCTCCACGGCAGCCATTCGACCAGCACCGGCGGCTCGCCGGCGAGGAAAGGCCACATCAGCGCCTTCGCCGTCTGGTTCGAGCACATCATGCGCTGGGTGTTGATCACCGCCTTCGGCGTGCCCACCGAACCCGAAGTGAACAGGAACTTGCCGATGGTGTCGGGGGTGATGCGGGCGAAGGCCGCCATCACCGCGGCCTCGTCGAGCTCGCGCTCGAGCATCGCGAACGGCAGGGTGCCAGCGGTCGGCGCGCTGTTGCCGCCGGCAACCACGACGCCGTCGTGGAACTCGCCGATCGCCGCCAGCGCGGGAGCGAAGCGCTCCACCGGATCGGCATAGATCACCCCGGGGCGGAGCAGCTCGATGTTGCCCTTGAGCTTGACGAAATCCTTCGACATCAGCGAGTTGCCCGGCGAGATCGCGCTCGAAGGGACACCGATGTGCATCGCCGCCAGCATCAGCAGGGCGTGCTCGATCGAGTTGTCGGACAGGATCACCACCGGGCGCTCGGCCGACAGCTTCTGTCCGAGCAGCCAGGTCGCGATCGCCAGCACGCGGCGGCGGGCCTCGCCGTAGCTCAGCCGCACCCATTCGCCGGCGCGATCGCGTTCGGCGAGGAACAGGCGATCGGGCGCCGCCTTCGCCCAGTGCTCGAACCAGTCGCCGACGCAACGGGTGTAGGTATCGGGAAAGGGAATGCCGGAGCGCAACAGCTGCGTTCCGTCCGGCCGCTGGTCTACGCTGACCACCGGCAGGGAGAACATGCGCTCCATTTCCTGGGTATCGACGCTCATGATGTTCCTCTCGCCTGTTCCACCGCCGCTCACTGCCCGATCAGGGTGTAGCGGCCCTGGTCGATGCGCACCAGCACGCGGCCACGCCGGTCGAGACCGAAGTGGTCGTCGGGACTCATGTTGTAGACCCCATGGACCCCGACCACATCCTTGTTGGTTTCGAGCGCATCACGTACGGCCTGGCGAAACTCGGCCGTTCCCGGCTGGGCGCTCTTGAGCGCGACCGGAACCGCCGCCTCGAGCAGGCGGTAGGCGTCATAGGCGTGGCCGGCGAAGGACGAGAAGCTGCCGGCACCGTATTTTTCCTCGTACTGGCGGACGAAGGTCGCGCCGATCTGCTTCGAGGGGTGATCGCCGCTGATCTGGTTCACCACCACCACCGGCCCGACCGGCAGGATCACGCCGTCGGCCGCCTTGCCGGCAACGCTGAGAAAGGCCTGGTTGGCGACGGCGTGGGTCTGGTAGATCTGCCCCTTGTAGCCGCGCTCGACCAGGGTGGTCTGCGGCAGGGCGGCGGGGCTGCCGGAGCCGATGACGATGATCGCGTCGGGCCGCGCCGAAACCAGCTTGAGCACCTGGCCGGTCACCGAAGTGTCGTTGCGCGCATAACGTTCGATCACACCGAGCTTGATCCCGGCCTGTTCGAGCAGGGGGTTGAGCGCGGCCAGCCATTCGTCGCCGTAGGCGTCGGAGAAGCCGATGAAGCCCAGCGTCTTGACCCCGGCGGATTTCATGTGCTCGACCAGTGCCCCGGCCATCACGCTGTTGTGCTGCGGCGTGCGGAACGCCCACTGCCCCCGGTCGGCCGGCAGGGTGACTGGCGACAGGGCGATGTGCGGCGTCCTGGTCTCGAACGCGACCTGGGCGATGGCGGCGCTGGCCGGCGTCACCGCCGAGCCCACCAGCACGTCGACTTTTTCTTCGGTGACCAGCTTGCGTGCGTTCTTGGTCGCATTCGACGGGTCGGAGCCGTCGTCGAGCACGATGTAGCGCACTTTCTCGCCGCCGATCTCGCCCGGCAGCAGGGCGAACGCGTTCTTCTCGGGAATGCCGAGCGAGGCCCCGGGGCCGGTCGTCGACACCGAAATACCGACCACCACCTCGGCCAGTGCGGACTGTCCCGCCAGCAGGCCGAGGGCCGAGCACAGCACTACGAGTTTCTTCACTTTCATCATCTTCACTCCTCCGGTTTTCGATTCCGGGCCCGGTCGGGCCCGAGGGTCTTGGCTGGGTGAAACCGGGGTTCAACCGCCTCGCGGGGTCGTCCCTCTTGCTGTATCGCGCAACGCACTGCCCGGGCGTTCCGCCGTGACCTTCACGGCCGTCGCAGCGTGCCGCGACGGCGATGCAAAGTTAACCCGGACAAACTAACTTGTCAAACCATTGTTCAAATGATTATGCTGCACTTGAAGCCACCCGCAGCGAAGGCCCGAGCCGAAGCCGGACGACCGAGCTAGAATTCGCCTCCCACTTCCGGAACCGCCGTCCCGCCCTATCGCCGATGACACAGGACAGCCCCCCTTCCGCCCTCACTTCCGCCGCGGCCGACGAGATCGAATCGGCCATCCTCCACCTCGCCCGCAGCGAACCGAAGCTCGGCCAGGCCGCCGTCGCCGGGCGCCTGCGTCAGGGCGGATTGCAGATCTCCGCCTCCGGGGTGCGCTACATCTGGCAGAAACACGGCCTCGAAACCGCGGTGAAGCGCCTCCAGGCGCTCGCCGATGCGGCGCCCGAAGGAATCGACGCGTTGAGCGCGAGCGAGCGCCACCTGCTCGAGCGCGGCATGCTCAGCACCCGACTGGCACGCGACGCGCACGCCGGCGAGGAGCGCGGGGAAGGCAGCGACGGCGGCGACGCGTCGCTCGACCGCCATCAGCTGATCCTGCACGCGGCGGCGCGGCTGTTTTCCGAGCAAGGCTACGACCGCACCTCGATCCGCGACATCGCCGGCGAAGTCGGCCTGCTGCCGGGTTCGGTCTATCACCACTTTGCCTCCAAGGAGGCGCTCTATCTCGCCGTGCACCGGGAAGGTTTCAAGCGCGTGCAGGAACGGGCGAAAGCCGCCGCTGCCGCCGGCAGCGACCCCTGGGACAGCCTGCGGCGCGCGTGCGAAGTGCACGTCTCAGGAATGGTCGGGGATTCGCCGATCGATCGCATCACCGGGCGCAGCCTCGCGTTCACCGGCCACCAGAACCTGCTGGCGATGACCCGCAACGACCGCGAGGCGTTCGAAAAGGTCTACCGCGACCTGATCGACGCCCTCCCCCTGGCGCCGGACGCGGACCGCACCCTGCTCCGCCTGGTGCTGCTGGGCGCGCTGAACTGGGTGTTCATCTGGTACCGCGAAGGCCGGCGCACCCCGGCGGCGATCGCCGAAGGCATCGTCGACATCGTCCGCCGCGGCGTCCAGGCCTAACGCCCGCCCGCATCAGCCCGCGCCGCGCCCGCGGGCAGGCCCCCCTTCCGCTCCTCCCCTTTCCGCTCCTCTCCCATCGGCGCACCGAGCAGTTCGCGGATCAGCCCGCGCAGCCAGCGGTTGCCCGGATCGTGGTGGAAGCGCTCGTGCCAGTGCTGCTTGATGTCATAGTCCGGGAGCGGGAACGGCACCGGATAGGCGCAGAACCGCCCGCGCCCGCGCAGCATTTCACCGAGGCGCGCGGGAATGGTGACGAGCAGCTCGGTGTGCTCGACGACGAAGGCGACGCCGATGAAGTTCGGCACCTGCAGCGCCACCCGCCGGGCGATGTTCTGGCGCACCAGTTCGCGGTCCAGATAATGGTGGCCGGTGCCCGAAGTCGTCACCACGGCGTGCTCCTCGGCCTCGAACTGGGCCAGATCGAGACCGCCCCGGATGCGCGGGTGGTCGGCGCTCGCGAGGCAGACATAGTGCTGGCGGAACAGGGCCTGCTGATAGAAGCCGGCCTCGAGCTGGGGCATGAAGCCGAGCGCCAGATCGATGTCGCCGGTCTCCAGGCGGGCCGGGGTGTCGGCCGCCAGATGGACGACCTCGATGCCCACGCCCGGGGCCTGCGCGCGCAGGCGTGCCCACAGCCCGGGCAGCAGCACGAGCTGCGAGATGTCGGTCATGGCGATGCGAAAGCTGCGCTCGACGCTGGCCGGGTCGAAGCGGCTGCGATGCCTCAGCGCCACATCGAGAGCGTCGATCGCGGCGCGGATCGGCTGCACCAGCTCCTCGCCGAGCGGCGTCGGGTCCATCCCGGTCGAGGTGCGGACGAACAGCGGATCGTCGAAGTGCTGGCGCAGCTTGCCGAGCGCGATGCTCACCGCCGGCTGTCCCAGCCCCAGTTGTTCGGCGGCCAGGCTGACGCTGCGCGTCTTGTAGATTTCGTCGAAGACCTGGAGCAGGCGGGTGTCGATATTCAGCATGGCCATGCCCTCTATTGCGTTTTAGAATTGATCTTATTCGAATCCGTACATGGATTGAATTCTGCTCCGCCGCTACAGTTCGAGCCGTAGAAATTATTTTGATCCATATTAAAGAAATTCCGATACCTCGGTTTTCCTGCCTACGGAGACAGCTCACCATGCAGCAACTCGGCACCCTCGAAGACCTGCCCCTCGAATACCGCGAAGCGCTCAGCGCGCAAAACCTCGTCCCGCTGTGGCCCAGCCTGCGCGCGGTGCTGCCCCCGGGCAAGCCGGCGCTGCGCACCCGGCCCACCTGCTGGTCCTACGCCGCGCTGCGCCCGCTGCTGCTGCAGGCCGGCGAGCTGACCCCGATCGAGAAGGCCGAACGCCGCGTGCTGGTGCTCGCCAACCCCGGCCACGGCCTGGAGAAGATGCAGGCCAGCTCGAGCATCTACCTCGGCATGCAGCTGCTGCTGCCGGGCGAGTGGGCGCCCGCGCACAAGCACACCCCCAATGCGGTTCGCATGATCGTCGAAGGCGAAGGGGCGTACACCACCGTCGACGGTGAAAAGTGCCCGATGCGCCGCGGCGACCTGATCCTGACCCCCACCGGGCTGTGGCACGAGCACGGCCACGACGGCAGCGAACCGGTGATCTGGCTCGACGTGCTCGACCTGCCGCTGGTGTATTACACCGAAGCTTCCTACCACATCGAGGGCCGGGCGCAGGAGGTTCGCACCACCCTCGCCGAGCGCAGCTACGCCCGCGGCGGCATCGTCCCTTCGCCGGTATTTACCCGCGGCAGCGCGCGCCAGTACCCGATGCTGCGCTACCCCTGGGCGGAGGCCCGCGCCGCGCTGCTCGACCTGGCCGAGTCGCAGCCGCAGCTCGAGGCGGTGCAGGTCGCCTATGTCAATCCCGAGACCGGCGCCGACTGCCAGAACATTCTCGGCTTCTCGGCGCTGATGCTGCGTCCGGGCGAAACCCTGAACCTGCCCGTGCGTTCGCCGGCGATGGTCTTCCACCTGATCGAGGGCAGCGCCGAAGTCGCCATCGACGGCAATCCCTTCGCCCTCGCGCCGGCCGACACCTGCTGCGCGCCGGGCTACACCCCGGTCAGCCTGAAGAACCGCTCGACGAGCGAACCCGCCTTCCTCTTCATCGCCGACGAAAGTCCGCTGCACAAGAAGCTCGGCGTTTATGAAGTGCGCCCCTGAACGGCGCCTCCTCCCGCATCCCCTTCCCTATTCGAGCGAGCGAAAACATGAGCGAAATCCAATACCTGTGGGCCCCGTCGCCGGTCTATTCCCTGCCCGTGCGCGGCACCGGCGTGCGCTTCCCGGTGCGGCGCATCTTCTGCGTCGGCCGTAACTACCACGCCCACGCGGTGGAGATGGGGCGCCCGGTGGACAAGGCGACGATGAGCCCCTTCTATTTCCTGAAGGACGCCTCCACCGTGGTCGACTCCGGCGCCACCGTGCCCTACCCGGCCGGCACCTCGAACTACCACTTCGAAATGGAACTGGTGGTCGCGATCGGCAAGGCCGGTTTCCGCGTCGCCGAAGCCGACGCCGACGAGCTGATCTACGGCTACGCCGCCGGTCTCGACATGACCCGCCGCGACCTGCAGCTCGTCGCCCGCGAGCAGGGCCGGCCCTGGGATCTGGGCAAGAACTTCGAGAAGTCGGCCGTATGCACCGAGATCGTCCCCGCCGCCGGCCAGGCCGTGCTCGACAAGGGCGCGATCCATCTGGAGGTCAACGGCGAGACCAAGCAACGCGCCGACCTGTCGATGCTGATCTGGAACATCCGCGAAATCATCGCCGACCTGTCGAAGTTCTATCACCTCGAAGCGGGCGACCTGATCTACACCGGCACCCCGGAAGGCGTCGGCGCGGTGAAGCCGGGCGACCGCATCACCGGCCACGTCGACGGGGTCGGCGACATCGTCCTGAACATCGGCCAGCCCGAATAAACCTGCCCCTGACGGAGGAGACGTCCATGACCCAGCAAGCAACCCAGCAGCCGCTCCCCGTGCTCGTCGCCGGCGGCGGCATCGGCGGCCTCGCCGTCGCCCTCGCCCTCGTGCGCCAGGGCTCCCAGGTGAAGGTCCTCGAACAGGCCGCCGAGATCGGCGAGATCGGCGCCGGCATCCAGCTCGGCCCCAACGCTTTCCACGCCTTCGACGCCCTGGGCGTCGGCGACAAGGCGCGCGGCCGCGCGGTCTATACCGACTACATGGTGATGCACGACGCCCTCGACGAGTACCAGGTCGGCAAGATTCCCACCGGCAAGGCCTTCATCGAGCGCTTCGGCAACCCCTACGCGGTGATCCACCGTGTCGACGTGCACCTGTCGCTGCTCGAAGGCGCGCAGGAAACCGGCCGCGTCGAGTTCCTGACCTCGACCCGGGTCGAGCGCATCGAGCAGGACGAAAGCAGCGTCACCGTGTACGACCAGCACGGCACCGCCCACCGGGGCATCGCCCTGATCGGCGCCGACGGGGTGAAATCGGTGGTGCGCCAGCAGTTCGTCGGCGACCCGGCACGCGTTACCGGCCACGTCGTCTATCGCGCTGTGATCGACAAGAAGGACTTCCCCGAGAACCTCCAGTGGAACGCCGCCAGCATCTGGGTCGGCCCCAACTGCCACCTCGTGCACTACCCGCTGCGCGGCGGCGAGCAGTACAACGTGGTCGTCACCTTCCACTCGC
Source organism: Thauera aromatica K172 (assembly GCF_003030465.1). Lineage (GTDB taxonomy): Bacteria > Pseudomonadota > Gammaproteobacteria > Burkholderiales > Rhodocyclaceae > Thauera > Thauera aromatica. The sequence continues at coordinate 1,166,258 of NZ_CP028339.1, read as the reverse complement.
GCAACCAGGAAGAATGGGGCGTCACCGAGGGCAGCAAGGAAGAAGTGCAGAGCTACTTCCAGGGCATCTGCGCGAAAGCGCGCCAGCTCATCGACCTGCCCCAGAGCTGGAAGCGCTGGGCCACCGCCGACCGCGAGCCGATCGGCCAATGGAGCTTCGGCCGCGTCACCCTGCTCGGCGACGCCGCCCACCCGACCACCCAGTACATGGCCCAGGGCGCCTGCATGGCGCTGGAAGACGCGGTCACGCTGGGCGAGGCGCTGCGCGTGAACGACAACGACTTCGCCAAGGCTTTCGACCTCTATCAGCGCTCGCGCGTCGCCCGAACTGCGCGCATCGTGCTGTCCTCGCGCGAGATGGGCCGCATCTACCATGCCAAGGGAGTCGAGCGCCTGGTGCGCAACGAGCTGTGGAAAGGCCGCACGCCGGAACGCTTCTACGACGCCATGGAATGGCTCTACGGCTGGAACGTCACCAACTGCCTGGCACGGGACTGAGGGAGGGCGGGCCGATGAAGCTGTACAACTTCTTCCGCAGCGGCAGCTCGCACCGCCTGCGTATCGCACTCAACCTGAAGGGCATCGCCTACGAGTACGTGCCGGTCGACCTGCGCACCGAGGAGCACCTCGGCGCCGCGTTCAAGGCGGTCAACCCGCAGCAGCTGGTACCGGCGCTGGTCGACGGCGAACTGACCCTGATCCAGTCGCCGGCGGTGATCGAGTGGCTCGAGGAGCGCCATCCGACCCCGCCGCTGCTGCCGGCGAACGCCGAGGACCGCGCCCGCGTGCGGGCGATGGCGGCGATCGTCGGCTGCGACATCCACCCGATCAACAACCGCCGCATCCTCGAATACCTGCGCGGGCCGCTCGGCGCCGACGAGGACGCGGTCAACGCCTGGTGCGGCACCTGGATCCGCGCCGGGTTCGAAGCGCTCGAAGCGATGCTCGCCGCCGACCGGCGGCGCGGGCGCTTCTGCTTCGGCGACACGCCCGGTCTGGCCGACGTCTATCTGGTGCCGCAGGTCGACAGCGCGCGCCGCTTCAAGGTGGACCTCGCCCCCTACCCGAGCATCGTCGCCATCGATGCCGCCTGCGCCGAACTCGACGCGTTCCGGCGCGCCACCCCGGGGGTGCAGCCCGATGCGCGCTGAAGCCCGTGCGCGCTCCAGCCCCCCCCGTTCACAACCGGACAGACATTTCCATGCCCCCCTCTCCCCCGACGACGGACAAGAACGCCCCGCTCCAGGACTTCTCCCAGTGCCATGCCGGCATCCTCGGCAAGCTCGATCTGCTGAGCCAGTTGCCCGCCTTGCTCGAGCCCGCCACCCGGGCCCGGATCATCGCCGCCAGCGCCCTCGAATTTTTCCGTGAAGCGATCTTCGAACATCACCTCGACGAGGAGCGCGAGCTGTTCCCCGCCGTCCTCGCCAGCGCCGAAAAGGGCGAGGAGTCCGAGCGGGTAGAGGCCCTCGCCCGCCGCCTGACCGACGAGCACCGCGAGCTCGAGACCGCCTGGAAGCGCCTGGAGCCAGGGCTCAAGCGGGTGGCCAAAGGCCAGGACAGCGGCCAGGACAGCGAACTCGACGTGACCGACGTCGAGGATCTGATCCGCCGCTATCGCGCCCACGCCGAATTCGAGGAAATCGAATACCTGCCTTTGTCGCAGGCGATCCTGGGGCGCAACGCCAGCCACCTGGCCGCGCTCGGGCTGTCGCTGCACATGCGCCACGCCCCGAAGCGGCCGGCGACCTACATCTGAGCAGGCCGCCGTGCAGATGACGGTGGACTGCCGGGGCCCTTTCGGTATACTGAATAACTGTTCATTCAGTTTCAGCCACGAGGTTTTCCCCGGAGGAGACGCACGATGAAAGTCCGCAACACCGCACTTGGCCTCATCTCCACCCTGCTGCTGCCGGCTGCGGCGCAGGCCGAAGAAGTCGTATTGAGAGTTGCCCACTTCCTGCCGCCGACCACGCCGATGCACGCCAAGGTGATCGCACCCTGGTGCGACAAGATCGCGGCCGAATCGCAGGGCAAGATGAAGTGCCAGATCTACCCGGCGATGCAGCTCGGCGGCACGCCGCCGCAACTGCTCAGCCAGGTGCGTGACGGCGTCGCCGACGTGGTGTGGACCCTGCCGGGGTATACGCCCGGCCGCTTCCCCGTATCGGAAGTGTTCGAGCTGCCCTTCATCACAACGACGCACGAGCCGTCCGCACGCGCGATGTGGGATTTCGTCCAGACCCACGCGCTGGGTGAATTCGTCGGCGTCAAGCCGCTCGCGGTGTGGGTCAACGGCCCCAACGTGCTGCATTTCCGCGACAAGCAGGTGCGGAATCTGGAAGACCTGAAGGGCATGAAAGTGCGCGCGCCTTCACGCCTGGGCAACAAGCTGCTGGCTTCGCTCGGTGCCACCCCGGTGGGCATGCCGGTGCCGCAGATGGCCGAGAGCCTGTCCAAGGGCGTGATCGAAGGCGCGCTCATTCCGTGGGAAGTAGTGCCGGCGACGAAGACCCAGGAACTGACCAAGTACCATGCGGAGTCCAGCGCCGAGCGGGCGATGACGACGGCGACGATGATCTACGTCATGAACCAGAAGAAGTACGACAGCCTGCCCGCCGAGCTCAAGCAGGTGATCGACAACAACAGCGGGCGCGAATTCTCCGCCTGGGTCGCCGCCCAGCACGTCGCCGCCGACACCGTGGGGCGCGAGCGGACCGCGGCCAACGGCAACCTCATCTATTCGATTCCGGCCGAGGAAATGGCCAAGTGGGAAGCGGCGGCCAAGCCGGTGACCGCCGAATGGATCAAGGAAAACAGCGCCCGGGGCAGCGACGGCCAGAAGCTGTACGACGACGCCGTCGCCCTGGTGAAAAAGTACTCCGAGTAAACACAGGCTGCAGCCTCAGGCAAAAAACCGCCGCCGGATCTTCCGGCGGCGGTTTTTTTCGCAGTCCTGCGGGCGGGCGGCTCGTCCGCCCGCCCGACCGGTGCGTTAGTTAAAGACCCACAATGCCACCAACGAAATGCTGGGGAAGAGGACGAGGAGGAAAATGCGCAGGATGTCGGAAGCGAGGAAAGGCAGCACGCCGCGGAAGATCGTCCCCATCGGGATGTCCTTGGCCACGCCGTTGATGATGTAGACGTTCATCCCCACCGGCGGCGTGATCAGACCGACTTCCATCACCACCAGCGCCACCATGCCGAACCAGATCGCCTTCTCTTCCAGCCCCAGGCCGTAGTAGTCCATGTTGAAAATGATGGGGAGGAAAATCGGCACCGTCAGCAGGATCATCGACAGGCTGTCCATCACGCAGCCGAGCAGCAGGTAGATGACGATGATGGCAAAAAGGACGGTGAAGGGACCGAAGCCCATCTCCTGTACCCAGGCCGCCGCTTCGGCCGGCAGCTGCGACAGCGCCATGAAGGAGTTCAGCGTGTCGGCACCGAGCAGGATCAGGAACATCATGCCGGTAGCGCTGGCCGTGCCATACACGCACTTGATGAATCCCCGGCCTTTCAGGCCGCCCGAGCGCCAGGCCGCGATCCCGGTCGCCAGTGCGCCCACCGCGGCCGCTTCGGTCGGCGTGAACAGGCCGCCGTAGATACCGCCGATCACCACCAGGAAGATCAGCAGCACCGGCCAGGTCTCGATCACCGTGCTCAGACGCTCCGCCCACGAATGCCGCGGCGACCCCGGCCCACCCGCAGCCGGATCCAGGCGGCAGACGATGCCAACCACCACCATGTAACCGACTGCCGCCAGGATGCCCGGCAGGAACGCCGCCAGGAACAGCTTGGCGATGTTCTGTTCGGCCATGATGGCATAGATCACCAGCGGCACCGAGGGCGGGATCAGTATGCCCAGCGTGCCGCCCGCGGCCAGCGACCCGGCGGCCAGACTCGGCTTGTACTGGTGGTGCTTGAGTTCGGGCAGCACGACGTGTGACATCGTCGCCGCCGTCGCCAGGGAGGACCCGCAGATCGCACCGAAGCCCGCACACGCGGTTACCCCTGCCATCGCCATGCCGCCTTTCCAGTGGCCGATGAAGGCATTGCCGGCCTTGAACAGGGCACGCGACAAACCGCCATGAGTGGCGAACTGCCCCATCAGCAGAAACAGCGGCACCACCGACAGGTCGTACAGCGAGAAGCGCCCATAGGGCGCATTCTTCAGGTAGGCGAGCAAGGGGTCGAGCCCGGAGACCCAGATGTAGCCGATCGCCCCGGTCAGGAACATGGCGATGCCGATCTGCACCCGCAGCGCCAGCATCCCCATCATGACCGCACCCATCGTCAAGCCGATTAGACTGCCGCTCATTATTTGGTCTCCCCACGAATTTCCTGAGTGAAGGTGTACAGCGCGGTGATTCCCAGCAACACGAACGCAGGCACCACCGGCACGTAGCCCCACCAGATCGGCAGGGAAATCACCATCGACGTCTCACCGTACTCGCGCATTTCGATCATGCCCGCCCAGATCCTCCAGGCCAGCACGAAGGCGCAAAGCGACATCAGCAGCGCGGAGAGCGCATCGAGCGCCTTTTTCAGCGGTGCTGGAGCCCACAGCGTGAAGAAATCCACGAATACATGCCCTTTGGCCAGCTGGCAGTAGGGCAGGCACATTGCGATTCCCATTGCCGACAGCATCTGCACCAGCTCGTAGTCGCCCGGAACCGGCAGGTTGAAAGTCGCCCGCCCGATCACGCTGAGCACCGACATCAACGCCTCGATACAGAACATCACCCCTGCCAGCACCGCCATTATCAGGCAGGCCTTTTCGATACACCTGCCGATCATCCCGCTCGGCCGGGCAAGCTCTACTGCCACTGATTCAGCCATGACTTTCTCCTCCAGTATTCAGCGATTCCCGCAAGCCCGGCTCAGCCCCTGCTGGCGCACCGGCCTCGCCTGCGGACCGTCTTATTTGGAATATTTGTTCACAAGTGCCGCAGCGGCGTCATGCAGTTTCTGCCCCTCCAGGCCCTTCGCCGAGATTTCCTTGACCCACTCCTCGGCCACCGGCTTCGCCGCGGCCTGCCATTTCGCGATTTCCTCCACGGGAATCTGCTTGACGGTGTTGCCTTGCGCCAGTGCGGCCTTGCGTCCCTCCTCGTCCGGTCCGGTGAACTGCGCCGACACCCACGCCGAAGTCTCGCGGCCGCTGTTGGCGTCGATGACCTGCTTCAGCTCGGCGGGCAGGCTGTCGTACTTCTTCTGGTTCATCACGAAGATCATCGTCGCCGCGATCAGCGGATGATTGCCGCCGGCCTCGGCATGGAACTTGGTCAGCTCCTGGGTCTTCGTCGCCGGCACCACTTCCCACGGCACCAGCGCGCCTTCGATCACGCCCTTGGACAGGCTCTCGGCCATCTGCGGCACCGGCATGCCTACCGGCGTGGCTCCCAGTGAAGCCAGCAGCTTGGTGCCCAGGCGCGAAGGTGCGCGCACCTTGAGCCCCTTCATGTCCTCGAGCGTGTTCACTTCCTTATCGCGGAAATGCAGCACATACGGCCCGGTCACCCAGGTGGCGAGCGGCTTGAGGCCGGCGAATTCGCTCATCGCGTGGCCCTGGACGAAATCCCACAGCGCACGCGACGACGCTTCGCGCCCGGTGGTGAAGAAAGGCAGCTCGAACACTTCGGACACCGGGAAGCGGCCGGCGGTATACCCCGGCAGCGTCCACACGATATCGGCGACACCGTCGCGCACCTGGCTGAGCAGTTGCGGCGGCGTGCCGCCGAGCTGCATCGCCGGGTAGATCTGGCACTTCATCTTGCCTTGCGATTCGGCCGCGATCTTGTCGCACCACGGCACGATGAACTTGGTGTGGGCGGGCGAAACCGGCGGCAGGAAATGCGCGACCCTCAACAGCACTTCTCCGGCCTGCGCGGCCGCCGGAACGAACACGGCGGCAGCGAAGCCGAGCGCCAGACTGCGAACCTTCATGGGAATCTCCTCGTCATCTTCGATGGGTGCATGCGGCCCGGGCTGCTTGCCGGGGAGCGGCGAGTCTGCCGTCCGGGACGGAGCACCGACAGCCGGCCGCAACACTATCTGGTATACAAAAAATGAATAGCCGGCTCGATCACATCGCGGCTTCGGTCGGCCACTCCCAGTGCCTGACGGCGAGGCGCGGCTCCTTTCCCGGTGGAGCATGAGGGTGAATGTTCGACGTCAAACAATGAACGACCGTTCATTCATTATACGCAACACCTTTTCCACTGCAAGCGCGTTTCGCTCCGGGACGAACGCTCCCGCCACGAGAGCGGAAGAGCCCGCTGCGACAGGCACATTCCCCCGATCGAATCGCCCTTTCCACCCGGTTCTACGCTGCCCCGCAGCACCTTCCGATCGCCATCGGAGCGCACCGGACGGCACAAAAGAATCGGCCGGGGCCCGACAGGTCCCGGCCGATTTCCGCCCGATGGGGCGCTCAGTTCTTGGAGTACTGCTTCACCAGCTCGGTTGCGCGGTCGTACAGTTTACGGCCGTCATAGCCCTTGCTCGTGACGTCTGCGATCCACTCATCGGTCACCGGCTGCACCGCCTTCTTCCAGCGCTCGACTTCCTCGGGCGGGATCTGGTTGATCTGGTTGCCGCGGTTGCTCGCTGCCGCGCGCCCGCCTTCGTCGCCTTTCCTGAACGCCGTCGCGGCCAGGGCCGAGGTTTCACGCCCGCTGTTGTCGTCGATGATCTTTTTCAGATCGGCCGGCAGGCTGTCGTACTTCTTCTGGTTCATCGCGTAGATCGAGGTCGCCGTGGTCAGCGAGTAGCCGCCGCTGACTTCGGCGTGGTACTTGGTCAGCTCGTGGGTCTTGGTCGCCGGAACGACTTCCCAGGGCACGATCGCCGCATCGATCACGCCACGCGACAGCGATTCGGCGATCTGCGGCACCGGCATCCCCACTGGGGTGGCGCCGAGCACAGTCAGCATGCGGTTGCCCAGCCGCGACGGGGCGCGGATTTTCATGCCGCGGAAATCCTCGAGGGTCTTCAGCTCCTTGTCGCGCAGGTGGATCACGTAGGGACCAACGACCCAGTTCGCGATGCGCTTGAGGCCCTCGAATTCGCTGGCGGCGTTTTCGTCGATGAAGTCCCACACCGCGCGCGCCGTCGCTTCGTGCGTGGTGGTGACGAACGGCAGCTCGAACACTTCAGAAATCGGGAAGCGCCCCGGAGTGTAGCCGGAAATGGTCCACACGATGTCGGCGACGCCGTCGCGCACCTGACTCAGCAGCTGCGGCGGCGTGCCGCCCAGCTGCATCGCCGGATAGATCTGGCACTTCATCCGCCCTTTCGATTCGGCTTCGATCTTGTCGCACCACGGCACGATGAAACCGGCATGCATGTTCGACATCGGCGGCAGGAAGTGCGCGACCTTCAGCACCACCTCCTGCGCCTGTGCGGAGGACATCACGGCCGTGGCGGCCAGCCCGAAAGCGAGTTTACGAAGCATCACCGAAGTCTCCTCTAATTATATTTGGGTAACACGACCGCCGGTTTTTCATGAACGATGGTTCATTGCCGGTGGTTCATCGATTATACGCACCCCTCTTCCTCCCGCAAGCACGCGCGAAGCGAGGCCGTTGCGCACCGCCCTGCGGTCAGAATTCCTCGGTGTCGATTTCCGCCTGGGTCGCCGCCGCATAGCGCGCCCCGCTGACCGTGCGTTGGTTGACGAGAGCATCGAGCCGCGCCACCAGCTCACCATCGAGGCGGATTTCACCGGCCTTCAGGTTCTCCTCCAGATGGTCGAGGCGGGTGGTGCCCGGAATCGGCAGGATGTGCTCGCCCTGGCGCAGCAGCCAGGCGAGCGCAAGCTGGGCCGGAGTGCAGCCGGCTTCGCGGCCGAGGGCGAAGTAGCCCTCGAGCAGGTGCAGGTTGGCGGCGAAGGCCGCGCCCTGGAAGCGCGGCATCGCCCGGCGGATGTCCTTCGCGTCGAAGGCGGCGACCTGGGCGGGCGTGGTCAGCGCACCGGCAAGAAAGCCGCGCGCCACCGGGCTGAAGGCGACGAAGGCGACGCCGAGCGCGCGGCAGGCCTCCAGCACCGCGATCTCGGCGTTGCGCGTCCACAGCGAATATTCGGTCTGCACCGCGGCGACCGGATGCACCGCGTGGGCGCGGCGCAAGGTCGCGGCCGACACTTCCGACAGGCCGATGGCGCGGATCTTGCCCTCGCCCACCAGTTCGGCGAGCGCACCGACGCTGTCCTCGATCGGCACTGCCTTGTCCCAGCGGTGCAGGTAGTAGAGGTCGATGACTTCGGTCCGCAGGCGCTGCAACGCCTCTTCGCAGGTGCGCTTGAGTGTCTGCGGGCGGCCGTCGATGACGCGCTTGCCATCGACACCGGTCATGCCGCACTTGCTCGCCAGCGTGAAACGCGACCGATACGGCGCCAGGACGCGGCCGAGCAGCGTCTCGTTGGCGCCGAAGCCATACAGCGCGGCGGAGTCGAAGTGGGTGACACCCAGATCCAGTGCGCGCCGCAGCAGTGCTTCCGCCTGTTCAGGCGCGGGCGGCACACCATAGGCGTGGGACAGGTTCATGCAGCCCAGACCGATCGCGCCGACCTGAAAGGGACCGAGGGGGCGTTGTTGCATGAGGAGACTCCGGTACGGAAAGACGAGCGCGGACGATCCGCCGCAAGGAGGGCACCGGCGGCACGCAGGCGACGGCGCGCGCCGCCACCGTCTGCGCTGCGGCCGGCAGACTATCGCTCAGGCTGCAGCGAGCTGCCGCTCGAGCTGGTGCAGCACCCGGTAGCAGGGCAGCACCTTGGCGACGCTGGAATTGGGCTCGCGGCCCTCGCGGATCGCGGCGAAGAACTCGCGGTCCTGCAGCTCGATGCCGTTCATCGACACCGCCACCTTGGAGACGTCGATCTTCTCTTCCTTGCCGTTGTAGAGATCGTCGTAGCGCGCGATGTAGGTGCCGGTGTCGCCGATGTAGCGGAAGAAGGTGCCCAGCGGCCCGTCGTTGTTGAACGACAGCGACAGCGTGCAGATCGCGCCGTTGGCGGCCTTCAACTGGATCGACATGTCCATCGCGATGCCCAGGGTGGGGTGGATCGGGCCCTGGAGGGCGTTGGCCTGGACGATCGGGCTGCCGGCCTGGTAGGCGAACAGGTCGACCGTGTGCGCGGCGTGGTGCCACAGCAGGTGGTCGGTCCAGCTGCGCGGCTGGCCGAGCGCGTTCATGTTGGTGCGGCGGAAGAAGTAGGTCTGCACATCCATCTGCTGGATGTTGAATTCGCCCGCCTCGACCTTGTTGTGCACCCACTGGTGGCTGGGGTTGAAGCGGCGGGTGTGGCCGACCATCGCCACCAAGCCGGTTTCCTGCTGCAGGCGGGCGACTTCCTCGGCGCCCTTCAAGGTGTCGGCGAGCGGGATCTCGACCTGGACGTGCTTGCCCGCCCGCAGGCAGGCGAGGGTCTGCTCGGCGTGCATCTGCGTCGGCGTGCACAGGATCACGGCATCGACTTCGGGCCGCGCCAGACTGTCGGCGAGCTCGGTGCCGGCGTGGGCGATGCCGTACTGGCGGGCCACTTCCCGGGTCTTGTCCAGGTCGCGGCCGATGACCGAGACGACTTCGACGCCGTCGATGTTCTTGATGCCGTCCAGGTGCTTGATGCCGAAGGCGCCGGCACCCACCAGCGCAACCTTGATCGTCTTGTCCATCAGTTGTTCTCCAGGATCAGGTGACCCACGGCGGTGTTCGACGCCGGGACGTGGAAGAAGCGGTGCTTGACGGTGGGCCTGGGGCCGCCGTCGATGTCGGCCATCGCGCCGCGCGCGATCAGCCACATCACCAGCTCGATGCCTTCGGAGCCGGCTTCACGGACGTAGTCGATGTGCGGCATCTCCGACAGGCCGGCGGGGTCGTCGATCAGGCGGTCGAGGAAGCGGTTGTCCCACTCGGCATTGATCAGGCCGGCGCGCGCGCCCTGCAGCTGGTGGCTCATGCCGCCGGTGCCCCAGATATGCACCTTGAGGTCGTCGTCGTAGGATGCGACCGCGCGCCGGATCGCCTGGCCGAGCTGGAAGCAGCGCCGCCCCGACGGCACCGGGTACTGCACGACGTTGACCGCGAACGGAATCACCGCGCACGGCCACGCTTGCGGTTCGCCGCACATCAGCGACAGCGGCACGGTAAGGCCGTGGTCGACGTCCATCTTGTTGACGATGGTAAGGTCGAAGTCGTCCTGGATCACGCTCTGGGCGATGTGCGAGGCGAGTTCCGGGTGGCCGATGACTTTCGGCACCGGGCGCGGCCCCCAGCCCTCGTCGGCGGGAGCGAACTCGGCCGCGGTGCCGATGGCGAAGGTCGGGATCATGTCCAGGCTGAAGGCGGTGGCGTGGTCGTTGTAGACGAGGAAGATGACGTCGGGCGTGTTCTCCTTCATCCACTGCTTGGAATATTCGTAGCCTTTGAACAGCGGCTGCCAGTAGGCCTCGCCGGTCTTCTTGAGGTCGATCGCGGCACCGATCGCGGGCACGTGCGAGGTGTAGACGGATGCGGTGATTCTGGCCATGGTCAGGCTCCTTCCTTGTTCTTGCCGGCGGCGCCCTGGGGCTGGTGCTGCGGCTGGGCGTCGCCATCCTCACCGAGGTAGCGGTTGCCTTCCGGCGAGCGCCCGCCGTGGATCATCATGTCGCGGTATTCCTGTTCGGTCATGCCGGTCATGCTGCCGGCCATCTGCTGGAAGCTCAAGCCGTCGGTGGCGCCGATCTTGGCGAGGAAGTAGATGTTGCCACCGGTGCGCATGCACCAGTTGAGGTCGCGCGCGAGCACGGCCTGCTTCTGCTCCTCGCTCATCGGCCACTCGTCGAGATAGGCGCGCTCGTCGGCCTTGAAGCGGGCGCGGTTCTCGGCCTTCATCAGCGACATGCAGAACTGGTTGAGCCAGTAGCCTTTGCGCGACTGCTCGGCATCGAAAATGATGGTGCCGGGAATATCCTTGTAGGGTTTGTCCAAAGCCATGATCAACACTCCTCGGGCCAGTAGAGACGCATCGGGTTATCGACGAGCAGCTTTTTCTGCAGTTCCGCAGTGGGAGCGATGTGGGGGATGAAATCCACCAGCAGGCCGTCGTCGGGCATGTGATCCTTCAGATTGGGGTGCGGCCAGTCGGTGCCCCACAGCACGCGCTCGGGAAAGGACTCGACGATGCGGCGGGCGAAGGGGACGACGTCGCGGTAGGCATCCTGTTCGCCATCGAGCGCCTTCGGCCCGGTCAGCGACAGGCGCTCGGGGCAGCTGACCTTGGACCAGACGTTGGGGTGGTCACGCATGAACTTCACGAACAGCTCGAACTCCGGGCCGTCGACCGGCTTGGCGACGTCCGGGCGGCCCATGTGGTCGACGACGACGGGCGTCGGCAGCGCAGTGAAGAAATCCCACAGCTCGGGCAGGTCGGCGGCCTCGAAGTAGATCACCACGTGCCAGCCGAGCGGCGCGATGCGGGCGGCGATCTCGAGCAGCTCGTCCCTCGGGGTGAAGTCGACCAGGCGCTTGACGAAGTTGAAGCGCACGCCGCGCACGCCGGCAGCATGGAGGTCCTGCAGTTCCTGGTCGCTGATGCTGCGGCGCACGGTGGCGACGCCGCGGGCCTTGCCGTTCGACGCCTTGCACGCATCGACCATCGCGCGGTTATCGGCGCCGTGGCAGGTCGCCTGCACGATCACGTTGCGGGCGAAGCCGAGGTGGTCGCGCAGGGCGAAGAGCTGGGCCTTGCTCGCGTCGCACGGGGTGTACTTGCGCTCGGGGGCATAGGGGAATTCGGCGCCGGGGCCGAACACGTGGCAGTGGGCGTCCACTGCACCCGCCGGCAACTGGAAGCGGGGCTTGCTCGGGCCGGCATGCCAGTCGAGCCAGCCGGGAGTCTTTTCGAATTGCATGGGTGTCCTCTGGTGTTCTCTCTGTTGCGGCTGGGGGTGAGGCCTGCCGCCGGCGCGCGGCGGCTGCCGGCTTCGGCCCGGCCCTCCCTTCTTGTATTTCAGTCGATGTACTTGAGACCGGCCTTGGCGAGCGGCTCGCGCAGCGAATACATGTCGAGGCCCAGCTCGCCCGCCGCAAAGCGGGCGCGCTTGGCGGCCTCGTTGGCTTCGCGCGCTGCCGCGGCATCGGCGACCTGAGCGGCGACCGCACGCGGCACCACCACCACGCCGTCGTCATCAGCAATCACGACATCGCCCGGCTCGACCAGCGCCCCGGCACACACCACCGGCACGTTCACCGAGCCGAGGGTGGCGCGGGTGCAGCCCTTGGCGTGAATCGCCCGGCTGAACACCGGAAAGCCCATCGCAGTGAGATCCTTGACGTCGCGCACGCCGCCATCGATGACGAGCCCCTTGGCCCCGCGTGCCCGATAAGAGGTGGCGAGCAGATCGCCGAAGAAGCCGTCGGTGCTGTCGGTGATGCAGCCGGCCACCACCACGTCGCCGGGCTGGATCTGCTCGGCGGCGACGTGCAGCATCCAGTTGTCGCCCGGCTGCAGCAGCACGGTGACGGCCGTGCCGCACAGATGGGCGCCGGTGTAGATCGGGCGCATGTAGGGCTTCATCAGCCCTGCACGGCCGAACGCCTCGTGGATGGTGGCGACGCCGAACTGCGCCAGGCGTGCCACGGTGTCTGCGTCGGTGCGCTCGATGTTGCGCTTGACGATGCCGAGATGGTTGATGGACATGTCGATTCCTCCCGTTACCGGCCCTTGGCCTTCAATGCCGCATCCAGCCGCGGGTAGACGCGGCGGGCGTTGCCTTCGTAGATCTGGTAGCGCTCTTCGGCGGTGAGCTTGGCGCCTTCGATGTAGCGCTTGGTGTCGTCGTAGTAGTGGCCGGTCTCGGGGTCGATGCCGCGCACCGCGCCGATCATCTCGGAGGCGAAGAGCACGTTATCGACCGGGATCACCTTGGTCAGCAGATCGATGCCGGGCTGGTGATAGACGCAGGTGTCGAAGAAGATGTTGTTGAGCAGGTGGTCTTTCAGCAGCGGCTTCTTCAGCTCCTGCGCCAGGCCGCGGAAGCGCCCCCAGTGGTAGGGCGCGGCGCCGCCGCCGTGCGGGATGACGAACTTCAGCGTCGGGAAGTCCTTGAACAGGTCGCTGGTCAGGCACTGCATGAAGGCGGTGGTGTCCGCGTTCAGGTAGTGCGCGCCGGTGGTGTGGAAGCAGGCGTTGCAGCTGGTGCTGACGTGGATCATCGCCGGGATGTCGAGCTCGACCATCTTCTCGTAGATCGGGTACCAGTGGCGGTCGGACAGCGGCGGCTCCTTCCAGTGGCCGCCGGACGGATCCGGGTTCAGGTTGATGCCGACGAAGCCGTATTCCTTGACGCACTTCTCGATCTCGGGGAGGCAGGTCGAAGGACTCACGCCCGGCGACTGCGGCAGCATCGCGGCGCCGATGAAGTGGTCCGGGAAGAGCTGGCTGACGCGGTAGCAGAGCTCGTTGCAGATCGCCGCCCAGGTCGCGCTGGTGTTGAAGTCGCCGATGTGGTGGGCCATGAAGCTCGCGCGCGGCGAGAAGATCGTCAGGTCCGAGCCGCGCTCCTTCATCAGGCGCAGCTGGTTGTTCTCGATCGTCTCGCGCAGCTCGTCATCGCTGATCCTGAGGTCGGCGACCTTGGGCGCGACGGCCGGGTCCTTGAGGCCCGCGATCTGCTGGTTGCGCCAGTCTTCGAGCGCCTTCGGCGCGGTCGTGTAGTGACCGTGGATGTCGATGATCATGCCTTGTCTCCTTTGTTCCAGACCGAGGTGGGTACCATGACTTCACCGCGCATGATCAGGCGCGCGGTGCGCAGCAGGGCGGCGCGGGTGACGTTCTGCGGGTCGGCGGGGTCGAGCTCGAGCTCGACCGAGAATTCGCCCGTGGGATGCTCGACCGACACCGACTTGACGCTGCCATCGGGCACGGCGGCAATGCCCTCGGTGACCGCGCCTTGCAGCACGCAGGCGGTGGCGACGGTGACCGCGGCGAGCACGCCGATGGCATCGTGGCAGACGTGGGGAATGAAGCTGCGCGTGGCCAGGCTGCCGCCGTGCTGGGCGGGAGCGATCAGCGTCATCTTCGGGTAGTTCTTCGCGCTGACGTCGCCCAGGCCCATCGCATGGCCGCAGGCGAGGCGCAGGCGCTCGATGCGCGCCTTGAGCTCGGTGTCGGTGTTGAGCTCGGCGACGCTCTCGTAGCCCGTGCGGCCGACGTCGGCGGCGCGCAGGATCACCAGCGGCATGCCGTTGTCGATGCAGGTGACGTCGACGCCGTCGATGACGTCCTTCACTCTGCCGGTCGGCAGCAGGCCGGAACAGACCGAGCCGGCGGTGTCGAGGAAGTTGATCTTGATCGGCGCCGAGGTGCCGGGCACGCCGTCGATGCGCGCGTCGCCGTCGTAGGCGACCTGCCCGCCGGGGGTGTGCACGCTGATGTCGCACTGCATGTCGGTGTTGAGCGTCAGCACGCGCAGCGTCGTGGTGTCGCCCTGCGCCTGGGCGAGGCCGGTCTCGAGGGCGAAGGGCACGACCGCGGCGAGCATGTTTCCGCAGTTGGGCGTGGTGTCGACCGTGTCCTGGTCGGGCTGCAGCTGGGCAAAGAGGAAGTCGAGATCGACGCCGGGCATGGCGCTCTTGCGCACGATGCCGACCTTGCTGGTGAGCGGGTGGGCGCCGCCGAGGCCGTCGATCTGGCGCCGGTCGGGCGAGCCCATCACGGCGAGCAGCACGCGGTCGCGTGTGGCCCGGTCCGCCGGGAGGTCGGACTCGAGGAAGAACGGCCCGCGGGAGGTGCCGCCGCGCATGAAGAGGGTGGGGATCGGGGTCTGCATGGCTTGCATTCTGTTCATCCGCTGCTCCTCGCAATAGGGCGCCAAGCATCTAACAGCTATCGAATCATGCTATAACCGGGCAGAACATATCTCACTTCAAGCATGACCTGCCTGCCCCGACACCTCCCGCGCTTCCCGCACAGGCCGCCCCCCCAGCCGGCCGCAGGCAGGATCGGTTTCCGGCAATCCTATCGCCTAACGTCATGGACCTGAAACAGCTCGCTTATTTCGTCCGGGTCGCCGAACTCGGCAGCTTCACCCGCGCCTCGATCGCGCTCGACATCGCCCAGCCCGCGCTCAGCCGCCAAGTGCGCCTGCTCGAAGTCGAGCTGCACCAGAACCTGCTGGTCCGCAACGGTCGCGGCGTCACCCTCACCGAAGCCGGCAGCGTGCTGCTCGAACACAGCCGCGGCGTGCTGCACCAGATCGAACGTCTGCGCGAAGAGTTGTCGCGGGTGCGCGGCGCCCTCTCCGGCCGGGTTGCGCTCGGCATGCCGCCCAGCCTGTCGAAGCGGGTCGCGGTACCGGTCACGCGTGCGTTTCGCCAACGCCTGCCCGAGGCGGCGCTGTCGATCATCGAGGGGCTCTCGGTCACCATGCAGGAATCCCTGGTCTCCGGCCGCCTCGACATCGCGCTGGTGTATAACGCGACCCCCTCTCCCGACGTGGACCTGATCCCGCTGCTCGACGAAGCGCTGTACCTGATTCAACGCAGCGACGACCCCGCCGCCGGCGAGCCGATCACGCTGAAGGATCTCGCCCGCCAGCCCCTCGTGATTCCGAGCCGGCCCAACTCGATCCGCATGCTGGTCGAGACCGAACTGGGCAAACTCGGCCTCCACCCGGAGATCACGCTCGAGATCGACGGCGTGCCCACCATCCTCGATCTGGTCGCCGACGGTGCCGGCCGCGCCGTGCTGACCCGGAATGCCGTCCTCACCGCCGCCACCCCGTCCCTGTTCGCCACCCGCCCGATCGTTTCACCGCAGCTGCAGTCCAGGCTGTCCCTCGCGCTCAGTTCCCGCCGCCCCAGCACCGGCACGCAGCGGGCGATGCTGAATCTGCTCGAAGAGCTCATCCCGCAGCTGCTGACCACGCGCTGAGCGAGCCCCCCGGAGCGCTCGCCCGCCGGCCAGAAAGTGAAAACCGTATTCGGCGGAGAATCTTTTGAAACGATCCAGACGATACTGTCTCCACACAATTTGACCCCGCGGAGCCTGACCATGACCGCCACCG
The DNA here is from genome assembly GCF_003030465.1 of Thauera aromatica K172. Taxonomy (GTDB): domain Bacteria; phylum Pseudomonadota; class Gammaproteobacteria; order Burkholderiales; family Rhodocyclaceae; genus Thauera; species Thauera aromatica. The sequence continues at coordinate 1,150,204 of NZ_CP028339.1, read as the reverse complement.
GCAATCCCCCCATCAGCACTCCCCGCATGCCCTCCCTGTTCGTGCCCCATGGCGCCGGACCCTGCTTCTTCATGGACTGGAACCCGCCCGACGCGTGGCACGCCATGGCGGCGTTCCTCGAAAACGTGGCGAACACCCTGCCCGCGCGCCCGTCGGCCATCGTGCTGGTCTCGGCCCACTGGCTGGAACCGGCCTTCAGCGTCGGCAGCGGCGCGCAGCCGGAGCTGATCTACGACTACTACGGCTTTCCGCCGCACACCTACGAGCTGCGCTATCCGGCGCCCGGCGCGCCGCAGCTGGCGGCACGCATTGCCGCCCTGCTCGGCCAGGCGCAGCTGCCGGCACGCCAGGACGACGCACGCGGCTTCGATCACGGCATGTTCATTCCGCTGAAGCTGATGTTCCCCGCCGCCGACGTCCCGGTGGTGCAACTGTCGCTGCGCCACGACCTCGACCCGCAGGCGCACCTGGATGCCGGCCGCGCGCTGGCCTCGCTGCGCGATGAAGGCGTGCTGATCGTCGGCAGCGGCATGAGCTTCCACAACATGCGCGGCTACGGCGACCCGCGCTTCGGGCCGATTTCCGATACGTTCGACCGCTGGCTGGTGGAGACGGTCGAGTCCGCAGCGCTGCAGCGCGAGCACGCCCTGGCCGCCTGGGAACAGGCGCCGTCGGCCCGGCTGTGCCACCCGCCGCGCGCCGAGGAGCATCTGCTGCCGCTGATGGTGGTTGCCGGCGCGGCGCGCGAGGCTGGCGGCCGATGCGTCTTTAGCGACCGGGTGATGGAAACCACGTTGTCGGCCTTTCGATTCGACTGACTTTCGGGGGGATCGGGGCTGCCGCCGCCCTGCCCTGCCCCCCTGCCCTGCCCCATTGGCGAGCTGCTGCAGAAAGTCCGCCCAGACCTGCTGCAGCTGGAATCATCCGGCAAGATCGTTCGCACGGGTCACGAACACCGGCGCGAACCCCCCGCCCGGCGTCCGGAAATTGGTCGTCTGTCCCTTGTACAGCCGCGCCGCGACCAGACGGATCGAGCCGGCATACGCATAGACACGGACATCGAGCTTCAGATCGCTGCTCTGCCCATCGATCGCGACCCGCCGTTCCGAGGGAAGGGCAAGGCTTTGCGCCACGTAGCCGCCGGCGAGGATCTCCTGCCAGACGCGCTGCGTGAGCTTGTCGCCGCGGTAGGTCGCACGGCTGCCGAAGCCGGCGAAGGGTTTGAAGAACAGGCCGCGCCGTGCGGCCCACAAGGCCTCTGCCCGTTCCGGGGTGACGGCCACCGTGCGGGGGACCCCCGCGCGCAAGCGCTCGATATGGGACGGTGCAACGCCCAGTCCGGCAAGCTGCGCGGCATCGCTCAAGAGCGTGAGATTGCGCTTGTCCGCAAGCAGCGCGTGCGCGCGCGGGTGTGGGGTCAGCACCACCGCGCCAGCCTCGTAGGCGGCGCGCAGGGGCGCCAGCGCCGGAGCCTGCAGGTAGAAGTCGGTCAGGCGGCTGTAGACCAGATCGATCGGCGCGCCGGCGTGCACCAGGCGCCCCGAATCGAACGTCAACTCGGCGGGGTCGCAGATCACGGCGTCGATGCCGGCACTGCGGAACAGGTGGCGAAAGAGCAGGAACTCGGGGTAGAGATACTGCGCCGTGGGATGTTCGTCGACGATCGCCACGCGGGCGGGCCGGCCGCTTCGCCCCTGCAGCGCCCATTCGGCGAGGAAGTCGTCCAGCCAGTGGCGGTCGAGCGCATCGAGCGCCGCCGTAGGCCGAAGGAAGGGCTGGATCTGCTCGCAACAGGCCTTTTGTGCGCGCGCCAGGGCACCGTTGAGCATGGCCCCGCCGGCGTTGGTGTTGACCTCGATGAGCTGCGGGCCGGCTTCGCCCAGGTGGAAGTCAAAGCCCATGAATACCGACTTCGGCCCCAGGTCGATGCGGGCAATCGGCGGGGCCCGATCGAGTGCGATCGCCTGGTATGCGGGCAGCGCCAGGACCGATTCGACCGCCGCGATGATGTCTGCCATGACCAGGAGCGTTTCGGGTGCGATGAACACGGCGGTCGCGGAGAACAGGTGCGGCCGGCTGCGGCCGATCTCGGCGGCGAGACCGAGCAGGCTCGGCTCGGCTTCGAGTTGCCGGCGCAGGCGTTCGGGGTCGAGACTGCGGCACTCGCAGTCCCGGTTGATCGCCGCAGCCACGTCGTGTGCGCTGGCGTGCCGGGTAAAGCTGTAATCGACCGAGTCCATGTCCATTTTCGTATGATCTCACCTCGAACCGAGGCCCGCCATCGGCCCATCGCCCCGATGGTGGTGTTCGGCTCCTGGGCACGGAACAACGTGCCTGCCAAGTCCAGTTCGATGAGGATGGGAAGGTCTGCTGTTCCGTGCCGCGCCCATCGCCCGGCTGACCCTGCATCCTTTTCCTCACTTCGACGTTTTCATGGGTAAGCCTGCTTGGCGGCGGCGGATCGGGCGATTCGGCTTCGTCTGCGGGTCGAGTCGAGCGGATGTTAGGTTGCAGGACTTCTTGGAGTAGGTGTCATGGACATGGTGCTTTCCTGGGGGGAGTCCATCCTGTACGGCGGCCTGGGTAACCTTGCTGCCTATCTCGCGGCCCATGTGCTGCTGTGCCTGCTGCCCGCCTTCTTCATCGCCGGCGCAATGTCGGCGCTGATTCCCAAGGAAACCGTTACCCGCTTCCTCGGTCGCAACTCGCGCAAGGCGGTGTCGTATCCGGCTGCGGCTGCCGCCGGGTCCTTGCTCGCGGTGTGCTCGTGCACCATCGTTCCGCTCTTCGCCGGCATCTACAAGAAGGGCGCCGGCCTCGGCCCGGCGATCACCTTCCTGTTCTTCGCGCCGGCGGCCAACATCCTGGCGCTGGTCTACACCGGCGGCATCATCGGCCCCGATCTTGCCCTCGCACGCTTTCTGCTCTCACTGACGTTCGGGATCGGGATCGGCCTGATCATGGCCTTGATCTTCCACCGCGACGACGCCGCGCACGACCGCGCCACCGACACGGCTTTCGGCGCGCAGGGCGCGGGGATGGGGCGGATGGCGCTGGTCTTCCTGTTCGTGTGGGTGGCATTGCTGCTGGCGGGGACGCTCAAGCTCAATGTACTGACCAGTACCTACCTCAGTTTCGAGCTGCCGTTCGCCGATGCGCAAGGCTGGCAGGCCGCGCTCGACCGCTTGGTGCCCTACGACGCCGCCAGGGGCGAAGAGGGTGTGTCGCTGCAGGGCGTGGTGCTGATCGGGCTGCTCGGCGCGATCGGCTTCGCTGCCTGGCGCGGGCTGGAGAATATCGTCGAGGGCAGCAATGCGTGGACCTGGATCAGCCTGACGCTGATCGCAGCGACGCTGCTGGTGGCCGCACTGGCGGTGCAGCCGGTGGAAGGCGGGCTGCGCATCGGCGTAACGGGCAAGTTCTTCAGCGTTGGCGCGGCTTTGGCCGCGCTGCACTTCATCGTTCGCCATCGCCTGAGCGAAGACGAACTGCGCGACTGGCTGTGGGAGTCCTGGCGCTTCGTCAAGCAGATTTTCCCGCTGCTGGTGGTGGGCGTGTTCATCGTCGGCATGATCCGCGTGCTGATCCGCCCGGAATGGATCCAGATCCTGGCCGGCAGCAACTCGCTCACCGGCAACCTGGCTGGCGTGGTGTTCGGGGTGTTCATGTACTTCCCGACCCTGGTCGAGGTGCCGATCGCGAAGATGTTTCTCGAACTCGGCATGCATCGTGGCCCGCTGCTCGCTTACCTGATGTCCGACCCCGAGCTGTCGCTGCAGAGCATCCTGATCATCTCGGCGATCATCGGCCGCAAGAAGACCTTCACCTACGTCGGCCTGGTCGCGCTCTTCAGCGCCGCGGCCGGCCTCATCTACGGCGCCTGGATCGATGGCGCCTCGCTGCTCATGCTCGCGCTCTACCTGGCGGGCTTCATCGCGCTGCTGGCGGCGCTGCTGTCGGTCACCCGCCGCCGTGCGTCTTCACTGAAAGGAGTCTGATCATGCTCGAAATCAAGGTGCTCGGCCCCGGCTGCGCCAATTGCCGGAAGCTGGAAGAACTCGTACGCGAAGCCGTCGCCGCCACCGGCAGGGAAGCCGAAATCCTCAAAGTCACCGACATGGACGAGATCCTCGCCCACGATGTGCTCAAGACTCCGGGGCTGGTGATCGGCGGAAAGCTGGTGTCGTCGGGGCGGATTCCGACGACGGCAACGATTGCGGAGTGGATCCGGGCGGCCTGAAGTCTCCGGATTCGAACCGTCGAGCAGCGATCTCTGCGCGGCAAAAGACCATGGCAGGCTGGGAATCTGCACGAATCGGGTTCTCGGCTGTTTGTGCAAGATCCGGTGCGCTCACCGCGTGCGCAGCCGCGCGGCCGGAAATTCCGCCTCCCACAGGTGCGTGCCCGCGGCGTCCCACGCGGCGACGCGGAGCACGCGCGCGCCGGCCGGCCCGGAGAACTGCAGGGTGCAGAAGTTGCGCTGCGTGACCAGGGTCCCGGGGACCTCGCGCACCGGGAAGGGACGGGGATGCACACGCGCAGTCAGCGGTGAGCAGGTCAGCTCGGTGAGCGGGTAGGTGCCGGGGCGCTCGCGCTCGGTCAGGTGGGTGTAGTGGATGTCGCCGGAGACGAAGAACACGCCGTCGATGCGCTCCGCCGCGAGCCAGTCGAGGAAGGCCTGGCGTTCCGCCGGGAAGTTGTGCCAGCCCTCGCCGCCGCGCTGCTCCGGCGACGGACGGTCGCTGAGCATGCGGCTGCCGTTGGTGAGCAGCTTGAAGCTGGCACGCGAGTTGCGCAGCGCGCCCTTGAGCCATTCGAGCTGCGCTGCGCCGAGCATCGTCCGTGCCGGGTCGGTGCCGGCGTCGTCGTCGCGATGGTAGCGGTCGTCGAGCAGGAACAGCTCGACATCGCCGAGCGGGACCCGGGTGAAGGTGCCGGCCACGCCGGGCAGTCCATAACCGGGATTCGCCCAGTAGTCCTGGAACAGGGCCAGCGCCATGGCCTTGAGCGCGAAGTCGCGGTTTGCGTTGTCGGGGCCGTAGTCGTGGTCGTCCCAGATGGCGACGTGCTGGCCGGTGCGCAGCAGCCGCTGCAGCGGCGCGAAGCGGCGCGTGGCCGCCCAGCGCCGGTGCATCCGCGCGGCGGCCTGGTCCGCCGGCGCGAAGTCGTCGTCGCGGTAGTAGATGCTGTCGCCCAGCCACAGCATCAGGTCGGGCCGCCGCGCGGCGACGGTATCGAAGATCTCGAAGCCGGCGCCGAAGGAGTCCGGCGTGAGCACGTAAGGCGGGTCGGGGACGTAGTTGCACGAGCCGGTGGCGATGAGCAGCTCGCGAGGCGCGGCAGGGTCCGCCGGCGCGGTGGTGAAGGCGGGCGGCTCGCCGAGCTCGACCGGATTCCCGTCGAGCAGCACGCGGTAGGTGTAGCGGGTGGCGGCCTGCAGACCGTCGAGATCGACGCGCGCGGTGTGGCCGCGCTCCGGGCCGGCGGCAACCGGCGCACTACGACGCACCGCTCCGGGCTGCCCCTGCGGCCAGTACTCGAGCTGCACTTGCGCGGGGGCGTCGGTCATCAGCCACACGCCGACGCGCTCGGACGTCGCCGGCCCGGACATCGGGCCGCCGACCAGGTCGGCCGCACCGGCCGCGTGCAGCGCCAGCGGCAGCCAGGGCAGCGCCAGGCGGCACAGGGCGCGCCACGCGAAGCCGGGGCGCAGCGGCAGGAGGGGCGTGGAGGCGGTGATCTTGCTGGCCTTCATCGGCCTGCCGTATCGCCGGCAGGAAATCAGCTCGCCGCTATCACCCTTCCGCTTGCGAGTCGTTTTTTTGTGCATCCGCGCCGGACTTTTCTCGAGCGGCTTTGATGTCCGCTTCCATCTTCCTTTTGGCGAAAGCGACGGCGAGCCTGACCGCCACAATCATCACGCCCGCAACCACAATGAGGGAGAGCATTGAAGCTCGAGTGCCCTCTTGAGGCGTTGCGGCGACGGCCGCAGCACTCGAAAGGCACATGCAGGAACCGGCCAACACTGCCGCCACGTACTTCATGTAGAACCTCGTTCGTCGATCTCGTTGTTTCCCGCGTCATACGGCTACCCGCTTCCGGGCAGGTAGTGTCGCAGATCGTATCCCGTGTGGACCGACGGGGGCGAGCGCAAGGCCGCGGCAAGCCTCGACATGAACGGCAGGAAGCATGTCGCTACAGCCCCTCCCGAGCATCAGGGTTCCCATCCTCCAGGCTGAAAGACACGGATAAGCGCATCAAGTGATGCTAAGATCGATTCAAGTCACTTCATGGAGCCCATCATGCGCACCACCCTCGCACTCGACGACGAGTTGCTGGCCAAGGCTCAGGCACTGACCGGACTGACCGAGAAATCCACCTTGGTAAAGGAAGCCCTGCGCGCGCTGATCCAGCGCGAAAGCGCCCGGCGCCTCGCCCTGTTGGGCGGCTCGGAGCCTCAACTGAACGACATCCCGCGGCGGCAGCCGGAACCTGCGGCATGATCCTCGTCGATACGTCGATCTGGATCGACCACCTGCGTGGCTCGGATCAACACCTCTCTGCGCTTCTGGCAGAGGGGCGGGTGGTGATGCATCCGCATGTGCTGGGCGAAGTCGCACTCGGCAACCTGAAAAACCGTACCGCCGTGCTGGGTGCGATGAGCGATCTCCCGCAGGCGGTGGCGGCAACGGACGACGAGGTGCTGCACTTCATCGAAGCGCAGGGGCTTTTCGGGCTGGGTATCGGTTACATGGATGCGCATTTGCTCGCCGCCGTGATGCTGGCGCCCGGAACAAGGCTGTGGACGCGCGACCGGCGCCTGAGCACCGCAAGTGCTCGCCTCGGTCTGGCCTATGCGCTCGCCCACTGATTCGCGCAGCGGGATTCCGATGACGCGCACTGACATCGGGCAAGCCCTCGAAGACGAGATCTGCCGCACCCTTCGGCAAGCGCAGGACAGGTCCGTCGAAAGTGTGAGCGGATTTCCGGCGACGCGACAGCGGGTTCCAGAATGACTACTTCACTGCTGGGCCGGCAGAAACGAAAAACCCGCAAAGCCAGTAGCCATGCGGGTTTTAGCGTTTTCTTTGGCGGAGACGGAGGGATTCGAACCCTCGATACCGTTTTTGACGGTATGCTCCCTTAGCAGGGGAGTGCCTTCGACCTCTCGGCCACGTCTCCATCAGGAAGGCGCGATCATAGCGAGTTCGTGCCTTCCGGTCAAACAGGATTGAGTGCGTTTATCAGGCTGCGGTATCGAGGCCGAAAGCCTTGTGCAGCACGCGCACGGCGAGTTCCAGGTATTTCTCTTCGATCGCCACCGAGATCTTGATTTCGGAAGTCGAAATCATCTGGATATTGATGCCTTCCTCGGCCAGGGTACGGAACATCTGCGAGGCCACGCCCGGATGGGAGCGCATGCCGACGCCGACGATCGACACCTTGCACATCGTGCTGTCGCTCTCGATCGCGCGCGCGCCGATATGCGCCTTGACGCCTTCGAGCACTTTTTGCGCCTTGGCCAGGTCGCCGCGTGCGACGGTGAAGGAAAAGTCGGTGGTGCCGTCATGGCCGACGTTCTGGATGATCATATCGACGTCGATGTTGGCATCGGCGACCGGCCCCAGGATCTGGTAGGCGATGCCCGGCTTGTCGGGCACACCGGTCACGGTGAGCTTGGCTTCGTCACGGGAGAAGGCGATGCCGGAGATGACGGGCTGTTCCATGTTCTTGTCTTCCTCAACGGTGATGAGCGTGCCCTCGCCTCCATCTTCGAAACTGGAGAGGACGCGCAGCTTGACCTTGTACTTGCCGGCGAATTCCACCGAGCGGATCTGCAGGACCTTCGAGCCGAGGCTGGCCATTTCCAGCATTTCCTCGAAAGTGATGGTATCGAGCTTGCGGGCTTCGGGAACGATGCGCGGGTCTGTGGTGTAGACACCGTCCACATCGGTATAGATCTGGCACTCGTCGGCTTTCAGCGCAGCGGCGAGCGCCACCCCGGTGGTATCCGAGCCGCCGCGGCCGAGGGTGGTGATGCTGCCGTGCTCGTCCACGCCCTGGAAACCAGCGACGACGACGACCTTGCCGCCATCCAGGTCCTTGCGGATCGGCGCGTCCTCGATGTTCAGGATGCGCGCCTTGGTATGCAGCGAATCGGTCAGGATCTTCACCTGGCCGCCGGTATAACTCTTCGCCGCCACCCCGATGTCCTCGAGCGCCATGCACAGCAGGCCGATCGTGACCTGCTCGCCGGTAGACACCACGACGTCCAGTTCGCGCGGGCTGGGATTGGACGCCACCTCCTTGGTGAGCGCGATCAGCCGGTTCGTTTCACCGCTCATCGCCGACACCACCACCACCACCTGGTGCCCTTCCGCGCGGAACTTCGCGATCTTGCGCGCGACGTTCCTGATGCGCTCGGGGTTGCCCACCGAGGTGCCGCCGTACTTCTGAACTATCAGTGCCATTGTCGTATCCAAGTGCCAGTGGATAAAGCAGGGGATTCTAGCGAAAGGCGGAAACTTTTGCTCGACCTCGGAAACTACGCTTGCGCAGGTTATTTTTTGCAAGTTTCATTAAAACCGCCAAAATCGATATTGTATGTTGAGCGAATAGTGATCTATACTTCATACGCCCTATGACTTAAGTCATAGGAAAAACGTAGCGGCTGTGCGGATAAAGCCTGCCCCCCAAGGCATCGCCGGCGCAAACATGAGGAAACGATGATGAAAGCTACCGAAAAACTGGACGTCCGCGAAATCCGCCGGAAGCTGGGTCTGAATCAGTCCCAGTTCTGGTCGAAGATCGGCGTCACCCAAAGCGGCGGATCCCGCTACGAAAGCGGCCGCAACATCCCCCGCCCGGTACAGGCGCTGCTTCGCCTGGTCCACGTCGAACAGATCGACATCAACAAGGTCAAGCGCGACGATGTCGAAGTTGCAGAATATCTCAAGACGACGAACCCGGAACTGTACAAGACACTAAAGAAGGAGGCGCGCAGCAAGCGCAAGGAGCGCTGAGCGCATGCCGGCGCATCAGGGGCTGACGCGAACCGTCAGCCCTTTTTTTTCGATCCGGTCCCCGATCGCTTCCAGCTCGGCCGCACTCAGCGGCGCCAGATGCACCGCCTCCGGCTGCATCGACGGGCGGGCGATGCCGTACAGCAGCACACCCTCCAGCCTATCGATACCGGCCGCCTCGAGCAGCGCGAGGTAGTCGTCGATCTCCCCGGTCGTGGGGGCCGCGCCGTTCCAGCGGAACATGCAGGTTTGCACCCAGGTGGGGCACAACTGCGCACAGCACGCCAGGTTGCGTGCGACCGCAGCCGGCTCCAGCCGCACCCCGTTGATGCGCTCGATCGCCGCCGCGCTGCCGCCATCGACCTTGAACCACACCTCGCCCCCTGCCTGCGCGAGCCGGCGCACGCCCTCCTGCACTCGGGCCTGCGCCATCAGGCTGCCGTTGGTAATCAGCCGCAGCGGCACCGCCGCACTGGCGAGGCCGAACGCCTCCCGCACGCGCGCCACCCGGTCCACCGCCTCCGCAAACTCCACCGCGCTGGTCGGCTCGCCGTTGCCGGAAAAGGCGATGTCACGGATCACCCGTGCGCCTTCGGGAACGAAGCGCTCCATCCAGTCGCCATGGAGCAGGTCATCGATGAAACCGTGCAGTTCGTCTTCCAGCCGGGCGAGATCGATCGCCGGCGCCTTGCCGCGCACCAGTCCGGGCACCTGGCAGTAAGCGCAGTGCCAGTTGCAGGCGTTGTTCGGATTCAGGTTGATCCCGATCGAGACCCCGCCGGCCCGTCGCGACAACACCGGATAGACGTAGGTCAGCCCGGCCAGATCGCGGTCATGGTTGCGGACGCTGAGCCTGCCGGCCCTCGCCCCCTCTCCGGAAACAGAAGAATTCATCGCTCGCTCAAAGACTTGCAAAACCGCTCCGGGCCAGACCGGAAACGGCCGGTGATATAATCCGCCGCCCAGTTCACGAGAGTCGCCATGCGCATCACCCGCCGCCTCGAATTCGACGCCGGACACCGGATTCCCGATCATGCCAGCCAGTGCCGCCACCTCCACGGCCACCGCTACGCGCTCGAAGTCACCCTCTCGGGCGAAATCATCGAGGCCGACGGCCTGCCGGTCAACGGCATGGTAATGGACTTCGCCGACGTCAAGCGCATCGCCAACGCGCTGGTGGTCGAGCGCTGGGACCATGCTTTCCTCGTCTACCGCCAGGACTGCAAGGTCCTCGACTTTCTCGCCTCGCTACCCGGACACAAGACCGTGGTGCTCGACGTCGTTCCCACCGCGGAGAACCTGGCGGCCGAAGCCTTCCGCATCCTCGACCCTGCGTACCACGACAGCTACGGCAACCATCTGCGCCTCGAACGCGTGCGCCTGTACGAAACGCCGAACTGCTGGGCCGACGCCCTCCGCAGCTGAATCCGGCGCGACAGCGCCTCACCGGTCAGCGCACTCGGGGGCCGGCGTCCACTCGGGGGCCAGCGTCACCTCCGCACGCAGTCAGCGCCGCCCCACGGCAGCGCTGCTCGCCACCCCGGTTACCTGGTCATTTCCGCGCGCGGTCAGCGCCGCCACGGCAGCGACTTCACCGGCGTCGCCTCGGCGCGGTGGCGCCGCCAGTTGTCACGGTAGGCGCGGGCGAGCGCGCAATGGTCGCGCAGCACCAGCAGGTTTTCGGCATTACGCTCGCGCGCCGACCAGGTGAAGTTGTAGGAACCGGTCAGCACCGCACACCCCGGCCCTTCCGCATCGGCGATCAGCACCTTGTTGTGGGCCGCGGCGTACTGGGTCTCGAACGCCACCGGCACCCCGGCGGCGAGCAGGCGCGGAATCGCCTTGCCCTTGCCCTGCCGGTTCATCTTCGCGTCGGCCAGCACCTCGACCTTCACTCCGCGGCGATGGGCCGCGACCATGGCGTCGGCGACCGGCTGGCTGGTGAACACGTAGGCCTGCACCTCGAGGCTGTGCCGGGCGCGGCGGATGACGTCGAGGACGAGCTTCTCGGCCTCGTCACCGGGCACGAACGCGAGTTCGATCTCGCCGCGCGCGGCAAAGCGCTGGCTCGCCTGAAGACCGGCGCTGGCCGCCACCGCCAGCAGTGCGCACAGCCCCCTCGCCGCCAGTGCCAAGCCGGCGATGCGTGCGCCGCGCGCCTCAGGCACCGCCGGCGCGCTCCATCACCGCGGCGAAAAAACCGTCGGTGTCATGGACCTGCGGCAGCAGGCGCAGACGCTCGCCGGTCTCGAGTGCGACGCCCTGCCTGGACAGGATGTCCTGCGCCGAGCACACGCGAAACTCCGGATGGGCGGCAAGGAAGGCGTCGACCACGCCGTCGTTTTCTTCCGCGAGCAGGCTGCAGGTCGCATACACCAGGCGCCCGCCGGGACGCACCAGGCGCGCGGCAGCAGCGAGGATGGCGCCTTGCTTGGCGGTCATTTCGGCGACCGCGGCCGGCGACTGGCGCCACTTCAGGTCGGGATTGCGGCGCAGCGTGCCCAGCCCGGTGCACGGCGCATCGACCAGCACGCGGTCGGCCTTGCCCGCCAGACGCTTGACCTTGGCGTCGTTCTCGTGCGCGATCAGCACCGGATGCACATTCGACAGCCCGGCGCGCGCCATCCGCGGCTTGAGCTTGGCCAGGCGCTTGTCGGACACGTCGAAGGCGTACAGCCGCCCGCTCGAGCGCATCATCGCTCCCAGCTGCAAGGTCTTGCCGCCGGCACCGGCGCAGAAATCGACCACCAGCTCGCCGCGCCGGGGCTGCACCAGCAGGCCGAGCAGCTGGCTGCCTTCATCCTGCACTTCGAAGCTGCCGTCGACGAACAGGGGGTGCTTTTGCAGCGCCGGCTTGCCCGCCAGGCGGATTGCCTGCGGCGACAGCCGCCCCGCGCTCGCACCGATTCCATCGGCCTGGAAACGGGCGAGCACCGCGTCGCGGTCGGCTTTGAGCAGGTTCACCCGCAGATCGAGCGGCGCCGCACGGTTGAGCCCGTGGGCGAGCGCCAGCAGCTCGTCCTCGCTCATCTGCGCGAGCAGGCGCTCGGCCAGCCAGTCGGGCAGATCGGCGCGCTCGGCGAGCGACATCGCGCCCGGCTCGGCCGCTTTCAGCGTCGCCACCCAGTCGCGCTCGGTCGCGCTCGCCAGGCCTTCGAAGTTCCGCATCGGCCAGCCTTCACCGCGCGCCAGCCAGGCCAGCAGCAGCATGCGCGGGGTCGCCTCGTCGCCGGCCAGCCGGCGCAGCCAGCGCAGCCGGCGCAGCACGCCGTAGATCGACTCGGCGATGAAGCCACGGTCGCGATGACCGAGTTCACGATTGTCGCGAAAGTGGCGTGACAGCACCGCGTCGGCCGGGTGTTCGAAAGTCAGCACCGCACCCAGCGCCTGGGTGGCGTGAATGAAGAGCGGGCGGGAAACGGCCCCTTCGGGCGCCTTGGTCTTGGTCGGTCGGTTCATATATCCGGTGTGCTCAGTTCTTGTTCGAATTCTTGTTCGCTCGGGCCGCCTCGCCGGCGGGACCGAACTCGATCCGTGCCGCGCGCTGGTCGAGCACCGCGCCCTTCTCATCCTCGATGCGGATGCGCACCGGCAGCAGCCCGTGCTCCCGCGACAGCCAGATGCCGATGTCGAGCCCCCCATCCGCAGCGTAGGCTCTCATGCGCACGGCCGCGACACGGCCGATCGGCAGTTCCAGCACTTCCTCGCCGAGCACTTCCAGCGTCGCCTGCTTGAGGCTCTTGCTCGTCGCTACCGCCACGGTGGCGCTCTTGCCCGAGCGCGCGACGCGACGCGCCTGGTGCCACAGGCTGAGCAGATCCTGATCACCGGGGCGGATCTCGCCCGAGCGCCGCTCGGTGCCGTCACGGCGGATGCTGACCCGGCCCGCTATCCAGTCAAAGTGGGCGCTTTCGGGCTTGCGCCCGCGCTGCTCGACGCTGAAGCGCTCGGGGCGCAGGCCGTGACGGTCGATGGCGCCGGTGCTGCGCTGCTCGTACTGGAGCCCGAACAAGCCCGCCAGCCCGCTCGCCTCCAGATTCAGCCGCAGCTCGTAGCGGGTCTCGCCGATATGCCACTGATGCAGCGCTTCGCCCACCTTGAAGCCGCGTTCACCGTAATGCACGTCGAAACCGATGCTGCCCGCCGCCGGCGGTTCGGCAGTTGCGGCCCGGACCTGCAGCGGCAGCACCGCCGCGCCGATCAGGAGCAAGCCCGCCAGCGCGCGCCGCAGCATCAGTCCGCCTCCCCGGTCTCGAGCGGCGGCACCGTGCACCCGACCTCATCGAGGCGCACACCGCGCACCCGGACCCGGCCCCGGTCGTCGATCGCCAGCCGGCCGTCGACGAACCAGCGCACCGCCTGCGGGTAGATCCGGTGCTCCTGCGCCAGCACGCGCGCCGCCAGCGTCGCCTCGTCGTCGTCCGGCAGCACCGGCACCGCCGCCTGGATGACGATCGGACCGCAGTCGAGCGCCGCGGTGACGAAATGCACGGTCGCACCATGCACGCGCACGCCGGTCTCGATCGCCTGGCGGTGGGTATGCAGGCCCGGGAAGGCGGGCAGCAGCGAGGGGTGGATGTTGAGCAGGCGCCCTTCGTAGCGCTGCACGAAAGCCGGGGTCAGCAGGCGCATGAAGCCGGCAAGCACCACCAGGTCGGGGGCATGGGTGTCGATGCAGGCCGCCAGCGCGGCATCGAAGTCCGTGCGCTCGGCATGGGCGGTGTGATCGACCACCGCGGTGGCGATGCCATGCGCCTGGGCGAAGGCCAGACCGCCGGCCGCAGGCCGGTTGCTGATCACCGCGGCGATGCGGGCGCCGGGGATCCTGGCGCGCACGATCGCTTCCATGTTGCTGCCGCGGCCGGAAATGAGGATGACGATGGATTTCATGGGAAGGCGAGGAGGGAAAAGGGCGGGACAGGACCGGGCCGCATTGTAGACGGCGGACCGGTGTGCATCGGAAAAAGTTCACCGCCGCCGCGCGACGCAAAGCGGTTTTCGGCCCCTTGTATAATGTGCCGTTCCGCCCCGGCCCCGCCCCATGTCCCGCATCCATCCCCTGCCCGACCTGCTCGTCAACCAGATCGCCGCCGGCGAAGTCGTCGACCGCCCCGCGTCGGTGCTCAAGGAAGTGCTGGAAAACGCCGTCGACGCCGGAGCGCGCGCGATCGAGGTCCAGCTCGAACAGGGCGGCGTACGCCGCATCCGCGTCACCGACGACGGCTGCGGCATCGAGCGCGACGACCTCGCCCTCGCTCTCGAACGCCACGCCACCAGCAAGATCGCCAGCCTCGACGACCTCGAACACGTCGCCACCATGGGCTTTCGCGGCGAGGCACTGGCGGCGATCGCCGCAGTGGCGCGCACCACCCTCACCAGCCGCGCCGAAGGCGCCGCCCACGCCTGGCGCATCGATGGCGACGAGCGCAGCCTGGCACCGGCGGCGCTCAACCAGGGCACCGTGGTGGACGTCGCCGATCTGTATTACAACACTCCGGCACGACGCAAGTTTCTCAAGCGCGAAGCCACCGAGTACGCCCATTGCGACGACATGTTCCGCCGCGTCGCCCTGGCACGGCCCGAGATCGGCCTGCAGCTGTCGCACAACGGCCGCGTCATCCACCGCCTGCCCCCTGGCTCCGTCGCCGCGCGGGTGGCGGCGCTGATGGGCGACGACTTCCTCCAGCATGCGCGCGAAGTGACGGCCGATGCCGGCCCACTGCGCCTCACCGGCTTCGCCTCGCTGCCGGCCTACTCCCGCAGTAGCCGCGACGCGCAGTATTTCTTTGTCAATAGCCGCTTCGTCCGCGACAAGCTGCTGACCCATGCGGTGCGCGAAGCCTATGCCGACATCCTGCACGGCAGCCGCCACCCGGCCTACGCGCTGTTCCTCGACATCGATCCTGCCGGGGTGGATGTCAACGTCCATCCGGCGAAGATCGAGGTGCGCTTTCGCGAAGCACGCGCGGTGCATCAGTTCGTCTATCACGCGCTCGAGCGCACGCTGGCGGAATCCGGTGCGGGGTTCGCCATCCCCCCGCAAGGCCGCGCCCGAGCGGACGGAGCACAGGCCGACGGCGGGCCGGCCGCGGAAACCCCCGCGGCCTCGCCGCCGCCCACCACCCGTCCGCCGGTGCACGCCTGGCCAGCGGTCGCCGCGCAGCAGGGCCGGCTGGCGATGGAGCCGTCCAGCCGCGCATACTTCGATTTCGCCGCCGGCGCCCGCCCTGCGCCCCCCATCGGGCTGCCCGAAAACGCGACCGCGGCAGCCGCCGGTACCGGCGCCCGATCCGGCGGCACCGCGGAAAACCCGCGGGACGGCGAATGGCGCAGCACCGGAAGCACGCCCCCGTCCTCGCTCGCGAGCGACGGCTCGCCCCCGCTCGGCTTCGCCCTCGCCCAGCTGCACGGCATCTACATCCTCGCCCAGAACAGCGCCGGCCTGGTGCTGGTGGACATGCATGCGGCCCACGAGCGCATCCTCTACGAGAAGCTCAAGACCGTGCTCGACGGCCGCCCGGCGGTGCAACGCCTGCTGATCCCGGCGGTCTTCTCGGTGGACGCGAAGGACCTTGCCGCCGCCGACGAGTGCAGCGAAGTGCTCTCCGCCATGGGGTTCGACGTTGGCGCCGCCGGCCCGCAGGAGTTGGCGGTGCGCAGCGTCCCGGCCTTGCTCGCCTCGGCCCCGGTCGCCGAGCTGATGCGCCAGCTGCTGCAGGAACTGCGCGAATACCCCGCCACCGAAGTGGTCGCCGCACGCCGCAACGCGTTGCTCGCCACCATGGCCTGCCATGGCGCGGTGCGCGCCAACCGCCAGCTCACCCTCCCCGAGATGAACGCCCTGCTGCGCGACATGGAAGCGACCGAACGCGCCGACCAGTGCAACCACGGTCGTCCGACCTGGACCCAACTGAGCCTCGCCGAGCTCGACCGCTTCTTCATGCGCGGTCAGTAAAAACCGCCGCCCTCCCGGCTCAAGCCCGGTAAAGGAGCACTCCGACCACCACCGCCCCGACCGTCGCCCAGCCCAGGCGATCGACGTACTTGCGCAGCACCGCTTCCATCCGCGCTCCGCCCCAGGCCATCAGCCCGGCTACCAGGAAGAAGCGCGCCCCACGGCCGATCAGCGATGCCAGCGTAAACGGCATCAGCGCCATCGAGGCCACCCCTGCGGCGATCGTGAACACCTTGTACGGAATCGGCGAAAACCCGGCGACGAAGATCGCCCAGAACCCCCAGGCCTCGAACCACGCCGCGGCCTGCGTGTAGGCCCCCCAGTACGCGCTCGTGCGCAGCCAGGGCTCGATTGCATCGAAGGCGTAGTGGCCGATCAGATAGCCGAACAGCCCGCCGGCGACCGAGGTCAAGGTGGTCAGCAGCGCAAACCACCACGCCCGGCGCGGGCTGGCCAGGCTCATCGGCGCCAGCATCACATCCGGCGGGATCGGAAAGAAGGACGACTCGGCAAAACTCAAGCCGCCGAGGAACCACGGCGCGCGCCGGTGCCTCGACCAGGTCATCGCACGCTCGTACAACGGCGAAAAAATCTTCACGTTCCCCCCGGAACCATAAGCAAGAAAAGTACCGCAGCACCGCGGACGGCAATGATAACCGCTGCATCGCCGCCGCATGCGTGCCCCGGAACGTTTTCCCCAGGCGGCGTGGGAAGCCGTCTGGACAAGCTGTGGATAAGCATCGCAAGCCATTGTTATTGTATTGAAATACGCCGCCGCCTCATTTTTAGGCATCCCCCCCGCACCGCACCGGTCCTTCACCGGCCGCAGCCTGAATTGAGCGCGACGGCGTTTTCTGCTAGTTTCGGCCGGCTTCGCCAATATGCCGTTTCACCTTTCCTGCAGGCACTCGTCATTTCCCGGAGGGCGGCGGGTGATCTCCTTCAAATCGAGCTCCATGATGAAAAGCCTCGCCGCTGCCGCGGCCACGATCCTGGCGGCAACTGCCTGCAGCACCCCGTATTCGCCGACACCGCTGGCCACCAACTTCGCAACGGACAAGCAGCACAAACTGCAGGCGGCCGCGCACTGGACCACCATCGCCCACGATGTCGCAACGCGACTCTCTTCCAGACTGCCGAGGAGTGCGCCCCTGTTCATCGTTCCTCCGGAGAATCCGTCCGCATTCGAGCGCGCGTTCAACGCCCAACTGGTCACGACACTCGTGGACGCCGGCCATCTGGTAACGCGGGTCCACGAAGGCGGACTGCAGGTGGAGCTCGACACCCAGGCCGTTCCGTTCGCCGCCGACCGGCAACAGTACCGCCACGCCGGCAAGGCCACCGCCCTCGGCGCCGGAGTCTGGGTGCTGTACGACATCGTCGAACACGCCCCCTCGGGCGCCGGCCAGGCCGCCCTGCTGGCCCTGGGCGCCGCCGATGCCCTCGCCTGGTCGGAATCCGAATTCGCCGCCGGTGCCACCCCATCAATGGAAATCATCGTCACCGCCAGCGTCACCAGTGCCACCCACTATCTTGCACGCAGCACCAGCGTCTATTACGTCGCCGATTCCGACCAGCGCCTTTACCTGAAGCCGCTTCCGCAGGAAGTGTTGCGCCCGGTCATCAAGACCTTCCAGGTCGAAGGAGACTGAAGGATGTTCAGGCATCGCACACCCGCTGTCGCACTGGCCGGGATCATCGCCCTGAGCGCCGGAGGGTGCACCACCCAGGCCAAGACCGTACGCAAGGAGCCGACCTACCAGCAGGCCGCGGCCAACCCGCTGATTCCCGCGAACTACGCCGCAGCCGCAACGCTGCTGGCACAGTTGCAGAATCGTCTGGCGAGTGGCTCCCCGTTGATCATCGCCACGGTCGTCAATATCGACGCCCTCAACCGCTCATCCACCCTCGGCCGACTGATTTCCGAGCACGTTTCGGCGCGCTTTTCACAAGCCGGGCACCGGATGGTCGAGATGAAGTTCCGCAGCAGGGTCTACATGGCGCGCAACCAGGGCGAACTGATGCTGACCCGCGAAATCCATGACATTGCCAATTCGCACGATGCGCAGGCGGTGGTCGTCGGCACCTATGCACAGAGCAACGAACTGGTGTTCGTCAATCTGAAGGTGATTCAACCCGAGACCAACATCGTGCTGGCGGCGCACGACTACGCGCTCCCCCTCGATGCAATGACCAGCTCGATGTTGAGCACGAGTCCCTGAGCGCCCCCGGTTCGGCCAGCCGGGCGCGATTCGCCCCCGTCCCCCGCTTCTGGGGGATAATCGCCCGCCACCGACTCTTGCACCCCGATGCCCTCCGCCCGCGTGCCCCCCGACGCCCCTCCTTCCGGCCCCACTGCCGACCTGCCGCCCGCCCTGCTGCTGCTCGGCCCCACCGCCAGCGGCAAGACCGCGAGCGCGCTCGCGCTCGCCCGCCATCTGCCGGTGGAAATCGTCAGTGTCGATTCGGCGCTGGTGTATCGCGACATGGACATCGGCACCGCCAAGCCGAGCGCGGAAGAACGTGCGGCGTGCCGGCACCACCTGATCGACCTCATCTCGCCGGAAGAAAGCTACGGCGCCGCGCGCTTTCGTGACGACGCCATCGCGCTGATGCGGGCGATCGGCGCACGCGGGCGGATTCCGCTGCTCGCCGGCGGCACGATGCTGTACTTCAAGGCGCTGCGCGACGGGCTTTCCGACCTGCCCGCGGCCGACCCCGCGCTGCGCCGCGCGCTCGACGAGGAGGCCGCCGCCCGCGGCTGGCCGGCGCTGCATGCCGAGCTCGCCACGCTCGACCCCGAGGCCGCCGCCCGCCTCGCCCCCACCGACGCCCAGCGCATCCAGCGCGCCCTGGAGATCGTACGCCTCACCGGCCGCCCGCTCGCCGCCAGCTATGCGCAGGCCGAAGACGCCCCCCTGCCCTGCCGGCTGCTGCCGATCGCGCTCGCGCCTTCGAACCGCGCCGTGCTCCACGCCCGCATCGCCGCACGCTTCGACGCCATGCTCGACGCCGGCTTCATCGACGAAGTGCGCCGGCTGCGGACGAAATATCACCTCGACCCGGCCCTGCCGTCGATGCGCTGCGTCGGCTACCGCCAGGCCTGGGAATACCTCGACGGCGCAATCGATGCCGATGCGCTGCGCTTCAAGGGCATCGCCGCCACCCGCCAGCTCGCCAAGCGTCAGCTCACCTGGCAGCGCCAGTTCCGCGAGCGCTGGCCGGGGCTGATCGAGCTCGACTGCCTGCGCCCCGACCTGCCCGCCGCGGTGCTCGAGGCCGCACGCCGTCTGCTCGACGCCTGAGCCTTCCCCGCTCCTGCTTCCACCCACTCACCTTCCGAGGCCCCCATGGACGAACAGATCATCGCCGACATCGAACACTGGCTGGACGAAGTCGTCATCGGCCTCGACCTCTGCCCCTTCGCCGCCAAGCCGCGCCGGGAAAAACGCGTGCGCATCGCGGTCAGCCACGCCACCGACGAGGAAGCCCTGCTCAACGACCTGCAGGCCGAACTCGAGCACCTGTCCGACACCCCGGCGGCCGAGCTCGAAACCACCTTGCTCGCGATCCCCGCCATGCTCGAGGACTTCGCCGACTACAACGACTTCCTCGACGCGGTCGACCTCTGGGTCGAGCAGTTCGGCTGGGAGGGCGAGCTGCAGGTGGCGAGCTTCCACCCCCAGTACCAGTTCGCCGACACCGCGCCCGACGATCCGGGCAACCTCACCAACCGTTCACCGTGGCCGCTGCTGCATCTGCTGCGCGAGGACAGCCTGGAGCACGTCCTCGCCCATTACCCCGACATCGACACCATCCCCGAACGCAACATCCGGCGCATGGAAGGGCTCACCGCGGAAGACAAGCGCCGGCTCTTCCCCCACTTCTTCGGCTGAGCTCGGGCTGACCTCGGACTGACATTCGGCGGGCGCTGCCGGCACGGCCGTCCCCGCGCTCCGCTTTTCAGCCCGCAGCGCCTCCCGGCGCCGCCACCGCCGCGCGCACGCGCCGCGCCAGCAGCGTGTACACCGTCGGCACCACGAACAGGGTGAACACGGTGCCGATCAGCAGCCCGCCGACGATCACCCAGCCGATCTGCTGGCGGCTCTCGGCGCCGGCCCCGGTGGCAAGCGCGAGCGGGATCGCCCCCAGCACCATCGCTCCGGTGGTCATCAGGATCGGTCGCAGGCGCAGCACCGCCGCCTCCAGCACCGCCTCCTCGACCGTCCGCCCCTGCCCCGGTTCGCGCAGCTGGTTGGCGAACTCGACAATCAGGATGCCGTGCTTGGTGATCAGGCCGACCAGGGTCACCAGCCCGATCTGGCTGTAGACGTTGAGCGTGCCGCCGGCAAGCCACAGCGCGCCGAGTGCACCCGCCATCGACAGCGGCACCGTCAGCATGATGATGAAGGGATCGCGGAAGCTCTCGAACTGCGCCGCCAGCACCAGATAGATGAAGGCGAGCGCGAGCACGAACACCAGCGCCAGGCTCGCCGAACTGGTCTTGAACTCGCGCGACTGGCCATCATAGTCAGTGCCATAGCCCGGCGGCAGGGTGCGCGCGGCCGTGTCCTCCAGCCACTGCAGCGCCTCGCCGAGGGCATAGTCGGGCGCCAGATTGGCGGAGATCGTCACCGAGCGGCGCTGGCCGAAGTGGTTGAGCTCGCGCGGCGCCACCCGCTCGCTCACCGCCACCACGCTCGACAGCGGCACCATCTCGCCGTTGCGGGCGCGCACGAAGAGGTCGCGGATGTCGTGCGGGTCGGCACGGCTGCCGGCCTCGACCTGCACGATCACGTCGTACTGCTCGGCATCGCGCTTGAAGCGGGTGACCGGGCGGCCACCGAGCATGGTTTCCAGGGTGCGCCCGATCACATCCACCGCGACCCCGAGGTCGGCGGCACGGTCGCGGTCGACGTCCACCGCGAGCTCGGGGAGCGTCAGCTTGAGGTCGGTGTCGGGCGACACGAAGCCGGGGTTGGCGCGCATCGCATCGAGCAGGGCGTCGGCGACGCGGGCGAGTTCGTCGTAACTCTCCGACGTCGAAACCACGAAGCCGACCGGGCGCGAACGCGGACTCTGGCCGAACGAGGCAGGCTGCACCGGGAAGGCATTGACGCCCGGAATGGCGCGCAGCTTCGGCTGCAGCTCGGCACCGATCTGCGCCGCCGAGCGCGCGCGCTCGGCCCAGTCGGTGAAGCCGACGAAGGAGATGCCCTGGGACACGGTCGGGTTGCCGGCGATCACCAGGTAGCGGTCAACTTCGGGCAGCCCGGCATAGACGTCCTCGATCTCGCGCGCGTAACGCGCCATGTAGTCGAGGGAGGCGCCTTCCGGGCCGGAGAAGATCCCGATCACGCGGCCGCGGTCCTCCTGCGGCGCGAGCTCGGTCTTCAGCTGCCCGAGCAGCACCAGCGCGCTGCCGGCCACCACCGCGAACGCCAGCATCACCACCCAGCGCCGCGCCAGCGCCGCCGCCAGCGTCCGGCGGTAACCCGCGGTCAGCGCCCCGAGAAAGCCTTCGATGGCGTTGTACACCGCACCATGGCGCCGCTCATGGCGCAGCAGCCTGGCGCACATCATCGGCGACAGCGTCAGCGCGACGAAGCCCGACACCAGCACCGCACCGGCCAGGGTGAGGGCGAACTCGGTAAACAGCTTGCCGGTACGCCCGCTCATGAACGCCACCGGGGCATACACCGCGGCCAGCGTGATCGTCATCGCCACGATCGCGAAGCCGATTTCCTTCGCCCCGCGGAAGGCTGCGGCGAGCGGCGCCATGCCGTCCTCGATGTGGCGATAGATGTTCTCCAGGACCACGATCGCGTCGTCGACGACGAGACCGATCGCCAGCACCAGGGCGAGTAGGGTCAGGGTGTTGATCGAGAAGCCAAAGGCGAACATCAGTGTGAACGCCCCCACCAGCGACACCGGGATCGTCACCAGCGGCACCAGCATCGCCCGCCAGTTGCGCAGGAAGAAAAAGCACACCGCAGCGACCAGCAGCACCGCCTCCCAGATCGTGGTGAACACCGCCTCGATCGAGCGCTCGATGAACACCGTGGTGTCGTTGGCGATCGTCATCGACATTCCGGCCGGCAGCTCGGCCTCGAGCCGCGGCAGCATCTCCACCAGGCCGCGCTTGAGATCGAGCGGGTTGGCGGTGGCCTGCTTGATCAGGCCGATCGAGATCGACGGCCGCCCCAGAAAACGCACCGAGGTGCGCTCGCTCTCGGGCGCCAGCTCCACCCGGCCGACATCGCCGATGCGCACCGTGTAAGCGTCGGGCGTTGCCGGCGGGCGCACGACGACGGCGGCGAACTGGGCCGGCTCGGCAAGATCGGTCTGCGCGACGACGGCGAACTCGCGTTCGCGGCTCTCGATGCGCCCCGCCGGGAGTTCCACGTTCTGGCGCCGGATGGCGTCCTCGACGTCCTGCACGGTGAGGCCGAACGCGGCCAGGCGCTCGCGGTCGAGCCAGATCCTCATCGCGTAGCGGCGTTCGCCGTACACGCGGGCGTCGGCCGCGCCGGGCAGGGTCTGCAGGCGCGGCTTGATGATGCGGCTGGCGAAGTCGCTCATCTCCAGCGCCGAGTGGCGGTCGGACGAGAACGCGACCCAGATGATCGGGTTGGCGTCGGCCTCGACCTTGGCGATCACCGGCTCGTCGATGTCGTCGGGCAGGCGCCGGCGCACCCGCGAGACGCGGTCGCGGACGTCGGCGGCGGCGCTGTCGGCAGCGCGCTCGACGCGGAAACGCACGGTGATCTGGCTGCGCTCCTGGCGGCTGATCGAGGACAGCACGTCCACCCCCTCGATCCCGGCAAGCGAGTCCTCCAGCGGCTTGGTCACCTGGGACTCGACGATCTCGGCGCTGGCGCCGCGGTAGGTGGTGTCGACGGTGACCACCGGCTCGTCGATGTTGGGGTACTCGCGCACGGTCAGGCGCGAATACGACATCAGCCCCACCAGCAGCACCAGCAGGGACAGCACGGTGGCGAACACCGGGCGGCGGATGCAGATCTCGGAGACGACCATCGCCCGCCTCTCAGTCCGCCGCCGCGCTGCCGCCGGCGAGCACCTGCACCGGGGCGCCGTCGCGCAGCTTGAGCTGTCCCGCGATCACCACCTGATCGCCCGCCTGCAGGCCGTCGACGATCTCGACCATTGCCTCGCGGCGCACGCCGGTGCCGACCACCACCCGCCGCGCCTTGCCGTCGTCGACCCGGTAGACGAACTGCACGTTGCCGGGCGCCGGCACCAGGGCCGTCTCGGGCACCATCACCACCTCGCCGCGCTCGGCCAGGATCAGGCGCACGCGCACGAAGCCCCCCGGACGCAGCCGCATCTCCGGATTATTGAGCCGTGCGCGCAGGCGCAGCGCCCTTCCCTGCGCATCGACCAGCGGATCGACCGCATCGACAGTGGCGGCGAAGCGCTCCCCCGGCAGCGCGTCGCTGGCGAGCGACAGCACCTGTCCCGCCCGCACCCGGTCCAGGTACTGCTCGGGGAGGCGGAAATCGACTTTCAGGGTGGCGATGTCCTCGACGTTGACCAGCGCATCGCCATCCTTGACGAAGTCACCCGGACTCACGCTGCGGATGCCGACCACACCGTCGAAAGGGGCGCGGATCTGCATGCGCGCCAGCCGCGCCTGCGCCAGCGCGACGCCGGCACGCGCCACCTCGAGCTGGGCACGGGCACTGTCGAGGCTGCTCTGGCTGACGAACTTGCGCGCAAACAGATCCTGGGCCCGATGAAAGCTCGACTCGGCTAGAGTGAGAGCGGCGCGCGCCTGCTCCAGCTCGGCACGTTGCACTGCGGCATCCAGCTCGACCAGCACGTCGCCGCGCCGCACCGCGCTGCCGTCGCGAAAGCCGATCGCGGCGATCCGCCCGGCCACTTCGGGGCGCAGCACCACCGATTCGTTCGACACCAGCGAGCCGACCGCGGTGACGTCATCGGCCAGCGCCAGCGTGCGCACTGCGTGTGTCTCGACCGCGACCGGCTGCGCGGCCGCCGGTGCTTCGGCGGTGGAGCGCGGCCCTCCCCCCGGGTTGCGGTTCGCATGCCAGGCATAGCCGGCGAGGAGCGCGAGGCCGATCAGGCTGGCAATGACGATCGAGGGGCGGCGGGAAGACATGGCGTTAGCGGCTTGAGGCGGCGGGCGATTTCCCGATTGTCACACAACACCGCACCCGCCCAACACCGCGCCTGCCCATCTCGCCCGCTTACGCCGCTGCGCTGGAAATGCCCTTCGCCGCACACTCGACGAGTTGCGTCGCACATCGATCTGCACCGCGGAACGAAAGGCGGGGCGCACTCGGCACCCGGTAGACGTGACGATGGGGACCGAAGTCCCCACCGGCTTTTCTTTGGTAACAAGGCTCAAGCGGCCTCGGCATCGGCCTTAGGCGGCCAGTGCGAAACGCTCATCGTTGGCGTTTATGGTTTTGCGCGGATTACGTCCGTCGCCTCTCGGGTTGCCTGCTCACCTTTGCCCGCCCTGTCGAAACCGGTACACCCCCACCCAAACACACTCCCGAATGCGCTTGGGTGGAGGTGAGGGGAATCGAACCCCTGTCCAGAACGCCTCCAGATTGCCGGGATTACAACCATGGGAGCTATGGTACGCAGGCCTGCGCCGGCATTCAACCTCTACGCGCGCCGGACCCCGGCGCAGTTGTAAGCAATGTTCTCGCCGGCGGGGCCGCAGGCGCTCGCCGTGCCCTCGCCGTGCCCTCGCCGGGGGCTGCCATCGGGCGCTGCCGGACGGGCCCGCGGGCGGGCCGGATGGCATGCCGGACATGCCCGATGTGCTGCGGGGCTGGGCCGGAACCCTGACTCGGGTGATAATGCCGCACTGCCGATACAACGGACACTGAATCAATGAAGCGCGTGGATGATTTTCGCCTGCGGCTGGGCTCGCAGGAACTGGTACCGATCATGGTAGGAGGGATGGGAGTCGATATCTCGACCGCCGATCTTGCCCTGGAGGCCGCCCGTCTGGGCGGGGTCGGTCACATCTCCGACGCGATGCTGCCCACGGTTTCGGACCGCCGTTACAACACCAAGTACGTCAAGAACAAGCTCCAGCAATACAAGTTCAACGTCGCCAACACCGACAAATCGGTGGTGCAGTTCGACCTCGGCCTGATCGCCGAGGCCACCGCGACCCATGTCGGGCGCACGATGGAAGCCAAGCGCGGGCCGGGCCTGGTGTTCATCAACTGCATGGAAAAGCTGACGATGAACAGTCCGCGGGACACCCTCCGGGTACGCCTGCGGACCGCGATGGACCATGGTATCGACGGCATCACCCTGGCGGCCGGCCTGCACCTCGGCTCGTTCGCGCTGATCGAGGATCATCCCCGCTTCCATGACGTCAAGCTCGGCATCATCGTCTCCTCGCTGCGCGCGCTGCAGCTGTTCCTGAAGAAAAGCGCGCGCACCGGCCGCCTGCCCGATTTCGTCGTGATCGAAGGTCCGCTCGCCGGCGGCCATCTGGGCTTTGGCATGGACTGGGCGCAGTACGACCTCGCCACCATCGTCGCCGAGATCCGCGACTGGATGCGCGAGCAGCAGCTCGACATTCCGCTGATTCCGGCCGGCGGCATCTTCACCGGAAGCGATGCGGTCGCTTTCCTCGAGGCCGGCGCCGCTGCGGTGCAGGTGGCGACGCGTTTCACCGTCACCCAGGAATGCGGCCTGCCCGACGACGTCAAGCAGCATTATTTCAAGGCCAGCGAAAGCGAGATCGAGGTCAACCAGATCTCCCCCACCGGTTACCCGATGCGCATGCTCAAGAGCAGCCCGGCGATCGGCAGCGGAATCCGCCCCAACTGCGAGGCTTTTGGCTACCTGCTCGACTCGCACGGCAACTGCCAGTACATCGATGCCTACAACCGCGAAGTGGCGGCGCATCCGGACGCGAAGAAAGTGAAGGTGCGGGACAAGACCTGCCTGTGCACCCACATGCGCAACTTCGACTGCTGGACCTGCGGTCACTACACCTACCGCCTGAAGGACACTTCGCGCCGCGACGACAACGGCGACTATCGCATCCTGAGCGCCGAGCACGTGTTCCACGATTACCAGTTCAGCGCCGACAACAAGGTCGCGCTCCCCGACTGAGCATGGGATGGCGCCGCAAAACGGCGCCATTTTTCTTTTCTGCTCCGCGACTTATTTCCTCGCCCCCGGCATTCGTCGGGGTCACGATGACGGCGTTTCGATCCCGCCCGGTCAACCGATGAACGTCGTCATCGTCGATGACTCGCCGCTCAACCTCACGCTGATGGCCCGGCTCGTCGGCCGCTTGCCCGGCGCGACCCCGGTGGCGTTCGAGCGCGCGCTCCAGGGGCTGGCATGGTGCGACGCCAACGACCCCGACCTCGTCATCGTGGACTACAGGATGCCCGAGATAGACGGACTGGAATTCATCCGCCATCTCCGCGCCCGCCGCGACAGCGACGATCTTCCGATCCTGATGGTGACCGCCAGCGACGATCGCCGGGTGCGCTACCAGGCGCTTGAATGCGGCGCCAACGATTTCCTGACCAAACCCTTCGACACCCACGAGTTCGAGCCGCGGGTGCGCAACATGCTGAAACTGCGCGGCGCCCACCTCGCAACCCGCCAGCGTACGGCCAGCCTGGCGGCCGAAGTGCGCCGCGCCACCACCGAAATCCTCGAGCGCGAGCGTGAAACAATCACCCGGCTGGCGCGCGCGGCTGAATTCCGCGATCCGGAAACCGGTGCCCACATCCAGCGCATGTCACACTATTCGGCGCTGATCGCACGCGCCCTGGGCTATCCTGAAGAGTTCGCCGAAACCATGCTGATGGCCGCGCCGATGCACGACGTCGGCAAGCTCGGTATCCCGGACGACATCCTGCTCAAGGCCGGGAAGCTCACCGAGAATGAATTCGCCATCATGAAGCGCCATCCCCGCATTGGCTACGACATCCTGAAGGACTCCTCCTCCAGCATTCTCCGCCTGGGGGCGACCATCGCCCTGTCGCACCACGAAAAGCTCGACGGCAGCGGCTACCCGCAAGGGCTCTCCGGCGAGGCGATTCCCCTCGCCGGGCGCATCGTCGCGGTGGCCGACGTCTTCGATGCGCTCACTTCGGCACGCCCGTACAAACCAGCATGGCGGTTCTCACGCGCCATCGCACTCCTGCGCGCCGGCTGCGGCAGCCACTTCGACCGCCGCTGCGTGGATGCCTTCCTCCACCGCTGGAATGAGGTGCTCGCCATCCACGCACGCTTTCGTGACACTCCAGCGCCAGCGCACGGGAACGCGCGAACGGCCGCCACACCGATGTGAGCGCGCAGCGCCGGAGTTCAGTCCCGGCGCTCGATCAACTCCACCTTGTAGCCGTCGGGGTCTTCGACGAACGCGATCACGGTCGAACCGTGCTTCATCGGCCCGGCTTCACGCACCACCTTGCCGCCGCGGGCGCGGATCTCGTCGCAGGCCTTCTTCGCATCGGGCACTTCGAGCGCGATATGGCCGTAGGCGTTACCCGCCTCATAGGCATCCACGCCCCAGTTGTACGTCAATTCGAGCACCGCTGCGTCCTGTTCGTCCTGGTAACCGACGAAGGCCAGCGTGAACCTGCCGTCCGGGTAGTCCTGGCGACGCAGCAGACGCATTCCCAGGACTTCGGTATAGAACGCGAGGGAACGCTCCAGATCGCCGACGCGCAGCATCGTGTGCAGAATCCGCATGAAATTCTCCTTGGTCGGAGGATGGAAAGAAGGATGGCGGAGGACGGGCGGCAGCGCGGACCGGCTCAGCCTGCCGCCGCGCCGCGGCCCGGTGCGCTGCGCGCCCCGATCACCGGCAGGGTCGGCGCGACCGCGCGCAGCGCCGAACGCGCTGCGCGCCAGTTCGGATAGACGTCTTCCACCACGGCCCAGAAGCGCGGGGAATGATTCATCTCGATCAGATGCGCCACTTCGTGGGCCACCACGTAATCGATCAGCCCCGGCTGCAGGTGAATGAGTCGCCAGTGCAGGCGTATCCCCGAGCGGCTGCTGCAACTGCCCCAGCGCGTCACCGCGTTCGACAATCGCACCGGTGGCTGCTTCAGGCCGAGGCGATGGCAATACTCCGCCACCCGCCCGCGATACCAGGGCAGCGCCCGGGCCTGGAGCGCGCGCAGCAGCGCACGCGATGGATCGCCCCCAAGCGGGAGCACGAGTTCTTCCCCACCGTCGAGCGCCGCCCGCCACTGCGTTCTGCCGCCTTCGCGCAGGCGCAGCCTGAGCGGACACCCGAACAGCGGCAGCTGCACCCCGTCCGCGACTTCCAGCACCGGTGCCCGTGCCGCCTCCGCGCTCGCCTTCAGCCGATCGAGCAGCCAGCGCCCGTGGCTGTGGACGAAACGCTCGATCTCCTGCAGCGAAGTGCGCAGCGGCACCGCCACGCGCGCGCCGCGATGGTCGATCTGCAGGGCGAAGGAACGGCGCGCCGAACGACGCAGCACCAGGTCCACCGCCGTGCCGTCGATCACCATCGCGTGCGGCAGCTCCACCGCCTCGCCTTTTTTCCGTTCCCGGCGCACGTTCAACGCTTGTCCTGCCACTCCAGCCCGCGCGCCGAAAGTGTCTCCCGGATCCGCGCCATCGCCGCGGCGACAGCGGCCGCCGGCCCTTTCATGCCCAGTTCCAGTGAGCGCCGCCGTCCTTCTTCGGCCAATGTGGGCAGGCTGAAGAGGGTGGCCTCGGGAAAGTCGTCGCTGACCTCGCGCATCAGGCCGATGAGCTGGCCTTCGTAGACGTCCCACACCGTCAGTGCCTGTTCGACATAGTCTTCGGCGTGGTGGAGCTGGGCATATTTCGTGTCCAGCACCCACTCCACCATCGGCCAGGCCATGACCGGAAAGCCGGGCACGAAATAGTGCTGCCGGATGGAAAAGCCGGGGATGCGGTTGTAGCCGTTGGGGATGATGTCGCTGCCCACCGGATACACGCCCATCTGCAGGCGCTCGGGCGTAGTCTCGTCACCGAAGCGGGCACGGATCTCGGCTTCGGCCGCGGGATGGAGGGCCAGTTCCAGGCCGAGCGCGGCCGCCGCCGCGGCACGCGTGCAATCGTCCGGCGTCGCGCCGATGCCGCCGAAGCTGAACACCACGTCGCCGCTGGCGAACGTCTGGCGCAAAGTCTCGCACAGGCGGACGGGGTCGTCACCGGCGTAGCGCGCCCACGCCAGCTTCAGCCCGCGCGCAGCGAGCAGCTCGATGAGGCGGGACAGATGCTTGTCGCTGCGGCGGCCGGAAAGGATCTCGTCGCCGATGATCAGGGCACCGAAGTTCATGAAATCTTCCGCGGGAGGGGGGCGGGAGCGGCATCGAGCACGCTGATGCCGTGCTGCAGGCGGTGGCGGCGCAGGGCCTCGAGCAGGTAATGCACGAAAGCGAGACCGGCATAGGCCGGCGCCACCAGGTTGACGAAGGGAACGTAGGCCAGCAGCGCGGAGCCGCCGCCGAGCAGCAGCATCTGCGGCCTGCGGTCGCCGCGCAGGCGCTGGAGTTCATCCTTGTCGGCGTGCAGCATCAGCGCGTCGTAGCCGAACGCGCGCTGGTTGAGCCAGCCGGTGAGTACCACCGAGGCGAGCAGACCGACGCCGGGGATCAGCCACAGCGGCAGCGACACCAGCAGCGCGAGCAGGAACAGCAGGCCGGCGACGACCGAATTCCACGCGCTGCCGAAGTTGGAGCCGCCGCGGCGCTGTTCGAGTTCGGCGTAGTCGGTGCGCCCGATCCGCTCCAGCATCAGCGGCAAGGCAACGGTGGCCACCAGCAAGGCCGCGGTCACATAGACCAGGGGCACCACCAGCAAGGCGACGGCGATCTTGATCAGCACCAGCATCGTCACCGCCGCCGCATCCGAAGCCGACAGCCAGCCGCCAACGAAGGACCAGCCGTTCACCCAGGCGAACAGGCCCTCGGTGACCGGCGTCCACGCCAGCACCGCAACCACCGTCCACACCAGCATCGCAACCACACCCGGCCACAGCAGGTGCCAGAAGATGTCGCGCCGCAGCAAACTGCGGCCGGCGCGACCGAAGGCAACGAGAATCTCCTTCACGACCACCTGCCTCCCATCACCGGGGCATACCCGGCAGGCCGCCCGGGATCATGCCCTTCATCGCGCGCATCATTTTCTGCATGCCGCCCTTGGAGAACTGCTTCATGACCTTCTGCGTCTGCTCGAACTGGTTGAGCAGGCGATTGACCTCCTGCACCGTGACCCCGGAACCGGCGGCGATGCGGCGCTTGCGGCTGGCCTTGAGCACCTCCGGCTTGGCGCGCTCGAGCGGCGTCATCGAGTTGATGATGCCCTCGATGCGGGAGATGGCCTTTTCCTCGGCGCCCCCCTGGAGCTTGCCGGCGGCCTGGGCGAACTGCGCCGGCAGCTTGTCCATCATCGACGCCAGCCCGCCCATCTTGCGCATCTGGGCGATCTGCTCTTTGAAGTCGTTGAGATCGAAGCCCTTGCCGCTCTTCAACTTCTGTGCAAAGACGCGGGCTTTCTCCTCGTCGACTCCGCGGCGCGCCTCCTCGACCAGGCCGAGGATGTCGCCCATCCCGAGGATGCGGCTGGCCATCCGGTCGGGGTGGAAGGGCTCGAGCCCGGAAAGCTTCTCACCGACGCCGGCGAACTTGAGCGGCTTGCCGGTGACGTGGCGCACCGACAGCGCCGCACCGCCACGCGCATCGCCGTCGAGCTTGGTCAGCACCACACCGGTGAGCGGCAGCGCCTCGTTGAAGGCGCGCGCGGTGTTGACCGCATCCTGGCCGAGCATCGCATCGACCACGAACAGGGTTTCGATCGGCTTGACCGCGGCGTGCAGATCCTTGATCTCGGCCATCATCGCCGCATCCACCGCGAGGCGGCCGGCGGTGTCCACGAGCAGCACGTCGATGTGGTGCTTACGCGCGTAGTCGAGTGCGGCGAGCGCGATATCGACCGGCTTCTGGTCCACCGACGAGGGGAAGAAGCCGACGCCGGCCTGCGCCGCCACCGTCTTCAGCTGCTCGATCGCCGCCGGGCGATAGACGTCGACCGACACCACCAGGACTTTTTTCTTCTGCTGCTCGTGCAGCAGTTTGGCGAGCTTGCCGGTGGTGGTGGTCTTGCCCGCGCCCTGCAGGCCTGCCATCAGCACCACCGCCGGAGGCTGGGTGGACAGGTCGAGACCTTCGTGCGCGCCGCCCATCAACGCCTTCAGCTCGTCATGCACCACCCCGACCAGGGCCTGGCCCGGCGTCAGCGACCCGACCACCTCCTGACCGACCGCCTTTTCCTTCACCCGGGCAACGAAGTCCTTGACCACCGGCAATGCGACGTCGGCCTCGAGCAGCGCCATACGCACCTCGCGCATCGCCTCCTGGATGTTTTCTTCGGTCAGGCGCGCCTGGCCGCGGAGGGTTTTGACGACTTTGGACAGGCGCTGGGTGAGATTGTCGAGCATGTTCGGAAAGGCCTTGGCGCGGTGACTTGGAGTAAACTGCGGCTACATATGCAGACCATTCTACTTCATCTGGTTCCCGCCTCGCTTTACGCCGGACTGGGCGTGCTGTTCTGGCGCAGCTGCCTGCTCGGCGCCGCACCGGAAGGGGCGCGGGAATGCCTGTCGGGGCGACAGCGCCTGGTGTTGCTCGTCGCCGTGCTCGCTCATGGCTATGTCCTGCACGAGGCAATCTTCCCCGGCAGCGAAATGCGTTTCGGCTTCGGTGTTGCGGTATCGCTGATGGTGTGGCTGGCAATCTGCTTCTACTGGGTGGAAACGCTCTATACCCGGCTCGACGGCCTGCACGCGGCCGCCATGCCTGCAGGTGCGCTGGCCAGCCTGGTGCCGCTGATCTTCCCTGGCGAGCATGTGCTCGTCAACGCAGCCTCTCCTGCCTTTCGCGCCCACTTCGTGGTCGCGATGCTGGCCTACAGCCTGTTCACGCTGGCGGCCCTGCACGCGATGCTGATGTCGATCGCCGGACGCCAGCTCCACAGTGCCCGCTTCAGCCGCCTGCTCGCCGGACTTCCGCCGCTGCTGACGATGGAAGCGCTGCTGTTCCGCCTGATCGCAATCGCCTTCGTGCTGCTCACCCTCACCCTGGCCAGCGGCGTGCTGTTCTCCGAGACGCTTTTCGGCCAGCCTTTCCGGGTCGACCACAAGACCGTCTTCGCCTTCGTTTCGTGGTTTCTCTTCGGCGTGCTGCTGCTCGGCCGCTGGCGCTGGGGATGGCGCGGACGGGTGGCGTTGCGGTGGACGCTGGCGGGCTTCACCGCCCTCGTGCTGGCCTATCTCGGCAGCCGTTTCGTCATCGAAGTCGTGCTCGAGCGCGCTTCCTGAGCGCCTCCTGCCTGACCATCTCCTGCCACAACCGTCTCCGCAAGCTGCCGTATCGCGCTGGCATCTGCCCCGCCCGGCTTTGTTGACAGCGTTCTGAGGCGCCCCAATACTCGGGGCCCCGCGACTTTCCCCGCCTCTCGTGCCGGACATCAGCCTGACGGCCCAATTCATCGCCCTGGTCGTGCTACTCGTACTTTCGGGCGCCTTTTCCATGTCCGAGACGGTCATGATGGCGGCGAACCGTTACCGCCTGCGTTCGCTCGCCGGCCAGGGCAATCGGGGTGCCCGCCTCGCAATCGAGCTGCTGGGCAAGACCGACCGCCTGCTGGGCGTGGTCCTGCTGTTCAACAATCTGGTCAACACCGCCGCCGCGACCCTGGTCAGCGTCATTACGCTGGAGATTTTCGGTGACGAGCGCTGGGTTCTGGGAATCGCCACCCTGCTCGTCACCTTTGCCATTCTGGTATTTTCCGAGATCACCCCGAAAGTGATCGGCGCCACCCACGCCGATCGCCTCGCCCCGATCTTTGCCTTTCCGCTCTCGGCCCTGCTGCGGGTGTTCTACTTCGCGATCTGGTTCGTCAATCTATTTTCGCGCAGCCTGCTGTGGCTGCTCCGGCTGCAGCCCCGGGAAGACAACCACACCGCGCTGTCGGTCGAAGAGCTGCGTGCGATGGTGCTCGAGTCCGGCCAGTTCATTCCGCACAAGCACCGCAGCATCCTGGTGAACCTGTTCGATCTGGAGAGCATCACGGTCGAGGACGTGATGACCCCGCGCGGCGCGATCGAGGCGATCGACCTCTCCGCCACCGAGGCCGAACTGCGCCGCCAGATCGCCACCAGCTTTCACACCCGCCTCGCCGTGCACGACGGCGACAGCGAACAGGTGATCGGCGTGCTGCACCAGCGCCGCCTGCTCAACGATACGCTCGAGGACGGATTCTCCGTCGAGCGCATCCGCGGCTTGCTGGCCAAGCCATACTACGTGCCTGCCGACACCCCGCTGTATTCGCAGATCCAGTTCTTCCAGGAAAACCAGCAGCGCCTCGCCTTCGTCGTAGACGAGTACGGCGAGATCCTCGGCCTGATCACCCTGGAAGACATCATCGAAGAGCTGATCGGCAAATTCACCACCAGCATGCCCGCCGCCGCCGG
The DNA here is from genome assembly GCF_003030465.1 of Thauera aromatica K172. GTDB lineage: Bacteria > Pseudomonadota > Gammaproteobacteria > Burkholderiales > Rhodocyclaceae > Thauera > Thauera aromatica. The sequence continues at coordinate 1,116,705 of NZ_CP028339.1, read as the reverse complement.
CCGCCTGGCCTGGAACGAGGATGGCAGCGTGCTGGTCGACGGCAGCGCCAACCTGCGCGAACTCAACCGCAGGCTCGACCTCGCCCTGCCGACCGATGGACCGAAGACGCTCAACGGACTGATCCTCGAGCATCTGCAGGACATCCCGGAAACCGGGGTGTCGATGAAGATCGCCGAAATTCCGATCGAAGTCGTGCAGACCCAGGACCGCCGGGTGCGCACCGCACGCCTGTTCCGCCCGCTCGGAGACGGCGGCGGACGATGAGCCCCTCCTTCTCCTTCGCGCCCGCGAAGGCCTTTACAAGGCCGGGGGCGGCGTGCAACATCGCCCGCTATCGAGTCGAGAGCACGGCATGGCGGCAAGCTCCAAACCGTCCCTGAGCGGCCTCGCCAGGGCGCTGATCCAGCACGGGCATCTGCAGGAAACCGATGCCCTCGCCTGCTCCGCACACAGCGGAGAAGGCAGCAACGCTTTCATCCGCGAAGTCGCCCAGCGCGGACTCATGAGCAGCGCGGCGATGGCCGCCTTCGCTGCCGAAACTTTCGGCTACCCCCTGCTCGACATCACCACCTTCGACACCGCCGCCCTCGCCCGCGAAGCCGTCGATCGCAAGCTGATGCAAAAGCATCAGGTCGTGCCCCTGGCGCGGCGTCAGAACCGCCTCACCCTCGCAATCGCCGACCCGTCGAACATCCGTGCACTCGACGAGATCCGTTTCCAGACCGGTCTCCAGCTCGACCTCGTGATTGCCGAAGCCGACAAGCTCGGGCGCGCCGTCGACGCGCTGGTCGAAAGCGCCGCCGATACGCTCCGGGAGCTCACCGGTGAAGCCTTCGACATGGACCTGCTGCACCAGGAAGGCGCGCAGCACCCGCCCGACGAAGACGACACTTCGGAAGTCGACGACGCGCCGGTGGTGCGTTTCATCCAGAAAGTGCTGATCGATGCCATCAACGAAGGCGCCTCCGACATCCACTTCGAGCCGTACGAGAAGTACTACCGCATCCGCGTGCGCACCGACGGCGTCCTGCGCGACATCGCCCAGCCTCCGCTGGTGCTCAAGGACAAGATCGCCGCCCGCATCAAGGTCGTCTCGCGCCTCGACATCTCGGAAAAGCGCATTCCCCAGGACGGGCGGATGAAGCTGGCGCTGTCGAAGAACAGGGCGATCGACTTCCGCGTATCCACGCTGCCGACCCTGCACGGCGAAAAGATCGTGATGCGGATCCTCGATCCCGGCTCGGCAATGCTCGGCATCGATGCCCTCGGCTACGAGCCCGACCAGAAGGAAGCCCTGCTCGCAGCGATCGACCGTCCTTACGGCATGATCCTCGTCACCGGCCCCACCGGCTCGGGCAAGACGGTGTCGCTCTACACCTGCCTGAACCTGCTCAACCAGCCCGGCGCCAATATTTCGACCGCGGAAGACCCGGCCGAAATCAACCTCCCCGGAATCAACCAGGTCAACATCAACGAAAAAGCCGGCCTCACCTTTTCCACGGCGCTGCGCGCCTTCCTCCGCCAGGACCCGGACATCATCATGGTGGGCGAGATCCGCGACCTCGAAACCGCCGAGATCTCGGTCAAGGCGGCACAGACCGGCCACCTCGTGATGTCCACGGTGCACACCAACGATGCCCCGAGCACGCTCGAGCGCCTCAAGAACATGGGCGTCGCCCCGTTCAACATCGCCTCTTCGGTGATCCTGATCACCGCCCAGCGCCTTGCCCGCCGCCTGTGCTCGTGCAAGAAGCCCGCGGACATCCCGGAAGAGGCGCTGCTCGAAGCCGGCTTCAGCGCCGCCGAGCTCGACGGCAGCTGGCAGGCCTATGGGCCGGTCGGCTGCGAACGCTGCCAGGGCAGCGGCTACAAGGGCCGGGTCGGGATCTACCAGGTCATGCCGGTGAGCGAGCAGATCGCCCACATCATCATGACCGGCGGCAACTCCATCGACATCGCCGCGCAGGCCGCGCGCGAGGGCGTGCGCGATCTGCGCCAGTCGGGCCTGCTGAAAGTGAAGCAAGGCATCACTTCGCTCGCCGAAGTGCTGGCCTCGACCAACGAATAAAGGACGTTCGACTCATGGCGACAGCAAGCCGGGCAGTGCGCGGCACGGGCCCGAAGGAAGACCTGTACAGCTGGGAAGGCAGGGACAAGACGGGCAAGCTGATCCGCGGCGAAATGCGCGCCAGCGGCGACGCCATGGTCCAGGCCATGCTGCGCCGCCAGGGCATCCGGGTGAGCAAGGTGCGCAAGCAGAAGCTGTCGCGCGGCCGACGCATCGGCGACAAGGAAATCGCCCTGTTCACCCGCCAGCTCGCCACCATGATGAAATCCGGTGTGCCCCTGCTCCAGGCCTTCGACATCGCCATGAAAGGGTCGGGCAATCCGGCACTGTCGCGCCTGCTCAACGAGATCCGCAACGACGTCGAGACCGGCTCCAGCCTGTCCCAGGCATTCGCCAAACACCCCCGGCACTTCGACAAGCTGTTCACCAACCTGGTCGCCGCCGGCGAGCAGGCGGGCATCCTCGACAGCCTGCTCGACCGCATCGCCACCTACAAGGAAAAGATCCTCGCGATCAAGAGCAAGATCAAGTCGGCCCTGTTCTACCCCGCGGCCGTGGTCGTGGTTGCCGGCCTGGTGATTTCGGTGATGATGCTGTTCGTGATTCCCGAGTTCAAGAACGTATTCTCCAGCTTCGGCGCCGACCTGCCGGCCCCCACGCTGATGGTGATCGCGATGTCCGACTTCTTCGTCGCCTACTGGTATTTGGTGTTCGGAGCGCTGCTCGCGGCCGTGCTCGCGATCGCCTGGAGCTACAAGCGCTCGAGCGCAATGCAGATCGCCGTCGATCGCATCGTGCTGCATCTGCCGCTGGTCGGCCCGATCATCCGCAAGGCCACCGTGGCCCGCTGGACACGCACCCTGTCGACGATGTTCGCCGCCGGCGTGCCCTTGGTCGAAGCCCTCGACTCGGTGGGCGGCGCCTCGGGCAATCACGTCTACCTGACCGCGACCCGGCAGGTCCAGAGCGACGTCAGCACCGGCACCAGCCTTACCGTCGCGATGCAGAACGCAGCGGTGTTCCCGGCCATGGTGGTGCAGATGGTGTCGATCGGCGAGGAATCCGGCCAGCTCGACTCCATGCTCGGCAAGGTCGCGGATTTTTTCGAGCGGGAAGTCGACGACGCCGTCGCCGGCCTGTCGCAGTTGCTCGAGCCGCTGATCATGGTCTTCCTCGGCACCATCATCGGCGGCCTGGTGGTCGCGATGTACCTGCCGATCTTCAAGCTCGGCTCGGTCGTGTGATCCATGGCTGAACTCCTGCACGAACCGTTCGTTCTCGTCCCGCTGCTGAGCCTGGTCGGGCTTTTCGTCGGCAGCTTCCTCAACGTCGTCATCCATCGCCTGCCGAAGATGATGGAGCGCGACTGGCACGCCCAGGCCGCCGAACTGCGCGGCGAGCCGGCGCCCGAAGCTGCGCGCTTCAACCTCGCCACGCCACGCTCGCGCTGCCCGCACTGCGGCCACCGCCTGTCCGCGCTGGAAAACATCCCGGTGCTCAGCTTCATCTTCCTGCGCGGCCGCTGCAGGCACTGCGGCGCCGGAATCAGCAAGCGCTACCCGGTCGTCGAACTCTGCACCGCCGCCCTCTCCGGCGTGGCCGCCTGGCATTTCGGTGCCAGCACCGCCACGCTCGGCGCGCTGCCGTTCATCTGGGCGCTGGTGGCGCTGAGCTTCATCGACCTTGACACCCAGCTGCTGCCCGACAGCATCACCCTGCCCCTGCTGTGGCTGGGCCTCGCGTTCAACACCGGAGGCGTATTCACCGACCTGCACAGCGCGGTCATCGGCGCCATGGCCGGTTATCTCGCCCTGTGGACGGTGTACTGGCTGTTCAGGCTCGCCACCGGCAAGGAGGGCATGGGTTACGGCGACTTCAAACTGCTGGCGGCGATCGGTGCCTGGCTCGGCTGGCAGGTGCTGCCGCTCACCATCCTGCTATCCTCGCTGGTGGGGGCGATCGTCGGCATCGCCCTGATCGCCTTCGCGCGCCACGGCCGCAACGTGCCGATTCCGTTCGGCCCTTATCTCGGCGCCGCCGGCCTGATCGCACTATTGTGGGGTGAGACCCTGACCACGCGTTACCTGGGTCTGTTCTAGCCCTCCCCCCCTCGCGCAACGCCCGCCCCCTCCTTGAAACCCGGCCGTGCCACCCCCATTTCGGTTGCGCGCCCGGTGTTCACGGGCTTCGCTTTTTCCTTATGCTGCATTGCGTTAGACTTGCGCACTTGTCTTCGGGAGCTCGTCATGCCCATTTATGAATATCGTTGCCCAAGCTGTGGTTTCCAGAAGGAACATCTGCAGAAAATGAGCGACGCACCGCTGTCCTCCTGTCCGTCCTGCGGCACCGAGGGGTACACCAAACTCCTGTCGGCCGCCGGCTTCCAGCTCAAGGGCAGCGGCTGGTACGCCACCGACTTCAAGGGCGGCGCTGCGCCGAGCGCACCCGCCCCGGCGGCGGCGCCGCCCTGCGCCGGCGGCAGCGGCGCGTGCGCCTGCCACTGACCGGCCACGTTCCCCCGAACGGCCCGCCCAGCGGGCCCGAGACGCTCAATTGAAGAAATACTTCATCACCGGCCTGCTGATCTGGATTCCGCTGGCGATCACCTTCATGGTGCTGGCCTGGATCGTCGGCACGCTCGACGCGATCCTGCTGTGGCTGCCGAACGGTTTCCACCCGCGCGACTTCATCGGCCTCGACATCCCCGGCGTCGGCGTGCTGGCGAGCCTGCTGATCGTGTTCTTCACCGGCCTGGTCGCAGCCAACGTGCTCGGCCAGAAGCTGGTCCAGCTGTGGGAAGCGCTGCTGTCCCGGATCCCGGTGGTGAAGTCGATCTACTACAGCGTCAAGCAAGTCTCCGACACCGTTTTTTCCAGCACCGGCCAGGCCTTTCGCAAGGCCCTGCTGGTGCAGTACCCGCGCCAGGGCGCATGGACGATCGCCTTTCTCACCGGCCAGCCAGGCGGCGATGCGGCGTATCACCTGCAGGGCGACTACGTCAGCGTCTATGTGCCGACCACGCCCAATCCGACCTCGGGCTTCTTTTTGATGATGCCGCGGGCGGACGTCATCGAACTGGAGATGAGCGTCGATGAAGCGCTCAAGTACATCATCTCCATGGGAGTGGTCGCTCCCCCGCTGCGCCGGCCGGCCAGCCGGGCGGCCCTGCTCAACGAATGACGCTCTCCGACGGACAAGGCCACCGCCGACAAGCCCCCCCTTTTCCCCGCTTCCTTGAATCCTGACGGCACGCTGCCGTCGCCCAGCCGGAACTCCTGTTTATGCGAACCCATTACTGCGGAAAAGTCACCGCCACCGACCTCGATCAGATCGTCACCATTTGCGGCTGGGTGCATCGCCGCCGCGACCACGGCGGCGTCATCTTCATCGACCTGCGCGACCGCGAGGGCCTGGTCCAGGTGGTGTGCGACCCCGACCGTGCCGAGATGTTCAAGATCGCCGAATCGGTGCGCAGCGAGTTCGTGCTGAAGATGAGCGGCAAGGTCCGCCGCCGCCCGGCCGGCACCGAAAACGCCAACCTGACCTCGGGCGAGATCGAGGTCCTGTGCCACGACATCGAGGTCCTCAACGCCGCCGCGACGCCGCCGTTCCAGCTCGACGACGAGAACCTGTCCGAGACCGTGCGCCTGACGCATCGCGTCATCGACCTGCGCCGTCCGCAGATGCAGAAGAACCTGATGCTGCGCTACAAGACCACGATGGCCTTCCGCCGCTTCCTCGACGGCGCCGGCTTCATCGACGTCGAGACGCCGATGCTGACCAAGAGCACGCCGGAAGGCGCGCGCGACTACCTGGTGCCCTCGCGCGTGCATCCGGGCCAGTTCTTCGCCCTGCCGCAGTCGCCCCAGCTGTTCAAGCAGCTCCTGATGGTGGCCGGCTACGACCGCTACTACCAGATCGTCAAGTGCTTCCGCGACGAGGACCTGCGCGCCGACCGCCAGCCCGAATTCACCCAGGTCGACCTCGAGACCTCGTTCATGGACGAGCACCAGATCACCGCTTTGGTCGAGGAGATGATCCGCTACGTGTTCAAGGAAGCGCTCCAGGTCGAACTGCCCGCGCCCTTCCCGCGCATGACCTACGCCGAGGCGATGCGCCGCTACGGCTCGGACAAGCCCGACCTGCGCGTCACCCTCGAACTCACCGATGTCACCGACGCGGTGCAGGACGTCGCCTTCAAGGTCTTCAGCGGCCCCGCCACCTCGGGCGGGCGCGTCGCCGCGATGCGCGTGCCCGGCGGCAACAGCCTGAGCCGCGGCGAAATCGACGAATACACCAAGTTCGTCGCCATCTACGGCGCCAAGGGCCTGGCCTACATCAAGGTCAACGACGCCACCCAGCCCAACGAAGCCGGCCTGCAGTCGCCGATCGTCAAGAACCTGCACGAGAAGGCGCTCGCCACCATCCTCGAGCGCACCGGCGCGCAGTCGGGCGACCTGATCTTCTTCGGCGCCGACAAGACCAAGGTGGTCAACGACGCCATGGGCGCGCTGCGCACCAAGCTCGGCCACGAGAAGGGCTACGTCACCGGCGAAGCCTGGCGCCCGCTGTGGGTGGTCGACTTCCCGATGTTCGAGTACGACGAGGACGACAAGCGCTGGACCGCCTGCCACCACCCCTTCACCAGCCCGAAGGACGAGCATGTCGAGCTGCTCGAATCCAACCCGGGCGAATGCCTCGCCAAGGCCTACGACCTCGCCCTCAACGGCTGGGAGATCGGCGGCGGCTCGGTGCGTATCCACCGCGCCGACGTGCAGGCGCGTGTGTTCGAGGCGCTCGCCATCGGCCCCGAGGAGCAGCAGGCCAAGTTCGGCTTCCTCCTCGATGCGCTCAAGTACGGCGCGCCCCCCCACGGCGGGCTGGCCTTCGGCCTCGATCGGATCGTCACCATGATGACCGGCGCCGAATCGATCCGCGACGTCATCGCTTTCCCCAAGACCCAGCGCGCCCAGTGCCTGCTGACCGATGCGCCGGGCGACGTCGACGAGAAGCAGCTGCGCGAACTGCATATCCGCCTGCGCCAGAAGGTCGAGACCCAGGTCGAAGTCGGCCGCAGCTGAGCCCGGCGAAACGGCCACCAAGCCGCCGCCGGCCCGCCCCCCACGGCGGACCGGCGGCGGTTTTTCATTTACGCCCGGGCCAGCGCCCGCCCGAGACGCGCTCGAGGCCGGCCAGATCCTTCCACGAAGCGATCGCGCCGAAACCGGCATCGAGCAGCAGGCTGCGCACCGCCGCCGCCTGATCGTAGCCATGCTCGAGGAACAACCAGCCGCCGTCCTCCAGCCAGCGCGGCGCGGCGCCCACGATCGCGGCCAGGTCGTCGAACCCCGCCGGCCCGGCGGCGAGCGCCGTCACCGGCTCGAAGCGCACGTCGCCCTGCGCCAGGTGCGGATCGCCCGCCGCCACGTAGGGCGGGTTGGCGACGATGAGTCCGAAGCGCTCCTCGCCCAGCGCCGCGAACCAGTCGCTGAGGACGAAGCAGGCGCTGGCGCCGAGCCGCGCGGCATTGGCCATCGCCACCTGGAGCGCCTCGCGCGAACGGTCGACGGCCACCACGTCGGGCGCATCGAGTTCGAGCGCAAGCGTCACCGCCAGCGCCCCGCTGCCCGTCCCCAGGTCGAGCACGCGCACGCCGCGCCGCGCCGCGCAATGGGCAAGGGCGAGTTCGACCAGCAGCTCGGTCTCCGGGCGCGGAATCAGCACCGCGGGGGTGACGAGGAATTCCCGCCCGTAAAACTCGCGCGTACCGGTGAGGTAAGCCACCGGTTCTCCCGCCGTGCGACGCTCGACCAGGCCGCGGTACGCCGCCCACTCGGAAGCGGCCAGGCGCTGCTCGGGATAGGCGGCCAGGCGCGCCCCCGAACACTGCAGCACATGGCGCAGCAGCACGCGGGCATCGAGCGGTTCAATGTGCGTGCGCGCCCAGGCCAGCGCCGCGGCGATGTCGGGCGCCGCCGCGGGCGGCAGGGCGGCGCCGGATGAAGCCGCGCTCATGCGCCGTCCCCCGCCAGCGCAGCCAGCAGTTCGGCCTGGTGCTCCAGGATCAGGGCGTCGACGAGTTCGTCGAGCTCGCCCTGCATCACCGCATCGAGCTTGTACAAGGTCAGGTTGATGCGGTGATCGGTGACCCGGCCCTGGGGAAAATTGTAGGTGCGGATGCGCTCGGAGCGGTCTCCGCTGCCGATCAGGCTCTTGCGCTGTGCCGCTTCGGCGCTTTGCCGCGCACGCGCTTCGGCATCGTGCAGGCGCGCGGCCAGCACCGCCAGCGCCTGCGCCTTGTTGCGGTGCTGCGAACGATCGTCCTGGCACTCGACGACGATGCCGCTCGGGAGATGGGTGATGCGCACCGCCGAATCGGTCTTGTTGATGTGCTGGCCGCCGGCACCCGAAGCGCGGAAAGTATCGATGCGCAGATCCGCCGGGTTGATGTTCACCGCCTCGACTTCGTCCGCTTCGGGCAGTACCGCCACCGTGCACGCCGAAGTGTGGATGCGGCCCTGGGTTTCGGTCACCGGCACGCGCTGGACGCGGTGGCCGCCGGACTCGAACTTCAGCTTCGAATAGGCGCCCGCGCCGGCAATGCGGGCGATCACTTCCTTGTAGCCGCCGAGGTCGGACTCGCTCGCCGACACGATCTCCACCTTCCAGCGCTGGCGCTCGGCATAGCGGCTGTACATGCGCAGCAGATCGCCGGCGAACAGCGCCGCCTCGTCGCCCCCGGTACCGGCCCGGATCTCGAGGAAAAGGTTGCGCTCGTCATTGGGGTCGCGCGGCAGCAGCGCGCGCTGCAGCGCCTCCTCCAACTCGACGATGCGCGCTTCACCGGCGGCCAGCTCCTGCTCGCCGAGCTCGCGCATCTCGGCATCGTCGAGCAGCTCGCGCGCCGTCGCGCAGTCGGCCTCCGCCTGCGCGCAAGCCCGGTACAGGGCGACCACCGGTTCGACTTCGGCGCGCTCCTGCGACAGTTCGCGGAACCGTTTCATGTCGTTCGCCGTTTCCCCGGCCGCGAGTGTGCGATCGAGTTCGTCGAGGCGGCGGACGAGGTGTTCGAGTTTGTCGCGGATGCTTCGCTTCATGGAGTCAGCCCGGAGGGCCTGCGCCGGGCGCAGGCGGTAAAGAATCGGCCGTAGCGCCCTAGCCGTGGGACGGCAGGTTGAACAGCTGCTCGACGAGCCGCCCGGCCTCGGCCTTGCGGGTCTCGTCGGCCTGGTTCAGGAAGCGCGTGGGGCCGTGCATGAGCTTGTTGGTGAGGCCGTGCGAGAGGGCGTCGAGCACGCGCTGCGGCTCCTCGCCCTTCGCCAGCAGGCGCAGGGCGCGCTCGAGCTCGGCCTGGCGCAGGGCTTCGGCATGTTCGCGCAGCGCGCGGATGGTCGGCACGCTGCCGCGCGCCGCCATCCAGTGCAGGAAGCCGTCGACCCGCGAGTCGATGATCTGCTCGGCCTCGACCACCGCCTGCTGGCGCGACTCCATCCCCGCTTCGACGACCTGCGCGAGATCGTCCACGGTGTACAGGAAGACGTCGTCGAGCTCGGCGATCTCGGGCTCGATGTCGCGCGGCACGGCCAGATCGACCATCACCATCGGCCGGTGGCGGCGTGCCTTCACCGCGCGCTCGACCATGCCCAGACCGACCAGGGGGAGAGGCGCGGCGGTGCAGGACACGACTACGTCGAAGCGCGCCAGGGCCTCGCCGATCTGGTCGATGCGCAAGGTGCGCGCGCCGAAGCGCGAAGCCAGGGCCTGGGCGCGCTCCTCGGTGCGGTTGGCGACGGTCATCGACTTCGGACAGGCGCCGCCAAAGTGCGCCGCACAGAGTTCGATCATCTCGCCTGCGCCGATGAACAGCACGTGCTGATCGGAGACACGGCCGAAAATACGCTCGGTCAGGTGCACCGCCGCGGCCGCCATCGACACCGTATTGGCGCCGATCGCGGTCGTCGAGCGCACTTCCTTGGCCACCGCGAACGTGCTCTGGAACAGCTTGTGCAGCAGCACGCCCAGGGTCCCGGCCTGTTCCGCGAAGCGCGCCGCATCCTTGACCTGGCCCAGGATCTGCGGCTCGCCGATGACCATCGAATCGAGCCCGCTGGCGACGCGGAAGACGTGGCGGATCGCGTCACGCTGCGGGTAGGCGTACAGGTAGGGCGAGACTTCGTTCAGCGAGACGTGGTGAAAGTGCGCCAGCCAGTCGGCGACGCGCTGGGGCTGCTCGGCGGCGAAGTAAAGCTCGGTGCGGTTGCAGGTCGACAGGATCGCCGCTTCGCGCACCGAGTCGGCATGAGCGAGGCCGTGCAGGGCCTGCTGCAGATGCTCAGGCTGAAACGCGACCCGTTCGCGGATCGCGAGCGGCGCCGTGTGATGATTCAGACCCAGAGCGTAGAGTTGCATGCAGAAAACGGCCTCGTCGACAGCCGACGCATTATAACACTGCGGAAAGTGCAAAAAACTTGAGCAGAATCAGCCACTTCAACCTGAAAAGCGGGAGCACGAACGAAAACGGGCCGACACTCTGTCGGCCCGTCCGGTGAAATCGGACGCCAGTATAGCAACAAACCCGCGGGCGAATCCACGCCCACGCCCAAGCCCGTACGCACCCCGCGGGCTCGGCGCCAAGCGCGCAGCCCGCTCGAACATGCGAAGCGGCCCTATCCGGTTGCGCTTGCCGGACGGCGGCGATGCATCAGCACCTGCGCCGCCGCCGCGCACAGGGTAAAGGCCATCATCAGCACCCCCAGATTCACCACTCCGTGATGCGGGAACAGCCCCACCGCATAGCTGCCCACCGCCCCCATCAGTTGCTGCAGCACACCGGCCACGGCCGCGGCCGAACCGGCCAGCGCCGGCAGCACGCCAACCGTGCCGGCGAGCGTCGACGGCATCAGAAAGCCATGTCCCAGGCCCAGCAGCAGCAGCGGCAGGGCGAGGGCCAGCGGCGTATTCAGCCCGGCCAGCCCGAGCGCAAGCATCAGGCCGATGCCGCCCACCGTGAACATCTGGCCGAGCCCCATGATCAGCCCCTCCCGCGCCCGATGCACCAGATGCGTGGTCAGGTAATTGCCAACGATGTACGCCGCCGGTATGCACATGATGTAGTAACCGATGCCTTCGGGACCGACACCGTAGCTGCCGAGGACGATCGGCGCGCCGCCGAGAAAGGCATAGAACGTAGCGGTAGTCATCGACAGGATCGCCACATAGAGCAGGAAGACCGGCTCCCGGAGCAGGCGTGAGTACGATGAAAGCATATTCACGAACCAGTGCGGACGGCCCGCAACCGGCTTGTGCGGAGCGGGCAGGCCGCGCCAGGCCGCCAACAGCAGGACAGCGGCAAGAACGGCGATGAGCACGAAATTGGCCTGCCAGCCCAGACGCACATGGAGTTGCCCGCCGACGATGGTGGCCAGCGGCGGGCACAGGCCCATCACCATGCCGACGTAGGCCATCACCCGGGTGCGCTCCGGCCCGTGGAACAGATCCTGGACCATCGCCCTGCCCACCACCATTCCTGCCGCACTGCCCGCACCCTGCAGCACGCGTGCCGCAGTCAGGGTTGCCAGGTCAGGCGCCAGGGCAGCCAGGACCGAACCGACGCCCGCCAGCGACAACCCCGCCAACAGCATTCTTTTCCGCCCAAACTGGTCCGACAGCGGCCCATAGACCAGCTGCAGGCCACCGAACGCGAGCAGATACGCGCTGAAGGTAAGCTGGACATTCGACTGGCTCGACCCGAAGATCGCCCCCCACTCCTGCATCGAGGGGATGGAAATCGTCATCGCCAGCAGGCCGAAAGCCATCTGTCCCAACAAATTGGCGATCAACAGGGTGCGGGCACGTTGCGTCGAAGCGGCGTTCATCATAGGCGGAATTTATAGTCATTCGAAATGCCGCGCAATGCAGCCCCCGACTGGCACACGGGTCGTCCCCAGACATAAAGCAAACTGAAAGTCTCTTAAGGAGCTTTGTTGAGTACTCGAGGCCTGCCGTCAGCCCGCCCTTTCACATTGCGCGGTGCGGCACCCACTTCGCCGCAAGCATGGTCACTTCGCCTGGTCAGCGTACGCCCGCCGCCTTGTACACCGCATTGCGGTCCCGCTTCCCCACCGCAATGACGACCACAATCAGTTGCTGGTCCCGCACCTCATAGACCAGGCGGTAGCCAACACTGCAAAGCTTGATTTTGTAGCGGTCCGGATGCCCACTGAGTTTTGCTGCCGGCACACGCGGCGTGTCCAGGCGCTCGGCAAGCTTCTTCTTGAACTGCTCTCGGACGCTGCCATCGAGTTTTCGCCACTCAGCCAGGACCTCATCGACGAACCCGAGCTCATAGCTCATCGAGCATGACCCTGGTGACGCGCTGGCCGGCACGGACGTCGGCAAGGGCATTCAGCTCCAAATCCTCGAGGCGGTCCATCAGCGCTTCGTACGCCTTTGCGGGAACGCAATAGAAGGCTGGCGCGTTGCGATTCAGAATGGCCACCGGCATCCCCTCGCCGGCTGCAACCGTACCCATGGGGTTCTTCTTCAGCTCGGAAACGCTCGCGGTGGTTTCCGCCAGAATCAGGTGCGCCATCTCATCCACCAAGATTTTTTCGTGGTGCTTTTTATAGCATCAATACAAGCACGTATCAACATCCTTCTCATGGCTTCCATTCGCCCCTCTGCGCGGCACGCAAGGGGGCATAAGGAGGGGCGTGGGCAAAGACAGGGAACTCCGTGAATGCAGGCGCTGCGTATAGGGCAAGGCACGCATGGTGGTGATGAACCGCCGGCAGGCGCTGCAACTGCGCACTGGAGCGCATGCAAACGCAATCGGCCACCGGTGCCTTTGACGGAAAAATGTCAGAACACGGCACAAAAAGCACTTAGCCCAGCTTTGTGGGCTGGGCTAAGTGCTTGATGATTCTTGGTGGCCAGTCGCGGAATCGAACCACGGACACGCGGATTTTCAATCCGCTGCTCTACCAACTGAGCTAACTGGCCTGAGGAGCGCGCATTATAGCGAATTCCGCGCGAAGGTCAAACATTCATGCCAGTTTTTTCGATCTCCCGAACGGGATAGCCGGGCGGCAGACCGGCTGTGCAGCGGCCACGCCGGCGGCATTGGGGCAACAGCCCTGAATCACGCGAAATCGCCATGCACCGGCGGTGGCGGCTGCAACTGGCTGCGCGGGAAGACGACCCGCGCAAGCGTGCCCCGCCCGCCGGGGCTGGCGTCGAGGGTCACCACCGCACGGTGCAACTCGGCAATTTCCTGCACGATCGGCAGCCCCAGGCCCGAGCCGTCCTCGCCGCTGCCGAGCACCCGGTAGAAACGCTCGAACACGCGCTCGCGGTCCGCCTCCGCGATCCCGACCCCGGAGTCCTCGACTTCGAGGATAGGCGCTCCCGCGAAGCGCGTGCGCGCGGTCACGCGGCCGCCGCGCGGGGTGTACTTGATTGCGTTGTCGACCAGGTTCTTGACCATTTCCCGCAGCAGGACCTGGTTGCCTTCGACCAGCAGGTGCTGCCCCCCTTCGACGCCGAGGTCGATCTGCTTGGCCCGCGCGCGCGGGTAGAGCTCGAGCGCCACCGTGCGCACCACGGCTTCCAGGTCGACCGGCTCGACCGCATACAGCTTCTCGAAACTGGCCTCGGCACGTGCCAGGGACAGAAGCTGGTTGATCAGGTGGGCGGCGCGGTCGGTGCTTTCGGCGATGTGTTCGAGCGACTGGTGCAGCTGTTCCGGGTCGGTTTCGTACAGCGCCAGATCAGTCTGCATCTTCAGCCCGGTCAGGGGGGTGCGCATCTGGTGTGCGGCGTCGGCGATGAAACGCTGCTGGGCCTGCAGGTTCTCTTCCAGGCGCGCCATCATGTCGTTGAAGGCGATGATCAGCGGGCGGACCTCCTCGGGCACGCTGGCCGGCGCGATCGGCGACAGGTCGGTCGGACGCCGGCGCCGGATCATGCTCTGCAGTCGGCTCAGGGGCGCGATGCCGCGCGTGAGCCCGACCCACACCAGCACGACCGCGAGCGGAATGATGGCGAACTGGGGCAGGAGCACACCGGTCACCACCTTCGAGGCGAGATCGGTGCGCTTGTTGCGGGTTTCCGCGACCTGCACCAGCACCAACAGGTCGCGCTCGTCCGGCTCGGGGCGCAGAAAGCGGTAGGCGACCCGCGCCTCCTCGCCGTGGATTACTTCATCGCGGAACAGGACTTCTTCGCCGTAGAGCGTTTCCGGCAAGGGCGGGCGGCCGATTTCGACGTCGCCGGTAAGGATCGAGCCGCCGTGGCTGGCGACCTGGTAATACACCGCGTCGTCCTGGTCGGCGCGGAACAGCGCCCGCGGCGGCGCCGGAAAATGGACCACCACTTCACCGTTCTCGACGACCACCAGCCGCGCCAGCGCACGCACGCTGTCGGCCAGGGCGAGGTCATAGGGCTGATTGGCGATGTTGTCGGCGACGTTGTGGGTGACGATGATCGAGATCGGCCACAGGAACAGCAGCGGCGCGAGCATCCAGTCGAGGATCTCGCCGAACAGCGAGTTCGGCGCTGTCCTCTTGCGCCCGCCGCCGGCAACGCGTTCAGGCTTTCGCCGCCGCGCCAGCATCGGGGTTTTCCAGGCAGTAGCCCAGGCCGCGCACGGTGACGATCCGGATCCCGCTGTCCTCGAGCTTCTTGCGCAGGCGATGGACATAGACCTCGATCGCGTTGCTCGACACTTCCTCACCCCAGCCGCACAAGTGGTCGACGAGCTGGTCCTTGCTCACCAGCCGCCCCACCCGCAGCAAAAAGACTTCGAGCAGGCCGATCTCGCGTGCCGACAGGTCCACCACCTGGCCGTCGATCTTGACCACACGGTCGGCCTGGTCGTAGCTGAGCCGGCCGACCTCGATGCAGCGCGGCTGCCCCGTGCCCCGGCGGCTCAGCGCGCGCACCCGCGCCTCCAGCTCGGGCAGCGCGAAAGGCTTGGTCAGATAGTCGTCGGCGCCGGCATCGAGCCCGCGCACGCGGTCATCGACGCCGTCCTGGGCCGTCAGGATCAGCACCGGCTGAACCGACTTGCGCGCGCGCAGGCGCTTGAGCACTTCGATCCCGTTCAGCCGCGGCAGGCCCAGATCGAGGATCAGCAGGTCGTAGGCCTGCGAGCTGACTGCCGCATCCGCATCGAGCCCGTCGCCCACGTGATCGACGGCACAGCCGCCACGGCGCAACGCGCGGCAGATGCCGTCGGCGATGACCGGATCGTCCTCTGCCAACAAGATGCGCATAGATTCAGGGTCCATCCCACAAAGGTCGGATTATCCCATGCTTCGCCACAGAGAGGCATCCGCGGCGCACGCCGTGCGGAGCGCACCAAAAAGGCGAAAGCCCCGCCGGAGCGGGGCTTTCGCCGTTGCAGCAGACTCCCGGCCGGAGCCGGGACGCGGACAGGGGTTTACATGCCCATGCCCATGCCGCCCATCCCACCCATGCCGCTCATGTCGGGCATGCCGCCCATGGGCTTGTCTTCAACCAGTTCGCAGACCATGCAGTCGGTGGTCAGCATCAGGCCAGCGACCGACGCGGCGTTCTGCAGCGCGGTGCGGGTGACCTTGGTCGGATCCAGCACGCCCATCTCGACCATGTCGCCATACTCGCCGGTGGCGGCGTTGAAGCCGTAGTTGCCCGAACCTTCGGTGACCTTGTTCACCACCACGCTCGCCTCGTCACCGGCATTGGCGACGATCTCGCGCAGCGGCTGCTCCATCGCGCGCAGCACGATCTTGATGCCGGCATCCTGGTCGTGGTTGTCGCCCTTGAGGCCGGCGAGGTTGGCGCGGGCACGCAGCAGGGCGACGCCGCCGCCGGGGACGATGCCTTCTTCCACCGCCGCGCGGGTAGCGTGCAGGGCGTCCTCGACGCGAGCCTTCTTCTCCTTCATTTCGACTTCGGTCGCGGCACCGACCTTGATCACCGCCACACCGCCGGCGAGCTTGGCGACGCGCTCCTGCAGCTTCTCGCGGTCGTAGTCGGAGGTCACTTCCTCGATCTGCACGCGAATCTGCTTGACCCGCGCCTGGATGCGTTCGGCTTCGCCGGCGCCGTCGATGATGATGGTGTTTTCCTTGCCGATCTCGATGCGCTTGGCCTGGCCGAGGTCTTCCAGGGTCGCCTTTTCCAGGGTCAGGCCGACTTCCTCGGCGATGACCTGGCCGCCGGTGAGGATGGCGATGTCTTCGAGCATGGCCTTGCGGCGGTCGCCGAAGCCCGGCGCCTTGACCGCGCAGGTCTTGAGGATGCCGCGGATGTTGTTCACCACCAGGGTGGCGAGCGCTTCGCCGTCGACGTCTTCGGCGATGATCAGCAGCGGACGGCCGGACTTGGCGACCTGCTCGAGCACCGGCAGCAGGTCGCGGATGTTCGAGATCTTCTTGTCGAACAGCAGGACGAACGGGTTCTCGAGGATCGTGACCTGCTTGTCCGGGTTGTTGATGAAGTAGGGCGACAGGTAGCCGCGGTCGAACTGCATGCCTTCGACGACGTCCAGCTCGTTGTTCAGGCTCTTGCCGTCTTCGACGGTGATCACGCCTTCCTTGCCGACCTTGTCCATCGCGCGAGCGATGATGTCGCCGATATCGGCGTCGGAGTTGGCCGAGATCGAGCCGACCTGGGCGATTTCCTTGTTCGTCGAGCAGGGCTTCGACAGCTTCTTCAGCTCTTCGATGGTGGCGATGACGGCCTTGTCGATGCCGCGCTTGAGGTCCATCGGGTTCATCCCGGCGGCGACGTACTTCATGCCTTCGCGCACGATCGACTGGGCGAGCACGGTGGCGGTGGTGGTGCCGTCACCGGCGATGTCCGAGGTCTTGGAAGCGACTTCCTTGACCATCTGCGCGCCCATGTTCTCGAACTTGTCCTTCAGTTCGATTTCCTTGGCGACCGACACGCCGTCCTTGGTCACGGTCGGAGCGCCGAACGAGCGCTCGAGCACGACGTTGCGACCCTTCGGGCCGAGGGTCACCTTGACCGCGTTGGCCAGGATGTTGATGCCAGCAACCATGCGCTCGCGCGCCGAATCACCAAACTTGACTTCTTTAGCAGCCATTCTTCAGAACTCCGTAATTGTTTCGCTTAGCGGTGGATGATGCGGGGGAGGCTCAGGCCTCGACCACGCCCATGATGTCTTCCTCGCGCATCACGAGGAGCTCATCGCCTTCGACCTTCACGGTCTGGCCGGCGTACTTGCCGAACAGCACCTTGTCGCCCACCTTGACAGCCATCGGACGGACCTTGCCGTCGTCGAGGATCTTGCCATTGCCGACGGCCAGCACTTCGCCCTGGTCGGGCTTTTCACCGGCGCTGTCGGGGATCACGATACCGCTGGCGGTCTTGCGTTCGGCTTCCAGACGCTTGACGATCACGCGATCGTGCAGGGGACGGATTTTCATCGAGTTCTCTCCTATCTACGGTTCAACTGTTTGGGTTGATTGATCTGCGGGCAGCGCCCGCGGGGAAAATTCGCAGCGGCTTTCAGTAGAGCGGCCCTTGAGCCGCCGAAGCCTGTTAGCACTCACTGCCAACGAGTGCTAATAATAGGGACGCCCTACACAGATTTCAAGGGCCCACGCGTCAACGATTTACCTGCCCGGCGACAGTCGGTCGTGCATCACAGGCCGACGGCACTGCAGCAGAGGAAGGAGGAGGATCGATCCAGAAACGACGGGCAGCCGCCGGCCAGGATGCATCCTTCCCGGTTATCAACGGTTGCGGCGCGCGCCGCGTCCACTTCGCAGTCACAGACACTACGCAGTCACAGACAAGGGAGCTCACCGGTGAGCTATCGCATCCTCGACGCCGGCGACGCCGCACTGACGATCGAATTCGGCAGCACGATCGACCCTGCCCTGCTGGCCGCGGTCAATGCGCTCGATGCCGCGATCCGGCGCTTGCAGCAGGCCGGGGAGCTGGCCGGCGTGATCGAGACGATGCCCACTTTCCGCTCGCTGACGCTGTTCTTCGACCCCCTCGTCACCGACCGCGACGCCCTCCTCGCCGCGCTGCCGCCGCTGCTCGCCGCCGCCGAGCACGCTCCCCCCGCCGCGGGCCGCCGCTGGCGCCTGCCGGTGTGCTACGAGGGCGAGGCCGCGCCCGACCTCGCCGAGCTCGCGCAAACCCTCGGCCTCGGCGAGGCCGAAGTGGTGGCCCTGCACAGCGGCCGCGAATATCGAGTCTACATGCTCGGCTTCCTGCCCGGCTTCCCGTTCATGGGCGACCTGCCCGCACCGCTGCGCGTGCCGCGCCGCACGCAGCCGCGCGTGCGCGTGCCCGCCGGCAGCGTGGCGATCGCCACCGGGCTGACGGCGATCTACCCATGGGAGAGTCCCGGTGGCTGGCACCTGCTCGGGCGCTGCCCGGTGCCGCTGTTCGACGCCCGGCGCGCCTCCCCCTCGCTGCTGGCGGCGGGCGACCGTGTGTGCTTCGACCCGGTGAGCGCCGACGCATGCCGTGCCATCGAGGCCGGCCTGCGCGCGGGCGAACTCGACCCGATGCAGTGGCTCGAGACCGCTCCGCCGCCGGCGGAGAACGCCACAGGGAGCGCGCCCGCACGGCCCCGCCCGCAGGAAAGCACGCGCACCTCCCCGGGGGAGGCAGTCGCGCAGCGACGCCAGGGCCGTCCGGTGGCCACCCGCACCGAACTCGAAATCCTCTCCCCCGGCGCCTACGCTTCGATCCAGGACGGCGGCCGGCGCGGCTTCCGCCGCATCGGCGTGCCCTGGGCCGGCGCACTCGACCGCCGCCTGATGCGCATCGCCAACGCCCTCGCCGGCCGCGCCGAGGACGCCCCGCTCATCGAATGCTTCGACGGCGGCCTACACCTCGCGGCCCGCGGCGGCGCGGTGAAAGTCGCCGTAGCCGGCGACGCCGCGCTCGAAGTCGACGGCATCGACGGACGGCGTCCGCTCGCCCCCTGGCGTTCGGTGACGCTCGCCGACGGCGAGCACCTGCGCATCCGCAAGCTCGGCGACGGACGGATCGCGATGGTCGCGGTCGTCGGCCTCGACCTGCCGGCGGTGATGGGCAGCGTCGCCACCTACGCACGCGCCGGCCTCGGCGGCGTGGACGGCCGCGCACTCGCCGCCGGCCTGCGCCTGCCGCTCGCCGACGATGCCGCCCCCTGGGGCAGCGACCTTGTGCTGCCCCGGCCGCCGGAGCCCGCCCCCGGCCCGATCCGCCTGGTTCCCGGTCCGCAGGACGACCACTTCAGCGCGGCCGCGCGGGCAGCGCTGATGGGCGGCGACTACCGCGTCACCGCCGAAGCCGACCGCATGGGCATCCGCCTCGAAGGCGCCGGGCTCGAACACGCCGGCGCCGCCGAGATCGTGTCGGATGCCACCGTGCCCGGCTCGATCCAGGTTCCCGGCAGCGGCCAGCCGATCGTGCTGCTCGCCGACGCCCACACCGCCGGCGGTTATCCCAAGATCGCCACTGTGATCGGCGCCGATCTCGGGCGGCTGGCCGCGCTGCGTCCCGGCCAGAGCCTGCGCTTCATCGGCGTGAGCGCCGCCGAGGGCACCCGTATCGCCCGCGCCGCGGAAGCGGAAACCCGGGACCTGATCGCCGCGATCCGCGCACTGCCGGCCGATGGCATCGACCTGCTGGCCTTGTACACCACCAACCTGGTCGGCGGCGTCGTCAACGCAGTCGGCGCCGAATACCGACCGGAGGTCTCCGCATGAACAAGACGATCAACCTCAAGACAGTCAATCTGAACGCCGACCTCGGCGAATCCTTCGGCGCCTGGGAGATGGGCGAAGACGACACCCTGCTGCAGGTGGTGCGCTCGGCCAACATCGCCTGCGGCTTTC
Source organism: Thauera aromatica K172 (assembly GCF_003030465.1). Taxonomy (GTDB): domain Bacteria; phylum Pseudomonadota; class Gammaproteobacteria; order Burkholderiales; family Rhodocyclaceae; genus Thauera; species Thauera aromatica. The sequence continues at coordinate 1,096,784 of NZ_CP028339.1, read as the reverse complement.
ACGCCGGCGACCCCGCGGTGATGCGCCACACGGTGCGCACCGCGCTCGCCGCCGGGGTCAGCCTCGGCGCCCATCCCGCCTATCCCGACCTGCAGGGCTTCGGCCGCCGGCCGATGAAGATCGCCCCGGCCGAACTCGAAGCGATGATCCTCTACCAGGTCGGTGCGCTGATGGGCATCGCCACCGCCGAAGGCGGTCGCGTCACCCACGTCAAGCCGCACGGCGCGCTCAACAACCAGGCCTGCGAAGATGCCACGCTCGCCGCCACGGTGGCGCACGCGGTGAAGGCGATCGATCCGGAGCTGATCCTGCTCGCCCCGGTGCGATCCGAGCTCTACCGTGCCGGCGAGCGCGCCGGCCTGCGCGTCGCGGGCGAGATCTTCGCCGACCGCGCCTACACCGATGCCGGCACGCTGGTGCCGCGCGACCGCCCCGGGGCGATGATCGACGACCACGACAAGCTCGTCGCCCACGTCCTGCGCATGCTCGAGGCCGGCGGCATCATCGCGCAGAGCGGCAAATTCCTGCCGGCACCGATCGACAGCATCTGCGTCCATGGCGACCGCCCAGGCGCGGCCACGAGCGCGCACATGCTGCGCGCGGCGCTCGAATCGAAGGGGTGGACGGTCGCCCCCCTGCCCGCACTGCGCGCCGGCTGAGGCGCTGGCACGGCACCGGCCGCAGCGCCGCGTGCCGGATCACCGCACTGGCCCGCGCGCGGCACAGACGTTATGCTCCACGCAAGAAACCGTAGAGGTCACGCCAATGAGCACGCCAATGAGCACGCCGCTGAGCCCCCTGCCCGCACTGCCGCCCGAACGCCTGCACAGCGCGTGCCCGCCGTCCATCCTCGGTTTCGCCAGCACCGCCGAACTGGCCGACATCGACGCCGGGCAGCTGCATCCGCGCGCGGTCGAGGCAATCCGCCTCGGTCTCGACATCCGCGACGGCGGCTACAACCTCTTCATCCTCGGCGAGACCGGCAGCGGACGCCACGCCCTGATCGACCAGCTCCTCACCGCCGAGCGCGCGCACGGCCCGGCGCCGGCCGACTGGTGCTACGTGTGGAATTTCAACCACCCTTCGCGGCCATCCGTCCTGCGCCTGCCCTGCGGGCGTGGAGCGGCGTTCCGCGACCACATGCAGCGTTTCGTCGAAGAGCTGATTCCGGCGATCGGCTCGGTGTTCGAAAGCGACGACTACCGCGCCCGCATCGGCGCGCTGCAGGAAGAGGCCAAGCAGCGCGAGGAAGAGGCGCTGCGCACGCTCGGCGACGAAGCCCGGCAGCGGGGCGTGGCCCTGCTGCGCACTCCGCACGGCTTTGCCTTCGTGCCGATGAAAGGCGAAGACGACACCCTCGCCAAGGAAGAATTCGACCAGCTGCCCGAAGCCCGCCAGCAGGAGCTGGGCGAGCACATCAAGCTGCTGCACGACCGCATGCAGCAGCTGATGAACGAATTCCCGCGCTGGCGCCGCGAACTGCAGAAGCGGGTACGCGAGGCCGGCCAGGAGGCGCTCGGCACCACCGTCACCCACATGATCGACGAGCTCAAGGCGCGCCATACCGACCTTCCGGCGGTGCTCGAACACCTCGACGCGGTACACCGCGACGTCATCGCCAGCGGCGAATCCCTGCGCGCCGCGCCGCATGCCGACGAAGACAGCGAGGGCGTGACCTATTCGGGCACGATCTCGGTGCAGCGTTACCAGGTCAACCTGCTGGTGGAGAATCCGGCCACCGGCGCCCGCCCGCTGGTCTACGAAGACCACCCGACGCTGCAGAACCTGGTCGGGCGCATCGATCACGTCGTGCACATGGGCACCCTGGTCAGCAACTTCACCCTGATCCGTGCCGGCGCCCTGCACCGCGCCAACGGCGGCTTCCTGGTGCTGGACGCCCTCAAGCTGCTGACCCAGCCCTACGCCTGGGAAGGACTCAAGCGCGCGCTGATGGCCGACAAGGTGCGCATCGAATCCCTCGCCGAACTGGTCGGCGTCACCGGCACGGTGCAGCTCGAACCGGAGCCGATTCCGCTCGGGCTCAAGATCGTCCTCGTCGGCGAGCGCATGTTCTACTACCTGCTGTCGCAGCTCGACCCCGAGTTTCCGGCGCTGTTCAAGATCAACGCCGACCTCGACAGCGAAGTCGAACGCACCCCCGAAAGCACCGCACGCTATGCCAGCCTGTTCGCCACCCTGGCGCGGCGCCAGGGGCTGCGGCCGCTGTCGGCGGCGGCGGTCGCCCGCCTCATCGAGCACGCCGCCCGCCTCGTCGGCGACGCCGAGCGCCTGAGCACACGCACCCGGCCGCTCGTCGACCGCATGCACGAAGCCAGCCATTTTGCTGCCACCGCCGGTTCCATGCTGATCGAACGCGAACATGTCGACGCCGCGCTCGAGGCCCACCACCGCCGCAACGAGCGCATCGGCCGCCAGTACCTGGACGCCATCCTGCGCGGACAGATGCTGGTCGACACCGCCGGCAGCCACATCGGCCAGGTCAACGGTCTCGCCGTCGTCCAGCTCGGCGAGAGCAGCTTCGCCCATCCGGTGCGCATCACCGCCACCGTGCGCGTGGGCGAAGGCGAGGTCATCGACATCGAGCGCGAAGTGCGCCTGGCCGGACCGATCCATTCCAAGGGCGTGCTGATCCTGTCGTCCTTCCTCGCCGCCCGCTTCGGCTGGCTGATGCCGCTGTCGCTGAAGGCGAGCCTGGTGTTCGAACAGTCCTACGGCGGCGTCGAGGGCGACAGCGCCTCGCTCGCCGAACTCGCCGCGCTGCTGTCGGCGCTCGCGCGCACCCCGCTGCGCCAGTCGCTCGCGGTCACCGGCTCGGTGAACCAGTACGGCGTGGTCCAGCCGGTGGGCGGCATCAACGAAAAGATCGAAGGCTTCTTCGCCCTGTGCAAGGCGCGCGGACTCGACGGCGAGCAAGGGGTGCTGATTCCCCGCGCCAACGTCTGCAACCTGATGCTCCATGCCGACGTGGTCGAGGCCGTGCGCGCCGGACAGTTCCACGTGTGGGCGGTCGCGAACATCGACGAGGCACTCGAACTGCTCACCGGCCTGGCGGCCGGCACCCCGGGCGAGGACGGGACCATGGCGGAAGGCTCGCTCAGCCAGCGCGCCCTCTCCGGCCTGCAAAAGCTCGCCCGGATGCGGCGCGAGGCCGGCCGCCGGGCGGGCAGCGCGACGCGGCCGGAAGGAGACCCCGGCGCGACCGGGGACGGCCCGGGAGCACGCGCCGGAACGGGCCGCCGCAGCTAGGGCACAGCGGGCGATGCCGCTCAGCGGTCGACCATCGCCTCGTGCTCGAAGTCGCCTCTCAGGCTGGCTTCGGCCGCATCCACCAGGTGCGGGTGGAAGGCCCGCATGTCATCGACGAGTTCCTCGAAAGGAAAATCGTCGAACACGCCCCGGTCGTTCACGTACTCCATGTGGCGCTCGTCGCGCGCGTTGTAAGGATGCATCAGCGAATCGTCGCGGCCATTGAATTCGAGCGGCTTGACGTCGAAGCGCTCGCACATCTGCAGGTTGAACGCCGGCGTGGCCTTGACCCAGCGCCCCTCGAGATGGAGCGCGACGTAGCCGTGCCAGCGGTAGAGGTCGCCACCGACGAGCTGGCGCAGGCGCTCGGTGCTGAGGTGGTTGCGCACGTCGGCGAAGCCGACCCGCGCCGGGATGCCCGCACCGCGCGCCGCCGCGGCCAGCAGGATCGCCTTCGGCACGCAATACGCAGCGCCCTCGGCGACCGTGCGGCTGGCGACGAAATATTCCTTTCTCATGTAAAAGCGGTAGGGGTCGTAGCGCACGCCGTCGCGCACCGCGTAATACAGGCGCACCGCGCGGTCCACCGGGTCGGCGGCAGTGCCGACGGCCTCGTCGATGAAGTCGCGCACACGCGGATGGTGGAAATCGAAAAAATCGCTCGGGGCCAGATACGCCTGCATGTCGTTGTTACTGCTCATTCCTGCTCCTCTTTACTTTCTTCCAGCGTCGGGTAGTCGATATAGCCCTCGGCGCCGCCACCGTAGAGCTTGTCGGTGCGCAGCGGGTTGAGCGGCGCGTCCTCGCGCAGCCGGCGCACGAGGTCGGGGTTGCAGATGAAGGAGCGGCCGAAGGCCACCAGATCGGCCCGGCCGCCGGCCACCGCATCGATCGCCTCGGCACGGCGATAGCCGTTGTTCACCATCCACGCGCCGGGAAAGCTGCGGCGCAGGGCATCGTAGTCGAAAACCGGGGCACCGGCCGGATGGCGGGCACCGCCGGTCTCCCCTTCGATGACGTGGAGGTAGGCCAGGCCGAGCGGCGCGAGCTGCTCCACGACGTAGCCGTAGAGCGCCTGCGGGTCGCTGTCGCGCGCCGTGCTGCCGCCGAAGGTCATCATCGGGCTCAAGCGCACACCGCAACGGCCGGCGCCGATCTCCGCACTGACGGCCTGCATCACTTCGAGCAGCAGGCGGGCGCGGTTGGCGATGCTGCCGCCGTAGGGGCCGCTGCGGTCGTTGACGCTGTCGCGCAGGAACTGCTCGAGCAGGTAGGTGTTGGCGGCATGCACTTCGACGCCGTCGAAACCGGCTTCGCGCGCGCAGCGCGCGGCGTGGCGGTAGTCGGCGACCAGCCCGGGCAGCTCGTCGTCGCGCAGCGCGCGCGGCGTGGAAACATCAACGAAGCCGTCGCGGGTGAAGGTCTGGGTCGGCGCGCGCCGGGCGGTGGACGACACCGGCGCCGCACCACCCGGCAGCAGCGACACGTGCGAGATGCGCCCGACATGCCAGAGCTGGATCACGATGCGTCCGCCCGCGGCATGCACGGCATCGGTGACCGTGCGCCAGGCCGCGACCTGCGCCGGCGTGTAGATGCCCGGGGTGTCGAGGTAGCCCTGCGCCATCGCGCTGATCTGGCTGCCTTCGGCGATGATCAGGCCGGCGCTGGCGCGCTGCCGGTAGTACTCCACGGTCATCGGTCCCGCCAGCTCGCCGGCGGTAGCGCGGTTGCGCGTCAGCGGCGCCATGACGATGCGGTTGGCAAGGTCGAGGTCGCCGATCCGGATGGGATCGAACAGGGAAGTCATGCATGCGCTCCTTCGGTTGCACGGAAGCCGGCCCTGGCCGGGGCCGAGCCCGCATTGTTCCCTGCCCGGAGCGGATTGTCCACCTCGGAGGACACCTCGAAGGACCAGCGCGCCCCCGCGGCAACCGGGCCGGGGAAGTGCGTAGCGCCGGAAAACGCCCCCGTCCACCGTCCCTTCGCCTGCGCCAGAGGCGACGGATTCAGTCCCCGCACGCAGCGAACCGGCCGCGGGCAAGCACGCTCAGCCCGGCACGGGCTTGCGCCCGCCTGGCCCGTCGTCCCCGTCCCGTCCGCGATGGCGGCGCAGGCAATCCACGACCTCGTCGTCTTCGACCTGCTCGAAGCGGGCAAAGAACTGCCCCACCGCCCGGAAATCCGCCGGCGCATGCAGGCAGACGAGCTCATCGGCGTAAGGGCGGACCCGCTCCAGGCTGGAGGGGGCCGCGACCGGCACCGCGCACACCAGCTTGTGCGGCATCCGCGCGCGCACGGCATGGAGCGCGGCGAGCATGGTCGACCCGGTGGCGAGGCCGTCATCGACGACGATGGCGACCCGCCCCTGCGGATCGGCACCCGCAGCTCCGCCCGAATACAGCGCGCGCCGCCGCCGCAGCTCGTCGAGGCGGCGCGCCTTCTCGGCCGTCAGCCAGGTCGCATCGTCCGCTTCCGGATCGGAGACGAACACCCTGCCGCCCTCGTCGATCGCGCCGATCGCATATTCGGGGTTCCAGCGCGAGCTCAACTTGTGCACCAGCACCACGTCCAGCTCCCCGTCCAGCGCCTGTGCCAGCGCCGCGCCCATCGGCACCGCCCCGCGCGGAATCGCGAGCACGAGCGGGTTGCACCCACGATAGGGCGCCAGCGCCGCCACGAGGCGCTCGGCAGCATCGAGTCGATCGCGGAACAGCATCCCGGTCCTCCCTCGCCGCCAGTGCAGCGGCATCGGTCGTGATGCTTCACCATAGCCTGCCGATCGCCCCGAGTCAGGGCGCGGAATGCAGAAAACCCCGGCACGGCAAGGGTCAGCGCCCGCGCTCCGGCTGCAGCAACTCGATGCGGAAGTCGGTCTCGTAGGGCGGAACGTTGCATTCGATGATGTCGGCCGGCGCGATATCGAGACGGACGCCGGTGACGTCGGCGCGCACCGGCAGTTGCGCGGCGCCACGATCGACGAGGGCGGCGACGCGGATCACCGCCGGCTGCCGCTCCGCCAGGTGGGCGACGACACGCAGCAGGGAATGCCCGGTAAACAGCACGTCATCGACGACGAGCAGGCCGTATCCGCGCAGATCGAGCGCAGCCTGGGAGGGGTCTTCGCGGAGCTCGGTTTCGGGGTGAAGGAGGCGCAGATCGTCGGCGTAGCGCTTGACCTTCAGATCCAGGCGCAGCGGCGCAGGCATGCCGTAACGGCGCACCATCGCATCGCCGATGCGGTCGGCCAGCGGCGCCCCCCGGCGCAGGACGCCGACCACTGCGAGCGGCTCGCGACCGGAGAACAGGCCGGCGGCCTGGCGGGCCATGGCGTCGATCACGGCTTCGAGCCGGGCCGTATCGTAAAGACAGGTGCGCAGGCCGGGCGGTCGATCCATGCGGTCCTCCGCGAGAGGTGATCACTGATCAGGACACCGGCAGAAGCAACTAAACTGACAACAGGCCGGCAGACGGATGGAAAGTACTCCATTTCCGCCAGGGTTGGCACTCCCGCCCGCAACCGGCCGCCGCAACGACGGGCCCCGCCCGGGGAGGATGACATGTCCGCCAGCCACACCGCCCTCCAGCCTGATTCCGCAGCGCTCGTGCTCCAGCCCGGCGATGCCCTCGTCGTCGTCGATGTGCAGCGCGACTTTCTCCCCGGCGGCGCCCTCGGCGTGGCGGACGGGGACCGGGTCGTCCCGCCCCTGAACCGCTACATCGCACGTTTCGACGAATGCGGGCTGCCGGTGATCTTCACCCGCGACTGGCATCCGCCCGATCACTGCTCGTTCCGTCCAGCCGGCGGGCCGTGGCCGCCGCACTGCATCGCCGGCAGCGCGGGAGCCGCGTTCGCCCCCGGGCTCGCGGTCCCGCCCGCCGCCCATATCGTCTCCAAGGCGGTCACCCCCGAGGCCGACGCCTACTCCGGCTTCCAGGGCACCGGCCTCGAGGCGCTGCTCCACGGCCTGGGCTGCCGGCGCCTGTTCGTCGGCGGCCTGGCCACCGACTACTGCGTCCGCGCCACCGTGCTCGACGCGCTCGCGGCCGGCTTTTCCACGGTGCTGCTGGCCGATGCGGTCCGCGCCGTCGACGTCCATCCCGGCGACGGCAAGCGCGCCGAGGAGGAGATGGCCGCCGCCGGTGCGCAACCGCTGGCGCTCGACCGGCTGCGCGGAGCACGGCCATGAACGACAGCGCGCTGCTCACCGACCTCTACGAACTGACCATGCTGCAGGCCTATTTCGACGAAGGCATGGGCGAGCGCGCGGTGTTCGAACTGTTCGTCCGCGCCCTCCCGCCGCAGCGCAACTTCCTGGTCGCTGCCGGCCTCGAACAGGCGCTCGACTACCTCGAGCGCCTCCGCTTCACTGCCGACGAACTCGCCTGGCTGAGCGGAAGCGGCCGCTTCAAGCCCGCCTTCCTCGACTGGCTGCGCGGCTTTCGCTTCAGCGGTGACGTCGATGCGATGAGCGAGGGCACGGTGTTCTTCGCCGACGAGCCGATCCTGCGCGTCGAGGCGCCGATCGGTGAAGCGCAGTTCGTCGAGAGCCGGCTGCTCAACCTGCTCAACTTCTCCACCCTGATCGCAACCAAGGCCGCGCGCTGCGTGCTCGCCGCCCCCGGCAAGCTGCTCGTCGACTTCGGCCTGCGCCGTGCCCACGGCGCCGAAGCGGGGGTGCTCGCCGCCCGCGCGAGCTACCTCGCCGGCTTTGCCGGCAGCGCCACGGTGCTCGCCGGCCAGCGCTTCGGCGTCCCCGTGTTCGGCACCATGGCGCACGCCTACATCGAGGCGCATCCGTTCGAAAGCGAGGCCTTCACCCAGTTCGCGGCATCGCAGCCGAGCCGCGTGACCCTGCTGATCGACACCTACGACACCGAGGCCGCCGCGGCCAAGGTCGTCGCCCTCGCTCCGGCGCTGAAGGCACGCGGCGCCCAACTGGTCGCAGTGCGGATCGACAGCGGCGACCTCGCGGCCCATGCGCGCCGGGTACGCGCCATCTTCGATGCCGGCGGCCTCGCCGAGGTCGGCATTTTCGCCAGCGGCAACCTCGACGAGCACCGCATCGCCGCGTTGCTCGCCGCCGGGGCACCGATCGACGGTTTCGGCATCGGCACCCAGCTCACCACCTCGGCCGACGCGCCCGCGCTCGACTCGGCCTACAAGCTGCAAAGCTATGCCGGCGTGCCGCGACGCAAACGCTCCGAAGGCAAGGCCACCTGGCCCGGCGCGAAGCAGGTGTATCGCCGCTTCGCGGCCGACGGTTCGCTCCTGTGCGACCACGTCACCCTCATCGGGGAGCCGCCGCCCGCCGGCGCCGTCGCGCTGCTCCAGCCGGTGCTGCGCGGCGGCGCGCGCCTGGCCGCGTCCCCGGCGCTCGACGCCCTCCGCGGCGATGCCGCCGCCAACCTCACCCGCCTGCCGGATGCCTTGCGCCGGCTGGAGGCCGCCGCGGCAGGCGAGTCCTATCCTGTGCACATCTCGCCGGCGCTGCAGGCCTTGGCCGCAGAAGTGGACCGCCGGCCGCACTGAGGGACTGCCGGCTGCACACTGAGCGGGCGCACATTCAAAGGAGCGTATTGCGGCCGATTGCATCCTTTCCGGACGCCTTCCGCCGCGTGCCGCGGTGGGGATGCTCAGAACGCGATCGCCACGCCGAAGTGCAGCCGCAGCCGGCGCTCCCGCTCCCCCCATGTGAGGTCGATCGCCAGCGGTCCGGCCGGGCTGCGCCAGCGTGCGCCGACACCGTAGCCGGCGTGCGCATCGAAGTCGGTGCGGGAGTCGGTCGCGTCGCCGGCATCGACGAAGAAGGCCGCCCCCCATTGCGGCCGGAACCAGTGCACATACTCGGCACTGAGCGTGCCCAGATAGCGCCCGCCGACCGTGGCCCCGCCTTCGCGGACGCCCAGGCTCTGGTAGTCGTAGCCGCGCACCGACTGGGCGCCGCCGGCCCGGAAGAGGAAGTCCTGCGGAATACCTTCGCGGCTGTCGGCGAGGGTGACGCCCCCTTCGGCGCGCAGGATGAAGACGTCGCTGCCGCGGACCGGCCAGTAACGCACGAAGCGCGAATAGAGGCGGACGAAATCCTGCTCGGCAAGGGCGACCGCCGCCCCCCCGCCGACCTGGAACTCGAGCACGTAGCCACGGGTCGGGTCGAGGAGCTGATCGACGGCCCGCTTCGTCCACGTCCAGTTGGCGGTCAAGGTGTTGTTCGACTGGGCTGGTGCCCCGCTCGGCTCGATCTTTTCATGCTGCAGGCGCAGCGCGAGCCGGGTCTCGATGTCGCCACGGGTTTCGATGCGCGCCGCCCCCAGCGCCTGCGAAGTCACTTTCAGCCCTTCGAGGTCGCTGCCCTCGAGCAGGGCGCCGAAGCTGTCGCGATGACGGCCCCGCGGCGGCAGGAAAACGTCGGCGTAAAGGGCGTGGCGGCGCTGCTCCAGACGCAGGCCGGTGGACAGTTCCCAGCCGCGCCGGCGCAAATTGACGTCGCGATAGGACGCTTCGACCCGCGCCCCGGTATTGGTCGAATAGCCGGCGCCGACGCCGAAATGCCTGGGCAGCGCCTCGGTCACCTGGACCCGCACCGGCGCCGCCGCGGCCCGTGCCGGATCACGCTCGATATCGACGATCACCGAACCGAAGTGCGGCGTGTTCTGCAGCCCGGTCTGGAAGGCCAGCAGCTGCTCGCGGTCGTACGGCGCGCCCTTGCGCAGCAGGCTGTAGCGCGTAACCAGGTCGGCGGGCAGATGCTGGAGGCCTTCGACGACCAGTTCCCCGAGGTAGAACGCCGGGCCGCTGTCCACCGTCACCGTCAGCCGTGCACGCGCGGTTTCGGGGTCGATCTCGGCGCGGCTGCGGGCGATGCGGGCGACCGCGTAGCGGCGCGTGCTGACCGCATCGAGCAGGCCCTGCTTGGCGCCGTCCCAGTCCGACTGGCGGAAAGGCGCCCCCACCGGCAGGCTCCAGCGCGCGCGCAAGGCGTCGAGGGGTTCGACCCCGCCACTGCCGGCGGCCGCGGCGATCTCGCCCTCGAACTCGATGCGCACTTCGGCGACTTCGGTGCGCGGACCCGGTTCGACTTCGACCGTCCACCGCGGCGCATCGCGGCGATCGATGCGGGTGGCGGGGCTGAAATACCCTTCGGTCGCCAGCAGCTCGGCGATTTCGCGCCGTGCACGGCGGATCATCGCCGCGCGGTCGGCCGCTTCGTCGGGCAGGGCCGTCCCGTCGCGCTGGAGCAGGCGGACGTGGCGCTCGAGCAGCGGCCGCAGCGCATCTGGAGCCTCGAGCCGGACCGCCAGCACCTCCTGGGCCTGAGCCGTGCCCCCCGCGCCGGCCGCTGCCGCCACCGACAGCGCCAGCGCACGCAGCCATCGGTGCGGCACGGGCACGATCCGCCTCCCGCTCAGGGTTCGCGGTGGTATCCGGTCACCCGCTCGACCTCGTTCTTGGAGCCGAGGATCACCGGCACCCGCTGGTGCAGCTTGAGCGGCTGGACGTCGAGAATGCGCTCGCGTCCGGTTGTCGCCGCCCCCCCGGCCTGTTCCACCAGCATCGCCATCGGATTGGCCTCGTACATCAGCCGCAGCTTGCCACCCTGGTGGCGGCACTTCTCGTCCATCGGGTACATGAACACGCCGCCGCGGGTGAGGATGCGGTGCACGTCGGCGACCATCGAGGCCACCCAGCGCATGTTGTAGTCCTTGCCCAGCGGGCCGGCCTTGCCTTCCACCATCTCGTCGACGTAGCGCTTCACCGGAGCTTCCCAGAAGCGCGCATTCGAAGCGTTGATCGCGAACTCGTGGGTGTCGGCCGGAATCGTCAGGTAGGGCTGGGTGTAGATGAAGCTGCCCATCTCGCGGTCGAGCGTGAACCCATGCACGCCCTTGCCTACGGTGAGGATGAACTGGGTCGAGGGGCCATACACCGCGTAGCCGGCAGCGACCTGCTCGCGCCCCGGCTGGAGGAAGCTGCCCTCGGTGGGCTCGGCCTCGCCCGGCGGGTTGCGCAGCACCGAGAAGATGGTGCCCACCGAAATATTGACGTCGATGTTGGACGAGCCGTCGAGCGGATCGAACAGCAGCAGGAAGCCGCCCTTCGGATAATCGAAGGGGATCTGGTGCACGGTCTCGACCTCTTCGGAGGCCATCGCGGCGAGATGGCCGCCCCATTCGTTGGCCTGCAGCAGGATTTCGTTGGCGATCACATCGAGCTTCTTCTGCGCCTCGCCCTGGACGTTGTCGGTGCCGGCTTCGCCGAGCACGCCGGCGAGCGCGCCCTTCGAGATGTTGACGCTGATCGCCTTGACCGCACGCGCGACGACCTCGATCAGGAGGCGCAAGTCGGCGGTGATGCGGCCGGCGCGCTGCTGCTCGATCAGGAACTGGGTGAGGGTGACACGGCGCATGAGAAACTCCCGGAACACGGACTTTACGGACAAGGGCGGATTATCGCGGTTCCGCGCCCCGAGCGCACGGCTTTCAGCCCGCATCCGGTTTCACCGCGGGCGGCGAGCGGTTATCATCGACGCCTCCGTCGCGCCGCTGCGCAGATCCGGCTCCGGGCTGCGCCAGCGGCCGCCGGCCGCTCACCGCCCAGGCGCACCCAGCGTCCGCCCCAACCCGGCTTCCCAACCCGGCTTTCCAACCCACCGCACCCCGACCTTACATGCATGTCATGGTTCTCGGCGCCGGCCTGTCCGGCGTCACGACCGCCTGGTATCTGCAGCAGGCCGGTTTCGGCGTCAGCATCGTCGATCGCCAGCCCGGGCCGGCGCTCGAAACCAGCTTCGCCAACGGCGGGCAGATCTCGATCAGCCACCCCGAGCCGTGGGCCAACCCGGGGGCACCGCTGCAGGTGCTGCGCTGGCTGGGGCGCGACGACGCCCCGCTCAAGTTCCGCCCCACCACCGACCCCGCGCAGTGGCTGTGGGGGGCGCGCTTCCTGTTCGAATGCCTGCCTGCCCGCGCCCACCGCAATACCGCGGCGATCGCCGCGCTGGCGCTATGGAGCGGCGAGCGCCTGCGCGAACTGCGCGCCCGCACCGGGCTGCAGTACGATCAGCTCGAACGCGGCATCCTCCATCTGTTCCACACTCCGCGCGAGTTCGCCCAGGCGCCGGCACGCGCCCGCCAGCTGGAGCGGTTCGGGATCGAGGCCCGCGTCTGCAGCCGGGCCGAGTGCCTCGCCCTCGAACCGGCACTCGCCGCCGGCGCCGAAACCCTCGCCGGCGGCCTGTTCGCTCCCGGCGACGAGTCGGGCGACGCGTTCCGCTTCACCCGCGAGCTCGCCGCCCGATTGCAGGAAAACGGCGCCAACCTGCACTGGGACAGTGCGATCCGTGGCCTGCGCAGCAGCCCCGGCAAGGGTATCGAAAGTGTCGAAGTGTGCGATGCGCAAGGACGGCACAGCGCGCTGCGCGCCGATGCCTACGTGGTCTGCCTCGGCAGCTACGGCCCGCGCCTGGTCGCGCCGCTGGGCGAGCGCCTGCCGATTTATCCGGTCAAGGGCTATTCGATCACCGCGCCGCTGCTCGATCCGGCGCGGGCACCGAGCGTCAGCCTCACCGACGAATCGCGCCGCATCGTGTGCTCGCGCCTGGGAGACCGCCTGCGCGTCGCCGGCACCGCGGAACTGAACGGTTTCGACACCCGCATCCGCAGCGAGCGCATCCGCCCCATTCTGGAGTGGGTGAACAACCGCTTCCCGGGGGCGATCGACGAGCAGCGGGTCGAACCCTGGGCCGGGCTGCGACCGGCGACGCCGGGCAACCTTCCGGTGATCGGCCGGGGGCGGGCGCCGAACCTGTGGTTCAACACCGGGCACGGCACCCTGGGGTGGACCCTGGCCTGCGGCTCGGCGGCAGCGCTCGCCGAGCTGATGTGCGGACGCACTCCGCCGCTCAGTTTTCCGTTCCGTCTTCCGCGCTGAGCACGGCGCAGGCGCAGCCGCGCGCGCCGCCCGCCGCATCGAGCGGCGGCGAGCAGGTGCCGCTGGCGACGTCGAAGCCGATGCTCGCGAGATGGAAGGCGAGCGCCGCATCCATGCCGTTGACATGATTGCGGAACCACGCCGGCAGCTCTTCGATCAGGCGCCTGGCGAAGAACAGGTCGCCGCGCGCCATGCGCTGGCGGACGTCCTGCATCACCGCCAGCACGCGGTCGTGCTCGGCGCGGTGGCAGCCGGGGAAGTCGACCGCCTCCATCCAGCCGTTTTCGAGGTCGAAATGCGCCTTCGCCTGCGCGACCAGCGTGTCGAACGCGGCCAGCATGTCTTCCGGCGCGGCCGCGAGCAGCGCGTTGTAACTGGCGACGAATTCGCGATGGGTGTCGTCCATCGGCGCGAGATCGTTCTCGAGTTCGTCGCTCCACACCAGGTCCGGCATCCGTCTCTCCTTACTTCACGACCTTCAGATGGCTCCCGCGCGCAGGGCGCGGAGTGTCGGCCGACGGCGCGTCGCTGCGTTCCTGCGCGAGTTCGGCACCGGCCTCGGCCATGTCTTCGACCGGCCCCTCGCCGGCCTCATCCTCCTCGGGCTCGAACGCCATGCCCTGGCCATTTTCGCGTGCATAGATGGCGATCACGTTCGCCACCGGAATCACCAGCGCATGGGCGGCGCCGCCGAAGCGGGCCTGGAAGGAGATGGTGTCGTTGTCCATCTGGAGCTGGGAGGTCGCATCGGGCGAGAGATTCAGCACCAGCTGGCCGTCGCGGGCATAGCCGGGGGGAACCCGCGTCTGCCCATCGACCCGGGTCGCGAGGTAAGGGGTGAACCCCTGGTCGACGCACCACTCCCAGATGGCGCGCAGCAGGTAAGGCTTGGTCGAGACAGTCGTCATCGGATCTCCACAGGGGAGGCGGAGCGCGCTCGCGCCCCCGCTCTCCCCGCTTCAGGTCGGCCCCTCAACGGCGCATGACCTTTTCGGACGGCGTCAGCGCATCGATGAAACCCTGACGGCTGAAAATGCGCTCGGCGTACTTCATGAGCGGCGCGGCGGCTTTCGGCAACTCGATGCCGTAGTGCTCGAGGCGCCACAGCAGGGGCGCGATCGCCACGTCGAGCATGGAAAATTCGTCGCCCAGCATGTACTTCTGCTTGGTGAACACCGGGGCGAGCTGGGTCAGGTGGTCGCGCACATGGACCCGGACCTTGTCGACGCCCTTCTGTGCGGCCTCGAGCGCTTCGAGGTGGGTGAACAGCTCCTGCTCGAACGTGTGCAGCAACTGGCGCGCGCGCGCGCGCATGATCGGGTCGGGCGGCATCAGCTGCGGATGCGGGAAGCGCTCGTCGATGTACTCGTTGATGATGTTGGCCTCGTACAGCACGAGGTCGCGATCGACCAGCACCGGCACGCGGTTGTAGGGGTTGATGACGGCGATGTCTTCGGGTTTGTTGTAGAGATCGACGTCGATGACCTCGAAGTCCATTCCCTTTTCGAACAGCACGATCCGGCAGCGGTGACTGAACGGATCGGTCGTGCCGGAATACAGGTTCATCATGATGTTGCCACTCCGGAATTCAAAAGCAAAAGCGCACCACGCGGTTTCGCGTGGTGCGTCTGGGGCCAGGGCGCGCTAGACGGCCTTGCGGCCCACCGCGACAAGGATCAATGAATGTCCTTCCAGTAGTTCTTCTTCAGCGCATAGCTGAGCACGAACAAGCCGGCAAGGAAGATCAGCACCACGGCACCGATCGTCTTGCGTTTCTCTGCCACCGGCTCGCCCATCCAGACGAGGAAGGACACCAGATCGGCCACCGCCTTGTCGTATTCGGCAGGCGCGAGCAGTCCCGGCTTGGCGAGCGACAATTCGACCTTCTTGCTGCCGTCCGCGTTCTCGGTGACCGCCGCCACCTGCTCGCCCTGCAGCTGCCAGAACACATGCGGCATGCCGACGTTCTCGAAGACGACGTTGTTCCAGCCGGTCGGGCGAGCGGGATCGCGATAGAACTGGCGCAGGTAGGTGTACAGCCAGTCGGCACCACTGCCGAACTCGGACGCGCGCTGGCGGGCGACCAGGGTGAGGTCAGGCGGCGCGGCGCCGAACCAGACCTTGGACTCGACCGGGCGCATCGCGATCTTCATCAGGTCGCCGACGCGCTCGCCGGTGAACATCAGGTTGTCGCGGATCGCCTGCTCGGACAGACCGATCTCCTGGAGCTGGTTGTAGCGCGTGAAGCTGGCGCTGTGGCAGTTCAGGCAGTAATTGACGAACAGCTTGGCGCCGTGCTGAAGCGCAGCCGGATCGGTGCTGACCGGCGCCTTGTCGAGGTGCAGGGCGGCGCCGGCCGCCATCGCGACGGCCGGAGCGAACAGCAGGGCCGCCGCTGCGCGCTTGATCAGGTTGAGTAGACGCATCTTCATTTGAAAGTCACCCTTTCCGGTTCGGGTTTGCACTTGTCGAGCTTGCTGTACCACGGCATCAGCAGGAAGAAGGCGAAATACAGCACCGAGCAGATCTGCGACACCAGGGTGCGCCCCGGGGTCGGGGGCAGCACGCCCAGGTAGCCGAGGATGAAGAAGCACACCACGAAGACGGCCACGGCGATCTTGAAGATCGGCCCCTTGTACCGCATCGACTTCACCGGACTGCGATCGAGCCAGGGCAGGAAGGCGATGATCACCACCGACGCGCCCATCGCCACCACGCCCCAGAACTTGGCGTCGAGCCCGAACAGCGGATAGGTCACCGCGCGCAGGATCGAGTAGAAGGGGGTGAAGTACCACACCGGCGCGATGTGCGGCGGCGTCTTCAGCGGATCGGCGGGGATGAAGTTGTTGAACTCGAGGAAGTAGCCGCCGCCTTCGGGGGCGAAGAACACCACCGCACTGAAGAAGAACAGGAAGGCGACGACGCCGACGATGTCCTTCACCGTGTAGTAGGGGTGGAACGGGATGCCATCGAGCGGAATGCCGTTGGCGTCCTTCTTCTTCTTGATCTCGACTCCGTCCGGGTTGTTCGAGCCGACTTCGTGCAGCGCCACGATGTGGGCGACGACCAGCCCGATCAGCACCAGCGGCACGGCGATGACGTGGAAGGAGAAGAAGCGGTTGAGGGTGGCGTCGGAGACGACGTAGTCGCCGCGGATCACCAGCGACAGGTCGGGACCGATCAGCGGGATCGCCGAGAACAGGTTCACGATGACCTGCGCCCCCCAGAACGACATCTGCCCCCACGGCAGCAGATAGCCCATGAAGGCTTCCGCCATCAGGACGAGGAAGATCAGCGTGCCGAAGATCCAGATCAGCTCGCGCGGCTTGCGGTAGGAGCCGTAGAGCAGGCCGCGGAACATGTGCAGGTAGACGACGATGAAGAACGCCGACGCGCCGGTCGAGTGCAGGTAGCGGATCAGCCAGCCGCCGGGCACTTCACGCATGATGTATTCGACGCTGGCGAAGGCCACCGGCACGCCGGCAGCGTTGAGCGAGGCGTCCGGCTTGTAGTGCATGACCAGGAAGATGCCGGTCACGATCTGGATCACCAGCACGAGCAGCGCCAGCGAACCGAAGAAGTACCAGAAGTTGAAGTTCTTCGGCGCGTAGTACTCGGACAGATGCGCCTTCCAGGTCGAGGTGAGCGGAAAACGCTCGTCGATCCAGTCGAGCACGGCTTGGGATTTGGTTGTCATCGCTTAGGCCTTCCCGTCTTCGCCAACAAGAATGGTGGTATCCGCGAGATAGTGGTGCGGCGGGATTTCGAGGTTGTCCGGTGCCGGCATGCTGCTGTAGACGCGGCCGGCCAGATCGAAGATGGAGCCATGACAGGGGCACAGGAAGCCGCCCGGCCAGTCGGCGCCCATGCCGCTTTCGGCGCCCACCTTGAACTTCTCCGACGGCGAGCAGCCGAGATGGGTGCAGATCCCGACCGCGATCAGGTATTCGGGCTTGATCGAACGGTGCTTGTTCTGCGCATAGGCCGGCTGCATCGGCTTGGCCGAATCGGGATCGCTCACCTTGCCATCGGTCTGCTCCAGCGAAGCGAGCATCTCGGGCGTGCGCCGCAGAATCCAGACCGGCTTCCCACGCCACTCCACCGTCATCATCTCGCCCGGCGCGAGCTTGCTCACGTCCACTTCGACCGGCGCCCCGGCTGCCTTGGCGCGCTCGGACGGCGTCAGACTGGCGACAAACGGCACCGCGGTCGCCACCGCAGCGACGCCGCCTGCGGCGGACGTCGCCAGCAGCAGGGTGCGGCGACTGCTGTCCATCTTTTGATCAACGCTCATGACCCTCTTCCCAGAAAGGAAAACTCGAAAGACCTGGATACCAAAACAATCGGCGGATTATAGCGAAGACCCTGCAGCAGAGAAAGCGAAAAGCCGGGATCGCCTGCAGGAACAAGGCTTTCCGCGCGAAAACAGGGTTCGAACAGCCCTCTTGTGAGCACGGTTTTTCTGCGCCGCAGCAAACCCGTCGATGACAGGAATCAGACCGTTTTACGCTCGACCAGCGCCTGGGCGATGGTGCCGGTGTCGGTATGCTCGAGCTCGCCGCCCACGGGCACCCCGCGCGACAGCCGCGTCACCGCCACGCCGCGCGCCGACAGCAGCGCGGCGACCGTGTGTGCGGTCGCCTCCCCCTCGTTGGTGAAGTTGGTCGCCAGGATCACCTCGCGCACACCGTCCTCGGTCGCGCGCGCGATCAGCTTGCCGAGGCGAAGCTCGCGCGGGCCGATGCCGTCGAGCGGCGACAGGCGCCCCATCAGCACGTAGTACAGACCGCTGTAGGCCTGGGTCTGCTCGATCATCGCCAGATCGGCGGGCATCTCGACCACGCACAGCAGCGAAGCGTCACGCCGCGGATTGGCGCAGCGCGGGCAGACCGCCTCCTCGGTGAAGCTGTTGCAGCGCTCGCAATGGCGCAGCACCTCGAGCGCGTGCGTGAGCGCGCGCCCGAGCCGCGCCGCGCCGCGCTGGTCGCGCTGCAGCAGGTGGTAGGCCATGCGCTGGGCGGACTTCGGCCCCACGCCGGGCAGACAGCGCAGCGCCTCGATGAGCGCATCGAGGCTGGAAGGCATCATGCCGCGCCTTCCGCTCAGAACGGCAGCTTCATGCCCGGCGGCAGGTTCAGCCCGGCAGTGACGCTGGCCATTTTTTCCTGGGTGGCAGCCTCGGCCTTGCGCACCGCATCATTGAGTGCGGCGGCGACGAGGTCTTCGAGCATTTCCTTGTCGTCCATCACCGAGTCGTCGATCGACACCCGGCGGACGTCGTGCTTGCAGGTCATCAGGACTTTCACCATGCCGGCACCGGCCTGGCCCTCGACTTCGATCGAAGCCAGCTGGTCCTGCATCTTCTTCATGTTTTCCTGCATTTGCTGGGCCTGCTTCATCAGGCCGGCGATACCACCTTTCATCATCATGCGTTCTCCGTCGAGTCGGTCGGAATGAGTGGGTCAAAAACAAACGGGAGGCGATCCGGCCCCCTGCCCGGCCGTGCCCGCACCCAGCCGCCGGGGGTGCGCAGCGGCCGTGCCGGGCGGCCCGCCGGCAACGGGCTTACAGGGGGCTCACAGGGGTTTCACCGTATTCTCGACGAGGGTGGCGTCGAAACGTTCGATCAAGTCGCGCACCAGCGGATCGGCCTCGAGCGCGGCGACGGCCTCGGCGTGGCGCGCCCGGCGCTCGCTCGCATCGCGCTGCGCGGGAGTCTCGCCGGCGATGTCGCCGATGTCGATCCGGAGCTTCAGACTGCGTCCGAGTACGGTCGAAAGCTGGTCCTGGAGGCGGTCGAGGGCGCCACGGCTCATGTCCAGCAGGTGACGGTGATCGGCCGCCAGGCGCAGCTGGAGGCGGTTCGCATCGCCGCCGACCCACTCGCAGTGCTGCGCCAGTGACGCACCAGGCCGCTGAGTTCGAGCACCCGGATCAGTCCGCGCCAGTCGCCCTGCGCCAGCAGCGCATCCGCCCCGCCCGGCGCCGGCGGCGCCGCAGCGGGCACCGGGCGGGGGGCAACGGCGGCGGCCGGCTCGAGCGGGGGCGGCGAAGCTTCCGCTAACGTTCACACTGCCACCGTCGGCCGCGTAGGCTTCCGGCGGCAGCGCCTCCCACGGCGGCACGTCGTGCCTCGCCGCCGGCTCGGTGGCCGGCGCGGACCGGAGCACTGCCCCTGCCGCCTGCCCCACCGGCGCCGCGCCGGACGGTTCCGCCGTGCGCGGGGGCGCAGCGGCAGGCACCGCCGCAGCCGGTGGACCATCCTGCCGGGACGACCCGCCGGTACCGGGCGTGGCCGGGGCCGCAGGCCGGGGCGCGCCGGAAGCGGGGGCGGCCGAAGCCGGCATCGCCCGGGCGCGGCCGGCGCCCCCGGCCCCGCCCCCCGGCCCGCCGAGCGCTTGCGGCTGCTCCGGGCGGAAGGCGTGCAGGCGCAGCAGCGTCATCGTGAAGCCGGTGTACTCGTCCGGCGCCAGTGCCAGCTCGTCGCGACCGTGGATCGCGATCTGGTAGGCGAGCTGGAGGTATTCGGCATCGAACCCGGCCGCATAGCCGGCGACGCGCGTGCGCTC
Organism: Thauera aromatica K172; assembly: GCF_003030465.1. Classification (GTDB taxonomy): domain Bacteria; phylum Pseudomonadota; class Gammaproteobacteria; order Burkholderiales; family Rhodocyclaceae; genus Thauera; species Thauera aromatica. The sequence goes on along the minus strand of NZ_CP028339.1, from coordinate 1,077,020 downwards.
GGCTTCGTCGACGATCGCCGCGGGCGCGAACTGGGCCAGCGCGATGCGATGCAGCAGCGTCGCCAAGGTCTGCAGCGCGGCATCGAACGACAGGCTGCGCGCTTCCATGCCATCGGCGACCGCGAGCAGCGCAGGAACGTCGGCGGCGGCGAGCGCATCGAGCACCGCGTACAAGTGGTCGTCGCCCACCGTGCCGAGCATGTGGGCGACCTGCTCTTCCCCGACCTGGCCAGCCCCGTGCGCGATCGCCTGGTCGAGCAAGGAGAGCGCATCGCGCATCGAGCCCGCCGCCGCTTTCGCCAGATGGCGCAATGCGCCCGGCTCGAACGGGACGTCCTCGGCCTCGAGGATGCGCCCCAGATGATCGACGATGTGGCCCGGCGGCATCTGCTTGAGGTTGAACTGCAGGCAGCGGCTCAGCACCGTCACCGGGATCTTCTGCGGATCGGTGGTGGCGAGGATGAACTTGACGTGCGCGGGCGGCTCTTCCAGCGTCTTCAGCATCGCGTTGAACGCATGCCCGGTGAGCATGTGCACTTCGTCGATCATGTAGACCTTGTAGCGCCCCTGGACCGGCGCATAGACGGCCTTGTCGAGCAGCGCCGCCATGTCGTCGACGCCGCGGTTGGAGGCGGCGTCCATCTCGACGTAGTCGGGAAAACGGTCGGCGTCGATCGCGCGGCAGGCCTCGCAGACGCCGCAGGGCTCGGCCGTGACCCCGGTCTCGCAGTTGAGCGCCTTGGCGAGGATGCGGCTGATCGTGGTCTTGCCCACGCCGCGGGTGCCGGTAAACAGCCAGGCGTGATGCAGCCGGCCGGTGGCGAGCGCGTGCGTCAGCGCACGCACGACGTGCTCCTGACCGACCAGCGTGGCGAAGGATTTCGGCCGCCACTTGCGCGCAAGGACCTGATAGCTCATGGCGGGCGATTCTAGCAGAGCGACGCGCGCCGGCCGCGCCGCATTCGTTCCGCCACGAGTGCACCGAAAGCGCCCACCCCGTCATCGATCGCGAACGGCGGGATCCGGCCGGGCGATTGGATCGTTCCGCCCCTCCTGTCTATGCTGGATACGGCGCTGCGCAAGATTTCCGCCCGGCATGACCGGGGCGGACATGCACTGCCCCCCTTGTTCCCTCCATCCGACGCCGGGAGAACAACGATGGACACGAAGCTCACCACCGCCACCGGCCGCCCCGCCGCCGACCATCGGGATACGCCCGCCGCCGCCCCGTGCAGCCGGGCCGCGCATGAGCCGGCCCTGCGTGCGATCGCCGAGCTGCTCGCCGGCGCCGACATCGAAGTCGACGGCAAGCGCCCCTGGGACATGGTGATCCGCCACTCGCAGACCGCCGAGCGCATCCTCGCCCGCGGCAGCCTCGGTCTGGGCGAAAGCTACATGGAAGGCTGGTGGGACTGCGCCCGCCTGGACGAATTTATCGCCCGCGTGCTGTCCGCCCGCCTCGACGAGAAAGTCGGCACCGGTGCGCTGCGGGTGCAAGGCCTTCGCGCCCGCCTGTTCAATCTGCAGAGCCTGCGCCGCAGCTGGCAGGTCGGCACCCTGCACTACGATCTGGGCAACGACTTCTTCGAAGCCATGCTCGACGGCCACCTCGCCTACACCTGCGGCTACTGGGCCGACGCCGCCACGCTGGAACAGGCGCAGACCGCCAAGCTCGACCTGATCTGCCGCAAGCTCGGCCTCGCGCCCGGCATGCGCCTGCTCGACATCGGTTGCGGCTGGGGCAGCCTGATGAAATTCGCCGCCGAGCACTATGGTGTCGAATGCGTCGGCCTCACCATCTCGCGCGAGCAGGCCGAGCACGGCCAAGGCCGCTGCGCCGGGCTGCCGGTCGCCTTCCGCCTGCAGGACTACCGCCAGTTCAACCGCGGCGGCAACGAACGCTTCGACCGCATCGCCTCGATCGGCATGTTCGAGCACGTCGGCGCCAAGAACCACGGCGCCTTCTTCGAGGTGGTGCGGCGCAGCGTGAAGGACGACGGCCTGTTCCTGCTCCACACCATCGGCAAGAACCTGCGCCGCACTCCGACCGACCCCTGGATCGACCGCTACATCTTTCCCAACGGCGACCTGCCCTCGCTCGGCCAGATCGCCGACGCCGCCGAAGACGGTTTCATCATCGAAGACGTGCACAACTTCGGCGCCGACTACGACCGCACCCTGATGGCCTGGCACGCCCGCTTCGAAGCCGCCTGGCCGCGCTTCGCCGCACGCTACGGCGAGCGCTTCCACCGCATGTGGCGCTATTACCTGCTCGCCTGCGCTGGCACCTTCCGCGCGCGCAGCAACCAGCTGTGGCAGATCGTCATGTCGCCGCACGGCGTCGCCGGAGGCTATCGTCGCCCCGAGTGAGCACCCCGCACCGGCCAGCGGCACAAAATAGCATCAAGCTATCCGTTTTCAACGAAATATCAATTCGAATTATAGGAGCCTGATCGCCATACTCCGAGGAAAGCACGACGCACATCCGGTCCGTCCTGCCCGCCAAGGAGCCCGATCATGGTCGCCCACGTCGCCCGTCTGCATTTCCAGCCTGCCGGTCCGGCCGGCGCCCTGCGTGCGCTCAGCGGCTGGCTGATCGTTCTCACCGGCGCCGCCGTCCTCCTCAGCGGGGCGGTGCGCGATCTCGAAGGCTTCGCCCTGGCGGTGCCGGCGGCATTGTCGGGCGGCGCGATGGCGGCCGCGGCGACCGCACTCGGCGCCCTGCCCCTGCTCGTGATGCGCCGCATCGGCGCCGACACCCAGGGCGCGCTGCTCGGCTTCGGCGCCGGAGTGATGCTCGCCGCCAGCGTGTTCTCGCTGCTGCTGCCGGCGTTCACCGCCGCCCGGGGCCGGGGCCTGGATGAAGCCGGAGCCGCCCTGCTGGTCGCCGTCGGCCTCGCCCTCGGCGCCGGGCTGCTGCTGGCGATGGACCGCGCGCTGCCGCACCGCCACGCCCCCGACGGCACGCGCAGCGGCACTGCGGTGTGGCTGTTCGTGTTCGCGATCGCGGTGCACAACCTCCCCGAAGGCCTCGCCATCGGCGTCGCTTCCGCACTCGGCACCGCCGTCCCCGGAAGCAGCGGCACCGTCGCCACCGGAATCTCGCTGCAGAATGTGCCCGAAGGCCTGATCGTCGCCATCGCCCTCGTCAGCGCAGGCTACGGGCGCCGGTTCGCCTTCGGCGTCGCCGCGGTGTCGGGCCTGATCGAACCGGTTGCGGCCGTCGCCGGCTCGCTGCTGGTATCGGCCTCGGCGGCGATCCTGCCGGGGGCGCTGGCCGGCGCGGCGGGGGCGATGCTGTTCGTGGTCAGCCACGAGATCATCCCGGAATCGCACCGCCGCGGCCACGAGACCCTCGCCACCGCAGGGCTGATCATCGGCTTCGCGGCGATGATGGTGCTGGACCGCGTCCTCGCCTGAATGCCGCGCTCCGGACCCGGAGCGCGGAAAAGCCGAAGGGCGCCCGCATTGGAGCGCCCTTCGGCTTCGATGTTCAGGGTGGCGAGCCCGACCCCCGGCACTTGCAGGAAACGGCTGTGGCTGCTGCCTTCCGGCCCTGACCAGGTTCACCGCGCTGCAATGCGGGGAGACCCGCCACGGCCGGCATTGTAGCAGCACCGCCGCTGCCGCGGGATGCCGGATCGCGCGACGCAGCCGATATACTGCGGACTCCCCACCTCCGGACACCTCCTGCCCATGACCGCGCAACGCCTGTCTGCCCGCTACGGCGGCGAATCCGCCCCCGCCACCGACGCCCTCAACCCGTTCATCGAGCACCTGCTCGATCACCGCTCGGTGCGCGCCTTCCTCCCCGACCCGGTCAGCGACGCCCAGCTCGCCGCGATCATCGCCGCCGCCCAGTCGGCCGCCAGTTCGTCGAACCTCAATGTCTGGAGCGTCGTCGCCGTGCGCGATGCGGCCCGACGCGAACAGCTGGCCGAACTCGCCGGCGGCCAGGCCCACGTCCGCGACGCACCGCTGCAGCTGGTGTGGCTCGCCGACCTCGCCCGCCTGCGCCGGGTCGCCACCGCCCTCGAGCGCCCGTCCGCCGGCCTCGACTACCTCGAGATGTTCCTCACCGGCGTCATCGACGCCGCGCTCGCCGCGCAGAACGCCGCCGTCGCCGCCGAATCGCTCGGCCTCGGCATGGTCTATATCGGCGGCATGCGCAACCGGCCGGAAGAAGTCGCCCGCCTGCTCGAACTGCCGCCCGAAGTGTTCGCGGTGTTCGGCATGTGCGTCGGCACCCCCGATCCGGCACGCCCGGCCGCGGTCAAGCCGCGCCCGCCGCAGTCGGTGGTGCTGCACCACGAGACCTACTCGCAGTCCATCCAGGACGAGGGCGTCGAAGCCTACAACCAGGCGATGGCACGCTTCTACGAGGCCCAGCGAATGAACGTCCATGGCAGCTGGGCGGTGCACTCGGCCAAGCGCATCGCCGGCCCGGAAACCCTGTCCGGCCGCCACTGCCTCGTCGACGCCCTGCACGCCCTCGGCTTCGGGCTCAAATAGCCGCAGGCACCTCCCCAACCCCGCGGCCACTCCGGGGAACGATGCGATGCCCCACGACCAGCTCCTGATCCTGGCCATCCTCTGCGCCACCGTCGCCCTGTTCCTGTGGGGGCGCTGGCGCCACGACATGGTGGCCGCGGGCGCACTGCTCGCCTGCGTGCTGGCCGGCCTGGTCGAGCCGGACGCGGCGTTCGCCGGCTTCGGCCATCCGGCGGTGGTCACCGTCGCCTGCGTGCTGGTGCTGAGCCGCGGCCTGCAGAGCTCAGGCGCCATCGACGTCCTCACCCGCGCCGTGCTGCCCGCCCGTGGCGGGCCGACCGCAGGCATCGCCGCGCTGACCGTGCTCGCTGCGGTGCTGTCGGGCTTCATGAACAACGTCGGCGCGCTGGCCTTGCTGATGCCGGTGGCGCTCCAGCTCGCCGGCCGCCTCGAGCTGCCGCCGGGCAAGGTGCTGATGCCGCTCGCCTTCGCCTCCATCCTCGGCGGCACCACGACCCTGATCGGCACTCCGCCCAACCTCATCGTCTCCGGCTTCCGGGCGAACCAGACCGGAGCGGGCGGCTTCGCGATGTTCGACTTCACCACCGCCGGCCTGCCTCTCGCCGTGGCCGGGCTCGCCTTCATCGCCCTGCTCGGCTGGCGGCTGGTACCGGCAAGAGCGCAGCCCGGGGCCGCCGGTTTCGACACCGGCGCCTATCTCACCGAGGCGTGCGTACAGGACGGCAGCCCGGCGGCCGGCATGCGCCTGCGCGAAATCGAAGCCAGGCTCGACGAGGCCGGCGCACAGGTGGTCGGCCTGGTGCGCAATGAAGTACGGATGACCGCGCCGAGCGGTGGGCGGATCGTCCGCGCCGGCGACATCCTGGTCATCGAAGCCGAGGTCGAGACTCTGCCCGGCGTGCTCACCGACCTCGGACTCGAGCTCGCCGAAGCCCGCCCGCCGGATGCCGGCGATGGGCAAAAAGGAAGCGTCGCGGACACCCCCGCCGGAGCCGGCAAGGACATCGAGCGCAGCGACGAACTGGTGCTGCTGGAGCTCGTCGTGCGCCCCGAATCCGCCCTCGCCGGGCGCTCGGCGAGCGACATTCTGCTGCGTTCGCGCTACGGCCTGAACCTGCTCGCGGTGTCGCGTGACGGCGCACGCGCCCGGGCACGGCTGCGCACGCTCAAGATCCGCCCCGGCGACCTGCTGCTGATGCAGGGGGATTCCGACACCCTGGCGGAATTCGCCGCCGACTTCGGCTGCGTGCCGCTGGCCGGGCGCGAGCTGCGCATCCCGGACAAGCGCAAGGCGTTCACCGCCACCGCCATCATGGTGGCGGCGGTAGCCGCCGCCGCCCTCGGCCTGTTGCCGGCAGCGCACTCCTTCGCCGCCGGGGTACTGGCTTCGATGGCGCTGCGCACGGTGCCTCCACGCGCGGTGTACGAGGCGGTGGACTGGCCGGTGGTCGTGCTCCTGGCCGCCCTGCTGCCGGTCGCCGGCGCCTTCCAGAGCAGCGGCGCCGCCGATCTCCTCGCCCGCCAGCTGCTCGGCGGCCTGGCCCGGGGCGACGCCGTGATCGGCCTCGCCCTGATCCTCCTCACCACGATGCTGCTCACCGACCTGGTGAACAACGCCGCCACCGCCGCGGTCATGGCTCCGATCGGCCTCGGTGCGGCAACCGGGCTCGGCGTCAACCCCGACACCTTCCTGATGGCCGTCGCGATCGGCGCTTCCTGCGCCTTCCTGACCCCGATCGGGCACCAGAACAACACCCTGATCCTGGGCCCGGGCGGCTTCCGCTTCGGCGACTACTGGCGCATGGGGCTGCCGCTCGACCTGCTGGTGCTCGCCGTCGCCATGCCGATGCTGTTGCTGGCCTGGCCCTTGTAAGCGGCATCCGGGGCCGGAACCCGCACCGCAGCACGATTCCGGCGCGCCGATCCGCATTCACTCCATCGACGGCGGCTGATATGCTGACCGTCATCACATGACAGGATTCGATCCGTGCCGGGCTTTCGTCACCTCGAAGCGAAGGTGTGGGCGAGCGTGGTCCTGGCCCTTTGCCTGGGCGCGGCCCTGACCGTAGCCATCGCGCAGTACGACCGCCGACTGGGCGAGCGGTCGCAGTCGAGCCGGATCGAAGTCCGCCTCCAGGCCGCGGCATTCGAACTCGAACGCACCTTGTCCGCACTGGCGCAGCTCAACCACGATGTCGCCGCGACTCTCCTCCCCGAACGCGCCATCACCACGGCAAAGCTGCGCCCCCTCGCCGAAAAGCTCGTCAACGACCACCGGCGGATCATCGACGTCGCCGTGTCGCACGGTCTGGAGGTTGTTTTCGTCCACCCGGTCGAGGGCAACGAAGCCGTGCTGGGGATGCATTTCGACACCCGTCCGGAACAGATGGAAGGCGTGCGGCGCGCGATCGAGCGCCGCGACACCGTGATTGCCGGCCCTCTCCCGCTGGTGCAGAACGGGCGTCCCGGGGTGATCGTGCGCACCCCGGTCTTCCACCCCGCCACCGATGGCGAGCCGGGAGCGTTCTGGGGGATGGTGTCCACCGTCGTCGAGTTCGAAGGCCTCCTCGAAGACGCCGGCCTGTCCTCTGCCGACCTGCCGTTCACCCTGGCGATCCGCGGCCGCGAAGGCAGCGGCGCGCAAGGCCCTCCGTTCCACGGCGACGCTGCCCTGTTCCGAGGCACCCATGTCGCGGTAGACGTCGCCCTGCCGGCGGGCGGCCGATGGCGGCTGGGCGCAACGCCGAGAGCGGACGACAGCGAAGCGGCGGCGCGCATCGCCCGCATCTATACCGCCGGTGCCGCCATCAGCCTCGCCCTGGCGCTCCTGCTGCTGTACCGCGGCGGAGCTTTCGGGAGCGGCGGCGGGGCGGGCCGATTGCACCCGTTCCTTCCGGCCGGGGTCCGGATCGGCATCCGCGCTTTCCTGATCGGCGTGTCGCTGCTGGTCCTCCTGCCCATCCTCGCGATCGGCGGCTGGGTGTCCTACCGCAACGCCCAGCAGTCGACCGAGCGCTTCAGCCAGGCGCTGGCGCGGGAAATCGGCGATCGCCTGCACGATCGCGTCGCCGCCTTTTTCGAAGTGCCGCGGCATTTCGTCGCGTTCAACGTCGAGCAGGCTCGGGCCGGCCTGCTCCCGTACGAAAAACCCGAGGATCTGATGCGCGGCTTCCTCTCCCAGATCCGCCAGCAGCCGCTGCTCACTTTCGTGTCGATGGGCACGGCCGACGGCCAATACTACGCTGCCAGCCGCCCGCCGCACGGTGCCGACAAGGCCTTGCGGATGCTCCACTCGCGTGCCGCCGACGACTACGTGATGCACATTTTCCGTACCGACCAGACGGGTCGCAGCACGAGCCTGATGTCTACCGGGAAGGGCCGATTCGATGCCAGGCGCCGCCCCTGGTTCGAAGCCGCACTGGATTCGGGCAGCCTGGCCTGGTACCCGGCCTACCGCTATGCGATCAACGACGCCGAAGGGGCCTACGACACCATGGGCATCGGCATGTCCGCCCCGTTGTTCGACCCGCACGGCAGCTTCATCGGTGTCGCCACCGCCGATGTGGCGCTCTCCCAGCTCAGCGAGTTCCTGCGCGAGCTGACCGCCGGCACCCAGGCGACGGCCTTCATTGCCGAAACCAACGGCCTGATGCTGGCGAACTCGGCGCTGGCGCCGATCTACCGGCTCGATGGCGAGGAGGCCGTCCGCATCCCCCTCGCGGAAAGCGACAGCCCGCTCATCCGAGCCGCCGCACGCCCCCTGGCCGCATCAGCCCAACCCGAAGGCAGCGCATCCCTTCCGCTCGGCAACGGGAATTTCCTCTTCGAATGGCACCGCTTCACCCTGGCGCAGGGGCCGACCCTGACCATCGGCCTGATCCTGCCGACCGCGCACTTCGAAGCCATGGCCAGCGACACGCTGCGCAACATCCTCTACCTGGCACTGGCGGTGATGATCCTCAGCCTGATGATCGGCCTCTTCGTCTCCGACTGGGTGGCACGGCCCCTGCGCTCGCTGAGCCGCGCCTCCTCCAGGCTCGCCCGCGGCGACTGGCAGCCGGCATCGCACGAACCCAGTCCGATCCGCGAAGTGGCGGCGCTGTTTGCCACGATGGACAGCATGGCGGCTCAGCTCAAGCGTCATACCGAAACCCTCGAACACAAGGTCAGGGAGCGCACCGAAGAGCTGGAAGCGGCCAACCACAAGCTGGCCATGCTGTCGCTCACCGACGGCCTGACCGGCATTTCCAACCGCCGCCACTTCGACCAGATGCTGCACAGCGAATGGGCCCGGGCACTGCGCGCGGCACAGCCGCTGGCGATCCTGATGATCGACATCGACCTGTTCAAGAAATACAACGACCACTACGGCCATCAGGCCGGTGACGAGTGCCTGATCCGCGTCGCCCACGCGATCCAGTCCTGCGTCAAGCGTGCTGGAGACCTCGCCGCACGCTACGGTGGGGAAGAATTCGCGGTGATCTGTGCCGAGTCGGACCTCGAAAAGGCCACCGCGCTCGCCAGCATCCTGTGCCATGCCGTCGCCGCACAGGCGCTGCCGCACATGTTATCGCCCCATGGCAGGGTGACCGTCAGCATCGGGGTCGCCGCAGCGGTGCCGGCTCCGGAGGTGGCGCCGGAAACCCTGCTGCGCCGTGCCGACGAGGCGCTCTACCGCGCCAAGGCGGGCGGGCGCAACCGGGTCGACGCCGAAACCGGCAATCCACAGCCGCTCCCCGCCGGCCGTGCCTGAACGCCGGCCGGCAACGTCGCCGTCAGGCACGGCCGGTGACGCGGCGCAAGAAAACACCGAACCGCCACAAGTTTTCTGGAAGCGCTCAAAACCCGGCGTGGCCGTCCGCAGGACCGAACAAGGCCAGCACCCGGTCGCCGGCGACGGCAAGCCCCTTCAGGGTGGGGCTTCGCTTCATCGCTTCGATCAGGGGCGGCAGCGGCACGATGTCGGCCACCTCGAGACGGAGCAGCTCGAGCGGACCGTCCGCCAGCACTTCCCGCATCCCGTCCGCGGCGCGCAGCGCAAGGCGCACCGGCGCACGCCGACCGACCGGCGCGAGGCCGAGGACGGATTCGATGGTGGCGGGCGCTTCATCCCCGGCGGCGCACAGCCGCGACGCCCCCACGTGACGGGCCTCGATGCCGCACACCGCCGGCCCGGAGCGGAACAGGACGATGTCGAGCACGGCGCCGGGCGCCCCGGCGCCCGCCTCAGCGCTCCGCCCCGGCGCCATGGCGGGTGAGCAGAAGCGCCGGATCGAGCAGCAAGGCCGGCCCATCGGCCGCCCCGACGATGCCGCAGACCACGCCTTGCAGGGCTTCGGCGAGAGCGCCGGGGGGCGCTTCGATGGCACGCACGGGGACGTCGCAGACGTCGATGACGCGCCCGATCCGGATCGCGCTGCGGATGCCCGCGGCCTCGATCAGCAGCATCGCCCGGGCGTTTTCGCCCTTTTCCGGCGCAAGCCCGAGCGCATCGTCGATGCGCAGCACCGACTCGACGCTGCCGCGCAGGTTGATCACGCCTTCGATCTGCGCCGGACAGCCCGGCACGAAGAACACCGGCAGTTCGGCGAGGATCTCGCGCACGCATTCCCCGCGCAGGGCGAAGCGATCGCCGCCGAGCTCGAAGACCACCAGCTTGGCCATCGGCTCGTCCACTTCGACGATCTGCGCCGCGCTCGAAGCGCGCAGCGCGACCACCTCCTCGAGCGTCGGTGCGCTCACGCCGCCACCGCTTCGCTCACCGAGGCGAGGACGCGGTTGCGCCCCCCCTGCTTGGCCCGGTACAAGGCCCGGTCGGCCACCCCGAAGAGGCTCGCAAGGCTGCTGCCGGCGACGTGCTGCGCCACCCCGGCGCTGAAGGTGCAGGTGAACGCCTGGGCGCCATCGGCGAACTCGACGCGCTCGAACAGGGTCCGGAGCTGGTCGATGCGCGCCACCGCCATGTCGAGCGCGGCATAGGGCATGATCACCGCGAACTCTTCGCCGCCATGGCGGCCGATCACGTCCGAGTTGCGGAAGTGCTGCTTCAGCATCCGCGCCAGGGAAGCGATCACCTGGTCGCCGGCGCGGTGGCCGTAGCTGTCGTTGATGCGCTTGAAGTGGTCGATGTCGATCAGCGCGAAGCACAGCCCGGTGCGGTTGCGGTCGCTGGCGGCGATCGCGTTCTCGAGCATGTACAGGGTCGTCGAATGATTGAACAGCCCGGTCAGGCTGTCGCGCACGATCAGCGCGCGCAAGGCGCGGGTACGCTCGGCGCGGATCGCGACTTCCGACACCAGCGCCACCGGGTCGATCGGCTTGACCATGAAGCCGTCGGCGCCGATGCGCATCGCCGCGCGCTGCTTGCGCTGGTCCGATTCACTGGAGAAGAACAGGATCGGCAGCGAGAAATGGCTCGGCACCTGGCGGATCACCTGCGCCAGTTCGGTCCCCGAGCACCCCGGCATGTACATGTCCATCAGCACCATGTCGGGGCGGAACGCCTCCAGCGCCTCCAGCGCCCGCAGCGGGTCGGAAATGCGCGTCGTCATCATCCCGGCCTCCTCGAGGATCATGCAGTGGTAGGCCGCCACTTCGCGCTCGTCGTCGATGACCAGGATGCGGTAGGGTTCGACCGGCTGGACGTGGGTGATTTCGTCGAGCACGGCGGCAAGGTCGGCCGAGCGCACCGGCTTCAGGAAGTACGACGTTCCCCCGGCCCGCACCGCATGCAGGCGGGCCTCGAAGTCGTCACGCGCGGAGATGAAGACCGTGTTCAGCGGCGGGTCGAAGCGGCGGTTGATGGCGGCCATGAACTCGGTGCCCGAATTGCGGTTGTCGGGGAAATGGATGTCCATCACCACGCAGTCCGGGCGGCGGCCATCGATCGCACGCTCGAGCGCCGCGGTGTCGGGAAAGCCCCGGACTTCATAGCCGAAGCAGGCCACCTGGGTCACCAGCTGATCGAGCGAGGCGGCATCGTCGTCGCACACGTAGATCAGCCGGCCGCAGGCATCGACCGCCGCAGGCAGGCCGACATGGTCCAGGTTGAAGCCGAGGAACTCCCCGCCCTCGGCCGCCACGGACGCCCCCGCGATCTCGGCCGCCGCCCGCTCCAGCCGGTCCACCGCGAAGCCCAGCGCCTGGCGGCAGTGTGTGCTGTCGTCGCAGCCGTTGGCCAGGATCTCGCCTTCGAGGGCGATCTCGCGCAGGCCGTCGAAGCCGAACACCGCCGCCGAGCCCTTGAGGTTGTGGAACAGGCGCTGCAGCTCTTCATTCCTGCAGCAATCGCAGCCGTGCACGGCGCTCTCGCCGAGCACTTCGCGCATGCGCCCGATCCGCCCGGGCAAGTGGGAAACGAAATCGTCGCGCAGCTTTTTCAGGCGCTCGGCCGGCTTGCCGGCAGCAGTGGGTAGGTTCATCCGTGTTCTCGGGTCATGCCGCCCGCACGCGGGCGATGCGCTCGACGGCGCGGGCAAGGTTGTTGTCGAGATCGCCGTCCTTGAGCACGCAGGCGTCGAGCCCGGGCTCGGCGGCAAGCAGGCCGGCCGCATCGTCTCCGCTGAGAAGGACGAAGGGAATCCGGCAATCCTGGGCACGCAGTTCGCGGAACAGCTCGATCCCGCTGATCAGGGGCATGTTCATGTCGCAGACGATGAGGTCGACGTTTCCGCCTTCTCCCAGTTGCGCGGCGGCATCGGGCGCATTCTCGCACAGCATGGTGTCATGACCCAGTTCTTCCAGGATCGCCGCCGCGACCTGGCCGGCAAAAGGGTCGTCATCGACGATCAGGATCCGCACGGTTCATCTCCAGGCGCCGGCCGTTCAGGCCAGCAGGGTTTTCAGGGTTTCGACCAGGCTGCGCTGATCGAAGTCGCCCTTGACGATGTAGGCGTCGGCGCCGACCTGCATGCCGCGCCGCTTGTCTTCGTCGCGCTCGCGGGAAGTGATGATCAGGATCGGCCGGTGCCGGTAGCGCTCGTCCTCCCGCAGCCGCGCGGTCAGCGAGAAACCGTCCATCCGCGGCATCTCGACATCGGTCAGGACCGCGTCGAAGTCTTCGGCGAGCGCTTTGGCGAGGCCGTCGACCCCGTCCTCGGCGAGCGTCACCAGGTAGCCGTGGGCTTCGAGCACTTCCTTTTCCAGCTCGCGGGTATTGAGCGAATCATCCACCACCAGCAGGCGGCGGGCGCTCCCTGCAGCGCCGCCCGGCGCCCGGCGCGGCGCGTCGGCACCGGCATGGCGCGCATGCGCGAACAACGCCGGAGCATGGAACACGGAAGCCAGCGCCCCGCTGCCGGTCTCGACCACGCCGGTGACGAAGCGGGCCTGCGCGAGCAGCGCCGGAAGCGGCTTGATCACCATGTCGCGCTCGTCGAGCAGGGCATCGACCCGCAGCGCGATCTTGTCGCCGCGCACGCTCAACACCAACAGCAGCGCGCCGTCCCCGGGCGCCGGCCGCGCGGGCAGGCCGAGCAGCGCATCGAGCGCCACGACCGGAACGAACTCGTTGCGCACGATCACCGCGCTGCGCTCGGCCACTTTCAGCAAGGCCTCCGCCGGCCGCTGGACGATCTCGCTCACGCCATGCGCGGGAATGCCGAACGGATGGCCCCCGACGTCGACCAGCAGGATGCGCAGGCGGGCCAGGCTCAGCGGCAGGCGCAGCACGAAGCGCGCGCCCTCGCCGGGACGGGAGTGCACGCCGATCTCGCCGGAGAGTTCCTCGGCCAGGGTCTGCCTGACCACATCGAGCCCGACCCCGCGCCCGGAGACATCGGTGATGATTCCGGCGGTGGAAAAACCGGGAAGGAAGAGCAGGTCGGTCACCGCCTTTTCCGACAGGGCCGCGGCCTCGTCGGCGTCGATCAACCCGCGCGCGAGGGCCTTTTCGCGCACCGCGTCGAAGTCGATGCCGGCACCGTCGTCGGCGACTTCGATCACCGCCTGCGCCCCCTCCTGGCGGGCGACCAGTTCGACCCGCCCCCGCTCCGCCTTGCCCCTGCGCCGCCGCACCTCGGGCGCCTCCAGGCCGTGATCGACGGCGTTGCGCAGCAGATGGACGAGCGGATCGGAGAGCTTGTCGATGAGCTGGCGGTCGAGCTCGATTTCACTGCCGCGGACGACGAACTCGACGTCCTTGCCGAGCGAGCGGGCGAAATCGCGCATCATCCGACCCATCGCGTCGAAGATCACCCCCAGCGGCAGCATGCGCATCACCAGCGTGCGCTCGTGGAGGGCGCCGATCATCATGTCCTGGGTGCGGACACCATCGCGCAGCGTCCGCTCGAAAGCACGCATGCGCTCGTGCACCGCAGGCAGCCGGGCAGGATCGGCGATGCCGCGCGCCAGCTCGCGTTCGAGCGCATGCGCCTGCGCCGCCCACTCCCGCACCCGGGCCTGCGAGGAAGCGAATTCGCCCATCAGGCCGATGAGCTCGTCGAGCTTGTCCACCCGGATCCGCACCGTATCGAAGCCGGCCTGGCGTCCGCGCACGGCCTCCGCGTTGCCGCCTTCGCCGGCCGGCCCGGGCGTATCCGCAGCGTCCCCGGCAGGCGGCGGCAGCGGATTTCCGCGCTCGGGCGCGGAATCCGGCGCCGCAGCAGCCGCCAGGGCGGCGCACAGCGCGGCAGCGGGCGCCGGCAAGGCGGCCGGGTCGCGGGTGGCGGCGAGGCAATCGACCTGCGCCGCGATCGCATCGACGCCTTGATACAGCGCGCCCGCAAGGCGGCGATCGAAGCGCACCCGGCCTTCGCGCAGGGCGCCGAGCACATCTTCCAGAAGATGGGCCGTGTCGGTGACCGGCGTCAGCTTGAGCATCCGCGACGAGCCCTTCACCGTATGCGCGGAGCGAAACAAGGCATTGATCAGCTCGGCATCGGCGTCGCCGGACTCGAGGGCGGCGAGACCTTCGCCGAGGCGGCCGAGGTGCTCCCTCGCCTCGTCGACGAAACGGTCCATGAAGCGGCCGATGTCGATCGCCACCGCCCTCAGCCTCCGTTTCCGGAGAGCTGCAATCCACTGCCGAGGCGGCGCTCGCAGAGAAAGCGCACTTCCGCCGGGCGCAGGCCAACGGGAAGGATGGCGATGCCCGGGGCGCCCCCGCCGGCGGCATCGAGCAGCTGCAGCACCGCCCGCCAGGCGCGCCGCGCGGCAGTGACTTCGCCCTGCTGCGCATAGAGGCTGCCGAGGTGGAAATGGGCCGGCCAGCAGTCCCGGTTCAGATAAACCGCCTTCTTGAACCATTCCGCCGCAGCGCTCAGCTCGCCGCGCCACTTGTCGATCAGCCCGAGCAGGTAATGCGCCTCCACCGACCACGCATCGCGCGCGAGCGCCCCCAGGGCCGCCGCCCTCGCTTCGTCGAAGCGTTGCCGGTTCAGGCTGATGTAGGCGCCGAGCAAAAGTGCCGCGTGATCCTCGGGGTCGGCCTGCAGGCGCACCGATACCAGCGGCCAGGCCTGCTCGTAGCGTTCGTCGTGCACCAGCCCGATCAATGCGTCCAGCTCGAGCGGCGCCGCGCCTTCCGCGGGAGCGGCGGCGCGCGCGCGCAAGACCGGTCCGGTACGCGCCTGCGGGGCCGCCACTGCCGGCCGCAACGCGGGTTTCAGGGACAGACGCGGCGGCACCCCGGTCGGCGTACGCACGAAAGGAGGCATCCGTCCCTTGCCCTCCCGCCCGGCAGAGGAAATGCGCCCCCCGGCGGACGGCGCCGACGGCCGGGAAAAATGGAACAGCCCCGCTTCCTCGACGAGCTCGAACACGCCGAGGTCGTTAGCGAGCGTCTCGGCGACTCCGGTGATCAACAGCGCACCGGGCCGCATCCAGCCGGCGAGGGCCTCGAGAATCCGGCGCCGGACCGCCTTCTCGAAATAGATGCTGACGTTGCGCATGAACACGATGTCGAAAGGCGCCGTCCCGTCGGGGAACGCGGGCTCGAGCAGGTTGAGCTCGCAAAAGCCGACCACCGACCGCACGAAGGGCCGCAGCTGGTAATGGCCGCCGGCGACGTCGAAATAGCGCGCACGGAGGTCGGCATCGACCCCGCGAAAGGAAAACTCCGAGTACTGCGCCTGACGCGCCCGCGCGAGCATGGGCCGGGAGAGATCGCCGGCGATGATCGAAAACAGCGCGGGGGTACGCTCGCGGTAACGCTCGAAGAGCGCAATCGCGAGCGAATACGGCTCTTCCCCGGAAGCGCAGCCGGCGCTGAGGATGCGCAGCGGCACGCCGTCCTGTCCTGCCGCCAGCAGGCGCGGAACGAGAGTATCGGCGACGAAACGGATCTGTTCCGCCTCCCGGAAGAAATAGGTTTCATGCACGGTCAGCTGCTCGGCCAGCGTTCGCCGCTCGTCCTCATCGTCCTCGAGCAGGGCCAGATAGCGGGTCGCGCCGGCCAGCTGGCGGGCCTCGATGCGGGCCGCCACCGCGCTCGCCAGGCGTCGTCCGGCCTCCCCCGCGAACACGAGTCCGAAGCGCGCCGCGATCAGCGCGCCAATGGCATCGAGCGGAGCCTGGCTCATCGCCTTCTCCGCGCGGCAAGCAGCGCCAGGATCTCGTCGCCGATCCGATCCACAGGCAACACGTGTTCCACCGCCTCCTGCTCGATCGCCACCCGGTTCATGCCGAACACCACCGACGAGGCTTCATCCTGGGCGATCGTGACCCCGCCGGCCGCGCGCAGCGCGCCCAGGCCGCGGGCGCCATCGCGCCCCATCCCCGACAGGATCACTCCGATCGCAGCGGCGCCGAACACTTCGGCCACCGAACGCAGCAGGACATCACAGCTCGGGTGGTGGACATCGGTCGCTGCGGGCTCGACCAGCGCCAGGCGGCGAGCAGCGGTGACGACCAGATTGCGCTCGGGCGGAGAAACATAGACGTGCCCGGCCTCGAGCCGCTGACCGTCACAGGCGAGCACGACCGGCAGCGCGCACAGCCCCGCCAGCCACCCCACCAGCCCCTCGGCGAAGCCCTCGGAGATATGCTGGGCGACCACCACCGGAGCGCGGAAAGCGGACGGCAGGCGGGGCAGGATGCGGGCCAGCGCCTGGGGACCGCCGGTCGAGGCGGCGATGGCGACGATGCGCCCCTCCGCGCCCTCCCCCGCCGGCGCCGGAAAGGGCTGCTGCGGCACGGGAGCGGGGCGCGGCGCGGGCGCTTCGGCATCGATGCGGAAGCGCCGGGTGATCACCGGCACGCCGGCGAGGAGGCGGATGCGGGCGACCAGATCGCGCGCCTGCTCTTCGCTGCAGCGGGGCTTGCGGACGACTTCGAGCGCTCCGCGCTGGATCGCCTCGCCGGCGATCGCGGCGTCGTCGGCGCTGGTGATCACCAGGATCGGCACAGCGCGATGGGCCATGATCCGTTCGATCGCCTCCAGCCCGCCGAGCACCGGCATGTCGAGGTCCATGGTCACCAGGTCGGGGCGCAACGTCTGTGCCAGTTCCACCGCCTGCAGCCCGTTGCCGGCCTCGGCGACGATCTCGATGCCCCGGTCACGTTCGAGGCAGGCGCGGATGACGCCGCGCGCGACGGCGCTGTCGTCGGCCACGAGCACGCGCAGCGGCCGCTGGAGAACGGCAGGATTCATGCCCCGGGCGCCGCCGCGTCGGCGCGGCGATCGCCGCCGTCATCGTCCCGGTACTTGAAGCGGCGGGTGGTTTCGAACAGGTCCGCCGCCAGCCGCTTCAGCTCCTTGCCCACCTGGACGACGCGCTCGGTGGATTGGGCACCGTGGCGGTTGGCGCCGACGATCTCGCGCAGCGCGACCACGACCTGGGTGCTCGCGGTCTTCTGCTGCTGGGTGGCGAGCGAAATCTGCTGCGCCGCGCTGTCGGTGCCGGCGGCGGTTTCGAGAATCTCGTCGAGGTTGTGCGCCGCCTCGTCGCTGGCTTCGGTCCCGGCCACGATCACGCTTGCACTCTTCTCCGAGGTGACGACCAGGCGGTTGATCGAGTCCTCGATCTCGCCGACCTTGGCCGCCACGTCTTCCGAGGAGTCGGCGACGCTGTCGGCCAGGCGGCGGATCTCCGCCGCGACCACGGAAAAGCGCCGCCCAGCGTCGCCGGCGCTGGAAGCTTCGAGCGCGGCGTTGAACGCGATCAGCCGGGTCTGGTCGGCGACCGCGTTGATGATCTCCATGATCCGGCCGATTTCCTTCGAGCGCGCACCCAGGGCCATGATCTCGCGCAGGTTGTGCTCGTTGTCGTTACGGATGTCCTCCATCCGCTCGAGCACCATGCGCACGCCTTCCGCCCCCTTGCGGCTGTTGGCCAGGGTCTGCTGCGCCATCTCGACCACCACCGCGGCGTTCTGGGCGATTTCCGACGAGGAGGCCGAGAACTCCTCCATCGTCGACGTGATTTCGGCCACCGCCGAAGACATCTGGCTCGACATCGCCGCCTGCTGCTGCACCGAAGTGCCCACTTCCTCCGAAGCGGCGACGAGGGCGCCACCGGCGGCATGGATCTCGCCGAAGGCCATCGACAGCTTGCCGACCATGTCCTTCATCGCCGCGAGCAGGCTGGAGGAATCTCCGGAGCGCAGCACCACTTTGGCGGTGAAGTCGCCTTCCGCGACCCGGTGCGCGACCTTGGCCGCATAGCCCGGCTCGCCCCCCATCTCGCGCCCCAGGCTGCGCATGATCAGGAAGCCGGCGAGCAGAGCCACGACCAGAGCCGCGCCGGCGGAAACGAGCACCTGCACCCGCGCCCCTGCGGTGGCGGCGGTGGCCTGGTCGATGCCGGCATGCAGCGACTGGCTCTGGAAATCCGCCGCCGCGGCGATCGCGCTCTGGTAGTCGGCCAGTTGCGGCCGCAGCGCGTTGTTCAGGTAAGCGCGCGCCTCAGGCAGGCGCTCATTCGAAATCAGCTCGATCAGCTCATCCTGGCCGACGATGTAGCGCCCACGCTCGCGCCGGACTGCCTCGAGCAGTTCCCGGTCGCGCGGATGGCTCGCGAGCTGGTCCAGACGCTCGAGGCTGCCGCCGATCGATTGCCGCCCGGCCATCACCACTTCGCGGTTGCGCGCGCGATCGGCACCGTTGTCGGCCAGCAGCATTTTGTGCAGGGCGATCGCGATCGTGTCCGATTCGTGGCGCACTTCCCCGAGCATCGCCACCCGCGGCCACAACTGCCCGCCGACGACGTGCAGCTGGCTGTTGAGTTCGCCCATGCGCAGCAGGCTGATCGCCGACACCGCGAGCAGCAGCACGATCACCAGCCCGAAGCCGATCGTCAGCTTGGTCGCTACCTTCATCTTCGAGAACATCACATCTCCAGGCGAAATCCCGGGGCCGCCGGCGTCCGGTGCGGGCGCCAATCGTACACGTTTTCGCCATGTATCTGGGATGCCGTGGAAGCAGGAGCGGCCTCCCGGAGCTAGCGCCCCGATGCCCGGAGCATCCTGCGGATCTCGGCCACGCAGGAGCCGCAGGAAGTGCCGCAGCGGAGCGTCCGCTGCAGCCGGTCGAAGTCGTCGCCCCCCGCGATCGCGGCGGCGATATCGGCCTCGGCGACATCCAGGCAGTTGCACACGATGCGCCCGCGCAGCTTCGCCTGCGCCGGCGGTGCCGCCAGCGGCGCGAGCAGCCAGCGCCGCAGCCCGGCGGCCGGCCGGCGGTCGATGATCAGTTCGCTCAGCCATGCCTGCGCCGCACTCTCGCCCGCCAGGCGCAACCCGACCAGGCAGTCGTCCTCGATCAGCGCGCGCTTGCCGATACCGCGCCGGACGTCGACGTAGGACAGGGCCTCGTCCCCCTCGAGCCCGAGCAGCGCATCCAGTTCGCCGATCCAGGCGGGCGGGATCGGGCGGTCGTGGGCGATGCGCATCACCACCGCCGGATGGTCGCGCCCGGCGAGCGCGAGCGAGGCATAGGCGAAGCGCTCCAGCCACGGCGACAGCGCCTCGGCGTCCTCCGCCGCAGTGCGCCCGGGGCGCTCAGCGCGCATCAGCAGCACCCGGAAAGGCAGCACCGCCTTGTCGATGCGGATCGCTGCATGCTTGAGCTCGGGCTGTTTCGAGTGCGGATCGAAGTCGTCGCCGAGGAGCAGGTTGACGCCCGCCGAGCCGAGCACCTTGCGTCCCCAGTGCATGGCGATGAAGGCCTGGCCCTTGCGCATGTCGGGCGACGCCCGCGCGCGCAGCACCAGCTCGCCGCGGCGGCTGGCGACCCGGACCAGGTCGCCGTCCTGCAGCCCGCGCACCGCGAGGTCGTCGGCATGGAGTTCGATGCGGGCCTCGTCGACGTGGCCGTACAGGCGGGCGACCTTGCCGCTGCGGCTCATGCCGTGCCACTGGTCGCGCAGGCGCCCGGTGGTGAGGTGCAGCGGATAGCGCGCATCGACCTTTTCCGCGGTCAGCGCGCGGCCGGGGACGATGAAGCGGGCACGGCCGTCCGCCGTGGGGAAGCGGCCGTCGGCGTACAGGCGCGCGCGCGCGGCGCCCTCCTCGACCCGCGCACCGGCCGGGAACGGCCACTGCTGCGGCCCCGCGGCCTCGAGCAGGGCGTAGCTCAGGCCGGTGATGTCGAGGTCGCGCCCGGCGGTGGTGGCGGCATGCTCGGCGAAGACCTCCTCCGCCCGCTCGTAGGCGAACAGGCGCGCGGCCTGCGGCTTGCCGATGCGCGGCCCGAGCGCGCGTGCGAAGTCGCGTGCGATGCGCCAGTCGGCGCGCGCCTCGCCCGGGGCCGGCAGCGCCGGGCGCACGCGGCTGATGCGACGCTCGGAGTTGGTCACGGTGCCGTCCTTCTCGCCCCAGGTCGTCGCCGGCAGCATCAGGTCGGCGAACGGCGCGGTCTCGGTGTTGCGAAAAGCCTCCTGAAGCACGACGAACTCGCAGGCGGCGAGCGCCTCGCGCACCCGCGTCTGCTCCGGCAGCGACTGCGCCGGGTTGGTGCACGCGATCCACACCGCCTTGACCTTGCCCGCCCGCGCCGCCTCGAACAGTTCGACCGCGCTCAGGCCGGGCCTGGCGGGCACGCGGTCGACACCCCACAGGCGCGCCACTTCGGCGCGGTGGGCAGGATTGGCGAGATCGCGGTGGGCCGGCAGCAGGTTGGCCAGGCCGCCGACTTCGCGCCCGCCCATCGCGTTGGGCTGGCCGGTGAGCGAGAACGGGCCGCAGCCCGGGCGGCCGATCTTGCCGGTGGCGAGCGACAGCGCGATCAGCGCCGTGCCGTTGTCGGTGCCGTGGATCGACTGGTTCAGCCCCTGGCACCACAGCGACAGCGCCGCCGGCGCCTGCCCCCACCAGCGCGCCGCGGTGACGATGTCGTCCGCCGCGACGCCGCACACTTCGGCAGCAACCGCGGGAGTGAGCTCGCGCACGTGGGCGCGCAAGGCCTCGAACCCCTCGGTGTGGGCGGCGATCCAGGCCTCATCGACGCTGCGCTCGCGCAGGAGGACGTGGAGCATCGCCTCGAACAGGCGGATGTCGGTGCCGGGGAGCACCGCCAGGTGCAGGTCGGCCGCCGCCGCGGTGTCGGTGCGGCGCGGGTCGACGACGATCAGCTTCATCTGCGGGCGCCGCGCCTTCGCTTGTTCGATGCGGCGGAAGGCCACCGGGTGGGCATAGGACGGGTTGGCGCCGGCGATCAGGATCGTGTCGGCGTGGTCGAAGTCCTCGTAGCAGCACGGCGGCGCATCCGCGCCCAGGGTCGCCTTGTAGGCGGCGACGGCGCTCGACATGCACAGGCGCGAGTTGGTGTCGATGTTGTTGCTGCCGATCAGCCCTTTCATCGCCTTGTTGAAGACGTAGTAGTCCTCGGTCAGGAGCTGGCCGGAAATGTAGAACGCCACCGCGCCCGGGCCGTGGGCGGCGATGATCCCGGCGAAACGCCCGGCGGCGGCATCGATCGCCGCCTCCCAGGCGATGCGCCGGCGCGGCTCGGTGCGCGTGGCGCGGTACTCCGGGTACAGCAGGCGGGTGTCGAGGCCGGCGCTCAGATGCAGGCTCGCGCCCTTGGTGCACAGCTGGCCGAAGTTGGCCGGATGCGCGGGATCGCCGCGCACGCCGGTGATGCGCGTGCCGTCATGCCCGATCATCACGCCGCAGCCCACTCCGCAGTAGGCGCAGGTGGCACGGGTTTCATCGCGCGGCGCGGCACTCGCCGGCGTGCCGGCGGCGGCGTCCGCTCGCGGCAGGGCGGCAGCGCGGCCGCAAGTCTCTGGATTTCGTGGGGTCATGGTTCGCCTCGTTGATGGTCGTCAAGGTCTATCTGCCCCCGCATGGGGAGCGTTCATGCGCGGCTCAACAGATAGAGCAGGACGATGTCGAGCAGCAGCGAAGCCACTACAAGCAGTTTCAATGCCAGCCCCGGATTGCGCGCCACCAGAGGCGTCCGCCGCGGGGTGGCGAGCGGGCGCTGAGCGCCGCGCTCGAGCGCCAGGCGGAACTCTTCGGCGGTCTCGAAGCGCGCCCCCGGCGCGCGGGCGCAGGCTTTCAGCAGCACGGCCTCAAGCCAGGCCGGGGTGTCCGGGCGGTAGCGGGTGGGCGGCAGCGGGGTGCCGAACTGCGGATGCTGGAAGGGCTCGATCTCGCCGTAGGGATAGCGCCGCGTCAGCAGTTCGTAGAGCGTGACGCCGCAGGCATAGAGGTCGGAAACCTCGTCCGCGGGCTGCCCGGCGAACAGCTCCGGCGCCATGTAGGACGGCGTGCCGGGGGGGCTGCTCTCGCACCGCGCCTCGCCGGCGGCGGCGGCCACGCCCAGGTCGAGCAGGCGCAGCCGGCCGTCGCGGTCCACGTGCAGGTTGTCGGGCTTGAGGTCGCGATGCACGATGCCGAGGCGGTGCAGCGCACCGAGATGGCGCAGCAGGGCACGGCCGAGATCGACCACTTCCGCCACCCGGTAACGGTGGCCGCGCGCCAGCGCCGCCTGCAGCGTCTCGCCCGCGTGCCAGCTCATCAGGTAGTACAGGTGGGCGCGCGTGGCATGATCGACCACCTGCGGGAAGCCCTGCCCCGGCGCCCGCCGCGCCAGCCACTCCTCGTGCACCAGGGTGCGGCACACCTCGTCGTCGCCGTCGAACTCGGGCAGCAGGGTCTTCAGCACCAGAAGGGCGCCATCCGCCTCCCGCCGCACGCGGTAGAGCAGGGTCAGGCGCGAGGCATGGAGCAAGGCCTCGACCCGCAGGCCGTCGATCGCCTCGCCCGCTTTCAGCCGCGGCGGCAACGCCCGGCGGCGGCCGTCGGCGAGGTGGTCGTGCACGTTCGCCGCCGGCAGCGCGGCGACCTCCGCCACCAGCGCGCTGGCGTTATCGGTAGTGCCGGCGCGCAGCGCCTCCGCGACCAGCGCATCGGCCGCCGCCTGGGGGTCGGCCGTGCGCTGCAGCACGGCCGCGACCCGGTCATCGCCGAGCGCATTCCACACGCCGTCGGTGGCGAGCACGAAGCGGTCGCCGGCGGCAAGCTCCCCGTCGTCGAAGTCCACCAGCAGACGCCGCTCCAGCCCGACGGCGCGGCGCAGCACGTTGCTCAGTTCGGGATGCGGCCAGGTGTGGTCCTCGGTCAGGCGCAGCAGGGTCCGGTCGCGCCACAGGTAGGCGCGCGCATCGCCGACGTGGGCGAGGTGGAAACGCCGCCCGCGCACCACCAGCGCGGTGAGCGTGGTCGCCATGCCGGCATATTCGGCGGTGCGCGCCGCCTGCGCCAGGAGCCAGCGGTTGGCGGCGGCGAGCACGGCATCGAGCGACTTTTCCACGCTCCAGGTGTCGGGGGTGGAAAAGTAGTCGGCGAGCAGGCTGCGCACGGTGTATTCCGCGGCCTCGCGGCCGTGGGCATGGCCGCCGACACCGTCGGCGATCGCCAGCAGCACCCCCTTGTGCGCGCGCTCGGCGCCCTCGGGCGCAGCCGCGGCAACGAAGTCCTCGTTGTACGGCCGCGGCCCGGCGTGGGTGGCGTAGCCGAGGCGAACGTCGGCCATGAGCGGTTCAGATCCGGGCCGCAGTCAGGTGCGCGGCTCCCCAGGTGGTCCGCCAGCGCGCCTTCACCAGGGTCAGCCCGAGCAGCGCGAAGACGGCGAGCGCAGCGAAGATCAGGAAGCCGGCCTGGTAGCTGCCGGTCGCCTGGCGGGCATAGCCGAGCGAGGACGCCAGGTAGAAGCCGCCGATGCCGCCCGCCATGCCGACCAGCCCGGTCATCACCCCGATCTCGCGTCGGAAGCGCTGCGGCACGAGCTGGAACACCGCGCCATTGCCCATGCCCAGCGCCAGCATCGCGGCGACGAAGGCGGCGAGCGCCATCCACGCCGCCGGCGGCGCGAAGCTGACCAGCACGAGGAAGGCCGCGGCGACCAGGTACATCACGCTCAGGGTGCGGATGCCGCCGATGCGGTCGGCCACCGCGCCGCCGACCGGGCGCACCACCGAGCCGGCGAACACGCAGGCCGCGGTGAAGTAGCCCGCGGTCTTCGCGTCCAGCCCGTACTGGGTGTTGAAGTAGATCGTCAGCGAGGAGGCGAGGCCGACGAAACCGCCGAAGGTGACCGAGTAGAAGAACATGAACCACCACGCATCCTTGTCCTTCAGGACCTTGAAATAGTCGCCGAGCGGCTTCGACGGCGGGCACTCGGGGGCATCGCGGGCGACGACGAGGTAGAACACGAACACCAGCACCAGCGGAATCAGCGCCAGGCCGAAGACGTTGCTCCAGCCGAAGGCGAGCGCCAGCCCGGGGGCGAACAGCGCGGCGAGCGCGGTGCCGGAATTGCCCGCGCCGGCGATGCCCAGCGCCGTGCCCTGGTGTTCCGGCGGATACCAGCGCGAGGCGAGCGGCAGAGCAACGGCGAACGAGGCCCCGGCAAAGCCGAGGAAGAAGCCCAGCAGCAGCACCTGGTGGTAGCTCGTGATCCCGAACCACCACGCCGCGGCGAGCGCGCCGATGACGATCAGTTGGCCGACGGCACCGCTGCGCTTGGGCCCGAGATGATCGACCAGCACCCCCATGACGAAGCGCAGGATCGCGCCGGCGAGCACCGGCAGCGCCACCATGAAGCCTTTTTGCGCGTGGTCGAGGCCGAGGTCGGCAGCGATCTGCACGCCGAGCGGGCCGAGCAGCACCCACACCATGAAGGCCAGATCGAAGTAGAGGAAGGCCGCCAGCAGGGTGGGCGGGTGGCCGGCACGGAGGAAGGCTTTTCGGTCCATGAGAAAACTCCCGGAGTTGGATTGCACAGCAAAAATGCAGGCAGCACGCGGCCGTGCCATGCCGACGAGCGGCATGGCCGGTGTGGAAAGGAAACGGGAAACGGTCCGCGGCGCGGTGCGCGTTCCCGGCTGCGGAGCTCAGCTCCTGAGCATGACCTGCCCCGCCACCAGCTTCACCGCGAAGGGTTTGCTGCAGCCGACGTCGGGCGCGAGCGCTTCGCCGCTGTCGAGGGCGAGCTTCCAGCCGTGCAGCGGGCAGGTCACTTCGCGGCCGTGGACGATGCCCTGCGACAGCGGCCCGCCCTTGTGCGGGCACTTGTCGTGGATGGCGAAGACTTCGTCCGCGGCGGTGCGGAAGATGGCGATGTCGCCGTGACGGGAGGCGACCACGCGCGCGCCCAGGCGCGGGATGTCGGCGAGGGCGCAGATCGCCTTCCATTCGCCTTCGGTGGCGGCGGCGGGCGGCGTGTCCAGGGAAGTGTCGAGCGTCATGGCGGTTTCCTCAGGCGTGGAGGGTTTCGAACGGAGTCTTGAGCGCGGCCTCGGCGTCGTCGGCGGCGCGCGCGGCCCACGGGTCGGCGTAGTCCTGGACCGCGAACAGCAGGCGCTGATGGAGCGCATGCCGGCTCTCGGCGTCATCGACGACGCGCTTTTTCACATGCTCGAGGCCGACGCGGTGCACGTAATGCACGGTGCGCTCGAGATAGAAGCCTTCCTCGCGGTAGAGCTGGAGGAAGGCGGCGGAATACTCCATGACCTCCTCGCGGCTGGCGACCTTGCACAGGAACTGCGCGACCTCGGTCTTGATCCCGCCGTTGCCGGCGACGTACAGCTCCCAGCCAGAATCAACGCCGATCACACCGATGTCCTTGATCCCAGCCTCGGCGCAGTTGCGCGGGCAGCCGGAAACCGCGAGCTTGACCTTGTGCGGGCTCCACATCCCGAACAGCATCTTTTCCAGGTCGACGCCCATCGCCATCGAGCGCTGGGTGCCGAAGCGGCAGTGCTCGGCGCCGACGCAGGTCTTCACCGTGCGGATGCTCTTGCCGTAGGCGTGGCCGGAGGCCATGCCGAGGTCCTTCCACACCTTGGGCAGGTCCTCGCGCTTGACCCCGAGGAGGTCGATGCGCTGGCCGCCGGTCACCTTCACCGTCGGGATCCGGTACTTGTCGGCGACATCGGCGATGCGGCGCAGCTCGTCGGGGGTGGTGATTCCGCCGAGCATGCGCGGCACCACCGAGAAGGTGCCGTCCTTCTGGATGTTGGCGTGGGCACGCTCGTTGATGAAGCGGCTCTGCGGATCATCCACGGCCTCGTGCGGCCAGGTCGACACCAGGTAGTAGTTGAGTGCCGGACGGCAGGTGGCACAGCCGTCGGCCGTCTTCCACTCCATGAAAGCGGTAGCGTCGGCAATCGTCAGCAGCTTGTGCTCGCGGATCGCGCGCCGCACCTGGCCGTGCGACAGCTCGGTGCAGGCGCACACCGGCTTGTCGTGCGCGCTCACCGCCTGGTAGGCGCCGCCGACCGTAGACGCGAGGATCTGCTCGACGAGGCCGGTGCACGAACCGCAGCTCGATGCCGCCTTGGTGTGCTTCTTGACCTCGTCGAGGGTGAACAGGCCCTTTTCCTTGATCGCCTTGACGATGGTGCCCTTGCACACGCCGTTGCAGCCGCACACTTCGGCGCTGTCGGGCATGCTCGCCGCGCGGTTCTCGCCCTTGTGCCCGGCATCACCCAGGCGAGTGCTGCCAAATGAGTGGCCAAACATCAGCTGGTCGCGGATCTCGGCGACGCTCTGACGGTCCTTCATCAGCTGGAAGTACCAGGAACCGTCGGCGGTGTCGCCGTACAGCACCGAGCCGACGATGCGGTCGTCCTTGAGCACGACGCGCTTGTACACCCCGCCCTGCTTGTCGTGGAGCACGATCTCCTCGGTGCCCGGGCCGCCGCTGAAGTCGCCGGCGGAGAACACGTCGATGCCGGTGACCTTGAGCTTGGTCGAGGTCACCGAGCCGCGGTACTGGCCGATGCCGAAGTTGGCGAGGTGGTTGGCGCACACCTTGCCCTGCTCGAACAGCGGCGCCACCAGGCCGTAGGCCACGCCGCGGTGGGCGACGCATTCGCCGACCGCGTAGATCCGCGGGTCGGTGACGGTCTGCAGCGTGTCCGAGACGTGGATGCCGCGCACCCGGCCGCTGCCGCAGTACAGCCCGGCCGCTTCGGCGAGGGCGTAGCTGGGGCGGATGCCGGCCGCGACCACGACGAGGTCGGCGGGAATTTCCGTGCCGTCCTTGAAGCGCACCGCACCGACGCGCGCCTCCCCTTCCCCGCCCGTGCCGCGGGCGGGGAGCAGGGCCTCGGTGTGGCGGGCGAGCAGGAACTTCATCCCCTTCGCTTCGAGCGAGGCCTGCAGCATGTCGGCGGCGGCACGGTCGAGCTGGCGCTCCATGATCCACTCCCCGAGATGCACCACGGTGACGTCCATGCCGCGCAGCATCAGACCGTTGGCCGCTTCGAGACCGAGCAGCCCGGCGCCGATCACCACCGCGTAGCGGTACTTGCCGGCGGCCTCGATCATCGCCTCGGTATCGGCGATGTCGCGGTAGCCGAGCACGCCGGCCAGCTCGTTGCCGGGAATCGGCGGAATGAAGGGGGTGGAGCCGGTGGCGAGCAGCAGGCGGTCGTAGCCGGCCTCGGTGACGCTGCCGTCGGCGGCCTCGGCGAGCACCTTGCGCCGCACGCGGTCGATTTTCGTCACCGTCGTGCCCGCATGCAGGGTGATGCCGTGCTCGCGGTACCAGGCCAGATCGTTGAGCATGATCTCGGGCAGGGTCATCTCGCCGGCGAGCACCGGCGACAGCAGGATGCGGTTGTAGTTGCCGTGCGGTTCGGCGCCGAACACGGTGATGTCGTACAGGTCGGGGGCGAGCTTGAGCAGCTCTTCGAGGGTGCGCACGCCGGCCATGCCATTGCCGACAAGGACGAGTTTGAGCTTTTTCATGACGTTCTCCGCAGGGCTGAATCGATGGACGCGGGCGCATGACGCCGGACGCGGTCCTCGGCGATTGCACAGCATCAAACGTGCCAACTGCCCGGAAGCGGCCGATCCGGCGGCTTCCGGGCAGTTCAGGGGGAAAACGTCAACGGGTGCGCGCCGGGCGGCGCACAGCTGCAGTGCAGCAAACAGCCGCCGCCGCACTGTGCTTGTGCGGCGCCGCACCGGCGGCAGGGGCCGCCCGGTGGCGCGGCGCGGCCCGCGGGCGGCGCTGGCTCAGCTGCGGGCGGCGCCGGTCGCGTCGACGCGGGCGAGGAGCGCGGCACTGGCGGCGTCGGCCGCGCCCTGCCAGCGGTCGAAATGGAGCAGTTCGCCGAGCGCCAGGCGCGGCAGCCAGCCGGCGGCCTCGAGTTCGGGGCGGTCGTAGAAGTGGCTGACGTAGCCGATGCACAGGTAGGCCACCGGGATGATGTCGCGCGGAATTCCGAGCGCCTCGCGCAACGCCTGCTGGTGGAGGATGCTGACCCAGCCCACGCCCAGCCCTTCGGCACGCGCGGCCAGCCACAGGTTCTGCACCGCGCACACCGAGCTGTACAGGTCCATCGCGGCGATGTGGGTGCGCCCGATCACGACCGGACCGTTGCGGCGGCGGTCGCAGGTGATGCACAGATTGACCGGCGCCTCGAGGATGCCTTCGAGCTTGAGTTTCCGGTAGGTGGCGCGCTTGCCTTCCTCGAACATCAGCTCGGCTTCGGCATGGGCCGCAGCGAAGGCCTGATGGACCTGCTGCTTCACCTCCGGCGAACGCACGAGAACGAAGTCCCACGGCTGCATGAAACCGACCGAAGGTGCGTGATGGGCGGCATTCAGGACGCGCGCGAGCACCTCGTCCGGAATCGGATCGGGCAGGAACTGGCCGCGCACGTCGCGCCGGGTGTGGATCGCGCGATAGACCGCGGCGCGCTCCTCGGCGCTGAACTGCGGGTCGGCCTGGATGGACTGCGAAGGGCTGCTCATGAAGTATTCCCCTTGTCGTCGAGCAGTGGACGGCCGCCGACCAGGCGGCCGCCTGAAACGCTTCGGGGCCGGTCTTCCGGCTGCGGATCGTCTCGTCCGGACGCCTTCCCGGTCCTCGCGGACCAGTGGCTGAGCGAACCTTGCCCGGACAATCCCCTTCACGGCGCTGGGCGCGCGGCGGACTCGAACCGCCTTCCCGATTCTCCCGCGGCGAGCGCGGGCACCCCGAAGCACATGGCGACGAAGCTTACCCGGAAATCCTCCGCAGCGGGCCCCGTGGGGGCGGCGCGCACCGCCAAGCCCCGGCGTGCGCGCCGCCGCATCGCGCAGGCGCCCGTGCCCCCGGCACCCCGGGGCGGAGCGCGCACCGCCGCTGCCGGAGCCTTCAGCCGCGCTGGCGGCGGGCCTCGAACAGGCAGATCCCGCTCGCCACCGACACGTTCAGGCTCTCGACGCTGCCGTGCATCGGGATGCGGGCGAGCGCATCGCAGGTGTCGCGGGTGAGCCGGCGCAGGCCGTCGCCTTCGGCGCCGAGGACCCAGGCGAGCGGCCCTTTCTGGTCGATGTCGTAGAGCGTTTGCTCGGCCTCGCCGGCGGCACCGATCACCCACACCCCAGCCTCCTGCATCTCGCGCAGCGCGCGCGCGAGGTTGGTGACGGTGATGTAGGGCACGGTGTCGGCCGCACCGCTGGCGACCTTGACCGCGGTGGCGTTGAGCCCCACGGCGCGGTCCTTGGGCGCGACCACGGCGTGCGCGCCGGCGGCGTCGGCGACGCGCAGGCAGGCGCCGAGATTGTGCGGGTCCTGGACGCCGTCCAGCACCAGGATCAGCGCGTTCTCGTCCAGGCCGTCGAGCACGTCGGCGAGCTTGATCTCGCGCCGGGTGGCGTCGACCTTGGCGACCACGCCCTGGTGGCGGCGAGTGCCGACCAGGCCGTCGAGCTTGTCGCCTTCGCTCTGGGTGACGCGCGCTCCGGCGGCCTCGGCCTGGGCGAGGAATTTCCGCACGCGCGCATCCTTGCGGTCGGCCGAGAGGAAGACCTCGATCACCGAATCAGGTGCATGACGCAGCTTGGCGGAGACGGCATGAAAGCCGTAGATCAGTCGGGTGGGAGTGTTCTCGGGTGCTTTAGCCACGGTCGGTGCCTTTTGCGGAAGTCTTGCGGCCAGCACGGCGGGCCGGAGTCGAAGTCGGGGGCGCGGATTCTAGCGCTTCGGCAGCCGGTGCTGCAGCGGCCTTCTTCACGCGCGGCGTGCGCGGCTTCGCTGCGGCGGCGGGAGGGGCCTCGACCGGCGCCGGAGCGACCGCCGCCGGCTCTGCAACGGTCTTCTTCGTGCGCGCCTTGCGGGCTTTCGCCTCGGTGACCACCGGGGCGGCGGCTGCAATCTCAACGGCCGGCGCGGCTGCAGGCTTCGTCGCACGCTTGGTGCGTGGCTTCGGCTCGGCGGCAACCGGGGGGGCGGCGAGCGGCGCAGGCGCCGCCGTGGTGACCGCTTCGACGGCTGCCTTCTTCGCACGCTTGCTCCGGGTTTTGGGCTCGGCCACCTCGGCAGCGGCAGCCGGGGCCGCTACCGGGGCTTCTATGGCGGCTGCAGGCGCGGACTCGGCCACCGCCTTGACAGCCGCCTTCTTTGCGCGGGCCTTGCCCGGTTTCGGGGCGGAAGTTTCCGAAGCGACCGGGGCGGCGAGCGGCAACGGCACGGCCGGCGCCGGCACCGCCTCGACCGCCGGCGCCGCTGCGGCTTTTTTGGTGCGCGGCTTGGCTGCCTTCTTGCCAGCCTCGGGCTGGATCGCGACAGGCGCGGCTTCGGCGGCCTTCGCCGGCGCTTTCGGCTGCGCCGGCAGCGGCCCCTCGATCAGGCGGAAATCGATCTTGTTGGTCGCCATGTCGACCCGCACGAGCTGCACCTTGACCCGGTCGGAGAGGCGGAACTGTTTGCCGGTGCGCTCGCCCACGAGGGCGTGGCGGGTCTCGTCGTGGTGAAAGTAGTCGCTGCCGAGATCCGAGATGTGCAGCAGGCCCTCGATGAAGATGTCGTCGAGGGCGACGAAGAGGCCGAAAGGGACGACCGCCGACACGCTGCCGGTGAATTCCTCGCCGACGCGGTCCTGCATGAAGTAGCACTTGAGGAAGGCGACCACGTCGCGCGTGGCCTCGTCGGCGCGGCGCTCGGTCATCGAGCAGTGCAGGCCGATCTGCTCCCAGTCGCCGGGGCGGTACTGCTCGCCGCCGAGCGCGGCCTTGATGCCGCGGTGGATCAGCAGGTCGGGGTAGCGCCGGATCGGCGAAGTGAAGTGGGTGTAGGACTCGTAGGCGAGGCCGAAGTGGCCGACGTTGTCCGGGCTGTACATCGCCTGCTTCAAGGAGCGCAGCATCACGGTCTGCAGCAGCTGGGCATCGGGGCGGTCCTTGACCTGTTCGAGCAGCTTGGCGAAATCGCTCGCGCGCGGTTCGTCGCCGCCGCCCAGGCCGAGGCCGAACTCCTTGAGGAATTCGCGCAGCTTGGCGAGCTTGTCCTCGGAGGGGCTGTCGTGGACGCGGTACAGCGCCGGATGCTCACGGGTCGCGAGGAAGTCGGACGCACACACGTTGGCGGCGAGCATGCACTCCTCGATCAGCCGATGGGCATCGTTGCGCACCTCGGGCACGATCTGCGCGATCTTGCCCTGGTCGTCGAAAATCATCCGCGTCTCGGTGGTCTCGAAGTCGATCGCGCCGCGTTTGGCGCGCGCCTTGAGCAGGACGCGGAAAAGCTGGTCGAGGTTTTCCAGATGGGGCAGCAGCGCGGCCAGTTCGGTGCGCGCGGCCGCATCCTTGTCGTACAGCGCCGCCGCCACCCGGGTGTAGGTCAGGCGGGCATGCGACCAGATCACCGCCGGATAGAAGCGGTACTGCTTGACCGCCCCGGTGGCGGAGATGTCGATGTCGGCCACCATCGCCAGGCGCTCGACCTGCGGATTGAGCGAGCACAGGCCGTTGGAGAGTTTCTCCGGCAGCATCGGGATCACCCGGCGCGGGAAATACACCGAGTTGCCGCGATCGAAGGCGTCCTGGTCGAGCGCGCTGGCGGCGTCGACGTAGTGCGAAACGTCGGCGATGGCGACGACCAGGCGGTAGCCCTTGCCCTGACGCTCGCAATACACCGCGTCGTCGAAATCCTTCGCGGTTTCGCCGTCGATGGTGACCAGCGGCAGTCCGGTGAGGTCCTCGCGCCCGGCCCAGTCCTTCTTGCGCACCTTGTCGGGGAGCTTGCGCGTCTGCGCCTTGGCTTCCGACGAAAACTCGAAGGGCAGATCGTGCTTCCTGAGCGCGATCTCGATCTCCATGCCGGGGTCGGCGTAGTTGCCCAGCACCTCGACGATACGCCCGATCGGCTGGGCAAACTTGGTCGGCTGCTCGACCAGTTCGACGGTGACGATCTGGCCGGGCTCGGGTTTCTTGCGCCCACCCGGGGCGACCAGGATGTCCTGCGCCAGGCGGCGGTTCTCCGGCACCACGATCATGACGCCGTGCTCGTTGATGACGCGGCCGACGACCCGGGTGTTGGCCCGTTCGAGCACCTCGACGAGCTTGCCTTCGGGGCGGCCGCGGCGGTCGGTGCCGGAGATGCGCACGATCACGCGGTCGCCGTGCAGTACTTCGCGCATCTCCTTGGGGCCGAGGAAGACATCGGGCTCGCCGTCGTCGCGGCGCAGGAAGCCGAAGCCGTCCGGATGGCCCTCGACACGGCCCTTGATCAGATCGACCTTGGACGGCAACAGATAGGCATCGCGCCGGTTGCGGATGATCTGGCCGTCGCGCTCCATCGCCCGCAGGCGGCGGTCGAAGAAATCGAGCTCATGCGGCGCGATGTCGAGCGCCGCGACAAGCTCCGCGAACGGCATCGGCACGCCGCGCTCGGCAAGGATCTGGAGCACGTACTCGCGGCTGGGCAGCGGATGTTCGTACTGCTGCGATTCCCGCAGGTAGTGCGGGTCGGCGAGGCGGATGGCGCTCGCCTGGGCGGCCGCGGCCTTGCGTGCGGCACGGCTGCGGCCGGGGCCCTTTACAGCCGCCTTCGCCGCGCCCTTCGCTGCTTCCGCCACGGCCGAAGGCGCGGCGGTAGCAGCGCGGTGGCCGTCACCGGCACTCTTGCGCGCCTTCTCGCTGTGGTGGGTGGAGTTCGTGCGCGCGGCCGCGCCGGCTTGCGTCGTGCCGCGCCTGGAGGTGGTTTTTTTCGTTTTGCGAGTCATTGACAATCTTCTTTCGGTGCTTATAATGCGCGTCTTCCTGCCCAGATGGCGGAATTGGTAGACGCACTAGTTTCAGGTACTAGCGCCGCGAGGCGTGGAGGTTCGAGTCCTCTTCTGGGCACCAGTTGTAAGGAAAGCCGCTCTTCGGAGCGGCTTTTTTGTTGTCCGCCGCCAAGCGCCGGGGGGTGGCGCTGCTGCATCGCGCGTGGACCGCCTTGATCGACGGCCGGGGCGCGAAAAAATGGGTGAAACCCTTCCCGCAGATGAAAGCCTTTGCTATTATGCGCGTCCCTGCCCAGATGGCGGAATTGGTAGACGCACTAGTTTCAGGTACTAGCGCTGCGAGGCGTGGAGGTTCGAGTCCTCTTCTGGGCACCAAACGCAGGGAAAAGCCGGCTGAAAGCCGGCTTTTTTCGTTCACCGGCAAGCGTGCGGCCGCGCTGGCGGAAATGCCGCGGGAGCGGACCGGCCCGCGAACGCCCCATGCGGGGAAGCCGTTCGCGGACAGGACCACTCCCGCGTTTTCTGCGGTGCCGGTCGCAGCGCCGACCGGGCTCGGCGACGAGGCGAAATCAGGCGCCAAACGGATGACGACGGAGGATGGTCTCGTCGCGCTCGGGACCGGTCGAGATCACGTCGATCGGAATCTCGCAGATCTCCTCGATCCGATGCAGGTAAGTGCGCGCCTCCTGCGGCAACGCATCCCAGCTCTGCGCACCGAAGGTCGTCCCGCTCCAGCCCGGCATCGTCTCGTAGATCGGCTCGCAGCGGGTGACCTCTTCCGAGCCCATCGGCAGCAGGTCGATGCGTTTGCCGTCGAGCTGGTAGCCGGTGCACAGCTTCAGTTCGGCCAGCCCGTCGAGCACGTCGAGCTTGGTGATGCACAGCCCGGTGACGCCGTTGATGATGATCGAGCGCTTCAGCGCGGCGAGGTCGAGCCAGCCGCAGCGGCGCTTGCGCCCGGTGACGGTGCCGAACTCGCGGCCCTTGGTCGACATCTGCTCGCCCGGCACGCCCGGGGTCTCGATGTCGAGCTCGGTCGGGAACGGGCCGCCGCCGACCCGCGTGCAGTAGGCCTTGGTGATGCCGAGCACGTAGTGCAGGCGGCTGGGGCCGACGCCGGAACCGGCCGCGGCCTGGCCGGCGACGCAGTTGCTGGAAGTGACGAACGGATAGGTGCCGTGGTCGATGTCGAGCAGCGTGCCCTGCGCGCCCTCGAACAGCAACGAGCCGCCCGCCTTGTTGATCGCATAGAGCTCGGCGGAGACGTCGGCCACCATCGGCAGCAGCTCGGCGGCGTCAGCCATGGCCTCGTCGAACACCGTCTGGAATTCGACCGGCTCGGCACCGAGGTGCCGGGTCAGGACGAAATTGTGATATTCGAGGTTCGCCTTCAGCTTGGCGGCGAAGCGTTCGCGGTCGAACAGGTCGTAGACGCGCAGCGCACGGCGGGCGACCTTGTCCTCGTAGGTGGGGCCGATGCCCTTGCCGGTGGTGCCGATCTTGTCGCCGGCCGCTTTGGCGGCTTCGCGCGCGCGGTCGAGCGCGCTGTGGTAGCCGAGGATCAGCGGGCAGCCGGGGCTCACGCGCAGGCGCTCGCGCACCTGGATGCCGCCGGCTTCGAGGCTGCGGATCTCGGACAGCAGATGGTGGACGTCGAGCACCACACCGTTGCCGATGAAGCAGGCCACCCCCTCGCGCACGATGCCCGAAGGCACCAGATTGAGCTTGTATTCGTTCTGGCCGATGACCAGCGTGTGGCCGGCGTTGTGCCCGCCCTGGAAGCGCACCACGCCTTTGGCGTGGTCGGTGAGCCAATCGACGATCTTGCCCTTGCCTTCGTCTCCCCACTGGGTGCCGACGACGACGACGTTCTTTGCCATTTCCTTACTCTCCCTGTAACGGCACGAGCGTCCAGCGCCCGTCCCGTTTCACCAGTTGCCGGTCGCAACCGGCCTCGTTCCAAGTTCCTTCATGTCCCGGCAGCGCGGTGACGACGATCCCGCCACGAGCGCGCAGGGCGGCCACTTCGGCCGCCAACTCGGGGTCTTCGGCGAGCGGCGCGAGCACCGCGCCGAGGCCCGCCGGTGAACACGGCAGATGCCAGGCCAGCTCGCGCAGGTCGAGGCTGAACCCGGTCGCCGGACGGGCACGACCGAAGGCCGCGCCGACCCGGTCGTAGCGTCCGCCGAGCGCGAGCGCGGCCGGCGAATCAGCGCCGTAAGCGGCGAACACGACGCCGCTGTGGTAGTGGTAGCCGCGCAGGTCGGCCAGATCGAAGCTGATCGGCAGATCGGCCAGGGCGGCGGCAAGCTGGCGCAGTTCCCCCAGCAGGGCGGCAATTTCCGCGTCCTGCGGCAGGCGTGCGGCAGCCACCTCGAGCACTTCCGGCCCACCATAGAGCTCGGGCAGCGCGAGCAGCGCACTGCGCACCGGCTCGGCCACCCCGGCAAGCGCATCGTGCAGCGCCGGCACGTCCTTGGCCTGGAGCAGGTCGAACAACTCTTCCTCGCGCCCCGGCACCAGCCCGGCACGCGCCGCCAGCGCGTGGAACAGGCCGACGTGGCCGATGTCGATGCGCGACGCCGGCACTTCGGCCAGGCGCAGCACTTCGGCGAGCAGGTGCAGGATCTCGACGTCGGCCTCGATCCCGGCGTGGCCGTAGAGCTCGGCGCCAAGCTGGAGCGGCTCGCGGGTCGCGGTCAGGGTCGACGGCAGGGTGTGCAGCACGCTGCCGCAGTAACACAGCCGCGACACGCCCCGGCGGTTCAGCAGATGGGCATCGATGCGGGTGACCTGAGGCGTCATGTCGGCGCGCACTCCCATCGTGCGTCCGGACAACTGATCGACCAGCTTGAAGGTGCGCAGCTCGAGATCCCGACCGGCACCGGTGGTGAGCGAATCGAGGTATTCGAGCAGCGGCGGCATCACCAGCTGGTAGCCGCGCACCCGGAAGGCGTCGAGCAGCCGGCGCCGGAGCGTCTCGAGCTGATGGGCATCGGACGGCAGGGCATCCTGGATGTAATCGGGCAAGACCCAGCGCATGAGAGTGTCAGATGAGGTCAGATGAAAATGAACAGCAGGAGGAGACCGGCGAGCATGGAGGTCAGCCCGATGAAGCGGATCTGGCCGTCGCCCATGCGCGCCAGGCGCAAAAAAGTTTCGCGCCAGGCCGCTGGCGCGATGAAGGGAAGAAAACCTTCGATGATCAGCATCAGGGCGAAGGCGGTCAGTAGCGAGCTGCCCATGAAGGAATCAGTTGCGCGCAGCGCCTCCGGCATCCTTCATGAAGCGGAAGAAGTCCGAGCTCGGGTCGACCACCATCACGTCGTCCTTGCCGGAAAAGCTCGAGCGGTAGGCTTCGAGGCTGCGGTAGAAGGCGTAGAAGTCCGGGCTCTTGCCGTAGGCTTCGGCATAGATCGCGGTCGCCTTGGCATCGCCCTCACCCATGGCCTCCTGGGCCGATCGATAGGCCTCGGCGATGATGACCTCGCGTTGGCGGTCGGCATCGGCGCGGATGCTTTCGGCTTCGGCCGCACCCAGCGAGCGCAGCTCGTTGGCGACGCGCTTGCGCTCGGCTTCCATCCGCCGATACACCGACTCGGACACCTCGTTGGGCAGATCGACCCGCTTCAGGCGCACGTCGATGATCTGCACGCCGATCTTGCGCGCATCCTGGTCGGCCTTGCTGCGCATGTCCTCCATGATGCGGTCGCGCTCGCCGGAGACCACGTCATGGACCGTGCGGCGGCCGAACTCCTCGCGCAGGCCGGCGTTCACCGTCTGGGTCAGGCGGATGCGCGCGCGCGCTTCGTCGCCGGCGACCGATTCGTAGTACAGCTGCGGATCGACGATGCGCCATTTGACGAAGTGATCGACCAGCACGTTTTTCTTCTCGGAAGTGATGAAGCGCTCCGGCTCCGGCGTATCCATGGTCAGGATGCGCTTGTCGAAATAGCGCACGTTCTGGATGAACGGCAGCTTCACGTTCAGTCCGGGCTCGGAAATCACTTCCTTGACTTCGCCGAGCTGGAACACGATCGCATACTGGCGCTGATCGACGGTAAACAGCGACATCGAGGCGATCACCACGGCGAGCAGCAGGCTGCCGCCAATCACAGACATCTTGTCACGCATCAGCGCTCTCCCCGCTCACGGCTTCTCATCAGTTCGCGATTGCGCGGATCCAGGGACGGCATCGGCGCATTCGCGCTCAGTCCGGCCGCCGATTGCGAGTCGGGCAGGGACGCCGCCGACGCCGGCCTGGCGCCGGCCTGCTGCATCAGCTTGTCGAGCGGAAGGAAAAGCAGGTTGCCATTGCCCTTGGCATCGATCATCACCTTGGAAGTGTTCGACATCACCTGTTGCATGGTCTCGATGTACAGGCGCTCGCGGGTCACCTGCGGCGCCCGGGCGTACTCGGCGAAGACCTGGCTGAAGCGGCTGGCCTCGCCCTCGGCGTTGGCAACGACGCGCTCGCGGTAGGCGTTCGCCTCCTCGACCAGGCGCGAGGCGGTACCACGGGCACGCGGCACGACATCGTTGGCATAGGCCTCGCCTTCGTTCTTCTGCCGCTCGCGATCCTGGCCGGCCTTCACCGCATCGTCGAACGCGGCCTGCACCTGCTCCGGCGGCTGGGCGTTCTGCATCGTCACGCGGCTGATCTGGATGCCGGTTTCGTAGCGGTCGAGAATGCGCTGCATCAACTCGTGCGCGGTGGCGGCGATTTCCTCGCGCCCTTCGTACAGGACGAAGTCCATCCGGCTCTTGCCGACGATCTCGCGCATCGCGGTTTCCGCCGCCTGGCCGACCGCCTCATCGGGAAAGCGGTTGTTGAAGACGTAGTTTTCCGGGCTGTTGAGCACGTACTGCACGGCGAACTGGATGTTGATGATGTTCTCGTCGTCGGTGAGCATCAGCGATTCGCGCAGCATCTTGTTGCGCTCCGAACCGCGATAGCCGACTTCGACCGTGCGCACGCCGGTCAGGTCGACGATCTCGTGCGACTCGAACGGCGCCGGCAGGCGCCAGCGCAGGCCGGGCTCGGTGGTCTGCACGTACTTGCCCAGGCGCAGGACCACCCCGCGCTGGTTGGCATCGACCGTATAGAAACCGCTCGCCAGCCAGACCACGGCGACCAGCACCAGCAGCACGCCGATCCCGCCGCCGAACTGCTTGAAGGAAAAACCGGGCAGTTGCGGCGAACCACCGCCGCCACTGCCACCGCGACCGCCGCGCTTGTTGCCGAACATGCCGCTCAGACGCTGATTGAAATCGCGCCAGACCTCCTCGAGATCGGGCGGCCCCTGGTTGCTGCCGCGGTTGCGATCACCGCGGTTGTCGCCGTCGCGGCTGTCTTCGCCGCGATTGCCGTCGTTGCGGTCGCCGTCGTTACCGCCCTGGCTACCCCAGCGTGGGTCGTTGAGTGACATGAGAATGCCTGTTATCACGATTGTTCTGATCGTTCGTCCACCGTCCCGGCGATCCGGTCGGCATCGTCACCAAAGGTTTGCTGCGCCACTTCGGCTAGCGCGTCGCGAAGCAGGTCGAGGCCTTCGCCCGTTCTGGCGCTCAGAAAAATGCGCCTGATTTTATCACAGTCCCCCCGCTCGACTGCCGGCGTGGCGTGCGTCAGGTCGATCTTGTTCCAGACCAGGATCTGCGGTACGGCTGCGGCGCCGATTTCGGCGAGGACCAGATTCACCGCTTCGATCTGGGCGTCGCGATCCTCACTCGCCGAATCGACCACGTGCAGCAGCAGATCAGCCTGCGCGGTTTCCTCCAGCGTCGCCTGGAACGCCGCGACCAGCGCATGCGGCAGGTCGCGGATGAAGCCGACGGTGTCCGACAGCACGACGCTGGCGCCGCCGACGTAGAGGCGGCGCGAAGTGGTGTCGAGGGTGGCGAACAACTGGTCGGCCGCATACGCCCCGGCCTTCGTCAGCGCATTGAACAGCGTCGACTTGCCCGCATTGGTGTAGCCGACCAGAGAGACCGACAGGACGTCGCGGCGTTCCCGCGCCCGGCGCCGCACCTTGCGCTGCTTCTCGATCTGGGCGAGGCGGGACTTGAGCATCTTGACCCGGTTGCCGAGCAGGCGGCGGTCGGTCTCGAGTTGCTTCTCACCCGGGCCGCGCAGGCCGATGCCGCCTTTCTGGCGTTCAAGGTGGGTCCAGCCGCGCACCAGCCGGGTGGCCAGGTGCTCGAGCTGGGCGAGTTCGACCTGGAGCTTGCCTTCGTGGCTGCGGGCGCGCTGGGCGAAGATGTCGAGGATCAGCGCGGTGCGGTCGATGACCATGCACTGCAGCTCGCGCTCGAGGTTGCGCTGCTGCCCGGGCGACAGCGCATGGTTGAAGATCACGATGTCGGCGGCATGGACACGGAGCGCTTCGGCGATCTCCTGGACTTTGCCGCTGCCGGCGAAGAGCTTGGGGTCGGGCGCCGCGCGCCGGCCCTGGACCACCGCCTCGACGCTGGCGCCGGCGCTGCCGGCGAGCAGCTTCAGCTCGGACAGGCGCTCGTCGATCGCCCCCTGGCCGAGGTCGAGCTGGACGAGGACCGCACGCTCGCCGGAGGCGGGGCGCTCAAACATGCGTACCTCCCGCGACCGACGGGCAGCGGTCGCGCGCCATCACCGCGGGCTTCAGTTGCTGCCCTCGTCCTGCTGGATGACGACGGGACGGGCCGGAACCACGGTCGAAATCGCATGCTTGTACACCATCTGGGTGACGGTGTTCTTCAGCAGGACGACATACTGGTCGAAAGACTCGACCTGGCCCTGGAGCTTGATGCCATTGACCAGGTAGATCGATACCGGGATGTGCTCGCGACGCAGGGTGTTGAGGAAGGGGTCTTGTAGAAGTTGCCCTTTGTTGCTCATTGCTGAACCTCTTTATATTGTGTTTATGTAAATTTCGGGCTTGCTGCTGCACTGCCGCATCGCAGTATGCAACGAAACCCGGGCGTGGAAACGGATTCTGCGCGGGAAAATTCAGCCCCGCACCGCGAACGGATTGTGCGTGGTGCGGAACTGGATGCGCAAGGGCGTGCCCTGCAGCTTGAACGCCTCGGTGAAACAGCGTTCCAGGTAGCGGACATAGGACGCAGGAATGGCGTCGAGAGCGTTGCCGTGGATCACGATCACCGGCGGATTCACTCCCCCCTGGTGGGCATAGCGCATCTTCGGCCGCGCCATGCCGTGGCGCGGCGGCGCCTGGCGGGCGACCGCCTGCTGCAGCGTCCGCGTCAACCGCGGGGTGGCCAGATTCGCCATCGCCGCGGCATAGGCGGCATCGACCGATTTGAGCAGTCCGCCGATGCCCTCGGACTTGAGCGCGGAAATCTGGTGGAAGCGGGCGAAGCCGAGGAAGGCCAGCTTGCGCGCGATGTCGGCTTTGAGGCGGTCGCGACGGTAGTCGTCGACTGCGTCCCATTTGTTGATCGCCACCACCAGCGCGCGCCCGGCCTCGAGCGCGAAACCGGCGATATGGGCGTCCTGATCGGAAATGTCCTGCGCCGCATCGAGCACAAGGACGACCACGTTCGATTCCTGCACGGCCTGCAGGGTCTTGATCACGGAGAACTTTTCCACCGCCTCGAAGACCTTGCCGCGCCGGCGCAGGCCGGCGGTGTCGATCAGGGTGTAATGGCGGCCGCCGCGCTCGAACGGAATCGAGATCGCGTCGCGGGTCGTGCCGGGCAGATCGAAGGCGATCACCCGCTCCTCGCCGAGCAAGGTGTTGACCAGGGTCGACTTGCCCACGTTGGGGCGGCCGACAATGGCCACTTTCGGCCCTTCGTCGGCGGCGACTTCCCCTTCCTCGTCCGCCGGGAAGGGCGCCAGCACCAGCTCGACGAGCTGCTTCACGCCGTCGCCGTGGGCCGCCGACACCGCCAGCGGGTCGCCCAGGCCGAGGGCGTGGAAATCGGCAGCAACCATCGCCCGCTCGAGCCCTTCGGCCTTGTTCACCACGACATGGACCGGGCGGCCGGCGCGGCGCAGACGGGCGGCGATATTCTCGTCGTGCGGCGTGCGCCCGGCACGGCCGTCGACCAGGAACAGCAGCACGTCGGCCTCGGCGATCGCCTGCTCGGCCTGGCGTGCCATCTCGTGCATGATGCCGTCCTTGGCGACGGGATCGAAGCCGGCGGTGTCGACGACGAGGTAATCGCGATCGCCGACCCGGCCGATGCCGTAGTGGCGGTCGCGCGTCAGCCCGGGCTGGTCGGCGACGAGAGCGTCGCGGGTGCGGGTGAGGCGGTTGAACAGAGTCGACTTGCCGACGTTGGGCCGACCGACCAGAACGATGGTGGGTTTCACTTCCTGTCTTGCCTCAGCGCACTTCGTACGCGGTAATGTCGCCGTCGCCGCCCTGGACGACGAAGCCGCGCCCGAACGCGACCGGATCGGCGGCGATCGCCCCCTTGCCGGCGCGTTCGCGGGCGGCCAGGGAACCGGTTTCACGATCGAGAAGGTGGACATAGCCCTCGCCGTCGCCGACCACGACGTGATCGCCGACGATCAGCGGCCGCGACAGCCGGCGCCGCACTAGCGCGTCCTGTTTCCACACGCTCGCCCCGCTGTAGGCGTCAAGCGCATGCACCGCATCGCGCTCATCGACGAGCAGCGCGAAACGCGCGTCGCGCGCCATGCCCACGCTGCTGGAGAAATCGCGCGCCCACAACGCGTTGCCGTTGGTGGTGTCGAAGCAGGCCGCGCGCCCCTGGTAGCTCACCGCGCACACTTCGCGCCGCCCGACCACCGGCGTGCCGACGATGTCGGCCACCCGCTCGAGCTCGGTGGCACCGCGCGGCAGGGCGACACCAAGCTCGGTGATCGCGCCGCCGTTGGCGGGATTGAGCACCGCCAGCTTGCCGCCGGGGAAGCCGGCGAGGACGACGTTGCCCTCGATGAGCACGCCGGCGAACGTGCGCAGCGCCAGCGGCGGATTGTTGCGCTGGTACACCCAGCGCCGGCTGCCGTCGCGCGCATCGAGCGCGATCAGGCGGTTGTCCGAAGCGCGCACGACGACGAAGTCCGGGCCGAGCGCAGGCGGCGCCAGCACTTCGGCGCCGAGCGGCGAACGCCAGCGCTCGCTGCCGCTGGCCGCATCGTAGGCGATCACCGTGCCGTCGGTGGCGACCACCACCGCAAGCCGGCTATCGGCACCGACTCCGGCCGACAGGCGCTTGTCGGCACGCACCTGCCACAGCGCGCGGCCGTCTTCGAAACGGCCGACGTCGCCGCGGTGCGAGGCCGCGTACACGCTCTCGCCCCACACCGCCGGCTGGAAGCGGTAGCCCCCGGCTTCGCCGATGTCGGCCTGCCAGCGCCTCGCCAGCTCGGCGCTCGGCTTCAGTTCCGTCAGTGCCGCCGGCGCCGAAGGCGAGTGGGAAAAAGGGTTCAGCGACGAGCAGCCGGCGAGCAGCGCGGCAGCGGCGGCAAGCGCAACGAAACGCAGCGAAAGCGACTTCATCGGTCAGGCTCCCAGGGATTCGAGTTTCACGCGGACGAGTTCGCGCAGCGTCATGGCCTCCTCGCCTTCGGCAGCGAGGCTGTCGATCGCGGCCCGGTAGGCGGCCCGCGCTTCGTCGGCCCGGCCCAGCTCCGCGAGCACGTCGCCGCGCAGATCGTCGTAGCGGCTCTTGTAGGCCGCCGTCACCGGCGCGCCCTGCAGCCGCGCCAGCGCCGCATCGAGCTCGCCCTGCTCCAGCATCACCGCGGCCAGGCGCAGCCGGGCGAGGTCGCGCAGCGCCGCGT
Organism: Thauera aromatica K172; assembly: GCF_003030465.1. Classification (GTDB taxonomy): domain Bacteria; phylum Pseudomonadota; class Gammaproteobacteria; order Burkholderiales; family Rhodocyclaceae; genus Thauera; species Thauera aromatica. Next base: position 1,034,360 of record NZ_CP028339.1, on the reverse strand, counting down.
CCGCGCCCTTGTCCGCCGCCCATTCGAGCTGGGCCCGCGCATTGGTCAGGTCGTCGGCCTCGAACTGGACCGCCGCCGCCAGCAGCGCGCCGAGCTGGGCGCTGGCACTGCCGCCATGCTCGCCGATCAAGCGCCCGGCGGCCTCGCGCGCCTTTTGCGCATCCTGGCTTTGAGCGGCCTGCTGCACCGCGTAGTAGAGGGTGCCGGCCTCGGCGGCGTTGCGGTTCTGGAACCACTGCCAGCCCTGCCAGCCGACCGCGGCGACCGCGGCGGCGAGCGCCAGGCCGACCACCAGGTTGCCGTACTGCGCCCACCACGCCTTGAGTTCGGAAATCTGTTCCTGCTCTTCCAGATCGTAGACCGCCATCATCAACCCTCTTGTACGGATTCTTCAGGATACAGCAAGCCTGCCAGTGCCTCGGGCAGGGTCTCGAGCGCGACGCGCTGCTGCGCGCCGCCGCCGCGCAAGGGCTTGAGGCCGACTTCAGCGGCCGCGGCCTCGTCTTCGCCGATCACCACCGCGACCGCAGCCGCGCTGGCGTCGGCTTTTTTCATCTGCGACTTGAAGCTGCCGCCACCGCAGTGCATCAGCACGGCGAAGCCGTGTTCGCGCAGCGCCTCCGCGGCACGGAAGGCCAGGCGCTGGGCAGCGTCGCCGACGCTGACCACGTAGGCGTCGGGCGCCATGCGCTCGCTCTCGCCACCGCAGGCCTGCCACAGCAACAGCAGGCGCTCGATGCCGATGGCAAAGCCGGCGGCCGGCTGCGGCTTGCCGCCGAGCTGCTCGAACAGGCCATCGTAGCGCCCGCCGGCACAGATCGTGCCTTGGGCGCCGAGGCGCGTCGTGACCCACTCGAACACGGTGCGGTTGTAGTAGTCCAGCCCGCGCACCAGGCGATGGTTGATCCGGTAGGGAATCCCGGCATCCTTGAGGAAGACCTGCACCGCGTCGAAGTGCGCCTTCGATTCGTCACCGAGGTAGTCGGCGAGCCGCGGCGCAGCATCGACGATGGCCTGCAGCGCCGGGTTCTTGGTGTCGAGGATGCGCAGCGGGTTGGTGTGGAGGCGGCGCCTGCCGTCCTCGTCGAGCTGGTCCCGGTGTTGCTCGAGGTAAGCGACCAGCGCCGCGCGGTGAGCGGCGCGCTCTTGCGGAGCGCCGAGCGAGTTGATCTCGAGCGTGACATCCTCGAGCCCGAGGTCGTCCCACAACCGTGCGCACATCAGGATCAGCTCAGCGTCGGTTTCGGGGCCGGCGAAACCGAGCGCCTCCACGCCGATCTGATGGAACTGGCGGTAGCGGCCCTTCTGCGGACGCTCGTGGCGGAACATCGGCCCGTAGTAATACAGGCGCTGCGGTCCGCCGGACGGGATCAGGCTGTGCTGGATCACCGCGCGCACGCAGGAGGCCGTGCCTTCCGGGCGCAGCGTCAGATGCTCGCCGTTCAAGGCGTCCTCGAAGGAGTACATCTCCTTCTCGACGATGTCGGTGACTTCGCCGATCGCGCGCTTGAACAGCGGCGTCGGCTCCACCAGCGGCATCCGGATCGGGCGGTAACCGTAGCTCTGCAGCCAGTCGCGCACGATGTCTTCGAAGTATTCCCAGGTTTCGGCGTCATCGGGCAGGATGTCGTTCATCCCGCGCACCGCCTGCAAGGTCTGGCTCATTGCTGTGTTCGTCTTGTCGTGTTGCGGGATGCGTGGATCGCACCCTCGTCCTTGTTCATGTCCCTGGGGCCGGACTCAGCCGGCCTTTCTTGCATAGCGCGTCGCCACGTAGCGATCGACGATGGCCCTGAACTCGGCGGCGATGCCGTCGCCGCGCAAGGTGGCGACTTTTTCCCCATCGACATAGACCGGGGCCGCCGGCGATTCGCCGGTCCCCGGCAGCGAGATGCCGATATTCGCATGCTTGGACTCGCCCGGCCCATTGACCACGCAGCCCATCACCGCCAGGGTCAGGTTCTCGACGCCATCGTACTGCTCGCGCCACACCGGCATCTGGGCACGAACGTAGTCCTGGATGCCGGCGGCGAGTTCCTGGAACACCGTGCTGGTGGTGCGCCCGCAGCCCGGGCAGGCGGTGACCATCGGCGTGAACGCGCGCAGGCCCATGGTCTGCAGGATCTCCTGCGCGACCACGACTTCCTGGCTGCGGCTGCCGCCCGGCTCGGGCGTCAGCGAGACGCGGATGGTGTCGCCGATGCCTTCCTGCAGCAGCACCGCGAGTGCGGCGGTCGAGGCGACGATGCCCTTGCTGCCCATCCCGGCCTCGGTCAGCCCCAGGTGCAGGGCATAGTCGCTGCGCCGGGCGAGATCGCGGTACACCGCGATCAGGTCCTGCACGCTCGACACTTTCGCCGACAGCACGATGCGGTCCGCGGCCAGCCCGTACTCCTCGGCCTTGGCCGCGGATTCGAGCGCCGACACCACCAGCGCCTCGCGCATCACCGCACCGGCATCGCGCGGTGCGGCACGGTGGGCGTTCTCGTCCATGATGCGGGCGAGCACCGAGGGGTCGAGGCTGCCCCAGTTCACCCCGATGCGCACCGGCTTGTCGTAGCGGCAGGCGAGTTCGACGATCGCGGCAAACTGCGGGTCGCGCTTCGCGCCGGCACCGACATTGCCCGGATTGATGCGGAACTTGGCGAGCGCCTCGGCGCAGGCGGGAAAATCGGTCAGCAGCTTGTGGCCGTTGTAGTGGAAATCACCGACCAGCGGCACCTCCACGCCGAGCGCCAGCAGACGGTCGCGGATGTGCGGCACGGCTTTCGCCGCCGCTTCGTTATTGACCGTCAGCCGCACCATTTCAGAACCCGCGCGGGCGAGTTCGGCGACCTGCATCGCCGTGCCGAGCACATCGGCGGTGTCGGTGTTGGTCATCGACTGGACCACGACCGGCGCCTCGCCGCCGACCCTGACCTTGCCGATCGCGACCTGCCGGGTGCGCCGGCGGCGCCCGGGGGCGGCGCCGAGGGGGGGAAAATCCTTGTCCTGGTTCATCGCTTCCAACTATTCACCTAAAGTCAGGCGGGCGACCGAGCCGCGCGCATGGGCGGCAAGATCGACCGTCCGGCCGTCGAACTCGACCGCCACGCCCGCCGCATTGCCCACCACCAGTGCGAACGGCGGCTTGCCCTGCACGGTGCGCACCGAGCCCGCACGGTTGAGCCCGGAATGGAGGATCGCGCCCGCGGCGTCGCGCACCTCGACCCAGGAGTCGGCGCCAAAGCGCAGCACCAGCCGGCCGCCGCTGCCGGCCTGCGGCGCGGCGGGCGGTGGACTCGCGGCGGCGCTGCGTCCGTCTTCTGCAACCGGGGCCGGCGGTGCGGCGGGCACCTCCGTAGCGGGCACCTGTGCGGCGGGCGCGGGCGCCACGCGCCCGTCCACGGCGGCCGGCGTCTCGGCCTTGGCGGGGATCTCGGCAGCGGTGGCCGCCGGCGTGCTCGCGGCGACCTCCGGCTGCAGCGGATTGTCCGCCCCCGGCGCGACGGCGCCCGCCCCCGGCCCGGCGTCGCCGCGCTCGAGCGGCAGTACCGCGACCGGCGCGCTTTCCGCCGGCGCGTTTTCCGCCGGGACACTTTCCATCGATCCGTTATCCGCCAGCCCGGGCAGATCGGTCCGGAAGCCATCGAAATACCAGCCCGCGGCGACCAGCAGCATCAGCGCCAGCACCAGCATCCCGGCGGGGAATGCGCCCCGGCGCCGGCCGCTGCGGCTGGGCAGGTCGCCGTCGGCATTGCGGATCGGCGACAGGTCGGGGGCCGCCGACCCGGCCAGATGCTGTACGCCGTCGAGCAGCGGCGCGGCGTCGAGCCCCAGGTAGCGCGCATAGTTGCGCAGGAAGCCGCGCACGAAGGCCGTCCCGGGCAAGGCGGCGAAATCGTCGCGCTCGAGGGCGTCGATCTGGCGTGGACTGAGCTTGAGCGCAAACGCCACTTCGGACACCGATTCGCCACGCGCCTCGCGCGCGCGCCGCAGTTGCGCCCCCGGCGACGGCACGGCGGGCTCGCCGGCCGCGGCGGGAAGGTTTTCGCTCTGCATGCTGCTCACTCGAACTTCCCTTGGATCATCCGTTGATATTCTTCCGATTGGGCGAAACGGCTACGCAGCTGCGCCGCATAACTCGCCTCGGCGTCGTGGTTGCCGAGGCGGCGCTCGGTGCGCAGGCCGAGCCAGACCGAAGCCGGAGTCGGTTCCAGACGCTGGTGCAGCCGGACCAGGTGGGCGCGCGCCTGGTCGAGACGCCCGCCACGGTAGGCGATCGCAGCGAGCTGGTAGAGCGCCTGGGCGTTGTCCGCATCGGCCTGCAGCGCGCGCTGGAACTGCGCTTCCGCGGCGTCCTCGTCGGCCAGCCGCAGGTGGCACAGCCCGGCGTTGGTCAGCGGCCGGGCCGGATGGCGGTAGTACGGGTTGCGCGCCGCCACCGCCAGCCGCTCCAGACCTTCGCGCTCGCGCCCCCGGACACACAGGAACCAGCCGTAGCTGTTGTTGAAATCGGGGTCACCGGGAGCGAGGCGCAGCGCACGCTCGAAGTTCTCCCCGGCGGCGGCGTATTCCTCGACGAGCATGTAGGCCAGACCCAGCAGGTGAAAGGCCGGCGCATAGTCCGGGCTGTCGCCGAGCGCGATCTTCGCTTCGTCGAGCGCGACATCGTAGCGCCCGATTTCGAAATAAGCCATGCCCAGGTCCACATGCACGCGCGCGCGCGCCTGCGCCGGAGTGGCCGGGGTGAGGTCGGACAGCGGCCGGCTGGGCCCCGCCGTATCCACCGGCGCCGTGGCGCAACCGGCCGCCAGCACCGCCGCTACGGCCAGCACCAGCGCTGTGCGCCTCATCGACGTTCCTCCGCCACACGCTGCAGGCGCACGCTGCGCCGGGTCTTGTCCTGGACCTGGCCGGCGAGCTGGCCGCAAGCGGCATCGACGTCGTCGCCGCGCGTCTTGCGCGTCGTCGTGACGATGCCGGCGTCGATCAGGATGGCGCCGAAGCGGCGGATCCGCTCCGCCGACGAGCGCTCGAAGCCGGCGTGGGGGAAGGGGTTGAACGGGATCAGGTTGAACTTGCACGGCACATCGCGCACCAGCGCGACGAGTTCGCGCGCATGCGCATCGCTGTCATTGACGCCGTCCAGCATGACGTACTCGAAGGTGACGAAATCGCGCGGCGCGCGCTCGAGGTAGCGCCGGCAGGCGGCCATCAGTTCGCGCAGCGGGTATTTCCGGTTGATCGGCACGAGGCGGTCGCGTAGCGCATCGTTGGATGCGTGCAGCGACACCGCCAGCGCCACCGGGCATTCGTCGCGCAGGCGGTCGATCGCCGGCACGATGCCCGAGGTCGACACCGTGACGCGCCGGCGCGACAGGCCGTAGGCGTGGTCGTCGAGCATCAGGTGGAGCGCGGTGACGACGTTATCGAAGTTGGCGAGCGGCTCGCCCATGCCCATCATCACGACGTTGCTGATGATGCGTCCGTTGTCCTGCTCGCCGACCTCGAGATCGGCCGCCGTGTCGCGGGCGGCGCCCAGCAGCTTGTTCGCCAGCCACAGCTGGCCGATGATCTCGGCTGCCGACAGGTTGCGGTTGAAACCCTGCTTGCCTGTGGAACAGAACGCACAGTCGAGCGCGCAGCCCGCCTGCGAGGACACGCACAGCGTGCCGCGGTGGGTTTCGGGGATGAACACGGTCTCGACCGCGTTGGCGTTGCCCACATCGAGCAGCCACTTGCGCGTACCGTCGGCCGACACCGAGTCACGCACCGGCAGCGGCGCACGGATCGTCGCGATTTCCTTCAGTTTGGCGCGCAGGGACTTGGCGACGTCGGTCATCGCGTCGAAGTCGTCGCAGCCCTCGCGATGCATCCAGCGCATCACCTGGCGGGCACGGAACGGCTTCTCGCCCAGCCCGGCGAACCAGGCGACGAGGCCGTCGACGTCGAAATCGAGCAGATTGACCGGGGCGGAAATGCTCATGCCTGAAACTTCACTCCAGAGAACGGTTGAGGCCAAATGCAAACGGCCCGAACACGCCGGACGCGGTGCGGGAGGCACCGCGGAACCAGCGCGAGGGACCGTCGGAATGGACCGTTCAGCGCGAGTAAACGTTCATGCCGGGGAAAAAGAAAGCCACTTCGACCGCGGCCGTCTCCGGCGCGTCCGAACCATGCACCGCGTTGGCGTCGATGCTGTCGGCGAAGTCGGCGCGGATGGTGCCCTTGTCGGCCTTCTTCGGGTCGGTGGCGCCCATCAGCTCGCGGTTCTTGGCGATCGCGTTCTCGCCTTCCAGGCACTGGATCATCACCGGGCCGGAGGTCATGAACGACACCAGGTCCTTGAAGAAGGGGCGCGCCTTGTGCACCGCGTAGAACTGTCCGGCTTCCTGCTCGGACAGGTGCACCATCTTCGCGGCGATGATCTTCAGGCCGGCCGCTTCGAAGCGGGCGTAGATCTGGCCGATCACGTTCTTGGCGACGGCGTCGGGCTTGATGATGGACAGGGTGCGTTCGATTGCCATGGAAAAACTCCGGAACTGCGCTTGGGAAAGCGTGAGGTTTAGAAAAAAGCGCGAAATTCTAGCAGATTTCCGCCCTCGCCCGGGCGACACGCAGCGACCGTCATGGTCTCGCGCTCACCGACGCCGCCCGGTGGCGCAGCCACCCCATGAACAGCGGCGTCAGCGAGAACACGATGATGCCGAAGATCACCAAGGTAAGGTTGTTCTTGATCAGCGGCAGGTTGCCGAACCAGTAGCCCGCCATCACGAGCGGCCCCACCCAGAGCGCGGCACCGAGCACGTTGAAGGCGATGAAGCGTCGGTACTCCATCTCGGCCATGCCCGCGACGAAGGGCGCGAAGGTGCGGATGATCGGCATGAAGCGGGCGATGATGATGGTCTTGCCGCCATGACGTTCGTAGAACTCGCGCGTGCGCTCGAACGCCCGGCGGTTGAAGAAGCGGCTGTCGGGCCATTGCAGCATCCGCCCGCCGAAACGCCTGCCGATCGTGTAATTCAGCGAGTCGCCGGCCACTGCGGCGACGAACAGCACGGCGATCAGGACGCCCGGGTCCATGCCGCCACCGGCGGCCAGCGCTCCGGCGACGAAGAGCAGCGAATCGCCGGGCAGGAAGGGCGTGACGACCAGCCCGGTCTCGCAGAACACGATCAGAAAGAGGATCGCGTAGATCCAGTCGCCGTAGTTCGCGAGCAACTCGGCGAGGTGACGGTCGACATGCAGCAAGAGATCGACGATGAAGGCGAGGTATTCCATGAAGGGCCCGACAGGCAAGGGCGCGCGATTCTATCGCGGCGCAACATCCACGACTGGGAATGAAACACCTCGATGCAGCATCCGCCCGCTGCCTTCACCCCGGGTCGAGCACAAAAGCCGGACCCGGCACGCGGCCGGGCCCGGGATCGAGCTCGCGACGGCCTTACATCATGCCGAGCGTGCGCGGCAGCCACAGCGACATGGTGGGCCAGTAGGTGACCAGCACCAGGAACACCAGCATCGACAGCAGCCACGGCCAGACCGCGACCGTAAGCTCGGTGATGCCCATCTTGGTGATCCCGCTCGCCACGTACAGGTTCAGGCCCACCGGCGGGTGGCACATGCCCACTTCCATATTCACCACCATGATGATGCCGAAGTGCACCGGATCGATGCCCAGCTTGACCGCGATCGGGAACAGGATCGGCGCCAGGATCAGCACGATCGACGACGGCTCCATGAAGTTGCCCGCGATCAGCATCAGGATGTTGGCCATGATCAGGAAGCCGATCATGCCCACGCCGGTGCCGATCATGAAGTCCGCCATCTGCTGCGGGATGTTCTCGTGTGTGAGCAGGAAGGAGAACAACACCGCGTTGGTGATGATGTAGAGCAGCATCGCGCTCATGTTGGCGGAGTTCAGCAGCACCTTGGGCACGTCCTTCATGCCCAGATCCTTGTACACGAACACCGCGACGAAGAACGCATACACCGCACTCATCGCCGCCGCCTCGGTGGGCGTGAAGATGCCGGTATAGATGCCGCCCATCACCACCACGATCAGGAACAGACCCCAGGCCGAATCCTTGAACGCCTTCGCGCGCTGCCCCCAGCTCGCCTTGGGCAAGCGCGGATAGCCGAACTTGCGCGCACGGTTCCAGGTCGTGAAGCCCAGGAAGGCCGCGAGCAGGATGCCGGGCACCACGCCCGCCATGAACAGGGCGCCGACCGAAGTGTTGGTCGACACCGAGTACATCACCATCACGATCGAGGGCGGGATCAGGATTCCGAGCGCCCCCGATGTGGTGATCACGCCGGCGCCGAACTTGTTCGGAAAACCCTGCTTCACCATCGCCGGCAGCAGGATCGCGCCGATCGCTACCACGGTCGCCGGGCTCGACCCCGACACTGCGGCGAAGAGCGCGCAGGCGAGCACGCCGCCCAGCCCCAGACCGCCGTGCCAGTGGCCGACCATGGACGTGGCGAAGTTGATCATCCGTCGCGCCACGCCGCCATGAGTCAGGAAGTTGCCGGCGAGGATGAAGAACGGGATCGCCATGATCTCGAACTTCTCGATGCCGGTGAACAGCTTGAGTGCCACCGACTCGATCGGCACCTCGGTCATCGTGAACAGGAAGGTGAGCACGGTCAGACCGAGCGAGATCGAGATCGGCATGCCGGTGAGCATCAGCACCAGCAGGAGGATGAAGATGATTGCCGCGCTCATTGCTTGCCTCCCTTGCCGGCGTCGGTGTCGTGGCTCTCGCCGAACTGCTTGTGCTTCAGGTCGTGCGGATGCAGATCGTCGCCCATGTCGTAGTAGTTCGCGTCGGTCGGCAGGTGCTCCTCGTCGATGCCGTCCACATGGCCGTGGTCGTGGTGCGGCAGCTCGCCGCTGCGGAGGAAGCCCGTCATGACCTGCAGAAAGCGGAAGCACATCAGATAGGAGCCGAACGGAATCGCCGAATACACAATCCACGTCGGCCATTCAAGATCAGGGGTGACCGGGCCCTCGTAGAGATCGCCGGTGTCCATCCCGAGCCAATTCAGGATCTGGTAATGCGCTCCGTTCTCGAGGACGAAGGTTGCGCCGAGCGTGCCGACGATGCCGGTGAACAAGGCGCCTGCACCGAGTCCGATCACGATGAACTTGGCCCGATTGGCATCCGACAGGCGGTTGATCAACACATCAACGCCGACGTGAATGCCGGTTCGCACGCCATACGCCGCGCCGAACTTCGCCATCCACACGAACATGATGATCGTCAGCTCCTGCGCCCAGCCGAGGTTGAGCCCGAGCAGCCAGTCCTGCAGCGCCGGGATGTCGAGGCCGGAGCCGTAGCGATGGACCACGGAGACGAAGATGATCAGCGTCGCCGCGCCCATGAGGAAGGTGATCAGCCACTCCTCAAGGTGATCCAGAATTCTCAACATTTAGGGTCTCCCATCACAAAAAACGCCCGCGAGCGTTGCACTGCCAGCGGGCGTCGTACCGTTGCCGGAGGGGGATCAGAGCTTGGCCGGATCGAAGCCGGTTTCGGTGTAGATCGACTGGATCAGATCCTTGCCGATGCGCGACTCCATCTTCTTGTGCACCGGCACCAGGGCCTTCTTGAACGCCGCCTTCTCTTCCGCGGTCGGGGTGTGGACTTCGGTCTTGCCCGACGCCTTCACCGCCGCCAATGCCTTGTCGTTCTCTTCCTTGGCGATCTGGTTGGCGTAGAGGGTCGATTCCTTCATCGCCTTGTCGAGCTGGGTGCGCACTTCGGCCGGCAGGCCGTCCCAGAACTTCTTGTTGGTGATCACCGCGTAGCCCAGGTAACCGTGGTCGGTCAGCGTCATGTGCTTCTGCACTTCATGCATTTTCTGGGTATAGAGGTTCGAATGCGGGTTCTCGGTGCCATCGACGACACCGGTCTGCAGTGCCTGGTACACCTCGGAGAAGGCCATCACCTGCGGCAGCGCCTTGAGCTCGCGCATCTGCTCTTCGAGCACCTTTGAGGACTGGATGCGCATCTTCTTGCCGCGCAGGTCTTCGGGTTTGTTGATCGGCGAGTTCGCCGAGAAGGACTTGAAGCCGTTGTCCCAGTACGCCAGGCCGCGGATGCCCTTGGGCTCGAGCTTGGCGAGCAGCTGCGCGCCGACCGCGCCCTGGGTGACCTTGTTCAGGGCTTCGTAGCCGTCGAAGATGTAGGGCAGATCGAACACTTCGAACTCGCGCACGCCGAGCGGGCCGAACTTGGCCAGCGACGGCGCCAGGAGCTGGACGGCACCGAGCTGCAGCGCTTCCATTTCTTCCTTGTCCTTGTACAGCGTGCTGTTCGGGTAGACTTCGACTTTCACCGCGCCCTGGGTGTATTGCTCGGCAAGTTCCTTGAACTTGTCGGCCGCCTTGCCCTTGGGCGTGTCCTGGGCGACAACGTGGCTGAACTTGATCACGATCGGCTCCGCAGCGACCGCAGCGGCAGACAAACCGACCGCAACCAGACCGACCAGAAGTGCGCGCATCTTCATGAGATTCTCTCCTCCGCATCAACGACATCGATGAACTTTTCCGGCCCGCGGCGCTTCCCGGGGCAGGAGCACGGCGATAGATTCGCCTGTGCCGGAGATCAGTATCGTTTGGGCTCCGCCCTGTCGCTATTGTGGAATACCGCAGCAAGGAAAACCTCCGCCGTGCCCGCCCCCCGCCCGCCTCCATGAGCCCTCTCCCCCCTTCGGCGCCCCCACCGCCTCCCGGCCCCCGCAACCGCTGGGTCCAACGCCTGCCCTTCCTGAGCCTGGCCCTGTTCCTCGGCGCGATTGCCGCCCTGGTCTGGCTGACGCGCGAATACGACGCCGACGAACAGCGCACCACGCTGCTCAACGACGTGCTGTGGATGGAGCAGAACCTGCGTTTCCAGCTCGATCGCAACGAGATCCATCTGCAGCAGATCGGCACCGAGCTGTTCGCCGGAACCTCGCTCTCGCCGCAGACCGAGGCCAGCCTCGCCCATCTGCTCAACCCCGAGCGCGGACTGGTGCAGATCCTGTGGCTGGCGCCCGACGGCCGCATCGCCGGCGCCCTGCCGCCACGCCCGGCGGAGGCCGCGGGCGGCAGCCGCGTGCCGACCCCGACCACGTTCGAACTGGCGCGCAGCGTCGGCCGCCCGGTGTATGGCCCGGCCTACCCCGCGAACGGCAACGCCCACCGCTTCGAAGTCCACGTCCCGCTGTGGTCCGACGAATCCCTGCTCGGCGTCGTGGTGGGGGTGTATTCGCTGTCGGACCTGGTCGTGCGCGAGCTGCCGTGGTGGTTCTCGGAGCGCTACCGGGTCGCGGTGCTCGACTCCGATGGCCGGGAAATCGCCGCCAAATCCAAGGTCGCGCCCCTTTCTCCCCGGCTCGCCTACTCGATGCCGTTCGACCCGCCGGGGCATGGCCTGACCCTCCAGATCACCGCCTACAAGTCCGAAACGCGCTGGATTCCGCTGCTCTTGGGCGCCTCGATCGTGCTCCTGGGCGGGATCATCGTCTGGAGCGTGGCCCAGCTGCGCCGCCAGCTCGCCCGCCGGCAGCAGGCCGAAACCGCGCTGCGCACCGAGTCCGCGTTCCGCAAGGCGATGGAGGATTCGATGCGCACCGGAATGCGCGCCCGCGACCTCGACGGCCGGCTGACCTACGTCAACTCGGCGTTCTGCCGCATGACCGGCTTCGCTGCGGAGGAACTGATCGGGCTGAAACCGCCGATGCCCTACTGGGACCCGGAGCGGCTCGAGCAGACCTTCGAAGTGCACCGCGAAATCATGTCCGGCGAAAGCTCCGCCGAAGGCACCGAAGTCCGCCTGCGGCGCAAGAACGGCGAAGCGCTCGACGTGCTGGTGTTCGAAGCGCCGCTGATCGACGCCCACGGCCGCCATGCCGGCTGGATGGGCTCGGTGCTCGACATCACCGAGCAGAAGCGCGCGCGCGAGCAGGCCCGCCAGCAGGAAGAGCGCCTGCAGCAGAGCTCGCGCCTGATCACGATGGGCGAAATGGCCTCCACCCTCGCCCACGAGCTCAACCAGCCGCTGGCGGCGATCACCAGCTACAACTCGGGCTGCATCAACCGCCTGCAAGGCAATGACGTCGATCCCACCGAACTGCTCGACATCCACCAGCGCATTGCCCACCAGGCCCGGCGCGCGGGCGAGATCATCCGCCGGGTGCACGATTTCGTGCGCCGCGCCGAGCCTCGACGCGAAGTGCTCGACCTCAACGCGGTGATCCGCGATGCGGTCGGCCTGATCGAAGCCGATGCGCGCAAACGCCGGGTGGCCATCCGCACCGATCTCGCTTCCGCCCTGCCTCCGCTGGCGATCGACGCGGTGATGATCGAGCAGATCGTGGTCAACCTGGTGCGCAACGCGATGGACTCGATGCGCGACACTCCGGCCGAGCGCCGCCGCGTGGACATCGCTTCCGCGCTCGACGATCGCTTCGTCACTGTCACCGTGGCCGACCGCGGCAGCGGCATCGCCGACGAGATCGCCGTCCGCCTGTTCGAGCCGTTTTTCACCACCAAGCCCGAAGGCATGGGGATGGGGCTGAACATCTGCCGCTCGATCGCCGAACTGCACCATGGCCGCCTGAGCTTCGCAGCCCGCCCCGATGGCGGTACCCTTTTCACCCTGTCGCTTCCCGTTGGCCTCGACTCCGCATGACCTCCGCCTGCACCCACATCATCGACGACGACGAAGCCATCCGCGACGCCCTCCAGTGGCTGTTCAAGACCCGCGGCGTCGCCTGCCGCACCTGGCCCGGCGGCGAAGCCTTCGTCGACGCCTGGCGGCCCGACTGGCGCGGCTGCATCGTGCTCGACATCCGCATGGCGGGAATGAGCGGACTGGAATGCTTCGACACCCTGCTCGCGCGCGGCTGCACCCTGCCGGTGATTTTCATCACCGGCCACGGCGACGTGCCGATGGCGGTGGCGGCGCTGAAAAAAGGCGCGTTCCACTTCATCGAGAAGCCGTTCAACGACCACGACCTCGTCGACCTGGTCGAGAAGGCCCTCGCCACCGACGCCGAGCGTCAGCGTGCCGCCGCCGGCCGCGAAACGATCGAAGCCCGGCTGGCGACACTGACCGGCCGCGAGCGCGAAGTAATGAACCTGATCCTCGAAGGCAAGTACAACAAGGTCATCGCCGACGAGCTGTCGATTTCAATGCGCACGGTCGAAGCCCACCGCTCGCGCATCTTCGACAAGATGGCCGTGCGTTCGGCGGTGGAGCTGGCGCAGCAGCTGACCCTGCTGCGCGACTGAAGCGCCGGGCCGGCTGCGCGCCGCGGGAGAAAACCGCGCCGGACTCAGCTCACCCCGCGAGCCGGATCGGCGCCGGCCGCGGCGGCGTGCCAGCGCGGTACCACGCCCGTCTCGCCGGCGGCGCAGGCGAACTCCGCCGCCACCCCGATCCCGGCCACCCAGGCCGGTTCGCCATCCACCCACAGCACGGGCAGACGCGCGCGCAGCCACGCCGGAATCGCCGCCTCCTGGCACAGGTTCTTGAAACTGCGCCGCGGCCGGCGCGAATCCAGCCGCAGCTTCATCCCTTCGCGTCGTGGCGCCAGGCTCACCTCCGCCGCTGCCGCCAGCCGCACCCGGCTCAGGCCTTCGCCTTCCGCGCCCGCGAACACGACCTCGCCCTGCCCCCAGGGCAGCGCGGCCTGTCCGTGCCAGCGCTGCGCCGGCGGGAGGGGAGCGGGAGCGGCCGCTTCGAGCCACAGCGCATCCCGGTAGGCGCAGCAGGCCCGGTCGCCGAGCACCAGGCGCAGCGGCGTGTCCGCACCGGCGGCGCAGAGCTGGCGCACCGCCTCGACCAGGCGAGCGCGCGACGGCGCCAGCGCGCCGGCGCCGCGCAGCTGCCAGCGCAGCAGGTTGCCCAGCCGCGCCGCGCCGAGCGCGAGCGCGGCCGAACGGGACAAGGGCGCGCCGCCGCAGGCGGCCGCGTCGAGCGCGGCGAGCTCATCGAGAAGGGTGTCGGCCTCGCGGAAGTTTTCCGCCGCACGCGCCAGTGCGGGCACCGCGGCGGGGAAGATGCGCTCGGCCGCGGGCAGGAGCTGGCGGCGCAGGGCATTGCGCGTGTAGCGCTCGTCGGCGTTGCTCTCGTCCTCCTCCCAGCGCAGGCCGGCGGCGCGCGCCCAGGCGAGGATCTGCGCCCGGCGCACGCCGAGCAGCGGGCGCAAGCGCCCCGGGCACCGTGCCGAGCGGGGCCGGTCGAGCGCCGCCATCGCCGCCGCGCCGTGCACGCCGGCGCCGCGCAGGAGGCGGAACAGCACGGTTTCGGCCTGGTCGTCCTGGTGGTGGCCGAGCACCAGCCAGTCGCACTCCACCCGATCGAGGGCCGCCCGGCGGGCTTCGCGCGCCGCCGCCTCGAGGCCGCCCGGATGATCCCGCGCCACCGTCACCCGAAACAGCTGGAAAGGAACCCCGGCACGCTCGCAGCGACGGGCGCAGGCCGCCGCCCAGGCGTCCGCGTTCGGGCTGAGGCCGTGGTGGACGTGCGCGGCCGACAGCGCGTAGCCGAACGGTGCCTGCAGGCTGCACAGCAGGGTGAACAAGGACACCGAATCGACCCCGCCGGAGAGCGCGCAGCACAGACGGCTGTGCGGCCCGACTCCGGCGGCGGCGAGCACGCGGCCGACTTCGGACCGCAGTTCATCGTGCACGACCATGCCCATGGTGCCCGGCCGCCATGCCGCGGGATCACGCCGCCGCTGCGGCGCAGGCCCCGCTCAGGCGGCCTTTTCCTTGTAGCGCCCGTAGCTCATCAGCTTGTCGTAGCGCTGGGCGACGAGCTCCGAAGGGGTCAGCGCTTCGAGTTCGCGCAGGGCGTCGGTCAGCGCGCGCTTGAGCGTGGCCGCCATCGCGCGGTGGTCGCGGTGCGCCCCGCCGACCGGCTCGCTGACCACCTTGTCGATCAGGCTCAGCGACTTCAGCCGCGCCGCGGTGATGCCCATGGTATCGGCCGCATCGGCGGCCTTCTCCGCGCTCTTCCACAGGATGGAGGCGCAGCCTTCGGGCGAGATCACCGAGTAGGTCGAGTACTGCAGCATCAACACCTGGTCGGCGACCGCGATCGCCAGCGCGCCGCCCGAACCGCCCTCGCCGATGATGGTGCTGACGATCGGCGTCTTGAGCTCGGCCATCAGGTAGATGCTGTGGCCGATCGCCTCGGACTGGCCGCGCTCCTCGGCGCCGATGCCCGGATAGGCGCCCGGGGTGTCGACGAAGGTGAACACCGGCAGGCCGAACTTCTCGGCGAGCTTCATCAGCCGCATCGCCTTGCGGTAGCCCTCCGGGCGCGGCATGCCGAAGTTGCGCGCGATCTTCTCCTTCGTGTCGCGCCCCTTCTGGTGGCCGATCACCACGCAGCTCTGGCCGTTGAAGCGCGCCAGACCGCCGACGATCGCCTTGTCGTCGGCATAGGCGCGATCGCCGTGCAGTTCCTGGAAATCGGTGAAGATCAGCTCGGCATAGTCGAGCGTATAAGGGCGCTGCGGGTGGCGTGCGACCTGAGCGATCTGCCACGGCGTGAGCTTGGCGTAGAGTTCCTTGGTCAGCGACTGGCTCTTGGCCTCCAGGCGCGCAATCTCCTCGGAGATGTCGACCGCCGGGTCGTCCTGCACGAACCGCAGTTGGTCGATCTTCGCCTCAAGTTCGGCGATCGCCGTTTCAAAATCCAGAAAGGTGGTCTTCATCCAGCCGTTCCCAGTCAAAAATGTGCGCCATTGTAACGCCAGGCGGACGACGGCGTGGCCTGTCCACGCTGCACTGCGACACGCCGCACTTCGCCAGACGACGCGGGGCGACCGCCCTCTGGCGATCGCCCCGCTCATCCCGCAGCGCGCCGCCAGGGGCGCAGCGGATCAGTCGTTGCTGGCGAAGCCGAGCAGGTGCAGCAGGCTGGTGAAGAGGTTGAAGATCGACACGAACAAGGTCACCGTGGCCATCACGTAGTTGGTTTCGCCGCCGTGGATGATGTTGCTGGTCTCATACAGGATCAGGCCCGACATCAGCAGCACGAAAGCGGCCGATACGGTCAGCGACAGCGCCGGGATCGAGAAGAACACCGCGCCCAGGCCGGCCAGGAAGGCCACCAGGATACCGACCATCAGGAACCCACCCATGAAGGAGAAATCCTTCCTGGTGGTGATCGCGTAGGCCGACAGTCCGAGGAAGATCGCCGCCGTGCCGGCCATCGCCTGCATCACGATGCTGCCGCCGTTGGGCAGCGACAGGTAGGCGGAGATGATCGGGCCGAGCGTGAAGCCCATGAAGCCGGTGAGCGCGAACACGAACACAATGCCCAGCCCGCTGTTGCGGAACTTGGTGGTCAGGAACAGCAGGCCGAAGTAGCCCGCCAGGGTCAGGAGGATGCCGGGGTGGGGCAGCCCCATCGCCACCGACAGCCCGGCGGTGAGCGCCGAGAAGGCCAGCGTCAGCGACAGCAGCAGGTAGGTGTTGCGGATGACCTTGTTGGTCGATAGCACCGAAGCTTCGGCGCGGTGCATTGTCGTGATGCGGTTTTCCATGGCGGATGTTCCTCCGGAAGGATGAATGGTTTTGAGGGGCGGCAAGTCGGTCTTCAAGCCGGCAGCGCCGCAACCGGGGCGGACGCTCCGCGGCCCGGCTTTTGCTGACGGCGCAGGCGCTGGGCCAGAACCCGTGACACCCGCTCCGCGGCGGCGTCGACCGCGGCGCGCACGTCGAGCTGCTTGATCGCGAACACCACGTCCGGCAGGTTGCGCAGCCGCAGTTGTACCACGCAACGCTTGTCCGCGCCGTCGCCATCGACATCGGCCACCTTCACCCGCGCCCACTGGATGTGGTCGCGGAAGCGCCCGATCGCGCCGCTCATCCGCCGGCTCACGTAGTCATGTAGGCCGGGGGTCGCCTTCACCCCGTCACACTGCAGATCGATACGCATCTCGAGTCTCCTGTTGTTGTCGCGCAGTCACGGTCGGGCCGAGCGCCTCGACGCATGTTAAAACTCAGACCATTCGATAAAATCCCGGTTCAACAGAATGTCGATCCGGTTTTATCGAAACATCCAGAAGCCGCTTCCCGCTCGATCGAGGTCAAGGCCATGCTGAACTACAAGCAGCTCCACCATTTCTGGATCGTCGCCCGCGCCGGTGGGATCGTGCGCGCGGCGGAACGTTCCGGGCTCGCGCCCCAGACGCTTTCGGGGCAGATCACCACGCTCGAGACCGCACTCGGGGTCAGCCTGTTCAAACGCCAGGGCCGCGGTCTGGCACTGACCGAAACCGGGCGCATGATGCTCGACTACGCCGAAGAGATCTTCCGCCTCGGAACCGAGTTGGAAGAAGCCCTGCGCAGCCGGGCCACCGGGCGTGCCGTGCCGTTTCGCGTCGGTGTCGCCGACGTGGTGCCGAAAGCGATCGCCTGGCTGCTGCTGGCGCCGTCGATGGATCTCCCCGAGCCGATGCGCATCGTCTGCCGGGAAGGCAAGTTCGACACCCTGCTCGGTGAACTCGCGATCCACAAGCTTGACGTCGTCCTGGCCGACCGTCCCCTGCCGCAGAACATGGACGTACGCGGCTACAGCCACGCCCTCGGCGAATCGACGATCGCCTTTTTCGCCACCCCGGCCCTGGCGGCGACGCTGAAAAAGGGCTTTCCAGAATGCCTGGACGGTGCCCCGCTGCTGCTGCCCGGTGCCGAAGCCAGCGTCCGCGGCCCGCTCCTGCGCTGGCTCGAAGCTGCCCACCTGCATCCGCGCATCGTCGGCGAGTTCGACGACAGCGCCCTGATGCGCGCTTTCGCCGAGGCCGGAGCGGGCGTTTTCCCGAGCGCGGCGCGGGTCGGCGAGCAGTTGTGCCGGCAGGCGGGTCTGGTGCATCTGGGGGACGCCGGCGGCGTCATCGAAACCTACTACGCGATCTCGGTCGAACGCAGGCTGACCCACCCGGCGGTACGCGCGATCAGCGACGCCGCGACGGCACCGGCGCCGCGGGGACATCCAGAATCTTGTTGAATCGTTATTTCCGATATTTTACTTTTATCGAAAAATACGATATTTTGCGCATATCGACTTTCCAGATGAAAATCCATGCTCCGAGTCAACTCGCCCCAGCAGGCAGGCCGGATTCTCACTGCTCGACGCAAAGCCCTGCGCCTCTCCCAAGCCACGGTCGCCGCAGGTCTGGGCATCAGCCAGAACCGCCTGTCCGAGCTTGAAGCCCACCCGGAGCGCTTCACGCTCGACCGCCTCCTCGCCCTGGCGAGCCAGCTTGGCCTGGAACTCGTACTCCAGGAGAAGACGCAGCCCGTCAACGAGAGCGAGTGGTAGCGATGGGCCGCCCTTCGCACACCCGGATTCTGAACGCCTGGATCAACGGCAGGCTGGTCGGGCAGTGGCGTCTGCCGGCGCGGGGAGCGACCGAGTTCCAGTACGAACGGGACTGGGTGGCATCACCCGAAGGGCGTCCCCTGTCCCTGTCCCTGCCCTTTACGCTGGACAATCTGCCCCTGCGGGGCGATGCCGTGCGCAATTACTTCGACAACCTGCTGCCCGACAGCGACCGCATCCGCACGCGGCTGCAGTCCCGCTTCCGCACCGACAGCACCGGAGCCTTCGACCTCCTGCAGGCCATCGGACGCGACTGCGTGGGCGCCGTGCAACTTCTCCCAGATGACGTAGAGCCTGGCGGTGTGTTCCGCATCGACGTCGAACCGCTCGACGATGCCGGCATAGAACGTATCCTCAAGGGCACCGTTTCCCCAAACAAGCTTCTGGGTCAGGCTGCGGCCGACGACGGTGACTTCCGCATCTCGATCGCGGGCGCCCAGGAGAAAACCGCCCTGACCCGGCATGACGGGCGCTGGTGCCGTCCGCTGGGCGCCACACCGACCACCCATATTTTCAAGCTGCCGCTCGGCTTGGTCGGCAACCGCCAGGCAGACATGCGCACCTCGGTCGAAAACGAGTGGCTTTGCGCGCAAGTCCTGGCCGGCTTCGGCCTGCCGGTCGCCGCGTGCGAAATCCAGCGCTTCGGCGACCAGAAGGTACTGATTGTCGAACGCTTCGATCGCCGCCTGGCGAGTTCCGGCAGCTACTGGCTACGCCTGCCGCAGGAAGATTTCTGCCAGGCGACCGGCACCCCGCCCGGTGCCAAGTACGAATCCGATGGCGGCCCCGGTCTGGTAGACCTCGCGCGCATCCTGCAGCAGTCGGAGGCTCGTGAGGCCGACCTCAAGACGCTCTTCACAGCCCAACTGCTCTTCTGGATGCTCGCCGCCACCGATGGCCACGCCAAGAATTTTTCCCTCTTCCTGCTCCCGGGAGGGCGTTACCGCCTCACGCCGCTCTACGACGTGCTGTCGGCCTGGCCCGTCGCCGGGACAGGCCCGAATCAGCTCGATTACGAGAAGCTTCGCCTGGCCATGGCCGTGCGCGGCAAGAACACGCACTACCGGTTGCGGGACATCCAGCGGCGCCATTTCAACGATATGGCACAGAAGTGCGGGCTTGGCCGCGACATGGAACACCTCATCGACGAGTTGGTCTCGCGGACCAGCCACGTCCTGGAGGCGCTCAGCCGGGCACTGCCACCGGATTTCCCGGCGGACGTGTTCGACGCAGTCGCCAACAGCTTGTTGGTCTCCAGGAAGCGGCTCTGAACTCACGCTCCCGTCAGCGCACGCAAAAGGTCGCCCTGTTTTTCCGGCCAACGACCTGCAGGCGTGCGTCTCGATACCAGGCACTGCTTCGAGGGGAGACGGATGCCGGTGCAGCGCGAGGGTCAGTGCTGCACAATTGCTGCAAAAACCCTAGAATGGCGACCTTTCGCCGCGCTTCACCGCCTCTAACTTACTGATTTTTCTAGTGGTGCCGGGAAAGGGACTCGAACCCTTACACCTTGCGGCGGCGGATTTTGAATCCGCTGCGTCTACCGATTCCGCCATCCCGGCAGGGGAGGCGCATTATCTCCGAACAAGCGCCACGGCAGCAAGCGCGAGAGAAGGATCTCTTGCCCCTACCAAGCCGAGGGCTCGCCCTTTCATTCTCACTTTCACCGCAATGTCCCTGACCCTCGACGATTTCGACTACCTGCTGCCGCCCGAGCGGATCGCCCAGGCACCGCTGCCCGAGCGCAGCGCCAGCCGCCTGCTGGTCGTCACCCCCACCCCCGGCGCCGAGCCGCTGCTCGTCGACGCGAGCATCGCCGACCTGCCCGCGCTGGTACGCCCCGGCGACCTGCTGGTGTTCAACGACACCCGCGTCATCCATGCCCGTCTGCACGGCATCAAGGACAGCGGCGGCCAGGTCGAAGTCCTGATCGAGCGCGCGGTCGGCCCGCACGAGGCGCTCGCCCAGGTGCGCGCGAGCAAGTCGCCGAAGACCGACAGCCGGCTGCGCCTGGCCGACGCCTTCGACGTCGAAGTGCTCGGCCGCGTCGGCGAGTTCTACCATCTGCGCTTTCCCGCCGGCGAAAATCTGTTCGCCCTCCTCGAACGCCACGGCAAGCTGCCGCTGCCGCCCTACATCCAGCGCGCCGCCGGGGATGCCGACGAAAGCCGCTACCAGACGGTCTTCGCACGCGACCCCGGCTCGGTCGCCGCGCCCACCGCCGGCCTGCACTTCGACGAGGCTCTCCTCTCCCGCCTCGCCGAGCGCGGCGCGAACTGCGCCTGGCTGACCCTCCACGTCGGCGCCGGCACCTTCCAGCCGGTGCGGGTGGATGACCTCGGCGAACACCGCATGCACCGCGAACGCTACGTGATCCCGCAGGAAACCGTGGACGCGATCGCCGCCACCCGCACCGCCGGCGGACGCGTGATCGCGGTCGGCACCACCAGCCTGCGCGCGCTCGAAGCCGCCGCCCAGGACGGCGCACTGGAGGCGGGCAGCAGCGAAACCGAAATCTTCATCCTCCCCGGCTTCCGCTTCCAGGTCGTCGATGCGCTGCTCACCAACTTCCACCTGCCCAAATCCACCTTGCTGATGCTGGTGTCGGCCTTCGCCGGCATGGACACCATCCGCCGCGCCTACGCCCACGCCATCGCCCGCCGCTACCGCTTCTTCAGTTACGGCGACGCGATGTTCCTGACCCGCAAGAACGAAGCCGAAGACGATGCACTTTGAACTCCTCGCCACCGACCGCGGCGCCCGCCGCGGCCGCCTGACGCTCGCCCACGGCGTGGTCGAAACCCCTGTGTTCATGCCGGTCGGCACCTATGGCACGGTGAAGGCGATGACGCCGGCGATGCTCGCCGACATCGGCGCACAGATCTGCCTGGGCAACACCTTCCACCTGTGGCTGCGCCCGGGGCTGGAGATCATCGGTGCGCATGGCGGCCTGCACCGCTTCATGGCCTGGGACAAGCCCATCCTCACCGACTCGGGCGGCTTCCAGGTCTTCAGCCTGGGGGCACTGCGCAAGATCAGCGAGGAAGGAGTGAAGTTCGCCAGCCCGATCGATGGCGCGAAACTGTTCCTCACGCCCGAAATTTCGATGCAGATCCAGCACGTGCTGAACTCGGACATCGTGATGATCTTCGACGAATGCACGCCCTACCCCGCCACCCGCGACGAGGCGGCGAAGTCGATGCAGCTGTCGCAGCGCTGGGCGCGGCGCTCGCGCGACGAGTTTGACAAACTGAATGACAAAGCGGACGCCGACCCGGAGAAACGGAACGCGCTGTTCGGCATCGTCCAGGGCGGCATGTACGAGGATCTGCGCGACGAGTCGCAGGCTGCGCTGGAGGCGATCGGCTTCGACGGCTTCGCCATCGGCGGCCTCTCGGTGGGCGAGCCCAAGGAAGACATGGCGCGCATCCTCGCCCACACTGCGCCGCGCCTGCCCCAGGACAAGCCGCGCTACCTGATGGGAGTGGGCACGCCCGAGGACATCGTCGCCGGAGTGGCCGCCGGCATCGACCTGTTCGACTGCGTGATGCCCACGCGCAACGCGAGGAACGGCTGGCTGTTCACCCGCCATGGCGACATCAAGATCAAGAACGCGGTGCACAAGGCCGACACCCGGCCGCTCGACCCGTCGTGCGACTGTTACACCTGCCGCCACTTCAGCCGCGCCTACCTCCACCACCTGCACCGCAGCGGCGAGATTCTCGGCAGCATGCTCAACACGGTCCACAACCTGCGCTACTACCAGACCCTCACCGCCGAGCTGCGCGCGGCGATCATCGCCGGCGAGTTCGCGCAATACGTGCAGCGCTTTCACCGCGAGCGCGCCACCGGCACTGCCTGAACCGTTCGGCGCGCGCGCCGTCTCACCCATCCCGGGCACGATCCCGGCTGCTGCTATACTTCACCGCTTTTCTGCCCAACCGGAGTTTCAACGTGCTGATTTCCAATGCCTACGCCCAGGCCGCGGGCGCTGCCGACCCCACTGGCGGCCTGATGGGCCTTCTGCCGCTGATCCTGATGTTCGTGGTGCTGTGGTTCCTGATGATCCGCCCGCAGATGAAGCGCGCGAAGGAACACAAGTCGATGGTCGAGGCGCTGGCCAAGGGCGACGAAGTCGTCACCGGCGGCGGCATCGCCGGCCGCGTCACCGAAGTCGGCGACAGCTTCGTGCACGTCGAGATCGCCGCCAGCACCGTGGTCGCCGTGCAGAAGCAGGCGGTCGCCACCGTGCTGCCCAAGGGTACGCTGAAGTCGCTGTAAGGCCTGCCGGCACACCGGCGGGCCTCCACCCGCCGGCGCGCTCCACCGCCCTGCGCCGCGCCCTCCGCACTGCGCCTTTCCGCCTCGCTCCTCCACTTTCCCGCCGACGATGAACCGCTACCCTCTCTGGAAGAACATCCTCATCGGCCTCGTGCTGCTCTGGGGCCTGATCTATACCCTGCCCAATTTCTACGGCGAAGTGCCGGCAGTGCAGGTGTCGAGCGCCAAGGCCACCCTCAAGCTCGATCCGGTCGCGGTCACCGAGCGCATCGGCAGCGCCCTGCGCGCCGCCGGCATCGACCACACCGGCATCTTCTCCGACGCGACCAGCGTGCGTGTGCGCCTCGCCGACACCGAAACCCAGCTGCGCGCCAAGGACGTCATCGAACAGGCGTTCACTCCCGACCCCGCCGACCCGTCCTACGTCGTCGCCCTGAACCTGCTGTCGGCTTCGCCGAGCTGGCTCACGTCGATCCAGGCCCTGCCCATGTACCTCGGCCTCGACCTGCGCGGCGGCGTGCATTTCCTCCTCGAAGTGGACATGCCGGGCGCACTACTCAAGCGCCTCGACGCCACCACCGGCGACCTGCGCACCCTGATGCGCGACAAGAGCGTGCGCCATGCCGGCATCAGCCGCGAAGGCAACACCGTGGTGGTCCGCTTCCGCGATCCCGCCCAGCGCGAAGCCGGTCGCCGTGCGATCCAGGACTCCACCACCGACCTCCAGCTCGCCGAGCGTGACGATGCTGCCGACGACCTCAAGCTCGTCGCCACCCTGACTCCGCAGGCGCAGCAGACGATGCGCGACTTCGCGATCAAGCAGAACATCACCACCTTGCACAACCGCATCAACGAGCTCGGCGTCGCCGAGCCGGTGATCCAGCAACAAGGGGCCGAACGCATCGTCGTGCAGCTGCCTGGTGTGCAGGACGTGGCCAAGGCGAAGGACATCCTCGGCCGCACCGCCACCCTCGAAGTGCGCATGGTCGACGACACCCCGGGCGCCATCGAGCAGGCCCTGGCCGGCAGCATTCCCTTCGGCACCGAGCTGTACACCGAGCGCGGCGGCTCGCCGCTGCTGGTCAAGAAGCAGGTCGTGCTCACCGGCGACCGCCTCACCGATGCCCAGCCCGGCTTCGACGGCCAGACCAACGAGCCCGCCGTGCATCTGACCCTCGATGCCGCCGGCGCACGCATCTTCCGTGACGTCACGCGCGAGAGCGTCGGCAAGCGCATGGCGATCCTGCTGATCGAAAAAGGCCAGGGCGAAGTTGTCACCGCGCCGGTGATCCGCAGCGAGATCGGCGGCGGCCGGGTGCAGATCTCGGGGCGCATGACCACAGTCGAAGCCAACGACGTTGCCCTGCTGCTGCGCGCCGGTTCGCTCGCCGCACCGATGGAGATCATCGAGGAGCGCACCGTCGGCCCCAGCCTGGGCGCGGAGAACATCACCAAGGGCTTCCACTCGACGCTGTGGGGCTTCCTCGCGATCGTCGCCTTCATGTGCGCCTACTACCTGCTGTTCGGCCTGGTGTCCTCGGTCGCGCTCGCCGCCAACCTGCTGCTGCTGGTGGCGCTGCTGTCGCTGCTGCAGGCCACCCTGACCCTGCCCGGGATCGCCGCGATGGCGCTCACCCTGGGCATGGCGATCGACGCCAACGTGCTGATCAACGAGCGCATCCGCGAAGAGCTGCGCAACGGCGCCAGCCCGCAGGCAGCGATCGCCGCCGGCTACGACCGCGCCTTCGACACCATCCTCGACTCCAACATCACCACCCTGATCGCCGGCATCGCCCTGCTCGTGTTCGGCTCCGGCCCGGTGCGCGGTTTCGCGGTGGTGCACTGCCTGGGCATCCTGACCTCGATGTTCAGCGCCATCCTGGTGTCGCGGATGCTGATCAACTTCATCTACGGCCGCCGCCGCAAGATCGACGGTCTGTCGATCGGCACGGTCTGGAAGCCGGCAGCCGACACCGCCGCCAAGCGCTGAGCGGACGAAAGGACAGGGAACCGAATCATGGAATTCTTCCGCATCAAGAAAGACATCCCGTTCATGCGCCACGCGCTGGTGTTCAACGTCATCTCGTTGATCACCTTCGTGCTGGCGGTGTTCTTCCTCGCCACCCGCGGCCTGCACCTGTCGGTGGAGTTCACCGGCGGCACCCTGGTCGAGGTCAGCTACGCCGAAGCGCCCCAACTCGAGCCGATCCGCGAGGCGCTCACCGCCAGCGGCTACCCCGACGCTCAGGTGCAGAACTTCGGCAGCGCCCGCGACCTGCTGATCCGCCTGCCCAACCGCGACGACCTGGACACTTCGCGGGTGTCGGAAACCGTCATGGCGACGCTCAAATCGGTGACGGGCAGCGCACCGGAGCTGCGCCGCGTCGAGTTCGTCGGCCCGCAGGTGGGCAAGGAGCTCGCCACCGACGGGGCGATGGCGCTGCTGCTGGTGATCCTGGGCATCGTGGTCTATCTCGCGCTGCGCTTCGAATGGCGCTTCGCGGTGTCGGCGATCATCGCCAACCTCCACGACGTGATCATCATCCTGGGCTTTTTCGCGTTCTTCCAGTGGGAGTTCTCGCTGCCGGTGCTGGCCGCGGTGCTGGCGGTGCTGGGCTACTCGGTGAACGAATCGGTGGTGGTGTTCGACCGCGTGCGCGAGACGTTCCGCAAGAAGCGCAGCATGGACACCCCGGCGGTGCTGGACCACGCGATCACGAGCACGATCTCGCGTACCGTGATCACCCACGGCAGCACCCAGATCATGGTGCTGTCGATGCTGATCTTCGGCGGCGAGACGCTGTACTACTTCGCCCTGGCACTGACCATCGGCATCCTGTTCGGCATCTACTCCTCGGTGCTCGTCGCCAGCCCCCTGGTGATGTGGCTGGGGGTGTCGCGCGAGCAGTTCGTGAAGCCGAAAAAGGAGAAGGAAGAGGCGGTGGTCTGAAGCCACGGTCTTCCCGATACGAGAAAGGCGCCTACAGGCGCCTTTTGCTTTTCTCGGGAATGACAGGCGGTAGTGTGCGCGGCCTCGATCCGACCTCGGCGTCGGTGGCCTGTCGCCGCCTGCCCTCGCGGCCTTCGGCTACCCTCGGCGGAGCACGTCGCGGGGGCGGCGACGCAAACTCGGCGCTGCGCGCCTCAAACATGCGGCGCCTTGTTTCCCCCGCGACGCCCTCCGCCTCGGCGCTCGTGAAGTTGGCGACAGGCCACCGACTCCGAGGTCTACCGCAGAGAGCAGCCTCAGACCGCAAACACCTGCTTCACCTTGAGCGTCTCGCCGCGTTCGATCAGGCCGATCAGGCGATCGATGTTGGGGTGCTTGCCGGGATGGGCGCGGGCATCCTCGGTGTGCTCGGCGTACAGCTCCAGCCCCTTCCGCGCGGCCTCGGGCGAGATCGCGCCGTAGAGCTGGGCGAGGTGGTTGTACACCGCGAGCGAGCCGGCCTGGCCGGGCTTGTTTTCGATGCTGGCGACGACCGCGTCGGCGGCGTCGAGCAGGTTCAGGGCGGCGAGATGCGACACGCCGGGCAGGGTTTTCAGGTTGTCGGCGAAGGCCATTGATCAGGCTCCTTGTTGTGCAGACGCCACCGCGAGGGTGGCGTCGAAAGTTGCGCTGGCGCGCGGCCGGCGGCGGCGGGGCCTGGCGGGATCAGATGCGACGGGCGAGTTCCGCCGCCTTGCCGACGTAGCTCGCCGGCGTCATCGCCAGCAGGTGGTCGCGCGCCTCGGCGGGAATCGCCAGGCTGCGGATGAAGTCCTGCAGCGCCGCGCGGGTGATGCCCTTGCCGCGGGTCATCGCCTTCAGCTGCTCGTAGGGGTTGGCGATGCCGTAGCGGCGCATCACCGTCTGCACCGGCTCGGCGAGCACTTCCCAGCACTCGTCGAGGTCGGCGGCGAGGCGCGCCGGATCGGCCTCGAGCTTGGACAGGCCGCGCAGGCAGCTGTCCAGCGCGAGCACGGTGTGGCCGAAACCGACCCCCATGTTGCGCAGCACGGTGGAATCGGTGAGATCGCGCTGCATGCGCGAGATCGGCAGCTTTTCGGAGAAGTGCCTGAGCACCGCGTTGGCGATGCCGAAGTTGCCTTCGGCGTTCTCGAAGTCGATCGGGTTGACCTTGTGCGGCATCGTCGACGAGCCGACCTCGCCTTCCTTCAGCTTCTGCTTGAAGTAGCCGAGCGAGATGTACATCCAGAGGTCGCGGCAGGCGTCGATCAGCATGGTGTTGGCGCGCGCGATGGCGTCGAACAGCTCGGCCATCGCATCGTGCGGCTCGATCTGGATGGTGTAGTCGTTGAAGCTCAGACCCAGCGATTCGATGAAGCGGCGGTTGAAACCCTCCCAGTCGAACGCCGGCCAGGCCGACAGGTGGGCGTTGTAGTTGCCCACCGCACCGTTGAACTTGGCGGTGAGCGCGACCCCGGCAACCGCCGCGCGGGCACGCATCAGGCGCGCGGCGATGTTGGCCATCTCCTTGCCGAGCGTGGTCGGGCTCGCCGGCTGGCCGTGGGTGCGCGACAGCATCGGCAAGTCGGCGAGGGCGTGCGCCAGTTCGCGAAAGCGCGCGACCACGGCGTCGAGCGCGGGCAGCAGGACGGCGTCGCGGCCCTCGCGCAGCATCAGCGCGTGCGAGGTGTTGTTGATGTCTTCCGAGGTGCACGCGAAGTGGATGAACTCGGACACCTTCATCACTTCGACGTTGTGGCCGAGGCGCTGCTTGAGCCAGTACTCCATGGCCTTGACGTCGTGGTTGGTGGTGGCCTCGATCGCCTTCACCGCCTCGCCATCGGCGGTCGAGAACGCCGCCACGACCGCGTCGAGCTCGGCGATGGTCGCCGCCGAGAAGGGCGCGATCTCGCCCAGCGCCGGCTCCGCAGCGAGCGCCTTCAGCCATTCGATTTCCACTTTCACCCGGTTGCGGATCAGGCCGTGTTCAGAAAAATGCTCGCGCAGACCCGCGACCTTGCCGTGGTAACGGCCATCGAGCGGGGACAGGGCGGTCAGCGGGGACGGGACGGCATTCGGCATGGGGGGAACTTCCGGAAAAAGCGGGTATTTTAACGCCTGCCCTCCTTCACGCCAGAAAACAAAAGACGGCGGGCGAGCGGGTGGGCACGGTGCGGATCGGCCCCGCGCCGCAAGGCCGCGCAGCACGCGGGCGGACGGCAGGGCTTGGCGGAGCGAAACCGGGCAACCGCGCCCAGCCCGCCTCAGCTGCGGTAGTCGGCGTTGATCTTGACGTAGTCGTAGGAGAAGTCGCAGGTCCACACCGTCGCCGCGGCGCCACCGCGGCCGAGGGCGATGCGCACGGTCAGCTCGGCGTGCTGCATGATGCGCGCGCCCGCCTCCTCCACGTAGGACGCCGCGCGCCCGCCGTGTTCGGCGACCAGCACCGACTCGTCCGGATTGCCCAGCCACACGCGCAGCGCCGACACGTCGAGGTCGTCGATGCCGGCATAGCCGATCGCCGCCAGGATGCGTCCGAGGTTGGGGTCGGAGGCGAAGAAGGCGGTCTTCACCAGCGGCGAATGCGCCACCGCGTAGGCGACCTTGCGGCATTCGTCGCGGTCCCTGCCGCCTTCGACCGCGATCGTCATGAACTTGGTCGCGCCCTCGCCGTCGCGCACGATGGCCTGCGCGAGCGCGATCGACACCTCGACCACGGCATCGCGCAGGGTGCGGTAGTCGGCGCTACCGGCATCGGTGATCTCGGCATTGCCGGCCGCGCCGGTGGCGATCAGGATGAAGGAGTCGTTGGTCGAAGTGTCGCCATCGACGGTGATGCTGTTGAACGACAGCTCGGCCGCCTCCTTCACCAGCGCATCGAGCAGCGCCTGCGAAACCGCGGCGTCGCAGGCGAGAAAGCCGAGCATGGTCGCCATGTTCGGCTTGATCATGCCCGCGCCCTTGCTGATCCCGGTCAGCGTCACCGTGCGCCCGCCGATCGATACCTGCTTCGACACCGCCTTGGCGAGCGTGTCGGTGGTCATGATCGCGTGTGCGGCATCGAACCAGCCGTCGGCGCGCAGGCCGGCGACCGCCCTCGGCAGGCCGGCGACCAGACGCTCGACCGGCAGCGGCTCGAGGATCACGCCGGTCGAGAACGGCAGCACCTGCACGGCCTCGACCCCGATCTGCCGCGCCAGCGCGGCACAGGTCGCGCGCGCATGGGCCAGGCCCGGCTCGCCCGTGCCGGCGTTGGCCACCCCGGTGTTGATCACCAGCGCGCGGACCGCGCCACCGGGCAGATGCGCCTTGCACACCTGCACCGGCGCGGCGCAGAAGCGGTTTTTCGTGAACACGCCGGCGACACGGCTGCCCGCGGCGAGCTCGATCACGGTGAGATCGCGGCGAGCGGCCTTGCGGATGCCGGCCTCGGCGACGCCCAGGCGCACGCCCGCAACGGGTTTCAGGTCGGCAGGGTGCGGCGTGACGAGATTGACGGCCATGGAATCATTGCCCCTCGATGGTTGTGTTCGATTGCTCCGACGTGACCCGGGGCGAAGGCCCCGGGCCTTCTGCCGCCCCGTCGGGCGCCGCGCCTTGCGGCGGACGGATCAGCTCAGCTTGCCGTGGCAGTGCTTGTACTTCTTGCCCGAGCCGCAGGGGCAAGGATCGTTGCGCCCGACCTTGGGCGCGACGTTGGCCGGCGGCTGCGTGCCGCCCTCGGCGTTGCCCAGCGCCTCGTCGTAGTCGGCATGCCGGTACTGCACGTTCTCGACCTGCGGCGGCGCTTCGGCCGCTTCGAGCTGGGCTTCGGTGCGGATCTGCACCGTCATCAGGATCCGGGTGACGTCGGCACGCACGGCGTCGAGCAGGGCTTCGAACAGTTCGAACGCCTCGCGCTTGTATTCCTGCTTCGGGTTCTTCTGTGCATAGCCGCGCAGGTGGATGCCCTGGCGCAGGTGGTCGAGCGCGGCGAGGTGCTCGCGCCAGTGCGAATCGAGGCTCTGCAGCATGACGCTGCGTTCGAACTGGTGCCACGCCGCCGGATCGACGATCGCCACCTTGGCGGCGTAGGCTTCCTCGCCAGCCTGGAGGATGCGTTCGAGAAGGGCTTCGTCATCGAGGCTGGGCTCGGCTTTGATCCATTCGCCCACCGCCACCTTGAGCTGGTAGTCGGCCAGCAGCGCCTGCTCGAGGCCGGCGATCTCCCATTGCTCCTCGACGCTTTCGGCGGGCACGTAGCGGCGGAAGAGGTCGTGCACCACGCCCTGGCGCATCGCGCGGATGGTGTCGGAGATGTCTTCGCTTTCGAGCAGTTCGTTGCGCTGCTGGTAGATGACCTTGCGCTGGTCGTTGGCGACGTCGTCGTACTCGAGCAGCTGCTTGCGGATGTCGAAGTTGCGCTGCTCGACCTTGCGCTGCGCCGACTCCAGCGAACGGGTCACCATCGCGTGCTCGATCGCCTCGCCTTCGGGCATCTTCAGCCGCACCATGATCGCGTTCAGGCGCTCGCCGGCGAAGATCTTCATCAGCGGATCTTCCAGCGACAGGTAGAAGCGGCTGGAGCCGGGGTCGCCCTGGCGCCCGGAACGCCCGCGCAGCTGGTTGTCGATGCGGCGCGACTCGTGGCGCTCGGTGCCGATGATGTGGAGGCCGCCGGCGGCGATCACCTGCGCGTGCACCCCGGCCCATTCGGCACGCATCGCCGCGGCCTTGGCTTCCTTTTCTTCCGGCGACAGCGACGTGTCCTCGCGCATGAGCGAAACCGGCTTCTCGATGTTGCCGCCCAGGACGATGTCGGTGCCGCGGCCGGCCATGTTGGTGGCGATCGTGACCACGCCCGGGCGGCCGGCCTGGGCGACGATCTGCGCTTCGCTGTCGTGCTGCTTGGCGTTGAGCACCTGATGCTCGATCTTCGCCTTCTTCAGCACCTCGGAAAGAAACTCGTTGGTCTCGATCGAGGTCGTGCCCACCAGCACCGGCTGGCCGCGCTCGACGCAGGCGCGGATGTCCTCGATCACCGCGTCCCACTTTTCCTTCGCGGTGCGATAGACCTTGTCGTTCTCGTCCTTGCGCTGGGTCGGCTTGTTGGTGGGAATGACCAC
The DNA here is from genome assembly GCF_003030465.1 of Thauera aromatica K172. Classification (GTDB taxonomy): domain Bacteria; phylum Pseudomonadota; class Gammaproteobacteria; order Burkholderiales; family Rhodocyclaceae; genus Thauera; species Thauera aromatica. The sequence continues at coordinate 1,003,647 of NZ_CP028339.1, read as the reverse complement.
CGTCTCGAGGCCATAGATGGAGTGGAACTCGAAGGCCTCGGTGTCGGCGGTGCCGGTCATGCCGGCGAGCTTGCCGTACATGCGGAAGTAGTTCTGGAAGGTGATCGAGGCCAGGGTCTGGTTCTCGGCCTGGATGCGCACCCCTTCCTTCGCCTCGACCGCCTGGTGCAGGCCGTCCGACCAGCGCCGGCCGGGCATCAGGCGGCCGGTGAATTCGTCGACGATGACGACCTCGCCGTTCTGCACCACGTAGTGCTGGTCCTTGTGGTACAGCGCCTGGGCGCGCAGCGCGGCATACAGGTGGTGCACCAGCAGGATGTTGGCCGGATCGTACAGGCCGCCGCCTTCGGTCAGCAGCCCCATCCGCACCAGGATCTGCTCGGCGCTCTCGTGGCCCTGCTCGGTCAGCAGCACCTGGTGGGCCTTCAGATCCACCGTGTAGTCGCCCGGCTCGGTGACCTCGTCCTTGTCGTCGAGCCCGCCTTCCTGCTTTTTCAGCAGCGGTGCGACCTGGTTCATCTTCAGGTAGAGCTCGGTGTGGTCCTCGGCCTGGCCGGAAATGATCAGCGGCGTGCGCGCCTCGTCGATCAGGATCGAGTCCACCTCGTCGACGATGGCGAAGTTCAGCTTGCGCTGCACGCGCTCATTCACGGCATACACCATGTTGTCGCGCAGGTAGTCGAAGCCGAATTCGTTGTTGGTCCCGTAGGTGATGTCCGCAGCATAGGCCGCCTGCTTCTCGGCATGCGACATGCGCGACAGGTTGCAGCCGGTGGTCAGCCCGAGGAAGCCGTAGATCCGCCCCATCCACTCGGCGTCGCGGCTGGCGAGGTAGTCGTTCACCGTGATCACATGCACGCCCTTGCCCGCCAGCGCGTTCAAATAGGCGGGCAGGGTCGCGACCAGGGTCTTGCCCTCGCCGGTGCGCATTTCGGCGATCTTGCCGTAGTGCAGCACCATGCCGCCGACGAGCTGGACGTCGAAATGGCGCATGCCGTGCACCCGCTTGCCGGCTTCGCGCACCACCGCGAACGCTTCCGGAAGGACGGCTTCGAGCGTCTCACCATTGGCCACACGCTGCTTGAACTCCGCGGTCTTGGCGCGCAAGGCCTCGTCGGACAGGGCGGACGTTTCCGCTTCGAGCGCATTGATCTTGCGCACGGTCTGAGCGTACTGGCGGACGAGGCGGTCATTGCGACTACCGAAGATTTTCTTGAGCAGGCCGGAGAGCATGTTTTTGGGGTCGACGTCGATTCGGCAAAGGCGGCAGTTTATCATGGCGCATCGCAACCCCCATGACGGCAGTTTTCCCCTGCCCACCGCAACCATGAGCCAGCCTCTTCGACGTTACCTGGGAAGTGGCGATGCGCTCGCCCGGCTGCAGGACCACGCCAACCGTCTGCGCCGCCTTCAGGCCGCGCTCGACGGCGCGCTTGCACCGCCACTCGCCGCGCAGTGCCGGGTCGCCAACCTGAAGGAAGGCGTGCTGGTCATCTTTGCGCAGTCCGGCGCAGCCGCGGTCAGGCTCAGACAGATGGCACCAACAGTGATCGGGCTGCTGAACCAGGCAGGACAACCGGTCCACACCCTCAAGGTCAAGGTTCTCGTCTCCGAGCCGGCCGCCCCCCACAGCAGCATGGCAGCGGACCGAAGCCTTTCCCGATCCGCCCGTGACCACCTCGAGCATTTCGCCGCGGTCCTCCCTCCCGAGTCCGATCTACGCGCGGCGATCGAGCGCCTGGCCCGGCGGGCCCGTACGCAGTAGAACCGCGCCGGCCCGCCTTCAGCCCTTCAGCCAGGCATTGATCTCGGCGACGCTCCGTTCCCGGTCCTGCCCCACCAGCGCACGCAAGCGCACGCGCGACACCAGATACAGGTAGCGCGCCTCGGCCAGGTCGCGCAACGTGACCTGCAGTTGCTGCTCGGCATTGAGGACGTCGACCGTGGTGCGGCTGCCGGCTTCGAACGAACGCCGGCTCGATCGCACCAGCTGCTGCGCCGAGCGCGCGGCCTGTTCGAGCGCCCTGACCTTGAGCACGCCTTCGGTCACCCCGCGGTGTTCGCGGTGCACCCGCACGGCGAGGTCACGGCGCACGGCCTCGAGGTTTTCCTCGGCGCGGGTCTGCTCGGCAATGGCCTGGCGGACGGTCGAGTTGACATAGCCACCGGCAAACAGCGGAATATTGACCTGGAGGCCAATCAGGCGGTTGGTATAGCTCGAACTGGGCGAAGTGACATTCTCGCTGCCGCTGCGTGAAATCTGTGCCACTGCATCGACGGTGGGGTAATGGCCGCCACGCGCCTTGGCGATTTCGGCCCTCGCCGCTTCCAGCCGCGCCTCGAGGGCGCGAACTTCAGGGCTGTTTTCCTCGGCGAGGCGAACCCATTCCGTGACATCGGCCGGCTCGGGCGGCAGCAAGGGCAAGCGTTCCGCATCAATGCCGGCGAGCGCATCGACCGGCTGATCGATGAGGATCTCGAGCTGACGGCGGGTGAAGTCCACGTGCTGACGCGCGCTGAGCTCATCGGCCATGTTCATGTCCAGCCGCGCCTGGGCCTCGTCGATGTCGGTGCGCGTGCCAAAGCCCGCTTCAAGCGACTTGCGCGCCGCATCGAGCTGGGTGGTGGTGACGGCCTTCTGCTTGAGCACGAGATCCAGCGCATCCTGCGCCAGCAAGGCTTCCATGTAGGCGCCGGCGACGCGCGCGCCGAGATCCTGCAGCTCGCGCTCGAGCGTCGCCTCGGCGTCGTCGACGACGAAGCCGGCCTGGCGCAGCCCGGCGAACAGCGGCATCCGGAACAAGGGCTGGCGCAACTGCAGGGACTGGTTGTAGCTGAAATACTCGTCACCGAACTCCACCTCCTGCCCGAGCGAATTCTCCTGGGTGCGGTCGATATCGTTCTTGTTGCGGCCGAGACTGATCGCGATGTTCGGCAACAGCTGGGCGCGCGCCTGCGGCAGGCGTTCGACCGCTGCATCCCGGGCTGCGCGCGCCGCGCGGATCGTGGCATCCTGTGCCAGCGCGGCCTGGTAAGCCTGCATCAGATCCAGGCTCCAGGCCGGCGCGCACACCGCGCCCAGGGCGGCCGCAACCACCAGGGAACGCAGCCAGGCGCCGCAAAGCCGGAGCAGGGAACGGGAATCGGCCATGCTCACTCCTCCTTCAGCGACGCCGCCAGGCGCTTGGTCAGCGGGTTCAGCAGATAGGTCAGCAGGGAGCGCTCGCCGGTCTTGATGATCACTTCGGCCGGCATGCCCGGCTGCATGCGGCGCTTGCCGAGTGACGCCATGCCATCCGGAGTCACCTTCACGCGCGCCAGATAATACTGAATCTGGCCACCACCGATCTGCTCGGTCAGCAGGTCGCTCGACACCGACATCACTTCGCCCTGCACCACCAGTTGCGGCGAATGAGCAAAGGCATTGAAGCGGATGTCGGTAGGCAGGCCGGCGTGCACCTTGTCGATCAGGTGCGGCTCGATCCGCGCTTCGAGAAGCAAGGGCTCGTCCTCGGGCACCACATCCATCAGCTTCTGCCCGGCCTGCACCACACCGCCCACGGTCTGCATCGCCAGCCCGATCACCTGACCGGCGGCCGGCGAGCGAATCTCGGTGCGGTCGAGATCGGCACGGACGGCAACCAGCTTCTCGGCATCGGACTGCACTTCGCGCAGGACGCCAGCCAGTTCGGTTTCGACTTCCTTACGGTATTCCTGCCGGCGCGCCAGCGCCTGCTGGCGCAGCTCGGCGATCGCGCGCTGGGCCCGGGTCGTATTCCCCATCAGCTCAGCGAGCGAGGCGTCCGCCTCGGCCACGGCGCGCTCGAGCTCGAGCTGGCGGTTGCGCGGCGCATAGCCTTCGGCGACCAGCGCTCGGGTGTGCCCGAGTTCCTCCTGCAGCAGCGCGCGCTGGCTGCGGCGGGGGCCGATCATGTTCTCGTAAGTCTGCAGCAGCGCCTGCTGGCCGAGAATGCTTTCCTCGATGCCCTGCAAGGTGGCGCGCAGCGCGGCACGGCGCGACTGGAACAATTGCCGCTGCATGTCCATCTGCCCCCTGATCAGCGGGTCGGCGGCGGCTTCGAGCAGATCCGGGTGAAAAACGATGGCGTCGCTGCCGGACTGCTCGGCCTCCAGCCGGCCCTGCATCGCACGCAGCCCGAGATAGCGCTGGCGCACGGATTCGTGGTTGGCCCGCGCCGTGGCCGGATCCAGCTCGATCAGTGGCTGGCCTTCCTGCACCAGTTCGCCCTCGCGTACCAGCACACGCTTGATGATGCCGCCGCTCAGATGCTGGACGGCCTTGCGCTTGGTGTCGATGGTCACCGTGCCCTGGCTGGGAACGCCTTCGTCCAGCGGGGCCAGCGCTGCCCACAGCAGGAAGCCACCGAAGCCCAGGCCCAGGGCCCACAGGCCGATACGGGCGGCACGGCCGGCATCGGCCGGCGGCGTGCCGTTCTGGGAGGCATCGAGAGTAGCGGAAGTCATGTCAGGTGCGGCCATGGTGTCGTCCAGCGGAAATCGGGTTGAAGGTTCGGAGCCGGAGCCCGGCCATCCGGAAGGCCGCTCAGGCGGCCGAGGGCGCCGGCGGCGCAATCGGGGGCGACGGCGAAACGGCGGCGGGCTGCGCCGCCGGGGGGCGCAGCTGCGCGAGCACGGCGTCGCGCGCGCCCTGCATCAGGATGCGCCCATCGCGCAGCACCACCAGCTGATCAGCGACCGCGATCGCCCCGGGGCGGTGGGTGATCAGGAACACCGTGCGCCCCTCGCGCTTGAGCCCGCGCACTGCACTCGTCAGCGCAGCCTCGCCGACGTCATCGAGGTTGGCATTCGGCTCATCGAGCACGACCAGCGCCGGCGTGCCGTACAGCGCCCGCGCCAGGCCGACGCGCTGGCGCTGGCCGCCGGAGAGCAGACCGCCGGCTTCGCCCATCGGCGTGTCGTAGCCCTTGGGAAAACGCAGGATCATCTCGTGCAGGCCGGCACTGCGCGCAGCGGCGATGACCTTCTCCGAATCGATGTCGGCAAAGCGGGCGATGTTCTCGGCGATCGTGCCGTCGAAAAGTTCCACATCCTGCGGCAGATAGCCCAGGTGAGGACCGAGCTCCCTGCGGCTCCAGCCAGCCAGCGGCTGCCCGTCGAGCAGCACTTCGCCGTCGACTTCGGGCCAGATGCCCATCAGCACCCGTGCCAGCGTCGATTTGCCCGACCCGGAGGGGCCGAGCACCACCGTCACCGTGCCGGGCTCGGCGTGCAGGCTCACCCCCTTGAGAATCGGCTCGACCCGGCCGACAGCGCGGGCAACGACCTCACGCAGCACCACGGCGCCGGTGGGCGGCACCCGGCTCAGCGCCGGATCACGCTCGGGATGGGCCTGCAGGAGTTGCTCCAGGCGGCCAAACGCGCTGCGCGCGCCGAGAAAGCCGCGCCAGGTGCCAACCATCTGGTCGATCGGCGCCAGCGCGCGGGTCATCAGCACGTTGGCGGCGATCATCGCACCGGGCGTCAGTTCGCCATCGATCACCAGCAGCGCACCGGCCCCCAGGGCCAGGGACTGCTGGCAGTAACGGATCCATTTGCTCAGTACGGTGATGCGATGGGTCAGGCCATGGGCGACGCCCTGCCTTTCCATATAGTGCTGGTGGCGCTGCGCCCAGCGCTGGCGCAACCCCGCGAGCATGCCCATTGACTCCACCACCTCGGCGTTGCGCAGCTTGTTCTGCAGATAGATATTCACGTCGGTACTGGCCCGGGACGCCTCCTCGGCCGGCTGTACCGTGCGCCGATGGCCCAGCCACGCCATGCTGGCCTGGATCAGGGCGAAGCCGATCGACACCCAGCCCAGAAAGGGATGAAGGAAGAACAGCACCCCGATGTAGATCGGCGCCCAGGGTGCATCGAAGAATGCGAAGATTCCGTTGCCGGTCAGGAACTGGCGGATCTCGGTCAAATCCGCGAACGCCCGCTGCGCCGGCGCCCCCGACTGGCTGAGATTGGCCTCGAAGCTGGCATTGAACACCCGGGTGCTGAGCACGGCATCCAGGCGCACGCCGGCACGCACCAGCAGGCGGGAACGCGACCACTCGGCAAACGCCATCACCGCGAACAGGAACAGGGTGATCAGGGACACCACCAGCAGCGTCAGCTCGCTGCGGCTGACCAGCACCCGGTCATAGACCTGCAGCATGTACAGCGTCGGTGTCAGCATCAGTACGTTGGCCACCATGCTGAAGACGCCGACCACGAAAAATTCGCGCCTGAACGCATACAGCGTGGCGGCAAGCTCGCTGCGCGCAAAAAAACCCTTGACTGCCATGTTCATCCCGATCGCTGCGGTTCGTCGGTCGGTCCGCGTCATCGCGCACCGATTGCCTGGGGTGCGGGCGCCTGCGCCCTGGCTGGCGGCGCGGCCTGGGCCGCGGCCTGGTTGAGTGCCGCCAGCACCTGGTCGCGTGGGCCGAAAGCCTGCTGGGCGCCATCGCGCAGCACCAGCATCTTGTCGGCCACGGCCAGCACGCTGGTGCGGTGGGTCATGACGACGAACGTGGTGCCGCGCGCCTTCAGGCTGCGGATGGCCTGCGCAAGCGCGGCATCGCCAGCCTCGTCCAGGCTGGAGTTGGGCTCGTCGAGGACCACGAATACCGGATCGCCGTAGATCGCACGTGCCAGAGCCACGCGCTGGCGCTGGCCGCCGGACAGTATCGCCCCCTCGCGCCCCACCGGGCTGTCGTAACCGCCGGGCAGCGAAAGGATGAACTCATGCAGACCGACCGCCTGAGCGGCCGCCTCGACCCGCGCCATGTCCACCTCACCGAAACGTGCGATGTTTTCCGCGAGCGAGCCCTCCAGCAGTTCAACCCCCTGCGGCAGATAGCCCAGACAGGGCCCCAGCTCGAGCTTGTCCCAGGCAAACACGTCCGCACCGTCGAGGCGGACCTTGCCGCTCATCGTCGGCCACAGCCCCACGAGCAGGCGCGCGAGCGTCGTCTTGCCCGAAGCCGAAGGGCCGACCACAGCCAGCACCTCCCCCGGCTGCAGCGCGAACGCTACTCCGCGCAGGATCGGCGCATTCGAGCCGGGCGCACCGGCAATCACGTTTTCCACGCTCAACAGCCCGCGGGGTGCGGGCAGCGACATCGCCGGCGGGCGCTGCGGCACCTGGGCAAGCAGCTGCTCGAGCCGCCCCCAGGCGACGCGCACATTCACCACCGTGCGCCACTGGCCGACCAGCTGCACCAACGGCGCCAGCATGCGCCCCCCCAGCACCGAGCCGACGATCATCATTCCCGGCCCGCCGGGAAGCGCATCCTCGAGGATCAGCCATCCCCCCAGCCCCAGCAGCAGCGAACTCAACGAAACCTGCACGAACTTGCTCGCAGCCTGGAACGCGCCGGCCTTGTCCGAAGCCAGCGCCTGCAGGCCGAGGAACTCCTGCTGCCTGGCCATCCAGCGCCGGTGGATGTCATGCAGCATGCCCATCGACTCGATGACTTCGGCGTTGCGCAGTGAACCATCGGCATATTGCTGGGCGCCGATGGCGGCCCGGCTGGCCTCCGCCAGAGGCGGGTTGGTGCTGCGCTCGTTGAACCAGGCCAGCCCGACCTGGAGCACCGCACCAGCCACCGCGGCCCAGCCCAGCGCCGGACTAGCCAGGAACAGGATCATCATGAACACCAGCGACACCGGCGCTTCCATCACTGCTCCCAGTACCGGGTTGTGCAGGAAATCGCGGATCGTCCGGAAATCGTTCATCGGCTGCACGCTGGGCGCCCCCAGGCGACGCAGGTTGGATTCGTAGATGGCCTGGAAGACGCGCGGCGCCAGGCGCCGGTCCAGCCCCTGCCCGGCCTCGCGCATCGTCTCGGCGCGGGCCCAGTCGAGCACTTCCATCACCAGGTAGGCGAGCACCACCATCAGCGTCAGCATGGCGAGCGTCATGTGGCTGCGGCTATCGACCACCCGGCCGTAGACCTCGAACATGTAGGCAGTCGGCACCAGCACCAGCAAGGCGCAGACCAGGGCGAACCCGAAGGCGCGGCGGTAATGCGGCCTGAAGGCGAGCAGGGCCTCGCTCAGTTCGGACGGTTTTTTGTTCGGATTCATGCAGGGTCTTCGATCATCAGGTATTCGGGAATGTCATCATCGGGCGGCGGCGCGGCGGCCTTCTCCTCCTCGTCGACAGCAGCAAACGAGAAGAGCAGCTCGAACCCGCCATCGCCCCGCTGCGACAGCACGATTTCGCGCAATTTCTGCGTATGGAACGCAGCTTCGTCCTCGGAGCGCAGGGACAACTGGAAGCGAATGCGCCCGTCCAGCGTGTACATCGACAGCTGCCCGGCCTTCAGGCTCAGGGTATGCCGATCGAAATACACCGGGCAGTTGTCCGCAAAACGCAGCAGCGGCAACGGACGCTCGCCCAGGCGCGCAACGTTGAACGGGCTTTTCGGATGCTGATACACCAGCCGGCTCGCACGGCACACGGAATAGATGGCGTTGCACACCATCTGCGAACCGATGTCGGGAAACTGCTCGCGCAGCCGCTTGTAGGTCATGTGGTGCAGCGCAACCCGGTTCCAGCAGCGCGTGTCGCGGACAATCGGCGAGAGGGCGTTGCACAAACGGGCGAACGCCGCCTGCAAGGCCAGCAGGCGGGCCGTCTGTTCGGGAGCAGTGTTGAGCCGGAGGCGGAGGAGTCCGTGCATGAGGAGCGCGATTGTACAGCATCTCCTATATGAATTTCTGCATCGATTTCTGCCCGCCGCCTTCTTCGTTGCCCGGACTGCAGCTGGCTGCCCCCACGCTGGGACTGGGTCGATCCCTTGAAGGATATCCGGGCCGAGATCGTCGCCATCGAAGTGGGACTCAAGTCGCGCACCCCGGCCATTGCCGAACGCGGTTTCGATACCGCCGCCGTGGATGCCAGGATTGTCGGCGACCACCGCCGTGAGGATGACCTCGGGCTGCTGTTTGGCCGGGTGAGGTTCCCCCTCCGAGGGGCGATCCTCAGCGACGGCTACGCCGAAGGGAAGACGGCGGTGGGCGGACGCTTACTGATGAGTTGCCTTGCCCAGATCGAAGACCCGCGCCGAGCGGGCTACGCGCGTCGCCATGACCTGCAGGAGGTTTTGGCGACGCCGTCTGCGCGGTGCTGTACGACATGAACAGCTTCGAAGACATGGCGTTCTGGGCCGAGCACAAGGTGACCTGGCTCAAGCGCTTCCTGAAACTCGAGGGCGGCATCCCGTTGCACGACAATGAGGCTGCGAGGTGTGCGGGGTTATTGGTAGTGGTAACGACAGGCAATCACCACCAAGGCCTGCGCATCCAGGCAGTAGACCAGCCGGTGGGTGTCGTCGATACGGCGCGACCAAAAGCCCGAGAGGTTCTCTTTCAAGGGCTCGGGTTTGCCGATGCCCTCGAAGGGGTGGCGCAGGCAGTCCTTGATCAGGGCATTGATGCGCTTGAGGGTCTTGCGGTCCCGGCCTTGCCAGTATTCGTAATCCTCACAGGCGGCCAGGGTCCAGGTGAGTTTGAGCAGCTTGTCTTCAATCGGCATCGACCAGGTCCTGCTGCTTCACCTGTCCCTGGCGGTACTGCTCGATGGAGCGGACCAGATGTGCCGCATTGGCGGGCGACTTCAGCAAATGGACGGTCTCCATCAGGCCATTGAAGGTGTCCAGCGACATCACCACGGCATCGGGGGCATCCCGGCGCGCAATGACCGTGTAGTCGGCATCGTCGATGACCTGGTCGATCACGTTTTTGAGGCTATTTCGTGCCTCAGAGAAATTCACCACACGCATGACGATAGCCCCTTTTACCTGTTCTACTTACTGTACAAGTCTAAGGCATTGTGTGCGTGCTTGCAAGGCAGGTGCCGCCGTTAACACTTGGCGGCGGACCTTCAGGACACGACGTGCTTTTATGCGTAAGTCATCATGATCGATGGCTTAGCGCTTCAAGTCGCGGTAGATATTCTCGTGGGGACCGAGGGCAAGCCAGGTACGCGTCGTTTCACCCCACAAGTAGGCGAGCAGATATTGCTGATTGATGCAGTCGAATTTGTAGCCCCAAACGCCGGCGAGGTCGCCTTTTTTTCCTCGCCGAGCATGGGGTTCGTGATCAGTGCACGGATGGCCTCATGGACCGCATTACGCTGGTTGGCGTGCAGTTTCTTGTAGACCCGCTTGAACGCCGGGCGTTGATGCAACGCAACAGTCATGCTTCGGGCAACTCAAAAGGCTCGGACTCTTCTTCCATCGCCTGCAGCGTGTCGCGCACAAATTCGATCGGCAGGTCGGGGTTGTCGAGCGCAGCACGCCCCACTTTGGCCCAGTAGGCCACTTGCTGAGGGATCGAGCGCATCTCTGCCTTGGCGCGAACCCTCGCGGATTCGTACAAGGCATCGTCAATTCGAATCGAAACGCTCATGCCCGCCTCTCCTGTGGTAAGACGCCACAGTTGTAGTTGCGGCCCCTCCCGGAGTCAAACCCATAACCGACTTGCCCTATCTGGCGCCCCGCCTGTACGGGACATCGCTGCTCATTGCTCATTGCGCGCCCCAAACTCGAGGTAATCGGCCACTTTAAGATAGCCTCAGCCTATTGAATATAATCGGGGGTTATGAAACCAAGTGGGTGTCCTTTTGTTTCTTTCGCCAGCGGCTACCTGCTCGACGGTTGGCACAACGGGGGGCAGTGATCGCTTCCAGGGCGCCAGGCCCGCGATCAAAATAAATCACCCGACACAGGCTCAGCGACTTTGCGCGGTCTTCCCGATTTTCCCGGTATAGCACGCCTGCCCAGAGCCGCCGCGATCTCATCGGCAAAGCGGCGGCTGCCCAGCGCCGTCTGGATCAACCCACCCGCAACGGAGACAAACGACGACCCGAACACCCTGGCTTCCCCAGTAAATTCATGAAGCACGGTGACGCAAAGTCATTGACACGTTCCGCTTCATCAACTCACCCGGCGCCCCCGCGAGACTGGAACTCACCAGCAAATGCACATGGTTGGTCATCAACACATAGGCATGGATGCGGCAACCCGTCTTGTCTGCATATTGCTTCAGCCAATCGAGATAAAAACGGTAATCCTCATCCGCAGCAAAACAGATCTGGCGATTGTTGCCACGCTGGATCAGATGCAGGGGCACATCGGGCAGACTCAGGCGCGGGCGTCGGGGCATGAGATTTTATTTCACCAAGGCTACCGGGTAGTTGGGGTGTTGCGGATTGACAATCAAGGCCTGTCGGCGGGAATCAACAACAAGATCCATCGCCTCCAGGGGAATCACCCCCAGCAACGGCTCATTGCCCAGAACGACCGCTTCTGTCACATAAGTCCGATTCTCGAAGGCAATCTCGATCGGAGCAATTTTAGGCACCTTCCGCTGATGGCCATCAGCCAAGGTGACCACCTGCTGACTAACTTCCGTGATGTCGAATCCCAACTGCAAGGCAATCTCTTCTGTGACGCACATGAAGGTCGCACCGGTATCAACGAGTGCATTGATCTGCACCTGCTGATGGCCGAAAAGATTAGTCAGCTTCAGGTTTGCATAGGTCAAGCCCATCTCTTTTCTCCCGGCATGGATTCATAGGAAGGCAGGGCAACACAAAACCGTGGTCCGTCCCCTATTATCCCCTCTTTTGTTCATCGCCCCCGCTGGGTCAGACGTGAAGCACCGACAAGGCATTCGGGTTGGCCTCGACGATCTTCAGTAGCGCACGAGCCGGGCCTGCTGGGCGAACCCGGTGCTGCTCCCAATTCTGCAGTGTCTTTGGTTTAACCCCGATCAGGTAGGCGAAACGGGTCTGGCTCAGTCCTGTGCGCTCCCGGATGGCCTTGACGTCAGGCTCCGGGAACTCCCGCACCTTCGCTCCCGCAACGGCCTCGCCACGCATGTGACGCCCTATGTCGCGAACGCTCTCCAACAGCTCGTCAAATTGCTTGTCATCCATGACTCACCTCCACATCCATCACCTCGGCCAGTCGCCTTAGCTGATCCTTGGTCAGGTCTGCCGCAGCATTCTTGGCGTAGGCGTAGACCAAGTAGCACTGATCGTGCCCAACCCAATAGTAGTAGATCACTCTTGCGCCCCCTCGTTTTCCTCTCCCAGGTAACGGCGCACGCAACTTGCGAAGACCACGACCACCAGGAATCAGATCACCGGCAGCAGGATTCTCCAGCAAGGTCACCTGTAGCTCGCGCAAGTCGTCGTCCGAAAAAAGCTCACTGGCGCAACGAACGAAGATGGGAAGTTCTACAAAGACCATGTGTTGGATTGTACGCTAGCAGCGTAGTTCAGAAATAGAAAAAAGCGCCTCCGGACATTCCTTTGGAAGACGAGGGCCAAGGCGCAAGGCATGCTGCTGTTCAGAATCTGGCGTTATGAAAACAAAGTGGGTGTCCTTTTCATTTTTGTGAGCTTGCAGAGCGCCATAAATGGCTCTATATTTGTATCCAATTCAACAGGGGGTTCCTATGGATGCGATCTACGCCGACTACTCGATCAGCATGTCAGAGTTCAAGAAGAACCCTGCCCAGGTGCTGCGAACGGCAGGTGAGAAGCCGGTTGCAGTGCTCAACCACAACCGCCCGGCGTTCTACATGGTGACGCCCAAGCTCTTCGAGGCGCTGGTGGAGGAGTTAACCGACCGTGATCTGGTGAATCTGGCACGTCAACGACTGGCCAGCAAGGACGCAGCTATCGAGGTGGACATTGACAGCCTCTGACTCCTCCCCATCCCATCACCGTTTGAAGTTCCTGCCGGAGGCCCTGGTCGAGTGGAATGCGCTGGACGGCAGCATCAAGGAGGTGCTGAAAAAACTCCTGAAGAAACGCCTGGCACAGCCCCGACTGCCGGGCACTGAACTCCATGGAGAACTACGAGACTGCTACAAGATCAAGCTGCTCAAGTAGGGCTACCGCCTGGTTTACCGAGTCGAGGATGACGCGCTGGTTGTCCTCGTCCTGGCCGTAGCCAAACGTGAGGACATGGCAGTCTACCGGGCAGCGGTCGACCGGTTGCTGGCCGGAAAGTAGTTCCCTCACCCTCTACCCGAAGAAGGCCCCAACGGTTCACGCCGTTGGGGCCTTCGGTTTTCTTGGAATCTGTGCAGGACCGTTAGGGCCGCCAGGGCCCGTCCAAACCAAAAAAACACAGTGGGCAAACAAACCGATGTGTTGGCACTGGACCCGCCGATGCCCCCAACCTTACGCCCACCATCCACAACAAGGAGTCCTTTTCTTCCGTCTCGCCACCGCGCACCCCGGTGGTGTGGAGGGGCACAATCGGGCGTTATGAAACCAAGTGGGTGTCCTTTTGTTTCTTGCATCTCTTTTCTCCCGGCATGGATTCATAGGAAGGCAGGGCAACACAAAACCGTGGTCTGTTCCCTATTGTCCCCCAGCGGGCGATCCCTGAGTGGGACGATTGCGGGACGCGGGCGTGGTCCGCCAGCACGGGCCGTCGCCCACTCGCCCCAGGCGCGGGCCTGCGCGAGTCGGTCGGCATCGGACACCTCAGGATCGTATTCGAGACCGGTCAGGACGTTGCGGCGGACCGTTGGATGGTTGGGCAAGTGGGTCAGCAGTGCCGCGTAGAGCTGCCTGGCTTCGCTGTGCTGGCCTGCGTCCCGGGCAAGGTTGGCTAGATTGGCAAGCGGGGCCGGGTCGTCCGGCGTCATCGACCGGCAGGCTTCGAGCAGCACGCGTGCATCGGACAGAAACCCGAATGACGACAGCAGCGCAGCCACTTCAAGCTGCGTGTGCGGCGCACGCCCCGCCTCCTCCACGATCTGCCAGCAACCGGCGCGAAACGCGTCGAACCGCCCGGCGTTGGCATGGCGACACGCGGCTTCCAGCGCGGCTGCGGTCGAGCTCATCCATCCACCTTATTTTGGTGCGGTGGGCAGCGCTGCCTTCAGCGCGTTCATGTAGGCGTTGCGCGCCGTCTGCATGGCCGCCACCTGCATTTGCAATTTGGCGAGCTCCTGGTCGACGAACTGGATACTCTGCAGCTGCACTTTTGCTTCTTCAGAGAGGCTGTCGAGGTCGTACTCGACGTTGTCGATCTTGAGCGTGGGCATGGTTTTTTTGTGTTGATATTGGGCAAGGCTGGCCTGGGCCAGCTGGCGGTTGATGTGTTGGACGGCCGGAATGACCTGGGAGACAGTCTTGGGCTGGCGATGCAGGCGCTTGGCACGGAACTGGCGGCAGCGCAGCAGGGCGAGCCGCCTCCCCTGCTCAGGGTCGAGAGGTAGCCGATGACCGTGCTCAGCCAACCCGCTGCGGATTCTCTCAAACAGGGCGACGGGCATAGGCGCTTCGCACAACACGGCCTCGCTCGGGCGGAAGGCGTCGGCATGGGTCATCGCCAGCATGTATTGCGTGGCATCGTGCAGTTTGATGCGGCCGGTCTGGCTGACATGGATCAGCGGGCAGTGCGGGGCGAGTTCGGGCAGCACATGGTTGGGGAAGACCTGGTCCTGCCAGTAGGACGTGGCAATCTGGCGGAACTGGGCAAAGCTGCGGATGGGAACGAAGTTCGCGGCCTCGAACGGCAGGATTTCCACCTTGGGCTTGGTCGGCACGACCGTGTCGTTGGACACATCGACATAGAGGCAGCCCAACTGAAAGGCGTTCTGGAAATACTGTCCGCGCAGGTCACCCCACACTTGGCGGAACGAACCTCCTGCGCGCAGAAAGGCCTTGAAAGCCCGCAAGCCTGCGGTGGCTTCGGCCGGGAGGTGTGTGGCCTCGACGGTGCGCAGACGCTTTTCGACCGCCAGCGCAATTTCCAGGCACTGGCCCAGCGGATAGGGCTTGCCCAGCTTCACCGGCTGCAGACGTTCAAGTTCGGGGTCGAGCTGCAGCCGCACGGCGAGGAAGAAGGCTTCCAGCTCAGGCAGCACCAGCAGCAGGTGGCGCTCAGACAGTGCGCGCTCGGCTGCGGGCAGGTGCAGGCAGGGTTCGTTAGGCAGCAGGGGCTGCAGACGCCAGGGGGCGGACGCGAAGGGTGAGCCAGCAGGGGAAATTAGACGATCCAAGGATTACGCACTGGGTGGCTTTTTCAGCAGCGCACTCTACCTGAACGCGCTCATGAAAAAACCCTGCCCCCCGTGAGAAGGACAGGGTTCGAAGAGCTTGCGCCTCAGGTAACGGGAACAGGCTCCGATTTTAGTGAAATCGTGGTCTCTTATAACCTCTTCGCGTCAAGCCGCCATCCGATGTCGTGCAGTCAAATCGCCACGCCCAGCAAGCAAGCCCTCGACAGAAATGTCTTCATCAAGCGCATCCCAATGGATACCCGCCCCCCCACCACTGATGACGTAATCACCGCGCTGTTGCGGGGCCGCATCGAGCAAACGTGGGAAGTAGGCCAGCGGCACGCCCAGCTGACGACCATCCATCAGCTCGACCCACATCATCGAATCATCAAAACGCAGACCCTTGGCCAAAGTGCTCATTCCATGCCCTCTCGATGTCGTCTGTATGGCGACGTACCTGTTCGATTATGGTCCGCATCTCCAAAGGTGAAAAGCCAAAACTTTCCGCAATAACGGGTTCAGGGTACAGCCAGACCTTCGCCAGGCACTCACCACGCTGAGCGTGAATATGCACAGTCTCGCGCGGACTGCCCTCGTTCGAGTAAAAGAAGAAACGAACGCCTTGATACCTGAACACCGCCGGCACCGTCGAACTCCTTCAGTGTGTTGAAGCCAGGAAGACAACCCGAGTCAACGCAGTACCGACCAAGTCGGCCCAGTCTCACGCCGCCCTGCGCTCGAACACCCCCTTCGCCGCCGCCATCCCGCGCAGATACTTCACCTGTCGCGCCGCACACAGGGCGGTGAGATGCACAGGCGCACCGACGGCGCTGCCGAACTGCTGCATCAGCTTCGTTGCGCAGTCGATGAAGCGTTCGGGGTCGATGTTCAGGCGATCAAGCAGCGCCGGTGTGTGGTCGGATATGGCGCCGCGTTTGTCCGGGCGGATGCAGCGGCCGGTGGATTCGACCAGTTCCAGGTAATCGTCGAAGGCGAAGGGAATCGCGGCCCCGAGACGGACGGAGGGGTCAAACGGCATCAGCGGCTGCAGCGGCAGTGGGGCCAGATGGGCCTCGCACTTGAGGGCGAGGTCGGCGATGGGGGCGGTGGCCGGCGGGACGGTCGGTGTGGACAGCGCTGCGGGGCTGGCCGGTCGGAGTTCGGCGCAGGGGTCGGGCCTGAGCGCGGCGATGCGCTCGGCCACCGAGGTGTGCTCGGAATCCTCCGGGGTTTCGGCCATATTCGCGCGGATCGGATTCAGATCCACATAGGCCATGGCCGTCAGCACGGCTTGCTGATCGAGCAGCGCCTGGCTCTTGAAGCGGCCTTCCCAGAAGCGGCCGGTGACGTCGTCTTCGGCATTGGCCTTGCGGGCAATGGTTTCGTTCAGCACGCGCATGAACCAGGACAGGTCGCACAGGCGGGCGCGGTAGGTCTCCGCCCAGGCGTCGATGGCGAGCTGGGTGGCGGCGTCCAGTTGGTCGCCCTTGCCTGCCAGCACGCGCTGCACGGCCAGCGGGCCGTCGAAGAGCTGGGTCCAGCGGCGCAGCACTTCGTCCCGACTCCAGGCGCGGGCGCGCTCGGCGTCGATGCGCAGCACCAGGTGGTAGTGATTGCTCATCACCGCGTAGGCAGCGATATCGATGGCAAAGACGCCGGCCAGCTGCTTCACGCGCTCGACGATCCAGCCGCGGCGGTGCTCGAAGCACTGGCCGCTGTGGGCGTCCGAGCCGCACAGGAAGGCCCGGCGCACGCAGCGCGAGACGACGTGGTACCACGGGGTGTCGGCGACGGAGACGAGGGCGGCGCGCGGGCGGGTCATGACGTAAGACTAGGCGAGACTCATGTCAGCGTCAAACAAAGTGGGTGTCCTTTTGTTTTGAATGCAGCTGGAAACACGTGCTCACCTGAGCCTGTGGGTCCATTGCAGATGATGCACGTCTTTGCCATTTATGCGTCTCTGTTATTTTCTTCCGCCAGCTTATCGCAAAGTGCGTCTTTGATCCTCACCCCACCCTCACCACAACCACCGCCTCCCGCAGTCGCTCGCGGCTCAGGTGGGCATAACGCGGATAGCAGACGTTAAAAAACCCTGCCCCTCTTTCGAAGGACAGGGTTTCAATCACCTCAAGCACCTACCCGAGAGCGGGTGCTTGTCTCCGGGGGAGATTAGGCGAGAGTGATAATGCCAGCAGCAGCCGAAGTGGTAGCACCTGCATCGACACCCACCAGAATGATGGACTCGTATGCAGTACCGGCGGCGACAGTGGTGTCATAGGTCACAACCGTGTCAGGACCGTTGGCAGCATACGTGAAGGTGCCAGCGTCGGCGTTGTAGGTACCATTGACGAACACGATCTTGTCGTCTTGACCTGCCAGGTTGGTGCCGTTCAGCACGAGATCAGCGGTCGCGAAGGTGTTATCGATAGCAGCCAAGTCAATCTTGGTGCCAGCGGTGGCGCCAATGACAACATCAAACGTGGAGGTCAGCTCAGCAACTTGGATCGAATCCGAGGTGTTGGCACCGGAATCACCAATTGCAGCGATCGTGACCGTAGCGGTGTTGCCAGAGATCGTGATCTTGTCTGCACCAGCGCCACCGGTGATAACGTCAGCACCGCCGCCACCAACAATCACGTCAGCCGCTGCACCACCGATGATAGTATCTGCACCAGTACCGCCAGTGATGTTGTTAACCAGAGTATCGCTACCGTCAATGGTGTTGGTGCCAGCATAAGTGGTAACCGTGACAGTCTTGGTGGCGGTCGCAGCCAAAGACACGTCAATATTGTCACCGCCAGTAGCAGAACCCTTGACGACCAGGTTGTCTGTCACGGCACCCGAAGTCCAGGTGAAACCACCGTTAGCGGCCACGGTACCAGTCAGGCTCAGAGCGGAAGCATCAACCGAAGTGATGGTCGTGTCAGCAGCAGTCAGCGCAACACCTGCGTTACCAGTGAAAACCACCGACTTCAGCGCATTGCTAGCCAGGCTAACAGTGTTTTGATGCTGAGTGGTGTCCGTGTCGGTCGAGGCGACGTTGATGGTTTCAACGCCATTGGCGGTGATAGCACCGGTGTCCACAGCAGCAGCGGAACTCACGGTCAGGTTGAAAACGTCAGTGGTACCCAGCACGTTGGCCAGGTTGTACGCAGTGGTGTTACCAGCGGAGGCAGTAACTTTCAGACCAGTGCCAGCTGCAACGTTGTTGTACACAACAGCGCCACCCAGCACACCTTGCGTCAGACCAGTAATGCCGGTCAGCAACGCCACGTCGAAGTTACCCGAACCGCCAGTGGTGGACAGCACTTCGAAGTTGGTGATCTTGGCAGCAGTAGCAGCGGTCAGCAACGTACCGCCTACACCAGCGAGATTGATCACGTCAGCGGTACCAGCGCCGCCGTCGACGGTCTTGGTCGCTGCTGCGACGACAGCCACCGTATCGACACCAGAGCCACCAGCATAAGTGGTCTTCGTTGCATCGATAGCCAGAGTGTTTGCACCAGTCGATGCGGTAGCAACGATGGAGGTCAGAGCGGCCGCAGATGCGCTGTTAGCAGCCGACAGATCGGCGTTGAATGCACCGGTGTTGTTGATGGTCAGCGTCTTCAGGGCGGCGTAATCTTCGGCAACAGTCGCCAGAGTCAGGTCAGCAGCACCAGCAGTAGTCAGCGCAGTAGCACCAGCAATCGTCAGATCGATCGTGGAGGCTTTGGTGCCAGTAGCAGTGACGGTCACGGTTTTGGCCGTCGCGTCAACAACATTCACGCCAGCGGCGTTGTTGTCCAGGGTCAGATTCAGCGTCTGATCGGCAGTGGCAGCATTGGTCACGGTGACAGCGGTTGCAGCCACACCATTCTTAACGGTCACGTCGGCAATGGCGTCACCGGCAAGGGCCACGGTACCAGCAGTGCCGTCAACGGTCACGGCAGTCAGTTTGGTACCAATAGCACCGGTGGTGCCCGAGTTGTCGGTCACGAAAGCTGCATTGCCGCCCTTGATCGAAACGGAAGTGAAGGCATTGGCATCAGCAGCAACACCAGCGCCGCCGCCAGCCTTACCGATGGTGATGGTGCCAGTTGCGCCAGTGGTTACAGAGCCAACGAGGCCGCCGCCAACAACGTTCACGTCGAAAGCGGTCGAGTTAGTAATAGAGACGCCGGTGGTCGTGGCTGCAGTGATAGTTTCAGCAGCGGTAGCAGCCGATGTCACGTTCAGCTGGGTCAGGCCAGTCCAAGCGGTTGTATCGATATTTACGTCAGCGCCGCTGGTTACATTAGCGGTTTCGATGTTCTTGACAACAGCGCTCGGCACGGCGGCGACTGCTGTTGTTTGGATGATATTCAGGGTATCAGTACCAGCACCGCCGTCAATGCTGTCCAGAGCAGTGAAGGTCGCGGCAGCTGCTGCGCCGTCGAGAGCGTTGAAGGTATCGTTGCCAGAGGTACCAACGAAAGCAGCGCCTTGGTCAATACCAGTAGTGAGCTTGAAGGTTTCACCAGTCGCAATAGTGCCTGCATCAATCGCGTCGATCGCATCTTCGACCGAGTCACGGGTAGCATTGACATCATCGACTGCACCAGTCGCTGCTTCCTTGGTGTAATCGTCACCGGCAGCCGCAGTATAGTACTCGGCGACTTCGGTCTTGTTGTCGAGCACCAGTTGATCGGCAGCCGAAGCGCCATCGATCAGCGCGAGCACGAGCTGGTCGACATTCACGCTGGAACCTTCGCCATTGACCCAGTATTCCAGGCCTTGGGCGTCCGGCAGGCGGTTGAACAGGTTTTCGTACAGGTCGGCAACTGCCTGGGCGCGCGTCATGCTGCCCTGGCCCGCGATGTATTCGGGCTGCTCATTGACGATGTTGGCGCGCAGCTGCTCGATGGTGAGGACACCGGTTTCGATTTCATTGGTCCAGTAATCCAGACCGGCCTGATCGGCAGCGCGGCCCAGCAGGCCGATGTAGATCTGTTGAATCTGTTCAGAAACGGTTGCCATTGAGTAGTTCTCCAGTAAAAGTCGAATCGACAGTCAGACCGTACCACAGAAAAAAGGAACCCGTCGGCTCCGCGGTCTGTTGCCATCCCCCCATCGGGGCATGGCCCCCAGTAATGGGTTTGTTGCTGTTCCGGCCACGTGTCAACCGGCAGACACGGGCAGGATCATACACAATGCCGCGGTTTTGCAACAACCAGACAACGGGTTTTATCCCATTCCGTTCGCAAAATAGCCACACTTTCCGCATCACACAGTGGCGCCCCCCCCCGCCGCCGCCGCCGTAGCACGCACCGGCAGGCAAGCGTTTGACGCTGGGGGGGCTGCTCAATACACTTGCGCCCTTTCGGCGCTCCCGGGCTGCGCGCCCCACTCTGATCTGGCAAACACCCGATGTTTCTCGAGCAAAACCCGCATGTCGACTATGCCGCGCTGACGGCGGCGGTGGAGCAGGAGTTGCGGCGACCGCCGGGCACGCGCGTACCTCCGGCGCCCCTGCACACCCTGCGGGTGGAGACCGCGCCGCCGGGCGCATCGCCCGCCTGGGTGCAGCGCCTGGGCGAGCGCCTGCAGCGCTGGCCGCGCCTGCACCGGTTTGCGCACGGGTGCTGGCGCAAGGGGCTCGCCGCCCTGCCCGCGCTGAGCCGGCGGCCGCTGCTGTTCTACAGCCTGCGCTGGATGCGCTGGCTCGCCACCCTGCCCCGGCTCGCCGACTGGGTCGGCGCCCATCAGGCCCGGCTGGACGAAGCGGGCGCGGCCCTGCAGCGCCAGGCCCAGACCCAGGCACAGCTGCATGACCAGCTCCGCACCGAAGCGGAACGCCAGGACGCACGCGCGGCGCAGTTGCAGGACGCCCTCGCCGAGGGCCTGGCGCAGGCGGCTTCCGAGCGCGCGCGCCTCGAGGCCCGGCAGGTGCTGATGCACGAAACTCTGGCGGCACTGATGCAGGAGACGGCGCGGCTGAAAGCGGCGCCCGGCACGCCCCGTCCGGCTTCCGGCGCGGACGGGGAGACACGTCCGGCCGCGCCGCTGTCGGCGACGATGGCCCGTTTCTACCAGGATTTCGAAGATGCCTGGCGCGGCGCGCCGGAAACCATCCGCGCGCGGGTGGCGCATTACCTGCCGCCGGTCCAGGCGGCTCGCGCCGGCACGACGGAGGCGCCGTTTGCGGATCTGGGCTGCGGCCGCGGCGAATGGCTGGCGGTGCTGAGCGAAGCGGGCCTGGTCGCGTTCGGCGTGGATAGCAACAGCGCGGCGATCGAACGCTGCCGCGCACAGGACCTGAGCGTGGCCGAAGCGGACCTGCTGGACTGGCTGCGGCGGCGCGAGGCCGCCTCGCTCGGCGGGATCGGCGCCCTGCACGTGGTGGAGCACCTGCCTTTCGAGACCCTGGTCGACGTGCTCGACGAAGCGCTGCGCGTGCTGCGCCCGGGCGGCGTGCTGATCCTGGAGACGCCCGATCCGGCCAATCTGCTGGTGGCCACGCACAGTTTCTGGCTGGACCCCAGCCATCTGCGCCCGATTCCGGCGGATCTGCTGGCGTTTACCGTCCGTTCGCGCGGTTTTGCCGACGTGCAGGTCGAGCGCCTGCATCCGGCCGATGAAGATCTGCGCTTTCCCCCCGGCGACGCGGTGGGAGACCGCTTCAACACGCTGCTGTATGGCCCGCAGGATTATGCGGTGATCGCGCGGAAGGCGGCCGGATGAACGCGCCGCGCAGGCCGGCGGTGCACCAGTTCACGCCAGGCATCGACGCCGGCGACGGGGTGTCGAACGGGATTTTCTTCACCCGCGCGTTGCTGCGCGAAATGGGTTTCGACTCGGAGATCTTCGCCTTCACCATTCCCGAAGCGCTGAAGGGCGAGGTGCACTTTCCTACCGGGTGCGCGGACGATGCCGACCAGGTGCTGCTGGTGCACCATGCGCTGGGCCACGACTTCGGAGACTGGATCGATCAGCGCAAGGCCCGCAAGGTCTTGGTTTATCACAACATAACACCGGCCAGCTTCTTTCCCGCCGAACATCCGGTGCATGCGCTTTCGTTACGGGGCCGGGACATGCTCCGGCGCTGGCAGGCCGCCGGACGCTTCGTCGCCTGCATCGGCGACTCGGACTACAACAGCGGCGAACTGCGCGGGCTGGGTTTTACTGCGGTGCGCACGATTCCGCTGCTGGTCGACGTGGATGCCTGCCGGGCGCGCCCGTGGGACGCCGGCGTGGTGCAGAACCATGCGGATCGCTTCACCTTGCTGTTCGTCGGCCGCCTGTCTCCCCACAAATGCCAGCACCGGCTGCTGGAAGTGATGGCTGCGCTGCTGCCGCGCCTGGCGCAGCCGGCCGAGCTGCTGCTGGTGGGCGGCAGCGCGAGCGCGGAATACGAGGCCCAGCTGCGCGACGCGATCCGGCGCCTGGCGCTGGAAGGCTACGTGCACCTGATGGGCAAGGTGGACGAGGCGACCCTGTACGGACTGTACCGGGCAGCGGATATCTTCGTCTGCCTGAGCGAGCATGAAGGTTTCGGCATGCCGCTGATCGAGGCAATGCTGTTCGATCTGCCGGTGATCGCGGCGGACTTTGCCAGCGTGGCCGACACCATGGGCTGCGGCGGCCTGGTGATGCAGGAGTGCGCGCCGGAACAGGTCGCCGCGACGATCGCGTGTGTGGCGGCTGATCCCGCGCTGCGCGCAGCCCTGATCGCCGGGCAGCAGGAGCGGGTGGAGCGCTTCGAGCGCGCACGCCTGGTTGCCGACCTGCATGCGTGCCTGGGTGATCTGGGTGTGGGAACCGGCGCCGAACGGCTCTCCCGCACCGTAACCGGGGCCGCGTCATGAGCCGGCACAAACCCGCCGCGGTGCATCAGTTCAGCCCCGCGGTGCTGCCGGGCGACGGCGCCTCGAACGGAATGTTCTTCACCCGGCGGATGCTGCGCGAGCTGGGCTTTGCCTCCGAGCTGTACGCGTTCACGATTCCGCCGGCGCTGGCGGACGAAGTCAGGCCGGCCGAAGCGCTGGCCGACGATGCGCACGCCGACGACGTGCTGCTGGTGCACCACACCCTGGGACATGAACACGGTGAATGGGTGGCGCGCCTGCCGATGCGCAAGATCCTCGTCTATCACAACATCACCCCGGCGCATTTCTTTCCGGCGGCGCACCCGGTGCACGCCCTGTCGGTGCGCGGCCGGGCGATGCTGGCGGAATGGCAGGCGCAGCGCGTGTTCAGCGCCTGCATCGGCATGTCGCCCTACAACAGCGAGGAGCTGACTGCCCTGGGCTACGCCCCGGTGCGTACCCTGCCCCTGCTGGTGGATGTGCGCCAGTGCCTGGATGCGCCCTGGGACAGGACAACGGTGACGGCGCACGAGGACCGCTTCACGCTGCTGTTCGTGGGCCGCATCGCACCCAACAAATGCCAGCACGACCTGCTGGCGCTGATGGCGGCGCTGCTGCCGCGCATGGATCGCCCGGTCGAACTGCTACTGGCCGGCGGCGTGTCGAGCGCCGAGTACGAGGCCGAGCTGCATGCCGAAATCGCGCGCTGCGGCCTGGAAGGGTATGTCCACCTGCTGGGCAAGGTGGACGAGGCGACGCTGTTCGCGCTGTATCGCACGGCCGACGTGTTCGTCTGCCTGAGCGAGCACGAAGGCTTCGGCATGCCGCTGATCGAGGCGATGCTGTTCGATCTGCCGGTCGTGGCCTGGAACAGCAGCAACGTGGCGGCCACCCTGGGCTGCGGCGGGCTGGTGTGCGAAGACAAGGACCCGGCCCGGCTGGCCGCGCTGATCGCCCTGCTCGCGCGCGAGCCCGGGCTGCGCCGGCGCATGGTGCAGGGCCAGCGCGACAACCTGCGCACCTACGACTATGACCGGCTGGCCGCCGGCCTGGCGGAGTTTCTGGAGGCGCTGGGGGTGGAGGTGCCGGCGCAGCCGCAGGCGGGGCCGGACTTCGTGAGCCGGCGCGCCATCGACTGGCGCATCGAGGGACCGTTCGACCGCCATTACAGCCTGGCGCTGGTCAACCGCGAGTTCGCCCGCGGCCTGCTGGAAGCCGGCGACAGCGTGAGCCTGCACAGCACCGAAGGCGACGGCGATTTCGACCCCGAGCCCGGCTTCCTGGCGGAAAACCCCGACCTTCGCGCAGCGTGGGAGCGCGGCCGGCAGGCCGGTTTCGCCGACGTCGTCACCCGCAACTGCTATCCGCCGCGGGTGTCGGCGATGCGCGGGCGCGACGCCTGGCTGCTGAGTTACGGCTGGGAAGAGTCCGGGTTTCCGGCGCCGTGGGTGGATGCCTTCAACGACAGCCTGAGCGGGATCACGGTGATGTCGGATTTCGTCAGGCGCGTGCTCCAGGACAACGGCGTGCGGGTGCCGATCGTGGTGGTCGGCCTGGGCGTGGACCATGTGCTGCGGGCGGCCGCAGCGCCGGCAGCGCTGCCGGTGCGCAGGGAAGACGGGGTCTTCACCTTCGTCCATATTTCATCGGGTTTTCCGCGCAAAGGGCTGGACGTGCTGTTGCGGGCCTGGGCGCGCGCCTTCAGCACGCGTGACCCGGTGCGGCTGGTGGTGAAGACTTTTGCCAATCCGCACAACACCTTTGCACACGATCTGCCGGCATGGCGCACACAGCACCCCGATGCGGCACTGGTCGTGCATATCGACGGTGAGCTGAGCGCGGGCGCCCTGCGCGCGCTGTACGAGCAGGCGGACGCCTTCGTCGGCGTGGCCCGGGGCGAAGGCTTCGGCCTGCCGCTGGCCGAGGCGATGCTGCTGGGCGTGCCGGTGCTGGCGAGCGCGCACGGCGGCCAGCGCGATTTCTGCGACGAGGACACGGCCTGGCTGGTGGACTACCGGTATGCGCGCGCCCAATCGCATTTCGGCCTGTTCAACTCGGTGTGGGCCGATCCCTGCGAAGACAGTTTGTGTACGCAGTTGCGCGCCGTGTTCGATGCGCCCGCCGACGTGCGCGCGCAGCGCTGCGCTGCCGCGCACGCACGGGTGGCGCGCGATTTCACCTGGGCGGCGGCCGTGCAGCGCCTGCGCACGGCCCGGAGCACGCTGTGCCCCCCCACCATCAGGCCGGCGCCGACGCGGGTGGCGCTGGTGTCGTCGTGGAATTCGCGCTGCGGAATCGCCGACTACGCGCGGGCGCAGACATTGTGCTTTCCGCATACGGCGTTCAGGGTGTTCGCCAACGAGGATGCGCAGTTCGCGGACGACCCCGACATCGTGGTGGAGCGCTGCTGGAAGAGCGGCGCCGGCGATACGCTGGAACGCCTGGGCGAGGCCTTGCTGGCGTGGGGCGCGGAAGCGGTGATTTTCCAGTTCAACTTCGCCTTTTTCGATCTGGCTGCATGGAGCCGGCTGCTCGTACGCCTGGCCGACGCCGGCGTGGCTTGCCATGCGGTGCTGCACGCGACCCGCGACGTGATGTGGGGGTCGGTGGCAAAGTCCCTGCGCCATGCCCATGCCGGCCTGCGGCGTTGCACCCGCCTGATGGTGCATTCGATCGACGACATCAACCGCCTCAAGGACATGGGGCTGGACGGCAACGCGATGCTGCTGGCCCATGGCATTCCCGAATTCGAGGCCAACGCCGTTCGCCGCGCACGGGCGCGGGCGACCGCCGGCTACGGGCCGGAAGACGTGGTGATCGGAACGGGCGGCTTCCTGCTGCCGAACAAGGGCTACCTGGAGCTGGTGGAAGCCTTCGAGCAGCTGCGCCCGACCCACCCGCAGCTGCGCCTGCTGCTGCAGACGCCGGAATACCCTGCACCTCCGTCGCGGACCTACCGTGAGCAGATCGAGGCCCACATCGCGGCTTCGCGCTGGAAGCGCGACATCACGCTGGAAACCGCGTTCCTGAGCGAGGCCGTGGCCCTCGACCGGCTCGCGCTTACCGACCGGCTGGTCTATCCGACCGGGCCGACTGGGGAGTCGTCCAGCGCCTCGGTACGCTGGGGGCTGGCCGTGGGCGTGCCGGTGGCGGTGACACCGGCGCCGATTTTCGCCGACGTGCGCGAGGTGGTGTACACCCTGCCCGGCGACCGCCCGGCCGATCTGGCGGCGGGCCTGCGCCAGTGGCTGGCAGGGGTGGACCCCTACGCATCCGAACGCGAACGCTGGGCCGCAGCCCACCGCTGGCCGGCGGTCTCGAAGCGGCTGTGGAACGTGATCTGTGCCAGTGCGGAACGGACCTGACAGGGCGACTCCGCACGCCCTCCCCGTGGAGGTGCGCCAGGCGTGATCTTCAGTTCCTACCCCTTCCTTCTGCAGCTGCTGCCCCTGGTGTGGGTATCGTTCCTGCTTTGTCGCCGCTGGGGCATGACCTCGGCGGCGGTTGCGGTGCTGCTGTGCGGGTCGACGATTTTCTATCTGTCATGGAGCTGGCACGACGGCGCCCTGCTGCTGGCCTCGATCGTGCTCAACCATGCGCTCGGGCGGTGCCAGCAGGCGCGGCCTTCTCGCCGCTGGCTGATCCTTGCCATCGTCGGCAACCTGAGCCTGCTGCTGTACTACAAGTACGCCGGCTTCCTGCTCGGTTTCCTGCCGCAGGCCGTGCACTGGCAATGGGCCCTGCCGCTGGGCATTTCGTTCTTCACTTTCCAGCAGATGGCCTGGCATGTCGATCTGTACCAGCGCCGGCCGGGTACGACCAGCGGGCTGGCGCGCTATGCCCTGTTCGTGCTTTTTTTCCCGCAACTGATCGCGGGGCCGATCGTGCATGCACGCAACATCCTGCCGCGGCTGCGGGCGGGATGGCTTGGCCGGCCGCTGCCGTGGACGCTGGGTGTGACCTTGCTGTGCATGGGACTGGCGAAAAAGGTGCTGCTGGCCGACAGCATCGCCCCCGGGGTGGACCGGTTGTTCGGCGCGGCAGCCAGCGGCCAGGCATTGAATGCGGTCGAGGTGCTGACTGCAGCCTTCGGTTACGGGCTGCAACTCTACTTCGACTTTTCGGGTTATGGCGACATGGCGGTCGGCCTCGGTCTGATGTTCGGCATCCGGTTGCCGACCAACTTCAGGGCGCCCTACCGCAGCAGCTCGATCGTCGATTTCTGGCGGCGCTGGCACATCACACTGTCTGCCTTCCTGCGCGACTATCTTTACGTTCCGCTCGGCGGCGGGCACAGCGGGCGGCTCCGGCAGGCGTTCAACCTGATGCTGACGATGCTGCTCGGCGGGCTGTGGCATGGGGCGGGCTGGCAGTTCGTGCTGTGGGGCGGCATTCACGGACTGCTGCTGGGCGCGGCACACGCCTGGCGCCGCGCCTTCCCACCCCTGCCGGCGCCCCTGGGCCTGGCGCTGACCACGGCGGCGGTGATGCTGGTCTGGATTCCATTCCGCGCGAACTCGCTGGCGGTGGCGATGAACATGTATCGCGGCCTGCTGGACTGGTCCGGGCCAAGCCTGACCGCCCCCGCCAGCCTGGTGCAGGAACTGCCCCGGCTGGAGCTCGTCACGAGCCTGCCATGGGCGCTGCCCGTGCTGCTCGTGCTGTCGATGTACGGCAGGACGGCGCTGCAGCACTGCCTCGCTCTGCGCGATGGGGCACGCGGGCTGCTGGCAGGCGGGTTGCTGATCCTGGTGCTGAAGACGCTGGCCGAACGCCCTGACCGCGCCTTCCTTTATTTCAACTTTTAGGCGATGAAGCGCTCCTGCCTGCGTTTCGTGACCGGCACCATCGTCGCCCTGGGGGTGCTCGGCGGCGGCTGGCTGCTGTCGGTCGCCGGCCTGGCCGGGCGGCCGCACATGCACAACCAGTGGGTAGAGCAAGCGTATGCCAAGAAACAGGCTGCGGCAGCCCGCACGCAGGGGCCGCGCATCCTGCTGGTGGCCGGTTCGAGCGCGATGTTCGGGGTCGATTCGAAGTCCCTCGGCGAGCGGCTGGGGCGTCCGGTGATCAACCTCGCCGTCAATGCGGGCGTGCTGGCGCCGTTCATCATCGATCATGCGGTGCGGGTACTGCGGCCCGGTGACTGGGTGGTGCTGCCGCTGGAGTATCCGCTCTACCACGACGAAGCGACGATCAACCGCCAGTTCATCGATTTCCAGGCCAGCCACCCGCTGCCGGTCGGGGAGATCGGTTTCGTGCGCTGGCTGAAAACGATGTGGCTGCTGCCCCTGGATCGGGTGGTGGAAGGCTACCGCGGACTGCCCGCGGGATTCCGTGTGACCGGGCTGTATGGCCCGCAAAACCTGGACGAACGCGGCGACCAGCGCAACAGCGAGCGGGTGCTGCGCACCGACGCGATGCGCGAGGCCGTCACCCGCTCGCCCCCCGAACGCTATGGGGCGCAAGCCCGCACATCGAACGCGAGCTGGTCGCGCTGGCGCCGGTTCGCACGCCAGGTGGAGGCGGACGGAGGTTGCGCGCTGTTCGTTCCGCCGGCCATGCTCGCCCGCCCCACCTACCGCAGCGATCCGCAGGAGCGCGATTACTACCGCCGCCTGCCGGAGCTGGCGCGCACCCACGGTCTGCACTACAGCGGCGACCCCTTCAATTTCATGTATGAAGAAGACGCCTTTTTCGACACCAACTTCCATCTGACCAGCGAAATGCGGTCCGTGCATACGCACCGCCTGGCCGACGTGTTGCTGCCGATGATCGAGCGGCACTGCCGCGCCCCCGGAGCGGTGGCGAGGCGATGAACGGTCGCCTCCCGGACAGCAAAGCACGACCGCGCATGTGATAATACGGGCTTCATTCGGCAGCACCCCATGGCGCAATGCAGACCTTCGGCGCATCGCGCTCCCTTCGAAAAGAGGTTTCCGTGAGCAAATCCGCAATCGTGACCGGCATCACCGGCCAGGATGGGGCGTATCTCGCCCAGCTGCTGCTGGACAAAGGCTACACCGTCTTCGGCACCTATCGCCGGACCAGCTCGGTCAATTTCTGGCGCATCGAGGAGCTGGGCATCGCCGGGCACCCCGATCTGAACCTGGTCGAGTACGACCTCACCGACCTGTCCTCCAGCATCCGGCTGCTGCAGTCCTCGGGCGCGGACGAGGTGTATAACCTGGCCGCGCAGAGCTTCGTCGGGGTGTCGTTCGAGCAGCCGCTCACCACCGCCGAGATCACCGGCCTCGGCGCGGTGAACCTGCTCGAGGCGATCCGGATCGTGAACCCGGCGGTGCGCTTCTACCAGGCGTCCACCTCGGAGATGTTCGGCAAGGTGCAGGCGATCCCGCAGACCGAGACGACGCCGTTCTACCCGCGCAGCCCCTACGGGGTGGCCAAGCTCTATGCGCACTGGATGACCATCAACTACCGCGAGAGCTATGGCCTGTTCGCCGCCAGCGGCATCCTGTTCAACCACGAGTCGCCCCTGCGGGGCAAGGAGTTCCTGACCCGCAAGGTGACCGACAGCCTGGCCCGGATCCGGCTGGGGCGGCAGGACGTGCTCGAGCTGGGCAACCTGGACGCGCGGCGCGACTGGGGGTTCGCCCGGGAGTACGTCGAAGGAATGTGGCGAATGCTGCAGGCGGAGAAGGCTGACACCTATGTGCTGGCGACCCACCGCACCGAGACCGTGCGCGACTTCGTGTCGATGGCGGCCCGTGCCGCCGGCTACGAGCTGGCGTGGGAAGGCCGCGACGAGAACGAGGTGGGCATCGACCGGCCGTCCGGCCGTACCCTGGTGCGGGTGAATCCGAAGTTTTATCGCCCGGCCGAAGTGGACCTGCTGATCGGCAACCCGGAAAAGGCCCGGCGCGAGCTGGGCTGGGCGCCGGCGACGACGCTGGAGCAGCTGTGCCAGATGATGGTGGAGGCCGACCTGCGCCGCAACGAGCGCGGTTTTTCGTTCTGAGCGCGGCGGCCGTGAAGCGCGCATTGATCACCGGCATCAAGGGGTTTACCGGCCGCTATGTGGCCGATGAACTGACCGCCGGCGGCTGGGAGGTCTGGGGGCTGGGGACGTGCGCGGCCACCGACGACGCGCGTTACCGGCAGGCCGACCTGGCGGACCGGGACCGGCTGGGCGGGATCGTCGCCGAAGTCCGCCCGGATGCCGTGGTCCATCTGGCGGGGATCGCCTTTCCCGGCCACCGCGAGGCAGACACGTTCTACACGGTCAACCTGATCGGCACCCGCAACCTGCTGGCGGCCCTGGCGGCGTCCGGACACCGGCCCGAGTGCGTGCTGCTGGCCAGCAGCGCCAACGTGTATGGCAATTCGACCGCCGAAGTGCTGGACGAGTCCTCGCCCCCGAACCCGGCCAACGACTACGCGGTGAGCAAGCTGGCGATGGAGTACATGGCCCGGCTGTGGGGGGACAGGCTGCCGATCGTCATCGCCCGGCCGTTCAACTACACCGGCGTCGGGCAGGCGGACAACTTCCTGCTGCCGAAGATCGTGTCCCACTTCCGGCGCCGGGCGGCATTCATCGAGCTGGGCAATCTCGATGTCTGGCGGGATTTTTCCGACGTGCGTGCGGTGGCGCGGGCCTACCGCCGCCTGCTGGAAGTGCGCCCCGCGGGCGAGACGGTGAATGTCTGCTCGGGCACCGTGCACAGCCTGCGCGAAGTCCTGGAGATCGCCACCCGCCTGAGTGGGCATACGCTGCGTGTCGACGTCAATCCGGCCTTCGTCCGCAGCAACGAGGTGAAGACCCTGCGCGGCGATGCGTCCCGGCTGCGCCGCCTGATCGGCGACTGGGAAACGCCCGCGCTCGAGGACACCCTGCGCTGGATGCTCGAGCACGCATGATGCGCGTAGCGCTGGGCACGACCGTGCTGCGCCGGGGGCTGGCGCAGGGCGGCATAGACGGCATCGGCAACTACACCCGGGCGCTGCTCGGACAGCTCGCGCAGCAGGCCGGTGTGCGCGTGCTGCCGTTCGCCTATTCAGGGCCGGATGCGCCGCTGGCGGCCGATCCGCCGTTGCGCGCGGGCGATTTTCAGCTGCAGGCCCTGCTCGCCCTGCTGAGCGGGGCGGCGTTCCCGGCCACCACCCACGCGCTGAAGGGCCGGGTCGACCTGGTCCATGCCACCGACCACCTGATTCCGTCGGTGCGCGGCGTGCCGGTGGTCGCGACCCTGATGGATGCGATTCCGCTGGCCCACCCGGAGTGGGTGTCCTACCGTTTCAAGGCGATCAAGAACGCGCTGTGGCGGCGCTCCGCGCGCTGGGCGACGCATGTCATCACCATTTCCAGCCATGCCCGGCAGGAGCTGGTGGAATGGTTCGGGATTCCCGAGCCGCGGATCAGCGTGACGCCGCTGGGCGTCGATGAGCGCTGGTTTCTGCCGCCGTCGGCGGCGGCGTGCGCCCGGGTGCGCGCCCGCCACGCGTTGCCGGAGCGGTTTTTCGTCTTCGTCGGTACGCTGCAGCCGCGCAAGAACCTGGGACGGGTGATCGCTGCCCACCGTGCGCTGGCGCCCGCCCTGCGCCGCGAGGTGCCGCTGGTGGTCGCCGGGCGTGCCGGCTGGGGCTGCGAGGCCGAAGTCGCCACCCTGGCCGAGGGCGATGGCGGCACGCTGCGCTGGCTGCGCCACGTGCCGGACGAAGAGTTGCAGCCGCTGGTGAGCATGGCCTCGGCGCTGGTGTTCCCCTCGCTGCACGAAGGCTTCGGGCTGCCGGTGCTGGAAGCGTTCGCGGCCGGCACACCGGTGATCACGTCGACAACCACGTCCCTGCCGGAAGTGGCCGGCGATGCGGCCCTGCTGGTCGACCCGCGGGACGAGGACGCGATCGCCGGGGCGATGCTCGCCCTGATCGAAACGCCGGCCCTGGCACAGGCGTTGCGCAGCAAGGGGCGGACGCGCGCGGCGGGGTTTTCCTGGGCCCGGACCGCGGCCCGGACCGTCGACATCTACCGGCAGGTACTGGGCTGCGGCTGAAACGGCAGGTACTCGACCTGCGGCAGCATCCAGTTGACCCCGATGAACGTGCTGCGGTCGATGTTGAGCACATTGAACATCAGCGCCAGGTCGCGCCATTCATAGTTGCTGGCGAGATGGCTGTCGGAAACGTGCAGGGCAGTGGACACCGAATACGAACCGACCCCGAGGTTGGCAGGAAAGGAAAAGCGCAGGACGAAACTGTCGCCTTTCGCGAAACCGCCGAGTTCGAGCCCCAGATAATGGGTGTTGGTGCCGAACACCGGCTGGCCGAGGCGATCCTTGATCATGTAGCCGAATGCGAGCTCGGGCAGATCGGCATGGATGCGCACCCGGACTTCGAGCTGCACGGGCTCGCCGACATTGACGAATTCGACGGCTTCTCCCTGCGCATTGTGCAGGACGATGGACTCGACCCGCGCCTCACCGGTCCCGGAGCAGGTCTGCACCCTGCTGTCGGCGAGTGCCCGAACCTCGACGGTGGCGTTCTCACGTTCGGCGATGAGGGCGTTGTAGTAGTCCATGACCTCGTCCGGCCGGCCATCCTTGATGACGCGCCCTTCTCCCAGCAGGAGGGCACGGTCGCACAGGTTCTGGATGGCGCCACGGTCGTGCGAGACGATCAGCAGCGTGGTTCCCTGCTCGCGGAATTCACGGATCCTGTTGAAGCTCTTGTGCTGGAAGTAGGCATCGCCGACCGACAGAGCCTCATCGACGATCAGCACGTCCGGGCGCACCGCGGTCGCCACGCTGAATGCCAGCCTCATCTGCATGCCGCTCGAATACATCCGTACCGGGCGGTCGATGTAGTCTCCGATTTCGGCAAAAGCTTCGATCTCCGGCATGCAGGCGGAAATTTCGCTCCCCGTCATGCCGAGCAGTTGCCCAGCCATGAAAACGTTCTGGCGGCCAGTGAAATCGGGATGGAACCCCATTCCCAGTTCGAGGAGCGCAGCGACCCGCCCTTCGATGCGTGCGCTGCCGCCAGTAGGCTGGGTGGTGCCGCAGATGATTTTCAGCAACGTGCTCTTGCCGGCGCCATTGACCCCGATGATGCCGACGGCCTCCCCAGGGCGTACATGGAAGGAGATGTCACGCAGGACCCAGGTTTTGTCATGGCCGGGTTTGCCGGTCAGCCATTCGCGTGCACGCGCCCACTTGCCGGGGTAGCGTTTGTAGGCCTTGCTGAGATTGGAGACGGTGAGGACACCCATTACAGTTCGTCCACCAGTTCGCCCACCCGGGCAAGGAAGAAACGTGCCCCGAGCAGCAGAAAGCCCACGGTCAGCAGGGCGAACGGCAGCAGGCTGGAAAAGTCGGGCATTTCCCGTGCGAGAAACAGGGTCTGGTAAGCGGCCATGAGCGCGTGCATGGGGTTATAAGCCATGATGCCGCGGATTTTTTCCGGCAGCGCCGGAAGGGTGTAGACGATCGGCGTGAGCCAGAACCAGAACTGCAGCACAACCCCGGTGAGCTGGCCGACGTCCCGGAAGAAGACGTTGAGCGTGCCCAGAAAAATGCCCAGCCCCAGGGTAAACAGCAGTTGCAGGGCCAGCAGCGGCAGCAGCGCCAGCAACGCCCAGCCCGGCCAGTGGCCGATGATCGCGAGGAAGATCAGGTAGAGCCCGAAGACGATGGCGAAGTTGATCAGCGCCGACAAAGCGACGATCGCAGGCAGGCAGATCCTCGGAAAGCTGGATTTCTTGATCAGGTTGCCGTGCTCGAGAAATACGTTGTTGAGCCGGCCGAGCATCTCGGCGAACAGGCTCCAGGTAATCACGCCTGCACACAGGTAGATGCTGAATGCGAACGGGACATGCTCATGGCCGGGCAGGGTCGGACGCATGAGCTGGCCGAAGATCACGGTATAGATGAGGATCATGGCCAGCGGATTGGCCACCGACCAGAACGCGCCGAGCAGCGATTCGCGATATTTGCCGTTGAATTCACGCAGCACGCTGCTCCAGACAAAACCGCGGTATCCCCACAGGGCGCGGAGCATGAGCAGGCCAGGCACGGTCACGCCCCCGGCTGCGCGGCCGGGGCGCGGCCGTAGGTGTCTTCGAAGCGGACGATGTCGTCTTCGCCGAGGTAGCTGCCGGACTGCACTTCGATGATCTCCAGCGGCACCTTGCCGGGGTTGGCGAGGCGGTGGACGTGGCCGAGCGGGATGTAGGTGGATTCGTTCTCGGACAGCAGCATGACCTTGTCGCCATGGGTGACTTCAGCGGTGCCGCGCACCACGATCCAGTGTTCGGCGCGGTGGTGGTGCATCTGCAGGCTGAGGCTGGCGCCGGGCTTGACGACGATGCGCTTGACCTGGAAGCGGTCGCCGCCGTCGATCGAGTCGTACCAGCCCCAGGGGCGGTTTACCTTGCGATGCGTGTCGGCCAACGTCCGCCCTTCGGCCTTGAGCCGGGCGACAATCTTCTTGACGTCCTGCGCGCAGTCCTTGGCGGCGACAAGGACGGCGTCGGGCGTTTCGACGACGACGATGTTGTCCAGACCGACGCCTGCCACCAGGCGGCTGCTGGCGAACAGCAGGGAGTTGGCGGAGCGCTCGAGCAGGGTTTCGCCGCAGGCGGCGTTACCCGCTTCGTCCTTGTCGAGGATGTCCCACAGCGCATCCCAGGCGCCGACATCGGACCAGCCGGCCTCCATCGGCACGACTCGGGCGGCGATGCCCAGTTGCGGCGCAGCGGCGAGCTTTTCCATCACGGCGTAGTCGATGGAGTCCGACGGGCAGGCTTCGAACGCGGCGGTGTCGATGCGGATGAAGTCGACGTCGGCGCGGGCGGCCTGCAGGGCGGCGGTGCACGCGGCGAGCATCGCCGGGTCGAAGTGGGCGATCGCGGCGAGCCAGACGCTGGCGTGCATCATGAACAGCCCGCTGTTCCAGAGGTAGTCGCCGCTGTCGAGGTAGCGGCGGGCGTGTTCGGCGTCAGGTTTCTCGACGAAGCGGTCCAGGGCGTAGCTGCCGTCGGGTGCCGCGGCGCCGCGGCGCAGGTAGCCGTAGCCGGTTTCGGCCCGTTCCGGGACGATGCCGAAGGTGACCATGGCGCCGCCCCTGGCCGCCGGGATGCCCTGGCGCACCGCAGCCTGGAAGGCGTCCTGGCGAGCGATGACATGGTCGGCGGGCATCACCAGCAGCAGGGGGTCCTGCCCGCCGGCGTGGGCGTGCAGCGCTGCGAGCGTCAGGGCCGGAGCGGTGTTGCGCCCGAAAGGTTCGAGCAGGATCGAGGACGCGGGCTTGCCCGCCGCCTGCAGCTGCTCGGCGGTGATGAAGCGGTATTCGGCGTTGCAGACCACGCACGGGTCGAGCACCTTCGCATTGCCCGCCAGGCCCTCCAGGCGCAGCGCGGTCTGCTGCAGCATGGTGTGGGGGCCGGTGAGCGCGAGCAGCTGCTTGGGGTAGGTTTCGCGCGACAGCGGCCACAGCCGCGTTCCGGAACCGCCGGACAGGATGACGGGCAGGAGGGAGGAGATTTCCATGATGGTCACTCGGTGATGTTGTCGCGCTCGGCACGCTCGCCGCGCTCGGCCTCGTAGAGCGCCAGCCGCTGGTTGAGGCGCCGCAGCCGGCGCTCAGTGCGGGTGAGCTCGATGTCGCTTTGCAGCGACTTGATGAACAGGACCATGACCGCGGCGAGCAACAGCAGGGCGGGCGGATAGCTGATGCCGATCAGCGCGGCCAGGCGGTCGATCAGCCCGGGCCAGGCGCCCAGGACGGCGGCGGCGGCGGCGACCAGGAGCCAGAATGCGCCATGGCCCAGACGCAGGTGGTCGAGCCGGATCAGGAAAAAGATCGCGGTGGCGAGCCCGAGGCCCAGCAGCAAGGTGGTGAGGTTGAGCGAGATCATCGACCGAGCAGATGTTTGGGGTGCCAGCGCGCCAGGCACAGCAGCGTGCTTTCGATCATGTAGCGGGCCACTTTGGGCCAGCTGGCGAAAATGCGGGACGGCCCGCCGAGCCGGGGATACATGTCTACGGGGACTTCGACGATGCGCAGGCCGGCATGGCGGAGCAGCATCAGGACGCCGAGGTCCTGATAGTCGAGCAGGGTCGCCTCCTCGTCCGCAAGGACTTCGCAGGCGGCGCGATTGTAGCAACGGAACCCCGAAGTCAGGTCCTGGATGGCGAAACCGGTGATGAGGCGGAAGTAGCGCCAGGCGATGCGCCGCGCCTGGCTGCCCCGTTGCGGGTGGGCGCCGATCACCACCGGGTGGTGGCGGCCGGCTTCGAGCAGCGCGGGAATGCAGGCGGGTTCGTGCTGGCCGTCGGCATCGAGCGTCACCACCTGCTGGTAGCCGTGTTCGAGCGCGTAGCGGATGCCGGTCTGCATCGCGCCCCAGGCGCCCATCGGCAGCACCGGGCTGATCACCACGGCACCGGCGGCACGCGCGAGGGCGGCGGTTTCGTCGGTGCTCTGGTCGTCGACCACGACGATCCGGTCCCACCCCCCGCTGCGCAGGGCGGCGATCACCTGCCCCACGGTCGCGGCCTCGTTGCGAGCGGGAATGACGATGAGCGGCGGTAGCGGAGCGGACGGGGCCCCGGGACGGATGTGGCGGTAGACCGACTGGATCCGCGCACTGCAGGCGGCGATGCCGAACCGTGCGGCCACGGCCCGGCGCCCGGCCTCACCCCAGCGCCGGGCCGTGGCCGGATCGCTGCGCAATGCTTCGATCGCGCTCCGCCATGCGGGCACGTCCCCCACCGGCACGGTGCGCCCGGCCCGGGCGCTGCGCACCAGCCAGGGCAGCCCGGAGCCGTGCAGCGCGCTGACCAGGCAGGGCTTGCCGTGCTGCATGGCTTCCATCGCGGCGATGCCGAACGCTTCGGTGCGTTCGCAGGAGGCCAGGCAGAACGCGTCGCAGCCGGCCAGCAAGGCGTGCTTGTGCGCTTCGTCGACCGGGCCGCTCAGGGTCACCCTGGGGGAGCGGCCCGACGGCGTGCAGGCTGCCACCAGGCGGGCGAGCGCTGCATGCAGTTCGCCCCCGCCGGCGATCACCAGATGCACGCCGTCCTGGTCCGCGACCGCGCGGATCAGGGTTTCGAAACCTTTGTAGTGGGCCAGCCGCCCCAGCGAGAGCAGGCGGAACGTGCCGGGCGGCCAGGGCAGCGCGGCAGCGCCTGCGACCGGCACGGGCACGGACGGCGCCCCCAGACCCAGCGGCACGGACAGGCACTTTTCGCTCCAGCGTGCGAGCGGCTCTGAGGCCGCGAGGTAATCGGGCGAAGTCGCGATCACACGCTCGGCCCGCTTCAGCACGGCCTGCTCGAAGGGCCGGTAGAAGCGGTAGGCGAGCGCCAGCGCCCGCCGCCCGGTGGACACGAGCACGTCGGAGTGCCAATGGACCACCCAGGGCAAGCAGCGCGCGCTCTGCAGGGTCAGGGCCCAGAAGGCGGAATTGTTGGGCAGGTGCAGATGCAGCAGATCGGGCTCGAAGCGGCCGATGAGCCGTGCCAGCGCACGCCGGAAACCGGGCGCCCAGGGCGCATAGACGAGGCTGAAGGCGACCGGCACGCGCACCAGCCAGTCGGGGTCGTCACCGCGCGGTTCGCCATGCACCAGGGCCGCAACATCCAGCCCCTGTGCACGCTGCGCTGCAACGAGATCGGCGAGAAAGCTCTCCATGCCGCCACGGTCGGGCGGGAAGTATTTGCCGATGTGCAGTATGCGCATGCTCGCAGTGCCTGGCGCGAAAAGCACCGGTGGGATGGTGGACAAGAGGATGCCGCAAAGGCGCGGAGTTTAACCGCGCAGCGGTTTTCGGGCAATGCAATGCAATATGCATATCGATTGCATCGTTGCATCGACCTTTTGAGAAAAGGCGAAAGGCATCTTTTTGGCCGGACAAATAGCGCGCCAGTGGAGACGTGCTCAGCCCAGCGGCACCAGCACGCGCTCGATCGCGAACAGAGCGAGGAACACGAAGAGCACCACCACGGTGATGCGGAACGCCTTCCATGCCCAGGACTTGTAGCGCGGATTGCCGGTCAGCAGCCACAGGACGACCGCCCCGCCGACGGCGAACACCGCCAGCAGCAGCAGGAAGCGCATGATCAGCACGCCGCGGCACTCCCCGGCAGGCGGCATCCGGGCGGCGAAGGCCGCCGCTCAAGGGCGGGGAAAAGGGCGGGAATGAGGCCGGGCCGATTCACGTGCGTCAGGCGAAAGCCGGAAAGGGGGCGAACTGGTGCGCGACCGCGGGCGGAGTGGCTTCGTTCTGGTCGAAGCTGACGATTTCCCAGGCTTCGCGGTCTTCCAGCAGCACACGCAGGATCTGGTTATTGAGCGCATGCCCGGCCTTGTGCGCCGAATAGGCGGCGAGCAGCGGATGGCCGCACAGGTAGAGATCGCCGATCGCGTCCAGCACCTTGTGCTTGACGAATTCGTCGGCATAGCGCAGGCCCTCGGCGTTGAGCACGCGGTACTCGTCCATCACGATCGCGTTTTCCAGGCTGCCGCCGAGGGCGAGGCCGTTGGCGCGCATGAACTCGACGTCCTGCATGAAGCCGAAGGTGCGCGCGCGGGCGACGTCGCGCACATACGACTGCTCGGCGAAGTCGATCGTGACCTGGGTCGAGGTGCTGTCGATCGCGGGGTGGTTGAAGACGATCGAAAAACTCAGGCGGAAACCGTCGTAGGGCTCGAGGCGGACCCACTTGTCGCCTTCGACGTACTCCACCGTTTTCCTGACGCGGAGGAATTTTTTCGCCGCCGGCTGCTCTTCGATGCCCGCGGACTGGAGCAGGAACACGAAGGGCGCGGAGCTACCGTCGAGGATCGGCATTTCCGGCGCATCGACGTCCACATGGAGATTGTCGATGCCCAGCCCGGCGAGCGCCGACATCAGGTGCTCGACGGTGCCGACCTTGTGCCCGTCCTTTTCCAGGCCGGAACACATGCGGGTGTCGCACACTGCATAAGGGTCGGCGGGCAGGGCCAGCGGCGGATCGAGATCGACGCGGTGGAAGACGACGCCGGTGTCGGGCGCGGCCGGGCGCAGGACCAGGGTCACCTTGCGCCCGCCATGCAGACCGACGCCGGTGGCCTTGACGACGGATTTGAGGGTGCGCTGCCTGATCATGACCGGATTCCTTTTTCGATCATGAATTTTAGCATGTGCCCCCGTTGCCGCCCGGGCCCTGCTTCAGTCGGCCTGGCGGCGCAGGAAGGCGGGAATGTCGTAGGTGCCGACGCCGCTGGTGCTCATCGCTTCGACCGTGGTCCGGCGGCCGCTGCGCATCACCGCCGGCACGTCGAGGCCATGCACGTCGACCGCGGCGCTGCTCATCGCCGGGCCGTAAGTGCCGGTGCCCTGCACCACCTGCATCACCGGCTGGCGCGCAGTGCGCGGCGCCCCCAGGCCGGTGGCGACCACGGTGATGCGGATGCGGTCTTCCATCGCGTCGTCAAACACCGTGCCGTACTTGACGAAAGCTTCGGGAGCGGCAAACGCCTGCACCGTCTTCACCGCGTCACGCACTTCGGACATCTTCAGCGACTTGCTCGCGGTGATGTTGATCAGCACGCAGCGCGCGCCCGACAGCTCGGTGCCTTCGAGCAGCGGCGACACCGCGGCCTGCTCGGCGGCGATGCGCGCGCGGTCCATGCCGGCCGCTTCGGCCGAGCCCATCATCGCCCGCCCCATTTCCGCCATCGCGGTGCGCACGTCCTGGAAGTCGACGTTCACCAGTCCGGGGACGTTGATGATCTCGGCAATGCCGCCGACCGCCGAACGCAGGACGTTGTCGGCCGAGCGGAAGCACTCCTCGAAACCGGCGTCATCGCCATAGACATCGAGCAGCCTGTCGTTGAGCACGACGATCAGCGAATCGACATGGCGGGTGAGCTCTTCCACGCCGCTTTCGGCGACTCGGATGCGGTTCTCGAAATCGAACGGCTTGGTCACCACGGCGACGGTCAGGATGCCCATTTCCTTGGCGATCTCGGCCACCACCGGCGCCGCGCCGGTGCCGGTGCCGCCGCCCATGCCGCCGGTGATGAACACCATGTGCGCGCCTTCGAGCGCGGCCGCGATCTCGTCGCGCGATTCCTGCGCGGCGGCGCGCCCGGCTTCGGGCTTGGAGCCGGCCCCCAGGCCGCTCTTGCCGAGCTGCAGTTTGAGCGGCGCGAGGCAGCGCTCGAGCGCCTGCGCGTCGGTGTTGGCCGAAATGAACTGCACGCCCTTGACGCCCTCGCGCAGCATGTGATCGACCGCGTTGCCTCCCGCACCGCCGACACCGATCACTTTGATCACGGTTCCGCACGGTTCTTTCTCAACGATTTCAAACATTTGCCTCGCCTCCTGAATTGACGATCCTGCTCGACACCGAACCCAGCCGGCTTCTATTTAGTATGTATTTTCCAGTCTACTACTAAATAAACCGATGCAACCCGGCCGGGATCTGCAACCCGGTCAAAAATTCCGCTCGAACCACGCCTTCATCCGCCCGAATACCTGCCTCACGCTGCGCACCTCGCGCGTCTGCAGTCCGCGGCGGCGCTGCGCCATCCCTTCCATCACCAGCCCCATCGCGGTCGCATAGCGCGGCTGGCACACCACGTCGGCCAGGCCGCCGTCGTACTGCGGCGCGCCGATCCGCACCGGCATGTGGAACACTTCTTCGCCCAGCTCGACCATGCCGCGCATCACCGCCGAACCGCCGGTGAGCACGACCCCGGAAGACAGCAGCTCCTCGTAGCCGCTGCGCCGCAGCTCGGCCTGGACGAGCTCGAACAGTTCGGACACGCGCGGCTCGATGACGTCCGCCAGGGCCTGGCACGACAGCTTGCGCGGCGGCCGGTCGCCCACGCCGGGCACCTCGATCATGTCCTCAGGGTCGGCGAGCGGGTGCATCGCCACGCCGTGGCGGATCTTGATTTCCTCGGCCTCCGCGGTCGGAGTGCGCAGCGCCATCGCGATATCGTTGGTGATCTGGTCGCCGGCCACCGGAATCACCGCGGTGTGGCGGATCGCACCCTGGGTGAACACGGCGATGTCGGTGGTGCCGCCGCCGATGTCGATCATGCACACGCCGAGCTCCTTCTCGTCCTCGGTCAGCACCGCGTGGCTGGAGGCGAGCGGCTGCAGGCTCAGGTCGAGGACTTCGAGGCCGCAGCGGCGCACGCACTTGATCACGTTCTGCGCCGCCGACACGGCGCCGGTGACGATATGCACCTTGACTTCGAGGCGCACGCCGCTCATCCCGATCGGTTCGCGCACGCCGCCCTGGCCGTCGATGATGAACTCCTGGGTCAGGGTGTGCAGGATCTGCTGTTCGGCGGGGATCGGCATCGCGCGCGCGACTTCGATGACGCGATCGACATCGAGCGGCGAGACTTCCTTTTCCTTCACCGCCACCGTGCCGTTGGAATTGAAGCTCTTGATGTGGCTGCCGGCGATGCCGGTATACACCTCGTGGATCTTGCACTCGGCCATCAGCTCGACCTCCTGCACCACCCGCGAGATCGCATCCACCGTGGCTTCGATATTGACCACTACGCCGCGCTTGAGCCCGCTCGCCGGCTGCGTGCCCAGGCCAACCACGTCGAGACGACCGTCGGGCTTCACCTCGGCCACCAGGCAGGTGACCTTGGCCGTGCCGATGTCGAGGCCGACGATCAGTTCCTTGTAGTTCTTGTTCATTTCTTGCCCTTCCTGCCTGCAGGCGACGCCGCCGGCAACAGCACCGAAGCGTCCGCCGGGGTCAGCGCGAAGCCGCCTGGATAGCGCAGATCCGCGACCTTGATGTCGATATCGATATTGTCCTGCACCCGCGGCCATACCGCGATGAAACGCTGCAGCCGCTCGACGAGCGGAGATTCGTCCTGGTCGCGCCCGACGATAACGGTCATCCCGTTGTCGAGGTGGAGCTGCCAGGCCTGACGCGCCGACAGCGCGAGGCCAACCAGGCGCAAGCCCAGCGGCTGGAGCATCGCGGCGAACTCGCCATGGCGCGCGAGCAGCGTGCGGGCGGAGCCCTGCGGGCCATCGAACTGGGGCAGATCGGCATTGCTCGCGGCGGTGAACACTTCACCGTAGCGGTTCACCAGGCGCGCCTCGCCGCTTTCGGACACGGTCCAGTACGCCACCGCCTCGTGTTCCTCGATCCGCAGTTCGAGCGCATCGGGCCAGCGCCGGCGCACTTCCGCCTTGCGCACCCAGGGCAGCTTCTCGAAGGTGGCGCGGACGGCGTCGAGGTCGACCATGAAGAAATTGCCCTGCACCGCCAGACGCGCCGCATATCCGAGCTGGGCCTCGGTGACGTGGGCGGGCGGCGTCAGCACCACCAGCTCGCGCAGCGGGAACAGCGGGCGCGACACGAACCAGGCCACCAGCGCCCAGCCCAGCACCACGGCCGCGCCCAGGGTGAGCAGGTCGGAGAGCAGATCGAGCAGCGCCGGCCGGTGCCACACCCCTTTCTCGGTGCTCGCACCCGCGCCCGCTCCCGCGCCGCGCTGGCGGGCGGAGCGGATCGCCGCGGGATGGGCGCGCGCTTCAGCCAAGGCGGGCCCCCTCCAGGATCTTCAGGCACAGCGCAGCGAACTCCAGCCCGGCGACGCGGGCCGACATCGGCACCAGCGAGTGCCCGGTCATTCCCGGCGAAGTGTTCATCTCGAGCAGATAGGGGCGGCCGTCGGCGGTCAGGATCAGGTCCGCCCGCCCCCAGCCGCGGCAGCCGAGCACGCGCGCCGACTTCATCACCAGCGCCTGCAGCGCCGCCTCCTCGTCCGCGGGCAGGCCGCAGGGGCAGTCGTAGCGGGTATCGTCGGTGAAATACTTGTGCTGGTAGTCGTAGTTGCCGCCGGGGGCGACGATACGCACCAGCGGCAGCGCGCGGTCTTCGAGGAAGGGCGCGGTGAGCTCCTCGCCGCTAATGAACTCCTCGGCGATCACCAGGCGGTCGTAGCGTGCCGCCAGTTCCCACGCCGCCTTCAGCTCGCCCGGCGCGGTCACCTTGGTCGCGCCCATGCTCGAGCCTTCATGCACCGGCTTGACGAAGATCGGCAGGCCCAGCTCGGCGACCACCGCCGCCCAGTCGGTGCCGGCGTCGAGGATCGCGTAGCGCGGCGTGGGCAGTCCGCTCGCCAGCCACACCATCTTGGTGCGCCACTTGTCCATCGACAACGCCGAGGCCATCACCCCGCTGCCGGTGTAGGGGATGCCCATCAGCTCGAGCGCGCCCTGCACCGTGCCGTCCTCGCCACCGCGGCCGTGCAGCGCGATGAACACGCGCGCGAAACCTTCTTCCTTCAGGATGTGCAGGTCGCGCTCGGCGGGATCGAAGCCGTGGGCATCGACGCCGGCCCCCTGCAGCGCAGCGAGCACCGCCTGCCCCGACATCAGCGACACCTCGCGCTCGGCGGAGTCTCCGCCGAACAACACCGCGACTTTGCCGAAATCCTTGTTCACACTGCGTCCTCGATTCGGGCGAGCTTGCCCGGCACCGCGCCGATGCTGCCCGCCCCCATGGTGATCACCACGTCGCCCGCGCGCGCGGCGGAAAGAATCATTTTCGGCAGCTCGGCGATGTCCTCGACGAACACCGGCTCGACCGCCCCCGCCACCCGCAGCGCGCGCGCCAGCGCGCGGCTGTCGGCGGCGACGATCGGCGCCTCGCCGGCGGCATAGACTTCGGCCAGCAGCAGCGCATCGGCGGTCGACAAGACCTTGACGAAGTCGTCGAAGCAGTCGCGGGTGCGGCTGAAGCGATGCGGCTGGAAGGCCAGCAGCAGGCGACGCCCGGGAAACGCGCCGCGCGCCGCGGCAATCGTCGCCGCCATTTCCACCGGATGGTGGCCGTAGTCGTCGATCAGGGTGAAGCTGCCGGCCTCGGCGCCGTCGGCACCCGGCAGCGCCACTTCGCCGTAGCGCTGGAAGCGCCGGCCGACGCCGTTGAACTCGGCCAGCGCCTTGACGATCGCGGCGTCGGGCACCTGCACTTCGGTCGCGACCGCGATCGCCGCGAGGGCGTTGAGGACGTTGTGCAGGCCCGGCAGGTTGAGCTCGATCGCCAGCCGCGAGGTCGTCCCATTCACCCGCACGCAGTCGAACAGCATCCGTCCGCCATCGGCGCGGACGTTTTCGGCGCGGATGTTGGCGCCCGGCGACAGGCCGTAGCGCACGATCTGCTTCGACACCCGGGGGATGATCTCGCGCACGTTGGGATCGTCCTCGCACAGCACCGCGACGCCGTAGAACGGCAGGCGCTGGAGGAAATCGACGAAGGCCTGCTTGACCCGGCCGAAGTCGTGGCC
This sequence comes from Thauera aromatica K172, assembly GCF_003030465.1. Classification (GTDB taxonomy): domain Bacteria; phylum Pseudomonadota; class Gammaproteobacteria; order Burkholderiales; family Rhodocyclaceae; genus Thauera; species Thauera aromatica. Next base: position 959,494 of record NZ_CP028339.1, on the reverse strand, counting down.
GTAGGTGTCCATGTGATCGGCGTCGATGTTGGTGACCACCGAGAGCACCGGGTTGAGCAGCAGGAAGGAGGCGTCCGACTCGTCGGCCTCGGCCACCAGGAAGTCGCCCTTGCCCAGGCGCGCATTGGCCCCGGCGGCATTGAGCCGGCCGCCGATGACGAAGGTCGGGTCGATACCGCCTTCGGCAAGGATGCTCGCCACCAGCGAGGTGGTGGTGGTCTTGCCGTGAGTGCCGGCGATGGCGATGCCGCTCTTGAAGCGCATCAGCTCGGCGAGCATCTGCGCGCGCGGCACCACCGGGATGCGGCGCGCGCGTGCGGCCGCGACTTCCGGGTTGTCGTCCTTCACCGCGGTCGACACCACCAGCACGTCGGCATCGGCAACGTTGGCCGCATCGTGGCCGCGGACGACGCGCGCGCCCATTTTCTGCAGCCTGCGGGTGGCAGCGTTGTCGCCGAGGTCGGAGCCGCTGACGCGGAACCCCTGGTTGACCAGCACTTCGGCGATGCCGCTCATGCCCGCACCGCCGATGCCGACGAAATGGATGTTCCTGACTTTGTGCTTCATGCCTGGTCTCCGCCGGCCAGCGTCACGCAGACGTCCGCGACCTGCGCCGCGGCCTGCGGCCGCGCCAGCGCGTGCGCGTGCTCGGCCATCTGCAGCAGGCGGCCGCGGTCGAGGCTGACGAGGATGCCGGCCAGGCGTTCGGGGGTGAGTTCGGGTTGCGGCAGCAGGTAGGCCGCGCCACGCGCGGCGAGAAAGCGCGCGTTGCCGGTCTGGTGGTCGTCCACCGCGTGCGGGAAGGGCACCAGCAGGCTAGCCACGCCGGCCGCGGCGAGCTCGGCCACGGTCAGCGCCCCGGCCCGGCAGATCACCAGGTCGGCCGCGGCATAGGCGGCGGCCATGTCGTCGATGAAGGCACGCTGCTCGGCCTCCACTGCGGCCTTCGCGTACGCTTCGCGCAAGGCCTCGAGCTGGCGCTCGCCGGCCTGATGGACCACCACCGGGCGCTGCTCCGGGGCGAGGCGGGCGAGCGCCTGCGGCACCGCGGCGTTGAGCGCCGCCGCCCCCAGGCTGCCGCCCACCACCAGCACGCGCAGCGGGCCGCTGCGCCCGGCGTAGCGCTCGGCCGGCGCAGGCAGCGCGGCGATGTCGGCGCGCACCGGATTGCCGATCCACTCCGCCCGCTCGAGCACCGCGGGAAAACCGCTCAGCACGCGGTCGGCGACGCGCGCGAGGACGCGGTTGGCCAGCCCGGCCACCGAGTTCTGCTCGTGCAGCACCAGCGGCCGGCCGAGCAGCGCCGCCATCATGCCGCCGGGGAAAGTGATGTAGCCGCCCATCCCGAGGACGACGTCGGGCTTCACCCGGCGCAGCGCGCGCACGGCCTGCCAGAAGCCCGACAGCAGGTTCACCGGCAGCATCAGCTTGCGCACCAGGCCCTTCCCGCGCAGCGCGCCGAAGCGCACCCACACAGTCTCGTAGCCGTGCCCCGGCACGATCCGCGCTTCCATGCCATCCGGGTTGCCCAGCCAGACGATGCGCCAGCCGCGGGCGCGCAGCGCCTCGGCGACGGCAATGCCGGGGAAGATGTGGCCGCCGGTGCCACCGGCCATGACGAGCAGCGTCTTCATCCCCGCCCCCCGCGCATCAGTTGCCGGTTTTCCCAGTCGACCCGCAACAGGATGCCGAGCGCGATGCAGTTGGCGACGATGCCCGAGCCGCCAAAGCTCATCAGCGGCAAGGTGAGGCCCTTGGTGGGCAACAAACCCATGTTGACCCCCATGTTGATGAAGGACTGGACGCCGATCCAGAGGCCGATGCCCTGCGCGACCAGTCCGGAAAAATAGTGCTCGAGGCGGATCGCCTCGCGACCGACGATGAAGGCGCGGTGCACGAGCACGGCGAACAGCGCCACCACCACCACCACCCCGACGAAGCCGAGCTCTTCGGCGATCACCGCGAGGAGGAAGTCGGTATGCGCCTCGGGCAGGTAGAACAGCTTCTCCACGCTGCCCCCGAGGCCGACCCCGAACCATTCACCGCGGCCGAAGGCGATCAGCGAGTGGGACAGCTGATAGCCCTTGCCGAACGCGTCCTGCCACGGGTCCATGAAGCCGAAGATGCGGTCGCGGCGATAGGGCGAGGTCCAGATCAGGATCATGAAGCCGATCACCGCCGCCACCGCCAGCAGGACGAACACCTTGACGTTGACCCCGCCGAGGAACAGGACGCCGAAGGCAATCACGGTGATGACGACGAAAGCGCCGAAGTCGGGTTCGCTCAGCAGCAGGAAGCCGACGAACAGGATCACCACCATCATCGGCAGGAAGCCGCGGATGAAGCTGCCCATCACGTCGAGCTTGCGCACGGTGTAGTCGGCGGCGTAGAGCGCGGCGAAGATCTTCATCAGCTCGGACGGCTGCAGGTTGACCAGGCCGAGCGACAGCCAGCGCTGCGCGCCGTTGACTTCGCGCCCCACCCCCGGGATCAGGACCACGACCAGCAGCACCACTCCGGCCACGAACAGCGCCGGCGCGAGCTGCTGCCAGCGTGCCATCGGCAGGCGGAAACCGACCAGGCCGAGGCCGATGCCGATCGCCAGAAACACGGCATGGCGGAGCAGGAAGTAATGCGGCTGGTACTGGGTGAAGCGGCTGCCCTCGGCGGTGGCGATCGAGGCCGAATACACCATCACCAGCCCGATCAGGAGCAGCCCGACCGCCGACCAGATCAGCAGCAGGTCGAGTTCCTTCGCCGGCGTCCCGCCCGGGGCGAACCGGGCACGGGCGCGCGGGTGCGCTTCGCCCCCCGCCCGTCCGGCAGCGACGGCAAAGCGCGCGGAGAGCCGGCTGGCGAACTTCATCGCGCGCTCACCTCCGCCAGCCGGCGCACCGCGGCGACGAAGACTTCGGCGCGGTGGGCGTAGTTGCGGAACATGTCGAGGCTGGCGCAGGCCGGCGACAGCAGGACCGCGTCGCCAGCCTGTGCCAGCGCCGCGGCACGCAGCACGGCGGCGTCGAGGTCGGGCGCATGCTCGAGCGCGACGCCGCACCCGGCGACCGCCCCGGCAATGCGTCCGGCATCGCGACCGAAAAGCACCGCGGCGCGCGCACGGCGCGCCAGCGCCGGCCCCAGCGGAGCGAAATCCTGACCCTTGCCGTCACCCCCGGCGAGCAGCACCACCGGGCGGTCCATGCCTTCGAGCGCGGCCACCGTGGCACCGACGTTGGTGCCCTTGGAATCGTCGTAGAAGCGCACCCCATCGACACGCTCGGCGACCAGCTCGACCCGGTGCGGCAGACCGCGAAAGGCGGTGAGCCCCGCGAGCAGGCGCTGCGGCGCGATCCCCAGCCCGCCTTCGCACAGCGCCAGCGCGGCGAGCGCGTTGGCGGCGTTGTGGCGGCCGGCGAGCGCCAGCTCGGCGAGCGCGAGCAGGGGCTCGCCGCCGCGCACCAGCCCGTCGCCGCCCGCGCCCGCGGCGATGCCGTAGTCGTCTCCCGCCGCCGCCGCGGAGCCGAAGCGGATCACGCGGCGGCCGGGCAGGGCCATCGCCGCCACCCGCGCATCGTCGCGATTGAGCACCTGCACGCCGGCGCCCTGGAAGATCCTGGCCTTGGTCGCGGCGTATTCCTCGATCCCGGCGTAACGGTCGAGGTGGTCGTCGCTGACATTGAGCACCGTCGCCGCGTCCGGGTCGAGGCCGTGCATCGTTTCGATCTGGAAGCTCGACAGCTCCAGCACCCAGCACTGCGGCAGCGCCGCACCGGCTTCCAGCCGTTCCATCAGCACATCGAGCGCGGCCGGGCTGATGTTGCCGGCCGCCACCGCGTCGATGCCGGCGGACTGCGCCAGCGCTGCGGTCAACGCGGTGGTGGTGGTCTTGCCGTTGGTGCCGGTGACGGCGAGGATGCGGGTCTGCGCGCGCACGCCGAGTTCGTCCAGGGCCTGCGCCAGCAGGCTCATCTCGCCGGTCAGCGGCAGGCCGCGGCGGCGCGCGGCGGCGGCGACGCCGGCGCGCGGGTCGAGCCCCGGGCTCAGCGCCACCAGGTCGATGCCGTCGAGCACTTCCTCGCCGAACGCGCCGGTGACGAGTTCGGCCAGCGGCGCCTCGGCGCGCAGCGCCTCCAGCCCCGGCGGCGCCGCGCGGCTGTCCGCCACGCGCAGGCGCGCGCCGCGCAGCGCGCACCAGCGCGCCATCGCCAGGCCCGACTCGCCGAGTCCGAGCACAAGGACGTGTTTTCCGGTGAGGAGGCTCATCTGAGTTTCAGCGTCGACAGACCGAACAGCACCAGCATGATGGTGATGATCCAGAAGCGGACCACAACCTGGGTTTCCTTCCAGCCACCGAGCTCGTAGTGATGGTGCAGCGGCGCCATGCGGAAGATGCGCTTGCCGCCGCTGGCCTTGAAGTACAGCACCTGCAGCATCACCGACAGGGTTTCGGCGACGAACAGCCCGCCCATGATGAAGAGCACGATCTCCTGGCGCACGATGACCGCGATCGTGCCGAGCGCGGCGCCGAGCGCGAGCGCGCCGACATCGCCCATGAAGACTTCCGCCGGATAGGCGTTGAACCACAGAAAGCCCAGCCCCGCGCCGCAGATCGCGCCGCAGAACACCGCCAGTTCGCCCGCGCCGGCGACGTAGGGCACGCCGAGGTACTTGGCGAACCCGGCATGGCCGGCGACGTAGGCGAAGATCGCCAGCGCCCCGGCCACCATCACCGTGGGCATGATCGCCAGGCCGTCGAGGCCGTCGGTGAGGTTGACCGCGTGGCTGGTGCCGTTGATCACGAAATAGCTCAGGGCGACGAAGCCGACGATCCCCAGCGGATAGGCGATGGCCTTGAAGAACGGCACGATCAGCTCGGTTTCGGCCGGCGTGCTCGCCGTCGCACCGAGGTACAGCGCCGCCGCCAGGGCGATGGCCGAAGTCCACAGGTATTTCCAGCGGCTCGCCAGCCCCTTCGGATCGCGGTGCACGACCTTGCGCCAGTCGTCGACCCAGCCCACCGCACCGAAGCCGAGCGTCACCAGCAGGGTGACCCAGAGGTAGTCGTTCGCGAGGTCGCCCCACAGCAGCATGGTGACACCGATCGCGATCAGGATCAGCGCCCCGCCCATGGTCGGCGTGCCGGCCTTGGTCAGGTGCGACTTGGGGCCGTCGTCGCGCACAGCCTGGCCGATCTTCTTCGCTGCGAGCCAGCGGATCACGCCCGGGCCGGCGACAAGCGAGATCGCCAGCGCGGTCAACGCAGCGAGCACCGTCCGCAGCGTGATGTAGCCGAAGACGTTGAAGCCGCGGATGTCCTGGCCGAGCCAGAGAGCGAGTTCCAACAACATAGAGTCAGGAGTCGGTTACGTTGAAGGGGCGGAATTGTGCATTGCCACAAGCGCATCCGCCACTCTTTCCATGCTCATGAACCTCGAGCCTTTCACCAGCACCACCGAATCCGCGTCGAGGCGCGGAGCGAGCGCCTTGACGAGCGCCTCGGCCGAGGCGAAGTGATGCCCGCCCTCGCCGAAATTGCGCACCGCAATCGCACTCATCTCGCCCAGCGCGAACAGGCCGTCGACGCCCTTGCTCTTGGCGTAGCCGCCGATCTCGTCATGCACCTGGGCGCTGATCCCGCCGACTTCCCCCATGTCGCCGAGCACCAGCCAGGTATGGCCGGGAAGCGAGGCGAGGACGTCGATGGCAGCACGCACCGAGTCCGGGTTGGCGTTGTAGGTGTCGTCCAGGATCAGGGCGCCGCGCGGACCGCTGCGCCGTTGCAGACGACCGCGCGCGCCGGTGAACCCCGCCAGCCCGTCGGCCACCGCTTCGGGCGAAACGCCCGCAGCGAGGCAGACCGCCGCCGCCCCTACGGCGTTGCGCGCATTGTGCAAACCCGGCACCTGCAGGACGAAACCAAACTGCCCGGCGGGCGTGTCGAGTTCGAGGCGGGAGCCGAGGCCGCGCAGGGTACACTGCCCGCGCACGTCCGCCGCCCGCTCGATACCGAATGTCACAATCCGGCGCCCGGCATTGACCGCGCGCCACTCGCCGGCGTGCGGGTCGTCGGCGTTGATCACGGCGATGCCGGTCGCACCCAGGCCCTGATAGATCGCCCCCTTCTCGCGGGCGACCTCCTCGACCGAGCCGAGGCCCTGCAGGTGGGCGCGCTGGGCGTTGGTGACGATCGCCGCGGTCGGCTGCGCGAGTGCGCTCAGGTAAGCGATTTCACCGGGATGGTTCATCCCCATCTCGATCACCGCCGCGCGGTGGAAGTCGCGCAGTTCGAGCAGGGTCAACGGCAGGCCGATGTCGTTGTTCAGATTGCCGCGGGTGGCGAGGACGCTGTCGTCGCCGAAACCGTCGCAGCGGGCCTGGGCGCGCAGGATCGCCGCGCACATTTCCTTGACCGTGGTCTTGCCGTTGCTGCCAGTCACCCCCAGCAGCGGCAAGGCGAAGCGGGCGCGCCAGCTCGCCGCCAGGGTGCCGAGCGCGCGCCGGGTGTCGTCGACGACGATCAGCGGCAACGGCGCGAGCGCCTGCCCGGCGGCCCACTCGGCGTCGACCAGTGCCGCCGCCGCGCCCTGCGCCGCGGCTTCGGCGACGAAGGCGTGACCGTCGAAGCGCTCGCCACGCAAGGCGACGAACAGCTGGCCGGGAACCAGCGCCCGGCTATCGCTGCCGACGCATTCGAAGCGCGCCTCCCCTTGCGCGTGCGCCTGATGGACGGCGAGCGCCCGCACCGCATCGTGCACGGTCATCATCGTTCGAGTTCCTTCGCATGCCAGGCCTGGAGGGCGAGGCGGGCCTGCTCCAGGTCGGAGAACGGCAGCCGCTGTCCGAGGATTTCCTGATAGGGCTCGTGCCCCTTGCCCGCGATCAGGACGACGTCGGCGGCACCGGCCTCGCCGATCGCGATCCCGATCGCCTGCGCCCGGTCGACCACCTGTTCGGCCTGCGCGCCGCTGCCCGCAGCGATCGCCGCCATGATCGCGAGCGGGTCTTCGCTACGTGGGTTGTCGCTGGTGATCACGACACGGTCGGCGAGCGTGCGCGCGACCTCGCCCATCAACGCACGCTTGCCGGTATCGCGATCGCCGCCGCAACCGAACACGCACACCAGCCGCCCGCCGCGCATCCGCACCGTGCCGCGCAGCGCTTCCAGCACTTTTTCCAGCGCATCCGGCGAATGCGCGTAATCGACGATCACCAGCGGCTCGCGCTCGCCGCCCACCACCTGCATCCGCCCGGCGGGCGGCGTCAGGTGCAGCAGCTGCGAAGCCACGGCCTCGAACGCCACTCCGCGCGCCAACAGTGCGGCGCCGACGGCGAGCAGGTTCGCGACATTGAAGGGCGCCACCATGCGCACCGCGAGATCAGCCTCGCGGCCGCCCCAGTGCAGCGTGAAGCGCAGCCCCGCCGCGGTGGCCTGGAGACGGTCGGCGCACAGCACACGGGCGCCGGCGACCGCGCCGGCATGGTCCGCACGCAGGGTGCAGGCGACGACGTCGCGCCCTGCGCCCGCCAGGCGCCGTGCCAGCGTCATGCCGAAGGGGTCGTCGATGTTGATCACGCAGGTTCCGACCCCGGGCATCGCGAACAGCCGCGCCTTGGCCTCGGCATACGCCTCCATCGAACCGTGGTAGTCGAGGTGGTCGCGACTCAGGTTGGTAAACAGCGCGACGTCGAAGCGCACCCCGTTGACCCGGCCCTGGTCGAGCCCGATCGAAGACACTTCCATCGCTGCGGCCGCCGCCCCGCCGGCACGGAAACGCGCCAGCCAGCGCTGCAGCTCGAGGGCGTCGGGCGTGGTATTGAGCGCCGCCTCGAGTTCGCCGGGAAAGCCGCAGCCGAGCGTGCCGACGATGCCGCAGCGCTCGCCGAGTCCGCTCAGCGCGCCGGCAAGCATCTGGCTCACCGTGGTCTTGCCGTTGGTGCCGGTGACCCCGGCCACCCACAGCGCCGCCGACGGCCGGCCGTAGATCTCGTCGGCGAGGAAGCCGGCCAGCTCCTTCAGGCCAGTGACCGCCAACGACGGCAGGGGCAGCGCTCCGGGATCGAAACCGTCGCCGTTTTCCCACAGCACCGCCCCCGCCCCGCGGGCGATGGCGTCGGCGATGTGACGGCGGCCGTCGGTGCGGACCCCGGGCCAGGCGGCGAACACCTCCCCCGGCGCAAGGCGACGCGAATCCGCACCGATTCCCTGCGGCTCAACTCCGGCTTGGCGCAGGCGGGCGAGGACTTCCTGGACTTGTCCGGCGCTCACATGCGCTCCCGGGCGGATCTGCCATCCTCGGTTTCGTCGGCCGGCTTGCGCGCGATCTGCAACGGCGCGATCGGCATGTCGGGAGCGACGCCGAGGGTGCGCAGCGAACCTTCGACCAGGCGCGCGAACACCGGTGCGGCAACGGCGCCGCCGTAGTGCTGGCCGGCCGAAGGCTCGTCGATCATCACCGCGACCACGATGCGCGGCTTCGAGGCCGGGGCGAAACCGACAAAGGAAGACACGTACTTCCTGGCATAGCGTCCGCCTTCGAGCTTGTGCGCGGTTCCGGTCTTGCCGGCGACGGTGTACCCGGCCACCTGGGCGCGCGGCGCGGTTCCCTGGGGGCCGGCGGCCAGTTCGAGCATCGTCCGGACCTCACGCGCGGTCTGCGCCGAAAAGACCCGCCGCCCCGGCGCCGGAGCGCGCTCGAGGCGGGTCAGCGACAGGGGCAGCAGTTCGCCGTCGCGGGCGAACACGAGGTAGGCCCGCGCCATCTGGATCAGGCTCACTGCGATGCCGTGGCCATAGGACATGGTCGCCTGCTCGATCGGCCGCCAGGTCTTCGCCGGCCGCACACGGCCCGCGGTCTCGCCGGGGAAGCCGAGATCGAGCGGCGCGCCGAAGCCGAGCTGATCGAACAGCTGCCACATCTCGTCGGCAGCGAACCGCTGCGCGAGCTTGACCGTGCCGACGTTCGACGACTTCTGCACCACCTGGGACACGGTGATCGGGCCGTGACGCTTGGTGTCGGAAATCGTCGCCGAACCGATCGTCAGCCGGCCGTTGCCGGTGTCGATCAGGGTGCCCGGCTCGACCTTGCCCTTCTCCAGGGCGAGCGCGGCGATGAAGGGTTTCATCACCGAGCCGGGTTCGAAGCTGTCGGTGAACACCCGGTTGCGCAGCTGGGCACCGCTCAGATCGGCACGGTTGTTGGGGTTGAAGGTCGGCGCATTGGCCAGCGCCAGCACTTCGCCGCTTTGCGCATCGAGCACCACGACCGCGCCGGCCTTGGCCTTGTGCTGCTGCATCGCGTCGCGCAGCGCCGACCAGGCGAGGTACTGGACCTTGCCGTCGATCGACAGCGCGACGTCATCGCCGTCGCGCGGCGGGCGGATCGCTTCCACGTCCTCGACGATCTGGCCGCGCCGGTCCTTGATCACCCGGCGCAGCCCGGGGCGGCCGGCGAGCCGCTTCTCGAACGCGAGTTCGATGCCTTCCTGGCCTTTATCCTCGACATCGGTGAAGCCGAGGATGTGGGCCATCACTTCGCCGCCCGGGTAGTAGCGGCGATATTCCTGCTGCTGATGGATGCCCGCCAGCCCGAGCTCGGCGACCTGCTGCGCCACTTCGGGCACGAGCTGGCGTTTCAGGTAGACGAAGTCGCGGCTCGACCCGAGCTTGCCGTTGAGCTCGTTGATGTCCATCTCCAGCAAGCGTGCCAGCTCGCGCGCCTGCGCCGGCTCCAGCCGTACGTCGGCGGGCAGGGCCCAGACCGAACGCACCGGCGTGCTCACCGCGAGCACATTGCCGTGGCGGTCGGTGATGCGGCCCCGGGTCGCGGAAATTTCCAGCGTGCGCGCATAGCGCGACTCGCCCTTGGCCTGGAGGAAGTCGTTGTTCACCCCCTGCAGGTAGAGCGCGCGCCCGCCGAGCGCGAGCGAGCAGGCCATCAGCCCGAGCATCACCACGCGCGCGCGCCAGGCCGGCAGCGCGTGCTTGAGCAGCGGATTGTGATTGAAGGTGACGGTACGCTGATTTTTCATGATTGCGGCTCCACCACCAGCACCTGGCCGGGCGTCGGCGCCCCCATGCCCAGGCGCCCGCGGGCGAACGACTCGATACGCCCATGCGCCGCCCAGGTGCTTTGTTCGAGTTGCAGGCGGCCCCATTCCACTTCCAGGGCGCGCGCGCGCGCCTGTTCGCGCTCGTGCTCGGCATGCAGCTTGCGCGCCTGATGCTGGGCCGACACCACGCCCAGCGCACTGGCCACGGCCAGCGCCACCAGCACCGCGTCGGCGCGCATCATGGCGTCGCCCCGGTACGCTCGGCGACCCGCATCACCGCGCTGCGCGCGCGCGGGTTCGCTGCGACTTCGGTTTCGCCCGGCCGCAGCGCCCGCCCCACCTGTTTCAGCCGGGGCGCCGGCAGATCTGCAGCACGCACCGGCAAGCGGCGCGGCAGCACAGGAGGACGCGACTCGTCGCGCATGAAGCGCTTGACGATGCGGTCCTCGAGCGAATGGAAGCTGATCACCACCAGGCGGCCGCCGGCACGCAGCCGAGCGACGCAGGCCGGCAACACCCGGCTCAGCTCCTCGAGCTCCTGATTGATGAAAATCCGAAGAGCCTGGAAGGTGCGTGTCGCCGGGTGCTGCCCCGGCTCGCGCGTACGGACCGCCTTTTCCACGATCGCGGCAAGTTGTCCAGTGGTTGCGACAGCCCCCCCTGTCCGAGCAGCTGCAATCGCCTTTGCAACCGCATAAGCAAACCGTTCCTCTCCATAATCCCTGATGACCTCCGTAATCTCGCCGACGGAGGCTTCCGCCAGCCATTCCGCCGCGGTCTGCCCGCGGCTCGTATCCATGCGCATGTCGAGCGGAGCATCGAAACGAAAGCTCATGCCGCGCGCGGCGTCGTCCAGTTGCGGGGACGAGACCCCCAGATCGAGCAGCACCCCGTCCACCCGCTCCAGCCCCAGCCGCGCGAGCGTCTCGTCCAGATCGCTGAACGGGGCATGGACCAGGGTCAGCCGCGGATCGCCCAACGCCTGCCCGGCTTCGATCGCCGCCGGGTCGCGGTCGAAGGCGATCAGCCGCCCCTCCGCCCCCAGCCGCGCGAGCACCGCACGGCTGTGGCCACCGCGCCCGAAGGTGCCGTCGACATAGACGCCGTCGCCCCGGATGGCGAGTGCATCGACGGCTTCGTCGAGCAGGACAGTGACGTGGTGATGAGGGGTATTCACAGCGCCAGGCTCTCGAAACCCGGCGGCAGTCCGGTATTGACCAGATCGAGCATCGCCTGCTGCTGCTGCTGCCAGCCGGCGTCGGACCACAGTTCGAAGTGACTGCCCTGGCCGACGAGCCAGACCTGCTTCTCGAGCTTGGCGAACTGGCGCAGCGAGGGCGCGACCAGAACCCGCCCCGCGGCATCGAGCGCCTCTTCCTGGGCGAAACCGACGAGCAGGCGCTTGAGCATCGCCGACAGCGGATCGAGTCCCGGCGCGGCGAGCACCTTGTCGCGGATCGGCACCCAGGCCGGCACCGGATAGACGAGCAGGCAGCCGTGCGGGTGGGCGGTGAGGACCACCTGGCCGGCCTCGACCGCGAGGGCGTCACGATGCCGCGCGGGGATCGCGAGGCGACCCTTGGCATCGAGATTGAGCGCTGCGGCTCCTTGGAACATCGTCCCCCCTGACGGTGCCGGGAAAGCATCCGAACGACACTTTTCCCCACTTTTCTCCACTGGAACCCACTTTAGTTCAAAGGAAATACCCGGTCAACATCGATCGCTCCGAATTTCTTTATGACACAATGACTTAGCTCAAAACCCAAAGGCGTAAATAATCCCTGAAAAATCAATGGATATAGCGCAGAAAGCTCGAATTCCACGCGAACACGGGCGCCCCCTCGCGACACGGTGGGAGGAGGTGGGAAATGAAGATCGGAAATGGGAAAAACGGGGGCGAAATGCCGGGGAAGAGGGGGAAGTTCGCCGATAAGCCGGGTTCTGTCGAACGCCGCCGGCGCGAGCCGGCAGCATCGGGCAGTCATTCCTCTGGGCGCCGCGTTGCCGCGGCGCTCTAGCAGCCTACCCGGGAGCGGCGCGAGCCACGCCGATGCTCCCCTATTTGGCCTTGCCCCGGATGGGGTTTGCCGTGCCAGTCCTGTTGCCAGTCCTGCGGTGGGCTCTTACCCCACCGTTTCACCCTTGCCTGATCTTCCTTGCGGAAGCCATCGGCGGTCTGTTCTCTGTTGCACTTTCCGTCGCCTCACGGCGCCCGGCCGTTAGCCGGCATCCTGCTCTGCGGGGCCCGGACTTTCCTCCACGCACGACGTGCGCAGCGACTGCCTGGCGAACTTCCCGCACGGATTATACGCACATCGCGCGGGCACAACGACGGGCAGTAGAGCGGCGACCGCCCGCTCGAGCGCCGCCGGAGCGGCCCGGGACTCAGCCGCGGCCGGTGAACACCTTGTACACGCCGCAGCCGAAGTACAGATCGGCCTCCGCCTTGCAGACGTAGGACATCTTGGTCTGCACCGCGCCCGACACCGGATTGACGATGTCGTACTCGACCCAGCCCGGACCGCGCTCGGCCTGCGCGACGATGTCGCCGACCAGGCGATCGACGTCGATTCCGGGAATGTCGCGCACGCGGGAACCGACCTTTTCCGGATTGCCGCCAAAAGCCAGATAAGTGCCTTGCGCATCGAGCGCGAACAGGTACATGTCGCGGTCGTGATAGGACTGGTTCCGATCGGTGATCGTGTGCAGGAAACGCTCGCGGCCGACGCCGCTGCGCCACAGCGCCGCAGCCCGCTCGACCAGCGCCACCGCCTCATCGGCCGTGCCCTGCTGCAGCCGGAACGCGGCCACCGCATGGGTCAGGGTCGCCGCCCGCCCCTCCAGGGCTTCCGCATGCTGCACCGCAGCGCCCACCATCTGCGCGTTGTCCTGGGTGATGCGGTCGAGCTGCTGCACCGCGGTGCTGATCTCGCGCAGCCCGGTGCTCTGCTCGCCGCTGGAATGGGAAATCTCGCTCATGCTCGCGGCCACGCCATGAATGCCCGCAGCCATCTGCGCGATCCCGTCCCCAGCGTGGCGGATCAGTTCGACGCTGCGCTCGACCTGCTGCACGGAGGTCTTGATCAGCTGCCGGATCTCGCGCGCGGCGTCGGCCGAGCGCTGCGCGAGATTGCGCACCTCGTCGGCGACGACGGCGAATCCCCGCCCCTGCTCGCCCGCACGCGCGGCTTCGACCGAAGCGTTGAGAGCGAGGATGTTGGTCTGGAAGGCGATCGAATCGATCACGCCGATGATCTCGTTCATCCGCCGCGCATCCTGCTGGATCGCTTCCACCGAACGCACCGCGCTTTCCATCGCCTGGGCGCCGGCATCGACCGCAGCGCTGACCCGGGTGGCACGCTGATCGACTTCGCGGGCGGTGTGGGCGTTGCTCAGAACGGTGCTGGAGATTTCCTCCACGCTCGCCGCGGTCTGCCCCAGGCTGGCCGCCTGCTCCTCGGTGCGCTCGGACAGGGCGCGGCTGTCGACGGTCAGGCTGCGCCCGGCATGGGCGACGAGTGCGGCATTGCTGCGAATGTCGGCGACGACCGCGGACAGGGACTCGACCATCCGCTCGAGCAGGCCGGACAGTTCGCCCAGCTCGTCGCGCGTATCGACACGGGTGTGCGCGCGCAGGTCGCCGGCGGCGGTCCGCTCCATCGCCTGGCGCAACTGCTTCAGGGCTTCGGCCTGCCCTGCGCACAGCGCTGCGAGCAGGTAGAGCAGCACCCCGGCGCCGCCCAGCGCAACGGGCAGTCCGCCCAGCGCACCGCCGATCGAGGCGGCGAGCGCGGCGACGGACACCACGGCGAACTTGCCCAGCCAATGCAGCCGCCCGAGCAGCCACAGCCCGCCTCCCAGCGGGTGCCAGCGGCGGCCCTGCCGCCGTTGCCGCGGCAGCGCCGCCGCATCGGCGCCCCGTTGCGCGAAATAGCCCGCCTTCACCAGTCCGTTATAGGTTGTATTCATTGTTGTATCTTCCCCTCTCCTTGAAACACCGGCCCGTCCTCCAGGCCGGCCCGAAACGCCGCGGCGGGCGCGGACAGGCGACCCGACCGCACTGCGGCCGCCTGTCCGCGCCCGCCACGGCGCATGCCACCCCGCTCACCGGCTCATGTGCCGGCGAGCTTCCACTTCACCCGTTCCCCGGCCCGCAGGGGAACCAGCGGGTCCTCTGCAAGGTAGGGATACGCCTGCGGGACGGTCCATTCCTGCCGCTGCAGCGTGATCGTGATCGAATTCGGTGCGAGTCCGTAGAACGCCGGGCCGTTGAGGCTGGCGAACGCCTCGAGACGGTCGAGCGCGCCTGCTGCATCAAACGCTTCGGCATACAGCTCGATGCCGGCATGGGCGGTGTAGCAGCCGGCGCAACCGCAGGCGTTTTCCTTGGTGCTGCGGGCATGGGGTGCGGAGTCGGTGCCAAGGAAAAAGCGCGGATTGCCCGACGTCGCCGCCGCCACCAGCGCCTGGCGGTGGGTCTCGCGCTTGAGCACCGGCAGGCAGTAATGGTGTGGGCGGATGCCGCCGGCGAAGATCGCGTTGCGGTTGAGGAGCAGGTGATGCGCGGTCACCGTGGCGGCGACGTTGGCCCCGGCGGCGCGCACGAACTGGGCCGCCTCGGCGGTAGTGATGTGCTCGAACACCACTTTCAGCGCCGGGAAACGGCGCACCAGCGGCGACAGCGTACGCTCGATGAACACGCGCTCGCGATCGAAGACATCGACGTCCGCGGCGGTCGCCTCGCCATGCACGCACAATACCATGCCGAGCTTTTCCATGCGCTCGAGCACCGGATGGATCTTTTCCACCGCGGTGACGCCGGCGTCGGAGTTGGTCGTCGCCCCGGCCGGGTAGAGCTTGCAGGCAACGATCCGGCCGCTCGCCCGGGCGCGGTCGATCTCGTCCGGCGGCAGGTTGTCGGTGAGGTACAGGCTCATCAGCGGCTCGAACGCCGTGCCGGGGGCCGCGGCGAGGATGCGCTCGCGGTAGGCCAGCGCCTGCACGGTGGTCGTCACCGGCGGCTTCAGGTTGGGCATGATCAGGGCACGGCCGAAGCGCGCTGCGGTGTGCGGCACCACCGAAGCGAGCGCGGCATCATCGCGCACATGCAGATGCCAGTCGTCGGGGCGGATCAGGGTAATCGATTGCATGGAGCGGGTCCTCGTGACAGCGCGCCGATTATAGGCGCTTCCCGCTGCGGCGGATCGGCAGCCACCGTCCACACGGGAAAACCCTGGCACGGAGGCGGCCGTCACCGCCGCCGCTCACCCTTCTGCTCGCGCCCCGCTCACGCCTCTTCCTCGCCGCGGATCTCCAGCGCCCGCGCATACAGCAGCTTGCGCCCCGCCCCGGTGATCTCCGCCGCCAGCCGCGCCGCGCTCTTCAGCGGCAACTCGGCGAGCAGCAGGCCGAGCACACGCTCGGCTTCCGCACTCAGCCCCGCCTCCGCCTGCGCTCCCGCCAGCACCAGGACGAACTCGCCGCGCACCCGGTTCGGATCGGCCGCGAACCAGGCCCCGACTTCGGCCAGCGGCAGGCGCACGATCTGCTCGTGGAGCTTGGTCAGCTCGCGCGCGATCAGCAGCTCGCGCGCCCCACCGAACACCGCCAGCAGGTCAGCGGCACACTCGACGATGCGGTGCGGCGCCTCGTAGAACACCATCGCATCGGTCTCGTCGCGCAGGGCCGCCAGCGCAGCACCCCGCGCTCCTGGCCGGGCGGGCAAGAACCCGACGAAGCGAAACCCCCCTTCGGCAAACCCCGACACCGACAGCGCCGCCACCGCCGCGCACGGCCCCGGCAGCGGCACCACCGGATGGCCGGCCTCGCGCACCCGGGCGACGAGGCGCGCGCCGGGGTCGGACACCGCCGGGGTGCCGGCATCGGTGATCAGGGCGACCTGCTGCCCGGCCGCGAGCAGCTCGATCAGCCGCCCCGCCACAGCCTGCTCGTTGTGCTGGTGCGCTGCCACCATCCGCGCCTTCAAGCCGTAGGCGTCGAGCAGGCGCTGGCTGTGGCGGGTGTCCTCGGCCGCCACCACATCCACCGCCCCCAGCACCGCGAGCGCACGCAAGGTGATGTCATGGAGATTACCGAGCGGGGTCGCCACCACATACAATGACGGCGTGCTAGACAGGGGACGGACGGGAAGGGGTGCGGAGACGGTCATGGATGAGTTCGAAGGGTCGGCGAAGGTAATCCGGGGAGCGGCGCGATGAGGAAGATGCCAGCGAACGCGGCGACAGCCGCCACGCCGAACGCGACGCCCGGGCGAACCCGCCCGGACGGGACGGCAGCGCCCGCGGGCGAGGCGGCCGCTGCCGGCGGGCGCAGTATCGGCTCCCCGCGGACTCCGGCGCAAGCGCGCGGCGCCGCTGCCGAGGCGCTCGCCGCCGAACACCTCGCGGCACACGGTCTGCGCATCCTCGCCCGCAACGTGCGCTGCCGCGGCGGCGAGCTCGACCTGATCTGTCTCGACCGCGGCCAGCTCGTGTTCGTCGAAGTGCGTCTGCGCCGCAGTGCCCGCTTCGGCGGCGCGGGCGAAAGCATCACCGCGAGCAAGCGCCGGCGCGTGCTGATCGCCGCCCAGTGGTGGCTGGGCGGTGCGGGGCGGCGCTTCCAGGGAGCGCCCTGCCGCTTCGACGCCGTCCTCCTCGACGCCCTCGAGCGCGACCGTATCACCTGGTTACCCGGCGCCTTCGATGCCGGCTGAGAGCGCATGGTAGACTGCAGCGTCCTTTCGACGATTTCCTCCGCATGAACCTGATCGACCGCGTCTCGCGCCAGTTCGAGGACAACATGCGCACCGCACTCGAGGCGCTGGAAATGCTGGCCGCCCCGATCGCCGGCGCCACCGAACTGATCACCGCCTGCCTGCTGGAAAACGGCAAGATCCTCGTCTGCGGCGCCGCCGGCTCGGCCGGCGACGCCCGCCGCTTCGCCGCCCAACTGGTCAACGGCTTCGAGCTCGAACGCCCTTCGCTGGCCGCAATGGCGCTGAGCGCGGACGCCTCCACCCTTGCGCCGATCGCCGGCGAACCCGACACGAGCGGGCTGTTCGCGCGCCAGATCGAAGTTTTCGGCCACCCCGGCGACGTCCTCGTCGCCATCGCCGCAAACGGCGAGCCGACGCGCCTCCTCGACGCCATCCGTGCCGCCCACGAGCGCGACATGCGAGTAATCGCGCTGACCGGCGCCGACGCCGAGCACATCGCCGAAAGGCTCGGCCCGGCCGACATCCATCTGGCCGCCCCCGCCGAGCGCACCGCTCGCATCCAGGAACTGCACTTGCTGATCCTGCACTGCCTGTGCGACGGTATCGACTGCCTGCTACTCGGAGTAGAAGACTGATGAAAACGACCTCCCCCTCCCGCCTCGCCGGCGCGCTTCCGGTCCGCGCTGGCCGTCGCCGGCTGCTGCTGGGCCTCGCCGCAGCGGCTGCGCTGCCGCTCCTCCAGGGCTGCTTCCCGGTCGTCGCCACCGGCGTCGGCGCCGGCGCCGCGATGGTTTCCGACCGCCGCACCGGCGGCGCCTACGTCGAAGACGAAAGCATCGAATGGAAAGTCTCGAACCGCATCCGCCAACGCTTCGGTGGCACCGTGCATGTGAACGTCACCTCCTACAACCGCAACGTCCTGCTCACCGGAGAAGCCCCTGACGCCACCGTGCGCGGCGAGCTCGACGGGCTCGTCGCCGGTGTCGAGAACGTCCGTGGCGTGATCAACGAAGTCGTGGTCGGCCCCCACTCCAGCCTCAGCGCGCGCGCCAACGATGCCCTCATCACCTCCAATGTGAAAGCCCGCTTCGTCGATACGCAGCGCTTTTCCGCCCACAATGTGAAGGTCGTCACCGAGGCCAACGTGGTCTTCCTGCTCGGCCTGGTCACGCGCGCCGAAGCCGACGCCGCGGCCACCGTCGCCCGCACCAGCCAGGGCGTGCGCAAGGTGGTGCGAGTATTCGAATACATCAGCGACGAAGAGGCCCGCCGCCTCGACGACCCGGCCGGCGCCCGGCGCTGAACAGCGGACGGTCCACACCGTACGCCGGCGCCGGGGCGAAGCGCCGCCGCCGAGGCACACCGGCCCGGGCGCAGCGGGCCGCTTGCGCTCACTGCGCGGCCGGGGCCCCCGCCTCCCCCCCGGCCAGCGCCGCGAGCAGGCGCTGGTGCACGCCGCCAAAGCCGCCGTTACTCATCACCAGCACCTGGTCGCCCGGGCGCGCCGCCGCCACCACGTCGGCCACCAAGGCGTCGAGCGCATCGTGGCAGTGCGCCCGCGCCCCCAGCGGCGCCAAGGCCTCGCCGGCATCCCAGCCCAGACCCGAGGTATAGCAGAACACCGCATCCGCCCCCGCCAGGCTGGCCGCCAGCCGCGCCTTCATCACCCCGAGCTTCATCGTGTTCGAACGCGGCTCGAGCACGGCCAGGATCCGCCCCTGCTTCTGGCGATCGCGCAGGCCGTCGACGGTCAGCGCGATCGCCGTCGGGTGGTGGGCGAAGTCGTCGTAGACGCTCACCCCGTTGACCGTGCCGCGCAGTTCGAGCCGCCGCCGGATACCGCGAAAACTCGCCAGGCTGGCGATCGCCTGCGCCGGGGTGACGCCGACGTGGCGCGCGGCGGCGATCGCGGCGAGCGCGTTCTCGCGGTTGTGGCTGCCCGCCAGCGGCATCCGCGCCCGCCCCAGTTCGGCGCCGGCGAGCCGGAACCGCGCCTGCGCATCGTCCGCGCCGGCCTCCGCCGACCACTGCGCGTCGTCGTTGAACCACTCCAGCTCGGACCAGCAGCCGCGCCCGATCACCCGTTTCAGGCTGTCCTCGCGGGCGTTGGCGACGATCCGCCCGCTCGCCGGGATGGTGCGCACGAGGTGGTGGAACTGGGTCTCGATCGCTGCCAGATCGGCGAAAATGTCCGCGTGGTCGAATTCGAGGTTGTTCAGGATCGCGGTCCGCGGCCGGTAGTGGACAAACTTCGAGCGCTTGTCGCAGAACGCGGTGTCGTACTCGTCGGCCTCGATGACGAAGAACGGCGATTCGGTCAGGCGCGCCGACACGCCGAAGTTCTGCGGCACGCCGCCGACCAGAAAGCCGGGAGCGAGGCCGGCCTCCTCCAGCATCCAGGCCAGCAGCGAAGTCGTCGTCGTCTTGCCGTGGGTGCCCGCCACCGCCAGCACCCAGCGCCCGGCGAGCACGTGTTCGGCCAGCCACTGCGGCCCGGAGACATAAGGCAGGCCGCGGTCGAGGATCGCTTCGAGCAGCGGGTTGCCGCGCGCCACCGCGTTGCCGACCACGAACACGTCGGCGCCCAACCCGAGCTGGGCGGCATCGTAGCCCTCGATCAGGCCGATGCCCTGCTCCTCGAGCTGGGTGCTCATCGGCGGATAGACGTTGGCGTCGCAACCGGTCACGGTGTGGCCGGCGGCGCGCGCGAGCAGGGCGACCCCGCCCATGAAGGTGCCGCAGATGCCGAGGATGTGGATGTGCATGAGACGCTGGGCTCCGAGGGGGCCGTCATCCGGATGAAACCGGCCCGTGTACAATGGCCGCGCATTTTACCCGAGCGCGATCATGGCCTCACACGCCCACTCCTCCCGCAGCACCGGCCTGCGCCGCGAAATCGCCGCCCTCGCCGCCCGCATGATGGCCGAAGACGGCATCGGCGACTTCGGCTTCGCCAAGCGCAAGGCAGCGAAGCGGCTCGGCGCCACCGACGCCGACGCCCTGCCCAACAACGCCGAAATCGAAACCGAGCTGCGCGCCTGGCAGGCGCTGTACCAGGACGAGGAGCAGCCCGAGCGCCTGTTCGAGATGCGCAGCGCGGCGGTCGAAGTCATGCGCCTGCTCGCCGACTTCCACCCCTACCTCACCGGCGGCGCGCTCGACGGCACCGCCGGGCGCTATTCGGAACTGGAGATCGAGCTGTTCCCGGAAAGCACCAAGGACGTCGAAATCTTCTTCCTCAACCAGGACTTCCCCTACGAGCACCGCGAACCGCGCCGCCCCGCGCCGCACACACCCGAGGCCGTCCTCAGCTTCGACTGGAAGGACGTCCCGGTCAAAGTCTCGATCTACCCTTCGGCGGCCGAACGCGGCGGGCGCCGCAGTCAGGAGCGGGCCCGCCTGCCCCAGGTCGAAGCCCTGCTCGGGACCGCAGCCGGCCTCACCGGCGCAAGGGACGGAACCCCATGAAGCGCAGCCTCCAGTTGGTCCTGATCGCAGCCGTCGCCGGCGCCGCCGGGGTCGCCGGCTATCTCGCCAGCGGTGACCGGCGCAGCGCCCCTCCTCCCGCCATGGAGAGTGTTTCCGCCGCTGCCGTCGACCGCCTGCTGAATCTGCGCCTGCCCGACGAATCCGGCGTTGAGCAGGCCGTCGCGCAGTGGCGCGGCAAGGTGATCGTGGCCAACTTCTGGGCCACCTGGTGCCCGCCCTGCCGCAAGGAAATCCCCGACTTCGCCGCCGTCAGCCAGGCCCTGGCCGAACATCCGGTGCAGTTCGTCGGCATCAGCGTGGACACCGCCGCGAAGGTGCGCGCCTTCGACGAAGAATTCCAGGTGCCCTACCCGCTGCTGATCGCCGGCCCCGAGCTGCTCGAACTCGCCGCCGGGCTCGGCAACAGCGCGCACGCGCTGCCGTTTACGGTCATCATCGACCGCGAAGGCAAAGTGCGCCACACCAAGCTCGGCACCTTGCACCGCGACGAACTCGAGCGCAAAATCCGCGCACTGCTGCCGTCCTGAGTCCTCCGAATCCGCGCACAAAATGCGCCAAAAGTGGACAACGTGCCGTCAATTGCGGCAAACTTGCCGGCATGAAGCGCCCAACCTGCCTACCTGAAGCCACCCTCAAAGCGCGCCCGAACCGCGCCGAAAAAGGTTTTTCGGTAGTTTTGCCCGACGGATCCACCCCGATCCCGGGCCATGGTGCAGGCCCCATGCGAGGCGCGCGCCCCTCTCGCCCCACCGGCAGCGCCCGGCCGCCACGGCCTTGCCAGCTGCCCGCCGCGCGCCTTCGTACCGTCGCCCGCCGACGGCACCCAGAACACTAGCCATCCCCGACCGCGACCGCCGTCCAGGCGGCGCTGTCCTGTCCGGAGAAAATCATGGATCTGCGCAAGCTGAAGAAACTCATCGACCTCGTCCAGGAGTCGGGCATTTCCGAACTGGAAGTCACCGAGGGCGAAGAAAAAGTCCGCATCGCCAAGCACCCGGCAGCGGCGCCCGGCGCCTACTACGCGCAGATGCCGGCCCCCGCGCCGGCAGCCACCGTCAGCGCCACGCTCGTGGCCCCGGTCGCCGACAGCGACGACCTCCTGCCCGAAGGGCATGTGGTCAAGTCACCGATGGTCGGCACCTTCTACCGCGCCAGCGCCCCCGGCGCGAAGCCGCTGACCGATGTCGGCCAGAGCGTCTCGGCCGGCGACCGCCTGTGCATCATCGAAGCGATGAAGCTGATGAACGAGATCGAGGCCGACGTCAGTGGCGTGGTCAAGGCCATCCTCGTCGACAACGGCGAACCGGTCGAATACGGCCAACCCCTGTTCGTCATCGGCTGAGCGCGCCATGTTCGAGAAGATCCTCATCGCCAACCGCGGCGAGATCGCCCTGCGCATCCTGCGCGCCTGCCGCGAACTCGGCATCAAGACCGTCGCCGTGCATTCCGAGGCCGACACCGACGCCAAGTACGTGCGCCTCGCCGACGAGTCGGTGTGCATCGGCCCCGCCCCTTCCAGCCTGAGCTATCTCAACGTGCCGGCGATCATTTCGGCGGCCGAAGTCACCGACGCCGAAGCGATCCACCCCGGCTACGGCTTCCTCTCGGAGAACGCCGACTTCGCCGAGCGCGTCGAGCAGTCCGGCTTCGTCTTCATCGGCCCGCGCCCCGAGACCATCCGCCTGATGGGCGACAAGGTCTCGGCCAAGGACGCGATGAAGGCCGCCGGCGTCCCCTGCGTGCCCGGTTCCGGCGGCGCCCTGCCCGAAGACTCGAAGGAGATCATCAAGATCGCGCGCGCCGTCGGCTATCCGGTGATCATCAAGGCCGCCGGCGGCGGCGGCGGGCGCGGGATGCGCGTGGTGCACACCGAGGCGGCGCTCCTCAACGCCGTCGCCACCACCCGCGCCGAAGCCCAGGCGGCGTTCGGCAACCCCGTGGTGTACATGGAGAAGTTCCTCGAGAACCCGCGCCATATCGAGATCCAGGTCCTCGCCGACCAGCACGGCAACGCGGTGTATCTGGGCGAACGCGACTGCTCGATGCAGCGCCGCCACCAGAAAGTGATCGAGGAAGCGCCGGCGCCGGGCATCGACCGCAAGCTGATCGCCAGCATCGGCGAACGCTGCGCCGAAGCCTGCCGCACGATCGGCTACCGTGGCGCCGGCACCTTCGAGTTCCTGTACGAGAACGGCGAGTTCTACTTCATCGAGATGAACACCCGCGTCCAGGTCGAGCACCCGGTCACCGAACTGATCACCGGCATCGACATCGTCCAGGCCCAGATCCGCATCGCCGCCGGCGAGAAGCTGTGGTTCCGCCAGCGCGACATCGAATTCCGCGGCCACTCGATCGAATGCCGGATCAACGCCGAAGACCCGTTCAAGTTCACCCCCTCGCCCGGGCGCATCGGCAACTGGCACACCCCCGGCGGCCCCGGCATCCGCGTCGACTCCCACGTGTACAACGGCTACACCGTGCCGCCGCACTACGACTCGATGATCGGCAAGCTGATCGCCTACGGCGACACCCGCGACCAGGCGATCCGCCGCATGCGCATCGCGCTGTCGGAAATGATGGTCGAAGGGATCAAGACCAACATCCCGCTGCACCAGACGCTGATGCTCGACCCGCACTTCATCGAAGGCGGCACCAGCATCCACTACCTCGAGCACAAGCTCGCCGACCAGAGCGAAGTGAAGGGCTGAACGATGTGGATCTCGGTCACCCTGCAGGCCGATGCGGCGCGCGCGGAAGCGCTGTCGGACGCCCTGATGGAGGCCGGCGCGCTGTCGGTGTCGATCGAGGACGCCGACGCCGGCACCGCCGCCGAAACCCCGCAATTCGGCGAGCCCGGTCACCTGCCCAGCGCGCTGTGGGAGCATAGCCGGGTCATCGCCCTGTTCGACGGTGACACCGGCAGCGCCGAACTCGGGGCGATGCTCGCCGCGGCCGCGCACGCCGCCGGGCTCGATGCCGTGCCACCGTTCACCACCGCAGAAGTCGCCGAACAGAACTGGGTGCAGCTCACGCAGAGCCAGTTCGACCCGATCCGCATCACCGCGCGGCTGTGGATCGTGCCCTCGTGGCACGAAGCGCCCGACCCCGGCGCGATCAACATCGAACTCGACCCCGGGATGGCGTTCGGCACCGGCTCGCACCCGACCACCCGGCTGTGCCTGGAGTGGCTGTGCGACACCATGCGCCCCGGGTGCAGCGTGCTCGACTACGGCTGCGGCTCGGGCATCCTCGGCATCGCCGCGGCGCGGCTGGGCGCCGCCGACGTGCTCGGCGTCGACATCGACGAGAAAGCGGTGGAAGCCGCGCGCGACAACGCCGCACGCAACGGCGTGCGCCTGCGCCTGCAGCACTCCGCCGTCGCGGTCGAAGAAACCTTCGACCGGGTGGTGGCGAACATCCTGACCAATCCGCTGTGCGTGCTCGCCCCGGCAATCGCGGCGCGCGTCGCCGGCGGCGGGCAAGTGGCGCTATCGGGTGTGCTCGAAACCCAGGCCGATCAGGTCATCGAAGCCTGGGCGCCGTTCATCGCGCTGCAGGTCGGCGCCCGTCTGGACGGCTGGGTCCGGCTCGAAGGACAGCGCCCCGGGCCATGACGCTGATATGACACTCACCCGCTGCCCCGCCTGCCAGACGGTGTTCCGGCTGCGCCCGGAGCAGCTCCATGCGCAGGGCGGGAAGGTGCGTTGCGGGCGCTGCCTGCGACCCTTCGACGCCGCCGCGCATGAAATCACGCCGGACACGGCGGACGTGGCCGAGGCTCCCGAGGTGTTGCGCCGCCGCCGGCATCCGCCGGCACCCGCAGCGGCAGCGGAGCCGGCTTCGCGCCCTGCTTCGGACCCGGCGAGCCCGCTCTCCGGTCCGCGCTCCGGCCCA
This sequence comes from Thauera aromatica K172, assembly GCF_003030465.1. Classification (GTDB taxonomy): domain Bacteria; phylum Pseudomonadota; class Gammaproteobacteria; order Burkholderiales; family Rhodocyclaceae; genus Thauera; species Thauera aromatica. The sequence goes on along the minus strand of NZ_CP028339.1, from coordinate 935,349 downwards.
CAGTCCGCGCAGCACGCCCTGCAGCCCGAACCCGAACCACCGCCCTCGCCCGCGGAACGGCCCATCCTCCCGGAGCCCCCTCGCCCGCAACCCGGTGCTCGCGCCCGCCCGCAGCGCCCGTCGCCGCTCGTGCGCATCGCCACCACCTTGGTGCTGGTCCTGCTGACCGGCACCCTGTGCACCCAGCTGCTGTACCTGTTCCGTGCCGAAATCGCCCGCGACCTGCCCGGGCTGCGCCCGCTGCTGGCAAGCGCCTGCGCCCGTGTCGGGTGCACGCTTCCCTATCCGCGGGATGCGCAGCGGATCACCATCGAAGCCACCGAACTGCAGGAAGAGCCCGGCCGGCCGGGCGAATTCGTGCTGTACGCGACGATCAACAACCGCGCCGACCACGCGCAGGAGTGGCCCCACCTGGAGCTGACCCTGAACGACACCGCCGACCGGGCACTGGCGCGGCGGGTGCTATCCCCCCGCGACTGGCTGCCCCCCGGCCATCCGGCCGAAGCCTTCCCGGGGCGCAGCGCCCTCGGCATCCGCCTGCCCTTTTCCACGCCGGAAATGGCGCCGGTCGGCTACCGGCTCTACGTCTTCTACCCCTGATCCCTTTTTCCGTCGCCGAAAAATCCGCGACGCCCTCCGGTCTCAGCGCGTCACCCGCGTGGTGCCGGCATCGCGCAGCACGCGGACGCGCTCGCCGGGACGGAAGCCTTCGCCTTCATCGGCCTGCACCACGGCGAGGAACTGCCCATTGTCCAGGCGCACCGTCACTTCGGTGCCCGCCGTGCGGGTCGTGCCTTCCTCGATCGCAGAACCGGCCAGCCCGCCGGCGACGGCACCGATCACCGTCGCCACCGCCGCGCCGCGGCCGCCGCCGACCGAGCTGCCGGCGATGCCGCCGACCGCCGCGCCGGCTAACGAGCCGACCGGCGTCTTCGTGCCTTCGAGCTGCACTCCGCGTACCGACTCGATCGTGCCGAACTGCACCGTCATCGCCCGCCGCGCCTCGGTGCGCGCGTAGGTTCCCCCGCCCAGCCCCTCGGCACAGCCGCCGAGCACCAGCGCGGCGACCAGCGCCCCCGCCAGCGCGCGCAACTGGATTCCGCCTTGCTTCACCATGGTTGTTCTCCGAATGCCGTTTCAAAGCGCGCCGCGATTTCGGCGCGTGCCGGCCGATAGTTCTGCCCGCCGCGGTGCGCGATCTTGATCGCGCCCATCACCGCCGCGAGGCGGGCGCAAGTGCGCATCTCCCATCCTGCGGCCAACCCGTACAGCAGCCCGGCGCGGTAGGCATCGCCGCAACCGGTGGGATCGACGAGCGCGTCGGCCTGCACCGCGGGCACCGTAAATCGTTCGCCGCGGCAATGGATGCGCGCGCCCTCCGCGCCCAGCGTCACCACCAGGGCCTCGACTTCGCGCGCCAGCTCGGCTTCGCTGCGCCCGATCTTGTCGCACATCAGGCGGGCCTCGTAGTCATTGACCGTACAGTAGCGCGCCTGCTGCAGGCAATTCAGTAACGCTTCGCTACCGAGGATGGGCAGCGCCTGGCCGGGGTCGAACACGAACGGCACCCCCGCCTCGGCAAAGCCGGCGGCGTGGCGCAGCATGCCGTCGGCGCCGTCGGGCGAGACGATGCCCAGCTCCGCCCCGCGCGCCTCGCGCACGTCATTGAGGTGGGAATGGAACATCGCCCCGGGGTGAAAGGCGGTGATCTGGTTGTCGTCGAGGTCGGTGGTGATGAAAGCCTGGGCGGTGAACGTGCCGGGCACTTCGCGCACGTAGTCCTGGCGCAGGCCGAGGGCCTCGAAGCGGGCGCGGTAAGGCCCCGCATCCTCGCCCACGGTCGCCACCACCAGCGGATCGGCGCCGAGCAGCTTCAGCCCGTAGGCGATGTTGCCGGCGCAGCCGCCGAACTCGCGGCGCAGATCGGGAACGAGGAAGGACACGTTCAGGATGTGGATCTGCTCGGGCAGGATGTGATTCTTGAAGCGGTCCTGGAAGACCATGATCGAGTCGTAGGCGACCGATCCGCAGACGAGGATGGACATGGAGGAAAGACGGCCGGGAGGAAAGAAGTCCGCATTATACGGACCGCCCCCGGCGCCGGAGGCGCGTTCGCCCGTCACCGGCCCGTAACCGCGGCGTCACCGCCCCGCAACGCCGGGTTTCGAGAATGGCTCCACCCGAACAGGACGGAACCACACCATGCTCCAACCCCGCTCCCATCGCCTCGAGCCCGACCGGAACTGCGCTCCGCGCAAGGCGCGCAACCTGCACGTCGGCCTCGCCGGCTGCGAAACCGAAATCCTCGAAGCACAGAAGCTGCGCTACCGGGTCTTCGCCGACGAGATGGGCGCACGCCTGCCGACCCGCAGCCCGGGCGTCGATCGCGACCTCTACGACCCGTTCTGCGAGCACCTGATCGTGCGCGATGAGGACGCCGGCCGCATCGTCGGCACCTATCGCATCCTCGCGCCGAGCGCCGCACGCAAGGTCGGCGGCTATTATTCCGAGAACGAATTCGACCTCACCCGCCTGCACCACCTGCGCCACCGGCTGGTCGAAATCGGCCGCGCCTGCATCGACGCCAACTACCGCAGCGGTGCGGTGATCGCCCTGCTGTGGTCGGGGCTGGCACGCTACATGCAGGAAAACGGCTATGAATACCTGATCGGCTGCGCCTCGGTGTCGATGGCCGACGGCGGCCACGCTGCGGCCAGCCTGTATAATCGCCTCCGCGCCGAGCACCTGGCGCCGCTCGAATACCACGTCTTCCCGCGCTGTCCGCTGCCGCTCGACGCCCTGCGCGGCAACCTCGCCACCGAACTGCCGGCGCTGATCAAGGGCTACCTGCGCGCTGGCGCGTGGATCTGCGGCGAACCGGCGTGGGACCCCGACTTCAACACCGCCGACCTGCCGATCCTGATGCCGATGAACCAGGTCGACGGCCGCTACGCCCGCCACTTTCTGGGACGCCAAGACTGAACAAGCCCGCCGCCCCCACCGCCCCCGGCACCTCCTGCGCCCCCGTGCCGCGCACCGGACAAGGCGCCTGGAGCAGCGGGAGCGCCGCTCCCCTGCCCGGCACCACGGCCGACCGCGCCGCCACGCCGGCCGCGCTGCGCGCCTGGCGCTACCTGCGCCTCGGCCTGCACCTCCTGTACGGAGTGGCGACGGTCGCGCTGGTCTATCCGTTCACCCGCCGCGACACCCACCGCGCCCTGCGTCGGCGCTGGTCGCGCGCCCTGCTGCGCATCCTCGGCATCGACCTGGAGGCCGAAGGCGAACGCATCACCCCCGGCTGCCTGCTGGTGGCGAACCACATCTCGTGGGTGGATATCTTCGCCATCAACGCCCTCGCTCCGGCCGCCTTCGTGTCAAAGGCCGAAGTACGCGCCTGGCCGCTGATCGGCTGGCTCGCGGCGAAGAACGACACCATCTTCCTGCGCCGCGGCAGCCGCGGCCACGCCCGCATCGTCAACGCCGAAACCGCTGCACGGCTCGAGGCCGGCGGCAACGTTGCGATCTTTCCCGAAGGCACGACCACCGACGGCACCGAAGTGCTCCACTTCCATGCCGCCCTGCTGCAGCCGGCGATCGCCTGCGGGCGCCCGGTGCAGCCGCTCGCGCTGCGCTACCTGAACACGGACCGCGGCCACAACCGCGCCCCGGCCTACGACGGAGACCTCAGCCTCGGGCAATGCGTCGCCAACATCATCGCCACCCGCCGCAGCATCGTCCGCATCCGCATCGCCCCCCCGCACCCGACCGCAGACGGAATCGACCGCCGCATCCTGGCCCAGTGCGCCCGCGACTGGGTCCTCGCGGCCAGCCGCCTGGCGCCAGCCGCCGCCAGCACCGCAGAGCCTAAGCCTGCACCTGGAACACCGCATCGTCCTCGATGCGCAGCGCGGTGAGCTTGCCGCCCCACACGCAGCCCGAATCGAGCGCGATCAGGCCGGGCTCGCGATAGAACCCCAGCGCCGACCAGTGTCCGCAGACCACGGTGTGGGTGCGGCTGAGCCGGCCGGGCACCCGGAACCACGGCAAGGTGCCCGGCGGCGCCTTGTCCGGCGCTCCTTTGGCGCTCAAGTCCATGCGCCCGTCGGCGCTGCAAAAGCGCAGCCGGGTCAGCGCATTGACGATCACCCGCAGCCGGCCCCAGCCTTTCAGCCCTTCCTTCCAGCGCGCCGGCCGATCGCCGACCAGATTCCGCAGGAACTCGCGCGCCTGCGGCCCGGCCAGCGCCGCACCCACTTCGTCGGCGAGCAGCTGCGCGTGTGCCACCGACCACTGCGGCAGCAGCCCGGCGTGGACCAGCACGTATTCGCCCTCCACCTGCAGCAGCGGCCGCCGCGCCAGCCAGTCGAGCAGCTCGTCGCGATCCGGCGCCTCCAGCACCTGGAACAGGGTGTCGTCGCCGAGGCGCCGCTTCAACCCAGCCGCCACCATCAGCAGATAGAGGTCGTGATTGCCGAGCACGATCGTCGCCGCGCTGCCCAGCCCGCGCAGGGTGCGCAACACGCGCAGCGAATCCGGCCCGCGGTTGACCAGATCGCCCACCACCCACAGGCGGTCGGCCGCGGGGTCGAAGCACACCCGCTCCAGCATCTGCGCCAGCGGCGCGTAGCAGCCCTGGATGTCGCCGATTGCGTAAGTGGCCATCGTCAGTCACCCCGCCCGCAAGCGGCAGGCAAAGTCCGGCGCTCCCCGGTCGCGGCGAGCGGGTGCCGAAGCGCCGCATCTCCGAGGGCAGGCATCCCGGCAAAGCTGGATCCGAAAACGGACCCGGCAGCAAAATAAGCGGAAGGCATGGAGAAAAAAGGTGGAGGAGCGATACACGGGAGCGCGAATTATCGCACGCGGTCGCACACATTCCGCTCCGGTGGTGAACTTCGCCGAAGCGACTGCTTATACTTGCACGCTCGTCCCCTCGCCGCCCCCGATGCTCACCCGCCTGCCCTACACCCTGCTGTGGATCGTCGCCCTGCCTTTTGTGCTGCTGCGCCTGCTGTGGCGGGCGCGGCGCCAGCCGGCCTACCTCAGGCACCTCGGCGAGCGTTTCGGGCGCTACCGGGTACGGGCGCCGGCGGCGGTGATCTGGGTGCATGCGGTGTCGGTGGGCGAGACGCGGGCGGCCGAGCCGCTGGTGCGCGCGCTGCTGCAGCGCTGGCCGGACCACACCGTGGTGCTGACCCACATGACGCCGACCGGGCGCGACACCTCGAAGGCGCTGTTCAAGGGCGAGTCGCGCGTGCTGCGCACCTACCTGCCCTACGACCTGGGCTGCTTCGCGCATGCCTTCCTGCGCCGTTTCCGCCCGGTCTTCGGCGTGGTGATGGAAACCGAGCTGTGGCCGAACCTGCTCGCCGCCTGCCGCCGCCGCGACATTCCGGTGCTGCTCGCCAATGCCCGCCTGTCCGAACGCTCGGCGCGCCGCTATGCGCGCCTGCCCGCGCTCACCGCGCTGACGATGAAGGGGCTCACCGCGATCGGGGCGCAGACCGCGGCCGATGCCGCCCGCCTGACCCAGCTCGGCGCGCGCCGGGTCACCGTAACCGGCAACATCAAGTTCGACATCGCGCCGCCGGACGCCGCGCTGGCGCTGGCCGAGGCCTTCCGCACCCGCATCGGCGCGCGCCCGGTGCTGTTGGCGGCGAGCACCCGCGAAGGCGAAGAGGCCCTGCTGCTGGCGGCCTTCGCCCGCCATGCCGGCACCGCGACCTTGCTCCTGCTGGTGCCGCGCCATCCGCAGCGCTTCGATGAAGTCGCCGCGCTCGCCGCCGCGCGGGGGCTGAAGCTGCAGCGGCGCAGCGCCGAAGCCCCGGTCGACGCCGATACCCGGGTGCTGCTGGGCGATTCGATGGGCGAGATGTTCGCCTACTACGGCTGCGCCGAGGTTGCGCTGATCGGTGGCAGCTGGCTGCCCTTCGGCGGCCAGAACCTGATCGAGGCCTGTGCGGTCGGCACCCCCGTCGTCCTCGGTCCGCACACCTTCAACTTCATGGCGGTCGCCGAAGAGGCGGTGCGCGCCGGCGCCGCACTGCGCGCCGCCGATGCCGATGCCGGCGTGCGCACGGCCGTCGAGCTGCTCGCCGACCCCGCGCGGCGGGAGCACATCGCCGCCGCCGGGCGCGCCTTCGCCACCACTCACCAGGGCGCCACCGCGCGCACGGTGGCGCTGCTCGAAGGCCTGCACCCGAGCGGACGGGTTTCGCCGCCGGGGCCGGCGCAAAAACGGGCATAGGAGCCGGCGCAAGGTTCAGGGGCCGGAGCGGCGCTCAGGGTGCGAGCAGGGCGTTGATCGCGGCCACGTCGTCCTCGCCCAGGGTGCCCGCCGCGGCCTTCAGCCGCAGCTGGGCGAGCAGGGTGTCGTAGCGGGCGCGGGAGAGCCGCTGCAAGGTGTCGGCAAGCTGGGTCTGGGCGTTGAGGACGTCGATGTTGATGCGCACCCCGACTTCGTAGCCGAGCTTGTTGGCTTCGAGCGCGGAAGCGGAGGAGACGCGCGCGGCTTCGAGCGCCTTCACCTGCGCCATGCCGCTGGTCAGCCCCAGCCACGATTCGCGGGCCGCGAGCGCGGCGCTGCGGCGGGCGTCCTCGAGTTCGGCGTCGGCCTTGACGCGCAGCGCGGCGGCTTCGCGGGAGAGCGAAGACACGCGCCCGCCGGCATACAGCGGGAGGTTGAGCTGAAGGCCGACGGTGGTGGCTTCGGAGCGCTCGATCGAAGCCTGCGGGCGGTTGCTGACGCCGTGGGTGGCGACCAGGTCCAGCGTCGGCAGGTGGCCGGCGCGGGCGCGCTCGACTTCGCGCGCGGCGATCTCGCGCGTGAGCTGCTGGGCCTGCACGCCGAGGCTGCCGGTCTCGGCGGCAGCGACCCAGTCGACGATGCGGTCGGGCTGCGGGCGCTGGAGGTGGACGCCTTCGCGCAGACCGGCGAGCGCCTCGGGGTCCTTGCCGATGATCTGCGCCAGGCTGTGGCGGGCAACTTCGAGCTGGTTCTGCGCGGCGATTTCCTGCGCCGAAGCCAGGTCGAAGCGCGACTGCGCCTCATGCACGTCGGTGATGGTGACGGTGCCGACTTCGAAGCTGGTCTTCGCCAGTTCGAGCTGCTCGGCGGCGGCGGTGCGCAACTGGCCGACCGCGGCGAGCGTGTCCTGGGCATTGAGGACTTCGAAGTAGGCGTCGGCCACGCGCAGCACGAGCTCCTGACGCGCGGTGCCGAAGCGGGTCTCGGCCAGCGCGCTCTGCAATTCGCCCTGCTTGAACTGGACCCAGTTCTGCCAGCGCAGCAGCGGCTGGGTCAGCTGCACCCGATAACCGTTGCTGTTGTAGCTGCGCGCGGGCAGCGGCGCGGCCGTCGCCGAGCGGGTTTCGGCGTCGTTCCAGGTCGTGTCCGCGGCCAGCCCGATCTGCGGCAGCAGGCCGGAGCGCCCCTGCACCGATTTTTCCCGCCCGGCGTCGAATTCGGCGCGCGCCGCGGAGAATTTCGCATCGTTGGCGAGCGCATCGCGATAGACCTCGATCAGGTCGGCCGCCGCTGCGCCGTTCGGAAACAGGCCTGCGATGCAGGCCGAGACATAGACCGAAACGGCCACGATTCGCTTCATCGCACTCTCCACGGTTTTGGGCCGCCTTCTTCAGTAGCGCGCCATCGTCGGATCAACCTGCGCCGTCCAGCCGGCGACGCCGCCGGCCAGATTGACGACCTGGGTGAAGCCCTGGTGGGCGAGGAAGCGGCACACCTGCGCGCTGCGCACGCCGTGATGGCAGACGACCACGGTTTCGCGTGTGCGCTCGAGCTCGCCGAAGCGCGCCGGCACGCTGGCCATCGGCATCGGCAGCGAGTCCGCGATGTGGCAGATCTCGAACTCCCACGGCTCGCGCACGTCGAGCAGCAAGGGTTTGGCCTGCTGGGGGTCGCTCAGGCGCTGGGCAAGTTCGGCAGGACTGATCTGGCGCATGGCGGCGGGGCGGTCTCAGAAACGGAAGGGGTCCTGGTGCGGCGCGTTCTTCAGCATCGGCACCACGGTCTCGAAGAGGTCTTCGGTACGGAAACGGCCTTCGGCCTCGCAGGTGATCAGGCGCGCCTTCATCACCGGCGCTTCGCCGACGAAGGCGAACAGGCGGCCGCCGACCTTGAGCTGTTCGAGCAGGGCCTGGGGCACGAAGGGCAGGCCGCCCGACACCACGATGACGTCGTAAGGGGCGCGTTCGGCCCAGCCGTCGACGCCGTCGCCCTGCACCACGACCACGTTGTCGACGCCGTTGCGGGCGAGGTTCTCGCTCGCCAGCCTGACCAGCGCACTCTCGATTTCGACCGTGCGCACCCATTCGGCACGCGCCGCCAGCAGCGCGGCGAAGTAACCCGAGCCGGCGCCGATTTCGAGCACCGAGTCGGTCTTTTCGATCCGCAGGGCCTGCATGATCTTGCCTTCGATCACCGGCTTCAGCATCACTTGGCCGCAGCCGATCGGAATCTCGACCTCGGCGAAGGCCAGTTCGCGGTGGCTGGCGGGGACGAATTCCTCGCGCCGGACCGTCATCAGGAGGTCGAGCACGTTTTGATCCAGCACCTCCCAGGGGCGGATCTGCTGCTCGACCATGTTGAAGCGCGCTTTCTCGAAGTTCATCAGGGGCTCCTGAAGCAATATTAGCACACGCTAATTTATAGCGTCATCCGGAATGGCAAAACCGCGTCATTCTAGCGCAGATGCTGCACTGCGATCGGCGGAGTTCACGGCGATGCCTTGCGAGCACGGGGTGCATGAAGTATCTTCAGCGGTCTCGTTGGGGGTGCCCGCGCCGCACGGGCTGAGAAACACCCTTGGAACCTGATCCGGCTCGGACCGGCGTAGGGAAACGTCGTGATGAATACTTCCGCAGCCTCCGCTTCCGCCCCCGCCGGGCGCATCCCGAACGTGGTCTCGATCGCCGGCGTCGATCCCGGCGGCGGCGCCGGCGTGTTCGCCGACCTGAAGACCTTCTCCGCCCTCGGCGCCTACGGCTGCGGCGTGATCGCCGCCCTCACCGCGCAGAACACCCGCGCCGTGGCCGGCGTGCACGTGCCGCCGACCGACTTCCTGCGCCTGCAGATCGACACCCTGTTCGCCGACGTGGCGCTGGCCGCGACCAAGATCGGCATGCTCGGCAGCGCCGAAGTCACCGCCACCGTCGCCGACCGCCTCGCCCACTGGCAGGCGGCCAACGTCGTCCTCGACCCGGTGATGGTGGCCAAGAGCGGCGACAGCCTGCTGGCGAAAAGCGCGCTCGCGATGATGCGCGAGGCGCTCTTTCCCCAGGCCTTCATGATTACTCCCAACCTGCCCGAGGCCGGCGTGCTGCTCGAGCAGCGCGCGCCCGAATCGGTAAAGGAGATGTACCGCGCCGCCGAGCGCCTGCGCGCCCTGCTGCCGCTGTCTTCCGAGCGCTGGGTGCTGTTGAAGGGCGGCCACCTGCCCGGCAGCGAGCTGGTCGACCTGCTGTTCGACGGCGACCGCATGGTCGAGCTGCCGGCGCCGCGCATCGACACCCGGAACACCCACGGCACCGGCTGCACGCTGAGTTCGGCAGTCGCCGCGCTGCTGCCGCAGACCGCCGGCGGCCTGCGCCCGGTCGAAGCCGCGGTGCGCCACGCGCGCCAGTGGCTGCTCGGTGCGATCGCCCACGCCGGCGAACTGACGGTCGGCCGCGGCCACGGCCCCGTCCATCATTTTCATGCGCTATGGCGCAGATAAAAGAACCCCCGAAGGAGAGCACATGAACGCCAACGACAAATTCATCGCCGCCACCGCCCACGTGGACGCCGCCGCGATCGCGCCGCTGCCCAACTCGCGCAAGATCTACGTCGAGGGCAGCCGCCCCGACATCCGCGTGCCGATGCGCGAGATCGCGCAGTCCGACACCCCGGCCTCCTTCGGCGCCGAGCAGAACCCGCCAATCTTCGTCTACGACTGTTCCGGCCCCTATTCCGACCCGCAAGCCAGGATCGACATCCGCTCCGGCCTGCCCGCGTTGCGCCAGCAGTGGATCGAGGAACGCGGCGACACCGAGGTGCTCTCCGGCCTGTCGTCGGAATTCGGCCGCCAGCGCGCCGCCGACGAGGCCCTGGACGAGCTGCGCTTCCCCGGCCTGCACCGCAAGCCGCGCCGCGCCAGGGCCGGAGCGAATGTCACGCAGATGCACTACGCCCGCCGCGGCATCATCACTCCCGAGATGGAGTTCGTCGCCATCCGCGAGAACCTCAACCGCGAGCAGTACATCGCCTCGCTGCGCGCCAGCGGCGGCCTCAAGGGCCGGAAGATGGCCGACATGATGCTGCGCCAGCACCCGGGCCAGAGCTTCGGCGCCAGCCTGCCGGCGATGATCACGCCCGAGTTCGTACGCTCCGAGGTCGCCCGCGGCCGCGCCATCATCCCGAACAACATCAACCACCCGGAAAGCGAGCCGATGATCATCGGCCGCAACTTCCTCACCAAGATCAACGCCAACATCGGCAACTCGGCGGTCACCTCCAGCATCGCCGAGGAGGTCGACAAGATGACCTGGTCGATCCGCTGGGGTGGTGACACGGTGATGGACCTGTCCACCGGCAAGAACATCCACGAGACCCGCGAGTGGATCATCCGCAACTCGCCGGTGCCGATCGGCACGGTGCCGATCTACCAGGCCCTGGAAAAGGTGAACGGCAAGGCCGAGGACCTCACCTGGGAGATCTTCCGCGACACCCTGATCGAGCAGGCCGAGCAGGGCGTGGACTACTTCACCATCCACGCCGGCGTGCTCCTGCGCTACGTGCCGCTGACCGCCAACCGCATGACCGGCATCGTCTCGCGCGGCGGCTCGATCATGGCCAAGTGGTGTCTCGCGCATCACAAGGAGAGCTTCCTCTACACCCACTTCGAAGACATCTGCGAGATCATGAAGGCCTACGACGTGGCCTTCAGCCTCGGCGACGGCCTGCGCCCGGGCTCGATCTACGACGCCAACGACGAGGCCCAGCTCGGCGAGCTGAAGACCCTCGGCGAGCTCACCGCCATCGCCTGGAAGCACGACGTGCAGACCATCATCGAAGGCCCCGGCCACGTGCCGCTGCAGCTCATCAAGGAGAACATGGACCTGCAGCTCGAGCACTGCAAGGAGGCCCCGTTCTACACCCTCGGGCCGCTGACCACCGACATCGCCCCCGGCTACGACCACATCACCAGCGGCATCGGCGCAGCCACCATCGGCTGGTACGGCACCGCGATGCTGTGCTACGTGACCCCCAAGGAGCACCTCGGCCTGCCCAACAAGCAGGACGTCAAGGAAGGGATCATCACCTACAAGCTCGCCGCCCACGCCGCCGACCTCGCCAAGGGCCACCCGGGCGCGCAGATCCGCGACAACGCATTGAGCAAGGCGCGCTTCGAGTTCCGCTGGGAAGACCAGTTCAACCTCGGCCTCGACCCGGACAAGGCGAAGGACTTCCACGACGAGACCCTGCCCAAGGACTCGGCCAAGGTCGCCCACTTCTGCTCGATGTGCGGGCCGCACTTCTGCTCGATGAAGATCACCCAGGACGTGCGCGACTTCGCCGCCGCCCAGGGCATCGGCGAAACCGAGGCGCTGCAGAAAGGCATGGAAGTGAAGGCGGTGGAGTTCGTCGAGAGCGGCGCCGAGGTGTATCGCAACGTGTGATGGCGCACGCCACTGCTCGAGCATCGACGGGCCGCACATGCGGCCCGTCGGCTTTTGTAATGCGCCAGGCACGCGTAACATCGAATCCGTCGCATGTGCCACCGAGCCTGCCGCCATGAACCCCGACGTCTCCGCCGCCCACAAGCTCATCCGCTGCAGCCTCCCACCCGAGGCCGCGAAGCTGTGGCTGTTCGGCTCGCGCGCACGCGGTGATGCACGGCGCTGGTCGGACATCGACATCGCCGTCGAACCGCTGCGCCGCTTACCGCCCGGACTCCTCGCCGAGCTGCGCGAAATGCTGGCGGAATCGAGCCTGCTGCTCGATGTCGACTTGGTCGATCTTTCCGCGGCATCGCCTGCCTTGCGTAACGTGATCAAGGAAGAAGGCATCGCATGGAACGACTGACGCATCGTCTCGCCCTCGCCCGCCGCGCCCTCAACTCACTGGACGAGCTCGCACATCTGCCGACTCCGTCCTTGATCGAACGCGACACAGCAATCCAGCGTTTCGAATACACCGTCGAAGCCTGCTGGAAAGCCGCCCGCGCCGTGCTCGCCGAATATTTCGGCCTCGAGCTCGCGAGTCCGAAGCCAGTGGTGCGTGCATGCGCCCAGAACGGGCTGTTTGCCGAAATCGACGCACGCGCCGCAATGGACATGATCGACGATCGCAACCTGAGCTCGCACACCTACAACGAAGAACTCGCAATTGCGATCTTCAGCCGGCTCGCTGCGCACGAGGCCGTTCTGGCCCGCTGGCTGGCCGCGCTCGAGTCACTGCACACTTCCTCCGAGTAGCCGCGACCGGCATTCACCGGCGCATTCGATCCTGCAAGCCCCGGACTCCGGGTTTTACGGCGCTGCGCGAGCACGCCTTACCGTCCGACGTGTAGACTGACGGGTTCCCCGCTCGCGCCCGCCCCGGGCATCCTCTTCGCCGATGAATCCACTCGAAGTTTTCACCCAGGACGACCTGATCACCGCGCTCGGCTACCCGACCGTCGCCAAAGGCCTCGGCTATCTCAGCCGGGTCAGCACCCTGTCGAGCGACGGCGAAACAGTGTCGGCCCTGGTGAAGGGCCGCCAGCGCACGCCCTACGACGTTTTCGCCGAAATCCGCGAGCAGGGCGGCCGCCGCCTGCTGCACAGCGAATGCACCTGTCCGATGGGCTACGACTGCAAGCACGTCGCGGCAATGATGCTGATGTGGCTGCACCAGCGCCGCCGCCCCGACCGTCCGCGCGAGCAGGTGATGGCGTGGGTGGAAGGCTTCCGCCATGCCGCCGCGGCACTGGCGCCCGGCGCCCGGCCGAAGCGCAAGACCGGCCCCGGCGCGCACGCGCTGCGTTACCTGATCGAACCGCAGGCCTACGGCAGAGACTACCTGCTCAGCTGCCACAAGGTCCGCCTCGACCAGGGCGGGCACATCCGCCACCGGGAAAGCTGGAGCAACATCGAACGCGCCCTGCAGGCGCCGCCCGCTTTCGTCGATGAGACCGATCTCGAAATCCTGCGCCTGCTGTGGGCCCACCGCCCGCGCGGACGCACCCACCCCACCAGCCTGCCGCTCGAAGGGCGCAACAGCGAAGCCCTGATGAGCCGGCTGCTCGACAGCGGCCGGCTCCACTTCCCCACCCTCGACACGCCGGCGCTGGAGGCCGGCGGCCCCCGTCCCGGGCGGGCGGACTGGCGCCTCACCGAAGACGGCCTGCGCGCGCCCACGGTGTGCGTCGACCCGCCGGCCGGGCTCGTGCTGCCGCTGCTGCCGCCGTGGTACGTCGACTCTGCCGCCGCACAGGCCGGGCCGGTCGCCCTCGACGTCCCCGCCGAGTTGGTCCATCGCCTGCTGTGGCTGCCTCCGCTGACCCAGTCCGAAGCCGAACTCGTCGCCGACACCCTGGCCGAAGTCGCTCCCGCGCTGCCCGCCCCCACCTTGCGCGGCGAACCGCCGGTCGAACTGGGCGGGACTCCGGTGCCACTGCTGCGCCTCGCCACCCGGCCGGTCGATCACGCCCGCTTCCGCAATTACGCGCCCTACGGCACCTACCTCTTCGACTTCGCCACGCTCGCCTTCCGTTACGGCCCGCTGACCGTCGACGCCCACGACGCGCGCACCTTCCACCCGCTGCCCGACGGCCGCAGCGCCCGCCTCGCGCGCGACGAAGCCGCCGAACGCGGCGCCACCCAGAAACTCGCCGCCGCCGGCTTCACCCGCATCCCGCCCGGCGCCGTGCAGGTCACCTGCGGCAGCCTGCCGGCCGACGCCCTCGGCCTGGCGAACGAAGCCGCCTGGCCGGCGTTCATGGCCGACACCCTCCCCGCCCTGCGTGCCGAGGGCTGGGACATCGAGCTGCCGGTCGATTTCCGCCACCACGCGATCGACATCGACGCCCTGATCCTCGACGTCGACGAAGGCGAGGACGGCTGGCTCGGCCTGTCGCCCGGGATCGAGATCGACGGCCGCAGCCTGCCGCTCGCCCCGCTGCTCGCCGGCCTGTTCGCCGAAGACCCGCGCTGGCTGTCCGGCCGCCTCGACGACATCGACGACCACGAAGCCCTGATCCTGGAAGACCCTGCGCTCGGCCGTCTGCGCATCAGCGCCGGCCGGCTGAAGCCGCTGGTGCGGGCGCTGGTCGACCTGTTCGACCGCCCCGACGGCGACTGGCGCCTGTCCCGGCTCGATGCCGTCCGCCTCGCCGAGCTCGATCTGCCCGGCCGCGGCGGCGAGCTCGTCGCCGGCCTCGCCGCCCGCCTGCGTGCGGCCGAGGGCATTGCCGCCGTCCCCGCGCCCGCGGGCTTTCGTGCCGAACTGCGCCCCTACCAGCTCGAAGGCCTGGCCTGGCTGCAGCACCTCGTGCGCTACGATCTCGCCGGCATCCTCGCCGACGACATGGGCCTGGGCAAGACCGCGCAGACCCTCGCTCACCTGCTCACCGAAAAACACGCCGGCCGCCTCGAGCAGCCGGCGCTGGTGATCCTCCCCACCTCGCTGGTGTTCAACTGGCAGGCCGAAGCCGAACGCTTCGCACCCGCGCTCAACGTGCTCAACCTGCACGGCGCCGACCGCCACGCCCGCTTCGGAGAGCTCGACGGCGTGGATGTGGCGCTCACCACCTATCCGCTGCTGTGGCGCGATACCGAAGCCTTGCAGGCGCGCGAATGGAGCCTGCTGATCCTGGACGAGGCGCAGACGGTGAAGAACGCCGCCAGCAAGGGCGCGCAGGTGATCCGCCAGTTGAAGGCCCGCCACCGCCTCGGCCTCACTGGCACGCCGCTGGAAAACCACCTCGGCGAGCTATGGGCGCAGTTCGACTTCCTGCTGCCGGGCTTTCTCGGCAGCCACAAGCAGTTCACCGCGACCTGGCGCACGCCGATCGAAAAACACGGCGACACCGTGCGCCGCGACCTCCTCGCCGCCCGCCTCAAGCCTTTCATCCTGCGCCGGCGCAAGGAAGACGTCGCTACCGAGCTGCCGCCGAAAACCGTGATCGTGCGCAGCGTCGACCTGGGAGGCGGCCAGCGCGACCTCTACGAGGCGGTGCGCGCAGCGATGGACGAGAAGGTGCGCGCCGAAATCGCCGGCAAGGGCTTCGCCCGCAGCCAGATCGTGATCCTCGACGCGCTCCTCAAGCTGCGCCAGGTGTGCTGCGACCCGCGCCTGCTGAAGTCGCCCGCCGCCGCCCGGGTGAAGGAACGCGCCAAGCTCGACCTGCTGATGGACATGCTCCCCGAGCTGATCGCCGAGGGCCGGCGCATCCTGCTGTTCTCGCAGTTCACCACCATGCTCGGGCTGATCGCGGCCGAGCTGGACAAGGCGAAGATCGGCTGGGTGGCGCTCACCGGCGACACCCGCGACCGCCGCGTGCCGGTCGAAGACTTCCAGAAAGGGCGCGTGCCGGTGTTCCTGATCAGCCTGAAGGCGGGCGGCGTGGGGCTGAATCTGACCGCCGCCGACACCGTGATCCACTACGACCCGTGGTGGAACCCCGCGGCCGAGAACCAGGCCACCGACCGCGCCCACCGCATCGGCCAGGACAAGCCGGTGTTCGTGTTCAAGCTGATCTGCGCCGGCAGCATCGAGGAGAAGATCCTCGCCCTGCAGGAAAAGAAAGCCGCGCTGGCCGAAGGGGTGCTGTCCGAAGATGCGAACGCGCTGGCGAAATTCGGCGAGGCCGACATCTCCGCCCTGCTCGCGCCGCTGCCCGCCCCCGCGCGCTGATCGCGGCCGGCGAAGCGCGCAGACACACAAACGCCCGGCCAGGCGAGGCCGGGCCGGGCGTCGTTGCGACGGGCGCGATTTTCAGCGCGCCGGTTCGGCGATGAAGATTTCCACCCGCCGGTTCATCGCCCGGCCGCTGGCGGTGGCGTTGTCGGCGATCGGCTGGCGCGAGCCGCGGCCGTCGATCGCGATGCGCTGCGACGCCACCCCGCGCATCACCAGATAGTCGCGGGTCGCGGCGGCGCGATTGACCGACAGTGGGTCGTTGATCGCATCCGAGCCGGTGCTGTCGGTGTGGCCGATGATCGTCACCGTGGTCACCGGGTGCTGGTTCAGGCTGCTGGCGAGGCGGTCGAGCACCGGGCGCATGTTGGGCTTGATGTCGTAGCGCCCGGTATCGAAGGAAATGTCGCTGGGGATATCGACCTTGAGCTGGTTGTCGGCGGTCTGGCTGACGCCAACGCCGGTGCCGGCGGTCGCCTGCTCCATCGCCGCCTTCTGCTCCTGCATGCGCTGCGACCACAGATAGCCGCCCGCAGCGCCGATCGCGGCACCGACCGCGGCGCCGGTCGCGGTGCTCTTGGACTTGTCGCCGCCGGCGGTGGCGCGGCCGATGATCGCCCCGGTCACCGCGCCGATCCCCGCACCGATGCCGGTGTCGCGCTGGGTCTCGCTCATGTTGGCGCAGCCGGACAGGCCACCGATCGCCAGCGTGAGGGCGGAAAGGGAAAGGACGAGCTTGTTCATGTTGTTTGCCTCCGTTGGATTGCGGGTTCGGGAATTATCGCCGGGTGGCGCTTCCACTCTAGCCCACCGGAGTGCAACAGGACATGACAACGAGGACATGACAACGGCGGACGGCGGCGCCGCCCCGGACGCGGCCGCGCTCAGCCGCGCAGGGCGTGGAACAGGGCGTATCCCACCCAGGTCATCAGCACCGAACCGGCAACGTGGATCAGCAGATGGAGGCCGAACCAGCCCAGGGCGCCGCGCTGGAGCAGGTGAAAGGCTTCCGCGGAGAAGGTCGAAAAAGTCGTCAACCCGCCGAGCAGGCCGGTCGTCAGCAGCAGCTTCAGCGCCGGCGTCATCGTTGGCCACGCCTGCACCGCCCCCAGGGCGAAGCCCATCAGCAGCCCGCCCACCAGATTCGCCGCCAGCGTGCCGAGCGGCACCAGGGCGAAGACCGGATTGAGCCACACCCCCAGCCCCCAGCGCAGCCAGGCACCGCAGGCCGCGCCCAATCCGACCGCGGCGAACGCCGCCCCGCTCACCGCCCCGCCTCCGCCGTAGCAACGCCCGCGCCGCGCATGTCCGTATCCCGCTGAAAATGGCAATGCCCCCGATTCTACCCACCCCCGGCGGCGGCGGCCGGGTTACGCCCGGCGGATCGGCTACAATCGGGCCGATCCGCATCCAGGCCCGCCCGGCCGTCATCCCGCACGCCACCTTCCGATGAAACCCGCAAAGACTCCTTCCGCCGACGCCCCTGCCGTCGCCTCCAACTTCATCCGCAACCTCATCGACGAGGACAATCGCTCGGGCAAGTGGGGCGGCCGCGTCGAGACGCGCTTCCCGCCCGAGCCCAACGGCTACCTGCACTACGGCCACGCCAAGTCGATCTGCCTGAACTTCGGCCTCGCCCAGGCCTACGGCGGCGTCTGCCACCTGCGCTTCGACGACACCAACCCGGAGAAGGAAGAGCAGGAATACGTCGACGCCATCATCGAGGCGGTGCACTGGCTCGGCTTCGAGTGGGGGGCGCATCTGTACTTCGCCTCCGACTACTTCGACACCATGTACGCCTGCGCGCAGAGCCTGATCGAGGCCGGCAAGGCCTATGTCGATTCGCAGTCGGCCGAAGAGATGCGCGCCACCCGCGGCACCCTCACCGAGCCGGGCAGGGACAGCCCGTACCGCAACCGCAGCGTGGCCGAAAACCTCGACATCTTCGCGCGCATGCGCGCCGGCGAGTTCGCCGAGGGCAGCCACGTGCTGCGCGCGAAGATCGACATGGCGAGCGCCAACATCAACCTGCGCGACCCGGCGATCTACCGCATCCGCCACGCCGCCCACCACCGCACCGGCGACGCCTGGCACATCTACCCGATGTACACCTTCGCCCACCCGATCGAGGACGCGATCGAGAACATCACCCATTCCATCTGCACGCTCGAGTTCGAGGACCAGCGCCCGTTCTACGACTGGCTGCTCGATGCGCTCGCCAGCGCCGGCCGCTTCCCGCGCCCGCTGCCGCAGCAGATCGAGTTCGCCCGGCTCAACCTCACCTACGTCGTGCTCTCCAAGCGCAAACTGATCCAGCTGGTCAACGACGGCCACGTCGACGGCTGGGACGACCCGCGCCTGCCGACCCTCGCCGGCGCACGCCGGCGCGGCTTCACCCCGGCGGGTTTCCGCCGCTTCGCCGAGCGCATCGGCGTCTCCAAGGCGGATTCGTGGATCGACATGAGCGTGCTCGAAGAATGCATGCGCGACGACCTCAACGAGGCCGCCGAGCGCCGCGTCGCCGTGCTCGATCCGCTCAAGCTCGTCCTCACCAACTACCCGGAAGGGCAGTCCGAACTGTGCCAGGCGCCCAACCACCCGCTCAAGCCCGAACTGGGCAAGCGCGACATGCCGTTCACGCGCGAGCTGTGGATCGAGCGCGAGGATTTCATGGAAGAGCCGGTCAAGGGCTTCCACCGCCTCTACCCGGGCAACATGGTGCGGCTGCGCTACGGCTTCGTGGTCAAGTGCACCGGCTGCGAGAAGGATGCCGCCGGCAACATCACCGCGGTGCTCGCCGAATACCTGCCCGACTCCAAATCCGGCACTCCCGGCGCCGACAACTACAAGGTCAAGGGCAACCTGCACTGGGTCTCGGCCGCGCACGGCTACCAGGCCGAAGTGCGCCTCTACGACCGCCTCTTCGCCCACCCCCACCCCGGCCAGCGCCGCGAGGGCGACGCCCCGGACGCCGAGCGCGACTTCATCGACGACCTCAACCCGGACAGCAAGCGCGTGATCACCGCCTACCTCGAACCGGCGCTGAAGGACGCCCGGCCGGAAGATCGCTTCCAGTTCGAACGCCACGGCTACTTCGTCGCCGACCGCGCCGACTCCCGCCCCGGCGCTCCGGTGTTCAACCGCACCGTGACGCTGAAGGATTCGTGGGCGAAGGGCGGGAAGTGACACCGCGCTGACAGGAGAGCGAGCATGGCCAGTGCCGACCGTACAACCGACCCGATCGCTGCCTCGCTCGCCTGCCTGCGCGGCCGTCTGCCTCCGGGCAGCCGGGTGATCGTGTTCGGCTCGCAAGCGCGCGGAGACGCCCGCGCAGACAGCGATCTCGATCTCCTCGTCATCGAGCCCGAAGTACGCAACCGCTTCGATGAAATGGCCCGCCTCGGTGCCTTGCTCGGCCGCCAATTGATTCCTGCCGATGTGGTCGTGATGAGCGACGAAGCGTTCGAGCAGGAACGCGCTCAACCGAACACGCTCGCCTGGCGGGCCGTTCACGAGGGCCGGATCCATGAGTTCCCCCGCTGAGTTCGCGCTCGGGCTACTGCACAGGGCCCGCGACGATGCCTACGTGGTTGTTCAACTCGTGCCCGACCATGCCGCACCGGACTGGGTCATCGGATTCCACGCCCAGCAAGCCGCCGAGAAGGCCCTCAAGGCCGTTCTCGCCAGCGCCAATGTCGTATTCCCAAGAACGCACAACATCGCGATGCTTCTCGCCCTGCTCCGGCAGAATGGAATCCAGCCGCCGAAGCAGAGCACCCTCCTCGAAAGGCTGACTCCCTTCGGTGTTGCAGCCCGATACGACAGCGAACTGGACCAGAGCTTTACCCTCGATCGAGCGCTCACACAGACAGAAATCATCGCAGTACTCGAGTGGAGTGAAGCCGTACTGACGGGCGTAAGCAAACCTGAAGCGGAGTCGCCATGAGTGTTCCCAAGTACCACGAACTGATGCGCCCCCTGCTCGACCTGATCGCCGATGGGCGTGCGCGCAATCTGCGCGAAGCATCGCAAGAGCTTGCGGAACGGCTGGCGCTGACCGACGAGGACCTCGCAGAAATCCTTCCCAGCGGACACTCCAGATATTTGAACAGGGTTGGCTGGGCAAAGAGCGGCCTCAACAAGACCGGACTCATCGAAAGCTGTGGCCGTGGACTGTTCCGGATCTCGGAAAAAGGCTGCGCAGCCCTACCTGACCTGCCCTTCCAGCTCGATCGGAAGTATTTCGAGACTCGCGGCATGGGCAGCTGGAAAGCCGTCGCCTCTCCCGATCCCGATGCACCAGGAATCTCCCTCGGGGCCGAACCCGACGAAACCTTGACTCCCGAAGAGCAGATCGACGAAACCCTGGCGGAAATCCAGGAAGCACTGGAGCAGGAAGTCCTCACCCAGCTTCGATCGATCAACCCAGCGAGCTTCGAGCGCTTCGTCGTGCGCCTTCTCGCCGCGATGGGTTACGGCGTCGGCGAAGTGACCGGGCGCTCCGGCGACGGAGGCATCGACGGCGTGATCTACGAGGATCGTCTCAAGCTCGACCGGATCTATCTGCAGGCAAAACGTTGGGCGGACGCCCCGGTAGGCGGCCCGGACATCAACGGATTCCTCGGTGCGCTGGCAAAGCACGGTGCAAATCGTGGGGTCTTCGTGACGACCAGTCGATTCACCCAGGATGCGAGGCGCGCAGTCGAGTTACCGCACTTGCGACTGGTTCTGATCGATGGCGAAGAGCTTGCCCGACTCGCGGTCGAGCATAACGTCGGCGTCTCGCTCAAGCGCAGGATCGAGCTGAAGCGTCTGGACAGCGACTTCTTCGACGATCTTTGAGCTCATCCTCGTGATGAAGACCCTGCGTCGCATTCTCCTTCTCGCGCTGCTTGCCGGACTGATCGCCACCGGCATCTGGTGGTTTGCCCGGCCGAAGGCGGTCGAAGTGGTGGTGCACGAAGTCGCGCGCGGGACGGTCGAGGCGACGCTGACCAATACCCGGGCGGGCGAGATCGAGGCCTGCCAGCGGGCGAAGATGGCGACCATCGCCGGCGGGCGGATCGAATGGCTGGGAGTCAGGGAAGGCGACCGGGTCGAGGCCGGGCAGGTGCTGATGCGGCTGTGGCATGGCGATCTCGACGCCCGCCTGGCGGTGAACCGGGCGCAGCTCGCCACCGCGCAGCAGCGCGTACGGGAAGCGTGCACCGTGGCCGACAACGCCGAGCGCGAAGCGGCGCGCCAGACGGCGCTGGCCGGACGCGGCTTCGTTTCCGCCAGCGCCGAGGAAAAGGCCCGCACCGAGGCGCGCGCGCGCCGCACCGCCTGCGACACCGCGCGCGCCGACACCGACACCGCCACGGCGCAGCTCGCCGCCACCACCACCGAGCGCCAGCGCCTGGTGCTGGTCGCACCCTTCGCCGGCACGGTGGCGCAGATTTCCGGCGAGCTGGGCGAGATCTCGATTCCCTCCCCGCCGGGCGTGCCGACGCCGCCGGCGATCGACCTCATCGACGACGCCTGCCTGTACGTGAAGGCGCCGATGGACGAGATCGACGCGCCCCGGATCGAACCCGGCCTGCCGGTGCGGATCACCCTCGAGGCGATCCCCGGCAAGGTCTTCGAAGGCCGCGTGCGGCGGGTCGCGCCCTACATCACCGCGGTGGAAAAGCAGGCGCGCACGGTCGCGGTGGATGTGGACTTCGCCGACCCGGCCGCAGCGCGCGGCCTGCTGGTCGGCTACAGCACCGACGTCGAGATCGTCCTCGCCACCCGCACCGACACCTTGCGCATCCCCACCGCCGCGCTGCGCGAAGGCGGCACCGTGCTGGTCGCGGAGGGCGGCGTCCTCGCCGAACGCCGCCTCAAGACCGGCATCGCCAACTGGGAATACACCGAGGTGCTCGAAGGCCTCGCCGCTGGCGAACGCATCGTCACCTCGCTGGAGCGCGAAGGCGTGGCCGCGGGGGCCGCGGTGACGGTGCGGCAGGACCCGGCGAAGCCCTGAACCCGGACGCGCCGGCGCGCTGCGGAAAACCTCATGGCCCAGATCGAACTCGACGGCATCGACCGCAGCTTCCAGCTCGGCGACAGCGAAGTGCACGCCCTGCGCGAGGTCTCGCTGCGCATCGACGCCGGCGAATACGTCGCGGTGATGGGGCCGTCGGGCTCGGGCAAGTCCACCCTGCTCAACCTGCTCGGCCTGCTCGACCGCCCCAACCGCGGCCATTACCGCCTCGAAGGTCGCGACGTCACCACCTTGTCGGCCGACGAGCAGGCGGCGGTGCGGCGCGCGCGCATCGGTTTCGTGTTCCAGAGCTTTCATCTCGTGCCGCGCCTGACCGCGGCCGAGAATATCGGCCTGCCGCTGATGCTGGCCGGCGTCCCCGCCGCCGCGCGGGCGCCGCGCGTGGCGCAGGCACTGCGCGACTTCGGCCTCGAAGAGCGCGCCGGCCACCGCCCCGAAGAGCTCTCCGGCGGCCAGCGCCAGCGCGTCGCGATCGCCCGCGCCACCATCATGCGCCCGGCGATGCTGCTCGCCGACGAGCCGACCGGCAATCTCGACCGTGCCACCGGCCAGGAAGTGACCGCCCTGCTCGAGGCGCTCAACGCCGCCGGCACCACGCTGATCGTCGTCACCCACGACCCGGTGATGGGCGCGCGCGCGCGACGCCGGATCCTGATGGAGGACGGCGCCATCGCTCAGGATCTGCGCACGGAGGACATCGCGTGAGCACGAGCACGAGCGCGTCCGCCGGCCGGCTCCAAGGCAACCCATGAGCCCGGCCGACACCCTGCGCTTCGCCACCCGCGCCGCCACCGCCTACCCGCTGCGCACCGCGCTGATGATGCTGGCGATGTCGATCGGGGTCGCCGCGGTGGTGGTGCTGACCGCGCTCGGCGACGGCGCACGGCGCTACGTCGTCAACGAGTTCGCCGCGCTCGGCGCCAACCTGCTGATCGTGCTGCCCGGGCGCACCGAGACCGGCGGCGTCAATCCCGGCAGCTTCGTCACCAGCACGCCGCGCGAACTCACCAACGACGACGCCGCCGCCCTCCTGCGCCTGCCCCTGGTGCAGCGGGTGGCGCCGCTCGCGGTCGGCAACAGCGAAGTGGCCGCCGCCGGGCGGCTGCGCGAAGTGATGGTGGTGGGCACCAGCGCCGACTTCCTCGCCCTGCGCGGCCTGCACATCCGCCACGGCAGCTTCCTGCCACGCGAGGACTTCGGCCGCGCTTCGGCGGTGGCGGTGATCGGCGACACCCTCCGCCGCGAGCTGTTCGGCAACCAGAGCGCGCTCGGACGCATGATCCGCATCGGCGACCACCGCCTGCGCGTGATCGGCGTGCTCGCCCCGGCCGGGCGCGGGCTGGGGATGACGACCGACGAGCTGGCCCTGGTGCCGGTCGCCACCGCGCAGGCGATGTTCGACACCAACGGCCTGTTCCGCATCTTCGTCGAGGCCCGCAGCCGCGACGCCCTGCCCGCAGCCCAGGGTCAGATCGAGGAGCTGCTGCGCGCCCGCCGCGAAGGCGAGCTCGACATCACCGTCATCACCCAGGACGCGGTGCTCGGCACCTTCGACCGCATCCTCGGCGCCCTGACCCTGGCGGTGGCGGGCATCGCCGCGATCAGCCTGGCGGTGGCCGGGATCCTGGTGATGAACGTGATGCTGGTCGCCGTCACCCAGCGCACCACCGAGATCGGCCTGATGAAAGCGCTCGGCGCGGGCACGGCGACGATCCGCGCCGCCTTCCTGACCGAAGCCGCGCTGCTGTCGCTGGCCGGTGCGCTCGCCGGCTTCGCCCTCGGCCACGCCGGCGCCTGGGGCGTGCGCCTGGCGTGGCCGGTGCTGCCCGCGTGGCCACCGGATTGGGCGGTGCTCGCCGCGCTCGCCACCGCGCTCGGCACCGGCATCCTGTTCGGCACCCTGCCCGCGCGCCGCGCCGCCCGCCTCGATCCGGTGCAGGCCTTGTCCAGGCGGTGACCCATCGATGCGCTGGCAAGACGCCCTCCACCTCGCCCTGCGCGCGCTGAGCGCACACCGGCTGCGCAGCTTCCTGACCCTGCTCGGGATCGCGGTCGGGATCGCCGCGGTGATCCTGCTGACTTCGATCGGCGAGGGCCTGCACCGCTTCGTGCTCGCCGAATTCAGCCAGTTCGGTACCAACGTCATCAGCCTCACTCCGGGCCGCCAGGGCGCGCGCGGCGGCCCGCCGGGGCTGCCCTCGACCGCGCGCGAGCTGACCCTGGACGATGCCGCGGCGCTCGCCCGCCTGCCCCGGGTACGCCACCTCAGCGCCTCGGTCAGCGGCAACGCCGAAGTCCGCGCCCGCGGCCGGGTGCGCCGCACCACGGTGCTCGGGGTCGGCCCGCAGATGCAGCAGGTGTATTCCATCCACGTCGTCGTCGGCCAGTTCCTGCCGCCCGACGACGACGCCCATGCCCGCCCCTTCGTGGTCCTCGGCGCCAAGCTCAAGCGCGAACTGTTCGGCGCCGGCAATGCCCTCGGCGAGCGCGTGCAGATCGGCGCCGAGCGCTTCCGCGTGATCGGCATCATGGAAGAAAAGGGCCAGTTCCTCGGCGTCGACCTCGACGACACCGCCTACATTCCGGTGGCGCGCGGCCTGGCGCTGTTCAAGCGCGACGGGGTGATGGAGATCGCCCTCACCTACGACGAGGCGCTGGCCGCGGCCACCGTCGCCGCCGACGTCCGGGCGCTGATGCGCGCGCGCCACGGGCGCGAGGACTTCACCCTGATCACCCAGGAGGACATGCTCGCCACCCTGTCGAACATCCTCGCCATCCTCACCGCCGCGGTCGGCGCACTGGGCGGGATCTCGCTCCTCGTGGGCGCGGTCGGGATCGTCACCATCATGACCATCGCAGTGTCCGAGCGCACCAACGAGATCGGCCTGCTGGTCGCCCTCGGCGCACGCCGGCGCACCATCCTCGTGCTGTTCCTGGGCGAGGCGGTGGTGCTCGCGGCGGCCGGCGGCGCCCTCGGCCTGGTGCTCGGCGCCGGCCTGGCGCAGGCCGCCGCGCTGCTGCTGCCGGCACTGCCGGTGGCCACGCCGTGGCATTTCGTCGCCGTCGCCGAACTGCTCGCGGTGCTGATCGGGCTGGCCGCGGGCGTCCTGCCGGCGCGCAGGGCCGCGCGGCTGAACGCAGTGGAGGCATTGCGCGCCGAATGAGCGCGAGCGCCGCCGCAGGGCGCGGGAGCCGGGTGAACATTGATTTCAATCAAGCTCGACCCCGATCCCGCAGCAAGAAATCTGCCCGAGTCTAGACTTGAAACGAAGCCGGTTGTGACATTGGTCACGATCCAGCGCATTTCGTTACCGCTCAAGGAGATCATCATGAGTGTCTTCGACGCCCCGATCGGCCGCTGCGAGGTCGTCCACGAAATGGTGCTGCTCGATGAAACCCGCCGCGAATGCGCCTGCGAGCACGGCTGCCCGCGCGGGCAGGCCTGCCCGCTCGCCCACTGCTTTGCCCGGCGCAGCGGTTTGTACGAAGCGCATCCCGAGTTCAAGGCCCTGATCCACCGCCACACGCCGCACGCCGTGCACTGAACGCGAGGGCGCGACCGACGCCCCCTGACGCCGCATCAGCGGCGCGACGGCCACCACAGACGGGCGCCGTTCAGAACTGCTCGTCGTCGCGCAGGAAGCGCCACTGGCCCAGCGGCAGGTCGCCAAGCTTGACCCCGCCGATGCGCACGCGCTTGAGGCCCACCACCGTCAGCCCGACCAGCTCGCACATGCGCCGGATCTGGCGCTTGCGCCCTTCGCGCAGCACGAAGCGCAGCTGGTCGTCGTTGACCCACTCCACCTTGGCCGGGCGCAGCCTGCGGCCGTCGAGTTCGAGACCGTGGTTGAGCCGCGCGAGGCCGTCGGCGGCGAGATCGCCTTCGACCCGGACCAGGTATTCCTTGTCGACTTCCGAGTGCTCGCCGATCAGCTGGCGGGCGATCCGCCCGTCCTGGGTCAGCACCAGCAGGCCGGTGGAGTCGATGTCCAGCCGGCCGGCGGGGGCGAGGTTTTTCAGCTGGCTGGGGTGGAAGCGCTGCGCGCGGTCGCGATCGAACTGGTTGTCGGCGCCGATCAGGCTCACCGCCGGGGCATAGCCGGGTTCGGGCTGGCCGGAGACGTAGCCCACCGGCTTGTGCAGCAGGATGGTGACGCGCTGCTGCTGGGTGCGCGTCGCCTCGGGCGCGAGCGTGATGCGCGCCTGCGGATCGATCCGCACGCCCAGTTCGGCCACCCGCTTGCCATCGACGAAGACCCAGCCGCGCTCGATGAACTCATCGGCCTCGCGGCGCGAGCAGATCCCACGCTCGGCCATCACCTTGGACAGGCGCACGCCGTCCGGCGACGCCGCCAGCGGCAGCGGTGGCGCGGCCGGGAGCGGGCGGGAAGGCGCCGGCCCGGCGGCGCGTGCCCCGCGCTCAGGGCGCGGCCCGCGCTCCGCCGCAGCCGGCGCCGGGGGAAGCCGGCTGCGCTCCCGGGCGCGGGCGCTCCGGAGCCTTGCCCGCCGGAGGGACGGGCGCCTCTCCCTACCCTTGCTCTCCTTACCCTTGCCCGCCGGAGGCACGGCCGCCCTCGCCTTGCCCTTGCCCTTGCCCGCCGAAGGCGCGGGCGCCTTGCCTTTGCCCGTGTCGGCGGCGCGGCTACGAGGGGCACGCTCCTTCCCTTCGGGAAGCGGACGCTCCCGTCCCGCAGGCAGCGCCTCCGGCGCCGGACTTGCGGGCGGCTGGCCGCGCTCGTCCTCGCCCGTGGCGGGTTGTTCTTCGCTTGCGCGGGGGCGCAGCTTGAGAGTGCCGCGGATGCGCGACGGCGCGGGCGCGGGAGGCGTTCGGCGTACAGTGTTCACGAGCGTTCCTGGAGGCCCCGCATACGCAGCGGGGCGGGGAAAGGGGGCGAGCCGTCGGGCACTCGGCGCGATCGCGCCGATGCTACCGGCAGCGCACCCGAAGCCGGCATTATCGCCCAAACCCCTGCGCAGGCCGCAGCGGTTTCGGCCGCTGGTGCGCGCCCCTCACCGCGCTAGCCGTGCGCGGGTGCGTCCCCTTCTGGTGAAACCTCGGAAAAGAAGCAGAACTGGTTGCGGCCGTTGCGCTTGGCGCGGTACATCGCCTGGTCCGCGTGCGTGATCAAGGCCGCAGGCGTCTTGCCGTCGTCGGGAAAGACAGCGATGCCCAGGCTGATGCTGACGTTGATCGTGACATCTCCGACGAGGACGGGTTGCGCCACACGCTTGACGAGCTTGCGCGCGATCGCCCCGGCGTCTTCGCGGCTGCAGAGGTTTTTCGCCAGCATCACGAACTCATCTCCGCCGAGGCGGGACACCATGTCGCTGTCGCGCAAGGTCGCGTCCAGGCGCTGGGCGACGGCCTTGAGCAGCTCATCGCCGACGCCATGCCCCAGGGTATCGTTGATGTGCTTGAACTGGTCGAGGTCCATGTAGAGGACGGCAAAGCGGTCGTGGTGGCGATGACCGTGCACACAGGCGTGCTGGATGGCGCCCTCGAAGCGCATCCGGTTGGGCAGGCCGGTCAGTGCATCATGGTGCGCCAGGTAGGTCATCTGCTCGGCCAGGCGCTTTTCCTCGGTGACGTCGGTCAACACCGCCAGCGTCCGCAGCAGGCCTCCATCCAGGCTGCGCTGCCGGATCGCCGAGATCCGGACGTCGACCGGCGCGCCGCTCCGGGTGCACATCTGCAGCTCGGCACCATCGATTCGCCCTTCGCGCAGGAGGCGGGGCCAAATTTCGCCGAGCGCCCGCCCCCGCGACTCCGCAGTCATGAATTCGGACGGACGCTGGCCGATCACCTCTTCGCGGCGATAACCCAGCCGCTGGCACCAGGCCTCGCTGACGCTGACCAGCTTTCCCTGCGGGTCGACGGCCTGCATCATCGCCGGAGTTTCGTTGTACAGGATGCGGAAGTCGTCTTCGCTTTCGGCGAGCCGGCGCAGGGTGTACCGCGTCCGCTCCAGGCTGGCGGCGAGCAGGACCGGCGGCACCAGGGTGAGGATCAGGGGAAGGTAGAACAGCGCCTCGCCGAACGCATCGGTTTCTGCCACGGGGCCGAACGCGCCTTTTGCGGTGAGGACGCCGACGATGATCGAAACCAGCAGGGCCGCGCTCGCCGCGCCCGCCATGTGGCCGATCACAGCGAGCAGGACCAGGCTGGTCGAAACATAGATGTAGGGGTGTTCCACCCACTGCGGCGCCCACCCCGCGACGACGGACACGAGCATCAGCCCGAGCACGACTTCGGGGCGCGACACGTCCTGCGACACGCTGTGCCAGCCCCGCACCAGCAACAGCATGCCCAGCGGCAGGAGCGCGATCGTACCGAGTGCGCTGCCCTCGAACCAGATCAGCCAGATCGCCAGGAAATCATCCCCCCCATCGGCGGACAAGGCCGCGGCGGCGATCAGCGCGCCGAAAAACGGCGGAACCACCCCGCCCAGCAGCAGGACCTTCAGCAGTGCGCAAACCTCCTGCAGACTCGCCGCCGGCGAGCAGAAGCGCCGCAACAAGGCCGCGCCGAGCAGAACCTCGAAGCCATTGCCGAGGAGAAACAGCAGGGACAGCCCGAAGTCCCTGCCGGTGAGCGCATTCACCGTCACCACCGCCACCGCCAGGGCTCCGGTCAGCACCGCCCAGTCGCGGCTGGGGCGGAACTGGAAGAACACCATGGCCATTGCATTGGCATACCACAGGGTCGCCATCTTGCCGGATTCGCGGGACAGCAGGACCGCCCCCAGGGCGACCGCGATGTACGCCCCCGCGAGCAGCGCGCCGGCGGCAGCGAGCGGCACTCTGGCGATGCCCGCGGCGGGAGCGGTGCCGGGTGGTCCGGGGGGGGTCATGTCGGGCTCCATAAAGGGTGGGACTGGCTGCGAGGCGCCGGGTACGGACCACGCCACCGGCGGCCGGCGGGGAAATAATGCAAGGGGCCGCGTCCCCTGCCGCCCTCGGCTTCGGTGGCGCCCCCTCGGCGAGAAGCATAAGAGGACGCGGAAAACGACCCAAGGGGGTGGAAGCGGGGCGCGTGCACTCAGGCACGGATGAACCAACTTTTCACTCGATCTTAAACCGCAATGAATAAGTGCTGATGCCAAAAACTTCACGTTCTGTTCATGAATGAAAAAGAAAGTTTTGGCGCCCGCTTATGCAGCGCGATGCAGGCCCAGGGGGTGCCCTTGCGCCCGAGCGTGCTGGAGCGAGAATTCAATCGCCGCTACTGGGGCAGGCCGATCAGCTTGCAGGCGGTGAGGCGGTGGCTGCGCGGGGAAGCCATTCCCGCCCAGGACAAGCTGCAGGTTCTGGCCGAGTGGCTGAAAGTCGAGCCGCAGGTGCTGCGCTTCGGCGAGGACGCGGTACGCTCGGTGCGCGCAGCGCAGGAACGCTGGGCGCAGCTGAGCTATTCCGAGCGCGCCAGCCTCGACGCCTTCCTGTGCCTGCCGCCCGAACAGCGCCGCATCGTGCAGAAGGTCATCGAGGCCTTTGCCGCGGCCTACGGTGACAAGGGCGCGGCCGAGCCGCCGCGCTGAGCGCGGGCGGGCCGCCGCCGTGGCCGGCCTTCAGCGCGGCGGTGGGTCGCTGTCGCGCTCGGCGTCTTCCGCCTCGGGCACGCCGTCGAAGGTGCTCCAGCCCTGAGGGCGGCCGGTGGGCGGCAGGCGGTCGCGCAGGTCGACGTGCTCATGGAGGTGGGCCTTGGCGATGAAGTGGGCGGTGATCGGTGCGGTGAGGAACAGGAACACGCTGATCAGCAGCTCGTGGATCGACAGCCGGTCCTCGATGCCGAAGAAGAACAGCATCGACGCCGCCAGCGCGCCGCCGACGCCGAGCGTGGTCGCCTTGGTCGGAGCATGCAGGCGGGTGAGCAGGTCGGGGAGCTTGACCAGGCCGATCGAGCCGACCAGGGCGAACACGCCGCCGAGCACGATCAGCGCGGCGATCGCCAGTTCGAGGACGAAGTTCATCGCCGCCTCACTCGATGACGTCGCCGCGCAGGATGAAGCGGCAGTAGGCGACGGTGGAGATGAAGCCGAACATCGCGAACAGCAGCGCGGCTTCGAAGAACATCGTGGTGCGCTGCTCGATGCCGAACAGGATGATCAGGGCGATGGTGTTGATCACCATGGTGTCGACCGCCAGCACCCGGTCCATCACCGTGGGGCCGCGCCACAGGCGCCACAGGTTCAGCAGCAGGGCCAGCGAGACGGCGAAGAAGCCGAAGTCGAGGGCAGGCTCGATCATGGGAAAATCTCCTTCAGGCGGGCTTCGTAGCGCTCTTTCATCTGGCGCACCGCGTCCTCCGCGTCGGGCGCGTCGAGGCAATGCACGAGCAGGCTGCGGCCGTCGGCGGAAAGGTCGCAGGACACCGTCCCCGGCGTCATCGTGATCGTTCCGGCGAGCATCGTGATCGCCTCGGGCGAGCGCAGTTCCAGCGGCAGCACCACCCAGCGCACGCGCAGCCGCTCGTTGCCGCGGAACAGGATCAGGCGCGCGACCTGGAGGTTGGCGACGATCACGTCCCACAGCACCAGTGCGGAGTAGGACAACACCTTGCGATAGGCGCGCACCGGCGGGCGTCCGGGCCAGAAGTCGCTGGTGGCGATCGGAATCAGCAGGCCCAGGCCGAGGCCCACCAGCAGCCCGCCGACGCTGAAACTATTCAGCAGCAGCATCCACAGCACCACCAGCACCAGCGTCAGCAGCGGGTGCGGCAGCCAGCGCGCCGCCCGGCTGCGCCAGCCCTCGGCGACAGGGTTGCGGGCCATCAGGGTGTTCCTCCCGCGGTGCCGAGCACCGCCTCGATATAGCCCGCCGGGGCGTAGAGCTGCGCCGCGGTGAGTTCCAGCCAGCGATGCAGCGGGCCGGCGAACACGGTCAGCGCCACCAGCCCGGCGAGCAGGCCGCCGACCGCGACGAAGGGCAACACCGGCGCCGCACGGTAGGCCGGGGCCGGCGCCTCGAGCGCGCTGCACTTCCAGAACAGCAGGCTGCCAGCGCGCGAAAAACCAACGATGGCGATCAGCGACGTGCCCAGGATCAGGCTCCAGAACCAGCCCGCCTGGGCGGAGGCGCGCGCGCCGTCGAGGATCAGCAGCTTGCCGATGAAGCCCGACAGCGGCGGCATCCCGGTGATGCCGATGGCGGCGACGAAGAACAGGCCGGCGAGCAGCCCCCCCTGCGCCAGCCGCGGGGCGAGATCGAAGCGGTCGCGGTGCACGCCACGGCGCTCGGCGACGAGGTCGGCGATCAGGAACAGGGCCGCGGCGGCGAGGGTGGAATGGAGCAGGTAGTAGAGCGCCGCGGCGGTCGCCTGGACGGTGAACAGCGCCACCGTCGCCAGCAGCATGCCCATCGAAGCGATCACCGCGAAGCTCGCCATCTGCCCCAGGCTGCGCGCGCCGAGTACGCCGAGCATGCCCAGCACCAGGGTCAGCAGCCCGGCCGGCAGCAGCCAGGGTGCGGCCAGCCAGGCCGCGCCGCCGGCCTCGGCGCCGAAGGCGAGGATGTACAGGCGCAGGATCGAATAGGCGCCGACCTTGGTCATGATCGCGAACAGCGCCGCCACCGGCCCCGGCGCGTTGGCATAGGTGCCGGGGAGCCAGAAGTGCAGCGGCACCAGCGCCGCCTTGAGCGCGAACACCAGCAGCAGCAGCACCGCCCCGGTGTGGAGCAAGGCCTGGTCGGCGGCGGCGACCTGCGGCACCTTGCGCGCCAGGTCGGCCATGTTGAGGGTGCCGGTGACGCTGTAGATGAGACCGACGGCGATCAGGAACACCGAGGAGCCGATCAGGTTCACCACCACGTACTGCACTCCGGCCTTCACCCGCAGCCCGCCGCCACCATGCACCATGAGGCCGTAGGAGGCGATCAGCAAGACCTCGAAGAACACGAACAGGTTGAAGAAATCGCCGGTCAGGAAAGCGCCGTTGAGGCCCATCAGCTGGAACTGGAGCAGCGCATGGAAGTGCCGCCCGCGCTCGTCCCAGCCATTGACCGCGTACACCAGCACCGCCAGCCCGAGGACCGCGGTCAGCACCAGCATCAGCGCCGCCAGGCGATCGAGCGCGAGCACGATGCCGAACGGCGCCGGCCAGGCGCCGAAGGCATAGACGCGCACTTCGCCATCGGCCGATATCGCCAGCAGGACGAGGCCGGCCGCGAGCAGCAGCACGCCCGAGGCGAGGGCGAAGATGCGCGCCAGCAGGGCGTCGTGGCGGACAGCGACGACGAGCACGGCGCCGACCACCGCCGGCAGCAGGATGGGCAGGATCAGCCAGTGGTTCATCGCCGCTCTCCGCCAGCGGCCCGGCGCGGGCGCTGCTTCCAGTCATCGACGCGGGCTTCGGGGTCGGCGTCGCCGGGCAGATCGACGTGGTCGTTGCCGGTTTCGAGGTAGGCGCGCAGCGCCATCACCACGATCACCGCGGTCATGCCGAAGGAGATCACGATCGCGGTCAGCACCAGCGCCTGCGGCAGCGGGTCGACGTAGGCGCTCGCCGCGGCGCCGATCACCGGCGGCCGATTCACCGCCAGCCGGCCGGTGGCGAAGAGGAAGAGGTTGACCGCATAGGTCAGCAGCGACAGGCCGAGGACGACCGGGAAAGTGCGCGCGCGCAGCACCAGGTAGAGGCCGGCGGCGGTCATCGCGCCGATCGCGGTGGCGACGAGAAACTCCATTCAGTTCTGCTCCTGGGGCGGGACCGCGCTCGGGTCGATGTCCATCGGCGCCTTGTTCACCGGCAGGTGGCCGGCGCGCCGGCCCATCCGCGACAGGTTGGCGAGGGCGAGCATGACCGCGCCGACCACGGTCAGGAACACCCCGGTATCGAAGGCCATCGCGCTCGCCAGCTCGAACTCGCCGACCAGCGGCAGGTGGAAATGGCCGAAGGTCGACGTCAGGAAGGGCTGGTCGAGCACCATCGCGCCGATCCCGGTGAGGGCGGCAATCAGCACCCCGGCACCGATCAGGGCGTGGTAATCGACCTTCACCCGCTGCGCCGCCCAGCCGAAGCCGCTCGCCATGTACTGCATGATCAGCGCGATCGACACCACGAGCGCGGCGATGAAGCCGCCACCGGGCTGGTTGTGGCCGCGCAGGAAGATGTAGGCCCCGACCAGCAGCGCCAGCGGCAGCATCACCCGGGTCGCCACCACCATGATCATCGGGTGGCGGTCGACCGACACCGGCAGATCCGGCGTCCACGCGCTCAGCCGGCGGCCGACGCGGCCGTGCAGGGCACCGTCGAGGAGCGCGTAGATGGCGAGCGCGGCGATGCCGAGGACGGTGATCTCGCCGAAGGTGTCGAAGCCGCGGAAATCGACCAGGATCACGTTCACGACGTTGGTGCCGCCTCCGCCCGAAACCGCATTTTCCAGGTAGTAGCCGGACAGCGAGCTGCCGTCGCGGGTCAGCATCGCCCAACTCGCCAGCGCCATCCCCAGGCCGGCGGCACCGGCCAGCACGCCGTCGCGCAGGTGGCGCAGCGGCTGGCGCTGGGCGCTGGAACTGAGCGGCCCTTCCTTGGGCAGGAAATACAGCGCCAGCAGGATCAGGATCACGGTGGCGACTTCGACCGAAATCTGGGTCAGGGCGAGGTCGGGCGCGGACAGGTAGAGGAAGGCGACGCAGACGATGAGCCCGACCGCCCCCACCGCCACCACCGCGAGCAGGCGCTTGCGATAGAGCAGGAGAGCGAGCGCGCAGCCACCCAGCAGCAGCATCCAGGCGACCACCGCGACCGGCACCGCCGGCAGCAGCGCGCGCATGCCCGCGCCATGAGGTGCGGCGGAGAAAGCGGCAAAGCCGGCGGCGGTCACCGCCCCGACCAGGAAGGCCAGCGCGCGCTGCTGGGAGCCGTTATGGACGCCGTGGATCAGCCGCCGGCTGCCCGCCACCGCGGCCGCGAGGGCGCCGTCGAAGATCGCCTTCGCTTCGGGATGGGCCCCCGCCTGCCACCGCGCACGCAGCCGCGGATAGGCGGCGAGGACGCCGCCGCCGACGGCGAGCGCGATCGCCGACAGGCCCAGTGCCGGAGTGAAGCCGTGCCACAGCGCGAGGGGATAGTCGGGCGCCGCGCCGCCGGTCACCGCGCCCGACACCACCGCCACCAGCGGTCCGGCGAGGGTTTCGGGGAACAGCCCGATCAGCACCACCAGCGCCACCAGCAGCGCCGGCGGCAGCCACATCCCGACCGGGGGGTCGTGCGGCGGATGCGGGTAGTCGTCGCGCCGGGGGCCGAAGAAGACGTGCACGATGTAGCGCAGAGAGTAGGCCACCGAGAAGCAGGCCGCGAGCGTAGCCAGCGCCGCCACCACCCAGCCGTTGCCCAGCCACGCGGTCGCGGCCGCCTCGTGCAGCATCATTTCCTTGGAGAGGAAGCCGTTCAGCGGCGGCAGGCCAGCCATCGACGCCGCCGCCACCAGCGCCAGCGTCGCGCTCACCGGCATCAGCTGGAGCAGGCCGCCGAGGCGGCGGATGTCGCGGGTGCCGGCCTCGTGGTCGACGATCCCCGCGTTCATGAACAGCGCGGCCTTGAAGGTGGCGTGGTTGAGGATGTGGAACACCCCGGCGACCGCCGCGAGCGGCGTGCCGAAGCCGAACAGCATCGTCACCAGGCCGAGATGGCTGACCGTGGAATAGGCCAGCAGCCCCTTCAGGTCGTCCTTGAACAAGGCGATGAAGGCGCCAATCAGCATCGTCAACAGGCCGGTGGTGGCGACGAGGTAGAACCATTCCGCGGTGCCGGCGAGCACCGGCCACATCCGCGCGAGCAGGAACAGGCCGGCCTTCACCATGGTCGCCGAATGGAGGTAGGCCGACACCGGGGTGGGCGCCGCCATCGCGTGCGGCAGCCAGAAATGGAAGGGGAACTGGGCGCTCTTGGTGAAGCAGCCGCCGAGGATCAGGAGCAGCGCCGGCAGGTACAGCGGCGAAGCCTGGATCACCTCCTTCTGCTGCAGGATGGCGGTGAGCTCGTAGGAGCCGGCGATCTCGCCCAGCAGCAGCATTCCGGCGATCATCGCCAGGCCGCCGGCGCCGGTCACGGTCAGCGCCATGCGCGCGCCCTGGCGGCCTTCGGGGAGGTGCTTCCAGTAGCCGATCAGGAGGAAGGACGACAGGCTGGTGAGCTCCCAGAACACCAGCAGCAACAGGATGTTGTCCGACAGCACGATCCCCACCATCGCCCCCTGGAACAGCAGCAGGTAGCTGTAGAACGTTCCCATCGGGTCGTCCTTGGCGAGGTAGAAGCGGGCATAGACGATGATCAGCAGGCCGATACCCAGGATCAGCCCGGCGAAGAAGAAGCCCAGCCCGTCGAGGAAGAAGTTCGCCTGCAGGCCGAGCGCGGGCAGCCAGTTCCAGCCCGCACGCACGACTTCGCCGCGGAACACCGCCGGAGCGTGCGAGAGCAGCAGGGCGAAAGCGAGCAGGCTGAACGTGAATGCGGAGAGCACGCAGGCGTTGCGCCCGGCACGGATCATCAGCGCCGGGAGCAGCGCGCCGATCAGGGGCAACAGCACGACCAGGACAAGGCTCATCGATCAGTCCGCCGGCGCCGGGCGACGCCGATAGGTTGGACGGCGGGCGACGGCCACGCCCGCCGGGACGAAAGGGACAGGCTGCGGCCGCGAAGATTCGGCAGAGTATATCGTCGTCAGCGCCGCACTCACTACACGGCAATGCATTTCACTAGGCGAAATCGACGCAGGCGGTTACCATCCCGGTTCACTGCCACCCGAGTCAGCGCCACCGCCGTGCCCACACCGAAGAACGATCCCGCCCCTCCTGCCAGCGAAGCCAAGAACCCGATCCAGGTCATCGACCGGATGATGAAGCTGCTCGAGGTGCTGGCCCAGCATGCCGACCCCGTGCCCTTGAAGCAGCTCGCGCTCGAGACCGGACTGCACCCCTCCACCGCGCACCGCATCCTGGGGGCGATGACCCAGAGCGGCTTCGTCGAGCGTTCGGACGCCGGGGTGTACCGGCTCGGCATCCGCCTGCTCGAACTGGGCAGTCTGGTGAAGTCGCGCATTTCCCTGCGCGAGACGGCGATGCCGCTGATGCTGAGGCTGCATGCGGCGACCGGAGAAAGCGTCAATCTGGGAATCCGCGACGGCGACGAGATCGTCTATGTCGAGCGCACTTCGAGCGGACGCTCCTCGGTGCGCGTGGTGCACATCGTCGGCGCGCGCGCGCCGCTGCACACCACCGCCACCGGCAAGCTGTTCCTGGTCGAGGACGGGCTCGAGCGCATCCGCGACTACGCCCGCCGCACCGGCCTGCCCGCATCCACGGCGGCTTCGATCACCTCCCTGCCGGCACTGGAAAAGGAGCTCGACCGCGTCCGCCGCCATGGCGTCGCCTTCGACCTCGACGAAGTGGAGCCGGGAGTGCGATGCATCGGCGCCGGCATCCACGACGATTCCGGCGCGCTGGTCGCCGGCCTGTCGCTGTCGACCCCGTCCGAGCGCTTCAACCCCGAGTGGGCGCCGCTGGTGCGCGAGACCGCGGACGAGATTTCCCGCGCCCTCGGCTACGTAGCACCGCGCGCCGGCTGAGCCGGCACCGCGCGGGCGGAGAGGCGGCCGCGCGCCCCAGCGGCGCGGTCTCAGGCGGCGGCGCCCAGCCCCGCAACCGCGGCGCGGCCGAGTTCGAAAGCCTGGCGGTTGAGGTCGACGAGCGCCGGCTTGCGCACGCCGAAGCGCGCCAGCACCGCGTTGCGCAGGACGTCGGCGGGAAACGGCAGGCGGTCGGACATCGCCCCCAGCATCACGGTGTTGCCGAGGCGGATGTTGCCCAGCTGGAGCGCGAGCGCGCTGGCGTCGAAGTCGTACACTTCGACCCCCAGAGCGCGCATTTCGGCGATCGGATCGGCCGGATAGTCGTAGAGGCCGATGGTGACGACCGGCGGCACGAAGCGCCCCTGGTTGACCAGGGCGACGCCGCCCGGCTTCAGCATGTGGGACCAGCGCAAGGCTTCGGCGGCCTCGAAGCCGACCAGTAGGTCGGCCTCTCCGGGCACGATCTGCGGCGACAGCACCTGCGGGCCGAAGCGCAGGTGCGAAGTCACCACGCCGCCGCGCTGGCTCATGCCCGCGACTTCGGTCTTCTTGACGTCGAAGCCGAGCGACAGCGCCGCCTCGGCGAGGATTTCGGTGGCGGTCATCACGCCCTGGCCGCCGATGCCGCAAACCGCGATGTTGGTGATGGTCATGGTCGGTTCCTCAGATCTTCGCGTGCAGGAATTTCACCGGGTGCTCGGGTGCGGCATGGACGATCGCCTCCGGCGCGCAGGGCTGCACGCACAGGCCGCAACCGGTACACGCCGAAGTCTCGATGCGGGTGAAGGCGAGCTCGACTTCCTTGCCGGAAGGCTTCACTTCCTTGGCCCGGCGGGTGACGTGGATCGCCGGACAGCCGACGTCGAGGCAGTTGCCGCAGCCGGTGCACTGGTCGGCGATGACCTTGTAGGGCTGGGCCGGCTGGTAGTCGTCGATGAGCACGCACGGGCGGTTGGTGATGATCACCGAGGGCTCGCGGACCTTGGTTTCCTCGCGCAGCGTCTTGAACAGCACCGGCAGCTGGTAGGGGTCGAGCACATGGATGCGCTCCTTGTTCACCCCCAGGGCTTCGCACAGCTTGGCGAAGTCGATGCGCGGCACCGTTTCGCCGTGGATGTCGCGGCCGGTGCCCGGGTTGTCCTGGCCGCCGGTCATGCCGACCGCACGGTTGTCGAGCAGCAGGACGGTGACGTTGCCCCGGTTCCAGGTGATGTCGAGCAGGCCCTGCATGCCCATGTGCATGAAGGTCGAGTCGCCGATCACGGCGACCACGGATTTTTTCGCGTCGGCTTCGCCGCGGCCCTTGTCCATGCCCAACGCCACCCCCATCGACGCTCCCATCGAGATGCAGGTGTCGAGCGCATTCCAGGGCTGGCCGGCCCCCAGGGTGTAGCAGCCGATGTCGCCCGAGATGGTGATGTTGCGCAGCTGGGCGAGGGTGTAGTAGATGCCTAGGTGCGGACAGGCGACGCACATCGTCGGCGGGCGCGGGAACACTTGCTGCGGCGCCAGGTGTGCCTTCGCCGGCACGGGTTCGCCGAGCAGGCGGGCGACCGCCGGCTTGAGCACATCGGGCGACAGTTCGCCGACCCGGGGCAGCGTGTCCTTGCCGGAACAGGCGATGCCCGCGGCGCGCAGCTCGTTTTCGACCAGCGCCTCGGTCTCTTCGACGACGAGGAGCTGGTCCACGCCGACGGCCAGTTCGCGCACGCGCTCGAGCGGCAGCGGATAGGACTGGCCGAGCTTGAACACCGGCGCGGCGGGGAAGGCTTCGCGCACGTGCATGAACGCCGGCCCGGAAACGACGAAGCCGATGCGGCGGTCCTCGCCCGGCAGCAGCGCGTTGAACGCGCTTTCCATGCTCGCGGCACGCAGCGCCTCTTCGCGCTCGTGCATCCGCGCCACGCGCGGCTTGGCGTTGCCGGGGACCATCACCCAGCGCTGGGGGTCCTTGACGAAGCCGCCCGGCTCGTGGGTTTCGCGCTCGCCCGGCAGCACCCGGCCCTTGACGTGGCAGATGCGAGTGGTCAGGCGCAGGATCGCGGGGCAGCGGAAACGCTCCGACAGCGCGAACGCCGCGCGCGTCATGTCGTAGGACTCCTGCGCATCGGCCGGCTCGAACAGCGGCAGATGGGCGAAGCGCGCCCAGAAGCGCGAATCCTGCTCGTTCTGCGACGAGGACATGCCGACGTCGTCGGCCACGGCGATCACCAGGCCGCCTTCGGTGCCGGTGACGGTCATCGTCATCAGCGCATCGGCAGCGACGTTGAGACCGACGTGCTTCATCGCACAGAACGCGCGCGCACCCACCATCGAGGCGCCGAGCGCCACTTCGAGCGAGACCTTCTCGTTGATCGACCACTCGGTGTACAGATCCGGATAGCGCGCGAGCACTTCCAGGATCTCGGTCGACGGCGTCCCCGGATAGGCGGCGGCGACACGGCAGCCGGCGTCGCGCACGGCGAGCGCGACGGCGTCGTTACCGGACAGGAACAAGCGGCTCGGAGCCGGTTCGGGGAGGGCTGCACCCATGGAAGCTTCCTCTCGTCAGTCGTTTCGTAAATCGAGCCCGCGAGTCTAGTCGGCGCGTCCGTGCTCCCGATTGATCTTGGTCAACCGGGGGCACGGAGGCGCCGGCCAGGGCGGGCCTCTGAAACGACGAGGAAGTGGCGGGCCGCAGCCCCGGCGCGCGTCCTGCGCGCCGGCACGGGCTAGTGTAGTGCTGCATTCTGTTTGGAGCTTAAGCGGCTGTTGGCACGGATAACCTTCTGCAGGATGTCGCGAGCGCTCTTGGTCCAGATGAAGGGCTTGGGGTCGGTATTGTGGTGAGCGATGTATTCATCGATGGCAGTAACGAGTTCGGGGACGCTGGTGAAGACGCCGCGACGCAGTCGCTCGGTGGTGATGTCGCGGAAGAAGCGTTCGACCATGTTCAGCCAGGAAGCCGA
This sequence comes from Thauera aromatica K172, assembly GCF_003030465.1. Classification (GTDB taxonomy): domain Bacteria; phylum Pseudomonadota; class Gammaproteobacteria; order Burkholderiales; family Rhodocyclaceae; genus Thauera; species Thauera aromatica. The sequence continues at coordinate 895,913 of NZ_CP028339.1, read as the reverse complement.
GGTGGGTGTGAAATGCATGACGAAGCGCGGGTGCTTGGCGAGCCACTCCTGCACGACGGGATGCTTGTGCGTAGCGTAGTTGTCGGCGATCAGGTGCAAGGTCTTGTCCTTGGGCGTTTCGCGGTCGATCTTTTTCAGGAACTTCAACCACTCGGCGTGGGTGTGTCGTTGCTGGCATTGCCCGATGACCTGACCATCGAGCACGTTGAGCGCGGCAAACAGCGTGGTCGTGCCATTGCGCTTGTAATCGTGAGTCATGGTGGCCGCCCGCCCCTTCTTCAACGGCAATCCGGGTTGTGTGCGATCGAGCGCCTGGACCTGGCTCTTCTCGTCACAGCACAGCACCAACGCGTGCTCGGGCGGGGCCATGTACAGGCCGACGATATCTTCAAGCTTCTCGACAAACTTCGGATCGCGCGAAACCTTGAAACCGCGCACGACATGCGGTTTCAGTCCGGCCGCCTGCCAATGCCGCCCGACGGTCGTCGCATGCACGCCCAGTTTCGCTGCCATCTTGCGCGTGCTCCAGTGCGTGGCCGCTTCGGGCTGGGTCTGGGTGGTCAGTTCCACCAGCCGCGTCAGGTCCACCTTCTTCGGCGGCGCACCCCGCGGCAAATCGCGCTCGATCCCGGCAAGCCGCATCTGCGCATAGCGCCCACGCCAGCGGGCCACTTGAATTCGCCCGATGCCCAATTGCTCCGCAATCTGTCGATTCTGCAGTCCCTCGGCCGCCAGCAGCACAATCCGAGCACGTTGCGACAACCTGACGCTCGTCAGCCGCGAGGCCGCCAACTTGCCCAGTTCCGCTCGCTCGTCCTCGGTCAAAACAATCTCGGGCGCAACTCGCATTCGGCTCTCCGCTTTGCATGCATGACGCATTATCGCAGCAGACATCCGTTAAGTCACTTCAAGAACGCAGCACTACACTAGCCGCCGGAGACGTGTGGTGCCGACGCCAGGCGCTGGGGCAGCATGTGCTCGAGCCACTTGCGCACACGCTTGGCATCGGCGGTGCGGGTATAGCGCCCGGCCGAGTCCATCAGCACCATCACCACCGGCTGCTGGTGCAGCCAGGTCTGCATGACCAGGCAGCGGCCGGCCTCGGAAATGTAGCCGGTCTTCGAGACGCTGATCGCCCATTCCGGGCTCTTCACCAGCGCGTTCGTATTGCCGAAGCGCATCGAATGGCCGCGCACGTCGACGTAACGCTCGGGGGCGGTGGAAAACTCGCGGATCAGGGCGTAGGACGAAGCCGCCGACACCAGCCGGGCAAGGTCGCGCGGACTGGAGACGTTGGCCGGGTTGAGGCCGGTGCTGTCGCTGAAGCGGGTGCTCCACAGCCCGAGCAGGCGGGCCTTGACGTTCATCGCTTCGATGAAGGCGGGCTCACCGCCCGGGTAGTTGCGTGCCAGCGCCGACGCGGCGCGGTTTTCCGACGACATCAGCGCCAGATTGAGCATTTCCTCGCGCGTCAGTGCGGTGCCGAGCGACAGCCGCGAGCCGGTGCCTTTCAGGTGGTCGATGTCCTCGGCGGTAACGGTCAGACGTTCGGACAGGCTCTGCCCGCCATCGAGCACCACCATCGCGGTCATCAGCTTGGTGATCGAGGCGATCGGCAACACGGCGCCGGCATTGCGCTCGAGCAGCACCTCGCCGGTGTTCTGGTTGACGACGTAAAAGGCGCTCGAGCCCAGTGCCGGCAGCGCGTCGGCAGCGCTTTCCGGATCCACGGCCGCAGCCGCCGGAGCCGCGATCATGGTTTTCTTCGCTGCAACCCGCACGGCCGCGGATTTGGTCGCCGCGGATTTCGTCGCCTTCGCCCTGGATTTCTTCTTGGTCACGGCGCGCTTCGGCGCCGGCTTGGCCGGATTCGATTTGACGCTTTTTTTTGCAACAACCTGCTTGCTCGTCGGCGCACTGCTGGCGCCGGTGGATGCGGCATCGACCGCCCCGCTCTGGAGCGCGAACAGCGCTGCGAACGCAACGCCGAGAATTTTGTGCCTCATGGTCGGCAGCCCGGTGAAGGATTGCGAAATGTTTATGTTTGAAAAATAAGCAGATACAAATTTATTTTCAAGTATTTTCGAAATCTGCCGGGAAATTCTCCCACATTCCGCGCCACCCTGCTCCGGCGCGCATCGAAAATACTTCGATGCGCGCCGGGCACAGAGGGCTCAGCCGGCCTGCCCGGCCTCCACCACCGTCAAGGCGGTCATGTTGATGATGCGCCGCACCGTGGCCGAGGGCGTGAGGATATGCACCGGCTTCGACGCCCCGAGCAGGATCGGACCGACCGTCATGCCCTCACCGGCGGCGTTCTTGAGCAGGTTGAAGGCGATGTTGGCCGCATCGAGGGTGGGGAAGATCAGCAGATTGGCGTCCTCGCGCATCTTCGCGTTGGGGAAGATCTGCAGCCGGTGCTTTGCGTCCAGCGCCGCATCGCCCTGCATTTCGCCTTCCACCGGCAGATCGGGGTGCTCGGCATGCAGGATGCGCAACGCCGCCCGCATCTTCTCCGCGGTGGGCGAGTCGGCCGCGCCGAAGGACGAGTGCGACAGCAGCGCCACCCGCGGCTCGATGCCGAAGCGTTTCATTTCCTCGGCCGCGAGCTGGGTCATCTCGGCGATCTGCGCCGGCGTCGGATCGTAGTTCACGTAGGTGTCGGCGAGGAACAGGGTGCGCTCGGGCAGGTTCAGCAGATTCACCGTGTACAGGTGATTCACCCCCTCGCGGCGGCCGAGCACGGTCTCGACGAATTCGCGGTGCAGCCGGTGCATGCCGTAGGTGCCGCAGATCAGGCCGTCGCCGTAGCCGAACTTGAGCAGCAGCGTGCCGATCAGCGTGGTGCGCCGGCGCACTTCCTTCTTGGCGTATTCCACCGACACTCCGCGGCGCTCCATCAGGCCGTGGTAGTGCTGCCACAGCTCGTTGAAACGCGGGTCCGAATCGGGGTTGACGAGTTCGAAATCGCGCTCGACGGCGATACGCAGGCCGAAGCGCTCGATGTTGTGCAGCACCACGTCCGGGCGGCCGATCAGGATCGGGCGCGCCAGGCCCTCGTCCACCACCTGCTGCACCGCGCGCAGCACCTTCTCCGATTCGCCCTCGGAGAAGATGATGCGCTTCGGGTTCATGCGCGCGGCGGCGAATACCGGCTTCATGATCAGGCCGGAATGCCAGACGAAGTTGTTGAGCTGGCTGCGGTAGGCGTCCCAGTCGCTGAGCGGGCGCGTGGCCACGCCCGAGGCGACCGCCGCGGCGGCGACCGCAGGCGCGATCTTGACGATCAGGCGCGGGTCGAAGGGGCGCGGAATGATGTACTCGGGGCCGAAGCCGCCCACTTTCTCGCCGTAGGCGGCGGCGACGATGTCGCTCTGCTCGACGCGCGCCAGCTCGGCGATCGCCTTCACCGCGGCGAGCTGCATCTCGTCGGTGATCGTGGTCGCACCGACATCCAGCGCGCCGCGGAAGATGAAGGGAAAGCACAGCACGTTGTTGACCTGGTTCGGGTAGTCCGAACGGCCGGTGGCGATGATCGCGTCGCCGCGCACTGCCTTGACCTCGTCAGGAAGGATCTCCGGGGTCGGGTTGGCGAGCGCGAGGATCAGCGGCTTGGCCGCCATCTTCGCCACCATCTCGCCCTTCACCACGCCGCCGGCCGAAAGTCCGAGGAAGACGTCGGCCCCCTCGATGACTTCGGCGAGCTTCCTGGCCTCGGTCTTCTTGGCGTAGCGCGCCTTGATCGGGTCCATCAGCGCGGTGCGGCCCTCATAGACCACGCCCTCGATGTCGGTGACCCAGATGTTGTCGACCGGCACCCCGAGCTTGACCAGCAGGCCCAGGCAGGCGAGCGCCGCAGCGCCGGCGCCGGAAGTCACCAGCTTGACCTTCTTCAGGTCCTTGCCCTGCAGGTGCAGCCCGTTCAGGACCGCGGCGCCGACCACGATCGCGGTGCCGTGCTGGTCGTCGTGGAAGACCGGAATCTTCATGCGCTCGCGCAGCTTCTGCTCGATGTAGAAGCACTCGGGGGCCTTGATGTCCTCGAGGTTGATGCCGCCGAAAGTGGGCTCGAGCGCGGCGATCATGTCGATCAGCTTGTCGGCGTCAGGCTCGTCGATCTCGAGGTCGAAGACGTCGATGCCGGCAAACTTCTTGAACAGCACCCCCTTCCCTTCCATTACCGGCTTGGCCGCGAGCGGACCGATGTTGCCCAGGCCGAGCACCGCGGTGCCGTTGGTGACGACGCCGATCAGGTTCGAACGCGCGGTGAGTTCGGCGGCCTGCGCCGGGTCCTCGACGATCGCGTCGCAGGCCGCGGCCACGCCCGGTGAATAGGCCAGCGACAGGTCGCGCTGGTTGGACAGCACCTTCGTCGGCGTCACCGAGATCTTGCCCGGGCGCGGATAGCGATGATAGTCGAGGGCTGCGGTGCGAAGCAGTTCATCCATGGGTGTCCTCCCGTCTCGTCGTTGGAGTGCCGCACGCCGGAAGTGGAAGCTGCCGCGTCGGCGGACGCGCAGCCCGGATCCCGGTTGCGCCAGACTGCAAAGGATAACGCGGAACAGGCGTCTTCCGCATTACGAAAAGCAAGATTGCGATGTGAAAGATTTTCGCCCTGTGCGGAATCGCTCCGGCGATCGCCACTGCGGCATTCATCGAAGTCCTCCGGTCATGGCATAATGTCGGGCTTTCGTTGATTGCGGTTTACCCTCGGGTGACGGCAGTCGCGCAAACGGGCGCAGCCATCCGCCGCGCCCGTGCAGCCCGCCGGCCAGGCGGCCTCCTCCTGCAGCGCTGGCCGACCGACGGGGATGGTTTTGCACCACAGCACACGGGAGAGCTGTAAATCATGACTCAAAGCCACGCCGCGGCGGCCATTACCGCCGCACCCGATTATGTCCGCCACGAAGGCCTCAAGAAGTGGGTCGGCGAAATCGCTGCCCTGACCGAGCCCGACCGTGTCGTCTGGTGCGACGGATCCCAGGAAGAATACGACCGCCTGTGCGCTGAAATGGTCGCCTCCGGCATGCTGATCAAGCTCAACCCGGAAAAGCGCAAGAATTCCTACCTCGCCTGCTCCGATCCCTCGGACGTGGCGCGCGTCGAAGACCGCACCTTCATCTGCTCGCAGAACCAGGCCGACGCCGGCCCGACCAACAACTGGGAAGACCCGGAAGTCATGCGCGGAACCCTGAACGAGCTGTTCAAGGGCTCGATGCGCGGGCGCACGATGTACGTGGTGCCGTTCTCGATGGGGCCGCTCGGCAGCCCGATCGCCCACATCGGCATCGAAATTTCCGACAGCCCCTACGTCGCCACCAATATGCGCACGATGACGCGCATGGGCCGCGGCGCGATCGAAGTGCTCGGTGCCGACGGCGAGTTCGTCCCCTGCGTGCACTCGGTGGGAGCCCCGCTCGCCCACGGCGAGAAGGACAGCCGCTGGCCGTGCAACCCGACCACCAAGTACATCGTGCACTTTCCCGAGACGCGCGAGATCTGGTCCTACGGCTCGGGCTACGGCGGCAACGCCCTGCTCGGCAAGAAATGCTTCGCCCTGCGCATCGCCTCCACCATGGCGCGCGACGAAGGCTGGCTCGCCGAGCACATGCTGATCCTCGGCGTGGAAAGCCCCAAAGGCGAGAAAACCTACGTCGCCGCCGCCTTCCCCTCGGCCTGCGGCAAGACCAACTTCGCCATGCTGATCCCGCCGAAATCCTTCGACGGCTGGAAGATCACCACCGTCGGCGACGATATCGCCTGGATCAAGCCGGGCAAGGACGGCAAGTTCTACGCCATCAACCCCGAAGCCGGCTTCTTCGGCGTCGCTCCGGGGACGTCGGAAAAGACCAACTACAACGCGATGGCGACGCTGAAGGAAAACATCATCTTCACCAACGTCGCGCTGACCGACGACGGCGACGTGTGGTGGGAAGGGATGTCCAAGGAAGCTCCGGCGCACCTGATCGACTGGCAGGGCAAGGACTGGACGCCGGAAATCGCCAAGGAAACCGGACGCAAGGCGGCGCACCCGAACTCGCGCTTCACCGCCCCGGCCGGCCAGTGCCCGTCGATCGACCCGGCCTGGGAAGACCCTGCCGGGGTGCCGATCTCGGCTTTCATCTTCGGCGGCCGCCGCGCCACCACCGTGCCGCTGGTGTACCAGGCCTTCAACTGGAACTACGGCGTCTACATGGCCGCCACCCTCGGCTCGGAAACCACCGCCGCCGCCTTCGGCGCGCAGGGCGTGGTCCGGCGCGACCCGTTCGCAATGCTGCCGTTCTGCGGTTACCACATGGGCGACTACTTCAACCACTGGCTGAAAATGGGCCATGTGGTCGAGAACACGCCGAAGATCTTCTGCGTGAACTGGTTCCGCATGAACGAGAAGGGCGAATTCATGTGGCCCGGCTTCGGCGAGAACATGCGCGTGCTGAAGTGGATCGTCGACCGCTGCAAGGGCCGCATCTCCGCCAAGGAAACCGCGCTCGGCTGGATGCCGCGCTTCGAGGATCTGGACTGGAGCGGAGCGGACGTCACCCGCGAGGAGTTCGACGCCCTCACCCAGGTCGATGCAAAGGCGTGGAAGAGCGAGCTCAACCTGCACAAGGAATGGTTCGATAAGCTGCAGGACCGCCTGCCGCGCCAGCTGGTCCTGAAGCGCGAGCTGTTCGAGCTGGCGCTGAACGCGGACTGATCCGCGCCCGGAGCGCAACCATCGAAAAAGCGCCGCATGCGACGCTTTTTCTTTGTCGATTCCGCGCCCAGCGGCAGGCGGCGCTACGCCGGCAGGATCAGCTCGCCTGCCCGGCCTCGCCGCGTGTACCGGCGCTGCGTCCGGCGATCGTCATCAAACGCTTTTTCAGCGCCATCACCTTGCGCGTGTAGCGCGCATTGGGGTCCTCGAGGGCGCCGTTGTAGTACTGCAGCGCGCGCTGCATGCTGCCGTAGCGCTGCAAACCCTCATGCAGCACGAGGGTGCCGACGCGCACATTCACTTTCGGGTCGAACAAGGCGTTCTTGCCGCGCTGCGGACCGATCTTGTCCTGGTGGTAGCGCGGAATCACCTGCATCAGCCCCTGCGCGCCCATGTTGCTCACCGCGCGGTGATTGAAGCTCGACTCCACCGCCATGATCGCGACGATCAGCAAGGGATCGAAGCCGAGTTCCTGCGCCGAAGTCTCGGCCGCGACCAGCGCGGTAACGAGCGCGGTTTCGGAAACCCGGTAGGTGTCGGCGATCCAGTCGCGCACCCGGACCATTTCGGCCGACAGGTCATCGGCTTCGCGCGCGAAGGGATCGGCCGCCAGCGCGTCGAGCCCCCGCACCCGGACCAGCGAGCGCTCCGCGCCCGCCGCCGGGAGCGGAGCGGCCACCGGCGGGGCGGCGGCGCTCATCGGCGCCGCGCGCTCGGCTCGCACCGGCGCCGCGTCCGCAAAGGCCACGGGAAATTGTATGCGCGCCGCTGCATCGTCCCGGCCGGCCACCTGCGCCATGCCCAGCAGGCCGAAGGAAAGAACCGCGGCGTGCGCCATGCCGAGCACGGCGCGACCCGTCTCGCGGGCGTGCGAATGGAATCGAGTTGCGTGTTTCATGGTGTCCTCCATGCTGTGGCCGGAGCCGCTGCCTGCGGAGCCTCCCGCATCGGGGGATCCGAAGCGCCCCGCGCGGTAGGCAGGACAAGCGCCATGCAGCGGATGGGCCGCAGTGACGGGCAGACATGCTCGGTCGCCAGTAGGTGTTCAAGTCGATCGCCGCAACCAGACGATGGACCCCGCGGTGCGTGCGTCCATGAAACTGCGTCTCCCCCTGCGGGGAAGGCGCCGCACCGTAAAGAAAGAAAAAGGCGGAATAAAAATGCTGCATAGCAGCAGGAGGCGGATTTTATTTTCCTCCAACCATTTTGTCAAAACATATTGCACGCTCCCCCGCCCCTCCTTCCGGCCAGGCACTGCAGGCGCGCCGCCGGCTAACGCCGCCGCAGCATCCGCCGGAGCTTCGCCCAGTCGAAGCAAGGGCCGGGGTCGGTCTTGCGGCCAGGCGCGACGTCCGAATGCCCGACCACCCCCTCGACCGGGTAACGCCGGCACAGCCGCCGGAGCAGATCGGCCAGGCGCCGGTACTGCACCGGCTCGAAAGGCCGGGTGTCGCAGCCTTCGAGTTCGATGCCGACGGAAAAATCGTTGCAGCGCTCGCGCCCTGCCCAGCACGACACGCCCGCATGCCAGGCACGCAGGTCCGGATCGACGAACTCGATCAGGCCGCCGTCACGGCGGATGAAGTAATGCGCCGACACCCGCAACTCGTGGATCGCGGCGTAATAAGGATGGGCACCGGGATCGAGCGCATTGGTAAACAGCTGCTCGACTCCGGGGCCACCGAACTCGTCGGGCGGCAGGCTGATCGCGTGGATCACGATCAGGCGGACGGTTTCGCCCTCGGGGCGCGCATCGCGGTTGGGCGAATCGATCCGGCGCCACCCGCGGGCGGCGTCGCGGCGAGGCCCCGGATCGTGCCCGGGCAGAGGCAGCGGGACCCGCGTGCGCACCCCGCCGAGCGGTTTTTCGATCACGGCACAAGACCTCCGGCAACGCCCTGAATGAGGCCGACAGCCTATGCGGAGCGCGCCGCCAAGCGCAAGCGCCGGCGGCGCGCTCCGCAACCCGCAGCACGCGCGCCCGTCCTCGCACGCCAGAACGCGCGCCTTGACTTTTCCCCCTTGCTCACAAAGAATGACTGAACGGTCATTCATATTTGCTGTCTGCCGATCCCGCTCCTTCGCAGCGGATACGGCGGTCGAAGGGATATCTCATGGGAACCGCATCGAGCACCGAATCGCCGTCAGTCAAGCGGGTCGCCGGCTACTGCTACCAGTGCGTGGCCGGCCCGGATCTGTTCAAGGTCAAGGTCGAGGACGGCGTGGCGACCGCGATCGAGCCCAACTTCGACGCCGAAGGGGTGCACCCGGCCGACGGCCGGGTGTGCGTCAAGGCCTTCGGCCTGGTGCAGAAGACCTACAACCCGAACCGCGTGCTCACGCCGATGAAGCGCACCAACCCGAAGAAGGGGCGCGACGAGGACCCCGGCTTCGTGCCGATCTCGTGGGACGAGGCGCTCGACCTGATCGCCGACAAGCTCAACACCGTGCGTGCGAACGGGCTGCTCGACGCTTCCGGCTATCCGCGCGTGGCGGCGAGCTTCGGCGGCGGCGGCACCCCCACCGCCTACATGGGCACCTTCCCCGCCTTTCTTTCCGCCTGGGGGCCGGTCGACCTGAGCTTCGGCAGCGGCCAGGGAGTCAAGTGCACCCACTCCGAGCACCTCTACGGCGAGCTCTGGCACCGCGCCTTCACCGTCTGCCCGGACACGCCGCGGACCAAGTACATCGTCTCCTTCGGCAGCAACATCGAAGCTTCCGGCGGCGTGTGTGGGGTCTGGCGCCATGCCGAAGCGCGCGTCGAACAGGGCGTCAAGCGCGTCCAGGTCGAGCCCCACCTGTCGGTTACCGGCGGCTGCTCGGCCGAGTGGGTGCCGATCAAGCCCAAGACAGACCCCGCGTTCATGCACGCGATGATCCACGTGATGCTGTTCGAGAACGCGCGCACACGCCTGGACATCGACTTCCTCAAGCACATGACCGCTTCGCCCTACCTGGTCGCGCCCAACGGCTACTACCTGCGCGATCCGGACACGCGCAAGCCGCTGGTGTGGGACCTGAAGCGCGCCGCCGCGGTGCCGTTCGACACCGCGGACACCGACCCCGCGCTGGAAGGCTGTTTCGCCGCCAACGGCCTCGAACTCGGCGCCGACGGCGAGCGCTTCGAGCACACCGGGGTCAGCGTCAGCACCGCGTTCGGCAAACTCCTCGAACACGAGCGCGAATTCACCCCGGAATGGGCGGCGAAGGTTTGCGACGTCCCCGCCGGCACCATCCGCCGCGTCGCCAACGAATACCTCGACCACGCCCAGATCGGCGCCACCATCGAGATCGAAGGCCGCACCCTGCCCCTGCGCCCGGTGGCGATCACCCTGGGCAAGACCGTCAACAACGGCTGGGGCGGCTACGACTGCTGCTGGGCCCGCACCCTGATGGCCTGCCTGGTCGGCGCCCTCGACGTCCCCGGCGGCACGATCGGCACCACGGTGCGCCTGAACCGCCCGGCGAGCGACCGCCAAAGCAGCGCCAAGCCCGGCCCCGACGGCTTCATGGACTACCCGTTCAACCCCACCGACAAGGAAAACTGGGTCTCCCGCCCGCAGATCCGCAACGCCAACCGCACCCTCGTGCCGCTGGTGGCGAACTCGGCCTGGAGCGCAGCGCTCGGCCCCACCCACCTCGCCTGGATGCAGCAGCGTCACGGTTTCGAGAATTTCCCCGAGCCGACCCAACCCGACGTCTGGTTCTTCTACCGCACCAACCCGGTGATCTCGTTCTGGGATACGCCGCAGGTCGCCGAAGCGGTTTCGAAGTTCCCCTTCGTCGTCGCCTTCACCTACACCCGCGACGAGACCAACCACTTCGCCGACGTCCTGCTGCCCGACTGCACCGACCTCGAAGGTCTACAGCTGATCCGCATCGGCGGCACCAAGTACGTCGAGCAGTTCTGGGACAAACAGGGCTTCGCCCTGCGCCAGCCGGCGGTCGTGCCGCAGGGCGAGACGCGCGACTTCACCTGGATCACCACCGAACTGGCGCGGCGCACCGGGGTGCTCGAAAACTACAATAAGGCGATCAACAAGGGCGCTGCCGGGGTGCCGCTGAAAGGGGCGAACTACGACTACTCGCTGCCCCTCGACCAGGCCCACAGCGTGGAGACGATCTGGGACGCCAGCTGCCGCGCCGCCAGCGCCGAACTCACCGGTGGCGCCGAGGAGCACGGCCTCGACTGGTGGCGCGAGCACGGCTTCCGCACCATCGATTACCCGCGCCTGCAGTGGTACCTCTACCCCCACCTCGTCGACAACGGCATGCGTTTCGAGATGCCCTACCAGGAGCGCATCCTGCGCGTCGGCACCGAGCTCGGCCGCCGCCTCCACGAAGCCGGCATCCAGTGGTGGGACCGCCAGCTCGGCGAATACCGTGCGCTGCCCGAATTCCACGACTTCTCGCAGCTGATCAAGGACGCGGTGATTGCCAACCTCGGCGGGCAGGAGGAAGACTTCCCGTTCTGGCTGCTGACCGCACGCAGCATGCAGTACGCCTGGGGCGGCAACGTCAGCCTGCAGGTTGTGCGCGGCGCCGCCGCCAACGTCGCCGGCCACCGCGGCGTGATCATGAACCCTGCCTCCGCGCGCCGGCTCGGCATCGAGGACGGCGACCTCATCGAAGTACGCTCGCCGCTGCGCGCCACCCGCGGCCGCGTGGTGCTGCGCCAGGGCATCCGCCCCGACACCTTGCTGATGATCGGCCAGTTCGACCACTGGGTCACGCCGACGGCGAAGGACTTCGGAGTCACGAGCATGAACAGCCTGGTGCCGATGCTGCTCGACCTCACCGACGCCACCGGCTCGGCCGGCGACATCGTGCCGGTCGGGGTGAAGCGGGTCGGCGGCGGGCAATGAGGGTCGGCGCGCAGGTTCACCGTGCCGGCCGTTCGCATCTCCTCCTCCACTCCCCGTATCATTCGGGCTTTGCCATCGCGGTGGCCAAGCCCGCCGCCGCTCCGTAAAGGAACCTGGAACAATGTTTGGAGAAAGCGAGCGCGAGCTGATGCACACGCGCCGGATCACCTGCCGCGCGTATCGGCGCAAGGACGGCCTGTGGGAAATCGAAGCCACGGTCACCGACGAAAAAGCCCATGAGATGGTGTTCCGCTCGCGCGAGTCGGTGCAGCCGGGCAAGAACCTTCACGACCTGACGATCGCCTTCCTGATCGACGGCGAGTTCACGATCCGCGATGTCGAAGCCCGGATGCAGACCGCCCCCTGGCCCACCTGCCCGGACAGCCTGGCCGCCTACCGCCGCCTGATCGGCCTCCAGATCGGAGCGGGCTTCATGCGCCAGGTGCGCGAGCGCGTCGGCGGCGAGGAAGGCTGCGTGCACCTGACCGACCTCATCACCCAGGTCGGCAACACCTACACTCAGGCCTCCTGGCCGGACCGGATCGCCCGCCAGCTCGAAATCGAACCCGATCCCCGGCGCTGGACGGACCCGCGCGTGACCGCCTTCGTCGGCGAGTGCAAGGCCTGGCGCCACGGCGGCGACACCGTGCGCCGCGAATATCCGGAACTGCTCGACCGCTGAACGGCCGCTCGCCCGCTCCCGCAGCGGAAGCCCGCGGGTAGCCGCCCCCCTCCCGACCGGCCTTCCCCGGCCGGTCCGTCCCTTTCACACCACGCCCCCCTGCCATCGCCAGCCACGAAGCACGGCGGCGGCACCCGCCCGGGCCGCGCTTCCCTTGACTGCCGCCTGAGCAGGGCGGGGCGCGGGCCCGCGCCATCCTGCGCCTTCGCCCCGGCAATGTGATACAAAAATTTGTTGTCCATCAATCAGAATGGTATCGTCTCGCCCGCTGAAATTCGCGCCCGGGCGTGCACCGCCGTCGCAGCGCCCGTTTCGGGCGGAAACGCCCCGTCAGGACCACTGCGCCGGTCGTAGCGGAAACGTGCAATCGCGCATCGTCGATCCGGCCGTGAAACAGCTCCCGTATTCCGCGCGCGCGCAGGCGAAGCGCATCGAAAAAACGACCGGAGATCGATTCACCGTGCATAAACCTTCCTCCACCTCCGTCGACATCGGCGGCGTGCTCGACCACGGCCCATTCACGTCCATGCAGCGCATCGTCGTCATCCTCGCCGCGCTCGCGATCGTGACCGACGGCTTCGACGGACAACTGATCGGCTTCGCGATTCCGATGCTGATCCAGGAATGGGGCATCACCAAGGCCGCATTTGCACCGGCAGTCGCCGCCGGACTGGTGGGCATGGCCGTGGGCAGTGCCGGCGCGGGCGTCATCGCCGACCGCATCGGCCGGCGCCTGGTCCTTGCAGCGAGCGTGTTCCTGTTCGGCGCCGCGACCATCGCCATCGGTTTTGCCCCCGACGTGCTCGCGATCACGATGCTGCGCTTCATCGCCGGCCTGGGCATCGGCGGCGCCCTGCCGAGCGCGTCGACGATGACCGCGGAATTCACCCCGGCGCGCAGCCGGACGCTGGCGGTGACCGCAACGATCGTCTGCTACCCGCTCGGCGGCATGCTCGCCGGGCTGTTCGCCGGCGTGATCCTGCCGGTCCTCGGCTGGCGCGGCCTGTTCTGGGTCGGCGGCGCCCTGCCGGTGGCCTACAGCCTGGTGCTGCTCGCGACTCTGCCCGAATCGCCCCGCTACCTCGTGCGCCAGCGTGCGCGCTGGGCCGAGCTGCGGGCGCTGCTCGCGCGCATGGCGCGCCCGACCCCTGCCGACACCGTGTTCGTCGATGCCGCCGAGCGCGCCAGCGAACAACGCGCCGGCTTCGCTTCGCTGTTCGAGACCGGGCGCATGCGCGACACGCTGGCGATCTGGATCGGCTTCTTCATGGTCATGCTCGCCACCTACAGCGCCTTCAGCTGGCTGCCGACGATGCTCGCCGCCGAAGGCCTGCCCACGACGCTGGCCGGCTCCGGCCTGACCGCCTACAACCTTGGCGGCGTGGTCGGCTCGCTGGGCTGCGCGCTCGCGATCACGCGCTACGGCTCGCGCATTCCCCTCGTCCTGTGCAGCATCGGTGCGGCGGCGAGCGCCTTCCTGCTGAAGAGCGTCGACATCTCCGGAAACACGACCTGGCTGATGCTCGGCCTCGGCCTCCACGGCATGTTCGTCCTCGCCGTCCAGTCCACCATGTACGCGCTGTGCGCCTACGTCTATCCGACGATCGTCCGCGCCACCGGCACGGCGGCGGCGCTGTCTTTCGGCCGCCTGGGTGCGATCCTGAGCTCGTTCGCAGGCGCTGCGGTGATCACTTCGGGTGGCGCCTCGGCCTATCTGTCCCTGCTCGGCTTCTCGATGGTCCTGACCCTGGCCGCCCTCACCCTCGTGAAGAACCACATCCCGAGCCTCAAGAGGCAGCGTGCTGCAGCCACCGCGGCAGGCCAGCCGGCCTCCGGCAATGCGGAACTGGCCCGGGCTGCACGCTGAACGGCACCCCGGAAGCGCCGGCAAGGCATGTGCTGGAAGCCTCACTCCAGCTCATTCGACCTGCCGGCGGAAGGTCCATAGCGCATTGCCGGCGAAGTGCCAGAACAGCACCAGGGCCGTGGTGAGCAGTTGTGCCACCAGATAGTGCAGCCCCGCCATCCGGGCAAGCAGCAGCATCAACAATGCGGTCCACCCGAGCCCCATCAGCGCAATCAGCAGGAAACGCGAGAGGGCCACAAGGTGGCCGCGATCGGAGTCGAAGACCCACACCCGGGAAAGTCCGTAGTTGACCACAGCCCCCAGGCAGAATCCAGCAGCGGCGCCGAGCACCGGCGGAGCCGCGATCACCTCCACCAGTACGATGAGCAGGGCATAATGCGCAGCCGTGCCGACAAGGCCGACTGCGGCAAAGCGGACGAAGCGGCGGACGCCTTCACTCAGCCTCATCGCGACCTGCGCGCCTCGCCCGTGAGCATGCGCCGATCGAGCACCACCGCGAGCGGAACCCCATCGCGTTCCACCTTGCCGACGACCTGTCCCTTCAGCGCTCCATCACAATCCATGTGCGTCGGCGACAGGAAAAAATCGGCCGCACGCCAGTCGCGCGTCACGATCAGCCCCGGGTCCAGCCAGACTGCGACCTGGAAGGGCTCGGCGCACACAGCCACCGTGTATACCCGCCCGGTAGCGCCCTCGCGCGCGACCAGGGTGTTCAGCTGCCCGGCTGCTTCGCGCAGACTGGTCGCCCAGTAATCCTGCTCCCAGCGCTCGGCCGCACCACGCAGGCCACCGGCCAGGCTGTTGTAGGCGACATACTCGTAAGGGTGCAGACGGACGAGCGTGCCGGCATGCACCGCCAGCAGCAACAGGCTCCCCGCCAGCCCTGCAATGCGGGCGCGTGGCCAGCGCACGGCCGATTGCCAGGCTTTCACCAACCCCACTCCCGCAAGCGCCGCGAGCGGCGGCAGCAGGAAGATGAAATGTCGGATGCCGTTATACAGGGGCGGAGCGGCCAGCAAGGTGTAGCCCAGCGGCAGCAGGGCAGCCAGGATCACCGGCAATCCGTGGCAGGAGGTCTCGCGCCCGTCCGCGCGGAACAGCGCCGGCAGGGTACGCAAGCCGACCCATGCGGCGAAGGCGAGGCCGAGCAGGAACAACTCGGGCAGACGCACCAGCAGGTAGGATACGAGGTAATGCGCGGGCACCTCGCCGTTGGCCATCACCCGGCCATCGAGGATGGTGTCCAGCTGAAACGAAAAATGCGAAAAAGCAGTAATCGCCTTCACCAGATTGCCAGCTGACATCACCGCCCACGGCCAGAACAGCGCCGCCAGCAGCGCTGCGATCAGTGCGACCGGCAGCAGGCTCACGGCCGATTTGCGAAGAAATGCCAAGCGCGCCGGCACCGACCCGCGCCGCTCCTGGACGCTCAGCGCCAGCACCGTGATTCCCAGGTAGCCGACCGCGAACACTGCACCGACCCTCAGGCCGAACGCACAGCCAAGCGCCAGCCCGAGCCCCACCACGCCCGCCATCGGCGGCGACGGCAGCGCGCGGCACACGCGCACGGTGAAGAACGCTGCCCACGCCATCGTCGCGGCAAAGGGGACGTCTTTGGTATGGGTGAACATCGCGCCGGTCCAGGTGCCGGTGACCAGCAGCAGGACCAGCGCCACTACCCCGGCAAGCTCACCCCCCAGTTGGCGGGCCAGCATCCAGCACGCCGCCAGACCGGACAGACCGAACATAGCCGACAACAGGTGCCGGAGCTCCCACACCCGCGCTCCCGCCGGATCGAGATGCAGCAGGCGCTCGAGCGCCGCCGCGATCAGATCGAACAGCCCACCGTAGAGATAAAGGTTCTTGTATTCGAACGCACGCCGGTCATCCAGCCCCGATGCATAGAAATCGAGCAGCAACCGCCCATATACATGCTGGACTTCCTCATCGTTGCTGATGCCATACCGGTCGAAGACCGTCAGGATGAAGGCCGCGGCGGCCACCAGCAGCAGCACGGCCAGGCGAAAGGCCCATCGCGACGGCGCTGTGCGGAACGGGCCGTGACCGGCGCCCCCCCGCATGCCACTGGCCCGGGCCCCGGAAGCGCTGCCATTCATGAACCCGCCCCGGACGACTCATCGAAACCGATCCGCTCCGCAACCAGGAACAGCGGCCGCCCCTTGACCTCGGTGAAGATGTGTCCGATGTATTCGCCCAGAACTCCCAGGCTGATGAGCTGGATGCCGGACAAGAACAGGACGGACACCATCATGGAGATGTAGCCCGGCAGGTCAATGCCGAAAATCAGGGTACGCCCGATCAGCCAGCAGCCGTAGATCCCGGATAACCCCGCCATTACCAGACCGACCAAGGACCACACCCGCAGCGGCAAGGTGCTGAATGCGGACAAGCCATCGAGGGCGTAGCGCAACAGACGCAGCATCGGCCAGCCGGACTCACCGGCCGCACGCGCCTGGGGCACGAAATCCACTTCCTCCTGGCGAAATCCGACCCAGCTGGTGATCCCTTTCATGAACCGGGTCCGCTCGGGAAGGCTGTTGATGGCATCGACCACCGCGCGGTCGAAGACGCGGAAATCGCCTCCGCCCTCGGCCAGGGTGACTTCGGAGATCCGGCTGAAAAACCCGTAGAAGGCGCGTGTCAGCTGACGCCGTAGCCACGGATCGGTTTCGCGCGAGCGGCGGACCGCCGTCACCATCATCGCGCCGTTGCGCCAGCGCTCGAGCAGCGCCGGAATAAGCTCGGGAGGATGCTGCAGATCCCCGTCCATCAACACCACCACGTCCCCGGTAGCGGCGCGCAGCCCCGCAGCCATGGCTGCCTCCTTCCCGAAGTTGCGGGCAAAGCGGATCGCACGCAGCTTCGGGTCCACCGCACACAGCGCCGAGACGCGGGCAAAAGTGTCGTCGCGGCTGCCGTCGTCGACGAACACCACTTCCCGCCCGTCGAGCGGCAGGCCGTCCAGCACCGCACTCAGGCGCCGATGCAGTGCTTGGATCGAACCGCTCTCGTTGTATAGAGGGATGACGACGGACAGTCGCGGATGGCTTGCAGAACTGGAAGAGACGTGCGGGTGTGCGGCAAGGGAGTCGGAGTTGAGCACGGTTCGGACCTGGTCTAGGTTTCTCGGCAAAAAGCGAGGCGGTGAACGATAAACCAATCCGTGCTGTTGACGCTGCACGAGGCGCAGGACAACATCGCGCCACCGTTGCCGCCACGCTCCTTGCCGCAAGGTCGATCCGATCACACCCGCATGCCCCGCTCCTCTGCCCCGCCCGCCCCACTGCGCCCGATCGTCGTCTGCGCGGATGATTACGGCCTCGCCCCGGGCGTCAGCGACGCCATCATCGCACTGATCCGTACCGCCCGGCTGTCGGCCACGAGCTGCATGACGGCCCTACCCGGCTGGCGTGCAGCCGCCCCGGCCTTGCGCCAGACTGCCGTGGAAGCGGCGTTCGACACCGGCTTGCACCTGACCCTGACCGACCATGCCCCCCTGAGCCGTGCCACCGGCCTGACCATCAATGGCCGCCTACCGCCCCTGGGCCACCTTCTGCCCAGGGCGCTCGCCCGCCGCCTGCCGACCGCCGCGATCCGCGACGAGTTACGGGCACAGCTCGACGCGTTCGAAGACGCCTGGGGCGCACCGCCCGACCATGTGGATGGGCACCAGCACGTCCATGTCCTTCCTGGTGTCCGCGAGGCGCTGGTCGCCGAACTGCTGGACCGCTACCCTGCGGGCCGCGTATGGGTGCGCAACTGCGTCGAACCCCCGCGGCGCTGCCTGCAGCGCGGTGAAGCCCTGGGCAAGGCCTTGCTCATTACCGTGCTCGGGCTCGCCCTGCACCGCCAGCTGCACGCGGCGGGCATTCCTGCCAACGACGGGTTCAGCGGCCTGCACGATTTCTCGCCGGCCCGGCCTTTCGGCAGCAAGATGCGCCGTTTTCTCGCCGCGACCGGCCCCCGCCCACTGCTCCATGTGCACCCAGGCCGCGTCTGCCCCGCACTGATCGCCTGCGACCCGCTGACCACGCCCCGCGAAGCGGAGCTGGATTATCTCGCTTCCAGCGAATTCATCCGCGATCTGTCCGCGGCCGGTCTGCACCCGGCACGATTTGCGGCCTGCGCGCCGGCGTCAGACGGTTCAGCCTCACAGCCAGCTGCAGCACCCCAGGCACACAGCCGGCAAGGGCCAGACTGACGCCGGGCCAGCGCCCCCAGCTCCAGGCCAGTCCAACGAGGCTGAAGCCCCGGGAATCCGGGCGGGCGCGACCGGCACGATCGGCTATCATGGCGCAAACCACCACGGATCCGCCCGACCATGACCGAAGAATGCCATTCGCCCCATCCGGGTACATTTTCCAGCCCGATCGACGACCGCTATTTCGAGGACTACCTCCCCGGCGCCGTCCATCGCTTCGGCGAAATGCGGGTCAGCGAACGGGAAATCATCGAGTTCGCCCGACGCTACGACCCGCAGGACTTCCACACCGACCCGGCCAAGGCCGCCGACACGATGTTCGGCGGACTCATCGCCAGCGGCTGGATGACCTGCGGGCTGATGATGCGGATGTACGCCGAGCATTACCTGAGCGCCAACGCCAGCCTGTCCTCCCCCGGACTCGACGAGCTGCGCTGGCTCGTGCCGGTGCGCCCGGACGACGTGCTCAGCACCCGGGTCACGGTGATGGAGGCGCGGCGCTCGGCGTCGAAGCCGGACCGGGGGATCGTGCGCTCGAAAATCGAAGTGCTCAATCAGCGTGGCGAAGTCGTCCTGAGCATGCTCGCGGTCAACCTGGTCGGCTGCCGGACCACTCCCGGAGCCTGACCATCCGCGGGCCGGGGCCGGGGCCGGCTGCCGCGGCCTCTGCCCGCAGCCGGCCGGAACGACGGAACCGCCCCCGCCACGAAAAGGACCCCGCGTGCTCTCCAACACCCGAACCCTGCAGGTCGAATTCGGCCATTGCGATCCATCGGGGATCGTCTTCAACCCGCACTACTTCGTCTGGTTCGATTTCTCGGTGCATGCCCTGCTCGGGCGCGCCGGGCTGACGCTGAAATCGATGATCGACGAGTTCGGCATCGACGGCATCCCGCTCGTCGACAACCAGGCCCGGTTCAAGGCCCCGTCCCGCTGGGGCGACGACATCGTCATCGAATCGAGCATTGCGGCGGTGCATCGCAGCGCGTTCGAGATCCGCCACCTCGTCCGCAACGGCGGCACGATCGCGGTCGAATGCAGCGAAACCCGGGTCTGGACCGCCTTCGATCGCGAACAGGGCCGGGTCCGGGCGAAGCCGCTGCCGCCGCGGATCGTCGCCCTGCTCTCGGGCGCGGCCCCCGGCGCCTGAAGCGCCCCGCCCGCGTCCCTTCACCCCGCCACCAGCACCCGCGGCGCCGGCAGCGGGGGTCAGAAATGGATCACGCTGCGGATGCTCTTGCCTTCGTGCATCAGCTCGAAGGCGCGGTTGATGTCCTCCAGCGCCATCGTGTGGGTGATGAAGTCGTCGAGCGGAATTTCGCCTCTTTGCGCCTTCTGCACGTAGGCCGGCAGCTCGGTGCGGCCGCGCACGCCGCCGAACGCGCTGCCGCGCCAGACCCGGCCGGTGACGAGCTGGAACGGCCGGGTGCTGATCTCCTGCCCGGCGCCGGCGACGCCGATGATGGTCGATTCGCCCCAACCCTTGTGGCAGCACTCGAGCGCGGCACGCATCAGCTTGACGTTGCCGACGCACTCGAAGGAGTAATCCACGCCGCCGTCGGTCAGCTCGACGATCACGTCCTGGATCGGCTTGTCGTAGTCGTTCGGGTTGACGAAATCGGTCGCCCCCAGCTTCTTCGCGATCTCGAACTTGCCCGGATTGATGTCCACCGCGAGGATGCGCGCGGCCTTGGCCATGGTCGCACCGATGATCGCCGCCAGGCCGATGCCGCCGAGGCCGAAGATCGCCACCGTCGCCCCGGCTTCGACCTTGGCGGTGTTGAGCACCGCGCCGATGCCGGTGGTGACGCCGCAGCCGAGCAGGCACACTTTTTCCAGCGGCGCATCCGCGGGAATCTTCGCCAGCGCGATCTCGGGCACCACGGTGTATTCGGAAAAGGTCGACGTCCCCATGTAGTGGTAGATCGGCCGTCCCTGGTAGGAAAAGCGGGTGGTGCCGTCGGGCATCAGGCCCTTGCCCTGGGTCGTGCGCACCGCCTGGCAGAGATTGGTCTTGCCCGACTTGCAGAACTTGCACTCACGGCACTCGGCGGTGTACAGCGGAATCACGTGGTCGCCCACCGCCAACGAAGTCACGCCGTCGCCCAGCGCCTCGACGATGCCGCCGCCCTCGTGGCCGAGGATCGCCGGGAACACCCCTTCGGGGTCATCGCCGGACAAGGTGTAGGCGTCGGTGTGGCACACGCCGCTGGCGACGATGCGCACCAGCACTTCGCCGGCCTTCGGCGGCTCGACATCCACTTCGACGATCTGCAAGGGCTGGTTGGCCGCGAAGGCGACGGCTGCGCGCGATTTGATGGTCATGGCTGGCAACGGGGCGGAGGGAAGGGTCGGGGCCGATGGCGCGATCCGGGATCGCAGGGCCGGTCATGCACCGAATATAGCAGAGCGCGGCGGCAGGCTCCCGGCAACGGGAAAACGGGAAACCGTTCCCCCGTGCCCGGCCTCACCAGGGCAGAGCCTGTCCCCGGTAGTCGATGAAGTGCACTCCGCCCCGGCCGGAAGCTTCCGCCAGCACCCGGCACACGCCTTCCGTGCTCGTCGCCACGTCCAGCGGCGCCTCGGCGCCGCCCATGTCGGTCTGCACCCAGCCCGGATGGAGGCAGAGCAGGGTCAGGCCGGTTTCACCCAGACCGGCCCACAGGCTGTGCACGAGGTGGTTGAGCGCCGCCTTGCTCGCGCCGTAGAGGCGGTGCTGCGCCTGGGCCAGTTCCACGCTGCCCATCACCGAGCTCATGAACCCGAGCACGCCGTCCGGCGCGAGTCGCGCCAGCAAGCGCTCGGCCATCTGCACGGGGGCGATGGCGTTGGTCAGGAACAGCGTCCCGGCCTCCTCCGCGGTGGCCGCCCCGACCTGACGGTGGGCCGGTCCCGGGATGCCGGCATTGACGAACACAAGATCGAAGCTCCGGCCTTCCAGGCGCCCGGCCAGGGCCTCACGGCTGGCGGGCGCGCAGATGTCCACGTGCTCGACCTGCACGCCGTCGACCGCGCCCAGCGCCTGCGCCCCCCGCTCATCGCGACAGGTCGCGACCACCTCCCAGTGCTGCTCGCGAAAGCGCCGCACGAGGCCCAGGCCGAGCCCCCGGGAAGCGCCGATGATCAGAGCGGTCTTGGCCATTGCGGCTCCTTCGATGAGCAAAGGTTCGAGAATAGCGCGATCGCCGACGCTTGTTAACGGTGCCCCGGGGAACGGCGCCGGTGTGTGGGGTCGCATCTTTTTTTGCCGTTTACCTTGCTTTCAGCAGAACACAGCACCGATCATTGCGCACGCTTTCCATTGTTGAGAAACCATGAACACCCCAGCCACCGAATTGCCGTCGTCGGGCCAGGCCCCGGCGATCCTCCTTCCCGATCCGGACACTGTTTTCCTTGCGCGTGCCGAGCGTTTCGAGGCCCTGGCGCTGCATCACGGCCTTGGCGAATGGCTCGGCTTCCTCGGCCGCCTCTCGCGGGCCCAGCACAAGGCTCTGGCGGCGGCCGGGCCAGGCTTGACGCCGCCCGCCGCGGACGTGCTGGAGCGGGCGCGCAAGCATCGCATGCCCCCGATCAGCGTCGCCTCGTTCGAACGCCCCGCGGTCTGGCGCGACATCCTGCGCGACATCGCCGGCGACCTCCTCGAGAACGCCCCCGTCGGCGCCCGCGACACGCTCGACGCGCTCCTCATCACCAGCGCCGAGGAACTCGACAAGCTGGCGGGCAAGCTCCTCGACGGCGAACCCGATCGTGACGACATGGCCCGCCTGCCCTACATTGCGGCCGCGCTGCAGGTGGTGCTCACCTCGATCGCCAGCCAGCTCGATGCCGCCGCGCTGCCGCTGATGGAAGCCCACAGCACCTGTCCGGTGTGCGGCAGCCTGCCGGTCGTGAGCGTGATCCGCAACGAGGGCCCGGCCGCCGGCCTGCGCTACGTCCACTGCACCCTGTGCAACACCGAATGGCACGTACCGCACGCCACCTGCGTGACCTGCGGTGACCGCGAGAAGGTCACCCTCCACGAGATCGACGGCGACGACGGCATCGCCCGCGCCGAATCCTGCGGCGCCTGCGACAGCTACACCAAGCTCATCGTCCAGGGCAGGAACGTCCGCATCGACCCCATCGCCGACGACCTCGCCTCGGTCGCACTGGACATGCTGGTCGATGACGCCGGGTTCGTGCGCAGCGGCCCGAACTACCTGCTCATCGGCGCGTCGGAGTAAGTCTCTGGCCGGCGCGGCGCGCTGGCGGAAGCGGGGCGCGGCTTGGCCGCCCCCTTTGTCCGGTACATCGCCGCATCGGCCTCTTCGAGCAACCTCTCGCTCGTCGTCCGGCCATCGGCGCTGGCGGCAATGCCGATGCTCACCGAAATCCGGATTTCCGCCCCGGCGACCGCGTAAAGCTCGGCAAGGCCTTCCGCCAGCTTCTTTGCCGCGACGTCGGCCGCAGCGCCCCCCGCCGCGAACATCGCGACGACAAATTCGTCGCCGCCCAGTCGCACCGCCAGATCGGAGCGGCGAATGCCCGCGCGGATGCGGTCGGACACCGCACGCAGCAATTCATCCCCCGCGGCATGGCCGAATCGGTCATTCACCGGCTTGAAATCATCCAGATCAATGTAGAGCAGGGCCAGCTCGCCGCCCTGCCTGCGCGACAAGGCGAGCTGCCGATCGACAACTTCCTTCAGCAGCACCCGATTGCCGAGACCGGTGAGGGCATCGTGATGGGCGTCGTGGCGCGCCTCGAGCAACATCCTGGAAGCGTCCATCAAGGCCCGGCCGACGGCATCGGCCTCCCGCAGCGCGAAAGAAGGAATCGTCACCGCCTGACCGCTTCCCAGGCGCAGCGCGTGCTCGGACAACCCGCGAAAGGCCCCGGCAATCCGCCCGCCGAAGCGCCATGCGAGAGCAAGGCTGCCACCGAGCAGCACGACCGTGCCCAGGATCAGCCAGCCCAGCGGTCGTTCGAGGCGGGCGGTGAAAGTCTCCCGGGGAACGCTGATGGCCACCGTCCAGGCCGACACGGCGGATCGACTGAACGTGGCGATCACCGGAATGCCTTCGGCACTGAGCATCTCGACCGCCCCCGCTGCGTGCTCCCGGATCTCCGGTTCCTGCCACAGTGCTGCCCGTTGTCCGACGAAGCGTTCCGGCTGGTGGGTACGCGCGACAAGGTTTCCCCCACCGTCGAACAATTCACCGATCCAGCCCGGCGGAAGGCGCTGCTCCTCCAGGATCGCAGACAGGCGATCGGGGAAAAACCCCATGCTCAGGTTGTAATGGACGCGGCCATCGCGAAAAACCGGAACCGAAACGCTGAGCGCGGGACGCTGCATGAGCGGACCGGTGAACAGGTCGGACACCACCGGGCGCCGGGAATCGAGCACCTTCCGCAGCTGGGGCATTTCCTGTTGCGGCAAGGGCGCACCGAAACTGCGGAACGTATTGACCCACTGCCGTCCGGCGGCATCCGTCAGGACGACGTTGTCGGCAGCGTGGTTGGACAGCGCCTCCCGCGCCTGCGCGTCAAACGCGGCAAGGTCGTCCGATTTCAGGTGAGGAGAGGTCGCGAGCACCTGCAGCGCCGATTCCACTGCAGCCAATTCACGATCGACCACCGAACTCAGGGCACGGGCCATGGCAACCGTGTCGCGCACGCGCTGGGCGCTTTCCCGCTGATAGCTGTAGACGAGCAGCACCGCCGCCATCAAGGCCATGGGCACAATACATGCCGCGACCAGCCATGTCAGGCGGGAACAAACGGTAGCAGCCTTTCCTTGATCCATATGCGAAGACCGGACCTCTTGCCGTACTCATTCCACCGTAACACTCTTCGCCAGATTGCGCGGCTTGTCCACATCCGTCCCCTTCACCAGCGCGGCGTGGTAGGACAGCAGCTGCAGCGGGATCACGTGCAGCACCGGCGACAGCATGCCGTAGTGCTCGGGCATGTGCAGGATGTGCACTCCTTCGGACTCGGGGATCTCGCTGCCGGCGTCGGCGAAGACGTAGAGCTCGCCGCCGCGGGCGCGCACTTCCTGCAGGTTGGACTTGAGCTTTTCCAGCAGCTCGTCGTGCGGCGACACAGCGATCACCGGCATGTCCTTGTCCACCAGCGCCAGCGGACCGTGCTTGAGTTCGCCGGCGGCGTAGGCTTCGGCGTGGATGTAGGAAATTTCCTTGAGCTTGAGCGCGCCTTCCATGGCGATCGGCCAGTGGCTGCCGCGGCCGAGGAAGAGCGCGTGCTCCTTGCTGGCGAAGCGCTGCGCCCACTTCTCGATCTCGGGCTCGAGCTCCAGCACCTTCTGCACCGCGACCGGGAGGTGGCGCAGCGCGCCGAGGTGGCGCTCCTCGTCGGCGGCGGACAGGCGGCCGTTGAGCTTGGCGAGCGCCAGCGTGAGCAGCGCGAAAGCGGCGAGCTGGGTGGTGAACGCCTTGGTGGAGGCGACGCCGATCTCGGGGCCGGCGCGGGTGATGAAGCGCAGCGCGGTCTCGCGCACGATGGCCGACTCGGGCACGTTGCAGATCGCCAGCGTGCGTTCCATGCCGAGCGCCTTGGCGTGCTTGAGCGCGGCCAGGGTGTCGGCGGTCTCGCCCGACTGCGAGATCACCACGACCAGGGTGTCGGGATCAGGCACCGATTCGCGGTAGCGGTATTCGCTGGCGATCTCGACCGTGACCGGCAGTTTGGCGATCGATTCGATCCAGTAGCGCGCCACCAGGCCGGCGTGGTAGCTGGTGCCGCAGGCCAGCACCAGCACCCGGCGCACGCCGTCGAACACCTCCGCGGCGCGCGCGCCGAAGTGCTGCGCGCTGATGCCGCCGCCGCCGGCGATCAGCTCCAGGGTGTTGGCAAGCGCCTGGGGCTGCTCGAAGATTTCCTTCTGCATGTAGTGGCGGTACTTGCCCAGTTCGACGGCATCGGCCGACAGGCTCGACAGGTGCTCGGCGCGTTCGACCGGTGTGCCGTCGGCGCGCACGACACGGTAAGCGTCGCGGCGCAGCTCGGCGAGGTCGCCGTCTTCCAGATAGACGATGCGGCGCGTGACCTGCAGCAGCGCGGCAGTGTCGGAGGCGGCGTACATGCCGTCCACGGCGCCATCGCCACCGATGCCGAGAAGCAGCGGCGAGCCGCGGCGGGCGACGATGGCGCGCTCCGGCTCGGCCTCGGCGATCACGCCGATGGCGTAGGCGCCGACGAGTTCGGCGGTGGCCAGGCGCACCGCTTCGAACAGATCGGTGCCGCCTTGCAGCTTGCGGTGGATGAGGTGGGCGATGGCCTCGGTGTCGGTCTCGGACTCGAACACGTAGCCTTCGCCCTGCAGGCGGGTCTTGATCGCCTCGAAGTTCTCGATGATGCCGTTGTGCACCACCGCGAGGCCGCCCGAGAGGTGCGGGTGGGCGTTACGCTCGGAGGGCACGCCGTGGGTCGCCCAGCGCGTGTGGGCGATGCCGACGTGGGCGGAAAGCCGGTGCGCATCGGCGAGCGCGGCGAGTTCGGCGACGCGCCCGGCCGAGCGCAGGCGGGTGAGCGTGCCGGCGAGCACGGCGAGGCCAGCCGAGTCGTAGCCGCGGTATTCGAGCTTGCGCAGGCCCTCGAGCAGCACGGGGACGACGTTGTCGGGAGCGATGGCGGTGACGATGCCACACATGGCGGAGCTTCCTTGTTCGGTTGTCGGATCGTGCCGGCCGGTGCGCCGCGGGCGGTGATCATCGCCCGTCACTGCGCCCTGCCGCCACACCCGCGGGGTTCAGCGCGGCTGCTTGAGCGGTTTCTTCCAGTTCGCGATCGACATCTGCTTCGCCCGCGACACGGTGAGCTGATCGGGCGGCGCGTCCTTGGTCAGCGTGGTGCCGGCGCCCAGGGTGGCGCCGCGGCCGACGCGCACCGGGGCGACGAGCTGGGAGTCGGAGCCGATGAAGACCTCGTCCTCGATCACGGTGCGGTGCTTGTTGGCACCGTCGTAGTTGCAGGTGATAGTGCCGGCGCCGATGTTGACCCGGCGGCCGACGTCGGCGTCGCCGATATAGGCGAGGTGGTTGGCCTTCGAGTGGTCGGCGATCGCGCTGTTCTTGACCTCGACGAAGTTGCCCAGGTGGACGTCGTCGCCCAGCGTGGTGCCGGGGCGGGTGCGGGCGTAGGGGCCGATGACGCAGTCGCGGCCCATCGCGGTGCCGTCGAGGTGGCTGAACGGCGCAACGCGGGTGCCGGCGCCGAGACGGGCGTTGCGGATCACGCAATGGGCGCCGATGTGCACGCCGTCGCCGAGTTCGACCTCGCCTTCGAACACGCAATTGACGTCGATCTCGACGTCGCGCCCGCAGCGGAGCGCGCCGCGCACGTCGAGGCGCGCGGGGTCGATCAGGGTGACGCCCTCGTCAAGCAGACGGCGGGCGATGCCGGCCTGGTAGAGGCGCTCGAGCTCGGCGAGCTGGGCCTTGCTGTTGACGCCGAGGGTCTCGGCGACGGTATCCGGCTGCACGCTGGCGACCTCGACGCCGTCGGCGACCGCCAGCCCGATGATGTCGGTCAGGTAGTACTCGCCCTGGGCGTTGTCGTTGCCGATGCGCCCGAGCCAGTCGCGCAGGCGGACGACCGGGGCGACGAGGATGCCGGTATTCACTTCCTTCACCGTGCGCTCCTCGTCACGGGCGTCCTTGTCCTCGACGATGCGGGCGACGCGGCCGGTGGCGTCGCGCAGGATGCGGCCGTAGCCGGTGGGGTCGTCCATCGTCACGGTCAGCAGCGCGAGGCGCCCGTCGCCGGACGCGGCCACCAGCCGGTGCAGCGTGGGCACGCCGATCAGCGGCACGTCGCCGTACAGCACCAGCGCCAGCTCGCCGTCGGTGAGGTGCGCCAGCGCCTGCTGCACCGCGTGGCCGGTGCCCAGCTGCGGTTCCTGCCGCGCCCAGGCGAGGTCGGGCGCATCCAGGCGCGTGCGCACCGCTTCGCCGCCATGGCCATGCACCACACAGATGCGCCGCGCCTCGAGCGCGCGCGCGGCCGCCAGCACATGGGCCAGCAGCGGCTGGCCGGCGAGCGGCTGGAGGACCTTGGGCAGGACCGAGCGCATGCGCTTGCCCTGACCGGCGGCGAGAACGACGACTTCCATGAGGTTTCCAGCGGGGTTGCGGGGAGTGGCGCGGAGTTTAGCACGCACGCCCCCAGGCGCCCCGCACGCGGACACGCTTGCCCCTCCCGGATCTCCCGCGCTGGCGAGTGTGCCGACGCCATCCCCGGACCATTCGGCCGAACCTGCAACGGCGCCCCAGGCTGGCCGGAAGACCACAGATGGCATATCCTCGTATTCGTCATGAATGCGAGCGACGGCACTGCCTGCGTTCCTGGCTTGCTAAATCACCGTGCAGACAGGCACTCTCCGCACATCCACTCCATGCAAATGCGATGGACCCGGCCGCAGCACGCAAGGGCAACCCGCTGCGGCCACCACGATCAGCTTTCCGGACGCGAGGTGGACCACATGACTGATGTGAGCAGGAATTTCCACGAATTCTACGGTTACCGCTTCGAGGATCTCGAAGTGGGGATGACGGCAGCGCTGGCGCGCACCATCACCGACGCCGACATCCTGATGTTCGCCGGCGTGTCCGGCGATACCAATCCGATGCACCTCAACCAGGACCTGGCCGCGGCCTCGATCTTCGAAGGGCGCATCGCCCACGGCATGCTGTCGGCAAGCTACCTGTCCACCGTGTTCGGCACCCGCCTGCCCGGCCCCGGCAGCATCTATCTGTCGCAGTCCCTGCGCTTCAAGGCGCCGGTGCGCCCCGGCGACACCGTGATCGCACGCGTCACCCTCACCGCGCTGAATCCGCAACGTCGGCGCGCGAGTTTCGACACCGTATGCACAGTCGACGAGAGGGTGGTGCTCGAAGGCGAGGCCGAGCTGATGGTTCCGGCCCACGACTGACCCCCCGCCCGCCGCCCTGCTTGCGGGGTGACGGGCGGGTCAGGCGATGAACACCGGATCGGAAAACACCAGCGTGCCGTCCTTGCGCATCATCAGGTTGTCCGCATGCAACAGGTCGGGCAGCACCTGATAGCCCTCGACGAACTCGTCCAGCGCACGCAAGGCCTCGTGCATCGACCCCTGGAACTCGGTCGGCCCGGTGGCGATCTGGTGCAGGGCAATGCGGCCCATGTCCGCCCCCAGCCGGCTCCATTGCCGGCAGGCTTCCCAGTAAAGCGCCGCCAGGCGCAAGGCCAGTGCCGCGGAGGAGGACTGCGGGGCCAGCGGATACAGCTTTTCCATCTCGAGCAGGTGGAACAGGTAGCCCGACTGCGCCCGCCCGATGACCCCATGATCGACATGAACGATCGGGAAATGCCGTCCCTGCGGACGGTCGTCGGCGGTCAGCAGGAAATAATCGGCCGGCGAACTCACCACCTTGTAGACCCGTTCGCCATCTCCCTTGTCGAAGACGATGCTGTATTCGCCCCGCCCGATCTCGGCCTTGCCCTCGAGCAGCGGGTGGGAGGGAACCGGATCGGGCAGCACGATGCCCCGTACCAGGGCCCCGGGGCCGGCTTCTTCGAAAGCGTCCATGACCGTGCTCAAGCCATGATGTTGTAGCCGGCATCGAGGAAGTGCACGCCCCCCGTCACCAGCCGCCCTGCATCAGAGACGAGGAAGGCGGTCAGCGCACCGATGTCTTCCGGCGTGACCAGCCTGTGCATGGGCGCACGGTCCACCGCCGCCGCCATGAGGCCGTCGAAACCGGCGATGCCCGAGGCGGCGCGCGTCATCAGCGGCCCCGGCGACACCGCGTTGACGCGGATGTTGCGCGGACCGAGCTCTGCCGCCAGGTAGCGCGTCGCGGCTTCCAGCGCGGCCTTGCACAGCCCCATCATGCCGTAGTTCGGAATGACCTTTTCACTGCCCAGATAGGTCATCGTCACCAGCGATCCGCCACCGGCCAGTTCCATCAGCGGCTCGCACATGCGCGCCAGGCGGATGAAGGAATGGGTGGACACATCCATGGCCAGTGCAAAACCGTCGGCCGAGGTATCGACGACCCGGCCGTGCAGGTCGTCGCGCTTGGCAAAGGCCATGCTGTGCACGGCGAAATCGAGCTTGCCGAAGCGCGCACGGATGCGCTCGAACACCTCCTGCTGGGTATCCGGCCGGGTCGCATCGAGCAGGTAGACATCCTCAACCCCCAGGCGATGGACCACCGGCTCGATGAAGGCGCGGGTGCGCTCGTTCTGGTAGGTGATCACCAGTCGCGCCCCGGCTTGGGCACAGGCTTCCGCCACCCCCGTGGAGATGGATTTCTCGTTTGCGATACCGGTGATCAGGCCGACCTTGCCCTGAAGATCAACAATGGGTTGCACGGATTACTCTCCTGCGGAATCAAGCGCTGAAAATGCGGCATGCCCGGACACAAGCCCGCCGGGCCCCCTCCGCCGCATATGAAGTGAATACCGAAATCCACAATGCAGTATGATTCAAGTATATTGCGCACTGCAACATCCAGATTTCCCCGGCCCACCGCCCGCCTCTTGAACCCCGACCATGACGGCACAGAAAACCTACATTTTCATGGACTTCGACGGCGTCACGCATCCCCTGGGCGGAGTCGAGGATTTTCGCAGCCTGCCGCTCATCGAAGGCATCCTGCGCGACTATGACGAAGCGCATATCGTGATCTCTTCGGATTGGCGCATGCTGTATTCGCTCCCCCGCCTGAGCGGCCGCTTTTCACCCGACATCCGCCCGCGCGTGCTCGACACCACGCCACAGCTGTTCGCCCACCAGGAGGCGGAGCTGTACGGATTGCGCGAGCGCGAAGCGATGCTCTGGCTTTCCCACCGTCAGCTCGATGCCGCGACGACGGCCTGGTGCGCGATCGACGATGCCCCCGGCAACTGGCCGACGCGTTCCCGGCTGGTGCTGACCGATTTCAAGCGCGGCTTCGGCGAGGAAGACGCAACGGCGCTGCGCCACATGCTCGAAGCGCTCCGCCAGGGGATCCGTCCCCGGGCCCGGCCGCAGCAGGAAGGTTTCATCCGCTGCGCCTGAAGGGTGGATACGCCCTCCCCGGCAACGTCTAGAATCGCATGCTGCAACCGCACATCACGAAGAGACCCGCAATGGAACATGCCGCTCCGCCGCTCATCCAGAACCGCACTTTCGACGAGATCCAGGTCGGCGACTTCGCCCAGCTCGTGCGCACCCTGCGCCCCGAAGACATCCACCTGTTCGCGGCGATGTCGGGCGACGTCAACCCCACCCACGTCGATCTCGAATACGCCCGCTCCGGCCAGTTCCGCGAAGTGGTCGGCCACAGCATGTGGGGCAGCACGCTGATCTCCACCATCCTCGGCACCGAATTCCCCGGCCCCGGCACGGTGTATGTGTCGCAGGGGCTGCACTTCTGGCGCCCGATCACGATCGGCGACACGCTCACGATCACCGTCACCTGCCGCGAAAAGTTCGAGCACGACCACCACATCCGCTTCGACTGCCTGGCGCTGAACCAGGACGGGCTGAAAGTCATCGACGGTGTCGCCGAAGTGCTGGCGCCGACCGAGAAGGTCAGCCGCCCCCGCGTCGTGCTCCCCGAGGTCACGATCTCCGACCGCGAGCTGCGCTACCGCCACCTGCTGTCGATCTCGTCCGGGCTGACGCCGATCCCGATCGCGGTCGCCCACCCCTGCGACCGCGAGTCCCTGCTCGGCCCGGTGCAGGCCGCCCGCGCCGGGCTGGTCGAGCCGATCCTGGTCGGCCCCGAAGCGCGCATCCGCGGTGTCGCCGAAGAGCATGGCATCGACCTTGCCGGACTGCGCATCGTCGACACCGAACACAGCCACGCCTCGGCCGAAGCCGCGGTGGCGCTGTGCCGCGACGGCGGCGCCGAAGCGCTGATGAAAGGCTCGCTGCACACCGACGAGATGATGAGCGAGGTCATCCGCCACCTGCGCACCGGGCGTCGCATCAGCCACGTCTTTCTCGCCGACGTGCCGAGCTACCCCCATCCGCTGATGATCACCGACGCCGCGATCATCATCGAGCCGACCCTGATGGACAAGGTCGACATCATCCAGAATGCGATCGACCTCGCCCACGTCCTCGGCCTGCCCGACCCCAAGGTCGCGATCCTGTCGGCAGTCGAGACCGTCACCCCCAAGATCCGCTCCACCATCGACGCCGCCGCGCTGTGCAAGATGGCCGACCGCGGCCAGATCCGGGGCGGGCTGCTCGACGGCCCGCTCGCCTTCGACAACGCCGTCTCGCTCGTCGCGGCCAAGACCAAGGGCATCCGCTCGGCGGTCGCCGGCCAGGCCGACATCCTGGTGGTGCCCGATCTCGAATCCGGCAACATGGTCGCCAAGCAGCTCGAATACCTCGCCAACGCGCTGATGGCCGGGGTGGTGCTGGGCGCGCGCGTGCCGATCGTGCTCACCAGCCGCGCCGACACCGCGGAGACGCGCACCGCCTCCTGCGCCGTGGTGCAGCTGATGGCGCACAGGAAGCGCGAGGCGCTCAAGGCATGAAGGCCGTCCTCGTCCTCAACGCCGGCTCCTCGAGCCTGAAGTTCGCGCTGTACGCGCTCGATCGCACGCTGGCGCCCGCCCCGGCCGTCTGCGGCCAGGTCGACGGCATCGGCGCCAGCCCGGAAGTCACGCTCGACACCGCGGCCGGCGAGCGCATCCGCGAAGCGGTCGCCACCGCCGGCGGCCAGGGCGAACAACACCGCGCCGCGCTCGAACACGTCTTCGGCCTGCTCGTCCGCCACAACCCGGCGCTCGACATCGCCGCCGCCGGCCACCGCATCGTGCACGGCGGCGACCACTTCAGCGCGCCCACCCGGCTCGACGAAGCGGTGCTGCGCACGCTCGACACCTTCGTCCCGCTCGCTCCCCTGCACCAGCCACACAACCTGCGCGCGGTGCGTGCGGTGGCGGCGCTGATGCCGGACGTGCCCCAGGTCGGCTGTTTCGACACCGCCTTCCACCGCACCCAGCCCGCGCTCGCGCAGGCTTTCGCGCTACCGCGCCGACTGTCGGCCGAAGGCATCAAGCGTTACGGTTTTCACGGCCTGTCCTACGACTACGTCGCGCGCCAGTTGCCGGAGGTGATCGGCGAGCGCGCCAAGGGCGCGGTGGTGATCGCCCACCTCGGCAACGGCGCCTCGATGTGCGCGCTGCGCGATGGCAAAAGCGTCGCCTCGACGATGGGCTTCACCGCGCTCGAAGGCCTGATGATGGGCACCCGCAGCGGCAGCCTCGACCCCGGCGTGATGCTCTACCTGATGGAACAGAAGGGAATGGACACGAAGGCCCTGACCAGGCTGCTCTACAAGGAGTCGGGCCTCCTCGGCGTCTCCGGCATCAGCCAGGACATGCGCACCCTGCTCGCCTCGGCCGCCCCCGAGGCGGAGGAAGCGGTGGCCCTGTTCTGCTACCGCATCGCGCGCGAACTCGGCTCGCTCGCCGCCGCCGCCGGCGGGCTGGACGCGCTGGTGTTCACCGGCGGCATCGGCGAGCACGCCGCCCCGGTGCGCGAGAAAGTCGCCGCGTGGTCGGCCTGGCTCGGCATCGCGATCGACCCCGCCGCCAACACCACCCCCGCCGGCCACGCCCGCCGCCTCGACACTGCAGGCAGCCGCGTCGCGGTGGCCGTGGTGCCGACCGACGAGGAGCGCATGATCGCGCGGTATACCGCCGAAACCCTCGGGCTGTAACGCACTGCCGCGACGCTCCTGCGCCAAACAGGCCGGGTATTCCCGCCTTGGGCGCGGCCTCTGCCCGGTGCTACCGTCATCCTCCCCGGGACGACGGAGTGCACCGTGAAAAGACAGATTCTCCTCGCCGCTGCGGTCATGATGGCCGCCTTCGGCGCCCTGGCGAAGCAGCCGCTCGCCACCGGCCGCGGCGGCGCCGTCGCCACCGTTTCCGACGAAGCCAGCCGGGCTGCGATCGAGATCCTCGACGCCGGCGGCAATGCGGTCGATGCCGCAGTCGCCGCGGCGGCCACGCTTGGCGTCACCGATCCCTTCAGCTGCGGCATCGGCGGCGGCGGCTTCATGCTGATTTATGCCGCTAGCAGGGTGTTGATTTAATGCACTTTCCAGCATCTGCGCGGGCTCTACGGCTGATATAATTACGTCTGCATTTCTACAGCAATTATTCCCATGCGCGGCATCGACCACAAACAGAACGCCCTGTTCAGCTACGTCAATATCGAAGATCGAATTGCCCCCGATCATCCGTTGCGCCGGATCAAGACGCTGGCCGATATGGTTTTGCGCACGATGTCGCCGCATTTCGATGCGCTCTATGCCGAGGGCGGGCGCCCCTCGATTGCGCCGGAACGCTTGCTGCGCGCGTCGTTGTTGCAATGCCTGTTTTCGATTCGCTCGGAGCGCGCACTGGTCGAGCATATCGACTTCAACATGATGTTCCGTTGGTTCGTCGGCCTGACGCTGGACGAGGCGGTATGGGATCACTCGACGTTCAGCGCCAATCGCGAACGGCTGCTCAAAGAGAGCGTGATGCGCGAATTCTTCGGCGGCGTGGTGGCGATTGCCGAGTGGGCAGATCTGGTCTCGGACGAGCATTTCAGTGTCGACGGTTCGCTGCTGCGGGCGTGGGCCTCGCACAAGAGCCTGATGGCGCGCGACGGCTCGGACGAACCACCGGGGCCGGACCAGGGGCGCAACCCCGAGGTGGACTTCCGAGGGCAGAAACGCTCGAACAAGACGCACGTCTCGCGCACCGACCCGCAGGCCTTGCTGGCCAGCAAAGGCGGCGCAGGTGCCTACCTGAGCTTCACGACTCATGCGCTGGCGGAGAACCGCAATGGGCTGATCGTCGATGTGCATACCACGCAGGCCACGGGCACCGCCGAGCGCGAGGCCGCGCTGGTGATGGTCAAGCGCACCGTGAAGCCGGCCGATGCGACGCGCGAACCGACGCTGGCCGCCGACCGGGGGTACGACACCGCCGAGTTCATCGCTGCGCTTGAGCCGCTGGGCGTGCTGGCGCACGTTGCCGCCAAAACCAAGGGTAGTGCCGTCCCCGTGGCGCTCAAGGCCACGGAGGGCTATGCGGTCAGCCTGCGTCGTCGAAAGATGATCGAAGAGGCGTTCGGCTGGGTGAAGGACATCGGCACGCTGCGCCGTCTGATGGCACGCGGGCTGGAAACGATTCGCGCGCATGCGCTGCTCAATTTTGCCGCCTACAACCTGACGCGGCTGGGTAATTTGCTGGCGCCGTAATCCGATGGCGCAAGCGCGCCATTCGTATTGCGGCATTGGATTGTTGAATACGTTGGCTTTGCAGCGACGGGAGCGCTGCTGAATTGCGGTTGCACAATCGGCGGGAAAAGCGGCTGGAATCGTCATCAGGGCGGCTTGGAACGGATCTTTTCCGCGTCGATTTTTTCCGGGGCGACTGGAAACCGAAGGTGACGGTGAGATTTTCAACACCCTGCTAGGGACAAGCGCGTGATCGCCATCGACCACCGCGAGGCGGCCCCGGCGAGCGTCCATCCGGACATGTTCCTGAACGCCGACGGCAGCGAGATGGGATGGAAGGCCGCCGTAGCCAGCGGCCTCGCGGTCGGCGTGCCCGGCACCGTGCGCGGCTGGCACGAGGCGCTCGCGCGCTACGGCACGATGGGCCTGGACGAGGTGCTGGCGCCGGCCATCCGGGTCGCCGAGGAAGGCTTCACCGTCAGCCCAAATTTCCACCGCATCAACGCCGCCAACGAAGCCAAGTTCGCACGTTTTTCCACCGCATCCGCGCTCTACCTACGGGACGGCAAGGCGCTGCCGCCGGGCACGCATTTCCGCAACCCGGATCTGGCACGAACCTATCGCGACCTCGCGCGCGGCGGCGTGAAGGCCTTTTACGAGGGCCCGATCGCGGCGAGCATGGTCGCCGCGGTGCAGCATCCGCCGCTCAATCCCGGCGCCAACGTGATTGCCGGCAGCCTCACGATGGCCGACCTCAAGGACTACGAAGCGCGCATCCGCCAGCCGATCCGCTCGACCTACCGCGGCTACGAGATCTACGGCATGCCCGCCCCGTCGAGCGGAGGGATCGCGATCGCCCAGGCGCTCAACCTGCTCGAGAGCTTCGAGCTCGCCGGCCGGCCGCGCGCCGAGATCGAGCACCTCTACCTCGAAGCCTCGCGCCTGGCCTTCGCCGACCGCAACGCCTACCTCGCCGACGAGGAATTCGTCGATGTGCCCAAGGACGGTCTGCTGTCCAAGGCCTACGCCCGCCAGCGCGCGCAGCGCATCGGCGCCACCGCCGCGGCGGGCAAGGTCGAGGCGGGCGATCCCTACACCTTCGAGGACGACCGCTCGGTGCCGCTACGCCCGCAACCGAGGCCGCTCACGCAGGAGTCGATGCACACCACCCACCTCGCGGTGTCCGACCGCGAAGGCAACGTCGTCGCCTACACCTTCACCATCGAGGACTGGGGCGGCAGCGGCATCGTCGTGCCGGGGCGCGGCTTCCTGCTCAACAACGAGCTCACCGATTTCGACTTCAAGGGTCCGCACCCCAACCTGCCCGAAGTCTACAAGCGCCCGCGCTCGAGCATGAGCCCGACCATCGTGCTCAAGGACGGTGCGCCCGCATTCACGATCGGCTCGCCGGGCGGCGCCACCATCATCACCACCGCGCTGCAGACCGTCGTCAATCACATCGACCTCGGCATGAGCCTGGCGGACGCGCTCGCCGCCCCGCGCATGAGCCAACGCAACAGCGACACCACCCTGGTCGAGACCCTGCTGAACTTCCCCGGCAGCGCACAAGCGAGGGCGCTCGAAGCCAAAGGCCACACGTGGCGCGAAACCGACCAGATCGGTGCCGCCAACGGCATCCGCTTCAACGCCGATGGCACGGTCACCGCGGTCAGCGAACCCCTACGCCACGGCGGCGGCAGCGCGATGGTGCAGCAGCCGCGGCCGGCG
This sequence comes from Thauera aromatica K172, assembly GCF_003030465.1. Taxonomy (GTDB): domain Bacteria; phylum Pseudomonadota; class Gammaproteobacteria; order Burkholderiales; family Rhodocyclaceae; genus Thauera; species Thauera aromatica. Next base: position 859,629 of record NZ_CP028339.1, on the reverse strand, counting down.
GTTACCGCCCCCTGAAAGCGCCCTGCTCAGCCCAGCCTGCCGGCGATGTACTGCAGCGCCAAGCCGTAGCCCGCGGTGCCGAAGCCAGCCATCACGGCCTCGGCCACGTCCGACAGGTAGGAGTGGTGACGGAATGGCTCGCGCTTGTGCACGTTGGAGATGTGCACCTCGACGAAGGGGATCGCCACTCCGGCGAGCGCGTCGCGGATCGCCACGCTGGTGTGGGTGTAGGCGCCCGGGTTGATCAGGATCCAGGCCACATCCTCATCGCGCGCGGCGTGGATGCGGTCGACGATCGCGCCCTCATGGTTGCTCTGGAAGCACAGCACCTCGACGCCGAGCGTCCCGCCCTGCGCGCGCAGGCCGGACTCGACGTCGGCGAGCGTGGTGGCACCGTAGATCCCGGGCTCGCGGCTGCCGAGCAGGTTGAGATTGGGGCCGTTGATGACGAGAACCTTGCTCATGCCGGTCGCTCCTGATCGATGAAGGTGGGAAAGTGCCCGAAAGCGTCCGCCGCCTGCCCCGGCGGCAGGCTCGCACTGTATCAGCTTCGCTTCAGCCGGGAGCGCTCGCGGCCAGCAGCCCGGCCTGGCCGACGGCCCAGATCCACAACGCGACGGTAATGAAGGAAGCCACCGTGGTCGCCACCAGTGCCGCCGAGCACAGGCTCTCGAGGCCGTATTGCTGGCCGAGGATCGGGTAGATGCTCAACATCGGCACACAGGCGATCAGCACCGCTCCCGCCTGGTAGGCGGGATCGACACCGGGGACGAGCCACAGCGCGAGGACGACCGCCGCCGGGTGGAGGACGAGCTTGGCGAAGCTGATCAGGCCGACGTCGCCGAGCAGGCCACCGACCGGGATACGGACCAGGTTGCCACCGACGACGAACAGCGCCACGCCCGCCGAAGTCACCGACAGCAGGTCGATCGCCCTCGCCACCGGCGCCGGGATCGCCAGTTCGAGGAGCGAGGCGGCAAAGCCCGCACTGATCGCAATCACCAGCGGATTTTTCAGCAGCCGCTCGAAGATCCGCCGCAACGCAGGCAACAGGCCCAGGCCCGGCTTGCCCAGACTTTCCGCGGCCGCCAGCAGCAGCGGCAGCATCAGCAGGTTCTCCACCATCACCACCAGGGCGACGATCACCGACGCCACCGGCCCGATCACCTGGAGGGCAATCGGCAGGCCGAGGAAGATGCTGTTCGACATCGAGCTGCCCATGCCGACGAAGACCGCGCTCAGCGGCGCATGCTTTTTCACGTAGCGGGCGAACAGGGCCGCCGCGACACAGGCCAGCAGCGAGCCGAGCAGGTAGGCGAGGATGAAGCGCAGGTTCATGATCTCGCCGAAGCTGCGCTGCGACAGCGTTTTGAACAGCAGCGCCGGCAGCGCGAACTGGATCACGAAACGCCCCAGCGCACGGACGTCGGCGGTGGAGAACAGGCCGGTGCGCACCGCACCGAAGCCGACCGCGATCAGGACGAAGACGGGCGTGGTGATGGCGAGGATGTCCAGCATTCGCAGGCAGGCCTTGTGCTTGAATCAAAAAAGGAAAAGGCGGTCCGCAGACCGCCCCGAACGCCACTGAGGACAGCCCCTCAGCGCGGCAGCAGGCTCTCGCCCATCAGGAACTCATCGACCGCACGAGCACATTGGCGGCCTTCGCGAATCGCCCACACGACCAGCGACTGTCCACGGCGCATGTCGCCGGCGGCGAACACCTTGGGTGCGCTGGTGGCGTAGCAACCCTCGCCATCGGTCGTCGCCTTGGCGTTGCCGCGCGGGTCCTTGTCGACGCCGAAGGCTTCGAGCACGCCGCCCACCGGCTGGGTGAAGCCCATCGCGAACAGCACCAGGTCGGCCTTGATCTCGAACTCCGAGCCCGGGACCTCGGACATCTTGCCGTCCTTCCACTCCAGACGGCAGGCCTTGAGCGCCTTCACCTTGCCGTTCTTGCCGATGAATTCCTTGGTGGCGACGGCGAAGTCGCGCTCGCAGCCTTCCTCGTGCGAGGACGAGGTGCGCAGCTTGACCGGCCAGTACGGCCAGGTCAGCGCCTTGTTCTCGCGCTCGGGCGGCATCGGCATCAGCTCGAACTGGGTCACGCTCGCCGCGCCGTGGCGGTTCGATGTGCCGACGCAGTCGGAACCGGTGTCGCCGCCACCGATCACCACCACGTGCTTGCCTTTGGCCGAGATCGGATTGGGCTTGTCGCCGGCGACCTGCTTGTTCTGCGGGATCAGGAACTCGAGCGCGAAATGCACGCCGGCGAGTTCGCGGCCCGGCACCGGCAGGTCGCGCGGGACTTCCGCACCGCCGGCGAGCACGACGGCGTCGAAGTCCTGCCGCAGCTGCTCGGCGCTGACCACTTCCCTGGCGTCATTGACGATGCCGGCCGGCAGGTCCTGGGCGCCGACCAGCACGCCGGTGCGGAAGACCACGCCTTCGGCCTGCATCTGTTCGACGCGGCGGTCGATCAGGCCCTTTTCCATCTTGAAGTCGGGAATGCCGTAGCGCAGCAGGCCGCCGATGCGGTCGTTCTTCTCGAACACGGTGACGTCGTGACCGGCGCGCGCGAGCTGCTGGGCGGCCGCCAGACCGGCGGGGCCGGAGCCAACCACGGCGACCTTCCGGCCGGTCTTCGTCTCCGGCGGCTGCGGGATCACCCAGCCTTCTTCCCAGGCCTTGTCGATGATCGCGTGCTCGATCGACTTGATTCCCACCGCATCGGTGTTGATGTTCAGCGTACACGCCGCTTCGCATGGCGCGGGGCAGATGCGGCCGGTGAACTCAGGGAAGTTGTTGGTCGAGTGCAGCACCTCGATCGCCTCGCGCCAGTGGCCACGATATACGAGATCGTTCCAGTCCGGGATGATGTTGTTGACCGGGCAGCCGTTGTTGCAGAACGGAATGCCGCAGTCCATGCAGCGCGCGCCCTGGATCGAGGCCTGCTCATCGGTCAGGCGGGCGACGAACTCCTTGTAGGTCTTCAGGCGCTTGTCGATCGGCTCATAGGCCTCGGACAGGCGCTGATACTCGATGAAACCCGTGGGCTTGCCCATTTATACGGCCTCCTTGTCTGCTTCGCGCTGCTGGGCCCTCATTTCGGCCATTTCGGCGAGTGCGCGGCGGTACTCGTGCGGGAACACCTTGACGAACTTCTTGCGCCAGGTCGCCCAGTTGTTCAGGATCTCGCGCGCGCGCACGCTGCCGGCGAAGCGGACGTGGCGCTCGATCAGGCCCTTGAGGATGAGCTCGTCGCCCATCGTCAGGTGGTCGATATCAACGCGGCCGTGGGATTCGAGGTCGTCACCCGACTCCGAGCCCTTGCGCGCGGCGATCTCGTCGGGCAGCGGCTCCAGGGCCACCTGCGCCATGTTGCAGCGCTGCTCGAAGCTGCCGTCCTCGTCGAGCACGTAGGCCACGCCGCCCGACATGCCGGCGGCGAAGTTGCGCCCGGTCTGGCCGAGCACCACCACCGTGCCGCCGGTCATGTACTCGCAGCCGTGGTCGCCCACCCCTTCCACCACCGCCGTGGCGCCCGAGTTGCGCACCGCGAAACGCTCGCCGGCGACGCCGGCGAAATACACCTCGCCCTCGGTCGCGCCGTACAGCACGGTGTTGCCGACGATGATGTTGTCGTGGGTGTCGCCGCGGAACTCGGCCTTCGGGCGCACGATGATGCGCCCGCCCGACAGGCCCTTGCCGACGTAGTCGTTGCCTTCGCCGACCAGCTCGAGGGTGACGCCGCGCGCGAGGAAGGCGCCGAAGCTCTGCCCCGCGGTGCCATTGAGGCGGATGTGGATGGTGTCGCTGGGCAGCCCGGGGTGGCCGTACCTGGCCGCCACCTGGCCGGACAGCATCGCCCCGACGGTGCGATTGATGTTGCGCACCGGCAGGTCGATATTGACCTTCTCGCCCTTCTCCAGCGCCGGTTTGGCGAGCGTGATGAGCTGGTTGTCGAGCGCGCCCTGGAGCCCATGGTCCTGGGTATCGACGTGCAGGCGCGGCACTTCGGCAGGCACCGGCGGCAGGTAGAAGATGCGCGAGTAGTCCAGCCCCTGCGCCTTCCAGTGGGCGATGCCCTTCTTCATGTCGAGCAGGTCGGCGCGGCCGATCAGCTCGTCGAACTTGCGGACGCCGAGCTGGGCCATCAGCTCGCGCACTTCCTCGGCGACGAAGAAGAAGTAGTTCACCACGTGCTCGGGCTGGCCGGAGAAGCGCGCACGCAGCACCGGGTCCTGGGTGGCGACGCCGACCGGGCAGGTGTTGAGGTGGCACTTGCGCATCATGATGCAGCCTTCGACGACCAGCGGCGCGGTGGCGAAGCCGAACTCGTCGGCGCCGAGCAGCGCGCCGATGACGACGTCGCGGCCGGTCTTGATCTGGCCGTCGACCTGCAGGCGCACGCGCCCGCGCAGGCGGTTCAGGACCAGGGTCTGCTGCGTCTCCGCGAGGCCCAGCTCCCACGGCGAACCGGCGTGCTTGATCGAGCTCCAGGGGCTGGCGCCGGTGCCACCGTCATGGCCGGCGACGACGATGTGGTCGGCCTTGGCCTTGGCCACGCCCGCCGCCACCGTGCCGATGCCGATCTCGGACACCAGCTTGACCGAGATGCTCGCCACCGGGTTGGTGTTCTTGAGGTCGTGGATCAGCTGCGCCAGATCTTCGATGGAATAGATGTCGTGGTGCGGCGGCGGCGAGATAAGGCCGACCCCCGGCACCGAGTGGCGCAGGAAGCCGATGTACTCCGAAACCTTGTGGCCGGGCAGCTGGCCGCCCTCGCCGGGCTTGGCGCCTTGGGCCATCTTGATCTGGATCTGGTCGGCGTTGGCCAGGTATTCGGCGGTGACGCCGAAACGGCCCGAAGCCACCTGTTTGATCGCCGAACGCAGCGAATCGCCGGCGTTCAGTTCGAGGTCGCGGGCAATGCGGCTCTCGCCGATCACCTGCGACAGCTTGATCGCCTCGGTCAGCGGCTTGAAGCGCATCGGGTCCTCGCCGCCCTCGCCGGTGTTCGACTTGCCGCCGATACGGTTCATCGCCACCGCCAGCGTGGTGTGGGCTTCGGTCGAGATCGAGCCGAGCGACATCGCTCCGGTGGCGAAGCGCTTGACGATCTCCTTCGCCGGCTCCACTTCGTCGAGCGCGACCGGCGTCGCCGACGCCTTCAGCTCGAACAGGCCGCGCAGCGTCATGTGCCGGCGGCTCTGGTCGTTGATGATGTGGGCATATTCCTTGTAGGTGTCCGAGCGCCCCGAGCGGGTGGCGTGCTGGAGCTTGGCGATCGCATCCGGCGTCCACATGTGCTCTTCGCCGCGGGCGCGGAAGGCGTATTCACCGCCGGCATCGAGCATGTCGTGGAGCACCGGGTCGGCGCCGAAGGCGGCCCGGTGCAGGCGGATCGCCTCTTCCATCACCTCGAACACGCCGATGCCCTCGACCTGGCTCGTGGTGCCGGTGAAGTACTTGTCGAGCAGCGCCTGCTTGAGGCCGACGGCTTCGAAGATCTGCGCCCCGGTGTAGGACATGTAGGTCGAGATGCCCATTTTCGACATGACCTTCATCAGGCCCTTGCCGATCGCCTTGACGAAATGCTTGACGTACTTGGCCGCGGTCTCGGTGTCGTCGGCCATGTGCTGCAGCGTCTCGAGCGCGAGGTAGGGGTGCACCGCTTCGGCGCCGTAGCCGGCGAGCACGGCGAAGTGGTGCACTTCGCGCGCGCTGCCGGTTTCCACCACCAGGCCGGCGCGCGTGCGCAGGCCCTTCGCCACCAGGTGCTGATGGATCGCCGACAGCGCCAGCAGCGCCGGAATCGCGATGCGTTCGGCCGACAGCTTGCGGTCGGACACGATCAGGATGTTGTAACCGCCCAGCACCGCGTTCTCGGCGTCCGCGCACAGCGAGGCGAGGCGCGCTTCGACGCCTTCCTTGCCCCATTCAGCCGGATAGCAGATGTCGAGCTCGGCGGAACGGAACTTGTTCTGGGTGTAGCGCGCGATGTTGCGGATCTTGGCCATGCCGGCGAAGTCGAGCACCGGCTGGCTGACCTCGAGGCGGAACGGCGGGTTGATCTCGTTGATCTCGAGCAGGTTCGGCTTGGGCCCGATGAAGGACACCAGCGACATCACCATCTGCTCGCGGATCGGGTCGATCGGCGGGTTGGTGACCTGGGCGAAGAGCTGGCGGAAGTAGTTGAAGAGCGGCTTGTTCTTGCTCGACAGCACTGCCAGCGGCGAGTCGTTGCCCATCGAGCCGGTGCCCTCCTCGCCGCTCCGGCCCATCGGCTCGAGGATGAACTTGATGTCCTCCTGGGTGTAGCCGAAGGCCTGCTGGCGATCGAGCAGCGGCGCGACACGCTCGCCGCGGGCGGCGGCGGTGTCGGCCACGGCGGGCACTTCCAGGGTGTCGAGCTTGATGTTGATCCGGCGCAGCCAGTCGGCGTAGGGGCGGGCGTTGGCGAGCGACTCCTTGATCTCCTTGTCGCCGATGATGCGCCCCTGCTCCATGTCGATCAGGAACATCTTGCCCGGCTGCAGGCGCCATTTCTTGACGATCTTGCTGTCGGCGATGGGCAGCACGCCGGACTCCGAGGCCATGACGACGAGATCGTCGTCGGTGACGAGGTAGCGCGCCGGGCGCAGGCCGTTGCGGTCGAGCGTGGCGCCGATCTGGCGGCCGTCGGTGAACGCCACCGCGGCGGGGCCGTCCCACGGCTCCATCATCGCTGCGTGGTACTCATAGAAGGCGCGGCGCTTCTCGTCCATCTGCGCATGCGATTCCCAGGCCTCCGGGATCATCATCATCATCGCGTGGGCGAGCGAATAACCGCTCATCACCAGCAGCTCGAGCGCGTTGTCGAAGGAGGCGGAGTCGGACTGGCCGGGGTAGATCAGCGGCCAGATCTTCTGCAGGTCGTCGCCGAGCAGCGGCGAATGCACGCCCTTCTCGCGCGCGCGCATCCAGTTGTAGTTGCCGCGCAGGGTGTTGATCTCGCCGTTGTGGGCGATGTAGCGGAACGGGTGCGCCAGATCCCATTTCGGGAAGGTGTTGGTCGAGAAGCGCTGGTGGACGAGCGCCAGCGCCGACACTGCGCGCGCATCGACGAGGTCGAGATAGTACTCGCCGACCTGGTTTGCCAGCAGCAGGCCCTTGTAGTTCACCGTGCGTGCCGACATCGACACCATGTAGAACTCCTTGCCGTGCTTGAGCTGCAGCGCGGCAATCGCGTTCGCCGAGCGGCGGCGCACGACGTAGAGCTTGCGCTCGAGCGCCTCGGTGACCATGACGTCGGCGCCGCGGCCGATGAAGATCTGGCGGATCACCGGCTCCTTGGCCTTCACCGTCGGCGACATCGGCATCTCGCGGTTGACCGGCACGTCGCGCCAGCCGAGCACGACCTGGCCCTCGGCCACGACCGCGCGCTCGATCTCTTCCTCGCAGGCGAGGCGGGACGCGGCCTCCTTGGGCATGAACACCATGCCGACGCCGTACTCGCCGGGCAGCGGCAGGGCGACGCCCTGCTTCGCCATTTCCTCGCGGTAGAACTGATCCGGGATCTGGATCAGGATGCCCGCACCGTCCCCTTGCAGCGGATCGGCACCGACCGCGCCCCGGTGATCGAGGTTTTTCAGGATTTCGAGGCCCTGCAGGATGATGTCATGACGTTTCTCGCCCTTGATGTGGGCGATGAAACCCACGCCACAGGCATCGTGTTCATTGGCGGGGTCGTAAAGACCCTGCTTTTGGGGCTGATCCATCTTCTATTCCTCAAACGACACGCAAGATCACGCGCATGGGGGCCGACAAAGGCCTTTCAAACCGGAAGGCCTGATAAACCGAACGCGCACAAAAAAGCCGGGCGCGCGCGCACCGGCTTTGTGATTTGCACCAGACTGGTGCAAAAACAACTGTTTGATGACCAGGACCGCAGGAGCGGAAGCTCCGCATGCACCATTTTGGACACCGCCACCAGCCTCGCTGTTGACAAAAAAACTATACGCCCGAGAACTCCAGGGTTCAAGGAGTTTTTGCACTGCGGCACGAGCGCGCCCCGCAGCATCCGCGAGGGGTGCGCCCTCGTTCCGCCCTCTGCCGCCGGCCGCATCCGGCACTGCGCCTTCAGTGGATCTCGCCCACCGCGAACAGCCGGCGGTGCTCCTTCATCGCGTAGCGGTCGGTCATCCCGGCGATGTAGTCTGCGATCGCCCGCGGCGTGTCCTCGCGCGCCATCGCCTGGTACTGCGGCGGCAGGATGTGGGGGTCGGCCATGAAGGCATCGAACAGCTCGGAAACGATACGCCGCGCCTTGTTGGTCATGCGCAGCACCTGGTAATGGCGGTACAGCTTCTGGTGGAGGAAAGTCTTCAGTTCGCGCAGGCGCGGCAGCAGGGCGTCGGAGTAGGCCACCAGGCGGCCGGCGGCGCGCACGTCGGCGAGGCTCCGTACGCCGCTGGCGGCGAGGTTGGCACGGGTCTGGGCGATGAGATCGATCACCATCAGCTGGATCATCCGGCGCACCGTCTCGTTGATCAGCTTGCGCCCCGACAGGCCCGGCCAGCGCGCTTCGACTTCGCGGCGCTGAGTGGCGAACAGGCTCACGTCCTCGAGCTGCGCGAGCGTGATCAGCCCCGAACGCAGGCCGTCATCGACATCGTGGTTGTTATAGGCGATCTCGTCGGCGAGGTTGGCGAGCTGGGCTTCGAGCGAAGGCTGGGTGCCATCGAGGAAGCGCTCGCCGAGCTCGCCGAGGCGCAGCGCGTTGGCGCGCGAGCAGTGCTTGAGGATACCTTCGCGGGTCTCGAACATCAGGTTCAGGCCGTCGAATGCGGCATAGCGATCTTCCAGCAGATCGACAGTGCGCAGCGACTGCAGGTTATGCTCGAAGCCGCCGTACTCCTTCATGCAGGCGTTCAGCGCTTCCTGGCCGGCGTGGCCGAACGGGGTATGGCCGAGGTCGTGGGCGAGGGCGACGGCTTCGGCGAGGTCCTCGTTGAGGCCGAGCTGGCGGGCGATGCCGCGGGTGATCTGGGCGACCTCGATGCTGTGGGTGAGGCGGGTGCGGAACAGGTCGCCCTCGTGGTTCACGAACACCTGGGTCTTGTATTCGAGGCGGCGGAAGGCAGTGGAATGGACGATGCGGTCGCGGTCGCGCTGGAACTGGCCGCGCGCGACCGGCGCCGGCTCGTCGTGCTGGCGGCCGCGGGAAGCGGCTTCGGTGACGGCGTAGGGTGCGAGCTGAAGCATGCGGTTTTCCTCCGGGCCGAAGTCGATCGCGGTTCCCGTCGTTTGTGCAGGAGGCCTCCCCGATCGGGGGCGGCCCGGACTCAGCGGCAGCGTGCCTCGATCGCCGCGGCGATCTCGCTCAGCGCCGCCTCGCCGTGCACCCGCGCACGGCCGAGCGCGTGCAGCAGCACGAGGCGCAGGCGCCCGGCCTCGACCTTCTTGTCGTGTGCCATCAGCGCGAGATAGCGCGCCGCGCCCAGCTTCGGTCCCCACACCGGCAGCTTCGCCCGCACGAACAGCGCCTCGATCCGGTCGACATCGCCCGCGGCGAGCCAGCCGAGGCGGCGCGACAGTTCGGCGGCCATCATCGTACCCGCCGCCACCGCCTCGCCATGCAGCCATTCGCCGTAGCCGAGGCCGGTCTCGATGGCGTGGCCGAAGGTGTGGCCGAGGTTGAGCAGGGCGCGTTCGCCCTGCTCGGTCTCGTCGGCCGCCACCACTTCGGCCTTGTTGCGGCAGGAGCGCTCGATGGCGTACATCAGCGCCTCCGGGTCGCGCGCGCGCAGGCGTTCGAGGCTTGCTTCCAGCCAGGCGAGGAAGTCGGAATCGCGGATCAGGCCGTACTTGATCACTTCGGCGAGGCCGGCGGCCAGTTCGCGATCGGGCAGCGTCGCCAGGGTGTCGATGTCGGCCAGCACCAGCCGGGGCTGGTAGAAGGCGCCGATCATGTTCTTGCCCAGCGGATGGTTGATCGCGGTCTTGCCGCCGACCGAGGAGTCGACCTGCGCGAGCAGGGTCGTCGGAATCTGGATGAAGGGCATCCCGCGCTGGTAGCAGGCGGCGGCAAAGCCGCCCATGTCGCCGACCACCCCGCCGCCGAGCGCGACCAGCGTGGTCGAACGTTCGCAGCGCTCGGTGAGCAGCATGTCGAAGATGCGGTTCAGTGTTTCCCAGGTCTTGTACGCCTCGCCGTCGGGCAGGCTCACCACGCTCACGTTCACGCCCGCCTGCTCGAGCGCGGCGCGCAGTCCGCCGAGGTAGAGCGGGCCGACGGTGTCGTTGGTGACGATCGCCACCCGCGGCGTCTTCAGCCGCGCCAGGACGAGCTCGGCGCGGCCGAGCAGGCCGCGGCCGATGTGGATCGGATAGGCGCGATCGCCGAGGGCAACGTTCAGGGTTTGCATGGGCTCTTGTGGAAAGTCTGGAGGGCGGTTTCGATCAGCCGCACCATGGTGCCGGGATTGCCGCGCCCGCCGTCGACGACGAGGTCGGCCACTTCGCGGTACAGGGGGTCGCGCTGCTGGTACAGCTCGGTGATGCGCTGGCGCGGGTCGTCCACCTGCAGCAGCGGGCGGTTGCGGTCGTGGCGGGTGCGTTCGTAGAGGATCTGCGGCGGCACGTTGAGGTAGATGACGATGCCGCGCTCGCGCATCAGTGCGCGGTTGGCCGGCGTCGTCACCACGCCGCCGCCGGTGGCGATGACGAGGTCGGGCTGGCGGGTGAGCTCGTCGATCATCTGCGTCTCGCGCCTGCGGAAGCCGGCTTCGCCTTCGATCTCGAAGATCGTCGGGATGCTCACTCCGGTGCGGGCGACGATCTCGTGGTCGCAGTCGGCGAAGCGCGCCTTGCGCCGCCGCGCCAGTTCCTTGCCGACCGTGGTCTTGCCGGCACCCATCATGCCGATCAGTATCAGACAGCTCACACGCGATTCGCCGGAAGTCGAGAAAAAAAGGCGGGCCCCTCTCGGGAGGCCCGCCCGGGCATTGTATCAGCAGAGCGGAGGGCTTATCGCAGGGTCAGCGTATCGGCGACGATGCGCGGCGTGATGAACACGAGCAGCTCCTTGCGGTTGGATACGCTGGTCCGCGACTTGAACAGGTTGCCCACGACCGGAATGTCGCCCAGCAGCGGCACCTGATCGACGCCGCTGGCCTCCTCTTCCTCGTAGATCCCGCCGATGACGACGGTGCCGCCGTTCTCGATCAGGACCTCGCTCTTGACGTTCTTGGTTTCGATCGGCGGCACGCCGAGCAGCATGTTCTCGTACATCGGCCGGTCCTTGTTGACCTCGATCGCCAGCTGCAGGCGGCCGTCGGGAGTGATCTGCGGCTTCACCTTCAACGACAGCACGGCCTTCTTGAACTCGACGTTGGTCGCGCCCGAGCTGGTCGCTTCCTGGTAGGGAATCTCGGTGCCCTGCTCGATCGAAGCCTCGACCTGGTTGGCCGTCAGCACGCGCGGGCTGGACACGATCCGGCCCCGGCCGTCGGATTCGAGCGCCTGCAGCTCGAGGTTGAGGAAACGGGTCAGGCCTTTGTTGAACAGCGTCAGGTTCAGCGCACCATAACCTTTCGGCATAAAATCGCCACCACCGACCTTCACCGACTCGCCGACCATCTGCATCATGTCGGTGATCGGGTAGTCGCCCGTGCGGTCGATCTTCACCCCCCCCGTCTCTTCGTCAGGAACCAGGGAAACGAACTCCGAGTTGCCGAAACCGATCTTCGCCCCGTTGCCGAGCGAAGCGTAGCCACGGCTGCCGAAGCCCAGACGCACGCCCAGGTCGCGGGCGAAGGTCTTGCTCGCCTCGACGATCCGCGCCTCGATCAGCACCTGGCGCGGCGCGACATCGATTTCCTGCACCAGCCGGCGCAGCGCCTGCAGGCGCGAGCCGACGTCGGTGACGAAGACCTTGTTGCTGCGCTCGTCGACGACGACCGTACCGCGCTTGGAGAGCAGGGTCTGGTCCTTGCTCTTGAGGAAATCGAAGATCTCCTTGGCCTTGTGATAGTTGATCTGAAAGCTTTCGGTCTGCAGCGGTTCGAGGTCGCTGATCTGCGCCTTCGCTTCCAGTTGCTGCTTCTCGCGCGCGGCGAGCTCTTCGCCCGGAGCGATCCAGATCACGTTGCCGTTCTTGCGCATGTCGAGGCCCTTGGCCTGGAGGATGATGTCCAGCGCCTGGTCCCAGGGCACGTCCTTCAGGCGCAGGGTCAGGCTGCCCTGGACGGAGTCGGAAGTGATGATGTTGAAGTCGGTGAAGTCGGCGATCACCTGCAACACCGAGCGCACATCCACGTCCTGGAAGTTCAGCGACAGCTTTTCCCCCTGGAACTGGCCGCGCGAGCCCTGCACCAGCTTGTTCGGGTCCTCCACGACCCGCCTGATTTCGAGCACGAAGCGCGTATCGCTCTGGTAAGCGTTGTGCTCCCACAGGCCGTTCGGCGTCACGCTCAGGCGCACGCGGTCACCGAGCTGCTGCGTGCTCATCGACGTCACCGGGGTGGCGAAATCGGTGACGTCGGCACGCCGGCGCAGATGCTCGGGCAGCGCCGCCTGGAGGAAATCGACCACCAGGCCGCCGCCTTGCTGGCGGATGTCGATCCCGGCGTCGGCGCTCGACAGATCGACCACCACCCGCCCTTCGCCTTCGCTGCCGCGGCGGAAGCTGACGTCGCGAACGGCCACCCCCGCCGCCGCGGAAGGCTCGGCGAAGTTGCCCTCGGGCGCCGGAAGCGTGCTCGCCTGCGCCGCCGGGAGGCGTGGCGAGATCGCGATCACCAGGTCGCGCCCTTCGATGCGCGCCTCGTAAGGGCTGATCCTGACCAGGTTCAGCACCAGGCGGGTGCGGTCGCCGACCTGCACGATGTCGGCGCTGCGCAGATCGCCCTGCTCGACGCGCTGCACGCTGCGCCCGAGGGCATTGGCGGTGGCGGCGAAGTCGAAAGCGATGCGCGCCGGCTCGGCCACGCTGAAGCTGGGCGGCAGCTCGGTGAGCGCCTCCTTCAGGCTCACCCGGACATAGAGCGCGCCGCCCTGCTCGGCGACTTCCAGCCCTTCGATGCGGTTGCCCGACGGCCGGACCTGCTCCGCCTCCTGCGCGCGCACGGCGGCCACAGGCGCAAGACCTGCGCAAGCGGCCGCGACCAGCAGCAGCACTCCGATACGGTGTTTCATTTTCCGGCCTCCTGCCGCTCCTGCAATGTCAGCGAACGGGTGCGCTCGACCCAGTCGCCATAAACGTCCTCGACCAGCTCGCGCAGCGTCACCTCGTTTTCCGTGACCCGGGTGACGACGCCGAAATCCTGCCCCAGGTAATTGCCCGGCCGCACCTGGTGGAGCGCGTTCCCGGCGCGGATCAGCGCATGCGTGACCCCGCCCCGGGTCAGCACCCCGACCATCTGCAGCGTCTCCAGCGCATGGCCTTCGAGCGGCTCGCGGCGGCGGTTCATGTCCGGCCCGGCGCTGCTGCCCGACACCCGCTGCGGCGCCATGCGCGCGCTGCGGAACGGATCGTCGCCCTGTCCGCCGGCATACCCCACCACCGGGAAGGGCTGCAGCTCGGGCAACGGGCGCACGGCGCCGCGCATGCCGCCCACCTGCGCCGCCATCCAGGACTGGAGATCGTCCGGCTCCCCGCCCGCGCAGCCGGCGAGCAGCAGGCAGGCGGCAAGCACTCCGATCTTGTTCATTTCTTCTTCCCTCGCGCGGCCTGTTCGGCCTGTGCCGCCTGGCGCTGCTGCGCCAGCTCCTCTTCGTCGAGGTAGCGATACGTCACCGCCTTCGCCTCGAGCTCGAGCCGGCCGTCCTTCCCCACCTTCAGCGCGATGTCGTTGAGGGTGACGATCCGGGGCAGGCGCGCAATGTCGCTGACGAATTCACCCAGCTCGTGATAGCCGCCGGTGACGCGGATGGCGATCGGCATTTCGGCATAGAACTCCTTGACCAGGTCCGCCCCCGGCTTGAACAGCTCGAATTGCAGGCCGCGCCCCAGGCCGGCCTGATTGAGATCGGACAGCAGGGAATCCATTTCCGCCCGGTTCGGCAGCTGCTTGAGCAGCGCGCCGAACTGGCGGTCGATCTCCGCCAGCTGACGGCGATGTTCGTCCAGGTTGACCGCCTGGCGCTTCTTCGTCACCCAGCCTTCGCGCAGCTGCAGCTCTTCGGCCGCGCTGCGCTCGAGGCGCTCGGCCTGGCTCCGCCAGTCGAACCACCAGAAAGCGGCGACCGTGGCGAGCAGCAACGCGAGCACCGCCGCCAGCCGCGGCGCGAGCGGCCACAGGCCGGGGTCGTTCGGATCCAGGTCCTTGAAGTCCTGCGCCAGGCGCTGCAGATCGGCGCGGGTGAGGCGCTTGCGTGCGACCGGAGCGGGCACAGAGGCCTTGCGCGGCAGCAGGCGCTTCATTTCGCTCCTCCCTTGCCGCCGCGGGGCGGTTCGGGTGCTTCGGCCTGCGGCGGCGCGATGCCGATGCCGAGGGTGAATTCGCTGACCCGGCGGTTCTCTTCGGTGGCGGCCTTGGTCTCGATCAGGACCGGCTGCTCGAGAAAGGCCGAGGCATCGAGGTTGCGCATCAGGTGCGACACGCGCGCGTTGGACTGGGCGAAGCCGGCCAGGGTGACCCGCCGGCCGCCCTGCTTGACCGATTTCAGATACACCCCCTCGGGGAGGCTCAGCGCCAGTTCGTTGAACAGATGCACGGTTTCGGCGCGCGTGCTCTGCAAGGCTTCGATCACCTGCTTGCGCGCGAGCATGGCGTCGATCTGCTCGCGCAGGCGGCGGATTTCGGCGATTTCCTGGTCGATGCGGGCGATTTCGGCCTTGAGAAAAGCGTTGCGCGCGTCCTGGCGCTCGACCCTGAGGTCGTACAGGACATGGACGAGCAGGCCGATCAGCGCACCGAGCACGACCATCGCCCCCGCCAGCAGATAGAACTGCTGGCGGCGCTGGCGGCGCTTTTCGATGCGATGCGGCAGCAGGTTGAGGCGGATCATGCGTCGAACCTCCGCAGCGCGAGGCCGCAGGCCACCATCAGCGAAGGCGCGTCGGCGAGCAGGTTGCGCGGACGCACCCGCTCGCCCGGCGTCATGCCCGCGAACGGATTGGCGAGCTCGGTGGGAACCTGGGTGCGCGCCGCCACCACCTCGACCAGTCCCGGCATCCCCGCGCAGCCGCCGGCGAGGACGACGTGATCGACGCGGTTGAACTGGGTGGACGTGAAGAAGAACTGCAGCGCGCGCGACACTTCGAGCGCGAGGCTGTCCATGAACGGGCGCATCAGCTCGCGCGGATAGGTCTCGGGCAGCGCCCCGGCACGCTTGCCGGCTTCGGCCTCGTCCAGGCCGATGCCATAGTGGCGGGCGATGTCCTGGGTGAGCTGGAAACCGCCGAAAGCCTGCTCGCGCGAGTACACCGACTGATGGTTGCGGAACATGGTGACGTTCATCACGTTCGCGCCGACGTCGACGAGGGCGATCACCCGGTCCTCGCCGCCGCCCGGCAACCGCCGGCACACGAGCTCGAGCGCGGATTCGATGGCGAGCGACTCGACATCGACGATCACGGCCCTGAGCCCGGCGGCCTGGGCCGCGGCGACGCGGTCCTCGACCTTGTCCTTGCGCGAAGCCGCAATCATCACTTCGACTTCTCCCGGAGCGCCGGGCGCCGGACCGATCACCTGAAAATCGAGATTGACTTCGTCGAGGGCGAACGGAATGTACTGGTTGGCCTCGGCCTCGACGGCGAACTCCATTTCGGTCTCGCGCAGGCTTTCGGGGAGGACGATCTTCTTGGTGATGACCGACGAGGACGGCAGCGCCACGGCGACATTGCGTAAGCCGGGACCGAAGCGGCGCAACGCGCGCTTGAGCGCTTCGCCGAGCGGCTCAAGCTTGACGATGTTGCCATCGGCGACGGTGTCGCGCGGCAGCGGCTCGATCACGTAACGCTCGACTTTGTAAGCGTCCTTGTCGGTCCCGGACAGCTCGACCAGCTTTACCGATGAAGACGAAATATCGAGTCCGGCAAGCTGGCGTGTCGCCGAGCTGAAGAACGGGAGGTCAATCACAAAGAAAACCCTTTAATTTCTTCATGTTACGATCAACACCTTGACCGGGTCCAAGGATGCTAGCAACAAGCCGGGGGCGGTGTAAAGCGAAGTCCGCCGCGGATAATGTCCGCTCACAGCTGCGCCCGGATGCATCCTCTATAATGCTCGCCCGTTCCACACCCCCTGGATTGCCCATGCGCTGGGTCCTGTATCCGGTCGGAGCGCTGTTCGCGCTGATCATTCTCGGCCTTGCCACGCTGACGGCGATGGCGCTGTTCGCCTGGCCGAACCTGCCCGCCCTCGACACCCTGACCGACTATCGGCCGCGCATTCCCTTGCGCGTCTATACCGCCGACG
Organism: Thauera aromatica K172; assembly: GCF_003030465.1. Classification (GTDB taxonomy): domain Bacteria; phylum Pseudomonadota; class Gammaproteobacteria; order Burkholderiales; family Rhodocyclaceae; genus Thauera; species Thauera aromatica. Next base: position 843,223 of record NZ_CP028339.1, on the reverse strand, counting down.
GCCACCTGCTCGGCGAGTTCGGCGAAGAGCGGCGCGACGTGGTGCGCATCGCCGAAGTGCCCTCGGTGCTCAAGCATGCGATCCTCGCCGCCGAAGACGAGCGCTTCTACGAACACCCGGGCATCGACCTGATGGGGCTCGTGCGTGCCGCGCTCGCCAACCTGTCTTCCGGCGGCCGCAGCCAGGGGGCGTCGACGATCACCATGCAGGTCGCGCGCAACTTCTTCCTGACGCGCGAAAAGACCTACAACCGCAAGCTGTACGAGATCCTGCTCGCCCTCAAGATCGAGCAGAACCTGTCCAAGGACCAGATCCTCGAGCTCTACATCAACCAGATCTACCTCGGCCAGCGCGCCTACGGCTTCGCCGTGGCCGCACGCGCCTATTACGGCAAGCGCCTGGACGAGCTGACCCTGCCCGAAGCGGCGATGCTCGCCGGCCTGCCGAAAGCGCCGTCGGCCTTCAACCCGGTCGTCAATCCGGCGCGCGCCGCGGTGCGCCAGCAATACGTGCTGCGACGCATGCTCGAGACCGGACTGATCGACCCGTCCCAGTACGAGCACGCGCTGACCTTCGCCACGCCGAAGCAGGGGCAGCGCGACAGCGCCGCGGTACGCCGGCAGCAGGACCTGTTCGTCGCCGGCGGCGAGCACGTTGCCGAGATGGCGCGCCAGATCGCCGTCGAGCAGTTCGGCGAGCAGGCCTACGAGCTCGGCATCCGCATCGTCACTACGGTCACACACAAGGACCAGGAAGCCGCCTACGCGGCGCTGCGCAAGGGAGTGCTCGACTACGACCGCCGCCACGGCTACCGCGGCCCGGAAGCCTTCGTCGACCTGGCGGCGAACGAAACCAGTGCCGAACGCTTCGATGAACTGCTCGGCGACACCTCCGACCACGGCGACCTGCTCGCCGCCCTGGTGCTGAAAGCCTCGCCGAAGGAGGTCACCGTCTATCGCCGCGGGCGCGAATTCCGCATCGAGGGCAAGGGCCTGCGCTTCGCCGCGCCGATGCTGGCCGACAAGGCGCCGCAGAGCCGGCGTATCCGCCGCGGCGCGATCGTGCGCCTGCGCGACGCCGGCAAGGGCGAATGGGAACTCACCCAGCTGCCCGAAGTGCAGGCCGCGCTGGTGTCGCTCGATCCGCACAGCGGCGCGGTGCGCGCCCTGGTCGGCGGCTTCGATTTCGACCGCACCAAGTTCAACCACGTCACCCAGGCGCTGCGCCAACCGGGCTCGAGCTTCAAGCCCTTCATCTTCTCGGCCGCACTCGAACGCCATTTCGGCCCCGGCGACGTGCTTGCCGACGAGCCGCTGTACTACCCCGCCGGCGTCACCGGCAGCCAGGACTGGGAGCCGAAGAACTACGACGGCAAATATGCCGGCCCGATGACGCTGCGCGAGGCCCTGACGCGCTCCAAGAACATGGTCTCGATCCGCCTCCTGGAGCGGATCACGCCCGAATACGCGCGCGACTACATCACCCGCTTCGGCTTCGACGCCGCCCGCCATCCGCCCTACCTGACCATGGCCCTCGGCGCCGGCACCGCGACGCCGTGGGAGATGGCCGCCGGCTACGCGGTGTTCGCCAACGGCGGCTACCGCATCGAGCCTTACGTGGTGAAGGAAATCTACGACAACGAAGGCCGCCTGATCGCCCGCATCGACCCGCCCGTTGCCGGGCGCAGCGCGCCCCGGGTGATCGACGCCCGCAATGCCTGGCTGATGGACTCGATGATGCGCGACACGGTCCAGCACGGCACCGCGACCCGGGCGCGCAGCCTCAAGCGCGGCGATCTCGCCGGCAAGACCGGCACCACCAACGACTACGTCGATGCCTGGTTCTGCGGCTACCACCCCGAGCTCGTCGCCGTCGCCTGGGTCGGCCACAGCCAGCCGCGCAACCTCGGCCGCGGCGAGACCGGCGGCGCCGCCGCGCTGCCGATCTGGATCGACTACATGGGCAGCGCCCTCGAAGGCGTCCCCGAAGTGCAGCGCCCCCGCCCCGACGGCCTGGTCCTGGTCGACAACGGCCTGCACAGCGGGCAGGACTACCACTACGCCGAATACACCCCGCCCGAGCCGGCGCCGGCACCGAGCTGGCTCGAGCAGCTGTTCGCCGGCGACAAGCCCAGGCAGGTCATCCACGCTCCGATGGAAGCGCCCGAGGAAGCGATTCCGGCGCTTCCCCCGGCGGCCGCTGCGCACTCCCTGCCGCGCCCGGCACAGGCTCCGGCGCCGGTCGAAGAGCGCGCCCCGGTGCCGATCCGGCGCTGACCGCAGGCCGCGCCGCCGGTTCAGACCGGCGGCTGCAGATCGACTGCTTCTCCCGCCTGCGCCCCGAGCAGCGCCGCGAGCATCGCCCACAGCTCGGCGCCGTCCCGGGTGTTGACCCAGCGCCCGCCTTCGGGGCGGAAGTGAAAGCCCCCCGACTTGGCCGCGACCCAGATCTCGCGCGCCGCGGTGTGGCGGTTGAGGATCATCTTCGTGCCATTGGCGAATTCGAGCTCGAGCACGCCGCCGGGTTTGGGCTCGATGTCGATGTCGACGCCGCAGTCTTCCAGCGCATGCTCGATGCGGGCGAGCTCGGCCTCGGCCAGGGCATTGAATGCAGACTCTTCCATGCTGACTCCTTCTGTTAGGATTCCGGTTTTTTGCGAACGACGGCGATGCGAGTCCACCTTCCTGCGATTGCGCTTGCCTGCGCGCTACTGACGGCCTGCGGCATCAAGGGGCCGCTCTACCTCCCCGCGCCCGCCACCACCGGCCAGCCGGAACCGGGCGCCGATCATAGCAAACCCGTCATCCCGCCGGACCTGATTCCCGAGCCCCTGATCGAATGAATTCCCCCGCCCCGCTCCCTTCCGCCTGGCCCGTGCCCACCCTGCACGCACACGACGGCGCACTGTGGCTCGAAGGCCTCGCCCTCGCCGACCTCGCCGCGCGCTTCGGCACGCCCACCTATGTGTATTCGAAAGCCGCACTGGAAGCCGCTTTCGCCGGCTGGCGCGAGGCCCTCGCCGGGCGCCGCGCGCTCGTCTGCTATGCCGTGAAGGCCAACTCCAACCTCGGCATCCTGTCGGTGTTCGCCCGTCTCGGCGCCGGCTTCGACATCGTCTCGGGCGGTGAGCTGGCGCGCGTCCTGGCGGCCGGCGGCGAAGCCGGCAAGGTGGTGTTCTCCGGCGTCGGCAAGACCCGCGCCGAAATGCGCCAGGCCCTGCAGGCCGGCATCCGCTGCTTCAACGTCGAGTCCGCCGCCGAACTCGAGCGTCTGGACGCGGTGGCCGGCGAGCTCGGCACCCGCGCCCCGGTCGCGCTGCGGGTCAATCCCGACGTCGACCCGAAGACCCACCCCTACATTTCCACCGGTCTCAAGGGCAACAAGTTCGGCGTCGCGTTCGCCGACGCCCACGCCCTCTACCGGCGCGCCGCGGCGCTGCCCAACCTGCGCGTCACCGGCGTCGCCTGCCATATCGGCTCGCAGCTGCTCGACCCGGCACCGATGGCCGAGGCCGCGCACAAAGTGCGCGGGCTGGTCGAGCGGCTCGCCGCCGACGGCATCGCGCTCGACCACGTCGACCTCGGCGGCGGCCTCGGCATCCGCTACCGCGACGAGGCTCCGCCCGCCGTCGCCGACTACCTCGCCCCGCTGCTGGAGGCCTTCGACGGCTGCACGCAGGAGCTGTGCTTCGAGCCCGGGCGCTCGCTGGTCGGCAACGCCGGCCTGCTGCTGACCCGCATCGAATATTTGAAGCCGGGCGAGACGAAGAACTTCGCCATCGTCGACGCGGCGATGAACGATCTCGCCCGCCCCGCCCTGTACGACGCCTGGCACGAAGTGGTGGCGGTGGCGCCGCGCGCGACGGCGGCGCAGCGCTACGAGATCGTCGGCCCGATCTGCGAGAGCGGCGACTTCCTCGCCCACGACCGCAGCCTCGCGGTGGCCGAGGGCGACCTCCTCGCCCTCCTTTCGGCCGGCGCCTACGGCATGACGATGAGCTCGAACTACAACACCCGCCCGCGCGCCGCAGAAGTCATCGTCGACGGCAGCAACGCGCACCTGGTGCGCGCGCGCGAGACCGTCGCCGAGCTTTACGCGGGGGAGAAAGCGCTGGATTGAGCTCAGGGCAGGGAGGGTGCGGCGGCACGCGCGGGCAGGTTCTCCGCCTCCTCGTACAGCGCCCGCCCGAACGCCTTCCACGCCGGCCCGCCGTGGGTGTGCACCCCGATCTGCGCGCTCTGGCGCATGGTGACCAGCATCAGCTCGGAAAGCGCGAACAGCTCGCCCTTGCGCCGTTCCATATAGTCCGGGTGGCGCAGCAGGCCGATGCGGCACTCCGCAGTACAGCTCAGCGCCTCACGTGCCAGCGTGCGCAAGCGCGCGGTGTCGCTCCAGTCGAGTCCGATCGCGACCCCGCGGCGGCGGATTTCCCGTTCGAGCGCCTGTGCCGTTTGATCGTAGTGCCCGAATCCGCTCATGCTTTCCTTCCGTCCTCTGGCCGCGCCTCCGGGGCCGGCATCGTGGATCGCTGCTGCAGCTAGAATGGCGCCCTCACCGGAGCGCCGAAGGCAGCGATTCTACTCTCCCTGGGGCGCCTCCTGTTCAGGAAATCTGCATATGCCGTTCTACTTGTCGCCGACGCCCTTGCGGCGTCTGCTCGCCGCGCTGGTTCTGGTTCTGGGTCTGGCGCCCGGCCTCCAGCACCGGGCGCTCGCCGACGGCGCCCTGCCGCCGCCGGTAGCGCTCGCGCTCGGCGCCGCCGGCATCCCCGCCACGGCGGTCGCGGTCTGGACGCAGCCGGTCGATGGGCAGCAGCCCGTCCTCACGCTCAACGCCGGGGAGCCGATGAACCCGGCCTCGGTAATGAAGCTGGTCACCGCCTTCGCCGCCTTCGAACGGCTCGGCCCGGCCCACACCTGGCGCACCCGGATCGCCGCCAGCGGCACGCTGCGCGACGGCGTGTTGCACGGCGACCTCTACCTGGTCGGCGGCGCCGACCCGATGCTCGGCCAGGAGCGCCTGTGGAAGCTGCTGCGCCGGCTGCGCGCGCTCGGCATCGAGCGCATCGCCGGCGACATCGTCCTCGACGCCTCCGCGCTGCGCCTGCCGCCGCACGACCCCGACGCCTTCGACGGCCGCGGCCTGCGCCCCTACAACAGCGGCCCGCACGGTCTGCTGCTGCAGTACAACACCTTGCTCCTCGGCCTGTTCCCGGGTCGCGCCGCCAACGAGCCGGTGGCGCTCGCCGCCGAACCACCACTCGCCGGCGTCGTCATCGACAACCGCATCCTGACCTCGGACGCGCCCTGCGGGCTGTGGTACGGCGATCTCCAGGCCCGCCTCGAAGCCGGCCCCCGCCTGGTGCTGAGCGGCAGCCTGCCAGCCGCCTGCGGGCCCCGCACATGGAGCGCGGCGCCGCTGCCGCCGGCCGACTTCGGCATCGCCCTGGTGGCCGGGCTGTGGGCCGAAGCGGGCGGCCGGGTGGACGGCAGGGTGCGCGCCGGAGTGCTGCCCGCCGCCAGCCGCGAACTGCTCGGCGACGACTCCCCAGCGCTGGCCGAAGTCGTGCGCGAGATGAACAAGTGGTCGAGCAACGTCATCGCCCGCCAGCTCCTCGCCACCCTCGGCGCGCACAGCGCGGTCGGCGGCGCCGAGGCGGGCGCCGACCTCCCCCCGGCGACACCCGGGGATCGCCCGCCGGCGCCGGACATGGTCGCCGACGGTGCCCGCGCGGCGGCGGCCGTGGCCGCCGCCGCCGGGATCGACACGACCGGGCTGGTGATCGAAAACGGCTCCGGCCTGTCGCGCATCGAGCGCATCCGCGCCGACAGTCTCGGCCAGCTCCTGCTCGCCGCCTGGCGGCGGCCGTGGATGCCGGAATTCCTCGCCGCGCTGCCGCTCGCGGGCGTGGACGGCACCGCCCGCGGACGCCTGGCCGCCAGCCCGGCGCGCGGCCACGCCCACCTCAAGACCGGCACCCTCGACGGCGTCCGGACGATGGCCGGCTACCTGCTCGACCGCCACGGCCGCCGCCACGCGGTGGTGATGATGGTCGCCCACCCCGCAGCCGCGAGCGCGGCCGCCGCCCAGGACGCGCTGCTCGAATGGCTGTGGGCCAACGGGGCGCCGTAGGCGGCCCGCCGCTCAGCCCATCGGCAGCGTGCGCCGCCCGGCCAGCACCCACCAGCCGCGCACCACCCGGTACAGCACCCACAGTCCGAGCAGGGCGACGACCAGCAGCGCGAACGGAAAGCCGATCACGGTGAGCACCATCAGCACCGCCAGCGCGACCCACAGCACGGCGAACCAGAACGTACGGATCTGCCAGCGGAAATGGCTCTCCAGCCAGGTGCCGCGCACCGCAGCCTGGTTCCAGTAGTTCAGCGCCACCGCCGCGATCGACGGCAGGCTGGCGATGAAGCTGCCGACGATGGTCGCCGAACCAACAACGCCGGAAAACACCGCGAAGGCATGCAGGGCATAGACCAGATGGGCGACGGTGACCATGTTCTCGCTCGGCTGGCCGGCCTGCAGGGGCGAGGGGGAAGGTTCGGGATAGTTCATGGGCAGAAGAGCCTCCGCTCGGGATGGAATGGAAAATCCGCCGGGCCGGCAGCCGGCCGGACCCTGTGGCCCGCTCGGGGGCATTCGCCACAACGATACCCCGGGGTGGCCTTCGCGCGCACCCACTTCACAAGCCGAATTCGGCCCAGCGCGCGTCGACCCGGCGCTTCACCGCCTCGTCCATGACGATCGGACGCCCCCATTCGCGGTTCGTTTCGCCCGCCCACTTGTTGGTCGCATCCAGCCCCATCTTGCTCCCCAGCCCGGCGACCGGGCTGGCGAAGTCGAGGTAGTCGATCGGGGTGTTGTCGACCAGCGTGGTATCGCGGGTGGCGTCGATGCGCGTGGTCAGCGCCCAGATCACTTCCTTCCAGTCGCGGATGTCCACGTCGTCGTCCACCACGATGATGAACTTGGTGTACATGAACTGGCGCAGGAAGCTCCAGATCCCGAACATCACGCGTTTGGCATGGCCCGGGTACTGCTTGCGGATGCTGACCACGGCGAGGCGGTAGGAGCAGCCTTCGGGCGGCAGGTAGAAGTCGACGATCTCGGGAAACTGCTTCTGCAGCAGCGGCACGAAGACCTCGTTCAAGGCCAGGCCGAGCATCGCCGGCTCGTCGGGCGGCTTGCCGGTATACGTGCTGTGGTAGATCGGGTCGCGCCGCATGGTGATGCGCTCGATCGTGAACACCGGGAACTCCGAGACCTCGTTGTAGTAGCCGGTATGGTCGCCGTAGGGGCCTTCGGGCGCGATGTCATCGGCGTGGATCACGCCTTCGAGGACGATTTCGCTCGAGGCCGGCACCTGCAGCTCGGAGCCGAGGCAGCGCACCAGCTCGGTCTTCGCCCCGCGCAGCAGGCCAGCGAACTGGTACTCGGAGATCGTGTCCGGCACCGGCGTCACCGCGCCGAGGAGGGTCGCCGGGTCGCAACCGAGCACCACCGCCACCGGGAAGGGCTCGCCCGGGTGGGCGAGCTGGTGTTCGCGGAAGTCGAGCGCGCCGCCGCGATGCGCCAGCCAGCGCATGATCACCCGCTCGCGGCCGATCACCTGCTGGCGGTAGATACCCAGGTTCTGGCGCTTCTTGTGCGGCCCGCGCGTCACCACCAGCCCCCAGGTGATCAGCGGCGCCGCATCGCCCGGCCAGCAGTGCTGGATCGGCAGCCTCGCCAGATCGACCTCGTCGCCTTCCCACACCACCTGCTGGCAGGGGGCGGAGCGCAGCACCGACGGCGTCATGTTGAGCACCTGCTTCAACACCGGCCACTTCTCCCAGGCGTCCTTCAGCCCCTTCGGCGGCTCGGGCTCCTTGAGAAAGGACAGCAGCTTGCCGACTTCACGCAGCGGCGTGCGCCAGTCGCCGGTGGCGCCGTCGACCTCCTCGCCCATCCCCATCGCCACCCGCTGCGGAGTGCCGAACAGGTTGGCGAGCACGGGAATGGCCTGGGCCACGCCCTGCGTCAGCGGCTGCTCGAACAGCAGCGCCGGGCCGCCGGCGCGCAGCACGCGGTCGGCGATCTCGGTCATCTCGAGGTGGGTGTCGACCGGCGCGCTGATGCGCTTGAGTTCGCCACGGGCTTCGAGCTGGGTGAGGAAGTCGCGCAGATCGTCGTATTTCATGCGGGGTCTCGGGCGGGGCGGAAAAGGTGAGAAAGGACGCGGGCGGCGGCGCGGCGGCCCGCAGCGCGCCGGCGCGGGCTCAGCGGTAGGCGTTGATCGCGTCGCGGGTGTCGAGCGCGGCGCGACGGGCGGCGGCAGCGAAGTCCTCGTCCGCTCCGGCGTACAGGATCGCACGCGAGGAGTTGATCATCAGCCCGGTGCCGTCGGCGCTGCGCCCGGCGGCCACGGTCGCGGCGATGTCGCCGCCCTGGGCGCCGATGCCCGGCACGAGCAGCGGCATCTCGCCGGTGAGCGCGCGCACGCGGGCGATCTCGTCGGGGAAGGTGGCGCCGACGACGAGAGCGCAGTTGCCGCTCGCGTTCCAGTCCTCGGCGACCAGGCGGGCGACGCGCTCGTAGAGTTTTTCCACCCCGCCGCCGGGCCTGCCGACTTCGAGAAACTGCAGGTCGGAGCCGCCGGGGTTGGAGGTGCGGCACAACAGGATCACCCCCTTGTCGGCGTAAGCCAGGTAGGGCTCGACCGAATCGCGCCCCATGTAGGGATTGACCGTGATCGCGTCCGCCCGGTAGCGCTCGAACGCCTCCACCGCATACTGCCCGGCGGTGCTGCCGATGTCGCCACGCTTGGCGTCGAGCACCACCGGAGTGCCCGGATGGCGGACGTGGATGTGGGCGATCAGGGCTTCGAGTTGGTCCTCGGCGCGCTGCGCGGCGAAATAGGCGATCTGCGGCTTGAAGCAGCAGACCAGATCGGCGGTGGCATCGACGATGGCCTTGCAGAACTCGAAGACGGCGTCCGGGCGCCCCTGCAGGTGGGCGGGAAAGCGGGCCGGATCGGGGTCGAGGCCGACGCACAGCAAGCTGTCGCGCTGCTGCCACGCGGCGCGAAGAGCGCTCATGAAATGCATGGGGAAAGGGTCCGGGTTGGGTGCGGGCTGAATGATAAGCCGGATCACCGCCCGGGAGCGCATCGCTGCGCCGCGCCCGGCAAACGCTCCCGCCCTCCCCGCGCAAGCTGGCCGATCGCCCAGCGGCGGCGCAGGCGGGAGGCGCTCTGCGCTCAGATGCCGAGCATCTTCATCGCCTTGGCCAGCGTATCGACGGACTCCTGGTGTTTGCCGGCCTGGTGGAGCATTTCACCCTCGGCGCGCAACTTCTGCACTTCGGTGAGCTGTTCGGCGCTGAGCGCCGGCTTCATCGACAGCGCTTCGTCGATCTTCTTCATGTCGGCAGGGCAGTGGAAGGCGAACGCCGCCGATGAAGACAGAACGGCCAGCGCGGCCAGCAGCGGATAGCGGATTTTCATTGTGGCTCTCCTGGGGTACGGGCACCTGCCCGCTCCTCGTTGACCGGCCACGCGGCGAAGGGTTGCCGGGCATAGTCCGTTGGTCAACCCAGGATGAGGCGCCCCACTTGTCGCCAGCTTTCACGATGAGCACGCCATTGAAGCGAGCGGCCTGCAGGGCTTCCCGCTGAGCCTTGAGTTGTTCGAGGGTCATGGCAAGGCCTTCCAGAACAGGAAACTTGAAAGGAAACGAGGGCGCCGCTAAACTCTGACCTGTATAGTCAGATTAAGGAGTGAGGCAATGCACACATGGCAAATGCAGGAAGCCAAGGCCCGGATGTCGGAGTTGGTCAAGCGTGCCCAGACGCAACCCCAAGACATCACCCTGCACGGCAAGTCGGTGGCCGTCGTGATCTCGCGTGAGACCTTTGACCGCCTGTCGCAGGCGCAGGATTCGCTGGTGGACTTCATGCGCCGCTCACCCCTGTATGGCGCCGATGACATCACCTTCGGGCGCGACCAGAGCTTGACGCGCGAGGTCACGTTTTGAGCTACTTGATCGACACCAACGTCCTGTCCGAACTGCGGCGCAAGTCGCCCGACCCCGGCGTGGTCGACTGGTTCTCGCAACGACCACCGACCACACTGCACCTATCGGTGCTGACGCTTGGGGAAATTCGCAAGGGCATCGAGGGAGTGGATGACGAGATACGCCGACAGTCGTTGACCGACTGGCTGAAAACTGATCTACCGGCTTTCTTTACCGGGCGCATTCTCAGTATCGATGGGGCAGTCGCCGACCGCTGGGGCCGGTTGATCGCTGCAGCGGGGCGGCCACTACCGGCCATCGACAGTCTGCTCGCGGCCACCGCGCTGGAACACGACTTGGTATTGGTCACCCGCAACGTCAAAGGCTTCTTCGGCCTGCCCGTCCAGATATTCAACCCCTGGTCGAATTGATCAAACGTAGTTCGACGCAATCGCCATGCGCCGCCGGCGCGGGCTGTCCGTCATCGGGGCAGTCACCGACTTGGCGTGACTGGCAGACTTCCGGTTGGCGGGCACCGGCGCCTACCCGCATGACGCGCACGACGATACGTTGATCCTGAATATCGCAAATGATGCGCGAATCGCCCAGAGCCGAATGTTTACGAGAATAGTTGTTCGAGTCTGTCAGCAACTGACTGAGTGTCACCGATGGCGAGAACTCCCAACTCGCCTCGCACCAGTCGATGATCCAGCGTGAACAATTTGAAGCGCACAACGGATGGTGCCGGCAGGCCGGCACTCTTCAAGTCGGCGATCTGGCAGTCGAGCGGCCATGGGACGTTATCGGCTGAGGTGATCATCGCCATCACGGAATGGCCGGTGGGCGTATTGAAACTGTCAGCAGCGGAAAGCACCAGCGCCGGGCGGTTCTTGGTGGCATTACGGTCGGTGAAGGGAAACGGTACGCGCACCACGGTGAAGCGATCAAAGCTCACGGTAGGCTTCCTCATCGGCTTTTCCCGACCATTCCGACAGCGTGCCTTCGACCGCGCGCAGGTATTCGATATCGAGCGGTTGCACGCGGCGTACGGTCGCCGTGCCGTCCGCGCTGACCTCCCAGGCGATAAGGTCGCCTGGCGCGACATGCAGGGCGGCACGCACGTCCCGCGGAATGGTGGTCTGGCCTTTGGCGGTAATTTTGCCAACGGCAAGCATAACTCCCCCTCAAGGATCGCATTACTTCCTTACCCTACTGCACTGCCTGCACCTTGGCAATCAGTCTGGAGACATCTCGCAAAGTACCCAAAAGGCCTGCCCTGTTTTCCCGGCAGCGTCGGCCTGTGGGTGAAGGTTCGGGTGGTGGCGCTGTAGGCGCGGTAAGGATATTCCGGGCAGGCAGCCTGGCGGAGTCGAGCCCGTCCGGGGCTGCGCAGCGGCCCCCGCTCAATGCAGCCGGCGCAGCAGGTCGTCGATGAAGATGCCGGCGAAGATCGCCCCGCCGACCCAGTTGTTGTGGAGGAAGGCCTTGAAGCAGGGAGCGCGCTCGCGGCCGCGGATCAAGGTGTAGTGGTAGAGCGCGAGGCCGCAGGCGGCGAGCAGTCCGAGGTAGAAGGGCAGGCCGCTGCCGGCGAGCGCGCCGGCCAGGGCGAGCAGGGCGAAGGCCGCCGCGTAGCAGCCCATCACCGCGGCGACGTCGAAGCGGCCGAACGTGATCGCCGAGGTCTTGATGCCGATGCGGAGGTCGTCGGGGCGGTCGACCATCGCGTATTCGGTGTCGTAGGCGATCGCCCACAGGATGTTGGCGAGCAGCATCAGCCAGGCCAGCGGCGGCACTTCGCCGAGTACCGCAGCGAACCCCATCGGGATGCCGAAGCCGAAGGCGATGCCCAGATAGGCCTGGGGGATGGCGAAGAAGCGCTTGGTGAACGGGTAGCTCACGGCAAGGAACAGCGCCGGCAGCGACAGCCAGCGCACGAGCGGGTTGAGCGGCAGGATCAGCACGAAGGCGACCGCCGCGAGCACGCTCGCCAGCAGCAGAGCTTCCGTCACGCTCACCGCGCCGGTCGCCAGCGGGCGGTTCCTGGTGCGCTCGACGTGGCCGTCGAAGCCGCGGTCGGCGTAGTCGTTGACCACGCAGCCGGCCGAGCGCATCAGGAAAGTGCCGGCCACGAAGATCACCAGGATATGCAGCGGCGGCCAGCCGCCGGCGGCGAACCACAGCGCCCACAGCGTCGGCCACAGCAGCAGCAGGGTGCCGATCGGTTTGTCGATCCGCATCAGGCGGGCGTAGAGGGGTAATTTGTCGGTCAGCGTCATCGATCCGGCTCCCGGGAAAAACCGGCCGATGATACCGCGCCCGCAAGGCCGCATGGCAATCCGGCCGAGCCGTCGACAGAAACCTGCCTGACCCCGGGACGGGTTGAAAGGGCGCTGGATATCTCGTGGCTGCATTGGCTCGAAGACGAGCTAAAATTGAAATCCTTACTTCATTACTTCCGGAGACTGTCATGTTGGCCAAGCGCACGAGCAAGAACCAGGTCACCCTGCCCAAGGCCATCGTCCAGACCGTCGGCGAGGCCGACTACTACGATGTCACCGTTGAGGACGGCAAAATCGTGCTGACCCCGGTTCGTTTGCAGCAGGCGGATGCGGTACGCGCCAAACTGGAAGAGTTGGGCATCACGCAGGACGATGTCGGCGAAGCCATCGCCTGGGCGAGAAAGCGCGCATGAACGTCCCGCGCGTCGTCCTCGACACCAACTGCCTGGTCTCGGCCTTGATCTTCTCGCGAGGCAGGTTCGCCTGGCTGCGGGAGGCCTGGCAGTCGAAGCGCTTCGTCGCCCTGGCAAGTCGCGACACGGTCAGCGAACTACTGCGCGTCCTCTCCTACCCCAAATTCAAGCTGACTCGCGACGAACGGGAAACGCTGCTGGCCGAATTTCTGCCTTACGTCGAGACCGTCAGGATCGACAGCACGCCGGAGGGCCTGCCCGACATCCGCGACGCGGACGACACCATCTTTCTGGCGCTTGCTGCGGTCGGCCGTGCCGATGCGCTGGTCAGTGGCGACGGTGATCTTCAGGCAGTCCGAAACCAGTTTCACGTTCTCATTCTGACCGTTGCCGAGTTCGCGGACTGGCTCCAGGCACACTGACGCCACACCGCTGATTGATGAACGGCGACCAGGCCAATGTCGGCCCCTCATTCAGGCGCGCAGCAAGGCCTCGCGCCCGCCCAGCCAGCGGCTCATCAGCGCCTGGGCGAGGGCAGGCTCATGGCTCAGGAGGTCCTCGGCCAGCTCGCGCGCGGGTTCGATCAGCGCGGCGTCGGCTTCGAGGTCAGCGTAGCGCAGCAACGGCACCCCGCTCTGGCGCGCGCCAACGAACTCGCCCGGACCACGGATGCGCAGGTCCTCCCGCGCAATGACAAAACCGTCGGTGTGCTCGTAGATCACTTTCAGCCGCGCGCGGCCGGCTTCCGATAGCGGCCGGGCGAAGATCAGGATGCACTCCGATTCGGCCGCGCCGCGCCCCACCCGGCCACGCAGCTGGTGGAGCTGGGCGAGGCCGAAGCGTTCGGCGTGCTCGATCACCATCAGGCTGGCGTTGGGCACATCGACGCCGACTTCGATCACGGTGGTGGCGACGAGGACGTCCACCGCGCCGGCGGCGAACGCGGCCATGGTCGCGGACTTCTGATCGGCCTTCAGCCGCCCATGAACGAGGCCGACGCGCAGCTCGGGCAGCGCCGCGGCGAGGGCGTCGAAAGTCTCCTGCGCGGTCTGCAGCTGGAGGGCTTCGGATTCCTCGATCAGCGGGCATACCCAGTAGGCCTGGCGCCCGCCCGCGCACGCCGCGCGCAGACGGGCGACGACTTCGTCGCGGCGCGCCTCGGACACCAGCCGGGTACGGATCGGAGTGCGCCCGGGCGGCAGCTCGTCGAGCACCGAGACGTCGAGGTCGGCGTAATGGGTCATCGCCAGGGTGCGCGGGATCGGCGTCGCCGACATCATCAGCAGGTGCGGGCGCAGCGCCGGGTCCGCGCCGCAGCCCCCCTTCTCGCGCAACGCCAGGCGCTGGCGCACGCCGAAGCGGTGCTGTTCATCGACGACGGCGAGCGCCAGCCGCGGCAGGATCACCGGATCTTCGATCAGCGCGTGAGTGCCGACCGCGAGCAGCACTTCGCCGCGCGCCAGGCGCGCGAGTTCGGCCTCGCGCTCGCGCTTTCTGCGGCTGCCCGACAGCCAGGCCACCTCCAGCCCGAGCGGCGCCAGCCAGGCGGCGAGCTTCTTCCAGTGCTGCTCGGCAAGAATCTCGGTGGGCGCCATCATCGCCGCCTGCCAGCCGTTTTCCGCCGCCTGCAGCATCGCCAGGGCGGCGACCAGAGTCTTGCCGCTGCCGACGTCGCCCTGCAGCAGACGCTGCATCGGGTGCGGCGCGGCGAGGTCGGCAGCGACCTCGGCCACGGCACGCGCCTGCGCCGCGGTGAGGCGGAACGGCAGCGCCGCGAGCAGCGCGGCGCCCAGCGTGCCGCATCGCGGCAAGGGCGGCGCCGCGCGCGCGCGGCGCGCCAGATAGGCACGGCGCAGCGACAGCTGCTGGACCAGCAGCTCCTCGAACTTGATCCGCCGCCAGGCCGGGTGCTCGCGCCGCTCGAGGGCCACCGGGTCGGCATCGGGCGGCGGATGATGAAGGTCGCGTAGCGCGGCGGCGAAGCCGGGCAGATCGAGGCGCGCGCGCCAGGATGGCGGCAGCAGCTCGTCCACCGCTTCGCTGTGCAGGGCGCGCTCCACCAGCTTGCGCAAGGTCGCCTGGCCGACCCCGGCGGTGGTCGGGTACACCGGCGTCAGCGCCTCGGGCAGGCCCTCGTCCGCGGCCACCGCGCGCACCCGCGGATGCACCATCTCGTCACCGAAGAAACCGCCGCGCACTTCGCCGAACAGGCGCACGCGGCGGCCGACGGCAAGCTGCTTCTGGTGCGAGGGGTAGAAATGCAGCCAACGTGCGGCGAGCATGCCGCTGGCGTCGCGCACGCGGGCGACGAGCTGGCGGCGCGGCTGCAGCACGACTTCACAGGACGCGACCTCGCCCTCGATCTGGGCCGGGAAACCGGGGCGCAGCGCGGCGATCGGCGTCAGCCGGGTCTCATCCTCGTAGCGCAGGGGCAGGTGGAGCAGCAGATCGCGCGGGCGGTGCAGGTCGAGCTTCGCCAGCCGCGCGGCAAGCGCGCCACCGACTCCGCTCCAGCCCTGCTCCGGTCCGGCCACGCCCGGCGCCCTGCTGCCCGCCTGTCCTCAGTCGAGCACCAGCACCAGGTCGGCCTCGACCAGCGCGCCGCGCGGCAGTTCGCGCACGCCGACGGTGGCGCGCGCCGGGTAGGGCTCGGCGAAATAGCGTGTCATGACTTCATTGACGGTGCCGAAATTGTCCAGGTCGGTGAGGTAGATGGTGATCTTGACGACGTCCGCGAACGAACCGCCGGCCGCCTCGGCCACCGCCTTCAGGTTGTCGAAGACGCGCACGGCCTGAGCCTCGACGCCTTCGACCAGCTGCATCGTCGCCGGATCGAGGCCGATCTGGCCGGACAGGAAAACCTGGTTGCCGGCCTTCACGGCCTGGGAATAAGGACCGATCGCGGCGGGGGCGGCGGGGGTGGAGACGATGCTTCGGGCCATGGCATGAACCTCGGGGATGAGAAAGCGGGCATTGTAACCGGCCCTCCTCCGTGCACGCCGGCAATCCCCCGCGCACTCGTGCGCATCGCCACGGCAACGGGCGGTGGGAGAGACGCCCGACCCGACCCGGCCCGGCCGCCTTCAGCCGGCCTTGAACTGCGGCTTGCGCTTGTCGAGGAAGGCGCTGACGCCTTCGACGAAATCCGCATCCGCGGAACAGCGGCCGAACGCTTCGGCCTCGCTCTGCAGCTGGGCCTGCAGCGAGGCGTCGTGCGAATCGAGCAGCAGACGCTTGATCTCGGCCTGGGTGCGGCGCGGCCCGGCCAGCAGGCGGGCGGCCAGGCGCGCGACTTCGTCATCGAGCGCAGCCGGTGCGGCGACCCGGTTGAGCAGCCCGAGGCGGAGCGCTTCGGCGGCGTCGAAGCGCTCGCCCAGCAGCAGCAGCTCGGCGGCACGGCGGCGGCCGACGATGCGCGGCAGGAAGTAGGACGCGCCACCATCGCCGGGCAGGCCGATGCCGACATAGGCGGTGGTAAACAAGGCATTATCCGCGGCCACGGCGAAATCGCAGCCGGCCATCAGCGACAGGCCGAAACCGGCACAGGCCCCGCGCACGCGGGCGATCACCGGCTGATCCAGACGCTGCAGGGCGTCGATCACCGGATTGATGTGCTGCTCGATCAGCGCGCGGAACACCGCCTGACGGCTTTCTTTCGACAGGCTGAAGTGGCGGGCGAAATCCTTCAGGTCGCCGCCGGCCATGAAGTGCTCGCCCGCGCCGGCGATCACCACCACGCCGTAATCATGGCGCGCGGCCAGTTCGCGCACGGCGGCGCCGAGGTCCTGCATCATTTCCACCGACAGCGCGTTGAGCGCCGTGGGGCGGTTCAGGGTGAGGGTGGCGACATCGTCGCGGACGTCGAGCAGTACGGTTCCAGCCATGAAGATCCTCGAATGAAAATGCCCGTGCCCGCGTTCGGCACGGCGGGCACGGGCACAGTAACAAAGGCGCCGGAGATGCGAGGCCGACGCGCCCGGCGCGCGTGACCGGCGGACACCGCCGGCGGCCGTGCCCCGTGGCGCGGGACTCAGCCGCCGAAGTCGTCGAGCATGATGTTCTCGCGCTCGACGCCGAGATCGAGCAGCATCTTGATCACCGCGGCGTTCATCATCGGTGGGCCGCACATGTAGAACTCGCAATCCTCGGGCGCCGGGTGGTCCTTGAGGTAGTGCTCGTAGAGCACGTTGTGGATGAAGCCGGTGTAGCCGGTCCAGTTGTCTTCGGGCAGCGGATCGGACAGCGCCAGATGCCAGGTGAAGTTGGGGTTCTCCGCGGCCAGCCTGTCGAACTCGTCCACGTAGAAGGCCTCGCGCATCGAGCGCGCGCCGTACCAGAAAGTGATCTTGCGCGTGCTGTGCAGGCGCTTCAGCTGGTCGAAGATGTGCGAGCGCATCGGCGCCATGCCTGCGCCGCCGCCGATGAACACCATCTCGTGGTCGGTGTCGCGGGCGAAGAACTCGCCGAACGGGCCATACACGGTGACCTTGTCGCCCGGCTTGAGGCCGAACACCCAGGACGACATCTTCCCCGGCGGAATGTCGTCGCGCCCCGGCGGCGGGGAGGCGACGCGGATGTTGAACTTGACCACGCCCTTCTCGTCCGGGTAGTTCGCCATCGAGTAGGCGCGGATCACGGTTTCATCGACCTTGGAGACGAAGCGCCAGAGGTTGAACTTGTCCCAGTCGCCGCGGAAGCGGTCCTCGATGTCGAAGTCCTCGTACTTGACCACGTGCGGCGGGCACTCGAGCTGGACATAGCCGCCGGCACGGAAATCGACGCTCTCGCCTTCCGGCAGGCGCAGGGTCAGTTCCTTGATGAAGGTGGCGACGTTGGGGTTCGATTCGACCGTGCATTCCCACTTCTTGACCCCGAAGACTTCTTCCGGGACCTGGATCTGCATGTCCTGCTTGACCGGAGTCTGGCACGACAGGCGCCAGCCTTCCTTGGCGTCGCGCTTGGTGAAGTGCGATTCCTCGGTGGGCAGCATCGAACCGCCCCCTTCCCTGACGATGCACTTGCACTGGGCGCAGGTGCCGCCGCCGCCGCACGCCGAAGGCAGGAACAGGCCGCTGCCGGCGAGCGTCTGGAGCAGCTTGCCGCCCGCAGGCACGGTGAGCGAGTGTTCGCCATTGATGGTGATCGTGACGTCACCGCTCGAAACGAGCCTGGAGCGCGCGACGAGGATGAACGCCGAAAGCCCGAGCACGATCACCGTGAACATGCCGATGGCGAGAACGATTTCCTGAGTATCCATGTCCCAGCCCCCTTTACAGCTGCACGCCGGAGAAGGACATGAAGCCCAGCGACATCAGTCCGATGGTGATGAAGGTGATCCCCAGGCCTTGCAGCCCCGCGGGCACGTCGCTGTATTTGAGCTTTTCGCGGATGCCGGCAAGGAGCGCGATCGCCAGCGCCCACGAGGCGCCCGAGCCGATGCCGTACACCGTGCTTTCGGCCAGCGTGTAGTCGCGCTCGACCATGAACAGCGAGCCGGCCATAATCACGCAGTTCACCGTGATCAGCGGCAGGAAAATGCCGAGCGCGTTGTACAGACTGGGCACGTACTTGTCGAGCAGCATCTCGAGGATCTGCACGATCGCCGCGATCACCCCGATGTAGGTGAGCAGGCCGAGGTAGGACAGGTCCACGTCGGGCAGTCCCGCCCAGCCCAGCGCACCCTCGCGCAGCAGCCAGTTGTACATCAGGTTGTTGGCCGGCACGGTGATGGCCTGCACGACGATGACCGCCACGCCCAGACCGATCGCGGTCTCGACCTTCTTCGAGATGGCGATGAACGAGCACATGCCGAGGAAGAAGGCGAGCGCCATGTTCTCGATGAACACCGAGCGCACGAAGAGGCTGATGTAATGCTCCATCTCAGTAAGCCTCCTTGGTGATCACCTGCGGCGCCATCCGGAACGCGGGCTTCTCGACCTGCTCCTTCTTCCAGGTGCGCAGCGCCCAGATGATCAGGCCGATCAGGAAGAACGCCGACGGCGGCAGCAGCAGCAGGCCGTTGGGTACGTACCAGCCGCCGTCCTTGGCGAGCGCGATGATCTCGACGCCGAACAGCTTGCCCGCACCGAACAGCTCGCGGATCACGCCGAGGGTGAGCAGCATCGCGCTGTAACCGAGGCCGTTGCCGATGCCGTCGAAAAAGGACAGCAGCGGCGGGTTCTGCATCGCGAAGGCTTCGGCGCGGCCCATCACGATGCAGTTGGTGATGATCAGGCCGACGAACACCGACAGCTGCTTGGACAGGCTGAAGGCGTACGCGCGCAGCAACTGGTCCACCACGATCACGAGCGAGGCGATGATCACCATCTGCACGATCATGCGGATCGAGCTCGGGATCTGGCTGCGGATCATCGAGATGAACATGCTCGAGAATGCGGTCACCAGAGTCAGCGCGATCGACATCACCACCGCCGTCTTGAGGTTGGAGGTGACCGCCAGCGCCGAGCAGATGCCCAGGATCTGCAGCGCGATCGGGTTGTTGTTGAGGACCGGATTGAGGAGAACTTCCTTCACCGTTGTTTTCGACATGGTCAGCCCCTCCGGGTACGAAGTTGGGCGAGGTAGGGGCCGAAGCCCTGCTCGCCGAGCCAGAATTGAAGCAGACGATCGACGCCGTTGCTGGTCAGCGTGGCGCCGGCCAGCGCATCGACCTGGTGGCCGGCATCCGCGCTCGCCGGATCGACGCCGCCCTTGACGATGCGGATCACCGGCTTGCCGGCCTCGTCGAACAGGGTCTTGCCCGGCCACAGCGCCTTCCACTTCGGGTTGTCGACTTCGCCCCCCAGACCCGGCGTTTCGGCGTGCTGGTAGAAGCCGAAGCCGACCACGGTGTTGAGGTCCGCCTTCACCGCCATGAAGCCGTGCAGCGTCGACCACAGGCCGTAGCCGCGCACCGGCAGGATCAGGGTGTCGAGCGCGCCGTCCTGCTCCACCAGGTACACGGTGGTGTAGCGTTCGCGGCGCTTGATCAGCGCGGGGTCCCGGTCGCCCGCCAGGGCGGTCGACAGCTTCGGGTCCTTGGCCGCCTTGAGCGGGTCGAACACCGCCGGATCGTAGGCCTCGGTGTATTCGCCGCTTTCCAGATCCACCACTTTCGCGCTGATGCGTTCGGCGAACAGCGCCTTCACCTCGCGCGCCGACATCTCCGCCTCGCCCAGCCCGGCGATGGCGAGGATGCTGCGCTGCTTGTCGAGCTGGCGGTTCTCGATCTGCACCGGCTTCAGCGACACCGCCGCGCCGGCGACGAAGACCGAACTGACTAGGCTGACCGCGAGCGCCACCAGCAGCGTGCGGACGGTCGATTCCTTCTTACTGGACATTGCGCGCGAGCCTCCGCTTGATGTTGGCCGCGACCACGAAATGGTCGATCAGCGGCGCACACAGGTTGGCGAACAGGATCGCCAGCATCATCCCTTCGGGGAAGGCCGGGTTCACCACCCGGATCAGCACTACCATGACGCCGATCAGGGCGCCGAAGATCCACTTTCCGGTGTCGGTCATCGACGCCGACACCGGGTCGGTGGCCATGAACATCATCCCCAGGGCGAAGCCACCGACGACCAGGTGCCAGTGCCAGGGCATCGAGAACATCGGGTTGGTGTCCGAGCCGACGGAATTGAAGACGAGGCTCATCGCGATCATGCCGAGCATGACCCCGGCGACGATCCGCCACGAGGCGATCTTCATCAGCAGCAGCACGCCGCCGCCGATCAGCAGCGCCAGGGTGCTGGTCTCGCCGATCGAGCCGGGCATGAAGCCGAGGAAGGCGTCGGTCCAGGTGAGGCCGCTCGCCACCACCTGGTCGATGCCGCCGGCCGCGGCCTGCGACAGCGCAGTGGCCCCGGTGTAGCCGTCCACCGTGGTCCACACGCCGTCGCCCGACATCTGCGCCGGATAGGCGAAGAACAGGAAGGCACGCCCGGTCAGCGCCGGGTTGAGGAAGTTCTTGCCGGTGCCGCCGAACACTTCCTTGCCGATCACGACGCCGAAGCTGATCCCCAGCGCCACCTGCCACAGCGGGATCGACGGCGGGCAGGTGAGCGCGAACAGGATCGAAGTGACGAAGAAGCCCTCGTTGACTTCGTGGCGACGCACGGCGGCGAACAGCACTTCCCAGAAGCCGCCGACGATGAAGGTGACCAGATAGATCGGCAGGAAGTAGGCCGCGCCATGGACGAAGTTGTCCCACAGGCTGCCGGGGTCGAACCCGGCCAGCGCACCGATGAGGCCGAAGCGCCAGCCCTCCTGCGCGGCCGCCAGCTCGGCACCGGCGGCGAGGATGGTGTTGGCCTGGTAGCCGGCGTTCCACATCCCGAACAACATCGCCGGGAAGGTGCATAGCCAGACCGTGATCATCATCCGCTTGAGGTCGAGGCCGTCGCGCACGTGCGCGGTGCTGCGGGTAACGCTGGCCGGCTTGTACAGGGCGGTGTCGATGGCTTCGAACAGGGCGTAGAACTTCTCGTACCTGCCGCCCTTGTCGAAATGATGCTCGATGCTGTCGAGCCAGGAGCGCAGACTCATGCTCAACCCTCCTTCTCGATGCGCGTGAGATTGTCACGCAGGATAGGACCGTACTCGTACTTGCCGGCACAAACGTAGGTGCACAGGGCGAGGTCTTCCTCGTCCAGTTCGAGGGCGCCGAGCTTTTGCGCCATTTCGGTGTCGCCGACGATGATCGAGCGCAGCAGCTGGGTGGGCAGGATGTCGAGCGGCATCACCGCCTCGTAGTTGCCGATCGGCACCATCGCCCGCGGGCTACCGTTGGTGCTGGTGGTGAAGTCGAACAGGCGCGCGGGGTCGAGCCTGGAGAGATAGAGGTTCATCACCGAATGCTTGTTCGCCCCGGCGCGCAGGTAATGCAGCATCTCGCGCTCGGTGCCTTCCTCCAGGCACGACACCTGCAGGTGGTAACGGCCGAGATAGGCGCAGGCGCCACGCGCAGTGCGCCCGCCGAACACCGACCCGGAAATCACCCGCACCTTCTTGCCGACCCGGATCTCGCCGGCGGTCAGCTCGTCCAGGTTCGCCCCCAGCCGGGCACGCACCAGGCGGGGTTTGCCGATCATCGGCCCGCCGAGCGCGACCACCCGCTCGACCCACAGCCGGCCGGTGGCGAAGAGTTTGCCGACGGCGATGACGTCCTGGTAGTTGAGGTACCACACGCTCTTGTGCGCATCGACCGGATCGAGAAAATGGATGTGGGTGCCGGGCAGGCCCGCGGGATGCGGCCCGGCGAAGGCCTCGGCACCGACATCGGCGAGCCCGGCGCCCGGCAGCCGGACACCGGAGGCATGGCACACGACGACGCGGGCGATGCGCGCCAGCACTTTCAGGCCGCGCTCGAAATCAGCCTCGTGCCCGGCGATCACCACCACCGGATCGGCCGCCAGCGGATGGGTGTCGATGGCGGTGACGAAGATCGAACTCGGCTTCGCGTCGACCGCCGGCACCTTGCTGAAGGGGCGCGTGCGCAGCGCCGTCCACAATCCGGAGCGGATCAGGTTGTCGCGTACCTGTGCATCGGACAGGGCACCGAGTTCGGCATCGCCGTAGCGTGCGAACTCGACCGCGCTGTCGGCGGCGTTCTCGCCGTCGAGGTCGATCACCACCGATTGCAGCACACGCTGCTCGCCGCGATGGATCGCGCTGACCGTACCGGCCCCGGGCGCGGTATACAGCACGCCGGGCGTTTTCTTGTCGGAAAAAAGGACCTGCCCGAGCTTGACCCGGTCACCGACCTGCACCGCCATCGTCGGCTTCATGCCGTGATGGTCGAAGCCGATGACGGCCACGCTGCGCACGGCGCGCCCGGCCTCGATGCGCTGCGCCGGCGCACCGGTGATGGGCAGGTCCAGGCCGCGTTTGATTCTGATCATGCGCTTCTCGCCCAAAGACTCGTGAGAATGAACGAGGCCTTTTCCCCCCTTGGCAGCCTTGGGCTACCGGACGGGGGGACAGGCCTCGCGTCGACAAACGGGCGGATTATAAAAGATTGTTACCGAACGATCACCTCTACTTGTGGCTGGCGTTTACGTGGATTGCGTTTCCGGCCCGATGACGGCCCGGACGGCCGTCCGGCGGCCCGGGGTCCAGCGCCACGCGCCCCGAGCACGCCGCGGCGCCCATCCGGACGGCGCGCTCAAACACGCTCGAACACCCCTGCCGCGCCCATCCCGGTGCCGATGCACATGCTGATCATGCCGTAGCGCAGGGCGGGATCGCGCCGCATCGCCGCGATCAGGGTCGCGCTGCGGATCGCCCCGGTGGCGCCGAGCGGATGGCCCAGCGCGATCGCGCCGCCGAGCGGATTGACCTTTTCCGGATCGAGCCCGAGTTCGCGCATCACCGCCAGCGCCTGGGCGGCGAACGCCTCGTTGAGCTCGATCCAGCCGATCTCGCCGAGCCCCACCCCGGCGCGCGCGAGGGCGCGCGGAATGGCCTCGACCGGGCCGATCCCCATCAGCTGCGGCGCCACGCCGGCCACCGCATAGCCGGCGAAACGGGCGACCGGCGCCACCTGGTAGCGCTTCAGCGCCGCCTCGCTCATCAGCAGCACCGCGGCCGCACCGTCCGACATCTGCGAGCTGTTGCCCGCAGTCACCGAGCCGCGCGCGGCGAACACCGGCTTGAGCGTTGCCAGGCGCTCGAGCGAGGCGTCCGCGCGCGGTCCTTCATCGTGCTCGACGACGCGCTCGATCACCCGCACCGCGCCGTCCTCGCCCGGCACGTGGGCGCGCACCGTGTAGGGCCGGATCTCGTCGGCGAAGCGCCCGCCGGCAATCGCGGCGCAGGCACGGCGGTGCGACTCGAGGGCGAAGGCGTCCTGGTCGGCGCGGCTCACCTGCCACTGCGCCGCCACTTTCTCCGCGGTCAGGCCCATGCCGTAGGCGATGCCGACGTTCTCGGCACGGGCGAAGATCGCCGGGTTGAGGCTGACCTTGTTGCCCATGATCTGCGGCATCGCGCTCATGCTCTCGGTGCCGGCGGCGATCATCACGTCGGCCTCGCCGAGGCGGATGCGGGCGGCGGCATCGGCCACCGCCTGCAGGCCGGAGGCGCAGAAGCGGTTGATCGTGACGCCGGGCACGCGCTCGGGCAGGCCGGCGAGCAACAGCCCGATGCGCGCCACGTTCATGCCCTGCTCGGCTTCGGGCATCGCGCAGCCGGTGATCACGTCGCCGATCTCGCCGGCGTCGAGCGCGGGCACCGCGGCCGCCACCGCTGCCAGCACCTGCGCCAGCAGGTCGTCCGGGCGGACGTGGCGGAAGGCGCCGTTACGCCGCGCCACCGGAGTGCGCAGCGCGGCGACGATGTAGGCGTCCTGAATCTGCTTGCTCATGGCTCGTTCCTCGCTCAGTTGCGCAGCGGTTTGCCGGTTTCCAGCATGTGGGCGATGCGCTGCCGGGTCTGTTCGGTCTGCAGCAGGGCGACGAACTGGGCACGCTCGACGTCGAGGATCCACTGCTCGCTCACCGCCGCCCCCGACTCGACCTCGCCACCGCACAGCGCGGTGGCCGCGGCCTTGGCGACGCGGTAGTCGTGTGCGGAGATGAAAC
Organism: Thauera aromatica K172; assembly: GCF_003030465.1. GTDB lineage: Bacteria > Pseudomonadota > Gammaproteobacteria > Burkholderiales > Rhodocyclaceae > Thauera > Thauera aromatica. The sequence continues at coordinate 818,951 of NZ_CP028339.1, read as the reverse complement.
CGCCCTCGGCCATGTTCACCAGCATCAGCTCGCAGGTGGCGATGCCGTTGCGCCCGGCCACGGTCACCGCCGGGTTCGGCAGCGGCGGATGCCAGGCCGACTCCGCCAGCGCGCGCGCGCGCCGGATCGCGGTGTACAGCAACTCGGCGGGGTGGAACAGGATGTCGTCGGCGGGGGTGCCGAAGCCGAGTTCGACCGCTTCGCGCGCGCTCTTCGCCACGGTGGCCAGGGCGATGGTGTGGAAGGCGTTCTGGATGTAGGGGAAGACATCGCCGCCGGCCGCACGCTGCGCCAGCGCATGCGCCTGCACGGCGAAGGCCTTGCAACCGCCACCGGCCGGAATCAGCCCGACTCCGGCCTCGACCAGACCGACATAGCTCTCGAGCGCGAACACGCGGTGCGCGGCGTGCATCGCGAACTCGCAGCCGCCGCCCAGCGCCATTCCCTGCACCGCGGCCACCACCGGCACCTGGGCATGGCGGATCGCCATCGAGACGCCTTGGAACTTCGCCACCATGCGGTCGAGAAGGGCGAACTGGCCTGCGGCGCAGGCTTCGGCGACCTGCTGCAGGTTGGCACCGACCGCGAACGGCGCCGGATGCCAGATCACCAGACCGTCGAGTTCGGCCTCGGCGCGCGCGATCGCTTCGAGCAGGCCGTCGACGGCGACGCTGCCGATCGCATGCACCCGGCCCGTGAGCGACACGATGCCGATCCGCGCATCCTGGTCGGGGCGACACCACAGGCGCACGCCGCCCTGCCCCGCCGGGCTTTCCCACAAGGTTTCGCCGCGCGCATCGGGCGCCTCGCCGAGCACCCGGTCGGGGTAGAGCTGGCGTCGATACACCGGCAGCGCGGTGCGCGCCACCAGGGTGTCGGCGGCGGCGCTGTACGAACCGGCCGGCGCATGCACGCCGTCGCGCCCGGCCACCCAGGCCGGCAGCGGCACCGCCGCCATCGCCCGGCCATGGGCGATGTCGTCCTCGATCATCGCCGCCACCTCGCGCCAGCCCGCCGCCTGCCAGGTCTCGAACGGCCCCAGCGCCCAGCCGAAGCCCCAGCGCATCGCCAGATCCACATCGCGCACGTTGCCGGCGATGGCGCCGAGGTGATGAGCGCAGTAGTGGAACAGGTCGCGGAATACCGACCACAGCAGCTGCGCCTGGGGGTGCGGATGGGCGGCGAGCGCGGCGAACTTCTCCACCGGGTCCTTCAGGGCGAGGATCTCCTCGACGTCGGGGAAGAGTTCGCCGGCGCTGTCGCGATAGCCGCCCGCCGCCGGGTCGAGCACCTGGAGGCGCCCGCCGTGCTTGCGGTAGATGCCGGCGCCGCGCTTTTGCCCCAGCGCACCTTGCGCGATCAGCGCCTGGAGCCAGTCGGGGACGATGAAATGGCGGTGCCAGGGATCGGCGCTGCCGCCTCCCTCCTCGCCGAGCGTCGCCTGCAGGGTGCCGATGACATGGGCGAGGGTGTCGAGGCCGACCACGTCGGCGGTGCGGAAGGTAGCGCTCTTCGGGCGGCCGATGCGGGTGCCGGTGAGCAGATCGACGTCGTCGAAGGCGAGGCCGAGGCGCGCGGTGTGGTGCAGCACGGCGAGAATCGAGAACACGCCGACGCGGTTGGCGAGGAAGCCGGGAGTGTCCTGCGCGCGCACGATGTTCTTGCCCAGGCGGGTGGTCAGCCAGCCCTCGAGCGCATCGACCAGCGCCGGCTCGGTGGCGGCGGTGGGAATCAGCTCGACCAGCGCCATGTAGCGCGGCGGGTTAAAGAAATGGACCCCGCAGAAGCGCGCCCGCCGCGCCGCCGGCAACCCCGCCGAGAGCGCGGCGATGGACAGCCCCGAGGTGTTGGAAGCGAACACCGCGTCGGCGCGCAGGTGGGGAGCGACGCGAGCGTAGAGCGCGAGCTTCCACTCCATTTTCTCGGCGATCGCCTCGATCACCAGGTCGCACTCGGCCAGCCGGGCAAGGTCGTGCTCGTAGCTGGCGGCCTCGATGTAGTGCGCACAGCCGCGCGCCGCCAGCGGCGCCGGATCGAGCTTGCCGAGCCCGGCGATGGCGCGCGCGGCGACGGCGTTGGCCGCGCCCTCGGGCGCGGCGAGGTCGAACAGGATCACCGGGATGTCGGCACTGGCGCAATGGGCGGCGATCTGCGCCCCCATGACGCCGGCACCGAGCACGGCGACCTTGCGGATGATCAGTCGATTCACTTGGGCCTCCTCCCCGCGGGCTGCGGTGTGCTCAGGAATGGGACGGTGGAGCGGGTCGCTCGGGTGCGGCCGGCGACGCGGGCGGAACCAGCTGCTTGCGCCCATGCTCGTCGAGCGCGACGTAGGTCAGCCGCGCCTCGGTCACTTTCACCACCACCGGGTTCTCGAGGTCGCGCTCGGCATAGACCTCGACGTCGACGGTGACCGAGCTGCGCCCGGTGGCGACGACTTCGGCGTAGAAGCTGACCAGGTCGCCGACCGACACCGGCTGGCGAAAGGCGAAGGAATTCACCGCCACCGTCGCCACCCGGCTCCGGGCGCGGCGGTGGGCGGGAATCGCACCGGCGATATCGACCATCGACATGATCCAGCCGCCGAAGACGTTGCCTTCGGGGTTGAGGTCGGCCGGCATCGGCATCACCCGCAGCTCGGGCTGCCGGTGCGCCGGCAGGCAGGTCCGGGGATCGGGGCTATCGTTCATCGTCGGAGAGGCTCCACGGCAAGGTCGCGCCGCTCAGGGCGCGGGAGTGGAAGTGGGGGCGGGAGTGGAAGCGGAAGTCCGGCCCGCGGGGCTGCCGGCCGCGGCTGCGGCGCCGAGGGCCTCGGCAAGGCCGAAATCGAGGGGAAAATCGTCGACGCGGATGACCTTGTCGCGGAGCCGGTTGCGGCGCTCGACGAGGGCGTATTCCTCGGCACCGATCACGCCGGCATCGCGCGCGCGCCGCCACACTTCATCGACGTCGCCGCTGGCGAGCACGCCGGGGCTGAAGCGGCCCTCGCGCTCGGCCTGCCTCAGGCGTGCCTCGACCGGCTCGGCGGCGAGGGTGGCGGCGAGCGCCGCTTCGAGCGCCCCCAGCGGCTCGTCGACGTCCTGCGGCAGATGCACCGCGGCGGTCAGGCGGTCGCGGGTGGCAGAGGGCTCGATCAGCAGCGCCGCGACCTGATGGCCGAGCTGATCGGAAGGCACCACGTAGGGATGGCCGAGGGGAAACACCACCACCCGGCGCAGCAGCGCGGCGGCGAGCTTGTTGGGGAAGTTCGCGATCACCCCTTCGAAGGCGAGCTGGATGCGGAACATGCAGTCCCAGATCGCCCAGTGCATCAGCGGCGCGTCCGCGTCCTGGCGGCCTTCGGCCTCGTAGCGCTTGAGCGTCGCGCTCGCCAGGTACATCAGCGACAGAATGTCGCCGAGCCGCGCCGACAGTTTTTCCTTGCGCTTGAGCGCGCCGCCCAGGATGCCCATCGAGAGATCGGCGAGAAACGCGAACGCGGCCGAGAAGCGGGTCAGCTGCTGGTAGTAGCGCCGGGTCTCGGGGGCGACGTCGGCACCGACGCGGACGAAGTGCGAGCCGGTCAGCCCCATCACCAGGGCGCGCGCGGCGTTCGACGCGGTATACGCGGCATGTCCCCACAGCGCGCGGTCGAAGGCGTCGAGATCGCCGCCGCGGGCGGCGTCCATTTCGGCGAGCACCCAGGGATGGCAGCGGATCGCGCCCTGGCCGAACAGGATCAGGCTGCGGGTGAGGATGTTCGCCCCCTCCACCGTGATCCCGACCGGAATCTGCTGGTAGGCGCGGCCGAGGAAGTTCTGCGGCCCGAGGCAGATGCCCTTGCCGCCGATCACGTCCATGCCGTCGTTGACGGTCTGGCGGGCGCGCTCGGTGACGTGGTACTTGACGATCGCCGACACCACCGCCGGCTTCTCGCCGAGGTCGAGCGCACCCGCGGTCAGCACCCGCGCGGCGTCGCTGAGGTAGGTGTTGGCGCCGATCCGGGTGAGCGCCTCCTCGACCCCTTCGAAACGCCCGATCGGCATCTTGAACTGCTGGCGCACGCGCGCGTAGGCCCCCACCGCGCGCGCGGTGAGCTGCTGCATGCCGGCGTTGGAGCCCGGCAGCGAGATCGAGCGCCCCGCCGCCAGGCACTCCATCAGCATCCGCCAGCCCTGCCCGGCCATCCGCGGGCCGCCGATGATGAACTCCAGCGGCATGAACACGCCCTTGCCGCGCACCGGGCCGTTCATCCACACCGCATCGAGCGGAGCATGGCGGCGGCCGATGTCGACTCCCGGATGGTCGCGCGGCACCAGCGCGCAGGTGATGCCCACGTCCTCGTCGCCGCCGAGCAGGCGCTCCGGGTCGTAGAGGCGGAACGCCAGCCCGAACACCGTGCACACCGGCGCCAGGGTGATGTAGCGCTTGTCGAAGCTGACCCGCATGCCGAGCACTTCGGCACCGTTCCACTGTCCCCGGCACACCACCCCGGCATCGGGAATGGAGGCCGCGTCCGACCCTGCCCACGGGCTGGTGAGGGCGAACGCCGGAATCTCGCGCCCGCTCGCCAGCCCCGGCAGATAGCGCTGCTTCTGCTCGGGCGTGCCGTAATGCAGCAGCAGCTCGGCGGGGCCGAGCGAGTTCGGCACCATCACCGTCACCGCCGGTGTCGACGACCGCGTCGCCAGCCGGGTGATGACTTCGGAATGGGCGAGGGCGGAGAAGCCTTTCCCGCCGTATTCCTTCGGGATGATCATGCCGAGAAAGCCGCGCCCGCGGATGAACTCCCAGACTTCGGCGGGCATGTCCTGGCGCCGGGTGCAGTCCCAGTCCCGCACCATCCGGCACAGCTCCTCGGTGTCGTTGTCGACAAAGGCCCGCTCCTCGGCACTCAGCTGCGGCCACCGCAAGGCGGCGAGCTTCGCCCAGTCCGGGCGGCCGGCGAACAGCTCGCCCTCCCACCACACGGTGCCGGCTTCGAGGGCGTCCTTCTCGGTCTGCGACATCGTCGGCAGGGCGCGACGGAAAAGCGCGAACACCGGCGCCGTCAGCCACCTGCGGCGCAGCGCCGGGTTGCGCAGCACGTACATCGCCGCGGCGAACACGGCCATCGCCAGCACCGTCAGCGCCGGCACCCAGTCTGCCGCCCAGCCCAGCGCCGCCAGCCAGGCCAGCCCCGCCCACAGCCAGGCGAAGGACGCCGCGCGCCGGGCGGCGAGGCCGACGACCAGCACGGGAAGCACCATCAGGACCAACCAGACCATCTTTGTCTCCAGGCTTGGCGGAGCCTGCGTCCGGCTCCGGGAACGGCGCCCACCGGCGCCGGCCAGCTCCCATCATAGCTGCCATGCCATGCCCCCGGGCAAGCACAGACCCCGCCAGCAGCGGCAAGATTGCCCATGCGCTGTTCCAAACCGGCCGCATAACGGCGACAATCCGGACTCAAACGCCTGCTTCGATCGCGCCGACGCCCCCTCCGGCACGCATCGGCGGGCACCCGCCGTCGGTCCCGGCATGGTCCACCTCTTCGCGCAGTGACCCCGTTTCGGTCCTCACGCTCATCCCTTTTCTCCTTCCGTTCATGTTATGCTCGATTTCGACACCGCCCTCGCCTTCCTCGGCATCAGCTTCCTGATCACCCTCGCCCCCGGCCCCGACAACCTGATGGTGCTGGGGCAAAGCCTGGCGCGCGGGCGGATGGCCGGATTCGGCATCGCGCTCGGCTGCGCGCTGGGCTGTTTCACCCACACCTTGTGGGCGGCGCTGGGGGTGAGCGCGGCGCTCGCCTCCTCACCCACCGCCTTTCTCGCGCTCAAGCTCGCCGGCGCCGCCTACCTGGCCTGGATCGGCATCAACGCCCTGCGCCATGCCGCGGCCGTGCACCTGGACGCCGCCGCACCGCAGGCCCCCGCGCCGTGGCACGCCTACCTGCGCCGCGGCTTCATCGCCAACGCAATCAACCCCAAGGTCGCGCTCTTCTTCCTTGCCTTCCTGCCGCAGTTCGTGCGCCCCGCCGACGGCGCCGCCAGCGTGCAGATGGCCCAGCTCGGCCTGCTCTTCGCTGCCCAGACCGTGCTCATCTTCGGCGCCCTCGCTTTCGCCGCCGGCGGCATCGGCCGCCTCCTCGCCCGTCGCCCCGGTGCCGGCGCCTGGCTCGACCGCATCGCCGGCCTGCTCTTCATCGGCCTCGCCTTGCGCCTGGTGGTCGACGACGCGCCCCTGCCCGCCGCGGCACGCTGAGGCGGACGATGCGACGCGCCCCTGCCGCCGCCCTCCCCGGCCCCGAACCCGCCCAGCGCCATGACTGGCAGACGCTCAAGAGCCTGCTGCCCTTCATCTGGGCCTACAAGGGCCGGGTGATCTTCGCGCTCGGCTGCCTGCTCGCCGGCAAGGGCGCCAACGTCAGCGTGCCGATCGTCTTCAAGCATCTCATCGACGGCCTCTCGCTCACCACCGAACAGGCGTTCATCGTGGTCCCGGCCGCGCTGCTGCTGGCTTACGGAGTGCTGCGCTTTTCCGCCTCGCTGTTCACCGAGCTGCGCGAGATCGTCTTCGCCCGCGTCACCCAGCAGGCGGTGCGGGCGATCTCGCTGCGCGTGTTCCGCCACCTGCACGCGCTGTCGCTACGCTTTCACCTCGAGCGCCAGACCGGCGGCCTGACCCGCGACATCGAGCGCGGCACGCGCTCGATCGGCTCGCTGATCAGCTACACGCTGTACTCGATCCTGCCCACCCTGGTCGAGATCGGCCTGGTGATCGGCATCCTGCTCGTGCAGTACGACGCCGTGTTCGCGATCATCACCCTGGTGACGCTGGCGCTGTACATCGTGTTCACAGTGCAGGTGACGAACTGGCGCACCGCGCTGCGCCGCCGCGCCAACGAGCTCGACTCGGCGGCCAACGCGCGCGCGATCGACAGCCTGATCAACTTCGAGACGGTGAAGTATTTCAACAACGAGGCCTTCGAAGCGCGCCGCTACGACGACGAACTGCAGAAATGGACGAAAGCGCAGGAGACCAACCAGTATTCGCTGTCCGCGCTCAACATCGGCCAGGCCGCGATCATCGCCGTCGGCGTCACCGTGATGATGTGGCAGGCCGCCGACCGGGTGGCGAGCGGGGCGATGACGATCGGCGACATCGTGCTGGTCAACGCCTTCCTGATCCAGCTCTACATCCCGCTCAACTTCCTCGGCGTGATGTACCGCGAACTGCGCCAGGCGCTCACCGACATCGAGCGCATGTTCGGCCTGATGCACGAGCACCGCGAGATCGCCGATGCCGCCGACGCGGTGGCGCTGCCGCCCGGCCCGGCGGGGGTGCGCTTCGAGCATGTCGGCTTCGCCTACGATGCCCGCCGGCCGATCCTGTTCGACGTCGATTTCGACATCCCCGCCGGCAGCACGGTGGCGGTGGTCGGGCACTCGGGCTCGGGCAAATCGACCCTGGCACGCCTCCTGTACCGTTTCTACGACGTCCAGGGCGGCGCCATCCGCATCGACGGCCATGATCTGCGCGAGCTCACCCAGGACAGCCTGCGCGCGGCGATCGGCATCGTCCCCCAGGACACGGTGCTGTTCAACGACACCCTGCTGTACAACATCCAGTACGGTCGCCCCACCGCCAGCCGCGCCGAAGTGGAGGCCGCCGCCCGCGCCGCGCAGCTCGAGGACTTCATCGCCCAGCTCCCCGAAGGCTACGACACCCGGGTCGGCGAGCGCGGCCTGAAGCTGTCCGGCGGCGAGAAGCAGCGCGTGGCGATCGCGCGCGCGCTGCTCAAGGACCCGGCGATCCTGATCTTCGACGAGGCCACCTCGGCGCTCGACTCGAAGACCGAGAAGGCGATCCAGGCCCAGATCGAGCGCGCCGCCCGCGGCCGCACCGCGCTGGTGATCGCGCACCGGCTGTCGACGGTGATGGACGCCGACGAGATCATCGTCCTCGACGGCGGACGCATCGTCGAGCGCGGACGCCACGCCGCGCTGCTCGCCGGCAACGGCGCCTACGCCCAGATGTGGCTGCTGCAGCAGCAGGAAGAGGCGGAGAGCGGCACCGCCCCGGCCGCGGACCACACCCGCAGCGCCCCCACCCCCGGCGTGGCATAGACTGCTCGCCTCCCCCATAGCGAAGCCTCGATGGACGCCCACGGCAGCATTCCCTTCCTGAAGGAAATCATCCTCTTCCTCGCCCTCAGCGGCGTGCTCATTCCGCTCCTCGGGCGGTTGCGCATCAACCCGGTGCTCGGTTTCCTGTCGGTCGGCGCCGTGCTCGGCCCCTACGGCCTGGCCAGCCACGCCGACGCCTGGCCGCTGCTGTCGTGGCTCACCTTCGCCCGCCCCGAAGACGTCGAATTCCTCGCCGAGCTCGGCGTGATCTTCCTGATGTTCATGATCGGCCTGGAAATGTCGGTCGAGCGCCTGTGGTCGATGCGCCGCCAGGTGTTCGGCCTCGGCGGACTGCAGGTGGCGCTGTCGGCAGCGGCGATCGGCGGGCTGGCGTGGTCCTTCGGCAACGCCGTCGAGGCTTCGGTGATCCTCGGCGTGGTGCTGGCCTTCTCCTCCACCGCGATCGTCATGCAGTTGCTGATCCAGCGCCGCGAGCTGGGCACGCCGCTCGGTCAGGCCGCGTTCGCGATCCTGCTCTTCCAGGATCTCGCGGTGGTGCCGCTGCTGGTGCTGATCAGCATCCTCGGCGCCGCGGCCGGCGAAGGCAGCTTCGCCGTCCTCCTCGGCAGCGCGCTGCTCAAGGGCGTGCTGACGGTGCTGGCGCTGTATCTGATCGGCCGCCGTGTGATCCGGCCGCTGTTCCACCAGATCGCCTCCGAGCGCCAGCCCGACACCTTCACCGCGCTGACCCTGCTGACCACGCTCGGGGTGGCGACGCTGACCTGGACGGCCGGGCTGTCGATGGCGCTCGGCGCCCTGCTCGCCGGCCTGATCATCGCCGAGACCGAGTTCCGCCACGAAGTCGAGATCACCATCGAGCCGTTCAAGGGCCTGCTGATGGGCCTGTTCTTCATGTCGGTCGGGATGGGCATCGATCTGCGCGCCCTGCTCGCCGAGCCGCTGTGGATTCCGCTCTCGGTGCTCGGCCTGCTGGCGCTCAAGGGCCTGGTCCTGGTCGTCCTGCTGCGCCGCTTCGGGCTGTCCTGGGGGCGCGCGGCCGAAGGCAGCCTGCTCCTCGGCCAGGGCGGCGAGTTCGCCTTCATCGTCATCGGCCTGGCGCTCGGCTTCGGCCTGCTCGGGCGCGAAATCGGCCAGTTCATGCTGATCGTGGTCGGCGTGTCGATGCTGTGCGCGCCGGTCATCGCCCGCCTCGGCCAGACCCTGGGCAACCGCCTCGACCGCCGCCTGGTCCCGGCCGAGACGGCGCCTGAAACCGGCCTGGGCGAACTGCAGGGCCACGTGATCATCGCCGGCTTCGGCCGTGTCGGGCAGATGGTGGCGCAGATGCTTGCCGAACAAGGCATCCCTTTCGTCGCCATCGAAAGCGACGCCAAGCTCGTCGCGCAGCAGCGCAAAGCCGGCATGCCGCTGGTGTTCGGCGACGCCAGCCGGCCGGAGCTGCTGCGCAAGCTGCGCATCGACCGGGCGCAGTCGGTGGTGCTGACCATGGACCACACCGCCGCAGCCGAACATGCGGTGCAGGGCATCCGCCGCCTGATGCCGATGCTGCGCATCATCGCCCGCGCCCGCGACGAACGCCATGCGCTGCGCCTGCGCGACGCCGGCGCTTCGGTCGTGGTCCCGGAAACGCTGGAGTCCGGCCTGCAGCTCACCGGCTGGGTCCTCGAGAGCCTGGGCGTGCCGCCGGAAGCCTCGCTACGCCTGCTCGAACAGGAGCGCGAGCGGCGCATCGTCGCGCTGCGCGCCGAACCCCCTGCCACCGCCTGAGGCCGCGCCTCGTCGAGCCAACCGTTCCCGGGCCGCCTTCGCCGCGTCCACGTTCCCCGACCGCCCCCGCGGCCCGGACTTCCACAGGAGCCCACCCCGTGCCCGCCGCCCGCCCCCGCATCACCCTGATCACCACCGGCGGCACGATCGCCGGCGCCGCCGCCTCGGCGACCGATCTGCGCGGCTACACCGCCGGGCAGCTCGACGGCGCCGACCTCCTCGCCGCCGTGCCCCAGCTCGCCGGACTCGCCACCGTCAGCGCCGAGCCCCTGTTCGCCCTCGACAGCAAGGACATGACGCCCGCGCACTGGCTGGCGCTGTCGCGCCGGGTGCAGGCCCTCGTCGACGACCCCACGGTGGACGGCATCGTCATCACCCACGGCACCGACACCCTGGAAGAGAGCGCCTATTTCCTCACCCTCACCGTCGCCCGCCGCAAGCCGGTGGTGCTCACTGCGGCGATGCGCCCGGCCACCGCACTCTCGGCCGACGGCCCGCTCAACCTTTATCAGGCCGTGCAGCTCGCCGCCCGCCCGGCGGCCGCGCGCGCTGGCGTGCTCGCCGTGCTCGGCGACCGCATCCTGCCCGCGGCCACCCTCGCCAAGCGCCACCCCAGCGCCGTCGACGCCTTCACCCAGCCCGGCGCCCTCACCGTGACCGCCAGCGACACCGCCCTGCAAGCCCTCGCTGGCCCGCCCGCCGCCCCGCTGCGCCTGCCCGCCGGGCTGACGCAGCTGCCGCCGGTGGAAATCCTGACCGTGGCCGCCGGCAGCACGCCGGCCCTGCTCGGCGCGGCGGTGCGGAGCCTGCACCGCGCACCCGACAGCGGGGAAGAAAAAGGCGCGGGCGGCGCCGACGCAGGCGCAGGCACAACCCGGCAGCGCCGAGGGCCTTCCCGCCCCGGCGGCGGCCTGGTGCTGGCCCTGCCCGGCAACGCCAGCCTGCCCGCGCCCTGGCGGGCGGCGCTCGAAGCACTGCCGCCGACGCTGCCGGTGGTGCTCGCCAGCCGCTGCGGCGGCGGCACCGTCGCGCGCGGCCACGCGCTGCCCGCGCACTGGCTGCACGCCGGCCCCCTCGACGCGCTGAAGGCACGCGTGCGCCTGATCGCCGCCCTCGCCGCCGGCCTGCACGGCGCCCGCCTGCAGCGCTGGTTCGAGCGCGTCTGAGCGCCTCCCCGCCGCCGGCCGGGGCCACCCGCGCGCCACGCCCCGGCGTCACCGGCCGGAGTCACAGACCAGGGTCGGTTCCACCGCCGGCGAGCGCGGTCTCGACCATGCGCCGCGACAGGTGGGGGGCGAAGCCCTCGATGAAGGCATACACATAGGTGCGCAGCCAGGCGCGCCGGCGCAGACCGATGCGGGTGGTGCTCGACTCGAACAGGTGGGAAGCGTCGACCATCCCCAGGCGGCGGTCCTCGTCGGCGTCGTAGGCCATGCGCGCGAGGATGCCGATCCCGAGGTCGAGCTCGACGTACTTCTTGATCACGTCCGAGTCGATCGCCGACAGCACCACGTTGGGCTTCAGGCCGCGGCCGAGAAAGGCCTTGTTGATCAGGCCGCGACCGGTGAACGCGTCATCGTAGGTGATGATCGGGTAGCGCGCGATCGCCTCCAGGGTGAGCGGCGTCTCGCGCAGGATGGGGTGGCGCGGGGTGGCGACCACGCAGCGGTTCCACTGGTAGCAGGGCAGCATCACCAGCTCGTCGAACTCGGCGATCGCCTCGGTAGCGATGGCCAGATCGGCGGTGCCGTCGAGCACCATCTCGCCGACCTGGCGCGGGTTGCCCTGGTGCAGCGAGAGCTTGACCTGCGGGTAGCGCTGCATGAAATCACGCACCACCCCGGGCAGCACGTAGCGCGCCTGGGTGTGGGTGGTGGCGATCGACAGGCTGCCCACCGCCTCGTTGGCGAATTCGTCGCCGACCTGCTGCAGGTTGTCGAGGTCGCGCAGCACACGCTCGGCGATCGCCAGCACCGTGCGCCCCGGCTCGGTGACCGCCACCAGGCGCTTGCCGTGGCGCTCGAAGATCTCGATGCCGAGCTCGGCTTCGAGCTGGCGGATCTGCTTCGACACCCCCGGCTGCGAAGTGAACAAGGCGTCGGCCGCTTCGGAAACATTGAGCCCGCGGCGGGCGACTTCGTGGATGTAGCGCAGCTGCTGCAGGTTCATGGCTTAGTCTATATAACAACAGGTTCTTAAAGTCTAACTTAAAAATCCTTTTTAAAGCTAAGCGAAGTCTTTACGATGCGCCGCACCATCGAGGAGCGCAGCGCATATGGAATTCGCTTACACCATCGCCGGTTTCGCCGTAGGCGCCATCGTCGGCCTGACCGGCGTCGGCGGCGGCTCGCTGATGACGCCGCTGCTGGTGCTGCTGTTCGGCATCCACCCCTCGGTGGCGGTCGGCACCGATCTGCTCTACGCCGCGATCACCAAGACCGGCGGCACCCTCGCGCACGGTCTCAAGGGCACGGTGGACTGGAAGATCACCCGCCTCCTCGCCGCCGGCAGCCTGCCCGCCGCGGCCCTGACCCTGGTGCTGGTCGGGCGCTTCGCCCCCGGCGGCATCGACGGCACCGCCAGCCTGATCAAGGTGGCGCTCGGTTTCGCCCTGCTCCTGACCGCGGTCGCGCTGATCTTACGCAGGCACATCCAGGCCTTCGCCCTGGCGCGCTTCGGCGGGACCCCGAACCCGGCGCGCACCGCCCGGCTCACCGTGCTCACCGGGGCGGTGCTCGGCGTGCTGGTGTCGATCTCCTCGGTCGGCGCCGGCGCCCTCGGCGTCACCGCCCTGTTCTTTCTCTACCCGACGATGCCTGCGCTGCGCATCGTCGGCTCCGACATCGCCCACGCGGTGCCGCTGACCGCGGTCGCCGGGCTCGGCCACTGGTTCCTCGGCAGCGTAGACTGGCTGCTGCTGGGCAGCCTGCTGGTCGGCTCGCTGCCCGGAATCTGGCTCGGCACCCACATCTCGACCCGCATCCCGGACCGCGTGCTGCGTCCGATCCTGGCCACGATGCTGGTGCTGGTCGGCGCCAAGCTGATCAGCCACTGAGCAACGCATTCCGCCCTCCACCCCGGAACCGACAAGAGAGACACCATGTACCAGTACGACGAACACGACCAGCGCCTCCTCGACGAGCGGGTCGCCCAGTTCCGCGATCAGACCCAGCGCTATTTCGCCGGCGAACTGAGCGACGACGAGTTCCGCCCGCTGCGCCTCCAGAACGGCCTCTACATCCAGCGCCACGCGCCGATGTACCGCATCTCGGTGCCCTACGGCAACCTCGCCAGCCGCCAGTTGCGCATGCTCGCCCACCTCGCGCGCACCTACGACCGCGGCTACGCCCACTTCACCACGCGCACCAACGTCCAGTTCAACTGGTCGCCCCTGGAAGCCATTCCCGAAATGCACGCCCAGCTCGCCAGCGTGCAGATGCATTCCAACCAGACCTCGGGCAACGACATCCGCAACATCACCGCCGATCCGTTCGCCGGCGTCGCCGCCGACGAGATCGCCGACCCCCGCCCGTTCGCCGAGATCCTGCGCCAGTGGTCGACCTACAACCCGGAGTTCGCCTACCTTCCGCGCAAGTTCAAGATCGCCTTCAACAGCGCGCGCGAAGACCGCGTGGTCCTCCGCGTCTATGACATCGGCCTCGACCTGATCAAGAACGGCGCCGGCGAACTGGGCTTCCGGGTGCTGGTCGGCGGCGGCCTCGGGCGCACCCCGATCCTCGGCGAGGAAATCGCCGCGTTCGTGCCGTGGCCGCACCTGATCACCTACTGCGAGGCGATCCTGCGCGTCTATAACCGCTACGGCCGCCGCGACAACATCTGGAAGGCGCGGATCAAGATCCTGGTGAAGGCGCTCGGCGTCGCCGAATTCCGCCGCCTGGTCGAAGAGGAATGGGCCCAGGCCAAGGACGGCCCCAGCACCGTGACCGAAGCCGAGCTCGCGCGCGTCGCCGCGCACTTCGCCCCGCCGCCGTATGAGACCCTGGCCGCGCGCGACTCCGGCTTCGAAGCCCGGCTCGCCGAAAACAAGGCCTTCGCCGCCTGGGCCGGGCGCAGCGTGCGCGCCCACCGCCAGCCCGGCTACGCCTCGGTGGTCCTGTCGCTGAAGAAGACCGGCGTCGCCCCGGGCGACATCAGCGCCGAGCAGCTCGACCTCGTCGCCGACTGGGCCGACCGCTTCAGCTTCGGCGAAGCGCGCATGACCCACGAGCAGAACGTGGCGCTCGCCGACGTCCGCCAGGCCGACCTCTTCGAACTGTGGCAGCTCGCCCGCGAGGCCGGACTGGCGACGCCCAACATCGGCCTCCTGACCGACATCATCTGCTGCCCCGGAGGCGACTTCTGTGCGCTCGCCAACGCCCGCTCGATTCCGATCGCGGCGGCGATCCAGCAGCGCTTCGACGACCTCGACTACCTCCACGACATCGGCGAGATCGACATCAACATCTCCGGCTGCATGAACTCCTGCGGCCACCACCACGTCGGCCACATCGGCATTCTCGGCGTCGACAAGAACAACCAGGAGTGGTACCAGATCACCCTCGGCGGCACCCAGGGCAACGCCACCGCGCTCGGCAAGGTGATCGGCCCATCCTTCGCCCACGACGAAGTGGTCGGCGTCATCGAGCAGCTGATCCAGACCTATCTCGAACTGCGTCATGCAGACGAGCGCTTCATCGACACCGTCCATCGCGTCGGCATCGACCCCTTCAAGGACCGCGTCTATGCCGAGCGCCAGCCGCAAAGGAACCCCGCCCATGTCTGACAAGATCATCAAGAACGGCCGCATCGTCACCGACGAGCGCCGGCTCGTCGTTCTCGCCGAAGGCGAAGCCGCAGCCGACATCGCCGTGCCCGCCGGTCCGGTACTGGTGCCGCTGGCGGTGTGGCAGGCGCGCCGCGACGCGCTGCTGGCGCGCGCGCAAGGCGGCGAGCTGGGCGTCTGGCTGGCCGCCGGCGAAGACGTCGCCGCGCTCGCCGACGACCTCGACACCCTGACCGTGATCGCCCTCCAGTTCCCGAAATTCACCGACGGCCGCAGCTACTCGGCCGCCACCGTGCTGCGCACCCGCTACGGCTACCGCGGCGAGCTGCGCGCGATCGGCGAAGTGCTGCGCGACCAGTTCAACTACCTCACCCGCTGCGGCTTCGACGCCCTGCAGCCGCGCCCCGGGCGCTACACCGACGAACAGCTCGCCGCCGCGGTCGCCAGCATCGGCGACTTCAGCCAGCCCTACCAGCGCTCGGTACAGGATCCGCTGCCGCTGTTCCGCCGCGTCGAGCGCAGCGCTCCGCCCCAGGTGCAACGATGAACTCCGGCGTCTCCGCGCTGCGTCCGCCCGCGGCCAACCCGGCCACCCGCCCGCAGCTGAGCGCCGAACTGCGCGCCGCCGTCGATGCCAAAGCCACCGCCGCGCTCGCCCTGCTGCGCACGGCGGTGGCCGAATTCGGCGCCGGCGGCGAACTCGCTTTCGCCAACAGCTTCGGCGCCGAAGACATGGTGCTGACCGACCTGATCCTCGCCAACGCGCTGCCGATCGAGATCTTCTCGCTCGACACTGGGCGCCTGCCGGCCGAAACCTACTCCCTGATCGGCGCGGTCGAGCGACGCTACGGCACGAAGCTGAAAATCTACTTCCCCGACGCCGGCGCGGTTGAGCACTACGTCCGCAGCCACGGCATCAACGCTTTCTACGACTCGGTCGAGCTGCGCAAGGCGTGCTGCGCAGTGCGCAAGATGGAGCCGCTGCGCCGCGCCCTGGCGGGCAAGAAGGCCTGGATCACCGGTCTGCGCGCAGCGCAATCGGTGACCCGCAGCGGCCTGCCGGTGCGCGAGTTCGACGCCGGCAACGGCCTCGACAAGCTCAACCCGCTGTCGGACTGGAGCGAGACCGAGGTCTGGGCCTATATCCGCACCCATGACCTTCCTTACAATGCGCTCCACGACCAGTTCTACCCCAGCATCGGCTGCGCCCCGTGCACCCGCGCCATCGCCCTCGGCGAGGACGTGCGCGCCGGGCGCTGGTGGTGGGAAGATCCGGCCAGCAAGGAATGCGGCCTTCACGTCAAGAAGGGCTGACCATGCACGGCAAGCACCCCGCCAGCGCGCCCCACGGCGCAGTGATCGGCGCCCGCCGGCGCCGCCTGCAGCAGCGCCTCGCCGCCCTCCACGCCGGGTTGCGTGCCGCCCTGCGCGCCTTGCGCTCACACCCGATCAAGCATCCGCAACGGTAACCACATCATGTCCACGCTGACCAAACAGACGCTGTCCCATCTCGACTGGCTCGAAGCCGAAGCCATCCACATCCTGCGCGAAGTCGCCGGCCAGTGCGCCAACCCGGTGCTGCTGTTCTCCGGCGGCAAGGATTCGATCTGCCTGCTGCGCCTGGCCGAGAAGGCCTTCCGCCCGGGCCGTTTCCCCTTCCCCCTGATGCACATCGACACCGGCCACAACTACAAGGAAGTGACCGACTTCCGCGACCAGCGCGCTTCTGAACTGGGCGAGCGCCTGATCGTGCGCTCGGTGGAAGACTCGATGGCGCGCGGCACAGTGGTGCTCAAGCATGCGCTGGAGAGCCGCAACAAGCACCAGTCGGTGACCCTGCTCGAAGCGATCGAGGAGTTCGGCTTCGATGCCTGCATCGGCGGCGCGCGGCGCGACGAGGAAAAGGCGCGGGCGAAGGAGCGGATCATGAGTTTCCGCGACGAGTTCGGCCAGTGGGACCCGAAGAACCAGCGCCCCGAGCTGTGGAACCTGTACAACGCGCGCAGCCACAAGGGCGAGAACATCCGCGCCTTCCCGATCAGCAACTGGACCGAACTCGACGTCTGGCAATACATCGAGCGCGAGCAGCTCGAGCTGCCGTCGATCTACTTCGCCCACGTCCGCCCGGTGGTGAGGAAGAACGGCCTGCTCCAGCCGGTGACCGAGGTCACCCCGGCGAAGGACGGCGACGTGGTGGAAAACATCCGCGTGCGCTTCCGCACCGTCGGCGACATCACCTGCACGGCGCCGGTCGAATCCGACGCCGACACGGTGGACAAGATCCTCGCCGAGACCGCGACCACGACGATCACCGAGCGCGGCGCGACGCGGATGGACGACCAGACTTCCGAAGCGTCGATGGAGCAGCGCAAAAAAGAAGGCTACTTCTGACCCGCGACCGAACACAGAGAATTGAAGGAATCATGACCATGTCCGCCCCTGAACACCTGCCCGAGATCGACAACGGCCTGCTGCGCTTTCTGACCTGCGGCAGCGTCGACGACGGCAAGAGCACCCTGATCGGCCGCCTGCTGTTCGACACCAAGACCATCCTCGCCGACACCCTCAACGCGATCGAGAAGACTTCGGCCAAGCGCGGCATGAGCGCGGTCGACCTGTCGCTGCTCACCGACGGCCTGCAGGCCGAGCGCGAGCAGGGCATCACCATCGACGTCGCCTACCGCTACTTCTCCACCGGCCGGCGCAAGTACATCATCGCCGACGCCCCGGGCCACGAGCAGTACACGCGCAACATGGTGACCGCGGCGTCCACCGCCAACCTCGCCATCATCCTGATCGACGCCCGCCGCGGCGTGCTCACCCAGACCCGCCGCCATTCCTACCTGGCAAGCCTGGTCGGCATCCCGCACCTGGTGGTGGCGGTGAACAAGATGGACCTGGTGGACTACGACCAGGCGGTGTTCGAGCGCATCAAGGCCGACTACCTCGCCTTCGCCGCCAAGCTCGGCATCAAGGACGTGCGCTTCATCCCGATCTCGGCGCTGGCCGGCGACATGATCGTCGACCGCGGCGAGCGCCTGTCCTGGTACGACGGCCCCACGCTGCTCGACATCCTCGAAAACGCCCCCGCCGCCCACACCGAGCAGGCCGAGGACTTCCGCTTCCCGGTACAGTTCGTGTGCCGTCCGCAGGACTCGGCCAACCCCGCGCTGCACGACTACCGCGGCTTCATGGGCCGGGTCGAGTCGGGCGAAATCGCCGTCGGCGACGCCGTCACCGTGCTGCCTTCGGGCGCCACCAGCCGGGTGAAGGCGATCGAACTCGGCGCCGCCGCACTGCCGCGTGCGATCCACGAGCAGTCGGTGACCCTGCTGCTGGAAGACGAGATCGACATCTCGCGCGGCGACATCATCGTCAAGTCGGCCGAAGCGCCGGAGCCGGTCAAGCAGATCGACGCCACCGTGTGCTGGCTCGCCGAGGCGCCGCTGTCGCCGGCGCGCACCTACCTCGTGCGCCACACCACCCGCGAAGTGAAGGCCAAGCTGGCGAAAATCGACTATCGGCTGGACGTCAACACCCTCGAACACGAAGCCGCCAGCGGCCTGGCGATGAACGACATCGCCCGCGTCACGCTCAAGCTCGCGCAGCCGATCGTCGCCGACCGCTACGCCGACAACCGTGCCACCGGCGCCTTCATCATCATCGACGAGAGCACCAACAACACCGTCGGCGCCGGCATGATCGGCTGACCGGCTTCGCATCGCGCCCGGCCCGGGCGTCACGGGGTCGCCGGCAGTCCGGGCGACCCCGTTTTTCATTCCGTCGCCGCACCATCCAGCGCGACCCCGAAGAGTTGGTCGCCGCCGCGCGGATCGAGCCGGCGGAGCGGCGCACAGCGATGGCGGCGCAGACGGCGAAGGTCGCGCACCCGTACACGCAGCGGCAGGGCGGCTACCCCCGGCGCCCGGGTTCCGATCGGTTTCCCTTAATCGGTTTCCCTTAACAAGCCACAGCATTATTAAAGTTTAAGCGCTAAGCTTGATCAGATCTGAATCCTGTCAAAGCTACCGGTGCGCAAATCCGACCTCTCTCCCGAGCGCCAGACGCGGCTCGAGCCCGTACCGGGCAAGCCCGGCGTGTTCGCGCTCGACTCACCGCCGATCGGGCGCCTGGAGGACTTTGCAGGGAGGCTCGCAGCCAGCGACCGCATGGGTGAAGCACTGCGCCTGCTGGAACATTTACGCGAAGAAAGCGCCCGGCTGCCACAGCCCGATCTCGTCACCCGCACCCTGATCCGCCGCGAAGCGGTGCTCAGCAGCCATATCGAAGGCACCCGCTCCGAGCTGGAAGACCTGTTCGAATACGAATGCACGCTCGACGACAGCCGCCTGCCCGCCGATGTGCGCACGACGCTCGCTTATGTGAATGCGCTCGAGGTCGGCCTGCGGACCGTGCGGGCCGAGGGCTCAGCCGCCTTCCAGCTTCCCTTCATCCAGACACTCCACCGCCACCTGATGGAGGACGACGCCTCCTATCGGGACGTCCCCGGGCAGCTGCGGACGGTACAGAACTGGGTTGGCGGCCTGCGGATCGAGGACGCCCGCTTCGTGCCCCCCCTTCCCGAGCGCCTGCAGGCCGGTCTCCAGGACCTGATCGGGAACGTGCTGGACTATCGCCCCGAAGGCGTGATGGCAATGCACGTGCTGCGCCGTGCCGCAATCGGGCATGCGCAGTTCGAGAGCCTGCACCCGTTTCGCGATGGCAACGGCCGTACCGGACGCTTGCTGATCCCGCTGCAACTCGCGGCCGAGGGCTACCCCCCGCTCTACGTCGCTGGCCCGCTGTACCGCAATCGTCACGAATACTTCGACCGCCTGCTCGACGTACAGCTGCGCTCGGGCTGGCAGGGCTGGATGGGTTTCTTCGCGCAGGCCGTGATGGTCGCCTGCGCGGAGGCGCTCGACACGACCGGGGCGCTGATCGCGCTACGCGAGCGCTGGCGGCTGGCGGTGTCCGGCCAGCGCGCCGACTCCGCCAGCCGCCGGCTGGTCGAACTCCTGATCGGTCAACCCGTGGTTACGGCGATGCAGGTCGGCCGGCAGCTCGGCGTATCTTTCCCCACCGCCAATCATGCGCTGACGACTCTTGTGCGTGCGGGCATCCTGCGGGAGCCGGGCAGTCGGCGTAACCGGATCTTCGTGGCGGACGAGGTGATCCGCATCCTGGAAGGCCGCTCCACCTCGCCACCGGATCGGCAATGGCCGGCGTAGGCTGCGGCGCGCTCAGAACCCCAGCGCGGCCCCGGCGCCGAGCAGGGTCGCAACCCCGAGCGCGGCGAAGAGCGCGGCGGCGATCCCATGCACCAGCTTCACCGGCATGCGCTGGGCGATGCGCTCGCCGAGCAGCACCGCGGGCACGTTGGCGATCATCATTCCCAGCGTGGTTCCGAGCACCACCGCGACCAGCGCCTGGTACTGCGCGGCCAGCGCCACCGTCGCCACCTGGGTCTTGTCGCCCATCTCGGCGAGGAAGAATGCCACCAGCGTGGCGCCGAACACGCCCAGCCGCGGCAGCCGGGTGTCGTCTTCGTCGAGCTTGTCCGGAATCAGCGTCCACAGCGCCATCGCGAGGAAGGACAGGCCGAGCACCCAGCGCAGGGCCTGCGGCCCCAGCAGCGTGGTCAGCCAGCTGCCGAGCGCGGCGGCGAAGGCATGGTTGGCCACGGTCGCGGCGAAGATGCCGAGCACGATCGGCCACGGGCGGCGGAACTTGGCGGCGAGCAGGAAGGCGAGGAGCTGGGTCTTGTCGCCGATTTCGGCGAGGGCGACGATGGAGGTGGAAACGAGAAAGGCGTTCATTCGGTCGGGACGGCTTCAGCGCGGGGCGCGGTATTGTGCCTCGAATTGCGCCGCCGTCAGCGGCCGGGCGAAAAGATAGCCCTGGGCCAGGGTACAGCCGCGCTCGCGGAGAAAGCGCAGCTGCGCCTCGTTCTCCACCCCTTCGGCGACCGTCCGGATCTTCAGGATGCGGCCGAGTTCGATGACCAGGTTGACGATCGCCGCGTCCTCCGGGTCGGTGGAAATGTCGCACACGAAGGCCTGGTCGATCTTCAGCTTGTCGATCGGGAAGCGGCGCAGGTAGGCGAGGCTGGAAAAACCGGTGCCGAAGTCGTCGATCGCCAGGCTCACCCCCAGCGCCTTCAGCCGGCGCAGGCGCTCGAGGGTGACGCCCCCGCCGTCCTGCACCAGGACCGACTCGGTCAGCTCCAGTTCGAGTTGCGCGGCCGGCAGGCCGCTCTCGGCGAGCACCCGTTCGAGCAGTTCCACCGGGTCGCTGCGGTGGAACTGGAGGGCCGAAAGATTGACCGCCACCGGCACCGCGAACCCGGTCCGGCGCCAGCTCTCGGCCTGGCGGCACGCCTCGCGCAGCGCCCATTCGCCGAGCGGCACGATCAGTCCGCTTTCCTCGGCGACGGGAATGAAGCGCGCCGGCGACACCTGCCCGAGTTCGGCACTGTTCCAGCGCAGCAGGGCCTCGACACAGGCCACTTCGCGCGAGCCCAGATCGAACTGGGGCTGGTAGTGCAGGGACAGCTCGCCGCGTTCCGCGGCGCCGCGCAGCAGGTTCTGGATCTGCAGCCGCTCGCGGGCTTCGGCATTCATGCGCTCGGTGAAGAAGCGGTAGGCGTTCCGCCCCGCTTCCTTGGCGTGGTACATCGCAGTGTCGGCTTTCAGCAGCAAGGTGTCGAAGTCGGCGCCATCGTCGGGGTAGAGCGCGATCCCGATCGAAAAGCTGCAGGCCAGCACATGGCCGTCGACCTCGAAGCCGGGCGCCATCGCGTCGAGGATGTCGGTGGCGATGCGCGACACGCTCTCGAGCTCGCTCAGTGCGGTGAGCACGATCAGGAACTCGTCCCCGCCCTGGCGGCTGACCGTGTCGCTGCGCCGCACGCAGCCCTCCAGCCGGGTCGCCACGGACTTCAGCAGGGCATCGCCGACGCTGTGGCCGAGGGTGTCGTTGATCATCTTGAAGTGATCGAGGTCGAGGAACATCAGCGCCACCCGCTGCTGGGTGCGCGCCGCCAGCGCCAGCGCCTGCTCCAGGCGGTCGCGCGCCAGCATCCGGTTCGGCAGCCCGGTGAGCACGTCGTGGTGGGCCAGGTAGGCGAGCCGGGCCTCGATCGCCTTGCGCTCGCCGATGTCGGCGAAAATCACGATGTAATGCGTCAGGGCGCCCCCCCGGTCGCGCACCGCGCTCGCCACCAGCCACGCCGGATACGGCGTGTCGTCCCGCCGCCGGCTGCGCACCTCGCCCTGCCAGTGGCCCTGCTCCCCGACCGCGGCCCAGATCCCGGCCAGCGCGGCCGCTTCGTCGCCGTCCCCGCCGCACAGGAAGGCGGGCTCGCAGCCGAGCACCTCCGCCTCGGCATAGCCGCTGATGCGGCTGAATGCCCGGTTGGCGGCGATCACCCGGTGCCCGGCGTCGACGATCAGGATCGCCTCGCCGCTGTTTTCGAAGACCTGGGCGGCCAGGCGCAGCTGCTCGCGCGCTTCGGCCTGCGCCCGCAGGTCGATGTCGACGCAGTACATTTCGAGGCCGCCGCGCGCATTGCGCAGCAGCGCGTGGCTCGAGAACACCGGGATCCGGCTGCCGTCCTTGGCCAGCGTTTCGATCTCGCCGGCGGGAATCGGCTGCCCGCCTTCGATCCAGGCGCGATGCAGGCGCTGCACCTGCGCGCGCGCCTCCGGGGGCACGATCAGTTCGTCGAAACGGCGCCCGAGCGCCTCCTCCCGGCGATAGCCGTAGAGGCGCTCGCTCGCCGCATTCCAGAACAGCACGCGGCGGTCTTCGTCGTAGCCCTGGACGGCGATGTGCTCGACGTCCTCGAACAGCGCACGGAAGCGCTGCTCGCTGCCCTTCAGGTCGGTGATCTCGCGCACCACTGCGAGCACGTCTGCCCCGCTTCCCGCCCCCGCCTCCCGCGTCATCGGCGACAACCGGGCGCTGAACCAGCGCCGCTGGCCGCCGAAGGTCAACGGGTAGTCGATGGTCCGCGCCCGGCCCTCGCCGCGCACCGCCGCCAACGCGGCGAGGTAGGCCGCGCCCACTTCGGCGGGGAGGCCGATCTTGTCCACCGGCTGGCCGTGGAATGCCGAGGGCGGAATGAACAGCAGCGGATGCTCCGCCGGGTAGTGTTCGACGATACGGTTGTCGGCGTCGAACACGAAGAGCAGGTCATCCACCGAGGCCAGCGTCAGCTTGAGGCGCTCGGCCAGGCGGCGGGCGCGCGCACTCGAGGCCTCGATCGTGCGGAACTGCGCCAGCAGCAGCACGAACAGCAGGGCGGCGGTGACGGCGACGAAGCCGCCCCCTTTCCAGGTCTGCAGTTGGGCGTAGCGCCCCGGCTCGCTCGCCAGCAGCGCCAGCCAGGCGTCGGAAAAGGCGATCCACAATCCCGCACCGAGCGCATAGGCGAGCGCCACCAGCAGCGCTCTGCGGGCGGGACGGTGGCGGCGGGCGGGCTCGCTCATATCGACAGATCCTGATTGCTCCGGGGCCAGCATGCGCGCTTGCGGGTGTCGGTCGCGAGGAAATGATTCACGTCGGGTATTACGGAATGTAACAGCCTGGCCGGCCGCATCAAGCCCCCCGCGACCGCATCGCCATCCGATACACCAACGGCACCGCGAACAGCGTCAGCACCGTGGAAAACCCCAGCCCCCAGACGATGCTCGCCGCCACCGGCCCCCACATCAGGGATTTGCCTCCCAGCCCCACCGCGAGCGAGAACAGGCCGCCGATGGTGGTGGTGGACGTGATCAGGATCGGCACCACCCGCCGCCGCCCAGCATAGATCGCGGCGTGCTGCACGCTCATCCCGGCGGCGCGGCGCTCGTTGGCGGCATCGATCAGCACGATCGCCGAGTTGACCGCGATCCCGGTCAGGGCGATGACTCCGTACAGGGTGTACAGCGACAGCGGGTTGCCCGACACCAGCAGCCCGAACACCACTCCGGTAAACGCCAGCGGCACCGTCAGCAGGATGATGAAGGGCTGCCAGTAGCTGCGGAACTGGGTGGCGAGGATCAGGTAGATCAGGCCCAGGCCGAGGACGAAGAGCTTGCCCATCGCATCGAGGCTTTCCTCGATGTCCTCGAGCTCGCCGGAGAAGTCGAGCTCGACGCCGGGGTATTGCGCCCCGAGCTGCGCCCAGGCCGCCTTCAGACGGTCGTTGGCGGCCACGGTGTCGAGCTGGCTGCGGTCGAGTTCGGCCTCGACGGTGATCGCGCGGGTGAGCTGGTAGTGGCGGATGTAGCCTTTCGACAGGCGCAGCTCGTACCCGAGCAGCTCACCCAGCTGCACGCTGCCGCCGCCGGCCAGCGGCACCGTGCGCTGCAGCAGCGCGGTGACGTCGGCGAAGGTCTCGGGGCGGGCGCGCACCAGCACTTCCACCTTCTCCCCGGCGTCGCGGGTGGTGGCGACGACTTCGCCTTCGCCGTAGAGGCGCAGCAGGCGCGCGACTTCGGCCGCGCCGACGCCGGCACGGGCGAGCTTCTCGCGGTCGAGCGACAGGCGCATCTCGTTGCGCCCGGGAACGTCGTCGTCGGTGAGATCGCGGACGCCGGGCAGGCGCGCCACTTCGGCGCGCAGCGCATCGGCCGCGGCGCGCAGCCGGGGGTAGTCGTCGGACTTCAGCTTCACCGAGATCGGCTTCGCCGTCGGCGGCCCGCCCTTTACTTCGAGGAAGGCGTAGCGCGCCTCGCCCTGCAGTGCCTCGATCCGCGGGCGGACGGCGGCGACGATCTCCCCGGTGTCGCGCCGCCCCCCGCCGCGCGGCAGCAGGGAAACCAGCACCTGCCCGTACTGGTCGCCATACACCGGCTCGGTGTCGGTGAACTTCAGCCCGGCGTAGCTGGCGAGGGCGCGCAGCTCGGTGCCGTCGATCGCCTCCGCGAGCACCGCGGCGGCCCGCTCGGCGGCGGCCAGCGTGCGCTCGGGGGGGGTGCCGGCGGGCATGTCGACGCTGACGTAGAACAGGCGCTTCGAATCGAAGGCGAAGAACTGGACCTTCACCAGCCCGCCCGCCACCGCGCCCCCCGCCACCGCCATCACCAGCACCAGCGCGACCAGCCCGAGGCGCGGCCGGCGCAGCACGCCGACCAGGGCGCGGGCGTACTTCACCCGCAGCACGTGAGTGAAGCGCTCACGCAGCACCTGCGCCCGGGTGCGCCGGCGGGCAGGCTCCGGACGCAGGCCGAGGATGTGCGCGGGCAGGATCCAGAACGCCTCGAGCAGGCTCACCAGCAGGCCGACGGTGACCACGAACGGCACCACGAACATGAACTTGCCGAGGATGCCGGGGAGCAGCATCAGCGGCAGGAAGGCGGCGACCGTGGTCAGCACCGCGCTCAGCACCGGCAGGCCCACTTCGCCCACGGCCGCGACCACCGCCGCGGCCGGCGCTTCGCCGCGCTGCAGGCGGTAATAGACCGCCTCCACCACCACCACCGCGTCATCGACCAGCATGCCGAGCGCGATCACCACGCCGAGCAGCACGGTCAGGTTCAGGGTCGAGCCGATCAGGTCGACGGCGATGAAGGTACCGGCGAGCGCGAACGGCACCCCCAGCCCGACCAGCAGCGCGAGGCGCGAGCCGAGGAAGACCCAGCACATCCCCAGCACCGCGGCGAGGCCGAACAGCGCGTTCGTCTCCATCACTCCGATCGCCTGGCGGGTGGCATGGGTCTGGTCGTCGATCAGCGTCAGCTGCAGTCCCTCACCGGCAAGCAAGGGGTTGCGCTCAGCGGCGAAACCCTGCAGGCGCTCGACCAGCGCCAAGGTGTTGGCGCCGGCCTGCTTGGTGATCGACAGCAGCACCGCCGGCCGCCCGTTGTAGCTGACCAGTTGGTCGGCACGCTCATGGCCGCGCACCACCGCCGCCACTTCATCCACCGCCACCCGCCCGACGGGAGTCACCACCGCCACCTGGGCGAGGGTCTCGGGGTCGGGAGTCTTGCCTTCGAGACGCGCCAGCCACTCCCGATCCGTGACCCGCACCCGGCCGGCCAGGGTGTTGCGGAACCAGGCCGCCACTCCGTCGGCGAGCGCGACCGGCGACAGCCCCGCCGCAGCCACTCGCGCCGGATCGAAATCGACCTGCAGCTGCGGCTCGTCGAAACCGGCGGCAATCACCTGATCGACCCCGGCGAGGCCTTCGAGCGCTTTCTTCATCGTGAACGCGGCGCGCCGCAACGGCTCCCCGCCCGCCCCGTGGAGCACCAGGATCGCGGTCGGGAAGCCGTTCGAGCTGGTGATCTCGACCACCACCGGGTCCTTCGCCTCGGGCGGCAACTCGGCCGCCGCCTTGTTCTGGATTTCGCGGCGCAAGTCATTGACGCGCTTGTCGAAACGGCGCTCGGACAGCTCATCGAAGCGGACCAGGATCGAGGACACGCTTTCGCGGCTCGACGAGGACACGAAGCGGATGTCCTTGACCTGGCGGATCGCATCCTCAAGCGGCCCGGTGAGCTCGCGCTCGACGTCTTCGGCCGACGCCCCGGGCAGGCTGGTGACGATGCTGACCCAGTTGAAGTTGATCTCCGGGTCCTGTGCCCGCGGCATCGTCAGATAGCTCAGCAGCCCGCCGAGCAGCACCATCAGGAAGGCGATGTTGGCGAGCGGAGCGTTGCCGATCAGGCGCTCGTAGAGGGCCTTCATCCCGCCCTCTTCACGGCGCCGCCTTCACTGCGGGTGCGGCGCGCTCGAGGGCGAAGCGGCCCTCGTCGATGAGCGCGGTGGCGGGCGGCCAGTCCACCGCCACCGGGCGGCCGGCCTGGGCTTCGGGGAGGGCGACGAAGACCGGCCGACCGTCGCGCTCGACCCAGGCCCCGAGCACGCCGTCGCGCTGCTGCACGTAGGCCGGCGGCAGGTGGGGGCGCGCGCTGCGCCAGCGCAGCTCGCCGGCGAGACCGGGAGGCAACGCGGCGGCGGCGGCGAACACCGCTTCGCGCACCTGGCCCGCGGCCTCGAGCAGCGGCGACACCCGCAACAGGCGCAGCGCATGGCTGCCGCCGCCGGCGTCGAAAGTCCACCCGCTGGCGGCGAGCAGGCTGTCGATCCGGGCGGCCGGCACCTGCGCGCGCACTTCGGCGTCGGCGCTGGCGGTGAAGCGCAACAGGGGCGTGCCGGGAGCGGCGAGATCGCCGACCGCGGCCAGGCGCGCGCGCACGACGCCGTCGAAGGGGGCGCGGATCACGCAGCGCGCGAGCGCCAGCTCGGCCCCCGCCAGGGCGGCCGCGGCCGCGGCGCGCTCGCTTTGCAGGACGCCGAGCTCGGTTTCGCGGATGCGCAGGCCATCGGCGCTGATGAAACCGCGCGCGGCCAGCGCGCGCGCCTGCTCGAGCTGGGCGCGGGCAAGGCCAATGCGGCGCTCGACGAGGACGAGCTGGGCCCGGCCGCGCTCGCGCTCGATGCGGTAGGCGGCGTCGTCCAGGCGCGCCAGTTCGGCGCCGCGCCCGGCGGTTTCGCCTGCGCGCACCGGCAGGGCGACGACGCGCGCCGCCACTTCGGCCGCGAGGCTCGCCTCTTCGCGCGGATGCACCGCGGCCGGGGCGCGGAATTCGGGGTGGAGGGCGATCGTCGACAGCGGACGGCTGTTCCAGCCCTGGGCGGACACGAGCAGCGGCCACAAGGCGAGCAGGACGGTGAGAACCTTCATCAGGGCAGCGGGGAGCGGGAGCGGAGGGGGCGGGAGGGGGGAGAGCGAAAGCGCAGGACGGTGGCGCGATCAGCCTTCATCGATGACGCGGAACCCGAGCGTCGGCGCGGTGAAGTCGTCCGGCGCCGTGCCGAGGACGATTTCGCCCTCGCCGTGCAGCGTGCAGCGTTCGCGGCGCAGCTGCACCGGCGCCGCGGCGCCGGCGAAGCGCACCCAGCTGCCGTTGCTGCTGAAATCGGTGAGCACGCACTGCTCGCCGGCCCATTCGATGCGGGCATGGCGCCGCGACACGCGCGGATCGTCCACCGCGAAGCCCGCGCCTTCGCCGCGGCCGATGATCAGCGGGCCGTCGCCGGGGTAGAGCTCGATATGCTGGTCGAGGCAGCCGAGGTCGACGCGCTGCAGCGGGCGCGCGCCGCCGAGCAGTTCGTGGTAGTCGAGCAGGCTCGCCAGGGTGGTTTCGGCGGTGCGCGCGAAGTCCACCCGCCACACCCGCAGCGGCTCGGCCTTGCCCTTGAGGGTGATGCGGTCGAGGCTGTGGCAGGCCAGGCGCAAGCCCTCGGACAAGCCGCCGAACACCGCTTCGCCGATCAGCACTTCACCGGCCTGGGCGCGGTCGCACAGGCGCGCGGCGACATTGACCGGGTCGCCGTAACAGTCGCCGTCGTATTCGACCACGGCGCCGCGGTCGATACCGGTCTTGACTCCCAGCGGAGCGCAACGCAGCTCGACGCTGGCCAGCTCCTGCAGCACTTCCTGCAGGCGCGCGCTGGCCTGCACCGCGGCGACCGGATCGTCGAACAGCACCAGCACGCCGTCGCCGAGGAACTTCACGATGTAGCCCCCGGCGGCAGACAGGTGGCGGCTCAGCACGTGCGTGCACCGGGTGACGATCTGCGTCGCCACCACGTTGCCGGCCGACTCGAACAGGCCGGTGCTTCCTGTCAGGTCGGCGAATACCACGGTCCTCGTCGATTGCTCCACACCGCCCTCTTCTCTGGCTATCCGCCCGCCGCCCCGGCACGGCGGGACGCACGGCTATCGCTGCATTGCGGGAATGCCCGATGCTAGCATTCCGACCGCGGGCCGTCACCGCTCCGTCCACATGCGCTCCGCCCGCATACCGCCGTCCGAACGCCGCCAGCCGCGGCGTTCAGCCCAGGTCGATCGCGCGCAGCGCGGCGGCGAGCAGCGGCGCGACGCTCACCGCATTGCTCGGATGCGCGATGCAGTCCGTGCTCCAGACTTCGCCGACGCCAGCGGCATGGATCCGTTCGAGCGCCCCGTCGGCGAACAGCGCATGGGTGACCGCGACATCGACCGAGGCGGCACCGGCCGCGCGCAGCCGCTCGGCGGCGCGCGCCAGGGTGACGCCGGAGCTGGCGACGTCGTCGACCAGCACCACCGCGCGCCCGGCCACAGCCGCCTGCGGCGGCAGCGCGATGTCGACCTCGCGGTCGCCGCGCCGCGTCTTCGCGCACACCACCGCCTCCAGGCCGTGGCGCACTGCTGCCGCCTCCACCCACTGGCGGGACTCGGCGTCCGGCCCCACCAGCACTGGCCGGGCGCGCCGGGCGACGGCGAGATCGGCAAGCAGCGGCGCTCCGCACAGGGCGACGGCATGGTGCACCGGCACCGCCTCGGCGAGGCTGGCGATGCGGTGCAGGTGGGGGTCGATGGTGATGACCGCCGCGAACAGCCCGGCGAGAAAGTCGCCGACGATGCGCTGGCTCACCGCCTCGCCGTCGTGGAAGGCCGCATCCTGGCGCATGTAGGCGAGATAGGGCGCGACCAGGCCCAGGCGGCGGGCCCCCAGGGTCGTCGCCGTGCGCGCCGCCAGCAGCAGCTCGACCAGCTTGTCGTTGGGGCGGTGCAGGCCGCGGTACACCACCACCTGCGGCGGCAGCAGCGGCGGCAGGCGCAGGCGCAGTTCGTCGTCGGGAAAGCGGTGGCGCTCGATCGCCGCCGCCGCCAGCCCGGCCTGCGCGGCCAGGCGCAGCGCGGGACCGGCCTCGTCGTCGAAATACAGCAGCATGGTCTCGGCAGTCGTCATTGCAGGCCCCCCCCAAAAACGTTTTTCGATTCACGGCGGGTGGAGAACACCGTCCACCGCCCAATGCGCCCGGCAGGCTCAGAATTCCACGAACAGCAGCGGCATTTCGTCCGCTTCGCCCAGGCTGTAGCCGGACGCGCGCTGCGCCGCCTGGCGGGCGAACTCGAGGTCGGCCGGATAATCGGCATGAACGCGGTACAGGGCCTCGCCGCGGTGCACCGGCTCGCCGAGCTTTTTCAGCAGATCCACTCCCGCGCCCTGGACCTTGGGCGCACCGGCGAGGCGGGCGATGCGCGCGAGCTGGTGGTTGTCGATGCCGATCACCATGCCGTCGGCCTCGGCCAGGAGTTCGAAGCTCAGGCGCGCCAGCCGTGGCGCATTGTGGTCGAAGGGCTTCGCCCCCTGGGCGCGGATGATGGCGTCCATCTTCGCCAGCGCGCGCCCCGAGTCGAGGATGTCGCGGGCGATCGCAAAGCCGTCGCCGCCGCGCACGTCGGGGTCGAACTCGAGCATCCGCCCGGCCAGGCGCAAGGCCTTCTGGCGCAGGTCGTTGGGCGCGCGCGGATCGTTCTCGAGCACGCGCATCACGTCGCGCGCTTCCAGCACCGGGCCGATGCCGTTGCCCACCGGCTGGCGGCCGTCGGTGATGACGACGTCGATCGCCAGGTTCATGCGCCCGGCGACGAACTCGAACAGCTTGCGCAGGCGCTGCGCCTCGGGCATCGAGCGCACCTTGGCGCTGGGTCCGACCGGGATGTCGAGGAGCAGGTGGGTGGAGCCGGCGGCGACTTTCTTCGACAGGATGGAGGCGACCATCTGCCCCGGCGAATCGATCGACAGCGGACGCTCGACCGAGATCAGCACGTCGTCGGCCGGCGACAGGTGAGCGGTGCCGCCCCACGCCAGACAGCCGCGGTGGACGCGGACGATGTCGGACAAGACCTCCATCGGCAATTCGACGTTGGCCAGCACTTCCATGGTGTCGGCGGTGCCCGCGGGCGAAGTGATCGCACGCGACGAAGTCTTCGGGCACAGCATGCCGTGGGCAGCGACGATCGGCACCACCAGCATCGAGGTGCGGTTGCCGGGAATGCCGCCGATGCAGTGCTTGTCCACCACCGGGCGCTCGCGCCAGTCGAGGCGGTGGCCGACCGCGGCCATCGCCTCGGTGAGGAACAGCACTTCCTCGCGGTCGAGCTCGCCCTGGTTGCTGGCGACGACGAAGGCGGTCAGCTCGATCTTGGAATAGCGGTGCTCGGCGATGTCGCGCACGATCGCGCGGAAGTCCTCGCGGCCGAGGCGCTCGCCGGCGATCTTGCGGTGCAGCGCAGGAATCGACGACGGCGGCTCGGCCTGCGCGATCATCGCCGGGTGGCCGTCGGCGACGCCCATCTGGGCGAAGGCGTCGATCGACAGGCCGATTTCGCCGCAGCCGACGATCGCTGGGTCATCGACGACGTTGAGGGTGGCGAGGATGCGCCGGCCGTTGGCGCGCACTTCGACCTTGGCCAGGGCCTGGAAGCCTTCGGCGCGGTAGATCGCGCAGTCGCGATGGAGGTAGGCGACGTTCTCGCGGTAAGTGTCGACCGCCACCCGGCGCAGGGTGAGCGGAAAGGCGGTTTCGCCCTCGCCGGGCGGGGAAGGAAGATCGGCGTTCATGGCATCAAGATTACACCCGCAGCGAGCGCAACGCAGACGCCCACTGCGAACCCGGACCGCAACCCCTGCCCCCCGCCGCCACGCTGCGGCGGGCCGGACGGGCGCGAGCGTGCCCGCGGGAAAGCCTCCCCGCCCCGGCTCAGCCGGTGAGTTCGCGCAGGTCGGCCACCGGCTCGGCGCCGAAGCCGTCGTCGAGCAGGTAATCGACGAGGTGCATCGCGGCTTCCGCCGGTGCCACCAGGCCGCCGCTGCGCTGCATTTCGGCGAAGCGGTCGCGCAGCGGAAAGCGCGCCAGCGGCGTGGCACGGATTTCGGCCTGCATGCCGGTGTCGAGCACGCCCGGCGCCAGGCTGCAGATGCGCAGCCCCGCCACGTCGTCGGCCGCCACCGCGCGCGCGTGGTGGTCGAGCGCAGCCTTGGTCGCGCAATACACGCTCCAGCCCGGATAGGGCTTGCGTGCGGCGCCGCTGGAGACGTGCAGCACGCGGCGGATGCAGGGCGCTGGCGCCGCAGCGCAGAGGGCGGCGCTCAGCATCAGCGGCGCGGCGACGTTGAGCGCCACTGCACGCGCCACCGCAGCAGGGTCCTGCAGCGCGGGCGGGCCCATCGGCTGCAGCGTGCCGGCGTTGTTCACCAGCAGCGCGGTGCCGGCGTCGGCCAGCCAGTCGCGCAGCGCAGGGCCTTCCAGCCACGCGGCCAGCGCAGCAGGATCGGCGAGATCGAGCACCGCCTCCTGCAGCAGGCCGGGATGGCGCGCCGCGAGTGCCGGGTTGGCATGGCGCGCGAGCCCCAGCACCGCGATCCCGCGCGCAAGGAATTCGTCGGCGAGAGCGGCGCCCAGGCCACGGCTATGACCGCTGACGATGGCCTTGATCATGTGCATTTCCTTCTCGTCGCGGCGCGCCCCCGGGCCGCCGTCAACCGAGCAGCTGCCCCGCGGTCGCGAGCGCGATCGTCAGCAGGCCGAGGACGAGGTTCGTCCCCACCAGCTGGCGGATGCGTCCGAGCGCGGCGCCGGCGCCTTTCCAGTCCGCACCCTCCACCCCTCTGGCGAGGGCGGCATAGGGCACGAACACCACGTATACGAAGATCGCCATCATCACCAGCCCGAGCAGCAGCATCAGGTGCTGGTTGAGCGGCGCCGCGGCAAAGCCGGCGCGCCCGATCAGCAGCAGGCCGCTGGCGAGCACCGCCGCCACCGCCACCCACACCCAGGTGAAAAAGCGCGCCAGCACGCCCCGCCACAAGCGCAGCCGCGGCGGCGGCTCGAGCTGAGTCGCTGCTTCCGGGCGCAGGCACATGTAGGCGAAGAACATGCCGCCGACCCAGACCACGACACCGGCGACGTGCAGCAACAGCAAGAGGGGATCGAGCATCATGATTGCGGACTCCCGGGCGGACAGGTAAAGGGGATTGTGCCGCAAATGCGCCCCACGTGCGCGCATCGAAGCGGCACATACGGGTTCGCCCGGAGCGCCGGGTCCACGCCCGCGCGCGGGCATCGAAACCGCGGCAGCCCGCGCCCCTGCGCAAGGAGACGGCAAAACGGCGGCGGCGGCGCCCCGGCTCCGGTGGCACAGCCGCCGTTCGAACTGGGCGATAATCGCCCTGCCCTTGCGCACATCCGCCCTGCCACAAGCCACCCTGCCGTGAGCCAGCCGCTGCGGGGCGGGCGCGAGGCGGGATTCTTCACCTTTCCGGCCCCTTCGAGCCCCCTTCCCGCAGCTTGCCCCCCTGCCACACCAGCCCATGCCGCCTGCTCCCAGCGCCCCGTCGTCCGCCCCCGCCCCCGCCGAGCCCCTCGTCCTCGCCGGCCCGATCCTGCGCCGGCTCACCCCCGCGCGGCTGACGATCTGGCTCGCCCTGCGCACTCCGGCGCGCATCCGCCTGAGCCTGGACGCCGGCGACGGCACGCCACGCCGCCACGCCCTCGAGCCGGGCGAGGCCGGCTGCCGCCATCTCGCCGCCGGTGCCCGGCTGGATTACCTGCTGCTCGAGCTGGCGCTCGAGCCCGCGCTGCCCATCGGCGGCTGGATCGGCTACGACCTGGCGCTGCAGCCCCTCGACGGCGACGGCCGGGCCTGGCAGGGCTGGCAGGAGTGGGCGCCGGACCTGTGCTATCCGGGCAAAAGCTCGCCCGGCTTCGTCCTGATGCCCACGGTGCACGCCCTGCTCCACGGCTCCTGCCGCAGGCCCCACCACCTCGGCGGCGACGGCCTGGCCGCCGCCGACCGCCTGCTCGCGCGCTGCATCGCCGCCGGCAGCGGCCACACCGCATCCGCCGCACACCCGGGACACGGCGCCGGCGCGGACGCGGACGGCGACGCGCTCCCCGCCTGGCCCTCGGCGCTGGTGCTGTCGGGCGACCAGATCTACGCCGACGACGTCGCCGGCCCCATGCTGCGCGCCATCCACCGCCTGATTGCCGCCCTCGGTCTGCCCGCCGAAGCCCTCCCCGGCACCGACGATCCCGCCCTCGCCGAACCCGGCACGCTGTATGCGCACCCGGCCGGCTACTACCGGCGCGAAGCCCTGCTGCCGCGCCTGCCCCATCACCGCGCGCTGGTCGACATCCTGTTCGGCGGCGCGGAAAAGCCGGTGTTCACCACCGCGAACGCACACAACCACCTGATCACCCTCGCCGAAGTGCTGGCGATGTACCTGCTGGTGTGGTCGCCCGTTCCCTGGCAGGGTCTGGAGATCGACCCGCCGCCCGCGCTCGATGCCCGCGAGCGCGCACTGTTCGCGCAGGAGCAGCACGCGCTCGAAGCTTTCGTCGCCGAGCTGCCGGCGGTGCGCCGGGTGTTCGCCCACCTGCCGGTGGCGATGATCTTCGACGACCACGACATCACCGACGACTGGAACCTGAGCCGCGAGTGGGAGGAAACCGCCTACGGCCACGCCTTCTCGCGCCGCGTGCTGGGCAACGCGCTGGCGGCCTACCTGATCAACCAGGGCTGGGGCAACTGCCCCGAAGCCTTCCCCCCGGCACTGCTCGACGCCCTCGCCGGCGCGCTGGCCGCGCCCGGCAGCGCGGCCCACGATGCCTGCATCGAGCAGCTGCAGGCCTTCGATGCCTGGCACTACGAATGGCCGACCACCCCGCCGCTGGTGGTGATCGACACCCGCACCCATCGCTGGCGCTCCGAGCTCGCCGCCCGCCGCCCCTCCGGGCTGATGGACTGGGAAGCGCTGACCGACCTCCAGCACACCTTGCGTGGCCACCCGGCGGTGCTGCTGGTGTCGCCGGCGCCGATCTTCGGCGTCAAGCTGATCGAAGTGATCCAGCGCCTGTTCACCTGGCTCGGCCACCCGCTGCTGGTCGATGCGGAAAACTGGATGGCGCACCGCGGCGCGGCCCAGGCGATCCTCAACATCTTCCGCCACCGCAAGACGCCGCGGCACTTCGTCGTGCTCTCGGGCGACGTGCACTACTCCTTCGTCTACGACGTCGAGCTCCGCGGCCGGGTGCGCGGCCCGGACATCTGGCAGATCTGCAGCAGCGGCGTGCGCAACGAATTCCCCCCGCGCCTGCTCGCCGTGCTCGACCGCGCCAACCGCTGGCTGTATTCGCCGCGCTCGCCGCTGAACTGGCTCACCCGCCGGCGCCGGATGCGGGTGATCCCGCGCACTCCGGAAGGCGCCGCGCCCGGGCGCCGGCTGCTCAACGGCAGCGGCATCGGCCTCGTCGAACTCGATGCGGAGGGCGCGCCGTGGCGCATCCGCGAGCTCCTCGGCGACGGCCGCAGCGTGCGCTTCCTGCGCGAAGAGGCCGAATCGCGCTGGGAGTGAGGCGCGCCGCCGGGCGAGTTCCCGGGCCGCACCACCGGATCGGGCTTGGTCCCGTCCCCACCCGGGAGTACAGTCCGCGCCATTCCCTTGTTTCCAAACCCCCTTTCCAGACCCCCGCACCCGCCCATGACCACGCCGCCCACCACACCGCCCGCCGCCCATCCCGAAATCCGCCCCGGGCAGTCGATCGAACTCCTCAAGCAGCTTCATATCCTGACCCGCGACGGCAAGCTCAACCAGGACAGCCGGCGCAAGCTCAAGCAGGTCTATCACCTCTACCAGTTCATCGAGCCGCTGCTCGCCGAAGCGCTCGCCGCCCGCCCCGGAATCGAGCTCGTCGACCACGGCGCGGGCAAGTCCTACCTCGGCTTCATCCTCTACGACCTGTTCTTCAGGCAGCACGCGCCGGCCGGACGCATCCACGGCATCGAGACCCGCGACGAGCTGGTGATGAGCTCGCGCCGGCTCGCCGACAAGCTCGGTTTTTCCGCCGGCATGCGCTTTCACAACCTGAGCGTGGCCGACTCGATCACCTCCGAGCGCCTGCCCGCGCAGGTCGACCTCGTCACCGCGCTCCACGCCTGCGACACCGCCACCGACGACGCAATCCGCTTCGCCCTCGAAAAGCAGGCCCGCTTCATCGTCCTGGTGCCGTGCTGCCAGGCCGAAGTCGCCGCCGTGCTGCGCAAGCACAAAGCGCAGGCGCTCAGGCACAGCCTCGCCGAGCTGTGGCGCCACCCGCTGCACACCCGCGAGTTCGGCAGCCACCTCACCAACGTGCTGCGCTGCCTGCAACTCGAAGCGCACGGCTACCAGGTCAGCGTCACCGAGCTGGTGGGCTGGGAGCATTCGATGAAGAACGAGCTGATCATTGCCCGCCGCCAGAACCCGCCCGCCCGCCGCGCCGCCGAACGGCTCGCCGAACTGCTCGCCACTCTCGGGTTGGAAGAGCTGGCAACGCGCTTTTTCAGCACACCCCGCCACGCCTGATCCGCCCACGTCCCGTCCTGCCGGCGGAAAGGCCCCGCGCGACGAGGGCGACCCCGGCCGCCCGGCAGCGGGACATCTCCTCAATGTTCCAGCCGCTTCAGCTCGCGATAGAAGTTTTCGTGAGGCCCGACGGTCAGCAGCTTGATCGTTTCTTCGTCAAGAATGCGGTAGGACAGCAGGCACAGCTGATTTCCCAGCCTGAACTTGTACACACGAATCCCCGCCAGGTCGCCGACCTTGGCTTCACCAATCCCTGCATCTGCGGCCACGGCACGAACGGCCGCATCGAGGTCGGCCTTTTGCTGTCGGTGCAGTTTCTTGAGGGCACGCTCGAAGGTTGGGGTAACAAGAATCCGCATCAGCCGAACGGATACTCACCGACCGTCTCTTCCTGGTCGGCGATCAGAATCTCGCGGATCATCGAGAACGGTAGGTCCGGGTTTTCTTCGGCGATCTTGCCGATCCTGGACCAGTGCTCGATCTGCTTGGGCACTGAGCGGTGCTCGATCGAGGCGTGGCGGCGGGCCTGGTCGACCAGCGTTTCCGGGAGTTTGACATTGATGGACATGGCTGGGCCCCTCCTTTGGAACGGACCCATCTTAGCGCCAAAGACACCCAAAGGTAACCCAAAGGCCAGACGCAGGCGGAGCCCCCTTGGCGGCGGAGGTCCCTGTCGCGCCAGCGCAGCAGGGCGAGGAGGCGCCGGAACCCGGACCGGACCACCCCTGCTGCAGCCCCGGCTGTAGCACCCATGTAACACCGTGTTGCGAAACTGCCCTTCCTGATTTCCTCCCTTTCATCCGCTCAAGGAGAAACCATGAAGGCCAAGTTCATCGCCCTGGCGCTCGCGGGCGCCGTATCCACGCCGCTGCTGGCGCAGTCCAACGTCACCGTGTATGGCGTCGCCGATACCTACTTCGGCTACGGCACGTACGACGACAACACCTTCACCGGGGTCAACAGCGGCGGCCTGTCGGGCGCACGCCTCGGTTTCAAGGGCAGCGAAGACCTCGGCAACGGCCTGAAGGCGCTGTTCACCCTGGAATACACACTGAGCCTGGACAAGAACGAAGGTGTCGGCACCAGTGGTGCGCGCCAGCAGTTCGTCGCCCTGCAGGGCGGCTTCGGCTTTCTCGGCCTCGGCCGCCAGTACGCGCCCGGCTATTTCGTGAACAAGTACGACGCCACCGCCGGCTCGAGCGCGCTCAGCCCGCAGATCCAGCTCGCCAAGGCGGCCAAGGCGACGATCGACGCCGGCAGCGGCTCGCGCTTCGACAACGCGATCAACTACAAGTCGCCCAGCTTCGGCGGCCTCAGCGTCAACGCCATCTACAGCTTCAACGAGACCAACCAGGACGACGACCGCCGCAGCAACGACAAGCTCGGCCTCGGCGTCGAATACAAGAACGGCCCGCTCGCCGCCGGCCTGACCTTCCAGCAGATCGAAGGCGGCGACGACCGCGAGGACCAGAAGGAATGGATGCTCGGCGCCGCCTACGACTTCGGCGTGGCGACCGTGCTCGGGTCCTACCAGCAGGTGAAGGACGTCATCGGCAAGGCCGGCAACACCGACAAGATCGTCCAGCTCGGCGCCGTCGTCCCCGCCGGCAGCGGCAAGGTTCATGTCGCCTGGGGCAAGCTCGACGCCGACGCCGGCAGCGACTACGACGTCAAGTCCTGGGTGCTCGCCTACACCTACCCGATGTCCAAGCGCACCACGCTGTACACCGGCTTCCTGCGCAACGACAACGGCAGCCTGACCAAGCAGACCAACCTCGCCAGCAACAAGATCGACGGCGCCGATGTCTTCGGCGAAGACAGCGACAACTTCGTCGTCGGCGTGTGCCACACCTTCTGAGCCCGCTCGCGGCCACTTCGAACGGGCGCCTGGGCGCCCGTTTTTTTCGGGGAAGAGAGGCGCCAGGAGAAAGTCGTGTCCCCGTACTCCCACCCGCCTGAATCAGGCGCGGCTTTCGCGCCTTCCCAGTCCTTCTGCGATCAGCGCCAGCACCAGAGTATTGAGCGACACGCCTTCGGCCCTGGCACGTGTGGTGAGCTTGGCGTGGATGGACTTCGGCACGCGAGCGACGAACTTGCCGGACGCCCCCGGCGCGGCCGCATCGTCCGGGCTGAATGACGGTGCGGGAATGTCGCGCCCCATGTCGGCAAGTGCGGAAACCACGGCAATGAACGCATCGCGACCATTTTCGACCGCATCGGCCTCGGTTTCGCCATCGGACATGCAGCCGGGAAGATCGGGGAAAGTAATCAGGTAACCGCCGCCGTCCTCCGCGGCAATCGGACTGATGATGTGCGCGTAAGCCTCGAACGGCCACGGCGGAGCGACGCGGGGAATGCTGTCGACTTCGCTCATGCTTGCGACTCCTTCACTTTATCGACCAGCGCCACGAAGCGGCGCACATATACCGGCTTGATCGGTCGGTGTGCCGGGACGCTCAGCATGTCCGCCACCGCCTCATGCGAGAAGACATGGTGACTGCCACCCTCGCACCGGACCGCCATGCCCAACTGCCGTGCAACCGTCTGAAGCTGCTCGATCCGCCAATCGCGCGGGTTGTTGCGCATGGCTTCAAGTAACTTTGTGGCGGCATTCATAAAATGATAGTACTACTGGAAATATCATCAAGCAAGAAGACTGGCGAAAGCAGAGCACCCACCTGAATCGGGACCTATCTGGAAATTGCGCCCCCCGGTTTCCGCCGCCGTAGACGACAAAACGGGCCCGAAGGCCCGTTTCGATTTTCCAAACTGTCGGTGAAGACAGATCAGAAGGTGTGGTTCACACCGACCACGAAGCTGCTGGCGTTCTCGTCGGCGCCCTGACCTGCGGTGCTGGCGAGGAGGCTGTGCGAGGTCGCGTCGTCGTTGCTGATGCGGGCATAGCCGGTGTACAGCGTGGTGCGCTTCGACAGGCCGTGGTAGTAATACACGGTCCAGCCGTCGGCATCGCTGTCGTCCCGGTCGTTGTCGGCAGCGGCGTAGCTCAGGCGGACCGAGCCGGCAGCGCTGACCGGAACGATGGCGCCGAGCGCCCAGACGTTGTTGGTGTCGCCGTTGTTGTCGGCATCCTCGACGCTGTTGTACATGCCGGTGACCTTGACCACCTTGAAGTCGTAGGACGCGCCGACGAACCATTCCTTCTTGTCGTCGTCGGCGATGCCATTGAACTTCTCGCTGGGAATCGCACCGGCATCCTGACTGACCTGGCTGTAGATCAGGCTGACCGCCAGCGGGCCGTTGGTGTAGTCGGCGCCGATCTGGGCGAGGTCGCCGGCAGTGCGGTCCTCGTCCTGATTGACTTCGTTGAAGCCGTAGATCGCATTGATGGTCAGGCCGCCGAAGTTCGGCGAGATGTAGTTGATCGAGTTGCTGACGCGGGATGCGCTGCCGGCCTGGATGTTGGAGCCGTTGGCGCCGACGAACTTGTGGTAGGGGCTCAGCGGCACGATCGCCGAAGTGTCGTACTTGGCAACGTAGCCGTAGCCCGGCGCATACTGGCGGCCGGCGCCGATGAAGCCGAAGCCGCCCTGCAGGCCGACGAACTGCTGGCGCGAACGCAGGCCGGTGGTGCCGACGCCTTCGTTCTTGTCGAGGTCGATGCTGTATTCGAGGGTGAACAGCGCCTTCAGGCCGTTGCCGAGGTCTTCGCTGCCCTTGAAGCCCAGGCGCGAACCGGCCAGACCGCCGCTCTCGATGCCGTTGAATTTGTTGTCGTCGTACTTACCGAAGCCATAGTAAACGTCGGCGATACCATAGACGGTGACGTTCGACTGCGCGAAGACCGGGGCCGAAATCAGGCCGGCGACGGCCAGCGCGA
This sequence comes from Thauera aromatica K172, assembly GCF_003030465.1. Classification (GTDB taxonomy): domain Bacteria; phylum Pseudomonadota; class Gammaproteobacteria; order Burkholderiales; family Rhodocyclaceae; genus Thauera; species Thauera aromatica. Next base: position 779,282 of record NZ_CP028339.1, on the reverse strand, counting down.
TCAGTTTCTTCTGCATGTGTTTCTCCTCAAATTGAAGTTGAGACCCAGGCGTTCGCCTCGGCCCTACTCACCTCTCTGGCGAGAAGTTGCAACGATTCTGCAAACCGCCCGTCACCCTTGCAAGCCCGAGCGCACCGAAACGCCACATTCCGGGGATTCTTGTTGCAGGCGTGCAACAGAACACCCGGGCAAGCGGTGGCGCGCTACGTCTCCCCCGGAACTCATCCCCCTCTTAGCACTCCCACGCCGCGAGTGCTAATATTTACCCGAGAGGAGGAATCGAACCCATGTCCCAAGCCCTGACGTTTCCCGTTCCCGCCGCCGGCAGCCTGGACCAGTACATCCAGACCGTAAACCGGATGCCGATGCTCAGCGAGCAGCAGGAAGTGGAACTGGCGACGCGCTTGCGCGAAGAAGCCGATGTAGAAGCCGCACGCCAGCTGGTGATGTCGCACCTGCGCGTGGTCGTGGCCATCGCCCGCGGCTACCTGGGCTACGGCCTGCCCCACGCCGACCTGATCCAGGAAGGCAACGTCGGCCTGATGAAGGCGGTCAAGCGCTTCGACCCGGCGCGCGGCGTGCGCTTGGTGTCGTTCGCGATCCACTGGATCAAGGCCGAGATCCACGAATACATCCTCAAGAACTGGCGCCTGGTGAAGATCGCCACCACCAAGGCCCAGCGCAAGCTGTTCTTCAACCTGCGCAGCCTGAAGCGCGACAGCAGCACGCTCAACCCCGGCGAAGTCGACGCCATCGCCACCCAGCTCGGAGTCAAGCCCGAGGAAGTGGTGGAAATGGAAACCCGCCTCGGCGGGCGCGACATTCCACTCGACGCCGGCAGCGACGACGAGGACGAACGTTTCGCCCCCATCGCCTATCTGCCCGACCCCCACGCCGAACCGTCCGAAGTGCTCGAACAGGCCCAGCTCGCCCACCTCCAGGACCGCGGCCTGAAGAGCGCGCTAGCCGGGCTCGACGAACGCAGCCGCGCCATCGTCCAGCGCCGCTGGCTCACCGAAGACGGCGGCGCCACCCTGCACGAGCTGGCGGCCGAATACGGCGTGTCGGCCGAGCGCATCCGCCAGATCGAAGCCAAGGCGATGCAGAAGATGCGCGGCATGCTCGCCGCGGTGGCGTAACCCGAAGCGCCTCCCGCACAGTCTCGACAAGCCGGAGCGGGCGCCCGCTCCGGCGCCTACTTGCCGTCGAGCAGCGCCTGGATGTCGGCGACCACCGTTTCCGCGGTTTCGCCGTGGCGCAGGTACAGGCGCAGCCGGCCCTGGGGGTCGAAGACGTAGGTTCCGGCCGAGTGGTCGACGGTGTAATGGCCTTCGAGATCGCCGCTCTTGCGGTAGAAGACGCGGAATTCCTTCGCCACCGCGGCGATTTCCTCGGGGCTGCCGGTGAGGCCGAGAAAGCGCGGATCGAACAGCGGCACGTATTCGGCGAGCAGCGCGGGGGTGTCGCGCTCGGGGTCGACGGTGACGAAGACCACCTGCACGCGCTCGCCGTCGGCGCCGAGGCGGCCGATGACCTCGCTCATCCCCGACAGCGCGGTGGGGCAGACATCCGGGCACTGGGTATAGCCGAAAAAGAGGGTCACGACCTTGCCGCGGAAATCGGCCAGGCTGCGCACCTGGCCGTGGTGGTCGGTGAGGGTGAAGCCTTTGCCGTAGTCGGCGCCGCTGATGTCGGTGCTGCGGAACACCGGTTCGGGCGGCGTGCAGGCGGCGAGCGCGCCGAGCGCGAGCAGCCCGAGCGCAGCCGCGCGCAACCGGCGCAGAAGGCGTGGATAGAGGGTGGCGGTGGCGGAGGATGTAGCGCTGAAACCCATGGCAGGACCTGTTCTATCGCGATTCGACAATCGTTCGATGGTAGCCCTTTGCCGCCCCGGCCGGAACCCGCTGCGACAGCGTGCCGCAGCCCTTGCCCTGCCATCCCAACGGTGCCAGCCCTTGCCGTGCCCCCTCGCGCGCGCACTCACCACCGCAGGTAGTGGTCGACCAGCAGCGCGGCGAACAGGCCGAACAGGTAGGTGATCGAGAAGCGGAAGGTGCGCCGCGCCCGCCCGTCGCTGTAGTCGCGGTACAGCTGCCAGGCGCGGCGGATGAACTCCGCGCCCAGCACCAGCGCCACTCCCAGGTAGAGCGCGCCGCTCATCCGGGTGGCGAACGGCAGCAGGGTGACGCCGAACAGGATCAGCGTATACAGCAGCACCGACAGCCGGGTGAACGCCGCACCGTGGGTCACCGGCAGCATCGGCAGGCCGGCGCGGGCGTAGTCGGCGCTGCGGTACAGCGCCAGCGCCCAGAAGTGCGGCGGGGTCCACGCGAAGATGATCAGGAACAGCAGCAGCGCATCGGCCGGGACTTCCCCCGCCACCGCCGCCCAGCCGAGCACCGGCGGCATCGCCCCGGCCGCCCCGCCGATGACGATGTTCTGAGGCGTGCGCGGCTTCAGGAACGCCGTATACACCACCGCGTAGCCGACGAAGGTGGCCAGCGTCAGCCACATCGTCAGCGGATTGACGGCCTGGTGCAGCACCGTCAGGCCGCAGCCACCGAGCACGCCGGCAAAGGCCAGCGCCTCGCCCGGCGCCAGCTCGCCGCGCGGCAGCGGGCGGGCGCGGGTGCGCGTCATGCGGGCATCGAGCTGCTGTTCGAGGAGGCAGTTCATCGCCGCCGCCGCCCCGGCGACGCAGGCGATGCCGACGGTGGCGGCGAACACGGTGAGCGCATCGGGCAGGCCCGCGGGCACGGCGAGGAACATGCCGATCACCGCGCAGAACACGATCAGGGTATTCACCCGCGGCTTGGTCAGCGCGTAGAAGGCGCGCAGACGATTGGCGCGGGCGGCGTCCAGGGCGAACGTTTTCATTCTCTTTCCTCCTCGATCGTCTGCGGCGCGGTGGCCCCACCCCGTGCCCCGGCGACCGGCAGCGGGCGCGGAGTGCCGAGCCGGAACACGATCCACACCATCACCCCCAGCATCAGCGCCGCGCCGGCATTGTGCGCCGCAGCCAATGCCAGAGGCAGCGACAGCAGCACGTTGGCGATGCCCAGGCCGAGCTGCAGCGCAAGCGCGGCGAGCAACGCTGCCCCCAGGTCGACGGTGGCACGGCGCCGGCACAGCGCCGCGCCGAGCACGGCGAGCGCACTGCCGGCAGCGAGCGCACCGAGCCGGTGCGACCAGTGAATCGCGGTGAGTGCGGCGTTCGACAGCAGCTCGCCCTCGGCCGTCATCCCCAGCTCGCGGACGACGTGAAAGGCGTTGGCATAATCCGCCGCAGGCGCGAAGCTGCCGTGGCAGGTGGGAAAATCGGCGCACGCGAGGGCGGCGTAGTTGGTGCTGGTCCAGCCCCCGAGGGCGATCTGGAGGACGAGCAGGACGAACGCGAGGCGGGCCCCGGTGCGCAGCCGTCCGGCCCGCCCCGCTGCGGCCGTGCGCGACCAGCGCGACGAGCGCGCCCCCGCGGACGCGACGGCGCCGATCTGCAGCGCCGCGCAGGCGCGCAGGGTGAGCCACGCCAGCAGCGCCAGCGTCGTCAGCCCGCCGAGCAGGTGGGCGGTGACGATCGCCGGCTTGAGCAGCAGGGTCACCGTCCATTTGCCCAACAGACCCTGGAACAGCACCACCCCGAGCAGGGCGAAGGCCACTGCAGGAGCGGCGCGCGGACTGGCGCGCAGGCGCCAGGCGAGCGCGGCGACGGCGACGATCAGCAGGCCGAGGCTGGCGGCGAGATAGCGGTGGATCATCTCCTTCCACGCCTTGGACAGGCTCACCGGCCCCTCCGGTGCGGCGGCCTGGGCGTCGCGGATCGCCTCTGCGGCATGCGCCGGACTGGGGGTGCCGTAGCAGCCCGGCCAGTCCGGGCAGCCGAGGCCGGCATCGGCCAGGCGAACGTAGGCGCCGAAGACGACGACGACGAAGGTCAGCGCCAGCGCCGCCAGCACCAGCCCGCGGTAGAGCGCGAGGGCACCGCGGCCTTCCTGCGCTGGCGCAAGGGGCTGCGCGAGAGGCGGCGCCAGAGGCTGCACGACAGCAGGCGCACGGCACGGCGGCAAACCGGCGCCGGCGCTCACGGCCGCCCTCCCGGCGGGGTGCGGCCGAGCCCGGAGTATTTGAGCAGGCGCTGCAGGTCGCGGCTCAACGCCTGCGCCGCAGCCGTGCGTCCGGAGGTGTCGTCGAAACGCATCATCCGCTGCCCGAGCGGATCGATCAGGTAGATCGTGCCCGGTGTCGCCGGGGCCAGCGCATCGAGCCAGGCGGCATCGGCGCGGGCGAGGCGCAGCCCGTCGGCAGGCGAGGCACCGGGCGACGTACCGGCCGCGGCGCTGGAGAGCGCTTCGGCGGCGGGCGCGCCGCCGTCGGTGATCAGCCACACCCGGCCGACGCGCGCCATCTCCCGGGCCTGGGCGAGGCGCGCCTGGCGCATCACGTAGAGCGCGCGGGTGCAGGCGGCGTCGCAGGCCGCGGGGGCGGTGATGAGCAGCGTCCACCGCCCTTCCAGTTCGGCCCGCGCCAGCGCCGGCTGCCCGCCGGCACCGTCGAGGACGGTGGCGGGCAAGGGTACGGGTTCGAGCAGGGTGCCGTGGTTCACCCGCCCCTGCGGCGGCCACAGGTAGAACATCAGGTAGGAAGCGAGCACCGGCAGCACGCAGACCGCGGCGAGCAGCAGCAGCGTGCGGCGCGCCCGGCGGTGCGCGGCGGGCGGCAGCGGGGGCACCGGTTCAGCGTCCGGCGCGGCGAGAGTCGGGCTGCTCATGGCGTCTCCGCAAGATCAGGCGCCGGGCGTAGCCGGCGGTCAGGACGGCGGCGAGCGCCGCCAGGGCATACCACTGGAAAGCGTAGCCGCGATGGCGTTCGATGCCGGCCGCGGGCAGCGGCCAGTCGCGCACCAGGCCGTCGGCGACAGGCGAAGTCTGCAACACGATCCACGGCGCGACGCAGCCCGCTCCCGCTGCCGCCACCGGGGCGCCGGTGCACGGCGGCAGGCCGATCCCGGGCTGCCTGCCGAGGCGCGCCGGATCGAGCACCTGCCACCGCCGCCCGCCGGCGTCCTGTCCATCCACCTCAGGTCCGCCCCCATCAGGTCCGTCCACCTCCGCTCCGCCCCGCGCCAGAGTGAAAGGCGAAGCCTCGGGCAGATGCAGGCGTCCTTCCACCACCGCGCGCCCGGCGGCGAGCGCCACTTCGGGCAGCTCGCCACGGTCGGCGCCGGCCGCCACCCAGCCGCGATCGACCAGCACCACGCCCGAGCCGTCGGCCAGGCGCAGCGGCGTCAGCACGTGGTAGCCGGCACGGCCCTGGTGGGTGCGGTTGTCGAGGAACACGGTGGCCGACACCAGCCATTCGCCTTCCAGCCGCAGGCGCTGCCCGGGGCGCAGGCCGGGGTCTGCGGGAGCGGCGGCGAGCGCCGCGGCGGCCGGAGCGCTCCGCACCGGACCCTGCGCGGCGGCATCGAGCGCGGCCTGCAGCCCGGCCTTGTCCTGCGCGCGCCGCAGCTGCCAGTTGCCGAGTGCGACGGTGAGCGTGACCATCGCCACCCCCGCCAGCAGGGCGAGGCCGTGGCGCAGCCGGGCCCGCCTCTCGCCCTGCCCCACGGGCCTCAGCCCTCCCCGCCGCTCCGCCAGGCTCCCGGACGGCAGTCCGCAGGTGCCCGGCGTCGACATCGATGTGCTCCTGTGCCCGATCACAAGCCGCTCACAGCCAATACACGACGACGAACAGGATCAGCCACACGACGTCGACGAAATGCCAGTACCAGGCCGCGGCCTCGAAGCCGAAGTGGCGCTCGGGGCTGAAATGCCCGGCAAACGCGCGCACCAGCATCACGATCAGCATCAGCACGCCGATCGTCACGTGCAGCCCGTGAAAGCCGGTGAGCAGGTAGAAGGTGGCGCCGTAGATGCCGCTGTTGAGCCGCAGCCCGAGCTCGGTCCAGGCGTGGCCGTACTCGTAGGCCTGCAGGCCGATGAACAGCAGGCCGAGGGCGATGGTCAGCGCCAGCCCGAGCTTGAGCTGGCCGCGCCGCGCCTGCAGCAGGCCATGGTGCGCCCACGTCAGGGTGGCGCCCGAGCTGAGCAGGATCAGGGTGTTGAGCGCGGGAATGCCCCAGGCCCCCATCGGCGTGAAGGGGTCGGCGCCGCTGGGCAGGTAGGGCCCGACGGTGGGCCAGGCGGCGGTGAAGCCGGGCCACAGCAAGGCCTCGTTGGCACCCGCCGCGAGCCAGGGCACGGCGAGCACGCGGGCATAGAACAGGGCGCCGAAGAAGGCGGCGAAGAACATCACTTCGGAAAAGATGAACCAGCCCATCGACCAGCGGAAGGAGCGCCCCACCCGCCGGCCGTAAAGGCCGGATTCGGACTCGCGCACGACCTGCCCGAACCAGCCGAACAGCATGTAGACGAGGACGGCGACGCCGCCGAAGAACAGCCACGGCCCGGACGGCGCCCGGTTCAGCCATAGCGCCGCGCCGGCGCCGAACAGCAGCAGCGCGAGTGCGCCGATGATCGGATACTTCGACGGCGCGGGAACGAAATAGCGCTCCGCCGAATGGATGCTGGAAGCCTGGTTCATGGTCTGCTCTCCGTTGCGTTCCCCGTTTCCCTGTCGGCCCCGCCAGCCTGTCCGCCCCGCAGCACCGCCTACGCGGCTCCGGCGCGCGCAAGCACCCACTGCACGATCGCCACCAGGCCGAGGACGAAGGCCAGCCCCGCCACCACCCCAGCGACGACCACCGCCCTGGGGTCGAGCCGCACCGCGTCCTCGTCCCAGGCGCGGCGCTTGCGGATGCCGGCGAAGGACCACAGCACCGCGCGCAACGTCGCCCAGAACCCGGCGCGGCGCGGCGGCGGTGCCTCCCCGCCGCTCATGTCGCCCCTCCTCCCGGCGCGTTCACCGCGGCCGAAGGGCTGCGCCCCTGGAGCATGAAGAAGGTATAGGACAGGGTGATCACCCCGATATCCTCCGGCAGCGCCGGATCGACGACGAACACCACCGGCATCGTCCGCACTTCGCCCGGCGCCAGGGTCTGCTGGGTGAAGCAAAAGCAGTCCATCTTGTTGAAGTAGCGCGCCGCCCGCTGCGGGCCGTAGCTCGGCACGGCCTGGCCGGTGACCGCCACCTCGCGGGGGTTCGACACTTCGTAGTCGACGTGCACCAGCTCTCCCGGATGAACCTCGATCGAACGCTGCAGTGGCTGGAAACGCCACGGCAGGTCGTGGAGGTTGGCGTCGAACTGGATGAGGACGCGGCGGCGGACATCGACCTGGGAGTTTTCCGCCGCAAAACCTCCCGCCGCGGAGCCGGCCAGGCGCGCCGCCGCGCGCGCGCCCTGCTCGGCCTCGGGGCGGAGGAAATTGTTGATCCCGGTGACTTCGCAGATCTGTTCGTAGAACGGCACGAGCGCGAAGCCGAAGCCGAACATCACCGCCGCCGACACCACCAGGCGCAGCAGCAGGCGGCGGTTGTCGGCAGCGCGGCGATCGCGGGCGGGGGCGTTCATCAGGCGAAGACCTTGTACTTGAGGATGACGAGGACGAAGAAGGCGGCAGCCACCGCGGCGAGCATCAGGCCGGTGCGGCGGTTGGCGGTCCTGCGGTCGCTGGGGCTCATGATCTTCAGCGCACGAGCGGCGCTTCCTCAAAGGTGTGGTGGGGGGCGGGCGAAGGCACCGTCCACTCCAGCCCTTCAGCCCCTTCCCAGGCGCGGGCGGCGGCACGCTCGCCGCCGCGGATGCACTTGATCACCACGGCGAGGAAGATCAGCTGCGACAGGCCGAAGCCGAAGGCGCCGACGCTGGCCAGCGCGTTGAAGTCGGCGAACTGGAGGGCGTAATCGGGAATGCGCCGCGGCATCCCGGCGAGGCCGAGGAAGTGCATCGGGAAGAAAGTGATGTTGAAGAACACGATCGAGCACCAGAAGTGCAGCTTGCCCAGCGCCTCGCTGGGCATGTGGCCGGTCCATTTCGGCAGCCAGTAGTAGGCTCCGGCGAAGAGCGCGAACAGGCTGCCGGCGACGAGCACGTAGTGGAAGTGGGCGACGACGTAGTAGGTGTCCTGGACCTGGATGTCGATCGGCGCGATGGCGCAGATCAGCCCGGTGAAGCCGCCGATCGTGAACACGAAGATGAAGCCGGTGGCGAACAGCATCGGCGCCTCGAACGTCATCGCCCCGCGCCACATCGTCGCCACCCAGTTGAACACCTTCACCCCGGTGGGGACCGCGATCAGCATCGTCGCATACATGAAGAACAGCTGGCCGGCGGCGGGCATGCCGGTGGCGAACATGTGGTGGGCCCACACCGCGAACGACAGGATCGCGATCGAGGCGGTCGCGTACACCATCGAGGCGTAGCCGAACAGCGGCTTCCTCGCGAAGGCGGGAATGATCTGGCTGATGATGCCGAACGCCGGCAGGATCATGATGTACACCTCGGGGTGGCCGAAGAACCAGAAGATGTGCTGGTACATCACCGGATCGCCGCCGCCGGCGGCGTTGAAGAAGTGGGTGCCGAAGTGGCGGTCGGTGAGGATCATGGTCACCGCCCCGGCCAGCACCGGCATCACCGCGATCAGCAGGTAGGCGGTGATGAGCCACGTCCAGCAGAACAGCGGCATCTTCATCAGGGTCATCCCGGGAGCGCGCATGTTGAGCACGGTGACGACGATGTTGATCGCGCCCATGATCGAGCTCACGCCCAGGATGTGGAGGGCGAAGATCGCCAGGTCCATGCCCATGCCCATCTGCACCGACAGCGGTGCGTACAGCGTCCACCCCGCGGCGGTCGCCCCGCCGGGGACGAAGAAGGAAGCGAGCAGCAGGATCGCCGCCGGCGGCAGCAGCCAGAAGCTCCAGTTGTTCATGCGCGCGAAGGCCATGTCGGAAGCGCCGATCATCAGCGGGATCTGCCAGTTGGCGAAGCCGACGAAGGCCGGCATGATCGCGCCGAACACCATCACCAGGCCGTGCATGGTGGTGAGCTGGTTGAAGAACTCGGGCTGCACCACCTGCAGCCCGGGCTGGAACAGCTCGGCGCGGATGGTCAGCGCCATCACCCCGCCGGAGAGGAACATGACGAAGCTGAACACCAGGTACATCGTGCCGATGTCCTTGTGATTGGTGGTGGTGAGCCAGCGCATCAGGCCGCTGGGGCCGGCGTGCGGGGCGTGCAGCAGGTCGTGCGGAGCGGCGGCCATGCGGAAATCCTCCTGTCGGATGGCGGCGGGGGCGGGCGAAGTCGGGCTCATCGCGGTGCCCGGGCCGCGTCCGCGAGCGCCGTGGGCGCGGCGCGCTGCTCGCGCACCCAGGCGCTGTAGCGCTCGGCCGACACCACGTGCACTTCGACCGGCATGAAGCCGTGGTCGCGCCCGCACAGCTCGGCGCAGTTGCCACGGAACACGCCTTCCCGGTCGGCACGGAACCAGGTGTCGCGGATGAAGCCGGGAATGGCGTCCTGCTTGACGCCGAAGGCCGGCACCCACCACGAGTGGATGACGTCGTTGGCGGTCAGCAGGACGCGGATCTTCTTGCCCACCGGCACCACCAGCGGTTTATCGACTTCCAGCAGATAGGTCTCGCCCTTGGGCGCGGCGCCCTCGATCTGGGCGCGCGGCGTGGCCAGGCTGGAGAGGAAGCGGATGCCTTCGCCCTCGCCCTGGAGGTAGTCGTAGCCCCACTTCCACTGGTAGCCGGTGGCCTTGATCGTGAGGTCGGGGTTGGAGGTGTCCTTCATCTCGATCACGGTCCTGGTCGCCGGCCACGCCATGCCGAGCAGGATCAGCACCGGCACCACCGTCCATGCGATCTCGACCGCGGTGTTCTCATGGAAATTCGCTGCCACCGCGCCGCGCGACTTGCGGTGGCGGAACACCGCCCAGAACATCACGCCGAACACGCCGACGAAGATCAGCAGGCAGATCAGCAGCATCAGCGTGTGGAGGTCGTGGATCTGCGCGGCGATCGACGTCACCGGCGACGGGATGTTGTAGCGGGCGGGCAGATCCTGCGCGAACGCCGGCGCCGTAGCCGTGATCGCGACCCAGCCTGCGGTGCGGCCTGCACATGTCATGGCACCCCCCCGAATCCCTTCGTTAGCAGCAGCTGCGGACGATGTTGCCATAGTGAAAAACATCGTCGCAACACAGTTTTTTGACAAAAGTCAATATCGTGCAGCGCACGATCTGCTAGCCCCCTCGGAATACAAGGCTTCGGCAGGGCCGTTCGGGGTTTTCCCATGGGTCGGTTTGCTGCGCCGCAAAATCCGCCTTCCCGGCTCCGCCCCCGCTCCGCTCCACATTCGCTCACGGCCGGATTACCCTTGTCGCACGCACCCTTGTCGCACGCCCCCCTGTCGCACACCCCCTCGGAGCCTCGCCCTGGATACCGCCCCCCTCCCCCTTCCCACCTTCGACGTCCTCGACGCCGCCACCGGCCTTGTCGGCGGCATCGGCCTGTTCCTGATCGGCATGCACATGCTGACCGAAGGGCTCAAGCTCGCCGCCGGCCGCACACTCCCCGCCCTGCTCGAGCGCGGCACCGCAACACCCGCGCGCGGCCTCGCCGCCGGCATGCTGATGACCGCGGCGGTGCAGTCGTCGACCGCGGTGACGGTCGCCAGCATCGGCTTCGTCAACACCGGCCTGCTGTCGTTGAAGAACGCGATGTGGGTGATTTTCGGCTCCAACGTCGGCACCACGATGAACGCCTGGCTGGTGGCGGCGCTCGGCTTCAGCTTCAGGATCGACGCCTTCGCCCTGCCCTTCGTCGGCGTCGGCGCGGTCCTGATGCTGGCCGCGCACGGCGTGCGCCCGCGCGCGCTGGGCCAGGCCCTGGCCGGCTTCGGCGTGCTGTTCCTCGGCATCGACGTGCTCAAGGACGCCTTCTCCGGCGTCGGCGCGGCGATCAGCCTGCAGGACTACGTGATGCCGGGCGTGGCGGGGTGGCTCACCCTGGTCGCCATCGGCACCGTGCTGACGGTGCTGATGCAGGCCTCGGGCGCGGTGATCGCAATCATCATCACCGCCGCGCAGGGCGGACTGATGTCGGTGGAAGCGGCCTGCGCGATGGTGATCGGCACCAACATCGGCACCACGTCCACCGCCATCCTGTCGGCGATCGGGGCCACCTCCAGCGCCCGCCGCCTGGCCGCCGCTCACGTCATGTTCAACCTCGTCACCGGTAGCGTCGCCCTGCTGATACTGCCGCTGCTGATCGGCCTGCTCGGGCTGCTGCGCACGTGGTTCGAGCAGCCGGCGACACCTGCGGTGATGGTGGCGATGTTCCACACCGTGTTCAACCTCCTCGGTGTGCTGCTGATGGTGGTGCTGGCGGCGCCGATGCTGCGCTTCCTGTCGCGCCGCTTCCGCAGCCGGGAAGAAGAAATCGCCCGCCCGCGCCACCTCGATGCGCCCTCGCTGGCGGTGCCCGACCTCGCCTTGCATGCGTTGCGCCAGGAGCTGGGACGCACCCAGTCCTTCGCCACCACCGCGCTCACCGGCGCTGCCCGGATTCCGCCGGATACGCCATGGATCGAGCGCCAGGCATCGACCCTGGACACCCTCGCTCCGGCGATCACCGCCTACATCGGCAAGCTCAGCGGCGCGACCCTGCCCGCCGCACTGGTCGAAGCGCTCGCCCGCAGCCTGCGCACCCTGCAGTACCAGGAAAACGCGGTCGCCGCCGCACGCCAGGCCGCCACCCTGGGCGCGGCGCTGGGTACGGCGCCCGGTGCCGAACTCGACGCCGCCGTCGCCACCTTCCGCCAGGCGGTGGCGGCGCTCGCCGCGGGCGCCGACGCGAGCCGCGGCGAATTCAGCGCCGCCGCGGTCGAAGCCCTGCTGGCGGAAGTCGAGGCGCGCTACCAGGCGCTCAAGGAAGCGCTGCTGATCCACGGTGCGCACGCCCGCATCGACATCGCCGCCATGCAGGACTGGCTGCGCCTGGCCAGCCTGCAGCGGCGCGCCACCGAGCAGGTGGCCAAGGCCGCGCGCATGCTGGCGGTGCTCGACGGCGACCTGAGCCCACAGCAGGCTGCGGAGGCGAACGCCGTCGATGACGGCAACGGCCACCCCGAAAGCTGAGAGGGGAGCGGCGGCAATGCTCCGCCGGCCGGACGGATGACATTTCCTGCAGCGGCGGAGGGGAGAACTGGCGCTCGCGGGAGCGACCGGGATGCGCCGGGACAGCGCTAGAATGCGGTCCATGTTTGCCGACACCCCCTCCCCGCCGCCTGCCGACGGCGGCCGCGCCCAGCAGGTCCTCGCCCACGTTTTCGGCTATTCCGCCTTCCGCGGCGAGCAGCAGGCGATCGTCGAGCACGTCGCCGCCGGCGGCGACGCCCTCGTGCTGATGCCCACCGGCGGCGGCAAGTCGCTGTGCTACCAGATTCCGGCGCTGCTGCGCGAAGGCACGGCGATCGTGGTGTCGCCGCTGATCGCGCTGATGCAGGACCAGGTCAGCGCGCTGGTCGAAGCCGGAGTGAAGGCCGCATTCCTCAACTCCAGCCAGGACGCCGACACCGCGCGCGCGGTCGAACGCGCGGCCTACATGGGCGAGCTCGACCTCCTCTACGTCGCGCCCGAGCGCCTGATGACGCCACGCTTCCTCGACCAGCTCGACCACCTGCGCGACACCCACCGCCTGGCGCTGTTCGCGATCGACGAGGCGCACTGCGTGTCGCAGTGGGGGCACGATTTCCGCCCCGAGTACCTGCAGCTGTCGATCCTGCCCGAGCGCTACCCGGCAATTCCGCGCATTGCCCTGACCGCCACCGCCGACCGCCAGACGCGCGAGGAAATCGCCCGGCGCCTGAACCTTACCCACGCGCGCCGCTTCATCTCCAGCTTCGACCGCCCGAACATCCGCTACACCATCGTCGACAAGGACGACCCGCGCCGCCAGCTGCTCGCCTTCATCCGCGAGGAATCCCCGGGGCAGGCCGGCATCGTCTATTGCCTGTCGCGGCGCAAGGTCGAGGAGACCGCGGCCTGGTTGCGCGAGCAGGGGGTCGACGCCCTGCCCTACCACGCCGGCATGACGCAGGAGATCCGCGCCGAGCACCAGACGCGCTTCCTGCGCGAGGACGGCCTGGTGATGGTGGCGACGATCGCCTTCGGCATGGGCATCGACAAGCCCGACGTGCGCTTTGTCGCCCATCTCGACCTGCCGCGCTCGATCGAAGGCTACTACCAGGAAACCGGCCGCGCCGGGCGCGACGGCCTGCCGGCGCAGGCGTGGATGGCGTGGGGCGCGCAGGACGTGGTCCAGCAGCGGCGGATGATCGACGAGTCGGAGGCGAGCGAGGAGTTCAAGCGCCTGGCGCGCAACCGCCTCGACGTGCTGGTCGGCCTGGTCGAGGCCACGACCTGCCGCCGCCAGCACCTGCTCGCCTACTTCGGCGAGGACTCCGGCCCCTGCGGCAACTGCGACAACTGCCTCAACCCGCCGCAGACCTGGGACGCCACCGAGGCCGCGAGGAAGGCCTTGAGCTGCGTCTATCGCACCGGCCAGCGTTACGGCGCCGGACACCTGATCGACGTCCTGCGCGGCGAGCTGACCGACAAGGTGGTCGAGCGCGGCCACCAGGACATCACCACTTTCGGCATCGGCAGCGAGCTCGACGAGAAGCGCTGGCGCACGGTGTTCCGTCAGCTGGTGGCGCGCGAGCTGGTCGCCGTCGACCACGAGCGCTACAACGCGCTGCGCCTGACCGACGCCGCCCGTCCACTGCTGCGCGGCGAGACCGGATTCCACCTGCGCCTGGAGCGCGAACGCAGCCGCAGCCGCGGCACCCGCCGCAGCGCCGCCCGTATCGACATCCCGGGCGGGATTCCGACCACGCTCTTCGACCGCCTGCGCGCCTGGCGCGCGGCCACCGCGAAGGAGCGCAACGTGCCCGCCTACGTCGTGTTCCAGGACGCCACCCTGCGCGAGATCGCGCTCGCCCGGCCGCACTCGCAGGGCGAACTGGCCGGCATCAGCGGCATCGGCGACCGCAAGCTGGAAGCCTACGGCGACGCGATCCTGGAAATCGTCGCCACAACCGGCTGAACACGCCCGACGCCCGCTGAAGACGCCCGCCGGGCAGGCCCGGGCGGGCGGCGAAGCGTTACAGCACTTTCAGCAGCTCGACTTCGAACACCAGGGTGGCGTTGGGCGGAATCACGCCGCCGGCGCCACGGATGCCGTAGCCCAGCTCGGGCGGAATGGTCAGCTTGCGCCGGCCGCCGACCTGCATGCCCTGCACGCCTTCGTCCCAGCCGCGGATGACGTGGCCGGCGCCGAGCGGGAAGTGGAAGGGGTCGTTGCGATCCTTGCTCGAGTCGAACTTGCGCCCGTCGGTGAGCCAGCCGGTGTAGTGCACCGCGACCATCTTGCCTTTTTCCGCGGTGTCGCCGCTGCCGAGTTCGAGTTCTTCGATGACGAGGCCGCTGGCGGTGGTGGTGGTCTGGGTCATGCCTGTTTCTCCTGGGGTGGGTCGAGGGAGGACGATTCTACCTGCCGGCGCCGCGCCGGCGGGCGGCGAAGCGCTCGCGGAACTTCGCGATCTTGGGCGCGACCACGTACTGGCAGTAGGGCTGGTCGCTGTTGCCGGCATAGTAGTCGTGATGCTCGGGCTCGGCCATCCAGAACTTCGGCGCAGGCTCGACCCGGGTTGCGATCGCCTTCGGGAACAGGCGCTGCTCGCCCATCTCCTCGATCAGCGCGAGCGCGGTGTGGAGCTGCTCCTCGCTGGTGACGAAAATCACCGAGCGGTACTGCGGGCCGATATCGTTGCCCTGGCGGTCGACGCTGGTCGGATCGTGGATCGCGAAGAAGATCTCGAGCAGTTCGCGGTAGCTGCGCCGCGCGGGGTCGAATTCGATGCGCACGACTTCGGCGTGGCCGGTGCCGCCGGCGCAGACCTGGTGGTAGTCGGGCAGCTCGACGTGGCCGCCGCAGTAGCCGGAGACTACGGTGACGACGCCTTCGACGTCCTTGAATACCGCCTCCAGGCACCAGAAGCAGCCGCCACCGAGGATCGCGGTTTCGAGTACGGGGTCTTGCCGGGTTTCGCTCATCGGAATGGGCTCCATGCACAGGTTCAGCGGAAGGAGAAACCGTAGCTCAAATCGAGCGCGGTGTCGGTGCCGCCGCGCACGATCACCGACACCCGGCGCGACAGCTGGTAGCTCAGTTTAACCAGAGTCGCCGCCCCGCCCAGGCTCTGCTCGAACGACAGGAACAGATCGGGTCCGAGGCGCTTGCCCAGGCTCAGCACCTGGCCGCTGACCGAAGGGCCGGCGGCGATCGTCGAGCCGCTGCCGACGACCCGGCTGCTGGCCACGCGCGCGGTGCTGGTGAGCTCGCCCTGGCCGATCGAGAACGAGTCGAAGCCCAGGCTGCGCGACAGCTCTTCGCTCATGCCACCGCCGGGACCGCCAAGCAGGGCCGAGGCCGCCGGCAGCAACAGCCCGAGGTCAGCGCCCGAAGCGGCGTCGGGCGCACGCCCGAGCACGATCCAGGAGAGCTTCTCGGGATCGGGAACATTGGGCTCGGACACCAGCCGCACCTGCGGCCGCCGGGCGCTGCCGGTGACCGCGACGCCGGCCTCCACCGCCAGCCCCTTGCGCAGGGCGACGATATTGAGCCCGGGCGCATCGAGCGGGCCCTGGAAGTTGACCGTGCCGCGCTCGATCACCAGGCGCTGGCCGTAGCCACGATAGCTGCCGCCGACGGTGGAAATCGTCCCCACCGCCGACAGCGGGCGCTCGGGCTGGAGGCGGACGCGCAACTCGCCGGCAAGCCGGGTCTCCAGGCCCAGCGCCGAGAGGTAGAGCGCCTCGCCGAGGCCGACGCGGACGTCGGCGGTGACGGCGAAGGCGCCGCGGCCGGCCGGCTCGTCGCGGCCGAGGACGACGACATCATCGGACAGGCTCGGCGGCGGTGACTCGGCAAATTCGAGATAGCCGGCGTCGGCGTCGAAGCCGGCCTCCAGCGCCAGCGAACTCCAGCTACTGCGCGCGCTACCGCGGCCCGACAACAGCATCCAGCGGTCTTCGCGCTGCAACAGCGGCAGGCGGTCGGCCTCGAAGCGGAAGTCGCCCGCGCCGCTGTCGAGCGCGATCTCGCCGCTGGCGGTGAAGCGGCCGGGGGTGGCGGTGAGGCGCTCGAAGGGAATGCGGCGGTCGCGCGGGCGCACCCGGTTGGGCGAGACGAACTCGAGCCGCGCCAGGCGCACGCGGTCGTCGTCGAAGTCGAGGTCGAACTCGCCCCCGGACAGGATCAGCCCCTGGTCGATCAGGGTGAAGCCGAGCTCGCGGCCCTGGATGCTGCCGCTGGCGCGCGGCGCGGCGAGCGTGCCGGCGATTTCGAAGCGGCCGTCGATGCGCCCGGCGGTGTCGACGTTCTCGCGCACGAGCCGGCCGAGCCAGGCGATGGAAGGCATGTCGAGGCGGGCCGAGGCGCGGACCGGCGTCTCGGGCGGCACGCTCCAGCGGCCGTCGGCACTGCGGCGGGCATGCACAACGGCTTCGCCGTGGACGCGGCCGAACTCGCGGCCGCGCACATCGAGCGCCAGGTCGAGGCGCTCGCCGCGCGCCTCGAGCACGGCGTCGAGCCGCTCCAGGCCGAGCCGGGTGCGGATCTCGCCTTCGACGCTGAGGTCGCCCGATTCGCGGAACAGGCGCGCTTCGCCAGCGAGCGTGCGCCCCACCTGGAGGTCCCAGCGCGCACCCAGGGTCAGCGGATCGGCATTGCGCCGCGGACGGCCGTCGGCACGCGGCGGCTCCGGCGCCAGCACCAGGCCGCTGAGTTCGCCGCGCAGCACGCTGCGGGCCGGCGACCATGCCGTCTCGAAAAGGCGGATGCGGCCGCGGCCGCCGGCGTCGATCTCGGCCGCGCCCAGCATCACGCCGTCGGCGGCCAGTTCGAGCGCGGCCGGAGCCGCCAGGCGGGCGGTGAACGCCTGCGCCGGACCGGCGGGTTGCGGGCCGGTGGGTTCGGCGCCGGCGAGTTCGAGCGCAGCAAGCTCACCAGCCCAGCGCAGGCGCGGGCCTGCGCCGATCCCGCCCTGCAGCACCAGGCGCACGCTGGCGCCCGGATCGTCACGCCCGGCGCCGCCGGGCGCGGCCGCGCTGAGTTCGAGACGGTGGCGCGCGCGCGTGCCCTCGGCGCCGAGGCGGGCGTGTTCGATCCAGTCGGGCTGGGGCCGGCCGTCGTCCCCGGCGCCGGCGGGGCCGAGCCCGGACAGGCCGAGCGCGAGCGCGAAGGGGCCGTCGATGCCGGCATCGAGCCGCGCACTGCCGTTGATTCCCGCCAGGCGCAGCTCGCCCGGCAGCACCAGGTCTTCGCCGAAGAACTGCAGCTCGCCATTGGGCGCATCGAGCGTGCCGCCTACCCGCCCCTCGGCCGCGGCGCGCCCGCCGAGGCCGAAGCCGAGCGCGCCCAGCGCCGGGGCATCGAGACGCAGCGCCAGATTGTCGTGCGCGGCGCCGAGCGCACCGTCCGCTTCGACGCTGTTGCCCGCCAGCCGGACGGCGAGGCGCACTTCCGGCAGGCGGCCGCCTTCGAGGCGCAGGCGGCCTTCGCCGCTGAGCGGACGGCCGTCGAGGACGCTGTCGCGGATGCGGAACTGCAGCGTCGCCGCCTGCGGCAGGCCGGCCGCCGGCAGCTCGGCGGCGGCCTCGAGGTCGAGGTTGAGGCGCGCGGACGGGGCCGCGCCCGACAGCGCGCGCGGATCGACACCGGTGAGCGCAAGTGCGGCCACGATCCGGCCGGTGCCGGAGTCGGAGTCGGAGTCGGAGTCGGTGTCGGTGTCGGTGTCGGTGTCGGAGTCGGCGGCCGGCGGTGCGGATGCGGCGCCCGTGCCGTCCCCTTCCCCCCTCGCCGCCAGCGGCGCTTGCCACGCCACCCGTCCGGCGATCCGCCCCGCGCCCGCCAGGCGGAGGTCGAGCGCGTCGAGGGCGATCTCCGCGCGGCGCCAGTCGAGCACGGCGGCGAGGCTTTCCAGCGGAATGCCCCCGGCATCGGCCGCGGCGGGCCGGCGGTTGAGCACGCGGATCGGCCCGACGAGCCGCCCCAGCGGCAGCCCCGCGATCCCTTCCGCGGCCCGCCCTTCCCCGTCCGCGGGGGGCGCGAGTTCGGCGTCGAGGTCGAGCGTCGCACGCGGCGCCCCCTCGACGAAGGCGGCGGGATCGAATCCGCCGACGCGCAGCGAGAGCCGGCGCAGCGGGACGGGTTCGAAGCTCGCGGCCTCGAGCTCGACCCGGGCATGCACGCCTTCGCCGCGGGCCTCGAGCTCGGCCCGGGGTTCGAGCAGGGTATCGGCGAGGCCGAGGCGGACGGCGAGCGCACGCCCCTCGATGACACCGTCGAACTGTCCCGCGCCGTCGACGGCGAACGGCGCCGCGCCGTCGAGGGCGAGAGCGAGGCGGACTGCGCCCTGGGGCAGGGTCAGCGACAGTACGCGCAGGCGGTGGTGGCGGCCGTCGCTGTCGAACGCGGCGTCCAGCGCGGAGAAGCGCAGGCCCGGGGGTTCGGCGGGTTCGGCGGGTTCGGCGGGTTCGGCGGGTTCGGCGGGTTCGGCGGGTTCGGCGGGTTCGGCGGGTTCGGCGGGTTCGGCGGCGGGCACCGGGTCGCCGGCCGGATCGCCGGCCAGCTTCCCGGCGGCCGGCTCGGGCGCCGGCAGTTCGCGCAGGGCAAAGGTCCCGACGGCGAGCCGGCGCAACTCGATCGCGAGCGGCAGTTGGAGCGATGCGGGGGGCCGCAGGGGGGCGGACTCCGTTTCAGCGGCGGTCGCGGTCCGGGCGAGGTCCACCCGGTCGACCGTCAGATGGGCGATGTCGAGCCGGCGCTCGAGCAGCGCGGCGGGCGACCAAGCGAGCGAGAAATCCTTCAGCTCGACCTCGAGCCCGGGGCTGCGGTAGGCGAGCGCATCGATGTCGAGGCGCCCGAGCACGCGCCCGCGCGCGCCCTCGACCTGCAGCGCGCCGCCGCTCGCCGCGCGGGCGAGGGCGAGGCCGGCCTCCAGCCCGGACTGGGTGCCGAGCAGCCAAGCGGCGGCCCCGAGCGCGGCGGCAAGCGCCAGCGCCACACCCCCGCCCAGCCACGTCAGCCCCCGCCGCCAGCGGGACGGCGGCGGGCCTGCCCGCGCGGCGGCCGGTGCGTTCTCGCCCATTGCCGCGGCGGTTCAGCCCCCGAACAGCGCCCGCAGCGCCGCGCCGGGGTCGTCGGCGCGCATGAAGGCTTCGCCGACAAGGAAGGTCTGGACCGCGTGCGCGCGCATCAGGGCGACGTCTTCCGGCGTCAGGATGCCGGACTCGGTGACGACGATGCGCCCGGTGGCGCCGGTGGCGATGCGCGGCGACAGCTCCAGGGTGGTCTGCAGCGAAACGTCGAACGTGCGCAGGTTGCGGTTGTTGATGCCGATCAGCGGCGTCTGCAGCTGCAGCGCCCGCTCCAGTTCGGAGCCGTCATGGACTTCGACCAGCACCGCCAGGCCGAGGGCGATGGCGAGCTGCTCGAGGTCGCGCATGCGCGCGCCGTCGAGGCAGGCGGCGATCAGCAGGATCGCGTCCGCCCCCATCGCGCGCGCCTCGAACACCTGGTAGGGATCGATGATGAAGTCCTTGCGCAGCACCGGCAGCGCACAGGCGGCGCGGGCGGCCTGGAGGTATTCGGGCGCGCCCTGGAAAAAGGAGCGATCGGTGAGCACCGACAGGCAGGCGGCGCCGGCGGCCTCGTAGGCGGCGGCGATTTCGGCGGGGCGGAAATCGGCCCGGATCACGCCCTTCGACGGGCTCGCCTTCTTGATTTCGGCGATCACCGCGGGACGCCCGGCGGCGTGCCGGGTGCGGATCGCGGCGACGAAGTCGCGCGCCGCAGGCTGGGCCTCGGCGAGGGCGCGCATCGCGGAGAGCGGCGTGTGCGCGGTGGCGGCGGCGACTTCGGCGACCTTGACCGCGCAGATCTTGTCCAGGATGTCGCTCATGCTGCAGCTCCGAAGCGGCGGGTGAAGCGCACGAACTCGTCGAGCTTGTGCCGCGCCGCGCCGCTGGCGAGGGTCTCGCGCGCCCGCTCGATGCCGGCGCCGATCGAGTCGACCAGGTTGGCGGTGTACAGCGCCGCACCGGCATTGAGGGCGACGATGTCGCGCGCCGGCCCTTCGCGGTCCTCCAGCGCGCCGAGCAGCATCGCGCGCGAGGCCTCGGCATCGGCCACGCGCAGGTTGCGGGTGCCGGCCATCTGCAGGCCGAAGTCTTCGGGATGGATCTCGTACTCGTGCACCTGGCCGTCCTTGAGCTCGCCGACCAGGGTGGCGCCGCCGAGGCTGAGTTCGTCCATGCCGTCCAGGCCATGCACGACCAGCACGTGATTGGCGCCCAGACGCTGCATCACCCGCGCCTGGATGCCGACGAGGTCGGGATGGAACACTCCCATCAGGGTGTTCGGCGCCCCCGCCGGGTTGGTCAGCGGGCCGAGGATGTTGAAGATCGTGCGCACGCCCATTTCGCGCCGCACCGGGGCGACGTTCTTCATCGCGCTGTGGTAGTTGGGGGCAAACATGAAGCCGACGCCGGTTTCCTCGACGCAGGCGGCGACCTGCTCGGGCGACAGGTTCAGGTTGACCCCGAGCGCTTCGAGCACGTCGGCGGCGCCGGACTTGGACGACACGCTGCGCCCGCCGTGCTTGGCCACACGTGCACCGGCGGCGGCGGCAACGAAGATGGTGGCGGTGGAGATGTTGAAGGTGTGCGAGCCATCGCCGCCGGTGCCGACGACGTCGAGGAAGTGCTCGTGCGGCGGCGCGACATGGACCTTGGTCGCCATTTCGCGCATCACCGTGGCGGCGGCGGTGATCTCGCCGATGGTCTCTTTCTTGACGCGCAGGCCGGTGAGGATGGCGGCGGTCATCACCGGCGAGATTTCGCCGGCCATGATCTGGCGCATCAGCGACAGCATCTCGTCGAAGAAGATCTCGCGGTGCTCGATCGTGCGTTGCAGGGCTTGCTGGGCGGTCATCGTCATCGTGGGGGCTCCCGGGGGTCAGGCGGCGGCGGGCAGGGGCGCGCTGCGGTCGAGGAAGTTCTGCAGCAGCGCGTGGCCGCATTCGGTGAGGATCGACTCGGGGTGGAACTGCACCCCCTCGACGTCGAGGGTCTTGTGGCGTATCCCCATGATTTCGCCGTCGTCGGTCCACGCGGTGACTTCCAGACAGTCCGGCAGGGTGGACCGTTCGATGGCGAGCGAGTGGTAGCGGGTGCACGTGAGCGGGTCGGGGAGGCCGCGGAACACCCCGACGTCGAGGTGGTGCACGGCCGAGGTCTTGCCGTGCATGAGCTTCCTGGCATGGACGATGCGTCCGCCGAAGGCGGCACCGATGCTCTGGTGACCGAGGCAGACGCCGAGGATCGGCAGGCGGCCGGCGAAGGCCTGGATCGCCGCCACCGAAATGCCGGCTTCGGCCGGAGTGCACGGGCCGGGCGAGATCACGAGGTGCTCGGGCTTCATCGCCTCGATCTGGCCGAGGGTGATTTCGTCGTTGCGGAACACCTTGACCCGGGCGCCGAGTTCGCCGAAGTACTGCACGAGGTTGTAGGTGAAGCTGTCGTAGTTGTCGATCATCAGGAGTCTCATGATTATAAGTCCTTGATTTTATTGATGTTTCTCATTACACGCACCCTCCATTACTCACTTCATTACACACATCGACAGTCGCTTGCGATGGACGAAGTGCGCGCAGGTGCTTGCTGACAGCGGCAACGGATCTTGAGAGAAGTGGCAAAGCGCGCCAACGCGGCGCACTGGAGCAGCGCCTACGCCAGCATGGTTGGGCCGAGTGATGAGACGGAACGGGCAGACTCCCCCATCGCAGCGTCGCGGGGCGCGGAGCATCAGTTCGACGATGGGGATGATCAGCTAAGGGCATCGGGCAATCTCCTCAAATCTTGGAGCCGCCGTGCCGGGGAAGCCTTCTTGAAACCTTGCCTGCCGGTACGGCGGCAAGGTGCGGTCAAGACCGCAACGACATGCCGCTTCCTATTGGAAGCGCCACCACAGAGCGATGTTGGTCGAAGCGGTACGGGTCATGGACAGACCAAAGTATTGAATTTAGAAGCTAGAACTCAGCCCGAGTGCGCCCGAACGGAATTCCAAAGTAAGCCTTTGGGATTTTACCACGAGCATGTTTGGCAAAGCCACCTCCGACAGCACCGAGCCTCCAGCAGATCGCCCCCACCTCGGTTCCGACGACAGCGCTGCCCTGTCGAAGGTCGAAGAAGCAAAGAGCGAGTAGGCCTGCCACTTCGCATTGCCCCCCTGCGATCGTCAGATGCGGCCGGGATTTGTGAGCATGGAATCTGAGGTAAGCAGTCACCTTGGCCCGCACGTGCGTGATGCTATATCGCAATATCAGCATCCGGGCCAGATATGACACCGCCGCTTTCCTCTGCTGATCCGAGACCTACAGGCATAAATGGCGCTGCTCACGGCTTTGTGAAACCGTCGGCGTATCAGACCATACCGAACCGGTTTTGCGAGGGATAGCGCAGCGCATGACGCTGATACCGTGAGCGCCAATATCGAGCTTGCGTCCTCATCGCTCGATGGGCCGGCAACCGGTCAATTCTTGCACATCGAACAAGACGAGGCCACCTGCGGCGGATGCCAATCATCTCGCCCGCCTACGTTCAGGGCATCGTCCCAGGCATCCGCTGCAGGCCATAACGACACGACAGCCCTTGGCAGGGCAAGAAAGGAGCCGGTGATGTAGCGCTTCCGAAAGGAGACGAAGACATGCACAAGGACATTTCAACATCAAAGGTGTTCTATCGACCCATCGAAGCGGCCATCCGATGGGCCGGGTTGCTGCGGTACCTGCCGATGATCCTGGCCGCGATCGCATCACCGCGCTTCCTGCCACCGTCGCTGAACTGCCCGCGGTGGAACGAGTGCCGGCTGTACTCGGAGCGCATCTATGACGGCATCCTCAACGGAGACCTGCCCTACGGCACGGACGGGATCACGCTCAATGACCCGAAGCTACTGCAGTCGCCGGATTTGACCGTTCGCCATGTTGATCTGAAACGTTGGATGCGCACCCACTATCCTGAGCACCGGCCAGGATTCCTGTTCAGCCGTGGCGAACGCATGGCGCATCCTTTCATCACCATGGAAACAGGACAGGCGATCCTGGTGGAGCGGCTGGCCCTTCAGGCAGCGCTGGAGCAAGCCGGGCGCCAGATACGAGAACTGCAGGAGCAGCACGACACCCTGCTCAAGCAGTCCACCGTGCTGCTGGCTGCCAGCCAGTGCGAGATCAGCGAACGGGCGGAGACGACGTATCTCAACATCATCGGCGGGATGCTGACGCTGATGCTGGGCCAGTCCCCCTCGGGCGTGCCTTACTCCAGCTTCAAAACGCAGGAGGCCCTTGTCTCGGCATTGGTCGCCCACTACGGCGGCACCATGGGCATCACGGAGCGAACCTTGAACGGCAAGTTCGCCAACGCCAGGAAGTACGTCCGTAGCGCAAGCGCATGAGGTTTTCCAGCTTGTATGTGCAGTCGCGGAGATTGCATTTGCAATGTCTTTTCGTAGCGATGTCTATTGAATAGAGGTCACGCCAACAAACGCCACCGAGCGTTCAGGAGTGACCGACATGTCGCAAGCACCTGTCCTGCCACCGAACGAGCGCCGCATCTTGCGGCTCGATGAAGTCGAAGCCAAGTCGGGCTTCAAGCGCGCCCACATCTACAGCCTGATGAAGAAGCGCCAGTTCCCCCAGGCGCTGCGCCTCGGCATTCGCGCCGTCGGCTGGGATTCGATCGAAATCGACCAGTGGATCGCCGAACGCCTCAACAACCGGACCTGATCCGCTCTCCCTTGGACTTCCCATTCCCAGACGGAGAGCGCCATGCAGGTTGTATCCATCATCTCGACCAAGGGCGGCGTCGGCAAGACCACCACCGCCGCCAACCTCGGCGGACTCGTTTCCGATGCGGGCCTACGCGTGCTGCTGCTCGACCTCGACGTGCAGCCCACGCTGTCCTCCTACTACGAGCTGGCCCACCGCGCGCCCGGCGGCATCTACGAGCTGCTGGCCTTCAACGAGCGCGACCTCGGCCGGCTCGTGTCCCGCACGATCATCGCGGGGCTGGACCTGGTGGTCTCCAACGATCACCGGGGCGAACTGAACACCTTGCTGCTGCATGCGCCAGACGGGCGCTTGCGGCTGCGCCACCTGTTGCCGGTGCTGGCACCCCTCTACGACCTGCTGCTGATCGACACCCAGGGGGCGCGCAGCGTGCTGCTGGAGATGGCGGTGCTCGCCTCCGATCTTGCGCTGTCGCCCGTGACCCCGGAAATCCTCGCAGCCCGCGAACTGCGACGCGGCACCATGCAGTTGCTGGAAGACATCGCGCCGTATCGCCACCTCGGCATCGAACCGCCGCCGTTGCATCTGCTGATCAACCGCGTCCACCCCGTGTCCGCCAACGCGCGGCTGATCCAGCAGGCCCTGCGCGACCTGTTCCAGGACCACGCCGGCATCCGCGTGCTCGACACCGACGTGCCGGCCATCGAAGCCTATCCACGCGCTGCGACCCGTGGCCTGCCTGTGCATCGGGTCGAATACCGACAGCCGCTGGGCAGAGTCGCGCCCGCCGCGCTCGACACCATGCGCGCCCTTGCCGGCGAATTGTTCCCGCAATGGCAGGAGCAACTGGCCCGCGTGTCCGGCCGCCCGCAGCGCCCCTCTGAGATGGGGAGGCCCCATGGCGAACGCACATGAACTGGCGCGCGGCCACAAGCGGCTGCGCGCCCTGATCGAATTCGCGATCGGCGAAGGTTGGCACGTCAAGCGCACACCGAGCGGGCACCTTAAGTTCACCAAAGCCGGTTGCGCTGCGATCTATACCAGCTCGACCGCGAGCGACCACCGGGCGGCCCTCAATGCCCGCGCGCAGATCCGCCGTGCCGAGCGCGAGGCTCGCTTGGCCCAGGCCGCCAGCACGAAGGGATGCGGCCATGGCTGAGATGACCTCCCAGGACATGGCCGGCAAGCTGCTTGCCGCCGGGTTCGAGCGCAGCGGTCCATCGGCCACGGCCTTGAGCGATCCGATCGCCGACACGCCGATGGTCGTGACGCTGGACCAGTTGCGCCCTTACGACCACGACCCGCGCAAGAAGCGCAATCCCGCCTACGAGGAGATCAAGGCATCCATTCGCGAACGGGGCCTGGATGCGGCGCCGGCCATCACCCGCCGACCAGGCGAAGATCACTACATCATCCGCAACGGCGGCAACACGCGCCTGGCGATCCTGCGTGAACTCTGGTCGGAAACGCGGGACGAGCGCTTCTTCCGCATATCGTGCCTGTTTCGGCCCTGGCCCGCGCGGGGCGAAATCGTCGCGTTGACCGGCCACCTTGCGGAGAACGAGTTGCGCGGCGGCCTCACGTTCATCGAACGCGCCTTGGGCGTCGAGAAAGCTCGCGAGTTCTATGAAGCGGAAAGCGGCGCCACGCTAAGCCAGTCCGAACTGGCCCGCCGTCTGGGCGCCGATGGCTACCCCGTGCAGCAGTCACACATCAGCCGCATGGCCGATGCGGTGCGCTACCTGCTGCCCGCGATCCCGACCGTGCTCTATGGAGGGCTCGGCCGCCACCAGGTCGAGCGGCTGTCGGTCATGCGCAAGGCCTGCGAGCGCACCTGGGAGCAGTACGCCAAAGCCAAGTCGCTTCCTTTGGACTTCGAGGGGTTCTTTCAGGAAGTGCTGTCGCAGTTCGACACGCAGGCCGACGAGTTCTCGCCGCAGCGCGTGCAGGACGAGCTGATCGGCCAGATGTCCGAGTTGCTGGGCATCGACTACGACGTGCTGGCGCTGGACCTGACCGAATCGGAAAGCCGTCACCGTGCATTGGTCAGCGACCCGACGCCGTCCCCGGCACAACCGACCTTGCCCGATCCCGTGCCCCTGGCGCGGCCGCCACGTGATGCGTCAACGCCCGCGCCGACCGTGGCATCCCCTGTGGGACGGCCAGGCGCCGTGCCCCCACGCCAGGACAACGCGGCTGGCGAGGCGTCTTCGGGCAACCCAGTGGCAGCGTCGGGCGATCTGCTGCAGGGGCACATCGTCTCGCCGGCACCGACGACGGAGCGACTCCAATCCATCCAGCGCATGGTCGCCGACCAGTTGGGGGATGCGCTCCCGCCCGATTTCTCGGCCAACGTGCTGCAGTCCATCCCGGTGCAGGCCGGTGGCCTCTATCCCATCTCGGACGTCTGGTACATCGATCCCGGCTTGGACACACCGGACCGGCTGCGCATTCACATTGCTCAGTTCGCGCGCGAGATCGCGGCCGAAGCGGACCTGGACGGGTGCATCGATGACCGTCCCGATGGCATCGGCTTCGCATGCCGTGGCCAGGCCCCATCACCGGCGGGCCGCGCCGTGCTGGCGCTGCTGGCGTGCCTTGCGGGCCAGAGCCTCGCCGAGCTTGGCCTGGACAACGGGCAACTCGCCCTTGATCTGCCGGCACTGCTGCACGGCCAGGGTCAAAGCCACGACGCCACGTGCTTGAGCGACACCGCAGTGGTCAAGCTCTTTCGGCTGCTGCGTCTGGCTCGGCGCCTGCTGGATTTGGAAGCCAGCACCACGGCTTCCGGGACCTGAGCGAGGGAGTCCAGCATGTCTGCACCGCACCCCCTCAACCAGGCCGTCATTGCCCAGGCGCTGTATGACCTGCGCAATGGGCAACTGCGGCGCTGCAAGCTGATGGGGTTCGGAGAGGAAGAACTGGACGCGCTCAAGCACCCTGCGCTGATCAGCGTGCTGGCCAACGCCAATGTGTCGTGGTGTTCGGTGACGGTCAATCGCGAAGTGCTCCGGCGGCTGCTCAAACAGGCGCAGGACGTGGAGAAGGAGATCGCCACGGTCGATCGCATGTTGCGCCTGGGTGCCAGCACGGAAATGGTGAGCCGCTTTTACGGCCTCACCCACCAGGAAGTTGCGCTGCGGCGCGAGATCCTCGGCCTGCCTAAGCGCAAGGGGCGCCACCCTGTCTTGGACGAGACCCAAGATACGGAACTGTGGCGGCAATGGAAGGCCGTGACCAGCAGCAGAAACGTCGATCTGGAGGATGAAACCTCGATTCTCGATGCGGCAATGGACCTGGCCGAAGGCATGTCACTGCCGCTGTCGGTGGTCTGGGCCGCGATCAAGAACTGGGTCGATCAGGGACTGGGTTAAGCGATGGCCGTGGACGACCCCGCACCACGCGCACCGCGCCAAGGCCCCGTCGCCCTCGCCGATCTGTTCGCGGGCGCCCTGAAGGAACTCGCGCCCCGTTCCAGCGCACCCGCGACCGCACCCAGCGACGGCTTCCTCTTCAGCGGCAACCGGCACGAGAGCGTGCCCAGGCGACTGTTCCTCGATCGTCGGCTGACGCCGCTGGAACGCAATGCCTGGCAGGTGTTCCGGCTGATGCTCAACCAGGACGGGGTGACCGCGTTCCCCACCTATGAGCAGCTACGCCCCTGGCTGGCGTCGATGCCCTGCGCAGGATCGGCTTCGCATGAAACCGTGGCACGGGCGCTGACGCTGCTGCGCCTGACGCGCTGGCTGAGCCTGGTGCGCCGGCGACGCGACCCCAAGACCGGCCGCATCCTCGGCAACCTCTACGTGCTGCATGACGAGCCCCTGACCCCGTTCGAGGCGATGCAGTTGGACGCCGACTACCTGGAGTTGGTCAGCCAGGCCCTCGGCCACTCGGCCAAGGCCGTGCAGGTCGTGGGCCTGAACACCTTGAAGGAGATCGCGGACGACCCGCTGCTGTCCGGCCGCACCTTGCCGTCGCGGCTGCAGGTGCTTGCCGAGCGCCTGGCGCGCCAGGGCATCGGAGCCACCGAAAGTTATCCACAGGGGGGAGCCTCCCACGATTCCGAAGAAGGGCCCGCGAGCCTTCTTCGGAATGGCGAACGCCCCTCTTCGGATTCCGAAGCAGGGCCGAAACCCGCGTCAGACGCCTCTCTTCGGAATCCGAAGCAGGACCGTACAGTACGTAGTAGTCGTATTGATGAAGTACGTACTACCGCGCGTGAGCGTGAGCAGGCGCGCGCGATGCAGGGCATTCGCCTGCCCGAGCGCTTCCTCGATTTGAAAGAAGAGCAGCAGGCCGGCGCCATGGTGGCCTTGCAGCAGGTCGATGCCTCGCTGCGACAAGCCGTGCTGGACGAATGGGCGGAGCGCTGTCGTGGCAGCGCCATCCGCAACCCGGCCGGCTACCTGTTCGGCATCATCCAGCGGGCCATCCGTGGCGAGTTCAATGCGTGGGCCAAGCAGGCTGGGTCGGCACCGCCACCAGCCGCCACGCGAGATGCGCCACCTGAGCCCCCACGCAACGTGGTTCCGCCCGAGGTGGCCAAGCAGCACATCGACCGGCTACGCGAGCTTCTGCGCAAGAGTTGACCGCTTCGTGCGATCAGACCATGAAGCAGACGCCCATGGCGTTCAGTGGAGCTATCCCCTGGGGATAGTTCGTCGGCGGTGATGGATCTCGGATGCGGGCGGACCAGGCATCGAATGATCGCCCCAGACCGGGCCATCCGCGCTGAGCCCGGCGAATCGCTTTCGTTGGCGCTCCATGGAGCTATCCCCAGGGGATAGCCGTGATGCAAGGTGTAACGCCCTCATGCGGGGTCTGCACGATGCCTTTCTCAGCGCATGTCCGTCGTGCTCGGGGCGAACAGCGCTCCATGGTGTTTGGTGGAGCTATCCCCTGGGGATAGCTCTCACCCGCGCGCGACGATCACGACGAAACCGGGGCCTGGCCCATTTCGGTTTGTTGACTGACTGCCTTCCGCTGCATGCGGATGCTGGCGGCTCCCTGTCCACCTGCGAGCGCTCACCATGGCAACCAGCAACGAACCATTGCAACTCAACCTCGGCTCCCTGCGCAGCGCGATGTCGCTGACGCTGCACACCCACCACGCTTCCCGCATCTGGCACGGCCGCGCCGCCGCCGAAGGGCGACCTGGCATCGTCGGCCTGAACGGCTACATCGCGGTGATGAACAAGATGAAGCGCGGCTCGGAGCAGGACGACCCGTATTCAGACTGGTGGATGCTGCGCATCGAGGACAAGCTCGACCAGACCAGGACCACGCTGCAGACCTTGCGCGAACAGGTGGACCAGGCACTGGCGGGCGTGCCTGCGGCATTGAGCCTGGGCGAGAACCTCAATGTGCAACCCGTCAAGCTGCCGCTGTTCGTCAACGCGCAACTGGGCTTCGCGGCGGTCTATCTGCTGGCCGACTACGACGACATCGCGCGCAAGCTGATCCTCGCCCACCACACCGCGCTCATCGACCGCAGCACCTTGGAGCGCTGGCTCAACGAGGGCGCGCACGCGCTGCGCAGCCTGTTCTCGCTGGCCCAGCAGTACCGCTACTCGGGCTGCACCCGCGACGACTTCGCGGCGAAGAATGCCGCAGCGCGGGCGGCGCTGGAGAAATTCGGCGAACTGCCACAGGACGTGCTCGAAGGCATGCGCCGCTCGAAGTTTGCACCGCCCATCGTGCGTCGTGGCCTGCAGCAGCGCGGTGAGGGGCCTGCCGCAGCCGTAGGCGCTTCCCTTGCCAATGGCGACGAAGCCGCTGCTGCCGACTTGTCCGAAGGTGCACCCGCTGTCGGCGAGGACGAATCCGCATGAGCGATCTGAACCAGTCCACCCGCTACTTCCGGGGCCTGCAACAGGGTGCCTTCATGCGGCTGGAACACGCGGCCTCTCTAAAAGGCCTTTTAAAGCCTTTTAAAGGTAAGAGGGACTTCGAGGTCTGGGCCAGCCAGTGCTTCGCCATGCGCGACGAGTTGATCGGCCTGGCGCAGCGACAAGTGCTGCAACAGGCCATCGGGCATCCCTTCCACCTGCTGCCCATCGAACTGGCCCAGCAGACCACTGGCGCGGGAACGACGTTCTTGCGCTGGCGCAGGCACGACCGCTCGGCCATGGGCGTGGCCCTGTGGCAGGCACTGATGGCGAGCACCAGCACGCCGGTCAACCTGCTGGCCGATCTGCACGCGATCGAACTTCAGCGCATCACGCTGAACATGCAGATCAGCCTGTTGCACACCTTGGGCAGGCAGGCGCAGGAATGCGCCAGCAAGGCGGCCGAGGCGGAAGACGCCTACCTGCGCCGGCTCACGTCCATCCCCTCTGCAATGCGCGATCGGTGATCGCGTCGGGCACCCCAGCACGCGCCCGACGCCGACGAGGCACGGGTATTTCAACCACCACGGAGATCACACCATGAGCACGCATTTTTCCGGCGAAGGCAACATCGGCTCGCCACCCGAGTACCGGGAGTTCCCCAACGGCAACGACGAACCGCGGCGCTTGCTGCGGCTGAACGTCTATTTCGACAACCCCGTTCCCACCAAGGGCGGCGACTTCGAGGACCGCGGCGGCTTCTGGGCGCCGGTGGAAATCTGGCACCGGGACGCCGCGCACTGGAAAGACCTGTACCAGAAAGGCATGCGCGTGCTGGTCGTCGGCCGCATGGAGCGCGAACCCTGGACGGACAATGAGGATCAGCCGCGTGAGACCTGGCAGGTCAACGCGCGCAGCGTCGGCATCCTGCCATTCCGCATCGAGTCCGTGGCCCTCAGTCCGAAGCCGCAGGAGGCAGAACCCAAGCCCCAGCCCGCGCAGGAGCCGGCTGCGCCGAAAGAAGCCAAGCGCAGGAAGTGACCCGGCATGGAGGGCGGTCGCACGTCTTCGCCGCCCTCCATGCTCTCGCGAGCTATCCCCAGGGGATAGCTCCATCAACGTCCACCGGCTTCCACGCGCTCCCGAAAATCGCGGCTCCCGGCCCGCATATCCCCGGCTGCACGCCATCCCCGACCCAGCCATTCCATCCCGTGAAAGTGGTCGCCGCCGCATGCGGCTTGTTTGCTGCTGCCTCTGGTGGTGCTCGGCATCCTAGTTTCCAGCAACTCAGCGAACCACGGAAATCGGATGGACGAACATGCGGCTGTTCTTGTGCGAGAAGCCTTCCCAGGGCAACGACATTGGCCGGATTCTCGGCGCGACGCAGCGCGGTGAAGGCTGTCTCAGCGGCTCCGGCGTCACCGTCACCTGGTGCATCGGCCATCTCGTAGAAGCGGCAGCACCCGAGGTCTATGACGCGGCGCTCAAGCGCTGGTCGCTGGACCAGTTGCCCATCATTCCCCAGCAATGGCGGGTCGAGGTCAAACCGAAGACCGCCACGCAATTCAAGGTCGTCAAGGCGCTTCTGGCGAAGACGACCCACCTGGTCATCGCCACCGATGCCGACCGCGAGGGCGAACTGATCGCCCGCGAGATCATCGATCTGTGTGGCTACCGAGGCCCCATCGAGCGCCTGTGGCTGTCGGCGCTCAACGATGCCTCGATCCGCACCGCGCTCGGCAAGCTGCGGCCGTCGTCCGACACGCTGCCGATGTACTTCTCGGCACTGGCGCGCTCGCGGGCCGACTGGCTCGTCGGCATGAACCTCAGCCGGCTGTTCACGGTGCTGGGGCGGCAGGCAGGCTATGACGGCGTGCTGTCGGTCGGGCGCGTCCAGACCCCGACGCTCAAGCTCGTGGTGGACCGCGACCGCGAGATCGCGGCTTTCAGGTCGGTGCCGTTTTGGGCCATCGACGTGTCCCTGTCCGCAGGCGGCCAGGCTTTCAGCGCGCAGTGGGTTCCGCCCGAAGGCTGCACCGACGCCGCCGGCCGATGCGTGCAGCAGCCCATCGCTCAGCAGGCCGCGCAGCAGATCCGCGCAGCCGGCAGTGCCCAGGTGGTGTCGGTCGAGACCGAACGCGTGCGCGAAGGTCCGCCGCTGCTGTTCGACCTGGGCACCTTGCAGGAGGTGTGCTCCAAGCAGCTTGGGCTGGACGTGCAGGAAACCCTGGAGATTGCCCAGGCCCTGTACGAGACGCACAAGGCCACCACGTACCCGCGTTCCGATTCCGGCTACCTGCCTGAAAGCATGTTCGCCGAGGTGCCTGCGGTACTGGACAGCCTGCTCAAGACCGATCCGTCGCTGCGTCCGATCATGGGCCAGCTCGACCGTACCCAACGCTCGCGCGCCTGGAACGACGGCAAGGTCACGGCGCACCACGGCATCATCCCGACGCTCGAACCGGCGAACCTCTCGGCCATGAGCGAGAAGGAACTGGCGGTGTACCGACTGATCCGGGCGCACTATCTCGCCCAATTTTTGCCACATCACGAGTTCGATCGCACCGTGGCGAACTTCTCCTGCGGCCAGCAGACGCTTGCGGCCACGGGAAAGCAAGTCGTCGCCCGCGGCTGGCACCTGGTGCTGGCCGAGCCGCAGCCCGACGAGGATGGCGAGGCCACCGCGCGCAGCCAGGCTCTGCCCGCGCTGCGCGAAGGCATGGCATGCCAGGTGGCCGAGGCCGAGATCAAGGCGCTCAAGACGATGCCGCCCAAGCCCTACACTCAGGGCGAACTGGTCAAGTCGATGAAGGGCGTTGCGCGTTTCGTGACCGACCCGCGCCTGAAACAGAAGTTGAAGGACACGACGGGCATCGGCACCGAAGCCACGCGCGCCAACATCATCACCGGCCTGCTGACGCGGGGCTACCTCGTGAAGAAGGGGCGCTCCATCCGCGCCTCGGAAGCTGCCTTCACCCTGATCGACGCGGTGCCCGCAGCGATTGCCGACCCAGGGACCACCGCCGTCTGGGAACAGGCGCTGGACATGATCGAGGCCGGCCAACTCACGCTGGACGTGTTCATCGGCAAGCAGGCCGCATGGATTTCCCAGTTGATCGCGCAGTACGGCAGCACATCCCTGTCCATCAAGGTTCCCCAAGGGCCGACTTGCCCGCAATGCGGCGCACCCACACGCCAGCGCACCGGCAAGAGCGGCCCGTTCTGGTCGTGCAGTCGCTACCCCGACTGCAAAGGCACGCTGCCGGTCGAATCCGGCACGTCCAAGCGCGGGGCCTCGCGCCCGCGCCGTACCAGTGACAGCGGCCGCAAAGGCTCCTGAACGACCCCGTTTCCCGTGAGCCGTGCCCGCCATCGGCGGCGCGGCCCGTGTTCCGCACGCCCTGCGGGACGCCCAGCGCGCAACGCCTTCTTGTCCGCGTGCGCGTCCCGCCCGGCCGTCCCCGGCCACGGGACCTGAAGGTAGCTTCTCCGCGAACCGTTTCCCGCGCGTTCTGCTGATCTGCATTTTTCCGCCCGCTGCGAAGGGTCCCCCGATGGCTTGCCTGCGCGAGCCACCCGGAGACCCTTCGTGGTCAGCGGTATTCGGTGCCGGTGCCCGCCGGCGAAACACTGGGCTCCGTTTGTGTGTGGATACACGCCAGACGATGCCGGCCCCAGCCACGACATGGGCCGGGTGTGATTGCTGATGAGCAGACGGTTCTAGCGACGACCGGGCCTGCAACAGCCCACGGGTGGTTCTGTCCTCCCGAGCCGAAGGCCGCAGGGCCTTCGGCGTCTTTCTCCTGCCGATCAACGTCCCGGCCCGCCCAGGGCCACACGAACAGGAGACCCGACATGAACCCGCAACCTCGCACCCTTCGCGGTGCGCCCCAGGCCGCGCCACTGCTGTACGGCAGCGTGTGCAGCGGCATCGAGGCCGTGAGCCTCGCCTGGCAACCTCTCGGCCTGCAAGCCGCGTGGTTCGCCGAGATCGACGCCTTCCCGAGCGCCGTGCTCGCCCACCGCTACCCCCACGTGCCCAACCTCGGCGACATGACCGCGATCGCCCGCCAGGTGCGCTCCGGCATCGTGCCAGCGCCCGACATCCTGGTCGGCGGCACGCCGTGCCAGTCGTTCAGCGTTGCCGGCGCGCGCCAGGGGCTGAACGACCCGCGTGGAGCCTTGACCCTTGCCTATGTGGAGCTTGCAAATGCCATCGACCAAACCCGCCACCAAAACCGCCGCTCGCCGGCAACGCTCGTCTGGGAAAACGTCCCCGGCGTCCTCAACGACCGCAGCAATGCCTTCGGGCATTTCCTGGGCGCACTGGCCGGAGAAGGCCGTGCGCTCCAGCCGCCAGGGGAAAAATGGGCGCACGCTGGTTGTGTGTCTGGACCCCGCCGCCGCATCGCCTGGCGCGTGCTCGACGCTCAATATTTCGGTGTCGCCCAACGCCGCAAGCGCGTGTTTCTTGTGGCATGTGGTGGTGATGACCTCGATCCCGCCGAAGTACTTTTTGAGCGCCCAGGCCTGCGCGGGGATTCTTCTGCGGGCCGCGCGCCGTGGCAAGAAGCTGCCCGCGCTGCTGGACCGGGTGCTGCGGCAGCAGGCGAGTACTCGGGATACGCAGGACTGAAGCAGCCCTACGGTCAGGTCACGACGACGTTCGGATTCAGCGGCGGCACCGGCCCCGTCGATGTGGCGGCATGCCTGATGGCCGCTGGCCCCAAGCACGACATCCGCACCGAGACGTTCATGGTGCAGTCGGTCGCCGGCAGCATCGCCCATGCCCTCGATACCGCCAACAACGGCAAGGGCAGCAGCGAGGACGGCACGGGCAAGGGCGTGCCAATCATCGCCTTCACCGCCCAGGGCAACGGCGCGGATGCGACGATCGACCTGACGCCGACGCTGCGCGCTGGCGGGCATCGCAACAGCCATGCGAACGCCGGTGTCGTGCCTGCCATCGCGTTCGCGCAGAATAACCGCGGCGAAGTGCGCTTCGAGTCGGGCCACGGACAGGTGGCTTGCACCGTCCTGTCCAACGGCAAGCCAGGCTACGGGGTGCCGATGGTGGCCTGCGTTGCCCTGCGGGGACGGCCGCAGGGTCTTGCCGCCGAGCTGGGCGGCAGCGTAGCGGCCGCACTGCGCACCAGCGGCGGCGGCGCGGACAAGCCCCATGTGCTGGCCCCCGACTTCGAGGCGCATTTCCGCTACGACTGGAACGACCCCGGCCCCGGCGACTGGTCGCACTGGCGGGTGCGGCGGCTGATGCCCATGGAGTGCGAGCGGCTGCAGGGCATGCCCGACGACTACACGCTGATCCCATACCGCGGCAAGCCTGCCGCGGACGCTCCGCGCTACAAGGCGATCGGCAACTCCATGGCCGTCCCGTGCATGGCTTGGCTGGGCCACCGGCTGATGCAGTGCCTGCACAAGACGGGCTCGACCGCTTCGGTTTGATCGGCGACGCAGCCTGCGGGCCGCGCCATTCTCCTTCCTGCATTGCCGATGTATCGGCAGCAGCCCGCAGCCAGGGTGTCCAGGCTGCCGTGGGTTCCGCCCACGCCACCCGCCAGTTCGCTTCGGCATCTCACCGGCGAACGCTGCCCACCGGGGCATCGATGCCTCCTTTCTCCAACCCACGGGATGGTCGCCACGTCCCGTCAGGGGCATGTCGCCGCCCGGTCGATTTCAGGACTTCCCATGGAAACCATCACCAAGCAAAACCGCATCACGCTGAAGAACCTCAAGGTGGCCGACTTCGCCAGCGAGGAAACGCTGTGCTTCACCGCCACCATCGTGTTCGACGACACTCCCATCGCCGAGGCCCGCAACGACGGGCATGGCGGATCGACGTTCCTACGCGCACTCAACGGCAAGGCGGCGCTGCTGGCTCAGGCCGAAGCCTTCGCCAAGGGCCTGCCGCCCACGCCGCTCGATCTCGGCCAGGAGGGCGAAGATCCTCATTACATCGACATGACGCTCGACTTCCTGGTCGATGAGCTGGCCGATGCCATGCACGCGGAACGCAAGGTGCGAGCCGCGTTCAACCGCGACATCGGCAACAAGGTGCTGTTCATCAAGGACGGCAAACTGCTGTTCATCAAGGGCATCAAGCTCAAGGCCATTGCCGACCGCGCGGCGTACTTTGCAAAGCTGCGCAGCCGGCAGGCCCAGCCCATCGTCATCCTCGCCGAGCTTCCGCCCGAGCAGGCATTCGACTTGTGGAAGCAGCATGTCCTGGGCGACAAGCCCGACTGACCCAGCGCCACCGCACCCTCCTGACAGCCCCGCACTCGATGCGGGGCTTTTCTTTTCTCTGCGCCCATCAATCGGGGCTGGGCCGGATGCCGTTTTCCCACTGACGCCGAGCGGCCCTCGCACGAAGCTGCCCGCATGTTCGCTGATTCGTCAGCACATGCCAGCAGCCAGGGTTCCAGGCTGCCGCGGGTCTCTCCCGCGTCACCCACCAGTCCGCATCGCATCAATCTCGCGGACGCGCGTCCCCGTGACGCCGATGCTTTTTTTCCAACCGCGTGCGGGAGCTGCCATCCCGTGAGGGACGAGGCCCCGCTTTTCCAAGGAGCCCGTCCATGTCCCAGCAAGCCTCTTTCGGCCAGTTGGCCCTGACCTACTGCGGCAAGTTCCTGCCGCTCGAAGTCCTGCAAAGCGCCGCCGGCCACTACATCGGCACGCGCGATACCGAAGGTCCCGTTTCGCGGGAATCCCGCGAGTACTTCCGCAGCTATGCCGCGGCTCAACGCGCCCTCGAAAGAGGCGGCTGGTCCCAGCTCGCCGTTCCCTGATCCAACTGGAGAAATCACGTCATGAACCAGCTATTGCCGCGGGAAGTCGTCGATCAGATCATGCGGGAAGATCAGCGTTTCGCTGCCGCGCCCCAAGCCTTCTTCGAGGCCTGGAAGCGCGGTGTCGAGATTGCTGGTCCCGAGTGGTTCGGCGACGGCACCCGTGAAGGCCTGAACCAGGCCAACACCAAGTGGGATTTGCGTCCCGACATGCTGCGGCTCAACGATGCCCTCGGCGTCCTGAGCAGCGGCGAACGCATGTTCCTGTCCGCCATGGTCAGCTTCTACAACGCGCGCGAGGGCGGTGCCATGCTCAAGCGCTGCCACTTCCACGGGCTGTCGGACTTCGACGGTCTCGATCTGGAGCGCCGCAAGGTCATCGCCGACCTGCTGGTGAACTACAACGGCTGGTGAGCCGGTCTCCGGCACGCCACCGTCCTCTCGATCCCCCCCGTGAGGGACATGCGCCCACAAGGCCATGTCCCTCAATTTCTTCCCCATCGCCCGGCGCCAACGGCCTTGGGCGATTCCCTGCGGATGCCGTCGTCCGCATGGGCTGGCTCCGCTCACTTCCCCGAAAGGAGCCAGCATGGCAAACAACTACTACGAAGGCACGGGCGTTCTCGTGCTCGACCACGTTACTCCCGTCATCAAGGCACTGTTCGGTGCCTTCAGGCTGGACGAACACCATCCCAGCAATGGGCAGGCCTACATCGCCCAGATCGCCGAGACCAATAATCCGCGATGGACAGATGTGCTGGACGGTCTGGAAAACCTGGCCGCACAACTCGGCATCCCCATGCCCGACGACGAAGAGTTGTCGATTCCGCCTCTGCTTGAACGGCTGGCCGCGCACTTCGGCGCTGACCAGGACGGGGAGCTGGAGAACCTGATCGAGCACCACCAGTTCGAGGACAGCGCCGACCTGGAAGCCTTGCTTCTGATCGCCTCCCGCTTCGATGACGGCCATCACCTGACCGCCATCCAGTTCGAGGGCTGCTGGTATTGCAGCAAGCCAAGGCTGTTCGAGTTCGGTGGCCACGGCTGCTACCTGAGCCGCGAGGTACAGGTCTTCAGAACGTCCTCGCAGGCGCTCCAACTCGGCGACCAACTGCGCAAGGCCATCGTGGCCACCGACATCGAAGAGGCCTCGGCGTTGATCGCGTTGGAGGCCGCCAACCTGCTCGCCGGCATCA
Organism: Thauera aromatica K172; assembly: GCF_003030465.1. Lineage (GTDB taxonomy): Bacteria > Pseudomonadota > Gammaproteobacteria > Burkholderiales > Rhodocyclaceae > Thauera > Thauera aromatica. The sequence continues at coordinate 741,589 of NZ_CP028339.1, read as the reverse complement.
ACGACGAGCATTTCCGCCTGAGTGTGCGCCATCGCGTCGCCGAACGACTGGCCCAGACGCCGACGATCAGCGCCGCCTGACGCATTTTCCACTTTCAACCCACCGGGTCCAATTCCCGGTGGCGGGAATTGGCTCCATTATTCAAATCTGGAGAGTTCCCATGTCCCAGAATCCCAATCCCTTTCTCCGCGGCTACTGGAATCTGAAGATCGTCCGCACGCTGTCCATCAGCTACGAGGACGGAATTCCGCATGTCTGGCGAAACATCCACCCGAGCCAACAACATCTTTCCGACGAGGAATTGATTTCATCGTCCTGCATCGTCACCAGCGATTTTGCGGTGGTCACGAACGGCTCTGAACCTGTGAGTGCCGAAGCACTGGCCGAATGCGATGCCGATGAAGGCGTTAACGGCGAAGGCGTGATCGGTGCCGTGGTCTATGCCATTCATGGCGAGGACTTCGACGGCCGCCTGATCCACGTCGGTGACAGCTATTCGGTCGAAGCCGCGCGGGAAGTTGTGCAGCGCCTGAGTTTCGAGACCGGCTACTACAGCCGATGCTGGGAGATCAGCAGCGCGCACATCAGCCAGGAAACCGGCCAGTACCTCGCCAACCTGGCGGACCTTGCCACGCCGGAGGCCTTTTTGTTCATCGCCTTTCGGGTTCCGTACAGCCCGGCGATCGGCGTCAAGCTGATCTCCACGCCCTGGACGGACAAGAACCTGGAGCACGCCGAGGGCATCACCGCCGAGCAGCTTCGGCAGGAGCACCGCAGCAAGGGCATGCCCGCCGACCTGGCGAACATCCTGGAGCTGGCTGGCCAGGCCGATGTGCGCATCCTCATCCTCGACGCTGACGCGCCCGTGTTGCTGGGCCTGCCGCTGGCCGAGCCCTAGCAAACACACCACGCGCCCACCTTCCTCTTTGCCCTCCATGCCAGCCCGTCTCCTTTCTGGGAGCCGGGCTGGTCCAATTCCATAGGAGCACTTTATGTTCCCCGACCTCATCTCGCCCGCACGCGACTTCGAGCATCAGCTTGGAGCCTGCGTCAACGCCATGGGCCAGGACGACGCCATCGGCCAGATCCTGGTATTCGAGCGCTTGAGCGGCATGCTGCACATGCGCCATATCGCCAGCGCCGATCTGGCAGACACCGACATTGATGCCTACGAAATGGTCGTCTTCGACGGCGGCAATACCGGCGGCGACTCGTGGAAGCACGTGTTCTTTCCACGTCAGCGCGAACACTACTTCGTGTACCAAGTCTGACCACCCAGCCGCTTTCGAGGGGCCTTTTCTTGTCGCGGCGCAGGAAAGCGGGTGCGGCGCGGTGCGGTTTCCTGAGCGCAGGCCGCTCACTCAAGGGCCATCTTTACCCCATGTTCGTCGGCGTTGCCGACACATGCCCAGGCAGCCAAGACCTTCAAGGCTGCAAGCGCGGGAAACCGTGCTGGTTGTTTCTTTCTACGGACGCATCGCGCCCATCCACCCACAAGGGACCTCTCCCTTGCGGGCGGGGAATCCCTTGTTCTTCCTCAAGGAGATTCACATGGATCGCTCTCTTATCAAGACCCTGATGCCTTCGCTGGTCGCAGGCCATGTGCCCCGCAACGTGCGGTCGTTCAAGTACCGCGTGTTCGATGATCAGCCACAGTCCTCGACACTGGGCTTTGTCATTGATCCCCAGCCCTTCGACGGCAAGGTGGTCGCAGCCAGCGAAGACGCCATCGTCGTCAAGCTCAAGCCCAGCGAGTTCGCGGTACTCGATCCCAACCTGGTGACCACCGTTCCCAGCGAGGGCACCAAGGTGCATGTCCAACCCTATGCCCGTCGTCGTTTCGACGGTCTGCGTGCGGACACGCCTGAAGAGCGCACCGAGATGATGTCCGACGGCACGCCCTACACCGTCAAGACACACATCCTCGGCTCCGCGCCGGCCAAGTTGCCCATTCCCGAGCCGCAGTGCATGGAACTGGGTCAGCTCATCGAGCAGTTGGAGGAAATGCCGGCGCCCGACGGGTTCCGGCGCATCACCCACATGCTGGTCGATGCGGGCGCCCACGACTTCACCTGGGTCGATCCGACGCCGTCCAGGATCATCGAAACGCCTCCGGCGATCAGTTTCACGGTTTCGACCGCGAAGTTCGCCGGCCAGGTGACGATCCTCTACCAGCCCGGCAGCGATACCTATGCGGTGGAGCTGCGCCGCGACGGCGAGTTGGTCGATCGGCACGACGAGGTGTATTTCGACATGCTCGGCGAAGTGCTGGAGCGACTCATAGACGACGGGCGCTGGCGCCTGATCGACGTGAGCGTGATCGGCGCGGAGACGTCCCGACGGCGCCGCGCTGTACCGGCGTGACACCACGAAAAGTACCAGGCGACATGCCCCCACAGGCTCTCCCTCCATTCGGAAGGAGGGCCTTTTTTCTGCCGTGGGAGATTTCATCAAAGGGAAACGATCGGATACCGATTGATGGCTGCCTCGCGCGCGAGGCCTGGCCATGCTGAGCCCATGCCTGCTGACGTTGTCAGCGACATGCCAGGCAACCATCGGTCTTCGAGGTTGCGGCGCAGTTCCCACTGCGTGACCGAGCCAGCTCGCACCGCATCCATCCGCGAGCGGCCACCAGTCTCTGGTGGTGGATGCTTTCGCCTTATCAACCCATCGCGGGGTTACGCACCTTTCCCCGCTGCGTGGGGCCGGTGTGTCTCCGCTTCATCCCTATGGAGATTCACCATGAGCACCACGTCCAACGAGAAATCGTATTTCGACCTCCACACCTCGGGCATCGGTTACATCCAGCGTGCCCGTGAAGTGCCTGTTCGGGGCGGCCGCCGTGCGCAGCCTTTCCTGGCATGCACCATCGCCGCGCTGGTCGGTTCCGCAAAGGATCCCAGCTATCGCTATTTCGACGTCAAGGTCTCGGGTGCCGAGGCCAAGAAGCTGGTCGAGCGCTACATCGGCGTTGACGATCCCAAGCAGCGCCCACTGGTGCGCTTTCGCCTCGGCGACCTGTGGGGCGATGCGTATATCCGCGACAAGGGTGAGCAGAAAGGCCAAGCCGCCGCGTCCCTCAAGGCGCGACTGCTCAAGGCCGAGCCGCTTGACCGGGCCGAACTGGCTTCGATCAGGCAGCACGAGCTGGTCACCCGCGGCATCGGCTACCTCAGCCGTCCGAAGGACGTCACACCCAAAGATGGCGACCCGTTCCTCTCTTGCACCGTCGCCGCTCTGGCCGGGCCTGTCGATGAACCGGAGTATCGGTACTTCGACAGCATCGTCACCACCCCTGAAGCCGAGCATCTGGTTCGCCGGTGCGTGCAGGCCATCGAAGGGGACTGCAAGGTGCTGATCGCTTTCCGTCTCAACGACATGAAGATCGATCCGTACATCCGCACCAAGGGTGAGCGCGCTGGGGAACCGGCCGCAAGCCTGGATTCGACACTGATCCACATCGGCCTGATCAAGATCGACGGCACCAAGGTCTATCCGACGAGCCCCGCGCAAGCAGATTCGCCGCCGGCCCAGGACGCTCCCGCGCCCGAAGCCGAGGACGCCGCCCCCGCTGCAGATCAGCCTGCCGAGCCCGCCGAGTGCGAGCCCGAAGGTGAAGTCGAGGAGCAGGAGCCGGCATTGGCTGCTTCGTTCTGATCCGGCATGGCCCCTCATGGGGCCTTGCCGCTTCTCCTTGCTGCATCTGCAGCGTCCTCCATCCGCATAGCGCGCTCGCGCATTTCTTCCCCCGAGTTCCGCGTGGTCAGACGGCCGCGCGGTTGTCGCATTTTTCACAGGAGAACAGCCATGTCTCTGGCATCCCGTTTTGCTCCGCAGTCCCCGATCCTGCGCTCAGATCGCCCGCTCTCGGACGACCGCATTCGCGCCATTGCTCCATCAATCTTCGCCGACGCTCCGCATGGGAGCCGATCCGAGCGGTATGCCTACATACCGACCTCGACCGTGCTCGCCAAGCTGCGCCAGGAGGGTTTCGAGCCCTTCATGGTGTGCCAGACGCGCGTGCGCAACGAGGATCGGCGCGAGCACACCAAGCATCTCATCCGACTTCGCCATGCCAGCCAGATCAACGGCGACGAGGCGAACGAGATCATCCTGCTCAACAGCCACGACGGCACGAGCAGTTACCAGATGCTGGCAGGCATGTTCAGATTCGTCTGCCACAACGGCCTGGTCTGCGGCGATACCACCGCCGACATCCGTGTCCCGCACAAGGGGGATGTGGCCAGCCAGGTGATCGAAGGCGCCTACGAAGTCCTTGAAGGCTTCGAGCGCGTGAAGGACTCGCGCGATGCGATGCGCACCATCACCCTCGATGAGGGCGAAGCAGAAATCTTCGCGCACTCAGCGCTGGCACTCAAGTACGACGATCCTGCCAAGCCGACGCCTGTCACGGAGCGTCAACTGCTCGCGCCCAGGCGCTGGGACGACCGCAGGGATGACCTGTGGGCCGTCTTCAACCGTGTCCAAGAGAACCTCGTCAAGGGGGGCCTGAATGGACGCTCGGCCAATGGCCGCAATCAGCGCACCCGCCCGGTGCAAGGCATCGACCAGAACCTGCGCCTGAACCGGGCGTTGTGGCTCCTGGCCGAAGGCATGCGCCAGCTCAAGGCGTGATGCCAAGTGGACCTTGCCCACCTCGGGCGAGGTTCATTTCCTCTCATCCACCGGCTGCCACCAGCCGTCCGTCATTCATCATCAGGAGTACCACCATGACAGCCAAATCGGCACCCGAGCAATCGGTTTCGCCCATCATCGTCCCCGGCCAGCTCACGCTGCGTACCATCCGCGGCAAGAACGGCCCCTTCACGGTCGGACGCCTCGCCACGCACCTTGGTACGTTCGAGGTCAAGGACCCGGAGCTGGAGCAATACCCCGAAGGCAAGTACGACGGGGAGTTCATCATCAGGTACATCTTCCCGAAGTCCTACCCGGTCGGTGGCGGCATGCGCTTCGAGATCCGCGCCAGCCTGGACGGAATGACGCTCTACGACATCGACAAACTGAGCCGTGACGAAGCACGCAGCTTCGCCACCCAGGACCTCGATCCACTTGATGAAGAGCTGGGCGCACAGCCTGCAACAACACCGGCAACACCGGCCAAGCCCAGCAAAACCTCCAGGCCCGCCAAGCCCGCACCCGTACAGGCATCCACAGACCCGCTGGTCGATACCACGCCCTTCGGCGTGGATGCGCCGACGCCCGCTGCGGCAACTGCTCCCTGCAGTACCGAAGATGGCGACGCCGCGCTGTTCAGCTTGCTCTGGCCGCTGGGCGAGTCCGTGAAACTGGATTCGACCATCGACCGCCGCACCCTGCGCGCGCAGATCGTCCGCCTGGGCGAACTGGGCTACGCGCTGGACTTCAAGACGCAGGAGTGGAGCCGCCAGGCCGAACTGCAACCTGCGTAGTACTGGGCACCGCATCTGCGGTGTGCTTCATCCACCCGCCGGGGGTCTTCCCCACCGGGGAGGCTTCTGGCTCAATTTTTCCAGGAGGCCTCTCATGGGCTGGTATTTCTCACCCCAATCGCGGTCTGAACTGATCGCGGAGTTGATCGCACCGCAAGAGACCGAACGCGCCAGCGTGAAGGTCATCGCCCACGCGCTGCGTGGCAACGTCCTCTGGTCTGTTGTGCAAGTGACGGCCAAGGCCGAAGGCGTACACCGTGATCTCGCACCGGGCCAGTCCCTGTGCACCATCCGCTGCGATCTGCTGGAACGCAGCGGCGGCCAGTGGGGCTATAAGCCACTGGACGAATCCATGCACCCGTACTACTACTCGTGCCCGCTGTCCTATCTGAACCTCGCACCGGAGCAATCCGCCGACTGGCGTGCAGGCGTTCGCGCCTACCACGCGCGGCGGCGCACATCCAAGGAAGCCACAGCTCCAGCTACGGCGCTGACGGTCTGAGTCAGGGACGCCTTTTTTCCACCCCAAGGGGCAGTGCTTGCCCCCTGCGGGCGATGCTGTTCCCGTTCATCCGAGGACACCACCATGCCCGCAAACACTTCTTCCACCACGCTGTACCGCATCGACGAATGCCCGGACGTGATGGCCGACGCTTGCGTCGGCGATGACCAGGGCAACCTGATCTTCCTGTCGATCTGGGCACGGGACACCGCCGTCCAGCAGTTCCTGGCTCGCCTGACCCTCGGGCGCGACGAGCAGGGCCTGGAGCAGTTCCACCTCATCACCGACCAGGGCAGCAGCGTCCCGGTGTTCGTCAGCAACGTCGATCGCCTGGAAAAGCGCATGACCCGCGCCTACCGGCGAACGCTGTTCGGTTCGCTGTCCAACGTGTGGCTGTTCGATCGGCGCTGCGTCAAGCCCGACAAGGCCAACGCCAGCGCACTGGCATTGCTGCCCCGCGATAGCGACCACCGGCTTGACCGCCTGTGGACGTTGGTGCAGGACACCTGCCCACTGCCGTTGCTCGACCACTGGCGCGAAACCGTGCTGGAACTGCTGCAAAGCCGCGAGATGCTGACCCGTCTGCCATTCGCCCTCGGGCCTTTGGTGGGCCATCGGCTCGCCATCGACGTGCCGGCGCTGACCCTGGCGCTCGGCTCGCTGATCCGCAGTGACGTGCTCACCGCCTATCCCTATCCGGCCAAGATTTGGACGCCGGAAACGGTAGCGGCTTGACCCACCTGCGCAGGCACGCCAAGGCGCGCCTTCGCCAATCATCCCCGCCAACCAGGAGACTTCCATGGCGCTCATGTTCCCGCGGCTCGCCCGCAATTTCGTGAAGAACGGGTACTTCCCGACCGACGAACCAACGCTCGAAAGAGCCCTCAATGCACTGATGCCCAGTGCGCCTGAATCCAATGGGCCGATGTGCATCCTCGATCCCTGCGCCGGCGAAGGCGTGGCGATTGCCGAAGCGGCTCATGCCCTCGGGCGCGAGCATGCCAAGGCGTTCGCCGTCGAGTTCGACGCAGAGCGGGCGCGCCATGCCCGCGGCCTGGTCGATCACTGCCTGCACGCGGACCTGATGGACACGATGATCTCCAAACAGTCCTTTGGGCTGCTCTGGCTCAATCCGCCGTATGGCGACCTGTCCAAGGACGTCAACGGCAACATTGGCTATCAGGGTCAGGGCCGTGCCCGCCTCGAAAAACTGTTCTACCAGCGCACGCTGCCCCTGTTGCAGTACGGCGGCGTGCTGGTCTTCATCGTTCCCGGCTACGTGCTCGACGCCGAGCTGGTCGGCTGGCTGACACGCCACTACACCGATCTGCGGATCTACCGAGCGGTGGAAACGCAGTTCAAGCAGGTGGTGATCTTCGGTCGCCGGGTGCGCCAGCGCGAGCAGACGCCCGATGGCGTCAAGGCCGTGCGCAATCTGCTGCTGCAGGTTGGGCTTGGCGAAGTCGAAGCCGAGGAGCTGCCGAGCGAATGGCCGTTCCTGCCGTACATCGTCCCCACCAGCCCGGCAGAGCCGGGGCATTTCTTCCGCGTGACGATGGAGCCGGAGCAGTTCGCCGATGAGGTTGGCAGGCTGCAAGGCCTCTGGCCGTCGCGGGATACGCAGTTGGGGGCCGCGCAGCAGACGCTGCGTCCACCGGCGCGGGCCTTGTCCCACTGGCATCTCGCCCTGGCTTTGGCCGCAGGCGCGATCTCGGGAGTCGTGCAATCCAAGGCGGGGCGCGTGCTCGTCGTCAAAGGTGACACCCACAAGGACAAGACGCTCCAGCGGGAATTCACCGAACGCGACGACGGCTCCATCGCCGAAACCCGCATCCTCACCGACAAGTTCGTTCCTGTCATCCGTGCATGGGACATGACGCCTGGCTCCGCCACGCGGGGCGAGGTGTTGACCATTCGCTGATCGTTTCTCCACCGCCGGCGGTTCGCCGTCGATTTTTTCCACCCACCGGGGTCCAGTCGCCCCGATGGGGTGCCGTGGCCCCTCCATCTCCAGGAGCCTTCCATGGCAGCCCAAGCACTTTCCATCAGCCAGACCCCGAGCCTGCGCTTCTCGCCCGGCCAGGTGGTCATGACCTGCGGCGTCGATGACCTGATCCAACAGGGCCAATTCAACCCGATTCCGTATCTGCGCCGCCACCTCGGTGGCGACTGGGGCGACCTCGACGACAGCGACAGGCGGCAGAACGATGCCGCGCTGAAGTCCGGTGAGGATCGCCTGTTCTCTTCCTACCAGGTCACACCCGGCCTGAAGCTCTGGATCATCACCGAATGGGATCGCAGCGTCACCACGCTGCTGTTGCCCAGCGAGTACTGATCTTCTCCAACGCGGGGCCACCGACACCCCTCAATGGTGCTGTAGCCCCTCTACTCAGAAGAAAGCCACATGACATCCAACCAACATGACAAGCATCGCCGCAAACGGCTGTTCGAGATCGGTGCACTGGAGTTCAGCGAAGGCGTCGAACGCCTGATGAACGAAGGCCGGCTCGATCCCATGCCGTTTTTCGAACGCCACATGCGTGGCGACTGGGGCGACGTCGCCGACTACCAATGGCAACAGAACAACGCTGCGTTGGAGTCTGGTGAACGCCTCGATTCGTTTTACGTCGTCACCCGTGACCTGAGCATCCGCATCTTCACCGAAGCAGATCGCAGCGCGACCCGCATCGTGCTGCCGTCCGAGTACTGACCGCGAGTTGTCACCGCAGGCCACGAGCGCCTGCACTGTCCAACCACCGACGGTTCGCCGTCTCTCTTCCCACCACGGGGCATGCCATCGCCCCGCTGGGGTGGTGCATGTCCCATTTTTCTTTGGAGCATCACCATGTCCGTTGATCTCAACACCACCGCCAACGATGCAGCGCCCGTACAGGGCGAACTGCTCGAAGCGGAATCCAACCCTCTGACCCTGAGCCTTCAGGTTTTCGTCGGCGAGTTCGGCGACGAACTGCTCGATTCTCTCAACCGCGCCAACCCGCCGGTCTATGCCGGTCAAGCACAGGCGCAGCGGCAACTCGTCGTTGCCAGCCTCAAGCGCAAGCTGTTCCAGGCCCAGGCTGAAGTTGTCCATGCCGCCGCCGAGCTGCTGGTCGATCAAGGCGAGCGCGCTGCGATCGTCAATGGCGAAATGGGCTGCGGCAAGACGACCGTCGGCATCGCCACGGCCGCCGTGCTCAACGCCGAAGGCTACCGCCGCACCCTGGTGCTTTCGCCTCCCCACCTGGTTTACAAGTGGCGGCGTGAGATCCAGGAGACGGTGGCCGGCGCCAAGGTCTGGGTGCTCAATGGCCCGGACACGCTGGTCAAGCTCATCAAGCTGCGCGAGCAGTTGGGTGTGCAGCCCACGGGCCAGGAGTTTTTCATCCTGGGGCGCGTCAGGATGCGGATGGGGTTCCACTGGAAACCTGTCTTCACCCAGCGGCGCACCCGCCACGGCGACGTGGCAGCCTGCCCGGACTGCGGCACACTCATCACCGACCTCGACGGCGAGCCGGTCAACCCGGTCGCGCTCGAAGCCGAGGAGTCCCGCAGGAAGTGCAGCCACTGCGCCGCGCCCCTGTGGACGCTGATCCGCCCGCGTAGCCTGTCCGGCAGCGACCAGTCCTCGGTCGTCCTCAAAGCCTTGAAGCGCATCCCGACCATCGGGGAAGTCACTGCACAGAAGCTGATGCAGAAGTTCGGTGACGGCTTCCTGGCCTCGATGCTGGGCGACAACATCCATGAGTTCATCAACCTCATGGATGGCAACGGCGAGCTGGTGTTTTCCGACCGTCAGGCCACGCGCATGGAACGTGCGATGGCCAACATGGAGTTTGGCTTTGGCGAAGGCGGCTACCAACCGTCCGAGTTCATCAAACGCTACCTACCGCAAGGCACGTTCGACCTGCTCATCGCCGACGAGGCGCACGAGTACAAGAACGGTGGCAGTGCCCAGGGCCAGGCCATGGGCGTGCTGGCGGCGAAGGCTCGCAAGACCTTGCTGCTGACCGGCACGCTGATGGGCGGCTACGGCGATGATCTGTTCTACCTGCTGTTCCGGGCACTGCCCGGACGGATGATCGAAGACGGCTACCGCCCGACCACGAGCGGCAGCATGACCTCGGCTGCGATGGCATTCATGCGCGATCACGGCGTCCTCAAGGACATCTACTCCGAGAGCGCCGGCACGGCGCACAAGACAGCCAAAGGCACCAAGGTATCGGTGCGCACGGTCAAGGCTCCCGGCTTCGGCCCGAAAGGCGTCTTGCGCTGCATCCTGCCGTTTACGATTTTCCTCAAGCTCAAGGACATCGGTGGCAACGTCCTGCCGCCGTATGACGAGGAGTTTCGTGAAGTCCAGATGGACGTGGCGCAAGCTGCGGCCTACCGCGATCTGGCGGGTCGGCTGACCGCAGAACTGAAACAGGCTCTGGCGCGACGCGATACGACCTTGCTGGGGGTGGTGCTCAACGTGCTATTGGCCTGGCCGGATTGCTGCTTCCGGTCGGAGACCGTGGTGCATCCGCGCACGCGCAACACCTTGGCGTTTGTCCCGGCTCAGTTCAATGAGTTCGAGATCAGCCCCAAGGAGCGCGAGCTGATCGACATCTGCAAAGCGGAGAAGGAACAGGGGCGCAAGGTTCTGGCCTACACGGTCTATACCGGAACGCGCGACACCACGTCACGCCTGAAGGGGCTGCTGGAGCAGGAAGGATTCAAGGTGGCGGTACTGCGCGCAAGCGTGGATGCCAGCCGCCGCGAGGACTGGATCGCCGAGCAACTGGACCGGGGCATCGACGTGCTCGTCACCAATCCCGAGCTGGTCAAGACGGGGCTGGACCTGCTGGAGTTCCCGACGATTGTGTTCATGCAAAGTGGCTACAACGTGTACTCGCTCCAACAGGCAGCACGCCGCTCCTGGCGCATTGGGCAGAAACAGCCCGTGCGCGTGATCTACCTCGGCTACGCCGGTTCCTCGCAGATGACCTGCCTGGAACTGATGGCCAAGAAGATCATGGTCTCGCAGTCCACCTCGGGCGATGTGCCCGAATCGGGGCTGGATGTTCTGAACCAGGACGGTGATTCCGTCGAGGTCGCACTGGCTCGGCAGTTGGTCGCTACCTAATTTCCACGCCATCGCCGGCCTAGCGCCGCCGGCTTTCTGTTCTTCCCACCTTGCAGCCACGTCCCGCAGTCTCCGCAGGACGTGGCTGCGTCCTTTCAGATTCAGTGTGGACTCTCTTTGGAGAAACGATTGGTTACTGGCTAAACTCACATGAGCAGAATCGGGGGAGCCAATGCAGATTGCAAAAGTCAAGGTCGAAAAGTTTCGTGGGATTGAATCCGGCATCGTGACGCTGTCAGGCCACAGCGTATTTCTCGGTGACAACAACGTCGGGAAGTCAACGCTGCTGGAGGCCATAGATCTCGTCCTCGGCCCGGAACGGCTCTCCCGAAGACCCGTCATCGACGAGCACGACTTCCACGCCGGGCGCTACCTGGATGAAGAGGGAGATCCGGTTCTCATTCGGATTGAAGTTATCGTCAGTGACCTGTCCGCCGAGCAGCAGCGACACTTTCGTGACCACATCGAGTGGTGGTCCGCCACGGAAAAGACGCTACTCGTAGGCCCGCCCCCGGAAGGCACGGATGCGTCAGACGTGTCGGCCGCGCTGCGGGTGTTTTTCGAGGGTCGCTACGACAAGGAAGAAGACGACTTCACGGGCAATACTTTCTTCGCGACCCCAGTGCTAGCTGAAGGTACTCACCCAACTTTCAAAACGACCGACAAGCGCAAGTGCGGCTTCCTGTACCTCCGGACGCTGAGGACAGGGGCGCGGGCATTGAGCCTGGAGCGCGGGTCGTTGCTTGATGTCATCCTCAGGCTTCAAGACAAGCGCGTGACGATGTGGGAAGACCTGCTGAACGAGTTGCGCAAACTCCCCGTGGCCGATAAGCCGGAACTCGGCATCGCCCCGCTCTTGAAGGACGTCCAGGACGCTGTTCGCCGATTCGTTCCTTCTGACTGGGCAGAGGAACCTCACATGCGCGTGTCGGATCTCACTAGAGAGGCCCTGCGCAAGGATTTGACCGTTTTCATGGGCACCGGCGCGAAGCGTCCGGACGGCAGCACCTATTGCGCGCCATATCACCATCAGGGCACCGGCACGATCAATACACTGGTGCTGGCGCTGCTATCCATCATCGCGGGCCTGAAGCAGAACGTCATCTTCGCGATGGAGGAGCCCGAGATCGCCCTTCCGCCACATACCCAGAAGCGCATCGTTAACAGCGTGCGCGAGACGTCGGCACAGGCGCTTTTCACGTCGCACTCGCCCTATGTGCTCGAAGAATTCGCGCCGTCCGAGATGCATGTGCTGCGGCGTGACGGGGGCAAGCTTTCTGCGATGCTGGCGACATACCCACCAGCGGTCAAGCCCAAGGCATACAAGGCAGAGTTCAGGGCCCGCTTCTGTGAAGCGCTGCTTGCCCGATATGTACTTGTTGTCGAAGGTCGAACGGAGTTCGATGCGATACCTGCAGCGGCGCGCCGGCTTAACGACTTGAACCCCACAGAATACAAGACGCTTGAGGCCCTGGGGGTGGCCGTCATCGATGCGCAAACCGATGCGCAGGTTGCGCCTCTCGGCAAGTTCTTTAGAGACTTGGGCAAGACGGTCTTTGCTGTGTTCGACAAGCAGGAACCAGCCGCTTCCGCTGCCATCAAGGCCGCCGTGCACCACTCATTTGAATCTGCCGAGAAAGGTTTCGAGAACGTAGTGCTGCACCACACCGCGGAGGCAGCCCTTCGTCGATATGCGCTCAGCCTCGTCGCGGAGAACGCGTGGCCGAACCATCTGATCGCCAAAACTCCTAACGCCGCCCAGACCGTGGAGCAAATTCGCGACGCATTGCGGCAATTCTTTGGCTGGGCCAAGGGAAGCGGCGATGCCGGCGACTTGCTCGGGTGCTGCACCGAGGCGGAGATGCCGCAGTATGTCCGGGACACGCTGCGGGTGATCCACATCACCGTCGAACCTCCGCCGCTGCCACCCGTGCCGTCAGCGGCGGCAGCACCGTTCGATGACGAAGAGTTATGACGGTCGAACAAGACTGGACACCGCAGAAGAGGGACTTTCTGCAAAGCACGGGGCACGTGCTCGCCATGGGTGGTCCAGGCTCCGGAAAGACGCATGTCGCCCTGGTCAAAGCCAGGGACGAGATTCGATCAGCAAAGCTCCTATCAGGCCAGCGCATCCTGTTTCTCAGCTTCGCGAGGCCCACAGTGGCACGGGTCCTTGAGAAAGCCAAGGAACTCATCACCGCGGATGATCTGAGACTTCTAGATGTCAACACCTATCACGGCTTCGCATGGAGCGTTCTGCGAAGTCATGGCTATCTGCTCAGCAACGGAAAGCCGCTCCAGCTCCTACCACCTCCCGAGGGCTCCGCGCGCTTGGCTCACTTTGCCAAGGAGCAGCATCACCAGGAGAAGTTGCGCCTTTTCCATGAAGAGGGGCTGCTCCACTTCGACCTCTTCGCCCAGTTGACGGCTGAACTGCTGCGCCGCAGCCGGCGGCTGGCAGGTATCTACACAGCGACCTACCCGATACTCGTCGTGGACGAGTTCCAGGACACGAACGCCGACGAATGGGCGATGGTCCGCGAGCTTGGACGCGGCTGCAGGATCATTGCCTTGGCCGACCCCGACCAGCGTATTTACGAATTCCGCGGCGCCGATCCTCAGCGGCTCAAGGAATTCGTGGACCAGTTCGACCCCTTGCCAGTCGAGTTTGAAGGGGAGAATCATCGCAGTGCCGGAACCGACATCGCAACGTACGGTTCAGACTTGCTCACCGGGAAAAACAAGGGCGCCGTCTATGCCAATGTGTCGGTGGTCGAGTACGGCGTGTACTACGGAAGGGGTCCGCATTTCCATGCGAAGGCCCAGCTCATCCAGGCAATCAAGCGACTTCGCAAGGAGCCGGCCTGGTCCATCGCAGTGCTCGTCCCATCCAAGGCCTTCATGCTTCAAGTGTCCGACTACCTCTCCGCGGAGTCCGATGGCATGCCCAACCTTCGCCACGAGGTGGCGATGGACGCGGAATCCCCGGCGCTTGCGGCAAACGTCATCGCCACGCTAATGGAAGGAGGCCCTTCGGAGCTTCTGGCTGCGCGGCTACTCTCCGCCTTACATACCCACATCCGGGGCCGCAGTGGCACCAAACGCCCTGCGCAGGCGGAACTCGACATGGCCGACGCCATCGACCAATACTTGGTCTCCGGAAAGATCCGCGGCAAGAATCGCCAAGCGTTGATCAGCGAGTGCGCGCGCCTAGCAGCGCTTCGCCAGGACGTCGTATTCACCGGCCATCCTGAAGAAGACTGGTTGACTGCGCGGGGGCTTCTCGCGACGTCTGCCGTTGGCCAACTGTCGCGCGTTGCCGCTGATGCCAAGTATCTCCGCCTGCTTCACAAGGGCTCAAACCTGCGGGCGTCTTTGTCAGAGCTTTGGAGATCCCAAGGACAGTATGTCGGCGCTATCGAAGCTGTCCGGGGCGCTTTGCTGCAGGAGCATTTCACAGCAGCCGCCAAGGAATGGCGTGGAGTTCATCTCATGACCATTCACAAAGCAAAGGGTAAGGAGTTTGACGAGGTACTGATTTACGAAGGGCGATATGCTGGACGAATTGTGCCTGCGAATGCAGATACTTCTCGTCAAAGCCAAGCCCTTTTGGCACTGCGGGTCGCAGTCACAAGAGCTATGAAGAGAGCAACAATCCTGACGCCATCGGGAGACCGCAGCATTTTTTTGTAATCAGCTGGTAGCGAGTACTGTCCAAATCAGCACGGTCTTCGCATGTTTCTGAAAAAGCGGTCGTCCATCAGTCCGCATTCCTAGCTGACCGCTCAACGGCGCTCCGCCAAGGTATCGGCATCGCAACAGAAGAGCCGATGCCATGCCCGCAATCCCTGTATCCCGGCGTCTGGTCGGCGCTGGTCTCCTGGCCGCAGCGCTGGCCAGCGGCTGCGCGACCACCACCGCGCCGCTGGTGCCAGACGCCATAGAAGGCGTCTCCTCCGCTCCCGAACCCGAGGCACCCGAGTTCATTCCCGTCGTGCGCTATGGCCGCTACACGCTGGTCGAGCTGGCACCCACGGCGGCGCAGCGTGACTTGCTGTTGCAGACCATCGACGTGTCCATGCCCGAGGATGCCCGCGCCACGGTGGGCGATGGGCTGCGGCATGTGCTCAAACGCAGTGGCTACCAGCTTTGCGAGACGCCCAGCGCCGTGACCGAGTTGTATGCGCTGCCGCTGCCGGCGGCGCACCGGCATCTTGGCCCCATGACCTTGCGCGATGCGCTGCTCACCCTGGCCGGCCCGGCCTGGGAACTGCATGCGGATGAACGGGCACGGCAGATTTGCTTTGAGCAGCCTGGAGGCAGTGCGACCGCCGAGCACGCACACGAGCCGCCTGTTGCCGAGGCGGTGCAGACGTTTCCGCTGATGCCTTCGGTTTCGGGAGGCCAGCCATGAATACCGCGCAGGCTCCCCGGCGCCCGATCTCCGCCGTGGTGTTGCAGAGCCTAATGTGGCTCTGGCTGATCAGCCTCAGCGTTTTCGCTGCCCTGAGCTACCAGACCATGAACGACCAGGCCGACCAGACGCTGCTTGATTCCCGCCTGCAACGTCTCGAAGCGCAGGCTGTGGGCCTGGCCGAGACCATTGAGGCCATCCAGCAGCGTCCAGTCGTCGCAACAGCGGCAGACCTCAAAGATACCCGCGAACGCCTGGAAGCACGCGCCGCCCAGGTCGAGACAACGCTGAGCGGCTATGCCGCTGCCGAAGACCTTCAGGCGCTTCGTGCGGAAGTCGAGCAGATCAAGGCACGCCCAAGCGCCCTGCGTGCCGCAGCGCCCGCCCAGCCGCGCTCACCGAGCAGGCCCACCGCCAAACCAGAACCGCCGCCACTGCCGTTCCGCATCGTCGGCGCCGAACTTCGCGCCGGCCAGCGCAGCCTGTCCGTCACACCGAATAACGGGAACTTCACGCCCGACCAGCTTCAAGTGCTGCTTCCCGGCGATGCCGTCGGCCCGTGGCGCCTGCAGGCAGTCGAGGGCAACACTGCGGTGTTCCAGGCCGGCGACCAGACCCGTCGCATGGCGATTCCTTGAGCGGAGCGCACGACATGAAACCGTCGATCATCCTTTCCGCGCTCCTGCTCGCGTCTGCCCAGTTGCCCGCCTGGGCGCAGCAGCCGGCCACGGCTCCCGCCGGCAGTGCGCACAGCCAGGAGCGCCCGCTGGTTACTCGCTCCCTGGACGACCGAGTGGCAGGCGACTGGGGCCTGCAACCGCAGGAGTGGGCTCGCTATCGCGAGCTGATGGACGGGCCGTTGGGCATCTACTCGCCCAACCTGGACCCACTGTCCGCCCTGGGCATCGAGGCGCGCACCGACGAGGAACGGCGCCGCTACGCAGAGCTGCAGGTGCAGGTCGAGGCGCGCCGTATCGAGAAGCTGCTCGCCTACCAGCGTGCCTACGACCAGGCCTGGCAGCGCCTGAGTCCCGGCATGCAGCGGGTGAACCTGCCTGACGAAAAACCCGGCGCCGGCACAAGCGCCAATCCCTTGCGCGGTTCAGGCCGCACGGCCGTGTTCGTCAAGGACGGCTGCGCGGCCTGCGGGCAACTCGTGCAGCGCCTGCAATCCTCCGGCACCGAGTTCGACCTGTACATGGTCGGCAGCCGCCAAGACGACACGCGCATCCGCGACTGGGCCAAGCGTGCGAACGTCGATCCGGCGCGCGTGCGCAGCGGTGGCATCACGCTCAACCATGATGGCGGGCGGTGGCTGTCGCTGAGCTTGCCCGGAGACCTTCCTGCGGTCGTGCGCGAGGTGAACGGTCAATGGCAGCGCCAGCCATAGCGGCCACCTCCGTTTCGCAGTGCTTGCGCGCACTGGTGATCGCGGCGGGCCTGTGCGCCTGCGCCGCCCATGCCCAGGAGCTTCCGCCACCGGCTTACCAGCTTGCCGCACAGCGCGCGGGCATCCCCTCGACGGTGCTCTACGCCGTGGCTTTGCAGGAAAGCGGCATCCGCCGCAACGGGCGCATCGTCCCGTGGCCGTGGTCCCTCAACGTCGCCGGTCAGTCGCGCCGCTTCACCACCCGTGCCGACGCCTGCGCTGGTTTGCAGCAGGCAATGCGCGCCACGCCGCACACACGCATCGACGCGGGCCTGGGCCAGATCAACCTCGGCTACCACCAGCAGCGCTACGCCAGCCCGTGCGACCTGCTCGACCCATACAGCAACCTCGCCATCGCCGCTGAAATCCTGAAAGAGCAGCACACCTCGGGCGAGGACTGGTTGCCGGCGATCGGTCGCTACCACCGTCCTGCGGGCGGAGAACCTGCGGCTCGTTACCGGCGCAGCGTGTCGCGCCACCTTGCCCGTGTGCAGGGCACACACCCAACCGCCGCGGCCATCGCCGTGCACCAGGAGAGCACCCCATGAAAACATCCCATTTGACCCATCTCACACTGAAGGGCCTGCTCGTGCTGCTGGCGGCTCTGCCACTGGCCTCGCGCGCCGGAGAGCCCCTGATCGTCGTCGAAGACCGTGGCGGCACGTCGGCGCTGCCGTACTACGAGGCTCTGAACCTTCAGCCGCGCGCCAATGCTCCGGCCGGGCCGCCCATCCCGATGCTCCCGGTGCCCGCCACGCCCATGGATGAGGCCGCGATGTTGCCGGTGCGCAGTGCCAAGCTCACGCCTGGCACCGTCGCGCGGCGCGTGATCGAGGCACCGGGCCTGCGGCCTTTCGTAGTCGTCGGCGACGACGAAGCTTCCCACGCCTGGCTGCTTCGCCAGGCGGGCTCGCTGCGCGAGCGCGGCGCGGTGGGCCTGGTGGTTAACGTCGAGACCATGCAGGGCCTGGCACGGCTGCGCGCCCTGGTGCCCGGCGTGCCCCTTGCGCCTGTGGCCGGTGACGACCTGGCCGAGCGCCTGGGTCTGCGGCATTACCCGGTGCTGATCACAGCCACCGGCATCGAGCAATGAAGCCATGTCGGGGAAACAGCCGGTCGAGGTTCTGCTGCGCCCAGCGGTGGAGTTCTATACCGTCGCGGCGTGTGCAGGCGCCGCGTTTCTGTCCCTGGTGGCCCCGTGGTCGCTCGCGCTGAGCCCCGCCATGGGCGTCGGCAGTGCGCTGGCGTTCTGCATCTACGGTGCCATCCGCTACCGCGATGCCCGCGTCATCCTGCGCTACCGACGCAACATTCGCCGCTTGCCGCGCTATGTGATGACCAGCAAGGACGTGCCGGTCAGCCAGCAGCGTCTGTTCGTGGGACGCGGATTTCTGTGGGAGCAGAAACATACCCATCGGCTGATGCAGACATACAGACCGGAATTTCGCCGCTACGTCGAGCTGACGCCGGCCTACCGGCTGGCGCGCAGGCTGGAGGAACGGCTGGAGTTCGCGCCATTCCCGCTGTCCCGGCTACCTGCGCTCACGGGCTGGGATGTGCCTTTCAACCCGGTGCGCCCGCTGCCGCCTGTGGGCGGCCTGCCGCGCCTGCACGGCATCGAACCCGATGAGGTGGACGTCAGCCTACCGCTGGGTGAGCGCGTCGGGCATTCGCTGGTGCTGGGCACCACGCGCGTGGGCAAGACGCGGTTGGCCGAGTTGTTCGTGACTCAGGACATCCGGCGCAAGAACGCCGACGGCGAGCACGAGGTCGTCATCGTCATCGACCCCAAGGGCGACGCCGATCTTTTGAAGCGAGTGTACGTCGAGGCCAAGCGCGCGGGGCGCGAGGGCGAGTTCTATGTCTTCCACTTGGGCTGGCCCGACATTTCCGCGCGCTACAACGCTGTGGGCCGCTTTGGGCGCATCAGCGAGGTGGCCACCCGTGTTGCAGGGCAGCTCTCCGGGGAAGGCAACAGCGCGGCATTTCGCGAGTTTGCGTGGCGCTTCGTCAACATCATCGCCCGCGCCCTGGTGGAACTGGGGCAGCGCCCGGACTACATGCTGATCCAGCGCCATGTGATCAACATCGACGCGCTGTTCATCGAGTACGCCCAACACTACTTCGCCAAGACCGAGCCCAAGGCCTGGGAGGTCATCGTCCAGATCGAGGCCAAGCTCAACGAGAAGAACATCCCGCGCAACATGATCGGGCGCGAAAAGCGCGTGGTGGCGCTGGAGCAGTACCTCTCGCAGGCGCGCAACTACGACCCGGTGCTCGACGGCCTGCGCTCGGCAGTGCGCTACGACAAGACCTACTTCGACAAGATCGTCGCATCGCTGCTGCCGCTGCTGGAGAAGCTCACCAGCGGCAAGATCGCCCAGCTTCTGGCCCCGAACTACTCCGACCTGGCCGACCCACGCCCGATCTTCGATTGGATGCAGGTCATCCGAAAGCGCGCCGTGGTCTATGTCGGCCTCGATGCGCTGTCCGACGCCGAGGTCGCCGCCGCAGTCGGCAATTCCATGTTCTCCGACCTGGTTTCGGTCGCCGGCCACATCTACAAGCACGGGATCGACGACGGCCTGCCGGGCGCATCGGCTGGCTCGCGCGTGCCGATCAACGTCCATGCCGATGAGTTCAACGAGTTGATGGGCGACGAGTTCATCCCGCTGATCAACAAGGGCGGCGGCGCTGGCCTGCAAGTCACCGCGTACACACAGACGCTCTCGGACATCGAAGCACGCATTGGCAACCGCGCGAAGGCCGGTCAGGTGATCGGCAACTTCAACAACCTGTTCATGCTGCGCGTGCGCGAGACGGCTACCGCTGAATTGCTGACCCGGCAATTGCCGAAGGTCGAGGTCTATACGACCACCATCGTCAGCGGCGCGACCGACAGCTCCGATATTCGTGGAGCGACAGACTTTACGTCAAACACCCAAGACCGCATCAGCATGTCCAGCGTGCCGATGATCGAGCCATCGCACATCGTCGGCCTGCCCAAAGGCCAGTGCTTCGCGCTGCTGCAGGGCGGTCAGCTTTGGAAGGTGCGTATGCCGTTGCCGGCGCCAGACCCGGATGAAGTGATGCCGGCGGACTTGCAGCAACTGGCCGGGCACATGCGCCAGAGCTACAGCGAGGCCACGCAGTGGTGGGAGTTCACCAGCTCCCCGGTCTTGCAGGACGCGGCCTTGCCGGACGATCTGCTCGATGAGACGGCCATCGCCACACCCACCACCGGCACGGGCGACACGGCCAGCGAAGAGGCCGCGCCATGAGCGATGCCGCCTCGACTGCGCAGCGCGAGCAGAACCGCCGCCAGGGCTTGATCGTCGGCACCATCACCTTGCCGCTCCGGCTGCTCGGGGTGCTGGTCGGCTCGCTGCTGTTCTCGATCCTGATGGAGTGCATCGGCATGCACCTGTTCTGGAAAGACCAGGGCTGGCAGCACTCCCAGCAAATGTTGCAGTACGAGCTGGGGCACCTGTCCAAGCATTTCACGCGCAGCGTGGTCGTGCAGGAGCCGGGGCGAACGGCGCACGAGCTGGTGGACACGGGTTATGAATGGGTGTTCGTGCGATCAGGGCTCCTGGAGCGCATGAGCCAGACCGCCGAGCGCGCCCGCGCGCCCAGCCAGGGGAAAAACCAGGACGGAGGGCGCAACTTCCGCTACTTCATCAGCCAGGTCTATGTCTGGACGGAGAGCTACCTGATCGCCGCAGCCTTCACGACGCTTACTTTCCTCGTGCGCCTGCTGGTCCTGGCGCTCACGCTGCCGCTGATCTTCACGGCCGCTTTCGTCGGCCTGATCGACGGTTTGGTACGGCGGGATGTGCGCCGGTTCGGCGCAGGCCGGGAATCCGGCTTTATCTATCACCGAGCGAAAGCGAGCCTGATGCCGCTGGCCGTGCTGCCCTGGGTCACGTACCTGGCGCTGCCGATCTCGGTGCATCCGCTGCTGATCCTGCTGCCCAGCGCCGGCTTGCTGGGGCTGGCCGTGAGCCTGACTGCAGGGAGCTTCAAGAAGTACCTCTAGGCCATCAATCCGGTCATCCGCAGGTTCTTATTGTTTGCGGCCTGATACGCCTTTGATCGCCACGATCAAGCCATTGCTTATCACACAGGAATGGCGCGATGTTGGCTCCGATCTGGCTGCGCGCCGCGCATCGCGGCGTGCCAACTTTTCTCGTGACGGCCCTGCTGATGGGTCAGTTCCCGGTTGCCTTGGCCGAATCCCCGGCACAGCGCCAGGAGCTGGTTGCCGCGCTACGCCAGCTCGACGCGCTGGAGCGCACCATCGCGGATGGCGCTGCACACGCACCCATCCAGCCGGGCGAGCGCTACCACTTCGATTACCCACGACTGCTGGCTGATCTGGCGCGTGTGCGCGCCGGCATCCAGGCCCATCTCACACCGTCGCGCGCCCAGCCACGCGACCTCTCCGAACTGGCTGGTGAGTACCGCACCGAGCGGACCGCCCCGCCATCGCTGCCGACGACTGCGCAGGGCAGACCATGAACGGCGCCCAGGTCTCGGCATTTCAAGCCAACAGCGGTATCGCGCCGTCCGCGATGGCGACCGTTCTGGTCGGCATCGTGTTTGCGGTTCTGCTCGTCTGGGGCGTCTGGGCCATCCGAACGGCCTACGTGGGGTGGGCCGAGAACCGCCTCAACCAACGCCAGTTCCTCGGCGTCTGCATCCGCTTCGTCGCGATGTACCTCGTCATGACGTTCTTCCTCCTCTCCTGACCTGAAGGGATTGACCATGCCAAACCGCATCCTCACTACTCGTTTTGTCCAACGCGCCGCCGTCGCCCTGGGTGCCGCCGCGCTGCCCGCGCTGTCGTTTGCGCAAGGTCTGCCGCAGCTGGAAAACCCGACCCGCGGCGCCGGCAGCGGCATCATGGAAACAATCAGGAACTACGGCTACGACATCATCATGCTCGTGGCCCTCCTGGTGGTGGCGTCGATGTTCATTGGCGTGTGCTACCACGCCTACGGCACCTACGCGGAAATCCACACCGGTCGCAAGACTTGGGGGCAGTTCGGTCTCACGGTCGCCATCGGCGCCGTCCTGCTCGTGATCGGCATCTGGCTGCTCACCGAAGCCACCGGCATCCTGTAAGCGAGGACGGGCTATGTCCGAGCAACAGCATGTCCGTGCCGATGGGACAGTCACGTTCCTTCCACACCGGCTCAACAGGCACCCGGTGGTCGTGCGCGGCCTCACTGCCGATGAGTTGTGGATTTGCTGCGGCCTGTCCGGCGCTGCCGGCCTGGTGGTTGGCGCGCCGCTGTCCTGGGTGTTACGCACCATTGCCATCGCGCCGACCTTCGTTGTCCTGGGCGTGGCGCTGGGCGTTTTCATCGGCGGCGGCATCCTGCGCCGTCTCAAGCGTGGGCGTCCCGACACCTGGCTGTACCGGCAGTTGCAGTGGCGCATTGCCACGCGCCATCCGCTGATGGCCGCTTGGGTGGGCGGCCATGTGCTGATCTCGCGCTCCGGCTTCTGGACCATCCGCAGGGGCATGCACGGGGGCGCGCGATGAGCCGTTTCAAGAACGAGATCACCCACCTGCAGGCGCACATCAAGACGCTGCGCCTCGGCGCGGGTGCGCTGGTCATCGTCGCCCTGGTCATGGGCGGCGGCTGGTGGAGCGCACCGCGCGATCTGACCATCCACGTCCCGCCTGACCTACGCTCCGGCAGTACCCGCAAGTGGTGGGAAGTGCCGCCCGAGTCGGTCTATGCGTTCACGTTCTACGTGTTCCAGACCCTCAACCGCTGGCCGACGAATGGCGAAGAAGATTACCCGCGCAACCTCCATACGCTCTCGCCGTACCTCACCCCGTCCTGCCAGGCATTCCTCAAGGCGGACTACGACTACCGCCGCAGCACCGGCGAACTGCGCCAGCGGGTGCGCGGCATCTACGAAATCCCCGGTCGCAGCTATGGCGACAACCCCACGGCGCGCGTGCGTGTGATCTCCGACCGCGACTGGGTGGTGACGTTGGACATCAGCGCCGACGAGTACTACGGCGCCGAGCAGGTCAAACGCGCCCTGGTGCGCTACCCCGTAAAGGTCGCGCGGGTGGACGTCGATCCCGCACGCAACCCGTTCGGCCTGGTGATCGACTGCTACGAGGGCACGCCCCAGCGCATCAGCGCACCGGAGCCGACGCGCCCGGTGCCTGGTGGCCTGACGCCGCAAGCGCCTCAAGGAGGTAATTCCCCATGAAGCCCATGAAGCATCCTGTACTCGCGCTGCTGGGGCTGCTGGCCGTGGCCGCCGCAGTGGTCGTGTCCCCCGCTGTCCAGGCGGTGGAGATCCTGCGTTGGGAGCGCATGCCGCTGGCGGTGCCGTTGAAGGTCGGCCAGGAGCGCATCGTGTTCATCGACCGAAACGTCCGCGTGGGCGTTCCCGCAGGCGTCGGTGAGCGCTTGCGCGTGCAGAGCGCGGGCGGCGCGGTGTACCTGCGCGCCAGCGAGCCGATCGAGCCCACTCGGCTGCAATTGCAGGACGCCGACACCGGCGCGCTGATCCTGCTCGACATTGCGGCGGAGCCGCCCAAGGACGGCGAAGCCGAGCTGGAACCGGTGCGAATCGTCGAGGGCAACAACTCAACAGCGCGCTATGGCGATCAGCCTGACGGTGCCGATGCGCCCCATGCACGCGCTCAGGAGCAGGCGGGCACCCGGACGGCGCGGCGCGAAACGCCAATCCCCGTCGTGCTGACACGTTTTGCTGCGCAGAACCTCTACGCACCGCTGCGCACCGTGGAAGCCTTGCCAGGCGTCATGCGGGTCAACCTGCGCCGCGACCTCGACCTCGGCACGCTGATGCCGACCTTGCCGGCACGCGCGGTCGCGCTCGCCTCGTGGCGCCTGGAAGACCAGTGGGTCACTGCCGTGCGCCTGACCAACAGTAGCAGCGACTGGATCAGCCTCGACCCGCGCGTGCTGCAAGGGGATTTCCTCACCGCCACCTTCCAGCACGAGGCGCTTGGCCCGCGCGGAACCCCCGAGGACACCACCGTCCTGTACCTGGTGACGCGCGGGCACGGCCTCGCGCAATCGCTGCTGCCGGCGATCCATCGCTTCGACCCCGCTGTGCATCTCCCGCAGCCCAAAGCAGCAGCCAGCGACGACAGGGAGGCCCGCCATGCGCAGTAACGGACTCCTGAAGTGGCTGCTGATCCCCGTGGCCCTGCTGGTGCTGTTTGTCGCCATCCGGCTGTTTTCCGGTGGCGGTGCGTCGGCACCGCCTGTCGCGGATGGCGGCGGCAGGCTTACGCCGGAAGAAATGAAGGCGCTGGGCATCGAGGGTGACACCCCGCGCGACACCGTGGCGACGCTGGTTGCCCAGGTGAAGCAGTTGCGCACCGAGCTTCAGACCGCGCTGTCCGACAACAGGTCGCAGCGTGAGGAGAACCAGCGACTGCGCCAGCGCGAGAACGCCATCGACCAACGCATCAGTTCCGCCCTCGAATCCGAGCGCTCCAACCTGCGCCGCGACCAACAGCAGGCGGCCAGCGCGCGCCAGCAGACCGAGGGGCTGCTCGCTGACCTGCAGCAGCGCCTGGACAGCATCGGCGGGCGTGGCGGCGGCCATGCCGATTTGCCGGTGGGGCTGGGCCTGCGTGACGGCGACGAGGCCGGCATGGAAGGCGGTATGCGCTGGGTGGAGCCGGATGACGCGAAACAAAGCGACGGGCGTGGCAGGTCGAATGGCGGCATAAGCTTCCCCACCAGCTTCGGTTCCGCACAGAGCACGCTGGAAACCACAGCGCAAACCGTGGCGAACGCGGGCGCACGCGCGGCAGGCGTCAAGAGCCCGACGCCCGTCTATACCGTGCCGACCAACTCGACGCTGATGGGGTCGGTGGCGATGACGGCGCTGATTGGCCGCGTGCCGATCGACGGCACGGTGAACGATCCATACCCCTTCAAGGTCTTGGTCGGGCCTGACAATTTGACCGCGAACGGCATCGACATTCCCGATGTGGCCGGGGCCGTGTTCTCCGGCACCGCATCGGGCGACTGGACGCTCTCCTGCGTGCGCGGCCAGGTGCGCAGCATCACCTTCGTGTTCCATGACGGGACCATCCGCACCATCCCCGAGGATCGTGAGGGCAACCAGCAGAACAACCAACAACGCGACGGCCTGGGCTGGATCAGCGACCCGCACGGCATTCCCTGTGTCAGCGGCGAGCGGCGCAGCAATGCGCAGCAGTACCTCGGCACCCAGGCGCTGATCACGGCGGCTGGGGCTGGCGTGGCCTCGCTGATCGAATCCGACAGTGGCAGGGCGTCCTATGTCGGCGCCGACGGCTCCATCGGCAGCGTGGGCATCAGCGGCCAGGAAGCCGTGGGCCGGATTCTCGCCAGCGGCGTCCAGGACATGTCGAGCTGGGTCAACAAGCTCTACGGCCAGGCCTTCGCTGCCGTTTATGTGCAGCCCGGTGCCAAGGTCGCCGTCCACCTCGAAAAGCCGCTCGCCATCGACTTCGATCCCGAAGGCCGCAAGGTCGATCACCGCGCAGGAGAAAGCCATGCCCTCGAACTTGAATAGCTGGGCTCAGGGCCTGGCGCTGGCCTTGGCCGTCGCGCTGCTCGGTGGCTGCGCCACCAGCAAGGAAAAGCTGCTGACCCACGGAGACAGCACGATGATGAACATCTGGCAGCAGAACGCCGGCGACGGCGGCGGTGGTGCCGGCCAGGTAGCGCGCAGGCAGTTGCTCGATGCGCGCCAGAGCCTGCGCAGGCCGCTGACCGAGATGGACGTGCAGGCCGCGCCTGCCGAGCAGATGCGCTACACGCGCACGGCGCGCAACGAGGTCTACCGCCAGTTCCAGCGCCTGCCCAACCCCGATCTCGTGATGTACGTGTATCCGCATTTGGCGGGCACCGACCCAGTGCCGATTCCGGGCTATACGACCGTGTTCCCGCTGTACCAGCGCGTGCAGTACGCCATGCCAGGCGAGCGCGTGGAGGATTACTGATGCGCTGGAAAATCCCCAGACCGAAGCCGACCGCGCCGAAGCTGGCCGCATCCGATGCTGACGACGACGAGCAGCCGGACGGCTGGCAACGCCACGTCGAGGCACTGCGCCAGGCCGGCATCCCCGAACCCGGCACGGCGGTGCAAGGCCGCAGGCCGGCGACCCTGGCAGACGAGCAGGCGCTGTACGAGGTCGCGCCGTCGTTCGTGGAACTGCTGCCCTGGGTGGAGTTCCTGGCGCAGTCGAAAGCCATGTTGCTGGAGGACGGGCAATCGGTGGCGGCGTTCTACGAGCTGGTGCCGCTGGGCACCGAAGGCCGGGAACCTGGCTGGCTCGCGCAGGCCCGCGATGCCTTGGAAAACGCGCTGCAGGACAGTTTCGATGAACTGGATGAGAACCCCTGGGTGCTGCAGCTCTACGCTCAGGACGAGCCCAGTTTCGACCAGTACATGCAGACCCTGCGCGACTATGTGCAGCCGCGCGCCCGTGAGACGGCGTTCACCGAGTTCTACCTGCGCTTCTTCGGCCATCACCTGCGCGCGGTGGCCAAGCCGGGCGGTCTGTTCGAGGACACGGTGGTCACACGGCTGCGCTGGCGCGGCCAGACCCGGCGTGTGCGCATGGTGGTCTATCGCCGCGTGACCGGCCAAGGGCAAAACAGCCGCCGCGGGCAGACGCCCGAGCAGATGCTCAATATCGTTTGCGACCGCCTGTGCGGCGGACTGGCGAACGCCGGCATTCAGGCCCGGCGCATGGTGGCTGCGGATGTTCACGACTGGCTGCTGCGCTGGTTCAACCCGCGTCCCACGTTGCTTGGGCCTGGGGCCGAAGACAGGGAGCGCTTCTATGCGCTGGCGCGCTACCCCGACAGTACGGAGGCCGGCGAAGACGGCGAGATCGAATTGGCGAGCGGGCGGGATTTCAGCCAGCGGCTGTTCTTCGGCCAGCCGCGCTCCGACGTGGCGCAGGGCACCTGGCATTTCGACGGCCTGCCGCACCGCGTGCTGATCACCGACCGCCTGCGCATGCCGCCGGGCACAGGGCACCTGACCGGCGAGACACGCAAAGGCGATGCCATCAACACGCTGTTCGACCAGATGCCCGAGGACACCACCCTTTGCCTGACGATGGTCGCCACGCCGCAGGATGTCCTTGAGGCGGACTTGAACCACCTGGCCAAGAAAGCGGTCGGCGAAACCCTGGCGTCGGAGCAGACGCTCAAGGACGTGCATGAAGCCCGTTCCCTGATCGGCAGCGCGCACAAGCTCTATCGCGGCACGCTGGCGTTCTACCTGCGCGGGCGCGATGAGGCGGAACTGGACCGACGCGGCCTGGATCTGGCGAACGTCATGCTCAACGCTGGCCTGCAGCCGGTGCGCGAGGACGACGAGGTGGCACCGCTCAACAGCTACCTGCGCTGGCTGCCGTGCTGCTACAACCCCGGCCAGGATCGGCGCAAGTGGTACACCCAACTGATGTTCGCCCAGCACGCGGCGAACCTCTCGCCGGTGTGGGGCCGCGCCCAGGGTACGGGGCACCCCGGCATCACGATGTTCAACCGCGGCGGCGGGCCGATCACCTTCGACCCGCTCAACCGCCTGGACCGGCAGATGAACGCCCACCTGTTCCTGTTCGGCCCGACGGGTTCGGGCAAGTCGGCGACCCTCAACAACCTCTTGAATCAGGTCACGGCGATCTACCGACCCCGCCTGTTCATTGTCGAGGCCGGCAACAGCTTTGGCTTGTTCAGCGACTTTGCCCGGCGCCTGGGCCTGACCGTGAACCGGGTCAAGCTCGCGCCGGGCTCGGGCGTTACCCTGGCGCCGTTCGCGGATGCGCGCCGGCTGATCGAGACGCCCAGCGACGTGCAGACGCTCGACGCCGATGCCCTGGACGAAGACCTGCCGCCCGATGCTGTGGCCATGGAGGCAGATGAGCAGCGCGACGTACTGGGCGAATTGGAGATCACCGCGAGGCTGATGATCACCGGTGGCGAAGACAAGGAAGAAGCCCGGATGACGCGGGCCGACCGCTCGCTGATCCGTCAGTGCATCCTCGATGCCGCAGAACACTGCCACAGCAAGGATGGCGAGAAGCGCACCGTGCTCACGCGCGATGTGCGCAATGCGCTGCGCACGCGCAGCCAGGACCCGACGCTGCCGGAAATGCGGCGTGTGCGACTGCTGGAGATGGCCGACGCCATGGACATGTTCTGCCAAGGCACGGACGGTGAAATGTTCGACCGCGACGGTTCGCCGTGGCCCGAGGCCGACATCACCCTGGTCGATCTGGCGACCTATGCCCGCGAGGGCTACAACGCGCAGCTCTCCATTGCCTACATAAGCCTGATCAGCACGGTGAACAACATTGCCGAGCGCGATCAGTACCTGGGCCGCCCGATCATCAACGTCACCGACGAAGGGCACATCATCACCAAGAACCCGCTGCTCGCCCCCTACGTGGTGAAGATCACCAAGATGTGGCGCAAGCTGGGGGCCTGGTTCTGGCTCGCCACACAAAACATCGACGATCTGCCGCGCGCCGCAGAGCCCATGCTCAACATGATCGAGTGGTGGATCTGCCTGTCGATGCCACCCGATGAGGTGGAGAAGATCGCCCGCTTCCGCGAACTCTCGCCTGCGCAGAAGGCGCTGATGCTTTCGGCGCGCAAGGAAGCCGGGAAGTTCACCGAGGGCGTCATCCTCTCCAAGAGCCTGGAAGTGCTGTTTCGGGCCGTGCCACCGAGCCTCTATCTCGCGCTTGCGCAGACCGAACCCGAGGAGAAAGCCGAGCGTTACCAACTCATGCAACAGCACGGCATCAGTGAACTCGACGCGGCCTTCAAGGTGGCCGAGAAGATCGACCAGGCGCGCGGCATCGAGTCGCCGGCCTTGGGCCTGCCGCAATAGCCGCCGGAGACTGCCGTGAAACCGAAACATCCTTCCATTCCGATGCCAGTCCAGGCGCTCCGCCATCGGCGCTCGCGCAAGCGCTGGCCCTGGTTCTTGGCCGCTGGATTGATCGCGCTGCTGCTGATCTGGCTCGTGTCCCGCGCACCCAGCGAACCCGCGTCGTTGGCTCCCGCGCCGGTCAGTACCGCGCAGGTGGCCGGGCCGCCCTGGCAAATGGGCAACGCGCAGGGCCGGTTCACGCTGACGCTCTATGCCGACCTCGAATGTCCGTTCTGCCGGGAGTACTTTCCGCAACTCAAACGCTGGGTGGGCGCCAACGCGGACGTAGCCCTGCAATGGCAGCACCAGCCGCTGGCCGCGCACGAACCGGCCGCCTCTGCCGAGGCACGCCTGGCCGAGTGCGCCGCCGAAAGTGGCGGGCATGTGGCCTTTTGGCAGGCCATTGAATGGGTCTATGCGCACACGCGCAGTGACGGCCTGGGCTTGCCCGAGGGCCTGCGCTATCCCGGCCTAAACCCAGCCGTCGAGCAGTGTTTGGCCAGCGAGCGGCCCGAAACGTTGATTCGCGCTCAGGCCGAGGAAGCCACCAAGGGCGGCGTGACCGCGACGCCATCCCTGCGACTACACGATCGCCAGACCAGCCAGGCGATCCTGCTGCAGGGGCCTATCGAAGGCGATGCACTGCTGTCGGCCATGGACATGCTGGCAGCTGAGGATTCGGTCGTTTCACCCACTACGGAAATGCCTGCCGACGTCGTCGGCGACATGCCCAGGTAGCCCGCGGTCATTGAGGCTACGGCGCAGCACGCTGCGCTGACCGCTACCCGTTCGCCCCGCATCCTGGCCGCGAACGATCACCGCTGCTGCGGTGATGGATGCACCTTGTTCCATTCCCTGGAGGGCCTGCCCTCCAGGGGCATGTGCGCCCTCCGATTTCCCTGCCTGGAGGTTCGCCATGTCTGTCGTCATCAATGACTCCTGCCTGGAGTCGCTTTCCGATATTTCTGTTCAGAACGAGGACTGGATCGTCCAGCAAGCCATCGTGTTGCTGGAGCGACGGGTTTTCAAAGCAGGGCCACGTCTTGAACGGCCCGCTGCGGTCAGGGACTACCTTCGCTTGAAGCTGGTCGCCGAGCCCAATGAGATATTCGTCGTCGTGTTCATGAACAGCATGCACGACGTGCTGGCCGTGGAGCCGATGTTCCATGGAACGATCAATGCGACCTCGGTTTATCCGCGTGTCGTGCTGCAACGCGCTTTGCAACTGAACGCCGCTGCGGTCATCTTCGCCCATCAGCACCCCTCGGGCACCACCGAGCCATCCAATGCGGATCGCTTGCTGACCGAGCAGTTGAAGACGGCCTTGGCGCTTATCGACGTGCGGGTACTTGACCATTTCGTGATTGGTCAGGGCACACCGTACTCGTTCGCCGAGTCTGGTCTTTTGTAGGAAGGCCCGTGGTTCACTGATCACAGCGGGGGCTTCGGCCTCCGCTTTTTTCCATGCGGCAGCACCGAACAGGTATGCGGGGTGCCCGCGATGCGCATTGTTTGTTGGGGCGGCAGCGGGTTCGCGTTCGACTATGGCTCTGATCAACTTCCAGGGCACGCGACATGCCAGCATCTTTATTCCGCTTCGCATCCGGCTGGCGAACCCTTGGCCTGGCCGTTGCACTGCCGGCATCCTTGGCCGTTTTCAGCCCAGCCACCTTCGCCGCCGATGTGGTGGTCGTCACCGACAGCCGCCACCCGGTCAAGACCATGGGTGGCGAGCGGTTGATCGAGTTGGATGAAGGCCCGCGCATCGAAGCCGAGCTTTCCGCACAGCTGCCCGCCGATCCTGAGCAGGCCACGGCCATCGTCAAGCGCCGTCTGAACAACGGCGGTGCCGACCTCCAGCGCCGCATTGCTTCCGCATACCAGGGCGTCGCCGACGCATGGAGCCTGGGCGTCACCAGCATCCCGGCGGTCGTGGTGGATCAGCGTTACGTGGTCTATGGCGAGCCGGACGTGGCCCGTGCCGTCGCGCGCATCGAGCAACACCGGAGGCCGCAGCCATGACCCGACCCTTCGAGCGGATGCGCCGCCTGCGTGCTGGCGTGGTCTCAGTGCTGCTGCTCAGCGCCACGGGCAGCTACGCCCTCAACACCGCAACCATCGTTGGCTCAGTGGCATCGCCGGACTGCCTCGAATACCGCGTCGTCGGCATCTGCTACTGGCTCTACTGCACCTGGACGGGCTGCACGGTGCGCACATCCATCAAGGTCCGCCACTACATCCCCGATGCGGTCGTCTCCAGCTACAGCAACACCGGCGAGAACCCTTGGGTCGAAGTCCGGGCGATGAGCGCGCCCAACCCATCCGCGCAGGCCGGCGGGGACGGCACCACCAACGAAGACCACGAAAACAATCTCGCCAAGTTCAAGAACGCGGACGTCATCGGCCATCCCGGCGTCGAGGTGTTCAACCAGTTCGTCTCATCGTCGGGCTACTTCTGCGAGGGCGCGGGCACGGCGTTCATGCCGTATCTGCTCAGCACCCTGGACACACTGGCCTGGCGCTACAACGTGCCGGAGATGGCCTACCCGGAGGCACTAATTCCGGGCAGGCGCGAGGTCGGCGCGCGCACCACGATGAACCTGTGGGGCAACGTCTATCCGCGCGGCGGCTTCCTGCACCAGGCCGACGACCACAAGGCCGGCGCCGTGGTGGCCCAGCGCGCCGGCGATGTCGTCACGCGCCGTGGGCAGATTCACGTCTATCAGCCGCTGCTCGCCAACTCGCGGCCCGGTTACTGGCCTGCCGGCGCGCTGATGGAAGGCGATGCCTCGACGGGCAAGTGGCAGGAACTCACGCCCGTCCTGTCCTCGTCCTGCACGGTGTTCCCGCGCAGCGGCTTCCTGACCCAGGCGCAGCAGGGCGATTACGCCTGGGCGCTGTGGCGGCCCTATGCGTGCTGCGAACGTCGCGGCCAGGTATTCCTCGGCAGCGTCGATTTCCAATGAGGGTACGGCGATGAAGCGTCCTGAACTGACAAACCTCTCCACCAAGGCGTGCCGCCTGCTGCGTCCCACGGTATTGGCTGGGCTGCTGGCTGGCGCACTCGTTCTTGGCGGCGGCCTGGCGTGGGCGCAGGCCGGATTTCAGACCGGCGGCTCCGTGATCGGCGACGAAGTGATGTATTCGATTGGCGGCGGCAGCGCGGTGTCCATGGGCCGCGTGGCCGGCATGCGCTCGATCGGCGTTGGCGTGGGCTGGAACAGCAACCTGATCTGCGGCGACATGAGCATCCAGACCACGCTGCGCAACCAGCTCAACGGCGTCACCAACGGCTTTCAGCAGATCATGAGCAACGTGATCCAGAGCGCCACCAGCGCGGTGGCATCGCTGCCTGCGCTGATCATCCAGCGCGCCGATCCCGGCCTGTACAACCTGCTGACCAACGGCGTGCTGCAGGCGCGCCTGGATTTCGACCGATCCAAGCTGACCTGCCGTGCCATGGCCGAGAAGATGGCCGACACGGCGGGCGGACAACTCGGCTGGAGCCAGATGGCCGAAGGCATGGCACTGCGCGATGCGGTGTCGAGCACGGATGCCGTGTCGGCAATTGAACAGGCGGAGACGCGCCGCGGCAACGACGGCGTGCCTTGGGTGGGTGGTAGCAATGCGGGCGGCGCAGGCCAGTCGGCCATCCGCGTGGTCGGCGACGTCACCCGCGCAGGCTACAACCTGGTCAACGGCCGCAGCGTGACCGACACATCGTCCATCGCTGCCGCCAGTTGCGCGAGTCTGTCTTGCCAGACCTGGACCTCGCCACAGCAGGCGACCGAATGGGCCACACGGGTTCTCGGCGAACAGGTGCAGCGCACTTGCGATGCCTGCACCAAGACCGAAACGGTGCCCGGCGTCGGGCTGACGCCGCTGATCCAGGAGGAGTACGAGGCAAAGCTGGAAGCCTTGCAGGAACTGGTCTCGGGAACGCGCAACACCACCTTCGAGAACCTGCGTGCGGCTGGCAGCACCTCGCTGCCCATCACACGCGGCGTCATCGAGGCGCTGCGCGACGAGCCGGATCAAGACCTGCTGGCGCGGCGCCTGGCCTCGGAGGTCGCGCTGGCGTCGGTGCTGGAGAAGGCATTGCTGCTCCAGCGCACCCTGCTGACCGGCAAGAAGGAGCCCAACGTCGCGGCGAACCAGTTGGCGGTCGAGGCCGTGAACCACGAGAGCGACACGCTCGACCAGGAAATCCGCAACCTCAAGACCGAGCTGGAGCTGCGCCGCGAGCTGGCGAACAACTCCCCCATGGCCATCATCCAGCGCCACGGCACGCGCGCGGCTGGCTCGCGTGGCATCTACGAAGGCGATCCCATTCCCGACCGCCTTGACCGGCTCCAGAAGGGCAATCCGGGAGGCAACCCATGAACCCGACGCGCGCCAGTTGGCTGCGCCCGCGCTGGCTGCTGAATCGGCGCGCGGCGAAGGCATTGCTGTGGACGGTGGTGCTCGTCGCCGCTGCCGTGGGCGCCAACATCGTCGGCATTTTTCTCGTCGGCAGCATTGACAACTGGGAGCGCTGGCTGACGGCCACGGCGGGCTACTTCCTGGTGTGGCGGCTGTGCCTGTATGGCGCAACCGCCTACGGCTGGGTCTGGATGCGTCGCCGGCTGCTGGCGCGTGAGGCCCAACGCGGGGCGGATAGGCAGGCGCGGCGGCGACTGCTGCGCAGCGAGATCGCTGGCGTCGCCGCCATTGTGGCGCTGGAAGCCAGCCTGTTGCTGCAGGCCGCTTGAGGGGAGATCGGGGTCATGACGCTTTTCACCACCGACTACTTGGAGTACTACCTGACGCTGGTGTCGTGGATCGTCCATAACGGCATCTGGGCGGTGCTGGTGGCGAGCGGTGTCTTCGCGCTGCCTTTGATTGTCATCATCGTGCAGGAATGGCTGAAGGCCCGTGCGGAGGGCGCCGACGAAGGCAACAAGGGCGTGCTCTCGGCTGCGCGCATCGAGAACCGGGTCTTCGTCGCCATCGTGGTGGTGATGTTCGCCGGCATCCCATTCATCGACGTGGATCTCAACACCATCCGCTACGACAGCTCGCGCTCGGCCCAATGCCAGGTCAGCGTGCCGCAGCCCACCGATACCGGCTGGTCGCAGTCCTTCAGCACCATCAACAACCAGTCGGCGAAGGTGCCCGTCTGGTGGGCCTTTATGCACACACTCTCGCGAGCAGTGACCGGTGCCTCGGTGGCGGCGATTCCCTGCGGCACCGACTTGCGGCAGATGCGCATGGAGATCGATGCGACGCGCATCGACGACCCGGTATTGGCTCAGGAAGTGGCGGATTTCTCGCGAGACTGCTACGGACCGGCGCGCGCCAAATTGTTCATGCAGCGTCCTCAGCTTGATGAGCAGCAGATGCACGACGTGACTTGGATCGGCTCGCGCTTCTTCACGGACACGGGCGGCTACTACGACAGCTACCGCTCCAGCACACCACGCGATGACTGGCCCTACGACAGCACCCGTGACGCCGGGCTTGCGCAGGTGGCCAGCGGTGGCGGCTATCCGACCTGCAGGCAGTGGTGGGCCGATGGCAGCAACGGCCTGCGCGCACGCCTGCTGGGGCAGGTAGACCCAAGCCTGCTGAATCGCCTGGCGGGCTGGGCCGGTTTCCTGAGCCGGGCCGAGGTGGACGACTCGGTGATCCGTACCATCGCCTCGCCACGGCAGCAGAAATTGAACCAAGGCAGCGTCTATACCGACTACGGTGGCCAGATCGACAAGACCCTGCCGAACATCGTAACGCGGGCCACGGGCGACGTCGGAATGGCCGTCGGCGCGATTGCCGCATTTCCCGCCATGGACGTGGTGCGCCAGGCGCTGCCTATGGTGCTCGCCTTGCTCAAGATGGCGCTGGTCATCTGCATCCCGCTGGTGCTGGTTGTGGGCACCTATGACTTGAAGACGGTCGTTACCGTGAGCGTCGTGCAGTTCGCGCTGTTCTTCGTCGATTTCTGGTTCCAGCTCGCGCGCTGGATCGACAGCACCATCCTCGATGCGCTTTATGGCTGGGGCTTCGGCTGGAACCGGCCACACGCCAACTTCGATCCACTGGTGGGGCTGAACAACGCCTTTGGCGACCTGTTGTTGAACTTCGTTATGGGGACGATGTTCATCGTGCTGCCCACCTTTTGGATCGGTGCGCTGACCTGGGCCGGAATCCGCGCTGGAACGATCGCAAACAGTTTCTCAGCAGGTACGAGGGACGCAGGCGCTGCCGGTGGAAAAGGAGCTGGCGCAATGTCAAGGAAGTTGAAGTGACGCACGCTCAAGCCGAGTGTCAGTCATCATCCTTGTACATCTCATGAGATGTGTCGTTGTAGAGATTCGGGTCATAACCCGGTGTCTCTCGAAGTTCTTCCAAGGTGGTAGGAAACTGCAAATGGAACTCTTCGTCTGAATGGCTCTGATTTGCTGCCCATCCCACAGCCACGACACAAACCAACAGCAGTGCCAGCCAGAACGCGGAATAGAGCAGTACACCGAGCACGGCCAGCTTGACCACCCACAACAGCA
Source organism: Thauera aromatica K172 (assembly GCF_003030465.1). Lineage (GTDB taxonomy): Bacteria > Pseudomonadota > Gammaproteobacteria > Burkholderiales > Rhodocyclaceae > Thauera > Thauera aromatica. Next base: position 706,196 of record NZ_CP028339.1, on the reverse strand, counting down.
CGGTGGCACCAGCTACCGGCACACCCTTGGATACCAACCAGTTCGACGCCCGCCGTTCGCCACGCGCATAGGCGCGCCACCCACGGCCAAAGCTGCGGCCGAGGCGTTCTGCGGTGCTGATGCGGGTCGTCGTGCTCATGGTCGTCACCTGCTACATGTGAAATCGCTACTCCAGTTTGCTCCAATCCTGCTTGCTTGCCTGTACCAATGCGCTCCATTCGTCCGGCGGGTTCCCGCGCCCGAGCATCTTCTCGAACACGGCATACGGGTCTGATTTGCTTCCCGAAGACCGCAGAGTCTGCTCATCGTTGACCCAGGCGTACACGATGACTTTGGCCTTCGAGTCGTAGCGGAAGAACAGTCGGTATCGCCTTCCGAGCTTGGCCCGCCGCCAGTGGCGATAGGCCGATCCCATGGTGTTGCCCTGGCGGTATTCGTCGCGCGCCGGATCACTCGGCACCACGTCTTGCATCAACTGGACCAAGGCCCGGAAGAACTTGACGTTGGCGTTCGATCCGAACCCTTCCGGGTCGTTCTCTTGGGCGCGCAGCACGGCCGCGCGCAGCTTCATCATCTGCTCGATCAGGTTGTCGTGGAACAGCAGTGACCAGCCATGCTGTTGCATCAGATCTCCACGTCCTCATCGAAATCATCGCCCAGGTCCACCTTGTGCCCAGCGTGCTCCAGCATGGTGCGAGCCAGATCCTCGGGCAGGCCACGCACATTCCGGCCCGCTTCAATATCGCGGGCCAGCAAGGTCAGGAACGCGGCAATGGCAGGGTCTTCATGCTCGGCGTCAGCACGGGTGACGACGACTTCGCCGCCGCGCAGGTCGAACGCAACTTTGCCGCCCGTATCCACCCCCAGCGCCTGCCGGATGGACTTGGGCAGCGTGATCTGGCCTTTGGAGGTCAGCGTGGCAACTTCGTGAATGGCAGGCATGGTGGCTCTCCTGATCGCAATGCCTACATTGTAAGGAAATATCCTTACCTCGTCAATGAAAGGTCTCACCGGGGTTCTCCAGCATCCAACAATGAACCTCATCGTAGGGTGGGAACAGCCAGCCTTCCCGCATCAATCCGACCCCGCCACACCCGCATTGACGGTGGACGATCAATGCTCACCACTCTATATCCAAAGGCTTCTAAAGGCCAAAGGGCCGAAATGGCAAGGGAATGGGGTGCAAGGGGAAAGGCCCTACCCGAAAAGGCGAAAAGGCCTCCCGCTTGGCCCGCAACCAGGACACCCACATGCTCTCTCTGTTCCAGCGAAAACGGCCCCTGGACGCTGCCGCTCCATCGCCAGCACCCACCACCGATCTCCCGAAAGGGCTGATCTGGCCGGAATCAGCCGCGTCGCTGCTGGCGACACCGCGCCGACAGAAGCTGCTGGAACACATCTGGCAGCGCACCTCGCTCTCGCGCAGGCAGTTCGCCGCGCTGTACCGCGCGCCGCTGGAACGCTATGCCGAGCTGGTCCAGGCTTTCCCCGCCTCCGAAGCGCATCACCATGCTTACCCAGGCGGCATGCTCGACCACGGGCTGGAAATCGTCGCCTACAGCCTCAAGCTGCGGCAGTCCCATTTGCTGCCCATCGGCGCCAACCCCGAGGACCAGGCCGCGCAAGCCGAAGCCTGGACTGCTGCCGTCGCCTACGCCGCACTGCTGCACGACATCGGCAAGATCGCCGTCGATCTGCACGTGGAGCTGGCCGACGGCAGCACTTGGCATCCGTGGCACGGCCCGCTGCGCCAGCCATACCGATTCCGCTACCGCGACGATCGCGAGTACCGCCTGCACAGCGCCGCGACAGGTTTGCTCTACCACCAACTGCTCGACCGTGAGGCCCTGGACTGGCTCAGCGGCTATCCGTCCCTGTGGGCACCACTGCTCTACGTCCTGGCCGGGCAGTACGAGCACGCCGGCGTACTGGGCGAACTTGTCGTGCAGGCAGACCGGGCCTCGGTGGCCCAGGAGCTGGGCGGCGATCCGGCCCGCGCCATGGCTGCGCCCAAGCACGCGCTGCAGCGCAAGCTGCTCGACGGGTTGCGCTACCTGCTCAAGGAACAGTTGAAACTGAACCAGCCGGAAGCCTCCGATGGCTGGCTCACCGACGATGCCCTGTGGCTGGTGAGCAAAACGGTCTCGGACAAACTGCGTGCGCACCTGCTGTCCCAAGGCGTCGATGGCATCCCTGCGAACAACACCGCGGTGTTCAACGTCCTCCAGGATCACGGCATGTTGCAGCCGGCGCCCGACGGCAAGGCTATTTGGCGCGCGACCATAACCAGTTCCACCGGCTGGTCCCACTCGTTCACCCTGTTGCGCCTCGCTCCTGCGCTGATCTGGGAATCTGGCGAGCGACCGACGCCTTTTGCAGGCACGGTAGCGATCGACGCGGCAGTCGCCGAAAACGACGCCGAGGCGCCGAAAATGCCGCCTGCGGCCATGGCGAAGGCAGCCCCGAACGGTCAGAAACTTCCATCTTGGGAAGGCAGTAGTACCGTCACCGCCTCACCGCCTAAGGCCCAGCCCGTGTCCGATGTCATGGAGGACATGCTGGCAATGGTGAGCACGAGCGGCTCGCCTGGTGCCGAGCAGGATGTGGAGCCGGTCGCACAGAGAAGCTACCCCGCAGACCCCAGCACTCCTATGCCAGCGACTGCCGCAGTGCTTCCTTCGCCACCACCATCTACTGCTAAACCACCCCTAACAGCAGCGCCCCCGTCAGGCGAACATTTCATGATGTGGCTGAAACAGGGAATTGCTTCGCGCCGGCTCATCATCAACGACGCAAAAGCGCTCGTGCATTCCGTGAATGACACGGCCTACTTGGTCAGCCCAGGTGTGTTCCAGCGCTACGTCCAGGAGCACCCTCATGTCGGCACGCTGGCACGGCAGGACAAGATGCCGGATTGGCAGTGGGTGCAGAAGCGCTTTGAGAAACTGGGGTTGCATCGAAAGCACGACAGCGGCTTGAACATCTGGATCTGTGAAGTCACCGGGCCGCGCAAGTCCCGGAAGCTGCATGGGTATTTGCTGATCGATGCGAATTGGTTGTTCGATGCAGTACCACCCAACAATCCTTATCTCAGAGTTACGCAAGAGATTTGAGCATGGAGTCCTACGTGGCGGTGAGATACGGTAGAGTTCGCCTTGGTAGGTTAGCGGCTAGCCAAGGTGTCCAGCACAAAGTCAGCGCGTTGCGCCACTCTGATCTTGGGCAACCGCGATACCGCATAGCCCAGCGCTGGATAGGTGCGCTGAAGCCGCTCGAATTCAGCCCGCGCTTCATCCATGCTGTGACGGCGTTCTTCGTCCTGCACATAGATTTCAGGCCACGGCGGGGCCAGAAAGATGCGCGAGTGGTAGCGATGCGACTGGGCAATCGTGTCCAGAATAGTAGTGCCGTCCAGTGCCTGGGGTGCTGCCGCCGCGTCGATCAGGCCACGGTCGAAGAACACCCATTGCGTATTGCTGCGTGGCGCATTGGCATGGTTGTCTAGCGCAAGGTCGATGGCCCCGCGCAGGAAGGCCGTCATGTCGAGCCACGGCAGGGCCTGGCCGCCCGTGCGTGTTTGTTCCTGAACGATACGCCGTCCAGGCTCCTCAATTACGGCATCCCTGGATTTCCATTCAACCCCCACAAACGAGAACGACGATCAACTATCTCCTGAAAGGCCATCAGCATCCATCAAGGCCAGCATGCCAACAATGAGTGCGTGCATGCCCTGTTGAGTTCGGCCTCCATCTCGGCTTCCTCCGTCGCACGGTCTGCATCCACGACGGGTTCCCGTTCGGCGACCGAGTACACCGTGTCGGCCACGGCAAGGCAGTGGAACGCCACGGTGGTCAACAGCCAGCGCGCATGCTCCATCGATATGCCGTAGGCCTGAGCGATGTGGCGTTGGTGGCCGACGATTTTGTCGAGCATGGGCTGGGTCGCCGCCAGACGGCGGATCACGTTGGGTACGCCTTGCCGTCGCCAAGATGCTTGGGCTTGAGCATCGGCGTCTCGTGGGCGTGCAGCACCACGTGGCGACGCAGTTCGTCATCCAGCGCCTTTACCATCGGCTGCAGTTGCGCGCCGCACGCACCGACCCACTGTGCCAGCGTCGAGCGGGCAACAGTAAGTCTGATGCTCTTTGCGCATTCAGATGAATGCATTACGCCCATACGAAATCCGAAATCAGCTCGGCCGCGCACAGCAGATGGCAGTTGTCTATGGCTGTAAATGCGCTTCCCGCAGAGCCATGTCCTCTCTCAGAATACGCTGGATCTCCAGTATCGCGGCCGCGCTCTGTTGCACGCTGTGCCCCGAAATAATGACTTTCTCGGACTGTGCGCCGGGAAGATGTGCGCTGCGATAAGGCACAAGACCGTCATCGGAATCATCGAGGGCCACTTCGGAATTGGCTTGGGCCACGATCGAGTGATAGCGCACCTGGGATGAGATGGGAAAGCCCGCCGCCGTACGCACGAACGGATCGTTTTCGTCGAGATTGTTCACGCTATTGGGAATGGTTGCCAGGCTTTCACGGCTGCTGGCGGCCGCATTGGGTGCCAGTGTATGGGCGAGTTCTTCGAGCACCGTAATGGGAAAGCGGATAAATCCCGCCATCCAGCGCCCCAGGCGTCCACCCGCGACCGATGTGCCCCGATGAGGCGCCGCGATGAAGATGGCACTGCTGACATTCGGGAAGGGCTCGAAGCGCAACATGGGATCAATGCGCCTGATCTGCTGCGGCGTCAACCGACTGTGATCCGCAGCCAATTGCACCAGCGATTGATCGGTTGACGACACCATCAACCGCGCGATGACCCCGCCCATGCTATGCCCCACCAGCACGAGGTCGGACGACGCCGGCGCTTGGCCGGATGGGTCGAAATGCGTCAGCGTATCCCCGAGCGCCCTGCGAATCATGGCGTGGTTCAACGCGACTGGCATGTTGGTCGGGTAGTAGACCTGCCAGATCTGGTAATGCTGGCGCAGGGCCTCATCGCCCAGGATTTCGTTGGCGAGTTCCACCCAGGCTTCAGGGCTGCTGGCCAGTCCGTGCAGCATGACGATGATCCGCCTGTTCGGATCGTAGGGCTGCATCAAGTAGACGTGCGGGCGGTCGATGCCACCCTCGCGCCCGAGCAGGCTGCGCAGCGACTGGCGGTTGAAATTGGCACGGGCCAGCCATACGCCATAGCCGGCCGTGAAATTGGCCGCCAGCGGCACACGTTGGCCGCGCAGCATAATGGCCGATTCCACATAGGGGTCATGCACCGTCAGACGGGCTGTACGAGCATGCAGCACGCTGTCCAAGTTGTCTCCGTCGGGATGCAGCAGAACCGTCATGGACGGCGCGGGCATCTCGCTCCAGGGCAGCGGTTGCTGATCATGTTTTGCCGCTGGGCGACCACCCCGAGTTGGGGCGGCGCTCAGGGACTCGTCCGGAATGACCGCCACAAGCTCGGCGCCAAAGCCGTCGCGCCGGTAGAGGCTACGCAATCCACGGAAAGACAGGGACGAGGCTGGCAGGAGTTCGGCTGGCACCGCCGTACTGCCCGGTAAGCGCGCGCCGCGCATATCCAGCTTCAGTTCCCAGCCTGCAATGTTCCAACTGGTCTGGTCGGGCAACTGCGTCGGCATTTGTTGCCGAACTTCGAACATGCCGGTGGCCGCATGCTCGACGGCATAGTTATACCAATCCCGCACTTGGGTCTGGCGATCCTCGAAGGCCCGCTCTCCCGGAGTATGGTCACCAAGGAACAGATAAGCATAGGCATAGCGAATCGTCTCAAGCCAGGCGGCTTGCTGCGCTGAGCCGGGCTTCATGGCCTGAGCCTGCGCCAGCCATAGTTCGGACAGTGCAGCCAGGCGTCTATCCGTGGCGACCCCCGTCACGGTAGCCAAGGCCTCCGCGCACTCCGAGGAGATCGGCTTTGCGCATGCCTGCTCATCCAATGCCGCCACCCTGATGGTCTGGACAGTCGCATCGCTGAGCTTGCCACGTGTCAGGATGTCGCCGCGCTTGAGTTCGATGGCCTCCCTGGCAGGTAGCGTATGAACTTCAACCACTGGGCCGAACTCGCGCAGGATCGAGCAGCCCCCCAGCAGCAGCGGAGCAAGAGCGGCGCATGCAATGAGAAGGCAGGCCTGCGGGAACCTCATGGATTCACCTCGTTGGCAGGGATGCCTGGCACGCCTTGTCGAATCGACATCGAGAAGTCATCCTCTGACACATCGGAAGCAAGGGCACGTTCGTTGATATGCCCCAGTGCCTGCAATTCATCGTAACGATAGCCAGGCGTCAATCCATGCAGGTCGTAGACGTACCGCGCAAAATATCCAGACAGCAGCAGGCGATAGTCCATTGGCAATGCGGGCGCAATGACCCGGGCCAGCTCGAATACGATGGTCGTGCAGTTACTGGTTAACGTGTTGTAAAAGCGCGGTTTCTGCCGCAGTTCATTGGCCGCGTTCAGATACTCCAGAAACAACGCGCGGGCACTCGCCTGATTCATCTGCAAGCGATAGAGATAAACATCTTCGCCTCGCGCGTTGCTGCGCGTACGCACAATGTCTCGCTCATCGGCGGCTACCAGGATCTGCTCGAACTGACGGAAGAATCCTCCTACCGCCGAGAAGGACTCATGGCGTTCCTTGCGAATTTCCAGCGAGAACACCACGCGTTCACCGCCATCGAAGCCGAACGACACCAGGGTGTGGGCGATGTGCGGCCCCATCCAGTAGGAAAGCACCAAGTCGGCGCTGCGCAGACGATCCAGGTCGTATGTGCGGCTCTCCCACTGCGGGGTGTAGTCGGTTTCGCTGCGCCACTGGAAGTTGCGCACATTATTCAGGTGAACATGGTTGCCGTCGATCCTGGCCTCCAGCAACTGAGCGACATCGTCAGCCCATACACGCTGGTGTGACGGCTGCAGCGTCCCCCACCACATGAGCAGGGAGGCGGCTGCGATCACAAATGCGAATCCGGCGATGTTGCGATTGCGCCGCCCAAGCAAGCCCGCCCGCGACAAGACAACGGTCACACCCAATGTGGACCACATGGCAATGACGAACCATCGCACCACCGAAGGTCCCGGCATCTGATGCCACAGAGCCAGCGCACCCCACACAGTCAGCAGCAGTACCACAAAGCCGATCGCCAAGCCTGCAAGGGCGCGCAGGACTCTGTGCATCACTCCGCTCATTGAGGCTGCAAAAGCTCAAGCAACAGTTGCCGGTGCGCATCCCGTAACTGCACCAGCGAGATGGAAGGATTCCCCTTGGACAGCATCGAGGAACTCAGCCACAGCACTGCGGGCGCGAGCGCCAACGGGAAGAAGTGTTCGGTCAAGACGCCTGGGCGAATGACGCCTCGGCGTATGTTGCGGTGGATGATCGTCTGCGCCCGCTCTTTCAGCCCGAGCGCAACTTCGTTGTGCCAACGCTGCACCAGCTCTGGAGTTCGGGCGCTTTCGGCCAGAAGCAGCCGGTAGATCGACATCGTGGCAGGGGAGCTGAAGGTCGCGTACAGGCGATCCAGGTAGACATCTACCAGCTCTGGCAACGTCAGATCCTCATCCGGGAGCCAGCCCTGGAAATCACAAATCTGCTTCCTCGTACGTTCGAGCAAGGCGTGAAAAATTTCTTCCTTGCTTTTGAAGTGGGCATAGATGCCAGCCTTGGACAAGCCCGCGCATTCCGCCAGGCGCTCCATCGACACTGCGTTGTATGTCCGATCCGCGAATTCGACCAGGGCCGCGTCGAGTATTTCCTCTTTCCTGGCGGCAGAGGACAGGTAGCGGCGCTTGTTGTCTGGCGCGTCATCTTTCTTGGGTGGCATTCAAAGGCTCTGTTCAAAGATCTGAGGGGTGTTCCCATGGGCCTGTCACCGGCTCTACCAAGAATCAGGGCCTTCCTTGAACCCAAGCCGGCAGCTCGAATTGACCTGCGTCAATGACCGACGAGCCCGCTGATTGCGGTTCTTGGATTGTAACGTATAATTGAAAACAACCGTCCAGTCGTTTGTTTTCAGATTTCACAATGCAGATCAACACAGGGCGCGAGTGAACCTGGCACATCGGGTTACGACACAGGAAGAGCGCCCTATCAACCAGCCGGGGAACACGGGGATGCACATATCAACAAGGAGATGAAGTGGGCTTGACAGCACTTGCAAGCAAGAAAGTAGGGCCTGCGGACACCAGCCACGAACCCCGCATTGCGCGGGTGGCAGCCATTCCCTCCTCTGCGACCAGACCCTCTTCAGCCCGATACCTGTACGGAACGTGACCATGCTCCCAACTTCCCCGTTGTTTCCTGCGTTCAGATTGCGCGCTGCCTCGTTGGCCCTGAGCGCCGTCGTCTTGACCGGCTGCATGTCGCTCGCTCCGGCGCCAGACACCCCGCCATTGCCCGTGCCCGAAGCCTGGCCCGCGCATCTTGGATCAGGCACCGACGGCGCCCACGCGGGAGAGCTTGCCTGGCAGGGGTACTTCACTGACCCCTTGCTGCAACGCCTCATCGAGACCGCGCTGGAAAACAACCGCGACCTGCGCGTGGCCGCGCTGCGCGTCGAGGAAGCCAGCGCCACATTCCGCATTCAGCGCTCGGATCGTTTTCCTGCCATGGGCGTGGGCGCCCAAGGTGGACGCGCGCGCGTCCCTGGCGACCTGAACATGTCGGGCCGATCGCAGGTGGGCGGCGAGTACCGGGCCGAGGTGGGTTTGACCACCTGGGAACTGGATCTGTGGGGTCGGATCCGCAACCTGGAAGACGCCGCCCTGCAAACTTGGCTGGCTTCCGACGCGGCTCGCCAGGCCGTCCATTTGGCGCTGATCGCCCAGGTGGCAGACGGCTATCTTGGCCTGCGCGAGATCGACGAACGCGTGGCGATCGCACGGCAAACCGTGACCACCCGCGAGGAGTCCTATCGCATTTTCCGGCGCCGCGTCGAAGTCGGCTCGACCTCGAAGCTGGATCTCACACAGGTCCAGACCCTGCTGAACCAAGCTCAGGCGCTGCTGACGCAGCTTGAGCAAGCTCGCACCACGCAACTGCACGCCCTGGCACTGCTGGTAGGCGCTGATCCCGGCCCGCTGCCCGCCAAGGCACCCTTCGATGAAACGACGGTTCTGGCTGAGCTGCGGGCCGGTCTGCCTTCGGAGCTGCTGGTCAGTCGCCCGGACATCATTTCCGCCGAACACCAATTGCGTGCCAGCAATGCCCACATCGGCGCGGCCCGCGCGGCGTTCTTGCCGCGCATTGCGCTGACCGGCAGCTTCGGCACGGCCAGCTCCGACTTGAATGGCTTGTTCGATTCCGGCAGTCGCGCCTGGACCTTCATGCCCACCCTGTCGCTGCCCATCTTCGATGGCGGGCGCCGCCGCGCCAATCTGGAGCTGAGCGAAGTGCGCCGCGACATCGCCGTCGCCGGATACGAAAAAACCATTCAATCGGCCTTCCGCGAGGTGGCCGATGCGCTGAGCGCAAAGCACTGGCTGGCTGAGCAGTTGACGATCCAGAGAGCCAACCTGGAAGCGCAAAGCGAACGCGCACGCCTGGCCAAGTTGCGCTACGACAACGGCTCGGCCGCCTTCTTGGAAGTGCTGGATGCCCAACGCGATCTGCTGGGAGCCCAGCAACAACTGGTACAGGCGCGCCGCGCGCTGCTGTCCAGCCAAGTGGCGCTGTATGCCGCGCTCGGCGGCGGCACCCTCGCCGCAGCCGGCGAGGCACAGGGTGCGGCCTCGACTCCCGCTTCCACCCCATCAACCCGTTAAGGCACGCCGAACCCATGACTGTCTCCCCCTCTCTCAAGAAAAAACTCCTGGTCGCTTTCGCTGCAGCGGTTGTTGTCGCCCTGGCCTGGTGGGGCTGGACGGGGCTTGCTGACAGCGGCCCCGGCGAAGGATTCGTCAACGGCAATGGCCGCATCGAAGCCACCGAGATCGACATCGCCACCAAGCTTCCTGGACGTATCGAAGACATCCTGGTCCGTGAAGGCGATTTCGTCGCAGCGGGCCAGCCACTGGCCAGGATGCAACTGGAAACGCTCGAGGCGCAGCGCGACGAAGCCTTCGCCATGCGTGAACAGGCCGAGCACTCGGTGACCGCAGCACAGGCCCAGGTGGCGCTGCGTGAAGCCGACGTGGTTGCGGCGCAGGCACTCGTTGGTCAGCGCGAGTCTGAGCTCGATGCCGCGCAACGGCGGCTGAAACGTTCGCAGACATTGTCCCAAGAAGGCGCCGCCTCGATACAAGAATTGGACGATGACCGGGCGCGCGTACGGGGCGCCCAGGCGACCCTCGCGGCCAGCAAGGCACAGGCCGCCGCTGCCCGCGCCGCGGTCGAAGCCGCCAGGGCGCAGCTTGTCGGCGCGCAGTCCAGCGTGTCCGCCGCTACGGCCAGTATCAGCCGCATCGAAGCCGACATCCGCGACAGCGAACTGCGGTCTCCGCGCGACGGACGGGTTCAGGTGCGTGTCGCGCAACCCGGCGAGGTGCTTGGAGCGGGCGGACGTGTCTTGAACCTCCTTGATCTGTCGGACGTGTACATCACCTTCTTCCTGCCCGAAACCGTGGCCGGCCGCGTTGCGCTGGGTTCGGAGGTTCGCATCATTCTGGATGCCGCGCCCGAGTATGTGATTCCAGCCACCGTTTCCTTCGTCGCCAGCGCAGCGCAGTTCACCCCCAAGACGGTGGAAACCGCCAGTGAGCGACAAAAGCTGATGTTTCGCGTGCGCGCACAGATCTCGCAGGAGCTGCTGCGTGAGCACCTGAACCAGGTCAAGACCGGTCTGCCCGGCGTAGCCTGGGTCAAGCTCGACGCCAAGGCCGAGTGGCCTCAGAACCTCTCCGTTCGTGTGCCGGAGTAAGGTATGAGCCACAGCGCGCAGCTCGCGACCGTTGCAAGTGTCCGCCAGGTAAGACTGCGCTACCGCGACGTCATTGCCTTGGATGGCATTGACCTGGACATCCCCGCTGGACGGATGGTCGGTCTGATCGGCCCCGACGGCGTGGGTAAGTCCAGCCTGCTCTCGTTGCTGGCCGGTGTGCGCATCATCCAGGAAGGCACGGTCGAGGTGCTCGGTGGCGACATGGCCAGCAAGGCCCACCGCAAGCTGGTGTGCCCGCGCATCGCCTACATGCCGCAGGGGTTGGGCAAGAACCTGTATCCGACGCTCTCGGTCGAGGAGAATCTGCAATTCTTCGCGCGCCTATTCGGTCATGGCGCCGCAGAGCGCCGCCAGCGGATCGATGAGCTCACCCAGGCCACCGGCCTGTTCAAATTCCTGTCGCGCCCGGCAGGCAAGCTCTCCGGGGGCATGAAGCAAAAGCTCGGCCTGTGCTGCGCGCTGATCCACGACCCGGATTTCCTGATCCTTGATGAACCGACGACCGGCGTGGACCCGCTGGCGCGTGCCCAGTTCTGGGATCTGATCGAGCGTATCCGCGCCGATCGCCCCGGCATGAGCGTGATCGTGGCCACGGCCTACATGGACGAGGCCCAGCGCTTCGATTGGCTGGCCGCCATCGACGACGGGAAGGTCCTCGCCACCGGCACACCGCAGGAGTTGCTGGAAAGAACAGGCAGCCCGAATCTGGAAGAGGCGTTCATCCGCCTGCTGCCGGAAGAGAAAAAGCGCGGACACCAAGCGGTAGTCATTCCCCCCTTGCCGGATGGCGGCGCGGACGATATCGCCATCGAGGCCCAGGGGCTGACCATGCGCTTTGGCGACTTCGTTGCCGTCGACAGTGTCTCCTTCCGCATCCGGCGCGGTGAAATCTTCGGCTTCCTCGGCTCCAACGGCTGCGGCAAGTCTACGACGATGAAGATGCTCACCGGGCTACTGCCGGCGAGCGAGGGACGAGCCTGGCTGTTCGGTCATGAGGTGGACCCGCATGACTTGGACACCCGCCGCCGCGTCGGCTACATGTCGCAGGCATTCTCGCTCTACAGCGAAATCACGGTACGCCAGAACCTGGAGTTGCACGCCAAGCTGTTCAGCGTGCCCCCGAAGGACATTCCGGGCCGCGTCGAAGAGATGGTGGAGCGCTTCGGCCTGGTGGAAGTCATCGACAGCTTGCCGGCCAGCCTGCCTCTGGGCATACGCCAGCGCCTGTCGTTGGCGGTCGCCATGGTGCACAAGCCCGAACTGTTGATTCTGGACGAGCCGACCTCCGGGGTCGATCCAGTAGCGCGCGATGCATTCTGGCGGCTGCTCATCGAGCTGTCACGTCGCGACCGGGTGACGGTCTTCATTTCCACCCACTTCATGAACGAGGCCGAACGCTGCGACCGCATGTCAATGATGCATGCGGGCAAGGTGCTCGACAGCGACGTGCCCGCCAAGCTGGTCGAGAAGCGCGGCGCTAAAACCCTCGAAGAGGCCTTCATCGGCTACCTCATCGAGGCGGAGGGCGGCACGGTCGCTCCCGCCGGCCCCACCGAGGCCGCCAATACGGCGATTCAGACGCCAGCGACACACACTGAGCACATCGGGCACAACGCTGAAGGCTTCAGCCCACGCCGCATGTTCAGCTACCTGTGGCGCGAGTCGCTGGAACTGCGGCGTGACCCGGTGCGCGCCACCCTGGCGCTGGGTGGTTCGCTGCTGCTGATGTTCGTGATCGGCTTCGGCATCACCATGGACGTCGAGGACCTGAGCTATGCGGTGCTCGATCGCGACCAGACCACGCTCAGCCAAAGCTACACGCTGAACCTGGCCGGCTCGCGCTACTTCACAGAGCACCCGCCTATCGTCGATTACGAGGATCTCGACCGGCGTATGCGCAGCGGCGAACTGTCGCTGGCCATCGAAATCCCCCCTGGCTTCAGCCGCGACGTGTTGCGGGGCCAGAACGTGCAGATCGGCGCCTGGCTCGACGGCGCCATGCCGGTGCGCGCGGAAACCGTCCAGGGCTACGTTCAGGGCATGCATCAGCACTGGCTGCTGGTACAGGCCAGCGAGCGCAGCGGCGCCAGCGCAGCCGGCAATGCGAGCGTCGAGACGCGCTTTCGCTACAACCCCGATGTCAAGAGCCTGCCCGCCATGGTGCCAGCGGTGATACCTCTCTTGCTGCTCATGCTGCCGGCCATGCTGACCGCGCTGGCGGTGGTGCGCGAGAAAGAAACCGGGTCGATCACCAATCTGTACGTGACGCCGGTGACGCGCACCGAGTTCCTGCTTGGCAAACAACTGCCCTATGTCGGCCTGGCCATGGTGAACTTCCTGCTGATGAGTCTGCTCGCGGTCACCCTCTTTGGCGTGCCGGTCACGGGCAGCTTCTTGACCCTGTCGCTGGCCGCGCTGGTCTTCTCCTTCGCCGCCACAGGCATGGGGCTGCTGGCCTCGGCCGTCACGCGCAGCCAGATCGCCGCCATGTTCTTCGCCATGATCGGCACCATCATTCCTGCCACCCAGTTCGCCGGCCTGATCGATCCGGTGTCCTCGCTCGAAGGCTCCAGCAAGTTCATCGGCGAGATCTACCCCGCCACGCACATGATCTCCATCAGCCGTGGCGTTTTCAGCAAAGCGCTTGGCCTGGCCGACGTGACCGGGCCGCTGTGGGCGATGCTTTTGTCGGTCCCGGTCATCCTCGGCGCAGCCGTTTTGCTACTCAAGAAGCAGGAGCGCTGAGATGAGCAGAAGAAACCTGGCCAATATCTACGACCTGGGTGTTAAGGAGCTGTGGAGTCTGTGGCGCGATCCGATGATGATCGCGCTCATCGTCTACGTGTTCACCGCGTCGGTCTACACCTCGGCCACGTCCATGCCGGAGACGCTGCACAACGCCCCCATCGCCATCGTCGACGAAGACAATTCGGCGCTCTCCCAGCGGATTGCCTCGGCGTTCTACCCGCCGCAGTTCACGCCACCGGCCATGATCGACTATGGAAGGGTGGATCCGGGCATGGATGCCGGGCAGTACACCTTTGCCCTGGTCATTCCGCCCAACTTCCAGCGCGACGTGCTGGCCCGGCGCTCGCCTGCGTTGCAGCTCAACGTTGACGCTACCCGCATGAGCCAGGCATTCACGGGCAGCGGCTACATTCAGCAGATCGCCATCGGCGAGGTCAATGAGTTCGTCAAGCGCTATCGCGGGGCTGAGCCACTGCCTGTGGATCTCGCATTGCGTGCGCGTTTCAATCCATCGCTAGACAAGGCCTGGTTCGGCTCGGTGGTTCAGATCATCAACCACATCACGCTGCTGTCCATCATCCTGACTGGCGCGGCGCTGATCCGGGAGCGCGAGCACGGCACCATCGAGCACCTGCTGGTGATGCCGGTCACGCCCGCGCAGATCATGCTTTCCAAGATCTGGTCGATGGCCCTGGTCGTGCTGATCGCCTCCTTTCTGTCGCTCAATCTCATGGTGCGCGGCGTCCTGGGCGTGCCCATCGAGGGCTCCATTGCGCTGTTCTTCGCCGGCGCGGCGCTCAGTCTGTTCGCCACCACCTCGATGGGCATCTTCATCGCCACCCTGGCGCGCAACATGCCGCAGTTCGGCATGTTGATGATGCTTACCATCATGCCGCTGCAGATGCTGTCGGGTGGCACCACGCCGCGCGAAAGCATGCCCGAGATCGTGCAGAACATCATGCTGATCGCGCCCACCACGCATTTCGTGGAACTGAGTCAGGCCATCCTTTACCGGGGCGCGGGCCTGGAGACGGTATGGCAGCCCTTCCTGGCGCTGGCCCTGATCGGAACGGTGCTGTTTTTCCTGTCGTTAGCACGCTTTCGCAAAACCATCGGCCAGATGGCCTGATCGTTTTACCGCCCGAGTGGGCATTTCAACCCAAGCAAGGAGTTTGACCATGAGCAATGAAACCATCCCTCTCAATCTCTTCAAGGCGAACCTGGAACTGCAGCTGCGCATCCAACGCCTGATGCAGGAAAACGGCCAGCAATGGCTGGAGAACGCCACCCGCGCGGGCAAAGACGGCATTACCGAGTCCGGCGCCGAAATCGAAAGCCTGCTCAAGGCGAAGAACTGGCAGGAGCTGGCAACGCTGCCCGCACAAGCCTTCTGGCGTCAGTTTCAGCACCACGTGGGCGGCGCACAGGCGCTGACACAGGTCGCTATCAAGAACCAGACAACTTTCACCCAAGGCCTGCAAAAAGCCATTCAGGATTGGCAGAAATCGGTCACGCAGGCTGTAGGCCAGGGCGATGCGGTACTGCCGTTCCAGGATATTTTCAAACAGTGGGGAGCTGTGTGGGCCTCGGCACAGGACAAGGACGCACCAAGCCAGACGGGTGGCCGCAATGCTGGCTGAACAACGGACTGCCCTGGTTACCGGAGGCAGCGGCGGCCTGGGCGAGGCCATCGCCCGGGCCTTGCACCACGCCGGTCATACCGTGCTCATCGTCCATTCGCCGGGCAACGCCAGCATTGGGGCGTGGCTGGAAGCCCAGGCGGGCGAAGGTTACAACTTCATCGCCTACGGCGCGAATGTGGCTGACCATGCCTCCTGCCAGGAACTGGCCGGCCTCATCCAAGCAGACGGTCACCACATCGACATTCTGGTCAACAACGCCGGCATCACGCGTGATGCCACGTTCCGCAAGCTGAGTTACACCGATTGGGATGCCGTTCTGCGCGTCAATCTCGATTCTGTATTCAACGTCACCCGACCGTTCATCGACGGCATGCTCGAACGCGGCTGGGGGAGGATCATCAACATCTCCTCCATCAACGGCTCGAAGGGGCAGTTCGGCCAGACCAACTATTCCGCCGCAAAAGCCGGTATGCATGGCTTCACCAAAGCCCTCGCGCAGGAAGTAGCGCGCAAGGGCGTGACGGTCAACACCGTCTCGCCGGGGTATCTGGATACGAAGATGGTGACGAGCATGGCCGAAGACGTGGTCAAGCAAGTGGTGGCCGGAATTCCCGTGGGCCGCCTGGGACGGCCTGAGGAAGTCGCCGCACTGGTGGCATTCATCGCCAGCGAGTCTGCGGGATTCATGACCGGCAGCAACGTGTCGATCAATGGTGGCCAGCACATGTACTGACTGAGGAAGGGCCGCCAAGACGATATGCCGGCGGCTCATTTCCATTCAATTTTTCAGTTTCAACATAGAGGGAGTGCCCATCACCATGAGCCGAGACACCACGACATCACCGACGGCCGATTGGGGACAGCTGCTGTGGGATCCGTTGCGACTATCGGCCATGGCAACCGAGTATGCAGTGGATGCCTGGCAGCGGTCCATACTGTATGCCGACGTTCGCCGTCAACGCGGCAATCAGTACCAGGCGCATTTGGAGGAGCAGACGCCGAACGTACTCGACTTCGTCTCTGAGGTCATCATGTCCGGGCTGGACCTTCCGCGGCCGGTCAACTATGGCCTCGTACGCATCCTGCCGCCAGCCGACACGCCGAGCGATTCGCGCAAGCGACCGTTTGTGGTGGTCGATCCACGCGCGGGCCACGGCCCGGGCATTGGCGGCTTCAAACCCGATAGCGAGGTCGGCGCGGCCCTCAAGGCGGGTCATCCTTGCTACTTCGTGGGCTTTCTGCCCGATCCCGTTCCCGGCCAGACCGTCGAAGACGTCATGCGCGCCGAAGCAGCCTTCGTGCGCAAGGTCGGTGAGCTGCACCCTGACAGCCGCGGCAAGCCGGCAGTCATCGGCAATTGCCAGGCAGGCTGGCAGATCCTGATGGCAGCCGCCGTCTGGCCCGAACTGTTCGGGCCGATCATCGTGGCCGGCGCGCCGCTGTCGTACTGGGCGGGCGACATGCCGATGCGCTACGCGGGCGGCCTGACCGGCGGTAGCTGGTTGACGGCATTGACCAGCGATCTAGGAGCTGGTCGGTTCGATGGTGCCTGGCTGGTTCAGAACTTCGAAAACCTGGACCCGGCCAATACGCTTTGGACCAAACAGTACAACCTGTACGCCAAGGTCGACACGGAAGGCCCGCGCCACCTGCAGTTCGAGAAGTACTGGGGCGGCCACGTCTTCCTGAACGACGTGGAGATGCAGTACATCGTCGACAACCTGTTCATCGGCAACAAGCTGAGTACGGCCCAACTGGTGACGTCCGATGGCGTGCGCATTGACCTGCGCAATATTCGCTCGCCGATCGTGGTGTTCTGCTCCTATGGGGACAACATCACTCCACCGCCCCAGGCCCTGGGCTGGATCACCGACCTGTACCGCAACGACCTGGATGTGGTGGGACATGACCAGACCATCGTCTACGCCACCCATGACAGCATCGGGCATCTGGGCATCTTCGTCTCCGGGAGCGTCGGGCGCAAAGAGCACCAGGAGTTCGCAGCCAACATCGACATCATCGACGTGCTGCCAGCCGGCATCCACCACATGCAGATCGACGAGCATCACGACGACGCCCAGGAAGGCGAACCAGCCAGTGACGCCTACCTGACCCGGATTCGCCGCAGCAACATCGATGAAATCCGTGAGATCGTTCGCCCCGATCCCGAGAGCGATCGCCGTTTTGCCGCCGCTGCGCGGATCTCCGAGGTCAACCTGGCCTGCTACCGCAGCTTCGTGCAGCCATGGGTCCGAGCCCTGGTCACGGATCAGGGGGCGAAGTGGCTGGAGCCGCTGCATCCACTGCGCATGGGTTATGAATTGTGGTCCGATCGGCACCCGCTGGCCGCCGCTGTACAAGAAGCGGCGCAACAGGTGCGCGAACATCGCCAGACCGTCTCCGAGGCCAATCCTTTCCTGCAACTGCAGACGGAGTTTTCCACCGCCGTCGAACAGATGCTGGATCAATTCCGTGATTGCCGCGACCAAATCTACGCACAGGCCTTTGACATGCTGTACAGCCTGCCGCTGGTTCAGGCCATGACAGGACAGAGCCTGCACGACGATGCGCCGCCGCGACCCCATCCTAGCGAGACGCCCGAACATCGCCAGTATCTGGCGCAAGAGTTGACACGGCTCGAAGCGGATATTCACAACGGCGGGATAACCGAAGCCGCCATACGGGCGCTGTTCTTCGTGCTCGCGGCGCGTGGGGAGGCCGACGGGCGGCACTTTCGGCACGCAGAGGAACTGGTGCGCCCTCATTTGACAAATGACTTCGACATGCAGGCTTTCCGCCACCTCGTGCGTCGGCAGGCTTTGCTCATGAGGCTCGATGAGGACGCCATGGTGTCCGCCATCCCCGGATTGCTCAACGGCATAGCGCCTGAGGACATCCGACAGGTAGCGGGAATGATCGTGCAGGTGATTGGCAGCGGTGATGTGCTGTCCGCACACGAGCAAACCCGACTGGAGCAGGTTTCCACCCTGTTCAAGCGGGCGGCGTGCGAGGCGCAGGCGGCTTCGGCGCTCGCGATGGCAAGTCCCGCCAATGAAACGTCCGCTGCAGCCGTGGACGGGAACTCGGCACCCGCCATGCCAAGCTCTGCCGGTGACACTTCCGCTGCGGTTATGGACACGAAACCCCAAACATCCTCGCCAAAGCCGAAGGCGCCTCAGAAGAAAACTGTGTCCAAGACGCCAGTCGCGCTGCGGACAAGTCAAACACGGCGAGGGAAAGGCAAATGACGACCTCGTCCACACCGGTCGATGCCACTGCCGACGCATTGCAGGTTCTGCGCAACCGCACCTTCGACGAGATCGCCATCGGCGACAGCGCCAGCCTCGAACGCGCGTTTTCGCCGCAAGACATCCACATGTTCGCGCTGCAATCAGGCGATGTGGACCCGGAACCTGCTGCGTCCTCAAGCGCTCGGGACACCACGGAGGCCATTTGTGCAAACGTCCTGATCTCGGCTGTGCTGGGAACACGGCTGCCGGGGCCTGGAACCCAATATGTCAGCCAGAGTCTGTGCTTCCTCGGAGCGGTTCGGCCCGGTGACAGGCTGACCGTGCAGATGCAGGTGACCAGCAAGGACACGGCCACCCACCATGTCACGCTGGCCTGCACCTGCACCAACCAGACGGGGGTGGCGGTTTTCCAAGGCCAGGTAGAGGTCGTGGCGCCCACTGAGCGCATGGAACGAGCGCGCACCGCGTTGCCGGAAATACACCCGGATGCGCAGGGCCGCACAGGCCTGCAGCACCTGCTGGCGCATGTCGCGCACTTGCAACCGATTCGGGTGGCCGTCGCCCACCCGTGCGATGCCCCCAGCCTGTCCGCCGCGCTCGAAGCGCGCCAGGCGGGGTTGATCGAGCCGGTGCTGGTCGGGCCACGGGTGCGGCTCGAAGCAGTCGCCACCGAGGCCGGGTTGGACCTGACCGACGTCGCCATTGTGGACGTCCCGCACAGCCACGCCGCTGCGCAGCAAGCTGTCGCCTTGGCAGCCGCAGGTGAAGTCGAAGCCCTGATGAAAGGGAGCCTGCACACCGACGAGCTGATGTCCGCGCTGGTTTCGGCAGCAGCGGGGTTGCGCACCAAGCGCCGGGTCAGCCATTGCTTCCTGTTGCAGACACCTGCCTATCCGCGCCCGTTCATCGTTACCGATGCGGCGATCAATATCGCCCCGACTCTGGAACAGAAGGCAGACATCATCCGCAACGCCATCGAGCTGGCGCAGGTGATCGGCGTGCGCGAACCCAAGGTCGCAATCTTGGCCGCAGTCGAGACGGTCAGCCCGACGATGACGGCCACGCTGGACGCAGCGGCGCTGTGCAAGATGGCCGATCGCGGCCAGATCAATGGCGGCTTGCTCGACGGGCCGTTGGCCTTCGACAACGCAATCTCCATCGCCGCTGCGCGCACCAAGGGGATCGTCTCCGAGGTCGCCGGGCAGGCTGACATCCTCGTCGTGCCTGACCTGGAGAGCGGCAACATGCTTGCCAAGCAGTTGATCTTCCTGGGCGGCGCAGCCAGCGCTGGGATCGTCCTTGGAGCCAAGGTGCCGGTCATTCTGACCAGCCGTGCCGACTCGCGTGATACGCGCATCGCCTCATGCGCGATTGCACTGATGCTCGCCCACCACTATCGGCTGTCACCGCCGTGAATCGACATATCAGTCATTTATCCATCTTATTGGAGGAAACACCATGAAGTACTCATTTTCTGGCCGCGCAGCCCTGGTCACCGGTGCAGGATCCGGCATTGGCGAGGCCATCGCGCGACTTCTTGCGAGCAACGGCTTGAGTGTCGTCGTCTCGGATGTCAGCGCCGACAATGCGAAGCGCGTCGCCAAGCTCATCAGCGCCGATGGCGGCCAAGCCGTGGCCAATGTGGCCGACGTGGCACGCATCGATGACGTTGAGGCTGCTGTGGCCTGCGCAGTCGATACGTTCGGCGGCCTTCATTTTGCGGTCAACAACGCCGGTATCAGTGGCGACCAGAGCCCAGTGGGGGAATTGGACCCTGCCGCCTGGAGCCGGGTAATCGATATCAACCTGAACGGCGTGTTCTATGGCCTGCGCCATCAGATTCCCGCGATCCTTCGTTCAGGAGGTGGTGCCATCGTCAACGTCTCTTCGATCCTGGGAGTGGTCGGCGATGCAGCGAACCCCGCGTACGTCGCAGCCAAGCACGCTGTGACCGGGCTGACCCGGTCGGCAGCGCTGGCCTATGCGTCCCAGGGAATCCGGATCAACTCGATCCATCCCGGTTACGTGCGTACGCCCATCTTGGATTTCCTGGACGAATCGGCCCTTCAGGAGGCCGTTGGCCTGCATCCGATCGGCCGTCTGGGGACCCCGGACGAAATCGCCCATGCCGTGGCGTTTTTGCTATCGGAAGGAAGCAGCTTCTTTGCGGGCACCCAGCTCATCGCGGACGGCGGCTACACGGCACGCTGAATCTGACGACGATGAGAGTGCAGGCATACCCGCACACCGTGGCGACGTCACCGGGGCCGGGCAAAAAGAGGACGACATGATGGATGCGACCACGGCCCGCTCCGGACGCCCCGGGCACGGACTGATCCTTGTACTGAACTGCGGTTCATCCAGCATCAAGTTTGCGGTGTTCGATCCCTCGGCCACGCCACTGCCTCGCCAGGCATTGTGGAATGGCAAGGTGCAGGGGATCGGCGGTGCCGATCCGGATTTCGGAGAGACCGGGGTTGCGCCGTTCCCGATCAAACTGGACACGGCACATCCCTATCCTGCCGCGCTGCGCCTCATCCGTGATCGTGTCAGTCAGCGGCTCGACGGTCGCCGGATCGGTGCGGTCGCCCATCGGATCGTCCACGGCGGCAGCAAATATTTCATGCCAGTGTGCGTGGACGAGAATGTCCTGGCCGACCTCAAGGGCTACATTCCTCTGGCCCCGCTACACCAGCCATTCGCACTCGAAGCCGTGGAGATCCTGCTGCGGGAGCAGCCCGATCTGCCACAGATGGCCTGCTTCGACACGGCCTTCCACCACACTTTGCCCCAGGTCGAGCAGATCCTGCCGTTGCCCTATGCCGCATGGGAGCGCGGTCTGCGCCGGTACGGGTTTCACGGCCTGTCGTATGAGTACATGGCGGTGGCCTTGCCCGAGCGCCATGGCGACGCTGCACGGGGACGCACCGTCGTCGCCCACCTGGGCAGCGGCGCCAGCCTGTGCGCCATGCAAGGGCTCAAAAGCATGGCCACCACCATGGGTTTCTCCGCGCTTGACGGCCTGATGATGGGCACCCGCACCGGCGCGCTCGATCCGGGCGCGGTGCTCTACCTGATGGAAATCGAGAAGCTCTCACTGGAGCAAGTGGGGCGCGTCCTCTATCACGAGTCCGGTCTGCTCGGCGTTTCGGGCATCTCGGCCGAGCCGCGCGTCATTGTCCGGCACGAGAACGATGCAGGCGAAACGGGTGAGCGAGCGCGCTTGGCGCTGGCCCTCTACGTGCGCCGCATCGTGCGCGAGATCGGGGCCTTGATTGCTGTTCTGGGCGGCCTGGACATGCTGGTGTTCACGGCGGGTGTCGGTGAACACAACGCCTTCATTCGCGAGCGCATCTGTGCGGCACTGGGTTTTCTTGGCATTGCCCTGGATACCGACGCCAACGCCAGCCACGCAGCGACGATTTCCACCGACCACAGCCAGGTCCTCGTGGCGATCGAACCCACCAATGAAGAGTGGATCGCCGCCAACCATGCGCTGTCCGGCCTGGACAGGGAGAAGGTGCGATGAAGATCGATGCCTTCCATGGATTCACGCTCGCCATTCTGCTGTTGTTCGTTGGCAAGGGCTTGGTAGCGCGTTCGGGCATCTTGCGTCGATACAGCATCCCGGAATCCCTGGTGGGCGGCCTGGCCTGCGCCTTGGTTGTCTTCCTCCTGTACTACGGGATGGGGATCGTTGTCAGTTTCGATCTGGAAGCGCGCGACGCGCTTCTGCTGTACTTCTTTGCCGCTATTGGCCTGAGTACCGACGCCCGCACACTGCGCCATGGTGGACGGCCCTTGCTGATCCTGTCGGGGCTGGCCATCGGGTTCATGGTGCTGCAGAACCTGGCCGGGATGGAGACGGCCCGCGCCTTCGGGCTGGATCCGCGCGCCGGGCTGATGGTGGGTTCGATTTCCCTTACCGGAGGCGTGGGCACCACCTTGGCCTGGTCCGACTACTTCGTTGAAACCCTCGGCATTGCACAGGCGCAGGAACTGGGGTTGGCGGCGAATATGATCGGCCTGATCGCGGCCTGCACCATCGGTGGCCCGATCGCAAGTCTGCTCATGCGCAGGCATCGGCTTCGAGCCTCCGGAGACAGCGCCCTGGAAATTGGCACACTGCACAGCGATGAGCAGCATGCCCGCCTGGACTACTACGGCCTGCTGCTGGCATTGCTCTGGCTCAACTTCGCCTTGATGTTGGGATACGGAATCAATGCCTTGGTCGCGCGTACCGCCGTCACGCTGCCCGCCTTTGTGGGCTGCCTGCTGGCCGGAATTCTCCTGCGCATGGCGGCCGACTGGATGAGGCCAAGTGGGCGCGGACGTTTATGGAACTGGCCGAGCATGCAGCCAGGCATCGCCCTGGTTTCCGACATGTCATTGGGCCTGTTTCTGACCATGGCGCTGATGGGACTCAGGCTCTGGGAACTGCAGCCCGTGCTCGCCTTCATCACGGCGGCGATGCTGGTGCAGATTGCCTTGGTCATCGCATTCGTTTTGCTGATTGTTTTTCGGGCAATGGGCAAGGATTACCAAGCCGCCGTGGTGTGCGCGGGTTTCGGCGGTATTGCGCTGGGATCTACCGCCACTGCCATCGCCAACATGACGGCGGTGACTCGGGAGCATGGTGCGGCACGCGAGGCGTTCATTGTGGTGCCCTTGGTATGTGGGTTCGTCATCGATATTGCGAACGCACTGGTAATCAGCCTGATGGCCGGTTAGGCGAAGCGAAACAGCGGAGCGAGCTGGCAGATGGATACATCGCTGACGCGCTGGCGAGGCGTCGTCGCCCAGGAAATCGCAATCGACTCCCGTTTTCAAGCAAGGGGCTCTTTCTACTTGTGCAGAAATAGAGGTAATACGCTTTGACGAATAAAAAGAACGGCAATATCGACTCAGCCATCAATCCGAAGTTGGATGGGGATGCCCATGTCGCTTGGGCACAGGCTTGGTCGTCTATTTCGCCGGAGACATCGTTGCTCGCGTGGGTGGACTGGGCGAGCCATTTAGCAAACAGTCCTGGCAAGCAAGCCGAGCTTTTGGCGTTTGCAGCCTCCCTGTCCGAGCAATGGATGGCCGTATTGAAGAAGAATCCGGCCAACCCGGACCGGGGAGCCACCGCTCCTGACCGGTCACCTGTCAATGACCGCCGCTTCAACGATCCTGCATGGGATCAATGGCCCTACGACCTTTTCCGCAGTTCATTCGTCAATCAGACCAAATGGTGGGAGCAGGCCACGCAGGGGGTGTGGGGAGTGGATCCGAAACACCAACGCCTGCTGGCGTTTGGCGCCAAACAGTGGCTGGAAATGCTTTCGCCCGCCAACGCTGCGGTTTTCAACCCCGTTGTCCTGAAAAGAACCATCGCAGAGCAAGGCGCCAATCTAGCGCGGGGGACGTCCAACTTTCTCGACGACTTGCGTCGGCAACTATCCGGCCAGCCTCCCGCGGGAACGGAGAACTTCGTCGTTGGGCGCGACGTAGCGGTCACGGAAGGAAAAGTCGTTCTGAGAAATCGACTGATCGAACTGATTCAGTACACGCCCACTACCGAGAAAGTCCATCCCGAACCGATCCTGATCATTCCTGCCTGGATCATGAAGTACTACGTACTGGATCTGTCACCGCATAACTCGCTGATACGGTATCTGGTTGCGCAAGGGCATACGGTTTTTTGCATCTCCTGGAGAAATCCGGATGCTGAGGATCGAGATTTGGGCATGGATGAGTACCTGGAGTTCGGCCTGCATGCAGCGCTGGACGCTGTGACTTCCGTCGTCCCCGGGCATGGAGTCCACGCGGCTGGTTATTGCCTGGGCGGAACGCTACTGGCCATTGGTGCTTCAGCCATGGCGCGTGATGGCGATACGCGGCTGGTGTCGGTAAGCCTGCTTGCCGCACAGACGGACTTCAGCGAACCGGGCGAGCTGAGTCTTTTCATCAACGAGAGTCAAGTGGCGCTGTTGGAAGCCAGCATGGCTCAAACCGGTTATTTGACCTCCGACCAGATGAGCGGAGCTTTTCAGCTACTGCGTTCCTACGATCTCATATGGTCTCGCATGATTGACGAATACCTATTGGGCGATCGCCGGGCAATGACCGACCTGATGGCTTGGAATGCCGATGGGACTCGCCTCCCCGCGAAGATGCATTCGCAGTATCTCCGACGCCTTTACCTGAATAACGATCTCAGCGCGGGGCGTTATCCCGTCACGGGTCGCCCCGTTTCAGTGGGAGACATCGCTGTACCGGTGTTTTGCGTCGGCACTGCCTCGGATCATATTGCGCCTTGGCGCTCGGTTTACAAGCTGCATCTCCTGTCTTCGGCCGAGCTGACTTTCGTGCTGACCACTGGAGGACACAACGGCGGCATCGTGAGCGAGCCCGGCCGAGGTAACCGCCAATATCAAATCCATACCCGCGCGGCCGGTGATGGATACATGGCGCCGGATGAGTGGCAAGCGACGATGCAGACGCATCCGGATTCCTGGTGGCCCGCATGGTCGGCGTGGCTGCGAGAGCGTTCCGGTGATGTTGTTGCGCCTCCGCTCATAGGTGCTGAATCCAGTGGATACCCCACTGTTTGCGACGCCCCAGGGGAATATGTACGCAACTGAATAAGCGTATCCCGCGTCCGCTATTGCGACACGGTATACGCAATATCTGTTCGTCATCCCGTTCTACTCTGATAACTGGAGACATTCATGTACTCAAGAATCCTGGTTCCGCTCGACGGAAGTCCTACTGCCGATTTGGCGCTCCACCACGCTGCGGTGCTGGCACGCCTGAATGGCGCAACCATCGTCTTGCTGCACGTCATCGAGGAGATGAAGCATAGCAACGGCTTCGAGAGGCCGAGGATCTATATTGAAGAAGTGAGGCCGGGCTTCCTGGCGGCCGGGCAGAAGCTGCTGGACGAGGCGGCGCTGCGGCTGAGGCAGGGAGGCCTGGTGGTTGAGACCGTCCTTCTGGAAAGCAACGGCGAGCGCGTCTCGGTGCTCATCGCTCAGCAGGCACTGACTACTCAATGCGAGTTGGTGGTGTTGGGTACCCACGGACGCCGGGGCGTGGACAGGCTGCTGATGGGAAGCGATGCAGAGCAGCTCGCTCGCATCGCACCAGTTCCAGTGATGCTGGTGCGCCAGTCCCAATCGGTCATTGTGACTGCAACCCCTGGGCAGGGTGGCACGCCAGCGTGATGAAAGTTCAGTCCAGCGACCCCGCTGAATGGAGGCTGGAAGTCGCAGCCTCCTTGCTGCTGCTATTGCTGAGCGCCTCCGCACAGGCCCAGTCCTGCCACCAGGACAACCCGCTGCGCTCAACGGGAACGCTCAATCTGCGGATCGACAACGACATGTTCGGCGGCATTGGACAAGATCAAGGCTACTCCAATGGATTTCTCGTCAGCTGGGTCTCCCCCAACCTTGTGGACTATCGCGATGACCCTTGCCTACCCCGTCTCGTCCGTGGGCTGAATCGTTTTCTCACGGTGCTGCAACCCGAGGGTTTTGACGAACAGAACATGACCATCGGCTTCGGACAGATGATGTACACCCCCAGCGACAAAACGCGCAGCGATCTGATCAAAGACGACCGCCCTTTCGCCGGCGCAATGATGTTGAGCTTCGGCTACAACGCGCGGCGCGGCGATACGCTGCGTACCTCACAAATCCGCGTCGGTGTTGTGGGCCCCTCCTCCTTGGCCAGGCAAACCCAGAACTGGTGGCATGACACCATCGGCGTCGACAAATTCAATGGCTGGCGACACCAACTGCGCGACGAGCCTGTGCTGCAGTTGCTGCACGAACGCCGAACACGAGTCTTCAGGCAAGAAGACGTCAGCGGTTGGGGCTGGGATCTGACCCGCCACTGGGGTGGCAGCTTCGGCAACTTCGCCACCTACGCGAATGTCGGTGGAGAACTGCGCTATGGGCTGCGCCTGCCTGATGATTTAGGCACGGCACCGCTACGGCCTGCCGGAGAGAACACCTCGCCCGTGCGCACGACCGCTGGCAGCAACTGGAACGGCCACCTCTTCGTGGCGCTAGACGCTCGCTGGGTTCTGCACGACATCACGTTGGATGGCAATACCTTCAAGTCCGGCCATAGCGTTGATAAGCGGCCACTCGTGGCGGATGTCGGCTACGGCGTCGCGATTACCCAAGGCAACTGGCGCATCGCGATAGCCCGCTACCACCGCACACGCGAATTCCGGGGACAAAAAGAAATCCCGGTCTACGGAACGATCACTGTAGGAAGGAAATTCTGATGCCGGTCGATTCCTTCCTCGACTCCATACGGGCCGTCCTGTCGTTGTTCGTCGGCATGGGACTGATTGTTCGTGTAGAGCACCGACACCAACCAAGCATCCGAGTTCGATAAGTAAACAAGGACGACCAATAAGAAAGGAGACAACCGCATGCAACGACTCACACTTGCCCTTCCAGGCAACGAAGATTTCGCCGGTCGCCTCGCGCAGGCATATGGCAGCGATGTCGGCCGCGTCGAAACACGCCGATTTCCCGATGGCGAGAGCTATGTCCGATTGCATGGCGAACCCGTTGGCCAGATCGTGGATCTGATTTGCACGCTGACCCATCCAGATCCGCAATTCCTGCTTCTGGTTTTTGCCGCGGACGCCGCGCGCGAGCTTGGTGCGCTCGAGGTGAACTTGGTTGCACCCTACCTGGCCTACATGCGCCAGGACAAGCGATTCCATGACGGCGAAAGCGTGACGTCGCGGACTTTCGCACGCCTGGTCTCATCGACGTTCGACAAGCTGCTTACGGTGGATCCACATCTGCACCGCTATCCGACGCTCTCCGCGCTCTACACGATTCCCACCACTACCTTGCATGCCGCGCCGCTGCTGGCCGACTGGATCGCCAATCATGTCGAAAAGCCCTTGATCGTCGGCCCCGATGAGGAAAGCGAGCAGTGGGCCGGCTCCATCGCCTCCCGCATCGGCGTGCCGCACGCCGTGCTTCGCAAGACACGCCATGGCGATCGCAGCGTGGACATCGATGTTCCCGACCTGTCGGTCTGGCGTGACAGAACGCCGGTGCTGGTGGACGACATCGCATCCTCGGGCCGCACGCTCGCTGTCGCGGCGCACAAACTCGCCGAACAAGGAATGCGCAAGCCGGAGTGCGTAGTGGTGCATGCCCTATTCGCCGAAGACGCCTGGAGCCAATTGACGCCGCTGTTCGCTCGGATCACGTCCACCGACGCGGTGCCGCATCCGAGCAACCGGATCGGTCTGGCTTCGCTGATTGCCGGCGCGCTTTCCAGCGGCCAGACCGATCCGCGAGCCTGATCTTCCACCTATCCCGCTATTTTCAAGGAACCCGAAATGCCCTCTCAGGCTAACCTCGCAATCGATTGGCGTGCCGGTTACGGGCCCATCGCGCACCAGTCCGAAACCATCGAACGTATGCAGACCCTCGTGCACCGCATGGTTGCGCAAGGGCGTGTGGCAGATGAAGCCTCGGCCCATGCGCTGCTGGCCGCAGCCGACCGGGTGGCCTGCATGGCCATGAGCGTAGTGGCGCATATGACCTATGCCCGGCGCATCGACCGAAGCGGCCGCCCTCTGGGCTCCGATGATTTCAAACAAACGCCCGAAGGCCACACCGGCGGTTCGCTCGACATGGTGCCGGCTTTCGTGGGTTATCTGTTGGCCAATGCACTGACCGGGACGACACGCGGCTGGCTAATGGGACAAGGGCACTGCGTGGCCGCGATCGAAGCGGTGAACGCACTGACCGGCGATGTGTCCGCCGCCCAGCGTGGACGCTACGACCGCAGCGAGGCAGGCCTGTCACGCCTGATCGAGGATTTCTACTCCTATGCCATCGATAAGCAGGGGCGGCCCGCGGTACCGCTGGGCAGCCATGCCGGGCCGAACACGGCCGGCGCGATCTCCGAAGGCGGCTATCTGGGGTTCGCCGGGCTGCAGTATGTGCACACGCCGTTGCCGGGAGAAAGCCTGGTGGCATTCCTCAGTGATGGCGCTTTCGAGGAGCAACGTGGCTCGGACTGGGCACCGCGCTGGTGGCGCGCCGAGGACTGCGGCTTCGCCGTCCCGATCATGATTCTCAACGGGCGACGCATCGAGCAGCGCACCCAGATCGTGCAGGAAGGTGGCGCTGCCTGGTTAGCCGAAGATCTGCGCCACAACGGCTTTGATCCCGTCATCATCGATGGACGCGATCCAGTGGCGATCGCATGGGCCATTGTCGAATCTGAAGACACGCTGAGCGCTTTCGCCGCACAATCGAACCGGCGCTATCCCGTCAAGTTCCCCTACGTGATCGCCGAGACGGAGAAAGGTTTCGGCTTCCCGGGCGCGGCGACCAATGCCGCCCACAACCTGCCGTTGGACGGCAATCCGCGCGAGCACGCGCAGGCACGCGAGGCCTTCAATGCTGGGGCTGCGGCGCTATTCGTGCCAGAGATCGAACTGGAAAACGCGCTCACCGTCCTGGCGAATCACGGCAAGAACCGGCGCTCGCGCGAAAGCGAGCACCCCATGGCTCGACGCCATCCAGCGAGTCCTCATCTGCCGGTGCCGGCCTGGGCTCCTACCAAGGTATCTGGCAGCGCCATGTCTTCACTGGATCGTTGGTTCGTGAAACTGGCGCAGGCAAATCCACAGTTGCGCGTCCGGATCGGCAATCCCGATGAACTGGCCAGCAACAAGATGGGAGCCACACTGGCACTGCTCAAGCACCGCGTCAACGTGCCCGAACCCGGCGTCCCGGAATCGACGCATGGCTCGGTGATCACCGCACTCAATGAAGAAGCCGTTGCGGCCGCCGCCCTCGCCAACAAAGGGGGGCTGAACCTGATCGTCAGCTACGAGGCCTTCGCGGTCAAGATGCTTGGATTGATTCGCCAGGAGATCATCTTCGCGCGCCGACAGAAGGAACTGGGCCAGCCGCCAGGCTGGATCTCCATCCCGCTGGTCGTCACATCCCACACCTGGGAGAACAGCAAGAACGAGCAGTCACACCAGGACCCGACCATTGGCGAAGCATTGCTAGGGGAAATGTCGGACACCGCACGCGTGTTGTTCCCGGTGGATGAAAACACGGCGTGCGCCGCGTTGCGAGCGGTCTACGCCAGCCGCGGCCAAGTGGCTTGTGTGGTGGTCTCCAAGCGCGACACGCCGAATCACTTCAGTGCCGCCGCGGCTCAATCGCTGATCGAGCATGGAGCAGCCCATGTAGCCGGCGATCCGTCCACCGCACAACTGCAATTCGTAGCGATTGGCGCCTACCAGTTGGAGGAAGCGCTCAAAGCCCATGCCCGCCTGGAGCACCATGGGCTTGCGTCGTGCATCACCGTGGTGGTCGAGCCCGGCCGTCTACGCATTCCGCGAGACGAACTTGAGGCCGCCTTCGTGCTCGGTGACGAATCCCTGCAAGCGCTCTTCCCGCCTCACCTGCCGCGCGTGTTGATAAGCCATACCCGCCCTGAGCCGATGCTGGGCGTGCTTCGCCGCATTGACAGCGGCCCTTCGAAGACGCGGGCTTTGGGCTACATCAACCACGGCGGCACCCTCGATGTGGCTGGAATGCTGATCGCCAATCGATGCACCTGGGTGGATGCCATCTATGCCGCTGCGCAAGTGACCGGCTGGAACAGTTCGCAGGCTGCTGCTGCCGCGACCGACGCGTGAATTTCAAGTGGTTCTGACACGGTCCGCAGTGACCGCGCCAGCTCCTGATTTCACAACCCACCAACAAGCGAGGAGACAACTTCATGCTCTCACTG
Source organism: Thauera aromatica K172 (assembly GCF_003030465.1). Lineage (GTDB taxonomy): Bacteria > Pseudomonadota > Gammaproteobacteria > Burkholderiales > Rhodocyclaceae > Thauera > Thauera aromatica. The sequence goes on along the minus strand of NZ_CP028339.1, from coordinate 675,873 downwards.
ACCAGCCTGGGCGGTGCCGGTACCGTCACCGGCTCCAAACACCTGATCACATATGGCAGTACCCGCATCCTGATCGACTGCGGACTTTTCCAAGGACTGAAGAACCTGCGCGAGCTGAACTGGCAGCATCTTGTCGTTGAGTCCAAGGACATCGATGCGGTTGTACTGACGCACGCGCACCTGGATCATTGTGGATATCTCCCCCGATTGGTGCTGAACGGGTTCCGCGGGAAGATTTTCTCGACGCCAGCCACACGGGACGTCGCCGAACTCATCCTGCTCGACAGTGCTTGGTTGCAGGAGAAGGATGCCGAGTTCGCCAACCGGAAGGGATTTTCCAAGCACAAGCCAGCCCTTGCCCTGTATCGGGTCCGAGATGCCGAACGCACGCTCTTGCAGTTCAAGCCCGTGCCACTGCATCAGGAGACGGTATTGCCGGGCGGTGCACGCCTGGTTCTACGCAGGGCCGGCCACATTCTTGGAGCGGCGACGGCGCAGATCGACATCGGCGGCAAGCGTTTGGTGTTCTCCGGCGACCTGGGCCGCTATGACGATGCGGTCATGCCTGATCCTGAACCCGTCACGGAAGCGGACTACATCATCATCGAGTCCACCTATGGCAATCGTCATCATGACCGTTCCGATGCCGTCGAAGCGCTAGGCGACATCATCGAGCGTACGACTCGCCGCGGAGGCACCGTAGTGATTCCCGCTTTTGCCGTAGGACGCGCGCAGTCGTTGATCTATGACCTATGGCTGTTGCGACAGCGCGGTCGGCTCCGCAACGTGCCCGTCTATCTGGACAGTCCCATGGCCACCAGCGCAACTGCGCTGCTGCACCGCCATGCCGACGACCACAAGCTCGCTCAACACGATTTCGAGACGGCATTCTCAGAAGTCACATACGTGCGCGACGTTGAAGAGTCCAAGGCGCTATCGGCGAATCGATACCCCAAGGTGATTATTTCCGCCAGCGGCATGGCCACCGGCGGCCGCGTGCTGCATCACATAGAAGCGTTTGGCGGTAGCCATCAGAACACGCTGCTGTTCTCTGGATTCCAAGCAGCAGGTACGCGCGGGCGCAAGCTGCTTGAGGGCGCTCGCGAAGTCAAGATCCATGGACGCTGGATGCCGATCAAGGCAGAGGTCGCCGAGCTTGCGATGTTGTCGGCTCATGCCGACAGCGATGAGCTGATGCGATGGCTGCGCGGCTTTACCAAGGCGCCGGAAAGAGTGTTCATTGTTCACGGTGAATCTGATGCCTCTGAGGCGCTGCGCGAACGTATCCAGCGCGAACTCAATTGGCACGCATCGGTGCCCATGCAAAACCAGGAGTTCGCCCTGTGAGTGCCCGCATCACGCCCCAGACACCCGCCTTGCAAGCATTGCGCATGCGACTGCATGCCCAGCATCAACCCGTCGTCTTGATGCGGACCGACTGCCATGTCTGCCGTGCCGAAGGGCTGGCACCGCGGTCACAGGTACTGATCATCGCCGGCGACCGAACTGTGCAAGCGCTGCTGTACCAAATCGACAGCGATCTGCTCAAAGCCGGACAGATCGCTCTGTCCGAGGCCGCCTGGGATGCCCTGGACATCCATGAGGGCGATTTTGTGCAGGTTCGGCATCCGCCAATGCTCGAATCGTTGTCGGCCGTGCGTGCGCGAATTCACGGCCACCGACTGCAAACGACGGAGTTGCAGGCGATCGTCCGTGATGTGGTCGATGGTCGCTATACCGATGTCGCACTTTCGGCCTTCCTGACCGCAACGGCGGTACTGCCTCTGGATATGCAAGAGACCATCCATCTCACCCGTGCGATGGTCGATGTCGGAGATCGCCTGCAATGGCAGGCTCAGATTGTTGTGGACAAGCATTGTGTGGGCGGATTACCGGGAAATCGCACCACGCCGTTGGTGGTTGCCATCGCCGCAGCCAATGGATTGGTGATGCCCAAGACCTCATCACGCGCCATCACCTCTCCCGCTGGCACGGCGGACACCATGGAAACGCTGGCTCCTGTAGACCTGGACCTGGATACGCTCAGAAAGGTCGTGGAGAAAGAGGGTGGATGCGTGGCGTGGGGCGGCGCGATGCACCTGAGCCCTGCGGACGACATCTTCGTGCGTATTGAGCGTGAACTGGATATTGACACCCAAGGACAACTGATTGCCTCGGTGTTATCCAAGAAGATTGCGGCAGGGGCGACCCACATCGTGATCGATATTCCGGTTGGGCCAACCGCAAAAGTCCGCAGCCGGGAAACTGCCGAGCACCTTGCGCATCACCTTTCAGAAGTCGCCGCGTCATTTGGCCTTGTATTGCGTTGCCTGTTTACAGACGGGAATCAACCTGTCGGAAGAGGTATCGGCCCGGCGTTGGAGGCGCGCGACGTGTTGGCCGTGTTGCGCAACGAGGCGGATGCGCCGCAAGACCTATGTGACCGCGTGGCGTTGGTGGCGGGTGCGGTGCTTGAGCTTGGCGGCGTCGCCAAAGAAGGGGAGGGATTTCGGTTGGCTCATGAGACGATCAGCAGTGGCCGCGCGTGGGAAAAATTTCAGAGAATCTGCGCGGCACAGGGGGGATTTCGTGAGCCGCCCCAAGCTCTCTATGTCGAACCGCTTCTGGCAACCACTTCAGGCCGAGCAGTACACATCGACAACCGTAAGCTTTCTCGTTTAGCCAAATTGGCCGGTGCGCCTGAGAGTCCAGCCGCAGGGATTCAATTGCAGGTGCACTTAGGTGACGAGATAACACGAGGACAGCCATTGATGTTTTTGCATACGCAAACCTCTGGAGAGATGGCCTATGCACTTGCATACGTACAAGACATTGGGGACATTGTAAAGATTGACCCTTAGCGCCGTAGATAAACAGGGCTCTTGAATGCTCGGTCAAACACAGCCCGATCTCTCGTTTGGAAAAGTTGAACGCCTACATCTCATGCTCAAGAACACATGAAAAAACATCGCTTAAAAGAGGTTTTCAACGCGCATAGCGTGGAGCAAACAGAAGGAGGTCGTCAGCGCCTGTATAGGAACATTGCTCATGGAACTGCGGCATCTGCGTTGCTTTATCGTTTTGGCCGAAGAGCTTCATTTCACACGGGCGGCTGAGCGTCTTCACATTGAGCAACCTCCTCTGTCCCGCGCCATCAAGGAGCTTGAGGACGAGTTAGGCGCTGTGCTCTTCGACCGGGACCGCCGGGGCACCCGACTGACCGCTGCGGGTGCCGTGTTCCTGCAGGACACTCGCCGGCTATTCACCGTCCTGGAGCAGGCCCGCGAGAACGTCAAGGCTGTCGCGGCGGGCTTGCGAGGCAGCCTGCGCATCGCCGTATCCGACGGCGCGCTCGATCCCCGGCTGTCGGCGTTTCTAGCCCGTTGCCGTGCCGAAGAACCCGAGATCGAGATACGGATGTCCGAAGTGCCTTTGGCCGAGCAGTTGCGCGGCCTGCGCTCGGGCGACTTCTGCATCGGATTCGCTCATACCGCCGACGTCGGTGATGGCATCGTCGCCGAACCTATCTGGCAGGACCCGCTGGTGGTCGCCTTGCCAGCCCGGCACGCACTGCTCGTCCACAAGGAGGTTCCACTCCATGAACTCCGGGGGCATCCTCTTGTCCTGTGCGATCCCCAGGTGTGCGAAGGCTACTGCCGCGAGTTGGCGCGCCTCCTGCAGACCCAGGAACACAAACTGAATGTCGTTGAGGAGGTTTCCTCGCTGGACATGATGCTCACCTTGGTCGGTGCCGGCTACGGCGTGGGCTTCATGACGGCGACCAAGATTCCGGTCAGCCAGCGACCGGACGTGGTGATCCGTCCATTGGCGCTGGATACAGCCGTGATCACCACCTACCTGCTTCGACTCGAAAGCAGCAACTCATCGGCTTCGCTGGTGCGATTTATCGACCGCCTCCGGGACCCTTCGAGCGACTGACGCAACGGACCGCACCACTTAAGATTGGGCATCGGCACGAAGATTGCGTTCCGTTGCACTCATCAGCTCTGCCGCACTTATGCTGAGGGCAGCGGAGATTTTCAGTATCAATGCGAGCGTGGGCATGTGCTCCCCACGCTCGATCTTGCCCATATGCGAGCGAGCTATACCAGCCATGGACGCGAATTCATCCTGAGCGACTCCCTGCGCCAAGCGGGCAGCACGCACCGCTTGGCCGAAGGCCAGTGCCGGCTCGGCTTCATAGGTGGTTGTGCCAGGGGGGCGGCCCGGTTGAACGCTGCGCTTCTGCATCACCAGAAGCGTCGATCAATCGACCGAATTTAACCACGTTAAAGATATCTCTTTTGGCTATCATGGTGGCTCGCCTTTTTGATCCGATCGCTTTGTGGGGGCTCTCATGCACGACGCCACCAGCCAGTTTTCCTTTTCCAATTTCAGGCTTGCCATAGCGCCTGGCGTACCGTCATCGCATCTTTCGGCATTGCTTGCGTTGCAGCGTGCGGAAGAGCCGGAAGTCACCATTTCGTTTCATGAGGTCACAGCCGATGATTTGATTGCGGGACTTCGGGAAGGCCGCTACGACGCGGGCATGACGCTTGAAGGATCGAGCGATCCGTCGCTGAAAAGCCAACCTCTATGGACCGAGAACATGGCCGTCGCCATGCCGTTGCGCTTTCCCTTACTTGACCAGGCGAAGCTCACGATCGCCGAACTGTTGGACTACTCCGTCTTTCGCTGGCCTGCAGAGAATTGCCCTTTGCTGGATCAGCGGCTGCCTTCTCTTCCCGCGGTGAGTCAACAGAACATTCAGCGTGTCTCTTCCTTCGAGATGATCGCGCTATGGGTCGCTGCCGGCTACGGCGTCGGGGTATCCGCGCAATCGCGCATTGAGCATGCGCAGGGATGGGGCATTCACACACGGCCGCTGTCTGACGGACCCTACGAGATCGTGACCCACCTGCAGCGGCCCTGCGGACAAGCCGACGTTGTTTCAGAGCGGTTCGAGCGCAGAGCACTGCAGGTCGCCAAGAATGCTCCAACCTAGTCGAGTGCCAATGTCCTCGTTCTGCGTCTTCAGTTCAAGGTGCTACACGTGCATTAGGCATTCCACTCGCCAAGCAGCAGACATCACTCGCGCTCTATGACACGGAGCAGCGCCGTTCTACGCTTCGACATGGGGCCAAACGCCTTCGTGACCCCTTCAACGGGTTTCCCTGCCTGCAATGAGTCAAGGATGTCAGCCCAGTCCTGCATGATTACCTTGCGGGACTCCACAAACTTCGTGTGATCGTAGGGCGCGCGCGATGAGTCCTTGCTCTTTTTGGAATGAGCGAGTTGAAGATCGACCCGCTTCTCCGGATATCCCAACAGTCCAAGGATCGTCGTTGCGGTCGAGCGGAAGCCATGGGACGAAAACCGTCCGCCATAACCCATGCGCTTGAGTGCTTGATTGAGCGTCGTTGCCGACATCACTTGTCCCGGCTTTCTGTAGCTCGGGAACAATACTTTGCCGCCGCCAGTTAGAGCATGTAGTTCCCTAAGAGCGGCCACCGCCTGCCGTGACAGGGGAACCAGATGGGGGCGTCGCATCTTCATGCGCTCGGACGGAATCGACCACATGGCGTTGTCCAGGTCGAACTCTTCCCAGGAGGCCTTGCGCAGTTCTACGGTGCGCACGTAGGTCAAAGCCATCAGCTTGAGGGCGAGGACTGTCGTCTGGTAACCCCCTTCGTTGTCCACACGATTGAGAAAGTCCGGGATCTCTGCCCATGTCAACGGAGGGTTGTGGCGGACCTGAGGGCGCTTGACCAGTCCCTTGAGCAAGGCGGCAGGATCGTATTCGCAGAGACCTTGGGCAGCCGCATAACTGAAGATTTGCCCACACCACTGGCGGATGAGGATCGCCACAGTCTTCGCGCCACGAGCCGCCACATCCTTGATGATGGGGCGCAGATGTGGAGCCCTGATGCTGCTGATCGGCAACTTGCCAATCCGGGGGGAAACATCCTTCTCAAGGTAGCTGGTGACCTGGTTGGTGTAGTACTCGCTCCAGTGAGCATTGCTGACGATCCACTCCCGAGCAACGGTCTCGAACGTGCGTTCGTATGTGTCGGCCTGGAGGGCGATCGCCGCCTTTTTCTCCACGATGGGGTCGAGGCCCTTCTTGACCAACGCCTTTGCCCGGTCCCGTTCCGCACGGGCTGCCTCCAGCGTGACCTTTGGGTACACCCCGATTGAGTACACCTGTTCAGCGCCGCCCAGCCGGTAGCGGTACCACCAGAGCTTGGAGCCGTTGGGCTGAACGCGCAAAAAGAGGCTGCCTCCGTCCCGGAGTTGGTACACCTTGGGCCTGGGCTGCGCCGTTTCCACTTTGCGCGCCGAGAGAAGATTGAGTGCTGTGAGTGCCATGTGTATAACGCCTCCAGTTTGGCCCGTTACACACTCCATTACACACATGAGCACTGGATTTGTCCAGCTTTCAGAATCGCTCGATGGACGATCAACCCTTTAAAAACATAGACTTAGAGTTGTTCCATGGAGGTTGATAGACGCCAGTAGACCTCAATCGTAGTTATCGATCATCAGCAGCATGTTGGTTCCCTTCGCACGCACCGGGCGCGAGCCGGTGCCGTCAGTATGGACGTCGATGGAGGCGCGCCGCGGCAAGGCACGGACCGGGCCTCAGGCCCGGGTGTCGAGCCCGCCTTCGGCCATCTCGGCGGCGCGCAGCATGGCGCGCGCCTTGTTGCGGGTTTCCTGCCATTCCGAGTCGGGGTCGGAGTCGGCGACGATGCCGGCGCCGGCCTGGACGTGGATGTGACCGTCCTTGAGCACCGCAGTGCGGATCGCGATCGCTAGATCCATGTCGCCATGGAAGCCGAGGTAACCGACCGCGCCGGCATAGATTCCGCGCTTGACCGGTTCGAGCTCGTCGATGATCTCCATCGCCCGCACCTTGGGCGCCCCCGACACCGTGCCCGCGGGGAAGGTGGCGCGCAGCACGGCGAGCGCGTTGAGACCTTCCTTCAGGCGCCCTTCGACGTTGGAGACGATGTGCATGACGTGCGAGTAGCGCTCGATGGAGAACTGCTCGGTGACCTTCACCGTGCCGGTCTCGGACACCCGCCCGGCGTCGTTGCGGCCGAGGTCGAGCAGCTGCAGGTGCTCGGCGCGCTCCTTCTCGTCGGCGAGCAGATCCGCTTCGAGCGCGAGGTCTTCGGCCACGGTGGCACCGCGCGTGCGGGTGCCGGCGATCGGGCGCACGGTGACGACCTCGTCCTCGAGCCGGGTGAGGATTTCGGGCGAAGCGCCGACGACGTGGAAGTCCTCGAAGTTGAAATAGAACATGTAGGGCGACGGGTTGAGCGAGCGGATCGCGCGGTAGAGCGCCATCGGGCTGGCGCTGAAGGGCTTGCTCATGCGCTGCGAAAGCACGACCTGCATGACGTCGCCGTCGACGATGTACTGCTTGGCGCGGCGCACCGCGTCCTTGAAGGCGTCCTCGCCGAAGCTGGACTCGGCGGGCGCGGACGGCGCGCACCCATCTTCGGGGATCTGCACCGGAGCCCGCAGGCGGGCGAGGAGCTCGCGCAGGCGCTTGTGGGCACGCTTCCAGGCACCGGGCACTTCGGGCTCGGCATAGACGACGAGGGTGAGCTTGCCGCTGAGGTTGTCGACGATCGCCACTTCTTCGGACAGCAGCAGCAGGATGTCGGGGGTGCCGAGGGGGTCGGGCTTGTCGGTCTTCGCCAGGCGGGGCTCGATGTAGCGCACGGTGTCGTAGCCGAAGCAGCCGACCAGGCCGCCGGCGAAGCGTGGCAGGTGCTCGCGCGGCGGCACCTTGATGCGGTTCATGAACTCGGCGACGAAGTTGAGCGGATCGCCGTAGTCGCGGCGCTCGACCAGGCGGTTGCCGGTGAGCAGCAGCGCGGAGCGGCCATAGACCTCGATCCGGGTCGGCGAGGACAGGCCGATGAAGGAATAGCGCCCGAAGCGCTCGCCGCCCTGGACCGACTCGAGCAGGTAGGTATAGGGCTCGTTGGCGAGCTTCAGGTAGATCGACAGCGGCGTGTCGAGGTCGGCGAAAGTCTCGAGGGTGACCGGGATGCGGTTGTAGCCCTCGGCGGCGAGGGCGTTGAATTCGTGTTCGAGCATGAGTGCTCCACTTCTGCAGGATGGACGTCGGACGGTGCGGCGGGTGCGGGAATGTGCCGGAAAGCCGGCCTCAGCGGATCGGGTCCATGAGGCGCGCTGCGGCCCCGCGAGAAGGTTTCGCGTTCAGTGGCCCAAAGGCCAACGCCAGCCGCCGCGCCAGCGGGGCTGGACGGAGAGCGGAGTGGCGGGGGCGGGCCTAAGCCTGGATGCGAGCGTCACGATGTCGTCGAGTCGTGGAGGTGGAGGGAGGATGCCGGTGCTGCCGCGGGGCAGGCCTGGACGCGGCCGAGCCTTTATGCCGGATCGATGTAATCGAGTGCCTGCAGCGCGCTCGATAGTAGCCCATCGCATTCGATGGTGTCCACCGGCATGCCCTCGCTGTAGCCGTAGGTGACGAGCAGCACCGGCATCCCCGCACCCTGCGCGGCAAGCGCGTCGTTGGCCGAATCGCCGATCATCAGCGCCTGCCCGGCACTCACGCCGAGGCGCGCGCAGGCGAGGTGGAGCACGGCCGGATCGGGCTTTTTCACCGCCAGGGTGTCGCCGCTGACCACGGTGTCGAAGTAGCCGGCGATGCCGGTGCGCTCGAGCAGCGGCAAGGTGAAGGCTGCGGCCTTGTTGGTGACCACCGCGAGGCGCAGGCCGCGTGCGCGCATCGCCTGCAGGGTGGCGTCCACGCCCGGGTAGAGGCGGGCGTGGACGCCATTGACGACGGTGTAATGGCGGCGAAACACCGGCACCGCGGCGGCGATCTCGGCTTCGCTCGCGGCGCTGCCTTCGGTCAGGCAGCGGTGCACGAGGTTGGGGATGCCTTTGCCGACGAAGCGGTGGATCTCGTCCTGCGGGCGCGGCGGCCGCCCCAGTTCGGCGAGCATGCGGTTGGCCGCTTCGGCGAGGTCGGCGATGGTGTCGAGCAAGGTGCCGTCGAGGTCGAACAGCACCGCGCGCGGCGCGAAGCGGGGTCTCGCCGTGCTCATGCCGCCACCTTCGCCAGCTCGGCGCGCAGCGCGGCGATCACCGAGTCGTAGCGGTTGGGGTCGCTGTCACGGCCGGCACCGAACACTGCCGAGCCGGCAACGAAGGTGTCGGCGCCGGCGCGGGCGATGTCGGCGATGTTGTCGATCTTCACTCCGCCATCGATCTCGAGCAGGATGCGGCGTCCGCTCCTGGCCTCGTAGGCGTCGAGCCGGGCGCGCACCGCGCGCAGCTTGTCGAGCGTTTCGGGAATGAAGGCCTGGCCGCCGAAGCCGGGATTGACGCTCATCAGCAGCACCACGTCGAGCCGGTCCATGACGTGGTCCATGTGGTGCAGCGGCGTGGCGGGATTGAACACCAGCCCGGCCTGGCAGCCGGCGTCACGGATCAGCCCGAGACTGCGGTCGATGTGCTCGGAAGCTTCGGGGTGGAAGGTGATGATGTCGGCACCGGCACGGGCGAAGTCGGGAATGATGCGATCGACCGGCTTCACCATCAGGTGCACGTCGATCGGCGCCGTGGTGTGGGGACGGATCGCCTCGCACACCAGCGGGCCGATGGTGAGGTTGGGCACGTAGTGGTTGTCCATCACGTCGAAGTGGATCCAGTCGGCGCCGGAGGCGATCACGCGCGCGACCTCGTCACCGAGGCGGGCGAAATCGGCGGACAACAGGCTGGGGGCGATGCGGAACATGGACGGTCTCCGAGGAAGGGGCAGGCCCGGATTCTAACCGCCCGCCCCCGCCAGCGCCCGCTTCAGCGCATGCAGACCTTGCGCACCTGGTGCATGTCGGTGATGCCGGCGAGCACTTTTTCGATGCCATCCTGGCGCAGCGTGCGCATGCCTTCGGCGAGCGCCTGGCCGAGAATCTGGTCGACCCGGCCACGCTCCTGGATCAGGCGCTTGATCGCATCCGAGCCGGGCATCAGCTCGTGCAGGCCGACGCGCCCCTTGTAGCCCTGGGTGCAGTGCTCGCAGCCGACCGCGCGGTAGAGCGTAAACCGGCCGTCCCGGTCGGCGGCTTCGGCACGCCAGCGCGCGACGATGCGGTCGCGGGCGGCATCCGGAGCGACGCGGAAATCCGGCGTGCGCTGCAGGTCCTCGCAATATTCCTCGAGCAGGCGCTGGAGTTCGTCCGCGCCGGGGTGGTAAGCCTCGCGGCACTTCAGGCACAGGCGTTTGGCCAGACGCTGGGCGAGCACGCCGATCAGGGCGTCGGCGAAGTTGAACGGGTCCATGCCCATGTCGAGCAGGCGCACGACCGACTCGGGCGCGCTGTTGGTATGCAGCGTAGACAGCACGAGGTGACCGGTCAGCGAGGCTTCGATGCCGACCGCCACCGTTTCGCGGTCACGCATCTCGCCGACCATGATGACGTCCGGGTCGGCACGGAGGAAGGCGCGCATCATGGTGGCGAAGTCGATCCCGACCTTGCGGTTGACCTGCACCTGGCGCAGACCCTTCTGGGTGATTTCGACCGGATCCTCGACCGTCCAGATCTTGGTGTCGGGAGTGTTGATGTGGCGCAGGACCGAATGCAGCGTGGTGGTCTTGCCCGAGCCGGTGGGGCCGCACACGAAGAAGATGCCGTAGGGGCGGGCGATCAAGGCCTGCAGGCGCTCGAGGTTGAACGGCAGCAGGCCGAGGCGGTCGAGCGGAATCGGCTCGCTGCCGGCGAGCAGGCGCATCACCACGTCTTCCATGCCGCCCTGGGTGGGCAGGGTCGCCACCCGCAGCTCGATGTCGAGGGGGGCGAACTTGCGGAAGCGGATCTTGCCATCCTGCGGCCGGCGGCGCTCCGAGATGTCGAGGTCGCACATGATCTTGATGCGGGTGACGAGCGCGCTGCGGTAGCTCGCCGGCACTTCGATGTAGGGCACCAGCGAACCGTCCTTGCGGAAACGGACCAGGGTCTTCTCGCGCCCCGGGCGCGGCTCGATATGGATGTCGGAAGCGCCTTGGCGGTGGGCTTCGACGATGATCTTGTTGACCAGCTTGACCAGTTCGTTGTCGGCCGCGGCGGTGACGTCGTCGCGCAGCGTGCCGCCTTCGTCCTCGCCTTCGTCGAGGCCGGAGAGCAGCTCGGACACCGGGGCGTCGTCGAGCTGCTCGCCGAAATACTGGGCGACGGTGCGCTCGAATTCGCGCACGGTGGTGACGCGAAAAATCAGGCGCTTGTTCACGAACACGTTCTGGGCGATGCCCGAGTTGCGGATCTGCTCCGGATCGACACACAGGATCACGATCCCTTCGCCCGTTTCCTCGTAGGGCAGCCACAGGCTTTGCTCGACGTATTCGCGCTTGATGTTACGCAGCAAGTCGATTGGTTTGACGTGGTTGTCGCGGAAAGGCTGGTAGGGGACGCCGGAAAAACGCGCCGCAGCCTCGCCGAGCGCGGCCAGCGACAGGCCGAGGGCGTCGGTCAGCACCGCCTCAGTCGAGCACCCGCGGGCGCGCGCCTCGCGTGCCGCCTCGATCAGCTCGGCCGCGGTGATGTGCCCGTCGGCGACCAGCGCGTCGAAACGCGAGCGCAGCCGCGCCGCCTTGCCGCGGCGGTCGCGGAAGGCGGCGCCGAGCGTCTGCGCGAGGACGAGCGCCCCCTCCTCCGCGATCTTCGGGAAGGGCTGGCCGCTGCGCGTGTTGATGAACTGGATCACGCCCAGGATACGGCCGGCACCGGAGTCGCGGAGCGGAGCCACCAGCATCTGGCGCGAACGGAAGCCGCTGCCGGCGTCGACTTCCTTACAGAAGCGCAGCTTCGGCGAGATCCCGCGCAGCTCGGCCTCGTCATAGGCGTCGCCGATGTTGAGCAGTTCGCCACACCGGGCGGCGTAGCCGGCGATGCTGTTTTCGTCGAGCGCCAGGCGCAGGCTCCGCACGCCCTGCAGCCCGGTCTTGACCAGCGTGGCGATCGAGCCGCCGCCGTCCTCCACGGCGTAGATGCTGAGCCGCTCGGCACCGAACAGCGCGCACAGCTGCGGTGCCAGTTCGAGCACGAGCGCATCGACATCGGCGCTCGCCTGGATGCGCTGGGTGAGGGCCTGGAGCCCCTTGAAAAACGCCAGCCGGCGCCCGACGGCGCTGGAATCCGGCTGCTGCTCGGAAAGGGAGAGATCGCTCATTGTCGGTGGTTTCGCTTGCAAGATGGCGGGGCGGCGCGCCCGCGACGCGGGTCAGAATTCGAGCACCTGTCCCTGCCGCAGCTGCCGCGGCCGCAACCGCCCGCCCCCGGCGCCGATCTGCGCCATGATGCGCGCGGCACCGCCGGGCTTCAGGTGGCTGACGTGGATTTCCGGGCTGACGGTGAGTTCGGCCAGCAAGGTCTGCAACAGGCTCGGGCACAGGTGGCGGGAGGCCGCCGCCAGGTCCCGTTGCTCGTCGGGAAAGGCGGCCTCGATGATCAGGTGGCGCAGGGCCGGACAGGCGTTGATCGCAGCGACCAGTTCCGCGCAGTACGCGGTGTCGCCGGAAAACACCAGTTGCCCGGCACCACTGTCGAGGCGGTAGCCGACCGCCGGCACGGTATGGCGGACCGGCAGGGCGGTGATCGTCCGCCCGCCCAGGTCGCGCCCCTCCCCTTCGGCGATCGGGGCAAAGCGCAGATAGGGTGCGGCGCGATCGGGAAGGGCCGAAAAATCGGGCCAGATGTGCCAGTTGAAGATATGCGCGCGCAGGATCGCGATCGTCTCCGGCGTGGCATGCACGGTCAGCGGCCGCGCGCGCAGCTCGCCCACCGCCTCGATCAGCAGGGGCAGGCAGGCGATGTGGTCGAGGTGAGCGTGGGTGACGAAGACATGGCCGATGCGCAGCAGGGCCGCGAGCGGCAGATCGCCCACCCCCGTCCCGCAATCGATCAGGATGTCGTCATCGGCAAGGAGGGAGGTGGTGCGCGCGTGCCGATCGCCGATGCCACCGCTGCAGCCGAGTACCGTAAGTTTCATCGCCTTTCCCGGTCGCAGCTCCGGCTGCGACGGCGCCGCGGGGATGTCCGCCGCGCATTTTTGCAGGGTGCCACCGCACGGGCAGACCGGGGTAGGCAGGAATTCACGCTGCGCGGTCCTCAGGAGCGGAAAAAGAATTCCATCTTCACCCCCGCGAGCTCGACGATGTCGTGCTCGCCGAGCGGGTGAGGGCGGGCGTCGAGTGCCCGGCCATTGACGAGGGGGAAGGACGCCCCTTCGACATGGGTGATGAAGTAGCCGCGCGGCCGGCGCGTGATCACCGCGACCTGCCGACCGGGCTTGCCGAGCGTGGTGAGCGGCTTCGTCAACGGCAGCTCGCGGCCGGCACCGGCGCCGTTCAGGATCTGGATCACGCCGATGCGTCCGGCGCCGGGGCCGGCGGCCGGGGCGGCATCGGGGATCGTAGCGGAGATCTCGAAAGGCTTGAGCGCGGCGGCATCGACGACCTCGGCGGCGGCACCGGGCGCGGCACCGTCGGCGATGAACTTCAGCCGGTACTTGCCCAGTTCGATCACGTCGTTGTTCTGCAGCACCTGCTTCTTCACCGACTGGCCGTTCAGGTAGGTGCCGTTGGTGCTGTTCCGGTCCTCGAGGAACGCATCACCGAGAATGCAGGTGATGACGGCGTGCTGGCCGCTGATGGCGAGGTTGTCGATCTGGATGTCGTTGTCGGGCTTGCGGCCGATCGTCGTGCGCTCTTTGGCGAGCACAAGCTCCTTGAGAACGAGGCCGTCCATGCTGAGGATCAACTTCGGCATAGTGCTTTACCCGTGAGGTGGCTGCGCGGCGCGGTGGAAGGCCGATTCTACGCGCCCGCCGACGCCCCGTGGACGAAAAAGCGCCGGACCGGCCGGCGCTTTTCGATGCCGCGGAAGAAACGACGCTTACAGCATCGCCTTCAGCAGCTTGGCCATCTCGGAGGGGTTGCGCGTGACCGTGAAGCCGCACTCTTCCATGATCGCGAGCTTGGCGTCGGCGGTATCGGCACCGCCCGAGATCAGCGCACCGGCGTGGCCCATGCGCTTGCCCGCGGGCGCGGTGACGCCGGCGATGAAGCCGACGATCGGCTTCTTCATGTTGGCCTTGCACCACTGTGCGGCTTCGGCTTCGTCCGGACCGCCGATCTCGCCGATCATGATCACCGCGTCGGTGTCCGGATCGTCGTTGAACATGCGCATCACGTCGATGTGCTTGAGGCCGTTGATCGGGTCGCCGCCGATACCGACCGCGGACGACTGGCCGAGACCGATCTCGGTGAGCTGGGCGACCGCTTCATAGGTCAGCGTGCCGGAGCGCGACACGACGCCGATGCGGCCCTTGCGGTGGATGTGGCCGGGCATGATGCCGATCTTGATCTCGTCGGGCGTGATCAGGCCTGGGCAGTTGGGGCCGAGCAGCAGGGTTTCCTTGCCGCCCTTGGCAACCTTCTGCTTCATCTTGTTGCGCACGACCAGCATGTCGCGCACCGGGATGCCTTCGGTGATGCAGATCGCCAGGTCGAGGTCGGCCTCGCAGGCTTCCCAGATGGCGTCGGCGGCGCCCGCGGGCGGCACGTAGATCACCGACACGGTGGCGCCGGTCTCGGCCGCGGCTTCCTTCACCGAAGCGTAGATCGGGATGTCGAAGATCTTCTCGCCGGCCTTCTTCGGGTTCACCCCGGCGACGAAGCAGTTCTTGCCGTTGGCGTACTCCTGGCACTTCTCGGTGTGGAACTGGCCGGTCTTGCCGGTGATGCCCTGGGTGATGACTTTGGTGTCTTTGTTGATCAGGATGGACATTCGAAGCTCTCCTTACTTGACCGCAGCGACGATCTTGGTCGCGGCTTCCGCCATGGTGTCGGCAGCGATGATCGGCAGGCCCGAGTCGGCGAGGATCTTCTTGCCGAGGTCTTCATTGGTGCCCTTCATGCGCACCACGAGCGGGACGGAGAGGTTCACTTCCTTGGCCGCGGCGACGACGCCGGTGGCGATGGTGTCGCAGCGCATGATGCCGCCGAAGATGTTGACCAGGATGCCCTTGACCTTGGGGTTCTTGAGCATGATCTTGAAGGCTTCGGTGACCTTCTCGGTGGTGGCGCCGCCGCCGACGTCGAGGAAGTTGGCCGGCTCGGCGCCGAACAGCTTGATCGTGTCCATGGTGGCCATCGCCAGACCGGCGCCGTTTACCAGGCAGCCGATGTTGCCGTCGAGGCTGATGTAGGCGAGGTCGAACTTCGACGCTTCGATCTCGTCCGCGTCTTCTTCGTCGAAGTCACGGAAATCGACGATTTCCGGGTGACGGTAGAGGGCGTTGGAGTCGAAGTTGAACTTGGCGTCGAGGGCCTTGATGTTGCCGTTGCCTTCGAGGATCAGCGGGTTGATTTCCGCCAGCGAGGCGTCGGTTTCCATGTAGCAGGTGTACAGGCGCTTGAGCGTATCGACCGCCTTGGCGACCGAGGCCTCGGGCACGCCGATGCCGCGGGCGAGGTTCTCGGCCTGGGCGTCGGTGAGGCCGACGAGCGGATCGACGAATTCCTTGAGGATCTTCTCCGGCGTGCTGTGCGCGACTTCCTCGATGTCCATGCCGCCTTCGGAGGAGGCCATGATCGCGACCTTCTGCGTGGCACGGTCGGTCAGCGCGGCAACGTAGTATTCCTTCTGGATGTCGGCGCCTTCCTCGATCAGCAGGTTGCGCACCTTCTGGCCTTCGGGCCCGGTCTGGTGCGTGATCAGCTGCATGCCGAGGATGTCGCTGGCGTGCTGGCGGACTTCGTCGAGCGAGCGCGCGAGCTTGACGCCACCGCCCTTGCCGCGGCCGCCGGCGTGGATCTGCGCCTTCACGACCCAGATCTTGCCGCCCAGTTCCTCGGCGGCCTTCACCGCACCATCGACCGACACGGTGTGGAAACCGCGCGGCGTCACGACGCCGTACTTCCTCAGTAGTTCTTTTGCCTGATACTCATGAATCTTCATGGTTGCCCTTCGATCGAAGTCACGACGAGGCAGCCCGTCGCGAACAGGTTGATGGCATGCTTCGGAGCTTGCACTCCACGTCGGGCGCTGTCTCCCTCGAGCGCGGCCCTCCGCGCCGGATCCAGGTAGACGGACCCGATCCCCGGCGCGCGCAAAGCTGCGCGTCGACCGCAAGACTCCATAATTATAACCGGTTTTGCGCAGTGCACCGCGGAACCGATCCGCCGCTCAGACTTCGCTTCGCGCGCCCCGATACCACTTCGGGTAGTACAGCCGCACAGCCTCGGCCGAGCTCTCGAGCGCATGGCAGCGGTCGATCTGGAAGGGCCTGCCGGCGGTGTCCTCGCTGTCGCTGCGGAACGAGGCGGCGGTCTGGATCGCCGCCGTGGGCAGGGACAGCAGCATTTCGGTGAGGTGGGTGCAGCCGCGCACGTCGGCGAACATTTCCCCCACCGTGCGACGGAAGCCGCGCACCAGGTTGAGGCCGACGAGCTTGCGGTAGACCGGCCCGATGGTGTCGCACTGGCCCGGGTAGGGCACGCCGTCCGAACAGGCGACGGCGTCGACGATGTTGAACTCCTCGTCGAGCGTGACCCTGATCCGCATCAGGTGAACGGGCTCTCCCGCTGGCCGCAGCCCGGACCCGAGCTGGTAGTCGATGCCCTTGACGTCGGTGATCGAGGCATCGAGTTCGAGCAGGCCGTCGGCGCGCTGGAAACCTTGGATTTCGATGTTCCGGCGGTGAATCGGACGCCGGGGCAGAGCGGGGACGGGAAGCGGCATGGTCGGCGAAACGTACGGCTGCGTATCGAAACCGGATCTTAACCGATTTCCCCGGAGGCGCCGGCCGCACGCCCGCCGTCCGCCCACCGTGGGCGCAGCGGAAACATTCACCCTGCGGCGGAATTGCGGCATAGTCCCTGGAATCGCGCATGAGAGTCTGATACAAGCCGTGCACCGACCAACCTGCCGCCGGACGCGCGGAACATGAACAACAGACGGATCACGCCCGCCCTCACGCTCGCCGCGGCCCTGCTCCTGCCAGCTGCTCCGGCGGCCTCCGCAGCGCCCGGGAGCACAAGCGGCACCGCCGTGACCGCCGCTACCGACGCGCGCGCCCGCGAACTCGCCGCCGCGATCGAGCGCAGCATCGCCGTCGAAAGGGAGCTGTTCGACCGCATCCGCGATCTCGAGGAAGCCCGCAGCGAGCTCGAACGTCGCATCGCCGCCACCCATGCCTCCCCCGCCATCGCTCCCGGCGCTTCGGCCGCTTCGGCACCGGCAGCCGCTGCGGCGGGCGCCGCCCCGCCCCGCCCCGCCGCCCCCTCGCCGGTACCGCCCCCCGCCTCAACCACGCCGACGGAAAGTGCCACCCCCTACCTGCCTGGCGCGCTGACGGCGCTCGCCCTGCTGCTGGCCGGATGGCTATGGGTGCGGCGCCGGCGCGGCGCGACCTTCACCCCGGCACCGGCCGCCGGTGCGGCATCGACGCCCGTCGCCGGCAGCGGCGCGCGCCCGGCACCCGAGTCCGGCGCCGCCCCCTCCGTCCTCGACTGGAGCGCCGACGACGAAACCCCCAAGCCGGCGGCGCCGAGGGCGGGACCGAACGCGGAGCCGAACAGGGAAGAGCACAAATCGGCGGTGGAACTCGCCGACATCATGATGAGCTTCGGCCGCGTGCACGGCGCCGCCGAAACCCTCGCCGAATTCATCCGCGGCAACCCCCGCCAGGCCGTGACGCCCTGGCTGAAGCTGCTCGAAGTGTATCGGGCCGCCGGCCTGCGCATCGAGTTCGACACCATCGCCAAGGAGCTCAACAAGACCTTCAACGTCAACGTCGTCACCTGGCAGAACTACGACGAACTGCGCGCCTCCACCACCCGCATCGAAGACATGCCGCACATCGCCAGGGCGCTGCAGGAGAGCTGGCGCACCCCCGCCTGCCAGCTCTACCTGCAGCAGCTGTTGCGCGACAATCGCGAAGGCACGCGGGCCGGCTTCCCGTTTACGGTGATCGACGAAATCCTGCTGCTGGCGGCGATTCTCGACGACGAACTCGGCCCCTGCACGGCCGCGCCCGGGACCGTTGCGGCCGGGCAGGCCTGAAGCGGCGGCCGCTCCGCGGCGTCCGGCGGCGGCTCAGACCGGATTGGGCAGATCGACGAAATCGGCTTGCAGGCCGAATTGTTCGGCCAGGTGGCGGGCCACCGCGCGGACACCGTAGCGCTCGGTCGCATGATGGCCGGCGGCGACGTAAGGCACTCCGGCTTCGCGCGCCAGGTGCACGGTCTGCTCGGACGCCTCGCCGGAAACGTACAGATCCGCCCCGGCGGCGATCGCCTGCTCGAAAAACCCCTGCGCGCCCCCGGTGCACCACGCCACCCGCCGCACCGCGCGCGCGCCGTCTCCGACCAGCAGTGGGTCCCGTCCCAGCCGGGCCGCGATCGAGCGCGCCAACCCGGCGGCGCTTTCGCCTTCCCGGCTTCCGGGACTACCGATCCAGCCCAGCGCCTGATCGGCGAAGCGGCCGTCCGCGCACCATCCCATCAGGCGCCCGAACTGGGCGTTGTTTCCCAGCTCCGGATGAGCGTCGAGCGGCAGATGGTAGGCGAACAGGCTGATGTCGTTGGCCAGCAGGGTACGCAGGCGCTGGCGGCGGATGCCGGTGATGCGACCGTCCTCGCCTTTCCAGAAATAGCCGTGATGGACGAAGACCGCGTCATAGTCGCCGTCGCGGGCGAGATCGAGCAAAGCCTGGCTCGCGGTGACCCCGCACAGCACTCGCGCGACTTCGGCGCGTCCTTCCACTTGCAGACCGTTTGGGCAATAATCCTTGAATCCCGCAGCGTCGAACAAGGCTTCCAGGTGCCTGTCCAGTTCGATGAGTCGCATTCGTTTTCCACTCCCCGGCTGTGGCCGGCGCCGATCTGCTTCGCCCGCCGCCGGCCGGTTTTCGATTCCCGCCCTTTAAGCGAGTCATTATGCGCCGTCTGTGGCTCATCTTCGCGCAAGCCGTGACCGTCAGCGTCGCCGTGCTGTTCGTCGTCAATACACTCAGGCCCGAATGGCTGCGCGATACGGCGCCGGCCTCGGTGGTCGCGATCCTGGAAGCGCCGGCCGGCGCCGAGCGCGCCCCCGCCGCCGGCTCCTATGCGGCGGCGGCGCAGCGCTCGATGCCTGCGGTGGTCCATGTCTTCACCAGCAAGAAAGGCCGCAGCCAGCGCCACCCCCTGCTCGACGACCCGCTGTTCCGCCACTTTTTCGGCGAACGCCTGCCGAACGCCCCGGAACAGCGCGAATCCGGCCTCGGCTCCGGCGTCATCGTCAGCCCGGAAGGCTACGTCCTGACCAACAATCACGTCATCGAAACCGCCGACGCGATCGAGATCGCCCTCAACGACGGTCGCCAGTTTCCCGCCCGCCTGGTCGGCCGCGACCCGGAAACCGATCTCGCGGTGCTGCACATCGACGCCGACGCCGGCCTGCCGGCGATCACCTTCTCGGCCGGCGACAGCCTCACCGTCGGCGACGTCGTGCTCGCCATCGGCAACCCGTTCGGCGTCGGCCAGACGGTGACGATGGGTATCGTCTCCGCCCTCGGGCGCAAGCAGCTCGGCATCAACACGTTCGAGAACTACATCCAGACCGATGCCGCGATCAATCCGGGCAACTCGGGCGGCGCGCTGGTCGACAGCACGGGACACCTGG
Organism: Thauera aromatica K172; assembly: GCF_003030465.1. Lineage (GTDB taxonomy): Bacteria > Pseudomonadota > Gammaproteobacteria > Burkholderiales > Rhodocyclaceae > Thauera > Thauera aromatica. The sequence continues at coordinate 656,161 of NZ_CP028339.1, read as the reverse complement.
TCGGGATCAACACCGCGATTTATTCGCGCTCGGGCGGTTCGCTCGGCATCGGCTTCGCCATTCCGGTGTCGATCGCGCGCAACGTCCTCGAACAGATCGTCGCCACCGGCGAAGTCACCCGCGGCTGGGTCGGCGTGGAAATCCAGGAGCTGACTGCGGAGCTGGCCGAATCTTTCGGTTACCGGGAGATCGAGGGCGCCTTGATCGCCGGCGTCCTGCGCGGCAGTCCGGCGGATCGCGCCGGCATCCGTCCCGGCGACGTGCTGGTCGGGCTCGACGACCGGGAAGTGCGCGATCCAAAGTCGATGCTCGACATGGTCGCCGCCCTGCCACCCGGACAGCGGGCCGTCTTCCACATCCGGCGCGGCGCCCAGAAGCTCGAGCTCGCGGTCGAGGTGGGGCGGCGGCCGACGCCGCCGGCGAACCGCTGAGCGCGCGACGCTTCAGCTCTTCCCGCGCGGACGGTCGTCCGCTTCAAGGCTTTGCGGCGCACCGTCGGGCCCCTGCAGCGCGGCGGGGGCGGGAGCCGGCCCTTGCCCAGCCTCCGCGCGTGCGGCGGGGCGGGTGATCATTTTCGCCAGCACGATGCCAAGCTCGTAGAGCAGACACATTGGCACCGCGAGCATGAACTGCGAAACCACGTCCGGCGGAGTGACGATGGCAGCGATGACGAACGCGGCGACGATGACGTAGGGCCGCATCTCGCGCAGCTTGGCGACATCGACGATGCCGGCCTTCACCAGCAGGATCACCGCCACCGGAACTTCGAAAGTGATGCCGAAAGCGAGGAACATCGACATCACGAAGGACAGGTACTGCTCGATGTCCGGCGCCGGCACGATGCTCTTGGGCGCGAATTCGGCGATGAACTTGAACACCATGCCGAACACGAAGAAGTAGCAGAACGCCATCCCGATCAGGAACAGCAGCGAGCTGCCCAGCACCAGCGGCAACGCCATGCGCTTCTCGTGGGCGTAGAGGCCGGGGGCGATGAAGGCCCAGGCCTGGTACAGCACCCAGGGCAGCGCCAGCACGAAGGAGACCATCATCGTCACTTTCACCGGGACGAAGAAGGGCGTGACCACGCCGGTGGCAATCATGTTCGTGCCCTCGGGCAGCGTGTTCATCATCGGCCGGGCGAGAAGGTCGTAGATGTCGCCCGCCCACGGCATCAGGCAGACGAAGACGACGGCCACCGCGATCAGGGCGCGGATCAGGCGGTCGCGCAACTCGATCAGGTGGGCGATGAAGGTTTCCTGTTGTGCGCTCATCATGCCTTGGCCTTGTCGCCGGGGGGCGCCGGCTGCGGCGCAGCCTCGCCGAGCCCGAGGTCGAGCTGGGAGTCGTCGCTCGCCCGGGGCGGGGGCTCCTGGGGAAGGGAGGGGGTCGAAGCGGAAGCCGCTCCCGGCGAAGACGTGCCCGCCGCGGAAGGTTCGGCCTGCGCTGCCGGCTGCCCGGCGGCCGGCAGCATCGAGCGCAGCTCGCCGACGGTGCGCCCGGTTTCGGATTCGACGCTCGCCACTCCGGAACGTACCGAGGACTCGACCTCCTGCGCCTGCTGGCGGACCTGTTCCTGCAGCTTCTTCAGCTCCTCGAGCTGCATCTCGCGCTGGATGTCGGACTTCACATCGGACACGTAGCGCTGCACCCGCCCGAGCAGATGGCCGGCGGTGCGCGCGACCTTGGGCAGGCGCTCGGGCCCGACCACGACCAGCAGCACGACGCCGATCACAATGAGTTCAGAAAAACCGAAATCGAACATGGCTGCTCGCCCCAGACGCGGATTGCCGCCGGCGACCCGCAGGAAAACGAAGGGGCGCTCCCGTCAGGGCGCCCCTCCCGCACTCGGAACGCAGGGATCAGGAACGGCCGTTGTCGACTTTTTCCCGTGCTTCGCCGTCGATGGTCTGGCCATTGACGATCTTCTGCTGGGGAGCGTCGGCAGCGGCGCCGCTGTCGCCTTCCTTCATGCCATCCTTGAAGCCCTTGACCGCACCGCCGAGATCGGAGCCGATGTTGCGCAGCTTCTTGGTCCCGAACACCAGCAGGACGATGACCAGCACGATCAGCCAGTGCCAGATGCTGAAAGAACCCATACCGCTCTCCTTAACGCTTCAACATGGGCGGCAGGGGATCGGGCCCGCCCAGAATATGGAGGTGCAGATGATACACCTCCTGCAGGCCGACCCTTCCGGTGTTGACGATGGTGCGGAAACCGTCGGCACAGCCGTGCTCGCGGGCGATCCGCCCCGCCGCAACCATCAGACGCCCCATCGCCGCCTCGTGTTCCGGCTCGAGCTGGGCCATCGACTCGACGTGCGCCTTCGGAATCACCAGGATGTGCACCGGGGCGAGCGGATTGATGTCGTGAAAGGCGAGGATGTGCTCGTCCTCGTACACTTTCCGTGAAGGAATCTCGCCGCGCACGATGCGGCAGAAAATGCAGTCGCTCATCCCCGGACCTCCACCTGCGCGGTACGCGATTTCTTCTCGTCGATGCCGGATACGCCTTCGCGGCGGCGAAACTCGGCGATCACGTCCTCCACCGACAGGCCGTGGTGTGCCAGCAGCACCAGCGAATGGAACCACAGGTCGGTCACTTCCCACACCAGGTGCAGGCGGTCCTGGTCCTTCGCCGCCATGATCGTCTCGGCGGCCTCTTCGGCGACTTTCTTGCAGATCGCGTCGGTCCCCTTGGCGTAGAGGCTGGACACGTAGGAGGCGTCGGGGTCTGCCTGCTTGCGCGCGACCAGGGTGTCGGAGACGCGGCGCAGCACTTCGATATCGATCACTTGTAGATCTCCTGCGGGTCTTTCAAAACCGGTTCGACGGCCTGCCAGTGGCCGTCGGCGAAATACTTCTGGAAAAAGCAGCTGTGCCGCCCGGTATGACAGGCGATGCCGCCGACCTGCTCGATCCGGAGCAGCACGACGTCGTTGTCGCAGTCGATGCGGATGTCGACCACCTTCTGCACGTGGCCGGACTCTTCGCCCTTGTGCCACAGCTTGCGCCGCGAGCGCGACCAGTAGACCGCCTCGCCGGTCTCGGCGGTGCGCTGCAGGGCGTCGCGGTTCATCCAGGCGAACATCAGCACGTCGCCCGAGGACGCCTCCTGCGCGATCACCGGCACCAGGCCGTGCTCGTCCCACTTGACTTCGTTGAGCCAGCGCGTGTTCTCGCTCACAGGCGCACCTCGATACCGCGGGCGCGCATCAGCTCCTTGGCCTCGCGCACCGTATGCTGGCCGAAATGGAAGATGCTCGCCGCCAGCACCGCATCGGCACGCCCTTCAGAGACGCCTTCGGCGAGATGTTCGAGGGTGCCGACCCCGCCGCTGGCGATCACCGGAATGCACACTGCGTCGGACACCGCGCGCGTCAGCGCCAGATCGAAGCCGCTCTTGGTGCCGTCGCGGTCCATGCTCGTGAGCAGGATCTCGCCCGCGCCCAGGGCCTCGACCCGGCGCGCCCATTCGATCGCATCGAGGCCGGTGTTGTTGCGCCCGCCGTGGGTGAACACCTGCCACTTGCCCGGCGCGGTCTGCTTGGCGTCGATGGCGACGACGATGCACTGGCTGCCGACGCGGCCGGCGGCGTCCTCGACCAGCTGCGGGTTGTTCACCGCGGCGGTGTTCATGCTGACCTTGTCGGCGCCGGCGTTGAGCAGGCGGCGCACATCCTCGACGACGCGCACGCCGCCGCCGACGGTGAGCGGAATGAAGACCTGTTCGGCGACCTGCTCGACCACGTGCAGGATGATGTCGCGATCGTCGGAGCTGGCGGTGATGTCGAGGAAGGTGAGCTCGTCGGCGCCCTGCTCGTCGTAGCGGCGGGCGATCTCCACCGGGTCGCCGGCGTCGCGCAGCTCGACGAAATTGACCCCCTTGACGACGCGGCCGGCCTTCACGTCGAGACAGGGAATGATGCGCTTGGCCAGCATCAGCGGCACTCGGCGGAAAAGGGGATGGGAAAGCTCATTCGGTCACACCGTTCAGTTCGTCGGCACGCGCCTGGGCGGCGGCAAAATCGAGCGTGCCCTCGTAGATCGCGCGCCCGGTGATTGCGCCCATGATGCCTTCGTCCTCGACCGCGCACAGCGCGTCGATGTCGGCGAGGTCGGTGATGCCGCCGCTGGCGATGACCGGAATGCGCAGCGCGCGCGCCAGGCGTACGGTGGCCTCGATGTTGACTCCGGAGAGCATGCCGTCGCGGCCGATATCGGTGTAGATCACCGACTCGACACCGTAGTCCTCGAACTTCTTCGCCAGATCGACGACATCGTGGCCGGTGAGCTTGGACCAGCCGTCGACCGCCACCTTGCCGTCCTTGGCATCGAGGCCGACGATGATGTGACCGGGGAAGGCGCTGCAGGCGTCGTGGAGGAAGCCGGGGTTCTTCACCGCGGCGGTGCCGATGATGACGTAAGTGATGCCGTTGTCGAGGTAGTGCTCGATGGTGTCGAGGTCGCGGATGCCGCCGCCGAGCTGCACCGGGATGTCGTCGCCGACTTCGTCGGTGATGGCACGGATCGCGGCGCCGTTCTTGGGCTTGCCGGCGAAAGCGCCGTTCAGGTCCACCAGGTGCAGGCGGCGGGCGCCCCGCTCGAGCCAGTGCCGGGCCATCGCGCCCGGGTCCTCGGAAAACACCGTAGCGTCGTCCATTTCGCCCTGTTTCAGGCGTACACAATGACCGTCCTTGAGGTCGATGGCGGGAATGAGCAGCATACCGGGATCAGTTGAAATGAAGCGAAGTCAGGAGGGACCGCGGGCGCTCAGGGCTGCCAGCGGATGAAGTTGGCGAGCAGGCGGAGACCGGCTGCGGCGCTCTTTTCCGGGTGGAACTGGGCGGCGAAGATATTAGCCCGCGCTACCGCACTGGTAAACCGCAGGCCGTAATCGGTCTCGGCCGCAGTCAGCGCGGCGTCGGCCGGCACGACGAAATAGCTATGCACGAAGTAGAAGCGCTCGCCGTCGGCGATCCCCTCCCACAGCGGATGGGGGGCACGCTGCCAGACTTCGTTCCAGCCCATGTGCGGCACTTTCAGCCGGCTGCCGTCGGCAGCGACCATGCGCGCAGGCGGGAAACGGACCACTTCGCCGGGGAGGATGCCGAGCCCGGGCACGTCGCCTTCGGCGCTGTGTTCGAACAGCATCTGCTGGCCGATGCAGATCCCGAGGAAGGGTTTTTCCGCCGCGGCCTGGAGCACCGCCGGACGCAGGCCGCGGGCATCGAGCTCGCGCATGCAGTCGGGCATCGCCCCCTGCCCCGGGAACACGACCCGTTCGGCGGCGGCGACCCGCGCCGGATCGGAGGTAATGAAAACTTCATGGCCGGGGGCGACGTGCTCGATCGCCTTCGCGACCGAGCGCAGGTTGCCCATGCCGTAATCGATGATGGCCACGGTGGTCATCGTGTGGACTCGCTATCGGGAAAATGGGCGGCCGCGGGGCGCGGCGGCCGGTTGATGGTCACAGGAAGGCTGCCCGGAACCCTGGCGCTCAGAGCGCGCCCTTGGTCGAAGGAATGGTGCCGGCGGCGCGCTCGTCGTGTTCGGCCGCCATGCGCAGGGCGCGGGCGAAGGCCTTGAACACGGTCTCGCACTGGTGGTGGGCATTGTCGCCGCGCAGGTTATCGACGTGCAGCGAGACGCCGGCGTGGTTGACGAAGCCCTGGAAGAATTCGCGCACGAGATCGACGTCGAAGTTGCCGATCCGGGCCCGGGTGTAGTCGACGAAGTAGTGCAGCCCGGGGCGGCCGGAGAAATCCACCACCACCCGCGACAGCGCCTCGTCCAGCGGCACGTAGGCATGACCGTAGCGGCGCACGCCCTTCTTGTCGCCGAGCGCCTGCGCGAAGGCCTGCCCGAGCGTGATGCCGACGTCCTCGACGGTGTGGTGGTCGTCGATGTGGGTGTCGCCCTCGCACTGGATGTCGAGATCGATCAGGCCGTGACGCACGATCTGGTCGAGCATGTGATCGAAGAAGGGCACGCCCGTCTCGAGCCGGCCTTTGCCGGTGCCGTCGAGATTGATGCGTACGGTGATCCGGGTTTCGAGGGTATTGCGAGTGACTTCGGCTTGCCGCATGGCTGGCTGTTGGCTTCAGAATGAGAGGTTCGGGCCATGATACCATCGCCCGGCAACATGGCTGCAAAACGCGGCCTGTGCGGTGGACAGCGGCAGCGCTTCGGCGTTGCCGATTCGCCACTCGAACCCCTCACCGCAGACACATCCATGAGCCGCTACTGGAGCGCCGTCGTCCACGGCCTGACCCCTTATGTTCCGGGCGAGCAGCCCAAGCTCGACAACCTGGTCAAGCTCAACACCAACGAGCACCCCTACGGCCCCTCGCCGCGCGCGCTCGAAGCGATCCGCGCCGCCACCGGCGAGGCCCTGCGCCTGTACCCCGACCCCAACGCCGACGCCCTGAAGGCGGCGCTCGCCCGGCGCCACGGCCTCCAGCCGCAGCAGATCTTCGTCGGCAACGGCTCGGACGAAGTCCTCGCCCACGCCTTCATGGCCTTGCTCAAGCACGAGCGAGCGCTGTGGTTCCCCGACGTCACCTACAGCTTCTATCCGGTGTATTGCGGCCTGTACGGCATCGCCCACCGCACCGTGCCGCTCGCCGCCGACTATTCGATCCGTGTCGAGGACTATCTGCCGCAGGGCGAGGACCGTGCCGGAGCGATCATCTTCCCCAATCCCAACGCCCCCACCGGCCGCGCCCTGGCCCTGGCCGAAGTCGAGCGCATCGTCGCCGCCAACCCGGAGGCGGTGGTGCTGGTCGATGAGGCCTACGTCGATTTCGGCGGCGAGAGCGCGATCGCGCTGGTGGACAAGTACCCGAACCTGCTCGTCGTGCACACTTTTTCCAAGAGCCGCTCGCTCGCCGGCCTGCGCGTCGGCTTCGCCGCCGGCCACGCCGGGCTCATCGAAGCCCTGGAGCGGGTCAAGAACAGCTTCAACTCCTATCCGCTCGGCCGCCTGGCGATCGCCGGCGCGGTGGCTTCGGTCGAGGACGAAGAGCACTTCCGCGCGAGCTGCGACAAAGTCATCGCCACCCGCGAGACCCTGCTCGGGCAGATGCGGGCGCTGGGATTCGAAGTCCTGCCTTCGGCGGCCAACTTCATTTTCGCCCGTCATCCGGCGCGGGACGGGGCCGAACTGGCGGCCGAACTGAGAAAGCGCGCGATCATCGTGCGCCACTTCAAGGCGCCGCGCATCGACCAGTTCCTGCGCATCACGGTGGGAACGGACGAGCAGTGCGCCATCCTCGTCGGCGCGCTGGAGGAAATCCTCCGCGGCTGAGCCGCCTCCGGCCCGCTCAGGGCTGCAGCCGCATCTCCGCCGAGCGCGCGTGCGCCTGCAGGCCTTCGCCATGGGCGAGGATGGACGCCACCCGGCCCAGATGCTGGGCACCGGCCTGCGAGATATTCACGATGCTGGTGCGCTTCTGGAAGTCGTAGGTGCCCAGCGGAGACGAGAAGCGCGCGCTGCGCATCGTCGGCAGCACGTGGTTGGGACCGGCGCAGTAGTCGCCGAGCGCCTCCACCGCCCAGTGGCCGACGAAGATCGCGCCGGCGTGGCGGATGCGGTCGATCCAGGCTTCGGCGTCGTCGAGCGCCAGCTCGAGGTGCTCGGGGGCGATGCGGTTGGCGAGCGCGCAGGCCTGCTCCAGGCTGTCGACGCGGATCAGCGCGCCGCGGTTGGCGAGCGACTTCGCGATCGTGTCGCGGCGCGGCATCGTCGGCAGCAGGCGGTCGATCGCCTCATGCACCGCGTCGATGAAGGCGGCGTCGGTGCACAGCAGGATCGACTGCGCCAGTTCGTCGTGCTCGGCCTGCGCGAAGAGGTCCATCGCCACCCAGTCGGCATGGCCGGAACCGTCGGAGAGGATCAGCACCTCGGACGGGCCGGCGACCATGTCGATGCCGACGGTGCCGAACACCCGGCGCTTGGCCTCGGCGACATAAGCGTTGCCCGGGCCGACGATCTTGTCGACCTGCGGGATCGTCTGCGTGCCGTAGGCGAGCGCCGCCACCGCCTGCGCGCCGCCGATGGTGAACACGCGATCGACCCCGGTGATCGCGGCGGCGGCCAGCACCAGCGGATTTTTCTCGCCGCGCGGTGTGGGCACGACCATGATCAGCTCGCCGACGCCGGCGACCTTGGCCGGGATCGCGTTCATCAGCACCGAACTGGGATAGGACGCGCGCCCGCCCGGAACATAGAGGCCGACGCGGTCGAGCGGCGTGACTTTCTGCCCCAGGCGAGTGCCGTCGGCCTCGGTGAAGGTCCAGGACTCGCCCTTCTGGCGCTCGTGATAGGTGCGTACGCGCTCCGCGGCGATGGAGAGCGCCTCGCGCTGCGCGGACGGCAGGCGCTCGAGCGCGGCATCGAGTTCGGCCTTCGGCAGCTCCAGCGCCACCATCGAATGGACGTCGAGGCCGTCGAAGCGGCGGGTGAATTCGACCACCGCAGCGTCACCGGTGGTGCGCACCGCACGCAGGATCTCGGTGACCGCGGCATCGATGCGTTCATCGGCTTCGGATTCGAAGGCGAGCAGCGCGTCGAGGGTGGTGAGGAATTCGGGTTCGCGCGCGTCGAGGCGACGAATCGCCGTGCGCGCGGACGCGGTCGTGGCGGAAATTGGACTCATCGGAGCCTCCTCAGGGCCGGATCGCGCCGGCGAAGGCGTCCAGCACCGGCTGCAGCAGTTCGCGCTTGAGCTTGAGCGAGGCCTGGTTGACGATCAGGCGCGAACTGATCGGCATGATGTCCTCGACCTCTTCGAGATTGTTCGCGCGCAGCGTGCCGCCGGTCGACACCAGATCGACGATCGCGTCGGCCAGCCCGACCAGCGGTGCCAGCTCCATCGAGCCGTAGAGCTTGATCAGGTCCACGTGCATGCCCTTGCCGGCGAAATGGGCCTTGGCGGCATTCATGTACTTGGTGGCGACGCGGATGCGCCCGCCCGGCCGGGTGGCGGCGACGTAATCGAAGCCTTTCTGCACCGCGACGCACAAGCGGCACTTCGCGATGTGCAGATCCAGCGGCTGATACAGCCCCGCGCCGCCGTGTTCGAGCAGCACGTCCTTGCCGGCGATGCCGAGGTCGGCGGCACCGTACTGGACGTAGGTCGGGGTGTCGGTCGCGCGCACGATGACCAGGCGCACATCGGGGCGGTTGGTGCCGATGATGAGCTTGCGCGAGGACTCGGGATTGTCGGTCGGCACGATGCCGGCGGCGGCCAGCAGCGGCAGGGTTTCTTCGAAGATGCGCCCCTTGGACAGGGCGAGCGTGATGCTGGACACGGGGAAAGCCTTGATCGATCGGGCCGTCATTGTAACCCGGCGCCGCTTCTGTTAGCCTTTCGGCGACGGGCTGAACCGCAAGAGGCGGTTCGGCCTTTTGTTTTGTTCCGCGGCCGCCCCGGCGCGCACTTCGAGCAGGAAACCCGTAGCATGAAACCGTCGATCATCGTCTCCAGCAGCGACCTCGAGCGCCTCGAAGGCCTGCTCACCCTTCCCGCCTTCCGCAGCCGCAGCGACCTCGACGGCCTGCGCGCGGAACTCGAGCGCGCCGACGTGCGCGAACCGGAAGAAATGCCGGCCGACGTCATCACGATGAACAGCCGCGCCCGCTTCCTCGAGGAAAACACAGGGCGCGAATACGAGCTGACCCTGGCCTACCCCAAGGACGCCGACGCCGAAGCGCACCGGGTGTCGATTTTCTCGCCCGCCGGCAGCGCCCTGCTCGGCCTGTCCAGCGGCCAGACGATCGACTGGAAGACAGTCGACGGCAAGACCATCCGCCTGAAAGTGCTCGAAGTCACCTGGCAGCCCGAAGCCAACGGCCAGTTCGACCTCTGAGCCTCCCAAGCGCCCCTCAAGCAGGGGAAGGGCAGCGGAAGGCGTCCTCGAAGAAAGCCCGGAGCCCGGCCATCCCTTTCCTTGGGCGCACTGGCCGCGACCGGGGCTGGCGCCCCGGCGGTTTCAGGTCAGGCGCCTGACCTTCGCTCCCAGCGCCGCCAGCTTGGCTTCGAGCCGCTCGTAGCCGCGGTCGAGATGGTAGATGCGCTCGATCGTGGTCTCACCCTCGGCAATCAGGCCGGCGACCACCAGGCTGGCCGAGGCGCGCAGGTCGGTGGCCATCACCGTCGCCCCTTCGAGCTTCGCCACGCCCTGCACCACCGCGGTATTGCCGTCGATGCGGATGTCGGCCCCCAGGCGCTGCAGTTCGACCGCATGCATGAAACGGTTCTCGAAGATCGTTTCGCGGATCATCGCCACCCCGCTGGCGACGCAGTTGATCGCCATGAACTGGGCCTGCATGTCGGTGGGAAAGGCCGGGTAGGGCGCAGTGCGTAGGCTCACCGCACCGAGCCGCGCCGGCGCCTTGAGGCGGATCGCGTCGCGTTCGGAGACGATCTCGCAGCCGGCGTCCATCAGCTTGTCGACCACCGCGTCGAGGTAGCACGACGACGTGCCGGTGAGCCGAACTTCGCCGCCGGTGACCGCGGCCGCGCACAGATAGGTGCCGGTCTCGATGCGGTCGGGCATGATGCGGTGGGTCGCGCCGTGCAGCCGATCGACGCCGCGGATGCGGATCACGTCGGAACCGGCGCCGGAAATCTGCGCTCCCATCGCCACCAGGCAGTTGGCCAGGTCGACGACCTCGGGCTCGCGCGCGGCGTTCTCGATCACCGTTTCGCCGGCGGCGAGCGTCGCCGCCATCATCAGGTTCTCGGTGCCGGTGACGGTGACCATGTCGGTGAACAGGCGCGCGCCCTTCAGCCGCGGCACGGTGGCGTGTACATAGCCGTGCTCGACACGGACCTCGGCCCCCATCGCCTGCAGGCCCTTGATGTGCTGATCCACCGGGCGGGCACCGATCGCGCAACCGCCGGGCAGCGACACCCGGGCCTCGCCGCAGCGCGCCACCAGCGGGCCGAGCACGAGGATCGAGGCGCGCATGGTCTTGACCATCTCGTAGGGAGCGACCGGATTGTCGAGGCCGCCGGCGTCGAGGGTCACGGTGTGCCCCTCGCGCGCGACCTTCACGCCCATCTGCCCGAGCAGCGCCAGCAGGGTGTCGATGTCGTTGAGGCGCGGCACGTTGGTGAAGGTCACCGGCTCGGCGCTCAGCAGCGCCGCACACAGGATCGGCAGCGCCGCGTTCTTGGCGCCGGAAATGGCGACCTCGCCGTGCAGGCGGGCCCCGCCTTCGATCAGCAGCTTGTCCATGCGAGTGTCACATCCCCAGCTCGCCGCGACCTTCCTCCCACTGCGCGGGCGTGAAGGTCTGCAGCTGCAGGGCGTGGATCTCGTTGCCCATCAGGGGCCCGAGGGTGGCATACACCGCCTGGTGCTGGCGCACCTTGGTCTTGCCCTCGAACGCGGCGCTGGCGACGATGCCGCGGAAATGGACGCCGTCGTCGCCCTCGATGAAGACGAACTCGCAGGGCAGGCCCTGCTCGATCAGACGCTTGATCTCGCTTGCTTCAAACATGATGAATCCTTTCAGGAACGCAGCTTGTAGCCCCGGGCGAGCATCGCCAGGGTGAGGGCCGCGAGGGAGACGAAACACAGGCACACCACGCCCAGCGACAGCCAGGGCGAAGTGTCCGATTGACCGAAGAAACCGTAGCGGAAGCCGTCGATCATGAAGAAGAACGGGTTGAAATGCGACACGTCCTGCCAGAACCGCGGCAGCGAGTGGATCGAGTAGAACACGCCCGAGAGCATCGTCAGCGGCAGGATGAGGAAGTTCTGGAAGGCGGCGAGCTGGTCGAACTTGTCCGCCCAGATGCCGGCGATGACGCCGAAGGAGCCGAGGATCACCCCGCCCATCACGGCAAAGGCCAACACCCACAACGGATGGGCGAGGGGCAGCTCGACGAACGGCGAAGCGACCGTCAGCACGCCGGCGCCCACCATCAGCCCGCGCAGGGTCGAGGCGATGACGTAGGCGGCGTAGAACTCACGGTAGGACAGCGGCGGCAGCAGCACGAAGATGATGTTGCCGGTGATCTTGCTCTGGATCAGCGACGACGAGCTGTTGGCGAAGGCGTTCTGCAGCACCGACATCATCACCAGACCCGGCACGAGGAAGCTGGTGTAGGCGACATCGCCATAGACGGTGACGTGGCGCTCGAGCACATGGGAGAAGATCAGCAGGAACAGCAGGGCGTTGAGCACCGGCGCGGCCACGGTCTGGAAGCCGACCTTCCAGAAGCGCAGCGTTTCCTTGTAGAGCAGGGTGCGGAAGCCGGCCAGCGGCGACTCCGCCGCCAACGGCTCAATGCGCGGCGGCACGACCGCGCGCGGGGACGGTTCAGGCACGGTGCATCACCTCGACGAAGACACGCTCGAGATCGGGTTCGCCGAGCTGCAGCTCGCTCACGCCGGCGCCGGCCTCGCGCAGGCGGGCGAGCAGGCGCTCGACGTCGGCATAGCTGTCGAAGGCAAGCTCGATCCAGCCTTCCGCGCCCTCCACCCCACCGAGGGCAAGCGCGGCCGCCGGCGCCTCGGCACGCACGCGCAGGGTGTGGGTGGCAAAACGCCGTAACAGATTTTCGGTGGTGTCGAGCGCCACCACCTTGCCGGCCTTGAGCATCGCGATGCGCCCGCACAGGGCTTCGGCCTCTTCCAGGTAATGGGTGGTGAGCACGATCGTGTGGCCGTCGCGGTTGAGCTTGCGGATGAACTGCCACAGCCCCTGGCGCAGTTCCACGTCCACACCGGCGGTAGGCTCGTCGAGGACGATCACCGGCGGCCGATGCACCAGGGCCTGGGCCACCAGCACGCGCCGCTTCATGCCGCCCGACAGCATCCGCATGTTGGCCCCGGCCTTGTGGGTGAGGTCGAGGCTGGCGAGAATCTCGTCGATCCAGTCGTCGTTGTGGCGGATGCCGAAATACCCCGACTGGATGCGCAGCAGCTCGCGCACCGAGAAGAAGGGGTCGAACACCAGCTCCTGCGGCACCACGCCGAGGTTGCGCCGCGCATTGCGGTAGTCGGCAACGACATCGCAGCCCATGATCTCGAGGCTGCCGCGGTCGGCGCGAACCAGACCGGACAGGGCCGAGATCAGCGTGGTCTTGCCTGCGCCGTTGGGGCCGAGCAGGCCGAAGAACTCGCCCTGGGCGATCTCCAGATCCACTCCGCCGAGCGCCTGCAGCCCGCCATAGTGCTTGGTGACGCCGCGCACGCGGATGGCGGGCAGGGTCATGTCTCACCTTCGCGTGGCAGCACCGCATCAAGGTCGTACAGCAGCGCCAGGCTTGCCAGTCCCTGCGGCAGGTTGCACAGCTTCAGGCTGTGCCCTGCCGCGCGTGCGGCGCGCAGCCAGTCGAGCAGCAGCGCGAGCGCGGCCGAATCGGCTTCGGTGACGGCGGCGAGATCGACGACGAGATCGCCCTCAGCCGCCCGCCGCCGCCCCTCGTCGAGCAGCGCGGGGGCGGTGCGCATCGTCAACGCCCCTTGCGGGGCGAACCGCGCGGCGGCCGCGGCTCCGCTCATGAACGCTTCTGCTCGTCGACGAGCGCGCGGTTGCGCGCCTCGAGCGAGGCGATCAGGCCGTCGATGCCGCTGCTGCGGATTTCCTGGGCAAAGCTGCTGCGGTAGTTGGTCACCAGGCTCACACCGGCGACGACGACGTCGAACACTTTCCAGCCCTGCGCGCCCTTTTCCAGCATGTAGTCGATGCCGATCGGCTGGGCGCCGGATTGGCGCACTTCGGTGCGGATCTGCACCCGGGTATCGGCCGGAGTGAAGCGCGAAGGCAGGAAGGCGATGACCTGGTCGCGATACTGGGTCAGCGCGTTCGAGTAGGTGCGCACCAGCAGGGTACGGAAGGCTTCGGTCAGGCGCGCCTGCTGCTCGGGGCTGGCCTCGCGCCAATCGCGCCCGACCGCGAGCATGGTCATGCGGCGGAAGTCGAAATGCGGCAGCACCCGCGCATCGACCAGCTCGATGACGCGCTGGGTGTCGCCGGACTGGATCGCCTTGTCGCGACGCACGATCTCCAGCACTTCGTTGGTGACATCGCGCACGAGGACGTCGGGCGCCGTGACATCGGCCATCGCCGCCGGCAACAAGCCGGCAAACAGGAAACAGCACAGGGCAAGAAGTTTTTTCATGATCTTTCGCCTACTTCATCGATTGTGCGGAAGCGCCGCCGGCGTCGACCGCGGAGGCCCCGAACCGGGCCAGCTCCAGGCGCGTCACCGCAGCGACGGCGGCGACATCGATTCCGTCGCCGAGCGGAGACGCCGACAGGTCGTCGAAATCTTCGTACACCCGCTCGCGCTTGCCATCACTGACCTTGTAACGGCGTTGTTCGAGGTAGAAGTCGCGGACATAGGCGTATTTGTCCAGCGTCGCCTCCTCGAGCGTGCGCTCGGCACCGAGCAGGGTGTGGCGGGTGTGGACGATGCGCACGCCGGTCAGGGTGTTGCGCGTCGGCACGTGACCGATCCGGAGCGGGCTGTCGCCCTCGAGGTCGGCCGGCAAGGCCAGGGCATCGCGCACCGTGCGCGGGCCGAAGAACGGCAGCACAATGTAGGCGCCCTCGCCCACCCCCCAGCGCCCGAGGGTCTGGCCGAGGTCTTCGTCGTGCTTGGCCAGGCCCGCCTCGCTGGCGATGTCGAGCACGCCGAACAACCCCCACGTCGAGTTGAACGCGAAACGCATGAAATCGCCCAGCGACTCGGCGACCTTGCCTTGCAGCAGGTTGTTGAGGCCGATCCAGGGGTCGGCCAGGTTGCCGAAGAAATTGCCGACACCGGTCCGCAGCGGCACCGGCACAACGGACTCGTACGCCCGGGCCGCGGGTTCGAGGGCGACCTTGTCGACCTGCTCGTTGAACGCGAACATCGCCCGGTTATAGCCTTCAAGCGGATCACCGGGCGTCGTCGTGGTGGCACAGCCGGCGAGCATCGCCGCCGCCAGCACGATCGCACCCAGGCCCCGGCGGCGAAGAAAACGCAATTGCACCTGCATTGTTGTCATCTCCAGGAGGGCCGCTGCGGGCTTACTGCGCCGCCGGCGGCGCGTCCGCCGCGCGATCGAACATGAACTGGCCGATCAGCTTTTCCAGCACCATCGCCGACTGGGTGATCAGCACGCGGTCGCCGTCCTTCAGCAGCTCGACATCGCCCCCCGCCTCGAGACCGACGTACTGCTCGCCGAGCAGGCCGGAGGTGAGGATCGAAGCCGTGGAATCGGCCGGGAAAGCGTAACGGCGGTCGATCTCCAGGTCGACCACCGCACGGTAGATTTCGGGATCGAAGCGGATGCCGGAGACACGGCCGACGAGCACGCCCGCGCTCTTGACCGGGGCGCGCACCTTCAGGCCGCCGATATTGTCGAACGGCGCCACCACCCGGTACGCGTCGCCCGCGTTGAAGCCGGAGGAATTGCCCACCCGCAGCGCCAGGAAAACCAGCGCCGCAAACCCCAGCGCGACGAAAATGCCGACCCATAGGTCGAGCGCGGTACGACTCATCATAGCCCCCGGAACATGAAGGAGGTGAGCACGAAATCGAGCGCCAGGATGACCAGCGCCGAAGTGACGACCGTGCGGGTAATGGCGCGCGACACGCCTTCCGCGGTCGGATGGCAGTCGTAGCCCTCGAACACCGCGATCAGGGAAACGACGAAACCGAAGACGAAGGACTTGATCACCCCGTTTACGATGTCGTAGCGGATCTCCACCGCAGCCTGCATCTGCGACCAGAAGGCGCCGTCATCGACGCCGATGACGACGACAGTGATCAGCCAGCCGCCGAACACCCCCATCGCCGAAAACAGCGCCGCGAGCAGCGGCATCGACAGCACGCCGCCCCAGAAGCGCGGCGCCACCACGCGCGCGACCGGATCGACCGCCATCATGTCCATCGCCTTCAACTGCTCGGTGGCCTTCATCAGGCCGATCTCGGCGGTGATCGCCGAACCGGCGCGACTGGCGAACAGCAGCGCGGCGATCACCGGACCGAGTTCGCGCAGCAGGGAAAGCGCCACCATCACCCCGACCGCATCAGCCGAACCGTAGCGCTGGAGGATGTCGTAGCCCTGCAGGCCGAGCACGAGGCCGACGAACAGGCCGGACACGCAGATGATCAGCAGCGACAGCACGCCGCTGAAGTACAGCTCGCGGATGGTCAGGTGGATGCGCCGCAGCGACTGGCCGGAAGCGAGCAGCACCGCAGCCAGGAAACGGGTGGCGAAGCCCAGCCGCCAGATGCCGTCGATGGTGAGCGCGCCGACATGGCGCAGCGCGGCGAGCACGCCGTTCATGCCGCCGCCTCGCTGAACAGGCTCTCGATCGGCGGCGCCGGATAGTGGAAGGGCACGGGGCCGTCGGCCTCGGCATGGACGAACTGATGCACGAAAGGATCGGACGAAGCCCGGATCTCGTCCGGCGTGCCCTGGGCGACGATGCTCCCGCCGGAGACGAAATAGATGTAATCGACGATCGCCAGCGATTCGTGCACATCGTGGGTCACCATCACCGTCGCCGCACCGAGCGCGTCGTTGAGGCGGCGGATGAGCTGGCCGATGATGCCGAGCGAAATCGGATCGAGTCCGGCGAACGGCTCGTCGTACAGGATCAGCATCGGGTCGAGCGCGACCGCGCGCGCCAGCGCCACCCGACGCGCCATGCCCCCCGACAGCTCGCCCGGTCGGAGACGCGCCGCACCGCGCAGGCCGACCGCCTGCAGCTTCATCAGCACCAGATCGCGCACCATGCCGGAAGGCAGCTCGGTGTGCTCGCGCAGCGGGAAGGCGACGTTGTCGAACACGCTCATGTCGGTAAACAAGGCGCCGAACTGGAACAGCATGCCCATCCGCCGGCGCAGTGCGTACAGCTCGGCCCGCGGCAGCCTGGCGACGTCGTGCCCGTCCACTTCGACGGCGCCGGCCGAAGCCCGCAACTGCCCGCCGATCAGGCGCAGCAAGGTGGTCTTGCCGCAACCGCTCCCGCCCATGATGGCCACCACCTGCCCGCGATGCACGCGCAGGTCGATGCCGCGCAGCACTTCGCGCTCGCCATACGCAAAACGCACGTCGCGCAGGGAAACCAGCGGGGAGGCCGAGGCGGAAGGAGAGGACACGTCGAAATAAAGGGGATTCGTGAACAAAAAATTATATCAGAGAAGAACCGGCTCACGAGCCTCCCTGCTGCAACGCAGCAACCCTTTCCTGCACATGGTTTTCCCGCAGTGGCGGCCCGTTCATGGCCGCCGCGATGACCACAGGAAAGCCCGGCCGCCTCTATATTTACCCTAAATAAATATTCCATTTATTTATTCATGAGTATGGCATCATGCGAATGAGATGATCGTTGCGATTACACCAAATGCATATCCGTATCGCCACCACAGCACTCGCCTTGCTTGCCGCATGTACTCCGCTCCAGCCCCGCCAGCCACCGAGCGGACATCTGGGCAAGACCGTGGACGCGCCCCTTCCGCCCGCGGCAGCCCCATCCACACTCCCTTCCCGCGCTGCCGCCCAACCGCCCGCCATCGTCGCCGCATCCCCCTCAGCCTCCTCCCCGGAGGCGGAAGCCGCCACCTATTCCGTCGCCGTCCACGACCTCCCGCTCGCCCAGCTTCTCCTCGCCATCGGGCGCGATGCCGGACTCGAGCTCGACCTCCATCCCGGCCTCGAAGGCCGCATCACCCTCAATGCCATCGACCAGCCTCTCGCCCGCCTGCTCGAACGCATCGCCGAACAGGCCGAAATCCGCTACCGCCTCGAAGGCCGCCATCTGGTCGTCCGACCGGACACCCCTTTCGTCCGTAGCTACACGCTCGACTACGTCAACCTCGATCGCGACATGCGCGGCACCGTGGCGACCAGCACCCAGATCGCCACCTCGTCCGCCGGTGCGCGCGCCGAAGCGACCGGCAACGCTTCCATCACCCAGATCGAGACCCGCGCCGGCAACAACTTCTGGTCCGCCCTGGAAGCGAACCTGAACACCTTCCTCGACGCCGCCGCTTCATCCCGATGCGCCCCGGAGGGCGGCTGCGGCAACACCAATGTCATGATCAACCGCGAAAGCGGGGTGCTGATGGTGCGCGCCACCGCCCGCCAGCACGAACAGCTGGCCGATTTCCTCGGCCGGGTGCAGGAGGCGGCGCGCCGCCAGGTCATGATCGAAGCCACGGTCGTCGAAATCACCCTTGCCGACGGCTACCGCCAGGGCATCGACTGGAGCCGCCTCGATCTTCCGGGGTGGACCGTTCGCCCGCGCGGCAGTAACGACGGCACCACCGCCCAGCCCACGATCGGCTACCTGTCTGCGCACCACGACGTCCGGATCGAACTGCTGGAGACATTCGGCACCGTCAAAGTGCTGTCCAGCCCCCGCTTGTCGGTCCTCAACAACCAGACCGCGATGCTCAAGGTGGTCGAAGAGGTGGTCTATTTCATCGTCGACAGCACCACCACCGAATACGACGACCGCAAGCAGGCCCGCATCACCGCCACAACCACGCCACAGTCGGTATCGGTCGGCATGGTCATGGCGGTGACGCCGCAGATCAGCGCCAGCGGCGACATCACCCTCAACGTGCGCCCGACCATCGCCGGCATTTCCGGCTTCAAGGACGACCCGAACCCGACGCTGCGCGACATTCCGAACCGGGTGCCGCAGATCCGCACCCGCGAGATCGAATCCATGCTGCGCCTGCGCAGCGGCGAAATCGCAGTGCTCGGCGGGCTGATGGAGGACCGCATCGACCACGACACCGGGCGCATCCCCATATTCGGCCACCTCCCCCTGCTCGGCGAGCTGTTCACCCGCCGCGACAGCACCGTGCGGCGGACCGAACTGCTGATCTTCCTGCGTCCGGTGCTGATCGACGACCCGAGCACGGCGGGCGATTTCACCCCCTATGCAGCACACCTTCCGGCCGCCGCCTTCCTCGATGGCGGATCGACTCCCGCCCCCCGCCCCGCCTTCCCCGCATCCGGGAGCCGGCCATGAGCGCACCGACCGCGCTCGGCCAGACCCTGCTCGCCGCCCGCCTGATCGGCGAGGATCAGCTGCGCATCGCCGAACACGAGCGGCTCCATCATGGACGCTCCCTGGGGCAGGTGCTGGTGGAGCTGGGCTTCGTCAGCGAAGCTGCGCTACGCACCACCCTCGCCGCCCGCAGCGGCCTGCCTCCGGTGGATCTGAGCAATGCCCTTCCCGCGCCCGATGCGCTCGCCCGCGTCCCCCAGGCGCTGGCCCGCCGCCACCGTCTGCTGCCCCTGCACTACGACGCTGTCCGCCGCCACCTGGTCGTCGCCACCGCCGATGCCCACGACATCGTCGCCGTCGATCGCCTGCGCAGTGCACTCGAGCCCGGAACGCAGATCGAGCTGCGCCTCGCCGGCGAAGGCGAAATCGGCCGTGCCATCGAACAGCACTACGGCCAGGCCGGCTCGATCGACGAACTCGTGCGCGCCCTCGAGCTGCGCGATGACGAGGATGCCGGCGCGCGCGACCCCGGGCTCGTCATCCGCCTCGTCGACGCCCTGCTCGCCGACGCCGTCGCCCATGCCGCATCCGACGTGCACTTCGAACCCGAAGCCGGCTTCCTCCGCATCCGCCACCGCACCGACGGCACCTTGCATCAGGTGCGCGCCCTCCACAAGTCGTACTGGCCGGAGCTGGCAGTACGGATCAAGGTCATGGCCGGGCTCGACATCGCCGAATCGCGCAGTCCCCAGGACGGGCGCATCAGCCTCGCCGTCGGCGGACGCCCGATCGACTTCCGCGTCGCCACCCAGCCCACGCTGCACGGCGAAAACATCGTGCTGCGCATCCTCGACCGCGACAAGGGCATCGTTGCGCTCGACGCCCTCGGACTGGATGCGCCCCAGCACGCCGCGCTCGGGCGCATCCTCGACCGCCCCGAGGGGCTGGTGCTGGTCGTCGGCCCCACCGGCAGCGGCAAGACGACGACGCTGTACTCGATCCTCAGCCACCTCAACCGCGAGGCGGTCAACATCATGACCCTGGAAGATCCGGTCGAATACCCACTGGCGCTGATCCGCCAGACCCAGGTCGGCGAAGCCTCCCGCCTCGGCTTCGCCGACGGCGTGCGCGCCCTGCTGCGTCAGGACCCGGACATCCTGCTGATCGGCGAGATCCGCGATGCCGACACCGCGACGATGGCCCTGCGCGCCGCGCTCACCGGCCACCAGGTGTTCGCCACCCTCCATGCCAACTCCGCCCTCGGCGCACTGCCGCGCCTGTTCGACATCGGCCTGCGCGCTGCGCTGCTCGCCGGCAATCTGGCCGGCATCATCGCCCAGCGCCTGCTGCGCCGGCTCTGTCCGGCCTGCCGCGAAGCGGTCGCCGCATCGCCTCAGGACTGCGCCCGCCTCGGCCTTCCCGCCGACGCCCCGCCGCCGCTGTACCGGGCGCGCGGCTGCCCGGAATGCGACTTCCGCGGCTACCGCGGACGCTTCGCGATCATGGAAGTGCTTCCTTTCGACCGCCACCTCGACGCCCTGCTCGCCGCCGGTGCCGGCACCGACGCGCTGTACACCGCCGCCCGCGAGCGCGGCTGGCGGACGCTGGCCGAGGACGGCATGCGCCGCGTCCTCGACGGCAGCACCTCGGTGTCCGAACTCGCACGCGTCATCGACCTGTCCGCACTCGGAGCGCAGCGATGAGCCTCCACCCACTCGGAGCGCCGCGATGAGCCCCTACCCACTCGGAGCACCGCGATGAGCCTCTACCGCTACCGTGCCCTCGCCGCCGACGGCCGTCACGTACGCGGCGAACTCGAGGCCGGCGATCTCGCCGAGCTCGAACACCGCCTGCGCCCCCTCGGACTGGTGCTGATCAACGGCGAACCGCGGCGGCGCGCCCGTCGCCCCACCGTGCGCGTGCCGCGTCGCGAACTGATCCATTTCTGCTTCCACCTCGAGCAGCTGCTGAGCGCCGGTATCCCCCCCTTTGACAGCCTGGCCGCCTTGCGCGACGCCAGCCCCCATCCCCGCACCCGTGCCATGGTCTGCGCCCTGCTCGCCGCGGTCGAGCGCGGCAAGCCTTTGTCCGACGCCGCCGCCGCACTCCCCGGCGCGTTTTCCCCGGTGGCGGTCGGCCTGCTGCGTGCCGGCGAAGCCGCCGGCACGCTGCCGCAGGCGGTCCGCGACATCGGCACCGCCCTCGCCCGCGACGACGAACTCGCCGCCCACGCCCGGCGGATCGCGATCTATCCGGCCATCGTCGGCGGCATCCTGCTGCTCGCGGTCGTCGTCGCCCTCACCGAGCTCGTCCCCGAACTCGAAAAGCTGGCACGCAGCACCGGCCAGGCCCTGCCGCTGCAGACCCGGATCCTGGTCGCCTTGTCGCACGCCGTGCGCGACTGGGGCTGGGCGCTATTGCTCGCCCAGCCAGCGCCGCCTGCGCCGCTGGCTGGGCGCTGGCGCGCTCGGCCACGCTGCGCCGGCGCGCGGATGCGCTCCAGCTCGCCCTGCCGCTGGTCGGCGAGATCCTGCGCAAGCTCGCCCTCGCCCGCTTCGCCGCGCTCTTCGCCACCCTGTACGGCGCCGGGATCAACGTCCTCGACACCCTGCGCACCACCGAACAGGCGGTCGGCAACCGCGTCCTGCGCGCCGGACTGCGCGCGGCCGGGCACCGTATCGAACAAGGATCGACGATCTCGGACGCCTTCGCCGCCGCCGGCGTATTTCCCCCTTTGGTGACACGGATGCTGAAGCTCGGCGAGCACACCGGCGCGCTCGACCGCGCCCTGGACAACGTCGCCACCCTCTATCGGCGCGACGTCAGCGACAGCATCGCCCGCCTGCAGGCCGCGGCCGAACCCGCCCTGACCCTGCTCATGGGCGGCCTGCTGCTGTGGATCGCGAGCGCCGTGCTCGGCCCGATCTACGCCCTCAGCAGCCACCTGCCGGGATAGCCGATGCGACACCGTCCCCTGCTCTTCAGCGTCGACGCGCTCGGCCTCGAGACATGGCGGAGCGATCGAAACGGCATCGCCCGGCTCGCCCGCTTCGCCCCCGGCGAGCACGCCGCGTTCGCCACCTGGCTGGCCGGGCGGCGGCGCGGCGAAGCCTGCCGCATGGTGGTGAATTTCGCCGACGAGAGCTACGAGGCCGAAGATCTGCCGCGAGTTCGCGGTGCCGACCGCCGGGCGCTGCATGGCCGCCGGCTCGGCGCCTGGTTTCCGCATCCCGCCTTCGCCCGCGCGCAGGTACTCGGCCCGGCAGGCGCCGACGCCCATCTCGAGCACGTGCTGTTTTCCGGTCTCAATCGCCCCGAACAGCTCGCGCCCTGGCTGGAGGCGGTGCACAGCGCCGGCCTCCGCCTTGAGCGTGTGGTGCCCGCCGCCCAGCTGGTCGCCCATCTGGCGCCGCCTTCCGCAACGCCCTCCGCCGCGCGGCTGCTTGTCGTGTTTACCCGCGCCGGCATGCGTATCTGCGAAGTCCACGGCAAGGCCTTGCATTTCTCCCGTCTCGTCGGCCAGTGCACGCTGGCAAGCGCACGCCACGGCACGCAGTGGGTGGACGAAATCGGTCTCACCCGCAGCTACATCCTCGCCCGCGGCCGGATCGGCGCCGACGCCGCGCTCGAGGCGACCGTGCTCACGCCGCCAGGCGCCCTCACCCCCGCCGACGAAGCCCAGGCGCGCCCCGGCGCCGCATCGCCACCGATCCACATCGCCTTCCCGGCGCCGTTCGCAGCGCTGCGCACATGCGACGAGGAAGGAGCGCCGCTCACCGACGGCGAGTTCAGCGGGGTCCTCCTGCACGGCCTGTCGAGCGCCCCCGCAGCACTCGGCTGGCCGCCCGGAAGTCCCGCCGGGGCCGGGCAGCGCCACCCGACCCGGCGCCGTACGGCGACTCTCGCAGCCGCACTCGCCCTCGCCGGGCTGGCGCTGGGCGCACACCCCTGGTGGTCCGCCGGGCAGGGTGCAGTCGACACCGCAGCTCTCCCGCCACCGCCCGGAACGGCGCCGAACCCCTCCCCCCTCTCTCCCGCCGACAGCGACACCGCGCCGCCCGCCACACTCCCGATCATGCCGCCTGCCGAAACGACGGCTCCCACGCCACCGCGCCGCATCGACGGCATCCTGCGCCGCCCCGACGGGCGCGATTTCATCTGGCTCGACGGTCGTCTCCTCGAACTCGACGAAACCGCGCTGGCCCTGGCACCGGGCCCCTCCCCGAGCCTCACCCCCCGCGGTGCCCAGCGGCTCCGCCTGCACCCCGGCGACTACTGGCCGCCGGCCGATCCCGGCGCCGCAACGCCGCCCCCGGGAGAACCGCCGGACACGCTCCGGATCCGCATCCACGTCCACCGGGGAGAAGGGCGATGAACCCGCCCGCTCCGACAACTTCCGTCCGCGGACCGTCGATCCCCCGCTGCACCCGGACCGGCAACGCCGCCTGGTCGCAGCCCGGCGCCCCCGACCTGCGCGGTTACGGGCTGGTGGCCGCGCTGGCGCTGGCGGCGCTGTTGAGCGCCGGCGGGCTGCTCGCCGGCGGGCAGCTGCGCACCCACGCCGTCGCCCGCGCCCAGCTGCGCAGCATGGAGGCGCTCGCGCTCGCACGCGAAGCCTTGCTCGGCTATGCGCTCAGCTACGGCGAGCACCACGCCGACAAAGATTATGGTTTCCTCCCCTGCCCGGACGGCGGCAACAGCGGCTCCACTCCGCCCGGCGCCTGCGGGGCCCGCGACGTGGGTGCGCTCGGGCGCCTGCCCTGGCGCACGCTCGGCCAGCCCGATCTGCGCGACGGCTGGGGGCAATGCCTGTGGTATGCGGTCGGCGGCAGCGTGAAGAACAACCCCAAGCCGCTCACCCTGAACTGGGACAGTCCCGGCCAGCTCGCCCCCCGCGCACCGGACGGGCGCGCACTGCGTGCCGCCGGCCCTGATGGCCTGGCCGTCGCGGCGATCTTCGCCCCCGGCCCCGTGCTGCCCGGCCAGAGCCGTCCGCCCGGGGCGAAGAGCGGCTGCGGCGGCAGCGACTCGGCGGAGGCCGACCTCGCGCACTATCTCGACCACGGCTACACCGCCCGCTTCGGCGCCACGATGCCGGTCACGCAGGGCGCGCCGATCGGCGAGGACGCCGGGCTGACGACCGACCTGGTGGTCTGGATCGGCATCGACGACATCTTTGACGCCCTGCGCCGTCGTGCCGATCATGGCGCCCATATCGACGCCCTCATCGACACCGCCGCCGACGCCCTCGCCGCCCGGCTCGGCGAAGCCGATTTCCTCGCCACCCACACTTCCGCCACGCCCGGCGTCCTCGACGTCGGCCCGCTCCCGAGCGCCGCCGCGCTCGGTCTGCCGGCGGAGGAACGCCCCCGGCTCGATCGCTGGCGCGACCAATTCCGCTTCGCCGTGTGCCGGACGGGCGAACCCTGCATCGCCCTCGCTCACGATGCCCCGCCCGCCACCGCGGGCTGTCGTGGCGTGCTGCTGTTCGGCGGAGAACGCATCCGCAGCGGCCCCGGGCTGCAGCAGCGCGACACGCCGGAACGGCGGGCCGATCCCGCCCAGTACCTCGAAGCCGACAACGCCGCCAACTTCAATCACGGTACCCCATCCTTCAGCGGTGCCCACCGCTTCGAGGTGGACGACCCCCTGCAGCCCGCCACCCGGGACGTGATCCGATGCCTGCCCTGAGCCCCGTCCGCGCTTTCCGCTCCGCTGCGGTACCGCCCTTCCGCCACCCTCGCCTGCGACCGTCCGAGCGCGGTTTCACGCTCGCCGAGCTCGCCCTCGTGCTCCTCATCGTCGGCCTGCTCGGCGGCGGCCTGCTGATGCCTCTGGGCAGCCGCATCGAAGCCCGCGACCGCCAGCTCACCCTCGAACGCCTGCGCGACATCCAGCACGCCCTGACCGGCTTCGCCATCGTTCACGGCCGCCTGCCCTGCGCCAGCACCGAAACCGATCCGCACAGCCCGCACTACGGCCTCGAGGATGCCGCCCCCTGCAGCTTCGCCGGCGCAGGGCGGCTGCCCTGGCGCACGCTGGGGATGCCCGCCCACGATGCCTGGGGCAGCCCCCGCCACCAGCCGCAGGACGGCTGGGCCGGGCACTGGCATTACCGGGTCGACCCGAACTTCGCCGCCGGCCCGATCGACGCCGCCACCTTGCCGACGGCCAACCTGCAGATCCGCACACTCGACGACAGCCCTCTCACCACCAGCACTTCGCAGGCGGTAGCGATCGTCTATTCGACCGGCCCCAACCGCAACGCCGACGGCCACAACGCCACCTATTCGGCCTCGTCCCCGGTGTATCAGGCCGGAGAAGCGAGCGCCGGGTTCGACGACCTGCTGGCCTGGATCGGCCGCCCCCTGCTCGTCGCCCGCCTCGCCCAGGCCGGACGCCTGTAGCGCCGCCCCGGACCTTCAGCGCCCACCGAATCCCGTTTCACCCCTCAAGGAGAACGACCATGTCCCCTCGCCAGGCCGGATTCACCCTCGTCGAAATCGCCGTCGTGCTGCTCATCATCGGCCTCTTGCTGAGCGGCGTCCTGAAAGGCCAGGCGCTGCTCGACAGCGCCCGGGTGAAGAACCTCGCGCAGGACTTCGCCAGCATTCCCGCACTGATCCACGCCTACCAGGACAAGTACCGCGCGCTGCCCGGCGACGATGGCGCCGCGGCACGCCACCTGTGCCTCGACGGCAGCGCATGCGCGGCAGCGGGCGACGGCAACGGCGCCATCGACGGCAGCTGGCATGCCGAGGGCGGAACCGAAACCTTCCACCTGTGGCAGCACCTGCGCCTGGCCGAGCTCGCCGGCGGCAGCACGACCCCGACCGACCCTGGCTACCTGCCGCGCAATGCCTTCGGTGGCCGGATCGGCGTGCAGCGCGGCGGAGACGCTGCGGCGCTCGGCATTCCCGGCAGCCTGGTGGTGTGCTCGGCGGGGATTCCCGGCAAGCTCGTGCACCAGCTCGACCTCGGCGTCGATGACGGCGACCCCACGAGCGGCGCGATGCGCGCCGCCAGCGGCGAGATCGCCGCCCCGACCCTGGTGTCGGCGACGAACCCGCTCGACGAAGCCGGCAGCTACACCGTCTGCGCCCGCTTGTGAACGTTTTCAGCCGCAGCCGCGCCTTCGTTCAGGGCACCCCGCCCGACAGGCGCTGCGCGGCGGCTGTCAGCCCGCCGGGCAGGACGTCGGCATGAAGGCATGCGCGAACGGAAAATCCCGCAAGCGCCGGGCAGCATCCCGACTGTTATACAATCCCGGGCTCATGATCGAAGCCTGCGTCCGCTACCCTCCGATCACGCCCACACCCTGCCGCCGCCCCTTTCCGCCCGTCTAAAGCACCGATTCCATGGACCCGACTCCCGCCCCCGCCGACAGCCGTGCGGTCGCGCTCGCCCGCCGCGTGCTGCGCATCGAGGCCGACGCCGTCGCCGCACTGGCCGCGCGCATCGGCGCCGAATTCGAGCGCGCGGTCGACATCATCCTGAAGCGTAACGGCCGGGTCATCGTCACCGGCATCGGCAAATCCGGCCATATCGCGCGCAAGCTCGCTGCCACGTTGGCGAGCACCGGCACTCCGGCGTATTTCGTCCATGCGGCCGAAGCCGCCCACGGCGACCTCGGCATGATCACGCCCGAAGACGTGGTCATCGCCCTGTCGAACTCGGGCAGCAGCGAGGAAATACTCACTATCGTGCCCCTGGTCAAGCGCCAGGGCGCGCGCCTGATCGCCATGACCGGCAAGGCGGACTCCCCCCTCGCACGCGAGGCCGACGCCCACCTCGAGGCCGCGGTCGCCGAGGAGGCCTGCCCGCTCAACCTCGCCCCCACCGCCAGCACCACCGCCGCCCTCGCGCTGGGCGACGCGCTCGCCGTCGCGCTGCTCGACGCGCGCGGCTTCGCCGCCGAAGACTTCGCCCGCTCGCACCCGGGCGGCGCCCTCGGGCGGCGCCTGCTCACCCATGTCGGCGACGTCATGCGCCCGGCGGCCTCGGTACCGATGGTCGCGGCCGAAGCGCCGCTCACCGCGGCACTGCTGGCGATGACCGCCGGCGGCATGGGCATGACCGCGGTCACCGGCAGCGACGGGCGACCGCAGGGCATCTTCACCGACGGCGACCTGCGCCGCGCCCTCGAAAAAGGCTGCGACGTGCGCAGCGCCCAAGTCGGCGCAGTGATGACCCGCGCGCCGCGCACCATCGGCCCGGCCGCGCTCGCCGCCGAAGCGGCCGAAATCATGGAGCGCCAGCGCATCAGCCAGCTGCTGGTGGTCGATGCCGACGGCCACCTGGTCGGCGCCCTGACCACGCACGACCTCATGCTCGCCAAGGTGATCTGATTGATCGACACCTGGCGCCTCTACCCGGTCCTCGCCCTGACCCTCCTGGCCGGGGCCTCGATCTGGCTCGAGCGGGCCACCCGCTCCGAGGAGCCGGCCAGCGCGCGCGCGCAGAGCGGGCCGGATTTCATCGCCGCACAAACCCGCGTCGTCGGTTTCGCCGAAGACGGCAGCCTGCGCTACGAACTGCTCGCCGAACGCCTGGAGCACGATCCCCGCGACGATGTCACCCGCCTCCAGCAGCCCCGCCTGCACCTGCACAGTGCCGAACGCGAGACCCGGATCAGCGCGCTGCGCGCCGACGTCTCGCCCGGAGGCGAACGCGTCGACCTCGCCGGTGACGTCCGCATCCGCCGTTCCGGCACCGCCTCCGAGGCCCCGCTCGGTCTCGACTCCGACACGCTCACGGTATGGCCCGACGCCCACCGCGCACACACCGATTCCCCGGTGCGGCTGAGCCGCGGCACGGCGCGCGCCACCGCGCTCGGCCTGCGCGCCGACAATCTGTTCGGCACGCTCGAACTGGTCGGTGAAGTGCGCTCCACCTTTCCGCGCCGTCAAGGACCCCCCTCATGAAACGCCTGCTTGCCGCCGCCCTCGTCGCCTGCGCCGCCTGCGCCGCTCCCGCCTTCGCCGAGCGGAGCGACCGCGAGCAGCCGGTCAACATCGAAGCCGACCGCCTCACCGTCGACGACCGCAACAAGGTCCATGTCTTCGAAGGCAACGTCGTCCTCACCCAGGGCACGCTCACCATCCGCGGCGACAAGCTGGTCGTCACCCAGGACGCCGCCGGCTTCCAGAACGGCGTCGCCACCGCCGCCGGGGAACGTCTCGCCAGTTTCCGCCAACGCCGCGAAGGCAGCGCCGAATACGTCGAAGGCGAAGCCGAGCGCATCGAATACGACAGCCGCACCGAGCAAGCCCGCCTGTTCAACCGCGCCCGGGTCCGCAGCGGCGGCGATCAGGTCAGTGGCCACTACATCGAATACGACGCGATCAGCGAAAACTATCTCGCCACCAACGCGCCGCAGGCGGGAAGTCCGGCCGCCGGCGGGCGGGTGCGCGCCGTGATCCAACCCAAGAGCGACGGCCAGCCTGCGAGCGCGCAGTAAGCGGCCGCGACATCCATCACCCAGGAGGAAACATGACGTTCGAACTCATCATCGCCGAGAAGCGGGGCCGGGTCGGCCTCATCACCCTGAACCGGCCCCAGGCCATGAATGCGCTCAACGACCAGGTGGTGAACGAAATCACCGCTGCGCTCAACGACTTCGAGGGCGACGACAACATCGGCGCGATCGTCATCACCGGCTCGGACAAGGCCTTCGCCGCGGGCGCCGACATTGGCGCGATGGCGGAGTTCTCCTACATGGACGCCTACAAGAGCGAGTACATCACGCGCAACTGGGAGCGGGTCAAGACCTGCCGCAAGCCGGTGATCGCCGCGGTGGCCGGCTTCGCCCTGGGCGGCGGCTGCGAGCTGGCGATGATGTGCGACATCATCATCGCCGCCGACAGCGCGAAGTTCGGCCAGCCCGAAGTCAAGCTCGGCATCCTCCCCGGCGCCGGCGGCACCCAGCGCCTGCCGCGTGCGGTCGGGAAGGCCAAGGCGATGGACCTGTGCCTGAGCGCACGCCTGATGGACGCGACCGAGGCCGAGCGCGCCGGCCTGGTGTCGCGGGTGGTCCCTGCCGACAAACTGCTCGACGAGGCCCTCGCCGCCGCCACCACCATCGCCGGCTTCTCCCTGCCGGTGGTCATGATGATCAAGGAGTCGATCGGGCGGGCGTTCGAAAGCGGTCTCAACGAAGGCCTGCTGTTCGAGCGCCGGGTATTCCACGCCGCCTTCGCGCTCAACGACCAGAAAGAAGGGATGGCCGCCTTCGTCGAGAAGCGCAAGCCGAACTTCCGCCACGATTGAGCAGCGCCCGGGGCCCGACTGGAGATCTGAAACCGATTGACATAATCAATCGGTTTCCATTGTGCAATGCACAAATTCCTCTTGACAGTGGATTTCGGCACCGTATAATCCGCACCATGTTGCATCGCAGCAAAGACATCCCCCAGCTGCAGCCGACTTTCACCAAGGAGAGCCCCATGAGCACTTTCATCACCCCCGAGCAGTTCGCCAGCACCAACAAGGCCGGCATCGAAACGCTGCTGACCCTGGCCAATGCCGCCTTCGCCAGCGCCGAGCGCCTCGCCGCCCTGAACCTGAACACGGCCCGCTCGATCCTGGAAGACGGCGTGGCCAACACCAAGGCCCTGCTCGGCGCCAAGGACGTGCAGGAACTGGTGAGCCTGCAGGCTGCGCTGGCCCAGCCGATCGTCGAGAAAGCCGTCGCCTACGCGCGCAGCGTCTATGAGATCACCTCGCAGAGCCAGGAAGAAGTCTCGAAGGTGATGGAAAGCCAGGTCGCCGAGCTGAACAAGGGTGTCGCCAGCGCGCTGGACAACGCCGCCAAGTCCGCTCCCGCCGGCTCCGACGTTGCCGTCGCCGCAGTGAAGTCGGCGATCGCCGCCGCCAACAGCGCCTACGACAACATGAGCAAGGCCGCCAAGCAGGTCGCCGAGATCGCCGAAGCCAACGTGGCCGCCGCGACCAACGCCACCGTCAAGGCCGTCAGCAGCGGCGCCAAGGTTGCGGCCAAGAAAGTGGCCTGATCCACTTCAGCAGCCGGATCGAAGAAGGCCCCGCGATGCGGGGCCTTCTTGCGTTCCCCCGGTACCGAATCCGGAGACTAATCCGGCACCCGAGCCGCCGCTTCCGGCTTGCTCTGCGCCCCCGCATAGTGATGGCCGAACAGGCGCCGCATCTCGCCTTCGATCCACTCCTCGGCGCGGCGGTTGATTTCCTCCGCCTTCACACCCTTGACCTCGATCAGCGGGCCGATGCTGACGATGATCTCTCCCGGGCGCTTGACGAAGGCATTGCGCCGCCAGAACTCGCCGGCATTGTGGGCCACCGGCACCACCGGCACTCCGGCACGCTTGGCGAGGATCGCGCCTCCCGGCTTGTAGCGCCGCACCACGCCGGGTGCAACCCGTGTGCCTTCGGGGAAGACGGCTACCCACAAGCCTTCGTGGAGGCGTTTTCGACCCTGTTCGACCACCTGTGACAAGGCATCCTTGCCGGCCGCACGGTCGATCGCGATCCCCGGAATCCTCCCCAGCGCCCAGCCGAAAAAGGGGACGCGCAGCAGTTCGCGCTTGAGCACGTAGCACAGCGGCGGAAAGATCTGCTGCAGCGCGATCGTCTCCCACGCCGACTGGTGCTTGGACAGGATCACCGCTGGACCGGGAGGAATGTTCTGCGCGCCGATCACCCGGTAGCGGATTCCCAGCACATGGCGGATCACCCACATCATCAGCGGCACCCAGGACGTGATCAGGCGGTGACGGGTCATCGGCGGCAGCCAGAAGATCAGGATCGCAAGCACTGCGTAAGGCACGGTGATGACGGCAAGCAGGACCGCGAACAGGGAGGAGCGAAGCAGATGCACGGGGAGCACTCCGGGGGAGGATGAGCAGGACGCGGCGCCCGCTGCATGGGCGGGCGCGACCGGCGGGACGGGCGGGCGCGACGGCCGCCCGCTCAGGTGGTGAGCTCGGTGGCGATGGCGTCGAGATCGGGGTAGATCAGGGTGCCGGCAGGCAGGTCCGGGTTTTCGCGGGTCAGCTGCCCCTTGCCGGTGAGCACCAGGTAGGGCGAGCACCCGACCGCCACGCCGGCCTGCAGGTCGCGCAGGCTGTCGCCGACACAGGGCACCTTGTGCAGGTCGACGTTGAAGCGCTCGGCGATCTGCATGAACAGGCCCGGCCTGGGCTTGCGGCAATCGCAGGTGGAATCCGCCGGATGCGGGCAGAAGAAGATCGCATCGAGACGGCCGCCGACCTGGGCGAGGCTCTTCACCATCTTGTCGTTGATCGCGTTCAGCGTGTCCATGCCGAAGAGGCCGCGGCCGACCCCGGACTGGTTCGACGCCACGACCACGCGCCAGCCCCACTGGTTCAGGCGCGCGATCGCTTCGAGCGAGCCGGGAATCGGCTTCCACTCGTCGGGCGACTTGATGAACTGCTCGGAATCGAAGTTGATGACTCCGTCGCGGTCGAGAATGATGAGCTTCATCGGCAAACTCCGTGATGCGGACCGCATTCCGGTCAGGCCGACAGGCGCGAGATGTCCGCCACCTGGTTCATCAGCCCGGCCAACCGTGCCAGCAGGGCGAGCCGGTTGTGCCGCGTCAGCGGCTCCTCGGCCATCACCATGACGTCCTCGAAGAAGCGGTCCACCGCCGTGCGCAGCCCGGCGAGCACGCACAGGGCATCGGTGTAGTCCTCGTTGGCGACGTGGGAGTCGACCAGCGGCGCGACCTCGACCAGCTGGTGGAACAGCGCCTTCTCGGCCTCTTCCTGGAGCAGGGCGATGTCCGGTTCGCCCGGGGCGGCCGCGGCCTTTTTCAGGATATTGACGATGCGCTTGTTGGCCGCGGCCAGGGCCTCGGCTTCGGGCAGCGCGCGGAAGGCCTCGACCGCGGCGAGCTTGGCCGGCACGAGATCGATGCGCGCAGGCTCGAGCGCGAGCACGGCATCGACCACGGCGCCGTCGCGGCCCGTCTCCCGGAGCAGGTTCTTCAGGCGCTCGAGCATGAAGTCCTGCAACTGGGCGGCGAAGCCTTCGGCACCGAGCAGCCCGGGCTTGAAGCCGGCGGCGGCGGTTTCGATCAGCTTCGGCAGCTCCAGCGGCAGCGGCGTCTCGATCAGGATGCGCAGCACGCCGAGCGCGGCGCGACGCAGCGCGAACGGGTCCTTGTCGCCGGTCGGCAGCAGACCGATGCCGAAGAAGCCGACCAGGGCATCGAGTTTGTCGGCCAGCGCCACCGCGGCGGCGACGTTGCCCGCGGGCAGCGCGTCGCCGGCGAAACGCGGCTGATAGTGGCCCTGGATGGCGTCCGCCACCACCTGCCCTTCGCCATCGGCAAGCGCGTAGTAGCGCCCCATGATGCCCTGCAGCTCGGGGAACTCGCCGACCATGTCGGTGACGAGGTCGGCCTTCGCCAGGCGCGCGGCGCGCTTCGCCGCGGCGACGTCGCCGTGGAGCTGGGCGGCGATCGCGCCGGCCAGGACCTCGAGGCGGCCGACGCGCTCGAGCTGACTGCCGAGCTTGTTGTGATAGACCACCGGCGCCAGGCGCGGCAGGCGCGCCTCGAGCTTCTGCTTCTTGTCCTGCTCGAAGAAGAAGCGTGCGTCGGACAGGCGCGGGCGCACGACGCGCGCATTGCCGGAGACGATGTTCGAGGGATCGGCCACGCGCATGTTGGAAACGATCAGGAAGCGGTTGAGCAGGGTCCCGGCATCGTCGAACAGGGGGAAGTACTTCTGGTTGGCGCGCATCGTCAGGATCAGGCACTCCTGCGGCACGGCAAGGAATTCGGCCTCGAACTGGCCGACGTAGACCGTCGGGTGCTCGACCAGCGCGGCGACCTCGTCGAGCAGGTCGGCGTAATCTTCCTTGGTCGCACCGAGCCGCGCCCCCTGCCTCGCCGCCTCGGCCAACAGCTGGCGCTCGATGTCGGCGCGGCGTTCGGCGAAGCAGGGAATGACCTTGCCCTCGGCGAGCAGGGTGGGCTCGTAAGCGTCGGCGGTGGCGATGTCGATGTCGCCGCGGCTCATGAAACGGTGGCCGCGGGTCGTGCGCCCCGCATCCAGGTCGAGCACGCGGCCCGGCACGACGTCGGCGCCGTGCAGGAAGGTGAGTTTGTGCACCGGGCGCACGAAGGTGGCGTCGCCGTCGCCCCAGCGCATCACCTTCGGGATCGGCAGCGCCTTCACCGCATCGTGGACGATGGCCGACAGCACTTCGGCGAGTTTTGCCCCGGGCACGACCGCGGTGTGGAACAAGGCCTCGGCCTTGCCGTCGATGCGGCGCTCGAAGCCGGCCACGGCATCGGCGGCGATGCCCTTGGCCTCCATCTTCTTGCGCAGCGCGGGGGTCGGCCGGCCGTCGGCATCGAGCGCCACTGCCACCGGCATCAGCTTCTCGGTGACTTCCTTCGCCGTCCCTTGGGCGGCGACGCCGGCCACCGTCACCGCCAGCCGGCGCGGGCTGGCGTAGGCACGGAACGCCGCATCGGCGGCGGCGAGGCCTTTCGCCTTCAGGCCGTCGGCGATCTTCGCGGCAAAGGTCTCGCCCAGGCGCGGCAAGGCCTTCGGCGGCAGTTCTTCGGTGAGCAGCTCGACGAGGAGCGTTGCGGTCGCGCCGGTCATCACGCGGCCTCCTTGGTGGCGTTCAGCATCGGGAAGCCGAGGGCTTCGCGGGATTCGAAATAAGCCTGGGCGACGGCACGCGACAGGTTGCGGATGCGGCCGATGTAGGCGGCGCGCTCGGTCACCGAGATGGCGCCACGGGCATCGAGCAGGTTGAAGGTATGGGCGGCCTTCAGCACCATCTCGTAAGCCGGCAGGGCGAGGCCGAGCTCCATGATGCGCTTCGCCTCGGATTCGTAACTGGTGAACAGCGAGAACAGGAAGTCGACGTTGGAATGCTCGAAGTTGAACGTCGACTGCTCGACCTCATTCTGGTGATAGACATCGCCGTAGGTGACCGCGCGCCCGTCGGGGCCGACCGACCACACCAGGTCGTAGACGTTTTCCACGCCCTGCAGATACATCGCCAGGCGTTCGATGCCGTAGGTGATCTCGCCCAGCACCGGCCTGCAGTCGAGCCCGCCAACCTGCTGGAAGTAGGTGAACTGGGTGACTTCCATGCCGTCCAGCCACACTTCCCAGCCCAGCCCCCAAGCGCCCAGGGTGGGGTTTTCCCAGTCGTCCTCGACAAAGCGGATGTCATGGGCGCCGGTATCGATGCCGAGCGCGCGCAGCGAATCGAGGTAGAGTTCCTGGATGTCCAGCGGCGAGGGCTTGAGCACCACCTGGAACTGGTAGTAGTGCTGCAGGCGGTTCGGGTTTTCACCGTAGCGGCCGTCCTTGGGCCGGCGCGAAGGCTGGACGTAGGCCGCGTTCCACGGCTCGGGGCCGATCGCGCGCAGGAACGTGGCGGTGTGACTGGTGCCCGCCCCCACTTCGAGGTCGTAGGGCTGCAGCAGCACGCAACCGCGCTCGCCCCAGAACTGCTGGAGGGTGAGGATGACTTGCTGGAAGGTCGGATTGACGGGTCGGGAGTGGGTGGTCATGGTCTCGGAGGCCTTGCAGCCGCGCAGCGCACGCAAAGGCGGTGATTTTACCGGGGTTCGGCGGACAAGGGGCGAGGGAAAGACGGCGCACGCACGCCCCGCCTTCACCCCATCAACACACCGGAGGAAAGCCGCCGCCTTCCGCCAGCGGCCGGGCGCGGTTGCGGACGAGGCGCAACGCCATTCCCAGCACCGTCAGCAAGGCAAGGCCCAGCGCCACCCGATCCCCCCAGCGCGCATAAGGCGTCTGTCCCGCGTAGCCCTGCACCGTCGCACGCAGCACGCCGCGCTCGAACCCGGGCAGCACCGCGGCGACACTACCGTCGGGAAGGACGACTGCGGTCATCCCGGTGTTGGTCGAACGCAGCATCGGCCGTCCGGTCTCCAGCGCGCGCACGCGCGCGATCTGCAGGTGCTGGGGCTGGGCGAGCGAGTCGCCGTACCAGGCGAGGTTGGAGAGGTTGAGCATCAGCGTCGCGGCCGGCAGCGCGCGGATCAACTCGGCGCCGAACAAATCCTCGTAGCAGATGTTGAGCGCTACCTGCTGGCCGTCGAGCCGCATCGGCGGCTGCGCGGGCGCGCCCCGGGTCTGGTCGGACATCGGAATGCTGGCGAGGCGGTAGAACCAGCCGAACAGCGGCGGCGAATACTCGCCGAACGGCACCAGATGCCGTTTGGCATAGTGCTGGGGCTCGCCCCCGCCCAGGCTCATGGCGGCGTTGAAGATCCGCCCCGCCTCGTCGCGATGGAATACGCCGAGCACGAGCTGGCCACCGGCCTCGCCGGCAAAGCGTTCGAGGAGCGCGAGATAGCCTTCGGGCAGGTGGTCGACGAGCGTCGGCAGGGTGGTTTCAGGGAGCACGACGATGGTGGGGGGGGGCGCACCGGCGAAGGCGGCGCGCACCAGTTCCAGATTGACCCGCAGGACTTCGGCGAAGCGCTCGGGGTCCCACTTCATGCTTTGCTCGAAGCGGGTCTGCACCAGCGCGACCTCGACCGGCGCTCCGGCCGGTGTCGTCCATCCGCGCCCGAGCAGCCCGCTGCCGACGAGCAGGATGGCGCCCAGCACCGCCACCGCGCCACCGGCACGGGCCGGGCGGCGCCAGTCGGCGAAGGCGAGCAAGGCGCCAGCGAAGGCGAGCAGGCCGCCCACGCCATACACTCCGATCAGCGGCAGGAAACCGGCGAGCGGACTGGGCGGCGTCTGCGAATAGCCGATCGCCAGCCACGGGAAGCCGGTAAACAATACGCCGCGCAGCCATTCGGCGAGCAGCCACAGGGCACCGAACAGCGCCGCCGACCCCAGTGCCCCCGCCCGCTCCGGCACCGCGCGGCGCCCGCCCAAGCCGCGCAGATGGACGAAGGCGGCGCCGGCCAGCGCCGGATAAAGCGCGAGATAGGCGCAGAACAGCGCGATCGCGAGCGCGGCGAGCGGCGCCGGCATGCCGCCGTAGCGTTCGAGCGCGACATACAGCCAGGACACGCCGGCGCCAAAGGCACCGAACCCCCAGCAGAAGCCGAGGCGAAAGCCGTCGGCCGCGCCCCCGGCGCGCCCGAGCAGGGCGGCGAGCAGCGCCAGACTGGGCAGCGCGAGCGGGAACAGGCCGAACGGGGCGAAGGCGAACACCGCCCCCCCTCCGGCGAGCAGCGCGACAAGGGCCGGGCGCCGCATCACTCGGCGGTGGTTTCGGCTCGCGCCTGGCGCTCGACCACCAGCGTATGCACCCGCCGGCTGTCGGCGCGCAGCACCTGGATTTTCAGGCCTTCGAGTTCCACTTCTTCGCCACGCTTGGGCAGGCGGCCGAAGTGGCGGATGACGAGGCCGCCGACGGTGTCGTATTCGTCGTCGCTGAAGTGGGTGGCGAAGGCTTCGTTGAAGTCCTCGATCTCGGTGGTGGCCTTGACCCGGTAGCGGCCGCTGTGGTCGAGGCGGATGTTGTCGCCGACCTCGTCGAAGTCGTACTCGTCCTCGATGTCGCCGACGATCTGCTCGAGCACATCCTCGATCGTGACCAGGCCGGCGACGCCGCCGTACTCGTCGACGACGATCGCCATGTGGTTGCGCGACACGCGGAACTCGCGCAGCAGCACGTTGAGGCGTTTAGACTCGGGCACGAACACCGCCGGGCGCAGCATGTCGCGCAGGTCGAACTCGCGCCCGGCGTAGTAGCGCAGCAAGTCCTTCGCCAGCAGGATGCCGGCGACGTCGTCCTTGCCGTCGCCGATCGCGGGAAAGCGCGAGTGCGCGGTGTCGATGACGAAGTTGGCGATGGTTTCGACCGGATCGTCCAGGTGGATGCAGTCCATCTGGGCGCGGGGGATCATCACGTCGCGCACCTGCATGTCGGACATCTGCAGGGCGCCTTCGATGATGGAGAGGGCATCGGCGTCGATCAGGTTGCGGTCGAACGCCGAATGCAGCAGCGCGAGCAGTTCGTCGCGATCTTCCGGTTCGCGCGAGAGAAAAGCCGAAAGTCGCTCGAGTAGCGAAGGTTTAGGGGGACTATCCATGTTGTGTGTCGGAATCTCCGCGTCAGACCGGGCCGCCGCGGTGCGCAACGCGCGCGCGCGGCTCAGGCATAGGGATCGGCATAACCCAGGCCACGGAGGATTCCGGTTTCGAGTTGTTCCATTTCCACGGCCTCGGCTTCGGTCTCGTGATCGTAGCCCTGGAGGTGCAACATACCATGCACGACAAGGTGGGCGAAGTGGGCCTCCAGGGTCTTGCCCTGCTCGGCCGCCTCGCGCACCACGACCGGCACGCACAGCACCAGGTCGCCAGCCAGCGGCAGTGCGGCGGCGGGCAGCCCGGCCGGGCCTTCGCCTTCGGCATACGCGAAGGTGAGCACATTGGTGGCGTAATCCTTGCCGCGATACTCGCGGTTGAGCTCGCGCCCCTCGGCCTCACCCACCAGGCGGACCGCGACTTCCGCGTCGCGCTGCAGCGCGGCCTGCGCCCAGCGCCGGATCTGGTGTTTTTTCGGGATGCCGGCCTTGTCCTGCCCCTCGACCGCCTTCTGCACCGCCAGCGTCAGCACCGGCGGCGCGCTGCGCGGCGGGCGCGCGGGCGGGTCTTCGAAGTGCACGTCGTGATGGACATCGACGCGCACGGTGAGCAGGTTGCAGGCGCCCGGCTGCAACGACAGCATCGGCACCGCGGCCTCGTCGTCGGCGTCGGCCTCGATCTCGAGATCGCCCCAGGCGCTCCCGGGAAAGGCCAGCAACAGCTTGCGGCCGTCGCCGAAATCGATTTCCAGGCGCTCGGCCTTGATCCGGGTCGCCTTGCCCCGGGCGTCGAAGGCGGTGATTTTCGGGTCAGTCGCCGGTTTCGCCATTTTTCCTGTCCTCGTCCTGGGCCTGTGCGCGAGTCGCAGTCGCCGCCCTGGCGCGCGCCACGCGCTCGGCCTCGTTGTCGTAAGCTTCGACGATGCGTGCGACAAGCGGATGACGCACGACGTCTTCCTTGCTGAACTCGGTGAACGCGATGCCGCGCACCTCCCCCAGCACCGCACGCGCTTCCTTCAGGCCGCTGCGCTGGCCGCGCGCCAGATCCACCTGGGTGAGGTCGCCGGTGACCACCGCCTTGGCGCCGAAGCCGATGCGGGTGAGGAACATCTTCATCTGCTCGGGGGTGGTGTTCTGCGCCTCGTCGAGGATGATGAAGGCGTTGTTGAGGGTGCGCCCGCGCATGAAGGCGAGCGGCGCAATCTCGATCAGGCTGCGCTCGAAGAGCTTGCCGACGCGGTCGAAGCCCATCAGGTCGTAGAGCGCGTCGTAGAGCGGGCGCAGGTAGGGGTCGACCTTCTGCGCCAGGTCGCCGGGCAAAAAGCCGAGGCGCTCGCCGGCCTCGACCGCCGGGCGGGTGAGGATGATGCGCTCGACCAGGTCGCGCTCGAAGGCGTCGACCGCGCTCGCCACCGCAAGATAGGTCTTGCCGGTGCCGGCCGGGCCGATGCCGAAGGTGATGTCGAACTCCTGGATGTTCTTCAGGTACTCGATCTGGCGCGGCGTGCGGCCGTGCAGCTCGGTGCGCCGGGTTAGCAGCACCGGCGCCGGCTGCAGCGGGTCGCCGCCGCTGCCGCGGCTGCCGATCTCGATCAGGCCGAGCTGCACGTCGTCGAGCGACAGGTCCTGGTCGGCGCGCTCGTAGAAGTGCTTCAACGCCATCTCGCCGCGCAGCACCTGCGAAGGGTGGCCGGTCAGGGTGAACTGCTCGCCGCGCCGGCTCACGGTGATGTCGAAGGCGTTCTCGATCTGGCGCAGGTTTTCGTCGAGCACGCCGCACAGCCGGGACAAGCGCAGGTTGTCCACCGGTTCGAAGAAGACTTCCAGGGTTTTCGCCATTCAGGATTCCCGGGTGAGGATCTCGCCGCGCAGGCTGTGGGGCAGCGCGGCGGTGATGCGGACATCGACGAACTGGCCGATCAGGCGGTCGCGGGCGGGCGAATCGGAAGGGAAGTTGACCACGCGGTTGTTGTCGCTGCGGCCCATCATCTCGGCCTCGGCGTTCTTCTTCGCCGCGCCCTCGACCAGGATGCGCTGCACCGTGCCGACCATGGCCTCGCTGTTGGCTTGGTACTGCGCGTCGATGCGCTTTTGCAGGCGGGCGAGCCAGGCGAGCTTGGTCTCCTGCGGCACCGGGTCTTCCAGCTCGGACGCCGGCGTGCCGGGGCGCGCGCTATAGACGAAGCTGAAGGAGCCGTCGAAGCCGACGTCGTCGATCAGCTTCATCGTCTTGTCGAAGTCTTCCTCGGTCTCGCCAGGGAAGCCGACGATGAAGTCCGAGGTCAAGGAAAGATCCGCCCGCGCCGCGCGCAGCCTGCGCACCACCGACTTGAACTCCAGCGCCGAGTAGCCGCGCTTC
Source organism: Thauera aromatica K172 (assembly GCF_003030465.1). GTDB lineage: Bacteria > Pseudomonadota > Gammaproteobacteria > Burkholderiales > Rhodocyclaceae > Thauera > Thauera aromatica. The sequence goes on along the minus strand of NZ_CP028339.1, from coordinate 616,777 downwards.
ATCGCCGCCAGCACGCGGTCCGAACCCGACTGCACCGGCAGGTGGAGCTGCGACACCAGCTGCGGGATCTTCGCGTAGCAGTCGATCAGGCGCTGCGTCATCTCGCGCGGGTGCGAAGTGGTGTAGCGGATGCGCTCGATGCCGGGGATTTCAGCCACGCATTCGAGGAGAAAGGCGAAGTCGCCCTGTTCGCCGTCCTCGCGCGTGAGTTCGCCGCGCCAGGCGTTGACGTTCTGCCCCAGCAGGGTCACTTCCTTCACTCCCTGCGCCGCCAGCCCGGCGACTTCGGCCAGCACGTCCTCGAGCGGGCGCGACACCTCGTCGCCGCGGGTGTAGGGCACGACACAGAAGGTGCAGTACTTGGAGCAGCCCTCCATGATCGAGACGAAGGCGCTCGCGCCCTCGACCCGCGCCGGCGGCATGGCGTCGAACTTCTCGATCTCGGGGAAGGAGATATCCACCTGCGAGCGCCCGCTGCGCTTGCGCGCCTCGATCAGGTCCGGCAGGCGGTGCAGGGTCTGCGGGCCGAACACCACGTCCACATAGGGCGCGCGCTTGATGATCGCCTCGCCCTCCTGGCTCGCCACGCAGCCACCGACGCCGATGATCAGCCCGGGCTTCTGCAACTTGAGCAGCCGCACCCGGCCGAGGTCGTGGAACACCCGCTCCTGCGCCTTCTCGCGCACCGAACAGGTGTTGAAGAGGATCACGTCGGCCTCTTCCGGGTCGTCGGTCTTGACCAGTTCTTCGTCGGCACCGAGCACGTCCGCCATCTTGTCGGAGTCGTACTCGTTCATCTGGCACCCGAACGTGCGGATGTAGAGCTTTTTCATGATGGAAGGAAAATCACTGCAGGGCTGGGGGCGCGGCCATCGAGGACGGATCAGCGCCCCGGCACCGGCGCGGCGGCCTCGTGCGGGGTCAGGATCCACACCCGATGCACCTGGCCATTGTTGTCGAGCAGCACGCGCACCGTATGCTCGCCGCGGACGTATGCGGGCAGCACGATGCGATTGCCGGTGTCGCGGATCTGCGCTCCCGGGCTCAGCCGCAGCGCCCGGTCCTCGATGTGGACCAGCCCCGCGGGCGAAAAGCGCATCTTCACCTTCGCCGCCTCGTCCGGAATCATGCGCGGCAGAGCCGCGGACACCAGGCTCGGCAGAAGGCCGAACGCGGGAACCAGCAGGGCGGAGAGCGGAAACGCGCGCAAAGACAGACCGGAAAGATCCGGAACCGTGAGGAACAGGCGTCGAATCATCCCCGATCGCCCCTCCCATGTCAATGCAAAAGCCTTATAAATCAAGCCTTCCGCGAAAGGCGGCCGGCACGCCCACCAGACCATGCGAGGATGACGCACTGCATCGAGGCTATTGACGCGGACCGCGCGGACCCGCTATATTCGCGCGCTCTGTTGGTGATGTAGCTCAGACGGTTAGAGCGATGGATTCATAACCCATAGGTCGGCGGTTCGATTCCGCCCATCACCACCAACAAATTCAAGGGCCTGCAGCAATGCAGGCCCTTTTCATTTTTCGGCGGGCTAACACCGGGCTAACAGCACGACGGAAAATGCTAGCCCGCAGCGCAGAGCCGACGCGTTCGCGCATCGCGGCTCCTCGGCGTCCACCGCCTGATCCAAGCAAGCATTCCAGCTTCGCCCAGCCCCGCCCGCACAGCGGCTTTTTGTGCTGGAATGGCTGCGCCACATCCTCGGTGCAGCGATGACCAACCCTGAAAACATCAATCCGAAGATCCTGGACGTGCCGGCCTTCCTGCGAGATCCGCGACCGTCCGAGCGATTGCGCTGCCCGACGCTGCTCGTGGCATGGTTGCGGGCGGCGGGCGAGTCCTCGCAGCCGGAGCCGGAATGCCGCGGCGGCGACACAGACGAGGTCCGCCCATGATCCCCGAGATTGATTTTTCGCTGCTCGGCGCTGCGGCGGTCGGCGCAATCGCCGGCGCCGCGATTACAGCCATCGTCCTCTTCGTCCTGCATCGACGCCGCCTGAAGGCTGAACGCAGTCAGGAGCACATCGACCGGCCGATCTGCCTCTACTCGACCACTGACCCCTTAGGTGCCGGGATCGTGCGGGCCAGCCGGCGTAGGCAATGATGCTCGACGTCGAAAGCGTCCTGTGGGTCAGCGCCATCATCGCGCTCGGGCTGGCGGCCCTTCGGCGCCACATCAAACGTCGGCGGAAGGTGGAGATCGAGATCCCACCGTTTCTGCGTGGCATGACGGACCGGGGTGACGGCGCCGACAGCCGTTTCAAGGGAAATTGGACTGAAATCCACCCGCTGCCCAAGCACATCTCGAAGGGCGAGGACTGAGTGCGAATTCCGACGAACGCGATCAGCCAATCCACCGACGTGATCCGGCCACGACCTGCCGTTGGGCTGTTGCATGGAGCCGTCCTTCAGATGACAGGTCCAATCCGAAACCTGCCGGACGACCTACGGAAGGACCTCGGCCAATCCAGACGTTCAATTCAAAGCTTGTGCAAGGCAGCAAAGGATTGGATACCTGCCGCTACACGGTAAGCGGTAACTGACCGGCGTCCTTGCCTACTTCGAGATTGCGAAGAGATCGGATCGCAACGGGTTGGCAGCGAAGTGCTGCTTCCACAGCCTGGGGGTGAGTTGCGCCACGTCGGCGGCCGGGTGCTGCCCGACACGCTGGAGCACATCGACTGAGCACGGTCACCGCTGCTGATGCCTTTTCCCGGCGGAATGATCAAGCAGCGTGATGGCGGAGGGGGGATCCCCCTCAGGGAACTTGAACAAACGAACCCCTCGGGGGAGTCTCTGGTTACCAAGCCAAGAGACCGCTCAAGTGTGCCACGTTCAACTGCAGACGCACCCGTTTTTCCTCTTTCTGACTCGCCTCGATGAAGAACTCGCAGCCCAGGCACAGGCCGCGGAACGTGTCAATGACTTTGCGTCACCGTGCTTCATGAATTTACTGGGGAAGCCAGGGTGTTCGGGTCGTCGTTTGTCTCCGTTGCGGGTGGGTTGATCCAGACGGCGCTGGGCAGCGCGGGGGGCTCAGGGCGGCGCCCCTTGAAACGTTTCGGGTTGGCGAGGAAGGCTGCATCGAGAGTGTCCTGACGGAGCAGATGCGCGGCATACGCCTGGCCGTAATGGACGCTGCTCGGCGTCATGTAGCCGATGCCCGAGTGCCGGTGCTCGGTGTTGTACCAGGTGAAGAAGGTCTGGCAGTGGGCACGGGCGTCGGCGAGGCTGCCGAAGCGTGCGGGGAAGTCTGGACGGTACTTCATCGTCTTGAATTGCGATTCCGAGTAGGGGTTGTCGTCCGAGACGTGCGGGCGGCTATGGCTCTTGGTGATATCCAGATCGACCAGCAAGGCGGCCACGGGCTTGGAGCGCATGCTGGCCCCGCGATCGGCATGCAGCGTGAGGGTGCCGGGCGCGATGTCGTGGCGGGACACGGTCTCGGCGATCAACTGTTCGGCCAGCTCGCCACTTTCACGCTCGGCAATCAGCCAGCCCACGACGTGGCGGCTGAAGATATCGAGGATCACGTAAAGGTGGAAGCAGGTCCATTTGGCCGGCCCCTTGAGCTTGGTGATGTCCCAGGACCAGACCTGATTGGGCGCGGTGGCCAGCAATTCCGGCTTGGCATAGGCCGGATGGGTGAGCTGACGCCGGCGTTCGCGCGTGGCGCCGTTGGCGGCGAGCGCCCGGTACATGGTGCGCACCGAGCCCAGATAGCGCCCCTCGTCGAGCAGCGTGGCATGGATGGCCGCCGGCGCCATGTCGCAAAAGCGCTCGCTGTTGAGCACCTCGAGCAATTCCTTGCGCTCGAGGGGGGCGAGCGCCAGCGGCGGACGGGGCCGTGCCGTGCGGCGGGGGTGCGGTCCATGCAGGGCTTCGCGGTGGGCCCGTGCGCGCGCCCGGGCCGGCGCACCGCGCCAGAGGCCCACGGCCCGGCAGGCGGCGGCCATGCCAAGGGCCGGGGCAAGTTCTTCGGCGCCGCGCATCATGACTTGTCGTGCGTGTCGTCGATCGGACTGCCCAGCAAGGCAGCAACTTTTTTTTGGACCTCGATGATCAGGTGCGCCTTGTCGAGCTGGCTCTTGAGGCGTTCGTTCTCGCGCATCAGCTGCGCGATCTGGCGCGCTTCGGCGGCGGCGGGATCCGGCTTGGGGCCCCGCTTTTGCGGTGCCAGTGCAGCCAGTTCGGCGGCCTCGCGCTGGCGCCGCCAAGTGCTCAGGCTCGATGAGTAGACGCCCTCGCGGCGCAACAGCGCGCCGATCTCGCCGGGCTGGGTGCAACGGTCAGCCGCGTCGAGGATCCGCCGCTTGTCGGCGTTGGAGAACTGCCGGCGTCGGGCGCGCGGCACGACCTCGGTGTTGGCACCGGGCTGCGCGGTCGGCGCCGCCGATCCGCTCGTCTCTTCAGTCGCCCTACGGGCGCCTTCCGAGACGAGCGGATCGGCAGAGGTCTTCAGAATGTGCATCGATGCCGTGGGTTGAGTGGTGGTCGTCATGCCTACCTCGTTGCTCACTAAATGGTCAGGGGTAGGTGACGCAGGTCATATTGGCACAGGGGGCCGGGCAGTTACCGCTTACGCTACACGTGCTAAACAGCGGGTGCGTTTTCAGGCAAACACTGAATCGCACCGGCTTACCCGGTAGGTTTCGAATCTGTTGCCCTTCTTCCACCAAGGGGCTTGCCGATTGCATAATCTGTGCGACATAATGAAACTTATGTGATCACAAAATTCGTTACGCCCAATGCGCATACTTTTTGCATGGCTTGGTAACTCAGACCTCCGCGCCTCGGGAGATGTGTCAGGCGCGGATCTCGGCCCCATCTTGATGGCGCTGGAAACGCGGGTCTATGACCGCCTAGTGCTCCTATCAGATCATGGGCAGCAGAAAACGCAGAACTTCTTGGCGTGGCTGAGCGGAAGATTCACTGGGGCTACAGAGGTGCGGTACGCAAAACTGCGAAGCCCCACCGACTTCGAAGACATATACGTTGCAGCCAACGCAGCGGTGTCTGAAACCCTCTCTTCTTCACCTGAGCTCCCGTTCACTTTTCATGTGAGCCCTGGCACCCCTGCCATGGCTGCTGTGTGGGTCCTGTTAGCGAAAGCCAAGTACGGGGCCAGCCTCATAGAGTCTTCTCGTGAACACGGCGTGCGTCCTGTGGTTGTTCCATTCGACCTGGCCGCTGAGTTCCTTCCAGTTGCGAGCAAGCAAGCTGATGAAGCTCTCGCACACCTTGTTCAAGGGTTGCCCCCACCTGCGCCGGAGTTCGCCAGCATCATTCATCGCTGCAATGCGATGAAGCGCGTAGTAGCCATGGCGCAGCGACTGGCGCAACGGGACCTGCCGGTGCTGATTCAAGGCGAGTCTGGAACAGGCAAGGAGCTTTTCGCGCGGGCGATCCATGCCTCAAGCAAGCGAAAGGATGCACCATTCATCGCAGTCAACTGTGGGGCGATTCCGCTCGAGTTGATCGACTCTGAGCTATTCGGTCACGAAAAGGGGGCTTTTACGGGCGCTCATACTGGTCGCGTTGGCCACTTTGAGGCGGCCGATGGCGGGACGCTTTTCCTGGACGAAATCGGTGAGCTTCCGCTGTCGTCTCAAGTTCGGCTGCTTCGTGTGCTCCAAGAGCACGAGGTGACACGCATCGGGGCTAGCAAGTCCCGAAAAATCGATGTGCGTATCGTTGCCGCGACCAACCGAGTCCTGCCTGAAGAGGTTCGAGTTGGGCGATTCAGAGAGGATGTGTTTCATCGAATCGCAGTTGGCATCTTGGCATTGCCTCCCCTGCGCGCTCGCGAGGGAGACCTCAATTTATTGATCGATGCTTTGCTTGCTCAGGTCAACCGCGAAGCAGCATCCCAGCCTGGCTTCAAGCATAAAACATTGTCTGTAAGCGCAAGAAATATTCTTCTTCGCCACACTTGGCCGGGCAATGTGAGGGAGTTACACAACGCTCTTTTGAGGGCGTCCATCTGGGTGCCAGGAGAAGAGATAGCCGCCGAGGATGTCACTGAGGTTCTGTCTCTGACGTCTAGTCGCTCAGACGACACCATTTTGGGCGCAGCACTGGGTGAGGGGTTCTCCCTGCCTGATTTGATGGCAGAAGTGGCCCGCCACTACCTTGAGAGGGCGATGGAACAGAGCCACGACAACAAAACTGAGGCGGCGAAGTTGCTGGGCCTTGGCAGCTACCAGACCTTGACGAATTGGCTACTCAAATACCAGCCAAGAAGGCCTGGCACGGATGGTGCTTGATGATAAGAACTTTTATGCATTGGAGGCCGGGCCATGGGGTTTGCCAAATACCAAGAAGACATCGTGAGCCGATACGTAGGCGATCTCGCGATGCGTTCCACCAAGGCGCCGGTTTCACCACCCAAGACACCAAGTCTGCAAACGAAAAATCAACCTGATCTAAGGACAAAGAAGATGAGCAGTCTCAAAAAATTCGCTGTCGCTACGCCCCGGCCTTTCCCCGTGATCGTCTTGGCTGACACAAGCGGCAGCATGGGGGAGAACGGCAAGATCGAGGCGCTAAATGCTGCGATTAAGGAGATGGTCTCGACTTTCGCCAAGGAGAGTCGTCTGCGCGCCGAGATCCAGGTGGGCTTGATCACCTTCGGTGGAAAGGCGCAGATGCATCTACCGTTGGTTGCGGCGCATGGCGTCGCAGGGTTCTCGGAATTTCAGGCTGGTGGTGTTACTCCGATGGGTGCTGCATTTGACCTCGCTCGTCAGTTACTGGAAGACAAGGATCGCATCCCCTCCCGAGCCTATCGCCCCGTTCTGATTCTTTTGTCTGATGGACAACCGACCGACGACTGGGAGGCTCCTTTCAAGGCTCTTTGTGACTCCGAGCGGGCACAGAAGGCGACCCGACTAGCAATGGCGATTGGGCCGGATGCCGATGAAGCAATGTTGAAGGATTTTGCAAACGACGCAGAGGCTCCCATTTTCAAGGCCCACAACGCCCGGGACATCCACCGCTTCTTCCGTGCAGTGACCATGAGTGTCACCACTCGCACTGCAAGCAAAAATCCAGACATCTCAACCGCATTCGTTGTCCCGCCCCCGGATGACGACGCACTAGACCTCGACTTCCAATGAGGTTTATTGCCTGCGGCGCGAGCGTCATCGGCCCCCGACACGTGGACCTGGGTGAGCCAAATCAGGACGCCATGGTTCTGGCGGGTTGCCGAGGTGGCTGGATTGCGGCTGCGGCAGACGGATTGGGATCGCGAGCGCGTAGTGATCTGGGCTCACGTAGTGCCTGCCAAGTTGCCCGGCGGATCTTGCGCGCCACATCGAGCAGCTTCGATCTACCCGCAACTCTGCCCTTGATTCATCAGCAATGGCTCGAGGCGATTGATCCGACAACTCCACGAGACGCCGCGACCACACTGCTGTTCGGTCGCGTGACAGACCAAGGCGAGGTCCATGCTGCCCAATTGGGTGATGGTCTTCTGCTGGTGAGGTGCGCTGGCGAGTTCCGTCGCGTTACGCCAGAGCGCACAGCCTATGGCAATCAGACTTGGGCACTTGAGTCCATGCACCTGCAAGACAAATGGAACTGTACCAGGGGCCGATTCACCGAGACGGGTGATGGTGTAGTCCTGATGACAGATGGCGTGGCCGATGACCTCGAATCTGCGCATCTTGCTGACTTCTTTGATGCGCTTTATCAAGACTTAAGCGCTCGAAATCGGCGCAGGGGCAGGCGCTGGTTGCAGTCTGAATTGAATGACTGGGCGACCCCCTTACACAGCGACGACAAAACACTCGTGGCCATTTTTAGGACTTCTGAATGAGCACAGCAACACCAGAGGCACCAAAGAAGAACCGGACGGTGCTAGACCAACACGGTCAGTCCTATGAGCTGACGGGGCGTATCGGCGAAGGCGGTCAGGGGATCGTTTGCACGACCAACTACCCCAACGTTCTCGTCAAAATCGCGCGTGCAACCACAGATGAGAAGCGAGCCAGTTGGACGAACAAGATCCGCGCTCTTATGCGTCAGCCACTTGACGGCCTCCCGATAGCACACCCGCAAGCCCTCATCACTCAGCCGCAGCCCGGTTACGTCATGGAATTGATGGATGGACTGGCGCCAATGACTGCACTGATGCAGGTGGCGACTGACGCCTTGATGTCAGATGATGGCCTCTCCGGCTATGTCAAGACAGGTGGCTTGTTGCGTCGGTTGAAGATGCTGGCGCGACTGGCTCGGGTGCTGGCGGATCTGCACGGCCGAGGACTCGCCTATGGCGATCTCTCTCCTGCAAATGTCTTCGTATCGCAGTCACTTGAGTACGCCGAAGTCTGGTTAATCGATGCTGACAACGTTGCGAGTCAGTCGCGCGATGGTCAACAAGGAGTTTTCACCCCCGATTACGGGGCTCCAGAGATTCTGAGGGGAGAGTCCGGCATCAATACACTGACCGACAGTTGGAGTTTTGCGGTCATGGCGTATCGCATCCTCACGCTGGTTCACCCCCTCAAGGGGGACGTTGTGCTTGATGGTGAACCCGAGCGTGAAGAGGCGGCCCTCCGAGGCGAACTCCCTTGGGTAGATCACCCAGTTGATCGCAGCAACGCCTTGTCGATAGGTCTTCCCCGCGAAATCACACTCAATGCTCCACTGCGAGCGCTGTTCGAACGATGCTTCAATGCCGGGCTGAATAATCCGGGTGAGCGGCCAAGTCTAAGTGAGTGGGCTGATGCCTTTGAGGCCGCCACGGGGCATTGCGATCAATGTGAGTCTTGTGGCAACACGTTTTTCTACACCTCAAAGCACACCTGTCCATTTTGCGATCACGCCCAGGATGCGAATCGTACGATCCTCTTGCAGGAATATCGCTATATGCCGCCTGATCTGCTCCGGGAGGGCTTGCCGGAGGAGGTTCCAGAGTCGTTGATTCGAAAAGAGTGCTGGACTCGCACAGGCAAGGCGATGGTTTTGAGTATGAGCCCTGCCGAGTTAAAGACTTTGCCTTTGGGGACGTCCCTGTACGCGGATGCCCGTCTGCTATGCACTGTCGAACTTGCCAGGGATGGCTTGTGGATAGAGCCATCAGCCGGTACGAAAGTCTCCTTGCAAAGAGCATCTGACGACAAAGTCGTCCCGGTTGTGCGTCGGCAGCGGCTCAAGTCAGACAGTCGTTCAGGAGTGTCTTTCTGGCTCCACCTAGGCGCAGTAAAAGAAGAGCACGTCGTTTGGCGCTTCAACTGGTGAGGTAACGATGAAACTCGGCGACTTTCCTCTTCTGTCGAGTGAACTTGTCCAGTTCACTTGTGACGACCTGGGAACTGATTGGCAGATCGGTGAGGCCGTGTCAGTACAGGCACACGGTAATGACTATCTTCTCCGACAGGGCGACTCCGTTTGCGTCGGCGAAGTAGAAGGACGCCAAGATCGAACTGCGCTTCAGGTCCAACGAGGCCTGACGTTGTGGGTGTTAAGAAATCGGCATGGCGAGGTTCTCCACCTTCAATCGCTGGATTTGGTCGAGCAGATCCAGTTGGATTTGGCGATTTCTGTTGATGAGGCCATTGCGGAGCAATTGGCCAGCAGGGGGGAGATTTCTGCTCCAGACGTACCCACTACAGTTGGTTGGTTGAATGAGCAATTCATCTCTGCCGAGAAAGCACCGCACCCAGAAATGGATCGTGTTTTTCTTGGTCGCTTCGACAACGTTTCCGATGAGAGTTTCGTTCTATTTGGTGCAGGCTGGCGCGGCAACGTCAAACAAGAGGCTGGCGTGCTGAAACTGATGAGCGTCACTCGCCTCAAGGGTGCTACAGCACGTGTGGCGATGGCCGTTGGCAAGATCTCTTTCCAAGATGCCAGCGTCGCCGTGCGGCTCCAAAGTACAGAGCAGCGCGCACTCTTGGATGCCGCGCTGCGCGACAACGGTAGTTACCTACGTTTATGGCAAGAGTATGGTGCGCTCGAATGGGAGCAAGCTCGAGATTGCGCGAGGGAACTGGGTTCTCTTCGCTTCAATAGCGCGGAACTCGTCGAAGGCGAACTGTGGGCCTGGTTTCTAAAAGTTGATGCTGATCATCTGAAGGATTTCAGGAAGCGATGGAAAGCTTTGGGGCTGGCGAACACGACGCAAGTGGAGCTTGGGGATCGGGAGCTTGATCTTGATTCCGAGCTTGAAGACGCGCCGGGCAAAGCTGATCGAACACGCCGTCGCCCGGTTCGCGGTGTATTGCGGTTCGAGCGAGATGGCGTGGTCTTGGTTCCGAGTCAGGACAGGCGCTCAGAACGCCCCCCAACCAAGGGGTTCATCTACTACTCACTATCAGGTGATGAAGCCGTACAGACCCGTCGTGCGCGCGCAAGGCAATCTATCAATGAAGGGCGGCGACTGCCGCAATTGAGCTACTTGCTGGAAGGGGTGGCTCCGCCAAGCGCCCGGCGACGTCAGCTCGACGGCTTATCCACCTACGCCAAATCTTGTTTCAAGGGTGTTCCGACCAAGCGCCAGATTGAGGCGTTAGAGAAGGCGATAAATACACCTGATATCGCACTGATCGTTGGCCCACCAGGAACGGGCAAGACCCAGGTCATTGCAGCTTTGCAGCGCCGCCTTGCCGAAACACTCGGTGAAAACTCGCTGCAGCACCAAGTGCTGATCAGCAGTTACCAGCACGATGCAGTGGATAACGCCCTTAATCGTGCTGAAGTCTTTGGCTTGCCTGCCGTTCGAATTGGCGGTCGAGGGCGCCGTTACGAAGGCGGTGTCGACCCCGTTGGTGTTTGGTGTGAACGCAAACGGAAGGAAATCTCTGTTCTACTCGACGCGATTCAGTTGAATGACCCGCTGACTCAACCATTGGAAGAGCTTGATCGGCGCATCACGGCATTGAGACTCGCAAGCATGTCGGCACAGGAACGCCAAACACAGTTCGAGCAAATTGATATCCTTTTGCGTCAGTTGTTCGATCTAGACGTTCGTCTCCCGGCCCAAGTTAAGGACCGATGGGATGATTTTCTTGCTCAGCAGCAGAGAGTCGAAACCCAGCGTCAGGCCAATGAGCCTGCTGGGCTTGTGCGCTTGCTGAGGGCTCTGCGCACGAGTTCTATCGGGTTCGCCGATGACGGTCCGGACAGAGCTCACCAGCTTGAGCGCACGCTGCGGCGCAGCAACGTCAAACTTCAAGATTCGGAATGGGGCTTGCTCCAGCGACTTTCAGTGGTTGCCCATGCCACTGAAGCAGACCTTGCTGAATTGGATGCGTTTAAGCGGTCCATGCTGGATCGGCTGAGCCCCGATTACAGGCCCCCTCAGCTTAAGCAAGCGTTGAGCGGAGAAGCACTTGGTCTCTTGGCCGACATTGAGCACGCAATCGACGCGCCTTTGCGTCAATCTCGCCGTGGTATCTCTGCGGTAGTGGCCTCGTACCACGCGGCACTCGCTCAGGCCCCCAATGAGGCAGCGAGAGCTGTTCGCGAGTACGCCAGCATCGTCGGTGCGACATGCCAACAGTCAGCTGGTAATGCGATGAGCAGTTTGAAAGAGTTGAGCGACCTAGATGCATCAGAGGGAATTGAGTTTGACACGGTTGTCATCGACGAAGCCGCAAGAGCAAACCCTCTCGACCTTTTCGTTCCTATGGCGATGGCGCGGCGTCGCATCATCCTGGTCGGCGACCATCGACAACTACCTCACCTTGTTCAGCGAGAGTTGGAAGACGAACTCATTTCCAGACAAAGCCTGACTGAGGCTCAAGCGAAGGCGTATGAGCAGAGTCTTTTTGAGCGGCTGGTGAAGCAGCTTAGGGAGCAAGAGAAAGTCGACAACATCAAGCGCGTCGTGATGCTCGATACGCAGTACAGAATGCATCCGACACTGGGTGACTTCATCAGCAAACAGTTCTATGAATCTGAGGGGTTGGACGTCTTGCACTCGGGGCGACCTGCGCAAGATTTCGCTCACACGATTCCTGGCTACCAAGGCAAATGTGCTGCTTGGTTGGATGTGCCTCTGCAGGACGGGAAAGAAACATTCCTAAAACCCGGTTATCAAAGACGGGCGGAGGCAATTTCTATTGCAAAAGAGGTTAAGCGGATTGCAGACTCTTGTGGGCCGTCGCTGAGCATTGGGGTCATCAGTTTCTACCGCGCCCAGTGTGACCTGATACTTGATGCACTGGCGGACGAGGGCTTGGCAGAGGAAGAGGATGGGGAGATCCGGATCGCGCGCTCCTACCGGCAGACTGAATCAGGTGATGAGCGACTGCGCGTCGGCACGGTTGACGCGTTTCAAGGCAAAGAGTTTGACGTCGTCTACCTGTCCGTAGTGCGAGCTAACGACGTGGTGATTCCCGATCAGAAGGACGGGGAAGAGCGCGAACGATTGCTAAACAGCAAGTATGGACACTTGCGGTTGGCAAATCGCATGAACGTGGCGATGAGTCGCCAGAGGAAGCTCCTCGTCGCCGTCGGTGCCAAACACATGGCCGAAGGGCCCGAGTCCGAGGAAGGGGTACCGGCTCTGGCTGCATTCCTCAAGCTTTGCAGAAAGGAGATAGCGCATGGCCGCTAATCGCTATCTTCGCTTCGATATCCGTCGCCCCCCGGGTGGGCGGCCGCTTTTGTGGCCTGTCCGCGTTTGGAAGGTCCTTTATCCAACAAATCGTGTCCTCAAGTTGAACCTGTTCCAGCAGGCGCTCCTTGGACTGGCAAGGGCCAGATGCCAGGACAGTTCGGAAATGGCTGAGTTGCTGGGGCTGGACCGAGAACTGGTGGCATTCATCATTGCAACCCAACTGATCCCGAACGGCTGGATGACCACTTCGGGATCAGTCACCTCTCAAGGTGAGCGTGTCCTCGAAGAGGCTCAGGATGCCAGCGAGGAAGTCCGCATGGGGTACGCATATCAGGACGCGATTTCGGGGAACTGGCTGCCGCGATTCACTGAAGAACTTCCAGAGATCGAAGCGAAGCGAGTCGATGAACGTGGTTACCCAGTGTTCCTGCGAGACCTCGATTCCGGAAAGGAGGATCGCCCCTTCCGCCTCAATCACTTCCGAGAGGGCGCACTGGATACAGCGGCCCTCTTTGATGCGTTTCAGCGCTATCGGACGGATCACGAGCACGCCAAACAGCGTGATGACGAGCTTTCGGCACGTGTCCGCATTGAGAGCCTGAGCTTCGTCGAAGATTCGGCGCAGCCGATGTGGTTGTGGACATGGATCTTTCCAGACGAGGCTGGGCCACAACCCTGGTTGGTTGCCGATCCGTTCGGGTTGCAGCAGGCTGCGTCGTGGTTACGCAAACCACTGCAGGAAGTCTTGCCGCGAAACGATGGACTTGCAAGATACATCGCTGACGCGGTGGGTGAGACAAGATCGAACGATTTATCGGCAGAGGAGTGGCTCCGATCCCTGGAGAACCAGATCGACTTGACACTGCTTGCAGACTACAACTGGTCGCGGAAGGTGCCGATTGTTGAGGGATACCTCGCCAGCGTTCTGAGACGAAGATCCGTACTGGCGAGTCAGGAGCGGTCTTGGCAGGAGGATGTGACTAGCCTTCTCATTGAGACTCACAACCTGGCAGAAAGCGTGCTGCAGTGGCTGTTGAAAGCATACCCGTCGGACATTCGTAGATTGCCGCACTGGAAAGACCAGAGGGACTGGAAAGATGGGGAAGCCCAATATTACCTCCAGTTCTTCAACCTTCCTTGCCTCACCGATGACGTAATCAAGCGTTTGTCTGAGCAGCGCCTGGATCAGGTGCGCACAGCGGTGAAGCGCGGTAGCAGTTCGCTCAAGGCATTGTTGTTTGCAGGACTTCTAGGGACCGTGGATCAAGCATCACACCCCTTCCTCAAGTTATCCGCCGATGAGCTTCAACTGACTCGTCTGCTTGATATGGCTGATGCTCGCAACAAAAAGGCCGGGCATTCAGGTAGCGAGAGAATCGATAGAGAAGAAGCTATGAAGCACGCTGACTTTGTCATCGAATGGATTCAAATTTTTAAGGGCTGGTATTGAAGTGGCAAAACACAACAAGGGGAACAAAGCCCCAGTCGCGCAAAACGCAAATACTGCACAAAGTGCGGTCGCATCGGCATGGCAGAAAGCAACTGCTGGAATTGGCTCCCTTGCATCGTTAGTGCAAGGCGATGCTTCAGCTGTGGCACTCCCTGAATTGGAGAAAGATCAGATCAGCGAGTTGGATAAGGTTGAGCCCGAGAAAAAAATCGAGCTCGAGAGGTTGCTCGCGGATATCTCTGATGTCGCAAAGAGACTTCGTGATCTACATGAAGACGCGCAGAAGCGCACAGAGGATCTGGTTCGCAAGGAGGAGGCATTCTCCCGCCGAAGTGATGAGAACAAGAGGCGAACCGAAGAGATCCACAAACTCGACGAAGAGTTGAAGCAAAGACAAGTTGAGATAAAAAAGTCCGAATCAAGTTTGGCCGATAAGGAGCGTGAGCTTGAGAAGCGAGAGTTGGATGCGCGTTCCGGTTTTGCCGCCCAAAACGTGGCCGCACTCAGTGATCTCAAAAAGGAAATCGTGGAGCTCGAGTCTAAGAAGACTGAGATTCAATTCGGCATCCTTCAAGCGGAGCAGAAAGCACGTGACGATGAGTCAGCGCGCGCATCCGAACTGATGGAGCGTGAGGCGGAGATTGCAAACAAGGAGAGAGCTCTACAGCAGCAACAACGGCGACTAGATGCTGAGTGGAAAGAGCTTGAGCGTGAACGTGTACAGATCCGCGAAGATGCACTTCGCGAGGCCAGTCAGGAAACTGCCAGATTGACCGATGCTCGACTACGCGCAGAGGCACGCCTTGAAAAGGTTTACCGCGACTGGACATTGACTGAACAGAAACTAGAGCAATTCCGGGAGTTCTCAGAGGCATTGGCGGGGAGGTCTGCCCGCGAGATACTTGACGAGTTGGCTGCCCAAAAACGTCGAGTCACTCAATTGGAAAACCAAATTGCAAACAGCCAGGATGATCAGTTGCAATTTGAGAACGAGGCGCTGCGAAAACTCCGTGACGAGCAAAAGGCTCAACTCGACGAGGTTCATCTGGATTTGGCTGATGCAAAGGCTCAACTTCATCGCCTCCGCCTCGGCGTGAGTGACAAAGAGAACCTGGAAAGAGAAAAGCGCGCCCTGGAAAAGAACAATCAGATCTTGAGTGCAAGACTCAATGACTTGGGCAAAACGGTAGATGACCTAACCCAGTCAAAGCAATCCGAGAAGCCGTTCCCTCAAATGGCATGGATGGATTCTGCGTCCCCTGCCGATTGGATTAAGGATCGCAAGGCCAAGGAGTTGAGCCTGCCGGAGCAAAACGTTCCTGATCTGAAAAAATTCTCTGTTGAATTGCAGCACCGGATCGCTCAAGCGGAGGAAGGTGCAACACTGCATTTCCGCCTAGAAGACATTCAGTTGCTTATTGCCGGGTTGGCCATGAGCCAGCTTCACATCTTTCAGGGAATCAGTGGCACTGGCAAAACAAGCTTGGCGAAGGCATTTGCAAAGGCTGTCGGGGGGCATTGCACTGACATCGCCGTCCAGGCTGGCTGGCGAGACCGTGATGATCTACTGGGGCACTACAACGCTTTCGAAAAGCGCTTCTATGAGCGCGACTGCCTGCAAGGTCTCTACCGTGCGCAAACTGCCGCTTACAAGGACCGGTGCAACATCATCTTGCTGGACGAGATGAACCTGTCGCGCCCGGAGCAGTATTTTGCTGAATTCCTCTCGGCGCTCGAAAAGAATGACACAAGAGATCGACTCATCAGTTTGTCGGAGAGCCAGTTGCCGAACGCCCCAGCGCTGCTGGTTGAGGGGCGAAGGATTCGGGTTCCCCACAACGTCTGGTTTGTAGGCACTGCTAACCACGATGAAACAACGAACGAGTTTGCTGACAAAACCTACGACCGTGCTCATGTCATGACGCTTCCCCGCCACGAAGCGGGATTCAAGGTGGAGCCAAAGCCGAAGGCCAGCTTTAGCTATGGATCTTTGATGGAGCGATTCGATGCTGCTGTGACACAAAACGCTGAGGAGGTTTCAGAGTTGTTGGCGGAGTTGACCACGGGCCCGCTCACGAGCCTCTTGCAGGATCGCTTTGACTTGGGTTGGGGCAATCGACTCGAACGTCAGGCCATGCGATTTGTCCCTGTTTACATGGCTGCCGGCGGTCGCAAAGAAGATGCTCTGGACCATTTGCTTGCCAGCAGGGTATTCAGGCGCGGGAAGGTCACTGGTAGATACGATGCGACCGTCGATGATCTTGCCGCCATCGAACAAGCGCTGACCACAGTATGGAGGGGTTGGAAATCGGAGCCTCGCCGTTCCCTTGCCTTGTTGGCTGAAGACCGTCGCCGCAAGGAACGTGGGGCATGATCAAGGAACGTGGGGCATGATATTTCTGGACCGTCTTACGGGTAGCAAACTCAGCCGCCTACCCGACGCGCTTCTGCCGGGGCGGTATTGCTTGCTTGAGCCACTCGTGGTCAATGGACACAGCCGCTTGCAGCCCGGCGATCTGCTCTCGGATGACGGGTCGGGCGTCCTCCGGATTCAAGACACTGAATCCCAGGTGCTCGCTATCGATCAGTCTGACGACGATCAGGCGGACTCCGATCTGTCTGCAGAGGCGATTATTTCCATTGCCGGAAAAAACGCTCACGCACATGATGCAAATGTCTCGCCCATGCTGCCCGCTGAGATGGCCGCCCAATGCGCGCTCGAAGAACTTGAGCGCGACTTGGCGGCGGTACTCAGAGATGGTCATCTGCATTCAATATCTGACCGCCCCCGCAGAGACCTTCGATATGACAACTTGGTTGCGCCAGTGGCGCGAGCTCGACGCCTCGCGACTTCGGCATTAAGTCACCTAGCGTCACACTCTGATTGCTGGCAGCAGCGTACGCTCAGTGGTGTTCAACCGCGCAAGGTTCTCGCACGTTTCAGCGAGGACGACTATGCCATCTATGAGAACAGGCTCTACAAGCGGCTACTGGATCGCCTTGATCGACACCTTGCTAGGAGATTGGCTCGCATCCGGGGAGTCAATTCACGACTGGAGCGGGCTTTGGAGTTCCAGGACTCTGAGCAGACGCATTTTCGACTTCGCCAGGATATCTGTCGCCTTTGGGGGGAGTCATATCTTGATGACAAGACCGGGATGCAGTTGGAGGCAGGAAAGCGTGCACTTAGCGACTTGGAGTCCCAGTTGCGTGCAATCAGAGGGTTGAAGCAAAGGGGGCTTTATTCGCTGGTACCTCCTGCATCTGTGGTTCCTTCCCAAGTTCACCGTACAAACATTCTCAACCACGACCCGCACTATCGTCATCTGCCCCCGCTTTGGGAGAAGTTGAAAGATGATCGAGAAGACCGGCTCTTATCCCCGGAAGAGCGCTTGGCGCGGCAACTGCAATTGCAACTGGCTTACGTCAGTTACGTTGGTCTTGTGATCAGGCGGGCGCTTGAAAGGTATGGTCTGCGCAGGGTTGATGGAAATTTCGTCTTCAGTTGGGCGGGACGGCGTTTCGTACTACGGCGTGATGTACATGATTGGGTCGTAACTCAGTCTGAGGGATCTACCCTGAGGATCGTGCCGATTGCATGGTTCGGCGCGTCAATAAATATCAGTGAGAGTCTGGAGCCTGATCGCATCGTGTGTTGGCCAGGCGTGCCAACCAGTGTCGCATCGCCGCAGAGTCTTCCTGTCTCACCGCTGGACCTTTATGTCGTGGAGAAGGTGGGGAAGTTGATCGATGAGTGGATGTTGCGGCAGTTGCTCCAAGGTCATGGCCGAAAACTGGGGCCGTTGCCCACACCGGCCAAAAAGCTAACCGAGACTTGGCCCGAACAGTTTGAATCTATTTCGCCTACCCACGTCAGGCTCCTTGCGCCACTCGATGGTCAGAAAGCTGCCGAACTGAAGGCATCACTCAAAGGTGCGGCTAATTCGCAAGTTGAGGGCGCCGTCGGGGATGCCATCGAGCAGATCGCAGCACTTGCCCAACTTTGCGGACATCCAGCACGATTCGAGCGCGGGCAGCAGCAAGACTTCTACTGCCAATGCGGGACTTGCCAGACAACTTGGTCGCTCAAGACAACAGGGAAAAGGCGACACTTCTCTATGCGACCGAAAGGCGCCTCTGCTGTACCGGAGGCGGATGGCTTTGTTTGGTCTGGGAGGGATTGGCTGGATTTCGACTTGGATTTGGCAGGGGGATGATGGGCTGCTTTACGAACTATTGCTGACCGAATCAACCTGTAGGCAGATTGGCAGCAATGGCCGAAGCCTTGCGGGTGAGCAGTAGCAATGAATGGCCGGTCTACTCTGTCACCAGCCGTAGCAACCGGGTGCCGTGTAGGACCGCTGTGGGTCGAGTCCGGACGGTGGCTTCACCATGTCGTCGGACCAACCGATCGAGATGTATCGGACGAGGTGGTCATGAGCGAGTTGTGGCTGCGCTTGGCGATCAGCAACGCGGGTGAAGACGAGGGCCTCAGCGTGTGCGGATAAATCGCGGTTTCGTGTGCGGATTCCTTGGATACCCACGGCGTGGATACCAGCGGCACACGCTCGTCGCTGGCCGATCCGTGGTCCGATTCCCCGGCCGATTGACCGGCAGAATAGCAATCCGACGTGCCCATTGATTCGCGGGTGGAGCGCCGATTACGAACGCTGCGGACCTCGCAATGAGGCTTGCAAAGAAAACCGGCGCGGGGCCGGGTCTGTCTGCTGGTGCTGGTTGCGGTCAGCCGACGTTTTTCAGCGCCTCAGCTTGATCCCGTAGCGCCCACCGTAGCTCACGGAGTAGCTGGCGGGTGCCGCCTTTGTCGGCATTGTGCGCCACGATTTTCTTACCCTCATCCGTACGCGGCCCCGTCGATTGTTCCCAGGGGCGCCATGATCGGATCAGCGCCGACTGCCGCGCTCGTCGCTCGGGTGTCCATCCGCTCATCGGGTGCTTCCTCCAATAGTTTGTTCGGCTCGGTTTCGATTTCCCGCTTGCGGGACGGTGTCGTCACGCCGTTGTTGATCTGCTGCTGGCCCGTCGTCTGGTTGATCTGTTTGGCGTAGATCACAGGCGGGTTTTTGATCGCCGCCAGCGTTTGGAGCGTTGCCCGGCTTTGGGACTGCGCACGCAGCGCCAGCCGCATGAAGGCTTCGAGATTCGGCATGTGCGATTGCATCATCGCCTTCTCGGTCAGTCGGGCGAACAGCGTTTGCAGCGCGGTCGCTTGAGCAGAGAGCATCGCTTCGGCGTGCGTCATGTCGCCGCTGCTGAACGCCGCGCCCTGATCCTTGAGCATCAGCAGCATGCCCGGCACGTCGAGCGGCGCTGTCAGATCTTGATGTTCGCAAGCCATGATGACGCGATGCGCGGCCACCTCTGGCGCAGTGATCGCCTTCGCGTAGTTGCCGTGATGCTCGGCTGGATTGTCCGACGCTCTAACCGGGATCGCCTTGCTTGGCTTCGGGTTCGGCGGGGTTTTCATTCTGGTCGCCATGTCAGTGCATCCGATGCAGGTCGCCCGCATCCTTCGCCACTACGGCGTTGTCCAGCCCCAGCGCCTGCGCATCGGCTTGTATCTGCTCCATGTGCTGCTCCGCCTCGGCAGGCGTGATGCCCAGCTTGGCGGCCATGTCGTCGAGTCGGTAGAACTTTCGGCCGGTGTCGTCGCATCCGAATGGCTCGGGCATCAAGCCCATGTCACGCGCCATGTCGTGCATTTCGCGTGCGGACCAAGCGGGTGCGGTCTGGATGGCCAGCATCAGCAGGCGGCGTGCAATGGGGTGGTCGTCGCCCAGGCCAGCCGCGGTGTCCTTGTACTGCTGCATCAGTGCGCTGAACTCAGGGGGGAATTGCTTTTTCATGGCGTCGTTCCTCATTCGTGCGGGTTGTAGCTGGCGCAGGTCGCGCCCTGGTCGGCAGGTAGCTGCCGAAGCGGGTGATGCGCGCCATACGCCCCAGGAAGATCGTCACGCCCGCCGCCGCAGTAGCCCGCCGACAGGCCCGGCCTCTTTCGGTGTCGGCAGGTCGAGCAGCCCCGCGCCGCCGATTCCATGCGTACCTCGTTACGTACCGGTGTGCGTACCTCAGGCAGCGGTTCAGCCGCCACGGCATCGGGATAGGCCACCAGCACCTCGACATGGTCGGCAGCAGGCGCGAAATACACCTCCACCGGCTCGCGGTCTGCGTAGTGCAGCAGCCAGCGGGTTGCCCAGATCGGCGGCGCGGTGTCGGTCGGCGTCTCGCTGGAATCGCCCCCGCCTTTGTCTTTTTCTGCCGTTCCAGCCGTTCCAGCCGTCCAGGCCAGTGTTTGCAAGGGATTCGCTGGAACGTCTGCCGGAACGTCTGCCGTTCCAGCCGTTCCAGCGGCCCGGCTACGTCTGGCGATCAGGTCATCAAGCCCCATTGCCCACCTCACGCAGCGCATCGCCAAAAACGGGATAGACGCGCATCCGGCGACCGCCGATTCGCTCCAGCCTGGACCGCTCCCCTTCCGCGTTCGCCTTCGGGATCGCGCCCGCCGCCTCCAGTACGTCGAGCGCCCGTTTGAAGTCGAAGCCCCTCAGCGCCTCGCGTAGCCCTTCCGCGTTGAACAGGTACAGCCGCCCGCCCGTGTCGTCAGGCTTCCACCAGCCCGCCCGATCACGGATCGCCGCGCCGTCTGCCGTCCAGTCGGAGAACCGGCTATCCCCGTGCCGTTCGAGGAACCCGGCCAGCTTGTCGAGGATTTGCCGCCGCTCGTCGTTGCCGCCGCCGCGCATGGACCGCCACGCCTGGAACCCAATCACCGCAGCGTCGAGCGCCGCACCTTCCGGCCAGCCGGTGATGCCGTACTCGGTCGCCAGCTCGCCCGCCAGCGCGAGCATCGCAAAGCGGGATGCGGCGCGCTTGTCCTGCCCTTCGGCCTCTGGCGGGTTGAACTCGGTCAGTGCTTTCAGGGATTCGAGCCGCACGGCCATGTCGCGCTCGTCGTGCGTCAGCCTTTCGAGGAACGCCCGCCCGGCCCGGCCATGATGTTGAGTCGCCGCCCGCTTGATCGCGTCCGACAGCGCGGTGCCGCTCGCCATGCCGTGAAGTTCATCAAAGCAGCCGAAGCGCCGCGCCGCAGGAATGTCGAGCAGCCGCACCGCCTGCCCGGCCTTGGTGCGGTGCCCGCCCTCCATCATCGTTGTGCCGATGGTGCGCTCGCCCGTCGACACAATGAACGCCTGCCAGCGGGTCACGGATCGCGCCGCGCCCGTTCGGCTCGCACGCTGCTTGCCGCGCCCATTGCCCAGGCTGTAGACGATGGCCCCCACCTCGCGCGGGTCGCATTCGCTGATCTCGTCCAGTGCCAGCAAGCAGTCATTGAACAGCGCCGCCGCGCCTTCCATGCCGTTTGCCGTTGCCCGCCAGCTCCGGCGATACCCAGGCCCGCCCCACACGGAACATGCGGCCTCAAGAATCGTCGTCTTGCCGGTCGAGGAATCGCCCACGAAATGCAGCCCGCCGCCTTCGGTGTTGGTGCGCTTCAACAGCGGCCCGGCAAAGGCAGCCGACAGCGCCAGCAGGAACAGCGGATTCGCCACCGCCCGCGATGCGATCTCGGTCTGCCACCCGTCGAGCGTTCCGGCCTGCCCGTGCTCGTCGTGCGAGCGTTCGCCGCTCTGGAAGATCACGCCCGCCGCATTCGGCCCGATCACCGCATCCGGCAGCACGAACACGTCACCGCACCATCCGACTTGCAGCGCGCACCGGATGCGCTTCTTCGGCGTGCGCTCTTGCAGGTAGCGTGCGAGCGTCTGGCGCGCGAAGGGATCAAGTTCCAGCCCCATCGCCAGCAGTTCGCCGCGCAGGTCGGAGCCGTCGCCCTTCAGCAGCTCCATCGGCATCGCCCACGAACGCCAGCGGCCCGCCGTGTTCTTGAAGCGCAGCAGCCGCCCGAAATTGTTCTCCGTGCCGTCGAAGGTCTGCGCCTCGATGTGCAGCGGCCCGCATACCCAGGAGTCGACGGGAACCGGCATCTCCTCCTTCTTCGGCTTGCTCATGCCGTGCAGCCACACGCCCGGCCTCAGCTTTCGCCCGGTGTCGAGCAGCGTCCAGCCGTCGTAAACCTTGAAGCAGGGACGATTTTCCTCCGGCACGGACGGAACCGCCGTTTCCTCGGTATCGCCGCCATCGCCAGCGGTCGCGGCCTCGATCAGATCGGCCAGCGCCGGAACGCCTGGAACGCCTGCCGTTCCGCCTGCCGTCCCACTGGAACCCGCGCCGTTATTGAGGTGGACGGCTGGAACGTCTGGAACGTCACCAAACGAATGAGGGGATGCAGAATCCGCCGCCGCGCCTTCGTCCGCCCCCAGGTCGGGGAAACTTTTCAGCGAGCCATTGAGTTCACGTCCGTTCCGTTCCGCCGTTCCGGCCAGTATTGGCGCGGGACTCGGCTCGATCACTGGAACGTCTGCAACGTCTGCGCCGAAAAGATCGGCGGTCATGGTGTCGAATGCCTCACTCATGACGGCCCCCTTTGCGACGGAGCATCGCCAAGTCGTTGAAATCGGAACCCGGCACGCCCTCGGGGAACTCCGGCAAGATCAGCTTCGCCCCGGTCGCCTTCGCCGCAGCGGTCGCATACGTCACGCCCGGATTGCCTTCGGTCTGGCGGTCGTTGTCCGCGCAGATCACCAGTTCAGCACCAGCCCAGGCGGAACGCGCCGCCGTCGCCACCGGCAGCAGGTTGCCCGCGTTCATCGCGCACAGCACCGGATGCCCGGTTTCCTGGTGCAGCGTTGCGCCGGTCGCCCATCCTTCCGCGAGCAGGATCGTTGCCGGGTTGGTGAAGTCGCCAATCGGAGAGAACAGGCCACCCGCCCGGCCCGACTTGAACCGCTTGCCGCCGTCCGCCTGGATGCGCTGGACATTCCACAGCAGGCCGAAGGCATCGAACAGCGGGACGATCAGCAGCCCGCCGCGCTGGCGCAGGTTGTGTGGCCTTACGCCCTTTCGGGTCAGGTACGGGTGCGCCGGGTCAGCCGGTGCCGCAGCGGCCCATTCCGCCCGCGCCTCGATGGCCCGCGCTTCGTGCTCCGCCCGCCGCTCGGCTTGCGCCTTCAGCCGCGCCGCCTCGATCAGCCTGGAGAACGTCTCGCGCTCGGCATTGGACATGCGCTTGCCGTCCGCCGCCCAAGTGGAGCGCAGGCCGGTTTTCCAGTTGCCGAACATGCCAGCGGGTCGCCCGTCGAAGTGCAGGACGAAGTAGCCATTTCGGCTTCCGGCCTTGTCGCCCTGGACGTGGTAGCGATGCAGTTGCCCATCAGCCTCGATCACGTCAGGCGGCGTGATGTCCGCGTCACGCATGGCGGCGCAAAACTGGTCGATGGTGCCGGTGATGGCATCGCGCATGTCACACCCCCACCATCAGCGCGCCCGCCACGAGCGCCAGCGCGATCAGACCAGCCAGACCGGCGTCGACATTGCCCTGGTGGCCGCGCTTGGCGTTGATCGCAGCTCGGCGAGAGTTACGCTTGGACTTGCCACGAAATGGTCCAGGCTTCACCGACTTGCCGAGTTCGGCCCAGGCCAACGGCAAGAACAGGCCACGTTCGCGCGATGTTTCACGCGGCGTTTCACGAGTAGAATCCAGGGTGTCGGTCTGGGGTGCGCTCTCGCAAGGGGTCGCGCCCTTTTTCTTGTCGGTCATGACGCGCCCCTTATGCCGTTGCGCCAGATTCACGCAGGCGGGACGCCATCCACGCTTCAAGGTCGGCACGGCGGTAGCGCACCTTGCGGCCAATCTTGAGAAACGGCAGGTTGTAGCGGCCGGTCGAGCGCCACACGCTCAGGGTGCCAGGGGACACGTCGAGCATCGCCGCTGCGGCGTGATCATCGAGCAGATCAGCGCCAGCAGCGATCAGGTTTTTCAGGTTTTGAGTTGTCATGGTTCGCACCGATTGAACCCGCGTCATCTACGGGGATGGTGCGAACTTTGAAGAAAGGCAGCCGGCCCGTTCAGCCCGCCAACAAGCAGCGCGGTCAGTCAGCGAGCAGGCTGACCGCCCTGCTTGCAGAGGCTACTCTTTGCGTGCAGAGCGTAGTTTTTTGGCAGCGGCGCCGATGTGCTTGCGCGCCGTTCTGAATGCCACCGGTTCAAGGCCAGTCACAGCATCAGCTGCAGCGTCCATACTGCGATAGTGGTGATGGTTCTCGACATACCAGGCTTGGATGCGCTCTGCCGTCTCGTAATCTTCGGCATGGCGTGCGCTTGCCGCATGCTTCCCCAGCAAATGCCGCGCATAAGCGTGGTCGCCACGAGTCCACTCCTCCGCTTCATCATTAGCGTCCGCGACACGTGCAAGCTCGAATGCCCCTGAAGACTCGAAAAGCACGTCCAGTGCGCGGCCATCACCAGCATTCGAAAGCCGCGCCGCCTCAAAGAACCAGTAGACCCCAAGCGCATCAAGAATCTGCGACGCCGAAGGGAACTCGCACAACTGCAGGCCGAACATCAGCTTTGACTTAGGCAGATCCGTCTTAGACAGGGCGGTGTAGGCCATCCACGCCCACCCTTGGCTGTCGGCATATAAATCAGGGGACAACAATTCGTCGATCTTTGCATCATTCTCGTCTGGATCGATTTCGCTGTCGGCCTGCCTATCATCCCCGCCTGGATCCACTTCGCTGCCGATCCGCCCATCATCGTCGCTAAGACGCATTTCGATCAGCTGTTCAAGGAAGAACGGCTCTACGCGCTTTCCAAACTCAAATACGCGAATTGCAAGCACCATGAGCTCATGTGCATCGACGCCGCATCGGTCGATCATTCGCTTCCTTGCGTCCTCAGTGCTCCGCCTACGCTTCACTCCAAACGCAGACGGGATGCTATCGGAAATGGGGCTGCGAACATCAGGGACGAGAGCACCAGCAAGGGACAGCGCCTCGTGTTGTGCCGCGCGTCGCGCTGCTTCTACCCTCAGGCGGAACTCGTCATCACTAAGCCCACCTTTGAAGACCTCAGTGAACGTCCTGCTTTTTCGAAGATTCAATTTCGCCCCCCCCTTGTGGCGCCCCCTTGAAAATAGGTACCGCGCCAGCCGGGTAAGGGAACCCGATTTTCGGCCTCGGGGATCAGCCTCGGCCTAGGCGCGGCAGAACTCAGGTTTTGTCAGGTCATGCAGCCCGTTCGCCGCGCTGCGTCTGCATCAGCTCGAACAGAAACTCCGGTGCCAGATCGGCTCCATTGCCCCAGGCCACCGTCCGCATGACGGGATGCTGGCTCGCGGTGGCGAACAGCGCCGGGTCGCGCAGCGGCTCGAACACTTCGCCCTCCAACTCGGCAGACAGGTCAACTTCGCCCGCTGCGCCATTGTTGAAGCGCAGGAACAGACGATAGCCCGGCAGCGGAGTCACCTCCGTGGTGTGCAAGATCATGGTCACGCCGCCGCAGCGAACCGCCGAATATCGACCTCCACACCCGCCGCCGCCGCTTCTTCGGCCTGGCGCAGCAGTGCAGCGGTCACGGCTTCGTCGTGGAATGTTTCGCCGCAGTTGTCGCACACCTCGCCGGGCACGCCACGGAACACCACGGCCATGCCGCCGCGCTCAAGAGTGACGGTCGTCAGTCCGGGCTTGGTCTCACCGTGCTTGCAGATGGGGCATTTCATGATGGTTTCCTCGTTGCGAAGTCGTCCGCCCACAGCACCGGGTCGGGTCGATAGACGGTGATGACGATGCGCTCATCGTCGTCCTGGTTGTCTGCGAAAACGATGTGCAGCGGCTTGCCGTTCGAGTACCCCAGCCAGAGACAGCTTGGATAAGGGGTGTCGGTCGGGTAGTCCTCGATCACCCGCCCATCGGCCAGCGCCGCCGCTACGTCGTCGGTCGATATGCTGCGCTCGAACATGCGCCTTACCGCGTGCTGGCGATAGATCAGCCTCATGCCGCACTCCGCTTCGTCGGCAGCGTCACCACATCAGCCTTGTCCTTCAGCCCCGCTGCTTCCAGCATGGCAGCGGTCGCGGTATTCACGGACTGGCGAACAGGATCAAGGTCGAGTCGTGCATAGATCGCCGTCGCCTGCGGGGATTTGTGATTCAGGCTCTTGCCGATGATCGCCAGGGATGCGCCGGTTCGCGCCTGCCAGCTTCCAAGCGTGCGTCGCAGATCATGCAGCGTTACCCCGTTCGGCACGTCGCGCCCGTAGGGGATTTCTGCCCGCGCCATGACGCGAATCACCGCCTTCTGCGGCTCCACCATGTGCCCGGACGCGCTCTTGCTGGGGAACACGAACCCACCGCCCGTCGAATCCTTCCGCGCCTCAAGGATCGCCACCGCCTCCGGGCAAAGGGTCACGTTCTGCGGCTCATCATTCTTGGTGCGCGGGATGCGCCACACGCCCGACGACAGATCAAGTTCGCGCCAGTGCATTGCGCACAGGTTCGCCCGCCTCGCGCCCGTGAGCAGCGCCAGCAGGATGAAGTCGCGCATGGCAGGATCTTCCTCGGCCACCGCCGCAAAGAATCGCGGCAGTTCGTCGGCTTGCAGGAAGCGGTCGCGGGAAACCTTCTTGCCCGCCACCTTCACCCCTTGCGCCGGGTTGTAGTCGAGATAGCCCCACTCCACCGCTTTGCCAAACAGGCCCGATGCGAGCGCCCGGATGTTGCGCACGGTCGCCACGGACTTGCCCGCTTTCTCAGCGCCACTCAGCACCTTGGCAATCATGGCCCGGTCGATCTCCGACAGCTTGCAGTTGCCCATCGGCTTTTGCAGGTAGTCGCGGAACCGTTGCTGGTCAGCAGCCCATGCGCGCTTTTTTTCGCCGTGCCGGGTGGCGTACTCGGCGAAGAACTCGGTCAACGTCAGTTCAGCCTTGAACGCCCGCCGCGCCGCCGCGGGGTTTGCGCCGCTGGCGAACTCGCCAAGCGCCTGCGCCGCCGCTTTGCGCGCTTGCTCCACGGTCATGTCAGGGAAGATGCCCAGCTTCACCCAGGCCACCGATGCGCCCGCCCGCTTCACGACATAGAAGGTCTTGGTGCCTGTCGCCGTCACTCTCAGCGCCAGCTTGGGTGTCTCGGTGTCGTAGATCGTCAGCCGCTTGCCCGACTCGGGAAGCTCCAACGACTGAAGCGCCGTCTTGCCGAATTTGATCCTGGTTTCCGTTGTCACTTACTCACCTCGCATCATCCGGGCTAACATCGGGCTAACATCGGGCTAACATCGGGCTAACATCGGGCTAACATCGGGCTAACATTCCACGTCAAAAACCGTCTAAAATCGTGTTAGCCCGTTAAGGTGAGTATCGTATAAGCGCCTTGTTTCGTAAAGAGTTATTAAGGTATATTAACCCACAGGCCGCCCCCGAAATACGGATTCATAACCCATAGGCCGGCGGTTCGATTCCGCCCATCACCACCAACGAATTCAAGCACTTAGGCCGACCCTGCGTCGGCCTTTTTGCTTTCGATCCGTGGGGCAGGTCCATTGCCGGGTTTCGGGCGGGGATGCGTCCCACGATTCCGGCAGCGGAGACCGCTCATCGCCCCATCCGGCCTATCCTCTAACACCCATCCCGGGGCCCACCTTGCGGTAAACCTGCTCAACCCAGCATTTGAGCAGGAGCAACACGCCGGAAGCCAACTCCGCTGCGGCCGACTTATCCCACTTCAAGCAAAACGCTCATCGGCGCGCTCCCGTTGTGTGCCTTGTACCGACCCCTTCCGCAATACATGAATGGCGCTGCCTTACCGCCTGACAACTTCGTTTCTCGCACGAAAAGATGTAGCGTGATACCCATTTTCTCGTGCTCGATAACCTCCCGGCCGCGCTTGCTCTCCGGCGTCGTCGAGTTCTGGCTCGACCATTGGAACGTGTGCTCGTCGACCCACCGATCCAGGTAGCGGTGATCTTCCGACTTGCCCTGCTTGTTGAGGGTAACGAGGAGCACGTGAGCGTTCCGCTCGGGTAGCACAACATGCCCGCTGTTCCAGTTTCCGGGGTTGAAGACCTCGTCGAACAACGCTGGAATGTCCTCGCGCATGAAGGATTCGCCCACAGCAAGATCAAGCGGATCAATGACTGCCTTCAGGCGCGCGAGTGTGCGTAGTTCGTCGGCCATTTCGGGCGTGACATGGATGTCTTCGTAATCCGGATTATTGGCAACGAGGACGTAGCTGCCATCACGGTGTTTGGTGACGACGCGCAGAAGATATTGATCGTCCCCTGCTCGACCCTGACGCTCGATCGCCATGATGCTGCCGGTAATCGAGCCGGCGCTGGTCGGACTGACGAGTTCGAGGAGCAGATAGTCGCCGTCGCGGATCGGGTGCTTGCCGCCGTTCATCGAATTGCCCGACGCGCGGGCGATAAAGTGGCGGGTAGGGTCGAGGCGGCCGTAGCCGGAACCTATGCGGCGATGCTCTTCAGCGTCGGTGCTTGCGGTACGGAAGTGGCCGCAAGCGATGCGCAGATTGGGGAAATAGGGAAGCTCGCCCCCTTCCGGACGTTCACGCCGGAAGGGGATCACGTTGTCGGGGATGGTCGTAGACGCGCGCCGCGCTTCATAGGCGGCAAGGCGATAGTCGATCAGCTCCTGCACCATTTCCGTCAGCGTTTCCTGCTGTTCGGGCACGACCTGGAAAGAGGGCTCGAAGTGATCGTTTCGAGTGCGGAACAGGTTGCTTTTCCCCGCAGCTTGGTTGCCGCCGATCCAGGCATTCACCGGATTGTCGCGCCAGTAGCGTTGCCAGCCGACACTCGTTCCGTCTTGGGTGTCCTCGAGGGTGTCGGGAAGGTCCGCGAGCAACGGCCGGCGGCGTTGCATAATCTGCCATGAGCGTTCGGCAAGTTGCGCGAGGGCAGGCGCAATACGCCAGCCGTCGAGTTCCTGGAAGGCTTCGAGCAGGACCATCTTGAAGCTTTTGGTCATCGAGGTGGTTTCGAGTTCGCACAGCATGCCTTGGTGGGTATCGAGGATGGCGGATTCTGCCTCGTCGAGATCCGCCATTGCTTGCACGAGCCCGAACCAACTCACGTATTCCTTCCGCATTCGCCCAAGGTTGGCGCCGCTGCGATAAAACTCCGCCAGCGTCAGGCGACGCCCCAGCCCCTCACGCAGGGCCTCGTAGTCGCGGGCGATACCATCCCCATCGAGCGACTTGAGGAAGTCAATCAACTCCAGTTCAAAATTGATGTAGCAGCCCGTTGGCAGCTCGAGCCGGCGAGCTTCAATCTTCCGCGCGAACTCGGCCAACTGCTTGTACGCGCTACCGATCTGTCCGAGCGCCTGCGGCTTATGCAGGAAGCTGTGGTGGTTGCCGATGAAGTCGAGCACCACCAGGCGCTCCTTGCCTTCAGCCCGGCGCAGGCCACGGCCGAGTTGTTGCAGGAAGAGAATTTTCGATTCGGTGGGCCGCAGCATCAGGACGGTGTCGATCGCGGGTAGATCAACACCTTCGTTGAAAAGATCGACCGAGAAAATCACCGCAAGCCGACCGTCGGCGAGTTGCTCCAGCGCTTCACCGCGTGCGAGTTCGGAGCCGGCGTAGACGGCGGCAGCTTCGATGCCTTGCAGGCGGAACTGCGTCGCCATGAACTCTGCGTGGCGAATCGACACGCAGAAGGCAAGGGTTCGCTGCTGGGCACGCTTACGCCATTCCTCGAGGGCATGACGGGCGCGGGCGAGGGTTGCCAGTTTGTTCGACAGCCTGTCCGGGTCAAAGCGGCCGTTGCGCCAGGGGATCTCCTTGTAATTGACCGACTCGTCCCAGATCCCGTAGTAATGAAAGGGCGCAAGCAGCCCGGCTTCTATACCCGCAAACAGGTTGCGGTCGAAGACGAGGTTGTCGTCGCATAAAGACAGAATATCCGACTGGTCGGTGCGATCCGGTGTAGCAGTAAGCCCAAGCAGGAATTGCGGCGCGAAATGGGCTAGCAACCGCCGATAGGTGGGCGCTGCAGCGTGGTGAAATTCGTCGACGACGATGTAGTCGAAGTGCTGCGGCGCGAAGCGCTCAAGATGAGCATTACGGCCGAGCGTCTGCACCGAAGCGCACAGCACGTCGACCTGGGTGTCGCGGGTCTGCCCCATGTAAAAGCCAACGTGCGCGCGGGGGCGGATGCGCACAAAGGTATCAGCGGCCTGGTTGAGGATCTCCTCGCGATGGGCGACGAAGAGTACTCGGCGGGCCCCCATCTGCTCAGCGTCGAAGGCAGCGAGCCAGGTCTTTCCGAGGCCCGTGGCAAGCACGACGAGGCCACGCCGATAACCCTCGCGGCGGGTGTGGGTGAGCGCTGCGAGGGCTTCGTTCTGAATCGGCGTCGGGGTGGGCGGTTTTTCGTTATCGTCGACACTCAGCTCGGCGGGACGCGGCGGCAGGCGGCGCATTTCGTAGCGGTCGATCCAGGCGTCAGTGAGCTCGAACGTGCGTGAGTCGTGGAAGATCTCTTCGAAGCGGGCCCGTGCCTCAAGAAAACCGTCATCGCCGGGGTAGTCGACGCGGTAGTTCCACTCCAGCCCATCGGTCAGCGCAGAACGACTGATGTTGCTGGAACCGACGAAGACGGTTCCGTGCAACTCGCTCTGCTCCGCAAAGTGAGTGAAGAGGTAGGTCTTGAGGTGGAAGCTGCACCCGCGTGCCTCGAATATTCGCACTTGGGCGCCTTGTCCCTGCAACAAAACCAGCAGTCGCAATGCCTTCGGGTCGGTGATATCGAGGTAGTCGCTGGTGAGGATGCGGACGCGCGCCGGCAATCTCGATTCCGCAGCCTGGCGGGCAAGAGCGTCGTGCAGGTCAGGCAGCAGCAGGCGCAGGCCGCTCGGCTGCACGAAGGACACCGCGAGGTCAATCTCGTCCGCGCGCGCGATGGAGCGGCAGAGCTGAGACAGCAGCGGATGCTGCGGATCACCGGTGAAGAGCCGGCCGGTGGGTATCGTTTTGCGCCGCAGCAGTCCATTGAGCCATTTCTCGCTGCGCTCGGGTCGTTGATCCCGCGTGATCCAACATTCAACTGACTCCACTTCCGGCAGACCAGCGCTCCATTCACCGAGTCGTTCCTCGGTCGCGTCAGTGAAGTGGCGCTCGCCGTCGTGGCGTTCACCTTCGCCGTACTTGAAGCTGAGATAGAACACACCGCCCGGCTTGAGGCCCGCCCACAAGCGTGCGAGCATAAATGGCAGGTCGGCGTCAACAACATGCAGCAGACTAGCGCACGCCCATATGCCATCGTAGTGACTGCGTTCGGTGACGTCCTCGAAGCGGCGCACCGCTACCGGTTGTCCGATGTGAATCTGCGCAAGGCGGACAAGTTCGGCAGACGCATCAAAAGCACGCACCCGAAAACCCGCTTCCAGAAAGGCTTTACTGTCACGCCCCGCTCCGCAGCCAGCATCGAGGATCAGCCCGCCCATTGGGACGTGCGCGAGGAAACGGCTGCGCAGCTCCGACATGTCCACGCTCAGCGTGTCCTCGGCAAAGTGGGCTGCGTTCTTGTCGTAGTAGCAGATGGAGGAGGTCATGGGCGGGCTCGCCTCAGCGGGGAGCCGGGCAGGGTAAGCGGTTGTGATGCTTGTGCATGTTAGAGAGCCTCAGATTGCTGATAAGGCGGACAGCAACGCTGGCGGAACCCATGCGCAGCGCGGCGGCAGGTCTCCGGGCTTCCATCGAAGCGGATGTTGCCGGGTGCGAGAGCCCGATAGCGTGCGAGATCCCTCGTGGCCACGGCAGGGGCGACGTCGAATCTTCCCGAGATGCCCGCGCGGGACACCTCGCCAAGGAAGAAGAGTCTGAAATCTAAGTGGACGAGGCGCTCCTTTTGCGCCCCTCCCGGCTCCTGCACGTCTGTTCCCAACGGATTCTCGCGGCTTTCATGATGACGTTGGATTCTAGCGGCGACATCCACAGCGGTATAGATCATGATCTTTTTGATCAGGTTGGGTTTCCGGGTGCAACCACCACGCTGTGCAGTGCGATCGACAGAATCACGGGGAAAGACGCGAATCATGAACGAAGTAGAGCTTCGCACCACCGTTCGGCACAACATGAGAGGAGCACCCCCGCCCCCCTCAAGAAGCCACAGCCCGCTGGCCCTGCTGGAATTTCGCAAAATTGCACCCATGCCTAAGCGCAAGCTCGAACAGGTGACCGAGCACATCACCAAGCATCTGGAGCGCTACGTCGCACTCGAAGCCTGCTTCGATGCTGCAGACATCAAGACCCCACCGACGCAGCCCGGGCAGTTCGCGGTTTCGTCGCTGGGCGAAGCCGAGACCGCCGCAGTCAGGCTGCGCGGGCACTGGCAGGTCGGCACGGCGCCGATCGCCAACCGCCGGCAATCGACGGTCGGTGCCCACTCTCGTAAGCTATCAGGACGTGGCTGCCACCCTGCGTGCGCCCGCGAGCCGGGCCGCCTTCTCGTCGAAGGTCAGAAAGGGCAGCGCCTGCTCTGCGCTGCAACAGGCAAGATGCAGCGCATCGGCAAAATCGGCGGCACCGTGGTCATACAGATAGCATGCATACTCGACCGCCCCTTCCGCCTCGAACGACACATTCCTCGCCTCCAGAAGTGCGCGCAGCGTCGTGAGGACCGTCGTCTTGTCGAAACGGTACCGTGACCTCAGCACCCATTCGAGCTCCAGGATCACGGTCCGGGTGAGGTGGATGCACTCGCCCGCAGCAAGCGCGCCCTGGATGCACGCGACGGCTTGCCGGTACTGCTCCGAGTCATCGCGTACCAGATAGCGCACGAGGACGTTGGTATCGACCGAGGGCATCAGCGCCAGGCCTTCATGTCGCCGGTGCTCACGCTGCCCCCCTCGGGCGCCTGCAGCAGGCCGGCCATGTCCTCCAGGGCGCGCTTCTTCGCCCGAAGGATGACCGTGCCGTCAGGCAGCACCGTGAAGTTCACCTTGTCCTGGGGCCGCAGGTCGAGCGCTTCGCGCACATCGATGGGGATGGTCACCTGCCCTTTGCTGGTGAGTGTGGCGAGCGACATGAGAAGCTCCTTTTTTCCTTACAAAAACAATTGTAGTAAGGAATAAGAGGCCTCGCAAGCGACTGGGTCTGACGCAGCCCCAGCTGGCTCTGGTGGCAGGCGTTGGTGTGCGTTTCATCGTCGACCTTGAAGCAGGCAAGTCCACCCTGAGGCTGGAAAACGTGCTTCGCGTGATCGAGGCCCTGGATGGAGAGCTCCAACTCACCGGCCTGCCATCGACGGCCGCCGGATCACCTCCGGTTGGTGCAGCACGAAGCAGCTCGTGTCGTTGCGTCTTCAATCCCGCAGCCGAAGCGGAGCTGGTCGCCGTTGCCGATGTAGCGCTCGCCTGCCGAGCCGGAACCGCCGCTGCCGCGCGCCACCGGGTAGCCCAGTTCGATCATCTTTTCCACCGCCGCCGCGCCGGTGCAGTGGTTGCAGGCGATCCGCTCGAAACCGTATTCGGCCAGGTTCCGGATCGCCGCCTGCGCCGCATCGTCGAGCGGCCCGAACGGGGCGAGGTGCAGGCCGCCATACAGGCCGTGGAGGCGCTCGCCACCGGCCAGGCGGTCGCGCGCGAACTGCGCGAAACGCTCGACCCCCTGATGGCAGCAGCCGGTGATGCAGACGATGCCCTTGCCGGCGACATTGACGTACAGCGACTGCTCGCCGCGCACGCCGAGCGCGATCGGCAGATCGAAGGCGACCGCAGCGACGCCGTCGGCCAGCCGATGCACTTCGTCCGCGCCGTGCCAGAGCAGCCGGCCGGTGTGGGCAATGCCGTTGCGCGCGCCGGCGGGGGCGAACGCCCCTCCGCGCAGGAAGGCCCGCCCTTCGTCGCGCAGGCTCGCCGGCAGCGCGATGGCGATGTCCGGCCGCAGTCGCAGCACCGCTTCCAGCCCCCAGAAATGATCGAAGTGCTCGTGCGAAACCAGCAACAGGTCGATTTCACCTCGGCGCAGCAGCACATCGACGCCGGTCGCGGCGAAGCGCTCGGCCATGTAGTCCGGGTCCCAGCCGGTATCGAGCAGGATCCGGTACCCGTCCCCATCCACCGTCTCGATCTCGATCAGGCTCGCGCTGCCGGCGCCGTTGCCTGGTCGCCAGGCGGTCTCCCACTGGTTCGCCTGCATTCCGCCAGCCGCCTTGATGTCGCCGAGCAACGCGCCGGTGTCGTGCCAGCCGGTTTCGGAAATGCAGGTGATGCGCAGCGACCGGCAGACGCCGATATCGACCCGCCCGGCGCCGGCCGGGCTGCCCGCGGCCGGCGCCTCGCCCCCCGCCCGTGCCGCGCGCCGCGTATCCGATTCGTCCATGGGTTCCTCCTTTCGTCGCGGTTCCGCCTGTGCCCCGGCCGCCCTCCGTTCAGCCGCGCCGGAACACCAGGCTGAAATTGTTCGCTGGCATTTCGATCACTTCGTCAAGGCGGAAACCGCAGGCCAGCGCCTGTGCCTCGACCGCTTCCAGGTCGCGTACCGCAAAGCGCGGATCGATGCCGCGCAGCCACGCATCGAAAGCGGCGTTGCTGGGCGCGGTGTGGGCGCCGCCACGCCGGTACGGACCGTAACAATAGACCACCCCCGCGGCCTGCAGCACGTTCGCGGCGCCACGGAACAAGGCCGCCGTGGACGACCAAGGCGAATAGTGCAGCACATTGATCGCCACCACCGCATCGGCCTGCGCCAGCGGCCACGCCGCTGCTCCCAGATCGAGGTGCAGCGGCAGCGCCAGATTGGGCAGGGCGGCATGCCGGACCCAGGCCGCGATCGAACCGAGCGCCGCCGGGTCGGCATCGCTCGGCTGCCAGTGGAGGGCGGGAAGATGGCGGGCGAAATGGACCGCATGTTCTCCGCTGCCGCTGCCGATCTCCAGCACCTGCCCCGTCGCCGGCAGCACGCGCTGCAGGATCGGCAGGATGAAGTCGCGGTTGCGGGCGGTGGCAGGAGCGAACTGGCGCGGATCGGTATCCATGGCCGGCGGGGTCGTTGAGGAAAGGTGCGGAAGGGCGGCACCACCGCGCCCATTATTCCGCATTCCGCCGGCCCTGAGGCACATCAAGGCCGGGCGCAGGCGCAGCGCCGACAATCCGCGCTTCACCCTCACCGAACCGCCCAGGAGCGACCATGACCGACCCACGCTTTCCCGCCTTCTACGACGAAGTGCCGCGCCTGCGCGTGCGCGACCCGCTGGCCGAATTCCTCGGCGCGGCCGAAGGCGGCCTGCTCGAATACGGCTACGCCGACGCAGTGAGGCTGGCCGGCCACTCCTGCCCGACCGTGGCCTCAGCCTACGCCCTGACCCATCACGCGCTGACCCGGCTGTACCAGGACGAGCTGCCGGTGCGCGGCGGAGTGCGGGTGGAGTTCGCCGATCGCATCGACGACGGCGTCACCGGAGTCATCGCCGCGGTCGCCGGCCTGCTCACCGGGGCGGCGCAGGACGGCGGCTTCAAGGGCATCGGCGGGCGCTTCGTGCGCCGCAACCTGCAGGCGTTCGGACTGGAGCACCCGCTGACGATGCGCTTTGTGCGCGTCGATAGCGGCGCCGCGCTCGATGCCGGCGCCGAGCTATCGAAAGTGGCGCCCGACCCGGAGATGCCGCTGCTGCTGCAGCGCTGCCTCCACGGCCAGGCCGATGCCGGCGAAGCGCGCCGTTTCGGCGAACTGTGGCAGCAGCGCGTGGCGCGCATCCTGCTGGCGCACTGGGACGACCCCGAAGTGTTCCACCTGCGCCCGGCCTGAGCCGCGGCACGCTCACGCGGGAAGCGCCGGTGATCACACCGGCATCGCCGCGTCCTCGTCGACGTCCGCGGGTTCGGCGCCGAGAAAGCCGCCGCTCTGGTGTGCCCACAGCCGGGCGTAGAGCCCGCCGTGGGCAAGCAGGCTGCGATGGTCACCTTCCTCGACGATACGGCCTTTGTCCATCACCACCAGGCGGTCCATCGCCGCGATCGTCGACAGGCGGTGGGCGATCGCGACCACGGTCTTGCCTTCCATCAGCCGGTACAGGCTTTGCTGG
Organism: Thauera aromatica K172; assembly: GCF_003030465.1. Classification (GTDB taxonomy): domain Bacteria; phylum Pseudomonadota; class Gammaproteobacteria; order Burkholderiales; family Rhodocyclaceae; genus Thauera; species Thauera aromatica. Next base: position 580,790 of record NZ_CP028339.1, on the reverse strand, counting down.
ATTGCCGCCTCGACTTCGGAGTCGAGCGCGCTGGTGGCCTCGTCCAGCAGCAGGATCGGCGCATCCTTGAGCATCACCCGGGCGATCGCGATGCGCTGACGCTGGCCGCCGGAGAGCTTGACGCCGCGCTCGCCGACGTGGGCGTCGTAGCCGCGCCGTCCCTTGGGGTCGGTGAGACCGAGGATGAACTCGTGCGCCTCGGCGCGGCGGGCGGCGGCGATCATGTCGGCGTCGGTGGCATCGGGACGGCCGTAGAGGATGTTGTCGCGCACCGAGCGGTGCAGCAGCGAAGTGTCCTGGGTGACCATGCCGATCTGCGCGCGCAGGCTGTTCTGGGTGACGCCGGCGATGTCCTGGCCGTCGATCAGGATACGGCCCGATTCGAGGTCGTAGAAGCGCAGCAGCAGGTTCACCAGCGTCGACTTGCCCGCCCCCGAGCGGCCGACGACGCCGATCTTCTCGCCCGGGCGGATCGCCAGCGAGAAGTCGTCGATGACGCGGCGCGCCTGCGGCCCGGTGGCGCCGTAGGCGAACACGAGGTGCTCGAAGCGGACTTCGCCGCGGCTCACCACCAGCGGCTTCGCCTCCGGGCGGTCGACCACCGCATGCGGGCGGGACAAGGTGTTGATGCCGTCCTGCACCGTGCCGACGTTCTCGAACAGCTGCGCCGCCTCCCACATCACCCAGTGCGACATGCCGTTCAGGCGCAGCGCCATCGCCGTCGCCGCGGCCACCGCGCCGACCCCGATCGCGCCCTGCGCCCACAGCCACAGCGCCACCCCGCTGGTGGCGAGGATCAGCAGCATCGACAGGCTGTGGTTGACGATTTCGATGCTGCTCACCAGGCGCATCTGCGCGTGCACGGTGTGCATGAACTCCTTCATCGCCCCGCGCGCGTAGCCGGCTTCGCGCCCGGCGTGGGAGAACAGCTTCACCGTGGCGATGTTGGTATAGGCGTCGGTGATGCGTCCGGTCATCAGCGCGCGGGCGTCGGCCTGGGTGCGTGACACTTTCGACAGGCGCGGCACGAACCAGCGCAGGGTCGCGAGGTAGAGCGCCAGCCAGCCGAGGAAGGGCAGCAGCATCCAGGCATCGAAGCTCGCCACCACCAGGGTCAGGGTGGCGAAGTAGATGGTCACGAAGACCAGGATGTCGGTCATGATCAGGCAGGTGTCGCGCACCGCGAGCGCGGTCTGCATGACCTTCGCCGACACCCGCCCGGCGAACTCGTCCTGGTAGAAGCTCATGCTCTGGCCGAGCATCAGGCGGTGGTAGTTCCAGCGCAGGCGCATCGGGAAGTTGCCCGCCAGGGTCTGGTGCTTGAGCATCGTCTGCACCGCCACCAGGGCGATGCTGCCGACGATGATGGCGGCGAGCAGCAGCAGGGTGGCGCCCTCGTCCGTCCATAGCCGCGCCGGCTCCACCGTCGCCAGCCAGTCGACGACCCGGCCGAGCATCGCGAACAGCAGGGCCTCGAACGCGCCGATGGTGGCGGTGAGCAGCATCATGCCGAGAATGAACGGGCGCAGGCCCTCGGTGCCCGCCCACAAAAAGGCGAAGAAGCCGCGCGGCGTGGCGCCGGGGACGGCATCGGGATAGGGGTCGACGTGACGCTCGAACCAGCTGAAAAGCACGTGAAAGTCTCCTTGACGGGCCCGGGGCCGCCCCCCGCGCCATCCGCATCGGCGCATGCGCTACGTGTTGGTGGTCGCATCGGCGGCACCTGCCGCCTGCGCGTGAAGCGGATCGAAGGGCGCGATGCAGCCCAAACCAGGGCTCTGACAGGTGCAGTGTGCCGCGGGTGCCCGCAACACGCAAAAAGCCCCGCTCGAGGCGGGGCACTTGCACGAACGCAAGGCGCGCTCAGGCCGGGGCGCTGCTCCGGATCAGGTGATCGAAGGCCGACAGCGAAGCCTTCGCCCCTTCGCCCATGGCGATGATGATCTGCTTGTACGGCACCGTGGTGCAGTCGCCGGCGGCGAAGATGCCCGGCACCGAAGTCTGGCCTTTGGCATCGACGATGATCTCGCCGAAGCGGGTGAGCTCGAGCGTGCCCTTGGCGAAGTCGGTATTGGGCAGCAGGCCGATCTGGACGAAGATGCCTTCGAGCTCGATACGGCGCACTTCGCCACTGGCTCGGTCCTTGTACACCAGACCGTCCACCTTGTCGCTACCGGTCACTTCGGTGGTCTGCGCGCCCTTGATCACCGTCACGTTGGGCAGGCTGTGGAGCTTCTTCTGCAACACGGCGTCGGCACGCAGTTCGTCGGCGAACTCGAGCAGGGTGACGTGGGCGACCACCCCGGCGAGGTCGATCGCGGCCTCGACGCCGGAGTTGCCGCCACCGATCACCGCCACGCGCTTGCCCTTGAACAGCGGGCCGTCGCAGTGCGGGCAGTAGGCCACACCCTTGCCGCGGAACTCCCGCTCGCCGGGCACGTTCATCTCGCGCCAGCGCGCGCCGGTGGCGACGATGACGGACTTCGCCTTGAGCACGGCGCCGTTGTCGAGCTTCACTTCATGCACGCCCGCGCCCGGCAGCAGCTGCGCGACGCGCTGCAGGTTCATGACATCGACGTCGTATTCGCGGACGTGCTCCTCGAGGCTGGCGACCAGCTTCGGGCCCTCGGTGTACTTCACCGAGATGAAGTTCTCGATCGCCATCGTGTCCATCACCTGGCCGCCGAAGCGCTCGGCGACGACACCGGTGCGGATGCCCTTGCGCGCGGCGTAGATCGCGGCGGCCGCGCCGGCCGGGCCGCCGCCGACGACGAGCACGTCGAAGACGTCCTTGGCCGACAGCTTCCCGGCATCGCGCGCCGCGGCGCCGGTGTCGACCTTGGCCAGGATCTCGCCCAGCTCCATCCGCCCCTGGCCGAAGGGCTGGCCGTTGAGGAGAACCGTCGGCACCGCCATGATCTTGCGCGCCTCGACTTCGCCCTGGAACAGCGCACCGTCGATCATGGTGTGGCGGATGTTGGGGTTGAGCACCGCCATCAGGTTCAGCGCCTGCACCACTTCCGGGCAGTTGTGGCAGGACAGCGAGATGTAGGTCTCGAACACGTACTCGCCGTCGAGGGCGCGGATCTGTTCGATCAGCTCGGGCGTGGCCTTGGGCGGATGGCCGCCGACCTGCAGCAGGGCCAGGATCAGCGAGCTGAACTCGTGCCCCATCGGCAACCCGGCAAAACGCACGCGCCCCGGCTCGCCCGGGCGGGCAAGCGCAAACGAGGGCTTGCGCTCGCTCGCCTGAACGCCGGGCGCACCCGACTCGACGACGGTGATCTTGTCGCTGAGCTCGGCGAGTTCGGCGAGCAGGGTCCGCATTTCACCCGACTTGTCGCCCTCGTCCAGCGACGCGGCGATCTCGATCGGCTGCGTGACCTTGTCCAGGTAGGCTTTGAGTTGAGTCTTGATGTTGGCGTCGAGCATGGTGATGTCGTCCGTGAGGTTAGGCCGGAGTGCGGCTTCGGGGAGCGGCTTCGGGGAGCGGCGGGCGGGCGCCGACATGAAACAGCCGGCGCGAGGCCGGCTGCGGAGCGTCGCCCGCGGGCGGCGGGCGCCCGGGGAGGATCGCAGCGGCTCAGATCTTGCCGACCAGATCGAGCGACGGCGCCAGCGTGGCGTCGCCTTCCTTCCACTTCGCCGGGCACACTTCGCCCGGGTGGTTGCGGACGTAGATCGCGGCCTTGACCTTGCGCAGCAGCTCCTGGGCATCACGGCCGATGCCGCCGGCGTTGATCTCGACGATCTGGACCTTGCCGTCGGGGTCGATGACGAAGGTGCCGCGATCGGCCAGGCCGGCTTCCTCGATCAGCACTTCGAAGTTCTTCGACAGCACCCAGGTGGGGTCACCGACCAGCGGGTACTTGATCTTGTGGATGGTGTCCGACGTGTCGTGCCAGGCCTTGTGGGTGAAATGGGTGTCGGTCGACACACCGTAGATCTCGACCCCCAGCTTCTGGAATTCGGCATAGTTGTCGGCGAGATCGCCCAGTTCGGTCGGGCACACGAAGGTGAAGTCGGCGGGGTAGAAGAAGACCACGGACCACTTGCCCTTCAGGTTGGCTTCGGTGACGTCGACGAACTGGCCATTGTGGTAGGCGGTGGCTTTGAACGGCTTGACTTCGGTGTTGATCAGCGACATTTGCGATTCTCCAGCTGAGGTTGTGGGAAGCGTTGGGTGAAACTCGATGGGATGCAGTCTAAGGAATCCGGGTGAATTGCACTAATTGATTATCGAGATAATCACGATTGCAAAATACTATCGAGCTCGACTCCGCCTCTCCCCGCCGGCCCGCCGCCTCAGGATCCGGCCAGATGCCGCCGCACCGAAATCGCCGCCCCCAGCCAGCCGAGGAAGGCGGCAAACGCCACCATCGACAGTGCCGCGCGCGCATCCGGCCCGGCGAGCACGAACACTGCGCCATAGGTTTCCGCCAGTGTCGCCACCGGCCGGGCCAGCGCGTGCACACCCGCCCACACCGTCCCCAGCGCCACCAGGCCGCCGAGCGCCCCTTGCAGGCTGCCGAACCAGTAGAACGGGCGGCGGATGAAGGGGTCGGTGGCGCCGAGCAGGCGGCTGACCGCGATCTCCTGGCTCTGGGTGAGGATCTGCAGGCGGATGGTGTTGAAAGTAACGATCACCAGCGCGAAGCCGAGCAGCCCCCCCAGCATCAGCGCCGCCGAGCGTCCCAGCCCGAGCAGGGCGTGGAGGCGCTCGACCCAGGCCGAATCGAGCTGCACGTGCGCGACCTCGGGCCATTCCCGCATCCGCGCCGCGAGGCGCTCGAACGCGGCCGGGTCCTCGCCGCGCGGCGCGATCACGAACGCATCGGGCAGCGGGTTGGTGCCGAGGCCGCCGAGCACATCCCCCAGCCCCACGGCCTCGAGCTGGGCCACCGCCTCGTCGCGTGACACGAAGCGGTAGCTCGCGAGATCGGCCTCGGCGTTCAGCTTGCGTTCGATCGCCTCGACCTCGGCAGGCTTTGCCGCGACGTCGAGGAAGAGGCTGATCTCGGGCGTCCCGGAAACGCCTCGCACCAGCGAAGCGACGTTGTCCAGCAGCAGGAAAGCCCCTCCCGGCAGGGACAGGGCGATGCCCACCACCAGCGCCGAGAGCGAAGTACCGAGGGGCTGGGCGAGCAGCCGGCGCAGGGCATGGCCGACGGCCCGGGCATGCAGGTAAAGCCAGTGTTTCATGCGGGCACCTCCGCCGCCGGACGCCCGGCCGGGCTCGAATCTTCGGCGAGCAGGCCTTTCGCCAGCACCAGGCGGCGCGGGCGGCTGGCGGCGAACAGGCCGGCATCGTGGGTCGACACCAGCACGGTGACTCCGGCGTCGTTGAACGAGCGGAACAGCAGGGCGATGTCCTCTGCATAGGCCGGGTCGAGGTGGGCAGTGGGCTCGTCGGCGATCAGGATCGACGGTCGATTGACGATTGCGCGCGCGATCGCGACGCGCTGCTGCTCGCCGCCCGACAGCCCGGCCGGCATTTCCTCGCCGCGGCCGTCGAGGCCGACGCGTTCAAGCGCCGCGGCCACGCGCTTCGCCGCGTCACGCGGCGGGTGGCCGGTGATGACCAGCGGCAGCATGACGTTGTCGAACACGCTGCGGTCGAACAGGAGGCGGTTTTCCTGCAGCACGAGGCCGAGGTTGCGGCGCAGGTAGGGAATCGCCGCCGGCGGCAGATGGGAGACGTCCTGGCCGTTGATCAGTACCCGCCCCGCGGTGGGGCGCTCGATCACCGGGATCAGCTTGAGCAGCGTGCTCTTGCCCGCGCCCGAATGCCCGGACAGCACCACCAGCTCGCCGTGACGGATCTCGAAACCGACTCCGGCAAGCGCGGTGTAGCCGCCCGCATAGCGCTTGGCGACGTCCTCGAAGACGATCATGCGCGCCCGCCCGCGCCGTTCCGGACGGCCGCGGCGCCGGGCTCGAACAGCGCATCGACGAACTCGCGCGCAGCGAACGGCTGCAGGTCGTCGATGCCCTCGCCGACGCCGATGAAGCGCAGCGGCTTCGGGCACTGGCGCGCAATCGCCGCCAGCACGCCGCCCTTGGCGGTGCCGTCGAGCTTGGTCACGACCAGGCCGGTGACCCCGATCGCCTGGTCGAAGGCCTTCACCTGGGCGAGCGCGTTCTGGCCAATGTTGGCGTCGAGCACGAGCAGGACTTCGTGCGGTCCGGTAGGGTCGGCCTTGGCGATCACCCGGCGGACCTTGGCGATCTCTTCCATCAGGTGGAGCTGGGTCGGCAGCCGCCCGGCGGTGTCGGCGAGGACGACGTCGATCTTGCGCGCACGCGCGGCGTTGATCGCGTCGAAGATCACCGCTGCCGCATCGCCGCCGTCCTGCGCGACCACGGTGACGTTGTTGCGCTCGCCCCAGGTCATCAGCTGCTCGCGCGCGGCGGCGCGGAAGGTGTCGCCGGCGGCGAGCAGCACGCTCTTGCCGCGGGCCTGGAAATACTTCGCGAGCTTGCCGATCGAGGTCGTCTTTCCGGAACCGTTGACGCCCGCGATCATGATGATGAAAGGCTGATGGCCGTCGACCTGGAGCGGCGCCTCGAGCGGCGCAATGATCTCGTGCAGGCCGTCGGCGAGCGCCTTCTGCAGCTGGTCGGCGGTTTCCAGACGGTCGCGCTTCCAGCGCCGGCGCAGTTCGTCGATCAGGTGCTGGGTGGCATCCACGCCGCAGTCGGCCATCAACAGGGTGGATTCGAGCTCCTCGAGGAGGTCCTCGTCGATCTTGCGCAGGCCGAACAAGCTCGCCAGCCCGCCGCCGATCTGCTGGCGGGTGCGGGCGAGACCGGCCTTGAGGCGCTCCGCCCAGGATTTTTTCGCCACCGGCACAGGCTCCTGGGGGGGGACTGGCGCATCCTCCGCGACCGCCTCGATGGCGACGGCCGCCGCCTCCACTTCGGTCTCCACCTCGACCTCCACCGCAGCCGGCACGGGCGTTGCCGCCACTCCGGGGGCGGATTCGGCCGCCGGCGCAAGTGCGGCGGCGGTCGCGTCGCCGGGCGCAGCAGGCTCACCGGATCGGGCCGGGGCGGCCGCGGCGGCCTCTTCAGGCGCTTGCGCAGGCACCTGCGGCGGTTCGCTCTGCGCCTCGGCCGGCGGGGCTACGGGCGCGGCCTCGTCTTCGCGCCGGCCGAACTTCTTTTTCAGGAAACCAAACATGAAAGGCTCGGGTCACAAGGGTCGTTTTGCGTCGGCAGACGCGGCCCGCAACCATGGGCGCCCCCCGCCGATCACGCTAAGATGCGGCTCCCCGAGTGGCCGGCGCACCATCGCCGGACCTCGCGGAGTGCCGCGAATTCTAACAGATGCAGGACATCTCCATGTTTCGTCAGACCTTTGCCCGCGCCCTGCTGGCCGGCGCCGCGCTTGCCGCCGCACTGGCCCCGCCCGCATTCGCCAACCCGTACGAGACGACCCTTGCCAACGGCATGAAGCTGATCGTCAAGGAAGACCGCCGCGCGCCTTCGGTGGTGCACATGGTGTGGTACCGCGCCGGCGCGATGGACGAGCCCAGCGGCGTATCCGGCGTCGCCCACGTCCTCGAGCACATGATGTTCAAGGGGACGAAGACGCTCGCCCCCGGCGAATTCAACCAGCGCGTGGCCGCGGTCGGAGGGCGCGACAACGCATTCACGAGCAAGGACTACACCGCCTACTTCCAGCAGGTGCCGCCCGCCCACCTCGACACGGTGATGGCGCTCGAAGCCGACCGCATGGAGAACCTGGTGCTCGGCGACGAGGAATTCGCCCGCGAGCTCGAAGTCGTCAAGGAAGAACGCCGCCTGCGCACCGATGACCAGCCGCGCGCGCTGGTCCATGAGCAGCTGATGGCCACCGCCTTCCAGGCCCATCCCTACCGCCGCCCGGTGATCGGCTGGATGACCGACCTCGAGGCGATGCAGGCCGAAGACGCGCGCGCCTGGTACCGGCGCTGGTACGCACCGAACAACGCCTGGCTGGTGGTGGTCGGCGACGTGGACCACCAGGAAGTGTTCCGCCAAGCCGAACGGCATTACGGCGCGATCGCCGCGCGCGCCCTCCCCGCGCGCCGGATCTCGGCCGAACCGGCGCAGCGCGGCCCGCGCAGCGCGGTGGTCAAGGCGCCGGCCGAACTTCCCTACCTGGCGATGGCGTGGCAGGTGCCGGCGCTGCGCGACCCCGCCGCCGACCGCGAAGCCTATGCCCTGCAGGTGCTGGCGGCGGTGCTCGACGGCCATGACGGCGCCCGCCTCAACCGCCACCTCGTGCGCGACGCCCGGCTCGCGCTATCGGCCGGCGCCGGCTATGACGGCAGCAGCCGCGGCCCCGCGCTGTTCTACCTCGACGGCGTGCCCGCGCCCGGCCACACCATGGATGAACTCGAAGCCGCGCTGCGCGCCGAGCTGCAGCGCATCCGCGACACCGGAGTGAGCGCGGCCGAGCTTGCCCGGGTGAAGACGCAGGCGGTCGCCAGCCGCGTCTACAAGCGCGACTCGCTGATGGGCCAGGCGATGGAAATCGGCTTTCTGGAGGCTGCCGGCCTGTCCTGGCGCGACGAGGAGCGCTTGCTCGAAGGCCTGCGCACGGTCACCGCCGAAGAAGTGCAGGCGGTGGCACGGCGCTATTTCACCGACGACCACCTGAGCATGGCCCGCCTCGAACCGCAGCCGCTGGCCGGGCAAGCGCCGCGCCCGACTTCCGCCCGCCACCGTTGACCCGCATCCGGCCAGGACCCCCGACTCTGCCATGACCGCCACCTCGACTTCCTTCGCCCCCGCGACGCCGCGCCAAGCGCCGGCGCGCACGCCCGGCGCGCGCTTCGCCTTCATCGCCGGTCTCGCCCTCGCGGCCTTTCTCGGCCTCGCCGCATCGGCACGGGCCGCCCCGCAGATCCAGCACTGGAGCGCGTCCACCGGCGCCCGGGTGTATTTCGTCGAAAGCCGCAGCCTGCCGCTGATCGACATCCAGGTCGATTTCGCCGCCGGCGCGGCCTACGACCCGCCCGCCAAGGCCGGCCTCGCCGGGCTGGTCCAGGCCTTGCTCGGCGCCGGGGCGGGCGGGCTCGACGAACAGACTATCGCCGAGCGCGAAGCCGACCTCGGCGCCCGGCTCGGCGGCGGCATCGACGACGACCGCGCCAGCCTGTCGCTGCGCAGCCTGTCCACCGCGGCCGAGCGCGACGCTGCGCTCGATCTCGCCGCCACGCTGCTGGCGCAGCCCACCTTCCCTGCCGAAATCCTCGAACGCGAACGCCAACGCACCATCGCCGCGCTGCGCGAAGCGCTGACCCAGCCCGCCACCCTCGCCGCGCGCCAGTTCAGCGCCGCCGTATACGCCGACCACCCCTATGGTCGCCAGGTCACGCCGGAGTCGCTGGGCGCGATCACCCGCGACGATCTGGTGGATTTCCACCGCCGCCACTATGCGGCGGCCCGCGCCTCGGTCGCCATCGTCGGCGACGTCGATCGCACCACCGCCGAGCGCATTGCCGTGCGCCTGACCGAAGCCCTGCCGCGGGGCGAAGCCGCCGCCGCCCTGCCGCCCCCGGCCCCGATCGATGCCGCGACGTTCCGCATCCCCCACCCCTCGGCGCAGGCCCACATCCTCCTCGGCCAGCCCGGAATGGCGCGCGAGGACGCCGACTACTTTGCCCTGCTGGTCGGCAACTACGTGCTCGGCGGCGGCGGCTTCGTGTCGCGCCTGACCAAGGAAGTGCGCGAAAAGCGCGGCTTCGCCTACAGCGTGTACAGCTATCTGTCGCCGCAGCAGGTCGCCGGCCCGTTCCAGATCGGCCTCCAGACCCGCGGCAACCAGGCCGAGGAAGCGCTCGAGGTGGTGCGCGACACGCTCGCCCGTTTCATCGCCGACGGGCCGACCGCGGAGGAACTGCAGGCCGCCAAGGACAACCTGATCAACGGTTTCGGCCTGCGCCTGGATTCCAACGCCAAGCTGCTCGATTACGTCGCGATGATCGGCTTCTACCGCCTGGCGCTGGACTGGCTCGACACGTATCCGCGGCAGGTCGCCGGCGTCGATGCCGCCGCCGTGCGCGGAGCCTGGCAGCGCCGCATCCACCCCCAGCAGCTCGTTACCGTGATCGCCGGCGGCGACAGCGACCGCGCGGCGAACGGCGAGCCCGCCGCCGCACAGGCCCCGGAGCGATGAGCCGGGTGCGCATCGTCGGCGGGCAGTGGCGCTCGCGCCTGCTCGAAGTCGCCGCCGTGCCCGGCCTGCGCCCGACTCCCGACCGCGTGCGCGAGACCCTGTTCAACTGGCTCGGCCAGGACCTCGACGGCCAGCACTGCCTCGATCTGTTCGCCGGCACCGGCATCCTCGGCTTCGAGGCGGCTTCGCGCGGCACCGCGACGGTCGTGCTGATCGAGCACGACCCCCGCGCCCTCGCTGCGCTGCACAAAGCGGCACAGGCCCTGCACGCATCGCAAGTGGAGATCGTGCGCGGCGATGCGGTAAGATTCGTCCGGACAACGCCGCGCACCTTCGACGGCGTGTTCCTCGATCCACCCTACAGGCAGGGCTGGCTCGAGCGGGTGGCGCCCTGGCTCGACCGGGTCGTACGACCGGGCGGATGGCTCTATGTCGAGGCCGAAGCCGCGGTGGAACACCTGGGCGACTGGCACACTGTGAAGCGGGGCCGCGCCGGACAGGTCCACTTCCATCTGATGCGCAGGAGCCAGGCATGAAGGAAACGGTAGCGGTTTACCCGGGCACGTTCGACCCGTTCACCCGCGGCCACGAAGACCTCGTACGACGTTCGGCGGTGCTGTTCGACCGCGTCGTCGTCGCGGTCGCGCGCAGCAGCAGCAAGAATCCGATCTTCTCGCTCGACGAGCGGGTCGACATCGCGCGTGCGGCGGTCGCCGCCTTTCCCAATGTCGAAGTCGCCGGCTTCGACTGCCTGCTGATGAAGTTCCTCAAGCAGCAGGGCGCGCGCGTGATCCTGCGCGGCCTGCGCGCGGTGTCGGACTTCGAATACGAATTCCAGATGGCGGGGATGAACCGCAAGCTCTATCCGGACGTCGAAACCGTGTTCCTGACGCCGGCCGAGGAATACATGTTCATCTCCGCCACGATGGTGCGGGAGATCGCCCGCCTCGGCGGCGATGTGAGCAAGTTCGTGCAGCCCCAGGTGCTGACACGGCTGCAGGACAAACTGAACTCAAAGTAAAGGCAAGGAAGCAATACCATGGCTCTGATGATTACCGACGAATGCATCAACTGCGACGTCTGCGAACCGGAGTGCCCTAACGGCGCCATTTTCCAGGGCGAGGAAATCTACGAAATCGACCCGAACAAGTGCACCGAATGCGTCGGTCATTTCGACGAACCGCAGTGCCAGCAGGTGTGCCCGGTGGACTGTATCCCGCTCGACCCGAAGCGCCAGGAAACCAAGGAAGAGCTGATGGCGAAGTTCCTGAAACTGACCAAGAAGGCCTGAAGCCGCCGCTCGGCGTCGCTTCCGCTACGGCATCAGGCGGGCTCCGGCCCGCCTTTTTCATGTGCACCGGCCCCGTGCCGGCGCTGGCAATGCGGACAGAAGAAGGTCGCACGTTGCCCGCTGACGACACGGCGGATCACCGCCCCGCACTGCGGGCACGGTTCGCCGTCACGGCCATACACCGCGTACTGCTGCTGGAAGTAGCCGGGCCGCCCATCGCCGCCGACAAAGTCGCGCAGCGTGCTGCCGCCTGCGGCGATGGCCGCGCACAGCGTCTCGCGCACTGCCGCCACCAGGCGCGCGCAACGCTGCGGGCCGAGCCGGCCAGCCGGCTCCAGGGGGTGGATGCGGGCGCGGAACAGGCTTTCCGATGCATAGATGTTGCCCACGCCGACCACCCGCCGGCCATCCATCAGCACGTGCTTGATCGGTGCCCGCAGGCCGCGCGTGACGCGGTGGAGCCAGGCGCCGTCGAACGCCGCGGACAGTGGCTCCGGCCCCAGCCCGGCGAGCAGCGGATGCAGCGCGGCGGCGCCCGGCTGCCACAGCACGAGGCCGAAACGGCGCGGATCGCGCAGGCGCAAGAGCTGCCCGCCGAACACGAAGTCGACGTGATCGTGGGCGCCGGGAGGCGTGCCGGCCGGGACCAGACGCAGGCTGCCGGACATGCCCAGATGCACGAGCAGCGTGCCGTCGCCGAAATCGAACAACAGGTACTTCGCCCGCCGCCGCACCGCCAGCAGCCGGCGCCCGACGAGCCGGCGCTCCAGATCCGCCGGCAGCGGCTGGCGCAACCTCGGGTTGCGCACCACCAGCGCATCGAGCACCCGCCCTTCGAGATGGGGGCGGATTCCGCTGCAGGTGGTCTCGACTTCGGGCAATTCAGGCATCGGACAGGCCTCCGGGAAAAGGGGCGGCGGGCCGGGAATTGCCGCCGCGGGGGGCATTCGGGGGCATTCGGCTTGCAGGCGCGGCGCCGATCTGCATACCATGGAGCGAACCCGATTCTAGTGCAGCGTTCCAACCGCTCCCATCGAGCGCGCCCGTCACGGCCGCGCCTCCCACCTTCCCTTCACCCCTCTTATCCGTCCCTCCGATCCACCCCCGCCGCGGCGCGCCAGCCATACCCACCGAAGTCCGTCGGACCACCCCAATGAAGAACTCCCTCTCCCGCCTCGCCCGTTCGCTGTGCTTCACTCTCACGCTCGCCCTGGGCGGTGCTGCCGCTGCGGCGAACGGCGAGCCCGGCGGCGACGACCCCCTCCCGGCGCAGGAACTGACCCCGTCCACCCTGTATCACTTCCTGCTCGCCGAAATCGCCGGCGCGCGCGGCCAGATCGGGCTTTCCGCCCAGCTCTACGTCGATCTCGCACGCGCCACCCGCGACCCGCGCATCGCCCGCCGCGCGACCGAGATCGCGCTCTACTCGCGCGACCTGCGGCTGACCACCGAGGCCGCGACGATCTGGGCCGAGTCCGCCCCCCAGTCGGAGGAAGCGCGCCGGGTGCTGGCCAGCGCGCGCGACGCCGGCGACGACGGGGACCTCGATCTCGACGCCATCCAGATCCAGCTCGCCCGCGTCCTCGCCCAGTCCTCCGGCCGGCTGGCGCAGAACCTGCTCGGGCTCAGCCGCGCGCTCGCCGGAGTGCCCGACAAGCAGGCGGCGAAAACCATCATCAACCGCCTCACCGAACCCTACCTCGATCTGCCCGAAGCCCACATCGCGCGCGCGCAGGCGGCACTCCTCGGCCAGGCCCCGATGGAAGCGCTCGCCGCGGTCGATCGCGCCCTCGAACTCAACCACGGCTGGGAGCCGGCCGTGCTCCTCAAGGCGCAGATCCTGCAGCAGGCCGGCGCCGGCGACGAAGCGCTCCGCCAGCTCGAAACCGAACTGGGGCACAAGCCGGACAGCGCGATCCTGCGCCAGGCCTACGCCCGCGGCCTGGTCGGGGCCCAGCGCTTCGACGAAGCGCGCAGCCAGTTCCGCCGCCTGCTCGAGGCCCACCCGGGCGACGCCGAACTGCGCTACGCCGTCGGCCTGCTGTCGCAGCAGCTCGGGGACAATGCCGACGCGGAGGCGAACTTCCGCCTCGCACTCGATGGCGGCCATCCGCAGCCGGACCTGATCCGCCTGCAACTGGGGCAGATCGCCGACGCCCGCGGCGACGGCGAGCACGCGCGCGAATGGTTCGGACAGATCAGCGACGAGCGCCACCTGCCCGAGGCGGTGATCCGCAGCGCGCACAGCCTCGCCCGCGAACACCGTCTCGACGAAGCGCGCGCCCTGCTCCAGGCGCAGGGCGGCGAAGCTTCGCTGCGGCGCCGCTTCGCCATCGCCGAGGCCCAGCTGCTGCGCGATGCCGAGCGTCCCGCCGAAGCCCTCGGCGTGCTCGACGCGGCACTCGCGACGCTGCCCGACGATCCCGACCTGCTGTACGAAGCCGCCATGCTGGCCGAACGTCTGGACCGCATCGACCTCATGGAAACCCGCTTGCGCCGCATCATCGCGCTCCAGCCCGACCACGTGCATGCCCACAACGCGCTGGGCTACTCGCTCGCCGACCGCAACCTGCGCCTGACTGAAGCCGAAGCACTCATCGGCCGCGCCCTCGAGCTCGCCCCCGACGACCCGTTCATCCTCGACAGCATGGGCTGGGTGCGTTTCCGCCGCGGCGACCTCGACTCCGCGCTCGAGCATCTCGAACGCGCCTACGCGTTGCGCCGCGACGCCGAGATCGCCGCCCACCTGGGCGAAGTGCTGTGGGCCCTCGACCGCCGCGACGATGCGAAGCGGATTTTCGGCGAAGCCCTCGCCGCCCATCCCGACAACCGCCTGCTCAACCAGACCGTGCTGCGGCTGGGCGCCCGATGAGCGCGGTCCGCGCTCTGCTCGCGGCGCTCGCCGGCGCCCTCGCGCTCGGCGCCTGCGCCCCCCTGTCCGCACCCGCCGACCATCCCGCAGCCGTCCGCCACGCACAGCCCGCATTCCTCCTCGAAGGCCGGATGTCGGCCACCGACGGCCAGCAGGCCGCGAGCGGCCGCATCGAATGGGAGCATGCGCCGCACGCCGACCGCCTGACCCTGCTCAACCCGCTCGGCCAGATCGCCGCCCGGCTCGACAGCGATGCCGCCGGCGCCACCCTGCTCACCGCCGACGGCCAACGCATCGTCGCCGCCAGCGCCGACGCCCTGCTGCCGCAAGTGCTCGGCGTCGACGTGCCGGTGGCGCGTCTCCGGCTCTGGGTGCAGGCCGCGCCCGGCGCCGGCGCCGAAGTCCGCCAGCGCGACACCTACGGCCGCCCGCAACTGCTCATCGACCAGGGCTGGCGCATCGATTACCTGGCCTACGCCGACGACAGCGCCGGCGCCCCGCCCGCCCGCCTCGACATTTCACGCGGCGACCACCGCATTCGCCTGATCATCGACTCATGGACCGCCCACCCCTGACCGCGCCTTCGGCGACCGATCCGGCCCGCCTCGAGGGCTGCCCCGCCCCGGCCAAGCTCAACCTGTTCCTGCATGTGACAGGGCGCCGGGCCGACGGCTACCACCTCCTGCAGACCGCCTTCCGCCTCCTCGACTGGGGCGACACCCTCGATTTCACCCTGCGCGCCGACGGCCTCGTCCGCCGCACCACCACCCTGCCCGGCGTTCCCGCGGAACAGGATCTGGTCGTGCGCGCCGCCCGTCTGCTGCAGGCCCACACCGGCTGCAGCCTGGGCGCGGAGATCGCCGTCCACAAGGTCCTGCCGCTGGGGGGCGGCATCGGTGGCGGCAGCTCCGACGCCGCCACCGCCCTGATCGCCCTCAACCGGCTGTGGCGGACCGGGCTGTCGCGCCCCCAGCTCCAGGCGCTCGGGCTGCAACTGGGCGCCGACGTGCCGGTTTTCGTGTTCGGCCGGGACGCTTTCGCCGAAGGCATCGGCGAAGCGCTGCAGCCGCTGAACCTGCGGCCGGCCTGGTACGTCGTGCTGGCGCCGGGAGTCTCGGTACCGACCACCGAAATTTTTTCAGCGCAGGACTTGACGCGCGACACACCTCCAATCAGAATGGCGGACTTCGCAGCGAGCACTACCCGAAATGACTTGCAGCCAGTGGCCTGCAGCCGTTACCCGGAAGTGCGAGACGCGATCGAGTGGCTGACGCAGTACGCGCCGGCCACGATGACAGGATCGGGCGCCTGCGTGTTTGCGGAAGTCCCCTCGGAAGCCGAGGCCGACCGCATCGCGAAAAGCTGTCCGCCACGCTGGAAAGCCTGGAAAGTGCGAAGCCTGACTCGCCATCCGCTTTACGAGTGGTTAGAATAGCGCCCGCTTCGTCGAACGATCCGTTTCGCGGCGAAACAGTTTATTGGGGAGTCGCCAAGTCGGTTAAGGCACCGGATTTTGATTCCGGCATTCGAGGGTTCGAATCCTTCCTCCCCAGCCACACAACGACGGGCAGGCCACGAGCCTGCCCGAGTCGTTTCCGCGCAGCATTTTTTGCTGCGTTGTTTCTTACGGTATCGGAGTAGCGGAAATGCCCCACGGCAGCCTGATGGTCTTCACCGGTAACGCCAACCCCAAGCTTGGCGCCGACGTGACGCGACGTCTGGGGATCTCCCTCGGTTCGGCCACCGTCGGCCGCTTCTCGGACGGCGAGGTCAACGTCGAACTGCTCGAGAACGTGCGCGGCAAGGACGTCTTCGTCCTCCAGCCGACCTGCTCGCCGACCAACGACAACCTGATGGAACTGCTGGTCCTGGTCGATGCATTGAAGCGCGCCTCCGCCGGCCGCATCACCGCCGCCCTGCCCTATTTCGGCTACGCCCGCCAGGACCGCCGCCCGCGCTCGGCGCGGGTACCGATCACGGCCAAGGTCGTCGCCAACATGCTCCAGGCCGTCGGCGTCCAGCGCCTGCTGACGATGGACCTGCACGCCGACCAGATCCAGGGCTTCTTCGACATTCCGGTCGACAACGTCTACGCCGCCCCGGTCCTGCTCGCCGACCTCGACAAGCAAAAGTACGACGACCTGCTGGTGGTCTCGCCCGATGTCGGCGGCGTGGTCCGCGCCCGTGCCTTCGCCAAGCGCATGGAGTGCGATCTGGCGATCATCGACAAGCGCCGGCCGAAGGCCAACGTCTCCGAAGTCATGAACATCATCGGCGAGGTCGAAGGCCGCACCTGCGTGATCATGGACGACATCGTCGACACCGCCGGCACCCTGTGCAAGGCGGCGAGCGCGCTGAAGGCCAACGGCGCCAAGCGCGTGCTGTCCTACTGCACTCACGCCGTGCTGTCGGGCGCCGCGGTGGCACGCATCAGCGACTCCGACCTCGACGAGCTGGTCGTCACCGACACCATCCCGCTGCGCGAGGACGCCCGCGCCTGTCCGCGCATCCGCCAGGTTTCGGTGGCTTCGCTGCTGGCCGACACGATCCTGCGGATCAGCAACGAAGAGTCGGTCTCGTCGCTGTTCATGGAATGATTTTTCCCTCCGCGCCGGCCTCGGGGCGAGGCGCGGATTCTGCCGTTTCCGCCTGGTCGCGGGCGGAAACCTTCACCACTCAGGAGCAACACCATGCAAATCGAATTCAAAGCGAGCAAGCGTGACGCGCAGGGTACGGGTGCGAGCCGCCGCCTGCGTCGCGCCGGCCAACTGCCGGGCATCATCTACGGCGGCACGGGCGAAGCCCAGCCGATCGTGATGGACCACAACGAGCTCTACCACCTGCTGCGCAAGGAAGCCTTCCACGCCTCGGTGCTGAGCATCGACGTCGACGGCAGCAAGGAAATCGCCGTGCTGCGCGACACCCAGTGGCACCCGTTCAAGCAGCAAGTGCTGCACATCGACTTCCAGCGCGTGGCCGCCGACCAGAAGATGCACCTCAAGGTGCCGCTGCACTTCAGCGGCGACGACGTCAGCCCGGCGGTCAAGCTCGGCGGCTGCATGATCTCGCACGTGATCAACGAAATCGACGTCCAGTGCCTGCCGAAGGATCTGCCCGAGTTCGTCGGCGTCGACCTCTCCGCCCTCGAGGCCGGCCAGTCGGTGCACGTGTCGCAGCTGGTGCTGCCGGCCGGTGTCGAGCTGCTTCAGCACGGCGAAGGCGACCCGGTCGTGGCCACCGCAGTCCAGGTCAAGGGCGCCGCAGCCGAAGGCGAAGGCGAAGCGGCGTAAGCGGCTTCCCAGCCCACCCGGATGCCGGACACCAACCGACGATGAGCGCCGCGCCCTCGCGCCCCCTGCGTCTCGTCGTCGGTCTCGGCAACCCGGGGGCCGAATACTCCGAAACCCGGCACAACGCCGGGTTTTGGTTTTGTGAGCGCCTCGCCGACCAGCTCGGCGTGCGCTTCGCGCACGAATCCCGCTTCCACGGCCTGGTCGCCAACGCCCGCGCAGCCGGCGTCTGGCTGCTGCTGCCGCAGACTTTCATGAACCGCTCCGGCCAGGCCATCGGCGCGCTGGCGCGCTTCTACCGCATCGAGCCGGCCGAGATCCTCGTCGTCCACGACGAACTCGACCTTCCCCCCGGTCAGCTACGGCTGAAGTTCGGCGGCGGACTCGGCGGCCACAACGGGCTGAAGGACAGCTCCGCCCACCTCGGCACCCACGACTACTGGCGCCTGCGCATCGGCATCGGTCACCCCGGCGAGCGCAACGAAGTGGTGAATTTCGTGCTCAAGCCGGCGCGGCGCGAAGAGCAGGCGCTGATCGACGAGGCGATTGACAAGGCGCTCGCCGCCTGGCCCCAGCTCGCCCGCGGCGAGCTCAACACCGCCGCCACCCGCCTCAACGCCCGCCCTGCCCCGCCCAAACCTCCGAAACCGCCCAAGGCGCCCAAATCCCCGCCCGCCCCCGACGGCGCGGCCGCGGCAACTCCCAAGGACGAACCCCAACCATGAGCCTGAAATGCGGAATCGTCGGCCTGCCCAATGTCGGCAAGTCGACCCTCTTCAACGCCCTCACCAAGGCCGGCATCCAGGCCGAAAACTATCCCTTCTGCACCATCGAGCCGAACGTGGGCATCGTCGAAGTGCCCGATCCGCGCCTCACCGCGCTGTCGGCGATCGTCAAGCCGCAGAAGGTGCAGCCGGCGATCGTCGAGTTCGTCGACATCGCCGGCCTGGTCGCCGGCGCCTCCAAGGGCGAAGGCCTGGGCAACCAGTTCCTGGCCAACATCCGCGAGACCGACGCCATCGTGCACGTCGTGCGCTGCTTCGCCGACGACAACGTGATCCACGTCGCGGGTAACGTCGACCCGATCCGCGACATCGAAGTCATCGACACCGAACTCGCCCTCGCCGACCTCGCCACGGTGGACAAGGCGCTCACCCGCTACAAGCGCCCCGCGGCCGCCGGCGACAAGGAGGCCAAGATCCTCGTCGCGGTACTGGAGAAGTGCTTCGCCCAGCTCGACCAGGGCCAGCCGGTGCGCGCGCTCGAACTGGCGAAGGAAGAATGGGCCAGCCTCAAGCCCTTCTGCCTGATCACCGCGAAGCCGGTGCTCTACGCCGCCAACGTCGCCGAAGACGGCTTCGACGACAACCCCCATCTCGATGCGGTCCACACCCACGCACAGGCCGAAGGCGCCGAAGTCGTCGCCCTGTGCGCCGCGATCGAAGCCGAGATCGCCGACCTCGAAGACGCCGACAAGAAGGACTTCCTCGAATCCATGGGGCTGGAAGAGCCCGGCCTCGACCGCCTGATCCGCGCCGGCTACAAATTGCTCGGCCTCCAGACTTACTTCACCGCCGGCGTGAAGGAAGTGCGGGCGTGGACGATCCACGTCGGCGACACCGCGCCGCAGGCCGCCGGCGTGATCCACACCGATTTCGAGCGCGGCTTCATCCGCGCCCAGACCATCGCCTACGAGGATTTCATCCAGTTCAAGGGCGAGGCCGGCGCCAAGGAAGCGGGCAAGATGCGCGCCGAAGGCAAGGACTATGTGGTCAAGGACGGCGACGTGCTGAACTTCCTGTTCAACGTGTGACCACACCCGATTGAAGCGCGGGGTCTCACGCGGCCTCACCAACCGTCTGCCCCAGCGCGTCCCCTCCGAAACCCCGTGGATCGCGGCGATCCCGGGGTTTTTTGTTTCCGCCCGGCGCAAGCCCGGACGGCGGCGGACGCCGGGCGAAGCGTGCGGAGTGCGCAGCGCCTCCCGGCCAGGATCGCCCGTTTCGCCAAGTTATTCACAGGATCGTGCATCGGACCTGGATACACTGTCATCCTGCATACCGGATCGCGCCAGCCTCCATGCCGTTCTATCAGAACATCAAATTCCGCCTGATCGGCCTCGGTCTGCTGCTGATCGCCATCGGCGTCGCGGCGCGCCACCTCGTTTTCCTGCCGGCAGTGCAGGAACGGGTGCAGGAAGTCGTGGCGGGCGCGCACGTGTCGATCGCCACTTACGTCGCCCACGACATCGATCACAGCATCCGGATGCGCCGCGACCTGATCCGCGAGCTGGCGGACACCCTGCCGCCTTCACTGCTGGCGCAGCCGGAAGACCTGGCGCAGTGGCTCGGGACACGGGAGCGCCTGAATCCGCTGTTCGACCGCGGCATCCTGGTGTTGCGCCCCGACGGCCGCCTGCTCGCACGCTCGCCGCTGGCCGACGGCGCGGCCCCGGGCGCCCGGCTCGATGCCGACTGGTTCGACGCGGTGCTCCAGCCGGAGCAGGCGGTGATCGGCAAACCCCGGCGCGATGACGCCGGCGGCGCCCCCCTCCTGACCGGGGCGGCCGCGGTGCGTGGCGCGGACAAGCGCGTGCTGGCCGTGCTCGCGGGCGTGGTCAGCCTCGAGGCTCCGGGTTTCCTCGACGACTTGCAGCAAACCCGGCTGGGAGCCAGCGGCGGTTTTTTGCTGGTATCGCCGGCCGACGGGTTGTTCATCACCGCCAGCGACCCGGCACTGGCATTGCAGCCGACGCCGCCTCCCGGCGCCGACCCGCTGCTCGATCACGCCATGGCGGGTTATCGGGGCACGGGCATCACCTCACGCAGCGACGGCGCCGATGCCCTTTTTTCGATCGCCGCGGTGCCCAGCACAGGGTGGCTCGTCGTCGCCAGCGCACCGGCGGTGGAAGTGTTCCAGCCGGTCGAGGAACTGCGCCGCCTGCTCTGGCGCAACACCTTCGCAACCGTGGCCGGGATGCTCATCCTGTTGTCGCTGTTGCTGCCGCGCATGCTCCGGCCGCTGACCGACGCCGCCCGTTCGATCCGCGAAATGGCCGACGGCGGACGCGAACTGGCACCGCTGCCCATCCCCCGTCATGACGAGGTGGGCGCGCTGGTGCTCGGCTTCAACAAGCTGGTGGCGAAGCTGCACGAAAAGGAACAGGCGCTCCTTCAGACGATGGCAAAGCTCGACCGGCTCGCCGGCACCGATGCGCTGACCGGGGCCTCGAACCGGCGCCAGTTTTACGAGGCCGTGGAGCACGAGCTCGAGCGCTTCAGGCGCTACCGCCGGCCGCTCGCGCTGGTGATGCTCGACGTGGACCTGTTCAAAACGGTCAACGACCGCTATGGCCACGCCACCGGAGATCTCGTCCTGCAGCAGATCGCGCACTGCATCCGCGCCACGCTGCGCAAGCCGGACTCGCTGACCCGCTGGGGCGGAGAGGAGTTCCTCGTGCTCTTGCCCGACACCGGGCTCGCGAGCGCGGCCGCGCTCGCCGAACGCATGCGGGCCTCGATCGCGGCACATCATATCGACAGCGTCGGCTGCGTGACCGCGAGCTTCGGGGTCGCCGAGCTGGGCGAGTCCGAGTCCCGCGATGAATGGGTGGCGCGCGCCGATGCCGCGCTGTACCGCGCCAAGCAGGGCGGAAGAAACCGGGTCGAGGCCGACCACACGGTAAGGCCTGCGGCGGGTGCGCAGACGGGCCCGGTGCAGTTGAACTGGGACGCGTCCTTCGAGAGCGGCAACGGAATACTGGATGCCGAACACCGGGACCTTTTCGACGAGGTCAACCGGCTGCTGTCGGCCCTGTTTTCCGAAGCGCGCGACGCGGAAATTCAGCCCGCGATCGATAGCCTGCTCGAGAAGCTGAAGCGTCACTTCCATGACGAAGAGCAGTTCCTGCAGGCTGCGGGCTATCCCGAACTGGGCGCCCATGCGGTACTCCACCGCGCCCTCATCCAGCGTGCGGAGGCGCTGGTCGACGGCTTCCGCAGCCACCGGACGGAGGAGCGAGCGCTGTTCACGTTCCTCGCGCACGACGTGGTCGCGGAACACATCGTGCACGAAGACCGCAAATATTTCCCCCACCTGGCGGCGAGTGCGGGCATCCACGGGTAAGCGCCGGGCGCCTGCGCTCAGGACGCCGGCGGTCGCGCCAGCTTGCGCTGCAGGGTGCGTCGGTGCATCTGCAGCGCGCGCGCGGTGGCCGAAATATTGCCGTCGTGCGCGGCGAGGACGCGCTGGATGTGTTCCCATTCGAGGCGATCGACCGACATCGGCAGATCGGGAACGGCGCTCTCGGCAGCGTCCTCCCCGACCTCCAGGGCCTGGATGATGGCATCGACCGCGGCGGGCTTGGCGAGGTACTGGACCGCCCCCAGCTTCACCGCATCGACCGCGGTGGCGATGCTGGCATAGCCGGTGAGGACCAGGATGCGGGCTCCGGGGCTGGCTGCGAGCAGCGGCCGGATCAGCTTCAGCCCGGACGCGCCGCCGATGTTCAGGTCGAGGACGATGAACTCCGGAGCATGGTCGTGGGCAAGCTCCACCGCCCCTTCACTGTCGGTGGCGCCATAGGCATCGAAGCCGCGCTGGGCGAGCGCGCGGACCAGCACGCGGTTGAAGGCGGGGTCGTCATCGACGACCAGCAGGCAGGGGGTGTGATCGCGGTTCACGTGCAGGTTCTCCGGGCCGGAATACGCAGGCAGGCGATGGTGCCACCGCCAGGCCGCGGGCGGAACTCCAGCCGCCCTCCATGGGACTCGAGCGCGGCCTGCGCCAGGATCAGGCCCACGCCCATTCCCTCGCCATGAGCGCCGGGCGGGACGGCGCGCGCCGCCTGCACCGGCTCGATGCCAGGACCGCGGTCGGCCACCTCCACCACCACATCCGCCCCCTCGACGCAGATCCGCAGCTCGACCGCTGCGTCCGGAACGGCCGATCGGGCATTGGCGTTGGCGGCGTTATCGACCAGATTGTGCAGTGCTTCGCCGAGCGACGCATCGGCCACGATCGCACTCCGGACACCGTCCTCACCGGCTTCGACCGTCACCGCGGCGCCGGGGCGCAGCCGTTGCCAGCGGCCGACGACCTGCTCCACCCAGGCCGGCACGCCGACCACCCCCCCTTCCTGCGCGCGCGGCTGCCCCGCCTCGCGTGCCAGACCGTTGAGGATGTCCCGGCAGTGGCCGACCTGCGCGCGCATCAGCTCGAGGTCTTCGCGCACTTCGGCGGCCAGGTCGGAGCGGCGCAGGAGCTCATCGGACAGGATGCACAACGTACCCAGCGGCGTACCGAGGCGATGGGCCGCGCCCGCCGCCAGCTTGCCCAGGCCGACGACATAGGCGTCGCGGGCGCGCGCCGCATTGGCCACGGCCAGTTCATCCTCGCGACGGCCAAGCTCCGTATTCAGGCGGACAATGAACCACACCATGGTGGCCGCAGAAAAACCGAAGCTGATCCACATCCCGGCCAGGTGCCAGTGCATGGCCAGTTCGGCGTCGGCGAGCACGACCGGCTGGTGAAACGTCCACAGCAACGAGTAGACCCCGACCGCGAGCGCCGCCAGCAGCCAGGCCTGCGCTGCCGGCAGGATGGAAGCACCGACCGCCACCACCGGCAGCAACAGCGCGATCGCCGGGTTGGTCACGCCTCCGGCGAAGTAGAGGAAGCCCCCCCAGGCCGCCAGATCGATCACCAGCTGCAGGAAGGCTCCCCAGCGTCCCACCAGCCAGCGTGCCGCACCGGCCTGCAAGGCCAGGTTCACCGCGAGCAGGGACAGGGTGACGCCGGCCAGCGGCGCCCTCGCCTGCGCCGGCGCCAGCCACGGAAAGATGATCGAGGCGATCGCCGCCATCGCCAGCAGGGACGCCCAGCGCAGTTGCAGCAGGCGGTTCCGGTCGGTGCGCACCGCACTGGAAGACGGCTCCGGCGACGCCGCAGCGGGCACCTCGGGGATCGGATCGGGTTGCGGGAAAAGTTTCATCCGGGGTATGAAAACACAGTAAAAAAACCCTGTAACTGCAAAGACCTGGGTTCGATGTTTGCGTTATATCAATGTTTACCCAACTTCATCTTCCTAGAATCCAGGCTGCGACAAAATGCCACAGGACAATTTGCCACAGGTACACTGCGCGGACAGTTCGGCGCGAGGGGCGCAAAAACCGCGGTCCCCCTGGGCGAGACACCGATTACACGTAGAACACGGGAGCGATCAAATCATGAATGAAGCGAAGATGAACACGGCCGAGGCGATGCCCGATCCAAGCCGGCGCAAGTTTCTGAACACCGCGGCGCTGGCCGGCCTGGCTGGCGCGGGCCTGTCGGTCGGCTTGTCGGCCTGCAACAACGAATCGGGTTCGAAGCCGGCCGCTCCCGCCGCCCCCGCCGCTGCTCCCGCCGTCGCGCACAGGGAGCCCCACCTGAAGCCGGGCGAACTCGACACCTACTACGGCCTGTGGTCGGGCGGCCATACCGGCGACTTCCGCGTCCTCGGCCTGCCTTCCGGGCGCGAACTGCATCGCGTGCCGTGCTTCAACGCCGACCCCCTGATCGGCTGGGGCATCACCAACGAGTCCAAGGCGGTCATGGGCACCAAGGCCGACGGCAGCCTGAAGTACACCGTCGCCGACACCCACCACACCCACGCCTCGTACAAGGACGGCAACTACGACGGCCGCTACGCCTGGATCAACGACAAGATCAACAGCCGCATCGCCCGCATCCGTCTCGATTACTTCATCTGCGACAAGATCACCGAACTGCCCAACGTGCAGGGCTTCCACGGCATCTTCCCGGACAAGCGCGACCCGGTCGACCCGGCGATCAACTACACCACGCGCGTGTTCTGCGGCGCCGAATTCCACACGCCCCTGCCCAACGACGGCCGCGACCTCGACAGTCTGGACAAATACCGCACGCTGTTCTCCTGCGTCGACGCCGAATCCATGGAAGTGCGCTGGCAGGTGCTGATCGACGGCAACTGCGACCTCGTCGCCACCTCCTTTGACGGCAAGCTCGCCGCCACCAACCAGTACAACACCGAAGGCGGCGCGCGCTACGAAGACATGATGTCGGCCGAGCGCGACGCCTGCCTGTTCTTCAACATCGCCCGCATCGAGCAGGCAGTCAAGGACGGCAAGTTCAAGACCATCGGCAGCTCCAAGGTGCCGGTCGTCGACGGCACCAAGGCCGCCAACACCGACCCGAAGACCGCGCTCACCGCCTACGTCACCGTGCCGAAGAACCCGCACGGGGTGAACGCCTCGCCCGACGGCAAGTACTTCATCTGCGCCGGCAAGCTCTCGCCCACCGGCACCGTCATCGAACTGGCGAAAGTGCTCGACTGGTTCGACGGCAAGCTCGACGAGCTCGACAAGGCGATCGCCGCCGAAGTCGAAATCGGCCTCGGCCCCCTGCACACCGCCTTCGACGGCCGCGGCAACGCCTACACCACCCTGTTCCTCGACAGCCAGATCGTCAAGTGGAACGTGGAAGCGGCGATCAAGTTCCACGCCGGCGACAAGAACGCACAGTACGTCGTCGACCGCCTCGATGTCCATTACCAGCCCGGCCACATCAACGCCTCGCAGTCGGAAACCATGTTCGCCGACGGCCAGTGGCTGGCGGTGGGCTGCAAGTTCTCCAAGGACCGCTTCCTGCCGGTCGGCCCGCTGCATGCCGAGACCGAGCAGCTGGTCGACATCTCGGGCGAGAAGATGGTGCTCGTGGCCGACCACCCGGTCCGCCCCGAACCGCACGACTTCATCATCTTCAAGCGCGAGCTGCTGCAGCCCAAGCAGGTCTACGACCTCAACGAGTTCCCGCTCGCGGTCAAGGATCCGAAGGAAGCCGGGGTGTTCCGCGATGGCAACAAGGTCACGGTGAAGATCACCTCGATGGCCCCGGCCTTCGAGCCCCGCGAGTTCAGGCTCAAGGTCGGCGATGAAGTCACCCTGATCATGACCAACCTCGACAAGATCGAGGACCTGACCCACGGCTTCGCCATTCCGAAGTACAACATCAACTTCATCTGCAACCCGCAGGAAACCAAGTCGGTCACCTTCAAGGCCGACAAGCCGGGCATTTTCTGGTGCTACTGCACCCACTTCTGCCACGCCCTGCACCTCGAAATGCGCTCGCGCATGATCGTCGAAGCCTAAGCCGGCCCGCTTCCTGGTCCGCCGAGCACACAGGGGGCGCAAGCCCCTTGTGTGCTTTGTACTTATGGCCTTGCCGCGACAGGGGTGAATTGATCGCGAACAATTACAATGGCTCCCCCTGTTTTTTAGACTCCATCATACTTTCCTTATGGAGCGCATCATGAAGCTGTTCACCGCCTTGCGAGGCGCCGCCTGCGCGGCCATCCTCGCCCTCGTCGCGGTGGCGACCCCCTCCGTTCACGCCCAAAGCGCCTACGAGGCCAAACTGCCACCGGAGCTGAACACCGCTCCCGCGCTGTGCGACTACGTACCCTGTGGCGAAGTCCTGCCCGGCGCCACGCACTTCTCCGAACGCAAGGGCCAGCCGCGCTACGTCGAGGGCTATGCGGATGAAAACGGCACGCGCAAGCTGCTCGGCTACGTGATGCTGTCGACCGACATCACCGACACCCCGGCCTACTCGGGCAAGCCGGTGGTCACGCTGATCGGCATGAACACCGAAGGCCGCTTCGTCGGCGTCAAGATCCTCAAGCACTCCGAGCCGATCCTGCTGCTCGGCATTCCCGAATCGTCCCTGATCAAGTTCAACGAGCAGTACCTGGGCAAGTTCGTCGGCGACAACATCGAGATCGGCCGCTCCCGCCCCGAAGAAGAGATCATCGGCCTCGACGCCATCTCCGGCGCCACCGTCACCGTCATCGCCCAGAACCAGGTGATGATGGCCTCGGGCGCCGCGGTCGCCCGCCAGGTCGGCATCCTCGAGCCGACCATCCGCCCGCAGGCGAAGCTCAAGGATGCCGGCCGCACGCTCGACTGGGCCGCGCTGGTCGACGAAGGCGCCGTCCAGCGCCTCACCGTCCGGCCCGAGCAGGTCGGCCTCGAGCGCAGCGCGACGCCGTTCATCGAGCTCTGGTTCGGCTACCTGAACCATCCGGAAATCGGCCGTGCGATCCTCGGCGAAGCCGGCTGGCGCGCGCTGATGTCGCGCCTGGCCGAAGGCGAGCACGCCCTCTTCGTGATCCGCAGCGGCGGCCGGGAGTCGTTCAAGGGCTCGGGCTTCGTGCGCGGCGGCATCTACGACCGCGTCCAGATCCGCCAGGGCCAGGACGCGTTCACCTTCCGCGACCTCGACTACCTCAACCTCTACGGCGTCAGCGCCGCCGGTGCCCCCGCCTTCACCGAGTCGGGCATCTTCATCGTGCGCTCTGCGGCCTTCTCCGGCGCCTTCCCGTGGAAGTTCATCTTCCTCGGCAACCGCGTCGACCGCGAGACCGGCGCGCGCACCTTCGTGAACTTCGACACCGAATACTGGCTCGCCGACCGCTACCTGGAAGGCGGCCGCCCCGAAGTGAACAAACCCGATGCCCCCTGGGTGCGGGTATGGAAGACGCGCGCGGTGGAAATCGCCCTGTTCGCCGCCCTGCTCGTGGCGGTCGCCGCCATCTATGCGAACCGCGACACGCTCACCCGACGCTCGACGCGCAAGAACAAGTGGCCGGTCAACCTCTTCAAGTACGGCGCGTGGACGATCAGCATCGGCTTCGTCGGCTTCGGCCTGCTCGCCCAGCCCTCGATCACGCAGGTGCTGACCTGGTTCCACTCGTTGCTGTTCCAGTGGCAGTGGGAACTGTTCCTGACCGACCCGTTCATCTTCCTGTTCTGGATCTTCATCATCGTCACCGTGTTCGTCTGGGGCCGCGGCCTGTTCTGCGGCTGGCTGTGCCCGTTCGGCTCGCTGTCGGAGATGATCTACAAGGTCTCGCGCGCGATCGGCCTGCAGCGTTTCCAGTTCGCGCTGCCGATGAAATGGCACAACCGCCTGAAATGGGTGAAGTACGGCGTGTTCTTCGGCCTGCTCGCGGTGTCGATGTTCTCGATCGGTCTGGCGGAGAAGCTCGCCGAAGTCGAGCCCTTCAAGACCACCTTCCTCGTCGGCCTGTTCAACCGCAGCTGGCCCTACACCCTGTTCGCCGCCGGCCTGCTCGGCCTGTCGATCTTCATCGAGCGCCCGTTCTGCAAGTATCTGTGCCCGCTCGGCGCCGCGCTGGCGATGCCCTCGACCTTCCGCTGGTTCGGTCTGCGCCGCAAGCAGGAATGCAACAGCTGCAAGGCTTGCGCGAAGGGCTGCGGCTCGCTCGCGATCGACGACAAGGGCCGCATCGACCACCGCGAATGCATGCTGTGCCTGGACTGCATGGTGCTGTACACCGACAACCATGTCTGCCCGCCGCTGGCCGACGAGCGCAAGCGCCGCGCCAAGGCCGGCCAGTCGCTGACGCCGATCGGCGCCGACGGCTACTACATCCCGATCACGCCCGTGCCCGCGCGGGCACCGAACGCCTGATCCGGCAAGGAGAGAATCATGGTCGATCCGCGCATGCTGACCGAACCGGTCCACCCCCCGTACGCAGCCGAGGGCAGCCTGCTCAAGCGTCTCGCCGCCGAAGCCTGGGACCACCTGTGGCCATGGAGCCGCAGCGCCTTCCAGCGCCAGCGCGCGGTACAGGCGGCGAGCCTGGCGCTCGCCGCCGCCGCCAGCGTGGCCTGGGTGCTGGCGGCGATGGGCCAGCTCAGCGCCGGCACCATCATCGGCTGGTGGTTCGGCTGGAGCGTGTTCGAAGTGCTGGTGCGCCTGGGCGCCAAGCCCTACGTCAAGGAAGGGCCGTGGTGGGGGCGGCGTTACCGCCGCGCCAGCCGCATGGACATGGTGTGCTACGTCGGCTTCAAGAACCTGCTGATCGGCGCCGCCCTGTTCATCGGCCTCAAATCGGCCGGCCTGCTGCTGCTCTGAGCCCAGCGATGTCCCCCAACCACGTCCGGCGCCTGCGCGCACTGGCGGCCGGCCTGCTGCTCGTCGCGCTCGGCCTCGTCACCGCCGGCGACACCCTGGCCGCGACGCTGCGCGTGCGCGCGGGGGAGTCGATCCAGGCCGCGATCGAGCGCGCCCAGCCCGGCGACGTGATCGAGATCGAGCGCGCACGCTATGCCGAGAACCTCCTCATCGCCAAGCCGCTGACCCTGCGCGGGCTCGACCGGCCGACGATCTCGGGCGGCCTCAAGGGCGACACCATCCGCATCACCGCCGAGGACGTCACCATCGAAGGCCTGATCGTGACCGACTCGGGCGACAGCCTGCGCGACCAGAACGCGGGCATCTACGTCTTTCCCGGCTCGCACCGCGCCATGGTGCGCAACTGCGACCTCAGCTACAACCTGTTCGGCCTGTGGATCGAGAAGGCCAACGACGTGCGCATCGAAGGCAACCTGATCACCGGCAAGCGCGACTACCAGTCCTCGCAGCGCGGCAACGGCATTCAGCTCTACAACACCCACCGCGCGCAGATCCTCGGCAACAACATCAGCTTCGTGCGCGACGCGCTCTACGTCGATGTCTCGCACGACGCCGTGTTCCGCGCCAACCGCCTGCACCACAGCCGCTACGGCACGCACTACATGAACGCCTACGACAACGTCTGGGAAGGCAACGACACCTGGATGAACCGCGGCGGCCTCGCGCTGATGGAAGTGCGCCGCCTCACCGTGCGCAACAACCGCGCCTGGGCCAATTCGGATCACGGCATCATGCTGCGCACGATCCAGGACTCGACCATCGAAGGCAACGTCGTCGCCGGCAACCAGCGCGGCTTCTTCATCTACGATGCCGAATACAACACCCTGCGCGGCAACACCGTGGTCGACAACGTCGTCGGCGTGCACCTGTGGGCGGGCTCGAAGAACAACGAAGTCGAAGGCAACGACTTCATCCTCAACCGCGAGCAGGTACGCTACGTCGGCGCCCGCGACCTGCCCTGGGGCGAGCAGGCGGGCAACTACTGGAGCAACTACCTGGGCTGGGACCGCGACGGCGACGGCGCCGGCGACGTCCGCTACGAGGCCAACGACCTCGTCGACCGCCTGTCCTGGCGCCACCCGCTGATGAAGCTGCTGCTCGCCAGCCCGGCGGTGCAGACCCTGCGCCTGGTGGGCCAGCAGTTCCCGCTCTTGCGCGCACCGAGCATCGTCGACCCGAACCCGCGGATGCTGCCGCACAACCCCGACTGGAGCCAATGGCGTGGCCGACACTTCCCCCGCCCCCAATGACGCCGCCGCGCCGCTGATCGCGGTGCGCGGCGTGCACAAGCACTACGGCCCGATCCGCGCCGTCGACGGCGTCGACCTGGAAATCCGCTGCGGCGAGCTGTTCGGCCTGATCGGCCACAACGGCGCCGGCAAGAGCACGCTGTTCAAGATGATGCTCGGCCTCATCCCCGCGACCGCGGGCGAGATCCGCATCGACGGCGCCGGCGTCGGCACCGGCGGCGAATTCCGCGCGGTGCGGCGCAAGCTCGGCTACCTGCCGGAGAACGTCGTCCTCTACGACAACCTCACCGGGCTCGAGACGCTGCAGTTCTTCGCCCGCCTCAAAGGCGTGCCCGCGGCGCGCAACGGCGAACTGCTCGAACGCGTCGGCCTCGCCCACGCCGCCCGCCGGCGCGTCCGCGAATACTCCAAAGGGATGCGCCAGCGCCTCGGCTTCGCCCAGGCCCTGCTCGGCGACCCCAAGCTGCTGTTCCTCGACGAGCCCACCACCGGCCTCGACCCGGAGGCGATCCGCGGTTTTTATACGATCCTGCGCCAGTTGAAGAGCGCCGGCGTGACCATCGTCATCACCTCGCACATCCTCGCCGAGATTCAGGAGCGCGTGGACCGGCTGGCGATCATGGCCGCAGGCAAGGTCCAGGCCAGCGGCACCGTGCAGGCGCTGCGCGAGCAGATGGACCTGCCGCTGTGGTTTGCCGTGCGCGTGGCCCCGGCCGACTTCGCCGCGGTACGCGCCGCACTCGGCCACCTGCCGGTGGGCGCGGTCGAGGCGCGCGACGACCACGTCGCGGTGCAGTGCCGGCGCGAAACCAAGATGGCGGTGATCGCCGCACTCGCCGGCCTGGGCGACACGGTGCTCGATCTCACCGTCCACGAACCTTCGCTCGAAGACGTGTTCTTCGGCTTTTCCGACTGAAAGGAGCAGGCATGGAGTTCGCGCAGATCGCCGCCATCGCCGGCAAGGAGTTCTGGGACCGCATCCGCAACCGCTGGGTGCTGGCGGTGGCGCTGGTATTCACCGCATTCGCGCTGTCGATCGCTTACTTCGGCGCGGCCCAGCAGGGCACGGTGGGTTTCCGCTCGATCGAAGTCACGATCGCCAGCCTGGTCAGCCTGGTGATCTACCTGATCCCGCTGATCGCGCTGCTGCTGGGGTTCGACGCCATCGTCGGCGAGCGCGAGCGCGGCTCGCTCGAACTCCTGCTGTCGATGCCGATCACCCGCGGCGAGCTGCTGCTGGGCAAGTACCTCGGGCTCGCCGCGGCGCTCGCCTTCTCCACCGTGGCGGGCTTCGGCCTCGTCGGCCTGGTGCTGTCTGCCCAGCTCGATCTGGCCGCACTGTTCCACTACTTCGGCTTCATGGCGAGCTCGGTGCTGCTCGGCTGCGCCTTCCTCAGCCTGGCGGTGATGCTGTCGGTGTTCGCTGCCGACCGCACCCGCGCTTCGGGACTGGCGATCGCGCTGTGGTTCTTCTTCGTGCTCGTGTTCGACCTGCTGCTGCTCGGCGCGCTGGTGCTGAGCGGCGGGCAGTGGGGCGGCGAGGCCCTGCCCTACCTGCTGCTGCTCAATCCGGCCGACGTGTTCCGCATCCTCAACATCTTCAGCCTCGACGACGTGCGCACCCTGTACGGGCTGTCCACCGTGTTTCCGCCGGCGCTGGCCCGCCCCGGGCTGCTCGGGCTGGTGATGGCGGGTTGGATCGTCGGCCCGCTCGCGCTCGCCGCCTGGCGCTTCCGTCGCTGAGTCACCACCCCACGAGAAACGGAGAACCTTTTCATGTGCACCCATCAGCGCTGCCTTTCCCGCCGCCGCTTCCTGCTCGCCGCCGCAGCGAGCGGCCTGCTCGCCGCCTGCGGCCAGGGCGACGGCGGCAAAACCGCGGTCGTCGCACTCGAAATCGAGCCCGGCACCAGCTGCGCCCTCGACGGCATGCTGCTCGCCGACTACCCCGGCCCCAAGGCGCAGATCCACTACACCGGGGTCACCGAGCCGGACTGGTTCTGCGACACCGTCGAGATGTTCAATATCTACCTCAATCCGGAACAGGCGCGGGCCATCGCAGCGATCTTCGTCCAGGACATGGGCCAGGCCGAGTGGAACGCCCCGCAGGGCCACTGGATCGACGCCAAGGCCGCATTCTATGTTTTCGGCTCGAAGCGCCTGGGCTCGATGGGCCCGACCGCCGCCTCTTTCGCCCGCGAGGCCGACGCGCAAGCCTTCGCCACCGAACACGGCGGCAGCGTCCTGCGCTTCGACGAGGTCACCCCCGACCACGTCGTCCTCGACGGCGGCGCCCTCCACGACCAGAGGATGTAAGGACCATGGACTCGATCTACGACGCCCTTTCACCGGACACCGCCGCCGAAGTGCAGCAACTCGCGCGCCTGATCTACGAGACGCGGGAAAACCGCCGCGCGGTGCTCGCCGCCGCCGGCGCGAGCGATCCCGCACAACTGATCGAGCGCATCGCCGCCGGCGAACTGGCCGAGCACCCGGCCTACGAGCACTACCTCGCCGCCCGCATCCTCGCCGACACGCACCAGGCCGCACGCCAGGCCATGGCCCAGCGCCTGCAGGAGGTCAACGGCCGATGAACCTGCACCCCCTGCTCGCCGAGCACATTGCCGCCGACTGCGCCGAGGCGCTCGCCTGCCCGCCGCGGCTGACCCAGGACGCCCTCGTTCTGGACCTGAACAACGGCGTGTCGCTGACCATCCGCTATGCGGCGGCCGATGCCTATTCACTGCGCTGGCGCATCGACCCGGCGCCGGAAGGGGTGGAGCTGGGCATCGACACCGCGCCGACCCATCCCGCGCTGGCAACGGTGCCGAACCATTTCCACCGTGCTGACGGCAGCATCGTCGCCGATCCGGTCACGCGCACCGACGCCCCCCCGGAGGACAACCTGCGCCGGCTCGTCGTCGCCCTGCTGCGCGATCCGCAGCTCGGCGGCGGCCAATGAGCGCCAGCAACCCGATGCGCAGGCTGCTGCTCGCCGGCGCCGTGCTGGCAGCAGGGGCCGGTGCCACGCTGTTCTGGCAGCACGGCCAGCGCGAGGCGAACGCCGTCGAGCCGCCGATCGACGATGTCTGCGTGGTTCCGCCGGCGACCCGGCCTTCCGCCCACGCCTACGACCCGGCCTCCGGGCGCGGCATCCATGAAGCGCGCCCGATCCCGACCGACGCCCGCTGCGCGGTGTGCGGCATGTATCCCGCGCGCTTCCCACGCTGGGCGGCGCAGCTGATCTTCGCCGACGGCGCCGCCCATTTCTTCGATTCGCCGGTCGATCTGTTCATGTTCCTCGCCGATCCCCGCCGTTTCGGCTCGACGCGCGACGCAGGGGAAGGCGCCGCACGCTACGTCGCGAACTTCGACGATGGCCGCTGGCTGGATGCGCAGACGGCGAGCTTCGTCCTCGGCTCCAGCATCCGCGGCCCGATGCGCGGCCCCGACCTGCCCGCGTTCGCCGACGCGGCCGCTGCCCAGGCCTTCATTGCCAGACACGGCGGCCGCCTGCTGCACTTCGACGAGGTCGATCTCGCGGTCGTCGACGGGCTGCGCAGCGCCAACCACGCCCATCACACCCACTGAAGGCGAACCCGGCGTCGCGCCGCGACGCCAGTGCCGTCGTTACCCTGGCCGTCAACGCGAACAGGGCCCCGCAGGGCCCTGTTCGCGCTACAAACGGGAAACGCGTCCGGCTTACTTCGACTTCGCCACCATGTAGTCGACCGCGGCCTTGACTTCGTCGTCGCTCAGCGAAGTGCCACCACCGCGTGCCGGCATCATTCCCTTCGCGCCGGTGAAGCCCTCGAGCGCATGCTTGTAGAGCGTTTCCTCGCCCTGGGCAATGCGCGGCGCCCACTCGTCCTTGTTGCCGGGCATCGGCGCGCCGGCCACACCGGCGGCGTGACACAGGGCACAGACCTTCTTGTACACCCCTTCGCCGACGGCATTGGCCGGAGCGGCAGGAGCGGCCGCAACCGGGGCGGGGGCGGGAGCGGCGGCAGGCGCGGCAGGCGCGGCAGGCGCACCCGAATCGGAACCACCACATGCGGCCAGCAGGACCGAAACCGCCGCGGCGAGAAGGAAGGGGGATTTGTTCATGGATAATCTCCGTTTTATCATGTGCAATCGCCGCATGGGCACGGCGAATCTTTTGGACACTAGCAGTTATCGGCGGAAATTGACTTGATGGGAATCAAATAGATCGTGTCGTGACCCGACCTCGATCACGCCATACGCATATGACTTCCAGTTCCCGCCTGTATGCTGGCCGCTTCGCTCCCTCACCCACCGGGGCGCTGCACTTCGGCTCTCTGGTCGCCGCCGTCGGCAGTTTTCTCGAGGCCCGCAGCCATCAAGGACGCTGGCTGCTGCGCATCGAGGATATCGACACGCCGCGCTGCGTCCCGGGCGCCGCCGAGGACATCCTCGCCACGCTGGAGCGCTTCGGTTTCGAATGGGACGAGGCCCCGATCTGGCAAAGCCGCCGCGGCGAAGCCTACGAAGCCGCGCTCGAGCAGCTGAAGGCAAGCGGCTTCGCCTATCCCTGCGCCTGCACCCGGCGCGATCTGGCCGCCGCCCCGGCCGCGCGCGACGGCTCGCGCCGCTATCCCGGCACCTGCCGCGACGGCCTGCCGCCCGGGCGCAGCGCGCGCGCCTGGCGCGTGCGCGCCGATGGACGGATCCACTTCATCGACGCGGTGCAAGGCCCGCAGGAGGTCGATCTCGCCGCCGACGCCGGGGACTACATCATCCGGCGTGCGGACGGGCTGTTTGCCTACCAGCTCGCGGTCGTGGTCGATGACGCCGCAGCCGGCATCACCAACGTGGTGCGCGGCGCCGACCTGCTCGATTCGACCGCCCGCCAGATCCACCTCCAGAGCCTGCTCGGCGCACCGCGGCCGGAGTACGCCCACCTGCCGCTGGCGACCAACATCGCGGGCGAAAAACTCTCCAAGCAGACGCTGGCGCGCGCCATCGGCGACCGTCCTCCAGCCGCCGCCCTGGTGGCCGCACTGCGCTTTCTCGGCCAGAATCCCCCCGACGCCCTCGCCCATGCCTCCCTCACCGAGCTCTGGCAGTGGGCGCAAGCCCATTGGTCACTTTCTGCCGTGCCGCGCTGCCGCCAGGCGGTCGCCAGCGGCTTTTGCTGAACCCGGGTGCGGCGCCCCCCGTGCAAGGCTCGATGCCCGGTCGTAACCGGACCTGCCGCCCGCCTCCCGAACCGTTTTCCCAAGGACCCGCCACAATGCACCCGAACGACATCAGCGCCAATACCGCAGCCATCCGCCGCCTGCTCCAGGACAGCCGCAACATCGCGGTCGTCGGCCTTTCGCCCAAGCCCGCGCGGCCGAGCAACGAAGTGGCGCACTATCTGCGCGCCGCCGGCTACACCATCCTCCCGGTCAATCCGCTCCACGATGAGGTCATGGGCGAACGATGCTATCCGAGCCTGCACGACGTTCCCCGGCCGATCGACATCGTCGACATCTTCCGCAAGCCCGAAGACGTGATGCCGATCGTCGACGAGGCGATCGCTGTCGGCGCCCGCAGCGTCTGGTTCCAGCTCGGCGTGATCGCCCCGGAAGCGGCGGCCAGGGCCGCAGCCGCCGGCCTCGCAGTGGTGATGGATCGCTGCACCAAGATCGAGCATGCGCGCCTGCTCGCGCGCTGAACGCGTCAGTGCCGGCCGCGGTAGCCGGCGATCCCGATCCCCAGGCGCAGCAGCTGGTAGGACAGCCAGCTCAGGGCGCGGCGCAGGATCGGCTGGCGGCGCCAGTCGGCGGCCTTCAGCTCCTGGGCACCAGAACGGATCGCCGCCTCCAGGCTCGCCTGCAGCGCGCCGGCAAAGGCGGTGTCATCGACCACGACGTTCGCTTCACGTGCCATCAGCAGGCTGAAAGGGTCGATGTTGCTCGAGCCCACGGTCGCCCAGTGGCCGTCGACCACCGCAACTTTGGCGTGCAGGTGGCTGCGGTGATACTCGAACAGGCGGATGCCGCGCTCGAGGAAAAACGGGTACAGGGCACGGGTCGCGTAGGCCTGCATCGGATGGTCGGACACCCCTTGCAGGAGCAGGGTGATGCGCACTCCGCGCGCCGCCGCCTCGGCGAGCGTCTGGCGGAAACGCCGGCCGGGGAAGAAATAGGCGTTGGCAATGACGATTTCCTTTTCTGCGCGGGCGATCGCCTCGAGGTAGGCGTCTTCGATCGCGCGCCGGTAGCGCAGATTGTCGCGCAGCACGAAAGCGGCGCGGATGGTGCCGGCCGGAGCACCGCACGGCGGCGCCAGTAGCGGAAGAGCTTCGCGCCGGCGAAAGCTCGCCCACGCCACCAGCCGCCACAGGCGGTGGGCCGAGGCGACGATCGGCTCGAGCAGCGGCCCTTGCACATGGACCGCGTAGTCGTAGCGCGGATGCGGACCGCCCCCCGGCTCGAAGTCGTCGACGATGTTGATCCCGCCGACAAAGGCCTCCCGGCCATCGACCACCACGAGCTTGCGGTGCAGGCGGCGCAGGCGGTGGCGGCGCAGCGACAAGGGGCGCAGTTCGCGGCGATAGACCAGCACCTGCACTCCGGCCGCAGCGAGTTCGGCCATCAGCCCGGCGACGAAGCTGCGCGCACCGAAGCCGTCGACCATCAGCCGCACCACCACGCCGCGGCCGGCCGCACGACACAGGGCCGCGGCGATGCGCCGCCCGATGCGGTCGTTCTCGAAGATGTAGCTCTGCAGGAAAAGCTCGCGCCGGGCGCGGTCGATCGCCGACTCCAGCGCAGGAAAGTATTGCTCGCCGTTTTCCAGCAGCGCCACCGCGTTGCCGGCGAGGAAGCGCATCAGGACACCGGCTCCAGGTCGGCGGTGAGCGCGGCGTGATCCGAAATCTGCGCCCATGGCGCGCCGTAGTGCACCTGCGCCTGGCGGACGCGGAAGCCGCGCACGTAGATGCGGTCGAGGCGGAACAGCGGCAGCGTGCTCGGATAGCTGCGCGCCGGCTGCCCGCGACCGCTGCCGAACACTTCGGTGAGGCCGAGGCGGCGGCCGATCAGCTCGTCGGCCCGGTTGCGCCAGTCGTTGAAGTCGCCGGCGATGATCAGCGGCGCATTGCCCGGCGCCAACTGCTCCATGCGCTCGGCGAGGGCAGCCATCTGCCGCCGCCGGCTGCCGGCAATCAGCCCGAGGTGTACGCACACGCAGTGCACCGGCGCCTGGAAGCGTGGCAGCTCGATTTCGCAGTGCAACAGGCCGCGGCGCTCGAAACGGTGGTCGGAGACGTCCTGGTTGGCGGTGCTGAGGATCAGGTGACGGCTGAGGATGGCATTGCCGTGGTGGCCATGATCGTACACCGCGTTGCCGCCATAGGCGGTCTGCTGCCAGGCGTCTTCAGCGAGGAACTCGTGCTGCGGCTGCAGCGGCCATTCCGGGTGGCGCGCCGGATGCCCCAGGTGCAGGCCCTGCACCTCCTGCAGGAAGACGAGATCGACGTCGAGGCTGCGCAGGCGTTCGCGCAGTTCATGCACCACCATGCGGCGGTTGAACTGCGAGAACCCCTTGTGGATGTTGTAGCTGCACACGCGCAGCGTCATGGCTGCCCGCCCCGGCGAAGCGCGGCCTCAGGACACCGCGAGCATGCGGTCGAGGGCGATGCGGGCAAGCTCGGCCTCGTGCGCGGGCACCTTGATCTGATTCACCACCTTGCCCTCGGCGAGGTTTTCCAGCGTCCACGCCAGGTGCTGCGGGTCGATGCGCTGCATCGTCGAGCACATGCACACCGTGGGCGCCATGAACTCCACGGTCTTGCCCTGCGGCTTCATCTCCTCGGCCAGCCGGCTGACGAGGTTGAGTTCGGTGCCGACCAGCCAGCGGGTATTCGCCGGCGCCGCGGAAATGGTGTTGATGATGTACTCGGTGGAGCCGACGTAGTCCGAATTGCGACAGACCTCGAGGCTGCTCTCCGGGTGCGAGATCACGAAGCCGTCCGGATGCTGCTTGCGCCAGCGCTCGATGTGGGCGGGCTGGAACATCTGGTGCACCGAACAATGCCCCTTCCACAGCAGGACCTTGGCGTTGTGGATCTGCTCGGGCGTGAGGCCGCCGTATTCGAGGTCGGGGTCCCACACCACCATCTGTTCGAGCGGGATGCCCTTCTTGAAGCCGGTCCACCGCCCCAGGTGCTGGTCGGGGAAGAACAGCACTTTCTCGCGCCGGGAAAACGCCCAGTCGAGGATCGTCGGCGCGTTGGTGGAAGTGCACACGATGCCGCCGTGCTCGCCGCAGAACGCCTTCAGGTCGGCCGCGGAGTTGATGTAGGTCACCGGCGCGACCCGCTCGTCGGGCGCGCCGAGCACTTCGCCCAGCTCGCGCCAGCAGCGCTCGACTTTCGCGAGGTTGGCCATGTCGGCCATCGAGCAGCCCGCGGCGAGGTCGGGCAGGATCGCGATCTGGCTCGGCTTGGACAGGATGTCGGCGACTTCGGCCATGAAATGCACGCCGCAGAACACGATGTACTGGGCATCGGTCTGCGAGGCCAGACGGGCAAGCTTGAGCGAGTCGCCGGTGAGGTCGGCATGCTGGTAGACATCGGCGCGCTGATAGTGATGGCACAGCAGCACCGCCTTGTCGCCGAGGCGGGCGCGGGCGGCGCGGATGCGCGCCTGGGCCTCGTCGTCGGCGAGCACGTTGAAGCGATCGAAGCTGATGGTGGCGGCTTGCATGATGCGAATCCTGCTCCTGGAGGAATTTCCGTTGTCTCGGTGGAATTTCGGACCTGGCGGCAGACACTGCGTTCCGCCGGCGAAGCCCGCGCGATCGGTCAGCCCTGGTGCCAGGGCAGGCCGGCATGGCGCCAGCCGCCGCTGCGGTTGCGCTGGCCATTGGCGTCACGGTCGCCCTCGAAGCCTTCGAGGACGTTGTAGCAGTTGCCATAACCGGCGGCGCAGGCGGCCCGCGCCGCCGAATCGGAACGCACGCCCGAGCGGCAGAGGAACAGCACCAGCGCCTCGGAATCGACCTGGTGCTTGAGCTGCGCCATGAAGTTCGGGTTGTCCTGCATCGACGGATAGGATTTCCATTCGATTTCGACCGCGCCGGGGACGCGCCCGACCCAGTCGAGCTCGGCGCGGGTGCGCACATCGACCAGCCTGGCGCCGGGAGCGAGCTGCCACACTTCCCAGGCTTCGCCCGGCGTCAACGCGCCCTGATAGGGCAGACCGAGACTTTCGGCGCGCTCTTGCGCGAGGGACAACAGATCCGACAGGGTTCCCATTCGAACATCCGTCTAGAATTGCGAATTGCCGAAGTATAGCGCGTCCGCCCCACCGTTCCCCATGCCCCTCCCCGCCCCCATCGTCCCCTCCCCGCGCCCCGGCGACACCGACGCCGCACGCAGCCGCGGCATCCAGCGCGCGACGCTGATCGCGATCGTGACCAATGCCACCCTCACCCTGGGCCAGATCGTCATCGGCCTGTTCGCCAACGCCTTCAGCCTGGTCGCCGACGCCGCCCACACCCTGTCCGACCTGGTGACCGACTTCATGGTCCTGATCGCCGGACGGCGCGGCGCGGATCCGGCCGACACCGCCCACCCTTACGGCCACGACCGTATCGAGACGGTCACCACGATGGTGCTGGGCGCCGTCCTCGCCGCGGTCGGCATCGGATTCCTGTGGAGTTCGGGCGTCCGCCTGCAGAACATGGCCGCCGCGCCGCCGCTCCACCCCGCGGCGCTGGCGATGGCGCTGCTCACCCTGGCCGCCAAGGAAGGCTTGTTCCGTTTCACCCTGGCGGCCGCACACCGGCTGCGGGCACCGATGCTCGAAGCCAACGCCTGGCATGCGCGCTCGGACGCGGCCTCTTCGCTGGTCGTGGCCGCCGGCATCGGCGGCAGCCTGGCGGGCTACCCTTTTCTCGAACCGCTCGCCGCTGCCGTGGTCGGCTTCCTGATCCTGAGCATGGGACTCAGGCTGGCGTGGAAAGCGGTCCGCGAACTGATCGACACCGGCCTGCCGGAGGAAGAACTCGCCCGCCTGCGCCACACGATCGAAACCACGCCGGGAGTGATCGGCCTGCACGACATGCGCACCCGGCGCATGGCCGGCCGCGTGCTGTGCGACGCCCACGTCCAGGTCGACCCCCGGCTCACCGTGTCCGAAGGCCACCGCGTCTCCGACGAGGTCTATCTGCGGGTGCGCAACGCCCATCCGGAAGTCCGCGACGTGCTGGTGCACATCGACCCCGAGGACGATGCCGACCTGCAGGCCGCGCCCCCCGGCCCGCTGCCCGAACGGGCCGAGATCCTGGAGGAGGTGCGCGCGCTGCTGGGCGCCGACGCGCCGGCACCGAAACGGGTCCAGATCCATTACCTCGGCCAGCGCGTGGAAGTCGAAATCATCCTCCCCGCGCCGCTTCCCCCTGCGGCGCTGGACGCCCTCGCCCGGCGCCGGGAAGCCTGCCTCCGCTCCCACCCCCGCTACCGTGCAATCCGCGTCTATTGCCAGCTCGCACCATGACGGGGCGCGACGCCTTGCAAAAGCACCGATATGGTGCGCACGGCGTCGCCAACCGGCACCGCTTTCGGGCATTTCCCTTGTGGCACAATGTCCGACGAACTAAAACGAACTTGGCACGCTTAGTGCTTAAACCTTTTCACC
Source organism: Thauera aromatica K172 (assembly GCF_003030465.1). Lineage (GTDB taxonomy): Bacteria > Pseudomonadota > Gammaproteobacteria > Burkholderiales > Rhodocyclaceae > Thauera > Thauera aromatica. The sequence goes on along the minus strand of NZ_CP028339.1, from coordinate 540,248 downwards.
CGAATCCGGCGCATCGCCCTCCGGCCGCTGCTCCACCCGCTCAACGCAATCAAAACGCCTCATCTCACCAGGAGTGAACATGAACGCCCAAGACGTCATGAAGCTGATCCAGGAAAACGAAGTGCGCTTCGTCGACCTGCGCTTTACCGATACCCGTGGCAAGGAGCACCACGTCGGCCTGCCGGTTTCGGCCTTCGAGGAAGATCACTTCGAGCACGGCCACCCCTTCGACGGCTCTTCCCTGGCGGGCTGGAAAGGCATCCAGGCGTCCGACATGGTCCTGTTGCCCGAAGCCGGTTCGGCCTACATCGACCCCTTCTTCGACGAAACCACGCTGGTGCTGACCTGCGACGTCATCGAGCCGTCCGACGGCAAGGGCTACGACCGCGACCCGCGCTCGATCGCCAAGCGCGCCGAGGCCTACCTGAAGAGCACCGGCATCGGCGACACCGCCTTCTTCGGCCCCGAGCCCGAGTTCTTCATCTTCGACTCGGTCGAATGGTCGGTCGACATGTCGGGCGTGTACAGCAAGATCATCTCCGAAGAGGCCGCCTGGTCCACCGCCGACAAGTTCGAAGGCGGCAACACCGGCCACCGTCCGCGCGTCAAGGGCGGCTACTTCCCGGTGCCGCCGGTCGACAGCCTCAACGACGTGCGCGCCGCGATGGTGCTCGCGCTCGAAGCCTGCGGCGTGCCCGTCGAAGTGCACCACCACGAAGTGGCCAACGCCGGCCAGTGCGAGATCGGCACCAAGTTCAGCACCCTGACCCAGCGCGCCGACTGGACCCAGGTGCTGAAGTACATCGTGCATAACGTCGCCCACCAGTACGGCAAGACCGCCACCTTCATGCCGAAGCCCATCGTCGGCGACAACGGCTCCGGCATGCACGTCCACCAGTCGATCTGGAAGGACGGTCAGAACCTGTTCGCGGGCAACGGCTACGCCGGCCTGTCGGAGACCGCGCTGTACTACATCGGCGGCATCATCAAGCACGCCCGCGCGCTCAACGCGATCACCAACCCCGGCACCAACTCGTACAAGCGCCTGGTGCCGCACTACGAGGCCCCGACCAAGCTGGCCTACTCGGCACGCAACCGTTCGGCCTCGATCCGCATCCCCTACGTTGCCAACCCGAAGGGCCGCCGCATCGAGGCGCGCTTCCCGGACCCCCTGGCCAACCCCTACCTGGCCTTCTCGGCGCTGATGATGGCGGGCCTGGACGGCATCCAGAACAAGATCCACCCGGGCGATCCGGCCGACAAGAACCTGTACGACCTGCCGCCGGAAGAGGACGCGCTGATCCCGACGGTGTGCACCAGCCTCGACCAGGCACTGGAGTATCTCGACAAGGACCGCGAGTTCCTCACCCGCGGTGGCGTGTTCTCGAACGACTTCATCGACGCCTACATCGCGCTCAAGATGGAAGAAGTCGACCGCATGCGCATCACCACCCACCCGGTGGAGTTCGACATGTACTACAGCCTGTAATCTCCGGATTGCACCGCGGTCGAAAAGGACGGGCATTGCCCGTCCTTTTTTTCTGGGGTCTAATCGGCCTTCATTCCGCAAGGGGCGGGGAGTCCACCGGACGGCCCAGATGCCGGCGGCTTCCCGGAAACACGCATGCGATCGTTCCGACTCCTTCCGCTGTTCCTGTTTGCGAGTGCGAGCACTCTGGCTCACGCCGAGGTCTACAAGTGCATCGACGCCAGCGGCCGGGTGACCTACACCAACGATCCCACCCTGGCACGCAACTGCGTCCGCCTGCAGTCCGACCAGGCCGTCTCCTCGGTGCCGGCCCCGGCGTCACGCCCGGCCGCAAGCGCCGCACCGGTGGCCGCCTTTCCGCGGGTCAATCCGGCCGACCAGCGCGCACGCGACGACACCCGGCGCCAGGTCCTGGAGAACGAGCTGAGTACCGAGGAAAACGCGCTCGCCGCAGCCGAGAAGGCGCTCGCCGAACAGGAAGCGGTCCGTTTCGGCGGCGAGCGCAACTATCAGAAGGTGCTCGACCGCCTGCAGCCGTTCAAGGACAAGGTCGAACTGCACAAGCGCAACATCGAAGCGCTGCGCCGGGAGATTTCCGCTCTTCGATGACCCCGGCCTGGCGCGTATCTTGCATGTCGATTGGAAGACTCCCAGGACGCGCTCATGTCACCTCCTCCTTCCGCCAGTGGCCCTTTCGCCGGACTCGAGCTACTGTCTTCCGCCGTCGTCCTCGTCGATGAACGGCTGCTCATCCGCTACATCAATCCCGGCGCGGAAAACCTGTTCGCGATCAGCCAGCGCAAACTCCTCGGCCAGCCGCTCGCCCGCCTGCTCGGCACCCCGCCCGGGCTCGGCGCCGCCCTCGACAACGCCCTGCGCACCAACTGGAGCTATACCGGGCAGGACCTGACGATCGGCCGCAGCGGCACCGAACCGATCCGGCTCGACTGCACGGTGACCCCGGTGGAAGCCGCCGGCGTGCGCCTGCTGCTCGAGTTCCGCCCGATCGATGCCCAGCTCCGGGTCGCCCGCGAGGAGCAGCTGCTGCACCAGCAGCAGGCCAACCGCGAGCTGATCCGCAACCTCGCCCACGAAATCAAGAACCCGCTCGGCGGCATCCGCGGCTCGGCCCAGCTGCTCCAGCACGAACTCGACGACCCGCAGCTGCGCGAATTCACCGACGTCATCATCGCCGAAGCCGACCGCCTGCAGGAGCTGATGAACCGCCTGCTCAGCTCCCACTGCATGATGCGGCCGGCGCCGCTCAATCTCCACGACGTCCTCGAGCGCGTGCGCCGGCTGATCCTCGCCGAGTTCCCCGCCCTCGACATCGAGCGCGACTACGACCTCAGCCTGCCCGAGCTCACCGCCGACCGTGAGCAGCTGATCCAGGCCGTGCTCAACATCGTGCGCAATGCCGCCCAGGCCCTCGGCGGCAGCGGCGAGATCCGCCTGCGCACCCGCATCGCCCGCCAGGTCACGCTCGCCAAGCGCCGCTACAAGCTGGCACTGGAATTGCAAGTGATCGACAACGGCCCCGGCATTCCGGCGGAGATCCGCGACAAGATCTTCTATCCGCTGGTCTCGGGGCGGGACGACGGCAGCGGACTGGGACTCTCCCTGGCGCAGAGCTTCATCGAGCAACATCAGGGCATGATCGACGTCGATAGCCGCCCGGGGCGGACCTGCTTCACGATCCTGCTGCCGATTACCGACCGCGCCTGAACGCGCTTGCGGCCCGCCTGCCCGGCCGCAAACACGTTCACGACGCACCACAATAGTGCATACGAACATGAATACGGTCTGGATCATCGATGACGACCGCTCGATCCGCTGGGTGCTGGAAAAAGCCCTCGACCGCGAAGGCATCGGCCACCTCAGCTTCAGCTCGGCGCTCGACGCCCTCGCCGAACTCGAGCGCGCGCCGCAGCCTCCCGCGGTGCTCCTGTCCGACATCCGCATGCCCGGCGAATCCGGCCTCGACCTGCTGGCGAAGGTGAGAACCCGCCACCCCCAGCTGCCGGTGATCATCATGACCGCGTATTCCGACCTCGACAGCGCGGTGGCGGCGTTCCAGGGCGGTGCGTTCGAATACCTGCCCAAGCCCTTCGACGTCGATCAGGCGGTGGCGCTGGTGCGACGCGCCCTCGAACAAGGCGCGCACCACAACGGTGCAGCCGAGGAAACTCCGCTCGCCCCGGAAATCCTCGGCCAGGCGCCGGCGATGCAGGAAGTGTTCCGCGCCATCGGCCGCCTCGCCCACTCCCACGCCACGGTGCTGATCAACGGCGAGTCGGGCAGCGGCAAGGAGCTGGTCGCGCGCGCCCTGCACCGCCACAGCCCGCGCCGCGACGCCCCCTTCATCGCGATCAACACCGCGGCGATTCCGCGCGACCTCCTCGAATCCGAACTCTTCGGCCACGAGCGCGGCGCCTTCACCGGCGCCGCCACCCAGCGCCGCGGCCGCTTCGAGCAGGCCGACGGCGGCACCCTGTTCCTCGACGAGATCGGCGACATGCCCGCCGAGTTGCAGACACGGCTGCTGCGCGTCCTGTCCGACGGCCACTTCTACCGCGTCGGCGGCCAGCAGCCGATCCGCGCCAACGTCCGGGTAATCGCCGCGACCCACCAGGATCTCGAAGAGCGCGTACACCGGGGCCTGTTCCGCGAAGACCTGTTCCATCGCCTCAACGTCATCCGCCTGCGCCTGCCGCCGCTGCGCGAACGCCACGAGGACATTCCGCTCCTGGTGCGCCATTTCCTCCAGCGCAGCGCGCAGGATCTCGGCGTCGAGCGCAAGCGCATTTCCGACGCCGCAATCGAGTACCTGCAAAGCCAGCCCTTCCCCGGCAACGTCCGCCAGCTCGAGAACCTGTGCCACTGGCTGACGGTCATGGCGCCGGCCCAGGTCGTGGAAGTGGCCGACCTGCCGCCGGAAATGCGCGATCAGCCCGGGCGCGAAACGCCGACGAGCTGGCTCGAAGGCCTGGGCACCGAAACCGACCGCCTGATCGCCGCCACCCCCGGCAAGGTGTTCGAGCGCCTGACCCACGAGTTCGAGCGCACCCTGATCCGGCGCGCCCTCGCCGCCACCGGCGGCCGCCGCATCGAGGCCGCCCACCTGCTCGGGATCGGCCGCAACACCATCACCCGCAAGATCCAGGAACTCGGCATGGACGAGGAGCGCGGCGCGGACGGCGGCGACACTCCGCACTGAAGCCGGCGTACCGCCGCCGGGCCGGGAGCCGGCGGCGGTGCGGGCGCCCGCCCTTGCGCCGTCCGCGCCCCGGGCTGTTCCGCGCCCGGGCTCGTGTGCCGCCGCGGGATGACGGATAATGCCGCTTCCGCTTTCTCCGCCGGATCCCTGTCTTGCCGCCCGCCGCCCCTTCGTCCCCCGCTCTGCCGTCGATGCCCCCCTCGCCGTCGATGTCCGCCTCGCCCCAGGCCGGCGAACACCTCGACGCCCTCGCCGCCCGCCTCGGCAGCCTGGCGCGCGCGTTCGAGGTGCGCTGGGTGGCCGAGTGCGCTTCGACCAACAGCGCGCTGCTCGACGCCCCGCCGGCCGACGACGGCCGTGTCCATGTGCTCGTCGCCGACCGCCAGAGCGCCGGGCGCGGCCGCCGCGGCCGGCCGTGGCTGTCGTGGGACGATGCCAGCCTGACCTTCTCGGCGCTGTGGCGCTTCCCCCCCGGCACGCCGCAGCCGGCCGGGCTGTCGCTGGTCGCCGGCCTGGCGCTCGCGCGCGCGCTGGAGCGCCTCGGCGTGCCCGGCGTGCAGCTCAAGTGGCCGAACGACGTGCTGGTCCACGGCGCCAAGCTCGCCGGCATCCTGGTCGAATTGCTCCCCGCGCGCGGGCGCGCCCTCACTGCGGTGATCGGCATCGGCATCAACCTGCGCCTGCCGGCGGACATCGATCTACCCGCAGCGATCCCGGTCACCGCGCTCGACCGGGTTCTCGAGCAGCCCCCCGGCCACCCCCTGCCGACCCGCAGTGCGGTGCTCGCCGCCGTGCTCGGCGAACTCCACCCGCTGCTCGACATTTTCGCTGCAGCCGGTTTCCCCCCCCTGCGCAGCGCCTGGCAGCAGCGCAACGCGTTCGCCGATCTGCCGGTCTGCATCCACGGTGAAAACGACACCCTCACCGGCCTCTGCGCCGGCGTCGACGTCGATGGCGCCCTGCTCCTGCGGACCGGACACGGCGTCCAGCGCGTGCTCGCCGGCGACGTCTCGCTGCGCCCGCTGCCGCCCGGAGCCGGCGCATGATCCTGCTCATCGACGCCGGCAACACCCGCGTCAAGTGGCGCGTCGTCGCCGCCGCCGAGCCGCTGCAGGCGGTCGACGAAGGGGCGCTCGCGCACGACCGGCTCGCCGCCCTCACCACCGCACTCGCTGCCGTCCGCAGCCGCCATCCCGGCCTGCGGCGCGCGTTCGGCTGCAACGTCGCCGGCACCGAAGTCGCCGCCGCGATCGCCCGCGCCTGCGCCGGACTGGCCCTCGACTGGCTGCGTCCGAGCGCGGCATGCGGCGGCGTGCGCAACCTCTACGAGGCCCCGGCCCGGCTCGGCGCCGACCGCTGGGCCGCCCTCATCGGCGCCCACCGCCTGCACCCGCACGCCTGCCTCGTGGTGAGCGCCGGTACCGCGACCACAGTCGACCTGCTTACCGCCGACGGCGACTTCCTCGGCGGCCTGATCCTGCCCGGGGTCGAACTGATGCAGCAGGCCCTCGCCCACGGCACGGCCCAGCTGCCGCTGGCCGAAGGCCGCTTCACGCCGATGCCGCGGCGCACCGTCGACGCCATCCGCTCGGGTTGCCTGCAGGCCCAGGCCGGCGCCGTCGAGCGCATGTTCCGCCAGATCGCCGGCGAACCGCAGGCGCTGTGCCTGCTCGGCGGCGGCGCCGCCGACAGTTTCGCCGGGCTGCTCGAAATTCCGCTGCGCCGGGTGGACAACCTGGCGCTGTCCGGCCTCGGCGCGCTCGCTGCCGCACACGACGAACACTGAACCACAACGCATCCGCGATGGGAGAACACACGATGGAAGCCACCCGCATCCTGCTCGACGCCGCCGACATTCCGACCCACTGGTACAACGTCGTCGCCGACCTGCCTACCCCGCCCGCACCGCCGCTGGGCCCCGACGGCAAACCGGCCACCCCCGAGCAGATGGGGGCGATCTTCCCCGGCGCCATCCTCGAACAGGAAATGAGCGCCCAGCGCTGGATCGCCATTCCCGAGGAAGTGCGCGAGATCTACCGCCTGTGGCGGCCCAGCCCGCTGGTGCGCGCGGTGCGCCTGGAACAGGCGCTGGGCACCCCGGCGAAGATCTTCTTCAAGTACGAAGGCGTCTCCCCGGCCGGCTCGCACAAGCCCAACTCGGCGGTGCCACAGGCCTATTACAACCGCCAGGCCGGAATCAAGCGCCTGACCACCGAGACCGGCGCCGGCCAGTGGGGTTCGTCGATCGCCTTTGCCGGCCAGATGTTCGGGCTGGAGGTACGCGTCTACATGGTCAAGGTCAGCTACGGGCAAAAACCCTATCGCCGGCTGATGATGCAGACCTGGGGCGCGGAAGTGTTCGCCAGCCCGTCCGCGCTCACCGACACCGGCCGCCGCCTGCTCGCCGAGGACCCGGACAACCCGGGCTCGCTCGGCATCGCGATCTCGGAAGCGGTAGAAGAGGCCGCCAGCCGCGCCGACACCAACTACACCCTGGGCTCGGTGCTGAACCATGTGGTGCTGCACCAGAGCATCATCGGCCTCGAAGCGAAGAAGCAGTTCGACAAGGTCGGCCTCTACCCCGACATCGTCATCGGCCCCTGCGGCGGCGGATCGAGCTTTGCCGGCATCGCCTTTCCCTTCCTCGCCGACCGAGCCGCCGGCGACCGGCGCGCGCAGGACCTGCGCTGCATCGCGGTCGAACCGAGCTCGTGCCCGACCCTGACCAAGGGCCAGTACGCCTACGACTTCGGCGACGCGTCGGGCTTCACGCCGCTGATGAAGATGTACACGCTGGGCCACGACTTCATGCCGCCGGGCATCCACGCCGGCGGCCTGCGCTACCATGGCGACTCGCCACTGGTATCGCAGCTGTTCCACGAAGGCCTGATCGAAGCCGCCGCCGTGCCCCAGCTCGCCACCTTCGAGGCCGGCGTGCAGTTCGCCCGCGCCGAAGGCATCATCCCGGCGCCGGAGTCCTGCCATGCGATCCGCGCGGCGATCGACGAGGCGCTCACGTGCAAGGCGCGCGGCGAAAGCAGGACCATCCTGTTCAACCTCACCGGCCACGGGCATTTCGACATGAGCTCGTTCGAGCGCTACTTCTCCGGTCAGCTCGAAAACTACGACTACCCGGCCGACGCGGTCGCCGCCTCGCTCGCCCATCTGCCCCGGCTGGGCTGACCAAGGCCCGCCGGCAGAGGCTGCCGCGCGGGCAAGACCGGACGAACGACGAACGTGCGCTTCCTGATCATCCTGCTGCTGTTGCTCAACGCCCTCGCCCTCGCCGCCATCCGCGGCGGGCTGGGCGGCGCCGCTGCGCGCGGCGAAGCGGAGCGTCTCGCCGCCCAGCTCGCCCCCGAGCGCATCCGCCTCGCCGGCGATGCCGTGGCCCAACCCGCCACGAATGGCGGCGGCACCGAAGCCGCCCCCCGCACAGCGGTCCCGGCCACCGACGGGCTGCCGCCTGCCGAAGAAGCGGGACTCGCCGCCGCGGCCGACGATGAGCCCGCCGACGATGAGCCCGCCGACGATGAGCCCGTTGCCGGGAGCGACGCAGCCGGCAACTCCGCCCCACCACCTCCCGCCTGCCTGGCCTGGGTCGAGCTCGGCGAGGAAGAGGCCGCACGGCTCGCCGACCGGCTGCGCCAGCAGGGAGTGGAGCCCGTTCGTCACGCCGACAGCCGGATCGAAGCCTGGTGGGTGCGCATCCCCCCCGCGCACGACCGCAGCGCCGCCGAACAGCGCCAGCGCCGGTTGCACGCCCAGGGCATCCGCGACACCTTCATCGTCCAGGAAGCCGGTCCCAGCCAGTTCGCGATCTCGCTCGGGGTCTTCAAGACCGAACGCCGCGCCCACCGGCTGCGCGACCAGCTCTACGCCAAAGGCATCGGCGACGCCGCCATCGAACCGCGCCCCAAGACCGTCTACCGGATCGAAGCCCGGCTTCCGCCCGCTGCCGGATCCGCCGCCGGATCCACTATCGAATCGGCGGCGGACGGCTTCGAGCCGCACCGCCGGAGCTGCGATGCCCTCCCCCCGCACACCGACTGAAGCACGGCTACTCCCTATGTCCGAACCTTCCTTCCGTCCTTTCATTGTCGGCCTCACCGGCGGCATCGGCAGCGGCAAGAGCGCAGCGGCCGAGCGCTTCGCCGCACTCGGTGCGAGCATCGTCGACACCGACCAGATCGCACATACCCTGACCGCAGCGGGCGGCGGCGCCATCGAGGCGATCCGCCGCAGCTTCGGCGACGCTCTGATCGCCACCGACGGCAGCCTCGACCGGGCGGCGATGCGGGCACGGGTGTTCGCCCAGCCCGCGGCGCGACAACAGCTCGAGGCCATCCTCCATCCGATGATCCGCGCCGAAAGCGCGCGCCTGTGCTGCGCGGCCAGCGGCCCCTACGTGATCCTCGCGGTTCCCCTGCTGGTCGAGTCGGGCAGCTATCGCGAGCGCTGCGACCGCATCTGCGTGGTGGACTGCCCCGAAACCCAGCAGATCGAACGGGTGATGGCGCGCAGCGGCCTGCCCGAGAGCCAGGTCCGGGCGATCATGGCGGTGCAGGCCAGCCGCGCGGACCGTCTCGCCGCAGCCGACGACATCATCGACAACAGCGGCTCGCTCGCCGCCCTCCAGCGCCAGGTGGACGCCCTGCACTCGGCCTACTGCGCCGCCGCCGCGCGCCCTTGAGGCGGCGGCGCGGCGGCCGGCGGACGACAGGCGCTGTGCTATCATCGGCCGAATTTTCGAGGGCGCGAAACTTGCGGATAGAGTGCAGTGATTAGCTACGAATATCCTCTCAACGAACGCATCCGCACCCTGCTGCGTCTCGAGGATCTGTTCCTGAAGCTCGGGCACTTCTGCGCCAACGATGCCCCGCAGGACCATCACGTCGCCCTGTTGACGATCTTCGAGACGCTGGAAGTGGCGGGGCGCGCCGACCTGAAGGTCGACCTCGTGCAGGAGCTCGAACGCCAGCGCCAGATCCTGATGTCCTTCCGCGACAACCCCGACATTTCGGAACAAGCCCTGTCCGGCGCACTCTACGAAATCGAGCAGGCTTCGTCCGGGCTGCTGGCGATGGCGGGGAAGATCGGCCAGTACCTGCGCGAAAACGAATGGCTGATGGGCATCCGCAGCCGCGCCGCGATTCCCGGTGGCGTGTGCCAGTTCGACCTGCCCTCCTACCATTACTGGCTGAACCGCGACCCCGAGGCGCGGCGCCGCGACCTGGCGACCTGGATACAGCCGATGACGCCGATCCGCGACGGCATCGAGATCGTGCTGCGCCTGCTGCGGGCGAGCAGCCGCCCCGAAACCCACCTCGCGCGCAACGGCGCCTTCCAGCTGACGATGGCCGGACGCAGCGCGCAGATGGTGCGCCTGCGCCTGGCCCCGGCCGAAGCCGCGGTGCCCGAAATCAGCGCCAACAAGTACGCACTGAACATCCGCTTCATGCTCCCGGAAACGATCGCCCGCCCGCGCCAGGCCGAGCGCGACGTTTCCTTCGAACTCGCATTCTGCAGCTTGTGACGCCTTCCCGCCCGCCCTCCCGTCCATTGCCGCGCACATGCCGGCCCTCTCCATGAGCCCCGCAATGAACGACACGATCCGCACGGTCACCTGCCCCGGCTGCGGGAAAGCGGTCGCCTGGCAGGCCGCAAGCCGCTACCGGCCGTTCTGCTCGGCCCGCTGCCGCCAGCTCGACCTCGGGGCCTGGGCCTCGGAGGCGTACCGCGTCCCGACGTCGCCGCCGGACGGCGACAGCGCCGGCGGCGATCAGCACCTCCCCGACAGCAGCGCGGGCCGCTGAGGCCGAATGCTCACTCCGCCGCCGCCCAGGCCCCGCGGATCGCGGCGATGCCGTGGGCACCGGCGTCCCGGGCCGGCTCCATGTCTCGTTCCCCCAGCCCTCCCAGGGCGAACACCGGCACCGGCAGACCGGCCGCCAGACCGGCGAATCCCGGCCAGCCCAAGGCCGGCGCACCGGGATGGGTCGTGGTCGGCCGCACCGGGCCGAGGAGCGCGTAATCCAGCCCGAGGGCGGCCGCATGTTCGAGCTCGGCGCGCGAATGGCACGAAGCCCCGACCCATTCGAATCCGGGCCGGGTACACGTTGCCATCAGGCGATCCGCCGGCAGGTGAACGCCGTCCGCGCCGATGCGCTGCGCCAGCCCGGCGTCGGTGTTGATCAGCAGCAGTCCGCCGCGCGCATGAACGCGCGCCAGCGCCGCGCACGCGAAGTCTTCGCGCGCCGCCGGGTCGAGCCCGCGCTCGCGCAGCTGCACCAGCCGCAGTCCGCGCTCCAGCGCCCGCTCGAGCGCGGCGAGTTGGGCATCGACGCCGACTTGCGCCGCCTGGGTGATGCCCATCATGCGCGGCAGGCGCAGCGCTTTCAGGATCGGCCCGTTGGCCGGCAGCATCGGCTCGGGGGCCGCCTCTCCGGGGCGACGCCAGGCCAGCGCGCTGTGTACCTTGTCGTCGAGCTCGCCTTCCCAGGCGACCACCTCGAAAAAGTGCAGGCGCACGTGGGCGTGCTCGTAGCGATGTTCGCGCCGCAGCCAGGGACGCAGGCGGGTGACGCGGATGCCGAGTTCCTCGTCGAGCTCGCGGCACAAGGCCTGCGCCGGCGTCTCGCCCGGCTCGACCTTGCCGCCGGGGAACTCCCAGTAGCCGGCATACACGGTATCGGGCGCGCGCTGGCCGAGCAGATAGGCGCCGTCGGCGCGCAGCAGCACACCGGCGGCCACCTCCACCCGCTTGTGCGTCATCGCCCACACCCCTCGTCTTCGAGCCGGCCGGCGTGGTCGCGGGCGAACTGCCAGGCCACCCGCCCCGAGCGCGAGCCGCGCATCAGCGCCCACTGCAGCGCCTCCTGACGGGCGGCGACGATCGCCTTTTTCGGCACGCCGAACGCCTTCAGCCAGTGCGCCACGATGTCGAGATACTGGTCCTGGGTGAAAGGATAGAAGGAGACCCACAGGCCGAAGCGTTCCGAGAGCGAGATCTTCTCCTCCACCGCCTCGCCCGGATGGACTTCACCATCGAGGTGACGCGCCTGCAGGTTTTCGTCGTGGTACTCGGGCATCAGGTGGCGGCGGTTCGAAGTCGCATAGACCAGGACGTTGTCCGACAGCGCCGACACCGAGCCGTCGAGCACGCTCTTCAAGGCCTTGTAGGCATCCTCGCCCTCCTCGAAGGACAGGTCATCGCAAAACAGGATGAAGCGTTCCGGACGGCCGGCGAGGAGGTCGACGATGTCGGGCAGGTCGACGAGGTCGGCCTTGTCCACCTCGATCAGGCGCAGCCCCCGTGCTTCGTACTCGTTGAGCAGCGCCTTGACCAAGGAAGATTTGCCGGTTCCGCGGGCACCGGTCAAGAGGACGTTGTTGGCGCGACGCCCGGCGAGGAACTGCCGGGTGTTGCGGTCGATCCGCGCTTTTTGCTCATCGACATCGTGCAAGTCTTTGAGGGCGATGCGATGGGGCTGGCGTACCGGCCGGAGCTCGCTGCGGCCGTGGCGGCGCTGCCAGCGGAAAGCGGTCGCCGCGGCCCAGTCGGGGGCGCGCAGCGGCCCGGGCAAGAGGGCTTCGAGGCGCTCGAGGACACGTTCGGCGCGGCTCAGCAGATCTGCGAATTCATTCATCGTCGTGCTCGTCGGAGTCGTCCCGGCGGGTCCGTCCGCGCCGGGAGCGCTTCGGCCACGTGCTCCAGACCATCAGCGCGAGCAGCAGCAGGGCGAGCCCGGCCTCGAGCAGGATCAGCCACATCGCGCGCCTCCGGGCTCCGGTCCGCGACCGGATATACTGGAAAATTGAACGTTTTCGAGTTTAACCGATCCGCCTCATGATTCAGCCTCTTGCACGATACTTCGCCGCAGCCCTGGTGACCAGCCTGCTCGCTGCCGGCTGCGCCCACCAGCCCGCCCCCTCCGTGGCCGATGCGCCATCCTGCCCGCCGCCAGCACCCTGTCCGAGCTGCCCGGTCTGTCCCGCTCCGGCCCAGCCCCCCGCGGCAGCCCCTGTGCCGCCGGCTCCCGCGCTGCAAGTCGGCCGCTGGGAAGAACTCCCCGGCTGGAAGGAGGACGATCCCTCCGCGGCCTGGCCCGCCCTGCGCCATTCCTGTTCGAGCCTGCGCCGGCAGCCGCCTTGGCAGAAGGTCTGCGAAGCCGTATCGGACATCGGCCCGGCTCCGTCGGGAAGCAGCGCGCGGCGTTTTTTCGAGCATCATTTCGTCCCCTGGCGCGTGCTCAATCCCGACGGCAGCACCACCGGCCTGGTCACCGGGTATTACGAACCCCTGATCCGCGGCAGCCGCACACGCAGCGCGCGCAGCGCCTGGCCGATCCACGGCGTGCCCGCGGACATGCTGACCATCGAACTCGGCGACGTGCATCCGGAACTCAAGCACCTGCGCCTGCGCGGCCGCCTGATCGGGAACAAAGTCCTGCCCTACTGGAGCCGCGAAGAATTCAGCGCACGGGCGGAGCATATCCCCGCGCCGGTGCTGTTGTGGGCCGACGACCCGCTCGATCTGTTCTTCCTCCAGGTCCAGGGCTCGGGCCGGGTGCAGCTTCCCGACGGCAGCATGGTCCGTGTCGGCTACGCCGATCAGAACGGCCACCCCTACCAGTCGATCGGTCGCTGGCTGGTCGCACAAGGCGAACTGAGTCTCGACCAAGCATCGATGGAGGGGATCAAGCGCTGGGCCCAGGACAATCCCCAGCGCCTGACGGCGCTGTTGAATGCGAACCCGAGCTATGTATTCTTCCGCGAGCTCCCGGCCGCGGATGGCGGCCCGCTGGGTGCCCTCGGCGTCCCCTTGAGCGCGGGACGCAGCATCGCCGTCGATCCGCGCTACATCCCCCTCGGCGCCCCGGTTTTTCTCGCCAGCACCTACCCCCTGAGCGAGCGGCCCTTGAACCGGCTGGTTCTCGCTCAGGACACCGGCGGAGCGATCAAGGGCGGCGTGCGCGCCGACTTCTTCTGGGGCTTCGGCCCCGATGCCGGACGCGAAGCCGGGCGTATGCGCCAGCAGGGCAGCATGTGGGTGCTGCTGCCCAAGGGCATGGCGCCGCCGAAGCCGTGAGCGCACGGCCGGGAAGAGGAGGAGTACAGACGAAGTTCGCAGGCGCGGCGAAGGGGAAAACGGCAAAGGCGGGAATCTTCAGCCGTCGGTCGAGCCGCGGTCGTACGCTTCAGCGGCTCGGGTTGTCGAGCGCCTTCTCGAGTTCGGCTGCGGGAATGTAGCCGCCGATGCGGGTGCCGTTGGCGAGGAAGATCGTCGGAGTGCCATTGATCCGCAGGCTCCGGCCCAATTCGACGTTGCGCGTGATCGCGCTCGTATCGCAGTCCGCCTTCTCCGGCACCTTGCCATCGACCATCCAGCCGGTCCAGACCCGGGCGCGCTCCTGCTCCCTGGCGCACCAGATATTGGTCGACTTGGCCGTCGAGTCCTCACCCAGGATCGGGTAGAGGAAGGTATACACGGTGACGTCGTCCATCCGGGCGACTTCCTGGGCCAGGCGCTTGCAGTACGAGCAGTTCGGATCCTCGAAGGTCGCGATCACCCGCGTGCCCTTGCCCTTGACCAGTTTCACCGCCTGATCGAGCGGCAGCTTCGAGAAGTCGATCGCCGAGAGCTGGTTCATCCGCGCCTGGGTCACGTCAAGGCGGGTTGCAGTATCGATCAGACTGCCATCGATGATGAAACGGGTTTCGGCATCCGTATAGACCAGCTGACCATTCTTCAGTACCACTTCGTACAGACCGCCATATCCGGTGCGAGTGACGGATTCGACCGCCGGTGCGCCGATGAAGGCTTCCATTCCCTTCTTCACCTCGGCCTCGCCCGCATGGGTGAAGCCGGCAAGGCCGGTTGCCAGGAAGAGTGCAAAAAACTTGGACATGCGGCGCATGGAAAAACGGGGCATCGGATTCTCCGGGGGTCAGGGGCGCTCATTCGCCGCATAGCGGACGAGCATGTTCGTTACGACCGGCAAGCGGGCAGTCAGGTTCAGTCCGGCATTGCGCAGCACGCTGATAAAAGGGTTGTCGGTGGCGAACAGCCGGTTCAATCCATGCGTTGCATACTGCAGCACGAAAGCCTCTTCCGCCCGCCGGCGCGCATAGCGCCGCAATACGGCATAGTCGCCCGGATCCTGCCAGGACGGTAAAGCAGCCAGCTCTTCGGCGAGAACTCGTGCATCCTGGAAGCCCAGGTTGATGCCATGCCCCGACAAAGGATGGATAGCATGCGCGGCATCTCCGATCAGCGCCACTCGCGGACGGACGATTTCGGCAAGGCGCATCAGGCTCAGGGGAAAAGCCGCTCGCGGCGTAAGCAGTTCGAGGCGGCCGAGCCTGCGCTCTCCAGCCTGTTCGACCCGCTCGCAGAAGGATTCTTCATCGAGCGCCATCAACTCGTCGGCAAGAGCATCCTTTGCCGACCACACCATTGACATCCCCCCTTGCGGCAGCGGTAGCCACGCCAGGATGCCATCCTCGCGGAACCACTGGTAGGCCGTTCCGCGAGGAGAAATGGCGCAACGGAAATTCGCCACCACCCCTTTTTGGCGGTAAGGCTCGATCGTCGCAGTGATGTCGATCTTCTGCCGCACCCACGAATCCCGTCCATCGGCGCCGACCACCAGCGCAGCATTCAGGACTCGCCCGTCAGCCAGTTCGAGGACAACCCCATCATCCTGTATGTCCAGTTCCTTGGGATGCGCGGAGCAGAATAGTCCGACGTTGTGCTGACGCTTCAACCCTTCCCACAACTCGACGTGAACGAGGCTCGACTCGCCGATCCGGGCGAGCTCTGCGAGCCCGCTTTGGTGAGCGGAAAAGCATAACGTCCCGCCAGCATCGCCGTGCACCTGCATTTCATCGACCGGCACCAGCCGGCTATGGTCGATATGCGCCCAGACTCCCAGTTCCTCGAGAAAACGCACGCTCGCAGGGCTGTAAGCGTAGATTCGCGGATCCCAACCGGCTGGCCGCGCGGGAGCGACATGCTCGACCAGGGCGATCCGGAGCGAAGTGCCTCGCAGAGCAACCGCCAGCGCTGCTCCAGAAAGCCCACCACCGACAATGATAAGGTCGTATTTCATGTCATTACTGCTTCGCCAGGAGAGTTCGATTGTGCCCTAGTATGGGTTTCGATGTAGACGCAAAAACGCCCAGAGGGTGTTGAGTTAGTCTGACGATGACCTACTTTCACGAGGGCGGACCTCACTATCATCGGCGCGAGTGCGTTTCACGGTCCTGTTCGGGAAGGGAAGGGGTGGTACCGCACGGCTATGGTCGTCAGACTTTGACTTGTTCTCTGCGTTGGACTGCAGAGCAAAGGAGGAAGAAGGGTGTTGTGTGATTGCCATGCGCGATGTGTGGTTTCGGGCATGGGTTGAGTTCGTTTTGTTTTGAAGGTTATAGGATCAAGCCGCACGGGCAATTAGTACCGGTTAGCTGAACGTGTTGCCACGCTTGCACACCCGGCCTATCAACGTTGTGGTCTTCAACGACCCTTCAGGGGGCTCGAGGCCCCGGGGAAGTCTCATCTTGAGGCGAGTTTCCCGCTTAGATGCTTTCAGCGGTTATCTCTTCCGCACATAGCTACCCGGCGATGCGACTGGCGTCACAACCGGTACACCAGGGGTGCGTCCACTCCGGTCCTCTCGTACTAGGAGCAGGCCCTCTCAAACTTCCAGCGCCCACGGCAGATAGGGACCAAACTGTCTCACGACGTTTTAAACCCAGCTCACGTACCACTTTAAATGGCGAACAGCCATACCCTTGGGACCGGCTACAGCCCCAGGATGTGATGAGCCGACATCGAGGTGCCAAACTCCGCCGTCGATGTGAACTCTTGGGCGGAATCAGCCTGTTATCCCCAGAGTACCTTTTATCCGTTGAGCGATGGCCCTTCCATACAGAACCACCGGATCACTATGACCTGCTTTCGCACCTGCTCGACGTGTGGGTCTCGCAGTCAAGCCACCTTTTGCCATTGCACTATCAGTACGATGTCCGACCGTACCTAGGTGACCTTCGTACTCCTCCGTTACCTTTTGGGAGGAGACCGCCCCAGTCAAACTGCCCACCATGCACGGTCCCCGACCTGGATTCACAGGCCTGGGTTAGAACCTCGACGACACCAGGGTGGTATTTCAAGGTTGGCTCCACCGGAACTAGCGTCCCGGCTTCAAAGCCTCCCACCTATCCTACACAAGTCCCGTCAAAGTCCAATGCAAAGCTACAGTAAAGGTTCATGGGGTCTTTCCGTCTAGCCGCGGGGAGATTGCATCTTCACAAACATTTCAACTTCGCTGAGTCTCAGGAGGAGACAGTGTGGCCATCGTTACGCCATTCGTGCAGGTCGGAACTTACCCGACAAGGAATTTCGCTACCTTAGGACCGTTATAGTTACGGCCGCCGTTTACCGGGGCTTCGATCAAGAGCTTGCACCCCATCACTTAACCTTCCGGCACCGGGCAGGCGTCACACCCTATACGTCCACTTTCGTGTTTGCAGAGTGCTGTGTTTTTAATAAACAGTCGCAGCCACCGATTCTCTGCGGCCCCTTCGCCCTTCGGATGTTCTCCTACAAGCTAACGGGGCATACCTTCTCCCGAAGTTACGGTATCAATTTGCCGAGTTCCTTCTCCTGAGTTCTCTCAAGCGCCTTGGTATTCTCTACCAGCCCACCTGTGTCGGTTTGCGGTACGGTCACTCTATGACTGAAGCTTAGAGGCTTTTCCTGGAAGCTGGGTATCACTCGCTTCGGACCCGAGGGTCCTCGTTATCATGCCTCAGCTTAGCCGCGCGGATTTGCCTACGCAGCACGCCTACACACTTGAACCACCTATTCCAACAGATGGCCGAGCTAACCTTCTCCGTCCCCCCATCGCATCATAGAGCGGTACAGGAATATTGACCTGTTTCCCATCGACTACGCATTTCTGCCTCGCCTTAGGGGCCGACTCACCCTGCGCCGATGAACGTTGCGCAGGAAACCTTGGGCTTACGGCGAGGGTGCTTTTCACACCCTTTATCGCTACTCATGTCAGCATTCGCACTTCCGATACCTCCAGCATCCCTTACGAGACACCTTCGCAGGCTTACGGAACGCTCCCCTACCACGTGTCAAAGACACATCCGCAGCTTCGGTTCATGGCTTGAGCCCCGTTACATCTTCCGCGCAGGACGACTCGACTAGTGAGCTATTACGCTTTCTTTAAAGGGTGGCTGCTTCTAAGCCAACCTCCTAGCTGTCTAGGCCTTCCCACCTCGTTTGCCACTTAGCCATGCATTTGGGACCTTAGCTGGCGGTCTGGGTTGTTTCCCTCTTGACACCGGACGTTAGCACCCGATGTCTGTCTGCCGTATATCACTTTGCGGTATTCGGAGTTTGCTATCGCGGGGTAGATCGCAATGACCCCCCCAACGATTACAGTGCTCTACCCCCGCAAGTGTCCGTACGACGCACTACCTAAATAGTTTTCGGGGAGAACCAGCTATTTCCGGATTTGTTTAGCCTTTCACCCCTATCCACAGCTCATCCCCTAACTTTTCAACGTTAGTGGGTTCGGACCTCCAGTACCTGTTACGGCACCTTCATCCTGGCCATGGATAGATCATCCGGTTTCGGGTCTACGCCCAGCAACTACGACGCCCTTATCAGACTCGCTTTCGCTACGCCTCCCCTATTCGGTTAAGCTCGCTACTGAACGTAAGTCGCTGACCCATTATACAAAAGGTACGCAGTCACCCCTTACGAGGCTCCCACTGTTTGTATGCATGCGGTTTCAGGATCTATTTCACTCCCCTCCCGGGGTTCTTTTCGCCTTTCCCTCACGGTACTGGTTCACTATCGGTCGATCACGAGTATTTAGCCTTGGAGGATGGTCCCCCCATCTTCAGACAGGATTTCTCGTGTCCCGCCCTACTTGTCGCACGCTCAGACCCGCCACCGGCTTTTCGCATACGGGACTATCACCCTGTATCGTCGGACTTTCCAGACCGTTTTGCTAAGCTGATGGTTTAGTCGTGCAGGCTGTTGCGCGTTCGCTCGCCACTACTTGCGCAATCTCGGTTGATTTCTGTTCCTCGAGCTACTTAGATGTTTCAGTTCGCTCGGTTCGCCTCCTCAGACCTATGGATTCAGTCTGGGATACCCCTTGCGGGGTGGGTTTCCCCATTCGGACATCGTGGGATCAAAGCTCTATTGCCAGCTCCCCCACGCTTTTCGCAGGCTTACACGTCCTTCATCGCCTGTGATCGCCAAGGCATCCACCACATGCACTTAGTCGCTTGATCCTATAACCTTGAACCCTCTTCGGTGTTGCCACCTCGAAGGCCCACGTACAGGAACGAACTCGTTTGTGCGATCAAGACTGTGCTGACTACGCAGCCTTGATCAATGCAATCACACAACTTGCAGTACGTACCGGCTACGATACGTACTGCACTTCTTCCACTTTGTTAAAGAGCGAACCTCAATGTCCGGCAGCACCGCTGCCGTTCAAGAAGTAAGAGATGACGAGCTCACGCTCGGCATCTCTTACTTCTCGTCTCGAAACCTGGTGGAGCTGGTCGGGATCGAACCGACGACCTACGGCTTGCAAAGCCGCCGCTCTCCCAGCTGAGCTACAGCCCCCTACTGTCTCGAGCAACCCATTGTTGGTGGGTCTGGTTGGGTTCGAACCAACGACCCCCGCCTTATCAAGACGGTGCTCTAACCAGCTGAGCTACAGACCCTCTCATCCGAGGCTCTTCGCCTGAACAACCGATAAGTTGTGGATACTTGGCCGCTGCGACCTGTTCTCTTGAAAGGAGGTGATCCAGCCGCACCTTCCGATACGGCTACCTTGTTACGACTTCACCCCAGTCATGAATCTCACCGTGGTAAGCGCCCTCCCGAAGGTTAAGCTACCTACTTCTGGTGAAACCCACTCCCATGGTGTGACGGGCGGTGTGTACAAGACCCGGGAACGTATTCACCGCAGCATGCTGATCTGCGATTACTAGCGATTCCGACTTCACGTAGTCGAGTTGCAGACTACGATCCGGACTACGATCGGCTTTTTGGGATTGGCTCCACCTCGCGGCTTGGCAACCCTCTGTACCGACCATTGTATGACGTGTGAAGCCCTACCCATAAGGGCCATGAGGACTTGACGTCATCCCCACCTTCCTCCGGTTTGTCACCGGCAGTCTCACTAGAGTGCCCAACCAAATGATGGCAACTAGTGACAAGGGTTGCGCTCGTTGCGGGACTTAACCCAACATCTCACGACACGAGCTGACGACAGCCATGCAGCACCTGTGTCCAGGCTCCCGAAGGCACCCTCGCCTCTCAGCAAGGTTCCTGGCATGTCAAGGGTAGGTAAGGTTTTTCGCGTTGCATCGAATTAATCCACATCATCCACCGCTTGTGCGGGTCCCCGTCAATTCCTTTGAGTTTTAACCTTGCGGCCGTACTCCCCAGGCGGTCGACTTCACGCGTTAGCTGCGTCACTCAGTGCATTGCTGCTCCGAACGACTAGTCGACATCGTTTAGGGCGTGGACTACCAGGGTATCTAATCCTGTTTGCTCCCCACGCTTTCGTGCATGAGCGTCAGTACAGGCCCAGGGGGCTGCCTTCGCCATCGGTGTTCCTCCTGATCTCTACGCATTTCACTGCTACACCAGGAATTCCACCCCCCTCTGCCGTACTCTAGCCTTGCAGTCACAAACGCAGTTCCCAGGTTGAGCCCGGGGATTTCACATCTGTCTTACAAAACCGCCTGCGCACGCTTTACGCCCAGTAATTCCGATTAACGCTCGCACCCTACGTATTACCGCGGCTGCTGGCACGTAGTTAGCCGGTGCTTCTTAGTCCGGTACCGTCATCCATGGCCTATGTTAGAGACCACGATTTCTTCCCGGCCGAAAGAGCTTTACAACCCGAAGGCCTTCTTCACTCACGCGGCATGGCTGGATCAGGGTTGCCCCCATTGTCCAAAATTCCCCACTGCTGCCTCCCGTAGGAGTCTGGGCCGTGTCTCAGTCCCAGTGTGGCGGATCATCCTCTCAGACCCGCTACGGATCGTCGCCTAGGTGAGCCTTTACCTCACCTACTAGCTAATCCGACATCGGCCGCTCCAATCGCGCGAGGTCCGAAGATCCCCCGCTTTCTCCCTCAGGACGTATGCGGTATTAGCGTACCTTTCGATACGTTATCCCCCACGACATGGGCACGTTCCGATGCATTACTCACCCGTTCGCCACTCGCCGGCAGGCCGAAGCCCCCGCTGCCGTTCGACTTGCATGTGTAAAGCATGCCGCCAGCGTTCAATCTGAGCCAGGATCAAACTCTTAAGAACTTCCATTTCGCCGTCAAGCATTTCGTTCGTCTTTTTTTCGACCGCTCCAGCTCATCGCCAGAACAAAAGACTACTCGACGCCCGACTTACCCCTCCTCTTCCGCCCTACCCGGCTTCCGTAGAAACCGCCGCAGCGCCGAAGAGCTGCGCATTATAGACATCAAAAAAAATGCGTCAAGGGCAATCGATAATTGAAAAATCTATACGGCGATAAGAGATGGCAACAGAGGGTCGCGTCCGGCCCGCTGCACCCACCAGGAGCCCGGCTCAATACATGCCCGGAGCGGCCGCATAGTTCTCGAAGCGCGTGTTCTCGCCAATGAAGGTCAGGCGGACCGTCCCCGTCGGACCATTACGGTGCTTGCCGATGATCAGCTCCGCCGTACCCTTGTCCGGGGAGTCGGGGTTGTACACCTCGTCGCGGTAGATGAACATGATGATGTCCGCGTCCTGCTCGATGGCGCCCGACTCGCGCAGGTCCGACATCACCGGGCGCTTGTTGGGGCGCTGCTCCAGGCTGCGGTTGAGCTGCGACAGCGCCATGATCGGCACATTCAGCTCCTTGGCGAGCGACTTCACCGAGCGCGAGATCTCCGACAGCTCAGACGCGCGGTTGTCGCCCTCTCTCGTTCCGCTCATCAACTGCAGATAATCGATCACGATCAGCCCGAGCTTGCCACACTGCCGCGCCAGACGGCGGGCGCGGGCACGCAGGTCGATCGGGTTCAGGCCCGGCGTCTCGTCGATGAAAAGCGGCGCATCGTACAGTTTGCCCATCGCCATCGTCAGGCGCTGCCAGTCATCGTCGGTCAGACGGCCGCTGCGGATTTTCTGCATGTCGATGCGCCCGACCGAGGAAATGAAGCGGGTGGCCAGTTGGGTGCCGGGCATCTCCATCGAAAAGATCGCCACCGGCAAGCGCTGATCGATGGCGATGTGCTCGGCCAGGTTGAGCGCAAACGTCGTCTTGCCCATTGCCGGACGGCCGGCAACGATGATCATGTCCGAAGGCTGCAGACCGGAAGTCTTCTCGTCCAGATCGACCAGACCGGTGGGCACTCCGGTCACCTCCGAAGGGTTGTCGCGGTCATAGAGCTCCTGCACACGATCGACCACCTGCTTCAGGATCGGCTGGATCGAGACGAAGCCGCTGCCGTGACGTGCCCCGGCTTCGGCGATCTCGAACACCTTGGCTTCGGCTTCATCGAGCAAAGCCTTGGCATCCTTGCCCGACGGGCTCAACGCGCTGGCAGCAATTTCGTCACCGACCGCAACCAGCTTGCGCAGGATCGCACGCTCGCGCACGATCTCCGCATAGCGGCGGATGTTGGCCGCCGAGGGCGTGTTGTTGGCGATCTCGGCAAGATAGGCCAACCCTCCCGCCTGCTCGGCCTCGCCGCTTTTTTCCAGCGACTCGAATACGGTCACCACGTCGGCCGGCCGCCCCTGGTCGATCAGCCGGGTGATGTGGCGGTAGATGCGGCGGTGGTCGTCGCGGTAGAAATCGACCTCGCTGGCAAGGTCCGCCACCCGCTCCCAGGCCTGGTTGTCGAGCAGGATGCCGCCGATCAGGGACTGCTCGGCCTCGAGCGAATGAGGCGGCAGCTTGATGTGGGCGATCTGCGGATCGCCGGCAAAATCGGAAAAACGGGAAGGTGCTGTACTCATCGGAATGCCTTGGAAGCCTTGTCACTGCATTGTAGCGAGCCCGCTCACCGCGCACCCGCCCCCTCGCCGTCGGGCCGATGCCCCTGCCGGGCGCACCAACAAAAAAGGCTGCACATGGCAGCCCTTTTTGATCGAAGACGCGGCCGCCTTACTGTTCGCCAACCACCGCGACGGTGACGTTCGCGAGCACGTCGGCGTGAAGCGCCACTTCGAGCTGCACTTCACCGACCTGCTTGAGCGGACCGTCCGGCATGCGGATCGCGGAGCGGTCGATGCCGAAGCCCTGGGCCGCGAGCGCTTCAGCCACGTCGGCGTTGCTGACCGAACCGAACAGGCGGCCGTCCATGCCGGCTTTGCGCGCGACCTGGACGCTGATCCCTTCAAGCTTGCCAGCGAGCTCCTGGGCGGCGGCAAGCTTTTCAGCCTGCACACGCTCGAGCTCGGCGCGGCGCGCTTCGAATTCGGCCAGGTTGGCCTGCGTGGCACGCTTGGCCTTGCCCTGCGGAATCAGGAAATTGCGGGCGTAGCCGTCCTTGACCTTGACCACATCGCCGAGGCCACCGAGGTTGACGACCTTTTCGAGAAGAATGATTTGCATGAGTTCGCTCCTCTCTTACTGGTGCAGGTCGGTGTAAGGCATCAGTGCCAGGAAGCGGGCGCGCTTGACCGCAACCGACAGCTGACGCTGGTAGCCGGCCTTGGTCCCGGTGATGCGGGCGGGCATGATTTTGGCGTTTTCGGTGATGAAGTCCTTGAGGATATCGATATCCTTGTAGTCGACTTCCTCGATCTTTTCCGCGGTGAAGCGGCAGAACTTGCGACGCTTGAACAGACCGCGACCGCCGCGATCGTCCTTCTTCTTGAACTTGGATTTGGGCTTGAAGGCCATTTTCAGTTTCCTTCGAGAAATTCGATTGTGTTCAGGTGCAAGACCGGGTTGCGACTGCGCTGACTCTTCGCGGCGAGAAATCCGGTGGCGCGGATCGCCCCCCCCGGCACCGCCGAAGCCAGCACTGCAGCCAGTTCGCCCAACGCCACGGCCTGCACTTCGATCGAAACGTCGCGGATCAGACCCGCTTCGAGCTGTTTCGACTCATGTGCCAGAACGCAGCTTGCGACCGGCACGCCGGCAGGCGTTCGACGCAGCGGCAGCACTTCGGCCACGCGTGCATCGAGGCGCAGTTCGTTCACACCCGGATCAGGCAAATCAGGCGGCAGCAGCTTCGCTGCTGGCCGGCTTGGCTTCGTCGGCGCCGGTGCTCAGCGAGCGCGACTTCTCTTCCTTCATCATCGGCGAAGGAGCGGTGACCGCCTTCTTCATCTTGATCGTGAGGTGGCGCAGCACGGCATCGTTGAACTTGAACGCATGCTCGAGCTCGCCCAGCGTCTCGCCGTCGCACTCGATGTTCATGAGCACGTAGTGCGCCTTGTGGACCTTCTGGATCGGGTAGGCCAGCTGGCGGCGGCCCCAGTCTTCCAGGCGGTGGATCTGACCACTGCGGCCGGTGACGATGGTCTTGTAGCGGTCGACCATCGCCGGCACCTGTTCGGACTGGTCCGGGTGGACGATGAATACGATTTCGTAGTGTCGCATGCAGACTCCTTGCGGTTGTTTTAAGCAGCTCCCCGGCATGCGAATCCGGTGGAGCAAGGGGAAGAGCGGAATTCTAGCCACAAATACTGAAAAATCAAAGTTTCGCATCACTCCGCGCAAGCTCTGCCGCAAGCGTTACAAAACCCCGCTTACACTCTTCTCCGCTACACGCACCGCGTCTCGCCTACGATTCAAGCATCGGGGAACAGCCCCGGAACGACCGCACGAACGAGACCGATCTCATGAGCACGACCATCATCCGCAAGACCTTCACCGCGCTGCTATGCGGTTGCGTCCTCGCCACCGGCGCAACGGCAGCGTATGCCGACCGCTGGGACAGCCGTGATCATGACTGGGAACACAAGAAGCACCACCACCACCACCACCAGGACAAGCACGTCGTTTATCGGGAAACGGTGGTCGTACGCGAGCACCCGCGTTACTACCGGCCTCCGGTGGTCCATCACCACTATCATGAAAGGCCGTATCGCTCCTACAGCTACAGCCGCTCGCCGGCAGTGGTGATCGGGATCAACATTCCCCCGATCGTCATCCCGATCCGCTGATTCGCGCAGGAGCGCCACGCGGGCTCGGACGAAGCCGCCTGGGCAGAGCCGACCTTGGTGCGGCCAGCCTTAACGCGGCCGGCTCTGCCAGATCTTCTGCAGGCGCTTGACCGACACCGGCACTGGGGTTTTCAGTTCCTGCGCGAACAAACCCACCCGCAGTTCCTCGAGCAGCCAACGGAACTCCTCCAGCGCGGGATCCTCGATCCCGGCGCGCCAGCGCGCAAGGTGCTCGCGCTCCCAGGCCTGGGCAAGCGCCTTCCACTCGCCCATGGCCTGTGCATCGCGCGCCGGATTGTTGCGAAGTTTGTCGAGCCGCACCGACACGCCCTTGAGATAGCGCGGGAAGTGCGCGAGACGCTCCCACGGAAACGCGACCAGGAAATCCTTCGGCAGCAGGCCGGCGAGCTGGGCCTGGATGTCGGTCACGACCTCCGGGAAGGACTTCAGCCCGGAGAGGCGCTTCTGCACCCCGAGATGCTCGGCGACGAGCTGGCTGGCCAGGCGCATGAATTCCTGCGCCACCAGGCTGACCCGGTGCTTGGCTTCGGTGCAGCGGCGGGTGAAGGCTTCGGCGTCGACCGGCAGGGGTTCGAGCAGACAGCAGCGTGCCAGCGTCGCCTCGACCAGCCGCGCCTTCAGTTCGGCTTCGGTGCCGAAGCTCATATAGTGCAGCGCCAGGTCGCGCAGTCCCGGCAAGCGTTCGACGGCGCGCACCTGGTCCTTCAGGCCCAGCGCGAACAGCCGCAACAGGCCGCGGCGGTGCACCCGCGCAGCTTCTTCCGGAGTGTCGTAGGGGCGCAGCGAGACGCTGTCACCGTCATCGTGCAGCGCAGGAAAACCGATCACTTCGCGGCCGGCGACGCGGATTTCCAGCAGTTCGGGCAAGGCCCCGAAGGTCCACGCGGCAAACCCGGACGGCGCACCACCGGCATAAGCATCGGATCCCCCGGCACCGCCCGCCGACACTCCATGCGCCCCGCGTTCGCCGCCTCGCTCACCGCCCTCGCTCCCGCCCGCCGCAGCCGCGGCACGGTTCGCGGCGGAACCCGCCCTCTCCTTGCCCGCCCCCTCCTTGCCCGCCTCTCCAGCCGCCGACCGCGCTGCAGCCAGCGCCCCGCCGATCTTCGCCGCCGAAAAGCGCGCCGCCACCTGCTCGCGCAGGCGCGTGCGCAGCTCCATCAGGTTGCGCGACTGTCCCATCAGCCGGCCATGCTCGTCGAGGACGCGGAAATTCATGAACGCGTGCGAGTTGAGGTTCTCCGGGCGGAAACTCTCCAGCGGCAGTTTCAGCTGCACGCGCTCCTCGACAAAGCGCTGCAAGGTCTTCAGCAGCGGCTCGTCGAGATCGAACTCGCCGGCCTCGAAAGCCGCCATGAACGCCGCCGCGCTCTCGGCCACCGGCTGCAGGCGGTGGCGGTGCTTCTGCGGCACGGTCTTCATCAGCGCCGTGACCTTCTCTTCGAGCAGGCCGGGCACCAGCCACTCGCAGCGGTTGGCGGGAACCTGGTTGAGCATCGCCAGCGGCACGATCAGCGTCACCCCGTCGTCGGCTTCGCCGGGTTGATGCAAGTAAACAAGCTTCAGCTTCTGCCCCAGCACTTCCAGCGCCGGCGGGAAGCGCTCGGTGGTCACGCCCGCGGCCTCATGGCGCATCAGCTGCTCGCGCGACAGGTGCAGCAGTTTCGGCTCGGCCTTCTCCGCCGGCTTGCGCCAGGCCTCGAAACCGGCGAGATCGAGTACCTCCGCGGGGATCCGGCTGTCGTAGAAAGCCTCGATCAGGGCCTCGTCCACCAGCACGTCAGGGCGGCGCGACTTGTGTTCGAGGCGCTCGATCTCCGCCACCAGGCGCTGATTGTGGGCGAGGAAGGCCATCGCCCGCGCCGCTCCCTCGGCAATCTCGCCCTGCACCAGGCCTTCACGGATGAAAAGCTCGCGGCACAGCGCCGGATCGATGTCGCGGTAGGCGACGCCGCGCCGCGGGTAGATCACCAGGCCGTACAGCGAGCCGCGCTCCCAGGCGCGCACCGCCCCGGACGACTTCGACCAGTGCGGCTCGAACACCTGACGCTTGATCAGATGGCCGCCGACTTCCTCCACCCACTCCGGCTCGATGCGCGCGATGCAGCGGCCGAAGAGGCGGCTGGTCTCGACCTGCTCGGCGGTCATGATCCACTTGCCCGCCTTCTTCGCCAGCGCCGAGCCGGGGTGGGGCCAGAACCGGATGCCGCGCGCGCCCAGGTAGGCGCCGGCCTGCGCGCCCTTGCCGCCCTGCTCTCCGTCGTCCACCTTGCAGCCGATGTTGCCGAGCAGGCCGGCGAGCAAGGCCTTGTGGATCGCCTCGTAGTTTGCCGGCTGGGTGTTTTCCTTCCAACCGTGCTCGGTGCACAGGGTGTGGAGCTGGGTGAACACGTCGCGCCACTCGCGCATGCGCATATATGAAAGGAAGTGCTTCTTGCACCAGGCCTTCTGCTTGCTGGACGACTCGTGGCGCTGGACTTCGTCCCAGGCCTTCCACACGTGCCAGTACCACAGGAACTCGGATTTCTGATCCTGCTCGCCGCCGCGGAACTTCGCGTGCGCCTGGTCGGCCGCACCCGGACTGTCCTGCGGGCGCTCGCGCGGATCCTGTACCGACAGCGCGGCGGCGATCACCAGCACTTCGGCGAGCGCGCCGCGGTCGCGCGCCGCGAGGATCATGCGGCCGATGCGGGGGTCGAGCGGCAGCCTGGCGAGTTCGACGCCGGTCGGCGTGAGCTTGCGTTCATCGTCGTCACTCACCGCGCCGAGTTCGGCGAGCAAGGCATAGCCGTCGCCGATCAGGCGCGAACCCGGCGCATCGATGAAGGGGAAATCCTCCACCGCCCCGAGCCGGAGCGCCTTCATGCGCAGGATCACCCCGGCGAGCGAGGAGCGCAGGATCTCGGGGTCGGTGTGCGCCGGGCGGCGATTGAAATCGTCCTCGTCGTAGAGGCGCAGGCAGATCCCGTCCATGACCCGGCCGCAACGCCCGGCGCGCTGCTGCGCCGCCGCCTGCGCGATCTTCTCGATCTGCAGCTGCTCGACCTTGTTGCGCGGCGAGTAGCGCTTGACCCGTGCCAGCCCGGTATCGACCACGTAACGGATGCCGGGCACAGTCAGCGAAGTCTCGGCGACGTTGGTCGACAACACCACCCGACGCCCGTTCGAGGGCGAGAACACCCGCGCCTGCTCCTGCGCCGACTGGCGTGCGAACAGCGGCAGGATCTCGGTGCCGGGCAGGTGCTGGGCCTTCCTCAGCGCCTCGGCCGCTTCACGGATCTCGCGCTCGCCGGGCAGGAACACCAGCACGTCACCCGGCCCGCAGCGCTGGGCCTCGTCGACCGCATCGACGAGCGCGTCCATCAGGTCGCGGCCCCGGCCCTTCCGCGCCACGGCGGCGGGCTCGCCCTCCTCGCCCGCCACCGGGCGGTAGCGCAGCTCGATCGGATAGAGCCGGCCGGACACCTCGATCACCGGCGCCGGGTTCCCGGCGGCATCGGCGAAATGCTGGGCGAAACGCTCCGCATCGAGCGTCGCCGAAGTCACCACCACTTTGAGGTCGGGCCGGCGCGGCAGCAGCGTCTTCAGGTAGCCGAGGAGGAAATCGATGTTGAGACTGCGCTCGTGGGCCTCGTCGATGATCAGCGTGTCGTAGGCGGCGAGCAGCGGATCGGTCTGGGTTTCGGCGAGCAGGATGCCGTCGGTCATCAGCTTGACGTAGCTCGCCGGGCCGATCTTGTCGGTAAACCGGATCTTGTAGCCGACCGCCTGGCCGAGCGGGGTGGCGAGTTCCTGGGCGATGCGGCTCGCGGTCGCGCGCGCCGCCAGCCGGCGCGGCTGAGTGTGGCCGATGAGACCGGCGACGCCGCGCCCGAGGGTCATCGCGATCTTGGGCAGCTGGGTGGTCTTGCCCGAGCCGGTCTCGCCACAGACGATCAGCACCTGGTGCGCGGCGAGCGCGGCGGCGATCTCGTCGCGACGCGCCGACACCGGCAACTCGGGCGGGAACTCGGGCACCGGCAGCGCGGCGCGGCGCGCGGCGAAGGCTGCGCGGGAACGCGCGAGGAGGGCCTCGTAATCGGCCTGCAGGCGGGCCGGACGCTCTCCGCCGGAGCGCGCACCGCGGCCCAGCTCGCGCGCCAGCCGGCGCAGGCGGGGGCGATCCGCGCTCAGGCAGTCGTCAAGGGTGGGGAGTCGGGACGGGCGGGCGGCGCCCTGGGGTTCAGCCCTCATGGATTCGCATTCGGCTCGGTTGGGCGCGCATTATCCCCTTGTCGGCGCGGCAGTGCGACAATACGCGCCAACGCCTCGAAGAGTCCGACCATGCCTGTCCATCCGATCGCCGCCGTCGTCTACAAGCCCACCGACCACATCGAAGCCCTGCTCGCCCGCGCCACCCGCGCCCTCGGCGAGCGTGGCGTGAAGCTCGGCGGAGTGCTCCAGCACGACGTCACCAACATCATCGAAGAAGACCCCTGCGCGATGCAGCTCGAGAACCTCGAGACCGGCGAAAGCATTCCGCTGTCGCAGGAGCTGGGCCGCGGTTCGGTGTCGTGCCGGGTGGACCCCGACGCTCTGGCGCGCGGCTCGGTCGCAGTGCGCGGTGCGATCGCGCGCGGCGTCCATCTCATCGTCATCAACAAGTTCGGCGCCCAGGAGGCGTTCGGTGCCGGCCTGCGCGACGAAATGGGCGAAGCCGTGCTCGCCGGCGTGCCGCTGCTCACCGCGGTGGGCGAGCGCTTCCTCGCCGAATGGAAGGAATTCACCGGCGGCGACTGCACCCTGCTGCCGCCCGACGTGGACGCGGTCCTGCGCTGGTGGTCCGAGCTTCAGGCCGACCTCTGACTCCTCGACGGCCCCCCCCCCGGCTGCGGCGACGGCGGCGCACACCCCGCCCGCTATAATCCCGCCCTCCGCGTCACAACGCCCCCGTGTCACAGCGTCGTCGCCGACACCGGCCGCCCGGCGCTGCCTCTTCCCAATCTGTCGGACCCCTCCGCCGCATGGATTTCTCCCTTCTCCTCATCGCCCTCGTCCTCGGCATCATCGAAGGCCTCACCGAATTCCTCCCGGTCTCGTCCACCGGCCACCTGATCATCGTCGGCGACCTGCTCGGCTACACCGACGGCACCAGCAAGGTGTTCAAGATCGTCATCCAGCTTGCCGCCATCCTCGCCGTGTGCTGGGACTACCGCGACAAGCTGGTCGCCGTCGCCGCCGGGCTGCCCGCCGAGCGCAGCGCGCGCCGCTTCGTCGGCCTGCTGTTCGTCGGCTTCCTGCCCGCCGCGGTCCTCGGGCTGATGTTCCATTCCACGATCAAGGGGCTGCTGTTCAACCCGATCACCGTCGCCAGCGCCCTGGTGGCCGGCGGCCTGGTGATCCTCTACGTGGAAAAACGCAGCTACCATCCGCGCCTGAATGCGGTCGACGAGATGCGCTGGACGGATGCGCTGAAGGTCGGCTTCGCCCAGGCGCTGGCGATGATTCCGGGCACCTCACGCTCGGGGGCGACGATCATGGGCGGGCTGATTTTCGGCCTGTCGCGCAAGACCGCGACCGAGTTCTCGTTCTTCCTCGCCATCCCGACGATGTTCGCCGCCACCGCCTACGACCTGTACAAGAACTGGGCGCTGCTGCGGCTCGAGGATCTGCCGGTGTTCGCCGTCGGCTTCATCGCCTCCTTCGCCGCCGCGATGTGGGCGGTGAAAAGCTTCATCCGCTTCATCTCCAACCACACCTTCATCGCCTTCGCCTGGTACCGCATCGCTTTCGGCCTGTTCGTGCTCGCGACCTGGCAGTTCGGCTGGGTGGCGTGGTCCGAACCCTGAGCCGGCCTCCGATGATCGTCTACCTGCACGGCTTCTGCTCCGCCCCGGCCTCGCTCAAAGCCACCGCCCTGCGCGCACGCATGGCCGAGCGCGGCCTCGCCGAACGGTTCTGGTGCGAACAGCTGCCGGTGTCCCCACGCGCCGCGGTCGCGCTCGCCGAACAGGCGATCCGGCGCAGCCTCGCCGCCGGCCGGCAGCCGACCGTGGTCGGCAGCTCGCTCGGCGGCTACTACGCCACCTGGCTCGCCGAGCGCCACGGCCTGCGCGCCGTACTGGTCAATCCGGCGGTGGTCGCACCGCTGTCGCTGGAACGCTACCTCGGCCCCCAGGCCAATCTGTACACCGGCGAGCGCTTCACGTTCGAGCGCCGCCACATCGACGAAACCCGCGCCCTCGAAGTGCCCCGCATCTCCCGCCCGCAGCGCTACTGGCTGCTGGTGGAAACCGGCGACGAAGTGCTCGACTACCGCCATGCGGTGGAAAAATACGCCGGCGCCCGGCAGACCGTGCTCGACGGCGGCGACCACGGCTTCTCGCGCTGGAACGACTACCTCGACGCGGTGATCGAGTTCGCCGGAGCGGACACGACGGCCGACCGATGACTCCGCAGGAGCGCCCCCGCCGCCCCGGCGGAGGCGTCCCGGGCCGCTGCCGGAAAAACCCCGAGAGACATTGCCCCGCCGCCGATATCGAATCGGTTTCGGAGCCGGGGGCCGAATCCAGTAAACTAGCGCGCTTGACTTCACCAGGCGGATGCCGATGTTCGTGCTGTATGAAGAGGACGGCGCCTTCAAGGCCGGCACCGTCCTCGCCGATAACGATGCCACGCTGCAGATCGAGAACACCCACGGCAAGCGGGTGAAGCTCAAGCGCGCCCATATCCTGCTCGAATTCCGCGAGCCCGCGCCGGCGGAACTGCTCGCCCGCGCCGAAGCCGGCGCCGAGGAGCTCGACGTCGAGTTCCTGTGGGAAGTGTGCGGCGACGACGAGTTCGCGTTCACCGACTTCGCCGCCGAATACCAGGGCCACAGCCCGACCGCGGTCGAATCCGCCGCCGTGCTGCTGCGCCTGCATTCGGCGCCGATCTGGTTCCACCGCAAGGGCCGGGGGCGGTTCCGCAAGGCGCCGGCCGAGATCCTCCAGGCCGCGCTCGCCGGCCTGGAAAAGAAGCGCCAGCAGGCAGCGGCAATCGAGCACATGCGCGCCGAGCTGGTCGCCGGCCGCCTGCCGCCCGAACTCGCCGCCCTGCTGCCGCAGGCGCTCTACCGTCCCGACCGCAACCGCCCGGAAGTCAAGGCGCTCGAAGCCGCCTGCGTCGACAGCGGGCTGTCGGCGGCGCGCCTGCTGCTCGCCTGCGGTGCGCTCGCCTCGAGCTACGACTTCCACTACAACCGCTTCCTCTTCGAGCATTTCCCCGAAGGCGTGACCTTCCCCGCCTTCGACGCGCCCGTGCCGCCCACCGCGCTGCCGCGCGCGGACGTCGCCGCGTTCTCGATCGACGACGCCTCCACCACCGAGATCGACGACGCCTTCTCGGTAACGCCGCGTGCCGAGGGCGGCTGGCGCATCGGCATCCACATCGCCGCCCCGGCGCTCGGTTTCGCCCGCGGCTCGGCGCTCGACACGATCGCCCGTCGCCGTCTGTCGACGGTGTACATGCCGGGCAACAAGATCACCATGCTGCCCGACGAAGTCGTGCACACCTTCACCCTCACCGAAGGGCGCGACTGCCCGGCGGTGTCGCTGTACCTCGATCTCACCCCCGGGCTGGCGATCGTCGGCGAAGAAAGCCGGGTCGAGCTAGTGCCCATCGTCGCCAACCTGCGCCACCACGACATCGAACCGCTGTTCAACGACGACACCGTGCATGGCGACGGCCCCGATTTCGCCTGGAAGCGCGAGCTGACCCTGCTGTGGGACCTGGCCACCATCCTCGAGGCCGGACGCGGCAAGGCTGCAGGCAACGAGGACCGCATCGACTACAGCTTCAGCGTGGACTGGACCGAGGACACCGCCGACGGCCCCGGCCGGATCAGCATCGGCCGGCGCTCGCGCGGCTCACCGATGGACAAGCTGGTCGCCGAGCTGATGATCCACGCCAACATGACCTGGGGAAAACTGCTCGACGCCGCCGGCGTGCCCGGCCTGTACCGCGCCCAGGGCGGCGGCAAGGTGCGCATGACCACGGTCGCCGCGCCCCACGAGGGCCTCGGCGTGGACTGCTACGCGTGGTCGAGCTCGCCGCTGCGGCGCTACGTGGATCTGGTCAACCAGTGGCAGATCGTTTCCGTGCTGCAGGCCCGCGAACCGGCTTTCGCGCCGAAATCGGCCGAGCTGATGGCGGCGATGCGCGACTTCGAGCTCACCTACGCCGAATACGCCGAGTTCCAGCGCGGCATGGAGCGCTACTGGTGCCTGCGCTGGCTGCGCCAGCATGGCCGCGGCGAAGTCGAAGCCACCGTGCTGCGCGAGAACGTCGTCCGTCTGAGCGAAATCCCGCTCGTCTTCCGCGTGCCCTCGATGCCGCTGCAGATGCCCGGCAGCCGGGTGCGCCTGGTCGTCGAGCGTACCGACCTGCTCGACGTCGACGTCGACGCCCGCTTCGTGCGGACCTTGTCCGAACCCGACCCGGAAACCGTCACCGAGCCCGGATTCGGTTTCGCCTGAGCGCCGATGGAACGGGCCGCCGATCCGCAGTTCGCCACCGCGGCACGGGGCCGGAGCGGAGGGTGCTGCCCGCACCCGCGCGGCCGGGCGCTACTGGTGACGGCCTTCGCCCTCTCGCTCGCCCTCCACGGCCTGCTCCTGAGCGTGCGCTTCCGCCTGCCCGAGGCTGCAACGGTGCGCGACCGGGGCCTGGAAGTGGTGCTGGTCAATGCCCGCCACGCCCGCCCCGCGGAGAAGGCCGAAGTCCTCGCCCAGACGAACCTCGACGGCGGCGGCAGCACCGCGCAGGACGTCCGCCCGAGCACACCCCTGACCCCCCAGCCCGCGCGCCACAACGGCGATGCGCTGGCGGAAGCCAGGCGCCGCGCTCCCGAGCCCGCGCGCGCGCCGAAACCGGCCCTCACCCGCGACACGGCGGCGGCCCGGGTCGCGACCGCGCCGCAGCGGAGCGAACCACCGCCGCTCCCCGTGGCGAAACCGAAGCCTGCCGTCAGCGGGCTGGACCTGCTCGACAGCGCCGCGGCCGTCGCCCGCCTCGAAGCCACCGTCGATCATTCGCTGCAGGATCTGGCCAAGCTGCCGCGCAAGAAGTTCATCGGTTCGCGGGCGCAGGAATACCGCTTCGCGCGCTACATCGAGGACTGGCGCCTGAAAGTCGAGCGCGTCGGTGCGCTGAACTACCCCGAAGCCGCGCGCGGCAAACTCTACGGCAACCTGCTGCTGGCGGTGACGATCCGCGCCGACGGCGCGGTCGCCGAGGTCCATGTCCAGCGCAGTTCCGGGCACAAGGTCCTCGACGACGCTGCCGTACGCATCGTCCGCCTGGCCGCCCCCTACGCCGCGTTCCCGCCCGACATCCGCAAGGATTACGAGCTGATCGAAATCACCCGCACCTGGAGCTTCACCGGCAGCGACCAGCTCCGGGCCAACTGAGACCTCCCGCATGGACCGCTACGCCGTCATCGGCAACCCGATCGCCCACAGCAAATCTCCCTGGATTCACGCTGCCTTCGCTCGCCAGACCGGGCAAGCGCTCCATTACGAAGCCCTGCTCGGCCCGCTCGACGGCTTCGCCGCCAGCGTGCACGCCTTCCGCGCCGCCGGCGGGCGCGGCATGAACGTCACCGTCCCGTTCAAGCTCGAAGCCTACGCCCTCGCCGACCGCCGCACGCCGCGTGCCGAAGCGGCCGGCGCGGTCAATACGCTCGCCTTCGACGAGGCCGGGATTCTCGGCGACAACACCGACGGCGCCGGCCTCGTACGCGATCTGAGCGCAAATCTCGGCTGCGCACCGGCCGGGCGGCGCATCCTGCTGCTGGGCGCAGGCGGCGCCACGCGCGGCGCGCTGCTGCCCCTGCTCGACAGCCGCCCCGCCGCCCTCACCATCGCCAACCGTACCGTGAGCAAGGCCCGCGAGCTGGCCGGGCGGTTCGCCGGGCACGCCGCGGGCGTTCCGCTCGACGCCTGCACCTTCAACGAACTCGCCGGCGAGCGCTTCGATCTCATCATCAACGCCACGGCCGCCAGTCTCGCCGGCGAGCTGCCACCGCTGCCACCCGGCGTGTATGCCGAAGGCGCGCTCGCCTACGACATGATGTACGGCCGCGGCGACACCCCTTTCATGCGCGCCGCGCACGCCGATGGCGCGATGCGCGTCGCCGACGGCCTGGGGATGCTGGTCGAACAGGCGGCGGAGAGCTTCGCCCTGTGGCGGGGCCTCCGCCCGGACAGCGCACCGGTGCTCGCCGCGCTGCGCCGCCTGATCGATGCGAGCTGAACTGCGGCACCTCCTGCGCCGGCTGGCCGCTGCCGCGCGCCCGCGGCGGTGGTCGGGCTGGCTCGGCCGAGGCCTGCTCGCCGCCGCGTTGCTGGTGCTGTTCTGGCAGGCCGTGCTGCTGACCCAGGTGGTCTGGTGGAGCCGTTTCGACCCCGGCGACACCAGCTTCATGCGCATGCGTCTCGCCGAACTGCGCACGCACGACCCGGATGCCCGCCTGCAGCAGCAGTGGGTTCCGTACGAGCGCATCTCCATCCACCTGAAACGCGCCGTGGTCGCCGCCGAGGACGACCGCTTCCTCGACCACCAGGGCTTCGACTGGGAAGGCATCCGCCGCGCGCTCGAACGCAACGCCGAACGCGGGCGCACCACCGCCGGTGGCTCGACGATCAGCCAGCAGCTGGCCAAGAACCTGTTCCTGTCGCCATCGCGCAGCTGGCTGCGCAAAGGCCAGGAAGCGGTGATCACGCTGATGATCGAACAGCTCTGGAGCAAACGCCGCATCCTCGAGGTTTACCTGAACGTCGCCGAATGGGGCGACGGTGTGTTCGGCGCCGAAGCCGCCGCGCGGCATTACTACGCACGCTCCGCGGCGCAGCTCGGCCCCGCCGAAGCCGCGCGGCTGGCGGTGATGCTGCCCAACCCGCGGCGCTACGAACGATCCTTCGGTCCCCGCCTCGCGGCCCACGCCGCACGCGTGCAGCAGCGCATGGCCTACTCCGAAGTCCCCTGAGCCGGGCGGCGGGTGAAATTCACCGCCGGTCACACGATCAGGGTCGCCGGCACCGTATCGAGCCCGTAGAATTCGCCCTTCCCGCCTCCCGCCGACGGCCCGTGCGATGACCCAGCCCGAAGAGCTTCACCCCGACGACGTCCAGCATCACCTGCGCGAAGTGCAGGAACTGCTCGCACGCCAGAAAGTGGTGGAAGAGCTGGTCCATCGCCAGGACATGCCGCGCCACGAGCTGGTCGAGAATCTCGTCCACAAGCAGCACGAGTCCGCGCTGCGCACCAAGCTCGACACCCTCCACCCGGCCGACATCGCCTTCATCCTCGAGTCCCTGCCGCGCGACGAGCGCCTGTACGTGTGGGACCTGGTGAAGGCCGAGCGCGACGGCGAGATCCTACTCGAAGTCTCCGACGCGGTGCGCGAATCGCTGATCGAGACGATGGCGCCGGACGAGCTCAAGGCCGCGGCGGAATCGCTCGACGCCGACGAGCTCGCCGACCTCGCCCCCGACCTGCCGCCCGAGATCATCCAGGACGTCTTCCAGTCGCTCGACAGCGAAGGGCGCGAGCAGCTGCGCGCGGCGATGTCCTACCCCGAGGACTCGGTCGGCGCGCTGATGGACTTCGACATGGTCACGGTGCGCGAGGACGTCAGCCTCGAAGTCGTGCTGCGCTACCTGCGCCGCTTCGACGAACTGCCCGACCACACCGACAAGCTCTTCGTCGTCGACCGCGAAGAGCACCTGAAGGGCATCCTGACCCTGGAAACCCTGCTGATCAGCGACCCCGAGCTCGAAGTCTCGGAAGTCATGCGCCGCGAGCCGGTGATCAGCTTCACTCCGGAGGACGAGGCCGACGACGCCGCGCAGGCCTTCGAGCGCTACGACCTGGTGTCGGCGCCGGTGGTCGACAGTGAAAAGCGGGTGATCGGCCGCCTCACCGTCGCCGACGTCGTGGACTTCATCCGCGAGGAGTCCGAAGCCGAAATCCTCAGCAACGCCGGCCTGCGCGAAGAAGAAGACATCTTCGCCTCGGTGTGGAGCTCGGTGAAAAACCGCTGGGCCTGGCTGGCGGTGAATCTGGTCACCGCCTTCATCGCCTCGCGCGTGATCGGCGCCTTCGAAGGCTCGATCGAGAAGCTCGTCGCGCTGGCCGCGCTGATGCCGATCGTCGCCGGCATCGGCGGCAACTCCGGCAACCAGACGATCACCATGATCGTGCGCGCGATCGCGATGGGCCAGGTCGAACAGTCGGCGATGAACCGCCTGCTGAAGAAGGAACTCGGCGTCGCCCTGATCAACGGCCTGGTGTGGGGCGGGCTGCTCGGCGTGCTCGCGTGGTGGCTGTACGGCAACCTCCAGCTCGGCGCGGTGATGACCGCGGCGATGACGCTGAACCTGCTGCTCGCGGCCAGCGCCGGCGTGCTGATCCCGATGCTGCGCCAGCGCCTGGGCGCCGACCCGGCGCTCGGCGGTTCGGTGATGATCACCGCGCTCACCGACTCGGGCGGCTTCTTCATCTTCCTCGGCCTGGCGACGCTGTTCCTGCTGTGAGCGCGGGGCGAGGCGGGGGATGGCCCCGCCCCGCGGGCCTCCCGCCTTTCTTACCCCAGCTGCGCAAAGACCTCGCGCGCCGCCGCCACGGTGGCATCGATCTCGGCCTCGCCGTGCGCCGCCGACACGAAGCCGGCCTCGAACGCCGAGGGCGCGAAGTAGTGGCCGGCATCCAGCATGGCGTGGAAGAAGCGGTTGAAGCGAGCCTGCTCCGAGGCCATCACGTCGGCGAAGGAGGCCGGCACCGTAGCGGCAAAATAGACCCCGAACATGCCGCCCACCGCATCCGCCGCAAAAGTGACTCCCGCCTCCCGGGCTGCCGCCGACAGGCCGTCGACGAGGCGCCGGGTGCGCGCCGCGAGCGCGTCGTAGAAGCCGGGCGCGCGCGTCAGCTGCAGCGAGACCAGCCCCGCCGCCACCGCCACCGGGCTGCCCGACAGCGTTCCCGCCTGGTAGACCGTGCCCAGCGGGGCGATCTTCTGCATGATCTCGCGCCGCCCGCCGAACGCCCCCACCGGCATGCCGCCGCCGATCACCTTGCCGAGCGTGGTCAGGTCGGGGGTGATCCCGTACAGCCCCTGCACGCCCTGCGGGCCGACCCGGAACCCGGTCATCACTTCGTCGAAAATCAGCACCGCGCCGTACTGCGTGCAGATCCGGCGCAGGCCTTCGAGGAAGCCCGGGCGCGGCTTCACCAGGTTCATGTTGCCCGCCACCGGCTCGACGATGACCGCGGCGATTTCACCGCCGCGCGCCTTGAACACGTCCTCGACCTGCTGCAGGTCGTTGTAGTCGAGGACGATGGTGTGCTTGGCGAAGTCCGCCGGCACGCCGCCCGAAGACGGGTTGCCGAACGTGAGCAGGCCCGAGCCGGCCTTCACCAGCAGGCTGTCGGCATGGCCGTGGTAGCAGCCCTCGAACTTGACGATCGCGTCGCGCCCGGTGAAGCCGCGCGCGAGGCGGATCGCGCTCATCGTCGCCTCGGTGCCGGAGCTGACCAGGCGCACCATATCGACCGAGGGCAGCAGCGCGCAGATGAGCTCGGCCATCTCCACCTCGGCCTCGGTCGGCGCGCCGAAGGACAGGCCCTTCAACGCCGCCGCGCGCACCGCGTCGACGATCGCCGGATGGGCGTGACCGGTGATCGCCGGCCCCCAGGAGCCGACGTAGTCGATGTAGGCCTTGCCGTCGGCATCCCACACGCGGGCCCCTTCGGCACGCTCGATGAAGCGCGGCGTGCCGCCGACCGAGCGGAATGCACGGACGGGCGAATTGACGCCACCGGGAATGCTGCGCTGGGCGCGCTGGAAAAGGGCTTCGTTGCGGCTGTTCATGACGTGGGCTTCCTGCTGTGCGGGCGAAAAGCCGCATTGTCGCGTCCCCGGTGCGCCAGGGTCCAGCCTTGCAGATCAAGGACGACGGCAAAACCGCCGCCCTCCACCACCGTCGCGGCGAGCGCCACCGTCACCCGGCCCGGGCCGCCACCCGGCGCCCGCCAGGCAGGCGCCGTCAGCGAAGCTCAGAACAAGGCGCGATAGGACACCGCGCGCAGGGCCGGATCTTCGGCGCCAAAGACATCGCTGATCACCGCCAGCAGGTCGGCCCCCGCGGCCACCAGCGCGCCGGCATTGGCGAGCGTGATGCCGCCGATCGCCGCCACCGGCAGGCCGAATTCCTGCTTCGCGCGCGCGAGCAGGGCGAACGGCGCCGGCGGCGCGTGCGGCTTGCTCACCGACGGGAACATCGCGCCGAAAGCGAGGTAGTCGGCCCCGGCCGCGGCCCCTTCGGCGGCGCGCGTCCAGTCGGCATAGCAGGTGAGGCCGAGGATGCGCCCGCGGCCGAGCGCCGCGCGCGCCGCCGCCGGCGGGCCGTCTTCGCGCCCGAGATGGGCACCGTCGGCGCCGAGTTCAAGCGCGAGGGCGAGATCGTCGTTGATGATGAAGGGCACGCCCGCCGCCCTGCACAGGGCCTGCAGGGCACGCGCCTGCACCCGGCGCAAGGCCGCCGGGGCGGTCTTGTTGCGGTACTGGAACAAGGCCGGGCGTCCCTCCAGAACCTGCTCGGCCCGAGCCAGCAGGCGGGCGGTATCGGCCTCGTCGGGGGTCAGGGCGTACAGGCCGCGCTGCAGCGCAGCAGTGTGCTCAGGCATCCTCGTCGCCCTTGCCGCGCGCCCAGAAGAAGCGGTCGGGCAGCGCCCGGCCCATGCCGACGCGGTAGGCATGGCGCAAGGTCTGCTGGGTGAATTCCTGCGCTTCGCGCACCGCTTCGGGGAGGGCCATGCCATGGGCCAGCGCGGCCGCGGCCGCGGCCCCCAGCGTCGCCCCCGCGCCGAGGAAGCGTCCCGACAGGCGCGGCCAGGCATCGGTGCGCACCACGCCGGCATCGCTGAACAAGGTGTCGACGCACTGCGGACCGTGCTCGCTGCCGCCGGTGAGGAGGATGAACTCGGCCCCCGCACCGAGCAGGCGGGCGAGCGCTTCGTCGAGTTCTCCCGCCCCCGCCGGCACGCCACCGTCATCCTCTTCGGCGTCCTCCTCAGCGCCTTCGCCCGCGCCCTCGTCCATGTCGTCGTCGGCAACGCCGGCGAGCATGCACAGCTCGCGGCGGTCGGCCACCAGCAGCGTGGTCTGAGGCAGGATCAGCTCGGCCAGCGCGACCGCGATTTCGTCGCCCGCATCGCCGAGCAGCAGCGCCGCATGGAGGGCCGGCTCAACCACCAGCGGCACCTCGGGGTAGTCGGAGAGGATTTCGGCGATCGCGGCGATGTTTTCCACGCTGCCGCAAAAGCCGAGCTTGAACGCCCGTACCGGGATGTCTTCGAGCACCGTGCGCGTCTGGAGCACCAGCAGCTCCGGCTCGGCCGGCCACACTTCATCGATCCCCCGGGTGTCGCGCACCAGCGCCGCGGTCTGCACCGGCAGCGGATGGCAGCCCATGCTGCCCAGGGTCAGCACGTCGGAGGCCAGCCCGCCGCCGGCGGTGGCGTCTCCGGCGGAAAGGCACAGCACGGCAGGCGGAGTGTCCGGAATCTCGATCGGCATGGCAGGGAAGGCGCCGCGCGGCCTGCGGCGGCAAATGGACGCTGCGGGAGGGACGCCGCGGGAGCGGGCTCGGGTTAAGATCGAGCGGATTCTACCCCCAAGTCAGGTCGAAACATGGCGGACCAGCCCTACCGAACCTATATGTGCGCGATCTGCGGCTTCATTTACGACGAAGCCGCCGGCCTCCCCGAGGAAGGCATCGCCCCCGGCACGCGCTGGGAAGAGCTTCCCTCCACCTGGACCTGCCCCGAGTGCCACGCGCGCAAGGAAGATTTCGACCTGGTCGAACTCTGACCGAGCGGCGCGGGCCCTCAACGCCGCCCCGCGCGCGCGCCTTCAGCCCTGCAGCGCGCCGGCCATGCGCGCCAGGGCCTCGTCCAGCGTCGCGCGCGGACAACCGAAGTTGATCCGGACGAAGCCCGGTGCGCCGAAGGCGGCGCCGTCCGACAGGCCGACGCCGGCCGCCTCGAAGAAGGCCGCCGGGTCGTCGACGCCGCGCGCGGCGATCAGCGCGCGGCAGTCAATCCAGCCCAGGTAGGTGGCCTCGGGCACGGCCATTTCCAGGCCCGGCATCGCCGCCACCGCGGCGAGGACGCGGTCGCGGTTGCCGCGCAGGTAGTCGAGCAGGGCCCGCCGCCAGGCGTCGCCATGGCGGTAGGCCGCCTCCGCCGCGACCATGCCGAGCACGTTGACGTGAGGCACGATGCCGCGCATCGCCTGGCGGTAGCGGCGGCGCAGCGCGGCGTCGGGAATCACCGCGAAGGCGCAGTACAGGGCCGGAATGTTCCAGGTCTTGGACGGCGCCATCAGGGTGATCGTGCGCCGCGCCACGGCCTCGTCGAGGGCGGCGATCGGGCGGTGGACACGCCCCTCGTCGAGCACCAGCCCGCAATGGATCTCGTCGGCGCAGATCAGCAGATCGTGGCGCTCGGCGAACTGCGCCAGGCGCCGCAACTCGCCGTCGTCGAACACCCGGCCCACCGGGTTGTGCGGGCTGCACAGCAGCAGCAGCCGGCTACGCGCGGTCCGCGCCGCCTCCAGCGCCGCCCAGTCCCACTCCCAGCGCCTGTCGCGCAGCACCAGTTCGCAGCGCTGGAGGACGCGCCCGGCATGGCCGGGGGCGGCGAGAAAAGGCGGATAGACCGGGGTCGCGGTCAGCACCCCGTCCCCGGCCTCGCCGGCCAGGCCGCAGGCGAGGTTGAAGCCGGTGACCACGCCCGGCAGCCACACCAGCCAGTCGGCCTCGATCGCCCAGCGGTGATCGCGCCACAGTCCCTCGACCACGGCGGCTTCGAGCGACGGCCAGGGGTCGGTGTAGCCGAACACGCCGTGGTCGATGCGCGCATGCAGGGCCGCGGCCACGGCCGGCGGCGCGGCGAAATCCATGTCCGCCACCCACAGCGGCAGCACGTCGCGGCCGGCATAACGGCCCCACTTCTCGCCCGGCTGGCTGCGGCGGTCGATGAGGCGGTCGAAGTCGAAGGACGGTTCGGAGGACGGAAGCTCGGACATGGGATAGGCGCAGGAACAGGACCGGAAGCAGGGCGGGAGAAAGAAGAACGGCAACGCGCCGCACCGCTGGCGCGCGCCCGGGAAGTGCCTCTCGAGACGCACTGCGCAGTCGCGCGGCAGCGCCCCCGAAGGGCCTACTTTACCGCGAAGCGGCCCCGGTTCCGCCTTTCCCGGCTCAGGTTTTCAACACCCCGAAGCGGGCCAGGGTGCGCAGCCGCGCCTGCGCATGGTCGACCACCGGCGCCGGGTAGTCGATCCCGATCCGGACCCCGGCGGCACGCTGCGCCGCGGCGTCCAGGGTCCACGGTGCATGCAGGAACCGGTCCGGCACCAACGCCAGTTCGGGCAGGTAGCGGCGGATGAAGCGCCCCTCCGGGTCGAAGCGCTGCGACTGCGTCACCGGGTTGAAGATGCGGAACCAGGGCTGCGCATCGCAGCCGGTGGACGCCGCCCACTGCCAGCCGCCGTTGTTGGCGGCGAGGTCGTAGTCGTTGAGCCGTGCGGCGAAATGACGCTCACCGAGGCGCCAGTGGATGCCCAGATCCTTCACCAGGAAGGACGCGGCGATCATGCGCAGGCGGTTGTGCATGTAGCCGCTCTGCTCGAGCTGGCGCATCGCCGCATCGACGATCGGATAGCCGGTGCGCGCCTCGCACCAGGCGGCCAGCAGCTCGGGCGCCTCGTCCCAGCGCAACCGCTCACATTCCGGCCGGAAGCAGCGCGTCACCACCTGCGGGTGATGCCACAGGATCATGTGGTAGAAGTCACGCCAGATCAGCTCGGACAGCCAGGCCATCGCGCCCTCGCTGCCATTGCCGCGGGCGAAGGCGGCGAGCTCGCGGATCGATACCGTGCCGAAGCGCAGGTGGGTCGACAGGTAGCTGACCCCCTTCAGCGCCGGGAAGTCGCGCGCATGGTGGTAACGGTCGAGGCGTGCGGCGAAGTCCTCGAACAGCGCACGCCCGCCGTGCATGCCCGCCGGCAGCGCCCGTTCGGACCGGCCGGCCGGCTCGAAACCGATCTCGGCGAGGGCGGGGATACGCTCGCCCGGCGCTTTCGGCGCGAGCCGGCCGGCGCGCTCGTCGATACGCCAGGCACGCAGCGCCTCGGCATCGGCGCCGAGCCGCTTCAGCCACGCGCTCCGGTACGGCGTGAACACGCTGAAAGGCCTGCCGTCCCGGGTCAGCACTTCGTCGCGTTCGAACACCACCTGGTCCTTGAAGTCGACGAAGCCGATTCCCTGCTCCGCCAGACGCTGCGCCACCCGGCTGTCGCGCTCGATCGCCGCCGGCTCGTAATCGCGGTTGGCGAAGACCGCATCGACGCCGAGCGCGGCGGCGAGCCGCGGCACGACCTCCTCGGCGCGGCCGTGGCGCACCCACAGCCCGCTGCCGCTGCCGCCGGCCCGGCGCGACAGGGCGTCGAGCGCCTGGTCGAGCTCGACCACGCTGGCATGGATGAATTCGACCCGGCGATCCCGGCGCGCCGGCAGCGCGTCGAGGATCCCGCGGTCGAACACGAACGCACAATGCACGCGCCCGGCCCGCTGCAGCGCATGGTGGAGCGCGGCATGGTCGAAATGGCGCAGATCGCGGCGAAACCAGACGAGGGCGGAAAGCATGGCGGACACCGAACGGGGACGAGCTTCAGGGGCGAGGCGGCGGCGTCGGGCTCCATCCGCGCCGGCAGGCATGCCCGTTATCCTGCCAGCACCGGCGCGGAATCGTACAGCTCATCCCCAACAAGACAGGCGATGGGCGTAAAATCGCCGCCATGGATACGCCGACGGCCAACTTCACCCACCATTTCCTGATCGCCATGCCCAACATGGCCGATCCCCACTTCGCGCGCACGCTCACCTACATCGCCGAACACAACGATCAGGGAGCCCTCGGCCTGATCATCAACCGGCCGATCGACATGACCTTGGCCGCCCTGTTCGAGCGCATCGAGCTGCCGCTGGAAGCCCCGGGTTTCGCCGGCCAGCCGGTATATTTCGGCGGTCCGGTACAGACCGACCGCGGTTTCGTGCTGCATCGCCCGATCGGCGAATGGCATTCGACGCTGAAAGTGACCGACGAAGTCGGCCTCACCAGCAGCCGCGACGTGCTCCAGGCAATCGGCGCCGGCGGCGAGCCGAAGGACGTCCTGGTCACGCTCGGCTACGCCGGCTGGGCCGCCGGCCAGCTCGAGCAGGAGCTGATGGACAACGCCTGGCTGACCGTGCCGGCCGACCTGGCGATC
Source organism: Thauera aromatica K172 (assembly GCF_003030465.1). Taxonomy (GTDB): domain Bacteria; phylum Pseudomonadota; class Gammaproteobacteria; order Burkholderiales; family Rhodocyclaceae; genus Thauera; species Thauera aromatica. Next base: position 495,974 of record NZ_CP028339.1, on the reverse strand, counting down.
CTCTTCGGGCTGCCCCCGGAAGAGCGCCTGGCCGCCGCGATGCAGAAGCTGGGAGTCGATTTCGCCAACCTCAGCGAGGTCGCCGGGCATGCGTGATGCGGCCGCAGCCGCCAGCCTTTCCGCCCCACCCCGCCCCGCCGCCCTGCCCGCGCGCGGTACCGTGCTCGGTTTCGACTTCGGCCTGGCCCGCATCGGCGTCGCCACCGGCGAGCTCGAGACCGGACTCGCCAGCGCACTGACCACGATCCACGCCCCGTCGGGCGATGCCCGCTTCACCGCCATCGCCCGGCTGCTGGCCGAATGGCGCCCCGTCGCCCTGGTCGTCGGCCTTCCCGCCCATCTCGACGGCACCGGACATGAACTGAGCGCCCGCTGCCGGCGCTTCGCCAACCAGCTCCACGGCCGCTTCGGCCTGCCGGTATTCCCGATCGACGAACGCCTGAGCTCGGTCGCCGCCGACAGCGAGCTCGCCGCCGCCGGCCTCGGGCGCTGGCGCGAACGCAAGGCGGTGCTCGACGCCGCCGCCGCACGACTGATCCTGCAAACCTTCCTGGACGCCCGCCGCCATGCCAGACCTTGATGCCGAAGCCCTGTGCCGGCAGCTCGCCGCACAGATCCGCCCCCACCTCACCGCCGAGACCGCGCTGGTCGGCATCCATACCGGCGGCCTGTGGCTGGCCGAACGCCTCCACCGCGAGCTGGGCATCGTCCCCCCGCTGGGCGCGATCGACGTCTCCTTCTACCGCGACGACTATGCCAGCAAGGGCCTCCACGCCCGTCCCCAGCGCACCGGCATCCCGTTCAACGTCGATGGCACGCCGGTGATCCTGGTCGACGACGTGCTCTACACCGGCCGCACCACCCGCGCCGCCCTCAACGAACTGTTCGACTTCGGCCGCCCGGCCGCGGTCGAGCTGGCGGTGCTGGTCGACCGCGGCAACCGTGAGCTGCCGATCGCCGCGCGCTACTGCGCCTACACCCTGCCCGAAGCGCTGCCGCGCGACCAGACCCTCGAACTGCAGCGCGACGACGACGGCCGGCTCTCCCTCAAACTGACCCAGACCCAACGCTGAATCCGAGGCACGCCCGATGCGTAACCCCCAGCTCAACCAGCACGGCGAACTGCAGCACCTGCTCACCCTCGACGGCCTGCCGCGCGACATCCTCACCGCCATCCTCGACACCGCCGCGCCCTTCACCGAAGTGGCCGAACGCGAAGTCAAGAAGCTGCCGCTGTTGCGCGGCAAGAGCGTGTTCAACCTGTTCTTCGAGAACTCGACGCGCACCCGCACCACGTTCGAGATCGCCGCCAAGCGCCTGTCGGCCGACGTGGTGAACCTCAACATCAACACCAGCTCCGCAGCCAAGGGCGAGAGCCTGCTCGACACCGTCGACAACCTGTGCGCGATGCAGGCCGACATGTTCGTCGTGCGCCACGCCGCCAGCGGCGCGCCGGTGCTGATCGCGCAGCACCTGCAGGCCACCGGGCGCGACCACATCCACGTCGTCAACGCCGGCGACGGGCGCCACGCGCACCCGACCCAGGGCCTGCTCGACATGTACACCATCCGCCACTTCAAGAAGGACTTCAGCCAGTTGACGGTGGCGATCGTCGGCGATGTCCTGCACTCGCGCGTGGCGCGCAGCCAGATCGCCGCGCTGACCACGCTCGGCGTGCCCGAAGTGCGCGTGATCGGTCCCAAGACCTTGCTCCCGACCGAGGTCGAGCGCATGGGCGTGCGCGTGTTCCACGACATGCATGCCGGGCTCAGGGACGTCGACGTGGTGATGATGCTCCGCCTCCAGAACGAGCGCATGAACGGCGCGCTGCTGCCGACGCCGCAGGAGTACTACAAGGTCTGGGGCCTCACCGCGGAAAAGCTCGCCCTCGCCCGCCCCGACGCCATCGTGATGCACCCCGGGCCGATGAACCGCGGCGTCGAGATCGACTCCGCCGTGGCCGACGGCACCCAGGCGGTGATCCTGCCTCAGGTCACCTTCGGCATCGCCGTGCGCATGGCCGTCATGAGCATGCTCGGCAGCCACTGAGCCCCGGACCGCACAGGCACAAGGATTCCCCCATGAACATCGTGATTTCCAACGGCCGCGTCATCGACCCGGCCAACCGCAGCGACGCGGTGCACAACGTCTATATCGCCGGCGGCAAGATCGTCGCCCTCGGCCGCGCACCCGACGGTTTCGCCGCCGAGCGCACGATCGACGCCGGCGGTCTGGTCGTCGCCCCCGGCTTCATCGACCTCGCCGCGCGCCTGCGCGAGCCCGGCTACGAATACCGCGCCACACTCGAGTCCGAGATGGAAGCGGCGATGGCCGGCGGCGTCACCAGCCTGGCGATCCCGCCCGACACCGACCCCGCGCTCGACGAGCCCGGCCTGGTCGAGATGCTCACCTACCGCGCAAAGAAGCTCAACCGCGCCCACATCTACCCGGTCGGCGCGTTGACGCTGGGCCTGAAGGGCGAGCGCCTGTCGGAGATGGCCGAACTGGTCGAGGCCGGCTGCGTGGCGTTCAGCCAGGCCAACGTCCCCATCATCGACACCTCGGTGCTGATGCGCGCGCTGCAGTACGCCGCCACGTTCGGCTTCCGCGTCTGGCTGCAGCCGCTTTCCCCCTTCCTGTCGCGCGGCGGCAACGCCCACGACGGCGAGGTCGCCAGCCGCCTCGGCCTGGCCGGGATCCCGGTCGCGGCCGAAACGGTGGCGCTGTACACCTACCTCGAACTGGCCAGAATCACCGGCGCGCGGCTGCACATCACCCGCCTGTCGTCGGCCGCCGGCCTCGCCCTGATCGAACAGGCCCGCGCCGACGGCATGGACGTGAGCTGCGACGTGTCGATCAACCACGTCCATCTGTGCGACATGGACATCGGCTACTTCAACGCCAACTGCCACCTCGTGCCGCCGCTGCGCAGCCAGCGCGACCGCGAGGCACTCGCCCGCGGCCTGGCCGAAGGCCGCATCAACGCGCTGTGCTCGGACCACACGCCGGTGGACGACGACGGCAAGCAGGCGCCGTTCGCAGAAGCCGAACCGGGCGCCACCGGCCTCGAGCTGCTCCTGCCACTGACCCTGAAGTGGGCCGCGGACGCCGGCCTGCCGCTGCTCGACGGCCTCGCCCGCATCACCTCGGACGCAGCGAAGATCGTCGGCATCACCAAGGCCGGGCACCTGTCGGTCGGCGCACGCGCCGACCTCTGCGTGTTCGACCCCGCCGCCCACGTCGCCATCACCCGCAACCACCTGCGCAGCCAGGGCAAGAACACGCCTTTCCTCGGGCTGGAGCTGCCCGGCAAGGTGCATTACACCCTGGTCGAAGGCCAGGTGATGTTCGGCGGCTGAGCACTGCGGGCCGGAGGCACCCGGCCGGATCATGGCGCGGCGCGGGCGCTATACTCGGGCGCATCGAGTCTTGCACCGGGAGAGGATGCAGCCATGGGCCTGGCACTTCGCGACATGCAGCACCACACCTACGCCGACTACCTCGCGTGGCCGGAGGGCGTGCGCTACGAACTGATCGACGGCATCGCCTACGCAATGGCGCCGGCGCCGCTGCGGGTGCATCAGGAGCTCCTGCTGGAGCTCGCCTCGCAGACGCGCAACGCCCTCGAAGGCCGCCCCTGCCGCCCCTGCCGCCCCTTCATCGCCCCCTTCGACGTCCGCCTGCCGCGTGCCGACGAGGCCGATCGCGACATCGACACCGTGGTCCAGCCCGACCTCGTGGTCGTCTGCGACCGCGCCAAGCTCGACGAGCGCGGCTGCCGCGGCGCGCCGGACTGGGTGGTGGAGATCCTGTCGCCCTCGACCGCCGGCCACGACCTCATCGTCAAGCGCCGCCTGTACGAGCGCGTCGGCGTGCGCGAGTACTGGCTGGTGCATCCGGTCGACCGCATCGTCACCGTCTACCACCAGCAGGGCGGCGGCTTCGGTGCACCCGATATCTACGAGCTGAAGGAAACGCTCGCCGTCGGCATCCTGCCCGAGGTGGTGATCGACTGGGAACGCGCGCTGCAGAACGTCGGCTGAAGCCCTTCAGGCACCGAACAGCAGCGGCGCGAAGCTGCCGCGCACGCCGGCGAGCACCATCAGCACGATCTGCAGCACCAGCAGCAGCACCAGCGGCGACAGGTCGACGTTGGCGATGCTCGGGATCACCCGGCGGAAAGGGCGCAGGAAGGGTTCGGCCAGCCCGTGCAGCACCGGCGCCAGCGGCGCATGCGGACTGACCCAGGACAGCACCGCCGAACCGAGCACGACCGCGATCAGCAGATACACCATCATCCGCAGCAGCTCGATCAGGCCGACCCCGGCGAGCCCGGCCGCGACCGCAGCGGCATTGCCGCTGAACGCCGCGCCGCGCAGGCTCAGTTCGAACGCCACCAGCAGCACCTGCACCAGCCAGGCCGGCAGCAGGCTCGCCAGGTCGAGGCCGAACACTCCGGGGACGAAGCGGCGCAGCAGCCGCACGACCCAGTCGGTGGTGGTGACAACGAACTGGCCGAGCTGGTTGCGGAAGGAAATCCGCTGCCACTGCATGTAGAAGCGCGCCAGCAGCATCAGGGTGAGGAAGCTGGCGGCGACGTCGAGGATCAGCAGAAGGATGTTGGCCAGCATCGCTCAGTCCCTGCCGAGTTCGGCGCCCAGCGCCCGGCCGCGCGCCGCGGCAGCGTGCACCGCGGTGACCAGCTCGTCGTGCCAGCCGGCCGCCGCCAGGCTGGCCAGGGCGGCCTCGGTGGTGCCCCCTTTCGAGGTCACGTTCTGACGCAGCACCGCCGGCGCATCCTCGGAGCCTGCCGCCAGCCGTGCCGCACCGAGCACGGTGTCGATCGCCAGCCGGCGGGCGCCGGCCTCGTCGAAGCCGAGCGCGCGTCCGGCCGCCTCCAGCGCCTCGATGAAATGGAACACGTAGGCCGGGCCGCTGCCCGAGATCGCCGTCACCGCGTCCATTTGTTCCTCGTCGTCGGTCCACACCGTACTGCCGACTGCGGCGAGGATGCGCCCGGCGGCCGCACGCCCGGCGGCATCCACCGAGGGGTCGGCATACAGGCCGGTGACGCCGGCACCGATCAGCGCCGGCGTGTTGGGCATGCAGCGCACCAGCCGGGTGTAGGGCGCACCCGGCGCCCCCAGCCAGCGTCCGAGGTCGGCCAGGCGCAGGCCGGCGGCGATGCTGATCACGAGCTGGTTCGACAGCCGGCCGGCAAGCGGGGCGAGCGCTGCCTTCATCTGCTGCGGCTTGACCGCCAGCACCAGCGCGTCGCAGGCGAGCGCGGTGGCGTCGGCGGCGGCCACCGCACGCACGCCGAAACGCGCCGTCAGGCGCTCGCGGCCTTCGGCCCCGAGCTCGATGACCTGAATGCCGGCTGCGGCGAAGCCGCGTTCGAGCAGGCCACCGATGAGGGCGGAGGCCATGTTGCCGCCGCCGAGAAAAGTGATGTTCATGAATACCCTTGTCGATGGAATGCCGTGCCCCCGCGGCCGCGGACGCTCAGGCAGATTCGGAAGCGGCGAGCGCGGGACGCCCGCCGAAGATCGCCGTGCCCACGCGCACGATGGTCGCGCCTTCGGCGACCGCGGGCTCGATGTCGTGGGACATGCCCATCGACAAGGTGTCGAGCGCCAGCCCTTGCCCACCGAGACCAACCAGGCGCGCCCGCAACAGTGCAAAGCGCGCCCGCAGCAGTGCCGGATCCTCGCTCGGCTCGGGAATGCACATCAGCCCGCGCAGGCGCAGCCGTGGCAGCACCGCGACCGCGTGGGCGAGCGCATCCAGCTCGTCCGGCGACACCCCGCTCTTGCTCGCTTCACCGCTGACATTGACCTGAATGCAGACGTTGAGGGGCGGCCGATGGACATCGCGCTGCGCCGACAGGCGCTCGGCGATCTTCAGGCGGTCGATGCTGTGCACCCAGTCGAAGGTACCGGCCACCGCACGCGTCTTGTTGCTCTGCAGCGGGCCGATGAAGTGCCATTCCAGGCCCAGGCCGCGCAGCGCCTCGGCCTTGGCGACGCCTTCCTGCACATAGTTCTCGCCGAACGCGCGCTGGCCGGCGGCCGCTGCCTCCCGCACCGCGTCGGCGGGCCAGGTCTTGCTCACCGCCAGCAGGGCGATTTCGTCCGGGGCGCGGCCCGCCGCCGCCGCGGCGGCGGCCAGCCGTGCCCGCACGGCCTGCAGCCGTTGCGCAATGCTTGTCATGCTTATGGCCTTTTTGTTAGGAAAACCGCGCAAAAAGTATAGCATTGCGCAGTCGCCCCCTTTCCCGCCCCCTTCCCGGCCTCCTTTCCCGCCCGCAGCCATCCGCACGAAGCCATGGACATCACCGAACTGCTCGCTTTCGCCGTCAAGAACAAGGCCTCCGACCTCCACCTCTCGGCCGGCCTGCCGCCGATGATCCGCGTCCATGGCGACGTGCGCCGCATCAACCTGCCGCCGATGGAGCACAAGGAAGTGCACGACATGGTGTATGACATCATGAACGACGCCCAGCGCAAGCAGTTCGAGGAGAGCTGGGAGTGCGACTTCTCCTTCGCCGTGCCCAACCTCGCCCGCTTCCGCGTCAACGCCTTCAACCAGAACCGCGGCGCGGGCGCGGTGTTCCGCACCATCCCGACGAAAGTGCTGTCCCTCGAAGAGCTCAACAGCCCGAAGATCTTCAAGGACATCGCCAGCCAGCCGCGCGGCATCGTGCTCGTCACCGGGCCGACCGGCTCGGGCAAATCGACTACGCTCGCGGCGATGGTCGACTACGTGAACGAAAACAACTACGGCCACATCCTCACCGTCGAGGACCCGATCGAATTCGTCCATGAATCGAAGCGCTGCCTGATCAACCAGCGCGAAGTGCACCGCGACACGATGTCGTTCAACAACGCCCTGCGCGCGGCGCTGCGCGAAGACCCCGACGTCGTCCTGGTGGGCGAGATGCGCGACCTCGAGACCATCCGCCTCGCCCTCACCGCCGCCGAGACCGGCCACCTGGTGTTCGGCACCCTGCACACTTCGTCGGCGGCGAAGACCATCGACCGCATCGTCGACGTCTTTCCCGCCGCCGAAAAGGACATGGTCCGCTCGATGCTTTCGGAATCGTTGCGGGCGGTAATCTCGCAGACCCTGCTCAAGACCAAGGACGGTGCCGGCCGGGTCGCGGCGCACGAGATCATGATCGGCACTCCGGCGATCCGCAACCTGATCCGCGAAAACAAGATCGCCCAGATGTATTCGTCGATCCAGACCGGCCAGAACGTCGGCATGCAGACGCTGGACCAGTGCCTGGCCGACCTTGTCCGGCGCAACATCGTGTCGGCGGCCGAGGCCCGGGTGAAGGCGCAGAACAAGGATAACTTCGCCGGCTGACGGCCCAGGAAGGAACTCGACCATGGAACGCGACCAGTCCCTCAAGTTCATGCACGACCTGCTGCGGCTGATGCTGCAGAAGAACGGCTCGGACCTGTTCATCACTGCGGGCTTTCCGCCGGCGATCAAGATCGACGGCCGCATCGTGCCGCAATCGAACCAGCTGCTGCAGCCCCAGCACACCGCCGAACTGGCGCGCGCAGTGATGAGCGACCGCCAGGCGGCCGAATTCGAAACGCACAAGGAATGCAATTTCGGCATCTCGCCCGCCGGCATCGGCCGCTTCCGTGCCAACGCCTACATCCAGCAGGGCAAGGTCGGACTGGTGTTGCGCACGATCCCGCAGCGCATTCCCGGTTTCGACGAGCTCGGCCTGCCGCCGGTGCTGCGCGACATCGCCCTGGCCCAGCGCGGGCTGGTGATCTTCGTCGGCGGCACCGGCACCGGCAAGACCACGTCACTGGCCTCGATGGTCGATTTCCGCAACGAGAACACCTACGGCCACATCATCACGGTCGAAGACCCGATCGAGTTCGTCCATGCGCACAAGAACTGCATCGTCTCCCAGCGCGAAGTCGGTATCGACACCGAGTCCTGGGAAGCGGCGCTGAAGAACACCCTGCGCCAGGCGCCCGACGTCATCCTGATGGGCGAGATCCGCGACCGCGAGACGATGGACTACGCCATCGCCTTCGCCGAGACCGGCCATCTGTGCCTGGCCACGCTGCATGCCAACAGCGCCAACCAGGCGATCGACCGGATCATCAACTTCTTCCCGGAAGACCGCCGCCAGCAGCTGCTGATGGACCTGTCGCTGAACCTGCGCGCGATCGTCTCCCAGCGCCTGCTGCCGCTGAAGGAGCGCAAGGGCCGGGTTCCGGCGGTGGAGATCCTGCTCAACTCGCCGCTGATCGCCGACCTCGTGTTCAAGGGCAACATTCCCGAGATCAAGGAAATCATGAAGCGCTCGCGTGAGCTGGGCATGCAGACGTTCGACCAGGCCCTGTTCGGGCTCTACGAGGACGGTCGGATCAGCTACGAAGACGCGCTGCGCAACGCCGACTCGGTCAACGATCTGCGCCTGCAGATCAAGCTCCACAGCAAGCACGGCGACCACGACGTCAGCAGCGGCATCCACAACCTCGACATCGTCTGAGCCCGGCCGGCGGTCGCCGCCGCGGGCCGCCGTCAGCGCGCGGCCGCCTCGTCGCCGCCCTTGCGCCGGTTGCTGCCGGCAACCATGCGGTACTCGTACAGCCGGCACTCGAGCGCGCCGTTGAACAGCGGCGTGCGCCGGGTCGCTTTCAGCCCGATCCGCTTCGGCAGCTCGGGGTCGGCGGTGAGGAAGTAGCAGCGCCAGCCGCCCCAGCGCTGCTTGAGCGCATCGCCCAGCCGCGGATAGAAGGTGGCGAGCTCCTCGGCCTCGCCCAGACGCACGCCGTAGGGCGGGTTGGCGACCATCACCCCTTCGGCCGCGGGCGGGGTGCGCTCGAGCAGGTCGGCGCGATCGAGGCGGACGCAGTCGGCCAGCCCGGCCGCATCGAGGTTGACCCGGCTGCGCCGCACCCACTCGCCGACGATGTCCGAGCCGAACAGCGGCAGCACCCGCGGCGCCTGGCGGCGGCTTTCGGCCGCGCGCCGGACCGCCGCCCAGGTGCTGCGCTCGTGGTGGCGGAAGCGCTCGAAGCCGAACCGCCGCCCCAGGCCGGGAGCGATGTCGAGCGCGATCATCGCGGCCTCGATGAGGAAGGTGCCGCTGCCGCACATCGGGTCGAGCAGCGTTTCGCCGGGCGTCCACCCGGACAGGCGCAGGATGCCGGCGGCGAGGTTCTCCTTCAGCGGCGCCTCCACCGCGGCCGGCTTGAAGCCGCGCTTGTACAGCGGCTCGCCGGAAGTGTCGATGTACAGGGTGGCGGTGTCTGCGGTCAGGAACAGGTGGATGCGCACCGCCGGATTCGCGGTATCGACGCTCGGCCGCTGCCCGGCGACGGTGCGGAAATGGTCGCAGACCGCGTCCTTGACCCGCAGGGTGATGAACTCCAGGCTCTTCAGCGGGGATTTCTGCGCGGTGACGTAGATGCGGATCGTGTCGTCGGCGGTGAACCACTTCGCCCAGGTCACGCTGTAGGCGAGCTTGTAGATGTCGACCTCGGCGCGGTAGCGCCCCTGCGCCACCCGCCACATCACCCGGGTGGCGAGCCGGCTTTCCAGATTCGCGCGCTGGCAGGCCGCCCAGTCTCCCTCCCAGCTCACGCCGCCGTGCAGCGGCTGCACCCGGCCTGCGCCGAAGCGGCCCAACTCTTCCGCCAGCAGGGTTTCGAGCCCGCGCGGGCAGGGAGAAAAAAACGTTTCGGCCATCGACGGCTCCGCCCCAGAAAAGAACGGGCATTGTACCGCCCGCTGCGGGCACCGTTTTCGCGCCGCACAAAAAACGCGGCCCTGCCCGGAACGAGTCCGAGCAGGGCCGAATCACCCGGGCCGAGGGAGGGAGGGAGAAAGGACGGCCGGGGTGGACAACAAGGCGCCCGGAGCGCGCTCAGGAGCGGCCCGGTTTGCCGCTTTTGGCCTCCTGGTACCAGAGTTCGTGGTGCTCCTTCGCCCAGGTTTCGTCGACGAAGCCGGTGCGCATCGCCCGGTAGGCCCCCTCCATGCCGACCGTGCCCATGTAGATGTGACCGAAGGACAGCGCCAGCAGGACGATCGCAGCGACCGCATGGACCACGTTCGCCGTCTGCATGTCACTGCGCTCCCAGCCGTAGTTCGGAAAGTCCATCACCAGCCCGGAAACCACCACGATCAGCCCGAGCAGGGTGACGCCGATCCAGAACCAGGTCTTCTCGCCGAAGTTGAAGCGCCCCGAAGGCACGTGTTCGCCGCCGAACAGACCGCCGGCGCGGCGGATCCACACCCCATCGACCGCCTGCCAGAAGTTGTCGCGCACGAAGGTGAGGATCATCAGCACGATGAACACGCCGAACAGCGGCCCGACGTAGTTGTGCACCAGCTTGCCCGCGGTCAGCACCCCGCCCAGCGCGCCATGGCCCAGGACCGGCAACAGCACGTGCTTGCCGAACAGGATCGCCAGCCCGGTCACCGCCAGCAGCACGAAGCTGATCGCGGTACCCCAGTGCACGAAGCGCTCGAAGCCGGAAAAGCGCTTCACGGTCCGCCCGCTCGGCGTTCCGTGCAGCTTCATCGCCCCCCTCACCAGCCAGAACAGCAGGATCGCCGCCGGCACCAGAATCAGCAGCCAGCCGCCGTAGCGGGTGATCGGGCCGTTGCGCAGCTGGCGCCAGGTATTGCCTTCGCTCTGGATCAGCACCGCGGTCTCGGGCCCGCGCACCGTGGTCAGGTGCGCTTCGCCCGAGCGCACCGCCCGCCACACCGGCGCATTGTTGAGCGGGCGCTCGACCTGGCGCTGGGCCTGCTCGGCGGCCGAACTGCCGGGCGGCGGCTCGGCCGCCTGCAACGGCAGGGCCGCCGCCCACAGCAGCACGAGCAGCAGCGCGGCGAACACCCCGCCCCCCTGGCTCCGCATGAAGAAGTTCCTCATGGCGCTCTCCTTACTCGATGCGGTTGTACTCGGACTGGTTGCGCCCGCGATTCTTCAGCGCCTTCTCCCAGGCTTCGCGGTCGCCGTTGAACGACGGCCCTTCCCATGGCCGGGTATCGGCCTTGCCCTGGTAGCGGCCCTGCTCGTACACGGTGACCTGCGGCGACTCGCCACAGGCCGCCAGCCCCAGGGCGGCCACCGCCGCCAGCGCGGCGATGTTCAGCCGCCTCGTCGTCCTCGCGCTCATGACTGCCCCTCCCGCTTGCGTTCACGCTTTTGCTCACCGCCGCCATAGGCGGCATCCCAGCCCCACACTTCGGCGCCGCCGCCGCGGCGCAGCACGCGCTCGCGGAAGATGTCGGCAACCATTGCCGCGTCGCCGGCGAGCAGCGCCTTGGTCGAGCACATCTCGGCGCACAGCGGCAGCTTGCCTTCGGCCAGGCGGTTCGAGCCGTACTTCTCGTACTCGGCCTGGGAGCCGGTCTGCTCGGGACCGCCGGCGCAGAAGGTGCACTTGTCCATCTTGCCGCGCGCGCCGAACGCCGCCGGGCCGTTGGGGAACTGCGGCGCGCCGAACGGACAGGCGTAGAAGCAGTAGCCGCAGCCGATGCAGCCGTCCTTGTCGTGGAGCACCACCCCTTCCTCGGTGCGGTAGAAGACGTCGGTCGGGCACACCGCCATGCACGGCGCGTCGGTGCAGTGCATGCAGGCGACCGAAATCGAACGCTCGCCGGGCACGCCGTCGTTCATCGTCACCACCCGGCGCCGGTTCACGCCCCACGGCACTTCGTGCTCGTTCTTGCATGCGGTGACGCAGCCGTTGCATTCGATGCAGCGCTCGGCGTCACAGAGGAATTTCATCCGTCCCATCTCGTTCTCCCTTTCTTACGCTTTGGTGACGCGGCACAGGGTGGTCTTGGTCTCCTGCATCATCGTCACCGCGTCGTAGCCGTAAGTGGTGGCGGTGTTGACCGCCTCACCGCGCACGATCGGTGCCGCCCCCTCGGGGTAGTGCTCGAGCATGTCCTTGCCCTGCCACCAGCCGGAGAAGTGGAAGGGCAGGAACACCGTGCCCGGCGCCACGCGCTGGGTGACCTGGGCGCGCACCTTGAGCTTCGCCTTGGTCGGCGACTCGACCCAGATGTAGTCGCCGTTGCGGAAACCGGCGTCGTTGGCGTCCTTCGGGTTCACTTCGGCGAACATCTCCTGCTGCAGTTCGGCGAGCCAGGGATTGGAGCGCGTCTCCTCGCCGCCGCCCTCGTACTCGACGAGGCGCCCCGAAGTCATCACCAGCGGATATTCGCGGGAGATGTCGGCGAGTTTTTCCTGCATCGACTTGTACAGCGTCGGCAGGCGCCAGAACTTCATCTTGTCATCGTGGGTCGGGTACTTCGCCACCAGGTCGGGGCGCGGCGAGTAGATCGGCTCGCGGTGCTGCGGAATCGGGTCGGGGAAGTTCCACACCAGCGCACGCGCCTTCGCATTGCCGAACGGATGCATGCCGTGGTTCTTCATCGCGACGCGGATGATCCCGCCCGAGGAGTCGGTCTTCCAGTTTTTGCCTTCGGCGGCGGCCTTCTCGGCGTCGGTCAGTTCGTCCCACCAGCCCAGCTTCTTCAGCAGCACGTGGTCGAACTCGGGGTAGCCCATCTGGATCTCGGCGCCCTTCGACGCCGAGCCTTCGCCGGCGAGCAGGGACACGCCGTCCTTCTCGACGCCGAAGTTGGCGCGGAAGTTGCCACCGCCCTCCATCACGTGCTTGGAAGTGTCGTACAGGTTGGGCGTGCCCGGATGCTTCATCTCCGGGGTGCCGTAGCACGGCCAGGGCAGGCCGAAGTACTCGCCGTCGCAGGGGCCGCCGACCGCGCGCAAGGTCTTCACGTCGAAGGTGTGCATGTTCTTCATGTGCAGCTTCAGGCGCTCCGGCGACTGCCCGGTGTAGCCGATCGTCCACGTGCCGCGGTTGATCTCACGCAGGGTGTCGGCCATGTCCGGCTCGTCCCAGCCCTGGGCGTCCTTGACCAGCTTGATGTTCTTGACGAACTCGTCGGCCCAGCCGAACTTCCTGGCGAAGGCATACATGATGGTGTGGTCGGGCCTGGACTCGAACAACGGCTCGATGACCTTCTCGCGCCACTGCAGCGAGCGGTTCGAGGCCGTCGCCGAGCCCTCGGTCTCGAACTGGGTGCACGCCGGCAGCAGGTAGACGCCGTCCTTGCGCACCATCGCCGCCATGCCCGCGGTCGCCGACGGGTAGGGGTCGATCACCACCAGGGTATCGAGCGCTTTCATCGCCTCGACCATCTCCGCGCCGCGGCTCTGCGAGTTCGGCGCATGGCCCCAGTACACCACCGCGCGCAGGTTGCCCGCGGGCTGGTCGATCACGGCCTTGTCCTCGAGCACGCCGTCGATCCAGCGCGACACGGTGATGCCGGACTTTTCCATCAGCTCCTGCGAGACGTAGCGGCTCTTGACCCACTCGTAGTCCACGCCCCACACGCTGCACCAGTGCTTCCACGACCCCGCGGCAAGGCCGTAGTAGCCGGGCAGCGAATCCGGGTTGGGGCCGATGTCGGTCGCCCCCTGGACGTTGTCATGGCCGCGGAAGATGTTCGCCCCGCCGCCCGAGGTGCCGATGTTGCCGAGCGCGAGCTGGACGATGCAGGAGGCGCGCACCATCGCATTGCCGATCGAGTGCTGGGTCTGGCCCATGCACCAGACGATCGTGGACGGGCGGTTCTCCGCCATCGTGCGCGCGGCCAGCAGCATCTGGTCCTCGGGTACGCCGCAGGCTTCCTCGACCTTGTCCGGGGTCCATTTCGCCAGCACCTCCTCGCGCACCTTGTCCATGCCGAAGACGCGGTCGTCGATGTACTTCCGGTCCTCCCAGCCGTTCTGGAAGATGTGGTAGAGCAGGCCGAACAGGAAGGGCACGTCGGTGCCGGAGCGGATGCGGATGTACTGGTGGGCCTTGGCTGCGGTGCGGGTGAAGCGCGGGTCGACGACGATCATCTTGGCGCCGTTTTCCTTGGCGTGCAGGATGTGCATCATCGACACCGGGTGGGCCTCGGCGGCGTTGGAGCCGATGAACAGCATCGCCTTCGCGTTCTGCATGTCGTTGTACGAGTTCGTCATCGCCCCGTAGCCCCAGGTGTTCGCTACTCCCGCCACCGTGGTGGAGTGGCAGATGCGCGCCTGGTGGTCGCAGTTGTTGGTGCCCCAGAAGGACACGAACTTGCGCAGCAGGTAGGACTGCTCGTTGTTGTGCTTGCTCGAGCCGATCCAGTACACCGCATCCGGGCCGGATTCCTCGCGGATCTTCAGCAGGCGGTCGCCCACTTCGGTGATCGCCTGCTCCCAGCTGATCCGCTGATATTTGCCGTCGACCAGCTTCATCGGGTATCTCAGGCGGTGTTCGCCGTGGCCGTGCTCGCGGATCGCCGCCCCTTTCGCGCAGTGCGCGCCGAGGTTGATCGGTGAGTCGAACACCGGCTCCTGGCCTACCCAGACGCCGTTCTCGACCACCGCGTCGATCGCGCAGCCGACCGAGCAGTGGGTGCACACCGTGCGCTTCACCTCGGCCTGGCCGCTGCCGCGCGCCGCGGCCGGCGCCGCGGCTTCGGCCGTAGCGATCAGGTTGTACGGCAGCTGGACGGCCAGCGCGCCGGCGCCGACACCCAGTCCGGAACGCTTCAGGAACGCACGGCGGTCCAGGGTCCGGCCGAAATGGCCGACGGCGGCCCCGCCCTGGCGGCGGGCGACGCTCGACGCCGCACTCGCAGTCTTCTTCGTCAACATGCTGGGGTCCTCCTCAGAGCCGCGCCGTGCGGTAGTAGTTGCGCCGGTGGGCGCTGTCGCCCTGTCCGCCCGCGGTGCTGCGTGCAGCCTCCACCGCCGCCGCACCGCCGGGCACGGCCTGGCTCGCTGCCGCGGCCAGCGCCGCGGCACCGGCAGCGCCGCCGGCACCGGCCGCCATCAGGAAATTCCGCCGGGACAATTTCAGTTTCTCGTCTTTCATCCTCGCTCTCCCCATCGACAAACAGGCATGGCCGAAGCCATTCCGGACCGCATCGACACTGCAGCGCACCGCCACGGCGCACTGCCCGCAAACACATCGACCCGCAGCACCTCCAACCCCGCATCCAACCACTAGGCGGGCGCCTCCAGCAGCTCGAACGCGGCGCGCTCGACATCGAGGAAGGCCTGCAGCAGACCACCGGCCTTCGCGTAGAAATCAGCCTCCGGCGCCTGCGTCAGAGCCTGCGCCAGACGGGCGTACCAGGGGGCCAGATGACGGCCGAAAAACCGCCGCTGGCGAGCGAGCCCGGCCGCATCGGGCCCGCTGACGACCAGGTGGCGCATCACTTCGGCGAGCGCGGCGACGTGATCCTCGGTTTCGGCCACCCCCTGGCGCCGCGCCAGGCCCAGTTCGGCCAGGTCGGCGCGCAACGCGGCGAGCGGTGCTTCCTGCAGGAAGCCGCTCAGGTACCAGGAACCATTGGCGATCACCCGCGGCTTGCCGACGCTGACGAAGAGCGCATCGAACTCGTCACGGACGGCCTGCGGCGACCGCGCCTGCGCGGCGCCGCCGAGTGCCGCCCAGGCCGACGGCAGCGCGCCCTCGGCGGCGCCGAGCGTGCGCCCGACCTGGGCGAGGGCGGCAAGCAGGGCCGCATCGGGCGCGGCGTGGAAAATACGGGCGAGCACGGCATAGTGCTCGGCACGGGCGCAGTCCTCGGCGGAGAGGCCGGGCGGGGGCTGAAGCTCGGTCACGGCGTTCATTCGGTGAGATCCCAGGCGTTGACGGCGGAACCCGTCTGCATCATGTCAATCACCCGGCAGTCGCCGCACATGCGCAGGCGGGCGCGTTCGGCCTCGGTCGCGAACATGGCGTGGGCGGACAGGCGGGCGACCATCGATTCGATCAGCGGCGCAGCGCCCATCGCCTTGCCGCAGCGCGTGCAGTGGAACGTCTCGGCCGCGCGCAGGGTGTGCGCATGGCGGGCTTCGTCACCGAGCAGCAGGCGCGCCTCGAGGCCGAGCGCACCCTCCGGGCAGGACGCGACGCACAGCCCGCACTGCAGGCAATTCTTCTCGACGAATTCGAGGCGGAAGCCGTCGCTCGCGGCGCGCAGCGCGCCTGCCGGACAGGCGCCGGTACAGGCCATGCACAAGGTACAGGCGTCGGTCGCGCACACCTGGCCGAAAGGCGCCCCGGCCCCGAGGGCGATCGCCGCCGGCAAGCCGGCGTCCGAACCCGCCGCCGGAGCCTGCGCGACGAGATGGCGCAGCGCCAGGTCGAGCGTCTCGCGCTTTTTCGGCAGCAGGCGGAAACGTGCCGGCGAGCCGACAGCGGCTGCCGGCGCCCAGCCCCACAACGCGGCTTCGAGCCCCGGCCAGTGCTCGGCGTCATCGGCATCGATGATGCGCAGGTGTTCGCCGGCGTAGCCGAGGGCACTGAGGATGGTCTGGCCGTGGCCGGCCTGCGCCTTCAGCGGCGCGGTGTCGTGGCTGCCGGCGGCGAGCACCGCCACCTGGCAGGCGCCCAGCGCGAGGCTGCCGAGCATCAGGTCGAGGCCGACCGCGTCCGCGCTCCACACCTCGACCGGAATCACCCGCGCCGGCAGGCCGCGGCCACGGCGGGCGAGGCGGTCGATCACCGCACCACCCGCCGTGGCCGCGTAGAACAGCAGGCAGGCCACCTCGCCGCCGGCGCGCGCGTACTCCGCGAGCAGGGTCTTCACCCGCAGGCCGAGTTCGGCCACCGGCGGGTACTGGAAGCCGAGCGCCCCCGAAGGGCACACCGTGGTGCAGGTGCCGCAGCCTTTGCACAGATAGGGATCGAGCGCGATCACATCGCCATCGGCGCGGATCGCCTCGGTCGCGCACACTTCAATGCAGTTCGTACACCCGGTCTTGCGCGATCGAGCGTGGGCGCACAAGGCGGCCTCGAAAGCGACGTAGCGCGGCTTGTCGAACTCGCCCACGAGTTCGCCGAGGGCCTGTACCGCGAGCGCCTGGGCGAAGGGGTCGCGCCCCGGCGCGGCATAACCGTCGGGCAGTTCGACGCGCCGGAGCAGGGGCTCGGCGCAGAGGTCGAGCACCAGGTCGAAGCGCTCGCTGCGCCTCACGTCCCGGCGCGCGAAGTCGATCGCGCCGATCTCGCCGCAGGCCGCCACACAGGCGCGGTGGCCGCGACATTGGTCGGCATCGACCTGCAGATCGAAGCCGATCGCCCCTTCCGGACAGGCCCTGACACAGGCGTTGCAGCGCACGCACAGGGCGAGATCGATCGGGTTGCGCTGCTCCCAGCTCAGCTCGAAGGCGCCCAGATGGCCGGACAGCGCCAGCGGCCGCCCCGACCACAGCGGATACGCATTCACTGCCGGCAGTTCGACGTCCCCCACCCGTCCGGTGATCAGCAGCGCAGGCTCGAAGCTGTCTTTCAGCCGCTCGGCCCAGCCCAGCGCCGCGCCCGCCTCGCCGACGATCAGCAGGCGGCGCCCGGCGCGCAGCTGCACTCCGGGCAGCGGCGCGGGTTCGGCCAGCGCGCTCGCGGCGGCGATCAGCGCGGCAAGCTTGGGCGTGGCCTGCGCCGACTCGGCCGACCAGCCGGCGTGCTCGCGCAGGTTGAAGAGGTGGAGGCGTTCGCCCGCGCCCTGGACCTCGGCGAGTTCCCCGAACAATGCCGCCTCCTGGGTACAGGAAACGAAGACCTCGCGGCCGGCGGCGAGATCGGCATCCACGACCGCCAGTTCAGCGCCGCACAAGGCGTGGTGGCATGTGAACGCCGCCGCGGTGGCGGCCAGGCGTTCGGCATCGATGGCGAAACTGCGGTTGCAGTCGCACAGACGGACTCCCGGAGCGGAGGCGGCGCCGGAACCGGCGCTCGGGCTCCGGCCGGAAGCCGGATCGGAAACGGGGGGAACAGGGGGGTCGTCGTGCATGGGCGATTCCACGGGTTTTGTCGGTTCAAGCATTACGCAAGGCAAGTTCTAAAAAACCGGGCAGCGCAAAGATCCTTTCGGCTCCACGCCTGCCGGAGCTCATCCGCTCGCCTGCGGCACGTCGTCGCCGGCGCCGGATGCGGATGCGTCCGCGACACCGGACGCGGCAGGTTCTGGCGCGGCGGCTGCCTGCGCCTCGTCGTCCGGCTGCGCGGCGGGAAGTTCTCGCGGCTCGGCGGCGCGCAGCCACTCGCGCGCATGCCTGAGCCTGGCCATCGCTTCCGGAGCGATCGGATCGGGCTGCGAATAGTCGTCGATATAGATGTCCAGCCCGTCCATGCGGTTGAAATGAGGGTCGGAAAAAAGCGTGTGCAGGGCCTGACGGCGCAGCGCCTCACCGACTTCCGCCTTCAGGAAGACGCTGAAATCGGAGGCCAGCGACAGCTCCTCGAGCGGCGGCAAGGCACTGTCGGCACGGTTGCCGGCCGACGCTTCGCGGGCGGGATCGGCAGCGCCCGCTCCGGCACCGGCCTCGGCAGGTTGCGCGAGGGCAAGGTCCGCAGGCGCTCCCGGGGCGGCCCGCGGCGGGGTCTCGGAGGGCGCCGCGGCCGCGACCGTGGCGAGCTTGCGCCGCGACCAGCGCGACAGGAAACCGTCCGCGCTCACCGGGTTGCCCTCCTGTCGCAACGCACCCCCTTCTCCGGGGGAAGGGGGTGCTGCCCTGCGGGCGGCTGGGCGGGCGCGCTCACGCCTGCCCTCCAGAGGCCACCCGGTCCTCGGCCAAGGGGTCGTTGCGCCTGACTTTCCGGCGCGGTTCCGGGCGGTAATGGGCATTGACGAATTCACCCACCCAGTCGGCGACTTCGCGCGACATCGGCACGCCATCGACCTGCTCGCCCGCATCCAGCCAGCGCGCCGCCTCGCCATAGCTCACCGACACCGCCGCCGGCAGCGCCAGTTCGCCCTCCCGGCGCCACATCACGAACACTTTGGGCACCGGTGCGCTGAGATTGCTGAAATAGTTTTCCGCCTCGTCGCGGAACAGCTCAAGGGCGAAACCGCCCACCCGCCACTGTGCGCGCCCGGTCTCGGCGACGATCTGGCGCGGTGCGGGATCGACCTCCGCGAACGCCGGCACCACGCCCACCGCCTCCCAGGCCTCATCGACCCAGAGGTTGTCGAGGCGGCGACGCTCCATGACCACCGCAATCGGAAACTCCCTCATCGCGTTTCACCCCATGTAAAACGGGCGCACACAAGATGCCCATCGAACGGCGACGACACGTATGTTTCATGAAGCATAGGTTGTCGACGCGCTTTTTGCGATGGGGGATTCCGCTAACGCCCGGCACCGGGTGTCCGCACGCCGCCATCCCGCTACAATCGGTGCTCAGCCCCGCCGAGGACGGCACCGATGAACGCCCACCTTCCCCTTCGCCCCGTGCTGAGCCGGGCCAGCCGCCCGCTCACCGTCGAGATTCCTGCCGTGGACGAGCACGGCACGACCGTGCCGACGCCGATCGCCGGCGAGCACCCGCTCACCCTTTATGTCGACAAGCGCGAGATCGTCACCCTGATGACGCTCGGCGCCGCCCCCGAAGCGCTCGCCATCGGCTGGCTGCGCAACCAGCGCCTGGTGCAGAGCCTGGACGAGATCGCCGCGGTGCAGGTCGATTGGGAGGTGGACGCGGTCGCGGTCACCACCCGCGGCGGCCTCCACGAGGCCGATGAAAAGCTCGGCAGCCGCACCGTGACCACCGGTTGCGGCCAGGGCACGGTGTTCGGCGGGCTGATGGACGAGATCGATCAGGTCCGCCTGCCCCACGGCCGCCTCCTGAAGCAATCGACGCTCTACGCGCTGATGGAAGCGGTGCGCCACCACGAATCGATCTACAAGCAGGCCGGCGCGGTCCACGGCTGCGCGCTGGCCCGCGCCACGCCCGACGGCTGCGCAATCCTGATGTTCTTCGAGGACGTCGGCCGCCACAACGCGGTCGACGCGATCGCCGGCCAGATGTGGCTCGACGGGGTGGACGGAGCCGACAAGATCTTCTACACCACCGGCCGGCTGACTTCGGAAATGGTGATCAAGACCGCGCAGATGGGCATTCCCTTCCTGGTGTCGCGCTCCGGCCTGACTCACATGGGCTGGCAGATCGCACAGAAGATCGGCCTCACCATGATCGGCCGCGCGCAGGGCAGGCACTACCTGTTGTTTACCGGTGTCGAGCGCTTCGAGCGCGACTAGCCGCCCCGCCCGATCCGGCCCCGTTTCCGCGCCTCCGGCGGCCTCTTCGATCCGCTGCGCCGTTTTTCCCGCCGTGCGCGCCTGCCCGGCAGCGGCGCGGCTTCACTCCCCGACCGATCTCCCCGATGAAGATGACCATGCAGACCCAGGACCACGCTTCGCCGCAACACCCGAGCCCCCACCCCGCCGAGCACAGGATCACCGGCGTCCTCCTCGCCGGCGGCCAAGGCAGTCGTATGGGCGGCGTCGACAAGGGCCTGGTCGAGCTCGCCGGCCGGCCGATGGCCGCCCACGCGCTCGAGCGCCTCGCCCCCCAGGTCGACGAGCTGCTGATCAACGCCAACCAGAACCTCGACACCTGGGCAGCCTTCGGCTACCCGGTGTTCGGCGACGACGTCGGCGGCTTCGCCGGCCCCCTCGCCGGCCTCCACGCGGCGCTGGTCCGCGCCCGCCACCCGCTGGTCGCGACCGCCCCCTGCGATTCGCCGTTCCTGCCCGCCGACCTCGTCGCCCGGCTCGCCGCCGCACTCCACGCCGCCGGCGCCAACCTCGCGGTGGCGAAGACCTTCGACCAAGCCCATCCGGTGTTCTGCCTGTGCCGGCGCGAGCTGGCCGGGCATCTGGGCGACTTCCTCGCCGCCGGCGGACGCAAGATCGACCGCTGGTACGGCAGCCTGAAGGTGGTCGAAGTCGCCTTCGACGACCAGGAAGCGGCGTTCCGCAACATCAATACCCGCGCCGAACTGGCCGACGCGGCAAAGGCGCTGCCGGCTCAGCGCCCGGAGTAGGCGACGATGAAATCGGCGACCTGCGCCGGATCGTTGATGTCGAGCTGGGGCAGCACGGTGTCGAGCGGCGCATCGGTGGCGATGGCGACGATGTGCGGGTCATCGGGGAACAGCAGCGGCTCGCCGACCACGGTGCGGCGCACTTCGATCTTCGGAATCGGCGCACGCTTGAAGCCTTCGACCAGCACCAGGTCGCAGTCGCCGAGCTTGCCGAGCAGCTCGTCCAGCGTGGCCTCGGGCGCGCCGCGCAGCTCACGCGTCAGCGACCAGCGCTGATCCGAACTGACCAGCACTTCGCGACAGCCGGCCTGGCGGTGGCGCCAGGAGTCCTTGCCTTCGTGGTCGATGTCGAAGCGGTGATGGGCATGCTTGACCAGCGACACCGCCAGCCCGCGCGCGCTCAGCACGCCGACCACCTGCTCCACCAGCGTGGTCTTGCCGCTGCCGGACCAGCCGGCGAATCCAATCACTTTCATGTCGTTCAGTCTGTCCTTGTATTCCGGTTCCGGCCGCGCACGGAAAGCGCAGCCACTGCATTGCGATGCTTCGGCCCGCCGGCGCTAGAACGGCTTCAACACCACCAGGAACACGACCACGAACAGCACCAGCACCGGAATCTCGTTGAATACCCGGTACCAGACGTGGCTCTTCGTGTTGCGCCCGGCGGCGAAGTCGCGCAGCAGCCGGCCGCAGTACAGGTGGTAGCCGACCAGGCCGAGCACCAGCGCCGTCTTCAGGTGCAGCCAGCCGCCGCTGAAGCCGTAGCCGAACCACAGCCACAGGCCGAGGGCGACGGCGAGGATGCCGAGCGGAGTCATGAAGCGGTACAGCTTGTGTTCCATCAGCGCCAGGCGCGCGCGGGTGGCGTCATCTTCGACCATGGCATGGTTGACGAACAGTCGCGGCAGGTAGAACAGGCCGGCGAACCAGCTCACGACGAAGATGATGTGCAGCGCCTTCAGGGTCGGCATGGGAAATCGTGCTCCGCGAGGGGATCGGGTTCGGAAGGATGCGCCGGAGGCAGCGCGGCAAGGCCGGCGGCGACCGTCGGGTAGCGCAGACGCAGGCGTAGTTCCCGCTTCAGGCGGCGGTTGTCGAGGCGGCGGGACTCGCCCATGAATGACAGCGCCAGCGCCGACAGGTGCTCGGCGATCGCCGCGCGCCCCAGCCGCGGCGGGTGCGGCAGGCCGCAGGCATCGGCGACGGCATCGAAATATTCGCCCATCTTCAGGCCGGAATCGTCGCTGGCGTTGTACACCCGCCCGGGAGGGGCGCGGAACAGCGCCAGACAGGCGATGCGGGCGAGGTCGTCGGCATGGATGTGATTGGTATCGACGTCGTCGGCGGCCACGAGCACCGGGTCGCCGCGGCGCAGGCGCTCGAGCGGCAGGCGGTCGGCGGCGTAGATGCCGGGGGCGCGCAGGATCGCCACCCGCACCCGGCAGCGCCGGCCGAAGGCGCGCAGGCGGGACTCGGCGTCGACCCGGCGCCGGGCACGCGCGGTGCGCGCCCGGCAAGGCCGGGTTTCATCCACCCGGGCGCCCGCGCAATCGCCGTAAACCCCTGTCGTGCTTATGTATACCACCCCCTGTGGTAGACTCCGCCCCGCCGCCAGCGCCGCCAGCAGGCGCTTCGTGCGGGGATCGCCCTCCCCGCCCGGAGGCGGCGGAGCGAAGTGCAGCACGGCCTCGGCCAGCCCTGCCAGCCGCCCCAGGCTGCGACGGTCGTCGAGATCGGCCTGCAGCGGCACCGCGCCGGCGGCACGCACGGCCGCCCCGCTTTCACCGCGACGCACGAGCGCGAACACGCGGAAACGGCGCACGAGCCACGGCAGCGCGCGCAACGCGACGTCACCACTGCCGACGATCAGGATCCTTTTCATTTTTCAATTATCTCACGCGCCATGAAACATCGGATTTCACTTCAGCCGGGGGACCATCGCTTCGATGCCGACGACGGCCAGACCGTGCTCGAAGCCGCGCTCGCCGCCGGACTGCGGCTGCCGCACAGTTGCCGCGACGGCGTCTGCGGCGCCTGCAAGGGCAAGGTGCTGGCGGGCGAAGTGGACCACGGCCACCCTGCCGGCGGCGCGCTCAGCGCCGCCGAGCGCGCCGCCGGTCTGGCGCTGTTCTGCTGTGCCCGGCCGCGCTCCGACCTCGTCATCGAAGCGCGTGCGATCGACCGCCCGGGCGACATTCCGGTCAAGCGCCTGCCCTGCCGCGTGCACCGCCTGACGCGCCTGGCCGACGACGTGATGCGGGTCGACCTCAAGCTGCCGGGCAGCGAAATCTTCGAATTCCGCGCCGGCCAGTACATCGACATCCTGCTCGCCAACGGCCAGCGGCGCAGCTTCTCGATCGCCAACGCGCCGCACGAGCACGGCTACCTCGAACTGCACGTGCGCCGCATCGACGGCGGCCGGTTCACCGGCCACGTCTTCGAGACGATGAAGGAAAAGGACATCCTGCGCCTCGAAGGCCCGCTCGGTGATTTCTGGCTGCGCGAGGATTCCGCGCGCCCGATCGTGCTGCTCGCCGGCGGCACCGGCTTCGCCCCGATCAAAAGCATCGTCGACCATGCCATCCACCTCGGCATGCGCCGCCCGATCAGCCTGTACTGGGGCGCCCGCACCCGCGCCGGCCTGTACCTGGACGCCCTCGCGCGCAGCTGGCAGACCGCTCTGCCCGGCCTGCGCTATGTCCCGGTGCTCTCCGACGCCCCCGCCGGCGACGGCTGGGACGGCCGCCGCGGCCTCGTGCACCAGGCCGTGCTCGACGATTTCGCCGAGCTCGGCGGCCACGAAGTCTATGCTTGCGGGGCGCCGGCGATGATCGAGGCGGCGCGCACCGGCTTTTGCACCACCCGCAACCTAGACGAAGACGCCTTCTTCGCCGATGCCTTCACTTTCGCCCCGCAGACAAACTGAACCGGAGCCGGAGCGCCCGATGCCCCAGACCACCCTGCTGACCCGCGAACCGGTCGTCAACAAGAACCGCGCGATCACCGCCAACCGCCTCATCGCCCATGGCCCGAACATCGCGTCGGTAGTCGACGCGCTCGCCGCGCAGGCCGAAGTCTGGCCCGGCTACCACCCCGTTTTCCTCAGCCTCGGCGACCTCGTCCCCAGCCCCGAGCTGATGGCCTGGCAAATGCCTGAAAACGTCACCATCGAAATTCCCGCGCAAACCCTGTCCAATCCGCACACCCGGGCACTGATGGGCCGGCTGCGCGACGACGGCATCGCGATGTGCCTGAGCTGGTTCACCCCGGACACGCCCCTGCCCGCCCATTTCGACTGGCGTTTCGTGCTGATGGACGCGCGCGACGGGCAGGCCCCCGCCCACTCGCCGGGGTTGACGCTGGCCTGGGGGCTGGCCGACGTCGATGCCTTCCGCCAGGCCGTCGATGCCGGCTTCGATGGCGCCTCGGGCTGGTTCTTCCAGCACGGCAACCCGCCGGCCCGGACCCTCAAGCCGGGACACGCACAGATCGTCCATCTGCTCAACCTGGTGCGCAGGAACGGCGACATCCGCGACATCGAAACCGTGCTCAAGCAGGACCTGGCCCTGTCCTACAAGCTGCTGCGCTACATCAACTCCGCAGGCTTCGGCCTGATGTACGAAATCCAGTCGTTCCGCCACGCGGTCAACATCCTCGGCTACGACGCCCTCAACAAATGGCTGTCCCTGCTGCTGGTCACCGACAGCCGCGATCCGGGCGCCCCGGCGCTGATGCAGACAGCGATCACGCGCGGACGGTTCATGGAAGAGGCCGGCGCCGGCCATGTCGA
Source organism: Thauera aromatica K172 (assembly GCF_003030465.1). Lineage (GTDB taxonomy): Bacteria > Pseudomonadota > Gammaproteobacteria > Burkholderiales > Rhodocyclaceae > Thauera > Thauera aromatica. The sequence continues at coordinate 471,277 of NZ_CP028339.1, read as the reverse complement.
TGCAGACGAGCGCGACAACCTGTTCATCACCGGCGCATTCTCGCTCCTGCACGTTCTCCTCGGCACCTCCATGCAGGCCCTGCTCGACAAACTCCACCTGCCCGCCAGCGTCAGCGATGCGCTGCTCCACGACCGCGGTGAATTTGCCCCCTTCCTGCGTCTGGCCAAAGCCTGCGAAAGCCTCGACGGCAGCGCGCTCGGCGCCCTCGCCGACGAATTCGGCTTCACTCCCGAACACCTCAACCGCGCCCAGCTCATCGGCCTGGGCTTCGCCGACAGCCTGCAGGCATGAACGCCGCCTCCCCCGGCGGATCCCCGGGCGAAATGGAAAAGGCCGGCATGCGCCGGCCTTTTCCATTTCGCGGAGGCGCGTGTCCGCGCCCCGTCTCCCCCGCTTATTTCTGCGACAGGATCCAGGCCACGAGCGCCTTCGCATCGGCGTCGTTGACCTGCGGGTTGGGCGGCATCGGGATCTGGCCCCAGGCGCCGACACCGCCCTTCTGCACCTTGGTCGCGAGCTTGGCGGCGGCATCGGCCTGGCCGGCGTACTTGGCAGCGACATCCTTGTAGGACGGGCCGACCAGCTTCTTATCGACCGCGTGGCAGGCCAGACAGTTCTTGGCCTTGGCCAGCTCGGCCGAAGCGAACGCCGGCGCGGCGGACAGGAGACCGGCGGCAACGGCCGCAGCAACGAAAAGCTTCATCTTCATTTCCTCATGGTGTTGGGTTGGTTGCGATCATCGACAGGGCGACCCGATGCGATCGCCGTCATCGGGAGCAAGGCGCGGCGGTCATGCCCCGCCGGCACGACAAGACCGATGAAAACGCTGCAGCCGGGAGCGCGGCAGCGGGCAGTCTCGTCGATAACCGATCTTAAATCAGCCTCGGGAACTTGCCTATGCGGCGTGCCATGGCGAAACGCCCTGTTGCGCTTTATAATCCTGCCCCCTTCCGGCGCGCCGCACCTCACTGCCGCACCTCCATCGCCTCGTCCGGCCTCAGCCCGGCGTGGCTGGCGCGGAACGGATTGATGTCCAGCCCGCCGCGGCGGGTGTAGCGCGCCCACACCGCCAGCTCGCGCGGCCGGCAGCGCGCCAGCAGGTCGCAGAACATGCGCTCCACGCACTGCTCGTGGAACTCGTTGTGGGCGCGGAAAGATACGATGTAGCGCAGCAGTCCCTCGCGATCGATCGCGGCGCCGGTGTAGCGCACCACCACCATGCCCCAGTCGGGCTGCCCGGTGACCAGGCAATTCGACTTCAGCAGGTGCGAATACAGCGTTTCGCTACGCTCGGCGCCCCCGGCACGGAGGAAACCGGGCTCGGGCTGGTAGGTATCGATGTCGATTTCCAGCCCATCGAGGCAGACGCCCTGCGGGTAGCCGGACGCACGCTGCGGGCGCAGCGCCAGCGGCGTCACGGCGACACCGACCTCGGCCCCGGCCGCCGCGGACAGGTCGCGCGCGATCCGCGCGCGCGGCTCTTCCACTGTGCCGAAGCGCTGCTGGTTGAAGGAGTTCAGGTAGAGCTTCAGCGACTTCGACTCCACCAGCCGCGGCGAAGCCGCCGGCACGCGGAATTCGCCCAGCGCCACCACCGGCTTGCCGCGCGCATCGAGCCAGGACAGTTCGTAAGCGTTCCACAGGTCTTCGCCGACGAAGGGCAGCGCCCCGGCGCGCAGACCGAGCTCGTCGCGCTTCAACTGGCGCTCGATCGGGAACAGCAACTCGGGCGCATAGGTGTCGCGGTAGGCGACCGCCTGCCCGAGGAGCGAGGTTTCGGCGCCGTGGCGGGGAGTGCGGGGCCGGCTCATGCGGGCACCCCCGGGCGCGCGGGAAGCCGCAGCGGGGCAAACAGCGCGGCCAGATCGAGATGCGCCTCGAGCGCATCGGCAAGGCGTTCGAGGTCGGCCTCGCGCCGCGCCGCCAGATCGACCGGAGCGAAACCGCCGTCCCCGCCATCGGCGCGCAGCCCGGCCCAGGCAAGCAGCGCCGCAAGCGCGCCGGGCGCATCGAACAGGCCGTGGACGTAGCTGCCCAGGATCTGGCCGTCCGCCGACAGCGCGCCGTCGGCACGCTCTTCCCCGCCGGCAGTGCGCAACAGGGTGGCAGGCCGCGCCAGCGCCGGGCCGCGTGACACGCCCATGTGGATTTCGTAGCCTTCGACTTCGCCCCCCGCTCCGCCTTCGCCACCACCGGCCGCAGCGCTCAAGGCCACGGACAGGCGGCCGCGCACATTTTCCAGCCGCTTGTCGCGTTCGAGCACGGTTTCCATGTCGAGCAGGCCGAGACCGGCGACCGTGGCCGGCGGCCCTTCCAGGCCGAGCGGGTCGGCGAGGCTGCGGCCGAGCATCTGGAAGCCGCCGCAGATCCCGATCAGCTTGCCGCCATAGCGCAGATGGCGCGCGATCGCCGCCTCCCAGCCTTGCGCCCGCGACCAGGCCAGATCGGCGTGCACCGCCTTGGAGCCGGGCAGCACGATCAGGTCGGCGGGCGGAATCGCCTGCCCGGGGCCGACCCAGCGGAAATCGACCTGCGGATGCAGGCGCAGGGCGTCGACATCGGTGTGATTGGAGATCCGCGGCCAGGCCGGTGCGATCACGCGCAGCGCACCTTCCCCGGCCTGGACGTCGGCAGCGCCGTCGGCGAGCGCATCCTCGGCATCGAGGAACAGCCCGTGCAGATAAGGCAGCACGCCGAACACCTTGCGTCCGGTACGCGCCTCCAGCCAGTCCAGCCCCGGTTGCAGCAGACCGAGATCGCCGCGGAAACGGTTGATGACGAAGCCCTTGACCCGCTCCTGCTCGGACGGCGAAAGCAGTTCAAGGGTGCCGACGAGGTGGGCGAAGACGCCACCGCGGTCGATGTCGGCGACCAGCACCACCGGCACGTCGGCGGCCTCGGCGAAGCCCATGTTGGCGATGTCGCGATCGCGCAGGTTGATCTCCGCCGGACTGCCGGCGCCTTCGACGAGCACGGCCTGGTAGGCCGAGCACAGGCGGTCCCAGCTCTGCATCACCGCCGCCATCGCCATCGGTTTGTAGGCATGGTAGTCGCGCGCCGACAGGCTTGCGACGACGCGGCCGTGGACGATGACCTGGGCACCGATGTCGGTCGCCGGCTTGAGCAGCACCGGATTGAAGTCGCTGTGCGGAGCGACGCCGGCGGCGAGCGCCTGCAGCGCCTGGGCACGGCCGATCTCGCCGCCATCGGCGGTGACCGCGGAATTGAGCGCCATGTTCTGCGGCTTGAACGGCGCCACCCGCAGGCCGCGCCGGCGCAGCACGCGGGCGAGTCCGGCGACCAGGGTGCTCTTGCCGGCGTCCGAGGTGGTGCCCTGCACCATCAGCGTGATCGGGGAGGACATCGCGTAGAATCGGCCTGCGTTGACGAAGGGCCCGATTATCGCCGATTCGCAACCGGGCGGTGCCTCCGCCGCGCCGGCGGCGGAAGGCGCCCGCCACGGCCCGCCGCCGGCGCCCCCGAAGCACCGCAACAACCGGCCTCGTCCGCCTGTCCCGGACAGGCGCCTGTTCCTGTCCTCCGATTCCGCTCCGATGCTGCTTTCCACCACTTCGATCGCGCTCAAGCTGGGCGCCGGGCTGCTCGCCGACCGGCTGTTCGGCGAGCTGCGCCGCTTTCATCCACTGGTCGGCTTCGGGCGCTGGGCGGCGCACGTCGAAGCAGGATGCCGGCGGGTTCTCGGCGCCAGCCGCCCTGCCGGCGTCGCGGCCTGGGCGCTGGCGGTGCTGCCCTGGGTCGCGCTGGCGCTGTGGCTGCGCGGGCTGCATCCGCTGGCGCACTGGCCGGTGGATGTGGCGCTGCTCTATTTCGCCCTCGGCGGGCGCAGCCTGGCCGAACACGCACTGGCCATCGCCGTCCCCCTGGCGGCCGGCGAGCTGAGCCTGGCGCGCGAGCGGGTGGGATGGATCGTCAGCCGGGAAACCGCCGCGCTCGACGCCGAAGGGGTGGCACGCGCGGCCACCGAGTCGGTGCTCGAAAACGGCAACGACGCGGTGTTCGGCGCGCTGTTCTGGTTCGTCGTTGCCGGCGGCGCGGGCGTGCTGGCGTTCCGCCTGGCGAACACGCTCGACGCGATGTGGGGCTACCGCAGCCCGCGCTACCTGCACTTCGGCTGGGCGGCCGCGCGCCTCGACGATCTTCTCAACGCCTTGCCGGCACGCCTGACCGCGCTCACCTATGCACTGCTCGGCCGCACCCGGCGCGCGCTGGCCTGCTGGCGGACGCAGGCGTGCGCCTGGGACAGCCCGAACGCGGGGCCGGTGATGGCCGCCGGCGCCGGCGCGCTGGGCGTGCGCCTGGGCGGCGCGGCGGTCTATCACGGCCGCGCCGAGGATCGCCCGGTGCTCGGCGAGGGCCGCCCGGCCGATGCGGCGAGCATCGCCGAGGCGGTCGCCCTGGTGCGCCGGGGCGCACGGTGGTGGCTGGGGCTGGCGGCCCTCGCGACGCTGATCCAGGCCGGGCTGGCGACGCTGGCGGGAGCGCCCCATGCTTGAGCATGGCGGCCGGCTGCGGCGCGCCGCCCGCGAGCACGGCATCCCGCTCGCCGACTGGCTCGACCTGTCGACCGGGGTCAATCCGCACGCCTATCCGGCACCGCCGGTCCCGGCCGCAGCGTGGCAGCGCCTGCCGGAAGACGACGACGGTCTGGAGGACGCCGCCGCACGCTATTACGGCAGCGTGGCGCTGCTGCCGGTGGCCGGCTCGCAGCCGGCGATCCAGGCCCTGCCCGCAGCCCTGCTCCCGGCCTGGGCTGCGGGCAGGGCTGCGCACGCCCGGCACGGCGCCGCCGTCCCGCCGCGGGTCACCCTGCTCGCACCGAGCTACGCCGAGCATGCCCACGCCTGGCGCGGCTGCGCGCCCGCCCTGGTCAGCGCCGAGAACATCGCCGCGGCCGTCGACCGTAGCGACATCGTCGTCCTGGTCCAGCCGAACAACCCCACCGGGGCCCTGTTCGAGCGCGCGCACCTGCTCGACTGGCATGCGCGGCTCGCCCGCCGGGGCGGCTGGCTGGTGGTGGACGAGGCCTTCATCGACACGGTCCCGGAGGCCAGCCTGGCCCCGGCCGCCGGAGTCGACGGGCTGGTGGTGCTGCGCTCGCTGGGCAAGTTCTTCGGCCTCGCCGGTGCGCGCGTAGGCTTCGTCCTGGCCCCCGCCCACCTGCGCCGGGTGCTGGCGGACACGCTCGGGCCCTGGACCCTGAGCGGCCCCGCCCGCCTCGTTGCCCGCCAGGCACTGGCCGATCACGCCTGGCAGGCCCGCACCCGCACCCGGCTGCGGGCCGAAGGCGAACGCCTGCAGAGCCTCCTCGCCGCCACCGGTTTCGCCCCCACCCACGGCCCGGCCCTGTTCAAGTGGGTGCCGACCCCGCACGCCGCCGCGCTCCATGCGCACCTGGCACGCCGCGGCATCCTCAGCCGCCTGTTCGACACCCCCCCGGCCGTGCGCTTCGGCCTGCCGCCGGACGAGCACGGCTGGCAACGCCTGGAAGCCGCGCTGCAGGCCTGCGGCGAAGCGCTCCACCGCTCCGGGAACGCTCCCGCCGGCAGTCCCCCATCGCCCCGGACCCGAGAACATGGTTGCTGACACCTTTCCCCGCCTGCACCACGGCGCCACCCTTGCCCTGCTCTGCGGCCTTGGCCTCCCCGCTGCCGCGCAGGTCGACATCACCGACGACCGCGGCCACCGGCTGGTGCTGAAAGAGCCGGCGCAGCGCATCATCAGCCTCGCCCCCCACGTCACCGAAATCCTGTTCGCCGCCGGTGCCGGCGACAAGGTGGTGGGAGTGGTCGCCTACAGCGACTACCCGGAGGCGGCGAAAAAGCTGCCGCAGGTCGGCGGCTACACCCAGATCGACCTCGAAGCGATCGCCGCCTTGCGCCCCGACCTGGTGATCGGCTGGCCGAGCGGCAACCGCAGCGCGCCGCTCGAGCACCTCCGGGCGCTGGGCATTCCGGTCTACCTGAACGAACCGCGCAGCCTCGATGCGGTCGCCCACAGCCTCGAGCAGTTCGGCCGCCTGGCGGGCAGCGAAGCGCCGGCGCAGGCCGCCGCCGCCGCGTTCCGCGAACGCCGCAGCGCGCTCGCCGCCCGCTACCGCGAGCGCCCGGCGGTGCGCACCTTCTACCAGATCTGGGACCGGCCGCTGATGACCGTCAACGACGAACACCTGATCGCCGACGTGATCCGCCTGTGCGGCGGCCGCAACGTCTTCGGCCACCTGTCGCAGCTGGCCCCCACGATCGGCGTCGAAGCGGTGCTGGCGGCCGACCCCGAAGCCATCGTCGCCAGCGGCATGGGCGAGGGGCGCCCGGAATGGCTCGACCAGTGGAAGCGCTGGCCGCAGCTCGAAGCGACCCGCCGCGACAACCTGTTCTTCATCCCGCCCGAGCGCATCCAGCGCCACACTCCACGCATCCTCGACGGCGCACAGCGGCTGTGCGAGCAACTCGAGCAGGTGCGCGCGCGACGCAGCGAAGTCAGTCCGGCAGCACCATCGGGTGGCGCCTGACGCGGGCGAACTCCCACCACGCCCGATCGAAGACCCAGGCCAGGGCCGGCAGCAGCTCGGGAAAGAAATGGCGCGCCGCGGACGTCGCCTCCTGCGGCCGCCACGCCGCAGAAACCCGCAAGGCGCGCAGCCGGCGGCGCAGCGGCGGGTGGAACGGCGCTGCGCCCACCTCCGCCTCCGCCGTCCACGCCGCGGCGGCCATCGCCGAAGCGGAGAACCCCGCATCCATGCCGGTACCCATTTCGCGAAACGGCCGGACCGGCGAAGCGGCATCGGCCTCATGCCGGGCCAGCACCCGCGGCCAGTAGTCGTGCTCGAGGAATTCCGCCCGCCGGCTCAGCTCAGCCAGCGCATCGCCGACCGCCTACGCTCCTACCAGGCGCGCGGCGAGCGCATCGGCCTCGAATTCCTCGAGGCGCGACAGGCGCAGCATGTCGGCGCAGAACCCCGCGGACAGGCGGTCGATCACGCCCTTCAGCAGCGGCACGCAGGCAGACGCCTCGTCGAGCGCGCGCATCCACCACGCCCGCAGATGGGCTCCCTGCGCACACCAGCCGCAGCGCTGCGCGGCGAGATGGCCGAATTCATGGGCGAGTACGGCGGCGAGCTGGGCCGGCGACAGGCTATGTACCAGCGGCAGCCCCACCAGCAGTTCGGTCCGCAGCCCCCCCACGCCCCCCAGACGCGGCCGCTGCACCACTGCGGCGTTGATCTCGGCGGTAATGCGGACGCAGTGCACCGCCGGCACCCCCGAGCGCTCGGTCAGGTCGTCGAGCAGCCGGAAGAACTCCTGCGCCGCCGCACGCGGCAGGCAGATCCCTTCGATCCGCGGTGCGGGGCTCGACAGCACGCGCAGCAAGGTACCTGCCGCGAGCAGCCCGCCCAGCCCGGCCACCGCCGCAAGCAGGGTTGCGAGCGGCTGACCCAGCCCGACTGCCGCCCACATCAGGACAAACGCCTGGCCGCTGCCATAGATGAACAGGCCGGACAAGGCCGCGATCGACGCCAGCCCGCCCGCCGCCGCCCACGCCAGCCGGCATGCGAGCCGGGCGCGCAGGGAGGGGACGCTCTTCCGAAGCTGAAAATGATTCATCGCGATCAAAAGGATGGAGGTCGATCGGAGTGCCGCCCGGCAACTCCCCGACTATCGCCCACTTTATGCATTATGCAAATACCCCGAGACTGCCGGAGCCGCTTTCGTCCGCCGGGCACAGCCGAAATGGCTCGCTTATCCACGCCGAAGCCCTTATAGTGCCGGCTCGCCGCGAATGCACCAATCGATCGCGGCGCCCCTGCAACGATCCCTGCGGCCCGAAACCGGCCCGGATCCCTCCCTGCCAGTCCGGATTGGTGTCGCGTCGATCCACGCGACGGACTGCCGCTGGAAACATCGATGAATTCCGAAGTGACTTTCGCCAGCCTCGGGCTGGCCGAACCCCTGCTGCGCGCCATCGGCGAAGTCGGCTATTCCACGCCGACGCCGATCCAGGCCCAGGCCATTCCCCAGGTCCTCGCCGGCGGCGATCTGCTCGCCGCCGCCCAGACCGGCACCGGCAAGACCGCCGGCTTCACCCTGCCGCTGCTGCATATGCTGGCCGCGACCCATGCCCACCCCCATCCGCCCGGCCGCCCGCGCTGCCTGATCCTGACCCCGACCCGCGAACTCGCCGCCCAGGTCGAGGAGTCGGTGAAGACCTACGGCAAGCACCTGCCGCTGACTTCGCTGGTGATGTTCGGCGGGGTCAACATCAACCCGCAGATTGCGGCGCTGAAAAAGCGCGTCGACATCCTCGTCGCCACCCCGGGGCGGCTGCTCGACCACGTCGGCCAGAAGACGCTCGACCTCTCCGGCGTCGAGATCCTGGTCCTCGACGAAGCCGACCGCATGCTCGACATGGGCTTCATCCGCGACATCCGCAAGATCCTCACCCTGCTGCCGAAGAAGCGCCAGAACCTGCTGTTCTCGGCGACCTTCTCCGACGAGATCCGCCAGCTCGCCGGCGGCCTCCTGCACAATCCCGGCACGGTGGAAGTGGCGCCGCGCAACACCACCGCCGAACGCGTCGATCAGGCGGTGTACCAGGTCGGGCAGAAGCACAAGCGCGAACTGCTCGCCCACCTGATCAAGGAAAAGCAGTGGTTCCAGGCGCTGGTATTCACCCGCACCAAGCACGGCGCCAACAAGCTCGCCGAGTACCTCAGCAAGCACGACATCGGCGCCGCCGCGATCCACGGCAACAAGAGCCAGGCCGCGCGCACGCGGGCGCTCGCCCAGTTCAAGGACGGCTCGCTGCCGGTGCTGGTCGCCACCGACATCGCTGCGCGCGGGCTGGACATCGACCAGCTGCCGCAGGTGGTGAACTTCGAGCTGCCGAACGTGCCCGAAGACTACGTGCACCGCATCGGCCGCACCGGCCGTGCCGGTGCCGCAGGCAACGCGATCTCGCTCGTCGACGGCGAGGAGATCAAGCTGCTGAGCGCGATCGAGCGCTTGATCAAGCGCCGCATCGAGCGCGTCACCGCCGAAGACTTCGTGCCCAGCGCCGGCGCCGAGGCGGCCCACGACGCCGATCACCAGCGCGACCCGCTGCCGCGCCGCGGCGGCAACCGTCCGGAGCGTAGCCGCAGCCAGGCCCCCGCACGCCAGGGCACGCCCGGCAGCGCGGCGCGCCCCGGCGAGCGTCCGGCCGCCCCCGCGCCGGGGCACCGGGCAAACCCGGCGGCCGGCCGCAGGCGCCGCGCGGCGAAGCGAACGGCAACCGCGCCCCGCGCCAGGCCGAAGGCCGTGAAATCGACGGCAACCGCCAGCCGGCCGCGCGCCCCGAGGTGAACGGCAACCGTGCCGAACACGGCAACCGCCGCCCGGACGTCGACGGCAACCGCATTTCCGCGCCGCGCCGCGGCGAAGCCGGCGGCAACCGCCCGCAGCAGCGCGCGGCGTTGTTTTCCGCCAAGCCGGGGAAGAATTAAGCGCTGGCGCCCGGACGGGCGCCGGCTCGAACCGGGCGCGGCGAGGCCGCCGGGAAGCACCCCCGGCTCAGGCGCGCTGCAGCTGCAGCGGAGCATCCAGCCGCTCCAGCGCGGACCGCGGGGAAGCATGACCGTGGCCGTCGAGCCTGAACACGTCGACCACCGCCTCCAGCTGGGCGGCCTGCTCTTCCAGCGCCTGGGCGGCGGCGGCCTGTTCGACCTGCACCGCATTCTGCTGGGTGACGCCGCTGATCTCGGCGATCGAGGTGGTCACGCGCTCGATGCCCAGAGTCTGTTCGGCGCTGGCCGCGGCGATGCCGCCGACGATCCCGGTCACCTGCTGGATCGACTGCACGACTTCGCCCATCGTCGACCCGGCCTGGTGCGCCAGTGCCCCCCCGGCAGCGACCCGCTTCACCGAGTCATCGATCAAGGCCTTGATTTCGCGCGCGGCGCCCGCCGAACGCTGCGCCAGGCTGCGCACCTCCGAGGCCACCACGGCAAAGCCGCGGCCCTGTTCGCCCGCGCGAGCGGCCTCGACCGCGGCGTTGAGCGCCAGGATGTTGGTCTGGAAGGCGATGTTGTCGATGACCTGGATGATGTCCGCCACTTTCTGCGACGAGGCTTCGATCGCGTCCATGGTGTGCACCACCTGCGCCACCACGTCCCCACCGCGCTGCGCAACCTCCGAGGCGGAAACGGCCAGCTCGCTGGCCTGACGTGCACCGCCAGCGTTCTGGTTGACCGCAGTCGTCAGTGCCTGCATCGAAGCGGCGATCTGACGGATGGTGTCGGCCTGGCGCTCGGTGCGTTCGGAGAGATCGGCGCTGCCGTTGGCGATGTCGCGCGACGCGGTGAAGATCGCATCGGTGCCACCGCGTACTTCGCCGACGATGTGACGCAGGCTCGCGCTCATTTCCTTGAGCGCCTGCTGCAGGCCGCCGATCTCGTTGCTGGAGGTCACGGCGATGTCCTGCGACAGGTCGCCGGCGGCGATGCCACGCGCCACCTGTACGCCGGAGCGCAGCGGCACCGTGACCACCTTGCAGATGAACGGATAGATCAGCAGCAGCACCGGGATGCTGGTGACAACCGCCATCAGGATCGACTTCCAGCGCTGGGCAGCGAGGTCGGCATTCACCTTGTCGAGCGAGACCTTCATGCTCACCGCGCCGAGAACGCTGTTTTCGGCGACCTGGTGGCAGCTCAGGCAATTCTTGCCGAGGTAATCCGGCTGCGCCAGCGCCGGGCGGACCACGCGCAGGTATTCGCCCTTGCCATCCGATTCGACCACGCTCAGGACGCGGCCATTGTCCAGCACCCACTGTTCGCTGCGATCGGGCCGGGCATCGTGGGCCGTGCCTTCGCCGAAGGCTTCGATCACCGCGGTGCCGCGCACCACACGCACGTCGCGGATGGAGCCGAGCTGGTTCATCTGGTCGAGCAGGACGTCGCGCTGGCCGATGGTGCCGGTTACCATCATCCCGGTCAGGCCGGCCATCGTCGCTTCATGCATGCTGTGGGAGAACTCCTCGGCCTGATTGAGCGCGGCCTCCCGGTAAACGTGGCTCTGCCAGACGATCACCGCGGTCCATACGACGAACAGTGCAATGCCGATGGTCAGCAGCAGCTGCACCCAAATCCTGATCCTGGGGGAATTTGCCGTGGGTTTCATGGTGTGGGGCCGGAAAAGAAGCGTGGCGGGAGTTCCGCAGGTGCCGGAACGGCTCGACACCCCGGGGCGGATACGGCGGAGGAGCAATACGCCGGCAGCGCGGCGTGAAAATGTAAGCGCATTGTAACGGCCCTTTCCCGCCACCGGCCAACCGGATCGGCATGCCCCCGCCGCTGCGCTGCCCGCGCCGCCGCCTGCGGCCCCCGCGGCAGCGCGCCGACTTAGTCCGGGCGGCGCAGCTGCGCCATCGCTTCGCCCATGCGCACGGCCCGCCCCGCCCCCCACTCGGAAGCGAAGCGCAGCACTCCTTTCGGAAACAGCAGGACCACGGTCGAGCCGAGCAGGAAACGCCCCATTTCCTCGCCCCGCGCCAGCACCACCTCGCCGTCGGCATAGCTGCGCTTCTCGATGTCCGGGCGCCGCGGCGGATTGACCACCCCGTGCCACGCCGTGGCCATGCTGCCGACGATGGCCGCACCCACCAGCACCATGGCAAAGGGGCCGAATTCCCCTTCGAACACGCACACCACGCGCTCGTTGCGCGCGAACAGCCCGGGCACGCCGCGCGCGGTCGCCGGATTGACCGAGAACAGCTCGCCCGGCACGTAGGTCATCTGCAGCAGCTCGCCCGCGCACGGCATGTGGATGCGGTGGTAGTCCTTCGGGCTGAGGTAGAGGGTGGCGAACTCGCCGTCCTCGAAGCGCGCCGCCAGCCGGCGGTCGCCACCGACGAGGGCGGCGGTGGAGTAGGCGTGGCCCTTGGCCTGGAAGATCTGGTCGCGTTCGATCGGGCCGAACTGGCTGATCGCGCCATCCACCGGACACAGGAAGTCGGCGTCGGCGAGCGGGCGGGCGCCCGGGCGCAGCGAACGGCTGAAGAAGTCATTGAAGCAGGCGTAGCTGGCGGGGTCGGGATCGGCCGCCTCGTTCAGGTCGACCCCATAGCGGCGCACGAACCAGCCGATGAAGGCGGCGGTGGCCCGCCCGCCGTGCAGGCCTGCAAGCCTGCCGGCGCCCCGGGTCAGCAGCTTCTTGGGCAGGACATGCTGCAAGGCTACGAATAAGCGCTCGTACACGGCAACACCCACCTTCGTCGAAAAGCGTCCATTATATCGCCCGCCCCGCCCCACCCCGCCGGAACAGGCGCGCAGCGCTGCCAACTGCGGACGCGGATTCGCTATAATCCGCCCTCTCCGAGGAGCGCTGCGAGGCGCCGGCCTGCCAGCGCAGGTTCGGTCCCCAGGCTCGGACCCCGCCGCCCCCGGCGGGTAGCGGCACAACGGCGCTCACCCTGCTGATCATTCTCAACCCCCGCCGGGTTCGGGATGCCGGGTGAGCACGAAGCGGCGCGCACATTGCGCCCGCACTGCGCCCCGTCCCCGCCCGGCCCTGGCAAGGAGCTTCACATGAACGCTGTGGCCGACACCCCCGCAACCGCTTCCGGATTCACCGATTTCGTCGTCGCCGACCTCACCCTCGCCGACTGGGGGCGCAAGGAAATCCGCATCGCCGAAACCGAGATGCCCGGCCTGATGGCGATCCGCGACGAATACGCCGCCGCCCGCCCCCTGCGCGGCGCACGCATCACCGGCTCGCTGCACATGACGATCCAGACCGCGGTCCTGATCGAGACCCTCACCGCGCTCGGCGCCGACGTGCGCTGGGCCTCGTGCAACATCTTCTCGACCCAGGACCACGCCGCCGCCGCGATCGCCGCCGAAGGCATCCCGGTGTTCGCGGTGAAGGGCGAATCGCTCGCCGACTACTGGGACTACACCCACCGCATCTTCGAGTGGCCGGCGGCGGCCGACGGCACCCCGGTGTATTCGAACATGATTCTCGACGACGGCGGCGACGCGACGCTCCTGCTCCACCTCGGGGCGCGCGCGGAGCAGGACCTCGCCGTGCTGGCGAAGCCCGGCTCCGAAGAAGAAACGATCCTCTTCGCCGCGATCCGCGCCAAGCTCGCAGCCGACCCGAGCTGGTACTCGACCCGCCTGGCGCAGGTGAAGGGCGTCACCGAAGAAACCACCACCGGCGTGCACCGCCTGTATCAGATGCACGCGAAGGGCGAGCTGAAGTTCCCGGCGATCAACGTCAACGACTCGGTCACCAAGAGCAAGTTCGACAACCTCTACGGCTGCCGCGAGTCGCTCGTCGACGGCATCAAGCGTGCCACCGACGTCATGATCGCAGGCAAGGTCGCCGTGGTCGCCGGCTACGGCGACGTCGGCAAGGGCTCGGCGCAGGCGCTGCGCGCGCTCTCCGCCCAGGTCTGGGTCACCGAGATCGACCCGATCTGCGCGCTGCAGGCGGCGATGGAAGGCTACCGCGTCGTCACCATGGACTACGCCGCCGAACACGCCGACATCTTCGTCACCTGCACCGGCAACTACCACGTCATCACCCACGAGCACATGGTGAAGATGAAGGACCAGGCCATCGTCTGCAACATCGGCCACTTCGACAACGAGATCGACGTCGCCTCGATCGAGCAGTACCGCTGGGAAGAGATCAAGCCCCAGGTCGACCACGTGATCTTCCCCTCCGGGCGCCGCATCATCCTGCTCGCCAAGGGCCGTCTGGTGAACCTCGGCTGCGCCACCGGCCATCCCTCCTACGTGATGTCGTCGTCGTTCGCCAACCAGACGATCGCGCAGATCGAGCTGTTTACGCGCACCGCGGACTACCCGGTCGGGGTCTACACCCTGCCCAAGCACCTCGACGAAAAAGTCGCCCGCCTGCAGCTGAAGAAGCTCAACGCCGAACTCAGCGTCCTGACCCCGGCGCAGGCGGCCTACATCGGCGTCCCGGTCGAAGGGCCGTACAAGGCGACGCATTATCGCTATTGAGCAGCGGCCAGGGCACGAAACGGCCTGCGATGCCGACGGGAGCTCGCCATGAGCATGAACGCCTTCCATGCCCGCCAGGGCAAGCCGCGCCCGGCGGCGCATGCACGCACCGCTGCCGAGCGCCACGGTCTGCAGCGCGTCGACCAGCTGCTGGTGAGCCAGGGGCTGGCCCCCTCGCGCACCGCGGCGCGCGCGCTGGTCGAAGCCGGCCGCGTCAGCCATGACGGCCAGCCGGTGACCAAGCCGGCGCTGGCATTGCCGCCCGATGCGCGGCTGGCCGTGACTCCCGCCGCCAGCGACCGCTTCGTGTCGCGCGGCGCGCTCAAGCTCGAAGGCGCGCTCGCGCGCAGCGGGCTGGACGTGCAGGGCGCCGTCTGCCTCGACATCGGCCAGTCCACCGGCGGCTTCACCGACTGCCTGCTGCAGGCCGGGGCGGCGAAGGTGGTCGGCGTGGAGGTCGGGCACGACCAGCTCCATCCGCGCCTGTGCAAGGAACCGCGCTGCGTCACGCTCGAAGGCCTCAACGCCCGCCGGCTCACCGCCGCCGACCTCGGCGAACACTTTCCGCCGCGGGGCTTCGACCTCCTCGTGTGCGACGCCAGCTTCATCTCGCTGACGCTGCTGCTGACGCAATGGCCGGCCCTGCTGTCGCCTGCCGGCCACATGCTGGCGCTGGTCAAGCCGCAGTTCGAGGTCGGTCCGCAAGGCCTGGGCAAGGGCGGCCTCGTGCGCGATGCCGCCCTCTACGCCGAAGTCGAGGCGAAGCTGCGCGCCGCCGCCCACGCTGCCGGGCTGATCATCCTCGACTGGTTCGATTCGCCGATCAGCGGCGGCGACGGCAACCGCGAATTTTTCTTCCATGCCATCCGCACACCGGCTGGCGACACCGATCCGGACACCCCATGAGCACCGAAATCTCGATCGAGTTCTTCCCCCCCACCACCGCCGAGGGCGCCGACAAGCTGCGCACCACCTGTGCCCGCCTGGCGACGCTGAAGCCCGCCTTCTTTTCGGTCACCTACGGTGCCGGCGGCTCCACCCGCGAGCGCAGTTTCGCCACCGTCAGGGACATCGCCGCCGCCGGCTTCGAAGCCGCGCCCCATCTGTCGTGCATCGGCTCCACCCGCGACAGCATCCGCGCCATCCTGCAGGACTACGCCGGCGCCGGCGTGCGCCGCATCGTCGCGCTGCGCGGCGACCTGCCCTCGGGCGTGCAGGACCCGGGCGAATTCCGCTATGCCAACGAGCTGGTCGAGTTCATCCGCGCCGAAACCGGCGACCGCTTCCACATCGAGGTCGCCGCCTACCCCGAATGGCATCCGCAGGCGAAAAGCCCGAAAGACGACCTCGCCGCCTTCAAGCGCAAGGTCGAGGCCGGCGCCGACGCAGCGATCACCCAGTATTTCTACAATCTCGACGCCTACCTGTACTTCGTCGATGCGGCGCGCAAGATCGGCATCGACATCCCGATCGTGCCCGGGATCATGCCGATCGGCAGCTTCAGCAAGCTCGCCCGCTTCTCCGATGCCTGCGGCGCCGAGCTGCCGCGCTGGATGCGCAAGACCTGCGAGAGCTACGGCGACGACGCCGAGTCGGTGCGCGCCTTCGGCCTCGACGTGGTGACCCGGCTGTGCGAGAAGCTGCTCGCCGAAGGCGCGCCCGGGCTCCACTTCTACAGCATGAACATGGCCGGCCCCACGACCGAGATCTGCCGCCGCCTCGGCCTCGCGGCCTGAACCTCCGCCTCCGCAGCAGGTTTCCGCCGCGGGCCGGCGCCGCGGCTCAGCGCCGGCTGCCGCCGCCGAACAGGGAACCGAGCAGGCCGCGCACGATCTGGCGGCCGATGCTGCTGCCGATGGTGCGCGTCACCGTCTTCGCCGCGATCTGCACCAGGCCGTCGCGCTGCCCGCCGCGCGGCCCGGTGGAGCCGAACAGGATGTCGTTGAGACCGCCGCCGCCCTCGCGGCTTGCCGCCTGCTGCGCGGCGGCGGCGGAAGCCTCGCCCTGGGCGCGCAGCCGCTCGTAGGCGGACTCGCGGTCCACCGCCTGTTCGTAATGGCCGTGGATCACCGAACCGGCGATTGCCGCGCCGCGCTCGGCCTCGGAGAGCGGGCCGAGGCGGGAGTCCGGCGCGATGACGAACGCGCGCTCGGTGACCTGCGGCCGGCCCTTGTCGTCGAGGAAGGAAACCAGCGCCTCGCCCACGCCGAGCTCGGTGATCGCCTGCGCGGCGTCGAACGCCGGGTTCGGGCGCATCGTCCCGGCGGCAGTCTTCACCGCCTTCTGGTCGCGCGGCGTGAACGCGCGCAGCGCGTGCTGGACGCGGTTGCCGAGCTGGCCGAGGACGGTCTCGGGAATGTCGAGCGGATTCTGGGTGACGAAATACACGCCCACGCCCTTGGAACGGATCAGGCGCACGACCTGCTCGATCTTGTCGACCAGCGCCTTGGGCGCGTCGTCGAACAGCAGGTGGGCCTCGTCGAAGAAGAACACCAGCTTCGGCTGCTCCGGGTCGCCGACTTCGGGCAGCTGCTCGAACAGCTCGGCGAGCAGCCACAGCAGAAAGGTGGAGTAGAGCTTGGGCGAGTGGTAGAGCTTGTCCGCCGCGAGCACGTTGATCACGCCGCGGCCCTCGGCGTCGGTCTGCATCAGGTCGCCGATGTCGAGCATCGGCTCGCCGAAGAAGACGTCGCCGCCCTGCTCTTCCAGTGCCAGCAGGTTGCGCTGGATCGCGCCGATCGAGGCCGGCGAGATGTTGCCGTAACCGGTGGTAAAGTTTTTTGCATTCTCGCCGACGTGCTGCACCATCGCGCGCAGGTCCTTGAGGTCGAGCAGCAGCAGGCCGTTGTCGTCGGCGATCCGGAACACCAGGGTGAGCACGCCGCTCTGGGTGTCGTTGAGGTTGAGCAGGCGTGCGAGCAGCAACGGCCCCATGTCGGAGATGGTGGCGCGCACCGGATGGCCCTGGGTGCCGAACACGTCCCAGAACACGGCGGTATTGGCGCGCGGCACGTAGTCGCCGATGCCGATCGCCGCCAGGCGCTGGAGCAGCTTGGGCGAGGCGGTGCCGGCGGCGGCGATGCCGGAGAGGTCGCCCTTGACGTCGGCCATGAACACCGGCACGCCGATCGCGGCAAAGGACTCGGCGAGCTTTTGCAGGGTCACCGTCTTGCCGGTGCCGGTGGCGCCGGTGATCAGGCCGTGGCGGTTGGCCAGCCGCGGCAGCAGGTGGATGTCCTTGAACTGCGCCTGGTCGGCGGCTTTCGCAATCAGCAACGGTTCGGTCATGCCCGGGCTCCCTGAATCGAACGATGTCGTCTGCAAAGTGTAGCAGCCCCGCACCTGCCGCCCGTACGACTCGAGCCCGGCAAGCCTGAAGCAGGACGCTATAATGCCGGCCTCTTCATTCGCGCAGGCAACATCGAGGTTCATATGGCGGGTCATTCGAAGTGGGCCAACATCCAGCACCGCAAGGGTCGTCAGGACGAAAAGCGCGGTGCGGCATTCTCCAAGCTGGCAAAGGAAATCACCGTCGCCGCCAAGATGGGCGGCGGCGACCCGGGCTTCAACCCGCGCCTGCGCCTGGCGGTGGACAAGGCCAAGGGCGTCAACATGCCCAAGGACAAGATCGACAACGCGATCAAGAAAGGCACCGGCGAGCTCGAAGGCGTGAGCTACGAAGAGATCCGCTACGAAGGCTACGGCATCGGCGGCTCGGCGGTGATGGTCGACTGCCTCACCGACAACCGGACCCGCACCGTCGCCGACGTGCGCCACGCCTTCTCCAAGTACGGCGGCAACATGGGCACCGACGGCTGCGTGGCGTACCAGTTCAAGCACTGCGGCCAGCTCCTGTTCGCTCCCGGCACCGACGAGGACGCGCTGATGGAAGCCGCGCTCGAGGCCGGCGCCGAGGATGTCGTCGGCAACGACGACGGCTCGATCGAGGTGATCACCGGGCCGTGGGAATTCACCGCGATCAAGGAAGCGCTGGAGAAGGCCGGATTCAGCGCCGAGTTCGGTGAAGTGACGATGAAACCGGACAACGTCATCGAGCTCGCCGGCGACGAGGCCGCGCGCATGCAGAAACTGCTCGATGCCCTCGAAGGACTCGACGACGTGCAGGAGGTCTATACCTCGGCCGAGATCGTCGACTAAGCTTCGGCCTGCACGCCTGACGAAAAAGCGGCGCCGGGCGCCGCTTTTTGCTTGTGCGCCACGCATCGCGGCTCCCCCCGCGGTAATCGATCGATCGCAGTCCGCCCGCAGCCCACTGGCAGCGCCTCTCCGATGCCCATCACGACCTCGTCCCTGACCCAACGCTTCATGCCGCTCCTGTTCGTGCTGCTGTGGAGCACCGGCTTCATCGGCGCCAAGTACGGCCTGCCCTATGCCGAGCCGCTGACCTTCCTCGCCACCCGCTACGCCCTGGTGATCGCGCTGATGACGATGCTGGCGCTGGCGATGCGCGCACCGTGGCCGGCCAGCCCGCGCGAGGCGATGCACATCGGCATCACCGGCCTGCTCGTGCATGCGGTGTACCTCGGCGGGGTGTTCATGTCGATCCACCGCGGCCTGCCCGCCGGAGTGTCGGCGCTGGTGGTCGGCATGCAGCCCCTGCTCACCGCCGCCGGCGCCGGCCTGCTGCTCGGCGAGCGGGTGTCGACACGGCAGTGGACCGGGCTGGCGCTCGGCTTTGTCGGCGTCGCCCTAGTCGTCGGCAGCAAGACCTCGGTGGACGGCATGGCGCCGGAGCAGCTGATGCACATGCTCGAACCGGCCTTCGCCGCGCTGTTCGGCATCACCGCCGGCACCCTGTACCAGAAGCGCTTCTGCCCGCGCTTCGACCTGCGCACCGGCTCGGTGGTGCAGTTCCTGCCCAGCCTGCTCCTCACCGCCCTCGTCGCCAGCCGCACCGAAACCCTGCACATCGACTGGAGCGGCGACTTCATCTTCGCCCTCGCCTGGCTCGTGCTGGTGCTGTCGCTGGGCGCGATCAGCCTGCTCAACCTGCTGATCCGCAGCGGCAGCGCGGTCAACGTCGCCAGCCTGTTCTACCTCACCCCACCCACCACCGCGCTGATCGCCTGGGCGATGTTCGGCGAGACTCTGCACGGCATCGCCCTCGCCGGCATGGCGATCGCCGTGTCGGGCGTGTGGCTGGCGCGCAAGGGCTAGAATCGGATTTTGTCTTCCCGGAGAACGCCATGCTGATGTCCACCACCTCCACCCTCGACGGCAAGCCCGTCCGCCAGTACCTCGGCGTGGTCAATGGCGAAGCGATCATCGGCGCCAACCTCTTCAAGGACCTGTTCGCCTCCATCCGCAACGTCGTCGGCGGCCGCGCCGGCGCCTACGAACGCACCCTCGCCGACGCCCGCCGCATCGCCATCGAGGAAATGCAGGCCGAAGCCGGCCGCCTCGGTGCCAATGCCATCATCGGCATCGACGTCGACTACGAAGTCCTCGGCGCCGACAACGGCATGCTGATGGTGTGCGTCAGCGGCACTGCGGTGCAGGTCTGAAGCGAAGGTGGGCAGCACCGCCACCGTCGCCACCCGCATCCTCGGCCTCGACCCCGGATTGCGGATCACCGGCTTCGGCCTCATCGACCAGCTCGGCAGCCAGCTGCGCTACGTCGCCAGCGGCTGCATCCGGACCGCCGACGGCGAACTCCCCGGCCGCCTGAAGACGCTGCTCGACGGCGTGCGCGAAGTAATCGCCACCTGGCAGCCCGACGTGGTCGCAGTGGAAAAGGTGTTCGTCAACGTCAATCCGCAATCCACCCTGCTCCTCGGCCAGGCGCGCGGCGCAGTGATCTGCGGCGCGGTATCGTGCGATCTGGCGGTGAGCGAATACACCGCGCTCCAGGTCAAGCAATCGGTGGTCGGCTACGGCAAGGCGGCCAAGGAGCAGGTCCAGCACATGGTGCAGCGCCTGCTCGCGCTCGACGCCAGCCCGGGCCCCGACGCCGCCGACGCCCTCGCCTGCGCGATCTGCCATGCCCATGGCGCGCACGGTCTGGGCGCGCGCGCAGGCACCCGCCGCCGCGCAGGACGTCTGCTGGGCTGAACGCAGCGCCGGACAAAGCGGTTGCGCTGCTGGGTCCGTCCGGGTATGATTCGCGCCTTCCTGATCGGGCGCCAACCCGATCCGCCGCAAGGCACCGGGGGTATAGCTCAGTTGGTAGAGCAGTTGACTCTTAATCAATTGGTCCTAGGTTCGAGTCCTAGTGCCCCCACCACCGAATTCAAGCACTTAGGCCAATCCTCCGGGGTTGGCCTTTTTGCTTTTCAGGTCCATTGCTCCTTCATTGCTCCCGCAGAAGGCAATGCCGGCAGTGCTACCGGAGTCCGCGAGCACCCACCCTCACGCCGCCCGCCCCAGCGCCCCCCGAATCCTGCCCTTGAACCCTCCCCAGTCCTCGCCCGGCCGAGGCGACAGACCCAGCTCGGCGCCCTTGGCGAGCATGGCCGACTCGGACGACCACCAGGCCGCCGCCGGCGCCTTGCTTGACTGCTGCCGAACCCGATCGAGCAGCGCGGCAACATAGCGAATCCCGATCGGCTGTGCGCTGCCGACCGCCTGCCGCTCCTGCCGGGCGAGTACCACCGCGGCGAGCAGGTCGACATCGGTAACGCCACGCGCGACCAGATCGGCCAGCTCCGGCTCCGCACCACCGACCCGCACGCCGGCGCCGCGCAGCAGGGTGGCGACCGTCTGAAGCTCTGCATCACCGACAGCGGCGGCGGCCTCGCGTGCGCGCAATCCCGGTTCGTGTGTCGACGCCGTGTGTGGGGGTGATGGTTTTAAGCTCTGACCTCTGATGTGTGTCGGGTTCGGCCGATAGACCCCCTGCGGGTTCTCCGTCGGGTTCGGCTCGCGGCGACGAATGAATCCCGCGCCAGGCAAGGCATTCGCCCGGTTATCCACTGCGCCGGGTTCGGCACCATGTTCGCCTGTCAGGTTCGCGTCGGGTTTGCCGGAGGCGAGCGCCAGCGTTTCCATCCGCGGGAGGCGAAAAAGGAGGCTGCGGTCATCGCCCAGGCGGCGCAGCAGGCCGGCACGCTCCAACGCAGCGAGCGCCGTGCGGATGCCGCGCTCGCTGGGCTGGGTGATCTGCACGCCGCTGCCGCGAGGCGTGTGGGTCTCAGTGTAGGCGCGCAGCATCGACAGCGACACCGGCCGCGTGCGACCGACGATGCCGGACCTCAGATCCACGAACGAGCGTAGCCAGAGGTAGGCCATCCCGGCAAGCGGCGGGCAGCCATGGAGCGCCTCGAGCTCGGCGGCGCAGATGAACACGCCCTTCATGGCGTCCACCACAGCCGCACGCCTGCCCGAGCAAGCCGCAGCGCCCATTTCGAGTTGAAGAAGCGCCGCAGCGCGCGATAGCGGATCCACAGTATCGCCGGGGTCATGTCCGCACCTCCTCGTCGATCACGAGGACGTTCCGCATCTCGGCGAGCGCGAAGTCGAAGCCCTGCACGCGGCCGGCGTAGAACTGCACGGAAGCAGAATCGCCGCGAGCCTGAGCGTGCTCGAGCTGGGCGGCGCTATCGGCGCGGGTTCTTTCGACGAAGGCGATGGCGCGCGCAAGGCGATCGCGCAGGTCGGCAGCAGTGCCGGGGAGAGGGATGGATGGCATGGGGAACTCCAGAGCAGCAGGTTTCTTGCTCGCCGTCCAATCGCCAAACTGGATGACGAGCGCCGTGTCAGGTTGGCGAACCGGGCTCTGGAACCGGCAGGGATTGCTCCCTCCCGACACGGCAGCACGATCCTATCACGCTGCCCTCACCCGGGCCGCTCGCCCGACGACCCTGTGTTACCTCTGGTGCGGCGGTGTCCGCAAGTCAATTGTCATCGCCGGCAGGCGTACCGAACCAGC
Source organism: Thauera aromatica K172 (assembly GCF_003030465.1). Taxonomy (GTDB): domain Bacteria; phylum Pseudomonadota; class Gammaproteobacteria; order Burkholderiales; family Rhodocyclaceae; genus Thauera; species Thauera aromatica. The sequence goes on along the minus strand of NZ_CP028339.1, from coordinate 449,362 downwards.
GCACCAGCACACGACACCACCCTCACGCGAATGTCGCGCCTGCGTGCCCCACGAAGTCGTTGGCGCGCTGGATGTAGATCCGCACGGTCTCGACGCGGCGGTGGCGCGACACGTCCATGATCCGGAACGCATCGGCCCCGGCCTCGGCCGCGCTGGTGATCCACCCGCGGCGAAGCGAATGACCGGAGAACTTCGCCGGATCCAGCCCGGCGGCGGCTGCCCGGCGCTTGACGATCTCGGCCACCGATCTGTCGACGAGGCGCTGGTCGGTCAGCGCGCCCCCTTTGCGGGCGGATCGGAACAAGGGGCCAGCGGTGATGCCCGAGGCGGCCAGCCAGTCGCGCAACGCTGCCTTGACGCACGTCCTCGGCCCATCGGCGACCGGAACGTGCTGACCCTGCGCCTCTTGGTCCGTTTTCGAGCGGCGCACGAACACCCGCAGGCCGTGCTCGAGCACTTCGAGGTCGCCGACGTCGAGCGCGACCAGCTCCGCACGCCGGAAGGCACCGCCGAAGCCCAGCGCGAGCAGCAGCCGGTCGCGCTGACCGATCAGCGAGTCGTCGCACGTCGCCAGCATCCGTTCCAAAGCCGATGCAGTCGCCGGCGCAGCCTGCCGGGGCGGACCGCCAGCCGTGCGGCGAGCGCCAGCCAGCACCGCGCGCACGACCTCAGCGGCGGTCGGATCGAGCAAGCCGGCCTCGCGGTGCAGATGGCGGATCGCAGCCAGGCGACGACCGACCGTTCTCGGGTTGAGCCCGCGCCCGATCTCGGCGGCGACGAACAGCGCGACCGCCTGCGGTTCGGCCGGCAGAGGGCACAGGCCCGAGGCGGCGCACCAGTCGCGGAAACGCAGCGCGTCAGCCGCGTACGCCCGGCGCGTGGTTTCGGAGTGCCGCGCCTTGAGCAGCGCGGTCGCAGCCTCGGCAGTGTCGGCGAGCGCGGCGGGCAGCGCCTCGGGGGTGGTGGGAATCAGTGCATGCATGGCGACCTCCTGCGGTTCGGTGACGGTAATAACCAATCTCGGTTGCTATGTCACCGTACTAACTGGAGGAGTGCAAGACGTGATGTCACACTGGCGTTTCACGAACGAAACAGGAGACCACCATGTCCCGAAAGAACGTCACCCTCGCCGACGTCCGCCGCGCCATCAACAACGTCGCGTTGCAGCGCGTCATCGGCAAGATCAACCGCGCATCCGACGCAGGACGACTCAGCGAGACGCAGGAGGGCGAACTGCGACTGCTGGCATATGGGTTGCAACGAAGGAACGCCGCGAAGCCAGCCACGCAGCGCAAACGGTAACGCCACCGGCCGCCCACCGTGGCGGCGACCGGCTCAGCAGCACGCCGCCGAGCAGCGGCACTCCAGCGCCCCACCCCGCCTGCGGGCATGCAGGACACCCGCCCGGCAGGAACGGCACCCGAGGTCGACCTGGCGCCAGTCGGTACCGACCTGGTCCAACTCTTCGTCGCTCAACCACACCGGGAGCAGCTCCGCAGCCTCCTCCGGTGTGACGAGCATCTGCGGCATGGTCACCGACGCAGGGACCTCACCCACGCGCAGGTGATCCACAGCAACGAACTCAATCCGACCGTCGACCTCAAGCTCCAGCAGGACACGACCGGCATCGTCTCGGTACTCGAACCGCCCTGCGCCCGCATTCCAAGTCGGCTCGCCAGGTCGGTCACCCTGCAGACGATACCCCGCACGTACGGCCCGCGCGAGCGCCTCGCCGAAGTTCTGACCGCTGAACTTCTGCCAGCCGACCCGTCCATCACGATCGACGACGCCGACACGCCACAGCCGAATCGGCTTGTACAGAATCGGCGCCGTGCCCCGCCCGTTCGCCCCGCGGCGCCACTCGACCTCACGGTTCGAGCAACTCGGGCACAACTCGCCCCAGATCAGCCGTGTGGCGGGTCTCCCGCACCGAATGCACAGCGAGGACTTCACAGGCGCCGGGGCCGGCGTGGTGCCGTTCTGGGCCACTGGCGGCGACTCCGGCTGAGCATGGATCGCCCCGATTGGGCAGCGCTGGCAGCTCACGAGCCGCTCGTGCTTGCGCAGCGTCGCTCCCTGCCAACGCCGCGCGCACTCGCCGGTGCTGATCTCCGCGTGAAGGCGCTCGCACCTGAAGTGAGTCTGCCCCTGAACGAGAATTTTGTACTCGACGCCCGGAGCCCGCATCCGTGCAACCTCCAAAAAAATGCCCGGACGCCTCATGCGCGCCCGGGCCAAGAACAGCCGCGCAGGAGAGAGCGCGGCGAGCCAGAAACAAGAGACGGGTGGCGATTAGGCAGCACCGCCCAGCGCGGCGGCGAGCTGATCGACCTCGCGCAGCACTGCGGCCATTTCGAAAACGATGATGGCGTTCAGCGTCGCGGTGACGAGTTCGTCAGGCGCATCGGGCTGCATGGCACGCTCGATGGCGCGCTCGATGAGGCTCGGAAGCGCGCGCTCCATACGTCGAACGTGAGCGGCGCCGCGCGGACGGCCTGCAGGGTTACCGGTCGCGCCGGGGCAGAAACGCCCCCGCGGATCGCGGGTGGCGGATGTGACAGTCATCGCGGGCTCCTTACTTGAACAAGGGGTTCGAGGCGGTCGGCAAAATCTGGCCGGTTGCTGCGCGCACCAGATCGGCCGACGGCTTGTAGCGCAGCCACGGCGACGATTCACCGCAGGCGCGACCGGTATGCACGACCGTGCGGAACGCATTCAGATACGCGTTCTCGGCCATCCGCAGGCGAGTCAGCGCAACGGCGAACGCAGCCCTGCTGCGGGCACTGGCAAGCTGCGCCTCGGCCGCCTGCAGGGCCTCACGCGCCGCGGCACGGTGATCGGCAGCGCTGGCACGCTGGAGCGCCTGATCGGCCATCGTGCGCAGTGATTCGGCGTCGGCGGTCATCAGCGCCAGCTCGGCCGCGTCGCTGGCACGCTCGTCGCCGGCAGAGCGGCGGGTCCGGATCGCGTCGCACGCGGCGATCTTGGCGCTCATCCGGGCACGCAGGGCCTCGACCTCGTCGGCAAGGGGCTTGTGCTCCGCCTCGGCCTGCGCCAGCGCGGCACGGCAGCGCGCGACGTACCGCGATGCCGACTCGACGGCGCTATCAGGCTCGGGCTGCGGCAGGGGCTCGCCGACGACTTCCTCAAGGCCCGGCACTTCGACGGCGGCCACCACGGCGGCCTGCTGCTCGGCGGCAATCTCCACGGCTACGGCTTCTACCCTGGCGGCCTCCTCGGCGCGATCGGCGTCGGCCTTGGCTTCGGCCTCAGCTTCGAGCGCGGCGATCTCGCCCTCGATGTCGGCGATGCGACGGCGCGGTTCCTCGGTGCTGGCGCCGTCGAGCAGCGCATCAGCCAGCGCAGCGCGGGCTTCACCCAGTGCGGCGGTCAGTTCTTCGTAAGTCTTCTTCCGGGCCATGGTGCGGTCCTGTTGAGCGGTTGCGATGCCAGAATGGTGGCATCACGACTCTAAACAGGGCGAAACAGGATCAGCCGCGGTCGATCACGATAACCGCCCCACCGGTCGGATTCTCGGCTGCATCAAGGCCCCAGGCCTTGCGCTCGCCCTCTTGGACATTGCGCAGCGCCTCGGCAATCGTCTTCGCAAGCCGCGCCTTCTCGAGGTCACGCGTCTGCGCGGCCTCATAGGCGATCTTACGCGGCATGTTCCACTCGGTCCGGTGGCGCTCCAGCACCGCGGCGCGGCGAGCGGTCGCCTCGTCGATGCCGTCAAGACGACTTGACGCGAGAGCCGGATCGTCAGGTTTGCCGTCCACGAGGCGATCGGCCCGAAGCTGTGCGCGCTCGTGCAGCTCCTGCAGGGAGATCACGCGCTGCCACCCTTCGGCCTTTGCATGGGCGTGGATCGATTGCTTTGAGATCCCGAACTTCTTCGCCAGATCGCCGAAGCTCAGACGCGGATCGGTCTCGAACTCCTTCCTGACGGACGTCCATTCGTCGGCGGTGAGTCGGCGGGCCATGTGCTGCTCCTGCTATTCGGATAACAGGCCTCATGATGCCGTCACGTCCTGATCCTCGCCTGCACGGCCGCCCACCGTGACGGCAGCATGCCGGGACCACAGCACCCCTGCGAGGCCCACCATGGACGACTACACCAAGCCCTCCCGCACCCAGCGGCGCCAGAAACGCGGATGGAAGCGCCCCAAGCCCGGGTGATAGAGGCGTACCAGCGCAGGGCCGGCAGGAGGCCGGAGCGGGCTAGAATATGCGCCCGAAAAACTCAGGGCATGCCATGAAACTCAAGACCTACTCCGGCGCCGAAGTCCTCGAACTGCGCCGCAAGCTCGGACTCAATCAGCGCGAGTTCTGGGCCCCCTTCCAGACCACGCAGTCGGGCGGCAGCCGATACGAGTCCAGCCGGGACATCCCGAACCCCGTCCAAGTCCTCCTGAACATCGCCTTCAACACCGACGCAAAGGCCACGGCGATCTTCGACGAGCTGCGCGCGTTCGGGAACCCGAGGAAGAAAGCCAAGCCCGCCCCGCGCGAGACCGAGTAGTGGCCGGCACTGCAGCGCTCGTCGTCGGGCTCGTAGTGGCGATCGCCGACGGCGACACGCTGACCGTGCTGAACGAGGACTTCCAGCAGGTGAAGATCCGGCTGGCGGAGATCGACGCCCCCGAGAAGCGGCAGGCCTTCGGCACCCGATCGCGGCAGTCGCTCGGCGAGCTGTGCCACGAGAAGCGCGCCGAGGTGCGAGTGACCGACGTCGACCGCTACAAACGCATCGTCGGCCGCGTGAGCTGCGGCGGCGTGGACGCGAACGCCGCACAGGTGCGCCGCGGCATGGCATGGGTGTACGACCGCTACGCGCGCGACAAGACGCTGTACCGCCTGCAGGACGAGGCACGCAGCGCCGGGCGCGGGCTGTGGACGGACCGAAATCCGCTCGCGCCATGGAATTGGCGAGCAGGCAACCAGCCTACTGAATCAACATCTAGTAGCAAGCTCAGTCAGAACTCACAACGAAATATCGCAAAGCCCTGATTTAAAAAGATTTAATTTTTTTGCGCAAATCAATAACCACGGCTATTATTTGTCGCGCTTGAAAATGAAAACCCCAGCCCGCTGGCAGGCGGACTGGGGCAGAAAATTTTGGGCCCAACTGCACGACGAACTCCCCTTTGACAAAAGTGTTCGTGTGTGCTTTTTTGCAAACTTGCGTCTAGAGCGAACGTGATTATAGGCGTCCTTATCAACGCGTCAAGACTTGACGCCCTCCTATGTTCGCGGTAGCCGGCGCTGCAGAGGAAATTCGCCTTATGCAACCGAAGCATCAGCTGTCCCTCGCCTTGATCCAGCATCAAGTCAACAACTCCGTCATCAGCCAGCGCGCCAGTGATGGGTACATCAACGCAACTGCGCTATGCCAAGCGGCCGGCAAGCAGTTCAAGGACTACATGGGTAACAAGAGTACCCAAGAGTTCCTCACAGAGCTTTCTGCCGAAACGGGCCTACAAGCTCAATTGGTGGAAAAATCCCTAGTTGAGAAAAAACAAGCACTTGTAGAGACTTTCCCCGGTGCGCCCTCCACCGGCGGTGGAAGTTGGGTACATCCGCAGGTCGCCATTCACCTCGGTCAGTGGGCATCCGGCAAATTCGCAGTCCAAGTGTCCAAGTGGGTCCATGAATGGATGTCGGGCAAGGGTGCGCCGAACCGCATGCCTTACCACATCCGCAGGCACATGCTTAACCTGAATCAGGTACCCGCTGGCTATTTCAGCGTCCTGCAGGAAATGACCTTCCTGCTGATTGCCCCCCTCGATCAGTCGGGGTACGAACTCCCGGAACGGATGGTCCCTGACATCAGCATGGGCCGCTTCCTGTGCAAGCATCTGCGTGACTCCCTCGGAATCGACACTGACAGCTTGCCGACGTATCTCCATCGCTACCCGGACGGGCGACGCGTATCGGCCAAGCTTTATCCGAACAACGTCTTGGCCGAATTCCGAAAGCTTATCCAAGAGCGATGGCTGCCCGAAAATGCGGCTCGATACTTCTCTCAGCGCGACCCTGCGGCACTACCGCATCTCGACGCCTTGATCCTTGCCTTGCCGATGAAGAGCGCAGCGAACGATCCGCGACTGGGACCGCCGTCCGTAAGGCGACAGACGAAGTAACCCTTGTACTGAAAATGCCCGCCTCGTGCGGGCATTTTTATGCACCTGCTATGCTTGGCAGCTGACGTCAACGCAGCCTCCTTCCTGATAGCGCCCCCATGACCCCAGTTCAGTTCGTCACCAAGTGGAAGAACAACCCTCTCTCCGAGCGCGCCGGCTCGCAGGCGTTCTTCCTCGACCTCTGCTCCATGCTCGGTGTGGATCCGCCGAACAACCCCGACAGCTACTGCTTCGAGCGCGGCGCGACCCGCACCGGTGCCGGCCATGGCTGGGCCGACGTGTGGAAACGCAGCCACTTCGGCTGGGAGAACAAAGGCCCCGGCGGTGACCTGTCGGGCGCCCTGCGCCAGCTCATGACCTACGCGCTCGCGCTGGACAATCCGCCGCTGCTGGTGGTGAGCAACCGCGACATCACCCAGATCCACACGCACTTCACCGGGACCCCGAGCGAGACCTACACGATCCGCCTTGAGGACATCGGCACCCCGGAGAACCAACAACGCCTGCGGTGGCTGTTCACCGAGCCCGAGCGGTTCCGCCCCGGCCGCACGGTCCTCGACATCACAACGGACGCCGCCGGTCGCTTCGCGGACATCGCGAAGTCCATGACCGAGCGCAGGCACGACCCGGCCAAGGTCGCGCACTTCCTCATCCAGTGCTTGTTCTGCATGTTCAGCGAGGACATCGGCCTGCTGCCGAAGAAGCTCTTCGAGCACGTCATCACGAAGCGCCAAGGCGACCCGGCCAAGCTCGCGGTGTCGATGGCGGAGATGTTCCAGGCGATGCGCACCGGCGGCGACTTCCTCCTCGAGGACATCGCCTACTTCAACGGCGGGCTGTTCGAGCATGCGGAAGTCTTGGAACTGGTCCCGGGCGAGATCGAAGCCCTGCTGGCTGCCAGCCGCATGGACTGGAGCGCGATCGAGCCGTCGATCCTCGGCACGCTGTTCGAGCGTGGCCTCGACCCGAAAATCCGCGCGCCGCTCGGCGCCAACTACACAGACCCGGGCACCATCATGAAACTGGTCCGCCCCGTCGTCGTTGAGCCGCTCGAGCGCGAATGGGAGGCAGCCAAGGCCAGAATCGCCCCCTTGGTCGAGAAGTACCACGCTGGCGGGAAAGGCTCCCAGAAGGCCGGGCAGGAGGCGCAAGCGCTATTTCTGGGCTACGTCGAGCGGCTGAAGGACTTCAGGGTCCTCGACCCCGCGTGCGGCTCGGGCAACTTCCTGTATCTCGCCCTGCGTGCGCTGAAGGACCTCGAGCACCGCGCGAACCTGGACGCCGAAGCGCTCGGGCTGCATCGCCAACTCACCATCGAGACCAGCCCCGACAACGTGCGCGGCATCGAGATCAACGCATACGCCGCCGAGCTCGCCCGGGTGACCGTCTGGATCGGCGAGATCCAGTGGATGCTCAAGCACGGCTATGACTGCCGGAGGAACCCGATCCTCGCGCGCCTGGATCACATCGAGAACCGGGACGCGCTGCTGAACGAGGACGGGAGCGAGGCCGCGTGGCCGGCGGTGGACGCGATCGTGGGGAATCCGCCGTTCCTCGGCGACAAGCGCATGCGAAGCGAACTCGGCGCCGAGACAACTGCGCGGATCCGCTCCTGCTACGGTGGCCGGGTGCCCGGGGGCGCAGACCTCGTGCTGTACTGGTTCGAGAAGGCCCGGGCGCAGATCGAGGCCAAGCGCTGCGAGGCAGTCGGCCTCGTCGCGACGAACTCGATCCGCGGTGGCGCAAACCGGAAGGTGCTGGACCGCATAGCCCAGAGCACCCGCATCTTCGAGGCGTGGAGCGACGAGCCGTGGGTCAACGACGGTGCGGCGGTCCGCGTCTCGCTAATGTGCTTTGGGAATCGCGACGGCGCGAAGCTCGACGGCATCCCGGTCAATGGCATTCATGCTGACCTAACTGCCTTCGGCCAGCAGGGCACAGGAGACACCTCATCGAGCCTGACAAACGCCAAGGCCCTTAAGGAGAATGCGGGCGCGGCATACCTTGGCATCCAGAAGACCGGGCCGTTCGATATCCCGGGCGAGCTGGCGCGCCAATGGCTCCGACTCCCGAACCCGCACGGCAGGTCGAACTCGGAAGTGGTGAAGCCATGGTTCAACGGGCTGGACATCACGCGGCGCAACCGAGACTTTTGGATCATCGACTACGGCGTCGACATGAAGCAGGACGAGGCCGCGCTCTACGAGGCGCCATTCGGATACGCGAAAGAGCACGTACAGCCCACCCGCGTCGGAAAGCGCGAGGCGAGGACCAACGAACAGTGGTGGATCTTCCAGTGGGCGCGCCCCAAGATGCGAGCGGCCGTTAGAGAAATACCCCGCTTCATCGTGACCCCCGAGGTGTCGAAGCATCGCGTGTTTGCATGGGTGCGCCACCCCATCGTGCCGGACAAGAACCTGACGGTCATTGCGCGCCAAGACGACACCACCTTCGGCATTCTGCACTCACGATTCCATGAGCTGTGGGCGCTTGGGCTCTGCACATGGATGGGGGCAGGTAACGACCCGCGCTATACCCCCACCACGACCTTCGAGACCTTTCCATTCCCCGCCGGCATGACGCCCGCCGACACGGCCGCTGGCGCTCCAGAAGGCCCGCTCGCCGAGGCGATCGCCACCGCTGCCCGCCGGCTCAACGAACTGCGGGAGAACTGGCTGAACCCGGCTGAGTGGGTGGAGCGCGTACCCGAGGCGGTGCCGGGCTTCCCGGACCGGATCGTCGCCAAGCCCGGCCACGAGGCCGAGCTGAAGAAGCGCACGCTGACGAACCTCTACAACCAGCGCCCAGCATGGCTCGACCACGCCCACAAGACCCTCGACGCTGCGGTGGCGGCGGCCTACGGCTGGACCGACTACACGCCCGAGATGGCCGACGACGAAATCCTGCGCCGCCTACTGGCGCTCAACCACGCCCGCGCCAGCGGGCAGAACTAAGCGCACCAGGAGCGCCAGGTCCAGCCCTGAAAGCATAGAGGTAACCCTGCTCCGGCCTATGACTTAAGGAGCCGTCCGCGCCCCCGACTTCGCTTCGCCCGAAAGCTCGTCAAGGAGCGCGATCAACACCGCCTTCTTGGCGGGCGGTAGGGCTGCAAACCCACAGACAACCTCCGCAAGTTCGTCGTCAGACGTGTAGAGGAACGGGGTCGGGACGCCAAGCGCGGCGGCCAGCTTCTCCGCGATGACAAATGGAGGTTCGTGGGTGCCGTTCTCGTATCGGCTGATGCGCGCACTGCTCGATAGCTCATCTATGCCGATCAGAACCCCCAGCTTGTCCTGCGGGATGCCAGCCCTCAGGCGGGCTTCGCGCAGGCGGCGGCCAAACAAGGTCCGGGGCGTTGTGTACTTCGGCATTCTTCGATAGTCGAAGAACGCCCTTGTGACGACTCTACGAAAATCGTAGGATGAACCGAATTTGCATAACGCTTTCTAGCAATCTACGAGCGCCGAACGATGCCTACACCCTCATCGCTCAACACCACCTCCAGCCTCGGGGATCTGGTTGTCACGATCCTGAGCGGCACCCCCGGAAAGCAGCTCAGCTCTGCAGAGTTAGCGGGCCTCATCGTTCAGAGCTTCCCCGACTGGTGCGCAAAGAAGCAGCAGAACAGCAAGCAGGGCGTGAAGATCGAGGCACAGATCGCCAATGAGATCAGCAGCCGGAGGCCCCAGTGGCTGAAGAAGTACGCCGCGCTGAAGTGCTCGGACACCTCACCGAGGAAGTACTCGTGGGGAGACGTCGAGCATGCCCCTGAGGAGATATCCGACAACGAGCCGGCAGTTGCATCGCCCCAGCAAAAGCTGAAGGAATCTGACCTCTATCCACTCCTTGCACACTTTCTTTGGGTAGGCCCTGTGCAGAATCGGGTCTACCCCAAACGCATCGACGAAAAGACATCATCGAACAACCTCGGCCCGAAAGCGAACGAGTGGCTCCATCCGGACGTGGTTGGCCTAGAGGACCTGATGGCAGACTGGCAACCGCAGATCCAAGACTGCGCGGAAAAGGCCGGCGATCAGCGCGCGCGCCTGTGGTCATTCGAGGTCAAGCTTCGAGTTTCGCGCTCGTCTGTCCGTCGAGACTATTTTCAGGCCGTCTCGAACTCGTCGTGGGCAAACTTCGGGTATCTCGTGGCGGCCGAGATTGATCCTGACACCGATGCCGAACTCATGATGCTGCACGGCCTGCATGGCATTGGCCTAATCGAGCTCAACGTCGAAAATCCCGCTGAAAGCGCCATACGCATCCCCGCGCGGGAGCGCGACGCGGTCGACTGGGCGACCAGCAACCGACTTGCGAAAGAGAACAAGGATTTTCGGCAGTTCGCAAAGCTGGTTGCCTCCTTCTACAAAACGCGAGATACGTCTGAGAAAGAGTGGGACAAGCCGGCTTCGATCCCCGAAGGGGACTAGCAGCGCGAATAACGCGGGCACAACTCCGAGAGGCGCCGAAGCGCTGCAACTGCCAGATTACGGCTCATCAAGGGAATCCCCATCGTGAAGACGCCGACAGCCGCACCGAGTTATCACCCGAGAGTCAACGACAGCGGCAACCCCGTTGTCATCAAGCACCCGAGCACGCCCACACCGCCCACGAGTTGGTTCGACCCGGCAGCCGTGGCGGTCTTCGTCCCGGGCGGCCCGGTACCGGCGGAGCTGAACGGCATCCCGGTCGCGCCATGGACAGACCACCCGCGGACGGCGGCCGAGTGGGCGCAGGTCGAGGGGCAGAACCCCGACCTCGACGAGCCGCCGCTGACCCTGACCGCCGGCAAGCACGCCAGCGCCGGAGTAGCGGTGATCGAGAACGACGGGCGCATCTGGCTGGTGGCGCCGACCAACCGATTCGGGAGTTACGACCAGACGCTGCCCAAAGGCACCGCCGACCATGGCGTATCGCTGCAGTCGACAGCGATCCGCGAAGCATGGGAAGAGGCTGGCCTGCAGGTCGCGATCACCGGGCACCTGATGGACGTCGAGCGCTCCACATCCGTCGCCCGGTACTACACCGCCCGGCGGGTCGCAGGCAGCCCGGCGGACATGGGCTGGGAGGCGCAGGCGGTGGTCTTGTGCCCCCGCGAGCGCCTGCTCGAGTTCCTGACCTCACCCTACGACCAAGGGCTGGCAGCGGCGCTGATGGCGCAGCCGGCGGCCCGGGAGGATTGACCATGTGGCTGATGAGCCCCCGCGGCTTCGTCTCGATCGTCCGCAAGGACTGCCCGCCCGACCATCTGCTGGTCCGGGCACGCCGCCGTCAAGATCTGGAGGCGCTTTTCCCCGGCGCGAACATCATCGAGGGCGCCGGCACCGACTACCGCTTCCGGGCGGCAATCCCGGAGGCCGAGGTCGTCGGCGTGATCTCGCGCGAGCTACTCGACATCGACTACGCGAACCATAAGGCCGCCACCAAGGACGACGAGCTGCACGACGCGTACATGAGCGTCTGGTCCGCCATGGCCCGCCTGCAGGACGGCAAGCCCCGCCGCTGACCCGCCCCACCGCGCAGGACCGCCCCAGACGGCCGAACGCCTCGCCGGTGAGGCCACCCATCGGCCGCGGGGTCGATCGGGCCGCGTCGGGGCGCGCCGGTCAGCGGGAGCGTGCGCCAGATGGCCGGCAGGAAGGGCAGCGCACACCGACACCACCACACCCGCCTCCGCAGCGGTCCGGCATCGACGGCAGTGAGTGCGGGCATCCGATAGCCGAACTCCCAGTTTGTGCCGCCTGTACCGCCTGCATTTTGACTAGGCGGCACAGTGAATCCCGCGCCGCTATTGAGTGTGCCGCTTGTGCCGCCTGTACCGTCTACAAATAGAGGTCGCGTGAGAGAACCCGAGCCAACTGGAGGGCTTGAAGCCGCAGTGCCCGACCTGGCTCGTACCTTGTGGAAATTGAGCGGCACAGGCGGCACAGGCGGCACATTCAGTGCTGGAGCGGGTTCTGCCGTACCGCCGGCACGTCTCGCACCCGGCACAACCGGCACAGAACGCACAGCATGACGGAAAAAGCCGGGACAAGACCGGCTTCGTGGTTCGTTCACCCGACGGCACAAGAGATCACACAACGTCGGCACCACCCTGCAGAGCGGAGTAATTCACCTCGTAGACCTTGGCGGTCACGCCGTAAATCCGCACAGACCGCCGGCGCTCGCCAGTCCCGGCAGCCTTGGGGATAACGCCGCACGCTTCCAGCACATCGAGCGCGCGCTTGAAGTCGTAGCCCTTCAGCGCCTCGCGCATTCCATCGGCGGTGAACAGGTACAGCCGCCCGCCCGCATCGTCTGTCTTCCACCAGCCCGCACGATCACGGACCACAGCCGAGTCCGCTGTCCAAGCCGAAAACCTGCTGTCGCCATGCCGTTCGATGAACGACGAGAGACGATCGAGGATCTGTCGGCGCTCGTCGTTGCCCTTGCCGCGCATCGACCGCCACAGTTCGAAACCCGCAACAGCTGCAGCCGTGGCAGCGCCCTTATCCCACCCGGTGATGCCATACTCGGTCGCCAGCTCGCCCGCCAGAGCGAGCAGCGCGAAGCGGCCAGCAGCCCGCTTGTCTTGACCTTCGGCGTCACTGGGGTTCAGCACAGGTAGCGCCTTGATCTGCTCGAGCAATACCGCAAGGTCGCGCTGATCCACGGTCAGTAGTTTCAGGAATGCGCGCCCCGCTTTTCCGTGGTGCCGGCTTGCGGCCTGCTTGATGGCGTCGGACAAGGCAGTCCCGGACGGAAGTCCGTGGAGGTTGTCGAAACACCCGAAGCGCCGCGCAGCAGGAATGTCTAGCAGGCGCACCGCCTGCCCAGCCTTGGTTTTAAACCCGCCGTCCGCCATCGTCGTTGTAATGGTGCGCTCTCCGGTCGAGACAACGACGGCCTGCCAGCGCGTTACAGCTCTCGCCGACCCGGTTCTGCTCGCGCGCTGCTTGCCGGTGCCGTTGCCGAGCGAATACACAATCGCCCCGACTTCGCGCGGGTCGCACTCGCTGATTTCGTCGAGCGCCAGCAAACAGTCATTGAACATCGAAGCAGCGCCCTCCATGCCGTTGGCCGTCGCGCGCCAGCTGCGCTTGTAGCCCGGGCCACCCCACACAGAGCACGACGCCTCAAGGAGGGTGGTCTTTCCCGTGGAACTGTCGCCGACGAAGTGCAGCCCACCACCCTCGGAATTGGTGCGTTTGAGCAGTGGGCCGGCGAACGCCGCCGACAGCACGAGGACGAACAGCGGGTTGCCCACCGCCCGCGCTGCGATCTCGTTCCGCCACCCTTCAAGCGTGCCGGCTTGCCCGTGCTCATCATGTGCACGCTCCCCAGACTGAAAGATCACACCGGACGCATCAGGGCCAATGACGGCATCGGGCAGCACAAACGAGGTGCCGCACCACCCCACCTGAAGGGCGCAGCGGATCCGCTTCACCGGCGGCCGATCCTGCAGGTAACGCGAGAGCGTCTGACGCGCATGCGGGTCGATATCGAGGCCCATCGCAAGCAGCTCGCCGCGCAGATCCGCACCGTCGGCTTTCAACAGTTCCATGGGCATCGCCCACGTGCGCCACCGGCCCGCCGTGGTCCGAAAACGAAGCTGTCGGCCGAAGTTGTTCTCGGTGCCATCGAACGTCTGGGCCAGTACATAAAGCGGGCCGCACACAAACGAATCGACGGGCGAGGGTTCGCCGCTCTTCGGGGTGGACATGGTGTGATGCCACACGCCGGGCCGAAGCCTGCGACCTGTGTCCAGAACCACCCAGTCATCGTACACGCGGAAGCACGGGCGCTCGCTTTCCGACACGGAAGGTGTGGCTTCATGCTCCTTGGTCGTACTCGCCGGATCGAGGGCCGGATCGTTTCCCTGCGTGGCTGAATCAATGTCGGCCAGCACCGCATCGCCTGCTGGTGCGCCTTCGACCTCCGGTGCCACCGGATCGCCACGCAGCACGCCGAGCAGCTGCCGGCCTGCCTCGTCCGGTCCGCGTTGCGACCAGACGTCCCAAAAATCGCTGCCGTCGCCGTCGACGCCCGCCGGGGCCGCGACATACCCGCCGACTGCCGCGGCAGCTTGGCGCGCTTCACGCTCGGCGCCGACGTCCGCAGCGATGACGATCTTGATGTCCGGACGGATCGCCCGCACTGCCTCAGCGGCCGCCCGCAGGTTCGACTTGCAGAACGCAGCCACCGCAGGTCTGCCGGTCGCGTCGGCGCACGCGGCCGCCGTGGCGATGCCTTCGGCGATGATGACCTCCTTCGCCGCGCCATCCGAGAACCGCCCGATCGCACAGAAACCGCCGGCCTTCTGGCCGCCACGGAGCGAACGCTTCTCGCCGGTCGCGGAGATCGCCTCGACCGACATCAGGCGCTGGTCGCGATCGAAGATCGGTGTCAGCAGCGCGTCAGGCCAATCGTTCTGAGGCCAAGGACCGCGGCGCACCAGCGCGCCGAAGCCGAGACCGCCCTTCCGCAGGACATATGGGTGATCGGTGATGTTGGCAGAGACCGCGCCCCAGATCGCATTCGCACGCTCGGCAGCCTCCGCACGCTCGGCCTCCAGCTCCGCAGCCGCCCGCGCGTCCCGCTCGGCCCGCTCGACACGGCGGCGCTCGGCCTCGGCGGGATCGATCTGCACCGGGCGGGCATCGTCGTGCCAGCCGCGCGCCTTCGCTTGGCCGTGGACAAACGCCATGGTCCGACCACCTCCGGACCGAAATCCGCGCCAGCGCGCCTCAAGATCCTTGCGACCGGGAAACGAATCAGCAACGGACGACCACTCGCACCATAGGTCTAGCCCCGTCTCATCAGGCCATTCCGAGTGTAGAGCCTGCCCGAAGGCGATCCAATCCTCATAACTGCAGTCAGGACTGCAGTAGCTCAGCGCATCGCGGGCGCGCTCCGGCGTCCACGGCCGAATCCTCAATGCTGCGGCGCCCATCACGCGGCCCTCCGCGCTTCGAGCCAGTCCCCGAGGACGTCGCAGAGCTCGGCGACCTCGATGCGGCGCCAAGTCTCGCCCTCGTTCACAGAGATGCTCAAAACAGGATCGTCGCCAAGCTCGCACCGGACGATGGGGGCGCCGAAGGCCGGGTGCCCCCACTCAATGGCCGCGGCGAGAAAGACAGCGTCACAATCCTCGGGCTGGCGATCGGCTGGAGCAAACCCACACAACCGCCAACCGAACAGCGCGCAGTTGAAATCGACATCGTCGAAGGCGGAAAACCTATCTCGGACAGCGATCGCGAGCTCGAGGGTAGCGCGGTCGTCCGCATGAAGGTCGCCAGTCGGCCATGCGTTGCGAACATACGCACGACGCTCGTCGGCGGTGAGGCCTTCCAGCGAGTGCGGGACCTGCTGACAGGCAGCGTCGTCGCAGAACGAAAAGCCTTGACGCGAAACCGTCGGGCTGTAACCATTAATGGGCATGCTGCATCTCCAGTGTGCGTGCCCCGACAAGAGCACAAGTTCTAAGGAAGACCGCCCTGCAAGGCGGTCTTTTCATTTCTGCCGCTTCGATTCGAGCCAGCGCTCGAGCCCTTCCCGATCCACGAGGATCCGGCGCCCGACTCGTAGGGTGGCTGCACGAAATTCGTCGTCGTCCTTCAGTCGATTCCTCAGCGTGCGTACACATAGCGCTGGGTAGTGCTCCGGCAGTTGCTGGAACGGGATCAGATTCAGGTTTGTTGCCATGTTGGCCTCCGTGGTGTTTGCGTGCTCGAAATGTGCCATCACGACCGCCCGGAAGCGTCATCGACGCGCAAGGCGTGACACCTAGTGCGCGACCGATTACGACCGGCGGTGACTGATCAGCCGCCCGTCGCAAGCCCGACCAACAGGCAGGCGAGCACGACCCAGCCGGCGGCGCGCAGCACGTGGTAGCTCCAGCGGTCGATGCGGTGAAGGATCGGCGCGACGGCCGAGCAGAAGCCGGTCTGCTGGCGGGCAGGATTGCGAGCTGTCATTTCTGCCTCGCATCAGGCGCCGGACAGGATGCGATGCACCTCGGCCTCGTCCCACAGGAGCCGGCGGTTCGGCAGCCGCACCGGCCGCATGCCGAGGTAGTGCCCTCGCCGGCACAGCGCGACCTGAATCGTTCCGGTTGTGGTCCGGGTCAGTGCAGCGACCTCTGCCGTAGTGAGCTTCCGCCCGGGTGCAGGCGTTGCACCTGCCGTTTGATCTGCGTGCTGTGTCATTTCTTTCCTCCGCGCTTGATTGCGACGAGCGGAGGTTAGCGTCATAAGTCTTTGATTGCATTAACCAAATATGGTTAATGCAATCGCCTTAGTCTAAAAACATCAGTGTTTTCAGCGGATTCCGTGCGTCATTAACCGAATCTGAAACAACGCAGAGAGTGAAACAAGATGTTTCAGAAAAAAGGTCAGGCTACCCGCTTCCACAGGCGGACCACGTTCGACGGCGCTTGATCTACGACCACGATGGCCTCAAGCCGCGCCTCCCAAACAACCAGCGCGGCGCGCTTCTCGTCGGTGTAGGCGTGCCGGTCGTAGTGCGCGGCCTGCACTCCGCTGATGCCGTGGGATAGCAGTTGCGCGCGGGTGTCCTTGCTGATGCCCAGGCCGGCGAGCATGGTTTCCACCGTGCGGCGAATGTCGCGCACAGTGAAAGCCTCGCCACCGATACCGGCGCAGATTTCGGCGGCGCGGTTGCTCACGGTCTCGGGGTTCATCGCCACGCGGCCATGCGTCGAGAACAGCCACAGGCCGGCCAGCTCGGGCGCGCGACCTTCCTGCTTGGCGCGGTCGGTCTCTCGGGCTTTGGCGCGCTCCACAAGGGCGGCCACCATCCCGGCGGCGTGCGGTGCCAGCGGCAACAGGTGTTCGCGCGGTTGCGTGCGCTTGCCTTTGCCATCCCACAGGCGAAGCGTTGCCGTGTCCGGGTCGTAGTCGCTCACCTTGGCGCGCAGCAGTTGCGCCATGCGTTGCCCTCCCGCGTACAGCGCCAGCAGCAAAGCCATGTCGGAAAGCTCGGGGCCGGTCTCGTGCCCGATGCGCAGCAGGTGCCCGATATAGGCGCGCAGTTCGGCGGCGGATAGCGTGCGGTCGCCTCGTTGCACGGCAATTGCCGGGATGGCGTCCACCGGGTTGTGCTCGATGCCGAAAGCAATCAGGTCGGCAGGAAGGGCGGAATCGAAGGGCGCGCGCTTGGCGGCATTGAATGCGGCGCTCAGGTAGCTGCGCAGGACTCCGGCGGCGCGCTCCTTGCCGGCTTCCCTCACCCGGCGCACCAGCGCGGCCACCTCGTGCGCGGTCACGGCTCGCGCGGGCTTGCTCGCGGTGTCCTGGTCGATATGGCACTTGAACAGGCTTCGCGCTCCGGCGGCGCTCTTGCCCTTCCCGGCGCGCTCTAGGGCGCTCAGGTAGGCATCGCACAGGGCGCGAAGGGTGTAGCGGGCTTGTCGGTCGGCTTCGGCTTTGGCGGCCTCTGCTGCGGCGCGCTTGGCCTCTTCGGCGGCGATCCGATCCCGCTTCTGTTCACGCGGATCGATTCCCTGGTCAATCAACACCTGCAGGCGTTTCGCTTCAGCCCGCGCAGCATCCAGAAACCACGTGTCGACGGCGCCGATCGTGATCCTCAGCGGCACCTTGCCGATCTTGCTAGTGAAAACGAAGCTCTTCGCCCCCGCCGGCGTCACCCGGACTGCGAGGCACTTCGGATCGTCGTCGAAGACATAGATCGCCTGCTGCCCAGCGGGCGGCTGAAGCTTCTCGATCTTGGCCAGGGTAAGGTGAATTCGTCTGGTCTCTGTCGCCACGGCTTTCCCTCGGTAGCGGGAGCAACGAAACCCATTGCTCCCTCATTGCTCCCGAGTGTATCAATCCCGGCTAACATCGATCAATGCCAAAATTTGATCAATTGCCTATTTTTCATGCACTTATAACCATTTTTGAACAAGCAGCCAATATAAGCTAACCTCCATAAACCCTGAATTTCAGTGACTCTTAATCAATTGGTCCTAGGTTCGAGTCCTAGTGCCCCCACCACCGAATTCAAGCACTTAGGCCAATCCTCCGGGGTTGGCCTTTTTGCTTTCCGGCGCCGTGTAGCCACGGTGTAGCCAAACCCGGGCGGAATAGCCACGCGGCCCCGCCTCGGCTGCTCAGGCGGCAGGCATATCCCCTCGGGAGCGCTGACGCCGCGGAATAGCCGCCGCACGCGGGCGAACTGGCACAATAGGCAACCAGCCGGAGCTCTTTCCTCCGCATCGATTGACAACCGGAGGCGGCTCCGCGCCACCGGTGCCTTGCCATGACCGCCCCCGCATCCGCCTCTCTCGCCCGCACCCTCGCCCCCGCCTATGCGCTGCTGCTGGTGTATGCCTGCCTGCATCCGCTCGCGGGCTGGCGCGACAGCGGGCTGCCGCTGTTCGACTACCTGTGGGCGCCCTGGCCGAAGTACTTCATCGTCGAGGATTTTCTCTTCAATATCCTCGGCTATCTGCCGCTCGGCTTCCTCCTCGCCGCCGCCCTGCCGGCCAGGTGGCACGCGGCCTCCAGGGCGGCGTCGGCCACCCTGATCGCCGCCCTGCTCAGCCTGGGGCTGGAAACCACCCAGAACTTCCTGCCCACGCGCATCGCCAGCAACCTCGACCTCGGCGGCAACATCGCCGGCGCCCTGATCGGCGCACTGGCCGGCGTCCGCTGGGGCGGGGCCGTGTTCGCCCCTCATGGCCGCCTGCAGCGCTGGCGGGCGCACACGCTGATCGGCGGGCGCACCGGCGAAACCGGCATGGTCCTGCTCGGCCTGTGGCTGCTGGGCCAATTCACCGCCAGCAACCTGTTGTTTACCAGCGGCGATCTGCGCAGCCTGCTCGGCATACCCGCTCCCCTGCCGTTCAGCGCCGAGCGTTTCATCGCGTTCGATACGGCGCTCACCGCCAGTTCGCTGCTGGCCGTGGGACTCTTCACCCGCTGCCTGACGCGCGGCCCCAACCCGCTGCCGGTGCTGCTGGTGCTGGCGCTGGGCGTGGGCGCGAAAACGCTCGCGACCTGGTCATTCTTCGACCCCGGCACCCCCTTCGCCTGGCTCACACCCGGGGCGCGCCATGGCCTCGTGATCGGGCTCGCCCTGCTGCTGCCCTGTCTGCTCCTGTCGCGCCTGGCCCAGCATGCGCTGGCCGGCACCAGCCTGCTGGTGGCCACCGCCCTGGTGAACCTGATTCCCGAAAACCCCTACCTGCCCTACGAACGCCAGCTGGCCGGCTTCAGCAACTTCCTCAATTTCCACGGCCTCACCCGCCTGGTGGACAGCCTGTGGCCTTTTTTCGCCCTCGCCTACCTGTCGGCGCTGGGCCTGTGGCGGGGTGAACACCTCGGCGGCGACGCCTCCCGGCACAAGCGCCGCCTATAATCGGAAGCCTGCAGCGCCCGCACGCTGCCCAACTCCCCGGGGAACGGCATGAGCTACTTCAAACACCACGTCTTCTTCTGCTGCAACCAGCGCCCTGCCGGCGAGACCTGCTGCAACAACCACCAGGCCAGCGCGTTGCAGACCTATGCCAAGGAGCGCACCGCCGCGCTCGGCCTGAAGGGCAAGGGCAGCGTGCGCATCAACAAGGCCGGCTGCCTCGGCCGCTGCGACGACGGCCCGGTGCTGGTGGTGTACCCGGACAACGTCTGGTACACCTACGTCGACCAGGAAGACATCGACGAGATCATCGACCGCCACCTCGTCGGCGGCCACATCGTCGATCGCCTGCGCCTGCCCGAGGATGCGGCATGAGCCGTCCGCTCCCCACCGAATCCGCCCTGCTGCACGGCCCGGTCGGCGACATCGAAGTGCTGATCGACGCCCCGGCAACGGTCGGCGGCATCGCCCTGGTGTGCCATCCCCATCCGCTGTACGGCGGCGCCAACACCAACAAGATCGCGCACACTCTGGCGCGCGCCTTCCGCGACCTCGGCTACGCGGTGATCCGCCCGAACTTCCGTGGCGTCGGTAAAAGCTCCGGCGAACACGATCACGGCGAAGGCGAAACCGAAGACATGCTGTCGGTGATCAGCTGGGCGCAATCACGCTGGGGCAGCCTGCCGCTGGCGCTGGGGGGGTTCTCCTTCGGCGGCTTCGTCCAGGCCCGGGTCGCCGCCCGCCTCGCCGCCGACATCGCCCCGCCCCGCCAGCTCGTGCTGGTCGGCATGGCCACCGGTGCCGCCGCCGACGGCGCACGCCACTACCAGACTCCGGCGCTGCCCGCGACCCTGCCCGCAGTGTTGATCCACGGCGAAAACGACGACACCGTGCCGCTCGCCAACGTGCTCGACTGGGCCCGTCCGCAAGAGCGGCCGGTCACCGTCGTCCCCGGTGCCGACCACTTTTTCCACGGCAAGCTGCACGTGATCCGCGACCTCATCGCGCGCACCGTGCCCCGCACCGACGCCTGACCCCCTTCACCCCCTTCACCCCCTTCACCCCCTTCGCCCCCGCCAGCTCCCGCTCACCTCACGGAGACTCCCGCCCCATGAAGCTGCTCGCCTCGCTCACCAGTCCCTACGCCCGCAAGATCCGCATCATCCTTGCGGAAAAGGCGCTCCCCTTCGAACTCGTCATCGACTCCCCCTGGGAGGCCAACACCCGCATCCCCAGCCTCAATCCGCTGGGCAAGGTGCCGGTGCTGATCACCGACACGGACGAAGCCTTCTTCGACTCCCCGGTGATCGCCAGCTATCTCGAAACCCTCGGCGCCGCACCGGTGCTGTTGCCCGCCGACGCGCTCGAAGCAGTGCGCGTACGTCAGACCGAAGCCCTCGCCGACGGCGTCGCCGACGCGGCCGTCGCCGCCCTGCTCGAATCCCGCCGCCCCGACGGCGAGCGCAGCGAACGCGAAATCGCCCACCAGTTCGGGAAGGTCGAGCGCGGCCTGAGCGAACTCGAGCGCCGCCTCGGCGAGCGCCCGTGGTTCAACGGTGACACGATGCAGCTCGGCGACATCGCCGTCGCCGCCGCCCTCGGCTACCTCGACCTGCGCTTCCCCGACTTCGACTGGCGCGGCCGCCACCCCGGCCTGCAGCCGTTCGCCGAGCGCCTGTTCGCCCGTGCCAGCTTCGCCACAACCCAGGCACCGGCAGGCTGAAAGCGTACCGCGGCCGCTTCCCGCCTTTCAAATGTGTAGAATGGCGCCATCAGAGTAAACCCTGATGGCAATGGCGTACGACCGGGCCGCGTGTTCCGCGCACAGGCGGCGAAGCATTCCCCTGCGCCCCTCCACCACCTGGAACGCCTGCGGGGCCGCGCCGGCACGGCCCTCATCATCGACCTCCACGCGCCCGCGCGTAACGCATGCCCGCTTCCGCCCCGACCGCCCTGCGCCTTCTGGCGCTGTGCCTGTTCATGCTGTGCATGGCGGGCCGCCTTTCCATGGCCGAAGAACCCCGCCCGGAACCGCTGCCCACGGTGACGATCGGCGTCGTCGCCGACCACGAGCCTTATAGCTGGGTCGAGAACGGCCGGGTCGTCGGCTTTTCGATCGACCTCCTCGACGAAATCGCCCACCAGGCGGGCCTGCGCTTCGAATACCGCGCCGGCAGCTGGCCCGAGCTCTACCCTGCGTTCCTGCGTGGCGAGATCGACGCCATCGACGGCATCTCCTACCGCGAGGACCGCAGCTCACAGGTCCGCTTCACCGCGCCCTATCACCTGCGCCACACCGTCGTCATGCACGACACCAGCCGGCCGCTGCCGCCGATCACCGATTTGGCCGGGCTCAAGCCGTTTCGCGTCGGCATCGTGCGCGGCATCTATTTCAAGAGCGCGCTCGTCGACCAGGGCATCGACCTCGTCGAATACGACGGCCTGCCCAACCTGGTGCGCGCGATCGCCTTCGGCTGGGTCGACGCCATCGTCGGTCCCGAGCTGGCGCTCGGTTTTCTCGCCCGCAAGGCCGGTTTCAACCACATCGGCGTCGCCGCACGCATCCCGATGGGCGGACTGGAGATCGAGGATTTCCGCATCGGCGTTCCCCCTCGAGCCGCGGATCTGCACGCCCGGCTGGCGGCCGCGGTCGCTGCCATCGCCCCCGGCCGCCTGGCCGAACTCGAGCACCGCTGGCAAGAGCTTGGCGGTCGCCCGGCGGAAACCGGCGGCGATTTCCGCCTCAGCGAGCAGCAGGCTCTCTATGTGCGCGGCCTGGGGCCGCTGCGGGTCGGGATCACGCGCGACTATCCACCTTTCAGCTTCGCCGACGATGGCCGGACGCAGGGGCTGGCGGTGGATGTGCTGCTCCGCGTCCAGGATCTCACCGGCCTGCAGACGATCAGCGTCGTCGATACCTGGCCGGTCCTCCTCGAACTCTTCCAGCGCGGCGAGATCGACCTCATCGCCAACATCTCGGAGACGCCCGAACGCCGCCGCTTCACCCGCTTCACCGCACCCTACCACCGCATCCCGAACGTCGTGTTCACGCGCACCGAGCACACCCACCGCCTGACCTCGGCCGACCAGTTGCGCGGCATGCGGGTCGCGGTGACTGCGGGCGTGTTCTACGAGCGGCACCTGCGCAAGCACCTCGGCGACAGCGTGCTCGGCTTCTCGTCCCAGCAGGCGATGTTCACCGCGCTCGCGGAAGGCAGCGTCGATGCCGTCCTGTCCCCCCTGCACAACGGCCAGCACTGGATCCGCACCCTTGGCCTGAACTCCCTCCACGTATCCGGCGAACTCGAACTCGGAGGCCATACCGACGAAGACTTGCGCTTCGGCGTGCGCCCCGCGCTCGAGCCGCTGGCGACGATCATCGACGCCGCACTCGCCAGCCTGTCGCCGACCGAGCGCCACACGATCGCCAATCGCTGGCTGGGCGCAGCACTGCCGGCTGCCACAGCAGGCGGGGATGGCACTCCCGCCGCCTTCGACGAGCGGGAGCGCAGCTTCTTGCAGGAGCGCCAGAACACGCTCAGGGTGTGCACCTCGCCGAACTGGATGCCGTTCGAAGGCATCGACGCCCGGGGCCGCCACAGCGGCATCGCCGCAGACTTCCTCAGCCTGTTCGCCTCCCGCTCCGGGGTGCACTTCGAGACGGTCCACCTTCCCAGCTGGAACGACGCTCTCGAGGCGATCCGCGAGCGCCGCTGCGACCTGCTGACGCTCGCCGTGCAAACCCCCGAGCGGCTCGCCTACCTGAACTTCACCGACCCCTATTACACCGTTCCCCATATCCTGCTCGGGCGCATCGAAACGCCCTTTCTCGACGACATGGACCAGCTCGCCGGGCGCAACGTCGGCGTGGTGCGGGGACATTCCCTCCTGCACTGGCTGCGCGAACGCTACCCGCTGATCCATATCGTCGAAGTCGACAGCGAGATCGACGGCCTGCACCAGCTCCAGCGCGGCGCCCTGTACGGCCTGTTGAGCAACCTGAACTCGGCCGGCTACCATCTGCACGAACTGGGGCTGGCCGACATCAAGGTCCTCGGCCGCATTCCCGGCGACGCCACGCTGTCGGTCGCCACCCGCAACGACCTCCCCGAACTGCACGCCATCGCCCGCAAGCTGATCGCCACCCTCGGCAACCAGGATCGCCACCGGATCGAATCGAAATGGCGCGCCATCGCCGTCGAACAGAAAGTGGACTACCGCCTGCTCTGGCAATGGGCAAGCGTCGGCGTGCTGGCACTGGTCGTGCTCTTGCTGTGGAACCGCAAGCTCGGCACCCTCAACCGCAAGCTCGCCGAAGCCAACGCCCGACTCGAACAGTACAGCCTCAGCGACGGCCTCACCGGCCTGGGCAACCGCAAGTATTTCGACCGCGAATTCGACGCCGGCTTCGCCTGGTGCCAGCGCAGCCGGACCGGCTTCGCGGTGGTGATGATCGACATCGACCATTTCAAGCACATCAACGACACCTGGGGCCATCCGGCAGGCGACGAGTGCCTGCGCCTGCTGGCCGACTGCCTGCGCACCCACTTTCGCCGCGACACCGACCGCCTGGCCCGCCTCGGCGGCGAGGAGTTCGTGCTCTTCCTGCCCTTCTCCGACGCCGACGCCACCCTCGCCCGCATCGAGGCCGTCCACGCCGAGATCGCCACCCTGCGCGTCCCGACGGGCAGCCAGGGGATCGGCTTCACGATCAGCGCCGGCGTCGCGATCGGCATCCCGAGTGCGGCCGAGTACGCAGCGGACTACCTCAAGCGCGCCGACCAGGCCTTGTACGAAGCCAAGCGCAGCGGGCGCGACCGGATCATCGTCGATCGGCGCTGAGCCCCCGCTCCACTGTTCTCTTCCTGCCCCGCCCACGACCATCGCACGCATCCGCCCCGCACAAAGCCGGCCACCCTGGCTATAATGCAAGGCTTTGTTTTGATAGAAAATCAGGATCCTCCGTGCTCGTCGCCGCCAACATCACCATGCAGTTCGGGGCCAAGCCCCTGTTCGAGAACGTCTCCGTCAAGTTCGGCGACGGCAACCGTTACGGCCTGATCGGCGCCAACGGCGCCGGCAAGTCGACCTTCATGAAGATCCTGTGCGGTGCGCTCGAGCCTTCCGCCGGCAACGTCTCCAAAGACCCGCACGAGCGCATGGCCTACCTGCGCCAGGACCAGTTCGCGTATGAAGACATGCGCGTGCTCGACGTCGTCATGATGGGCCACGAGGAACTGTGGACGGCGATCCAGGAGCGCGACGCGATCTACGCCAACCCCGAGGCCACCGAGGACGACTACATGCACGCCGCCGAGCTCGAAGGCAAGGTCGGCGAGTACGACGGCTACACGGCGGAAGCCCGCGCCGGCGAGTTGCTGCTCGGCGTGGGCATCGGCACCGAGCTGCACAACGGCCCGATGAGCGAGGTCGCCCCGGGCTGGAAGCTGCGCGTGCTGCTGTGCCAGGCGCTGTTCGCCAACCCCGAGATCCTGCTGCTCGACGAACCGACCAACAACCTCGACATCAATACCATCCGCTGGCTCGAGGACGTGCTCAACAACCGCGACTGCACGATGGTCATCATCTCGCACGACCGCCATTTCCTGAACCAGGTGTGCACCCACATGGCCGACCTGGACTACGGCACGATCACCATCTATCCGGGCAACTACGACGACTACATGGAAGCATCGACGATGGCGCGCGAGCGCCAGTCCGCCGCCAACGCCCGCGCCAAGGACAAGATCCAGGAACTGCAGGCCTTCGTCCGCCGCTTCTCGGCCAACAAATCCAAGGCCAAGCAGGCCACCAGCCGCCTCAAGCTGATCGACAAGCTCAAGCCCGAGGACGTCAAGCCCTCCAGCCGCCAGTACCCGTGGATCCGCTTCGACTACGACGAGAAGGACAAGCTGCACCGCCTCGCCTGCGAAGTGGACAACCTCACTTTCGCCTACGAGGGCATGGAAAAGCCGCTGATCAACAAGTTCTCGATCGCCATCGAGGCCGGCGAGAAGGTCGCGATCATCGGCGAGAACGGGGTTGGCAAGACCACCCTGCTGAAGCTGCTGGTGGGCGAGCTGCACGCCCAGAAGGGCGCGGTGAAATGGGCGGAGAAGGCCAAGCCGGGCTACTACGCCCAGGATCATTCGGCCGACTTCGCCGACGACGCCAGCCTCACCGACTGGATCGCGCCCTACTCGCGCATCACCGCCGCCGCCACCGGCGAGGACAACGAGACCCTGCTGCGCGGCACCCTGGGCCGCCTGCTGTTCTCGGGCGACGAGGTGAAGAAGTCGGTGAAGGTGATCTCCGGCGGCGAGCAGGGCCGGATGCTGTTCGGCAAGCTGATGCTGTCGCGCCCCAACGTGCTGCTGATGGACGAGCCGACCAACCACCTCGACATGGAATCGATCGAGTCGCTCAACACCGGCCTCGACAAATTCAACGGCACGCTGGTGTTCATCTCGCACGACCGCGAGTTCGTCAGCTCGCTGGCCACCCGCATCATCGAGATCAAGCTCGACCACCGGATCATCGACTACCGCGGGACCTACGAGGAATATCTCGCCAGCCAGGGCCTGGAGTAAGCCGGAAGGGCGCGGGAAGCGTCGAACGAGGCGGCGCCGGCAGCCGGCAGCCGCAAGGATCGCGCTGCGGCTCCGCTACCGCGCGATCCTGCTGCGCCCCGCGTTCACCGCAAACGCGCGCGCAGCCGGGCCAGCGCCTGGCTGTGGAGCTGGCACACCCGCGACTCGGTGACTCCGAGCACGGCGCCGATCTCCTTCAGGTTCAGCTCTTCCTGGTAGTACAGCGCCATCAGCAGCTTCTCGCGCTCGGGCAGGGCCTCGATCGCCTCGATCAGGCGCTCGCGCTGCTCGCGCTCGAGCAGCGCGGAATAAGGCGCATCGAGTTCGCTGCGCTCGTCGACCGGCTCCATCCCGGCCTGCAGCAGCTCTTCGAGCGGCAGCAGCTGGCCGCTGTTGGTGTCGCTCAGCAGCTGGTGGTAGGTCTCCAGATCCATCCCCAGCTCGGCCGCCACTTCCAGCTCCCCTGCCGGGCGCCCGAGGCGCTGCTCGAGCGCACGCACCGCCTCGTCGAGGGCGCGGGCGCTGCGCCGCACGCTGCGCGGCAGCCAGTCGCGGCTGCGCAGCTCGTCGACCATCGCGCCGCGGATGCGCTGGCTGGCGAAGGTGGCGAAACCCGCCCCCTGGGTCGGGTCGTAGCGCCCGAGGGCCTCGATCAGCCCGACCACTCCGGCCTGGATCAGGTCGTTCAGCTCCACGCTGGGCGGCAGGCGCACCTGCAACGCGAGCGCCTGGCGCCGCACCAGCGGCAGGTATTCCTCCAGCAGTGCGTCCTGATTGATCTTGCCCTGAGCGGTATACATGGATCGAATTCTGGGTCGGGCGGCCGGCCTCGCGAGCGGCCGCCGCGTCACTGGTAGTTGACAATCACCTGCATGCGGCTCGCACGTACCCCCTGGGGCGCACCCGGAGCCGCCGCAAAGCGGAAATGGAACCCACTGTCGGCCGCCGCACCGGCAAAGGCCGTGCTCGTGCCGCGCGCGCCGGGCAGCGCAACGCAGCGCTCGGCGAGGCACAGCCAGGCGTGCGCCCGGACCGCCGGCGGTAGCGCATACTGCCAATGCACGGAGGCGACACGCCGCCCCTCGACGGCCGCGCCGGGCGGCGGCAGCAGCTCCGCCGAGCGCACGGCGCGCTCGGAAACCGGAACCGGCACGCCCGGCGCATTCGCCACCCAGCTGCCGCCAGCCGCCGCCCCGAGCGCGGCCCCCGCAGCGCACAGCATCGACACGCCGCCCGCGAGCCGTCTTTTCATCGGGCCAGCACCACCAGCTCGACGCCGAGGAAGGACGCCGCGACCTGCTCCAGGTTGGCGAGCAGTCCACGCCGCGGCCAGCCCGGCGGATGCAGCGCCAGCAGCCGCCGCGGCCCGCCCGCGGCGGCGAGTTGCAGCAACACCCGGTAGGCGCGGCGGAAAGCGTCCACATCCGCGTCCACCCACAACGCCCAGCGCGGCTGCTGCGCGCACAAGGGCGCCAGGTGGGGACTGGCGGCATCGACCGCGACGATGCGCCAGCGCGCCGGATCGCCGACCCAGCGGCTGCCCGCCCGCGCCCACGCCTCCAGCACTTCGGCCACGCGCCCGCTGCGGTCGCTGCCGAGCCCCACCACCATCAGCGTACAGGGCGCCGTCTCCAGCGCGGCGGCGGCCGCCGGGGTGGGCGAGCCGGGCGCTGCCACCGGCGCCTGCGGAAACCCTGGTGCGGGTCCGCCCGCGGGCGCCGCCGAGGTCCGCTCCGCCGCCGGCGGCAAGCGTGGAGACTCATCCGCCTCCGCACCGCTGCCCGCGCCTGCCGGCGCCAGTGCGGCCATCCAGCGCCGCAGCCCGGCGGCCTGGTCGGGGCTCGCAGACGGCGTTGGCGCAGGTGAAGACAAGACTTCGCTCAGCATCGCTACGCTCCGCCTCCGCCTTCGCCCTCGAGCGCACCGATCGCGACCTGGCGCAGGCTGTCGCGGGCCGCGGCGAGATAAAGCAGGGCCTCGAGCAGGTTGGTCGCGGTGCGCCGCCGCCGCCCTCCGGCCAGCCCCAGCAGTTCGGCGCGCAGGTCCATCGCCCATTGCCCTTCGGCCGCTTCCAGGCTGGCTGCCGCCGCCGCCAGCCCGGCGGCGAGCAGCAAGCGCAGCTCGCGCCCAGTGTCGACCTGCCACAGCTGCGGCAGGCGCTGCCAGGCGTGACGGGTCAGCCGCGGCAGGCTTTCGCCGTCGAGCTGGCCGGCGAGCAGGGGCAGCGCCACCGCCTCGGCGACGTCGGGCGTGATCCAGCAGCGCTGCCCGAGTGCGGTGCCGCTGTCGGCATCGCGCAACTCGGCGAACCAGGCGCAGGCGGGGCGGGCAGGCGCCCCCCGGCTCCCCCCCGGAGCGGCGTCGACGGCGAGCCGGGAGAGGCTCATCCGCACCGGCCGCGAGCGCATCCGCACACGGTATTCCCCCCCCGGCGAGGCGAGCGCACGCAGCTGCGCGAGCGGATGGCGCTCGCCGCCATAGGTGACGCGCTGGCTGCCGCGGACCGCGCTCGACCACTCGTGCCCGCCGTCCTCGAGCCAGGCCCAGGCAGCCCCGTCGGGGAGCGCCGGCAGCAGATGGACGCTCGTTCCGAGGCGCTCCCGCGCCCAGCGCAGGCGCTCGAGCTGGCCTGCCGGGGCGTGGTGCTGGAGCAGCGCGGCGGCCATCCAGTGGCCTTCACCGTCCACGCCGATATCGGGCATGGCCCAGTCGCAGCCGGCCAGCGGCGCACGCGCCATCCAGCGCATGCCGGCCGGCGCGCTTCGTTCGAGGGCCTGTTCGCACAACGGACGCAGGCGCGCTTCGCGCACCGTCGTCGGCAGACCGGCAAGATCACAGGCCGCTTCAAGTTCGCGGAAGCCCCCGATGCGCTCGCGCAGCGCGCCGAGAATGGCGCTCACCCGCCGCCCCTGGCCGAGGATGCCGAGCGCCCAGCGTGCCGGCGGCTCGTAGGCCAACGCCGCCGGCGCCGTGCTCGCCGTGCCGTGGGCCAGCGCCTGGCGCACGAGCGCGGCGCCGTCGGCCAGGGCCAGGTCTTCGGGCACCTGCTGCCCGCTCGACACGAACAGCAGGCGCAGGTCGTGGCGCATCAGCGCATCGAGTACCGGCCCGATCCGCCCCGCTTCGTCGAGCTTGGTCAGGATGCAGTCGTCGAGCGTGCCGCCCGCGGCGCGAGCCGCCTCGCGGTAGCGCACGATCACTTCCTCCAGCGTTTCCGGCTGGGCTGCGGCGTTGAGCAGCAGCACCAGGCGCACCGCGATGCCGGCCTGCTGCAGGCGGGCACTCTGTTCGATGACGCGCTGGTCGCGCTGGCTGGTGCCGACGGTGTCGATCAGCACCAGGCGCTGGTCGACCAGCCCCGTCAGCACGTCGGTGACCGGAGCGCCGACGTCGAGCGCGTGGATCGGCACGTCGAGCAGGCGCGAGTAGATGCGCAGCTGCTCGTGGGCGCCGATCCGGAAGCTGTCGGTGCTGACCAGGGCCACGCCGCCCGGGCCGTGGCGCATCACCAGACGCGCAGCGAGCTTGGCCGTGGTGGTGGTCTTGCCGACGCCGGTCGGCCCGACCAGGGCGACGACCCGGCTCGAGCCGGGGAACGCGGTTTCGTCTTCGAGCCGGCGCAGGCGCGCGAGCAGGCTGCGCGCGATCCATTCGAGCCGGGCATCGTCGGCGCCGGCTTCGAGCTCCTCGGGCTCGCCGTGGGCGAGTTCTTCGGCCAGGGCCGCACTGAAACCGGCGCCCCGCAGCAGCTCGACCAGCGGCAGGGTCGATGCGCGGGCGCGCAGCGGGCGGTCGCCGCGGGTGCTGGCGAGCAGGCTGCGCATCTCCTGCATTTCGCGCAGCAGACGCTCGCTCATCGCACTCATCGTCTGCAGTCCGTGCTCGGCGGCGGGGACGGCAGACGCCGGAGGGCGGGCCAAGGGCGGCACGGACGGCGGCGCGGAGTCGCGCGCACTCGGCGCGGCTGCCGCACGCATCCCTTCCGCGCCGGCAGCCGCCGGCGCTGCGGGCGGCGGCGGAACGTTGACCGCACGCGCGCCGAGGGCGGCGGCGGCATGGTCGGCGATGGCGATGATCTCCACCCCTTGCTCGATCTGCCGGTTCGACAGGATCAGGGCGTCATCACCGAGGGCGGCGCGCACCTGGCGCATCGCCTCGCGGCTGTTGGCGCCGACAAAACGTTTCACACTCATCCTCGTGCTCCGACTACGGTAGTCACCCGCAAGATGCGGTCATCGGGAATTTCGGCCTGCGACAACACTACCAGCTGCCGCAGGCGCCGGCGCAGGAACCCCGCCAGCAGCGGGCGCAGCGCATGGGCGACGACCATCACCGGCGGGTCGCCGGCGACTTCCTGGCGGGCCAGTGCCTCGCGCGTCTGCTCGAGCAGGATCTCCGCCAAACCGGGCTCGAGCGCGCCGTTGCCGCCGAGCGCCTGGGTCAGCACCTGCTCCAGGCGCGCGTCGAGGCCGATCACGCGCATCTCGCCCCGCCCCGGGAACCAGGGCTGGACGATCGCACGTCCGAGCGCGATCCGCACCTGCGCGGTGAGCGACTCCACGTCCTGCGGCTGCACGGCCTCGGCCGCCAGGGTGTCGAGGATGCTGACCAGATCGCGGATGCTGACTTCCTCGTCGAGCAGATTCTGGCAGATGCGCTGCAGCACCGTCAGCGGCACCAGCTTGGGCACCACTTCTTCGACCAGCGGCTTGTAGTCGTCGCCGAGGCGGTCGAGCAGCTTGCGCATCTCGTCGCGGCCGAGCATCTCCGCGGCATGGAGGTGCATCAGATGGTTGAGGTGGGTGGCCACCACCGTGCTGACGTCGACCACGGTGTAGCCGAACACCTGCGCATGTTCGCGCTGCCCGCCGTCGATCCACACCGCCGGCAGGCCGAAGGCCGGGTCGGTGGTGGCGGTGCCTTCCACCGTGCCCGACACCTGGCCGGGGTCGATCGCCAGCCACTTGCCGGGGAACACTTCGGCACGGCCGATCTCGGCCCCTTTGAGGCTGATCGTGTAGGTGTGCGGACCCAATTCGAGGTTGTCGCGGATATGCACCACCGGCGGCAGGAAGCCCAGTTCCTGGGCGAACTTCTTGCGCACGCTCTTGATCCGCCCGAGCAGTTCGCCCTGCTGGCGATGATCGACCAGCGGAATCAGGCGGTGGCCGACTTCGAGGCCGAGGGTGTCGACCAGCTGGACGTCTTCCCAGCTTGCTTCCGGCGCCTCGCTCGCCACCGGCGCGGCCGCCTCCTCCGCGGCCGGTGCCGCCTGCGCGAGCGCGCGCCGGTGCAGCAGGACCCAGCCCAGCCCCGCCAGCAGTGCGGCGAACAGCAGGAACACCAGGTTCGGCATCCCCGGAATCAGGCCAAGGAGAGCCAGCACTCCGCCCGACAGCAGCAGCACCTGCGGATTGACGAACAGCTGGCTGATCATCTGCTGGCCGACGTCCTGCTCGGTATTGGCGCGCGATACGGTCACGCCCGCCGCGGTCGAGATCACCAGCGCCGGGATCTGCGCCACCAGGCCGTCGCCGATCGCCAGCAGCACGTAGGTGCGCGCGGCGGTGGCGAAATCGAGGTCGTGCTGGAGGACGCCGATCAGCAGCCCGCCGACGATGTTGACCGCGGTGATCAGCAGGCCCGCCACCGCGTCGCCGCGCACGAACTTGCTGGCGCCGTCCATCGAGCCGAAGAAATCCGCCTCCTGCGCGATCTCGGCTCGGCGGCGGCGGGCCTCGTCCTCGCCGATCAGGCCGGCGTTGAGGTCGGCGTCGATCGCCATCTGCTTGCCGGGCATCGCATCGAGGGTGAAGCGCGCGCTGACTTCAGCGATCCGCCCCGCGCCCTTGGTGATGACCATGAAGTTGATGATCACCAGGATCAGGAACACCACCAGGCCGACGGCGAAGTTGCCGCCGACGAGAAAATGGCCGAAGGCCTCGATCACCTTGCCCGCGGCGTCCCCCCCCTTGTGCCCTTCGAGGAGCACGACCCGGGTCGAGGCCACGTTCAGCGACAGGCGCAGCAAGGTGGTAAACAGCAGCACCGAGGGGAAGGCGGCGAAATCGAGCGGCTTCAGCGCGAACATGCTCACCATCAGCACCATCAGCGACAGCGCGATGTTGAAGGTGAACAGCAGGTCGAGGAGGAAGGGCGGCAGCGGCAGGACCATCATCGACAGAATCAAGATGATCAGTACCGGGCCGGCGAACAGGTTCAGGCGCATCAGCGCACGCCAGTCCATTGCCGCCAGGCGCTGGCCGAACCCGTTCACCGTTCACCTCCGGCCGGCCGCACCGCGGCCACTTCCAGCTCGGGCGGCACCACCAGCAGCGGCGGCGCAGGCGGCATTCCGCCCTCGCGCTGCGCGCGGCGCAGGCCGAAGGCCCAGGCCAGCAGCTCCGCGACCGCGGTGTACAGGGCGGCCGGCACTTCGGCGTCGAGATCGACGTGGCGGTGCAGCGCGCGCGCCAGCACCGGCGCTTCCAGCAGGGGCACGCCATGCTCGACGGCGATCGCGCGGATGCGCGCCGCCACCGCATCGGCGCCCTTCGCCACCACCCGCGGCGCAGCCATGCGCGCGGCGTCGTAGCGCAGCGCGACGGCGAAATGGGTCGGGTTGGTCACCACCACGTCGGCTCCGGGCACCTGGCTCATCATCCGCCGCCGCGCCATCTGCTGCTGCACCATGCGGATCCGCCCCTTGACCTGGGGGTCGCCGTCGGACTCCTTGTGCTCGCGGCGGACTTCATCCTTGGTCATGCGCAGCTTCTTGCCATGGCTCCACAGCTGATAGGGAACGTCGATCAGCACCACCACCACCAGGGTCAGCACCATCAGGGCGCAAGCCTGCGCCGCGAGTTCGAGCGCCCCCGCCAGCGCCCGCGCCAGCGGCATCTGGGCCAAACCACGGAATTCGTCGAGGTGGAAGGCGAGAAAGGTCACGCCGACCCCGCCGACGAGAACCGACTTGGCGAGCGCCTTGAACAGCTCGGCCAGCGCCTGGGTGGAAAAGACCCGTTTCAGGCCCTTCACCGGATCGAGCTTGGAGAACTGCGGCACCAGCGCCTTGGCCGACACCAGCCAGCCGCCGAGCACGACCGGCGCGAGCAGCGCGATCAGCGCGAGCAGGGCGAACAGCGGCATCATCCCGAACAAGGCCCGGCGCAGCAGCTCGAACCCGGCCAGCACCATCCACCGCGGCTCGAAGGCGTGAGTGCGCTCGAACAGGAAGGCCTGCTCCATGATCGACCCGAGCTGTTCGTACAGCGTCGCCCCCATCACCCACAGGCCGCCCACTCCGCCGACGAGCAGGGCGAACGTGGCCAGCTCGCGCGAGCGCGCGACCTGGCCCTCCTCGCGCGCCTTGTCCAGGCGCCGTGGAGTGGCTTGTTCGGTCTTTTCCTGATCGCTGCCGTCGTCTGCCATCGACACGCCCGGACAATGAAATTGCAACCGATTATTGTCCGAACATTGCACCTTCGCCGATGCGACGAACAGCGGGGGGATTCACCGCCAGTTCGACCCTGCGTAAACGCACGACGGAGGGCGCGCGGCGGCGGGAATGCGCCGCAGCTCCGGGCGCCCGCCCCGCGGACGCCGCCCGGGCAGGCTCAAAACCCGAGCTGCTCGAGCAGGTCGTCGACCTGGTCCTGGTTGGCGACCACGTCGGGATTGCCTTCGACCTTGATCTGCGGGCCGTTGAGCAGGGGATTGACGCCTTCCTTCGGGGCGCGGGCGAAGTTCGCCTGCTGGGCCGCGGGGGCGTTGTCGATCAGCACCTGCAGCAGCTGCTGCTCGATCTCGCGGATGACGTCCATCATGCGCTTGATCACCTGCCCGGTGAGGTCCTGGAAATCCTGCGCCATCATGATTTCGAGCAGCTCACGATGGGTCGCCTGGGTCAGCTCGGGAACTTCCCCCAGATAGCCGCGGGTGTCCTGCACCAGTTCGCGGGCCTGCTCGAGCGCCACCGGGTTCCGGAACCACTCCGACCACCGGCCATCGAGCTCCTTCGCCCGCGTGCTCAAGGTGTCCTGGATCGGCTGCGCGCGATCGATGGCGTTGAGCGCGCGCTCGGCGGCCTGCTCGGTCATCGTCGCAACGTAGCTCAGGCGGTCGCGGGCGTCGGGAATGGCCTCGGCCGCACGCGCGATTTCCTTGTCCAGTCCCAGCTCGCGCATGCTGTCGCGCAGCATGCGGGTGAGCTGGCCGATCCGCAGGATCAGGTCCTCGGCCCCGGCGACGTGGCCGCCCGGCGAGGTCGAATGCGCCTCTGCGCTCATGATCGCTCCTTCCGACGGAATCCGCCGTAATCGTTACATACCCAGTTTTTCGAAGATCTTGTTCAGCTTTTCTTCCAGCGTCGCCGCGGTGAAAGGCTTCACGACGTAGCCGTTGGCCCCGGCCTGGGCCGCGGCGATGATGTTCTCCTTGCGCGCCTCGGCAGTGACCATCAGCACCGGGAGGGCCTTCAGGGCGCCGTCGGCGCGGATCTGGCGCAGCATCTCGAGGCCGTCGAGGTTGGGCATGTTCCAGTCCGAAACGACGAACTGGAAGCCGCCGGCGCGCAGCTTGGTGAGCGCATCCTGGCCATCTTCGGCCTCATCGACGTTGTTGTAGCCCAGCTCCTTGAGCAGGCTGCGCACGATCCGGCGCATGGTGGGGAAGTCATCCACCACCAGAATCCTCATGTTCTTGTCAGCCATCTACCTTCCCTTTCCTTCAAATGAGTGAACAACAAGCGGCGCTCACACCCGCTGCACGTGCCCCGCCTGGGTGACGAGTTCGAGCAGGCGGGGGGCGATCGCATCGAGACCGAGCACTTCGCAAGCTCCGCCGATCGCAATCGCCTCGCGCGGCATTCCGAACACGACCGAGCTGGCCTCGTCCTGCGCCACCGTGGTCGCGCCCGCCTGACGCATTTCCAGCAAGCCGGCGGCACCGTCCTTGCCCATCCCGGTCAGCAGCACGCCGACCGCGTTGCGCCCGGCATGGACCGCCGCCGAATGGAACAGGACATCGACCGACGGCCGGTGGCGATTGACCGGCGGGGCGTCGCTGAGGCGGACGATGTAGTTCGCGCCGCTGCGTGCGAGTTCGAGGTGGGCGGTGCCGGGGGCGATGTAGGCGTGACCGGGAAGCACCCGCTCGCCGTCGCTCGCCTCGCTGACGGTGATCTCGCACAAGCGGTCGAGACGCTCGGCGAACGAGCGCGTGAACCCCCCCGGCATATGCTGGGCGATCATCACCGCGGGGCTGTTGGGCGGCAACCGCTCGAGCACCGCGCGGATGGCCTCGGTGCCGCCGGTCGAGGCGCCAATGATGATCAGCTTCTCGCTCGAAATCAGCGGCGCCTTCAGGCGCACCGGCGCCGGCCGCGCGCCGGCTGCCGCTCCGCGCGGCCGCGAGCGGGCGGCGGCGCGGATCTTGTCGGCGATCAGCTCACCGTATTCGAGCATGCCTTCGCGCAGATCGGTGCTCGGCTTGGCGATGAAGTCGAGCGCGCCCAGCTCAAGCGCGCGCAGCGTGACTTCGGAGCCGGCCTGGGTCAGCGACGATACCATCAGCACCGGCATCGGCCGCAACCGCATCAGGCGTTCGAGGAAGTCGAGGCCGTCCATGCGCGGCATCTCGACGTCGAGGGTGAGCACATCGGGGTTGTGCTTCTTGATCAGGTCGCGCGCCACCAGCGGATCGGGCGCAACCGCCACCACTTCCATGTCGTCGTGCTCATTGACGATGCGGCTCAGGACGTTGCGGATCAGCGCCGAATCATCGACGCACAGCACCTTGATGCGCGGCTTGCTCATGACGCCCATCCTTCTTCGGCGACGCGCCCGAACGGGCCTTCGGGGCGGCGGCCGGCGGGTGCGGCGTGCGCGCCTGCGGCGCGGACATACACCGTCTGCCCGCGCAGGCGGAACGACTGGGTGATGTAGGAAAAATTCTCGGAATGCCCGGCGAACAGCAGGCCATCGGCCTTGAGCAGCGGCGCGAAGCGCTCGAGGATCCGGGCCTGGGTCGAAGTATCGAAATAAATCATGACGTTACGGCAAAATATCGCATCGAAGGGGCCATCGATCGACCACTTCTCGGCAAGCAGGTTGAGCGGCTCGAAACGAATCATCGCCGCGATTTCGGGACGCACCCGGGCGAATCCCTGGCGCGCGCCCCGGCCTTTCTGGAAGAAGCGCCGCAGGCGCTCCTGGTCGATGCGCTCGAGCCGCTCCATCGAGTAGATGCCTTCGCGCGCGCTGTCGAGGGTGTCGGTGTTGATGTCGGTCGCGATCACCTGAGCCTCGCTCGCCCGCGCCCCGAGCGCCTCGACCAGGGTCATCGCGATCGAATACGGCTCCTCGCCGCTGGAGGCCGCCGCGCACCACACCCGCACCGGCCCGCGGCGCTCCCGGACATGGTCGGCGAGCAGGGGAAAATGATGGGCCTCGCGGAAGAAGGCGGTCAGGTTGGTGGTCAACGCGTTGGTGAAGGCCTCCCACTCGCGCGCCTGGGGCTGGCGCTCGAGGCGCGCGATGTAGTCGCTGAAACGCTGCAGCCCGTGGTGCCGCAAGCGCTTCGCCAGGCGGCTGTAGACCATTTCTTTCTTGTGCTCGGACAGCACGATGCCGGCGCGCTCGTAGATCAGCGTGCGGATGCGCTCGAAGTCGCTCCCGGTCAGCTCGAGGTCGCGCGCGCAGGAAAGGCCGGACGCCGAAGCGTCCGCCCGGTTCCTGGAATCGGGGCCGACGCTCAAAACTCCTCCCAGTCGTCGACGGCGGAGGCAGCCATTCCGAGTGGTGCCGCCAGTGCCGCCGCGGGCGCAGCCGTGGCTGCAGCGGCGCGCACACGGCGCCGATTGCCGGACTCGGCCTCTCCTGCGGCCAAGGCGGGGCGGGCTTTCGCCGTGCTGCCGGCGCGCGTCGCCGGGACCGCGGCATGGTGCAGCCCGGCGCGCTCCGCGCCGGCGCCGCGCAGGCGGAAGGCGGCGATCGCAACCGTCAGCTGCTCGGCCTGGTGCTCCAGTGCGGCCGCCGCGCGCGCCGTGCTTTGCACGCGCGAGGCGTTTTCCTGCGTCACCTTGTCCATCTCGACCACCGCCTGGTTGATCTGCCCGATGCCGCTGGTCTGTTCTTCGGAGGCGGCGGTGATCTCGCCCATGATGTCGTTGACCCGGCTGGTCGCATTCACGACTTCGCCGATCGACGCTTCGGCCTGGTGGATGAGTTCGGCACCGCCCTCGATTTCAGACGACGAGGTGTCGATCAGGGCGCGGATCTCCTTCGCCGCGTTCGCCGAGCGCCCGGCCAGATTGCGCACCTCACCGGCGACGACGGCGAAACCGCGCCCCTGTTCGCCGGCGCGCGCGGCCTCGACCGAGGCGTTGAGCGCGAGGATGTTGGTCTGGAAGGCGATCGAGTCGATGACGTTGATGATGTCCGACATCTTGCGCGAGCTCGCCGTGATCCGCCCCATTGAATCCACCACGCCGCGCATGTGCTCGCCCGCGGTGCGCGCGCGCTTGGCGTTATCCGACGTCAGTCCGCTCGCCTGGCGGGCGTTCTCGGTGTTCTGGCGCACGGTGGCGGTCATTTCCTCCATGCTCGAGGCGGTCTCCTGCAGCGCTGCGGCCTGCTGGTCGGTATGCGAGGACAGGTCGTTGTTGCTCGCCGCGATCTCCCGGCTGGCCGGCGTCACCACGGCGATGCCGGAATTGACCTCGGTGACGATGTTGCCGAGGCTGCGCCGCATCACGTCGAAGGAGAGCATCAGCTTGCCGAGTTCGTCGTCGCGCCGCTCGGGCGCATCGATACCGATGTTGCCCACCGCGATCTGCAGCGCGAACGCGCGCAGTTCGGCCACCGCGCGCAGCAGGCCGCGGATCACCATCACCCCGACCAGGGTCAGCAGCACCAGGCCCAGGCCGGCGCCGACCGCCAGCACCATTGCCATCTTCGCCTGCATGTCCTCGGCCTCGGTCGCCAGCGCCGCGGCGAGGACCTGTTTTTCACCCACCAGCGAGGACACCATCGCCGACAGCTTGATGCCCGTGGCCTGCAATTCGGGCGAGCGCTGCATCACCGCCTGGTAGACCTCGAACGGCTCCCCGCCGGAGAGCAGGTCCGCCATTCCCTGCAGGCCATCGACATAGCCATTGAAGCCCTGGTCGAATTCGCCAGCGATCCCGGTGTGGTTGATCTCGCGGGCGCGATAAGCTTCCCACAGCTCGAGCATGTTCGAGCTCAGGCGGCCGACCGTCCCGGCGCGCTCTTCGCGCCCCTCGAGCACCGTCATCGGGTTCGACGAAGTCACCGACTGATAGCCCTGGGTGATCAGCTGGTCGATCTGCTGCAGGCGGGCAATGTCTTCCAGACCGTCGCGGCGCAGTTCGAGCACGCGCTGGCCGGCGCTGTCCATCGCATACAGGCCGAGGCCACCGGTCAGGATCAGCAGGCCCGCGGCGATCGTCATCATCGCGATCATCCGCGCGCGCATGGTGCGCACGTTCAGCCCGCCGAGCCAGCCCAGCAGGCCGCCGCGCTTGATCTGGCCGCGTGCCAGCACGACCCCGCCCTTGCCCTCGCGGATGCGCTGGTAGGCCGCTTCGGCGCGCTCGACCGCGGCACGCTCGGCCTTCAGCCGCACCGAAGCGTAGCCGACCACGCTGCCGCCTTCCATGACCGGAGTGACGTTCGCATCGACCCAGTAGTAGTCGCCGTTCTTGCGCCGGTTTTTGACCAGGCCGTGCCAGCTCTCGCCGGCCTGCAGCGTCTGCCACATGTTGGCGAAGGCTTCCGGCGGCATGTCGGGGTGGCGCACGATGTTGTGCGGAGCGCCGATCAGTTCCTCGCGGCTGAAGCCGCTCACTTCGACGAACGCCCGGTTCGCATAGGTGATGACACCGTTCAAGTCGGTGCGCGTGTTGAGGATCTGCTCCTCCTTCAACTCGTATTCTTTCTGGGTGACGGGCTGGTTATTGCGCATCGAACGTTCCCTCCTCGGTCTCGTGTCCTGTCGTGACCGGCCCTAGGGCCGGCACTTTTCTTGTGTTGTGCCGCCGTACTGCCGCAGGCTCAGGCCCGCGCCTCCTCCACCAGCGCCATCTCGCCGCTCGTCAGCAGCTTCTCGATATCGACGATCACGAGCATGCGGTCATCGACGCTGCCCAGCCCGCTGAGGAAATCCGACGACAGGGTGACGCCGAATTCGGGCGCCGGCCGGATCTGCTCCGGCGTCAGCGTCATCACGTCGGTGACGCCGTCGACCACCATCCCGATCACCCGTCCACCGACATTGACCACGATCACCACGGTCTCGGGCCCGTATCCGGTGTGCTCGAGCCTGAACTTGATGCGCAGATCGACGATCGGCACGATGACCCCGCGCAGATTGGTGACCCCCTTGATGAAATCGGGCGCGTTGGCGATCCGGGTCACGCTCTCGTAGCCGCGGATTTCCTGCACCTTGAGGATATCGACGGCGTACTCCTCGTCGCCGAGCGAAAACACGAGGAACTCGCGGTGTTGCGCCTCGGCGCCGCCGGCCGCGGAATCGGCGTTGTAATGACTCATAGCGTCTCCACCTCCTTGATCGAAGTTTTCCGTCCTGCTTTCGCCCCGCCTGCGGCTCCCGTGCTCACCTTCGCGTCCCGGCTCAGGCGGTGCAGCCCGCCGATGTCCAGGATCAGCGCCACCCGGCCGTCGCCGAGGATCGTCGCCGCGGAGACGCCCGGCACCTTGCGGTAATTGGTCTCGAGATTCTTCACCACGACCTGCTGCTGGCCGATCAGCTCGTCGACGAGGAGGGCGTGGCGCCGTCCCTCGGCCTGCACGATCACCGCGATGCAGCCGACCGGGTCGGTGCACGCCCCCGCCACCGCCAGCGCCTCATGCACCGGGATCACCGACAGATACTCGCCGCGCACCTTCAGCACCACATCGTCCCCGCCCATCGAATGCAGGTCTTCGGCCTTCGGCTGGAGCGACTCCAGCACCGCCGACAGCGGCAGCACGAAGACTTCCTCGCCGACCCGGATCGACATCCCCTCGAGGATCGCCAGCGTCAGCGGCAGCACGATGCGGGTGGTGGTGCCTTCGCCGAGGCGCGAGAAGATTTCGACCCGCCCGCCCATGCTCTGGATGTTGCGCTTGACCACGTCCATGCCCACGCCGCGCCCGGAAACGTCGCTGACCTGCTCCGCGGTGGAGAAGCCGGGAGCGAAGATCAGCTGCCAGACCTCGTCGTCGGTCATCGTGTCCGCCACCGCGAGCCCCTTCTCGCGCGCCTTCGCCAGCAGCTTGTCGCGGTTGAGCCCGGCGCCATCGTCGCTGACCTCGATCAGGATGTTGCCCCCCTGATGCTGCGCCGACAGCGTCAGCCGGCCGCGGCGCGGCTTGCCCGCGGCCTCGCGCACCGCCGGCGGCTCGATGCCGTGGTCCAGGCTGTTGCGCACCAGGTGGGTGAGCGGATCGATGATGCGCTCGGTCAGGCTGCGGTCGAGCTCGGTCGACTCGCCCTCGGTGACCAGCTCGATGTCCTTGTCGAGCTTGCCCGCGAGGTCGCGCACCAGGCGCGGATAGCGGCTGAACACGTAATCCATCGGCACCATGCGGATCGACATCACCGCTTCCTGCAGGTCGCGCGCGTTGCGCTGCAGCACTCCCATGTCGTTGAGCAGCGCAGTGTGGGTGACGTCGTCCAGCCCGCTCGCGGTCTGCTCGAGCATCGACTGGGTGATGATCAGCTCGCCCACCAGGTTGATGATCTGGTCGACTTTCTCCACCGGCACCCGGATCGACGACGACTCGCCGCCCCCCTTCGCCGCAGCAGCGGCCTTGGCCGGCGGGGCGGGTACGGGGGCCGGCACGGCCGCTGCAGCCGGCGCCGGTGCGGCCGTCACTGCGGGCGCCGGCGGCGCGCCAGAAGCCGCCGGCGCGGCGGCCAGCGGCGTGATCTCGAGCTGTTCGGCCTCGATGATGAAATACAGCACCGCCTCGATGTCGTCCGCATCGACCGCAGTCAGCAGCTCGATGTCGTAGCGCTCATCGCCCCCCTGCTGCGCGCACAGCGTGCCGAGGTGAGCCAGCTCCTCGAGCAGCAGCGCCCGATCCTTGGCGGCCACGCCGAGCAGGCTCACCTGCAGGCGGCGTTCGCCGTGGCCACCGGCTCCGCCCGCCGCAGCCGGTTCGGTCGCGACCGGTGTGGCCACCACAGGTGGCGGCGGCGGGGGCGGCGGCGCCTCGACCGCCGGCACCGGTGCGCTGCCCGACGCACCGGCGCCCTTGCCGATTTCCTCCAGCGCCAGCTGCTGCAAGACGCGGCAGATGCGCTCGAAGGCGGCCTGGTCGGGCTCTCCGCCGCTGCGGTAGGCTTCCAGCTGATCTTGAAGCATGTCCTTGGTTTCCAGAAAGAGGTCGACGATGTCCTTGCGCAGGGTCAGTTCTCCGCGCCGGGCATGGTCGAGCAGGTTCTCGAAAATGTGCGTGGTTTCCTGCAGGCGCTGAAAGCCGAACGCACCGGCGCCGCCTTTGATCGAATGCGCCGCACGGAAGATTGCGTTGAGCTGCTCGGCATCGGGCGCATCGCAGTCAAGCTCGAGCAGATGCCCCTCCATGTCGGCGAGCAGTTCGACCGCCTCTTCGAAGAAGGAATCGAGAAATTCACTGATATCCATCGCCGCCCCCCGTCGCGTAGTCCAATGCCGTATGCCTCATCACCCCGGCGCCGCCCGTTCAGTCCGCGGGCGCGCCGGGCGCCTTTCCGCTCGCGCCGGCATCCCCGCCGGCCCCTGTCCCGTCGGCCGGCGCTTCGAGCGGGCGACCGAAGCCATCGACCGCGTCCACCGGGTGGCGGATGCGTTCGGCCACTTCGTCGAACAGCACCACCACCTCGATGCGCCGGTTCGCCGGATCGACCGCCGTGGTCGACGGCAGCGGCACGCGGTCAGCGAAGCCGGATACGCGCAGCAGCTTGTCGGCATCCAGCCCGCCGGCGACCAGCTCGCGCCGGGTCGCGTTCGCACGGCCGACCGACAGCTCCCAATTGCCGACGCCGCGCACGCCATCGACGTACTGCAGGCCGTCGGTATGGCCGCCGATGCTGAGGTCGTTGGGCAGCTCGTTGAGCAGGGGCGCGAGCAGGTGCAGCAGATCGCGCATGTAGGGGGCGACGCGTTCGCTCGCAAGATCGAACATCGGCCGCGCGTCGGTATCGACAAGCTGTACGCGCAAACCTTCGCGGGTCACGTCAAAGCGCATCTGGATGCGCAGCTCGCGCAGCTGCGGGCTGGCCTCGACAGCGTTGATGATGCGCTGCTGCAGGTTCTGCAGCGCGCGCCGCTGGATCTCGGTGGGCCGGGTCTGGCTCAGCGGGTCGATGCGCTGGCGCTCGCCCTCGGCGTGCGCGGGATCGGGGCCGCCGCCCGGGATCACGTTCGCGCTCGTGCCCTGGCGTTCGCCGCCGGTCAGCGACACCAGCAGGGGGGTGCGGAAATACTCCGCCACCGCAT
This sequence comes from Thauera aromatica K172, assembly GCF_003030465.1. GTDB lineage: Bacteria > Pseudomonadota > Gammaproteobacteria > Burkholderiales > Rhodocyclaceae > Thauera > Thauera aromatica. The sequence goes on along the minus strand of NZ_CP028339.1, from coordinate 406,763 downwards.
CGCGTTCCTTCTGGCCGGCGTTGGAGATGATCCACATCACCAGGAACAGGGCCATCAGTGCCGTCATGAAGTCGGCCAGGGCGATCTTCCAGCTGCCGCCATGGTGGCCATGCACCACTTTCTTGCGGCGGACGATGATCACCGGCCGCTGGTCGCCCGCTCCACGGGCGCTCATGCGTTACCCGTCTCGGCCCGCGGGCCCCGCACGTGAGCTTCGAGTTCGGCGAAATCGGGGCGCTCGCTCGAATCGAGGGTCTTGCGCCCGAACTCGACCGCAATCGGCGGCGCGTAGCCGTTGAGGCTGGCGAGCAGCGTCACCCGGATGCACTGCAGCATCTTCACCGCCTCGGCGACCTGGCGCTCGATGCGGTGGGCCACCGGACTGACGAAGCCGTAGCCGACGAGGATGCCGAGGAAGGTGCCGACCAGGGCGTGGGCGATCATCTGCCCCATCTGGTCGGGCGGCGCGTTGGCCGTGCTCAGGGCTTTCACCACCCCCATCACCGCGGCGACGATGCCGAACGCGGGCATCGCGTCGCCGACCCGGGCGAGCGCATTGGCCGGCACATGGGCCTCGTGCTCGAAACCCTCGATCTCGTGCAGCATCAACTCGTCGAGTTCGTGCGGGTTCATGCCGCCGCTCACCATCAGGCGCAGGTAGTCGGTCAGGAAACCGAGGATCATCGGGTCTTCGATCACCTTCGGATACTGCGAAAAGAGCGCACTCTCCGCAGGGTTGTCGATGTCGCGCTCGATGCCGAGCATGCCCTCGCGGCGGATCTTGCTCAGCAACTGGTACAGGAGCGCCATCAGCTCCATGTACATGGCCTTGTTGTAGCCGGCGCTGCGGCGCAGCGTGGAAAAGCTGCGGAAGGTGGCGCGGATCGCCTTGCCGTTGTTCGAGGCGATGAACGCGCCCACTCCCGCGCCGACGATCATCAACACCTCCGTGGGCTGGAACAGCGGCCCGAGGCTGCCGCCCGAGAGCACGAACCCGCCGAAAACCGAGGCGATGACGACGATATAGCCGAGAGGTATCAGCACTGCGGAGCCCCGGAGAGGAAGATCTGAAAAGGAATTCCCGATTTAATCGGCTGCGGGCGGCGGAACTTTAGCCCGCCCGCGCTATCGCCGACCGGCGGTTGCCGCCGCCCCTGCGCAGCAGAGCCGGTCCGGTGGCGCGAGGAGAGCGTCCCACCGCCACTCAGCCGCTCGCCGGGCCGCTACACGCACCAGCGGTACGCAGCTCCGAGCGCCTGGCCGCGGCATGCGAAGACGCGCCCTTGCCGGCGCGCGACGGCGGCTGGCACAGGCCGCAGACGTAGTCGTGCACCGGTGCATGGGCGTGGGCGACGAACTTTCCGCCGCAGCGCGTGCACCGCGACCGCTGCAGCATCCCGCTTTCGAAAAAACGCACCAGCGTCCATGCGCGCGTCAGCCCCAGAACGGCCTGCTCGCCATCGCGGTCGACGAGCTCCCGATACAGGCGGAACGCTTTGACGAACGCATCCATGCGCTCGCAGCCGGGATCTTCGTGCAGGCGCAGGTAGGTGTTGTAAAACAGCGACGAATGAATGTTGGGCTGCCAGGTAACGAACCAGTCGGTGGAAAACGGCAGCATCCCCTTGGGCGGGGACACTCCGCGGATTTCCTTGTAGAAACGGATCAGCCGCGTGCGGCTGATTGCGGTCTCGGCTTCCAGCACGTGCAGCCGCGCGCCCAACTCGATCAGCTCGACGGCGAGGTTGATCTCGGCCAACTCGGCAACCAGGCTCTTTTCGCTCATTGCGCCTCGTCCTCGCCTTCCGAAGCAAGCACGATCGCCGCATGCAGCCCGGTCAACCCCTCCAACCGGCGGTTTTCGACCAGCGCTTTGAAACGCTCCGCATCGTCGAACACCAGCCGGCACAGGAGCTGATTGCAGGCCGCGAGCTGGCGCACCTGGCGCGGCTTGAGCGACAGCAGCACATCAGCCACCGCATCGTTGATCTTCAAGCGGAACTTCGCGCTCGTCCGATCCTGAGTCAGCATGCGCTGGGCAAGCATCAGGTACAGGAGATTGAGCTCCTCGACTTCCTCTCCAAACGGTTCGTTCTTCATCTTTATCACTACAGCTTCCGCTTGTATCCCTGCATTTCAGGCAGAGCCCCTAGGGGCCGGAGCCGCCCGCAAGCTGGCCCTGGGTCATCCTTTCCGTGCCGCCTGCGACAGCGGCGGGTCTCCATCCGCATCCACCGCAGCCAACTCCCGTACCCAGACCAGAAGCTCCGCCACCACCTGATAGAAGGCCGGCGGAATCGTCTCGTCCACATCGATCTGCATCAGCAGCGCGACCAGCTCGGGCGCACCATGCACATGGACCCCGCAACGACGCGCCTCAGCGATGATGCGCTCGGCCATTTCGCCGTAACCGCGCGCCACCACCCGCGGGGCACTGTCACCATCACGATAGGCCAGCGCCACCGCCTGCCGGCGCCCCCCCTGCTCAGCGCCCATCGCCGCCCACTCCCCGGTCCTCACCCATATCTTCGGCTCCGGAACCGACGGCAAGTTCGAGCGTGTCGAAACCAAGCGCTTCGAGGCGACTGCGCAAGTCCTCGAGCCCTTCTTCGAGGCGCGCGCGCGCACCGCCATCGGCTGCGCTCAGACGTAACGCCAGCGCACGCTCGCGCAAGGCCAACGAAACGCTCAACGGTCCCAACCCGGCGACATCGAGGCCGAGTTCGGCGCGCCATTCCTGCTCGTCCTCCTCGCCGCCCTCCTGCCCGCCTGCACCTTCGTGCGCCCCGGCGCGCCCTTCGAGCTGCGGCAGCGCCAACGCGAGGACGACGAACAACCCGCTCCAGGCCTCGCCTTCCCAGCGCAGCACCGGCGTCGCCAGCAGCTCGAGCTGATGCCGCACCAGCGCCTGCAAACCTTCTTCCACGACCACCCGCGACGACGCTGGCTCGGCTTCGGACACGACCTTCACCGCTTCCGGCACGGTCTCTCCGGCCGAGGCGGGCGGCAGGGGAGATAGTCGCTGATAGTTTTGCAAAACGTTACGACTTTTATCAATTTTGTTAGAGGAAGTCAAAACCGTCTCGCCCGCCGGCCCTTCGTCCGAGGGCGCCCGTCCAGGCTCGATGCTAACGGCCGCAGCCTCCCCGCGGCTGCCGGCGGAAGTCGGCGGGAACGGCATGGATGGCGCACCCGGGGCTGGCGGCGGCGAGGGGATGGCGCCCGGCGCGGGCGACGGCGGGAGTGGCGCAATCGGACTTGCCGGACTTGCCGGACTCCCCGGCACCCGCAGCCGCTGCCGGACTTGCCGAGGCGGTGGCGGGCGCCCCGCCATCTGGGGTTCGCGCAGCAGCTGGGCGACCGGCAGGCGCCCTTGGTACCAGCGTGCGAGGTGGCTTTCGTAGAACAGGCCGCTGTCGCGCACGCCCTGTTCGAAACGGCCGGCGAGCACGGCGGGGTCGGCTTCGCCGGCACCCAGCAGCGGAGCCGCCGGACGCAGCGCCGAAGGCGCAGCGGGAAAGCGGGACAGCAATTCGGCGATCGCGCGCGCCGACGGACTCAAATGCACCCGCGCCGAAGCGTTCGCCGCCGCCGGCAATGCCCCCGGACTACGGGCGTCTTGGCGCTGCGCGGCGGCGCCGGCTTCGGCGCCTTCGGCACGCTGCCCGGGGGGCGCCAGAGTGTCGGCCTTGCGCCCATCGACGCCAGCATCGCCATGGATCGCACGCAGTGCTTCGATCGCCCCGGGGGGAACGACGGCCTGATTGAGCGGGGCGGGAAGCGCCGTATCGACCCGTCGCCCCAGCACGTGGTGGAGCAGGGTGTCGAGCAGCGGGTTGATACCGCTCACGGCATCCCGGGCAGCGGCTCCGCACGCTCATCCGGCAGCGCCAATGGCTGCTGGCTGCGGTAGGCCCGCCCGGCGAGGTGGCCACGCTCGGCCACCGAGATCAGGCGCCCGAGTTCTTCACGGCGGGCGAGCAGGCGTTCGCGGATCTCGAAATCGTGCTCCAGGATGCGCTCCAGCAGCCCGGCCTTGCGCTCGCGCCCGGTGGCATCGAGCGCCAGCCCGGCTTCCATGCGACCGAGACGTTCAACGGTGTCGATGTAGGCCGACTCGTACGCGAGCAGCCGCCCCCAGTCGTCGGCGCGCGCCGCCTCCAGCATCTGCGCGCAGTGCCGCAGCAGCGTCTCGTAGCCGGCGAGCACCACCGTCTGCAGGTCGCGCACCGGGGCGCCATCCCCATGCGCGCTAGCCATGGGCCGCGTCCGCCGCCGTGGCGCCGATCTCGCGCCACGCCGAAGCGATGTCCGCGAGCAGGCGTTCGGCCTCGTCGAGCCGGGCCACGCTGTTTTCCAGGTTCGCCTTCAGCAGCAGATCGGAAACGTAATCGTAGAGCGACTCCAGCCGCCCGGCGAGTTCGCCGCCGCGTTCGTGGTCGAGCGCACTCGACAGGCCGCCGACGACGTCGATCGCCTTCGAGATCGCCTCGCCCTTGGCCGCCACCTGACCCGCCTGCATGTGCAGGCGGGCGGCACGGATGAAACCGATCGCGCCGTCGAACAGCATCACGATCAGCTTGTGCGGACTGGCCGACATCACCCCGCTCTCGATGCCCACGCGCGCATAGGCGCGGGCTCCGTAACGAACATTCACGGCATCACTCCTTTTTCTTGTCTTGTCGCGCGCCGCGCGCGCAGTGCGGCGGTCGTCGCGTCATCTCTCTGTCGAATCACCCGCTCACTTCGAACTCTTGAGCATGGCGCTCAAATTGTCGAACTGCTGGGTCAGGTAACCACTGGTCTGATTCATGCTCGCCACCATGCTGTCGAGCTGGCGGAACTGCTCGCGGTAGCGCGCGATCGTGGTCTCGATGCTCTCTTCCATGCGCGTGTAGCGCTGATCGAGGGACTTCACCTGCGCTTTCTGCGCCTTGGTAGCGTTGTCGAACAGGCCGTCACTGTCGAGCATCGGTGCGATCCGCGCCTCCAGGCGCGCGGCCAGCCCGGTGGACGCGTCGGCTTCAGTGCCGGCGAAAAAGGCCGACACGGCAGCGGGATCCGCGGCGATCTTGTCGGCGAGCGTGGTGCCTTCGGCCTTCAGCGAGCCATCGAGCTGGACGCGGATACCCAGGTCCGACAGCATGCGCACGTCGCCCGCCCCGCCCATCGCGGTGATCTCGCGGCGCAGCTGGGACTGCACCGAACGCAGCGTGCTGTCGCCGAGCAGAATGCCGGCCGAGCCGCTTTCGGCGTCGTAGCCGCTCAGGTCACGCAAGGCCGAGTGCAAGCTGTTGTAGGCCTTGACGAAATTATCGACCCCGTCCTTCACTCCGCTCTCATTGCGGCTCACCGTCACCGTCGCCGTGCCGGCTTCGGCTAGGCTCAGCTTGACCCCCTGGATCGCGTTTTCCACGGTATTGCTGCCGCTGGAGATGGCCACGCCATTGACCTTGAACGACGCATCCCGTGCTGCCACCGTTTCGCTAGCCGCGCCCGCGGGCGGGTTGAGCGGGTCGTAGGTCGCAGCATCGAAGGCGAACTTCGTTTCCAGCGCGGCATCGCCGCCGTCGTGGGCGAAAGCCACCGCGTTCACCGCCGCAGCCGTTCCGGTGGCGGTCGTGCTCAGCACCAGCCGCCAGGGCTCGGCGCTGCCGTCGTTGACCAGCGAAGCGGTCACTCCGGCGTTTTCGGCGTTGATCGCGTCGCGGATGTCGGCCAGCGAGCTCTTGTCCGCACTCAATGCGATGCTCAGCGTCTTCGCGTCATCGCCTTCGCCCACGTCGATCGTCAGCGTGCCGGCGCCGAGGTCGGTGTCGCTGGCGGCGAAACCGGCCGTCGCCAGGCTCTGCGCACGCGCCAGATGGGTAACCTCGACGTCGTAGCGCCCGGCGACCGCATCGGCCGACGACGTAGCCGTCACCGCGCTGCCCGACACCGTGCTCGACACCTGGCGGAAATGCGCCGGATCGGCCAGCTTGGTCGCGGCGTCGCGAAAGCTCGCCAGCGCGCTCTGCATGCGCCCGTAGGCCGAAATGCGCGCCTGCACCACTTTCTTCTGCTGCGTGATCGGCGCGAGCTTGCCGCGCTCGGCCGAATTGAGCTGGTCGAGCAACCCGTTCAGGTCCAGCCCCGAGCCGATGCCCAGGGCGCTGATGCTGGCCATGTCCTGCCTCCCGTCAACGTCGATCGTGGATTCTTCAACCGCCACGCCAACGGTCAGTGTGACAGGGCGCGGCGACGTGCACTCGGCGGAGAAGCCGCCAGCGCACGCTGCTGTTCGGTTTATCGGCGATCGGGACGCGGACTTGAGACGCCGCTTCAGGCGTCGACCGGGCACTCCTCCACCACCGCACCCAGACGCGCCAGCGCCGGTCCGCGCAGGATCTCTCCGGTCAGGGTTTCGGGGGCGGCGATGCGGTCGGTCAGCTCGACCTGGACCGGGCGGCGGTTCTCGTCGAGACGCTGCACCCAGGCCAGACGGTCGCCCTCGTAACGCACCAGCGCCCCCACCGGCAACGCACCGAAATGACGCAGGTGGCGCCGCACCCAGTTGGGATCGAAAGGCGAATCGGGGCGCAGCAGGGTGCGGTAGATTTCCGCCAGCGACAGCGGCGGGCGGTCGGCGCGGGCGCGGCGCATGGCCTCGACCGCATCCACCACCGCCGCCGCGCGCGCCAGCTCGCCGAGCGCATCGGCATGGGTGCCGTCGGGGTAGCCACTGCCGTCCACACGTTCGTTGATCTGGCCGACCACTGCCATCACCACGCTCGGGGCCAACCAGCGGCAGCGCGCCAGACGCTCGACCAGCAAGCCGACATGCTCGGCCAGGCGCGCGCGCGCCGGCGCATCGAGCGTCGTCGCAGCCATCAGCTCGGCCGGCAGCAGCACCTTGCCCAGGTCATGCACCATCGCCGCCGCCGCCACCGCCTTGCGCAGCGCGGGCGTCACCCGCGGCCCGCCCATCAGGTCCACCAGGTGCGCGGCCACTGCCAGGCCGTGGCGCACCGGCATCGGCTCACGGTGCATGCAGCGGGTGGCGAACAGCACCGCTTCGCGGTCTTCGTCGAGCAGCGTCAGCAGCAGGTCGGCATGGCGCGACAGCTGCGCCGGGTCCACGTCGCTGCCGTGCTGCAGCTCCAACGCCTGGGCATCGAGGTAGCCGGCAACACGCGCCAGCCGCCGCGCCATCGGCGTCGGGTGCACCAGCGCCGCGCGCCAGCCCACCGGCTGCTCGGCCCCGGGCGGCGGCGTGAGCAGCGGCGAGGGCTGCACGGTGCCGGCCAGGGTACCGTCCAGGCGCGCCACTTCGCGCTCGATCTCGCGCACGAACTGCCACAGCAGGCGCTCCTGCTCGGCGCTCGGGGCCTCGAAGCGGAAGCCGACGAACATCGCATGGCGACGGATATCGGTGTTGAAGCGGGTCGCCTGGGAGGCGATGATGAAGCGCGTGCCGTTGGGAAAGCACAACTCCACCTCCAGCGGCAGAGGCGCATCGCGCAGGCGGGTGCCCGACGACAGCGGCAGCGCCGCCTGGCAACCACCCAGCGACAGGTCGCGCAGGTCGCCATGAACACTGCCGGCGGCATCGGCGCTGCGCACGACTACGCCGACTTCCATGCCCGGACGCAGGCGCGCGCGAAACGCCTCGCGCCGCTGCAGCACGCCCAGCGTCACCGGATAGGGGCAATCGCAATACACCCGCCCCCCTTCCTCGCGCACCGCCTCGGCGACGATCGGCTCGGTGCGCAGCAGGCGTTCGCCGGCCCGCCCCAGCACGCGAAACGCCTGTCCGCGGCGCAACTCGCCGGCGATCCCGCGCACCGCGCCGATATCGAGCACCAGCACCTCGCCCGGACGCTGCTCGGCCACCAGCACCGGCTGCGGCTCGGCGTCGTCGCGCTCGAGGCGAATCCAGGCGCCGTCGGCATCGCTCAGCGCCCCCAACAGCTGTTCGACTTCGATCGGGTTGTCCACCCGGTTGTACTTGTCCTGCTCGTCGCCCATCGTCCTCGTCTCCACCCGCCCTGCAGCGCGGCCCCATGCACAAACCACCCGTTATTCCCAACGAGTGGCGGGCGGCCATTCTAAGCTTTCCACGGCCGGACGGGGCGGGGCGACGGCCGAGCGGGCCCCGGGCTGCGGGCATCGAGCACGGCACAATCACGGCCTGGCCCTGATCGTTCGGCATCCGGTCAGTAGGGGCGACCCAGCGGGTCGCCCCTACGGTTGGGCGAACACCTCGGCCAGGGCTGCGGGCGTCGAGCACGTCGTCGGACCAGGCTTCGAGCTGCGCCTCGGTCGCTGTGACGAGATCAGTGCGCCGCACCGTTCCATCGGCCGCGGCGCGCTACGCGTGGGGCGATATAACCGGAATCGTCTTGCGGCCGTGGCGCCGGTAGATGCCGAAATCGCTGTCGAGAGTCAGGATGCTGCAGGGTTCGAACAGCTCGGACATGCGCACGAGGCACGCGTCGGCCAGCGAGGCAGGCACGTTGTCGTAGCGTTCGAACAACCGGCGCACCGGTGCGATCTGTTCTTCGAGCGGCATGGCGATCCGAACTGCGCCGCGCTCGAGCAGCATGAGCGCCCGAGCGGGGTCGAAGCCGGCGCGAGCGAGCAGAAAGCACGTTTCCGCAACCACGGCCTCGCAGGTCAGGAAAGGGCCGGGAAATCGTGCGAACTGCGCCTTGGCCCAGCGGTGATGGCCGTCATCCCGGCAAAGCAGTGCGACCCAGGGTCCGGTGTCGAGGATCAGCCGGTGGTTCATTGCCGGCCGAAATCCTCGAGGTGGCGCGGGTTGGACGACAGGTCTGCAGGCCCGCCACTGAAGCAGCCTGCAAGATCGCCGGCCAGATCGAGCGCGGACGGTGCCGACGTGACTGCTGCACGCTGGTTCAGGTAACTCGCGAGTGCGCGGCGCATCAACTCGGACTTGCTGACGTGTTCGCGCTCGCTTGCCAGTACGAGGGCGCGTTCGAGATCGGGATCGATCTTGATGGAAAGGGTGTTCATCCTGCGTAATACCATTTGCCGAGCGGTATTACGCAGTGTAGTTGCACGCCGGGAGCGCGACAAGCCGTGTTCATGCCGCGAGTAAAACGGGGCCAGCCCCGATCCCCTTCAATGGCTGGCCGGCGGGGGCGACCCGCCGGGTCGCCCCCGCGGTTCGGCGAACACCTCGGCCAGGCTGCGGGCGTCGAGCACGGCGTCGGACCAGGCTTCGAGCTGCGCTTCGGTGGCTGCGCTGAGGTGCGCTTCGGCCCAGCCGGGCAGCTCGCCGAAGCGACGGGTCAGGATGCGTGCCAGCACGCGGGCCTCTCCGCGGAGGACGCGGGTCTCTCCGCGGAGGACGCCTTGCTGCAGCCCTTCCACCCGTCCTTCCATCCGCCCCTTCTGCTCACCCGCGGCGAGGTAGTCCTTGGCCCATTTTTCGATGCGTTGCGACAGCATGGTGTTCAGCTCCTGCAGATCGTCCAGTTCGGGCAGATCGATGGCGTAGGTGCGATTATGCCTGAGGACCGCACGCAGCCAGATGGCGACGATGCGGCGCACGCGGGCGAAGGCCGGGGCGCGGGTTTCGGCCTCCAGGCGGGCGACGAAGTCCTGGATCGCCGCGGGCGTCTGCAGGCGTTCGGCCTGGAAGATCGCGGCGGCGAGGTTTTGCGGCAGGCCGCGCAGGGTTTCGTCCGGGTAGGCGCCCTCGTCGATCAGCACGTAGCGCATCTGCGGCTGCAACGGTTTCAGAAATGCCGGCAGCGGCGGCAGCAGCGCCGCCAGCGTGGTCGGTGCGCGCCAGCGCCGCTCGCCGTTGTAGAGCACGATCGGCAGCACCGGCGGCAGCTGTCCGCCCGGGGCGAGCTGCTTCTGGCGGATCAGGTCCTGGTACAGCAGCCCCACATACACCAGCATGCGCAGCGCCATGAAGCGGTCAATGGCGTGCTGGAACTCGATCAGCAGGTACAGATACACCCAGCCCTCGCCGCTCTTCACCCGCCACACCACGTCGTCGGCGCGCTGGCGCATGTCCTCGCTGACGTAGTGGCCCTTGACCGGCTCCAGCGTGGAAAAGTCGAGCCGCTGCAGCCACGGATCATCGACGAAGCCGCGCACCAGGTCGCGCACCATCAGCGGGTCGGAAAACAGCAGCTTGTAGCCAGAATCGTGGTCGCGCGCAGGCATCGTTCGGCCTGGAAGATGGCGGCGGCGAGGTTTTGCGGCAGTCCGCGCAGGGTTTCGTCCGGGTAGGCGCCTTCGTCGATCAGCACGTAGCGCATCTGCGGCTGCAGCGGCTTCAGGAATGCCGGCAGCGGCGGCACCAGCGCCGCCAGCGTGGTCGGTGCGCGCCAGGTCGCGCACCATCAGCGGGTCGGAAAACAGCTGCTTGTAGCCGGAATCGTGGTCGCGCGCGGGCATGAGGGGCTGGCCGGGGTCGTGGGGTAGGCCATGCTATACCATGTGATTATGTTTTTGGTATAACATCAGCGGCCCGGAGAGACGCAACCTGCCTGGCGCGCTACGTGCAGCAGCGCCGCGTTGGCGACCCCGACAGCAGCAAGGCGGCGTTTAACCCCGATCCCAATCCCCTTCAATGGCTGGCTGTAGGGGCGACCCGGCGGGTCGCCCCTGCGGTTCGGCGAACACCCCGCCGGGCAGCTCGCCGAAACGACGGGTCAGCTGGCGCGCCAGCACGCGGGCGGCAATCGTGGGCGTTACCTTTCTGGGCACCGGTCGTCGTGCGTATGATCCACACCATGAACGGCACAGACCTGATCAAGCAACAGGAACGCGGCGGCTGGGAGCTGGCCAACGTGCGCGGCTCTCACCACGTGTTCCGCCACCCGGACAAGCCCGGCCACATCAGCGTGCCGCACCCGCGCAAGGACCTGGCGCACAAGCTGTTGAAGCTGGCCGGGCTCAAGTAAAGGAGACGACGATGAAATACCCGATTGCAATCGAGCCGGGCGACGGGACGCACGCCTGGGGCGTGGTGGTGCCCGACCTGCCGGGCTGCTTTTCGGCGGCCGACAGCGGCATCGACGAAGCCACCGACAACGCCAAGGAAGCCATTGCGGCGTGGATCGAGGCGGTGATGGACGACGGCGGCGACATTCCAGCACCGACCTCCATCGCGGCGCACCGCGCCAATCCCGAATTCGATGGATGGATCTGGGCCGTGGCCGAAGTCGACCCCGCCATCCTCGACGACAAGGCCGAGCGGGTGAACATCACCCTGCCACGCCGCGTGCTGGCCCGGCTCGATGCGCGCGCCCGTGCCGCGGGTGAAACCCGCTCGGGCTACATCGCCAAGCTCGCCATCGAGGCCCGGCCGATTTTCACGCCCGGCTCCGTTTCGCGGTGAGCCCTGTTGCCGACTACTACGACCGCAGCCAGTACGTCTCGGAAGCCTTCTTCTACACCGCGCCGACCCACCTCCGGACGACTAGCCGCTGGAGTAATTGACAACACGTCCAATGTGTTGTCAACATGTGCAACATGAAAGCCATGCAGCTCGTTTCGACGCGCATCCCTTACACGGCGTCGTCTTTCGCTGAACTCGTGCTGTGGCGCTTGCCTCGGCCCGTAGGGGGATCATCCCATGATTTCAAGTATCGACTCGCCTACGTCGTTCGTGGCGAATGCGTTCTCCGTTACGACAACGAAGCCGGAAAAGGCGATCATCGGCATCTCGGCCGAATTGAAAGCCCCTACGCCTTCACCACTCCGGAAAAATTGATTGCCGACTTTCAACGCGACATACAGAGGTGGAACGATGAAAACCGTGACGCTTGATGTCCGCTCACCCGCGGACGCGATGGCGGACTTTACCCGCGCCTGGGAATCGGGCAAACCACAACGGTCGGCCCATATCAGCTTTGCCACTCCCGAGCTGCTCTGGAAGGTGCTGACCGAAAAACGGTGGGAACTGCTGAAGGTATTGTGCGGGGCCGGTCCGGTATCGATTCGAGAGGCGGCCCGTCGTGTCGGCCGCGACATCAAGGCTGTTCACGGCGACATCACGGCGCTGCTCAACGCCGGTGTACTCGAACGCACGGAGGACGGCCGGATCGTCTTTCCGTTCGAGGCCGTGAAAGTCGAGTTTCTTTTGCAGGCGGCATGAAGGCGCACATCGGTGTTGATGTCGACTCTGGTCTGGTCCGCACCGCCGCCAATGTGGCGGACGTCACGCAGGCGCAAGTACGCACACGCCTGCGGCAAGCGCCTGGTCATCAAGATGGTCTGAACTACTGGGAACAGATCGTTGCGAAGAAGGGCGACTACCTGCTGATGTCATTTACCCATTGGGCCGCGGTAAACAATCGCTGCGCGCGAGTCCGCGAGTAAAACGGGGCGGCCCCGATTCCCTTCAATGGCTGGCCGGTAGGGGCGCCCCGCCGGGTCGCCCCTGCGGTTCGGCGAACACCTCGGCCAGGCTGCGGGCGTCGAGCACGGCGTCGGACCAGGCTTCGAGCTGCGCTTCGGTGGCTGCGCTGAGGTGCGCTTCGGCCCAGCCGGGCAGCTCGCCGAAGCGACGGGTCAGGATGCGTGCCAGCACGCGGGCCTCTCCGCGGAGGACGCCTTGCTGCAGCCCTTCCACCCGCCCCTTCTGCTCACCCGCGGCGAGGTACTCCTTGGCCCATTTTTCGATGCGTTGCGACAGCATGGTGTTCAGCTCCTGCAGATCGTCCAGTTCGGGCAGATCGATGGCGTAGGTGCGATTATGCCTGAGGACCGCGCGCAGCCAGATGGCGACGATGCGGCGCACGCGGGCGAAGGCCGGGGCGCGGGTTTCGGCCTCCAGGCGGGCGACGAAGTCCTGGATCGCCGCGGGCGTCTGCAGGCGTTCGGCCTGGAAGATCGCGGCGGCGAGGTTTTGCGGCAGGCCGCGCAGGGTTTCGTCCGGGTAGGCGCCCTCGTCGATCAGCACGTAGCGCATCTGCGGCTGCAACGGTTTCAGAAATGCCGGCAGCGGCGGCAGCAGCGCCGCCAGCGTGGTCGGTGCGCGCCAGCGCCGCTCGCCGTTGTAGAGCACGATCGGCAGCACCGGCGGCAGCTGTCCGCCCGGGGCGAGCTGCTTCTGGCGGATCAGGTCCTGGTACAGCAGCCCCACATACACCAGCATGCGCAGCGCCATGAAGCGGTCAATGGCGTGCTGGAACTCGATCAGCAGGTACAGATACACCCAGCCCTCGCCGCTCTTCACCCGCCACACCACGTCGTCGGCGCGCTGGCGCATGTCCTCGCTGACGTAGTGGCCCTTGACCGGCTCCAGCGTGGAAAAGTCGAGCCGCTGCAGCCACGGATCATCGACGAAGCCGCGCACCAGGTCGCGCACCATCAGCGGGTCGGAAAACAGCAGCTTGTAGCCAGAATCGTGGTCGCGCGCAGGCATCGTTCGGCCTGGAAGATGGCGGCGGCGAGGTTTTGCGGCAGTCCGCGCAGGGTTTCGTCCGGGTAGGCGCCTTCGTCGATCAGCACGTAGCGCATCTGCGGCTGCAGCGGCTTCAGGAATGCCGGCAGCGGCGGCACCAGCGCCGCCAGCGTGGTGGGCGCGCGCCAACGCCGTTCGCCGTTGTAGAGCACGATCGGCAGCACCGGCGGCAGCTGTCCGCCCGGGGCGAGCTGCTTCTGGCGGATCAGGTCCTGATACAGCAGCCCCACATACACCAGCATGCGCAACGCCATGAAGCGGTCGACAGCGTGCTGGAACTCGATCAGCAGGTACAGATACACCCAGCCCTCGTCGGCCCTCACCCGCCATACCACGTCGTCGGCGCGCTGGCGCATGTCCTCGGTGACGTAGTGGCCCTTGACCGGCTCCAAGGTGGAAAAATCGAGCCGCTGCAGCCAGGGATCATCGACGAAACCGCGCACCAGGTCGCGCACCATCAGCGGGTCGGAGAACAGCAGCTTGTAGCCGGAATCGTGATCGCGCGCAGGCATGGGGGCTGGCCGGAGTCGTAGGCAGGCCATGCTATCCCATATGGTTATGTTTTTGAAATAATCGGCAGCAGCCCGGAGAGCCGCAACCTGCTTGGCGCGCTGCGTGCAGCACCACCGTGTTGGCGACTCCGGCAGCCGCAAGGCGGCGTTTGACCCCGATTCCCTTCAATGGCTGGCTGTAGGGGCGACCCGCCGGGTCGCCCCTACGGTTCGGCGAAAACCTCGGCCAGGCTGTGGGTGTCGAGCACGGCGTCGGACCAGGCTTCGAGCTGCACTTCGGCAGCTGCGCTGAGGTGCGCTTCCAGCCTGCCGGGCTGCTTTTCGGCGGCCGACAGCGGCATCGACGAAGCCACCGACAACGCCAAGGAAGCCATTGCGGCGTGGATCGAGGCGGTGATGGACGACGGCGGCGACATTCCAGCACCGACCTCCATCGCGGCGCACCGCGCCAATCCCGAATTCGATGGATGGATCTGGGCCGTGGCCGAAGTCGACCCCGCCATCCTCGACGACAAGGCCGAGCGGGTGAACATCACCCTGCCACGCCGCGTGCTGGCCCGGCTCGATGCGCGCGCCCGTGCCGCGGGTGAAACCCGCTCGGGCTACATCGCCAAGCTCGCCATCGAGGCCCGGCCACACGCCTGAGATGTAAATGCTCGCTGTGCAACCCCAGCGCTTGATTCGCGTGGCTGAGGTTCATTACTGATCGGCGGCAACATCGAGCGTGCAGTGAAGTTGCTGAACGGGACTGGGAGAAGCGAAATGGCTACCCAGTTGCAAAAGTTATCAAATTCGCTAACCTCCAGGACATGAACTGGGCTGTCAGCTACTTCAATGAGCGCGTGCAACGCGAGATCACCGAGTGGCCGGTTGGCATCTACGCCGACTACCTTCGCCTGCTCCTACTAATGGAAGAGCACGGTGCCGACCTACGTTTGCCGCACTCACGTGCCATGGGCGACGGACTCTTCGAGTTACGTTGCAAGGGCGCGGAAGGAATTGGCCGTGCGTTCTACTGCACGATGGTCGGACGCGAGATCGTGATCCTGCACAGCTTTATCAAGAAGACGCAGGAAACGCCCGATCGGGAACTGAAAACAGCCCGCAAGCGACTGAAGGAGGTCAAACATGCATAGCGAGCAATTCAAGCCGGTTCGCCTGGACACCAAGGCGGAACTTGCCCGTGCCATGCAACGGCCAGGATTCAAGGCCGCGTGGGACGGATTGGAAGAGGAGTACGCTGCACTCAACGAACTGCTGCAGGCCCGCAAGCAGGCGGGCCTGACCCAAGAGGAAGTCGCAGCCCGCATGGGAACGACCAAGAGTGCCGTGTCGCGCCTGGAAGCCTCGATCCGCAGCGAGCACCATTCGCCCTCGTTCGCCACGCTGCGCAAGTACGCACATGCCTGCGGCAAGCGCCTGATCATCAAGATGGTCTGAACTACCGGGAACAGATCGCTGCGCGCGAGTCCGCGAGTAAAACGGGGCCGGCCCCGATTCCCTTCAATGGCTGGCCGGTGGGGGCGACCCGCCGGGTCGCCCCTGCGGTTCGGCGAACACCTCGGCCAGGCTGCGGGCGTCGAGCACGGCGTCGGACCAGGCTTCGAGCTGCGCTTCGGTGGCTGCGCTGAGGTGCGCTTCGGCCCAGCCGGGCAGCTCGCCGAAGCGACGGGTCAGGATGCGTGCCAGCACGCGGGCCTCTCCGCGGAGGACGCCTTGCTGCAGCCCTTCCACCCGTCCTTCCATCCGCCCCTTCTGCTCACCCGCGGCGAGGTAGTCCTTGGCCCATTTTTCGATGCGTTGCGACAGCATGGTGTTCAGCTCCTGCAGATCGTCCAGTTCGGGCAGATCGATGGCGTAGGTGCGATTATGCCTGAGGACCGCACGCAGCCAGATGGCGACGATGCGGCGCACGCGGGCGAAGGCCGGGGCGCGGGTTTCGGCCTCCAGGCGGGCGACGAAGTCCTGGATCGCCGCGGGCGTCTGCAGGCGTTCGGCCTGGAAGATGGCGGCGGCGAGGTTTTGCGGCAGTCCGCGCAGGGTTTCGTCCGGGTAGGCGCCTTCGTCGATCAGCACGTAGCGCATCTGCGGCTGCAGCGGCTTCAGGAATGCCGGCAGCGGCGGCACCAGCGCCGCCAGCGTGGTGGGCGCGCGCCAACGCCGTTCGCCGTTGTAGAGCACGATCGGCAGCACCGGCGGCAGCTGTCCGCCCGGAGCGAGCTGCTTCTGGCGGATCAGGTCCTGATCCCTTCAATGGCTGGCTGTAGGGGCGACCCGGCGGGTCGCCCCTACGGTTCGGCGAACACCTCGGCCAGGCTGCGGGTGTCGAGCGCGGCGTCGGACCGTAAGCGGTAACTGCCCGGCGTTGTTCCCGGTCGCATGATCGGCGTGGACAATCGCCTCCAGGTTCAACAACGGAGGCGGTGTTCATGGCAGGAGCAATCAAGCGCAAGTGGCGGCGGCGCAGTCGGGACGAGTGGCGGGAGGTGTTCGCCCGCCATGTATCGAGCGGACTGAGCGTGGCGGCGTTTTGCGCGCGCGAGTCGATCAGCGTCTCGAGCTTTCAACGCTGGCGGGCACTCGTTGCTCTGGCGAGCGGTGCAGCAGACGCTCGAACGCCGGCTCGGCAAGAGGCGTTCGTCGATCTGGGCGTGCTGGGCTCAGGCGGCGCCTCGCGCCTCGAGCTCAAGCTCGATCTGGGTGGCGGACTGGTACTGCACCTGGTGCGCGGCTGATGTTCTTCCCGGAGGGCACGGTACGGGTGCACCTGTATGGTCGGCCGGTCGATATGCGCAAATCCTTCGACGGGCTCTATGCACTGGCACACCACGGCGTGGGACAGGACCCTTTGTCGGGGCATCTGTTCGTGTTCATCAACCGGCGGGCGACCCAGATGAAGGTGCTGTACTGGGATCGCAGCGGCTTTTGCATCTGGGCCAAGCGGCTCGAGTCGGGGCGCTTCGTGTCGGACTGGTCCAAGGCGGTCAGCCGCGAGATGGACTGGACAGGGCTCAAATTGCTGCTCGAAGGCATCGAGCCGGCGCGCTTCAAACGCCGCTTCAAACTGCCAGAAATCGCGGTGAAAGCCGCATGAATGCTGGCTTTTGCGGTAAAATGCGGGCCATGACAACGCCCGTTTTCCTGACCGTTCCGACGCTTGCCGAGGCCGCCCGCTGGGCCCCTGAGCAAGTCGTGGAACTGGCCCAGGCGAACGCGGCCACACAGCGCCAACTCGATGCGATGCGGCTTGAGTTCCAGGCGATGAAACACCAGCTCGACTGGTTCCGGCGGCAGCTGTTCGGCCAGAAGAGCGAGAAGCGCCTCTTCGAGGCCGACCCGCATCAGATGCACCTGGGCGAGTTGCCGGTGCCCGAATCCTCGCCCCCGCCGCCTGGCAAGGACATCGCCGCCCACACCCGCCGGGCCCGCGCCACCGATTACGCCCGGGACGACGAGCCGGCGCTGTTCTTTGACGAGACCCGGGTGCCGGTCGAGACGATCGCGCTGCCCAACCCGGACGCCGAAGGGCTCGCCCCGGACCAGTACGAGGTGATTGGCGAGAAGACGAGTTTCCGGCTCGCGCAGCGCCCGGGCAGCTACGTCATCCTCAAATACGTGCGCCCGGTGATCAAGCACCGCGACACCCAGGTGATGTCTTGCCCGGCGGCGCCGGTCGGGGTGATCGAGGGCAGCCGGGCCGACGTGAGCTTCGTCGCCGGGCTCATCACCGACAAGTTCTGCTACCACCAGCCGCTGTATCGCCAGCACCAACGGCTCGGGGACAACGGCATCAAGGTCTCGCGCCCGTGGCTCACGCAACTCACCCACGCGGCGCTCTCACTGCTCGAACCGGTCTTTGTCGCCCAACTCGACTCGATCCGCGCGAGCCGGGTCAAGGCGATGGACGAGACCCCGATCAAGGCGGGCCGTGCCGGCCCGGGCAAGATGAAGGGCGGCTATTTCTGGCCGGTCTATGGCGAGCGTGACGAGATCTGCTTCCCCTATCACGAGGGCCGGGGCGGCAAGCACATCGCGCAGACACTGGGCACCGACCCGCCGCCCAAGGGGGCGGTGCTGCTCACTGATGGCTACGGGGCCTACGAACGCTACGCTGAAAAATGCGGGCTCACACACGCTCAATGCTGGGCCCATTCGAGGCGGAAGTTCTTCGATGCGCAGTCGGTCGAGCCCGAGCGCGCAGGCCAGGCGCTGGACATGATTGGCAAGCTGTACGCGGTGGAGAAGCACATCCGCGAAGCCAAGCTCGTCGGCGAAGCACGCCGCGCGCACCGGCTCGCGCAGGCGAAGCCCGTGGTCCACCAGTTCTTCGCCTGGGTCGATGCCCAGTTCGAATCCCAGGGCCTGCTGCCCAGCTCCCCCAGCTCCCCGCTCACCACCGCCATGGCGTATGTGCGCGAGCGCCGCGCCGCCCTCGAGGTGTATCTGGCCGACCCCGAGGTGCCGATCGACACCAATCACCTGGAGCGCGCCCTGCGCGTGGTGCCGATGGGCCGTCGCAACTGGCTCTTCTGCTGGACCGAGGTCGGCGCCAAATACGTGGGCATCGCGCAAAGCCTGATCGCCACCTGCCGCCTGCACGACATCGACCCCTATGCGTACCTGGTCGATGTGCTCCAGCGTGTCGGGCAGCACCCGGCCGCCGACGTGGCGCAACTCACCCCCAGGCTGTGGAAGCAGCACTTCGCTGCCAACCCGTTGCGATCCGATCTCTTCGCAATCTCGAAGTAGGCAAGGACGCCGGTCAGTTACCGCTTACGTCGGACCAGGCTTCGAGCTGCGCTTCGGTGGCTGTGCTGAGGCACGCTTCGGCCCAGGCGGGCAGCTCGCCGAAGCGGCGGGTCAGGGTGCGCGCCAGCACGCGGGCCTCTCCGCGGAGGATGGTGTTTGGGAACTCCGGGTCGATGTTGGGGCCGGATACCGCGTGTACTACGCCCATGTGGGCAACATGGTGATCATGCTGACCAGCGGCGGCGACAAAAAATCGCAGAGCCGCGACATCGAGCGTGCCGTGAAGTTGTTGAAGGACTGGGAGAAGCGAAATGGCCAAGGCACATCGAACCCACGAGGAAGCAACGGTCGAGATGTTCCGCAAGGACCCGGAACTGGCCGCTGACTACCTCAATTCTGTGCTGGAAGACGGCGACGAGACCGACCTGATGCTGGCCCTGCGTACCCTGAGCAAAGCATTCGGCGGTGTGCAGGAGGTTGCGCGTCAGGCCGACGTCAATGCTCATACCCTGTACCGGACCCTCTCCGAGAAGGGAAATCCCGAACTCAAGACCCTGTCGGCGATCCTGAAGGCGATGGGCATGCGCCTGGCCATCCAGCCGCTGAACCACCATCGGCAACACCACGCTCACGCCTGACACCACAACGACTTCGCGGTCGTCGACAGCACGGTCCATCAGCGTCTTGAGCTGCTCACGGGTTTGGCTGCAGGTGGTTTCGATGGTCATGGCGAGCTTGTGCAGATACTTCGCCTGAAGTCAGGGCGTCTGGCAATGCAGGCTGAATCAGGTTTTTTTCTAGGATTTCAACGCAGCGGTCGATAAAATCCCGTCTTGCCCGTTCGTCATGCACTACCTCTCTGAGAGCCTGCGCTATGGTTTCTACGTATTTTTTCTTTTTTGAGCTTAAAAGCCTTGCAGAAATAAACCTGAATTTTCCATTTCTAAGGCTCGCAATAGAAATGGTGTAGTTCATATCTCGGATCTTGGAGGGATGCATTATTTCTAGTTGATCTTCTTCGCGCCTCAAGTCGAGATCAGAAAAGATCACGCATCTTTCCCTATCTATTTTGTCGGGAATGGGAACTAGCAATGTCCCGAATTTTCTTGAATAACTGACAACTTCATCAAATCCAATGCCATGCCTGATGATGTTCTGCCCATTTTTGGGCGGATCATATTCGTAGAGTTCGCCGCTTGAATATGGATGCCCTTCGTGAGGAATAGAGTTGTAAAAATATGGCATTAAGTACTTGAGGGCATACTCCTCAACATCAAGCTTGCAATTGTAGCTGACTTGAATCTCCCCTTGGATGAATTTGAAAAGTAAATCTTTTCGATTTTTGGGCAGAGATTCAGAATTGATCTTCTCCTCAAATTCTTTTTTACTGAGGTTTTTGATGGCTCGCCAAGCTCCAGATATATCCATTTGAGCGTCCTATTATCATAAATTTTGAATCGCTTTCCCAGCATACCAGCAGCTTACAACATGCCGCGCCCTTTCACACCCTGCTCACGATGACCCATAGCAATTTTTCACGCTCGATTTTCGTGTGCAGCACCGTTTCGAGGCGCGGCCTGATATATGCTATCGACCACGATCTTAGCCCGGAAAATGACCATGACCGATATCCTACCCAGCCATACCGAAAACCTGGAATCGATGATCCAGGAAATCGCTGACTCTTACGACCGTAATCAGTATCTTTCGCATGCCTTCTTCTTCACCGCTCCCGCCTATCTTCGTGCAACTGCTTGGTTGTACGGTGTCGAAACGGCCCCTGTGGAAACCGCACGCGTGCTGGAATTGGGTTGCTCGGCAGGGGGAAACCTGCTGCCTTTCGCCCTTTCCTATCCGAACGCGACGGCAGTCGGCGTGGACCTCTCGTCGGAGCAGATCCGACATGGCCAGAAAATTGCTGCAAACCTGGGAGCCGGGAACCTGAGCCTGCATGCGATGGATTTGACCCAGATCGACAATAATTTCGGTCAGTTCGACTACATCATTGCGCATGGCGTGTTCAGCTGGGTTCCGCCCGAAGTCAAGCAGGCCATCCTGCGCATTTGCCGAGAAAATCTGTCCCCACAAGGCATCGCCTGTGTCAGCTACAACACTTATCCCGGATGGAAAGTGGGTGACATCGTGCGTGATGCGATGCAGATACACAGTCATGGCGCGGACTGCGACGCCGATAGGCTGGCGCGAGCAAAGGCCATGCTGACTCTCCTGTCTGAGGGGGTGGCCGTGGGCAATACACTGGCACCGGCACTGAAGTCTGCGGTCGCAAAGCTGCGCAAGCACTCTGACCACTACCTAGCGCATGAATACCTGGAATTGCACAACACGCCCTGCTATTTCATCGAGTTTGCCGAAGCCGCCCAGCAGGCAGGTCTAGCTTACGTTGGCGATGCCGAAGCCTTCTCTGAAATGAATGGAAGTTACGGACGAAATGTGCAGCTGAACCACAGCCTGATCGCTCTTGGTCAGCCCAAAGTCTTACGCCAGCAATACCTCGATTTCGCGATCTGTCGCAATTTCCGCAAGAGCCTGCTGATCGACGCCAAGCGTCATGCCGCCATCGGCAATGATCCCGACCTCGGGCGCCTAACCGACCTTCGCTTTGCGGGTCGATTCACAGAAACGGGCAGGGTGGATAACGCGCCGAAGCCGCGGCTGCAATACAAGAACCATAAAGAGCAGACGTTGACCACGAACGATGCCGTGATAGAGGCCGTCATGCGCAGTTTGACCGATACCTGGCCACGCTCGCAGAGCGTCGATGCGCTGCTCGATGCGCCTATCGTCGCTACAGCGCTGGCGCGTACGGCACCAGCCAGCCCGGCGCGTGAGCGCGTGCTGGCTAGCGTGCGCACGCTTTATCAAATGGGGATGCTGTACATCACGCGGGATGGGGACCCCTATGCGGAAGCCAAACCCGGTCTTCCCGCGCTGACGCCCGGTTGTCGATTGCTGACCGTGCCGCCGGATGCCACGGCTTCGGTCGGCGCCACCTCCTCGGTCGGCGTATTCAATCTGTGGCACGATGCCTGCAATCCCGGGTTCAAGCCAGCCGAGCGCTGGTTGCTGCCCTACCTGGACGGGACGCATACCGAAGCCCAGCTTCGCGCGCTGCTGCGCGACGCGCTGACACAAGGCCGGGTGCCGGCAACCGACGGGCGCTGGTTGACTGGGCAGCGCAATCTCGACGCTCGTGCCCAATCCATGGTCCGGCGTCTGCTGGATTTCCTGCACGAACAGGGGCTGCTGCGCTGATCCGCGCCACAAGCCAGCGCGAAGCTTGAGCGTGCGTAGCCTCCAAAAAACGGAGGCCGGAAAAACAACAGGCGCCGCAGGGCGCCTGTTGTAGAACCGCGGAAGCGGAAAAACGGGTTTCCCACTTCCGCGAAAAGCTGCGATCAACGCAGCAGCGACAGCACGCCCTGCGGCACCTGGTTGGCTTGGGCCAGCACCGAGGTGCCGGCTTGCTGCAGGATCTGGGCGCGGGTCATGTTGGCCACTTCCACCGCGTAGTCAGCATCCTGGATGCGGGAGCGGGCGGCCGACAGGTTGGTGGCGGTAGTGCTGAGGTTGGTGATCGCCGAATCGAAGCGGTTCTGAATTGCACCGAGGTCGGAACGCAGGGCGTCGACCGTCTTCAGCGCATCGTCCAGCATACCCAGCGGATCTTCGGTGACGGTGGAGTCACTGACGGCATCCTTGGTCAGGCGGCCTTCCGCGGTCACGTAAATCTCGTTGGCCGCGCCATCGGTGATCTTGCCGTTGTCGTTGAGATAGACGGCTGCATCGGCAGAAGTGCCCAGACTGTAGTCGTCTTCAAAGCCGGAAGTGTAAACGGCCGCGGTAAATGCATGAGTGGTTTTGACCACTTCGTTGACGATGCTGTACTTGTCGGCAGTCGTGCTGGTGTCGCCATCGAAATCGACGTTGTACTGCTTGGCTGCGTTGCCCGCAGCTTCAAGTTCGTCGATCAGATCGTCGTAGGAAATCTTGCCGCCCACGACGTCGAGGGTTGCAGCTACACCAGTCGTCGAAACCTCGTATTTCGTACCTTCGGCAGTGGTGATGCTGCCGGCCACTCCCGCGGCAAAGCGGGCATTGCTGCCGATTTCAGTCACCAAATCTTCAATGGTCGCAACGCCGGTGCCATTCGAGTCGGTCAGGCTCAGGTCCATCTCGCCCGCCGTACCGGTCAGGTAAAGATTGCTGCCGGTCTTGGCGTCGGTCAGGGTGCCGGAGGACGAGACATTGACACTGGTCTCGACACCGCCGAGCTTGACCACGATGGTGTTCGTCTCCCCTACGCTCGGGGTCAGTCCGAGATCGGAACCCAGACTGGCGACGGTGGCGTCCTGCTTGTCGTAGGTGAAGGATTTGTTGTCAGCATCGTAGGTGTAGCTTTCGGTGGCGCCGACCAGGATGGTGCCGCCATCTTCCAGGTTGGCGAATACGTCACTGACGGTCGATGCGGTGTTGAAGCCGGTCTTGTTATATTTGCCTTCGACGGTGCCGTCCTTGGTAAAGCCGTTGGCCAGCAGGTTCTGCACGTCGGCGCCATCGTTGGCCGCGCCGACGCCGTTGACGTTGAAGCCGGTCAGGTCGAGCGTGCCGACGTCGATCTTGCTCAGGTTGATCGAAATCGTCTCGCTGTCGTTGGCGCCGACCTGGATGGACAGGGTCTGGTCGGAGGCGAGCACCTTGGTGCCGTTAAAGCTGGTTTCTTCCGAGATGCGGTTGATTTCGTTCAGGCGCTGGCCGATTTCGTTCTGAATGGAATCCAGGTCTTCCTGGCTGTTGGTGCCGTTCTGCGCCTGCACGCTCAGCTCGCGGACGCGCTGCAGGTTGTCGTTGATCTGGTTGAGCGCGCCTTCGGCGGTCTGGGCGGCGGAGATGCCGTCGTTGGCGTTGCGCTGGGCTTGCTGCAGGCCGGTGATCTGGCTGCTCATGCGGTTGGCGATGGCCTGGCCGGCGGCGTCGTCCTTGGCGCTGTTGATGCGCAGCCCGGAGGACAGGCGCTGCATGGAGGTGGACAGCGCATTTTGCGACTTCAGCAGGTTGCTCTGGCCGATCAGCGAAGTGATGTTGGTATTGATGACGGACATGATGAATCCCCTATGTTGGTAAGTCCAAGCTGGCCGGTGCCGTGCCGCGGCTGCGCCGCAATCGCCCGCCCTGCCGCAACGGCGGTAACCACCGTTGCTAGGTGTATCGGGCGGAGGCGGAAAAGCTTTAGGGCGGGGGGCGAAAAATCTTGCGCGGCATGCGCCGGGGGAAGGGGAAAAGGGGGCTGGTCCCTGCTTCACCGTCAGGGCGACCCGGCGGGACCCGCCGGGTCGCCCCTACCGCACGCCGCCGGCATCACCGCCGGCATGGCGCTGCGCCTGGCTGCATGGCTGGGCACGTCGCCCAAACTAGTCAGGGGATGCAGACGCAGTTCGGCTTGTGGCAGGCCGGGCAGCAACCCGCGCCCGCGATTCGGCCGCTGGAGCGCAGGGCCGCCTGACCCGCAGGCTCAACAACGCACTTCCCGATTTCCTGCAGCTTGCGGAGATGCGGGATTCCCGTACAATCAGAACATGCGTACAGTGATCGAAACACCGACCTTCCAGAAACAGGCCGACAAACTGTGGACCGAAGGTGAGCGGCTGGATTTCATCACCTGGGTTGCCGAGCACCCCGAGGCAGGCGACGTGATCCCCGGCGCAGAAGGAGCGCGCAAAGTCCGCTGGCAGCGCCCGGGAGCCGGCAAATCTGGCGGCTCCCGGGTCATTTACTTCAACCTGGCGGCCGACGAAGTGCTACTACTGGTGGCGGTCTACGCCAAATCAGCACGTGAAAACCTGTTACCGAAAGACATTCGGAAAGGGCTGTGACATGAAAGACATCGACAAGATCGCCCGCGCCATCGAGGCCGACGCCGGGGAGGCACTGCCCGACTTGCGCCAGGCGCTGGCAGAGGCCCAGGCCGGGCTGGGACGGGTCACCACGCCGGCGCAGATGCTGCTGCGCCAGGCCCGCCAGGCGTCTGGACTGACACAGCAGGCCTTTGCCGAGCGCATCGATACGCCAGTGGCCACGCTGCGCGACTGGGAACAGGGGCGCTTTGCACCGCCGGGCGGCGTGCTGTGCCTGCTACGCCTGATCGTGCGCCATCCCGAGCTGGCGCAGGAGCTGCAAGCAGCGTGACCCACCCCCGGTCCCAGCCTGCCTTCGCCCCATGGGTGCCGTCAGCCCCTATTTCACCCCAATCCGGTGGTTCGTCAGGGCGACCCACCAGGTCGCCCCTACAGCTTGCCCCCCCGGTCCCGGCCTACCTTCGCCCCATGAGCACCGTCACCTTCGACACCCGCGAATTCACGCGCAAACTGCGCGACGCAGGCTTCGACGAGAAGCAGGCGGAGACCGTCGTGCGCGTGCTCGCCGAGTCGCAGGAAAAACTGGTCACGCGCGAGCATTTCGACGCCAAGCTCGAGGCACTGGAACTGCGCCTGACCATCAAGCTCGGCGGCCTGATCGCCGCCGGCATCGGCATCGTCGCGGCCATCCTCAAGCTGGGCTGAAACACCTCCCGACCTCAGGCCGCTTGCGCGCGCGCAATCATGTTGCGCACGCCCTCGCTCAGGTGAATCGGCAGCATTTCCAGGCCAGGGTGTGACGCCTGGAACACACGGAAGACTTCATCCGCAAACGCTTGCCCGATCTCCTCGACGCCGGCAAAGTCGAGCACCACCGTCTGGAATCGCTCGAAGCGCATCGTCAGCCGCT
The DNA here is from genome assembly GCF_003030465.1 of Thauera aromatica K172. Lineage (GTDB taxonomy): Bacteria > Pseudomonadota > Gammaproteobacteria > Burkholderiales > Rhodocyclaceae > Thauera > Thauera aromatica. The sequence goes on along the minus strand of NZ_CP028339.1, from coordinate 381,287 downwards.
TCGCCTGCGAGCGCGAGACCAGCTTTTCCCCCTCATGCTGCGCCAGCCGGACCGGCACAATGGTCTTGGCAAAGGTGTATTCCTCGGGCGCCGCAAACGCATCGAACACCCCTTTTGTCGTGTGCGCGCTGTCGTTGGCAAGCGTCATCGACACCGTGGTACCGGACACCTCGCCCTCGCCCTCGCCCTCGATCAGCCAATCGTCACTCGCGGCCTCGTGCGAGAACAACAGGTTGCGCGACATAATCGAAAACCGATCGAACATGCGCGACGAGAAGAACACCCCCTCGCCACTGTGTCGCGCCGGGTCCGTGGTCAGCTTGCCCTTCGCCAGCTCCAGAATCGACTCGCGTGGATCGTACAGCCCCATCAGCCGCTGAATGCGATGAAAAATCCCCTCGCCGTCATCGCTCACGCGAACGGTCGTTCGCAGCGCATTGCGCTCGATGAGCACGGACACCTGCCGCCCCTCTGAATGATCGATCGCGTTGTTGACCATCTCGGTCACGCCGTAGCGCAGCGGGGAAAGGGGCCAGCCCCCTATTTCCTGTTCGCCGGGACGTAGGGGCGACCCGCCGGGTCGCCCCTACCACGCGCCGGCATCACCGCCGGCATGGCGCTACGCCTGGCTGCATGGCCGGGTACGTCACCCGAGCTATGGCTGGGGATGCAGACGCAGTTCGACCTATGGCAGGCCGAGCGCATCCTGTCCTCCCTTGGGTGGCGAGCGTCAGCGGGAGGGCGGGGAGGATGCCGCGGATGCTCTGGCGCAGGTGATCGATGCCAGCCAAGGGCTGGCCGGTTTGGGCGTTGATGCCGAGCATTTCTGATCTTCGAACATGACCCGCTTGCACTTATCTCAATTTGAGATAATCTACTTCCATGAGAATCATCAGCAACAGCGCCTTGCGAGCCTTCGCTGCCGATCATCCTCAGGCCGAGGCCCCCTTGCAGGGATGGCGGCGGGTGATTGAAAAGAACCGGTTTCCCAACTGGGCCGAGCTCAAGGCCGCCTTCAATGCGGTGGACAAGGTTGGCGAGTTGGTGGTGTTCGATATCGGCGGCAACAAGTACCGCCTGATCGCTTCCATCCGGTTCGAGAAGCAGATCGTCTATATCAAGGCGGTGCTGACGCACCGGGATTACGACAAAGGAGCGTGGAAACCATGAATGTCCCCATCGACGTGAAACGCCTGCTCCCGATCTGGGAACACTTCCGTGCCGCCACCGACATCGCCCCGATCCGGGATGAAGCGCACTACGCGCGCATGACCGAGATGCTCGAAGCCTTGCTGGACGAAACCCAGGGTGACGAAGCCCATCCCGCCATGGGGCTGGTCGACATCGTGGGCGACCTGATCGAGGACTACGAGGCGGAGCATCACCCGTTGCCCGAGGCCACGGGCGTGCAGGCCCTGAAGTTTCTGATGGAACAGCACGGTCTGAAGCAGAGCGACCTCACCGAGATCGGCAGCCAGGGGGTCGTTTCGGAAATCCTGACCGGCAAGCGCGAGCTCAACATTCGCCAAGTGCGGGCGCTGAGCGAGCGATTCGGGGTTTCGGCTGCAAGCTTTGTTTAAAGGGCCGCATCGCATTCAATGCGAATGGGATTGGTCAGCCCTTGGTTCTGTTTCCCCCCTGGGTCGCCCGGATGTAGGGGCGACCCGGCGGGTCGCCCCTACCGCACGCGCCGGCATCACCGCCAGCATGGCGCTACGCCTGGCTGCATGGCTGGGCACGTCGCCCGAACTATGGCTGGGGATGCAGACGCAGTTCGACCTGTGGCAGGCCGGGCAGCAGCCCACGCCCGCGATCCAGCCGCTGGAGCGCAGGGCTGCCTGACACGATGGAGGGATGCGAGCGAGGGGACAGCAGGGAAGGGGGTCAGACCCCTATTTCACCCAATCCGGTGGTTCGTCAGGGCGACCCGCCGGGTCGCCCTGACGGGGTCAGCGGGGCAATTCGTCGGGACGTAGGGGTCAGGCAGGTTGTCGAATTTTGCCTTGGCGTAGGCGATCCACCCCCTCACTGAGCCAGCCAGTTCTCCACCACCAGGCCCGGAACGCGGCTGAACTCCTTCACGTTATCGGTGACCAGCACGGCACCAAGGGCAAGCGCCTGCGCCGCAATCCAGAGATCATTACCACCGATCGGCGTGCCTTGCCGCTCGAGCGCGGCACGGATCCGTGCATAGTGGGCGCTCGTCGCGGCATCCACCCGCGGCACCGCAAGCCCCGCAACCACCTGCTCCAGCCGTGCACGGTTACGCTCGACCTGTTCGCTCTTCTCCACACCGGTCTGGAGTTCGCCCAGGACGATGGGCGAAAGAACGACTGCAGAGGCCGGCAAGGACTCGAGCCGCGCGCGAACCGCCGGGTGGGCCTTCAGCGCAGCGATGAAGATATTGGTATCGAGCAGGTGCGTCATGCGGGCTCAATCCCACCCGGCGACCGGCTCGGCCGGCGTATCGGCCGGCGCCGCCAGATCGAGCCCGCCTTCCTGCCAGCAGGGCCGAAATACATCCGCCGCCGAACGCGTCGTATCCGGCACCAGACGAGCGACGACTCGCCCACGCCGGGTGATCGCCACCTCCTCGCCACCCTCCACTGCCGCCAACAGCGCTGAAAACTGGCTCTTGGCCTCGACAACCGCAACGGTACGCATGACATCGCTCCAGGTGACCATATGGACAGAGGATAGCAGCCAAGCAGCGCCAACGGATACAAGCCTGAGCTCCCGCCAGCGGAAAAGGGCCAGCCCCCTATTTCGCGCCGGGTCATCGGGGCAATTCGCCGGAACGTAGGGGCGACCCGCCGGGTCGCCCCTACCGCACGCCGCCGGCATCACCGACGGCGCCAACAGTCAGGACGCCATTTTTCGAAGGAAAAAGGGGTCAGCCCCCTATTCCACCCCTCGGTGGTTCGTCAGGGCGACCCAACGGGTCGCCCCTACCGGGACGCCGGGGCAATTCGCCGGGACGTCGGGACAATTCGCCGAGATGTAGGGGCGACCCGGCGGGTCGCCCCTACCGCGCCCGCCTGAGGAACAGGGCAGAGACGCGCGAGCCGAAGACCCTGCGGATCTTGCAGTTTTTTGACGCCTTCGCCCTAAAGTTCGGCGTCCGGGTTCCGATAGACCACGAACAGCCTCGTCCGGCCCAGGCCGCACGCGGCGCGTTTTGCCACGGAGACCCCGATCGTCATGAACACGCTGCTGCACCGCCTTCCCCTCGTGTACAAGTTCGTCCTCGCCCTCGTGCTGCCCTTGCTGGCGACGGCGTATTTCGGCCTCGCCGGCATCATCGAGCGGATGGACGCGATGCGCGCGGCCACCGGCCCGCAGGCCACCACCGCGCTCGCCCAGCAGGCCACCGCCCTGCTCCACGAGCTGCAGCGCGAACGCGGCTACTCCTCGGGGCATGTCGTCACCAAGGACGGCCGCATCCGCCCCAAGCTCGACGCCCAGCGCGTGCTGGTGGACAAGCAGCGCGAACAATTCACCGTCTTCGTCAATCAGGCCGACCCCGACCTCATCGGCAGCGCGCTGCTCGAGCAGGCGCGCGCGCTGCTGCCCTATTTCGCCGAAACGGTGGGCATGCGCAACGAGATCAACGAGCGCAAGATCAGTTCGTACGACGTCGTGCGCCGCTACACCGAACTCATCAGCGAGCTGATCAAACTGATCGACACCGCCACCGGCTTCGGCAGCACCGACGCCGGCGTGCGCACGCCGGCGGTCTATAACGTGCTGATCCGCCTGAAGGAAACCGCCGGCATCGAGCGCGCGGTGATCACCGCCGCGCTCAACGCCGACACCATCCACGCCGAAGTCTACGAGCGCCTGGCCGCGCTCGAAGCCGACGAACGGACCTATTACAAGATGGTGGAGCTGGTGGGCGAGTCCGCGGTGCGCGAGCGCCTGGCCGAAGCCTATTCCAGCGGCGAGCTGCAGCGCCGCATCAGCGAGATCCGCAGCGCGATCACCCTCCACGGCGACGTCAAGAGCATCGACCCCTTCGAGTGGTTCGACCTCAAGTCGCGCCAGATCGGCCTGGTGAAGGAGATCGAGGACGAAATGACCAACGCCCTCATCGCCCGCGCCGGCGAGATGCACGCCGAAGCACGTGCGGCACTGATCAGCTACCTGGCGGTGGTCGTCCTTTCCGCCGTGCTCGCCAGCATCGCCACGATCCTGATCGCGCGCAGCATCCTCAGTCCGCTCGCGCGCACCCTGCGCGTACTCGGCAGCGACCAGAACAACCTCACCCGCCGCCTCGACGTGCCCGGCAGCGACGAGTTCTCGCGCCTGAACCGCGCCTTCAACGACTCGCTCGCCAGCACCGAGCAGCTCGTTTCCAGCATCCGCCGCACCGCCCAGTCGGTGGGCATCGCCAGCCGCGAGATCGCCCAGGGCAACGACGACCTCGCCAGCCGCACCGAGCAGCAATCCACCGCGCTGGTCGAGATCGCCTCCAGCCTGGAAGAGATCACCGCCACCGTGCGCAACACCGCCGATCACGCCCGCAGCGCACAGGGGGTGTCGTCCGAAGTCGCCGCCCAGGCCGACGAGGCCACCCGGGTATCGACCGCGGCGCGCGCCGCGATGCAGCGCATCCACGAGGCCAACCAGCGCGTGACTTCGATCGTCGCCGCGATCGACAGCATCGCCTTCCAGACCAACCTGCTCGCACTCAACGCCTCGGTCGAGGCCGCCCGCGCCGGCGAACACGGCCGCGGCTTCGCCGTGGTCGCCGCGGAAGTGCGCAAGCTCTCGAGCCGCAGCGCCAACGAAGCCGAGCAGATCCGCAACCTCGTCGCCGACAACGTCGCCAGCATCGACGAAGGGCAGAAGCTGGTCGCCACCACCGGCGAGACGCTGGAAGCGATCGCCGCCCGGGTCAAGCAGATGGCCACCCAGATCGCGGAAATCTCGACCGCCGCCGACGAGCAGTCCGCCGGCATCGGCCAGATCAACCAGGCGGTGTCGCAGCTCGAACAGATGATCCAGCAGAACGCCGCGCTGGTCGAAGAAACCGCCGCCGCCAGCCAGTCGCTCGACGACCAGGTCGCGGACATGAGCGACGAGATCGACCGCTTCAAGGTTTCCGACGAGATCAGCACCCACCACCCCGCCGCTGCGGACACGGAAGCCTACGCCGCGGGACAGAAACTGCTGCTTTCCGGCGCCACGGCCTGAGCACGCCCCCACCCCGCCGCTGCCGTGATTCGATGATCCTTCACCAGGACCCACGACCATGAGTTCACCGCTGATCGACGCCAGCGCTGCCCCTGCGGGGCCCGCCCTGTACGACCTCACTCCGCGCCAGCGCCTGGAACAGGTGATGTCGCGCCTGCCGCCGGCCACCAGCGTGCTGTCCGAAGACAGCGCCGCCGCGCCCAGCCGCGGCGAGCTGATCGAACCGCTGAAGCGGATCAACGAGGTGATGCGCGGCTACGGACTGGAATTCAACCTCGACGAGGACTCCGGGCGCTGGATCACCCGCGTCGTCGACCGCGAATCGGGCGAGCTGCTGCGCCAGATTCCCAGCGAAGAAGTCCTCGCCATCGCCCGCCGGCTGGACCAGAACCAGGGCCTGATCCTGCGCTCCAGCGCCTGACCCGCTGCGGCGCCCGCGCCGATCGGTCCGGGGCATCTCGGCCCGTTCGGCCGCGCGTCCTCATCTCCCTGATCGCGATGAAAAACGCCGACGCCCGTTGCCGGGTGCGTCGGCGGATCGGGCGCAGACAGCGCCGCAGGGGCGGTGCCGCCTACACCTGCATGTTCATGATGTCGCGGTAGGCCGAGACCAGGCGGTTGCGCACCTGCACGCCCATCTGGAACGCGAGGCTGGCTTTTTGCATGTCGACCATCAGGTCGTCGAGCTCGACGCCGGGAGCGCCGGACTGGAAGGCGAGCGCTTTCGCCCCGGCCTGCTGCTGCAGGCGGTTGATGCGGCCGATCGAGGCCGCCAGTTCGTCGGCAAAGCCACCGGCGCCGACGCTGGTGTGCACCGAGGCGGCTTTGGTTCCGCCCGCGGCCTGGGCGGCGAGCGTCTGCAGGGTCTGCAGGGAGGACTGGATCGGGGAGGACATGGGGCGAGTCTAGCAGCGCGGCGGCGCCGCCGATGAGCGCAATTGGCACCGAAAAACCGGGCTGTTCCGCTCTTCTGTCCTGGCAGCGGCCATGATAATGGGCGGTCATCCGAATTCCGCCCTGCGCTCGCCGCCACCGCGACCGCCACCCGAACATGCAAACAAGGCCTCCGATCGATCCGCTCCGCTTCCAGCGCACGACCGCGCCCGGATCTATCCCCCATGAATAACGAAGCCGCAGGCGCCCGCAGCGCGGGGCTGGCGCAGGCGTTCGGCTCGCTGCGCGCCCACCCCATGCTGGCCTTCGCCATCGCCGCCGCAGCCGTGGTAGCAGTGGTTGCGGTAATGCTGATGTGGGCCGGGCGCCCCGAATACCGGGTGCTGTTCAGCAACCTCGGCGAAGCCGACGGCGGGCGCATCATCGCCGCACTCGACCAGCGCGGTGTGCCCTACCGCTTCAGCGAAGGCGGCCAGGCCCTGATGGTGCCGGCCGGCGAAGTCCACGTCCTGCGCCTGCAACTGGCCGAGGAAGGGCTGCCGCGCGCCGGCAACGTCGGCCTCGAAGTGATGGACCAGCAGCGCTTCGGCGCCAGCCAGTTCGCCGAGCAGATCAGCTTCCAGCGCGGCCTCGAAGGCGAGCTGTCGCGCTCGATCGGGGCGATGAGCCCGGTGGCGAGCGCCCGCGTGCACCTGGCGCTGGCGCGCAACTCGGTGTTCGTGCGCGAGCGCGAGCCGGCGAAAGCCTCGGTGGTGGTCGGCCTCCACCCCGGGCGCAGCCTCAACGACGGCCAGGTGCGCGCAATCGTGCATCTGGTGTCGAGCAGCGTGCCCGAGCTGGCGGCGGAGAACGTCACCGTGGTCGGCGACGACGGCCGCCTGCTGAGCACGCCGGCCGCCGGCGCGCGCGACGTGGACAACACCCAGCTCGATTTCGTCGCCGAAATCGAGCGCTCCTTCCAGCACCGCATCGAGAACATCCTCGCACCGCTGTTCGGCGCCGCCAACGTGCGCGCCCAGGTCGTCGCCGAAATCGATTTTTCGCGGCGCGAGGAAACCTCCGAACGCTACGGCCCGAACCAGGCGCCGAACGAGGCCGCGGTGCGCAGCCGCCAGTCCACGCTCGACTACGGCGCCCGCGAAGACCTCGCCGGCGGCGTGCCGGGCGCGCTCAGCAACATTCCGCCCGCCACCCCGCCGTCACCGATCGACGCCCCGGCCGAAGCCGCCGCCGAAGCCGGGCTCGCCCGCGACCCCGAACGGCTGCGGCGCGACGAGGTGGTCAATTTCGAAGTCGACCGCGCCATCGCCCACATCCAGTACCCGCGCGGCCAGCTGCGCCGGCTATCGGCCGCGGTGGTGGTCAATCACCGCGCCGAGACGGACGAGAACGGGGCCCTGCGCAGCGTCGCGCTGAGCGCCGAAGAGCTCGCCCAGGTGGACCGCCTGGTGCGCCAGGCGATCGGCTTTTCGGCGGCGCGCGGCGACCAGGTCGAAGTGGTCAACAGCCCCTTCATGCGCGCCGAGGATGAACCCCTCGCCCTCGACTGGTGGCAGTCGCCGTCCTTCGACAGCCTGATCCTGCCGCTGGTCCGCTACGGCCTCGTCGCGCTCGCCGCCCTGCTGCTCTACCTGCTGATCCTGCGCCCGCTGCTGCGGCGGGCGGCGCCGCCCGCCGCGCCCGCCCCGGCGGCGGCCGCGGCGGAAAGCCAGGCCGCCGCGGCAGCGGCGAAAGCGGAAGAAGAGGAGGAAGAGGTGGTCTACGAGCCGTCCAAGCGCAAGCGCCGGACTTCGGCCTACGAAGCCCACCTCAGCAGCCTGCAGGAAATGGCCCAGGACGACCCCCGCCTGATCGCGATGATCGTGCGCAACTGGATGAATTCAAGTGAGTAACCCGCCGCCCGGACAGTCGATCCCCGGCCTGCGCCGCAGCGCGATCCTGCTGCTGGCGCTCGACGAGGATGTCGCCGCCGAAGTCTTCAAGTTCCTGTCCGCCACCGAAATCCAGCGCGTGACCAAGGAAATGGCCACGCTCGAGCAGGTCTCGCACGAGGAAATGCGCGCCGTGCTCGCCAGCTTCCACGCCGAGACCGAGGAATTCACCGCGCTCAACCTGAACTCCAGCGACCGCATCCGCTCGGTGTTGATGAAGGCGCTCGGCACCGAGCGCGCCACCAGCCTGATCGAGGACATTTTCGAACAGTCCGAATCGTCCTCGGGCATCGATGCGCTGAACCTGATGGAAGCTTCGGTGGTGGCCGACCTGATCCGGGAGGAGCACCCGCAGGTGATCGCCACCGTGCTGATCCACCTCGAACGCCGCCAGGCGGCGCAGGTGCTCGAGCACTTCCCGGAAAAGCAGCGCAACGACGTCATGCTGCGCGTGGCGACTTTCAGCGGGGTGCAGCCGAGCGCGCTGCAGGAGCTCACCGAGGTGCTGTCGGGCCTGCTCGACGGCCAGAACATCAAGCGCAGCAAGATGGGCGGCGTGCGCACCGCGGCCGAGATCCTGAACCTGATGAACTCGGCCACCGAGGAATCGGTGATCGAGACCGTGCGCGCCTACAACGAAGGCCTGGCGCAGAAGATCATCGACGAGATGTTCCTGTTCGAGAACCTGCTCGAACTCGACGACCGCGCAATCCAGCTGATCCTCAAGGACATCGACCCGAACGCGCTGTCGGTCGCGCTCAAGGGCGCGCCGTCGGAGCTGCTCGACAAGTTCATGCGCAACATGTCGCAGCGCGCCGCCGACCTCCTGCGCGAGGACATCGACGCCCGCGGCCCGGTGCGGCTGTCGCAGGTCGAGGCCGAGCAGAAGACGATCCTGCAGGTCGTGCGCCGCCTCGCCGAGAGCGGCGAGATCGTGCTCGGCGGCGGAGACGACGCCTATGTCTGACAAGCGCGGCGCCGGCTCGGCGGCCTGGCATCGCTGGCAGCTCGACGAGTTCGTCGCGCCCGCCACGGCCGCGCCGGGCGGACGCAGCGCACCCCCTTCGGGGCACGAGGCCGTGCTCGCGGCGCGGCGCGAGCGGGTCCGGCGCGATGCCGCCGAAGCCGAGCGCCGCGCCGGATTCGAGGCCGGACGCAGCGCCGGCTTCGAGCAGGGACTGGCCGAAGGCCGCGCCCAGGGGCTGGCCCGGGGTCTCGCCGAAGGCCGCGCCGAGGCCGAGGCCGAACTCGAGCGGCGCTGCCGGGAAACGCTCGAACCCTTGCGCACCCTCGCCTGCGCATTCGGCGAAGCGCTCGGCGAACTCGACCACATGGTCGCCGACGAGCTTGCCGAACTCGCCCTCGCCACCGGCCGCCAGCTCGCCTTCGACGCCCTGCGCACCCGCCCCCAGCAGGTGCTGGAAATCGTCCGCCTGCTGCTCCACAGCGACCCCGCACCCGCGGGACAGCCGCGCCTGTGGCTTAATCCGCAGGACTGCCGCCTGGTCGAGCGCCATCTCGGCAGCGAGCTGCAGGCCGCGGGGTGGACGCTGCAGCCCGACGACGCCCTGCAACGCGGCGATTGCCGCCTGGTCAGCCCGGGCGGCGAACTCGACGCCACCTGGGCGACGCGCTGGAAGGCGGTGAAGGCGCAGCTGCGCCGCCGCCGCCCCGTCGAGGGCGACAGCGAGCACGACGGCCATGACTGAATCGCCCGTTGCGCCGCCGCCCTCGCCCGCCGCCGCCGCCCACGGCGCGCGCTGGCGCGACACCCTGCGCCGCGTGCGCGCCCGCGTCGAGCACTGCCCGCAGGTGCATCGCAGCGGGCGTGTGGTGCGCGCCACCGGGCTGGTGATCGAAGTCATCGGCCTGCGCATCGCGCTCGGCAACGCCTGCCGCATCGAACTCCCGCCCGGCGCCGACGGCAAAGCGCGCACCGCCGCCGCCGAAGTGGTCGGCTTTGCCGGCGAGCGCCTGTTCCTGATGCCGCTTGCCGACACCGTCGGCCTGATGCCCGGCTCCCGCGTGTTTCCGCTCGAAGACGGCAGCGCCGCGCACGATGCGCGCCGCTTTCCGGTCGGCGAGGCGCTCCTCGGGCGGGTCGTCGACGGCAACGGCGAAGCACTCGACGACGGCCCCGCCTTCGACGGCATCGCCCGCGCGCCGCTCGCGGCGCCGCCGCTGAACCCGCTCGCACGTGCGCCGATCGAAGAACCGATCGACGTCGGCATCCGCGCCATCAACGCCTTGCTCAGCGTCGGCCGCGGCCAGCGCATGGGCCTGTTCGCCGGTTCCGGGGTCGGCAAGTCGGTCCTGCTCGGGATGATGGCGCGCTACACCCGCGCCGATGTCATCGTCGTCGGCCTGATCGGCGAACGCGGCCGCGAAGTGCAGGACTTCATCGACAACATCCTCGGCGAAGAGGGCCGGCGCCGCGCCGTGGTCGTGGCCGCGCCGGCCGACACTTCGCCGCTGCAGCGCCTGCAGGGCGCGGCCTATGCGACCCGCATCGCCGAGCATTTTCGCGACGAAGGGCGCGACGTGCTCCTGATCATGGACTCGCTGACACGCTACGCGATGGCCCAGCGCGAGATCGCCCTCGCCATCGGCGAGCCGCCGGCGACCAAGGGTTACCCGCCGTCGGTGTTCGCGAAGCTGCCGGCGCTGGTCGAGCGCGCCGGCAACGGCCGCCGCGGCGCCGGCTCGATCACCGCGTTCTACACCGTGCTCACCGAGGGCGACGACCAGCAGGATCCGATCGCCGACTCGGCGCGCGCGATCCTCGACGGCCACATCGTGCTCGCGCGCTCGCTCGCCGAAGCCGGCCATTACCCGGCGATCGACATCGAAGCCTCGATCAGCCGGGTGATGACCGAGATCGTGCCCCCCGCCCATCTCGCCCGCGCGCGCCGCTTCAAGCAGCTGTTCTCGCGCTACCGGCGCAACCAGGACCTGATCGGGGTCGGCGCCTACACGCCCGGCCACGACCCCCAGCTCGACGAGGCGGTGACGCGCTTTCCCGCGCTCGAAGCCTTCCTCCAGCAAGGCATCGACGACTGCGCCGCGCTCGAAGGCTCGCACCAGGCGCTCGCCGCACTATTCGGAGAATCGGCCGGATGAGCAAGCCGCCCAATACCCTCGACACCCTGCTCGAGCTCGCCCGCAGCGCCTGCGACCGCGCCGGCGACACCCTGCGCCAGGAGCGCCGCGACGCCCAGCAGATCGAGGCGCGCATCGGCGCGCTCGAGCAGTACCGCCAGGAATACCTCGAGCGCCTGCAGCAGGCGATGGCGCGCGGCATCGACCCGGTGCTGGTGGACAATTACCGGCGCTTCCTCGCCTCGCTCGACAGCGCGCTCGACAGCGCCCGCAACGCACTCGCCGCCCAGCATGAAAAAGTGGAGGGCGGCATCCGACACTGGCACAATGCCCGCCGCCGGGTCGCGTCCTACGACACCCTGGCGAGCCGGCGCGTGCTCCAGCAGGCGGTGCTGGAACAGCGCGCCGAACTCCGCGCCAGCGACGAGTTGGTGACCGGACGCCTGGCCCGGCGCCAGGCGCAGCGCGGACGCTGACCCGATGCACGGCATGCGCGCCCCTTTCGGCACCCCTTCCGGCGCCACTTTCGGATTTCGATGCGGGCCGAATGCCCGCGAGCACGGAGCAGGACAACCATGGCGATGATCGATCTTCACACTCTGCTCGGCATGGCCCCCACTCAGGGCGCCAACGGAGCCCCTGCTTCCCTGCTTCCTGGCGCCGGCAGCAGCGACAGCGCAACGCCCGCGACTTTCGCCAGCGCAATGAGCGCAGCGCTCGCCGGCCGCAGCCCGACGCCGCCAAGCGCGCCACCGGCCACAGCGCCATCCATTCCCCCGGCGCCTTTCGCGCCGGGCAGCGCCCCCCAGGACGGCCGGACGGCACTCGCCGCCGCCTTGCAGGCCGCGCTCGGCGCAGTCGCGCCCGGAACCGGGGAGGTCCCTCCCCTGCCCGCGGCGGAAGATCCGCTGGCGGCCGCTTCCCTCCTTCCGGAACCGCCCGTAGACGAAAGCAGCGACGACACGGCAACCGATCTGTCGCAGCTTGCCGCCGCCCTCCCGGCAGCCCCCTCCCTCCCGACAGCCCTGCCCCTCCCGTCCGGGCACGTCTCCCTGCCCCCGCAAGCCACTCCCCCCGCCACGGCGGCAGGCGACAGCCTTCGGCTGGACGCGGCGGAAGCGCTGGCAGCGGCGGCGGCCGCACCGGGACTCCCTGGCGATCCTGCAGCGGCGGTCGCGCCGACCGACCGCGGTGCAGCCGGCGCCGCCATCGCCGCGGCGCTGCCCGGCACGACTCCCGCAACCCGCATCACCACGAACCTCGCCGCTGCCGGCGCCGACAGCGCACCGCCGGGACTGCCCGGCACGGCCCCCGTCGTCGGCGAAACGGCGCCAGCCCGCACAGCGGCCTCCACCGGCAGCGCCCCGGCCGGAACCGTCCTGCCGGCCGCTGCCCTTGCGACCGCAGCGGCCGACGAATCCGCCTCCCGCGCCACCACGCCTGCGGACGGCGGCGCACCCACCATCGCAGCCCCAGCAACGATGGCACTGCCGGCCACCGACGCGCCTTCCCCGGCCCCCGCTCCGTTCGGCTCGATCGCAGCCGAAGCGGTATCGGCTTCCCCGCCGACCGCCGCCCCGGGTGCCTCCGTGGCTGGCGCGGCCCCTGCAGGCCCGTCCGCGGCACCAGCCAGCGCCACCCTCCACCATCTGCCCGGCAGCGCACAGTGGCCGGTCGAACTCGGCCAGCAGCTGCTGGTGCACGGGCGTGACGGCGCGCGCCAGATCGAACTGCGCCTGAGCCCGCCCGAACTCGGCCCGCTGTCGGTCACGCTGTCGATGACCGAGCGCAGCGCCCAGTTGCAGTTCGTCGCCCACCACGTGCAGGTGCGCGACGCGCTCGAACAGGCCCTCCCGCAGCTGCGCGAAGCGCTCGCCAGCCAGGGCATCACGCTCGGTGAAGCCGGAGTCAGCGACCGCCGCGGCGACTCGCAGGGCAGCGCCGGCTTCACCGCCGGCGGCCGCAGCGGCGGTGAAGCGGCGCCGGATGACGGCGGCGAAGCCGGCATCGCGGTGCAAGCCGCCGCCGCGGCACTGCTCGCCGCCGGACGGGTCGACATCCATGTATGAGCGTTCGCCCGCCGCGGCCGGGCAAACCGGGAAGAACGGCGGCTGCAGTGCCCCTGTTCGGGGCATCGCCACGCCCTCCGGCAGGCGATACTGCCGAGTTGATCCAGATATGATCAAGGGAACCCGATGAGTGCAACGAAGTTCGGCTCGAGCAAAATGCTGATGCTCGTGCTGGCCTTGGCGACACTGGCGCTGGCCGGCGCCGGCATGGCCTTGTACGTCCTGATGGGCGCGCGCAGCAGCGAAGCCGCCACCGCGGCCGCGCCCGAGGCGCCGCCGCCACCGATCTTCGTGCGCATCGAACCGTTCACGGTCAATCTTCCCGAAGACAATTACGGGCCGCGCCTGCTCTACACCGGCCTCAGCCTGAAAGTCGCCGACGAGCGCAGCCGCCAGGCCCTGGTCGAGCATATGCCGCAGGTGCGCAGCCGCCTGCTGATGCTGTTCCCGGGGCGCAAGGCCGCGGAGCTGACCGCGCCCGGCGGCAAGGAGGCCTTGCTCGCCGAAATGCGCGCAGTGCTGCAGGCGCCGTTCTCGAGCGTCCACGCCGCCCCGGCCATCGAAGACGTGCTGTTTACCGAATTCATCGTGCAGTAAGCCCGGCCGCCCGCCATGTCACAGGACGATCTGCTGTCGCAGGAAGAGATCGATGCCCTGCTCAAGGGTGTCAGCGGCGACAACGAAGCCACCCCCAGCCCCGCCGCGGCCCGCCTGCGCCGCTACGATCCGGCCACCCAGCACCGTGTGGTGCGCGATCGCCTGCACACGCTCGACATCATCAACGAGCGTTTCGCGCGGCAGTTCCGCATGGGGCTGTTCAACCTCATGCGGCGCACCGTCGACATCACCGTCGATGGCGTACGCTACCTGAGCTACAGCGAGTTCTCGCGCAACGTGCCGGTGCCGGCGAACATCAACATGGTCGCGCTCAAGCCCCTGCGCGGCTCGGCCCTGGTAGTGTTCCCGCCCAGCCTGGTGTTCATGGTGGTCGACAACCTGTTCGGCGGCGACGGACGCTTCCTGGCGAAATCCGAAGGGCGGGAATTCACCAACACCGAGCAGCGCATCATCCAGCGCATCCTGACGCTCGCCATCGAGGCCTACGGCGAAGCCTGGAAGGCGGTCTATCCGCTCGAGATCAGCTATCTGCGCTCGGAGATGCAGTCGCGCTTCGCCAACATCACCAACTCGCCCAACGAGATCGTCGTCAACACCGTATTCAACATCGAGGTCGGCAACCTCTCCAGCAGCTTCAACATCTGCATGCCGTACACGATGATCGCACCGCTGCGCGACCTGCTGACCAACCCGCTCAACGACGCCCGCACCGGCGACGGCAACTGGCGTCAGCGCCTGGCCGGGGAGCTGCGCCATTCGCAGGTCGAGCTGGTGGCCGAATTCGCCACCCTGCCGAGCCACATCGCCCAGGTGCTGGGGCTCAAAGCCGGCGACGTGCTGCCGCTCGAACTGCCCGAAACCATCCTCGCCAAGGTCGACGGCGTGCCGGTGATGGAATGTGAGTACGGTCGCCAGCGCGACCAGCGCGCACTGCGCGTGCGCCGCCTCATCGACCATGTGCCCGACGGCCCGCAGGCCGGCACCCTGGCCGGCCTTGCCGCATCGAAACCGAAGGAAAGCCAAGCATGACTGATCCCTCCCAACCGGACATCAACGACGACTGGGCCGCGGCGTTCGCCGAGCAGGACCAGGGCGCGGCGGCGGCCGGTGCCGACGACGATCCGTGGGCGGCGGCGCTCGCCGAGCAGCAGGCCACGGTGGAGCCCCCTGCCGCGCCCGCGCCGGCAGCGAGCGCACGCAGCGCCGGCGAGGACGTGTTCCGCCCGCTCGCCCAGGGCAGCGCCGGCACCGCGCAGGCGCGCGACCTCGAGATGATCCTCGACATTCCGGTCCATCTGACGGTCGAGCTGGGCCGCGCCCGGATCACGATCAAGCAGCTGCTCGAGCTCGCCCAGGGATCGGTGGTCGAGCTCGAGGGCCTCGCCGGCGAGCCAATGGACATCCTGATCAACGGCTACCTGATCGCCCAGGGTGAAGTGGTGGTGATCGAGGACCGCTACGGCATCCGCATCACCGAGATCATCACTCCTTCCGAGCGCGTGCAGAAACTCAACCAGCGATGAGCGCCAGCCCCGCCGCGTCCGCCGCGCTCGAGGCCGGCGCCGCCGACTCGCTGTTTGGCCTGGCGCTGTTCGGTCGCAGTGCCGCGGCGCTGGCCCTCGTGCTCGTGCTGATCTTCGCCTGCGCCGCGCTGCTGCGCCGCTTCGGCCCGGCGCGGGTCGCCGGCGCCGGCTGCCGGCTGCGCCGCGTCGGTACGCTGGCGCTGGGCGGGCGCGAGCGCGTCGAAGTGGTGGAGGTGGAAGGGCGCTGGCTGGTGCTCGGCGTGGGCGCGGGCGGCGTGCGCCTGCTCGAGCGCATCGAGCCCGCGCCGGCGGCAGCGGCGGCACCGGCCCGGAGCTTCGCCACCGAGTTGCGCGCGCGCACCGGCGCCGGCAACCCGCCGGAGGCGCCGTGAAGCGCTTCGCCGCCGGCGGGCTGCTGGCGCTGACCCTGCTCCTGCCCCTGCCGCTGTTCGCCCAGCAGCTACCCGGCCTCGTCAGCCAGCCGCTGAGCGGCGGCGCCCAGCAGTGGTCGATTCCGCTGCAGACCCTGCTGCTGCTGTCGAGCCTGGCCTTCCTCCCCGCGCTGGTGCTGATGATGACCGGCTTCACCCGCATCGTCATCGTGCTCAGCCTGCTGCGCATGGCGATCGGCACCCAGTCGGCGCCGCCGAACCAGGTCCTGCTCGGGCTGGCGCTGTTCCTGACCCTGTTCGTGATGTCGCCGGTACTGGCCCAGGTCTACGACAGCGCCTGGCAGCCGCTGGCCGCGGGCACGATCGATTTCGGCGAATTCCTGCGCATCGCCCAGGGGCCGTTCCGCGAGTTCATGATGGCGCAGACGCGCGAGCCCGACCTCGCGCTGTTCGCCCGCCTCGCCGGCGCTGGCCCGATGCAGGGGCCGGAGGACGTGCCGCTGCAGGTGATGGTGCCGGCGTTTGTGACCAGCGAGCTGAAGACCGCATTCCAGATCGGGTTCACGATCTTCCTGCCGTTCCTGATCATCGACCTGGTGGTGGCGAGCGTGCTGATGTCGCTGGGCATGATGATGGTGCCGCCGGCGACGATCTCGCTGCCGTTCAAGCTCATGCTGTTCGTGCTGGTCGATGGCTGGCAGCTCATCATCGGCTCGCTGGCGGCGAGCTTCCAGGTCTGAAACGCTCCCAGGAGACACGCCCGTGAACCCGGAAATGGTGATGACCCTGGCGTACAAGGCGATGCAGACCGCGGTCCTGCTGGCGGCGCCGATGCTCCTGATGGCCCTGCTCACCGGCTTGCTGATCAGCCTGTTCCAGGCCGCGACGCAGATCAACGAGATGACCCTGTCGTTCATCCCGAAGATCCTCGCGGTGTTCGCGGTGCTGGTGCTGGCCGGGCCCTGGCTGCTCGAACTGATCACCACCTACACCCGCGAGCTGTTCACCAGCCTGCCGACCCTGGTGCGCTGAGCGCCCGCCGATGTTCACCGTCGACGCGGCCCAGCTCGAGCTCTGGATCACCGCCTTCCTGTGGCCGTTCGCGCGCATCACCGGGTTTCTCGCCGCATCGCCGCTGTGGGGCCACAGCAGCGTGCCGACGCAGGCCAAAATCGGACTCGCCGCCCTGGTATCGGTGCTGGTTGCCCCCACCCTGCCGCCCCTGCCCGCAGGCGGGCCGTTTACCTGGATGGGCGCCGGCATCGTGCTCGAGCAGATCCTGATCGGGGTGGCGATCGGCCTCGTGATGCAGGTCGCCTTCGCCACGGTGCAGGCGGCGGGCGAGTTCATCGGCCTGCAGATGGGCCTGGCCTTCGCCACCTTCTTCTCGCCCGACACCGGCACCAACACGATGATCCTGTCGCGCCTGCTGCACATGGTGACGCTGCTGCTGTTTCTCGCCTTCGACGGCCACCTGGTGGTGCTGGAAATCCTCGCCGCCAGCTTCACCACCCTGCCGGTGGGGTTCGGCGGACTCGAACCGGGCGCCTTCGCCATGCTGGCGCGCTACGGCGCGACGATCTTCGCCAGCGGCCTGCTGCTGGCGCTGCCGCTGGTGGCACCGCTGCTGATCATGAATCTGACGCTGGGCATCCTGAACCGCTCCGCGCCCCAGCTCACCGTGTTCAACATCGGCCTGCCGGCCTCGCTCAGCGTCGGCCTGGTGCTGCTGGCGGTGCTGATGATGGACCTCGGCCGCTTCCTGCAGTCGCACTTCAGCGCCGTGCTCGGCTTCCTGCGCGAACTGCTCGACCTGCTCGCCCCGCTGGCGGGATGAAGCGTCCCCGCCCGCGGGGCGGGAAGGATGCCACCCCGTTCAGCCCCCTTACATGCGGCTGAACAGGGACATCTCCTTCATCGTGGTGAACACTTCGTACGACGCCTGCAGGCCGACCTGGCGCAGGCTGTAGTCGGCAGTGGCCTGCACGTAGTCGAGATCGACCAGGTCGGACAGGGTCTGCTCGTAGTTGAGCATGCGGTTGGCGCCGACCGAATCGACGATGTCGAGCTCGTTCAGGCGCGCACCAGCCGAGGCGCGCACGGTGAGGACATTGTCCTGGGCGTTGGCGAACTCGCGCATCGCCGTGTTCAGGGTGTTGCGCAGCGCAGCCTTGGCCGCCGGGGTGTCGGCGGGCGTTTCGAGCGCGGCGAGGACCTGCTCGAAGCTGCGGAAGATATCGGGATCCATATCCTCTGCAGGGCCGACTTCGAAAACATCGCCGTCCACAGGTTCGCCTGCGAAGACCATGCTCAGCCCGGCGAAGGTGACCGGCTTGCCGCTTTCGAAGGCGATATTTGTGTGATCGGCGAGGGGCCCGCCGGGACCGGACACCGTATAGATCGGTGCACCACCAGCGTCTTGACCAAACGTGATCGTATATTTATCGCGGTGCCCGCTTTCAGCGGCATCGACCACGCTCGGCCCGGTGAAGGTGACGCTGCCGGCATTAGCCTCGCCGGCGCGTGCGAGATGGCCGGCGGTAGCCGGCACGCTGAGGAACACGTTCTCGCCGTTTTCCGCAACCTGCATCAGGCGCGAGGCGTCGATGCGCAGCGCGCGCGCGTTGCTGTCGCCGTTGTATTCGATGTTGCCGTCGCCGTCCTTCTGGAACGGCGGGCTGCCGTCCTTGTAGCCGCCGAACAGGTAGCGGCCGTTGCCGTCGGTGGCGTTGGCCTGGCCGATCATCACTTCGTAGAGGCCGCGCAGCTCGCTCGCCACCGACTGGCGGTCGGCATCGCCCAACGTGTCGCTCGAAGCCTGCACCAGCAGGGTGCGGGCGCGTTCGAGCACGCTGCTGGCACTGTCGAGCACGCTTTCGGTCTGGGCCAGGGCATTGCGGGCGCTGACGCGGGCATCGGCGTACTGCTCGGTGACTGCCTTCGCCTGCGACACACCGACCGCGCGCGAAGCCGCCTGCGGATCGTCCGACGGATTGACCACGCGGCGCCCGCTGGCGATCTGCTGGCCGGTCTTGAGGAAGCCGGCCTGCTGCCGGTTCATGGACGAGACGCTCTGTTCGTAGACGGTGACGGTGCTGATGCGCATGGCGGCGCTCCGGTGGGGAATCAGGCCTTGAGGCCGAGGACGATGTCGAGCACCGTGGTGCCGGTTTCGATGACTTTGGCGTTGGCCTGGTAATACTGCTGATAGCGGATCAGGTTGGCCGCCTCCTCGTCGAGGTTCACTCCCGACTCGGCCTGCTGCAGGCCCTGGAGCTGTTCCCTGAGACCGCTCATGGCCTGGAGGTTGACCTCGACCACATTGGCGCGGTTGCCGACGTCACCCACCATCGCGGCATAGGCCTGGGTGACGCTGGCGCGACCGCCGACGATGCTGGCACTCTGCAGATCCTGCAGCTTCAGGGCGTTGCGGTTGTCGCCACTGCCAGCGGCCTCGCCGGCTGCGATCTGGTCGATGTCCGCGATCGCGACTTCGATGTTGCCGGCGCCGCGGCGCACCGGCTGGATCTCGAAACGGTCGCCGGTCTGCAGGAGGGTGGGATCGTCGAAAGTCAAGGTGATGCCGCCGAAGCTCAGCGTCTTGGCGGCCGCGTCGTACTGCACTTCGGCAGTGTCGAGCGATGCTCCGGTATCGCGGCGCACCACGGTGAAATCGGGCGTCGCGGCGTTGGTGACCCGGATCGTGTAGTCGGTCGCACGCAGCGCCGTGTAATCGCCTTCGACATAGGCGGTGCCGACAATCTCGGCCGTGCCCTTGTTGCGCGCATCGGCATAGGCTTGCGGGGCGCCGAGGGTGAAGAAATCGCCCCCCGCAGCGCTGTTGAGATCGACCCCCGCGACATGCTGCTCGTTGAAGGCGAGCCCCAGGGTCACGGCGAGCTGGCCGAGCTGGTTCTGGGTGCGGTCGAGGGTCTCGCTGCGGAAAGTGAGCACGCCGCCGAGACTGCCGCCGGTGATGACGTCATCGGCGAGTACCGACAGGCCCCCACCGCCATCGCGGTAAGCGACCGTGAGGCGCTGCGGGTCGACCGGCGAGGCCACCGCCTCGAGCCCGTAAGAACGGGTGCCGGCCACCAGCGGCTGGCCGTTGGCGAGGCTGACGTTGTAGGTGGTGCCGTCCTGGACCTCCAGGCGCAGGTCGATGCGCTCGGCGAGCTGCGCCACCATGTGGTCGCGCTGGTTGAGCAGGCTGTTGGGCGCCTCGCCGTTGCGCGCGCGCGCCAGCGCGATCTCGCGGTTGAGCGTGGCGAGCTGTTCGGCGAGGTTGTTGATCTGGAACACTTCGTCGCGGACCATGCCGTCGACGCCTTCCTGCATGTCCTGGAGGTAGCCGTCGAAGCCGCGCAACTGCGCAGTCAGGGTATTGGCCGTGCCGAGCACGCCCTGGCGCGCGGCGGGATCGGAGGGCGCGGCAGCCAGATCCTGGAGTGCGGAAAAAAAGCTCTGCATCAGCGGCGCGAGGCCGGCGTCGCGGTCGGCGAGCAGGTTGTCGATCTGCGCGATCTGGGTCTGATAGGCCTGCAGCGCGTTGACCGAGGACACCGTGCCGTTGAGCTGGGTGGCGACGAACTGGTCGAACTGACGCTCGACGTCGCCGACCTTGACGCCGCCGCTGCCGGTCTCGGCGAAGCTGACCACTTCACGGTTGTAGCCCGGGGTATAGACGTTGCTGACGTTGTTGCTGGTGGCGACGAGGGCGATTTGCGCCGTACGCAGGCCGGTGATGCCGATCGATTGAATGTCCATCGCTGTGTCCCGAAGTCTTGGTTGAAGCTATCGGCCGTGCGCCGGGGTTCTTGAGCCCTTCGCGGCTCCGGCCGCAGCGGCGCCGCCGGGATCGCGCCCGCCGTGCCCGCGCGCTCAACCGTCCGGGAGCGTTCCCGGGCGGAGTGCGGCCAGCGGCGGGCGGAGCGCGGCCAGGCCGCGGCCGCCGCCGATACGGTCGAGGATCGCGCCGAGCTTGTCGGCGTAGGCGGGATCAGTGGCATAGCCGCCCTGCTGCAGCGCGCGCGCCGCGGCATGGGCGTCGGGTGCGCTGCGCACCTCGGCGTAGCGCGGACTGCGTGCGATCAGGCGGGCGTAGTCGGTGAAGGCCTGCTCGTAGGACGGGTAAACGCGGAAACGGGCGGTCTGCACCTGGCGCTTGCCGTCGATGTATTCGTGAGTCCGAACTTCGCTGACCGCCCCCTTCCACTCCGCCCCGGCCTTGATCCCGAACAGGTTGTGGCTGTCGCGACCGTCGGCGGCAGAAATACGGCGCTGCCCCCAGCCGGTTTCGAGCGCTGCCTGGGCGATGATCAGCTCGGCGGGGACGCCGCTGGCGCGGGCGGCGGCGCGGGCCGGCGCGGCGATGCGGCTGACGAACTCGCGCGCATGCTCAGGCAGCGCGGCGAAGGAAGCGGCGGGCGCGGCGGCGGGCGGCATGGAGTCGCGGCCCCACGGCGCAAGAGCCGCCTGCGGCGGCGCCCGATAGCGCGGCGGCTGCGCGGGCGCCGGGTCGATGGCGGGAACGAGGCGTTCGCCGCCGCGCCAGCGCGCGCGATCACCGCTGATCCCGGGGGTGGCACCGGCGCCCGGCTCCGCGCCGGAGGCGGGCGCCGGTGCCTGGAGCGGCGCCCGGGTCGCGCCCGGGACCGGCGCTTGCACGGGAGCCGGAAGCGGTGCCTGGAGGCGGGCGTCGAGCCGCCGCGGCGTGGCCGGAGGCGCGGCGCCGGAGGCGCCGTCGGGGCTGGCGCCGTCGGGGCTGGCGCTGGCCGCGGGCTGCGCGCCGGACGGGCGCTGGGCCTGAAGCTGAGCCTGGAGCTGGGCGCTCAGCATGCGGGCGAGGCCGATGCCGCGCCCGGCAATGTTCTGCGCCTGCTGCTGGTCGAGCAGGGCGGTATAGAACTGGCCGTTGCGCTCGTCGTAGAGACCGGATTCGGGAATCGTCGCCCGCATGCCTTCGAGCATCTTCTGCACGAACAAGGCCTCGAACTGGCGCGCGGCCTCGTCGACGGCCGCGGCCGAATCCTCGCGTGCGGCCCGCTTCAGGCGCTGCAGGCCGTGGACGTCGAGGGCGAGCGAGGCGCGATCGGCGGGCAGGCTCATCAGATCACCTCGAGCTCGGCACGCAGCGCGCCGGCCGCCTTCAGCGCCTCGAGAATCGACATCAGGTCCTGCGCATTGACGCCGAGGGCATTGAGCGCACGCACCACTTCGCCCAGCTCCGCGCCTTCGACCAGGCGCAGGGTGCCGGGCTGCTGTTCGATACTGATCTTGCTGTCGGGCACGACCACGGTCTGCCCGCCGCTCAGCGGGGGCGGCTGCGACACCCGGTTTTCGGTGTCGATGACGATCGACAGGTTGCCGTGGGCCACTGCGGCACGGCCGAGGGTCACGGCGCGGTTCATCACCACCGAGCCGGTGCGCGAGTTGATCACCACCCGCGCCGGCGCATCGCCCGGCGTCACCCGCAGGCTTTCGATGCGGGCGATGAAGCGCACCCGCTCGTCGTCCTCGAGCGGGCCGTCGAGGGCGATGACGCGGCTGTTGCGGGCGGAAGCGACCACCCGCCGGAATTCGATGTTGATGGCGTTGACCACGCGCTGCGCGGTGCCGAAGTCGGCCTCGCGCAGTTCGAGCTCGAGGCGGCCGTCGTCGCCGCCGAGCGCGAGCGCGACCTCGCGCTCGACCGTCGCGCCGCGGGCGATGCGCCCGCTCGCCTGGTGATTGACCTGCACGCTGCTGCCGCCGGCGGCGGCGGCGGCCCCGCCGACCAGCAGGTTGCCTTGGGCAATGGCGTAGATCTCACCATCGACGCCCTTCAGCGGCGTCATCAGCAAGGTGCCGTTGCGCAGGCTGCGGGCATTGCCGATCGAGGACACGACGACGTCGATGCGCTGGCCGGGGCGGGCGAACGGCGGCAGATCGGCGGTGACCATCACCGCGGCGACGTTGCGCAGCTGCATGTTGGTCCCCGACGGTACGGTGACGCCAAGCTGCGACAGCATGTTGGCCAGGCTCTGGGTGGTGAACGGGGCCTGGGTGGTCTGGTCGCCGGTGCTGTCGAGGCCGACGACGAGGCCGTAGCCGACGAGCTGGTTGTCGCGCACGCCGGCGAAGCTGGCCAGTTCGCGGATGGTTTCGGCCTGCGCCGGCAGCGCCCCGATCGATGCGGACAGGCACAGCAGGACCGCCGCGGCGCGGCACAATCGGCGCATCAGCCGGTACCCGGGCCGTTCAGAAAGGAGTGACATTCAGGAAAAACCGCTGCAGCCAGCCCATCGTCTGGGCTTCGTTGATGTAGCCATCACCGGTGTACTCGATGCGGGCGTCGGCGACCTGGGTCGATGCCACGGTGTTCTGGGCGGTGATGGTGCGCGGGTTGACGATGCCGGAGAAGCGGATGAACTCGACGCCCTGGTTGATCGCGATGCGCTTTTCCCCTTGCACGCGCAGGTTGCCGTTGGGTTCGACCTCGGCGACCCAGACCGTGATCTTGCCTTCGAAGGTGTTGTTCGCCTTCGCGCCCCCCTTGCCTTCGAAGTCATTGCTGCCCGACAGCTCGAGACCGAAATCGGAGAGTTTTTTCAGCTTGTCGGGAACCTGCGTCGGGACGAAATCGGCACCGCCCTTGCGGTTGGCGCTGGCGCTGGAGCTCTTGCTCGCGCTGACTTCCTCGTCGAGGACGATGGTGAGGATGTCCCCCGGACGGCGCGGACGGCGATCCTCGAACAGCGGCTGCAAGGCGTGCGCGGACTGGAAGATGGCGCCGTTGGCGGGCGCCGCCACGACCGGCGTGGCGGGGGTGCGCTGGAGATCGCCGACCACCGAAGGGCGCGGCAGCTGGGCACAGGCGCCGAGCGCGAGGGCGGCCAGGAGCGCCGGCAGAACGGTGCGCCGGGGCCGGGCGCGGAGCAACGGCAGCGGCATCACAGCTGGGCGAGGCGGGCCAGCATCTCGTCGCTCGTCTTCACCGCACGGCTGTTGATCTCGTAGGCACGCTGGGTCTCGATCATGTTGACCATTTCCTCGACCACATTGACGTTGGAGACTTCGACGTATTCCTGGAACAGGCGGCCGGCGCCGTTCAGCCCGGGAATGGTGTCGTTGCGCGCGCCCGAAGTCGCGGTTTCGCGGTACAGGTTGCCGCCGACGCTCTCCAGCCCGCTCGGATTGACGAAGGTGGAGACGGTGATCTGGCCGACCTGGTTGGCCTCGATGATGCCGGGCTGGGTCACCGAGACGATGCCGTCCTCGCCGATCGACACCGTCAAGGCGTTTTCCGGGATGAAGATCGCAGGTTCGAGCGGATAGCCGTTGGCCGTGACCATCTGGCCGTTTTCATCGAGCTGGAAGCTGCCGTCGCGGGTGAACGCGGCCGAACCGTCAACCAGACGGACCTGGAAGAAGCCCTGGCCGTTGATCGCCAGGTCGCGCGAGCTGCCGGTGTGCTGCAGGCCGCCCTGGGTGTGCAGGCGCTCGGTGGCCACCGGGCGCACCCCGGTGCCAACCTGCATCCCCGAAGGCAGGCGGTTCTGGACGTCGTTCTGGGCGCCGGGCTGGCGCAGGTTCTGGTAAAGCAGGTCTTCGAACACCGCGCGCGAGCGCTTGAAGCCGTTGGTGCTGACGTTGGCGAGGTTGTTGGCGATGACGTCGAGCTTGACCTGCTGCGATTCGAGGCCGGTCTTGGCCGTCCACAAGGATTTGATCATGGTGAGTGCTCCTGTTCTGTCCTCAGCCCTGCAGGGACAGCAGGCTGTTCGCGCGTTGGGCGTTTTCGTCGGCGGTGCCGATGACTTTCATCTGCATCTCGTAGCGGCGGGCGAGATCGATCATCGACACCATGGTTTCGACCGCGGAGACGTTGCTGCCTTCGAGCGCGCCGCTGGTGACCCGCATCGTCTCGCTCGCGGGCAGCGGGACGATGTTGCCCTCGGCCCCCGGTGGCGGGCGGAACAGGCCGTCGTCGCCGCGCTGCAGGCCGGCGGCGCGGCCATCGACGAGCTTGATGCGCCCGACCGCGACCAGCGCCTTGGCGTTTTCGCCAACCCCGATCACGCTCACCGTGCCGTCGCTGCCGATGAAGGTGTCGGCCCCCGGCGGCACCATCAGCGGCCCGCCTTCGCCGGCCACCGGGCGGCCGTTGCTGGTCAGCATGCCCGCGCCGTCGAGCTGGAGGTCGCCGCGGCGGGTGTAGGCCTCGCCGCCGTCGGCGGCCTGCACCGCGATCCAGCCTTCGCCTTCGAGGGCGATGTCGAGGGCGCGCCCGGTGCGGGTGATCGGCCCGGCGCGGAAGTCCGCGCCCGGCGTCGACGCCACCGTGGACACCCGCGTCGGCAGCGTGCCGACGCCTTCGACCGGCACCGCGCGGGCGGCGTGGAGCTGGGCGCGGAAACCGCTGGTCGACACGTTGGCGAGGTTGTGGCTGACCACTTCCTGCTGCGCCATCGTCTGGCTGGCGCCGCTCATCGCGGTGTAGAGGATTCTGTCCATGGCGTGCGCCCGGCCCCGTCGCGTGCGCGTCAGCGCAGGTTGATCGAAGTCTGCAGGAGTTCGTCCTGCGTCTTGATCGTCTGCGAGTTGGCCTGGTAGGCGCGCTGGGTGACGATCATGTCGACGAGCTGCTTGGCGAGATCGACGTTGGACGTCTCCACCGCACCGGCCTGGAGGGCGCCGAGCGAGCCGGAACCGGCGATGCCGACGAGCTCGCTGCCGGCACTCACCGTGGGCTGCCACATATTGTCGCCGATCGGCGACAGGCCTTCGGCGTTGCGGAAACTCGCCAGCACGATCTGCCCGGCGGAGGCCGAGCGTTCGTTCGAGTATTTGCGCATCACCGTGCCGTCGGCCTCGATCGAAAGGCCGACCAGCGTACCTGAAGTGTAACCGTCCTGGGTCAGCGCATTCTGCGTCGAGGTGTTGGAGAACTGGGTGGAGCCGTCGAGGACGAACTCGAAGCTCAGCGGGCTGGGTTCACCACCCAGTTCGGCAGTGCTGAAGTCGATCGTGACCCTGTCGTCGGCAGTGCCTGCGGCGGAGGCATGGGTGATATCTACAAGCTTGCCGCTGCTGTCGAACGCGAGGGTGAAGTCGTTAGCTGCTTTATAGAAACCGTCGATCGCCACCTTGGCCGACCATGCATTGGCTCCCGTTTTTTCATAATAGACGGTGACGTTGCGTGCCGTGCCGAGCGAATCGAATACGGTGAAGCTGTTCGAATAGTGGTAATTGATGTCGACCGGCGAGCCTGCCGGGTCCGCCGCATCGTCGAACACCCGCGCCTGGCTCAGCAGATCGGCATTGCTTTCATCGATGCGCGCGTCGAGGTTGTAGGTTGCACTGACATTCGTCGTCGCCGCCGCCGGCATGTCGTCCGGATAGATCTGGAGCGCTACCGGCGAGCCGCCGGTGGCCGGCTCGGAAAACGCGTCGTTCGGGTCGTTGAGCCCGTAGCCCATGATCTTCGCACCCTGCGAATTGACCAGGTAGCCGTCGGCGGTCATCTGCAGCTGGCCGTTGCGCGAGTAACCAATTTCACCGCTGGAGAGCTGGAAGCGGAAGAAGCCGTCACCGGCGATGGCGACGTCCAGCCCGCGGCCGGTGGTTTCGAGGTTGCCGGTCTTGAAATCCTGCACCGTCGTTCCGACCTGGGTCCCCAGGCCGATCTTGCTGCCGGCGCCGGCGAAAATGTCGGCGAAGGTGATCGAGCTCGACTTGAAGCCCACCGTCTGGGTGTTGGCGATGTTGTTGCCGAGCACGTCCAGCTTGGCCGATGCGGCATTCAAGCCGCTGAGAGCCTGCGAAAATCCCATTTATCGCTCCTCGATGCGGAGAACCGGCCGGCCATCCATTGGCCGCCGATCCGTCCCCGACTGCATTGATGAAAAAGACCGGATTCAGAGAATCTGCTTGACCGCACCGAATTCGACCTGGCCGTAGATGGCGCCCAGATCGAGCAGGAAACCGCCCTGGTCGCCCACCGGCACCACGCCGCCGACCAGGGCGTAGTTGAAGGTGCTGACCTCGACCGCCTTGTCGCCCTGCAGGGCTTCGACCTGCACCCGGTAGGCGCCCGGCGCCGCAGCCGCTCCCTGGCTGTTGAGGCCGTCCCAGGTGAAGGTTTCCATCCCGGCATCGACGGCGCCCAGTTCGTAGCGATTGACCACCTGCCCCCCCGCATCGATGATCGAAACGGCGAGATTGTCGGCCGGCCCGGCCAGCTCGATGCCGAACGGCGTGGACGCCGGGACGCCATCGGCGTCGTGATCGAGCAGCACGCGGTCGCCCGGCACGAGCACGCCCTTGCCGATCAGGGAGGCCGCTTCGAGCATGCCGCTGGCCTCGATCTGGGTGGAGATCAGCTCCAGGGTGCGATTGAGCTCCTCGATGCCGCTGACGGTGTTGATCTGCGCGAGCTGCGAAGTCATCTCCGCGTTGTCCATCGGATCGAGCGGGTTCTGGTTCTTCAGCTGGGTGGTCAGCATCGTCATGAAGCTGTCGCGCAGCTCGGCGGACTGACGGGCGGAGGCCGTTGCGCTCTGGTTGAGCGTGTTGAGGACGGAAGTGTCGATGGTGGTGCTCATGGGAATCAGCCCTCGCCGAGAGTCAGGGTTTTGAGCATCAGCTGCTTGCTCGTGTTCATGATTTCGACATTCGCCTGATAGGCGCGCGAAGCGGAGATCATGTTGACCATTTCATGCACCGGATCGACGTTGGGCATGGTCACGTAGCCTTCGCCATTGGCCAGCGGGTGCTCCGGACGGTACTCCATGCGCATCGGCGAGGGGTCGTCGATGACTTCCTTGACGCGCACGCCGCCGACCCCGTCCTGCGCCGCGACGGTCTCGAACACGACCTGGCGGGCGCGGTAGGGCTGGCCGTCGGGGCCGGTGACGCTGTCGGCGTTGGCGAGATTGCTCGCCGACACGTTCATGCGCTTCGCCTGGGCCGACAGCGCCGAAGCGGAAATGTCGAATATCGAAAACATCGTCATGGCGACGATCCCCCTCTAGGTCGGTCTCATTCGGGCGCCATCGCGCCCTTGAGGCCCTGGATGCGTTGATTGAGCAGCGTCAGCGCAGCCTGGTAGCGCACCGAGTTATCGACGAACGCGCTGCGTTCGCGGTCGATATCGACGGTGTTGCCATCGAGGCTGGGCTGGTCGGGCACCCGGTACAGCACTTCGCTCACCGCCGCCGGCGCGCCGCGGCGGGCAAGGTGGCCGGGCGCGGTGGCGGCGAGTTCGAGACGTTCGCCGCGCCGCCCGAGGGCGGAGGCGAATTCGGCACGGAAGTCGATATCGCGCGCTTTGAAGCCGGGCGTGTCGGCGTTGGCGATGTTGGCGGCGAGGATCTTCTGCCGCTCGTGGCGCAGCGACAGGGCTTGTCGATGGTGATTGAGCGCTTCTTCCAGGCGGTCGGTCACGACGAGCCCCTCGTGTTGCACAAAGTTTCAGTTCAACCAGAATAGCCGCCGCAGGGCCAAGCCAAAGACGGGAACAGCCCCGGTTTGCAGGAGCAGTTCGGCGCTTTTGCATCCGCTGCCGCCACTGGCACAATGGCGGTCTGTTTTTCCCGCGCGCTCCGCGCCGAGCGGTCCGTGCACACGTCTCGTCCGGGCGCTCCCGCACCACCTGCACATCCCTTCGATGCCCCACCCGCCCGCCTTCCGTTCGCCCGAACCGCCGATGTCCGCCCGCGCCCTTCCCGCCCTCCGCCCGGCGCGGTGGCTCGCGTGGCCGATCGCCGCGCTCGCGCTGTGCACCGGCGCGGTGGCCCAGGATCCGGGGGCGGAGCACGCTCTCGCCGCCCGCGTGCAGGCGTTTCTGATCGAGCGCGCAGCGGGTGAGGGCGACGAAGTCGAAGTCGAAGTCTTTCCGTCCGCTGCCAGCCTGCCCCCGTGCACCGCCCCCGAGCCGTTTTTGCCGACTCCCGGACAGCGCGCGCACGGACGGGTAGCGGTGGGCGTGCACTGCGCCGGCGAGTCGCGCCATGTGCGCTACCTGCAGGCCGAAGTGCGGATCAACGGCCGCTACTGGGTCGCCGCCCGCAACCTCGCCGCGGGCGAGATCGTGACCGCTGACGCCGTCCACGAGCGGCGCGGCGAGCTGTCGGCGCTGCCGCGCGACATCGTCCGCACCGCGGAAGAAGTCGTCGGCCGTCAGGCCCAGCGCCAGCTCGCCGCCGACACCCCGCTGCAGACCCACCAGTTCCGCGCCGTGCCCTTGGTCGAACGCGGCCAGCGCGTCATCGTGGAAGCCCGCGGCGAGCGCTTTCACGTCCGCCGCGAAGGCACCGCGCTCGAACCGGGCGGACGCGGCGAGCGGGTGCGGGTGCGGTTCGGCAAGGATGAAATCGTGCACGCCGAAGTCGTCGATGCCGGCTTGCTGGCGATTCCATTTTGAGCCCGCGGCGGCTGCGCCGGTGGATACACCTGGCACGAGCCGCAGCGATCGCCTAAAGTTCGGGGGCACCTTGCCGATGAACGAGATCGACAACACTGCGAATTACGGGGCTTCATCTTGAAGATCAACTCTCAAAGTCCACTCGTCCGCGGCGGCCAGGGCGTACAGCCGGCCGACGATGCGGCGCGCACGCGCGGTACCGCGGCCGCGCCGTCGCGCGAAGCCGGCACGCCTGCCGCGATCTCCCACCTCGGCCAGCGCGCCACCGACGGCCGCCAGGACATCGACCCCGTCCGGGTCGCCGAACTGCGCGCAGCGATCCGCGAAGGCCGCCTCGCGATCGACCCCGCGCGCATCGCCGACCGCCTGCTCGAGAGCGTCAGCGAACTTCTTCAGGGCAAGAGCGGGGCGTGAGCCTGCAGCGCCTTCTCGTCGAACAGCGCCAGCGCGTCGACGCCCTGATCGCCCTGCTCGAAGAAGAGCAGCGCGCGCTCGCCGCCGAGCAGGTCGACGGCGAACGGATCCTGGAGCTCGCCCGCGCCAAGCAGGCGGTGCTCGAGCCCCTCAGCCAGACCGAGACGCGGCGCCAGGCCGTGCAGCAGCATCTGGGCTATGGCGCCGGCCTCGACGGCGCCCTCGAGGCGGCGCGGGAAGCGGGCTGCGAGTCCGACTGGCTCGCCCTCCAGGAGCGGGCCGGACACGCCGCCCACCTCAACGCTCTGGGCGGACAGCTGTTGCAGATCCGCATGCGCGGCAACCAGCGCATTCTCGATTTCATCCGCGAACTGGCCGAAAAGACGCCTTACAGCCCCGACGGCCAACCCGGCCGGCGCCCAGGGCGGGTCGACGTTTCGGCCTGAACCCTCCGCCCCGGGCGACGGCCCGCCCGCATCCTCACCGCCATAACGTCCGCACCACGGCTTCCGCCCCGAAGTGATGGGGAACTGCGCCGGCAGCGATGCGGTGCAGGCCAGTGCGTCGATGAGCGCATGATGGGCGCGGTCGCGCGGCAGTGCACGACGATGCGACCGGCGAGGGCCGCCACTTCAAACCCGGCGTCATCGAACGCAGACTTGCGCCGGGCCGCTGAACGCGCCGCTCTCCTCACTTCGGCACGGCTCTCGGTGACTCGGCTAAAATCATGCCCGGCGGAGAGACGACATGATCGGCATTTTCCTGATAACCCACGGCACCCTCGGCGAATCCCTGATCCAGTGCGCCTGCCACGTGCTGAACCAGCGTCCACCGCAGATCGCCCAGCTCGGCCTGTCGGCGCAGGACGACCCGCTCGACATCCTTCCCGCCGCGCGCACGATGCTCGGCTGGGTGAACGACGGCGATGGCGTATTGATGCTCACCGACATCTACGGCGCCACGCCCTGCAACGTCGCGGCCAAGCTGCGCGAACCCGGGCGCATCGAGCTGATCGCGGGAGTGAACCTGCCGATGCTGCTGCGCGCGCTCACCTACCGCGAGCATGCCCTGCCCACCCTGCTCGCGCGCGCCATCACCGGGGGCTGCGACGGGGTGATGCAGGTTCGCACCAACTAGTAGCCACGAAGCGCCGCCCCACCCGACCGGAAAAAGGACACCCGGATGCCCACCGCAGAAGCCCCGATCATCAACAAGCTCGGACTGCACGCCCGCGCATCGGCCAAGCTCACCCAGCTCGCGAGCAGCTTCCCGTGCGAAGTCTGGCTGGAGCGCAACGGTCGCCGCGTCAACGCGAAGAGCATCATGGGAGTGATGATGCTGGCTGCCGCCAAGGGCAGCTCGATCACCATCGACACCCACGGCGAGCACGCCGAAGAAGCCTTGCAGGCTTTGCAGCAGCTGATCGCTGAACGCTTCGGCGAGGAGGAATGAGATGCCGTTTACCGTCCATGGCCTCGCCGTCTCCCAGGGCATCGCAATCGGGCACGTGCATCTGGTCTCGCGCGCCCTGCTCGAAGTCAATCACTACCACGTCGCGCAGAAATACCTCGCCGAAGAGCTTGTCCGCCTCGACGAGGCCGTCGCCACCGTCCAGGGCGAGCTGATGGGGCTGAAGGCCGCCGCCACCTCCGGCCACACCCACAGCGAAGTCGGCGCCTTCGTCGACCTGCAGCTGATGATGCTGACCGACCCGCTGCTGATCGACGCCGCCCGCGAGCTCGTCGAGTCGCGCCGCTGCAACGCCGAATGGGCGCTGGTGCAGCAGATGGAGCTCCTCGTCGACCAGTTCCGCCAGATCGAAGACCCCTACCTGCGCGAGCGCCAGGCCGACGTCGTGCAAGTGGTCGAACGCCTGGTGAAGGTGCTCCTCGGCCATCCCGGCCATCTGCCGCCCAAGCGCCGCGACGGCCTGGGCACCATCATCGTCGCCCACGATCTGTCGCCGGCCGACACCATCGGCTTTCGCGACCACAACATCGCCGGCTTCGTCACCGATGTCGGCGGCCCCACCAGCCATACCGCGATCGTCGCCCGCAACCTGAAGATCCCCGCCGTGGTCGGCCTGCACCACGTGCGCGATCTGCTCGAGGACGACGAGCTGGTCATCGTCGACGGCACCCGCGGCCTGATCATCGTCGCCCCCGACGAACGCATCGTCGAGGAATATCACCTGCGCCGCAGCGAACTCGAGATCGAGCGCTCCAAGCTCAACCGCCTGCGCGACGCGCACGCTGCCACCCTCGACGGCGAAACCATTCACCTGCTCGCCAACATCGAAGGCCCCAAGGACCTGCCCGCAGCCAGGGCCGCCAACGCCGACGGCATCGGCCTGTACCGCACCGAGTTCCTCTTCCTCGGCCGCGACACCCTGCCCGGCGAAGAAGAGCAGTACGAAGCCTATCGCGCCGTGGTGAAGGCGATGCCGAACAAGCCCGTCACCATCCGCAGCTTCGATGTCGGCGCCGACAAGGCGCTCAACGGCAGCCACAGCCGCATCGAACCGAACCCCGCACTCGGCCTGCGCGCGGTGCGCTACTCGCTCGCCGAACCGAAGATGTTCCTCACCCAGCTGCGCGCCCTGCTCCGCGCTTCGGCGCACGGCCGGCTGCAGATCATGATCCCGATGCTGTCGCACGCGCAGGAAATCGACCAGAGCCTGGCCCTGGTGGAAAAGGCCAAGGCCGAGTTGCGCGCGGAAAAGATCAAATTCGACGAAGGCATCCGCATCGGCGGCATGATCGAAGTCCCCGCCGCTGCGCTGTCGCTGGGCATGTTCACCCGCCGCCTGTCCTTCCTGTCGATCGGCACCAACGACCTGATCCAGTACACCCTGGCGATCGACCGCTCGGATGAAGCCGTCGTCCACCTCTACGACCCGCTCCATCCGGCCGTGCTCAAGCTCATCGCCGGCACCATCGCCACCGGCGCCCGTTACGGCCTGCCGGTCGCGGTGTGCGGCGAAATGGCGGGCGACCCCAACTACACCGCGTTGCTGCTCGGCATGGGGCTGCGCAACTTCTCGATGCATCCGGGCAACATCCTGGAGATCAAGCAGCAGGTGCTGCGCAGCAACCTCGGCGAGCTCGCTCCCCGCGTCCAGCGCATCCTCAAAATGGACGAACCCGCGCGCATCCGCGAAGCCGTGGAGCGCCTCGCTACCTGAAGCTACCGACAGCGTTGCGCTCCAACCCGCTGCACCAGTAGAATGGCGCCCTGTCGCACGGCGGCCGGCAGCGCTGGCCGCCCTCGCGGGTGTCGTATAATGGCTATTACCTCAGCTTCCCAAGCTGATGACGAGGGTTCGATTCCCTTCACCCGCTCCACGATGACTTTCCAGGGACTTCCAAGAAAATCCAGAGAGCGTCATAAGTTGTTGTCACGATTGAGGATTTTCCAGAATCTCGATCCAGTGACATCCAGCAAAATCCACTGACTGCCGGTACATTTCGGTACATAAAGTGGTACATCCAATGCGGCCAGCCCCCGTGCCGCATTGTTGCTGGAGGAGCAGGGCGACGGTATCGAACATTGGGTCCAACTCATCTCTGAGGAGTTGGAAACATGCTCACCGACATGATGGCTCGGCAGGCCAAGGCCACCGGCAAGCCCTACACCATCGCCGACTTCAACGGCCTCTCACTCTTCGTATCGGCCAACGGTGCCAAACTCTGGCACTTTCGGTACACGTGGGTTGGCCAGCGCGCTCGCATCTCTTTGGGTAGCTATCCCGAGCTGTCGCTGCGTGAAGCCCGTGATCTGCGGGACGAAGCGCGAGCCCTGCTTGCCAAAGGTATCAACCCCCGTATCGATCGCAAGCAAAAGCGCCAAGCCATCAAACTGGCAGGCGACAACACCTTCATCGCGGTCTATGAGAAGTGGCTGGAGCATCGGCAGCTCACCCTTGAAGAGGGCCGTCAAAGCTCGCTCGATCAGATCCGCCGCGCCTTCAAGAACGATGTCTTCCCGCACTTGAAGCGGTCGACCATCTACGAGGTCACCCGCCCGCTGCTGCTGGAAGTCATCGCCCGCATCGAAAAGCGTGGCTCGCTGTCTGTCGCGGAAAAAATGCGCACCTGGCTCAAGCAGTTGTTCGACTACGCCATGGTCGTGATTCCGTCCATGGAAACCCACCCGGCCACCGACCTGCATGTGGTGGCCATCCCGCTGCCGCCGGTCGAGCACAACCCTTTTTTGCGCATGGCCGAGCTGCCGCTGTTCCTGCAGGGGCTGCGCAAATACCGGGGGATGCTGAAGACGCAACTGGCGATCCGGCTGCTGTTGCTGACCGGCGTCCGCACCGGCGAGCTGCGCTTGGCCACGCCGGATCAGTTCGATCTGGATCGGGGGCTGTGGATCATCCCGGTGCTGTCGCTGAAGCAGCGCAAGATGCTCACCCGCAAGAAGCGCAAGCGCGTCACCGACATCCCGCCGTACATCGTCCCGCTCTCCGTGCAGGCGATGGAGATCGTTCGGCACATGCTGGACGACTTCAAGCCTGCCCAGAAATATCTGTTCTCTGGCGTCAAGCGTGTCACCGACCGCATGAGCGAGAACACTGTGAACTTTGCGATCAAGGGTCTGGGCTACGACGGCAGGCTGACCGGTCACGGCATCCGGGCCACTCTTTCCACGGCGCTCAATGAGCTGGGGTATCCGAAGGTATGGGTGGACTCGCAACTGTCCCACGCTGACCCCAATCGCATCAGCGCCACCTACAACCATGCCGAGTACGTTGAACAGCGGCGGGTGATGATGCAGGACTGGGCCGACCGCCTCGACTTGTTCGAGCAAGGCCAGGTACAGGTCGCCAGCATGCACCTGACGATTCACCGTAAGCGTCCGCCGCACCCACGGCCTCTTACGCTTGCGCAGCCGCTTGCTTTCTGATCGGCAGCAGTTCGTCGATGCGGCTATTGGGCCAGGTCGGTAGCTTCTCGAGCGTATCGGCAAGCCAGGTCAGCGGTTCGAAGCCATTGGCGCGCGCCGTGGCGAGCAGGGATTGAACCACGGCGGCACGCTTGCCGGCGGCTTCGGAGCCCGCAAACATCCAATTCTTCTTGCCCAGGGCGATCGGCCGGATGGCGTTCTCGATCGGGTTATTGTCGATCGGCCAATCGCCGCGACTCGCATAGCGCGCGAGCGCCGGCCAGCGCTTCAAGCTGTAGTCGATGGCGCGGGCGAGCGCCGCACCGTCGGCCACGGTCTTGCGGGTCTGCACCAGCCACAGGTACATCGCCTCCAGGCGCGGCTGCGCGTACTGCAGTCGCAGTTCGGCGCGCACCTTGACCGAAACGTCGCGGGCCTGCTCTTCGAGCGCGTACAACTCGCCGATGCGCGCGAGTGCCTCGGCCGCGACCGGGCTCTTGTTCGCCTGGTGAAGCTCGAAGTACTTGCGTCGTGCGTGCGCCAGACAGGCAAGCTCTCCGATGTCGCCACCGAACAGGGCCTTATAGCCCCCGTAGTCATCGACCATGAGCATGCCCTTCCAGCCTTTCAGGAAGGCCTGGGGGTATTGCCCGCCGCGACCGGGCTGGTAATCGAAGATGACGATGGGCGGGTCGGCATCGAGTGTGTTGCTGCGGTAGGCCCACAGATACGCCCGCTTGGTCTTGCCGCGCCCCGGATCAAGTTGTTCGACCGGGGTTTCGTCGGCATGCAACACGTTGCCTTCGCGCAGGCGCTCGATCAGGCGATCGCACAGCGGCGCGAGCGCCACCCCGATCCGCCCGACCCACTCGGCCTGCGTCGAGCGCGGTAGCGGCACCTCGCTGCGCGCGGCGATCTGCTCGATCCGGTACAGGGGCAAATGATCGACGAACTTGCTCACCGTCACCCACGCCAGCAGCCGCGGCGCAGCCATCCCGCCGTCGATGATCGCCGCCGGCACGGGCGCGGCCGACACCGTCTCGCAGCGCCGGCACGCGTACTGCGGGCGGATGTGGCGATGGACGAAGAATTTGGCCGGGATGATGTCGAGCTGCTCGGAGACGTCCTCGCCGATCTTGACCAGATCCTGCCCGCACTGACCACAGGTGCACGATTCAGGTTCGTGGCGATGTTCGATGCGCTCGAGGTGTGCCGGCAGCGCAGGCCGTCCGGCACGCGGGCGCCTCGGGCTCGCCGGCGGCGCCTCGGGCGGAGTCTCGCGCAGCGCTTCGAGGCGGGCTTCGCAGGCGGCCAGATCGGCCGCGAGCGTCTCGTCGAACAGATCCTTCATATCCGCCGCCCGGGCCTCACTGCTGGCGCCGAAACGCAGGCGCTTGAGCACGGCGATCTCATGGACCAGCGCTTCGATCTTGATCTTGCTCAGCTTGAGTTCGGCTTCGAGGCGGGTCACATCAGCCGCCTGCGCGACCCACCTCTGAACCTGCTGCACGAGCTCGGGCGGCAGGTCGAAAGCAGTCAGTTGCGCAGCGGAATCCATGCCGGAATTATACCCGAATAACGCGCTACATCCCAGCATCTACAAGGGTTTCAGGCTCTTTTGCGCAGCGGATCGTGGATGGTTTCGGCGCACCGATCACACCTGCCAGTGGGCCGGTGCCGCGGCGCTCAGGCGCTGCCACTCGACCCCCGCCACGAGCCACTGCCATTGCTCGGCCGACAGCGCAAACACCGCGTTGTCGGCACGGGGCCAGCTGAAGCTGCCCCGATGCAGGCGACGCTGACTCAACCACACCCCGGTGCCGTCCCACACCAGCACCTTCAGGCGCGTGCGCGCCCGGTTGATGAAGGCGTAGGCACTGCCGTCGCACGGGGCGCGCCCCAGGCTGTTCTGCAACCGTGCCGACAGGCCGTCGATGCCCAGACGCATGTCGATCGGCTCGACCGCCAGCCAGATCTGATCGGGCGAGATCATCACGGCGCCTGGTGCGCGAGCACTTCGGACAGCCACGACGCCGACGGCAGCGTAGCGAACTCCAGGCACCAGCCAGACGGGCTACGCAGCGACAGGACCCCCGCCGCCTGCAGCGGCGAGGTGACGCCGACAGGGCGGGCCGCCACCAAGGTCAGGAACGCGTCCGATTTGCGCGCGGCCACCGCCCGTCCCTGGCGCACCCAGTACCCCAGCGACTTCTTGTTCAACCCATGCTCGGCGCTATACGCCGCCTGCGTCTGACCGCTGCGCCGCCACTGCTCCACATGCGCACGCCAGCGCGCAGCGCGCTCGGAATGATGGCTCATCACGACCTCCTGCAAAAAACCAGGAGTGTCCGCAAACCACCTCCGCAATCACAGGTGGGCGCGCCGGACGCTTACTTTCCTGCAGCCACTTGCTCATGGACCGCAGTGAGTCCTGCGCCTTGGACAGGTAGATGGCCTTCGCGCCACCGCTGGCGGTGGATGCCAGATCCAGTGCCGCCGCGTATTGCGACAGGTAGCGCTTGTAGTCCTCGTCCGGCGACTTCAGACGGAAGAACACCTCGTCTGCCAGGTTGTTGTCGCTGAACTTCGGTTTGTCGAAGGGCTGGATGAAGTAGATGTAGAAGTCGCGCTCGGGCTGGGCCGTGGGTCGGTCATTCGGCGCGCCAAAGAACAGGTAGCCCATGCGCTCGACGCGGCGCTCCTGCCACTCGAGCTGGTACTGCCAGATCTGGAAACCGGGATAACGCAGGTCGTCGCTGCACTCCATCAGCGCTTTGACGGCGCTGTAATAGGCGCGGTCCAGTGCGTCGTCTGACAGGGCCTCGGCGCGTTTTTCGATCTGCGCGTCGTAGTCGATGTCCTTCTTGAGGTCGAGGTAGTACTGTTCGGTGTCCGGCGCCTTGGAGATGAACTGGCCGTTGACGGTCTTCAGCACTTCCCGCATGACGGTCTGGACCATCGACAACAAGTTCTCGGCCGGATCGCCCGGCATGTCCTCCACGCCTGGCTGGAACAGGCACAAGGCGTCGCGCAACTCGGCAGCCGTGGGGCCAATGGGCACATGGATGTCGCCGCCCGTGGTCAAGCGATGGACGGCCAGCGCGTTGATGACGCGCAGCGCCATCGGCTTGTAGGCTGGACGCGTGAAGGCTTGCTGGACCCGCGACTCCAGTACCTCGGAGACGCGCATCACCTCCTTGATGTTAGGGTCGGCACGCAAAACCGAATTGGTCTTGATGGTGTTCCAGAAGCTCTCGTAGCTGATGAACAGCGGTTTGTCGGCGGGTACTTCCTGGTCGAGGATGGCCAGCATGGCGGACTCGATGGTCTTGAGCGCGCCTCGCTTCTCGGTGAAGTGGATCTGCTCGAAGGTCTTCAGGTAGTCGGGGTGAACCGGGAACAGCCGCACGTACTCGTCCATGCGCTCGTTCATGGAGCCATAGAACTTGGCGAACGGCGTCAGGTACTCGCGGATCTTGTTCTGCTGGTCAGCCGTCTTCTTGAGCAGGCGCGCAGAGACGACGAAGCTGACGTCCTGACGGTCGATCAGGATCTGGGTGAAGCGCTCGTTGACGCGGCGCATGCTGTCGGCGACGTGCTGGAAGCGCACGCTGTCGAAGATGGCTTCCTGCACACCAGCCACGAAGCGGAACTTCAGGTGCTTGGTGACTTCACCGATCTGACGGAGGATGGCCAGGTCCTGCACCAGTTCGTGATCGCGGCGGGACTGCAGGTACTCCAGGAACTCGTCGACAACCAGCAGCACGCCCTGGTCCGGGAATTTCTCGCCGAAAGCGGCCATCATCTCCTCGAAGGAGTCTTTGTTGTTGAGCTCCTTGTCGGCGGTCGGGAAGGTGTAGTCGACACCGAACTTTTCGAGGAAACGCTCAAGCTGCAGGGTGATGATCTGGCGCAGGGGCATTTGCAGTCCGCCCACCTCGATGCGCAGCACCTTGAAGCGGCCAGCGATAGGGGCAACCGCCTCGGCCACCTTGGGGTGGCGGATCATCGGCGCGTAAGCAGCGTCTTCGGCCACCAGCGACAGCACCGACATCAAGTGCGACTTACCTGTGCCGTAGTTGCCGACGATTAGCACACCCTTGTGATCGACCGACTCGTCGAAGCTGAGCTGGGGAACCATGAGCTTGGAGAT
Organism: Thauera aromatica K172; assembly: GCF_003030465.1. Classification (GTDB taxonomy): domain Bacteria; phylum Pseudomonadota; class Gammaproteobacteria; order Burkholderiales; family Rhodocyclaceae; genus Thauera; species Thauera aromatica. The sequence continues at coordinate 342,706 of NZ_CP028339.1, read as the reverse complement.
CCGCTCGGCCATGTCGTCGGAGATGACGTAGGTCGCGACGAGCTTTTTGGCCTCGTCTGGGCGCCCGGCATCGAGCAGTTGAATGACTGACTCGATCTGCTCGAACTGAATCAGATCTCCGTATTTCATGTTCTTGGCCATATGGTTCGTAAGCGTCCGCCGCTCCCACCTGTGACTGCACACCGGGTTTGTTGACACTCCTGGTTTTCACCAGGAGGTCATGATGAGCACACAATCGGAGCGTGCCGCGCGCTGGCGCGAGCACGTGGAGCGGTGGCGCCGCAGTGGTCAGACGCAGGCGGCCTACAGCGCCGAGCATGGCGTGAGCAAGAAGTCACTGGGGTACTGGGTGCGCCAGTCGCGCCACGAGTCAGCGTGCAAGCCGGATTCGCCCCTGACCTTGGTGGCGGCCCGTCCTGTCGGCGTTGCGCCGCCACGGCAAGCGGGGGAGGTGCTGTCGCTGCGCAGCCCGTCGGGGTGGTGTCTGCAGTTCGGGGCGCTGCCGCCGGCGTCCTGGCTCGCCGAGGTGCTCGCGCACGGGGCGGCGTGATGATTTCCCCGGAGCAGATCTGGCTGGCGGTCGAGCCGATCGACATGCGCCTGGGCATCCACGGTCTGTCGGCACGACTGCAGAACAGCCTGGGCCGTGCGCCGTGCGACGGCAGTGCCTACGCTTTCATCAACCGGGCTGGCACACGCCTGAAGGTACTGCTGTGGGATGGCACCGGGGTGTGGCTGAGTCAGCGGCGGCTGCATCGGGGCAGCTTCAGCTGGCCCGCCGCCGACACGGCGGTGTTCGCGCTGTCGGCCGAGCAGTGGCAGTGGCTCGTGGCGGGGGTCGAATGGCAGCGTCTGAGTGCCGCCGCGCCGACGCACTGGCGGGTGTGATCGGTGCGCCGACACGGTTCACGACGCGCTGCGTAAAAATGCCTGAAACCCTTGTAGATGCTGGGATGTAGCGCGTTCATCGGGTATAATTCCGGCATGGATTTCGCCGCCGAACTGACCGCTTTCGACCTGCCGCCCGAGCTCGCGCAGCAGGTTCAGAAGTGGGTCGCGCAGGCGGCCGATGTGGCCCGTCTGGAAGCGGAACTCAAGGCGAGCAAGCTCAAGATCGAGGCCCTGGTCTTCGAGATCGCCACCCTCAAGCGTCTGCGCTTCGGGACGAGCAGCGAAACGCTGCCGGCGGACATGCAGGATCTGTTCGACGAGACGCTCGCGGCCGACCTTGCCGCCTGCGAAGCCCGGCTCGAGGCGCTGCGCGAGGCCCAGGCATCCGAAGCCGAAGCGCCCCCGGCGGCCCCGCCCAAGCGCGCCCGCGCGGGCCGCCCGCCGCTGCCGGCCCACCTCGAGCGCGTCGAACACCGCCACGAGCCCGAGTCCTGCACCTGTGGCACCTGCGGGCAGGATCTGGTCAAGATCGGCGAGGACGTCTGCGAGCAGCTCGACATCATCCCGGCCAAGTTCTTCGTGCATCGTCACATCCGCCCGCAGTACGCCTGCCGGCGCTGCGAGACGGTCTCGGCCGCCCCGGTGCCGGCGGCGATCATCGACGGCGGGGTGGCGGCCGCGCGGCTGCTGGCGTGGGTGACGGTGAGCAAGTTCGTCGATCATCTGCCCCTCTACCGGCTCGAGAGCATCGCCGCGCGCAGCGGCGTGCCGCTGGCGCGCTCGACGCTGGCCGAGTGGGTCGGACGCATCGGGGTGGCGCTCGCGCCGCTGTGCGATCGCCTGATCGAACTCTTGCTTGAAGGCACCGTCCTGCACGCCGATGAAACCCCCGTTGCGCAGCTCGATCCGGGGCGCGGCAAGACGAAGCGGGCGTACCTGTGGGCCTACCGCAGCAACACGCTCGGGGCCGACCCGCCCATCATCATCTTCGATTACCAGCCCGGGCGCGGCGGGCAATATCCCCAGGCCTTCCTGAAGGGCTGGAAGGGCATGCTCATGGTCGACGACTACGCGGGGTACAAGGCGTTGCTCGGGGGCGACATCGGCGAGCTGGCCTGTCTCGCGCACGCACGTCGCAAGTACTTCGATCTCCACCAGGCCAGCAAGAGCCCGGTGGCGGCCGAGGCTTTGCGGCGCATCGGCGAGCTGTATGCGCTCGAAGAGCAGGCGCGCGAGCTCTCGATCGAGGCGCGCGCCGAACTGCGCGCGCAGTATGCCCGCCCGCGCCTCGAGGCGATGTATCTGTGGCTGGTGCAGACCCGCAAGACCGTGGCCGATGGCGCGGCACTCGCCCGCGCCATCGACTACAGTTTGAAGCGCTGGCCGGCGCTCGCGCGCTACGCGAGCCGGGGCGACTGGCCGATCGACAACAACCCCGTCGAGAACGCCATCCGCCCGATCGCTCTGGGCAAGAAAAATTGGATGTTTGCGGGCTCCGAAGCCGCCGGCAACCGTGCCGCGGTGATTCAGTCGCTGCTCGCCACCGCGCGCGCCAATGGCTTCGAGCCCCTGACCTGGCTCTCCGACACCCTCGAGAAGCTGCCGGCCTGGCCCAATAGCCGCATCGACGAATTGCTGCCAATCAGAAAACAACAGCCTGCGCAAGCCTAAGAGACTGTGGGAGCGGCGGACGCTTACTATGGTTCTCTCTTCCCCGTAGCTTCAAATTTCGAGTACGACCACGCCGTCGCGGCTGTAGTCACGATGTTCTGGGTGGCTCATGTCCGCGTACACCAAGCGGTCGCCGCGCAGCTCGCCCGGCCAGACGGCCACGACGCGTTTGGAATGAGCCAGCCGCCTGACGAGGTCAAGCGGGTTGACCTGCAGGCTGGGCTCGAACAACAACTCGAGGTTGTCGAGCAACAGCGGATCTTCAGTCCGTTCCCTGTCCGCGATCTCCCGCAGCAGTTCGCCCGCCGAGAAACCGCGCTTGTTGTTTGGCGTGGCCGCCAGTCGACGCCCCAGCTCCATGCCGACGTTGAGCGGCTCGATGCTGAGCTTGTCGCCCAGCTGGCGCAGCAGCTGGGTCTTGCCGCTGCGGCTGGGTCCGACCAGCAGGATCAACTTGCTGTTGAGGTCGCCGATTTCGCCGATGAGTCGTTCGAGTTTTGCCAGCATGCTCATCCCTCAGTCCGCCTCGGCTTCGAGCCGTTGTTGATCAGGAGAGCGGTAGCCCGGCGCCAGCACGGCATTGCGCACGCCGTAGATGGCCAGGTGGTCCTTCAGCCACAACCGATACTCGTGCCCGCGCAGGCTGTGGTCGGGCGTGCAGTCCACACTCCATTGGCGAAGGATGTAGCCGGCTGTGGCGGCACGCAGCTTCATCCGCAGCACGCCACCCTGCATGCTGTAGTCCATTTCGGTGATCTCTGGCCGGGGCTGGTCTGGATGTGGCACCAGCTCCAGTTCGACGATCCGGGTCCACTGAATGTCTTGATCGCTCGCTTCATGGGATGCCACTGGCTGGCCCTTGAGCACGACGGGGCGCCTAATCCGGGTGATGACGAAATCCCGGAACTCCTGCGACTTACGGTCAAAGGCGCGGACGTGCCAGCGCAGGCCGTTGTCGATCAAGGCAAAGGGCACGATCTCCCGCTCAGTGCGGCCGCTGGAGATGGAGTGGTACTCGATGCCCAGCGGGCATTCCTGGTGGATTGCTCGGGTAACGCTCGCCAGCACATCGAGATCTGGGTGCGTGAGCCGTGACGGGCTCTCGCTGGCCACCCACGCCTTGAGCCGCATCGGCTCGCCATCGCCGAAGCCTTGGGTCAGCCACGACAGAACCCGCTCCGGGGGAAAGTCGAAGACGGGCTGGAAGTTGGCCCCAAGGACGTAAGACTTGCCCTTGGGGTCGTAGTCGATGTTGCCCGGTGCCAACTCCTTGTACAGCGCCAGGTCCCTGGATGCGGCGGCGGACTGGATGCCGAACCGCGTGACCAAGTCCTGGCGGCGTATCTCCCCGATGAAGCGCACGCGCAACTCCACGAACGCGAGCCGGTCGCGTTGTGGCTGGGTTAGATCTGCAAGCTGTTCGTTCGACATCCTGGCTGGCTCGTTCGGGTTAGCGAATGCTTGTACGGGTTATTGCGGAAAGTATATGGTCTTCCCTAGAATCTGTCCATGAGTCTATTTTGATTTGTGTATACGTCGCTTTGTGATAATCACAAGCGCCGCAGTGACGAGAGGACCGTGCGGACACCATGCAGAATTTGGCCGAGCTACACATGAAACCGGGGACACTGGAGCGGCACGGCTTCATGCTCAGGGTTGAGCTGATGGTCGTCGGCGGTGCGTGCGTTCTTCAGCGGCGGGGAGGACAGTGAAGATGATGGAGTCGCAAGAAGAATCTGGATCGTCTGCCTTACTGCGCGTCCTTACGCTGGACGGCGGCGGCGCCAAGGGCTTTTACACGCTGGGCGTACTCAAGGAAATCGAGGCGATGATCGGGTGCCCACTGCACCAGAAGTTCGATCTGGTTTTCGGCACCAGTACGGGCGCGATCATCGCGTCACTGATCGCGCTCGGTCACAGCGTCGACTCCATCCTGGAGCTGTACCGCAAGCACGTGCCTACCGTGATGTCGCAGAAGACCGCTCCGGCCAGGTCGCAGGCCTTGAAGAAGCTGGCGAGCGAGGTCTTCGGCGATGCAACGTTCAGTGATGTCAAGACCGGCATCGGGATCGTCACGGCCAAGTGGCTGACCGAGCGCCCGATGATCTTCAAGGGCAGCGTCGCGCAGGCGCATGGCCAAGTCGGCACGTTCGCCCCGGGCTTTGGCGTGAGCATCGCGGACGCCGTCAAGGCATCGTGCTCGGCCTACCCGTTCTTCGAGCGAACGATCGTCAGGACCTCAATGGGCGAGGACATCGAGCTGATCGACGGCGGGTACTGCGCAAACAACCCGACGCTGTACGCGATCGCCGATGCGGTCCAAGCGCTTCGGAGTGATCGCAAGGACATCCGGCTGGTGAGCGTCGGCGTGGGCATCTACCCCGACCCGAAGCCGAGCCTGCTGATGTGGCTGGCGAAGAAATATCTCGTCAGCGTCCAGTTGCTGCAGAAGACCCTGGAGATCAACACGCAGTCGATGGACCAGCTGCGGCAGATTCTGTTCCCTGACTTACTGACCATCCGGATCAACGACTCCTACGTCACGCCTGAAATGGCGACCGATCTGCTGGAGCACGACATCAAGAAGCTGGGCATCTTGTTCCAGCGAGGACGGGAGTCGTTCGCGTCGCGGGAGAAGCAACTTCGCGAGTATTTGATATAGCCAGGGGAAAGAAGATGCCAATTTCAGAATCGCAGCTCGAAACGTGGTCTCACCAGGGATCGATCACCCAATCGAGCAACACCTACAACACGATCAAGAGCGTCCTGGAGGCCAGCACCACGCCGTATGCCAGCAAGAACTTCAAGGTGTTCCTTCAAGGCTCGTACGGCAACGACACGAATATCTACGCCGAGAGCGATGTTGACATCGTCATCCGACTCGACGACTGCTTTCACAGCGATCTCGAATCTCTGTCAGATGACGAAAAGTCAGCCTACAAGCAGGCATTCAGCGACGCGACGTACACCCATGCCGACTTCAAGCGGGACGTGCTGTCAGTGCTTGATCGCCAATATGGCTCGGCCGTGAAAGCCGGCGACAAGGCGATTGCCATCGACGCGAACGGTTCACGGCGCAAGTCAGACGTGATTGTCGCGACGCAATTCCGGCGCTACTTCAAGTTCCGGTCAGCGAGCGACTCTGAGTACGTCGAAGGCATCTGCTTCTTCAACGCTGCCGGCGAGCGAATCGCGAACTACCCAAAGCAGCACTCGGCAAACCTGACAGCGAAGCATCAGGCATCATCGAAGTGGCTAAAACCTATGGCCCGAGTGTTCAAGAACATGCGCAGCCGGATGTTCGAAGATGGCTTGATCAAGGCTGGTATCGCGCCTTCGTACTACATAGAAGGCCTGCTGTACAACGTACCGAACGAGAAGCTCACCACCAGCTATCAGGACTGCGTGGTCAACGCCTTGAATTGGTATCGGCAGGATGCCTCGAAAACCGACCTCGTGTGCGCCAACGAGCAGTATTACCTGCTGCGAGATAGTTCCCACACGTGTTGGCGGCAGGCAGCCTGTGATGAATTCATCGAAGCGGCGGTAAAGCTCTGGAACGAATGGTAGGGCGTGCCCCATAAAGGATGGCGCTGCGTGGACGTGGTCGATCTGCGGGCAGACGGCGAGCCGGCCGACGAAACCGATTAGCAGATCAACCAACACATCTGAAATACGGTTGACCACCGGTTCCGTTTGATTGCGGCGCGAGCCGAGCAAGGGATACAGCATCAAGGCCATTCGCTTCACTTGGGAATGGCACGATGGGACAGACCAACCGCCGCGCGTCCGCATGGCCTTCGCTGGCCGTGCTGCTGGCCGTGTCGCTCTCGGCCCCGCAACCCGCCAGTGCCGACGACACCCCGGAGCGTGAGCAGCTCGCCGCGCTCGCGCGCCAGCTCGACCTGATCGACCGACTGGCCGAGCACGCCGCCACTACCGCGCCGCAGGCGCGCGCCCGCCATCACTTCGACTACGCCCGGCTGCGCGCCGACCTGAAGCGCGTGCGCACCGGTTTGCAGGACTTCCTCGTGCCCCAGCGCGCCCAGCCGCGCGATCCCGTTCCGCTGGCCGGCGACTACCTGCGCCGCGACGAACAGGCGGAGCACTCGCCATGACCGCCGAGCAGATCGCCGCCTTCCAGGCCAACGGTGGCTTTGCGCCCTCGGCGGTGTCCGTCGTGGTGCTCGGCTTCGTGTTCGCCGTGCTGCTGCTGTGGGGCGTGTGGGCCATGCGCACGGCCTACGTGGGCTGGGCCGAGAACCGCATCAATCAACGTCAGTTCCTGGGCGTCTGCATCCGCTTCGTCGCGATGTACCTGGTGCTGACCTTCTTCCTCCTCTCCTGACCATCACGAAGGGCCATCGATCATGCACACGCCTCCGACTACTTCTCGCGTTCCCTCGCGCATCGCCACGCTGCTGGCGCCGCTGGCGCTCCTGGGGCTGCCGCCATCCGTGTTCGCGCAGGGCCTGCCGACAATGGAAGACCCCTCCCGCGGCCAGGGCAGCGGCCTTATGCAGACGCTGCAGAACTACGGCTACGACATCGTGATGCTGATCGCGTTGCTCGTGGTCGCCTCGATGTTCGTCGGCGTCTGCTACCACGCCTACACCCGCTACTCCGAGATTCACACGGGTCGCGCCACCTGGGGCCAGTTCGGGCTGACCGTCGCCGTGGGTGCGATCCTGTTGGTCGTCGGCATCTGGCTGCTGACCAAAGCCACCGGCGTGCTGTAAGGGCTGCGCGCGATGGCCACCCCCGCGGAGACAGCGCGCGACGCGCTGGTGACGTTCCTGCCGCACCGGCTGAATCGCCAGCCGGTGGTCGTGCGCGGACTGACCGCCGATGAACTGTGGATCTGCGCCGGCCTGTCGGCGGCCGCCGGGCTGGTGCTCGGTGTGCCCCTGGCCTGGCTGACGCGCAGCATTGCCATGGTGCCCACGCTGATCGTCGCGGGCATCGCGCTCGGCGTCTTCGTCGGCGGTGGCTTCCTGCGCAGCCAGAAGCGCGGCCGTCCTGACACCTGGCTGTACCGGCAGCTTCAGTGGCGGTTGACCTTGCGCTATCCAGTGCTCGCCGCTCACCTGGGCGGGTGCCGTCTGATCACCCGCACGGGCCGGTGGAGCACACGGCGCACGGCCGACCGAGGTGCGGCATGAGCCGTTTCAGGAACGAGGTCGCGCACCTGCAGGCACATGTGAAGACGCTGCGCCTGGGCGGCGCGGCGCTGTTCGTGGTGGCGCTGCTGCTCGGTTTCGGCTGGTGGAGCGCACCGCGCGATCTGACGATCCACGTGCCGCCCGACCTGCGCTCGGGCAGCGTGCGCAAGTGGTGGGACGTGCCGCCCGAGAGCGTGTACGCGTTCAGCTTCTATATCTGGCAGCAGGCGCAGCGCTGGCCCACCAACGGCGAGACCGACTACCCGCGCAACCTGCACGCGCTGTCGGCCTACTTCACGCCGAGCTGCCGGGCCTTCCTGCAACAGGACTACGAGTACCGTCGCTCAAGCGGCGAGCTGCGGCAGCGCGTGCGCGGCATCTACGAGATTCCCGGCCGCGGCTATGGCGACAGCCCCAGCACGCGCGTCAAGGCCGTCTCCGACCGCGATTGGATCGTCACGCTGGACGTGAGCGCCGACGAGTACCACGGCTCCGAGCAGGTCAAGCGTGCCCTGGTGCGCTACGCCCTCAAGGTCGTGCGCATGGACGTCGATCCCGAGCGCAACCCCTTCGGCCTGGCGCTGGACTGCCATGCCAGCGCGCCTCAGCGCATCGAGACGTCGCCGACGCCCGGCGCCGCATCCGGCCACTCGCAGGGAGACTCCCCATGAAACGCCATGCCCTGTCGGCCTTTGCCGGCGTCTTGCTGTGGCTCGCGCTCGCGCCGGCTCAGGCTGTGGAAATCCTGCGCTGGGAACGCCTGCCGCTGGCGGTGCAGCTGGTGGTCGGCCAGGAGCGGGTGATCTTCATCGACCGCAACGTGCGTGTCGGCGTACCGGACAGCGCGGCCGCGCACCTGCGGGTGCAGAGCGCGGGCGGCGCGATCTACCTGCGGGCGGGCGAACCGTTGCCGCCGACGCGGCTGCAGTTGCAGGACGTGGAGTCCGGCGCGCTGATCCTGCTCGACATCGCCGCCGAACCAGTGCAGGTCGGACAGCCCCCGCTGGAGCCGGTGCGCATCGTGGACGCGCAGCAGTCGCCCGCCACGCGCTACGGCGGCGAGACGGCCGGCGCCACGGAAGCCGCCGCACCGGATCGGCAAGTGCGCAAGCGCGAAACACCCGTCCCGGTCGTGCTGACACGTTACGCCGCGCAGAACCTGTACGCGCCGTTGCGTACCGTCGAGCCGGTCGCCGGGATCGGCCGCGTGAACCTGCGCCGCGACCTCCCGCTGGACACCCTGCTGCCGACGCTGCCGGTGCAGGCGCGGGCCTTGGCCGCCTGGCGGCTCGAAGACCAGTGGGTGACGGCGGTGCGGCTCACCAACACGGCGGCGCGCTGGCTGGACCTCGATCCGCGTGCGCTGCAGGGCAATTTCGTGGCGGCCACCTTCCAGCACCCGAACCTGGGGCCGGCCGGCCAGGCGTCCGACACCACCGTGGTCTACCTGGTCACGCGCGGCCGCGGTCTGGCCGAGGCGCTGCTGCCCAGGCTGAGCCCCATCGACGCCAGCGTGAATCTGCCGCCGCCCGGTGCCGCCGGCACGGTTGGAGGAGCGTCCGATGAAAAGTAACCCGCTGCTCAAGTGGCTGCTGATCCCCGTGATCCTGCTGCTGGTGTTCGTCGGCATCAAGCTGTTCTCCGGCCCCGCCGGCCAGCGGCCCGCACTGTCGGGCACGGCCAACCCGCTCACGCCCGAGGAGATGAAGGCTCTGGGCATCGAGGGCGACACGCCGCGCGACACGGTGGCCACGCTGGTCGCGCAGGTGAAACAGTTGCGCACCGAGCTGCAGACCGCGCTGGGCGACAACCGGCAGCAGAAGGCCGAGAACGAGCGCCTGCGCACCCGCGAGAGCGCGATCGACCAGCGCATCCAGACGGCGCTCGAAAGCGAACGCAGCCGCTCGCAGCAGGAACGCGAGCAGGTGGCGAGCGAGAAGCAGCAGACGCAGGGGCTGCTGCAGGATCTGCAGCAGCGGCTCGATGGCCTCTCCGGCAAAGGCGGCCAGGTCGACCTGCCCGTCGGGCTGGGTCTGGAAGAAGGCGACGGCAAGCGCTTCGGCAACAATGACGGCAGCGGCGCGGGCAACGGCACACAGTGGGTCGAACCGGGCGATGCCAAGGCCGAAGCCCGCAACAGCAGCAAGGAACCGAGCTTTCCACTGAGCTTCGGCCCGGCGCAGAAAACCCTGTCGGCCGCCGTGGAGTCCGTCGCCGATGCCGGCGGCCGTGCGGTGGTCGGCGCCGTGGGCGCGACCACGACGCCGTTCTACACGGTGCCGCGCAATGCGACGCTGATGGGTTCGGTGGCGATGACGGCGCTGATCGGCCGCGTGCCCATCGACGGCACGGTCAATGACCCGTACCCCTTCAAGGTGCTGATCGGCCCGGACAACCTGACGGCAAACGGCATCGACATCCCCGACGTGGCCGGCGCCGTGGTCAGCGGCACGGCATCGGGGGACTGGACGCTTTCGTGCGTGCGCGGGCAAATCCGTTCGGTCACTTTCGTGTTCCGCGACGGCACCATCCGCACCGTGCCCGAGGACGGCAACCGGGACCAGCGCGGCGAGCAAGCCAACGGCACGACGAGTGCCACGCAAGGCGGCCTGGGCTGGATCAGCGATCCCTACGGCATTCCCTGCGTCAGCGGCGAGCGGCGCAGCAATGCGCAGCAGTACCTCGGCAGCCAGGCGCTGATCACCGCGGCCGGCGCGGGCGCGGCCTCGCTCATCAAATCCGACAACGGCAGCGTCGCCGTGGTCGCCAACAGCAACGGCTCGCTCGGCACGGTCGGCATCGGCGGCAACGAAGCGATGGGCCGCATCCTGGCCGGTGGCGTGCGCGACATGGCCGACTGGGTCAACAAGTTGTATGGCCAGGCCTTCGCGGCCGTCTACGTGCAGCCCGGCGCCAGGGTCGCCGTGCATCTGGAGCAGCCGCTCCATATCGACCGCGACGCCCAGGGGCGTCGGGTGAACCACCGCATCGGAGAAGCCCATGCCTCGGACCTGGATTGACGCGGCCGCCATCCTGCTGGCGGCCGTCTTGCTTGGCGGCTGCGCGACCAGCAAGGAGAAGCTGCTGCCCCACGGCCACAACACCATGCTCGACATCTGGCAGCAGGAGACCGGCGGCGGCGAAGGCGGCGGTCCCACCGCACGGCAACTGCTCGACGCACGCCAGGGCCTGCGCCGGCCGCTGACCGAAGCCGACGTGCAGGCCACACCCGCCGTGCAAGAGCGCTACACGCGCACCGCGAGCAACGAAATCTACCGGCAGTTTCATCGCCTGCCGAATCCCGACTTGGTGATGTACGTGTTCCCGCATCTGGCCGGCACCGACCCGGTGCCGGTGCCTGGCTACAGCACGGTGTTCCCGTTGTACCAGCGCGTGCAGTACGCAATGCCCGGCGAACGGGTGGAGGACTATTGATGGCCTGGTCGCTGCCGTGGCCGCGCAAGGGGGTCGCTCCTCCGGCGGGTGGTGCGCAGGCGGCGGACGACGCCTGGGCGCAGCATGTCGCGACGCTGGCCGCGCAGGGCATACCCGAGCCCGGCGGCGCGCTCGCCGGCCAGCGCCGGCCCGCGACCCAGGCCGACCACGATGCGCTCTACACCGTCGCGCCGTCGTTCGCGGACATGCTGCCGTGGGCCGAGTACCTGCCGGGCTCGAAGGCCATGCTGCTCGAAGACGGGCAGTCGGTGGCCGCGTTCTTCGAGCTGCTGCCGGTGGGCACTGAAGGCCGTGAGCTGGCCTGGCTGTGGCAGGCCCGCGATGCGCTGGAGAACGCCCTGCAGGACTCCTTCGACGAACTCGATGAGAACCCCTGGGTGGTGCAGCTCTACGCCCAGGATGAAGTCGATTGGAACCCCTACCTGAGCAACTTGGCGGGCTACGTGCAGCCGCGTGCGCGGGGCAGCGCGTTCAGCGAGTTCTACCAGCGCTTCTTTGCCCACCACCTGCGCGCCATCGCCAAGCCGGGCGGGCTGTTCGAGGACACCACCGTTACCCGCCTGCCGTGGCGCGGCCAGGTGCGGCGCGTGCGCATGGTGGTCTACCGCCGCACGCCTACGGCCGCGGCCACGCGGCGCGGCCAGTCGCCCGAGCAGGCGCTGACCACGATCTGCGACCGCCTGGTGGGCGGGCTGGCGAATGCCGGCGTGAAGGCCCGGCGCCTCGGCGCGGCGGACATCCACGCCTGGCTGCTGCGCTGGTTCAATCCACATCCGACCCTGCTCGGCCCGAGCGCCGAAGACCGCGAGCGCTTCTATGCGCTGACCCGCTACCCCGACGAGCCCGAGGAGGGCGAAGTCGAACTCGCCAGCGGCACCGACTTCGCGCAGCGACTGTTCTTCGGCCCGCCGCGCTCGGATGTCGAGCAGGGCCTGTGGTTCTTCGATGGGCTCCCGCATCGCGTCATCGTGATGGATCGCCTGCGCACGCCGCCGGCGACCGGACACCTGACGGGCGAGACGCGCAAGGGCGGCGACGCCATGAACGCGCTGTTCGACCAGATGCCGGAAGACACGGTGATGTGCCTGACCGTGGTGGCGACACCGCAGGACGTGCTGGAAAGCCATCTCAATCACCTCGCCAAGAAGGCCGTCGGCGAAACCCTGGCCTCCGAACAGACGCGCGCGGACGTGCAGCAGGCCCGCGGCCTGATCGGCAGCGCGCACAAGCTCTACCGCGGCGCGCTGGCGTTCTACCTGCGTGGTCGAGATCAGGCCCAGCTCGACGCGCGCGGCCTGCAACTCGTCAATGTGATGCTCAACGCGGGCCTGCAGCCGGTGCGCGAGGAAGACGAGGTGGCGCCGCTGAACAGCTACCTGCGCTGGCTGCCCTGCGTCTACGACCCGGCCGCCGACAAGCGCGGGTGGTACACGCAGCTCATGTTCGCGCAGCACGCCGCGAACCTGGCGCCGGTCTGGGGCCGCAGCCAGGGCACAGGCCACCCCGGCATCACCTTCTTCAACCGCGGCGGCGGCACGATCAGCTTCGACCCACTGAACCGGCTCGACCGGCAGATGAATGCGCATCTGTTCTTGTTCGGTCCCACGGGTTCCGGCAAATCCGCGACCCTCAACAACCTGCTCAACCAGGTCACCGCCATCTACCGGCCGCGGCTGTTCATCGTCGAAGCGGGCAACTCGTTCGGGCTGTTCGGCGACTTCGCCGCGCGCCTTGGGCTCAGCGTCAACCGCGTGAAGCTCGCACCAGGCTCGGGCGTCAGCCTGGCCCCGTTTGCCGATGCCTGGCGCTTGGTCGATACGCCGGGCCAAGTGCAGACGCTCGACGCCGACGCGCTCGACGAGGACCGCGCCGAAACTGCTGCGGCGATGGAAGGCGACGAGCAGCGCGACGTGCTCGGCGAGTTGGAGATCACGGCGCGGCTGATGATCACGGGCGGTGAAGAGCGCGAGGAAGCGCGCATGACGCGCGCCGACCGCAGCCTGATCCGCCAGTGCATCCTCGACGCGGCGCGGCGCTGCGTGGCCGAGCAACGCACGGCGCTCACGCGCGACGTGCGCGACGCGCTGCGCGAGCGCAGCCGCGATGCCACGCTGCCGGAGACGCGGCGGGCGAGGCTGCAGGAGATGGCGGACGCGATGGATATGTTCTGCCAGGGCGTGGACGGTGAGATGTTCGACCGTCCGGGAACGCCGTGGCCCGAGGCGGACATCACGATCGTGGATCTGGCGACCTTCGCCCGTGAGGGCTACAACGCGCAGCTCTCCATTGCCTACATCTCGCTGATCAACACGGTGAACAACATCGCCGAGCGGGACCAGTATCTCGGCCGACCCATCGTCAACGTGACGGACGAAGGCCACATCATCACCAAGAACCCGCTGCTCTCGCCGTACATCGTCAAGATCACCAAGATGTGGCGCAAGCTCGGTGCCTGGTTCTGGCTGGCCACGCAAAACCTCGACGACTTGCCCAAGGCGGCCGAGCCCATGCTCAACATGATCGAGTGGTGGATCTGCCTGTCGATGCCGCCGGACGAGGTGGAGAAGGTCGCGCGCTTCCGCGAACTCAACGCTTCGCAGAAGGCGCTGATGCTGTCGGCGCGCAAGCAGGCTGGCGCCTTCTCGGAGGGCGTCATCCTCTCCAAGAGCATGGAAGTGCTGTTCCGCGCCGTGCCGCCCAGCCTCTACCTGGCGATGGCGATGACCGAACCGGAGGAGAAGGCCGAGCGCCACCAGCTCATGCAACAGCATGGCATCAACGAACTGGATGCTGCCTTCCGCGTGGCCGAGAAGATCGATCGTGCGCGGGGCATCGAGCCGCTGGCGCTGGATGCATTGGCCTGAAGGAGGAACACCATGCGCCTGCCTTCGTTCACTCGACGCCATGCCCTGATCGCGCTGCTGGTCGCGGCGGTCGGCGCCGCCGGGTGGCTGCTCCTGCGCACGCCCGATGCGGCCCCGGAGTTCACGCATCCGATCACGACCGTGCCCGAACCACCGAAACCGACCGGACCGCCGTGGCTGTACGGCCGCAGCGATGCCCGCTTCACGGTGGTCGGTTACGCCGACCTGGAGTGCCCGTACTGCCGGGCGTACTTCCCGACGCTCCAGCGCTGGATCGACACCCACCCCGAGGTGAACTGGCAGTGGCATCACCTGCCGCTGTCCATGCACGAGCCAGCCGCGACCGCCGGGGCACGCCTGGCCGAGTGTGCGGGCGAGGTGGGCGGGCATGCCGCGTTCTGGCAGGCGGTGGCCTGGCTCTACGCGCACACCCGTGGCGACGGCCAGGGCCTGCCGGAGGGCCTGCGCTATCCCGACCTCACGCCAACCCTGCAGCAGTGCCTCGACAGCGAGCGGCCCGACGCCGTGATCCGCGCCCAGGCCGCGGAGGCGGCACGACAGAGCATTGCCGCCACGCCGACCCTGCTACTGCGCGATCGCGACACTGGCAAAACCATCCTGCTGCACGGCCCCATGGACGGCGACGCCTTGCTCTCGGCGCTCGACCTGCTGGCTGCCGGCGACACGACGAGCGCCGAGACCTCACATCCCCCAGACATGCCCGCCAGCGTTGCTGGTGACATGCCCAGGTAGCCATCGATCTTCAAGGCTACGGCGCGGCTTGTCCGCGTTGATCGAAACCAGTTCGCATCGCATCCCTTGACGCGAACAGCCACTGCATCCGCGGTGGTGGATGCCCGCTCGTCACCTGTTCCATCCCCATCGTCCCCTGGAGGGTTTGCCCTCCTGGGGCAGGCGCCCTCCGATCTCATCCATTGGAGGTTCGTCATGTCTTTTGTCATCGCCGACTCCCACCCGGAGTCACTCACCCTGATCGCCGCCCAGCACGAGGACTGGATCATCCAGCAGGCCATCACCCTGCTGGAGAAGCGCGTCTTCAAGGCCGGCCCAGCGCTGTCCAGTCCCGCCGCCGTGCGTGACTACCTGCGCCTGAAGCTGGTCGCGGAGCCCAACGAAGTCTTCGCCGTCGTGTTCCTCGACAGCCAGCACCAGGTACTCACCTACGAGCCACTGTTCAAGGGCACGATCGACCAGACTTCGGTGTATCCACGGGTGATCGTTCAGCGCGCCTTGGCTCTCAACGCCTCGGCGCTGATCCTGGCGCACCAGCATCCGTCCGGTGTGACCGAGCCCTCGGCCGCCGATCGCGCGCTCACGGACCGGCTGAAAGCCGCCTTGGCCACCGTCGATGTCCGGGTGGTGGATCACTTCATCGTCGGCAAGGGCACGCCGTACTCGTTCGCCGAAGCCGGCTTGTTGTAGTTTTCATCTACCGAGGTGCACTTTGCTCGGCCCATCATCCTGTACGGCCTGCATGCAGGCCCGTACAGGATTCCTTCACAGAGAAACCCTCGTCATCCTCTGACAGATCATGCTGAGTTCAGCCGACCAATGAAACCTGCAAGTTGCGCCGAAGGTTCTTCATCCCGGCGCAGCAGGTAGGTGACCAGCGTTGGAGGCTCACCGGCCAGCGGTCTGGCCACGACTTCCGGGCACCGGCACACCGCGAACTGTGCCTTCGTTGCCAGCCCCAGCCCGTAGCCCGCGGCCACCAGTGCCATCATGAGGTCATGCGTCGCCACCATTTCTACGACCTCCGGTTCACGATCGACCGCGCGCAGCACCTTGCCCACCTGCCGGCTGCAGCCCTCGCAGGCGTGCGGATCGCACAGTACCAGCGGGTAGCGCAGCACCTCCGATAGCGGCAACTCCCGGAATGCCAGCAGCGGATGCCGCGCCGGCACAGCAACAACCAGGGATTCGCACCAGGCAGGCATGGCGACCAGACCCTTGCCTGGATCGTCGGACTTGGCGAGGCCTGCATCGTACAGATCATCGCGCAGCCCCTTCAATTGGCTCGCCAGCGGTATCTCGGTCAGGCGCAGTTCCACTTCCGGTGCCTCCTCGCGGCATCGGGCCAGCAACGCGCTCAGGCGCGGCTGCGAGATGCCGTCGGAGAGCGCGATGCGCAGCAGGCCACGATAGCCACTGGCGGCCGCACGCACGCTGGCGCGGGCCTGCTCGGCGGTCGCCAGGACACGCCGGGCCTCCCCAAGGAACACCTGGCCCGGCCAGGTCAGGCGGGTTCCGTGGCTGTTGCGTTCGAACAGCCGCACGCCCAGGTCGTCCTCCAACTGCCGGATGGTGCGCGACAGCGGCGATTGTTCGATGTGCAGCTTCTCGGCCGCACGCGCGAAATGGAGTTCTTCGGCAACGGCGAGGAAGCAACGCAGGTGCCGCAGTTCCATGGCGCCTCCGTCCCTATGCCATCGCCCGGTGGCAACGCGAGCCGGCCAAACAACGATCACGCTGACCGGCTTGCATGCCCAATTTCGACCACCATTGCATCAAAGGTCAGCCTCGCCACCCAGCGAACGCGGCGCTCGGCATAGCGGATCCGGCCGCGAAATGGTGGTCGTGCTGCCAGCTGCGAAGGTCGTGCCTCGGCACGGCTTCCACTCCCTCAGACCGGGGCGGCATAGGCCACGCCGGCCCAGGCCCCGATTCCGGCAATCAGGGCCTGCAGCGCCATCAGCACACGGTACTGGGGCCCCGGGACGCGGCGCCATTCGGCAGCCAGTTCGCCCAAGGCCGCTGCCGCCCACAAGGCGCTGACGGCAGCGACCGCCATGCGGCCCCAAGTCGGCAGGTCGAAGCCGAGCACGACCGGCATGGCCGCTGGCAAGGCGAAGCCCAGGGCCCAATGCCAGAGGGTGTGGTGGTCGGCGTCGAGCCACTGACGAAGAACGCCGTCGCGGGTGCCGTGGAGCACCCAGACCACGGCCATCGCTAGCATCAACGGCAGCTGGACGCCCCAGCAATGGGCCAGCAGCAGGGCAGGGTCGGTCATGCCGATGTGCGCCCGACGGCCAGTTGCAGCAGGCGCTTTTCCGTGCGCACCCGCACCTCGGCGAAGCCGGCCTCCTCCATCATCGCGGCCAGTTCGTCGTCGCCGTAGCAGCGCATGGCGTGCGCATAAGGGAAGAGGAAGAGGCTGCTCAGGGTCGAGCGGGGACTGGTGGCGATGACCACCCGCCCACCCGGCTTGAGGACCCGGGCGATCTCCCGCAGCAGGTCCCGTGGCCGTTCGACGAAGAAGAACATGTGGGCGCTGGCGGCGGCATCGCAGCTCGCGTCGGGCCAGGGCAGGCAATGGGCGTCGCCCTGGCGCAGCTCCAGGCGGCCCTCGCGCACGGCCGCGGCGTTGCGTTCGGTGGCGAGCGCCACCATGTCGGCGCTGTGATCGATCGCGTAACCGCTGGCCGCTTGCGCCAGCATCTCGGCGAGCAGCACGCCGGCGCCGCAGCCGACTTCGAGCACGCGCTCGTGCGGACAAAGCGCGAGTTCGGCCTTGATCCGCTCGAAGCCGGGGCGGTGTGCGCGCGCCTCGCGGTAGAGGGCGCGGCCGAGCCAGCCATCGGGCCGGCGGGCGGTGCGGTCGACGAAACGTTCAAGCCACTGCATGGGATGCCTCCGCACTGGGTTGGCCGGAACTCGCACCGGCGGGAATGGTGGGGATGAGGCGCAACGTGCGCCAGACGTAGAGCATGGCCAGCAAGGTCAGACCGGCGCCGGAAATGAAGTGCAGCCCGTAGCCCAGGTTCGCCGCCACAAGCCCGGCGAGAGAGGCAATGACGATGCCGCCCAGGCTTTCGGCGCAGAGAAAGAGCGAGAAGTCGGTGCCTGGCTGTGTGCCCACCGACCAGCGCATGAAGAGCGTGAAGAAGGCCAGCGAGGAGGCGCCGTCAACGATGGCCTGCACGGCAGGAAGGGCGACATAGAGCCAGTCCCAGCTGGGCAGCGTGCGAATGCCGATGCCCAGATGGGCCACCAGCCCCAGCGCCCCCAGCAGCAGCGCGGTCACTCCCCCGCAAATCACCGCGACGCTGCCCGCCGAGGCTTGGCGGCGCGCCACCAGCCAGGCGCCCAGCGGCGCGCCGACGAGGCCGAACAGCGTGAAATTGAGGGTGGTGAGCGCCGCGACCTGATCGAGCGTGACGCCGTGGTCGACCCAGAAGGCTTTCAGCATCCCGTCGCCGATGGCGTGGGCGCAACGAAAGACGACAGCGATGCCGAGCAGCCGCAGAGCCAGAGGCCGCCCGGCGAGGAAGGCCCGCAGACTGGCGCGCGACGGCGCCGGGGCGTCGCCGCGCGACAATGCCGCCGGCTCGCGCAGCCGCCGTGCCGCCACCGCCATCCCCAGCATCCAGGCGGCGCACGCCAGCATGAAAACGGCCCAGCCGAAATGCGGCGCCGTCACCAGAAGGCCGCTGCCCCCGGCCAACATGCCGATGGTGAAACCGGCGAAGCGCGAGGTGTTGACGCGAGCCGCCCCGGCCGCACCCCGGCGCAGGATGGCGTAGCGGTCGGTGGCCACGTCCTGGGTCGCGCACAGGCCGTTGAGCAACACGAGCAGGGCGATTCCCAGGAACGGTGCGGCGGCGACATCGACGAAGGCCAGCAGCCCGTAGGCGAGCGCCGCCGCCAGTTGCGCCGCCGAGATCGCCGGGCGGCAGCCCCGCCGCATGCAGTAACGTTCCACCGGCGCGGCCCAGAGGAATTTCAGCGCCCAGGGCAGCACCGCCAGCATCATGGCGCCGATCACTTCCAGCCCGACGTCCTGGGCGCGCAGCCAGGGCGGCAGGCCGAACCAGGCGAGCCCCATCGGCAGCGCCTGAGAGACATACAGGGCGGCGAGCATGGCGTCGTCCCGCCAGGGCGCGCCAGCGGAGAAGGAGATCGTGCGCATCAGAAGAACTCCCGGGTGAGACGTATGCCCACCGTGCGACCCGGGCTGGCGACTACCAGGCCGGAAGTGAGGGCACGGGTGAAGTAGCCGGCGTCGAGCAGGTTCTTGCCGTAGAGTCTCCATTCCCACGGCCCGGAGCGGTAGGCGAGGGAGGCGTTGAGCAGGGTATAGGCCGGATTCTCGACTTCGGTGCCGGGGAAGAGGGTGGACTTGCCGATGCGGGTGAGCGACGCGTTCGCCTCCCAGGCGCCGCCCGGCGCATAGTGCAGGCTGACGCCCGCGCTGCCCTTGGGCGTGTTGGGGAACTGGCGCCCGGCATAATCGATGCTGGCATTGCGGTACTCGTCGAACACCGCCCGCACGTAGCCGGCGCTGGCCTTGACCTGGAGCGTCGGGGTGGCCTGCAGCGCCGCCTCGAGCTCGACCCCCTGGCTGTGGGAGCGGGCGGCGTTGGCGGTGAACGTGCCTTGAGGCCGGTTCTCCACCACCTGCTGGTCGCGCAGCCGGGTGTGGAAAACGGTGGCGCCGGCACTCATCCCCTGCCAGCGGCCGCGCCAGCCAAGCTCAAACTGGTCGGCATGCTCCACCTTGTACGGCGCACGGGCCTCGGTCTCGCTGTTGGCATGGTGGTTGAAGCCGCCCGGCTTGTAGCCCTGGGCGTAGCTGGCATAAAGATAATGGCCCGGTGCCGGGACGTACCCCAGCGCCAACTTGGGCAAGGCGACAGTCGACGAAGCGCGCACGCCCCGGACGGCAGGACTGGCCGAATAGGGGGTGTCGGGCATGCCGTCGCCGTCGGTGTCGGCGTAGCCGGATTCCTGTGCGCTCCAGTCGAATTTCCGCACCGTACGCTCCAACCGCAGGCCGGCGGTCAGTTCCCAGCCCGGCGCGAAGCGCCACTGCGTCTGGCCGAACCACGCCACCGTGTCCGCCTTGATCCGGGTGACCACCTCCGAAGCGTAGAAGGGACGCATCGAAAAGCTGAAAGGCCCCTCCTTGTCGTGGCGGGCGAGCCACAGGCCGGTGAGCCAGTCCAGGCTCTCCCCCTGCCGGGCCAGGCGAAATTCGTTGCTGAATTGCCGGCGATCCTCGTTGAATACGCCGAGGAAGCCCCCCAGCGCCGACACCGGCATGCGGATATGCAGTTGGCTGTCCACGTAACCGGCGATGTCGGTCAGGGTCATGCCGTTCGCCAGGGGCTGGACGTATTCCGCCACGGCGGCGCCGAACCTGGCGTCCGTGGCGCCCTGGTCGCTACCCGAAGTCTCGTGCCGGCGCGCCTCCGCGGGGGTGGCCCACATGTCCAGATGGCCCCGGTCCCGGGCTCCGTGCAGGCCGAACTTGAGGGTACCGCCGCCCGCCAGGCGATGGTTCAGCCGCAGGCGCCCGGCGAAGTTGTCATCGCTCGTGCCATCCTTGGCGCCGCTGCGCGTATTGGTCAGGGTGCCGTCGTCGGAGCCGGCGCGCAGGCTCAGGCGGGCGGCGGTGTCGTCCCCCAGTGCTCCACCCACCGTGGCGGCGATGGCGCCGAAGCGCGGCGCCCCCAGATCGAGGCTCAGGCGGCCCTCCGGCAGCGATTCCGCTTCCCGCGTGCGCACCACCACCAGACCGGACATGGCGCCCATGCCGTAGAGGGTGCTCTGGGGGCCTCGCACCACCTCGATCTGATCGACGTCGAAGAGGCTTTGCGCCGCATTGCCGAACATCGGCACGCCATCGATTACGAAACCGCCGCTCTGGGTATCGTTCTCGTCATCGGAGTACCCCAGGCCACGCACATTCAGGGAAGCTCCCCGCGGCGCCCACTGAGTGAAATAGACATTCGGCACCTGCTGGGCGAGTTCGCCATGGCTGTCGATACCGCGCCGCTCGGCTTCCTCTCCGGCGATGACCGTCACGCTCGCCGGCGTGCGCGACAGCTTGCCGTCGGTCTTGCCGGCGCTGACTGTCACCTCGGGCAGGGTAACTTCCGGTTCGCCCGCAGACGCCGCGCCGGCAAGACCGCACAGCAACAGCACGCATCCGGGGCGGAAGGTCGTGGAACGACGTTGGAAACAGCGGGGTGGCTTGTTTGTTTTCATGATCCTAGCCTGTTGTCAAGTGCTTAAAGGCTGTACGATAATCATTCTCATTACGAACTGTGGCCCGGATGGGGTTCGTAATCACCCACATCGGGATTCTTTTTTGCGGAACATGCGCCGGTCGTCGAACGCCTCTTCACCCTCCTGCCTGCCGGCCTCCGACTTTTTCGGCGGCGCCGTCACCGGCAATGGGGAGCAAAACCTGGTGCGCCAACCGGTGTACGAAGGTGTGTGCCTGTTTTCCTGGTCGGGGAACCTTGCGCAACCGGTGGAAAAATCTGTCTTCGACGACAGCGGCTGCATCCACTTCTCTTACTGGCTGGAGGGTGGGGCGAGGTGCTGGCTGGAGGGTTTGAAGGGGGGCGAGACCGAAGTGCGGGAAGGCACCGGCTGCATCGGCTATGGGCCGGGGCGGCGGCTGCGCTTCGTCCAGGAGGGGAATTTCGCCAATCTCATGCTGCTGGTGACTCCCGAGGTTTTCGCACCCTGGGCGGAAAGGGCAGACAGCGCGCTGCAGCGCGAGCTTGGAAGCGATTTCGTGTTCTGCAACGGGCACCGGAGTGCCGACCTACGTGCGACTGCCCATGCCCTTTTCGCAGCCCTGCGGGGCCCCGACGCCGCTCCCCGGCATCCCTTGTGGATGCAAGCCAAGGGCATGGAACTGGCCGCCCTGTTCCTGGAAGGCCGGGAGGCGCCCGCGGCGATCCCGGCCGGCGAGCGCCGCCGCCTGCTGCTCGCTCGCGACCGACTGCTCGCCGATCTTGGCAATCCACCCACCATCGCCCAGCTTGCGCGGGAATGCGGGCTCAATGCGCTCAAGCTCAAACAGGGCTTCAAGCAGATGTTTGGCACTGGCGTCTATGGGCTCTTCCAGCGCGAGCGCATGCACGAAGCCCGGCATCGCCTGCGGGAGGGCTCTGCCACCGTGGCCGCCGTCGCCGCCGAGCTGGGGTACACCAACGCCAGCCATTTCGCGGTGGCGTTCCGCAAGCAGTTCGGGGTGGCTCCGGGCGAGGTCAGGAGAGGATGAGGCGGTGTTCGCTTTCAATCGCCTCGTTGGCGATTCGCCCATGACGACTCGTGTTCCTCCTCCTCACATACACACGTCTGGGTACGGACGACATCGACAAACTCCAGCGCGCCCGCGACCTGATGCAAAGCCACATGGACCGTGCGTTGACGATCGCGTATCTCAGCGCCGCCGTGGGCATGAACGAGTGCAAGTTCAAACAAGGCTTCCGCGAGCTGTTCGGCGCCCCACCCCATCGCTTCCTACAGGAGCTGCGCATGCGGCGCGCGTGGACGCTCCTGGAGTCGGGATCGCGGGTGGCACAGGCCGCCTACGCGGTAGGTTACGAGCATCCCGCCAATTTCAGCGTGGCATTTACGCGGTATTTCGGGCGCACGCCGAAGTCGGTTCGTTGAGCGGGCAACGGCATCGAGCCGATTTGATCGCCGGGTCACGCGCGGCGCATGGAACGGAGCAACATCCCCACGCCTTGCCGCTGACAGGGCGCAAGCGCCATGTCACATCGGCGCGGGCTGCGTCGTCCTGGAGGTATGAACACCGCACACTCTCTCGTAACCGATCCGCGCCCGGCCTGTTCCGGGGTACCTTCCACACCGATCGCTGCCACTGCGGCTCCCACCTGGCGCCGGCGCCTGCACAGTGTGGGGGGCTGCGTGCTGGCGCTGTACGCCACGGCCCACCTGGGCAACCATCTGGTGGCGCTGGCGGGTGTGGCCGCCCACCGGCACGCGATGGAAGCGCTGCGCCTGTTCTACCGCCACCCGCTGGTGGAGCCGCTTTTGCTCTTGTTTATCTTGACCCAGGTGGCGTCCGGCGCATGGGGCGCGTGGCAGGCGCTGCGCGGGGGGCGGCCCATGCACCCGGTGGCGCGCGTGCAGGCGCTCTCGGGCCTGGTGCTGGGCAGCTTTGTGCTCATCCACGCCTGCGCCGTGCTGGCAGGCCGCTGGGTGCTGCGGCTCGACACCGATTTTTACTTTGCCGCCGCCGGCATGCATGTGCCACCCTACGGGTGGTTCTTCGTGCCCTACTACTTTGCGGGCGTGGCGGCCTTGGGCATGCACCTGGGGTGCGCGGCCTACTGGGCGCTGTCTGCGCGCCCCATGGTGCGGCGCCGGCGTGCCGTCCTGGCATTGGCGTTGCTGGGGGTGGGCCTGGGCGCACTGCTGTGCCTGCTGCTGGCGGGTTCCATCGTGCCGGTGCAGGTGCCTGCGGCCTATCTCGCCACCTATGGGGTGTAGTCCGATACCCCTTCGAACTCCCCAGGCACTGATGCCCATCACTACCTTCGAAGCCCACCGCCCCCGCCTGCGCGCCCTGGCCTACCGCATGCTGGGCTCGCGCAGCGAGGCCGAAGACGTGGTGCAAGAGGCCTGGCTGCGCTGGCAGGCGGTGGACCACGCCCAGGTGCAGGACGCACTGGCCTACCTGTGCCGCACCGCCACCCACCTGTGCCTGGACCAACTGCAAAGCGCCCGCGCGCGGCGCGAACAGTACGTGGGCCTATGGCTGCCCGAGCCGCTGGTGGACGACGCCCTGTGGGACTACTGCGACCCCGGCCCCGAAGCCGCGTTGGGCCAGCGCCAGCAGCTGTCCCTGGGCTTTTTGCTCGCCCTGCAGCACCTGGGGCCGCTGGAGCGCGCCGCCTTCCTGCTGCACGACGTGTTCGACCAGGGCTTTGACGAAGTCGCACAAACCCTGGGGCGCAGCGCCGCCGCCTGCCGCCAACTCGCCAGCCGGGCGCGCAAGCGCCTGCAGGCGCAAGGTTTCGGCCCCGACGCACCGGCCCCGCCGAGCGCCGACGACCCCCGCACCCAGGCCTTGCTGGGCGCCTTCGCCCAAGCCCTGGCCAGCGGCGACGTGCAGGCCCTGGCCGCACTGCTGGCCGAAGACGTGCACCTCTACAGCGACGGCGGCGGCGTGGTCTGCGCCGTGCCCGCGCCCCTGGGCGGCAGACTGCGCGTGGCCCAGGCCCTGCTGACCTTTGCCCGCACTTGGCAGCGCACCCCCGGCGGCGCACAAGCATTGCGGGCGGCCCGGGTCAACGGCGAACCCGGCGCCCTGGTGTGGAACGCCCAAGGCACCCTGGAAGACGTCTGCGCCCTGCGCCTGAACGCCAGCGGGCAAGTGCTGGGCGTGTACTTTCAGCGCAACCCGAGGAAGTTGCTGGGGGTGGGGGCTTGATGCTCGGGGAAGGATTGGAATTTCAATGCTATTTCCCGAGAGTTTCTGGGACCATTGATCATGGTCAATGGTCGAATGGATGAGCGCATGTCCTGAAGATCTTCCGTTCGGAAGCCCGCAGTAGTTCCTCCAGGCGGGCGGTGCGAGCTCGTCGGTTTGTGCCCGGTTACCACCCGATCCGCTGATCGAACGCGTAGTCCGGTGCCGCAGTTCCATGCGCGACTTGCGGGGCTATCGGTACACAGGATGGCGACGACACAGGGCCACCACCTGTTCCCGAACCCGGCTCACCACCTGTTCGTTGCTGTCCGCTCCCAGCGCATCCAGCACGTCGCACAGCCAGCCGGCCAGTTGCTCGCATTCCGCCACACCGAAGCCGCGGGTGGTCACGGCCGGCGTGCCGATGCGCAGCCCCGAGGTCACAAAGGGTGAGCGCCGATCGTTGGGCACCGAGTTCTTGTTTGCCGTGATGCAGGCATTGCTCAGGCCGGCATCCGCATCCTTGCCGGTGTAGGGTTTGGCCGACAGATCGATCAGCATCATGTGGTTGTCGGTGCCACCGGACACGATCTTGTAGCCGCGCTGCTGGAGCACGGTGGCCATGGCGCGGGCGTTGGTCACGACCTGTTTCTGGTAGGTCTTGAACGCCGGCGCAAGGGCCTCCTTGAAAGCCACCGCCTTGGCCGCGATCAGGTGCATCAGCGGGCCGCCCTGGATGCCGGGGAAGACGGCGGAATCGAGCTGCTTATAGAACGCCTCGCCCTGGCCCTTGGCCAGGATGATGCCGCCGCGCGGGCCGCGCAGCGTCTTGTGGGTGGTGCTGGTCACCACGTGAGCGTGCGGCAGCGGGTCCGGGTATTCGCCAGCCGCCACCAGGCCGGCCACATGCGCCATGTCCACCCAGAAGATGGCGCCCACCTTGTCGGCGATGGCGCGCATGCGCGCCCAGTCCTTGTAGCGGGAATACGCGGAGAAGCCGCCGATGAGCATCCTGGGCCGGGTTTCCAGTGCGATGCGCTCCATCTCATCGTAGTCGATCAGCCCCGTCTGGGGATCGAGGCCATAGGGAACGATCCTGTAGTGCCGGCCGGAGAAGTTGGATGGGTTGCCGTGGGTCAGGTGGCCGCCCTGGGCTAGGTTCATGCCCATCACGGTGTCGCCGGGGTGGGTCAGGGCCAGGAATACCGCGGCATTGGCCTGGGCGCCGGCATGGGGCTGGACATTGGCGTAGTCGCAGTCGAACAGCGCCTTGACCCGCTCGATCGCCAGGCGCTCGGCCACGTCCACGTTCTCGCAGCCGCTGTAGTAGCGCTTGCCGGGATAGCCCTCGGCGTACTTGTTGGTGAATACCGAGTCCTGGATGGCCATCACCAGCGGGCTGGCATAGTTCTCGGAGGCGATCAGTTCAACGTGGTCTTCCTGGCGGCGTTCTTCGCTCCGGATGGCTGCAGCCAGTTCGGGGTCGAAATCGGCGAGGGTCAGGGATGCGTCATGCATGGGCGTGTCGTCCTATGGTCTGGAATGTTCGGGTTTGGCGACAGCAGGCGAGCGATGCGTGCCGCGATGTCGTCGATCTGCGTCTCGTCGCACACCAGTGGCGGAAGCAGGCGGATGATGCTGTCGCGGGTCACGGTGATGAGCAGGCGCTGTTCTTCGAGGGCACGGCCCACCAGCTCCATGCAGGGGTGATCCAGTTCGATGCCGATCATCAGCCCCACGCCCCGGATCGCCGTGACATGGGGATGACCGTCCAGCGCCGCCCGAAGTGCTGCCAGCAAGCGCTGGCCCAGCGCGGCGGCTCGCTGCGGGAGCTGTTCGCGCGCCATGACGTCGAGCACGGTGCAGCCGACACGGCAGGCCAGCGGATTGCCGCCGAAGGTGGAACCGTGGTGGCCGGGCGAGAACAGTTCGGCCGCCGGCCCGCGTGCCAGGCAGGCGCCGATGGGAAAGCCGTTGCCCAGCCCTTTGGCCAGGGTGATGACGTCCGGCACGATACCCGCGTGCTGGTAGCTGAACCAGGTACCGGTGCGACCCATGCCGGCCTGCACTTCGTCGAGCATCAGCAGCCAGTCGTGTCGATCGCACAAGACCCGTAGCGCGCGCAGATAGGCGGCGGAGGCCACGCGGATGCCGCCTTCGCCTTGTACCGATTCGATCAGCACGGCGACGATGCCAGGCATGCTCTCGGCCGCCCGGCGAACCGCCTCGATGTCGTCGTAGGGCACCCGCAGGAAGCCGGGTACCAACGGCTCGAAACCGCGCTGTACGGCCGGATTGCCAGTAGCGGCCAAAGTGGCAAGGGTGCGGCCGTGGAAGCTGTTTTCCAGCACCAGCACCCGTGGCTGCGCCACCCGTTTGCGGTTGCCGTGCAGGCGTGCCAGCTTGAGCGCGGTTTCGTTGGCCTCGGCACCCGAGTTGCAGAAGAAGGCGCGCTCCATCTCCGCCAGAGCGCACAAGCGCTGGCCCAGCCGCTCCTGCCATTCGATGCGGAACAGATTGGAGGTGTGCAACAGCAGCCCGGCCTGCTCCGCGATGGTACTGGCGATTTCGGGATGGGCATGGCCGAGGTTGACCACCGCCACCCCGGCGATGGCGTCCAGGTACTCAACGCCTTGCGCGTCCCACAGGCGCGCGCCGCTCCCGCGCACAAAGGAAACCGGCTGGCGCGCATAGGCCTGCATCAGGTGGCTCATGGCCGGCTTCCTTGCGCTGGCGTGTCGAACCCATCGAGCCAACGGGTGAACGCCGCCTGCGCTGCCATCGGCAAGCGCGTCTGCATGGCCCGTGCCTGGGTTCGCAATGGGCGCGGGTCGATGCCCGCCTGGGCCAGTTCGCAGGCATGACCGACCAACCAGCGCTCGATCTGGCGTGGATCTGCCTCCAGATGGCATTGCAGCCCCAGCACGTGGCGCCCGAGAGCAAAGGCCTGGTTGGCGCACACCTCCGTCCCCGCCAGCCGCACGGCGCCGGGCGGGATGTCGAACTGGTCGCCGTGCCAATGCAGGACGGGCACATCGCCCAGCGCCGCCAGTGGCGATGCCTCGCCTTCCTGCGTCAGTGTCAATGGTGAAAAGCCGATTTCCTTGACGCCCATGGCATAGACCCTAGCGCCCAATGCGCGGGCTATCAGTTGTGCGCCCAGGCAGACGCCGAGCATGGGGCGCCGGCTCTCCAGGCGCTGGCGCACCAGTGCCAGTTCGTCCACGATGAAAGGATGGATCTCATCATCGAAGGCGCCAATGGGGCCGCCCAGCACGACCAGCAGGTCGGCGCTGCGCACCTCCAGACCGCCCAGCTCGTCCTGCGTGGCATCGATGTAGCGCACCCCATAACCACGGGCTTCAAGCAGCGGCGCCAGGGTGCCCAGGTCTTCAAAATGCAGGTGCCGAATGGCCAGAACGGTTTTCATGGATGGGACTCCTCGGTTGTAGTTTCGCTTGGCCAGTAGTAGTTGTCCGGCAAGGCACGTGCACCAAAAATGGCCTGCCCCACGCGCACCACGGTGGCACCTTCCTCGATGGCGATCTCGAAGTCGCCGGACATGCCCATGGACAGTTCATTCAGGCCAATACCGGCGGGGGCGTTCTGGCGTAGCTGGTCACGCAGCGTGCGCAACAGGATGAAGCACCGGCGCACCCGCTCGGCCTCGCTGGAAAACAGCGCAAGCGTCATCAGGCCGCGCACACGCAGCGTGGTAAACGCCGGCAGTGCCTGGATGAAGGCCGGCACGTCCTCGGGCGAAAGGCCGTACTTGCTGACTTCGCCCGAGGTATTGACCTGCACGAACACGTCCAGCGACCGGCCCTCGGCCTGCAGGCGGCGATCCAGCGCCTCGGCGGCCCGCAGGCTGTCGAGCGCCTGGAATTCGGCCGCGAAACGCGCAACGAGCTTGGTCTTGTTGGTTTGCAGGTGACCGATGACCGACCAGGAGAGGTCGCTCAGGTCGGCCATGGCCTCCCATTTGCGGTGCGCCTCCTGCACCTTGTTCTCACCCAGCACGCGGCAGCCGGCCGCATAGGCCAGACGGATGCGCGCTGCGTCGATGGTCTTGCTGACCGGCAGCAGGCGCACGCTCGCGGGGGCGCGCCCGACGCGGCGGCAGGCGGTGTCGATGCGCGCCTGCACGGCGGCCAGATTGCGCCGGAAATCCTCGACCGTGACGGCCTGGGGATAGCGGCCGTGCTGCTCGTGCCAAGACTGTGTCTCGGCTGTAGTGGCCGATGGTGCCTTGGTTTCGTCGGATGGGCCTTGCATCAGTTCGCCGCTCCCGTGGTGACCGCAGACTCGGGTGTGGCCTGAATGGCCTGCGGCGGTGCCTGTGCACGTTGCGGTAGCCGGCCATTGAGCACCGCATAGGCCACGAGGCCGATCAGCAACCCCCAAAACGCTCCGCCGATGCCGAGCATCGTGATGTTGGCGGCGGCGGCCAGAAAAGTGATCAGCGAAGCTTCGCGGGCCTTCGCATCGGCCATGGCGCTGGCGAGGCTGCCGCCGATGGTGCCCAGCAGGGCCAGGCCCGCCAGCGTGGTGATGAAGGTCGCCGGAAAAGCCATGAAGACGGCAGCGAGGGTCACCCCGAACACCCCGACGAGGATGTAGAAGACGCCCGCGGCAATGCCCGCGATCCAGCGTTTGGATGGGTCTTCGTGCGCTTCCCTGCCGGTGCAGATCGCAGCCGTGATCGCGGCGATGTTGAACGCATGCGAGCCGAATGGCGCCATGAGCAATGAGCCAAGCCCCGTGAGGGTTACAATGGGGTTGGCGCTGGTCCTGAAGCCGTCGTTACGCAGCACCAGCATGCCGGGCATGTACTGACCGGTCAGCGTGATCAGGAACAGCGGCAGCGCGACGCTCAGCAAGGCGTTGAGCGAAAATACCGGCAGGGTGAAGACCGGCGCGGCGAGCTTAAGCTCGAGTCCCGACAAATCGACGCGATCCTGGATGAGCAGGAAGGCCAGCCCCAGCACCAGGATGCCCACCACGGCATAGCGTGCGGTGAAGCGCTTGAGCACCACATAGGCGACGATCAACAACCCCGCCAGCATTGGGTCGATGCTCATGCCACCAAAGGCGCCGATGCCGAACTGCAGCAGGATGCCGGCCAACAGCCCAGCGGCAACGCCCGGCGGAATCAGCCGGATGACCTTCTCGAAGTAGCCTGACAGGCCGAGCGCCACGAAGGCGGCCGCCGAGATCAGGTACGCACCTACCGCTTCCGCGTAGGGCGTGGTCGCCAACGCCGTGACCAGAAACGCGGCCGCTGGCGTCGACCAAGCCGTAATGATCGGCTCGCGGGCAATCCAACTCAGGATAAGCCCCGTCACGCCCACGCCAATCGAAATCGACCAAACCCACGAGGCCGTCAGCTCCGGGCTGAGGCCGGCCACCTTGGTAGCCTGGAAGACCAGGACGAAGGTGCCGCCATAGTTGACGATGACCGAGATCAGGGCGGCCACGATGGGATGGGTGAGGTCGCCCAAACGAACGGACGACGGTGCGGTGGGTGACGACATGGCTTGCTTGTGGTTCCTGTGAGTGATGGGTTCTTGACCCCGTTTGAATACTGATTTATATGCTTGTATTGGCATGTTGTTCCCCACCAATTTTTTGAAGATCTGCCAGCCATTTGTTCAAGCACGCCCAACTCGAATCCGTCAAAGCCTGGCTGGTAAACCCCGCGCACGCGGCTTTGCCCCTGCACGCGCGTATTCAACGTGCGATCCGGCAATTGATCCTTGATGGCGCCCTCGGCGTCGGTAAACCCCTGCCCGCGTCGCGCGCGCTGGCGCAGTCGCTGGGCGTGTCGCGCGACACCGTCGAGGCTGCGTACAGCCAGTTGCATGCGGAAGGTTTCATCGAACGGCGCGTGGGCAGCGGCAGCTTTGTCTCGGAGCGGGCGCAGCGTTTGCCAAGACGCGGCGCTGCACAGCGTCCCGGATCACAGCGCGAGCCGCTGCGCCTGAGCCTGCGCGGCGCCGCCATGTTCCAGGGGGGCGGCGTGCGCGACTTTCTGGCGTCACGCCCGTTTGCCCCAGGCGTGCCGGAAACACGCAGCTTTCCGCTACAGACCTGGGAGCGTCTGGAGCGCCAGGTGTTGAAGGCGTACGGCACCCAGGCCCTGGCGCACAGTCACCCGCAAGGGATGGAGCCGTTGCGGCGCGCCATTGCGGATTACGTCAATCTCGAACGTGGGGCGCGGGCGACGCCCGAGTGCGTGCTGGTGCTGACTAGTTCGCAGCAGGCCATGACCCTGTGCGCCAATGTGCTGCTTGATACCGGTGACAGGATATGCATCGAAGATCCGGTGTATCACGGGGCGCGCAAAGCGTTCGACGCCGCGGGTCTGGCATGCGTGCCCATCCCGTTGGACGCCGATGGCATGCGGGTGGAGCACCTGCGCGATGCCGCGCAACCGGCCAAAGCGGTCTTCCTGACCCCCTCGCATCAATTCCCGACCGGGGCGACATTGGCGCTGGACCGGCGACTCGCGGTCATCGAGTGGGCGCGGCAGCATCAAACCTGGATCATCGAGGACGACTACGACAGCGAGTTCCACTATGCCGGCAAGCCGACCGCCTGCGTGCAGGGGCTCGACGCGCATGACCGGACCCTCTACATCGGCACCTTCACCAAGTCCTTGTTTCCGGGGCTGCGCATCGGCTACATGGTGCTGCCGCCCCAACTCGTGGCGCCCATGACGGTGGCACGAACCCTGCTGGACGGGCACAGCGCGCCGATCCCGCAACTGACGCTGGCGCGCTTCATCGAAGGCGGACATTTCGGCGCGCACGTGCGTGCCATGCGCGGCGTCTATGCCGAGCGGCTCGACGTCCTGGTGCGGCTGGTGCGCAAGCACCTGGCCGATTTCGTTGAACCGAGGGTGCCGGTCGGCGGGATGCAGATGCCCTGCGTCTTCATCCGCGACATTCCCGAGCGCGAGGCCATCGATACCGCGCGCCGCGCCGGCATTGATCTCCTGGGGCTGACGGCGCTGCATGCGTCGAACGAACACGCGTCGAAAGAACAGCGGGCCGGTTTCCTCATGGGTTTTGCCGCCTATACCCCGACGGAACTGGAGGTCGCGGTCAAGAAGCTCGCGGATGTGCTTCGCGCATTGGCGCGGTGAATACCTGCGAAGTCCCGCGCTTGGGGAAGCCCGGATAGCGCGGGAAAGTCAGGCACTGACGAATCGTTCAGCGTAGCCGTCCAATCCGGACAGCCCCCGTTTCCGATTCCTTGTCGCAACCGTGTACCGCATGCGCTGCACTACCGGAGTCATGAACTCCGAGGTGGCGCGTCGTGCACTGTCTTCCTTCCCTCGTTTTCGCCCGGCAGCTTCTGCTTGCTACTTCCGCCACTGCGGCAATCTTCTCCGCGAGCGTCTCGGCCGCAGAAATCTGGGTCATCACCGACCAGGCACATCCCGTCGCGGGTGATGCGGACCGGCGCATCCTGCTCGACGCCCCCGCACAGATCGAAGCCGAACTCGCCGCCGGACTGCCACCCGACCCCGGCCGGGCCGCCGCCGTCGTGCAGCAACGCCTGAAGCAAGGCGGTACCGACCTGCAGCGCCGCCTCGGAACGGCCTATCAGGGCGTGGCCGATGCCTGGCGCCTGGGCATCACCAATATCCCGGCAGTCGTGGTGGATCGCAGCTACGTGGTCTACGGCGAGACGAACGTGGCCCGCGCCGTCGCCCGAGTCGAGCAGTACCGGAGGGCGCAGCCATGAACCCCCTGTTGACCGCACCTTCCCAGCGCCTGCGGATCACTATTGCTTCGCTACTGTTGAGCGGTGCAACGTCATCCTTCGCCCTGAACACAGCGACCATCGTTTCCTCGGCCGTGTCGCCGAATTGCCTCGAGTACCGCGTCGTCGGCATCTGCTACTGGTTGTTCTGCACCATGTTCGGCTGCTCGGTGCGCACCTCGGTGAAGGTGCGGCACTACATCCCCGACGCCGTGGTGTCGAGCTACTCCAACACCGGCGAGAACCCATGGGTGGAAGTGCGCGCCATGAGCATGCCCAACCCCACGGCCAAAGCTGGCGGCGACGGCACCACGAACCACGACAACGAGAACAACCTCGCCAAGTTCAAGAACGCCGACGTGATCGGGCATCCCGCTGGCTCGGTGTTCAGCCAGTTCGCCAGCGCATCCGGCTATACCTGCCGGGGCGCGGGCACGGCCTTCATGCCGTATCTGCTGAGCACGCTCGACACGTTGGCCTGGCGCTACAACGTCCCCGAGATGGTGTACCCGGAAGCGTTGATCCCCGGCATGCGTGAAATCGGTGGCCGCACGACGCTGAACCTGTGGGGCAACGTCTATCCGCGCGGCGGCTTCCTGCACCAGACCGACGACTACAAGAGCGGCGCCGTAGTCGCGCAGCGCGCAGGCGACATCGTCACCCGCCGCGCCCAGCCGCACGTCTATCAGCCGCTGCTCGCGACCGCGCGCGATGGCTACTGGCCCGCCGGCGCGCTTGTGGAGACCGACGCATCGACCGGCAAGTGGCAGGAGCTGACGCCGACGCTCTCGACCACCTGCGCGGTCTTCCCGCATGGCAACCCACGGGTGCAGGCTCAGCAGGGCGATTACGCCTGGGCGCTGTGGCGGCCGTATGCCTGCTGTCAGCGCCGGGGGCAGGTCTTCCTCGGTAGCGTCGATTTTCAGTGAGGTGTTTCCGATGAAAGCGTCCTTATCCCGTTTCTCTCAGCGGGCCAAGCCCGACGCCCTGGCCGTCGCGCTCGTCTGCACGGTAACAATGGCAGCGGCCGGTGTCGCCTGGGCCCAGACCCGCATCGACCCCAGCGGCGTCAGCGTGAGCGGCAGCGTCATCGGCGACGACGTGCTCTACAGCATCGGTGGCGGTCGGGCCGTGTCCATGGGCGGCGCCGGGAACATGCAGAGCATCGGCGTCGGGATCGGCTGGAACAGCAACCTGATCTGCGGAAACATGAGCATCACGACGACGCTGCAGAACCAGCTCAACGGCATCACCAACGGCTTCCAGGCGATCATGAGCACCGTGATCCAGAACGCCACCAGTGCAGTAGCGTCGCTGCCGGCGCTGATCATCCAGCGCGCCGATCCGGGTCTCTACAACCTGCTCACCAACGGCGTCCTGCAAGCCCGCCTGGATTTCGATCGCTCGAAGATGAGTTGTCGGGCCATCGCCAATCGGATGGCGGACATGGCCGGCGGGCAGGCCGGCTGGGACCAGCTCGCCGAGGGCATGGCGCTGCGCGATGCGGTCAGCAGCACCGATGCCGTCTCGGCCATCGAGCAGGCCGAGTCGAACAAGGGCAACAACGGCGTGCCCTGGGTCGGTGGCAGTAACGCTGGTGGCTCGGGTCAGAGTTCGATCAAGGTGGTAGGCGATGTGACACGCGCGGGCTACAACCTTCTCAACGGGCGCAGCGTCACCGATACCTCGTCGATCGCCCATGCCAGTTGTGGCAACCGGCTGACCTGCCAAACCTGGTCCTCTCCTGCGGCGGCTGCAGCCTGGGCAACCCGCGTGCTGGGCGAGCGCGAGCAGCGCACCTGCGAAAGCTGCACCAAGACCCAGACCACGCCGGGCGTCGGCCTCACGCCGGTGATCCAGGAGGAGTACGAGACCAAGCTGCAGGCTTTGCAGGAGTTGGTGACGGGGGCAAAGCCGACCACGGTGACCAACCTCGACGCGGCGGGCAGCAACTCACTGCCGATCACCCGCGGCGTGATCGAGGCCCTGCGCGACGAGCCCGACCAGGATCTGCTGGGCAAGCGCCTGGCCTCGGAGGCGGCGCTGTCCAGCGTGCTGGAGAAGGCATTGCTGTTGCAGCGCACGCTGCTGACCGGCAAGAAGGAGCCGAACGTCGCGGCCAACGAACTGGCCGTCAAGGCGGTCGACCAGGAAAACAGCGCGCTGGAGCAGGAGATCAACAACCTCAAGACCGAACTGGAACTGCGGCGCACGCTGGCCGGCAATTCCGCGATGGCGATCATCCAGCGCCACGGCACGCGCGCCGGTGACTCGCGCGGCATCTTCGAGGGCGACACCACGCGCGATCGGCTCAATGAAGTGCAGAAGCCCCGGAGTACGCCATGACCTGGCCGACTTGGCTGCGGCCGTCGTGGTTGTTCAACCGCCGCGCGGGCATCGCGCTGCTGTGGGCGCTGCTGATCTTCGGCGTTTCGGTGACCGTGAACGTCGCAGGCATCCATGTCGTCGGCAGCATCGACGGCTGGGAGCGTTGGCTGCACGCGCACTCGGCCCACTTCCTGGCCTGGCGCCTCGCTCTCTACGCGGTGACGGCCTATGGCTGGTGGTGGATGCGGCAGCGCCTGCGGCAACGCGAGCCGATGGCCGAGACGCATCAACGCTTGCTGCGGGTCGAGATCGCGGCCGTGGTCACCGTCGTGTTGCTCGAAGGCAGCCAATGGCTGCGCAACGGTTGACGCGAGGAGGACGTCATGACCCTCTACACGACGGACTACCTGGAGTATTACCTGACCCTGGTGGGTTGGCTGGTCAACAATGGCATCTGGAGCACCCTCGTGGCCAGCGGCGTGTTCGCGCTGCCGTTCGTCGCCATCGTCATCCAGGAATGGCTCCGGGCGCGGGCGGAAGGCGCGGACGAGGGCAACAAGGGCGTGCTGTCCTCGATGCGCATCGAGAACCGCGTCTGGGTGGCGATCGTGGTCATCATGTTTGCCGGCATCCCCTTCATTCCGGTGGAACTGAACACTATTCGCTTCGATACGAGCCGCTCCGCGCAGTGCCAGGTCAGCGTTCCTCAGCCGGCGGATACGGGCTGGTCCAACGCCTACACCACGCTCAACAACCAGAGCGCGCTGGTGCCGGTGTGGTGGTTCTTCATACACGCCATCTCGAAGGCCGTCACCGGCGCCGCGGTAGCGGCGATCCCCTGTGGGACCGATCTGCGGCAGATGCGCATGGATGTCGATGCCGCGCGGATTGACGATCCGGTCCTCGCGCAGGAAGTCGGAGACTTTGTGCATGACTGCTACGGGCCATCGCGCGCCAAGCTGTTCATGAGCCGGCCGACGCTCT
Source organism: Thauera aromatica K172 (assembly GCF_003030465.1). Lineage (GTDB taxonomy): Bacteria > Pseudomonadota > Gammaproteobacteria > Burkholderiales > Rhodocyclaceae > Thauera > Thauera aromatica. The sequence goes on along the minus strand of NZ_CP028339.1, from coordinate 307,379 downwards.
CCGACGAGCAAATGAACGACGTGACCTGGATCGGTTCGAGCTACTTCCTCGACACGTCCGGCTTCTACGACACCTATCACTCGGGCACGCCGCGCACGGCCTGGCCCTATGACGCGACCCGCGACGCGGGGCTCGCCCAGATCGACAGCGGCGGCGGCTATCCAACTTGTCGGCAGTGGTGGGCGGACGGCAGCAGCGGGCTGCGTGCGCGCCTGCTGGCCCAGGTCGATCCCGATCTGCTCTCCCGTGTCGGACGCTGGGCGGGGTTTCTCTCGCAAAACGAGGTCAATGACTCGGTGATCCGCGCCGTCGTCTCGCCCCGGCAGCAGAAGATGAACCAGGGCGCGGTCTATACCGACTACGGCGGCCAGATCGAGAAGACGCTGCCCAACATCGTGACGCGCGGTGCCGGTGACCTCGGGATGACCGTTGGCTCGCTGGGCTTCTTCCCGGCCATGGATGTGGTACGCCAGGCGCTGCCGATGGTGCTGTCGCTGCTCAAGATGGCGCTCGTCATCTGCACCCCGCTGGTGCTGCTGTCCGGAACCTACGAGCTGAAGGCCTTGGTCGCAGTGAGCTGCGTGCAGTTCGCGCTGTTCTTCGTGGACTTCTGGTTCCAGCTCGCGCGCTGGCTCGACAGCACGATCCTTGATGCGCTCTACGGCTGGGGATTCGGTGCGAATCGGCCGCACAGCAACTTCGATCCCTTGATCGGCCTGAACAATGCATTCGGGGACATGCTGTTGAACTTCGTCATGGCGACGATGTTTGTCGTGCTGCCAACCTTTTGGGTGGCCGCGCTCGGCTGGGTCGGTGTGCGTGCCGGAACCGCGATTCAGGGATTGGCCGCTGGAACACGCGATGCGCAAGCGGCAGGAGGCAAAGGTGCTGGGGTGGCGCTGAAGGCTGTGAAGTAGTTAAGCCTGGTCGTCGTCGGGATCGTGTGGATCAATCCGCTGATCGTTGGACGTGTAGAGACCATATCCGGCAGGGCCGTACCGCCACTCTGTCTTTTGCTCTTCGTCGTAGCTTCCATTGTCATTGAGGAGTATCCAGGCACCTGCTAGCGCAAACACGAGCAGCAGCGCCAGCCAGAACGCGGTGTAGAGCAGTATGCCGATCGCAGCGAGTTTGACCACCAGCAACACGGTCTTGGCAGCGCCTGGTGCCCATCCGCGTGTGAGCAACCGACCATGCGCCCGTCGATCCAGACGCACACAGTTTCGCCACGCCCGACCCAGCGTGCGGCCGAGATATTGTGCGAAGGTGGTCTGTGCAGCGGTCTTCATGGTGGGGCTACCTCATGGTCATCCTGTTTCTTGTTCGTTTGAATCCCGCATGAGTTATCAACTCATGGTCTAAATTCTGTGCAGAATCTAATCACGCTAAACACGATGGAAGGCAGCGCATCAGCCTTTGCGCTCGTTCTGCCAGTCGGCTTTGCTCGCTGCCACCAGCGCGGCCCAATCGTCCGGCGGGTTGCCGCGTCCCAGCATCTTCTCGAACACGGCATAGGGGTCGGACTTGCTGCCCGCCGATCGCAAGGTCTGCTCGTCGTTGACCCAGGCGTACACGATGACCTTCGCTTTCGAGTCGTACCGGAAGAACAGCCGGTACCGTCTTCCGAGCTTGGCCCGCCGCCAGTGGCGATAAGCCGGCCCCATGGTGTTGCCCTGACGATACTCGTCACGCGCTGGATCGCCCGGCACCACGTCTTGCATCAACTGGACCAAAGCCCGGAAGAACTTGACATTGGCGTTGGACGCAAAGCCCTCCGGGTCGTTCTCTTGCGCACGCAGCACGGCCGCGCGCAGCTTCGTCAACTGCTCGATCAGGTTGTCGTGAAACAGCAGCGTCCAGCCATGCTGCCGCATCAGATTTCCACGTCCTCATCGAAGTCATCGCCCAAGACGACCTTGTGGCCTGCATGCTCCAGCATCGTGCGAGCCAGATCTTCGGGCAGACCGCGGATGTTCCGGCCTGCCTCGATGTCGCGAGCCAGCAGGGTCAGGAACGCGGCAATGGCGGGGTCTTCATGCTCGGCGTCAGCACGGGTCACGACCACTTCGCCGCCGCGCAGGTCGAACGCCACCTTGCCGCCGGTGTCCACGCCCAGCACCTGCCGGATGGACCTGGGCAGCGTGATCTGACCCTTGGAGGTCAGCGTCGCGACTTCGTGGATTTCGGGCATGGCGGCACTCCTGATGGCAATGCCTACATGGTAAGGAAAGTTCCTTGCCATGTCAATGTGAGGGCGCATGGTGCTCCGTCCCGGTCGATGAAACGGCTCCATCGTAGGGGCGGCACCGCCTGCCTTCCCGCCTCAATCCGACTTGAGCCAATCCCGTATTGGCAGTGGCTCGGCAGGCCTCGTTGCTCTATATCCAAAGGCTTCTTCCGTAAAGGTCAAAGGGCTGGGAAGGGGCAAGGGAACGGGGCCAAGGGGAAAGGCCCTACCCGAAAAGGCCAAAAGGCTCCCGACCGGCCCTGTCATCCGGGGTTCACCATGCTCTCGCTGTTCCAACGCAAACGGGTGCCACCCGCCACCGGCGCGCCACCCACACCCACCGAGCCACCCAAAGGGCTGATGCGGCCGGCTTCGGCCGCATCGCTGCTGGCGACGCCCCGCCGGCAGAAGCTGCTGGAGCACATCTGGCAGCGCACCTCACTGTCGCGCCGGCAGTTCGCCACGCTGTACCTCGCCCCGCTGGAACGCTACGCCGAGCTGGTCCAGCAGTTCCCAGCTTCCGAAAGCCACCACCATGCCTATCCGGGCGGCATGCTGGACCACGGCCTGGAGATCGTCGCCTATGTGCTCAAGCTGCGGCAGTCGCACCTGCTGCCCGCCGGCGCCACACCGGAAGCGCAGGCCGCCCAGGCCGAGGCCTGGACCGCCGGCACCACCTACGCGGCGCTGCTGCACGACATCGGCAAGATCGCCGTCGACCTGCATGTGGAGTACGACGACGGCACGGTCTGGCACCCCTGGCATGGGCCGCTGCGGCGACCGTACCGATTCCGCTACCGCAAGGACCGCGAGTACCGGCTGCACAGCGCCGCCACCGGGCTGCTCTATGCCCGCCTGCTTGATCGCGACATCTTCGACTGGCTGAGCGGCTACCCCGACCTCTGGGCAGCCTTGCTCTACGCCCTCGCCGGCCAGTACGAGCACGCCGGCACGCTCGGCGAGCTGGTGGCGCAGGCCGACCAGGCATCGGTGGCCCAGGAACTCGGCGGCGATCCCGGCAAAGTGCTGGCTGCGCCCCGGCACGCGCTGCAACGCAAACTGCTGGACGGCCTGCGCTATCTGCTCAAGGAAGAATTCAAGCTGAACCAACCCCAGGCCTCGGATGGCTGGCTGACCCAGGACGCCCTCTGGCTGGTCAGCAAGACCGTCTCCGACAAGTTGCGCGCGCACCTGCTGTCGCAGGGCATCGACGGCATTCCGTCGAGCAACACGGCCGTGTTCAACGTGCTGCAGGACCATGGCATTGCCTTGGCCACGCCGGACGGCAAGGCGATCTGGAAGGCCACCGTCACAAGCGACGCCGGCTGGTCGCACAGCTTCACCTTCCTGAAGCTGTCGCCCGCGGCGATCTGGGAACCCGCCGACCGGCCGGCTTCCTTCGCGGGCCGTGTGTTGGTCGATCAGGAGGAACAGGACGAGCCGGTGCCGCAGACGCCCGTTGAGCCTGAAGCCCATCGCGTGGAACGCGCGGCGGCGGCTCCAGCGGTCATGCCGGCCGCACCCATGACCGCGGACAACGACGTGGCGGCGCTGCTCGATCTGCTGGACGTCACGCCCACACCATCGACGCTACCGATCGCATCCGAGTCCGGGGACAAGCCTTCCGGCACCCACTTCATGGCCTGGCTGCGCCAAGGCATCCAGTCGCGCAAACTCATCATCAACGATGCCAAGGCGCTGGTGCACACCGTCGATGGAACGGCCTACCTGGTCAGCCCTGGTATCTTTCAGCGCTATGCGCAGGAACACCTGCTGGTCGCCGCGCTGGCCAAGCCGGAAAAGCTGGAGGGATGGCAGTGGGTGCAGAAGGGCTTCGAGAAGCTGGGCCTGCACCGCAAACAGGCCAGCGGGCTGAACATCTGGACCTGTGAAGTCACCGGGCCGCGCAAGTCGCGGCGGCTGCACGGCTACCTGTTGACCGATCCCCAGACGCTGTTCCAGGAGGTGCCTCCGAACAACCCGTACCTGCGTCTCGCCGACGAAACCGCAAAGCGCGAAGATTGAGCCTTGGGGGCAGGAACGACGACGAGCAAGGATAGACCAGCCGCCGCAATGCAGGCCGGCTTCAGTCCGAGGACTTGGGCGATGCCAGCTTGTCCTCGGTGAGTGCCATCAGATGGGCAGAACTGCATTTCAGCGCACGGGCGATCTTGAGGATCAGGGGGAGCGTGGGAACGTGTTCACCCCGCTCGATCTTGCCCATGTGCGAGCGCTCGATCCCGGCCAGATGGGCCAGCGTCTCCTGGGCGATGCCCTGGTTCGTTCTTTCTTCGCGCACGGACGCCCCGAACGCGATGGCGGGTTCCGCTTCGTAGGTGGTGGTGCCGGTGGGCCGGCCTCGTTGAATCGATCGCTTTTGCATTGTCAAAAGCGTCGAATACAGTCAAGATTTAAACCACGTTAAACTTAACTCAATCCAGCGGCGTCGCCGCGAATCCACTGCCTGGGGGTATCTGGACGTGAAGCCGAGCGATGCCTCCACCGAAATTCGAGTGGCCGTCCTTGGCGAATGGGTGCCGCCCCAGCTTGCCGATGTGCTCGCACTGCAGCGCGCCGAAGAGCCCGAGACCGCAGCGGCTCTCGTCGATTGCACGGCCGATGACCGGGCCACACAGCAGCCGGGCGAAGGCTTCGACTTCGCCCTGTCCACGGCTGCTTGGCAGTGGCCGGGCTGGGTATGCGAGGCGCTGTGGCATGACACGCTGGCGGTCGCAGTGGCCAAGCGCTCGCACTTGCTGGCTTACCGCGAAGTGCCTTGCTGCGAAGTGCTCAAACAGCCCTTGATCTGCGCACAGTCAACGGCCGACGAGCCATGGCGCGCGGTGGTACAACGTCTATTCGAGGATGCGCTTCAGGATCGCGAGCAGACGGTCAGCACCTTCGACATGGCGATGACGCTCGTCTCTGCGGGATATGGCATCGCCGTCGCGCCGGCCGTGCGGCTGACCGGCTACCAGCGCCGAGGCATCGCTGTGCGGCCGCTGGCGGGCGCGCCGACCGTCGTGATGGCTTACCTGCTGCGCCCCCATGCGTCATTGACCGAACCCCAAGCGAGGTTTGCGCGCCGCGCCCGATCCGTGTCCTGACACCATGGCACCTCGCACCAGCCAGCGCCTGCCGTTACGCGAAACTCAACAACTGCGGGGACCACTCGCTTTCCTTCGCGGTCGTGCTCACCGCCATGATGAGCTTGTCGAGGTTGGCGGCGGTGGCGCTTTCCAGGGCTGAGCGGCCGCGCAGCATCGCGCGGGGTTGCAGAGCGCGTGGTAGATCTGCCAGGGGTCCGCGTCCCTGCTCAGCTTGAGGACAGCCTGAATCAGGGCATGCTTGACCGGATCGAGGTGCCAATCCGGCACGCGCTGGCCACGGTTGCCGAGGTTCAGTGCGAGCAGATTGCCCGCCTTGATCTCGTAGCTGATCCACCGGCGGGACCGGTGCTGTGCGCAGTATTGCCTGGTGAGCGGAGGTGGTACATAATGCGGCACCATGGCTGTAAGCCATGCGGGAAAAGTATTTGTGAATCAATAAGTTGGCCTCAATCTTCTGATTCCTTCACCCGCTCCACGCATCATTCTGCGGACTTCCGCAGAAGTCCAAGAGAGTCTGCAAGTCCTTTCCGCACAAGGACTTTTCCTCTCTTTGACGTTCTGCCGCGATCCACTGCGATCCGCCCACAGGCGGGACTTTTAAGTCCACAAACAAGTCCATTTTTGCGGGCGCGCCTGATTCCGGATTGTTGATGGAGGGGCGAGGTCGACGTGACCAGCATCTGGTTCCTGACCCATGTTCAGGAGCAAGAGCATGGCACTCTCAGACCTGGCCTTTCGGCAGGCCAAGGCGTTTGCGCTGGAACAGCGAGAGCATGGCGAACCATCGGATGATGGGCTGCTCAGCGGTGCCTTGGCCTTTTCAAGACAGGGCCTTTCCCCTTGGCGCCCTTCCTTTGCCCCTTCCCAGCCCTTTGGCCTTTGTCCGAAGCCTTTGGGTATAGGGCCGCTGCTTCGTGGATGCCACGATGAATGCGGCATGGGGCAATCCCGGCAAGTGGGGCGCTGCGGGATGTTCGTCAGCTCTGGCCCAAGCCGGTGTCGAGGGCGGCGGATTGCGCTGCAGCCTGGCGCGAGCGTCGAGCAGTGTCTCCAGGGAACAGCTCACTTCGGTCATGCCGACAAAGGCCCGCTCGTACTCGCCGGCGATGTCCTTGTCGTTGCCGAACAGCACTTCGTGGGGTGGCCGGTTGTGACCCGCCAAATAGACCACGAAGCACTCGACCATGCCGTCGCTGATGTCGCCCGACTCAAAGAGCTGCCACACGTCGAACAGGTCGCGGGGGTGCTGCCGATCCAGCGCGGCCACCAGCTTGCTGGCGTACAGCTCGTCCGGTGCCAGAACCGGCAGATCGAACTCGACGCCGAACAGATCGCTGGTCCTGGCGCTCAGCGGCCGCCGCTCGACGGGCAGCACGCTGCCGCGGAACACGACATTGACCTCGATCTTCACCTGGCTGGCGTCGTTCTCGACGATCAGCTTGGTGTCGCCCAGGTCCTTGGCGCGAACCAGGCGTGTCTGCACGCCCAGTGGCGCAACACGCGTGGCGATGGCGGCCAGCTCCTGGTTGATGGTTTGCAGCGCTTCGTCGCGTGGCGTCTGCCACGGGAGGTACACCACGTCGATATCCACCGACAGGCGCGGCATGTCCCGCACGAAGAGGTTGATGGCCGTGCCACCCTTCATGGCGAAGATGTCGTTGGCGAACACGTCGGGCGCGACGGCCAGCAGCAGGCGAACGGTATCCGCGTAGGTCTTATCCATGAGGTCTCAGGCTCAGCAAGGTGCCATCATCGAGCCGGCTCATCCAGCGCGTGTTGCTGCCGGTGCGAACCGGGTACTGCTCCAGCAGGGCATCGACATCCACGAGGCTGGTCTCGCGCGCCCAGGTCAGGAACAGGCGCACGGCCTTCACGCTGGCGCAGCAGGACAGCAGTTGCCCGAGCAAGTCCTTGCGGGGGGAACGCAGTCCATCAAAGACGTTGCGGGCCTCTTCGAGGCTCTGCTTGACGCCGGCTTCGTACAGCAGCTCCAGAACGGCACGCTCGGAGGCAGCCACCCGCAGATCCTCGGGCAGGCCAGGCGGCGTGGTCAGGGTCTTGCTGGCCAGCGCCGTGTCCGGCCAGTCGAACAGGCGGGCGTGGACGTAGCGGGCCGGAAAGCGCGAGGTGAACCAGGCCGGCAACGCGAAACGACCGTCGCCCCACAGCACCAGCGCCTCCCGGCTGCCCAGGTTGTGCTGCACCCCCTGCAGGGCCAGGGCGCTCTTGCCGCCGACGTGCAGGCCGGGCACGCGCTGTTGCAGGAACTTCAGCGCACCGTAGACCCCGAACTCATCGTTCGGGAAGGCATAGACGCCATGGGCCAGGCGCACGAGCCACCCGCCGTCGGCATAGTGGGCGGCGAGCTGGGGCGACACCCCGAACTGGCTCAGGGTGGCAAGGTCGAACGGCGCCCCGCGGGGGAGTCCCGCCTGCAGTCGCTTGATTACCTTATGCCGTGAATTTATATCCATACTTTAAAAATATCACGGAATCCAATCAACCCTGCCAGCTATCGCAAGAACGAGTAGGAAAAGTAGCGCAACGCCTGATCTGCTGCAGCCTTTTGCTTTCCGGGGGTATACCGCCTCTTCAACCCGCCGCCCGGCGGCTCCGCCAGACGTCGAAATCGGCACGTTCGATTCGGGTCTGGCGAGCGTTGATGTTGCCCGGAAGATGCCGGCCGTCCCACTGCTCGGTTGCCCAACGCATCACGTCGGCGTGCAGTTCACCGCGCTGGATGGCGCTTGCCAGCAGCGTCTCGCCCTCGTGCACTCCAAGCCCCTCGGCACTCAGCAACTGCGCCGCCTCCCGCAGACTCAGCGTGGAGGCATTTTTTTGCCCGTGCTCCGATTCAGTGCTCATGCATGTCTCCCCGGCAGAACTCACAGTGCGGGTGTCCGCCCGCCTCTCCGGTGGGCGCTACGCTTCCGCTTACAGCTTAGCCCGCAGCAGGAGGCGGGGCCAGTCAGGTACGGGTCGTGGCACGGTACCGCCCGCGCATATTGCGATCCTCCCGGTTTCACTCCACCATGCCTGTTTGCCGCTCTCGTATCCCGCCATGCGCCCCGCCCGCGCCCTGATCGACCTCGACGCCCTCCGCCACAACTACCGCCTCGCCCGCCGGCGCCACGGCAGCCGGGCGCTCGCGGTGGTCAAGGCGAACGCCTACGGCCACGGCGCGGTGCGCTGCGCCCGGGCGCTCGCCGGCGAAGCCGACGGCTTCGCCGTCGCGTTCCTGGAAGAAGCGCTGGAGTTGCGCGCGGGCGGCATCGTCGGCCCGATCCTGCTGCTCGAGGGCGTGTTCGAAGCGCCCGAACTGGACGCGGCCGCCACCCACGGCCTGTGGCTGGTCGTGCACCACGAGGCCCAGTTGCGCATGCTGGAGACGACGCCGCTCGCCGCGCCGGTCGACGTCTGGCTGAAGATCAACACCGGCATGAACCGCGCCGGCTTCCTGCCCGACGCGGTCGAAGCCGCCTGGCGGCGCCTGCGCGCCTGCGGCAAGGTCGGCGAAATCGCCCTGATGACCCATTTCGCCCGTGCCGACGAGCCGCAGGTCATCACCACCGCCGAGCAGATCGCCCGTTTCGACGCCGCCACCGCGCGCCTGCACGGCGCCCGCAGCCTGGCCAACTCCGGCGCCATTCTCGGCTGGCCGCAGGCCCGCCGTGACTGGGCCCGCCCCGGCATCCTGCTCTACGGCGCCTCCCCCCTCGCCGCCGCCGACGACGGCCTGCAGCCGGTGATGACGCTGGAAAGCGCGGTGATGGCGGTGCGCGAGATCGCGCCGGGCGAGGCGCTCGGCTACGGCGGGCGCTTCGTCGCCGAGCGCCCGACCCGGGTCGGCCTGGTCGCGCTGGGCTATGCCGACGGCTATCCGCGGACGGTGCCCGACGGCACCCCGGTGAGCATCGACGGCGCCCCTGCCCGCTTGATCGGCCGGGTGTCGATGGACATGCTGACCGTGGACCTGAGCGCGCTGCCTGGTGCCGGGATCGGCAGCCGGGTCGAGCTGTGGGGGAAGGAAATCGCGGTGAACCGGGTCGCACAGGCCGCCGGAACGATCGCCTACGAGCTGCTGTGCAACGTCAAGCGGGTGCGCTTCGAGTATTGCGGCTGAACCGCGGCGGCGGGCCCCGCCTCGGCGGCTCAGTCGCGCACGCGGTCGATCACCACCTTCACTCCGTGCGCGTCGGCGGCCACCGGCGCGCTCGCGCCTTCGAGATCGCCGCTGCGCGGCGTGGCGTCGCCGCCTTTGGCAACGCGCGCCGCCACCACCACGCGCGCGGGCACCGGAACCTCCGCCCCCATCATCGGTGCCCCGTCGAAGCGGAAATCCACCGGCAGCTCGCTGCCCTTGAAGCGCAGCGCCGCCAGCGGCGGACCGCCGTCACCGCCGCGCACGAAGACGAACACCACGTCCTCGGGCGCGACCTGCGCGCCGAGCGCGCCATCGACTTCCAGACGGCCGCTCAGCGCCAGCGTCGCCCCCGGCGCCGCGCTGCCCGCATCGGCGGCGAGCGGAGCGAGGCCGGCTTTGGCGCGAGCCTCATCGACGCTGGCGCGCACGCCCTTGGCGACCTCCTCGCCGGGAGGAATCTGCGCCAGGATGCGCTCCCAGTAGCCTGCGGCAGCCGCGTAGTCGGCGCGCTGGTAGGCCGCCGTGCCGGCCAGCGCGAGCGCCTTCGGGTGCGTCGGCGCCACGTCCAGCGCCTGCTGCGCCAGCGCTTCGGCGTCGCCGGTGACCGTACCGCGCTGGATGGCGACGACGTCGGCCCAGTCGGAAAGCACATCGGGGTCGTTCGGCACCAGTTTCCCCAGGCGCGCGTAGGCCGCCTCGGCCTTGGCGTAGTCCTGCAGCACCAGATAGGTGCGGGAAAGCATCCTCCAGCCTTCGACACTGTCGGGCTCCTGCGCCAGGCGCGCTTCGAGGGCACCGACCATCTCCGCCACCTGAGCCTGGGTGAAGCCCTGCTGGCCGGCAACGTTCTGCGGATCGAGGGCCTCGGGCTCACCGAGCGCCAGATAGCCGGCCACCGCCAGCGCCGGCACGCCCAGCGCGAGTCCCAGCGCCCAGGCGCGACGGGGGCGGGAATCGGCCGCTCCGGTCGCTTCCACTGCGGCCTCGCCCTCTTCCAGGGCGCGGCGCTCGAGTTCCTCGCGGCTTTGGGCGTGGCTGGCGGAGTCGATGTGGCCGGCGGCCAGCTCAGTATCGAGCTCGACCAGTTGCTCGCGCAGGACGGCCAGCGCCAGCGCCTCCTGCCGGGCCTGCGCCCGCCGCTGCCGCGCTCCCGCCCCCAGCAGCGGCGGCAGGATCAACAGCAGTGCGCCCGCCAGCAGCAGGCAGACAAACAAGACGAAGACGGTCACGAGCGGGACTCCGGGGATTCAGGGGGGGCGGCGGGCGCTTCACCGCCGGCCAGCAGGGCACGGGCGCGGGCGCGTTCGGCCGTGCTCAGCGCACCTTCGGCGGCGGTTTCGGCCTGGCGCCGGCGCAGGCGGTAAGCCAGCCAGCCGGCGCCGCCGAGCAGCAGCAGCAGCGGTCCGCTCCACAACAGGGCGGTGGTGGCCTTGAACGGCGGCTCGTAGAGGACGAAGTCGCCATAACGGGCGACCAGATAATCGATCACTTCGCCCTTGCTGTTGCCGGCGGCGAGCTGCTCGCGGACCTGGTTGCGCAAGTCCACCGCGAGCGGCGCGTTGGATTCGGCGATCGACTGGTTCTGGCACACGAGGCAGCGCAGCTTGTGCGCCAAGGCCATGACGTCGGCCTCGAGCGCGGGGTCGGCGACCACCGCCGGCGCCACGCCGGGATCGACCGCCGCCGCCGGCGCGTCAGCTGCCTGCGCGGCCGGCGCCAGCCCCAGCACGCCGACGAGGACGAGCATGCCGAAGGCGCCGGACAAGCGCCGCCCGGGCGCGGCGGACAAGCGTTCAACCGGCACGGCGGACCTCCTCGATCCGGGGCAGCAGCTCGTTCTGCAGGCTGTCCGGGGTGATCGGGCCGATGTGCTTGTAGCGGATCCGGCCTTCGCGGTCGATGAGGAAAGTTTCGGGCACGCCATAGACGCCGAAGTCGATCCCGACCCGGCCGTCGATGTCGAGCACCGACAAGGCGTAGGGGTCGCCGTGATCGGTGAGCCAGCGCCGGGCACGCTCGATCGCCAGCCCGGTCTCGGCTTCGGGCGCCATGCCGCGGATGTTGATCGCACCGTCGCCGCGCACTTCCTTGTAGTTGAGGCCGACGATCGGCACCAGCTTCTGCTGCGCCATCCGCACCAGCACCGGGTGCTCCTGGCGGCAGGCCACGCACCACGACGCCCAGACGTTGAGCAGCCACACTTCGCCGCGCATCTCCTCGAGGGCGAAGCGCTGCTCGGGCTGGTCGAGGCGGGCGAGGCTGAAACCGGGCGCCGGCTTGTCGATCAGCGGCGAAGGCACTTCGCGCGGGTTGAGGGTCAGGCCGAAGGCGAGGAATCCCGCCAGACCGAAGAACAACGCGAGGGGAACGAGAAACTTGGCTTTCATGGAAATCCTCGATGCTCCGCTCAGACCGGGGCCGGCATGCGCTGGCCGGCGCCAACGGCGGCGTCACGCGCGGCCAGGCGGCGGTAGCGGCGATCGGCAACGGCGAACAGCCCGCCCAGCCCCATCAGCAGGCAGCCGAGCCAGACCCAGCTGATGAAGGGCTTGTAGTACAGGCTGACGATCCAGGCGCCGTCCTCGAGCTGCTCGCCGAGCGACACATAGACGTCGCGGAACGGGCCGATGTCGATCGCGGCTTCGGTCATCGGCATGCCCTGCGCCCAGTACAGGCGCTTTTCCGGAGTCAGGGTAGCGATCGCGCGACCGTCGCGGGCGACGTCGACGATGCCGCGCTCGGCGTCGTAGTTGGGGCCGTCGGCCTCGACCGCACCGCGGAAAGTGAAGCTGTAGCCGGCCAGCTCGGCATGCTGCCCGGGCTGCATCCGGACGTCGAGATGCTGGTCCAGGCTGCCGACCAGAGTCACCCCGGTGATGAACACGCCGACGCCGAGGTGGGCGAACCACATGCCCCACCACGACGCGGTGATCGCGCGCAGGCGCGAGGCGATGGACGCCCCGGCGCGCTCCCGCAGCCGGCCATGGAGCAGTTGCAGGCTGGCCAGCCCGACCCAGGCCGCGAGCGCCAGGCCGAGCGCGGTGCGCCAGGTCAGGTGATCGACAGCGAAGGCGACCCCGACCCCGATCGCAACGCTGGCGATGAAGGCCGGCGCCACCTTGCGCAGCGCCGCGGCAAGGTCGTCGTCCTTCCAGCGCAGGAAGGGGCCGAACATCATCAGCACCACCACCGGCGTCATCAGCGGCACGAACACCGCTTCGAAGTAGGGCGGGCCGACGGAGATCTTGCCCAGGCCGAGGGCGTCGAGAAACAGCGGGTACAGCGTGCCGAGCAGCACCGAAGCCGACGCCACGGTGAGCAGCACGTTGTTGCCGAGCAGCGTGGTCTCGCGCGAGACGAAGCCGAAGCTGCCGCCACCGGCCAGCTTCGGTGCACGCACCGCGTACAGCAGCAGCGAGAAGCCGATCACCACCACCAGCAGGGCAAGGATGTAGAGGCCGCGCTTGGGATCGGTGGCAAAGGCATGGACGCTGGTGATGACGCCCGAACGCACGAGGAAGGTCCCCAGCAGCGACAGCGAGAACGCGCCGATCGCCAGCAGCACCGTCCAGCTGCGGAAGGCGCCGCGCTTCTCGGTGACGGCGAGCGAATGCATCAGCGCAGTACCCAGCAGCCAGGGCATGAAGGAGGCGTTCTCCACCGGATCCCAGAACCACCAGCCGCCCCAGCCCAGCTCGTAGTAGGCCCAGCCCGAACCGACCGCAATGCCGGCGGTGAGGAACACCCACGCCACCGTCGTCCACGGCCGCGACCAGCGCGCCCAGGCCGCGTCCATGCGCCCCGACAGCAGCGCGGCGATGGCGAAGGCGAACGCCACCGAGAAGCCGACGTAGCCCATGTAGAGCAGCGGCGGGTGGATGATCATTCCCGGATCCTGCAGCAGCGGGTTCAGGTCGCGCCCGTCGGCCACGGCCGGCAGCAGGCGGTCGAAGGGGTTGGAGGTGACCAGCATGAACGAGATGAAGCCGGCGCTGACCCAGCCCAGCACCCCGAGCACGCGGGCGAGGAAGGCTTCGGGCAGATGGCGCGAGAACACCGTCACCGCCACCGTCCACAGCGCCAGCGACATCGCCCACAGCAAGAGCGAGCCTTCGTGGTTGCCCCACACGCCGGTGATCTTGTAGAAGATCGGAGTCGCGCTGTGCGAGTTCGACGCCGCCAGCTGCACCGAGAAGTCGCTGCTGACAAAGGCCCAGGTCAGGCACAGGTAGCTGACCAGGATGAAGAGGAACTGTCCCTGCGCCGCGGGGCGGCCGACCTCCATCAGCGCCAGGCTGTTGCGGCGGGCGCCCACGAGCGGCACTACCGCCTGCACCAGGGACAGCACCAGGGCGAGGATCAGGGCGAAATGTCCGAGTTCGGGAATCATGTCACTGGCTCACCGTCTGCGCGGCCTTCTGCGCCTGCTCCACGGCATGCGCGGCTTCGGGCGGCATGTAGTTCTCGTCGTGCTTGGCGAGCACTTCGGTGGCGCGGAACACGCCGCCTTCGAGGCGGCCCTGCACCACCGCGCCCTTGCCTTCCTTGAACAGGTCGGGAAGCGTGCCGCGATAGGTCACGGGAATGATCTTCGCGGTGTCGGTGATCGCGAAGCGCACGGTCAGGCCGTCGGCCTCGCGCGCGATCGAACCTTCCTCGACCATTCCACCGATGCGGAAGGTCTTGCCGGTCGGCGCCTTGCCTGCGGCCACTTCGGACGGCGTATGGAAGAACACCAGGTTCTGCTGGAACGCGCTCAGCACCAGGGCCACCGCGGCCACCAGCAGGGCGACGCCGCTGCCGACGAGGATCAGACGTTTGTTGCGGGCTTTCATCTTTCGGACTCCGTGGCGGGTTCGGGCTCACCGCCGTTTTGCCTGCCGGCATCCTTGCCGAGCGCGCGCCGCCAACGCAGCAGGCGGCGCGTAGTGTCTTTCCGGCGCTGGAGCACGAGCATCAGCTCGAGCGCCACCAGGACGAGGGCGAGGCCGTAGCTACCCCACACGTAAAAGGCCGCGCCCCCCATGTCCCAGAACGCGGACCAGCTTTCCCACGACATCAGGCACGCCCTCCGCCGGTTCGCAGTTCTTGTTCGAGCACCACCCCCACCCACTCGGTATGGCGTTCGCGCTCGAGGATCATCGGCCGCACCCGCCACAGGACCACCGCCAGGGTGTAGGCCCAGGACGCGAGCGCCATCACCAGCATCCCGGCGAGCATGGTCGCGGCCATCGACGGCGCCTTGGTCAGACTCACCGAGGCGCCCTGGTGTAAGGTGTTCCACCACTGCACCGAGAAATAGATGATCGGCACGTTCACCGCGCCGACCAGGGCGATGATCGCCCCGGCACGGTCGGCACGGCGCGGATCCTCGATCGCGCGGGTGAGGGCGATGAAACCGAAATACAGGAACAGCAGCAGCAGCTGCGAGGTCAGGCGCGCATCCCACACCCAGTACGCCCCCCAGGTCGGCTTGCCCCACAGCGCGCCAGTCCACAACGCGACGACGCAGAACAGCGCCCCGGTCGGGGCCAGCGCCTGGCTCATGAGGAAGGACAGGCGGGTGTTCATGACCAGGCCGACCGCCGACCAGAACGCCATCACCAGGTAGATGAACATCGACATCCAGGCTGCCGGCACGTGGATGAAGATCACCCGGTAGACCTCGCCCTGGGTGGCGTCGGTGGGGGCGACGAAAAAGCCCAGCCACAGGCCGGCCACACCGAGCACCGCGGCCACCGCCGCGAACCGGGGCGCGAGCCGGCCGGCAAGAGGATAGAAGTTCTGCGGGGCGGCGAAGCGGAACAGGCTGCGAGCGCGTTCGGGTTTGTTCATGCGCTGAAAAGTCGCTGTACAGGTTGGCAGAGCCCTCTTCGGGAAAGCGTCCGCAAGGTTGTCATCAATCGGTCGAAATTCTCAGCGCCGCCGCGCACGCCATCGGAGCGAGCGCGAGCGCGCCGGCCAGCCCACCCCCCAGCAGCAGCAGATGGGCCGCCGCGCCGGAGCCGGACAGCTCCGCCTCCACCGCGCCGGCGCCGAAGATCAGCACCGGCACGAACAGCGGCAGCACCAGCAGCGCCAGCAACATGCCGCCCCCGCGCAGGCCCAGGGTCAGCGCCGCGCCCACCGCTCCGAGCAGGGCCAGGATCGGCGTGCCGAGCGTCAAACTTAGTACCAGCACCGCCAGACCACCTTGCTCCAGGTCAAGCAGCAAGGCCATCGCCGGCGCCACCGCGACCACCGGCAGGCCGGTGCTGAGCCAGAACGCGAGCACTTTTGCCGTCACCCACAACGCAGCCGGCTCCCTAGACAGGAGAAGCTGCTCCAAGGTTCCATCGACGTAGTCCTGGGCGAACAGGCGGTGCAGCGACAGCAGGCAGGCGAGCAGCGCCGCCACCCACAGCACGCCGGGGGCGATCGCACGCAGCTGGTTGGGTTCGGCACCGACGCCGAACGGGAACAGGCAGACCACGATGATGAAGAAGGCGAGCGTGACCAGCACGTCGGCGCGGCCGCGCCAGGCGAGCAGCAGATCGCGGCGCAGCACGGCCAGGAAAGTGCTCAGCACGCGAAGGCTCCGACGTCGAGCACCGCCGGCGGCGTCGCGAACGGCGCATCCTGGTGGGTGGTCAGCATCACCATGCCGCCGCCGGCACAGTGCGCCGACAAGGTGGCGGCAAGATCGGCCACGGCATGGACGTCGAGCGCGGTAAACGGCTCGTCGAGCACCCACAGCGGCCGCGCGGCGGACAGGAACAGGCGCGCCAGGCCGACGCGCCGGCGCTGGCCCTGGGACAGTACCCGCGCCGGCAGATCGAGCTGACGGGCGAGACCGATCCGCTCCAGGGCCCGGATGCAGGCCTCCTCGTCGACCTCGTCGCCGGCGGCGGCGCAAGCGAAGCGCAGGTTCTCCAGCGGGCTCAGCAGATCGTTGAGCGCCGGCGCATGGCCGAGGTAGAGCAGCTCGGCATGGAAGGCCTCGCGCTCGCGGCGGGTGGAGCGGTCGCGCCAGCGCAGCTCCCCGGCCTCGGGCAGGGCCAGCCCGGTGACCAGGCGCAGCAGGCTGGTCTTGCCCACGCCGTTGGGTCCGGCCACGCGCAGCAGGCCGCCCGCCTGCAGGCGGAAGGCGAGGCCGTGGAACAGCAGGCGGTCGCCCTTCAGGCAGGCGAGATCTCGGGCTTCAAGCATGGGGAAGGATTGAACCACAGCATGCTGCATTGCGCCATCCCGACCGCGGCGAAGGCGGTCGCGGGCGGCAGCGCAGGACTCAGCCGCGCATGTGCTCGACCGCCCAGACCGCGGCTTCGACCCGCGAGCGCAGGTCGAGCTTGCGCAGGATGTGCTTGACGTGGACCTTCACCGTGCCTTCGGCGATGTCGAATTCGCGTCCGATATGCTTGTTCGACAGCCCGGCGGCGATCCTTTCGAGGATGCGGACTTCCTGCTCGGTGAGCCCGGCGGCGGCGACCGACTGCGGCCGGGCCTCGCTGCGCAGCGCGGCGGCGAGCAGGTGGTTGAGCTGCGGCGGGATCACGACCCGGCCGGCGGCGACTTCGGCGAGGGCGCCGAGCATCTCTTCCGGCTCCATGTCCTTGAGCAGGTAGGCGTCGGCGCCGCCGCGCAGCGCCGCGACCACGTCCTCACCCTGGTCCGACACCGTCACCATCACCACGCGTGCGCCGATGCGCGTACCGCGCAGGCTGCGCAACACGTCCAGCCCGCTCATGTCGCGCATGTTCAGGTCGAGCAGGACCAGATCGGGCTGCAGCGCGCGCGCCATGGCGAGCCCTTCCTCGCCGCTGGCGGCCTCGCCGACCAGCCGGAAGCCGTCGATCGTCCGCAGCAGCTGCGCCAGCCCTTTGCGGAAAAGCGGATGGTCGTCCACGATCAGGACCAATTGCGTTTCGTTCATCGTCAAGGCAGCTCCGGCTTCAAATTCCGCCCAGGGGCGGTCGGGTTCGGTGCGGCGGGCGCTCGGGGCCTGCCCGCCTGTCGTCAGTCGGTCGCGGTGCGTGCGACCTTGCCGCCGAAAGCGCCGCCAGCCAGCACCCGCGCCGCCGCGAAGCGCACCCCGACGCGGGTGCCGCCTTCCGCACGGTTGCCGATTTCGATCTCGCCGCCGAGGCTGTGGGCGCGCTCACGCATGATCGACAGTCCGTGGTGGTTGCGCGCATCCTCGGGCGGGGCGCCGAGGCCGACGCCGTCATCCTCGACTTCGATCCCGACTTCGCCGCCGGCATTGCCGAGCACGGCCACCCGGGCCCGGCGCGCACCGGCGTGGCGCACCATGTTCGACAAGGCTTCGCGCACGATCTGCAGGACATGCACTTCCTGGTTCGGACTGAGGACACAGTCGCCCAGGCGCAACTCGAGCGCCACCTCGAGCTTGCCGCGCGCGCCGTACTCCCGCGCCGCGTCGCCGAGCAGGCGGTCGAGGTCGCCGGACAGACCGAGGCGGAACGACACCAGCAACTCGCGCAACTGGCGGTAGGCGGCATTGATCCCCGCGCGCAGGTCGACCAGGATCGGCCCGGCTTCGGCCGCGCGCGCCGGATCGCCGGCCACGCGCTGCAGCAGGCTGGCCTGGATCTTCATGTACGACAGCGCCTGCGCGAGCGAGTCGTGCAGTTCGCGCGCGATCACCGAACGTTCATCCTGCAGTGCGAGCAGGCGCTCCTGCTCGCCGCGCCGCGCCGCGCCCAGCGCCATGCCGATGTGGCGCGACAAGGCCTCGACGAGCTGGCGCTGCCAGTCCTCCAGGCCCGCTCCCGGCGGCAGCGCCAGACGCAACATGCCGTAGTGATGCTCGCGGTCGCGCAGCGGAAAGCGCAGCAGGTCGCCGTCGCCGGGAACCATGCTGGTGCGGCAGTCGGCGCACGCGTCCCCGCCGCGGGCGATGCGTTCGGGGCAGGCGCCGAACGTCGACGCGATCACCGCCGCTGCGGCCTCGGCCTGCGGCTCGATGCACACGAAGCTGCCGCTCAACCCGGCGACCCGGTCGATGTCGCGCAGCGTGGCCTCATAGGCTTCGGGCGCGGTCGGGCTGTGATAAAGACGGGTGATCGCGTGGTAGAGCAGTTCCAGCGCGCGGTTGCTGCGCTGCAGTTCGGCGGTCTTCTCGGCGACATGGCGCTCGAGGTTGCCGTACAGCTTCTCCAGTTCGCCCGCCATCAGGTTGAACGAGGTGCCGACGCGGCCGATTTCGTCTTCCCCGGTGTTGCCCACGCGCACGCTGAAGTCACCCCCGGCGATGCGTCGCGCCGCCTCGAGGAGGCCGCCGAGCGGGCGCAGCAAGGCGCGGTAGAGCAGACCGAGCGCGATCACGGCGACGATCAGGGTCAGCCCCATCGCCAGCGCCAGAGTCTGGTGCAGGCCGTGGATGCGGGTCTCGTTGTCGTGCTCGAGCCCCGCCACTAGCGCATCGATCTGTTCGACGAAGGCATCGACCTCGGTCAGCAGCCGCTCGATTCCGCCCGCCGACAGCGCGCCCGCCCCGGACAGGGCCTCGAACCGCGGCTTCAGGCTCGAACGCCACGCCGCGTGCACGCCGCGGTAGGCCACGGCGAACGACGCCTGCGGCGCACGCGCGATCGCCTGTGCCAGCGCCGGGTGTTCGAGCTGGCGCTCGAAGTCGCCGATCACCGCCAGCCCGCGCGCCGACAAGCCACGTCCTCCAAGGCTGTCTACCGCGGCCAGGCTCGGAATGCGTTGCGCATAGCGGCGGAGGCTGCCGGCGACCTTGATCGCCTCGGTGCTGCTGCGCGCGCGCTCGACGACCAGCACCGAGGCGCTCATTCCGGCGAGACCGATCAGCGCCAGCGTCAGCATCGCCACCGTCACCAGCAGCATGATCGAGCGCCGCAGCACCGGCGGCGGGAGCTGCATGTTCATCCGCACGCCCCCGTCACGCCGGCACTGCCGGCAACAACGTGGACATATCCATTTTTCCCCGCAAGCGCGCCGTCGGTCGGTGAAAACTCCATAGATTCAGCATCCTCCATCGGATCACGGGAACGATTCCATACCTCCTTGGAGGTACATGGCAGGAATCCCACCCACGCATCCGCCATCCCCGGAGATCGGTGACCCGGCCGGGAAGGCTAGTGTACAAACCCGCCACAGCCTGCTGCGGCTGGCCATGGAGTACAACATGAAAACCAAACGACAATGCCCGCCCCCCCCTCTTTCCGACTTCGCCCCCTTCGACCTCCTCGATCCCCCCACGCTCGAACGCGTCAGCGCCAGTGTCCGCCCGATCCACGCCGCGCGCGGTGAGCTGCTGGTGCAGCGCGACGACCGCCCGCGCGGCGTCCACCTCGTCGTCGACGGCGACGTGAAGTGTTTCGTGCTGTCCCCTTCGGGCAGCGAGAAAATCATCCGCATCGCCACCAGCGGCGCCTTCTTCGGCGAAGACGCCGCCCTCCTCGATCGTCCCCACGTCGTCAATGCGCAGGCCATGCGCGCCTGCGAGCTGCTGCTGGTGCCGACCGCGGCGCTGCGGGGCGCGATGGACGCCTCCCACCGCTTCTGTACGGCGATGGGCCTGCGCCTGGCCGCCGCCAGCCACGACCTGATGTCGACGCTGCAGCTGCAGCTGCAGCTGAGCAGCACGCAGCGGGTCGCCCACTATCTGACCCGGCTGGCGCCGGAAGATGCCGAACATTGGGAAATTCACCTCGAAACCGACAAGCAGACCATCGCCGCCCAGCTCAACCTGACTCCGGAGACGCTGTCGCGGGTGCTGGCGCACTTCGTCCGCGAAGGCCTGATCCGGCCCCGCGGCCGGCGCGGCATGGTCCTCAACAAGCTGTCGCAGCTGCGTACCTGCGCCGCGCACTAGCGCGCCCGCGGCGGGCGCCGGCGCAGGCTCACAGCAGCCGCACGCGGTCCGGATTGCCCGGCACCGCGAGCCAGCGGCTGAAGATCCGCCAGATGTCGAGATCGAACGCCGGAGTCCGCTCCGCGGCCGCCGCCAGCGCATCGACGGAGTCCGCGCTGGCGAGGTGGCACCAGCGCGCGAACAGGTGGAAGGCCTCGCGCCCGCTGTCGGCGTGGCGCTCGCCGACGACCACCGCACCTGGCCACGGCCAGGGTTTGACACGCACCGCCTCGAGCGCGGCGGCCAGGCGCGCGTCGTGCTCGGCCGGGGTTTCCCGGCCGGCGCACACTCCGGCGCAGCGCCGGGCGGCATGGGCGCTGCAGGCGCCGGTAGCGCCCGCCTCGAGGCCGAGGCGGCGCGGACACAGGCGGTACAGCAGGGCCAGCTCGCGCAGCAGGTTGTCGGCTTCGCGCGGCGTGCGGAACGCGCCGTACAGCCCGTCCCAGCTGCCGGGGTCGCTACCGGCGATCTTCACCCGCTGCCAGATCGGCGGGCGCCGGCGGTTTTCCAGCAGGCGCAGGGCGAAAGCCTCCGCGCCGCTCTCGGGGGCACGGTTGGCGCTCGGGCGCAAGGCGCACAACAGCGCGTGCTCGAGCAGCTGCGCGCCCAGCTCGCCGGCCGTCTCGCGCCACTCCACGCGCTGCACCTGCGCCGCCAGGCTGGCATCGCGGCCCTTGCGCGCGGCGCCGGAAAAATGCTCCTTGACCCGCGCCCGCAGGCTCGCCGCGCGGCCGATGTAGAGCGGACGGTCGCTGCGCCCGGGCGGCGGCGCCTCGGCCTCGGCGTGCAACAGGTACACGCCGGGCACGTCGGGGAGCGCTTCGAGCAGGCCCTCGGGCAGGCCGGGCGGGGTCTGCGGCGCCTTCATCGCCCGCGCCACCGCCTGCTCGAGCACTTCGGCGGCAAAGCCCGCACGGGCGAGCTGAACGAACTGCCACAGCACTTCGGCGTCGCCCATCGCCCGGTGGCGTGCGGTACACACCAAGCTGTGACGCTCGATCAAGGCATCGAGGCCGTGGCGGTGATGCTCGGGATAGAGCGCGCGCGAGAGCTTGACCGTGCACAGCACCGGGGCGTCGAATTCGCGCCCGCTGCGGGCGAAGGCGTTCTTGATGAAGCCGTAGTCGAAACGGGCGTTGTGGGCGACGAAGACGCAGCCCTCGAGGAGGCCGGCGACCGTGTCGGCGACGGCCTCGAACGCGGGCGCGCCCGCGACCATGTCATCGCTGATGCCGGTCACGCCCTGGATCAGGGCGGGAATCGGCCGACCGGGGTCGACCAGGCTGTCCCAGCGCGCAACGACCTCGCCGTCCTCGACGCGGAGGATGGCGATCTCGGTGATGCGATCGCGCACCGGGTGGGCGCCGGTGCTCTCGACGTCGATGAAGGCGAGGCGGCGCGGCAGGCTCATCGGCGCGCGCCCGTCAGCGCAGGGGCACCGCCCCGCCCCGGGCAGCCGCCCGCGCCGCGGGGGAACCGCCGCCGGTCAGCACTCAATGGCCGACGTCGTAGTAGTAGGGCTTGACCGGGACCCGCGCCTGCGCCAGGCGCTGCTGCTCGGTGAGGTCCTGCGGTTTGTCCCACCACAGCGCGCGCCCTTTCTGCTGCTCCTCGCGCTGCTCGGGGTGCTTTTCCATCCATTCGCGCATGAATCGGGTGTGTTCGGATTCGTACATCGCCATTTCGGCTCGCTCCACGGGTCATCGGTACAGGGGGCGCATTCTACCAGCGCTGCCGGCGTTCAGCCCACGCGGCCATCGCCCTTGACGCGGCCGATGCGCACCACCTCGGGCTGGCGGCGCACCGCCCGCATCACCTTCGCCAGGTGCATGCGGTCGCGCACCTGGAGGATGAAGTGGAGCGCAGTGTAGGTGCCCTGCTCGCTGTCCATGCTGACGCTCTGGATGTTGCAGTCCTCTTCCGCGATCGCGCTCGCGACGCGGGCGAGGACGCCGCGCGAATTGCGGCTGAGGACGCGGATGGCGACATCGAACAGACGCTCGTCGCTGCCGTGCTCCCAGTCCACGTCCACCCAGCGCCCGCGGTCGCCGCGCAGCTTGGCGACGTTGGGGCAGTCGTGGGTGTGGACTTCGAGGCCCTGGCCCTTGCGCAGGGTGCCGATGATCGGGTCCCCCGGAATCGGCCGGCAGCAGCGCGCCAGCTGCACCGCGATGCCCTCCGAGCCGCGGATGGTGATCGCCCCCGCGGGCTTGGGCTTGATCACGTCGGGGCGGCCGGACTCCAGATCCTGCACTTCGGCAAGGCGGCGGGCGACGATCGCCGGCAGGCGCTTGCCGAGTCCGAGATCGGCGAAGATTTCCTTCTTGTAGCGCACGCCGCGATCGCGCAGGAAACGGTCCCAGGCGAAGCTCGACACCTGACCGAGGGTGAGCCCGTGCGGGCGCAGGGCCTGGTTGAGCAGGCGCTCGCCGAGCGCGATCGACTCGTCCTGCTGGGCGTTCTTCATGAAATGGCGGATCTGCGAGCGCGCCTTGCCGGTGCGCGCGTACGACAGCCAGGCCGGGTTGGGGTTGGCGTGGGCGGCGGTGATGATCTCGATCTGGTCGCCGTTGCGCAGTTCGCTGCGCAGCGGCATCAGGTCGCCGTTGATGCGGCAGGCAACGCAGCGGTTGCCGATGTCGGTATGCACCGCATAGGCGAAGTCGACCGGCGTCGACCCCTTCGGCATCGAGAAGATCGTGCCCTTGGGCGAGAACACGTAGACCTCGCCCGGGAACAGGTCGATCTTGACGTGCTCGAGGAACTCGGTGGCTTCGCCCGAGGTGGACTGCAGCTCGAGCAGCGACTGGAGCCAGGAGTGGGTGCGCTGCTGCAGCTCGGTGAGGGTCTTCTCGTCTTCCTTGTACAGCCAGTGCGAGGCGACGCCGCTCTCGGCGATGTGGTGCATCTCGCGCGTGCGCACCTGCACTTCCACCGGCATGCCGAAGGGGCCGATCAGGGTGGTGTGCAGGCTCTGGTAGCCGTTGGCCTTGGGAATCGACAGGTAGTCCTTGAACTTGCCCGGCACCGGCTTGAACAGCGCGTGCAGCGCGCCGAGGGCGAGGTAGCAGCTGGGGACGTCGCGGACGATGACGCGAAAGCCGTAGATGTCGAGCACCTGCGAGAAGCTCAGGTGCTTCTCGACCATCTTGCGGTAGATGCCGTAGAGGTGCTTTTCGCGCCCCTGCACCTCGGCCGAGATGCCCCACTGCGGCAGGCGCTCCTCGATGCTGTGGCGGATGCGGCCGACGACCTCGCGGCGGTTGCCGCGCGCGGCGCGGATCGCTTTCGCCAGCACCGCGTAGCGCAGCGGATACTTGTTGCGGAAGGCCAGCTCCTGCAGCTCGCGGTAGAGGTCGTTGAGGCCGAGGCGGTTGGCGATCGGAGCGTAGATCTCCAGCGTCTCGCTGGCGATGCGGCGGCGCTTGGCGGCACGGACGTGGTCCAGCGTGCGCATGTTGTGCAGGCGGTCGGCGAGCTTGATCAGGATCACGCGCAGATCGCTCGCCATCGCCAGCAGCATCTTGCGGAAGTTCTCGGCCTGGGCCTCTTCCTGCGAGCGGAATTCGATCTTGTCGAGCTTGGACAGGCCGTCGACCAGTTCGGCGGCGACCTTGCCGAAGCGCTCGGCGATCTCCGCCTTGGTGATGTGGGTGTCCTCCATCACGTCGTGGAGGAGCGCCGCGATCAGCGCCTGGGGGTCGAGGCGCCAGTCGGCGACCAGCGAGGCGACCGCCACCGGGTGGGTGACGTAAGGTTCGCCGCTGATGCGGAACTGCCCGGCATGGGCGTTGGCGGCGAAATGGTAGGCGGCTTCGATGCGGCCAACGTCTTCGGCCTTGAGGTAGCCGAGCAGCTTGGTTTTGAGCTGCTGGAAATCGAGCGCGAGGACGCTCGAGGCCGGCGGCCGGAAAGGGGGCGGGGGGACGCCGACGTCGCTGCTCGCCATGCTCGCCCCCGCCCTGCGGGTCAGGCCTGCCCGCGATTGAGCATCTCGAGTCCGACCTTGCCCGCCGCCACTTCGCGCAACGCGATCACGGTCGGCTTGTCCTTGTCGTTGGGGTCGAGTTCGATCTGCGGCGTGCTGCCGACGGTCAGCTGACGGGCACGATAAGTGGCCGCCAGGGTGAGCTGGAAGCGGTTCGGGATGCGCTTGAGGCAGTCTTCGACGGTGATGCGGGCCATGTTCAGTCCTGTTCGAGAAAATTGAAATATTGCGGATGCCGCTGGTGCTGGCACTCGTAGCGCAGGCGCGAGGCACGCACCACGGCGATGAGGTCATCGAGCGCGGCATCGATTTCATCGTTGATTATAACGTAGTCGAATTCGCCCACATGGCGCATTTCCCCGCGCGCGCCGAGCAGGCGGCGGCTGATCACTTCGTCGCTGTCGGTGCCGCGTCCGCGCAGGCGCGCCTCGAGCGCCTCCACCGACGGCGGCAGCACGAACACCCCGATCGAACCGGGAAAGGCCTTGCGCACCTGCTGCGCGCCCTGCCAGTCGATTTCGAGCAAGGTGTCGCGGCCGGCGGCGATCTGTTCCCTGAGCCAGGCCTTCGAGGTGCCGTAGTAGTTGCCATGCACTTCCGCCCACTCGAGGAATTCGCCGCGGTCGCGCAACGCGCGGAACGTGGGCACATCGACGAAGCGGTACTCGCGCCCATCCTGTTCGCCGGGGCGCGGCGCGCGGGTGGTGAAGGAGATCGACAACTGCACGCGCGGATCGCGCTGCAGCAGTCCGTGCACCAGGGTGGTCTTGCCCGCGCCCGAAGGCGCGGTGACGATGAAGAGGGTTCCGGGCATGGAGGCGGTCCGTTCCGTGGTCGAGCGTCGCATTCTGCCATCGCCGCTGCGAGCCCGCGACCGCCCCTCGCGCTCAGCGCGGGAACTGGCCCGGCGCGCGCGCCATCGCGAACACCGTCAGCACCCCGGTGTAGCCGTAGAGCCGGCTGTGGGCGATTTCCCCGGCGGCGAAGAATCCCGCCAGCGGCACGTTGCCGAGCACGTCGCGGATCGCCAGCAGTTCGGCCGCCGGGGCACCGAAGTGCGGGCCGCCGCGCCCCGAGCAGCTGACATACACGGCACCGGCGGCGAGTTGCTCGCAGTCGAGCAGCTGGTCGCGGATCTCGCGCGCGGCGCGGCGCAGATCGGCCATCGCCGCCTGCGGATCGCGGCGACAGAAGGCAAGCCAGGTGCCGGTCTCGAGCTCGTCGGCGATCGCCAGCACGCGGGCACGCGGGTCCATGCCGACGATGTTGCGTACCAGCATGTCGGCGCCGAACGCCGCCGGAGCGACGATGTCGTCGTCGGCGCGGCGGTGGAGGCCGACCAAGGTGCTCGACAGGGCACGCGCGATCGGCTCGGCGGCCATGTCCTGCGGCAGGTCGAGGTCTTCCAGGGCGCAGGCAAGCGCGGGACGGCCGTCGAGGGTGACGACGAGGTTGTCCTGCGCGCGCGACACCCGCCGGCGCGGGCCGATCGGCTGGCAACCCTGGGTGACGCGCGAGATCACCGTGATCTCTTCGGCGAATGCCGCGCCCGACAGGCCGCCACCGTCGAACACCGCGTCGGCGATCTGCACCGCGCGCCGGCGCGAGGCCGACAGGCCGCCGAACAGATAGCCGGAAGCGGTGCGCGCGGCCAGTTCGGGGAGCAGCTCCTGGAGGTCGGGCGTACGCCCGTCGGCGTGGACCAGCGCGGTGTGGGCATGGAAGCCTTCGCTGTCCATGCGCAGCGGCTGGCGCCCGGAAAACACCCGGAAGCTGTTGCGCGGCAGCGGCGCCAGCATCAGCACCAGCGCCGGCTCGTCGAAGTGCTCGGCACCGCTGGCGGCGACACCGACGCCGACCGTGCCCACCCAATGGACGCCGGGCAGGCGGCGCTGCAGTTCGGCGAGCAGTTCCTCGGCGTCGGCGGCGTAGTGGTCGGTGAAGTAGCACAGGCCGAGCGTGTATTCGATGTCAATGGCATGGACGATGGCGCCATGGAGATCGTGCATCAGCGCCTCGAACGCCTCGGCCAGGGCGACGTGCCAGTCGGGGTTCGCAGCGTGGGCGGAAGCGAAGCGGGCGCGGATCATGTCGGCTCCCGGAGGAAGAAGGACTCCAGCGCGGCCGCGACCTGCTCGGGCTGGTCGTGCTGGACGTTGTGCCCGGCGCCGGAGATCGTGACCTGGCGCACGTCGGCAAAACACGCCGCGCGCCGCTGCAGTTCGGCCGGATCGTCACCGAAGCGTTCCACCACGAAGCCTTCGTCGCCGATCAGCAACAGCACCGGTGCACGCACCCGACGCCAGCACGCCATCGCGTCCTCGACCCGGTAGGGAAAGGGCGAAGGCAGCTTGTGCCACGGATCGCAGCCCATCTCGACCTGGCCGTCAGCGCGCACGCGGCCGACGTGGCGGGCGAGGAAATCCGCCCGCTCCGGCGTCAGCCGTGCATTGGCCGCGCACAGCCGGCGGGCGAGCGCGGCATGGTCGGGATAGACGCGCAGCCGCGGCGGCTCGGCCTGCGACGCGATCCAGTTCTGCAGCAACACCGGCGCTTCGGCGTCGGGCGGGCGCCTGAGGCCGAGGAAATCGAGCATCGCCACCTGGCTCACCCGTTCCGGGTACAGGCCGGCGTAGATGCCGGCGACGTTGCCGCCCATGCTGTGCCCGGCCAGGCGAACCGGCTCGCCGGGCGCGTAGTGCGCCAGCAGCGCGTCGAGGTCGGCATAGTAGTCGGGAAACCAGTACGGCCGCCCGAGCCAGGTGCTGCCGCCGAAGCCGCGCCAGTCGTGTGCGATCACCTGCCAGTCGTGGCGCAGGGCCTCGACCACGAACTGGAAGGTCGCCGACGAATCCATCCAGCCATGGAGCAGGAACAGCCGCGGCGCATCGGCCGCGCCCCAGCGCCGGACGGTGTACTGCAGGCCGCGGATATCGAGTTGTTCGGTGGTGGAGATGGTGTGGCGCATACGAAAGTGGAAGACAGCAGTAAGGATCCTGCCTTCATTCTAGCCTCCGCGCGGCGGCCGTACCCGCCGCACACGGCAGACGGCCCCTGGCCTGCGCCGGAGCAGCGCTTATAATCGGCGCCTCTGCTGTCGTCTGCGGGCCTGCGCCCGGCCACCGCCGCGCACGAGCGCATCCGCGACCTCATCCTTTTGTGCCGCCGTTCTTTCCGCCAGCCCGTCCGAGCCCGCCTTGACTTCCGTCCCCCGCGTCACGCCACCGCCCGCCTCCGCCGCCCGCAGCCATCCGCGTTCGCCAGGAGCGCTCTTCGTCGCTTTCACCCTCCTCGCCCTGCAGGGCTTCGGCGGCGTGCTCGCGGTGGCGCAGCGCGAGCTCGTCGACCGCCGCGGCTGGCTCAGCCGCGACGAGTTCATCGAAGCCTATTCACTCGCCCAGCTGCTGCCCGGGCCCAACGTCGTCAACCTGTCGCTGATGGTCGGCGACCGCTTCTTCGGCTGGCGCGGCGCACTCGCCGCCATCTCCGGGATGCTCCTCGCGCCGCTCGCGCTGGTGCTCGCCGCCGCCGCCGGCTACCAGCAGCTGGCGGGCTATCCGGCGGTGGCGGGCGCGCTGCGCGGCATGGGTGCGGTGGCTGCGGGGCTGATCCTGGCGATGGCGTGCAAGATGCTGCTGACCCTGCGCAAGAACCTGATGGGGCCGTGGCTGTGCGCCCTGCTCGGGCTCACCGCGCTGATCGCGGTGGTCGTGTTCCGCGCGCCGCTGGCATGGATCGTGATCGGCCTCGGCCTCGCCGGCTGGAGCCTGGCGCGTGTCTGCATCATGCGCCAAAGCGGACGCCCGGCAGCACAACCCGCCAACGCGGCAGCCTCGCCCGGAGCCGGAGCGGAGCGCCCGGGGACAGGGACGGCGACCGCAGGCGCTGCGCATCGCCGTTCCTCGCCCGAGGCCGAGCAATGAGCGCGCTGCCCGCGGCCGATCTCACCGACCTGTTCCTGCATTTCCTGATGCTGTCGCTGCTGTCGATCGGCGGCGCGATGTCGACCGCGCCGGAGATGCACCGCTATTTCGTCGCCGAGCGCGGCTGGCTGGCCGACGCCGACTTCACCACCGCAATCGCCCTCGCCCAGGCCGCACCGGGGCCGAACGTGCTGTTCGTGCCGGTGCTGGGCTTCCAGGTCGCCGGCGTGATCGGCGCTGCCGCCGCGCTGGTCGGCATCCTGCTGCCGTCGACCCTGCTCTCGCTCGGCGTCAGCCGCTGGGGCGCCAGCCGCCGCAACACCCCCGGCGTGCGCGCCTTCACCGCCGGGCTGGCGCCGGTGACGGTCGGCCTGGTGTTCGCCACCGGCTGGCTGCTCGCCCTGCCCTTCGTCGGCGAGCCGGAACACCGCCTCGGCGCCCTTGCCCTGATCGGCGCCACCGCCCTGGTCACGCTCAAAACCCGCCTCGCACCGATGTGGATGATCGCCGTCGGCGCGCTCGCAGGCGCGCTCGGCTGGGTGTAGGCGTGCGCGCGCCGAAGCGCGCCGGTCAGATGTTGCGGGTGTGTAAGGGCAGGTGACGCATGTGCAGCGAGAGGCCCAGCGCAGCCATGTGGTTCGCATTGCGCCGGAGGATCCGCTCCGACAGGGGGAGGAATTCCGCCTCCTCGAAGGAGGCATGCTCGGCATATTTGCGCATCAGGTGCTCGACTTCGGCGAAATCGATGTGGACGCTCTGGCCCTTGGCCGCTTTCTTGACCGCGGGGGCGAGACGCTTCCAGATCGCTTCCGCTTCGCGATGCTCCCGTACCAGCCGGCCGACGAGCTGCTTGACGAGTTCAAGCTCCTCGCCGGGCAAGGCACTCGCCAGCACCGCGGGGAAGAGCTCCTCCTCCTCCTCGGCATGGTGCTCGATCACGGCCTGACCGAACATCTCCACCACCCGCTGCGCGACCCGCCTGGCACGCTCGGCCGCAGACAAAAGCGCCGGCAGTTCGGAGAAGGCCTCCAGCTCTTTGAGAATCCCCATATGGCACTTGGAGAAATCGGAGATGGGGGTCTCGCCCCCTCCGGCGGAACTCTTTTCACTCACGGTTGGCATCCTTTCTATTCTTGACAGCTTTCGGGTACGCATCCGACCGCAATCGCCCGCTCACGACATTGCCCCCGGCAACCACAGGACCAGGACCGGGAAAGCGAGCAGCAGCACCAGCCGCAACAGGTCCGCGACGATGAAGGGCAGGATCCCACGCACCACCGTCCCGGACGATACGCCGCGCGTCGCCGCCTGGACGACGAAAAGGTTCATGCCGATCGGCGGGGTGATCAGACCGATCTCGGCCACCGTGACGACCACGATCCCGAACCAGATCAGGCTGTAATCGAGTTGCAGCGCGACCGGCGCCAGCAGCGGCACGGTCAGCAGGATCATCGACATGGAGTCCATGAAGCAGCCCAGGATCAGGTAAAAGACCAGGATCAGCACCATCACGGCCAGCGGGCTGAGGCCGGAGGCCTCGATCTGGCCGATCAGAAACTGGGGCAGCCCGGTGTTCTCGAGAAAGAAATTGAACAGCGCCGCGCCGATCAGGATGAAGAAGATCATCCCGGTCAAGGCAGCCGTCTCGGCGACCGACTCACGCAGTGCCCGAGCGCTCAGCTTGCCCGAGCTCAGAGCCAGCAGGAACGCGCCGACCGCACCCACGGCAGCCGCTTCGGTCGGCGTGAACAGCCCCACATAGATGCCCCCGATCACCGTCACGAACAGCACCACCACCGGCCAGATCTGCCCGAGATAACGGATGCGGTCGGTCCACCCCGTGCGTGGCGAGGACGGGGCGAGATCGGGACGCTGCCTCACCCGGACCACGATCGCGAGCGCATACAGAACCGCACCGAGGATTCCCGGAATCAGCGCGGCAATGAACAGCTGCCCGATCGAACTCTGCGTCAGCAGGCCGTAGATCACCAGCAATACCGACGGCGGAATGAGCACGCCCAGCGTGCCGCCGGCGGCAACCGTGGCCGTGGCCAGGGAGTCGTCGTAACCGGCGCGTTTCATCTCGGGCAATGCGACCCGGCCGATGGTCGCCACCGTGGCCAGCGAGCTGCCGCAGATCGCCCCGAAAAAGGCGCAGGCGCCGACCGTAGTCACCGCCAGCCCGCCCCGTCGATGGCCGACGAAGCTGTTGATCGCGTTGAACAGCGAGCGCGACAAACCTGCATGGGAGGCAAAGACACCCATCATCACGAACAGCGGAATGACGCTGAAGGAATAAGGAAAGATCGACTCGAAGGGGCTCGAACCGAGGATATAGGCGGTGCCCGCCCAGCCGTTCAGCCACCAGTAGCCGAGTACGCCGATGATTCCCATGGCGACGGCGACCGGCATGCCGAGCGCGATCAATCCAAGCGCGGCGACGAAACCTGCGAAGCCGAGAAATCCATCACTCATTGCCGGTCCCCTTCGGTAAGGTGGCAAGCACCTCCAGCACAACCCCGAGCAGCGACAGGGTGAGCCCCACGAGCAGCGGATACCAGTACCACGCCACCGGAATGCCGAGCTGCTGCGAGCGGTCGCCGTAAGCCGAGCGGACGTCGAAGGTCTCGAAGCCGTACCAAAGCATCAAGCCCACCAGCGCCAACGCGACCCCCGCAGCGCCAAGCTGCAGTGGAACCCTGAGCGCGCCCGGCAGGGCCTTGACCACGAAGTCCACGCCGACATGGGCGCCGCTCATGAACGCGAATGGCATCACCAGCCAGGCGCCGGTGACGACGAGCAGCTGCACCAGATCGACCACCCCTTGCACGGGCAGGTCGAAGTTCCGTCCAATCACATCGGCCACCGTCACCAGCGCGGCACCGCCGTATGCGGCGACGCCCAAGGCGGCCAGGGCCGACACGAGGGAACGTGCGAGGCTATGCACTCGAGTCACCGGTTTGTCTCCTATCAGAGGTGAGTGACCGGCCCTGGCATGGCTGCCACGCGGGCCGGTCCGGGCCAGGGCTTCAAGGCCCTGGTTACTTCGCCGCCTTGTACGCAGCGATCTTTTCCTGCATCAGCCGGTAGATCTCCTCCGCATTGGCCACGCCTTCGTTCTTCACTTTCTGGACGTAGGCATCGATCATCGGCTGCAGCGCCTTGCGCCAGCGCTCACGTTCGGCATCCGACAGCTCGGTGATCACATGGCCGGCGGCAACCGCTTCGTCGCGGCCCGGCTTGTCCCAGGCGTCCCACCAGGCGTCGAACTTGGCGACCAGCGCGTCCCCGGAGTACTGGTCGATGCAGGCGCGCGCCTTGGGGCTGAGCCGCGCATACGAACGCTCGTTCATGACGAAGAAGAACGACACGGTGTAGGCGCCGAGATCGAGGTGGTTACTCAGCACCTCGTTCAGGCCGAAGGACTTGACCGGATCCCAGGGGAATACGGTGCCGTCCAGTACACCGCGCTGGAGGTTCTCGTAGACTTCGCCGGGCGGCAGACCCTGCGGCGTCGCACCGAGGAAAGACAGCATGTCCGAAACCGCCGGGCTCGGCGTGCGGATGCGCAGCCCCTTCATGTCCTCCATGGTCTCGACCTTCTTCCCGCGGGTGTGGAGCAGGCCGCCGTTATGCGCATGGAGCGCCAGGACCTTCAGCCCCTTGTACTCTTCGGCCAATACCCCGGGCAGCAGCTGCCACAGCGCATGCGTCGCGGCGCCGGCGTCATCGGTGAGGAAGGGCATGTCGATCAGCGAGGTCCGCGGAAAGCGGCCGCGCGGAATGCCGTGCAGGCCGTGGGCGATATCGACCACGCCGGCAACGACCTGCTCCTGCTGGCGGGCGACGTTCCCCAGCTGGGTACCGGCCGGAAACACCTCGAACTCGACTTCGCCGCCGGAGCACTCCGCGACCTGCTTGGTCCACGGCACGATGAAATCGGTATGGATGCCGTGCACCGAAGGCAGATAGTGGCTGAGCTTCAACTTGGTCCGGGCTTCGGCGTCGCTGGCGATGCCCAGCGCCATCACCGCCGACAGTGCGGCACCGATGAGTGCATTACGCTTCGATTTCATTTTGTCTCTCCTGTTTGAACTTCTGTGCTACGACTCGCGGGATCACAGCGCCAGCTTGATCCGCCCTCCACTCTTGGCGCGGGAACAACACGCCATCATGCGCCGGTTTTCAGCCCGCTCGGCACGGGTCAGGACCAGATCGCGGTGATCGATCTCGCCCTCCAGCACGCTCACCTCGCAGCTTCCGCACAGCCCCTCGCAGCAATCGCTGGCGAGGTCGATGCCGACCGCCCGGATCGCTTCGAGCAGCGTCGTATCGGCGGCAACCGCTACGGTCAGGCCGGAATCCATCAATTCCACCTCGAAGGCGCTCTCCTTTTCCGGATCGAGGCCGGAACCTTGCGCGGAGAAATGTTCGAAATGGAGCGTATTGCCGGGCAATTCGGCGCAAAGGTCTTCCAGCGCACGGATCATCCGCGCCGGCCCGCAGGCATAGATCTGCGCGCCTTCGGCCAATGAATCGACGATGGCGGGCAGATCGGCGCGCTCACCCTCTTGTTTTGAATAGATCCGGACACGGCCGCCGTGATCGGATTCGAGCCGGGCGAGGAATGCCATCGAGGCGCGCGATCGACCGGCGTAATGGATCACGTAATCGCGTCCGAGCATTTTCAGCCGGTCCGCCATCGCCAGGATCGGCGTAATCCCGATTCCGCCCGCAATCAGCACGTAGCTGCGGGCGCTTTCATCGAGACGGAACAAGTTGTTCGGCCCCCGCAACTTCAGTTCCGTACCCGGGCGCACGACTTCATGGATATGACGGGAACCGCCGCGTCCCTGCTCTTCGAGAAGGATCGCGACGTCGTAGCCGGGCGCGTCGGGCCGCCCGCACAGCGAATACTTGCGCTCATACTCGCCCAGGCAGAGTTCGCCATGCGCTCCGGCGCTCCAGCGCGGCAGCGGACGCCCCCTGACATCTTCCAGGGTCAGCCCGAGCACACCGCCAGCCTCCTGCCGGACCGCGCTCACCCGGACCTTGCGTGCGATCTCCTTGCGCAGCGGCGCGCCGACGGGAAAATGGACGCTTCCGCGGCGCAGCGCCGGGTTGGCACGCTCGGGATTGTGCTCGGGGTCCCATTCCACCCACAGGTTGTTGGGGCCGCGGAACGACGTATTCGGCAGGTAGGTGAACTCCTGCTCGGCGAGGCGGAGGTGGGGCAGGCGGCGGCTCATCTCTTCGAGGAAGATGCGCATCTCCAGGCGGCCGATGTTCTTGCCCAGGCACTGGTGGCTGCCATAGCCGAAAGTCAGATGCTCGACCGCGTTGTCGCGGTAGATATCGAACCGGTCGCCGTCTTCGAAGTGGCGCTCGTCCTGATTGCCCGAGGCCTGGACGATCAGCAGCTTCGCCCCTGCGGGCAGCTCGACGCCGCCCAGCTGCGCGGCAGCGGTGGTTTCGCGCCGCCAGGCGACCATCGAGCCGGCGTAGCGCAGGCATTCCTCGACCGCGTTGGGGATCAGCGACGGATCGGCGCAGACATCCTCCCAGGCGTCACGATGGGTCAGCAGCGTCTTGAACATGTTGGTCGAGGCCAGCGAAGTGGTCTCGTGCGCCGCGACGATGATCGCCATCATCATCGAATGGACATAGCTGTCGGTGACGATCTCGGGAATCTCGGCGTTCTTGCGGATGGTGTAGTGCATCCAGCCCTCACCGTCCGGATCGGCGCGCATCTTTTCGATCACTTCGCCGGCGTATTGCCAGAAACGGCCCACCGCATGGGCGACCTCGACCTGCTGCTCCGGCGTCGGCCGCCCCCAGGTGTTGACCGCATGTGCGACCGCGAAGCTGCGCATGCGCTCGATCTCGTCCTCGGGGACGCCGAGAAAGTGGAGCGCGATCGTCAGCGGAACTTCGTACAGCATTTCCTCGACCAGGTCGACGCGGCCGCGGTCGATGAAGCCGTCGATCTTCTCCCGTGTCAGGCGCCGGACCATCTCCTGCTTGGCCTCGAGGTTCTCGGGCAGGAAGTGGTCGAGCAGGACGCGGCGGCGCTCCATGTGGGCGGGCTCGTCCTCGTTGACCAGCGTCCGGTTCATCGCATAGCCGTAGCTTGCCAGCACCTTCATCGCCTCCGGCGTCGCCGGGGTGATCTTTTCCAGCGCATTGCGCGGTGAATACAGCACGTTGTCACGGAACACGGACTTTATGTCGTCATAGCGGCTGACGATCCAGTAGCCGAGTTTGGGACTGTAGAAAACCGGCAGCTGATCGCGCGACCAGCGCAGCGCTTCGGCCGGATCGACCTGGTACGGTCCCTCGAAGGGGTCGAAGGCGGCGGCCAGCGCGGACGCCGGACACGCGCCCTCGGAATGACGGACAGGGCATCCGCCCCGGGTCGGCTGCGCTTGAGTTGAGTTCTCGATCGTCACGACGTCTCTTCCTGACAGGTTCAGTTATAGGAAACAAATCATCCCGAAGCGTTGGCAATCCACCCCGATCATTCAGGAGTGCAGCTCGGCACGGTCGCGGAAGTGCACCAGCGCCTCGGGGTTGGCGAGCGCTTCCTGGTTCTTCACCGGACGGCCGTGCACCACGTTGCGCACCGCCAGTTCGACGATCTTGCCGCTCTTGGTGCGCGGAATGTCCGCCACCTGCAGCACTTTCGCCGGCACGTGGCGCGGCGTGGTGTGCTCGCGGATGGTGCGCCGGATGCGCTCGACGAGCGCTTCGTCGAGCACCAGGCCTTCGCGCAGCTTGACGAACAGCACCACGCGCACGTCGCTGGGGTTCTGCGGCGGCCAGTCCTGGCCGATCACCAGGGATTCGACCACTTCGGCAAGCTGCTCGACCTGGCGGTAGATCTCGGCAGTGCCGATCCGCACCCCGCCCGGGTTGAGGGTCGCGTCCGAGCGCCCGTAGATCACCACGCCGCCGTGCGCAGTGAGCTCGCAGAAGTCCCCATGGCACCACACCCCGGGAAAGCGCTCGAAGTAGGCGGCGCGGTACTTGCTGCCGTCGGGGTCGTTCCAGAAGCCGACCGGCATCGCCGGGAACGGCCGCGTGCACACCAGCTCGCCCTTCTCGCCACGCAGCGGGCGGCCGTCCTCGTCCCACACCTCGACCGCCATCCCCAGGCCGCGGCACTGGATCTCGCCGCGCCACACCGGCCGCACCGGGGAGCCGAGGACGAAGCAGGAGACGATGTCGGTGCCGCCCGAGATCGACGACAGCTGCAGGTCGGCCTTGATCTCGCGATAGACGTAGTCGAAGCCTTCGGCGACCAGCGGGCTGCCGGTGCTCAGCAACACGCGCACGGTGTC
The DNA here is from genome assembly GCF_003030465.1 of Thauera aromatica K172. Lineage (GTDB taxonomy): Bacteria > Pseudomonadota > Gammaproteobacteria > Burkholderiales > Rhodocyclaceae > Thauera > Thauera aromatica. The sequence goes on along the minus strand of NZ_CP028339.1, from coordinate 271,768 downwards.
GAGGCGGTGGCTTTCCCGGGGTTTCAGGCCAAATTTCGCCGCGGCGTCGAGGAACTTCGCCGAGGTGCCGAAATGGGTCATGCGCTCCGAATCGGCGTAGTCGAACAGGATCCGGTTGGCGGCGGCGAAGGGCGAGCCGTCGTAGAGCAGCACGGTGGCTTCGGCGGCGAGCGCGGACACCAGCCAGTTCCACATCATCCAGCCGCAGGTGGTGAAGTAGAAGACGCGGTCGCCGGGCTGGACGTCGGCATGGAGGCGGTGCTCCTTGAGGTGCTGCAGCAAGGTGCCGCCGGCGCCGTGCACGATGCACTTGGGCACGCCGGTGGTGCCCGAGGAGTACATGATGTAGAGCGGGTGGTCGAAGGGCAGCGCGGCGAACTCGAGGTCGTCGACGAGGCGGAACGGGGCGATGAAATCCGCGTACATGCGTGCGTGCGGCACGTGCGACAGATCGTGGTCGTGGTGCACGTAAGGGACGACGACGACGCGCTCGACCGAGGGCAGCCCGCCGACGATCTCGCCCAGCTTGCCGAGCACATCGACGGTCTTGCCGTTGTAGTAGTAGCCGTCGCAGGCGAGCAGCACCTTGGGCGCGGTCTGGCCGAAGCGGTCGAGCACGCCCTGCACGCCGAAGTCGGGCGAAGCCGAAGTGAACACCGCGCCGATGCTCGCCGCCGCGAGCATCGCGATCACCGTCTCGGGCAGGTTCGGCATGTAGGCCGCGACCCGGTCACCGGCGACCACGCCCTGGGCGCGCAGGGCGGCGGCGAAGTGGGCGACCGCCCGGTACAGTTCGGCGCGGGTGAGGCGGTTGTGCACCCGGTCCTCGCCCCAGAACACGATCGCATCCTGGTCGTCGCGCGCGCGCAGCAGGTTCTGCGCGAAGTTCAGCCGCGCGTCGGGGAACCACTGCGCCCCGGGCATGCGATCGGCGTCGACCAGCACGCGCTCGCCGCGCGCACCGATGACGCCGCCGCTGCCGCCCTCGCCGTCCCACACGCTGACCCAGAACTGCCCGGGCTGCGCCACCGACCACGCGTACAGCGCATCGTAGTCAGGCAGGGACACGCCCCAGCGCTGCTCGGCCGCGAGGCGGAAGGCGGTGACGGTGGCGTTCGCCACGCGCTCGGCAGAGGGGGTCCAGAGAGCTTGATCAGTCATCATTCATGGAACTCATTCGTATGCGAATCCGATTCGAGGCGCGCCTTCCCGCGCGCGCCGGACGCGGCCGTTACCGGACCACCCGACCAGGCCTCACTCAGCATCGGGCTGCGCCGCCGGCGCCGCGCGCCGGAACGCCTCCAGTTCCTCGCACCGGGCGGCGATTGCGCGCACCGTCGGCATCGCCGAGAGGTCGCAGTCGAAACGCCGGGCGTTGAACACCTGGGGCACCAGGCAGCAGTCGGCCAGGCCGGGGCGGTCGCCATGGCAGAACGCCCCGCTGTGCCCGTCGCCGGCGAGGCGGGCCTCGACCGTGGCGAGGCCGAGCTCCACCCAATGCCGGTACCACGCATTGCGCTGCGCTTCGGTGGCAGCGAACTCCCGCCCGAGGTACTGCAGCACCCGCAGGTTGTTGATCGGGTGGATGTCGCAGCCGATCATCTGGGCGATCTCGCGCACGCGCGCCCGGTCGAGCGCCTGCGCGGGCAACAGCGGCGCCTGCGGATGGATCTCGTCCAGATACTCGATGATCGCGAGCGACTGCGTCAGCACCCGCCCCGCATCCTCCAGCGCGGGCACCAGGCCAGCCGGATTCAGCGCCAGATACTCGGGCCGACGTTGTTCCCCGCCGTCGCGTGTCAGGTGGACCGGGACCGCCTCGTACTCCAGCCCCTTGAGGTGGAGGGCGATCCGCACGCGGTAGGCGGCCGAGCTGCGGAAGTAGGTGTAGAGCTTCATTGCCTCAGCCCCCGAGCGCCGCCACCCGGTTCTCGATCGTGCCGAACACGCTGCGGCCCTCGCGATCGAACATCTCGATGCGCACGGTATCGCCGTCACGCATGAACGGGGTCGCCGGCTCGCCCTGCTCGATCGTCTCGTAGGTGCGCAGCTCCGCCAGACAGCAGTAGCCGACCCCGCCGTGCTCGATCGACGAGCCCCACAGGTCGCCCTGCTTGTTCGATACCGTCCCCGAACCGATGATCGAGCCGGCCTCGAGTTCGCGCGTCTTGGCCACGTGGGCGACCAGCCGGCCAAAGTCGAAGCTCATGTCCACGCCGGCGTTGGGCTTGCCGAACAGCTTGTCGTTCAGATGCACCACCAGCGGCAGGTGCACCTTGGCGTCCTTCCACGCCGCGCCGAGCTCGTCGGGCGTCACCGCCACCGGGCTGAAGGCCGAAGCGGGCTTGCTCTGGAAGAAGCCGAAGCCCTTCGCCAGCTCGGCCGGAATCAGGTTGCGCAGGCTGACGTCGTTCACCAGCATCACCAGCCGGATCGCCTGCGCCGCCTCTTCCGGGCTCGCCCCCAGCGCCACGTCGCCGGTGACCACGGTGACTTCGGCCTCGAAGTCGATGCCCCAGGCCTCGGCGGCCACCACCGCATCGCGCGGGCCGATGAAGCTGTCCGAGCCGCCCTGGTACATCAGCGGGTCGGTGTAGAAGCTCGCCGGCACTTCGGCGTTGCGCGCGCGGCGCACCAGTTCGACGTGGTTGAGGTAGGCCGAGCCGTCAGCCCACTGGTAGGCGCGCGGCAGGGGCGAGGCGCAGGCGGCCTGGTCGAAGGGCTGGGTGTTGACCGCGCCGCTGTTGACTGCCTCGTACACCTGGCGCAGCTGCGGCTCGCACGCCGCCCAGTCGTCGAGCGCGGCCTGCAGCGTGCGTGCGATCGCCGGCACCGCGCGGCAGCGGGTGAGGTCGCGGCTGACGACGACCAGGGTGCCGTCGCGGCCGCCGTGCTTGAGGGTGGCAAGCTTCACTTGAACATCTCCTTGTAGCTGCCGTCGTGCATCCAGGCGGCATGCTTGGGCGCCTTCTTCGTCTGCGCCCACTCTTCCAGCATCGCCCACTTCACCTGGTCGAGGGCCTCGTACATCTTCGGCGAGGCGGTGTTGGCGGCGAGCTCGAGGCGGTGGCCGTTGGGGTCGTAGAAGTAGATCGACTGGAACAGGGCGTGGTCGGTGGGACCGACGACTTCGATGCCTTCGGCCTCGAGGCGGGTCTTGGCCGCCATCATCACTTCCACCGACTCGACCTGCAGCGCCAGGTGCTGGGTCCACACCGGGGTGTTCTGGTCGCGCCCCATCGGCGCGCAGGTGGGCAGCTCGAAGAAAGCGAGGACGTTGCCCATGCCGGCGTCGAGGAAGATGTGCATGTAGGGATCGGGCTCGCCGGTGGAAGGCACGGCGTCCTCGGCGATCGACAGCACCAGCTTCATGCCGAGATGCTTTTCGTACCAGCGCGCGGTCTCGAGCGCGTCGGTGCAGCGGTAGGCCACGTGGTGGATCTTTTTCACGATCGGGGTCATTGCAGTCTCCTCTCTCTGTAAACGTCCCCTCGGCAAGGGGAGGTTGCGTTTATTGCCGCATAAGTCACGACTCCATTAAAGTCGAAACGGTTTTATCATTCAAACGACTTTTTCATATTTACTTATCGGATAAGCCAATGAATGTAACGCTGCGGCAGCTCCGTGCCTTCCTTGCCGTCACCCGGACCGGGAGCTTCACCCTCGCCGCCGAGAGCCTCTACATCACACAGTCGGCCCTCAGCGGGCTGATCAAGGAACTGGAGCAGGTCCTGGGCGTTCGCCTGTTCGATCGCAGCACACGGCGGATCCAGCTGTCGGAGGTCGGCCGCGGGATCCATCCGCTCATCGAGAAGATCCTCGTCGACCTCGACGGTGCCCTCGACGAAGTTGCAAACATCAAGGCGCTGAAACGGGGCGTGGTGCGCATCGCGGCCCCCCAGTTGATGGCGTGCACGCTGCTGCCGGACGTGATCGCTGCGTTTGCGCGCGACTGTCCGGACATCACCATCCGGCTCATCGACTGCGCGGTCGAGAGCGTGACTTCACGGGTCTTTTCGGGAGAGGTGGACCTGGGCGTCGGCCCCGAGCGGGACCCGAATTCCGACATCGACGCGGCGCTGCTCTTCGAGTTGCCCTTCCATGCGGTTTTTCACCGCGACCACCCGCTGGCGAACGCCGCGTCGGTGCGCTGGGCCGAACTCGCCAGCTACCCGCTGATCACCCTGCAGGGCCAGTTCACCGAGCGCCTGTCGACCGATCTTCACAACGCGATGCGCGAGCTCGATCTCAACCCCAACGCCACCGTGACCTTCATGTCGACCGCACTGAGCATGGTTTCGGTCGGGCTCGGGGCGACGATCTGCATTCCCTATGCCGCTTCGCTCGTCCGCCTGTATGGCCTGAGGATGCGCCCGCTCGTTGCCCCGGAAGTCTTCCGCCGCTTCTACATCTTCACCCGCAACGGCCGCTCGCTCTCGCCTGCCGCCGCGGCGTTCCGCGACCATCTGTCACGATACGTCGCAGAGCACGCCATCTTCTCCGCCGCGGATACGTAAAAAGCATGGATGCCGCGGCGGCGGAGCCGCACCCGGCGCAGAGGCTTCGGCACCGCCAGCACATTCCGGCAGGGCGACCGGACAGCGCTTTCATTCAAACAGTTGAGCATCGAACATTTTATTGTTGCTTTTTAAATGCATCTTCTGTTAGCCTTCAACCATCGATTCCGGGCTACCTGCTAGTTACCGACTGACTCATCCCTTGCATCAAGGCGTGCACACGATCGCCACAATCGACCGATAATGCACTGTTTACAGGGTTTAGGCGGGTTTCCAGGCTTCGTTCCAACCCCATCCATTTGGCGCGATGTTTCGCGACAAAGCAGGAAAGCTGCACAGAACAGCCATAAAAGTTTCATCTTATATACATGTACTAGACTCTTGTGCCGCGAAAGGCCCTGCAAGAGTCCTCACCGGATAAGGAGCATGGAATGTCTTTCGTGGTCAAAAACAACATTACCTGGGTCGGCAAGCTCGATTGGGAGCTGCGTGAGTTTCACGGCGCGGAATACTCGACGCACAAAGGCTCGAGCTATAACAGCTACCTCGTGCGCGAGGAAAAAGTCGCACTGATCGATACCGTCTGGAGCCTCTACGCCCAGGAGTTCGTCGACAACCTCGAAAAGGAAATCGATCTCCACCGGATCGACTACATCATCGCCAACCACGCCGAGATCGACCACAGCGGTGCGCTGCCGGCATTGCTGGCAAGAATTCCCGACACCCCGATCTATTGCACCGAGAATGGCGTCAAATCGCTCAAAGGGCACTTCCACAAGGACTGGAACTTCCGCATCGTCAAGACCGGCGACACGCTCGACCTCGGCAACGGCAAGCAGCTGGTATTCGTCGAAGCACCGATGCTGCACTGGCCGGACAGCATGCTGACGTATCTGAGCGGGGACGCGGTGCTGTTCAGCAACGACGCGTTCGGCCAGCACTACGCCAGCGAAAAGATGTACAACGACCTCGTGGACCAGGACGAGCTGCGCGCCGAGTGCCTCAAATATTATGCCAATATCCTGACGCCGTTCAGCCCGCTGGTGACGGCAAAAATCAAGGAAGTGCTGTCGTTCAACCTGCCGCTCGACATGATCTGCCCGGCCCACGGCGTCATCTGGCGCGACAATCCGGCGCAGATCGTCGAGCAATACCTGGCGTGGGCCGACGATTACCAGGAAAACCAGATCACCCTGGTGTACGACACGATGTGGAACGGCACCCGCCACATGGCGGAAGCGATCACCCGCGGCATCCGCGCCGCCGACCCGACGGTCGAAGTCAAGATGTTCAACCTCGCCCTTTCCGACAAGAACGACGTCCTGACTCAGGTGTTCAAGTCGAAAGGCGTGCTGATCGGCTCGCCCACCGTCAATAACGGCATGCTCCCGCAAGTGGCGGCGCTGCTCGAGGAAATGCGCGGGCTGCGCTTCCGCGGCAAATACGCCTCCCCGTTCGGCAGCCACGGCTGGAACGGCGGCGCCGTCGACCGCATCGGCGAGCGCCTCGAAGAGGCCGGCTTCAATGTCGCCAGCGGCATCAAGGCCCTGTGGAAGCCGACCGAGGACGCCCTCGCCGACTGCGTCGCCTTCGGCCAGCGCATCGCGCAGGAATGGCGCGGCGGCGCGGAGCCGGCGAATGTCATCGAGCGGACAGCGGCCGCGACGCAGCCGGCACCGGCACGCCCCGCCCCGAAACCTGCCGCCGCCGCAGTCAGGAATACCCTGCCGCAGAGCGCGAGCGCGATGCGCTGCCGGGTCTGCGGCTGGACCTACGACCCCGCACAAGGCAGCCCGGCGCAAGGCATCGCCGCCGGCACCCCGTGGTCCGACCTTCCCGACACCTTCCTCTGCCCGGAGTGCTTCCTCGGCAAATCCGTGTTCGAACCGCTGCACCGCATGCCCAACGGCGCCGGCGCGACCACCGCCGCGGCAGCGCACTCCGCCCCCGTCGTGATCGTCGGCGGCGGCAGCGCGACCTACCAGCTGGTGCGCGCGTTCCGCGCCCTCGATCCGCACACGCCGGTGGTCGTCGTCACCGCCGACGACGGCGCCGACTATTCCAAACCGCAGCTGGTCCATGGCTTCAGCCGCAAGCTCGGCGCCGCCGACTTCGTCGAGCGCACGGCGGCACAGCTGGCCCATGAGTTCGGCATCACGATCCGGCCCCATACCCGGGTGGACGCGATCGACCAGCAGCGGAAAACGGTACGGATCGGAGCTGAAACGCTGCCCTACCGCGATCTCGTCCTGGCCCTCGGCGCCAACCCCTGGATTCCTCCGCTCGAAGGCAACGCCACCGATCGGATGATCACCCTCAACAACCTCGCCGATTACGAAAACTACCTGCGCCACGTCAGCGCCGGAGAGCGCGTGCTGGTCATCGGCGCCGGCCTGGTCGGCACCGAGATCGCACTGGATCTCGCCGAAGGCGGGCAGCAGGTCTGGCTGACCGACTCTTCGCCGCACTCGCTCGCCAAGCTGTTGCCCGAATTCGTCAGCCGGCACCTCGAAGCGACGCTGGCGCAGAAAGGTTGCCGCCTCCACCTCGGCCACCGCGTCACCGCCCTCGACTCGAGCGGCGGCGCAATCACGGCGCAACTCTCGGACGGGACGACCGTCGAGATCGACACCGTCATCGCCGCCGCAGGCCTGCGTCCCCGCACGGCGCTTGCAGGCGCGGCCGGGCTCAGGATCAACCGGGGCATCCAGGTCGACTCGTATCTGAGAAGCAGCGCCGAGCACATCTACGCCCTGGGCGACTGCGCCGAAATCGAGGGGCTCGTGCTGCCCTTCATGCAGCCGCTGGCGCTGTCCGCCCAGGCGCTCGCAAAAACGCTTGCCGGCGAGCCTACCCCGCTATGCCTGCCGGCAATGCCGACCGTCGTCAAAACGCCGGCCCTGCCGATCCAGGTCGGCGGCCGCACGGTCACGGACGGCCTCAGCTGGACCGTCGAGGGCGATGAAAGCGGCCTCACCGGCAAGGCGCACAACGGCGACGGCGAACTGGTCGGCTACGTCGTTACCGGAGTCCATCTGAGCAATGGCGCAGCCCTGCTGCAGCAGTTGCCAGCACTGCTCTGAGCCGCGCCCGCCCCCTCGTCGATCCACTCGGCCGGCGGGGGGCGGTGCAACAAAGGCGGAGCCGGCGCGCCCTGCGTGCGGCATAAAGGTGGGTCCGAAATACACCTATTTCAGCGCCCGTGGTACGCTTGCGCGCGACTCCGGCTACCCGGCCCATGAGCCGAACCGCCAGGAGCGGAAACCGGGGCGACACCAGCCCCTGAGACCTGCCGAGAGAGCGCGATGCAGCTGACCCGATACACCGACTACGCGTTTCGCACGCTGATTTTTCTCGGACTGCAGAAGCCGGCCGAACTCGTCACGATTTCCATCGTGTCGGAGCATTTCGACATCCCCCGCAACAACCTGGTCAAGATCGTGAATCACCTGGCGCGGCTGGGTTATGTCGAAACGATCCGCGGCAAGGGCGGCGGAATCCGCCTCAACCGCCCGGCAAGCAAAATCAACCTGCGCAGCGTCGTCGAAGCCGTCGAGGAAACGCTGACCCCGATCAACTGCCACGAGCCGACCTGCCGGATCCTGCCGTCATGCCGGCTGAACCACATCATGCTCGAGGCGCAGGAAGCCTTCCTCGCCGTGCTCGGCAAATACACCCTCAGCGATCTGCAGCAAGAACCGCAGCGCCTCGAAAAGCTCCTCAGGTGGATGCCGGCCTGAGCCCGACGCCGTTCAGCTAGCGAAATCGGCGCGCACGCGCTGCGCCTCGGCGGGGGTCATCGGGGGTCGGGTGTGCCCGCTCACAGCGCCTTGATCTTTTCGCACAACCGGCGGGCGCTGCGCACCGCTTCGGCCTCGGCAGAATCCAGCTGCAGCACCGGGCCGGCATCGCGGGCACCGCCACCGGCCATTGCCGCCACGGCCCCGGCATGGCGCCGGAGCAGGCTGTCGAAGTTGAGACGGATGCGGAACAGCTCCAGGTCGAGCGCCTCTTGCTGCTGCTCGCAGCGGGCACGCTGGGCGGGATCGCGGGTAACGGCGAGGATCGAGCGCAGGGTGTTGTGCAGCAGCGTTTCCGCCGCTGCAAGCTGAGGCATCACCTCGTCGATCAGCGTTTGCAGGGAGATCGTGTTGTCGAAGGACATGGTCGATTTTCGGCAGGGTCTGGCGGAAATTCCCGCACTCCCGGCGCGGCCAAGTCAGCGGGAAAGGCGGAAATCAGCGCCTCTTTTCCCGACCCCGTTCTCAAGCGTAGGTATTGATCCGCGTGCCCTGCACGCCTTCGGTGGCCAGTGCGGGAGGCGGAGCGACGGCCTGCAGCAGCTGCAGCGTCACCGAGGACTGTGCGTCCAGCGCCTTCTTCAGGATCGTGGCCTGTTTTTCGTGCTCGACATTCGCCTGCTGCATCTGCACGGCGACATTGACCAGGTTGCTGACGGCAACGTCCATGACAACTCCTTAGGAGGTGAGGCGCTCGAGGATACATCACAATGTCGTCATTGCCGAAGACTCGCTGGCACCTGGCCTGAAGGGAATAGCGCGGCAGCGAGGCGATGGTCCGCCCGAACGCCGGCACCGGACGATGGTACGCACACGCGACAAAGCCCCATCGATGCCGGGCCGTCCGGCCCAGACCATGGCGCTCGTGCAAGCCCCGCTAAAGTATGCTTTGACGATACCCACTGTAGTCGCACCGCTGTAGCGATCCCGCATCCATGGCCCATCTTCCCAACGGGCTCTACGATCTGCTCCTCGACGAGCGCATCCGCACGCTCGCGCTGCAGTTGCGCGATGCGGGTCAGGCCGATATCGAGCACCTCACCGGCACCGCACGGCGACAACGCCTCACCGAAGTGCTCACCCGACTGCTGCCCGAGTTGCTCGACCAGGCGGCCGAGGCTGAAGACGACAGCGCGCGCGAAGAGCGCGAGCTCGCCCTCATCAACGGCCTGCTCGCCCATCTGCGGCGCAGCGATACACCGGCCAGCGACTGGAGCGCGCCGGTCCTCGCCCTGCGCGCGATCTATCGCAACAACGCCCGCCCGGCGCACCCACCGACCGGCCTGGTCGCGCCGTGGCTGTTCACCGCCGGCCGCGCCGACCCGTCTCTGTTCGCCGAGCTGCGCGCCGAGCTGGGCTCGGCCGATCGCGTCGACATCGTCGTCAGCTTCATCACCTGGAGCGGGCTGCGCAAGCTGCGCGATGTGCTCGACGCCGCCACCGCAGTCGGCGCCGACGGCCAGCCGCGCACCCGGCTGCGCGTCATCACCACGACCTACACCGGCGCCACCGAAGCGCGCGCGGTCGAAGAACTCGCCGGCCTGCCCGGCGTCGAGCTGCGCATCTCACTCGACGGCCGGCGCAGCCGCCTGCACGCCAAGGCCTGGCTCTTCCACCGCGCCACCGGCTTCGGCACCGCCTTCGTCGGCAGCGCCAACCTCTCGGCTGCGGCGCTGCTCGGCGGCGTGGAATGGACGGTGAAGTTCACCCAAGCCGGACAGGCCGACCTCTTCGCCGCGGCCGAAGCGCACTTCGAAACCCTGTGGAACGATCCCGAGTTTCAGCGCTTCGATCCGCGCGACGACAGCCACAGCCAGAAGCTGCGCCGCGCATTGCAGCAGGCTAAAGGCAACAAAGGCGGCGGCGCCGAGACCATCGCCACCCCCACCTGGTTCGACCTGCAGCCCAAGAGCTACCAGCAGGCGATGCTCGACCGTCTGGCTGCCGAACGCCGCCACGGCCGCGCGCGCAATCTCGTGGTCGCCGCCACCGGCACCGGCAAGACCGTGGTCGCGGCCTTCGACTACAAGCGCCTGTGCGAGCAGCAGGGCGGCCGGCCGCGGTTGCTCTTCGTCGCCCACCGCGTCGAACTGCTGCGCCAGGCCATGGAAACCTACCGCCAGGTACTGCGCGCGCCCGCCTTCGGCGAGCTGCTGGCCGACGGCGCCGAGCCCGAGGGCAGCGAGCATCTCTTCGCCACCATCATGTCGGTCGCCGCCCGCGAACTGCTCGCGCGCCACGGCGCGGACTACTGGAACACCGTGGTCATCGACGAATGCCATCACCTGCCGGCGAGCCAGTTCGACGCCTTCGCCAACCAGATCCGCCCGCGCTACCTGCTCGGCCTCACCGCCACGCCGGAACGCGCAGACGGGCGCTCGGTGCTGCATTACTTCGACGCCCGCCCCGACGGCAGCCCGGCGGTGGAGCTGCGCCTGTGGGACGCGCTCGACCAGCAACTGCTCGCCCCCTTCGAGTACTACGCCACCAACGACAGCACCGATCTCAGCGCCATCCGCTGGAACCAGCCCGGCGAGCTCGGCCAGCTCGCCAAGGTGATCAGCGGCAATGACGCCCGCGCCCGGCGCGTCACCCAGGCCGTGCGCGAATACGTGGCCGACCACGCCGCCATGCGCGCGATCGCCTTCTGCGTCGACATCGCCCATGCCGACTTCATGGCCTCCTGCTTCGACGCCGCCGGCCTGCCGGCGCGCGCGATCACCAGCGCCACACCGCGCGACGAGCGCGAACGCGCCCCGCGAGAACTCGCCGCCGGCACGCTGAAAGTGCTGTGCACCGTCGATCTCTACAACGAAGGCGTCGACATCCCGGAAGCCAACACCCTGCTCTTCCTGCGCCCCACCCAGAGCCCGGTGGTGTTCCAGCAGCAGCTCGGCCGCGGCCTGCGCCTCGCCGACGGCAAGGACAGCTGCCTGGTGCTGGATTTCGTCGGCCGGCTGCAGAACGACTTCCGCTTCGACGTGCTCTATCGCGCCATCACCGGCCTCAACCGCCAGCAACTCATCGAGGCGGTGGAAAGCGGCTTCACCACGCTGCCGCCCGGCTGCCACATCCAGTTCGACCGCGTCGCGCGCGAACAGGTACTCACCGGCCTGCGCCAGATCAGCCGGCAGACCTGGCGGCGCCTCACCGCGGAACTGCGCTACTACGCCAGCACCCGGCGCGGTGCACCGCCCAGCGCCGCGTCCAGATGCTCGCCTACCACGACTACGCCATCAGCCCGGATCTCTTCCACTGGCAATCGCAGAACACCGCCGGACCCGATACCCCGGCCGGGTGCCGCTACTGCGAATCGCCGGGCAACGGCTGGCGGTTCCAGCTTTTCGTGCGGGAAGCACGCGGACAGGCGTACAGGGCGCTGGGGCCGGTGAGCATGGAGCGGTGGGAGGGAGATCGGCCACTCTCGATCACCTGGCGGCTGGAGCGGGCGCTGCCGATGGAGTTGTTCAGGCGGTATAGCGTGTTGCGGACGTGAGGCGGGTGCGGCGGGTTCTCGGCCATTGCCGCCAGCGGCTTACGCTGTATGAGCGGCGGCCGTGAAGCGCACAGCAGCCATTCAAACCGGGGGCGAGGTGCGAGCTGAGTGGGAGGACTTCCTTTCCCTGAACTTACCCTTCCGACCCCTATGTGCAGGACTTCAAATCATGATGACCAGTATCCGGTCTGCGCCGGGTATCCGGCGCTGGCTCACTTCGCTGGGATATTCCATGCGGACAACCAGCGTGCATGATGTAGCCAAGCAGGGAAAGACAAGGGGTGTCTGCATACCGTTCTGCATGGTAGTTCAGCCGCCAATGGTTCAGTCGGCAAGAGGAGTGCGAGCGTTCCGCTAAACTTGCCAACTCACGAGGACGAGCAACCAAGAATATGGCGAGTGATGAGTTGGTGCGGCCGAGCCGCGACGGGGATCAGTTCCACTACCATTGGGCTGCACGCCACTGCCTCGCCCTATTGCCCGGATCGGGCGACCTCGTTGCGGTATCGATCGAGGGGGCATCGACCTCAGAGGGCGCGGCCTCGGAGGAAGACGGCGACGAACTGATTGACGTCGGCCTCTACTACGGTAGCGAAACGTTGGAGGACGCCCGGTTCGTTCAGTACATCCAGCTAAAACACTCGACCAAGCATCCCCAGGAACCCTGGACGGCAAGCGGTTTTGATAAGACGCTAAGAGGCTTTGCGAAGCGTTATGTCAGCCTCCGCCGGAAGATTCCGGCAGCGACCCTTAAGCAGAAGGTCAGGTTTAGCTTCACCACCAACCGGCCGATCGATCAAAAGGTCCAGCAAGCCCTGGAAGACCTGGCCAATGCGCGAACTCCACGCCATCCGAAGATCCAGAGCACCCTGCTTCGATACACGGAACTCGGTGGCTCTGAAGCGTCGGATTTCTTCCAGATCTTCTCTGCGGACGGCGGCGAGCCGGGCCTATGGACCCAACGGAACCTGCTGGCCCAGGACGTCAGCATCTACCTGGCTGAAGCCGACTACGACACTCCAGTTCAACTCAAGGAACTGGTTGCATGCAAAGCAACATCCGAGTTTGCCGAAGATCCTGCGATTCGACGGCACGACGTGCTGCGCGCGCTGAAGGTCTCGGAGACAGATCTCCTGCCAGCGCCTTGCCTGATCGTTGGCCCCTCCGAGATGCTACCTCGGGAGCAGGAAGCCGACATCCGCGAGGCGCTTTTCCTAGCGAAGCATCCGATCGTACTGCATGCCGATGGAGGGGTTGGTAAATCGGTTCTTGCGTTGAGCCTGGCGAAATCAATGCCAATCGGCTCTGTCGCGGTGCTCTATGACTGCTTCGGTGATGGCCTCTACCGCAACACGCTTCATTTCAGGCACCGCCACCGCGACGCGCTCCCGCAGATTGCGAACGAGCTCGCGGCCCAGGGTTTGTGTCACCCGTTGATCCCATCCGCGAACGCAGACGGCAAGCGCTTCATGCGGGCTTTCAGCGGCAGGCTCGGGCAGGCCATCGGGTTACTGCAGGCAAGACATCCGCAGGCAAGCCTGTGCCTCATCATTGATGCTGCGGACAATGCAGACATGGCCGGAGAAGAGCATGGCGACACGGCTTTCGTCCGAGACCTGATCCGCACACCCCTCCCTGACGGCATCAGACTCGTCTTCACCTGCAGGACACATTGAGCTTGCCCCCGAAAAACGGACGCCATGAAGTGCGGCTCTAAGGCTTCATGGAGGAACGTGAGATGAAAACGAGGATACCGAAGCGGGTCTATACGGTGGAATTTCGCGAGGCGGCGGTACGTCAGGTGATGGAGGCTGGACGCAGCGCGAGCGAGGTGGCGTGCAGTCTGGACATTTCGCCGAAGACGCTGGGCAACTGGGTGCGCCGGGCGCGGCGTGGCAAGCCGCTCGCCAGGCGAGCGGCGGCGGCGCCCGTCAATGACGCACAAGCCGAGTTGAGTAGGCTGCGGGCAGAAAACGCGCGACTCAAGCTCGACAACGAGATTCTAAAAAAGGCGGCGGCGTACTTTGCCAGGGAGTCGCGGTGAAGTACGCGTGGATTGAGCAACAGTCGGTGCGCTGGCCGGTGACGCGCATGTGTGTGCTGCTCGAGGTCTCGCGCAGCGGCTTCTACGCGTGGCGGGGTCGCGGGCCATCGGCGCGGGTGCGCCGCGACGAGGAGCTGGTGGTGATGCTGCACGCATGCCATGCACACCATCGGGGCAAGTACGGGCGTCCGCGGCTCACCCGCGATCTGCGCGCTGCGGGCTTTCCGGTCAATCACAAGCGGGTACGCCGGCTGATGCTGCGCGAGGGCTTGCAAGCACGCCGGCGGCGCCGTTTTGTGCGCACGACCGATTCGGGCCACAGCCTGCCGGTAGCGCCGAACCTGCTCGAGCGCGATTTCAGCGCGAGTGCGCCGAATCAGAAATGGGTGACCGACATCACCTACGTCGGCACCGACGAGGGGTGGTTGTACGTCGCGCTGGTGATGGACTTGTTCAGTCGCCGGCTGGTCGGGTGGGCGATGAGCGATCGCATCGACACGCAGCTCACGATGGCGGCGCTGGCCCTAGCGCTGGGCATGCGACGGCCGCCCGCCGGCCTGCTGCACCACTCCGATCGCGGCAGCCAGTACTGCGCGCACGACTATCGCGAGGTACTCGATGCTCAAGGCATCACGGTGTCGATGAGCCGGCGCGCGAACTGCTACGACAACTCACCGATGGAGTCGGCCAACGGCACGCTCAAGGTCGAACGGGTCTATGACGAACACTACGCCACACGCCAACAGGCGATCGACGATCTAACCCAGTACATCGGCTACTACAACACCGAACGTCGGCACAGCGCACTTGATTACGACAGTCCGGTCCAATTCGAAAGGAGGTGGGCAATGCAGCAACCGAACACTCAACCGGACAGCATCGCAAGTTATCCACCGCCGCGCGCTCTGCCTGCGTATGAGGCGCCGCAGGCGCGCGCCCGTGGATAACTTGCTGCCGCAGTGCCCTTGATGGCGTCCATCAAACGGGGACAGGGTCACATCGCCGATGGCGCCTCGACGCGCCTCCCGAGGCCAAGCAGATCGAACTGCGCCCCTTTAGCCAGGCAGAAACGACGATCCACTTGCGGCATTTCTATCCACAGGCAACCGACGCCGAAGCCGCCGAGTTCGCGTTCCTCAGCAGCTCCAACCCTCGGCTCCAGGCCTTGGCACTGAGTCGCAAGCGCCCCATCGACGAGATGCTCCGGGAACTCGGCCCGACACCGTCCACGGTCGACCGAGCCATCGGGGAGTTGCTGCAAAACGCCATTGACAGGCTCAAGGACCGGATCGGCCATGTGGAGTCGATGCAGATCGATCTCATCTGCCAAGCACTGGCAGTGCTTCGTCCGCTGGTACCCATTTCGGTACTGGCTCAAATCTCCGGCACGCCCGAGAGCGCCGTTCGAAGCTTTGCGTTTGACCTCGGACGACCGCTGCTCGTCAAAGGAAGCAGCCTCCACTTTCTCGATGAACCGGCCGAGACATGGTTTCGTGAACGGTTCAAGCCCAACGCGGCGAACTTGGCGACATTCCTGCAGCGCTTGAGGCCGCTCGCAGCAAGTAGCGCTTACGTTGCCTCGACCCTGCCGCAACTGCTCCTTGCGGCCGGGCTCATAGATGAGTTGGTCGAACTGACGCTGTCGGAAGACGGCCTACCGACCTCGAATCCACTGGAGCGGCGGGACGTGGAAATCCAGCGGCTGACCTTCGCGCTCAAAGCCTGCTTGCAGAGAGGACAGTATGCGGCGGCGGCGAAGTTGGCCTTGAAGACGGGCGGCGAGTCGGCTGGTGAGGTGCGCCAGACGCGCCTGATCCAAGACAACACTGACCTCGCGGCCGCCCTACTTGCCCCTGACCGGATCGACGAACTGGTGTCGCGGCGCACGTTCGGCGGGAGTTGGATGGGCGCACACCATGCTTACGACGCCGGCTTGCTCTCGGGCCGCAACGAGTTCTTGGCCGAGGCCCGCAGCCGACTGCGCATGGCGCTCGACTGGCTGTTTGCGTGGGCACGGCGGCCTGCGAAGGAGCGCGAGGACGAGCGGGTCGACGATGCGGATCGAGCTGAACTTGCAATGGCCCAACTGCTAGCATGGGGACCAGAGGAAGCCGCAAGGTTCCTCAGTCGCTGGAAGCCACGGCACATTGCTCTGCCGGCAAGCAAGCGGCTAGCGCGGCGCCTCCTGGACCTCGGCCGATACGAGCAACTCGACGCGCTGGCAACGCATGGCGCGAAAGACACCTGGCTGATGCTGGGCTTGGTGGCCGAAGCGTGTCGGGTCGGCCATGCCCTTCCGGCAGAGCCGGTAGCGCGGCTCATGCGTGCCTTAGCCGACCCGCGGGTTCAATTCAAGGAGCTGGCTCAATGGGACTCTCGTTGGGACGTGCTAGACGCTGTCACGGCCGCCATATCGGAAGCTCTGCGCGTTCTTCCGCGTGAGGATGCCGCCTGGGCAGAGATTCTGCGTCGCTATCCGGAACGTGTCAATGACTTTGCGTCACCGTGCTTCATGAATTTACTGGGGAAGCCAGGGTGTTCGGGTCGTCGTTTGTCTCCGTTGCGGGTGGGTTGATCCAGACGGCGCTGGGCAGCGCGGGGGGCTCAGGGCGGCGCCCCTTGAAACGTTTCGGGTTGGCGAGGAAGGCTGCATCGAGAGTGTCCTGACGGAGCAGATGCGCGGCATACGCCTGGCCGTAATGGACGCTGCTCGGCGTCATGTAGCCGATGCCCGAGTGCCGGTGCTCGGTGTTGTACCAGGTGAAGAAGGTCTGGCAGTGGGCACGGGCGTCGGCGAGGCTGCCGAAGCGTGCGGGGAAGTCTGGACGGTACTTCATCGTCTTGAATTGCGATTCCGAGTAGGGGTTGTCGTCCGAGACGTGCGGGCGGCTATGGCTCTTGGTGATATCCAGATCGACCAGCAAGGCGGCCACGGGCTTGGAGCGCATGCTGGCCCCGCGATCGGCATGCAGCGTGAGGGTGCCGGGCGCGATGTCGTGGCGGGACACGGTCTCGGCGATCAACTGTTCGGCCAGCTCGCCACTTTCACGCTCGGCAATCAGCCAGCCCACGACGTGGCGGCTGAAGATATCGAGGATCACGTAAAGGTGGAAGCAGGTCCATTTGGCCGGCCCCTTGAGCTTGGTGATGTCCCAGGACCAGACCTGATTGGGCGCGGTGGCCAGCAATTCCGGCTTGGCATAGGCCGGATGGGTGAGCTGACGCCGGCGTTCGCGCGTGGCGCCGTTGGCGGCGAGCGCCCGGTACATGGTGCGCACCGAGCCCAGATAGCGCCCCTCGTCGAGCAGCGTGGCATGGATGGCCGCCGGCGCCATGTCGCAAAAGCGCTCGCTGTTGAGCACCTCGAGCAATTCCTTGCGCTCGAGGGGGGCGAGCGCCAGCGGCGGACGGGGCCGTGCCGTGCGGCGGGGGTGCGGTCCATGCAGGGCTTCGCGGTGGGCCCGTGCGCGCGCCCGGGCCGGCGCACCGCGCCAGAGGCCCACGGCCCGGCAGGCGGCGGCCATGCCAAGGGCCGGGGCAAGTTCTTCGGCGCCGCGCATCATGACTTGTCGTGCGTGTCGTCGATCGGACTGCCCAGCAAGGCAGCAACTTTTTTTTGGACCTCGATGATCAGGTGCGCCTTGTCGAGCTGGCTCTTGAGGCGTTCGTTCTCGCGCATCAGCTGCGCGATCTGGCGCGCTTCGGCGGCGGCGGGATCCGGCTTGGGGCCCCGCTTTTGCGGTGCCAGTGCAGCCAGTTCGGCGGCCTCGCGCTGGCGCCGCCAAGTGCTCAGGCTCGATGAGTAGACGCCCTCGCGGCGCAACAGCGCGCCGATCTCGCCGGGCTGGGTGCAACGGTCAGCCGCGTCGAGGATCCGCCGCTTGTCGGCGTTGGAGAACTGCCGGCGTCGGGCGCGCGGCACGACCTCGGTGTTGGCACCGGGCTGCGCGGTCGGCGCCGCCGATCCGCTCGTCTCTTCAGTCGCCCTACGGGCGCCTTCCGAGACGAGCGGATCGGCAGAGGTCTTCAGAATGTGCATCGATGCCGTGGGTTGAGTGGTGGTCGTCATGCCTACCTCGTTGCTCACTAAATGGTCAGGGGTAGGTGACGCAGGTCATATTGGCACAGGGGGATCTGCCGGACAAGCCACCTTCAGACCTCACGGATCGTTTTGGTTCGGACCGCTCGACATTGCTGAGGGCCTACGCACTCGATGCGGCGTTGCGCGGCGAGGCGCTTTCTCTGCTCGCAATAGCCCCACCGGATGTCCGCAAGGACCTGGAGAGCAAAGGCTCCTACAGCAGGAACTCTGACACCGTCGCATTCGAGCGGTTGACCGGAGGCGTCCTACCCTGGTTTGTGCTGGGCGCGGAAATCGCCTGCGGGCGGATTCCCTCGGACTTGAGCAAAGCGGTTGGGGACGCGCTCAAGGCAACCACAAACGCTGCGTCGCAGGACTACCAAAAACTGTTCAACGTCGAACAGGTCGCGGCAATCGAGTGGACACGCACATTGCGAGACGCGGCCGCCACGGACGATAGTTCGGTGGGCTCGCTTCGCACTTGGCTCGCGAGCAAGCAAGGTCTTCTCTGGCCCGACACCCTGACTTCCATGTGCAGGATTGCGGCGCGGACGAAGGCGTTGTCAGAGCTTGCGCTCGAACTCGCGGTGGCCGCCTACGAGTCGCTTGAGCAGTCACGGGAAGACGCGGAGGCCAGAACCGACGCGTACCAACGCCTGGCTCGCGCCGTTTTTCCCGTTAGTCGATCCGAGGCCGCGGTTTTTTTCGATCGAGCGGTCGAAATCTCCAGCCGAATTGGCGACGAAAACCTGGATCGCTGGTCTGCCCTGCTCCACTTGGCCGAAGCCAGCGCTGAGGACAACCATGCCCGCCCACAATCCGCGTACCGTCTAGCCAGGGTCGCCGAGTTGACCTACGAGTACGTCGCCCGTGACAAACACTTCGACTGGCGAAGGACTGTCGAAGCGCTTCTCGGCCTTTGCGCTCCGTCGGCGCTGACCATCCTGAGCCGCTGGCGCGACAGGGACTTTGGCTCCGCCGAACGGCTTCTCAGAATCGCCGTGTACAGCCTCGTTCGGGCCGGGCGGCTCCCAGCCCTTGCGCCAATTGCACTGTCGGCGCTGAACGCGGATTGGGACCGTCTCGATGACGTCAAGCGAGCCATCGAGGCGGAAACCGACCCTGATCGCCGGCGACTGGCCCTGCGAGTGGGCTATCGCTACATGCGAGTCGACCCACACTCGGAGAAGACCTGGGCCGGTGTCTCGGAACTGGGTCGCACGCACGGTTCCGACTTGCCGGACGTCGATAGGCTGCTGGCTGCGGCGCGAGCGACCGCGGCAGTGGAGGACTCGAAGTCTGAGACAACGTGTGCCCCGAGCGGCCCCGTCCAGCGCAGGGACCCTGATTGGGACATGCTGTTCGCTGGCGTTGATCTCGCGAATTCTGAGGCCCTGAGGCAGGCTTACGCGGAGTTGAGGACCTTCGACCCGCCGTACCAGCTTGAAGAGTTCTACAAGCAGGGCTTCCGGCGCAGTGGCCCCGGCAAGGTGGCCGAGTTTGTCCAAGCCATTGCCGCCTGGCCGGACCTCGGTATCTTCGAGCTGAGGTATCTCCTTGATGCCGTTCCTGAATCAGGACTGAGGTTGGTTTCGCTTCGCCGCGCCCTACGCGACGTGACGCTGGCAGCATGTCGAAACAACCCTCAATATGCGCGGCGCTGCGGCTGGGGAAGCATCTTTCCCTACAAGCGCCTAGTTGGTGGCAGCATCGTGACCGACAAGGAAATCGTGGACGCCGCCCTGAAGGGGTTCACGGCTCAGGTCGCCACGCTCAACGCTGGCGAGCTCTTTCTGCTGTTGGATCCCTTGGCCTCCTGCCTCAAGACGGACGAAGCCGACGGCGTGCTGAACTTCGGGCTCGACCTGTTGGAAGATGTTCTGCGCCCTGAAGACGGCGACGGACCGTGGCACGACGGCCTGACACCTCCGTCATCCTGCTGGGAAGCGCTCGCGGGCTACCTGTGGGTTGCGCTTGGATCGCCCGTCGCGGCCAAACGCTGGGAGGCCGCACATGCCGTAAGGGCCTGCGTGGAATTAGGCTGGATGGACCTCTTGTCAGCGCTCGCGGCGCGCGCATCCACAGGTTCCGCTACGCCGTTCGCCGACCAAGGGCTGGTGTTCTACGAATGGCACGCCCGCCAGTGGTTGCTCATCGGCCTCGCGCGCGGCGCGCTCGACCAGCCCGCTGCCGTCCAGCCATTTGTCTCATTCCTAACGGCATCAGCGATCGAAGAGCATGCCCTGCTCCGCCACTTTGCAGCCCAGACCTTGAAGGAGCGTAAGCGTCCGGCGCGCCCACCTGTGATTGCGGAGGTGGTTTGCGGACACTCCTGGTTTTTTGCAGGAGGTCGTGATGAGCCATCATTCCGAGCGCGCTGCGCGCTGGCGTGCGCATGTGGAGCAGTGGCGGCGCAGCGGTCAGACGCAGGCGGCGTATAGCGCCGAGCATGGGTTGAACAAGAAGTCGCTGGGGTACTGGGTGCGCCAGGGACGGGCGGTGGCCGCGCGCAAATCGGACGCGTTCCTGACCTTGGTGGCGGCCCGCCCTGTCGGCGTCACCTCGCCGCTGCAGGCGGCGGGGGTCCTGTCGCTGCGTAGCCCGTCTGGCTGGTGCCTGGAGTTCGCTACGCTGCCGTCGGCGTCGTGGCTGTCCGAAGTGCTCGCGCACCAGGCGCCGTGATGATCTCGCCCGATCAGATCTGGCTGGCGGTCGAGCCGATCGACATGCGTCTGGGCATCGACGGCCTGTCGGCACGGTTGCAGAACAGCCTGGGGCGCGCCCCGTGCGACGGCAGTGCCTACGCCTTCATCAACCGGGCGCGCACGCGCCTGAAGGTGCTGGTGTGGGACGGCACCGGGGTGTGGTTGAGTCAGCGTCGCCTGCATCGGGGCAGCTTCAGCTGGCCCCGTGCCGACAACGCGGTGTTTGCGCTGTCGGCCGAGCAATGGCAGTGGCTCGTGGCGGGGGTCGAGTGGCAGCGCCTGAGCGCCGCGGCACCGGCCCACTGGCAGGTGTGATCGGTGCG
The DNA here is from genome assembly GCF_003030465.1 of Thauera aromatica K172. Classification (GTDB taxonomy): domain Bacteria; phylum Pseudomonadota; class Gammaproteobacteria; order Burkholderiales; family Rhodocyclaceae; genus Thauera; species Thauera aromatica. Next base: position 250,802 of record NZ_CP028339.1, on the reverse strand, counting down.
CCGAAACCATCCACGATCCGCTGCGCAAAAGAGCCTGAAACCCTTGTAGATGCTGGGATGTAGCGCGTTATTCGGGTATAATTCCGGCATGGATTCCGCTGCGCAACTGACTGCTTTCGACCTGCCGCCCGAGCTCGTGCAGCAGGTTCAGAGGTGGGTCGCGCAGGCGGCTGATGTGACCCGCCTCGAAGCCGAACTCAAGCTGAGCAAGATCAAGATCGAAGCGCTGGTCCATGAGATCGCCGTGCTCAAGCGCCTGCGTTTCGGCGCCAGCAGTGAGGCCCGGGCGGCGGATATGAAGGATCTGTTCGACGAGACGCTCGCGGCCGATCTGGCCGCCTGCGAAGCCCGCCTCGAAGCGCTGCGCGAGACTCCGCCCGAGGCGCCGCCGGCGAGCCCGAGGCGCCCGCGTGCCGGACGGCCTGCGCTGCCGGCACACCTCGAGCGCATCGAACATCGCCACGAACCTGAATCGTGCACCTGTGGTCAGTGCGGGCAGGATCTGGTCAAGATCGGCGAGGACGTCTCCGAGCAGCTCGACATCATCCCGGCCAAATTCTTCGTCCATCGCCACATCCGCCCGCAGTACGCGTGCCGGCGCTGCGAGACGGTGTCGGCCGCGCCCGTGCCGGCGGCGATCATCGACGGCGGGATGGCTGCGCCGCGGCTGCTGGCGTGGGTGACGGTGAGCAAGTTCGTCGATCATTTGCCCCTGTACCGGATCGAGCAGATCGCCGCGCGCAGCGAGGTGCCGCTACCGCGCTCGACGCAGGCCGAGTGGGTCGGGCGGATCGGGGTGGCGCTCGCGCCGCTGTGCGATCGCCTGATCGAGCGCCTGCGCGAAGGCAACGTGTTGCATGCCGACGAAACCCCGGTCGAACAACTTGATCCGGGGCGCGGCAAGACCAAGCGGGCGTATCTGTGGGCCTACCGCAGCAACACACTCGATGCCGACCCGCCCATCGTCATCTTCGATTACCAGCCCGGTCGCGGCGGGCAATACCCCCAGGCCTTCCTGAAAGGCTGGAAGGGCATGCTCATGGTCGATGACTACGGGGGCTATAAGGCCCTGTTCGGTGGCGACATCGGAGAGCTTGCCTGTCTGGCGCACGCACGACGCAAGTACTTCGAGCTTCACCAGGCGAACAAGAGCCCGGTCGCGGCCGAGGCACTCGCGCGCATCGGCGAGTTGTACGCGCTCGAAGAGCAGGCCCGCGACGTTTCGGTCAAGGTGCGCGCCGAACTGCGACTGCAGTACGCGCAGCCGCGCCTGGAGGCGATGTACCTGTGGCTGGTGCAGACCCGCAAGACCGTGGCCGACGGTGCGGCGCTCGCCCGCGCCATCGACTACAGCTTGAAGCGCTGGCCGGCGCTCGCGCGCTATGCGAGTCGCGGCGATTGGCCGATCGACAATAACCCGATCGAGAACGCCATCCGGCCGATCGCCCTGGGCAAGAAGAATTGGATGTTTGCGGGCTCCGAAGCCGCCGGCAAGCGTGCCGCCGTGGTTCAATCCCTGCTCGCCACGGCGCGCGCCAATGGCTTCGAACCGCTGACCTGGCTTGCCGATACGCTCGAGAAGCTACCGACCTGGCCCAATAGCCGCATCGACGAACTGCTGCCGATCAGAAAGCAAGCGGCTGCGCAAGCGTAAGAGGCCGTGGGTGCGGCGGACGCTTACGAAGGAGCTTCATGTAGCCGGGGTAGTGCCGGCCGAAGTCATTGCCGGCTTGGATGCGGTCAACGTCAGTCAGCTCCCCGTTGCTGTGTATTCAGGATGGCGTGGCGACTCGCGGGAAAATGAAGCTTCGGATGATTCAACGCCCACGGACCACAAGAAGTATTACTTCGGCATCGACATCGGTCCCTACTGGTTCGCACCACTTGGGAGGGCCTTCGGCATCGATCAGAATTCGGTCGAGCTTCGCGCGAGACAGGCACTGCGCGAGCGGATGGGCGTCCAGTTCAACTACGCTCAGGACGATGCTCGCTATAAGCGGAAGATCTTCCGCTACCCCGACACTAGCCATTCGCATGGCACCCAGCCGCGTGTGGATGATCTTCGCGCCTATCACTCGTACCATGCGATGATGATTGTGGCCGCGAGATTGCTGAGAACGCACCAAGTCGGTAAGAGAGAGGACGGCCCCAAGGATGATTTCGAGGAGTGGCTCGACGGTCGCCTGTTGACTCGCGATGATGGTCGTTGGATCGCGGACCGGCGAGATCCATGCTTCACCGAATCACCTCCGAAGCCACAGAGCTATGGTGACAAAACGTGGTGTTGGAGCGTGACAGCGGAGTATCTGGATCGGCAGCTGCTCACCGATGATGGCCTGCAAGTACTCTGGGGACACTGGAGTAGTGGTCACCACGACGACGAAGAAACCGTCGCGGTCTACAGCGCCCTGGTCGACAGAGCTGGTGCCGCTGCGCTGCTCGCTGCAGTTCAGACCGCCTCAGATACCGGAAGCATTTACTTCCCATCAGAGGACGATACAGATGAACCGGAGGCGGGCCTTTTCCGGCTGGTTGGATGGGTAGCCAGCAGGAACGAGTCCACTGGCATTGACGAGTACGATCCATGGGGGGAAAAGCTCGAATATCCTGGGCCTAGACCAGATCCTTCCATCGTCGATAAGCTTGGCTTGAACCTGACCGACGATGGGCGTCGCTGGGTAACAGCCTCCGGATCGCTCCTTCGCAGCGAAGCCTGGACACAAGCCGTCGGACTTGGACGAGAGCAGGAAACCGTGCCGGGAACCCGGCTGAGCGGCAACCGCAGTTTCTTGCACGAACTGTTGAAGGCGCACCCAGAGCACTGCCTAGTGCTCAGCGTATCCGTGCGCCGCCGGCCGACTCGCTACAATTCGGGCGGGGACGAGTTCGAACCGTACCCGTGGCCCTACGTGCGTTACTACTTGATTGGTGAAGATGGAATCACTCGATCGCTCAAGAGCCGTGATTGACCTCGGGAAGCGGCTTGTTGCCGAGCTCAAACTTGGAGACGACTTAACTGCGCAGTGGATGGCGCACTTCATCGCTGAGCGCATGGACGCAGCCGAACGAGCCTCGCCGGAGGGGCGAGCTTCGGCGCAGGATGCTTGCGCGCAGGTTGTCTTTAAGCTGTGGGAGCACCGCAATAGCCTGCCCTCCCGCATTCGGCCGTTCAGGGAGTTGGAGCCCTTACTCCAGACTCTTGCCTCGCTCGACGTAGACAGCGGTCCTCGATTTCGATACTGGCCCCAGCAGCCAAGCGACCAAGATATCGAAGGTACTGAAATACAGGGGAGAGATCTCCTCGAGACCGCCGTTAATTTGGACTACTCTGCGCGGGTGCTCATCCAATTCCTCCTCAGTGCCGCAGCCGAGCTGGCGACCGACAAAGCCATTCCATGGCTTGAGGCCGCGATTGATGCCGGGGCAAACGCGGTGGTGGAGCTGCGAGTCGTGGAGTTTGTTACAGCCGGTGCAAAGTTGCGCGGTACCGACGAAGTCGCACGCGAAGTCTTGCTGGACAAGATTGAGAAGCTGGAGGCGTTTTCTCAACTGGCCACCGCTGTCGCCACGGACTTCAGGAGTAAGCTTGAGTTGGCCACCGAGGATGAAGACCGCCACAGCCCAAAGTCATAGAACGCCTGAAACGCGGTGAACGGCCGCTGTGGAGCAGACTGCAACCGTTGGTTCCGCGGGAACTGAATGACGGCTCCGGCCGACAAGAAGTCAGGCATGAAGATGGCGGTGCACGACCTCCGCGGCAGCCGTCTCCAGTACATCCTCGCGCCCGGACGGCGTGTTTGACAGTCGCCAGACTTTGATGAAGACTAGCCAGCAAACTAGTTTGCTTGGGGCGATCATGCACACATGGCCTGTACAAGATGCGAAGGCGCGGTTCAGCGAGTTCCTGGATGCCTGCCTGTCCGAAGGAGCACAAATGGTGACCCGGCGCGGAGCGGAGGCGGCGGTTCTGGTGCCGGTCGATGAGTGGCGGCGCCTGCAGGCGGCGGCGCGGCCTTCATTGAAGCAGTTGCTGCTGTCCGAACAGGCACGCACCGACGCGCTGGTGCCGCCTCGCGGGCGGGCGAAGCGGCGCCCGGTCGAACCCTTGCGGTGACGGGTATGTACCTGCTCGACACCAATGTCGTGTCCGAACTGCGCAAACCCAAACCTCACGGTGCGGTGGTGGCATGGCTGCAATCGGTGGATGATGCCGCGCTGTTCCTGTCGGCGGTCACGCTCGGCGAGATCCAGGCGGGGGTGGAACTCACGCGCGAGCAAGACGCCGCCAAGGCGGCAGAGATCGAGGCCTGGCTTGAACTCGTTGCCGGGGCTTACAACGTGCTGCCGATGGATGGAGCGGCTTTCCGCAACTGGGCGAAGCTCATGCATCGCAAGTCCGACACGCTCTACGAGGATGCGATGATTGCGGCGACGGCGAGAACGAACGGCTTGACCGTGGTGACGCGCAACGTGGCCGACTTCAGCGCGCTGGGGGTGGAGGTGTTCAATCCGTTTGGGTAGGGCGGCGCTGGCGGGTTCCGGGCATGAGCTTGGGCGGGGATGGGGTCGCCCTCTCCGCAAGGGAGTCGGGGCTGGGCTTGTCGAAGCCTATCCGAAGGCACTGCCAGGAAACGCCCTTCGACAGGCTCAGGGCGAACGACGTTGCCCGGCGTCCGCGAAGGTCACGCCTGCGCTGCGGCGGGGGCTCCTTGGTCTGCGGCGCCGCGACGTCTATACTACGTTTAAACACACGGAGCAGCGACGCCATGACCGAAGCCATTCTTGCCATCAAGCACTGGGGCAACAGCCTCGGCGTACGCCTGCCTGCCGCAGTAGCGCGAGAGGCTCATCTCGATGCCGATCAGCAGGTGCGGATCACCGTCGAAGAGGGCCGCGTGGTGATCACACCCATCGTGCAGGAGAGCCTGAGTCTCGAACAGCGCCTTGCAGGCTTTGACCCGGCACGGCACGGCGGCGAGGCGATGGCCAGCCCGAGCGTCGGGGCCGAGCGATGGTGAGCACGCGCGGCAAGGCGCCGTGGGTGCCGGACCGCGGGGAGATCATCTGGATCGACTGCAACCCGCAGGCCGGCCGCGAGCTGCGCGACCGCCATCCCTTTCTGGTGCTGTCGCCCCGCGCCTTCAATGACCGCACATCGCTGGTCATCGGCATGCCGATGACGACCGCGGAGTACAACGCCGACAATCCGTTCGCAATTGCGGCAGGGGTGGCAGGAGGGCGCCGCGCCGGCAAGACCAGCTACGTGCTGTGCCACCAGCCGAAGTCCTTCGACTGGCGGATGCGGGATGCGGCGCCGCACCCGATGAAGCGACTGCCGGATGCGCAGTTCCGCGAGGCCTGTGCGCTGCTGAACCAGATCGTTCAGCTCGCGTAAGGCTGCAGCGGCATCAGTTTCTTGCGGAAGTCACCCGCTCAGCCTTGTGGCCGCCCCCACCCCGCCCCGCACCCCGACCGGATGAATCCGCCCCCTTGGCCCGCGCCGTGTGCAGTTTCCGGTAGCTGTCGATCAGGCGCTGGTGCCGGTCGAGCCCTTCCAGTTTCATGCTCGTTGGGGTCAGGCCGAAGAAGCGCACGCTGCCGTTTACCGACCCGATCGCCGCGTCCATCCGCGGGTTGCCGAACATCCGGCGGAAGTTGGCCTCGTAGTCGTCCAGTTCCAGCTCGTCGTCCAGCACCACCTCCAGCACCGCATTCAGGGCCTGATAGAACAACACGCGCTCGAGCGTGTTCTCGTTGTATTGCAGGAAGGCTTCGACCCGCTCCTTCGCCGCTTCGAACTGCTGCAGGGCGAGATGGATCAGCAGCTTCAGTTCCAGAATCGTCAGCTGGCCCCAGACCGTGTTCTCGTCGAACTCGATGCCGATCAGGGTAATGATGTCGGTGTAATCGTCGAGCTCGCTGTGCTCCAGACGTTCAAGCAGTGCTTCCAGGCCGGCATCGTCCAGGCGATGCAGATTGAGGATATCGGCGCGGAACGACAGGGCCTTGTTGGTGTTGTCCCAGATCAAATCATCTACCGGATAAATCTCCGAATACCCCGGCACCAGGATACGGCAGGCCGTTGCGCCGAGTTGGTCATGCACCGCCACGTACACTTCCTTGCCCAGGTCTTCGAGGATGCCGAACAGGGTTGCGGCTTCCTCGATGTTGGAATCTTCGCCGTGGCCGGAAAAGTCCCACTCGACGAAATCGAAATCGGCTTTGGCACTGAAGAAACGCCACGACACCACGCCGCTGGAGTCGATGAAGTGCTCGACGAAGTTGTTCGGCTCGGTCACCGCGTTGCTCTCGAAGGTGGGCGCGGGCAGGTCGTTGAGGCCCTCGAAGCTGCGCCCCTGCAGCAGCTCGGTCAGGCTGCGTTCCAGCGCCACCTCCAGGCTGGGGTGCGCGCCGAACGAGGCAAACACCCCGCCGGTACGCGGGTTCATCAAGGTGACGCACATCACCGGATACGCCCCGCCCAGCGACGCATCCTTGACCAGCACCGGAAAGCCCTGGCGCTCCAGTTCTTCAATGCCGGCGACGATGCCGGGATACTTCGCCAGCACCTCCGGCGGCACGTCGGGCAGCGCCATCTCGCCTTCGATGATCTCGCGCTTGACCGCGCGCTCGAAGATTTCCGACAGGCATTGCACCTGCGCTTCGGCCAGGGTGTTGCCGGCACTCATGCCATTGCTGAGGAACAGGTTGTCGATCAGGTTGGTGGGGAAATACACCACCGCACCATCCGACTGACGCACATAGGGCAGCGCACAGATGCCGCGCTGCACATTGCCGGAGTTGGTGTCGTACAGATGCGAGCCGCGCAACTCGCCCTCGGGGTTGTAGATCGGCAGGCAGTACTCGTCGAGAATCTCCGCCGGCAGCGCATCGTCGGGCCCGGGCTTGAACCAGCGCTCATTCGGGTAGTGCACGAACGCCGCGTCGGCGATGTCCTCGCCCCAGAACTGGTCGTTGTAAAAGTGATTGCAGTTCAGCCGCTCGATATATTCGCCCAGGGCCGACGCCAGCGCGCTTTCCTTGCTCGCGCCCTTGCCGTTGGTAAAGCACATCGGCGAGTGCGCATCGCGAATATGCAGCGACCACACGTTGGGCACGAGATTGCGCCACGAAGCGATCTCGATCTTGATGCCCAGGTCCGCCAGAACCCCCGACATGTTGGCGATGGTCTGCTCCAGCGGCAGGTCCTTGCCCGTAATGTAGGTGCTTGCTTCGGAATCCGGATTGAGCGCCAGCAGGGCCTGGGCATCGGCATCCAGATTGTCCACCTCTTCGATCACGAACTCCGGCCCGGTCTGCACCACCCTTTTTACCGTGCAGCGCTCGACCGAGCGCAGGATGCCCTGACGGTCGGCGGCGGAGAGATCCTCCGGCAGCTCGACCTGGATCTTGAAGATCTGCTTGTAGCGGTTCTCCGGATCGACGATGTTGTTCTGCGACAGGCGGATGTTATCGGTGGGAATATTGCGCGTTTCGCAGTAGAGCTTGACGAAGTAAGCCGCGCACAGTGCCGACGAAGCCAGAAAGTAGTCGAACGGACCCGGCGCCGAGCCGTCGCCCTTATAGCGGATAGGCTGGTCGGCCACCACCGTGAAGTCATCGAACTTGGCTTCAAGACGAAGCTTGTCGAGAAAATTAACCTTGATTTCCATAGGGGAATCCTGAAATGGCGCTCAAACCGAGTTGGCCGCCATTGTCGCCGTTTTTTCGGGGGAGCCTCACAGTGGCTGCATGTGGGCAAGAACGCCACCCTCGGCCTGGGTGCCTGCCGGCTCGAGACCATCCCCGGAGCGGGCGCCGGAAAATGACATATGGGTTGCGTGGAATGGGGTGCATCAAATCCCCGTGATCAGGAAGTCGATCGCGGAAATGATGCTTTGACGATGACGGGAGAGATCGGCCACTTCCACGCCCATCTCCGTGCGTGCAATGCCAGCCATTTGGGGCGTGAGCATCACGTAGGATTCCTGATCGATTTCGAAGCTCGGCGTAAGCGTTGTCATCGCCTTGCCTTTGTATTGACTCGCAGGAACGAGCGGAACGACCAAGCGAGTTTGCAGAGAATCGAGAAGCTGGGACTGAACGTCGAGAAGGAGGGGGTACCTTGCCTTGCCCTCCGCACTCCTGTTTTTATAAACCGAGAACTGGCCCATCAAAAGCTCCTCAGGCCATCACTGAAAACGCCATGGTCCTGCACCTGCTGGTTGTAAGCGTCGATGGCTTCCTGATTCGCTGCAAGCCATTGCTCCCGCTGGCGTTTTCTGACGACTTCAGCAAGGGCCTGCTCCAGTGCTGCCGACAGGTTGATATCGAGTTCCTTGGCCTTTCTCAACAAATCACTGTTGATGCTCAGATTCGTGGGCCTCTTGGGGGCGTTGTGGTCGTAGCTGGCGAGCATGGCGGGGTCCCGACGTTCGTTCCGTGCGCACATTATATGCGCATTTATCTGACACACACTGCACAAAGGCACCGAGAATCAGAGCAACAGCAACGCAAAGGACATCACCTGGGCGGTCACGCGCCCAGGTGCCGAGCAACCGCGCCTTGGCCCTGTCCCCGTGCACGGTCACCCACCACGATGGGAAATAGGGTGTTTTTGGTCATTCTGGGTGATGTTCCAGGCCTTAGGCCTGGTTGGGAGCACTGTGTCGATGAGCCACGCGTAGTTCGGTGATCGGAAGGCTAGCCCGCACAAGCGAAAACGCCAGATGCGGAGCTCTCGGAGACGACCCGTCCACGCGCGGGTCTGTTTTGCCGTTGCGGGCTCACATGTTCACGTGTACTCTTTGTGCGTACACACACCAAGTTGGGAGCTTTGCATGCAAGCGATTAACGTAAGGGAAACCCGTGAAAAGCTCTCCCACCTTCTCGATGCAGTGGCAGCGGGTGAGGAGATTACGATCCTTCGTCACGGAAAGCCTGCAGCTCGATTGACGGCCCCGCAACCAGATCGAGTACAGTTCCTTGACCGCACAGGGCTCAGGCGCTCCGTGCCTGCATCCAAGGAGAGTGCTGCCGAAGCGGTACGCAACCTTCGCGACAATGAGCGCTACTGATGTTCTACTTAGACACCAGCGCCCTGTTGCCGTATTACCGGCAGGAGCAAGTCAGCGAAGCCGTTCAGGCGTTGCTGCTAGCCCAGACAGAACCTGTCCTGATCAGCCATCTGACTGAGGTAGAGGTTGCCAGCGCACTGGCCAGATGGGTGCGCATGGGAGAGTTGCAGGACGCTGACGCCAACAGGATTGAAAGCGCTTTTTTTGAGGACATTCGGCAGGGGCGCTTTGTACGTTGTGCGGTCGAGTTTACCCACTATCAGCGCGCGATCCACTGGATTGGCACTCGCAAGACAAGCCTCAGGACCTTGGATGCACTCCATCTTGCATGCGCGGAATACCACCAGGTATGTCTGGTCACGCAGGATGAAGCCTTATTGAACGCGGCTATGTTCTTTGGGCTGGACGCCAAGCGAGTAGTTGGCTGACCGCCGTTTCCGGAAACACCGACCCGAGGCAGGGCTCCCGCAGCTACGCACATCGCATGTTCGAGCGGCCAGTCGCCTGCCCACGCCAACAGCGGGTTGCACAAATTTTGTGCAATTTTGGGCCGTTTTGGTGGGAAAGGCGGCTGCTGCGGTCCGCCTTACTGACGATCGCGTCATGCGGTATGGGCACCCAAGGCTGGATGCCGCAACTGAAGAAGCGAGCGGATCGGCGGCGCCGACCACGCAGCCTGGTGCCGACACCGAGGTCACGCCATAGTGACTTGGTCACGGCATAGTCACTGTTTGGTCACAGCATGGTCACAAAAGAAAATGGGCTAGATCCGTTAAGACCTAACCCATTGAATTTCTTGATTAGCAATGATGATCAGCCAAGCTGGCCGGCCACGGTCGCCGGGCCTATACTGTATGTACGTACAGTATATCTGGTGAGAGGTGGAGCCATGGCAATGAACCGAATCCAGTTTCAACCCGGCCTGTCGATGCCCGAGTTTCTCAAGCGCTACGGGACCGAAGCGCAGTGCGCGGCGGCGTTGGAGCAGGCGCGCTGGCCGCAGGGGTTTCGGTGCCCGAGTTGCGATGGGGCCGCCTACAGCCGGGTGCGCGGGCGAACCCACGCGCTGTTCCAGTGCCAGGCCTGTCGGCATCAGACCTCGCTGATCGCGGGCACCGTGATGCAGGGCACGAAATTGGCCCTGACCGTGTGGTTCCTCGCGATCTACCTCATCAGCCAAGCCAAGACCGGTCTGTCGGCGCTCGCCCTCAAGCGGCACCTGGGGGTGAGCTACCCGACCGCCTGGCTGATCCACCACAAGCTGATGCAGGCGATGGCCGAACGCGAGCAGCGCTATGTCCTCGAAGGCCAGGTCCAGATCGATGATGCCTACCTCGGCGGTGAGCGCAGCGGAGGCAAGGTCGGTCGCGGCTCGGAAAACAAGGTCCCTTTCGTCGCCGCCGTCTCCCTCAGTGATGACGGCCACCCCTTGCGCGCCAAACTCACGCCCGTACCGGGCTTCAGCCTCCAGGCGATCGGGCAGTGGGCGACGACGCATCTGGCCCCCGGCAGCACTGTGTTCTCCGATGGGCTGGCGTGTTTCGGTGCGGTCACGGCGGCTGGATGCACGCATCAGCCGACCGTCGTCGCTGGACGCAAACCGAAGGACTTGCCCGAATTCCAGTGGATCAACACCGTGCTGGGCAACCTCAAGACCAGTCTGAACGGGAGCTACCATGCATTCGACTTCCGAAAGTATGCGGCGCGTTACCTCGCCGCTTTCGCCTACCGCTTCAACCGCCGATTCGATCTCCGGGCACTGCATACGCGCCTGCTCGTCGCCGCAGCCAACTGCGGGCCGCTCCCGCAGCGCGCGATTCGGACCGCTGAGGTTCATTGCTAATCAGGTTGAATTTTATGGCGCGCCCGACCTTCGGAGTCCAGCCAGGTCTACCGGCGCTCTCAGGCTCTACCCGTTAAAAATTGGCGTAAACAGCGCCAATGCTCAGTTTTCTGAGAGTCTAAGTAAGATTTAGCAAACCGATCAGTCGCGACCTACATCAATTAAATACATAAATGTTGGTTTTTGAATAGATGTAATATATATGCATCAAGATGACTCCTGCCCTCACCCGAGACATCTAACCTAAACAGCTTGGGTTAATTGCTATAATGCCTACCATCCTTCGACTCGCAGGCGCTCGGGTCGTGATCTATCCGAACGATCACCGCCCCGCTCACGTCCATGTGATCGGAGGGGGCTGCGAGGCGGTGTTCAAGCTTCACTGCCCTGACGGGCCGCCTGAACTGCGTGAGAACTTCGGCTTCACCCGAAAAGATCTGAGCGCATTCAGCGCCGCGCTGATGACCGAGTTGCACAAGCTGTGTGATGAGTGGGGGCACCTTCATGACGATTTCTGACACGGAGTTCGAACGGGCCAACCGCCGCGGACAAGACAAACGCGCGCGTGGCCCTGTGGCGACCGAGGCGCATTTTGATGCGCAGCGCGGGCGGGTCGTGATCGTGCTGAGTTCAGGGTTGGAGGTGTCGTTCGAACCTCACCTCGCTCAGGGTCTCGGCCAGGCTGCACCGCAAGCGCTGAGCGAGATCGAGATCAGCCCCTCGGGCCTCGGCCTGCACTTTCCACAACTCGATGCGGATCTGTATTTACCTGCCCTTCTCGAGGGCATGCTGGGTTCTCGCCGCTGGATGAGTGCAGAGGCGGGACGAGCCGGCGGGCGGCAGACCTCGGAAGCCAAGGCCGCTGCGGCGCGCACCAATGGACGGCTGGGAGGGCGTCCACGTAAGACTCCGACTGCGTAGCAACCAAGCGCATGTACCCCGACAGTGCATCCTCCATGGCCCAACTCTGCGCCCGCTAAAAATGACCCGCGCAGGCACGACCTCCCCTGCACTGCCAAAGATGGAGCACATCACCATCCCCTTCGCCGAGGTGCTCGGGCTGGACGCGGATCTTGCGGCGTTCATGGCGCAGCACTGGGCGGTGCCGGACTACGGTTTTGCGGTTCGCCATCACGATCAAACAATGCTGAACTTCGCGTATGCGATGAGCCCCATGATGGTGATCCGGCGCAAGGACGGCTATGACGTGTTAGGCGTGGGTCGCGCATACTGGCTCGCACAGCAGCTGTACGGACCGGAAGATTCCGTCGTGGTGCTCCGCATCAAAAGTGGGCGTCTGCGAAAGGAGCAGAAGCTTCAGATCCTGGCGGCTGACCTGATCATCCATCATGCGCTGGCCCGCACGCGCCCGCATCTCGCACACCAACTTTATTGCCTGCATCAGGCAATCGCCGAGGCAGGCTTCATTGCGATAGCTGAAACCGATCCCAAGACGAAGACTTGCGGCCCGGCCAGCGCTAAGCGCTTTGCCGTCGCCACGGGCTACAGCCTGGATGCGGTCTTGCCACGACACAAGCGACAGGGGTTCGGTGACCCTGACGGCGAGCCCGATCTGTGAGGTTTAAAGCCCCTGCTCAAGCCCCGGCGCACCAGAGTCTGATCTCGGCCTGTGCCGATGCTGGGTTCGATCCGATGGCGCTGCCCCCTGTGCCAATATGACCTGCGTCACCTACCCCTGACCATTTAGTGAGCAACGAGGTAGGCATGACGACCACCACTCAACCCACGGCATCGATGCACATTCTGAAGACCTCTGCCGATCCGCTCGTCTCGGAAGGCGCCCGTAGGGCGACTGAAGAGACGAGCGGATCGGCGGCGCCGACCGCGCAGCCCGGTGCCAACACCGAGGTCGTGCCGCGCGCCCGACGCCGGCAGTTCTCCAACGCCGACAAGCGGCGGATCCTCGACGCGGCTGACCGTTGCACCCAGCCCGGCGAGATCGGCGCGCTGTTGCGCCGCGAGGGCGTCTACTCATCGAGCCTGAGCACTTGGCGGCGCCAGCGCGAGGCCGCCGAACTGGCTGCACTGGCACCGCAAAAGCGGGGCCCCAAGCCGGATCCCGCCGCCGCCGAAGCGCGCCAGATCGCGCAGCTGATGCGCGAGAACGAACGCCTCAAGAGCCAGCTCGACAAGGCGCACCTGATCATCGAGGTCCAAAAAAAAGTTGCTGCCTTGCTGGGCAGTCCGATCGACGACACGCACGACAAGTCATGATGCGCGGCGCCGAAGAACTTGCCCCGGCCCTTGGCATGGCCGCCGCCTGCCGGGCCGTGGGCCTCTGGCGCGGTGCGCCGGCCCGGGCGCGCGCACGGGCCCACCGCGAAGCCCTGCATGGACCGCACCCCCGCCGCACGGCACGGCCCCGTCCGCCGCTGGCGCTCGCCCCCCTCGAGCGCAAGGAATTGCTCGAGGTGCTCAACAGCGAGCGCTTTTGCGACATGGCGCCGGCGGCCATCCATGCCACGCTGCTCGACGAGGGGCGCTATCTGGGCTCGGTGCGCACCATGTACCGGGCGCTCGCCGCCAACGGCGCCACGCGCGAACGCCGGCGTCAGCTCACCCATCCGGCCTATGCCAAGCCGGAATTGCTGGCCACCGCGCCCAATCAGGTCTGGTCCTGGGACATCACCAAGCTCAAGGGGCCGGCCAAATGGACCTGCTTCCACCTTTACGTGATCCTCGATATCTTCAGCCGCCACGTCGTGGGCTGGCTGATTGCCGAGCGTGAAAGTGGCGAGCTGGCCGAACAGTTGATCGCCGAGACCGTGTCCCGCCACGACATCGCGCCCGGCACCCTCACGCTGCATGCCGATCGCGGGGCCAGCATGCGCTCCAAGCCCGTGGCCGCCTTGCTGGTCGATCTGGATATCACCAAGAGCCATAGCCGCCCGCACGTCTCGGACGACAACCCCTACTCGGAATCGCAATTCAAGACGATGAAGTACCGTCCAGACTTCCCCGCACGCTTCGGCAGCCTCGCCGACGCCCGTGCCCACTGCCAGACCTTCTTCACCTGGTACAACACCGAGCACCGGCACTCGGGCATCGGCTACATGACGCCGAGCAGCGTCCATTACGGCCAGGCGTATGCCGCGCATCTGCTCCGTCAGGACACTCTCGATGCAGCCTTCCTCGCCAACCCGAAACGTTTCAAGGGGCGCCGCCCTGAGCCCCCCGCGCTGCCCAGCGCCGTCTGGATCAACCCACCCGCAACGGAGACAAACGACGACCCGAACACCCTGGCTTCCCCAGTAAATTCATGAAGCACGGTGACGCAAAGTCATTGACACGTTCCGCTGCGTCGGCTGCTCTGGCTCGTCAATGCCCACCCTGAGCTGGTCGCGCACGCGCAAGTTTTCGAGCATGTGGGGGCGTTGCTCGCATCGGCGCAATCGATGCCCGGCATTTTTCGGGAGCAAGCGCTTCTGGACGAGTTGCCTCAGTGGATCGAGTTGTGCCAGTGGATCAGCGAGCGACGTTCCGCGCTCGCCCAAGCACCCGCACTGGCACTCCTCGACCGCAAACCCCAGCACGAGCACGACCACCCGCTATTGCGCCACGGCGTGTCACGTCACGGCGTGGTCGCTGCATTGTGGAATTGCCATCATGGCGCGCTCATTTATCCTCCGGGTGAGCGCAGCCAAGTCGCCACACACCGGTATTTTCACCTTCAGGTGCAAACCCTGGCGAGTTACATGCAGGCTCGCTTTACCTATGACCAGACCCGCGCAGGGGCTGGATACAGCGGGCTCGAGCACTACGAACACTATGACGGCCAGCGCGAGTGGCCGATCGCACCGTCCCCAACCTCTGATGTCGGGCTCGCGATTCGCGAACTGAGCTTGGCCGAGCATGACCAAGTCGTGTCGCTTCTACCGGAGACACAGAAGGCACAGGATTATGCGCAGGCCATGGCTGCCATCGACCTCTCATCCTGGGAGAGCGTCGACGGCAAACCCGACCGGATCGGTCGCTACCTCAGTTCCCTCAAGCGGTACTTTGCAAGATACGCCAACTTGTTGACGCAAGGCGTCGTGTTTCGACTGTACCGTCGCGCACGTTCCGAACGCTACAACACTGGCGGTCGCCAACGTCGGCCCGGCTATGTGAACCTGCCTGATGTCGCGGGCGTGTTCCTGCAGGATCAGCCGGCCCCCGACTTTGATGAAGACATCGACAACTGTGGCGGTTTTGAGGTAACGACGGTTTTTATTGACGTCGGACTTGAAGAAAACGAAGAAACGAGGACGCTGGAGGCCGCCGGGCTTTCGCCCGCCGAAACCCTTGAACCGACGTTTCAACTTTACGCAAGCACCGAAATCGGCACCAAGCTCGCTCAGCTGCGCAGACAGCAACTCGCGATCGAGATGCACGCCCAGGCACTGCCATTCATCTATGCGACACCGACCCCGATCGAACTGCGCACGCTCCATGCGTTTCTATTACGGCGCGTCGAGCGCCACTTGGCCGGAGACGCAAAAAACCGGACCCAGGCACGGCTTGAATGTATCGGCGCGCTGATCCTGCTCTCCATGCTGGCCCTGGGCCAGCCCCTCAAACGCGTCCGAGAGTTGCGATTCACTGTGGTCGACCCATCTGAACCGGTGACCCTGCGGACTGACCACACCACGCTCATTCTCAACGCAGGGGCAGGGCTCGGTGCCGCCCTGGGCGCACCTGCAGCGCTCACCCGAGGGTTTTGGGTTCCGGCAATCGGGCCAAGCTACAAGACCGATTTGCCCGACGCGCTGAGCAAGATGCAGCGGCCACCGTTAGCACCGGGTTTTCTGCTACCGGACACCCTGGGTATCGGCGTCCTTCTAACGCACTTTCTTGGCACCGAGAATCGAACGAACAAACGCGTTTTCGGTATCGAGCCGAGCACTGCAAAGCAGGCGGTAACGCAGCTGTTGGGCGCCCCTGGGCTCGAACGACTCACCCCCTTGCGCCTCGCCCGTGCCCTGCCAACCCTTCTGCGCAGCCTCGGGGCCGATGCCACCGCCACGTGGCTCCTCTGTGCGGAGGCCGACCGCGGCGACGAGCCGCGCATGTTCTACACCCAGCATCGTGTCGATGCGCTCATCCGCTTGTATGGGCGCGCCAGTCATCGGCTCGCACGGCAGCTCGGCATTGCGCCCGCAACCGCGTTGCCACGCCTGCCCGCCGAGCCGATCACGAGCGACGAGGCGATAATGGTCGGCGCCCGGTTCGTCGCGCCGATCGGGGTCGTCCGTGACCTGCTCCGGACCCTCACCGCCGAGATCCGCACCTCCCGCCGTACGCCGCTGTTTGGCGCACTGCTCGTCGCGTATCACGCGAGTTACACCCTCTACACGTGGCTCTTCCAGGCCCTTTCGACCAGCATACGCGCGCTGACGAGCCCGCGCGCAAATACGCTCTTTCTCACCAGCCCAGATGACGCAGTGCGTGCGTTCGATGCGGCACTGTCAGACAAGGATGACGAACGCAGCAGCCGCGCGCGGCTGGCAATCGTTGATAAGTCACTGTGCCTGCAACTGCAGAACTACCGCGCCCATGTCGATAACCTGCTCCAACGCCTGCAGCCGCAGATCGATCGCAAACAGGCGACTGACTGGCAGCCCTTCGTCGTGCTCGATGAACGCCGCCGGCTCGCGCCGCTGACGCCCACGTGGGTCGCAGATCAGCTTGCCGCGCATGGCGCGCCGCTGCCGGCCAACTTCCATCGCGCATTCTTGCGTACGCAGCTTCTCACCCGGGGCGTCACCGGCGAGGTGATCGACTCGTTCTTGGGACACTTCAACGAAGGCGAGTCCCCGTTTGGGAGGTTCTCAAGTTTTGATTACGGCTTGCATCGCACCCAGCTGATTCCGGCGTTGCAGTCCCTGCACGAGGCGCTTGAGCTCGTCCCGCTCAAGAGCCGACTCCTCCACCACCAGGACCGGCGGGGTTAGTCGATTGAGCCGAGATGCAACGCTAGAGACGGCGTGGTCGGATACGGAACGGAGCCTGTCACCGCGCACGCGCCAGCGGATGCCCGGACTCAAGCGATTCCTCGCGCAGCTCGAGAATCCGCACGCAAGCCTGTTGAGTGGTCGCGAGTTGCAGGACGGTACTGGGGCGGCCGACTTCGCAAGCGCGCGAACGCTCGAGGCGCACATTGTCGGCCGCATCCGCTCGCAGGACCTGCAAAGCGCTGAGGCGGCCGACTGGCTTCGCATCCTTCATTTAGTCATCCGGCACCTTCAAGCCGAGGGGGTGAGCGTCGCCGAGACACGACTGCCGGCGACCCTGCCCAGCACACCAAGCCCGTTTTCTGAACCGAGTATAGCCGCCGCCGCGCGCACTGCAGGATGGCGCGAGGCGCTTCATCGCGGGATCGAATCAGTGCGTAGCGGTACGGTTGATCCACTTCAGCTCTGGGGCGCAACCATCCTCTCGGCGGTCTTGCACGGCGCGCTGCTCGATTCGGTCAAGCTCAGCCGGCTGATCGAACACATCAGCCAAGGCGGCCGATTCCACGGCACAGTACCCCGCTGCTACCTCGAGTTCGACCTCCCACACCAAGGACTCGGGAACCTGCATCTGCAGCGCTGGTTTCCAGACGCACTTACCGCACTTCTGCTCATCCGGCTCATCCCGCATCAGGGCGGCATGCCGGCTTCAGCGCCACCGCTTGCTCCGAAGCCCCAGGTCGCTATCCGGCGCTTCCTTACCGCGCAAGGCCTCTCACGCGAACTACAGCCGACCGGGATCAAGGACCTGATCGAATCGGCCAGCACCTGGTGGCGGGCCCATGCGCCTTCGCTCGACGTCGGCGTGATGACACGCGCGCTCCCCGCGCATGCGATTCACCGCCGAAGCTGGCAGCGGATTTTTGGCACTTCACAATCCTCAGTCGCGGCGCGGCTCCGATCCAGCGCGCACGCCTCACCCGAATACGGTAACGCCGACGATGCGGACCTGCTCGAGAATCTGCCGATCATGCATGCGTGGCTCGAGCCTGCGCTGGCCGCGCTGGCAACCGATCAGCGCCCGATCGCCCTTGAGGCCATCGCTGCGTTGATGGCGCGTGACCCGAACGACCCGCTCGCCAGTTGCTATCTCGGTTTCATCCAGTTCCTCGTCGAAGGCAACAGCGCGGCCGGTAAGCCGCTGGCCCTATCAACGATTCGTCACCGGGTGACCGAGTCTCTTCGCCGCTTGTTGTTTCACCTCGGGCAGGCCGATCCAACACAGATGCCGCTTGAGGATCTGCAGGCGCTCTACGCGGAGATCAGCAACGAGTGCGACATCGAGTCGGCCCAGCTCGCACTCAAGACGGGCCTGCGCGAGTTTCACGCTTACCTTGTGCGCAGACATGATCTGCCCTACATCCAGCGCTTGGACCTCGTGCTCGGTGATGATGCCCATCTGATGCCGGTCGACGCCAACCTGGTCACCATCGACGAGTACTGGGCAGCGCAATCGTGCCTGGATCAGGAGCTCGCCCGCGGGGTTGCCCCCGACCTCGTGCGCATCGCCAAGCTCGTCCTGATGATGGCTTTTCGGCTGGGCCTGCGTGCGATGGAGATCTTCGGGCTGCGCGTTGAGGACGTCCACCTGCACGGCCGGGGCCTCACGGTGCTGGTCCGCGACTATCCCGGCCATCGCCTCAAAACCGAGAACTCGAAACGGATCCTCCCCGCCCACGCCTTGCTTGCACCGGGCGAGCGCACGATGCTAAGGGCCTGGGTGCGCAGGCGACAAGCGGAAGAAGCGGCCGTGGCCGAACCGGGGGTGACGCGCTCCGCGTTGCTACTGGCGAGCGTCAAGACGGGCCGCGCCAGTGTGTCCTACGAGGGCATCTCGGACCGCATCTATGCGGCTCTGCGTCGTGCCACCGGTGACCGGCTGCTGTTCATTCACCACTTGCGGCACGCGTTTGCGACGTGGACGATGCTGCGTCTTCGCGGGCCCGACGCCCCCGAGATCCCGGAATTCTTCGCAGCACACCCCGCCACCGCGCGTTGGCTTGCGAACGGGCGCCGAGCACGCCTGCTGTTGCTCGGTCATGTCAGCGCACCAAGCCGGGTCTATGCGTTTGCTGTTGCACGGCTACTCGGGCATTCGAGCCCGACCGTGTCGATGGGGCACTACATCCACGGGACCGAAATCGTGATGACCGCCGTCGCCGATCGCGAACTGCGCGGATTGCCCAACACCGTGCTCATTGCTGCATCCGGTTTACCGGCGAGCACGGCGACGCGGCATCTTGAATCGTCTCCACAAGAACTGGTCGCGCGCACGTTGGCGCGGTTGCTCGCGCCGCCAATCGTTGAGGCCGTCGAGCCCGTTGAGTCCATCGCGCCTGCCTCCATCCAGCGTCCGCGTGGGCGTCCCAAGGCGTCGCCACCCCACCTGGCCCCGGACTGGCTCGCGCTCGACAAGGTCCGGGCCGTGCTGCATCTGGCCGCCCTGCCCGACCTCTCGCAGGCGCAGATTGCCGAGCAGTTGCAGATGGCGCCGGGCGTTGTTGCCTCGATCCTGGCACAGGCGCCGGCCTACGCCCCCTTGCTTGGACTCGCGCTCACGGAGGCAAACGTGCCCAAACTGCCCCGGCCACGCTTGCCGGCCGAGCTCGCGTTTCTATCCAACTTCGAAGCCCGCCTGGCCACGCTCGCACGCAAGGCGCCGGCGTTGTGCCGTGCTGGCCTGCAACTTCACCTGAAGCACTTCAACCGCCAGAAGCATGATGTCGTGTTCACCGGGCCCCAGTATGGCGGTGCGCTCGCAAGCTATATCCAGTTCCTGGGCGAACTCGGCATCAAGGAGTCGGAGTTTCAGTGCGTGCTGCGTACCCAAGACGGCCATGCCCGTCCACCGGCCTGGGTTCCCTCCACGCTCAAGGCCCAGCTTCCGGTACGCATTCGCCGCATCGGCCCACCCTCACTCGCCAAGGCGTCGACCTACGCCAAGTGGCTGGGCATCCAACTCACCGAGCCCAATGGCAACGGGCTCGGTCACCTGGCGGGGATAGCCTGCATGCTGGGCACGCTCGCGCTTGAGGCGACGCTCAGAGAGCCTTTTGATTCCCATTACTAAGTGTTATGGATTCATAATGAATCGCGTCTTTAAAACCCGCCACTTCAGCCGTTGGATGCGAAAAACAGAGCTGTTGTTATGTTTCAAGTTCTTCAAGCGCACTCCTCAACCATTCGATCTTCTGGTCTTTCCTGTACGGACTTGGATACCTGTACCACGGGTACTCCAGCGGCAATCCACGCACCGGAACGTGTCAATGACTTTGCGTCACCCTGCTTCATGAATTTACTGTCGAAGGGAGGGTGCTTGGTCGCCGGTTTTCTCCGGTGCGGGTGGGTTGATCCAGACTGCAGTCGGTAGCGCAGGTGCGGAACAAGTCAAGATAGTTGTCGCCTGATTCATGCAGCCAACGGTCCTATGTCTTCAGCATGTACGTGGTTGCGCACGACCGCCTCGCGCTCCGGATTGAGCGTGACTGCGCCGATCGGCGTCCAGTCACGGGTACCACGGGACCAGCGGGCGGGATGGCGCTCGCGGGCCTGGAGATACGTCTGATGGCGTGCCGCCAGGATCGCCCGATCCTCCAGCGCGTGTCGCTGCGCAGGCGTGACGTAGCGGATGCCGCTGTGGCGGTGCTCGAAGTTGTACCAGTGTACGAAGTCACACCCCCAGAGGCGGGCGTCTTCAAGGGTGGCGAAGCCGCGTGCCGGGAATTCGGGGCGGTACTTGGCGGTCTTGAAGAGCGATTCAACGAAGGCATTGTCGTCGGAGACGCGCGGGCGCGAGTACGACGGTTTCACCCCCAGCCAGTGCAGCATCGCGAGCACCGTGGTGGCCTTGAGCGTGCTGCCGTTGTCGCCGTGGAGCACAGGCTTGTCGCTCATCGCGTGGATGCCTTCAGAAAGCGCGGTGCGCTTGAGCAGGCTCACCGCGTGGTCCGCATCATCGGCCTCGTGGATCTCCCAGCCGACGATCTTGCGGCTGTACAGATCCTGGATCAGGTAGAGGTAATACCAGCGCCCCTGCACCTGCGTGGGCAGGTAGGTCATGTCCCAGCACCAGACCTGGCCCAGGGCTGCCGCGGCTACCCATTAGTCATTGACCACCAAAAAATGACGTTCACAATCAACTACTTGCCTGACCTCTGTTCACAAGCCCTTGTTTTGTGTAGCTTCCTATCTTTTTGGGCGAACGATGGACACAGGGAAGCTGGCCGACATGGTGGAGGTTTTCGAGGGTCTCGAGGACTGGCGCAACGCGCAACAGACGCGGCACCGCTTGAGCGAACTGCTGACCGTGGCGGTGTGCGCCGTGCTCAGCGGGGCGGACGATTTCGAGGAGATCTCGCAGTGGGGGAGCGCCAAACTGGCGTGGCTGCGCGGCTTTCTTCGGCTCGACTACGACGTGGCTTCGCCCGATACCTTCGAGCGCGTGTTCGCGCTGCTCGATCCGAAGCAGTTCGAGCAAGCCTTTCGCGCATGGGTAGGTGGCATCATCCCGGCGCTGGGCAAAGACCAAGTCGTCGCTATCGATGGCAAGTCGAGCCGACGCACCACGAGCAAGGCGGCCGGTGCACCGCTGCATCTGGTCAGCGCGTTTGCGGCCAATGTGGGCGTGGTGCTGGGCCAGATGGCGACCGCCGAGAAGTCCAACGAGATCACGGCGATTCCCGAACTGCTCAAGGTGCTCGACATCGACGGTTGCATCGTCACCATCGATGCGATGGGTACGCAGACCAAGATCGCACGCGCCATCCGTGAGCGAGGTGCCCACTACGTGCTGTGCGTGAAAGACAACCACCCGACGCTTCGTGACTCGATCATCTTCGCCGATATCGACCCACGCGGCCCGCTGACGCCGGGCTCGACGCACGAGAGCAAGAGCACCGGCCACGGGCGGATCGAAGTGCGTCGCTGTACGGCGTATGACGCCACTGATCGGCTCCACAAGGCCGCCGCCTGGAAGGATGTAGCCAGCTTTGCCGTTGTCGAGCGCGTGCGAACGGTGGGCGAACGCACCAGCACCGAGCGCGCGTACTACATCAGCAGCCTGCCGGCCGATGCCCAGCGGATTGCATTGGCGATCAGAAGTCATTGGGAAGTCGAGAATCGTCTGCACTGGTGTCTGGATGTCCAGTTCGGTGATGACTACGCCCGCGGCTGCATCGGTCACATTGCCCATAACCTGGCGCTGGTGCGCCACATGGCGCTCAATCTCATTCGGCTCGATACCTCCATCAAGACCAGCATCAAGACCAAGCGACTGCTGGCAGCAACATCCGATGAGTTTCGGGCCGCACTGCTCGGTTTCGAGGCGCCTGAAGAGGATGATGATGACGATTAATGATAAACGCGTAGCTGCGGGAGCCCTGGCCGAAGACTTGAGTCGACAATCGAGTCCATTCCGTGACGCTTGGATTGGAAAAGACGTTCGTAATAAACAAGTTGGCGGCCAGGTACCGTTCCCTTCACCCGCCGCCCCGGCGGCGGACACGGCATCCGGGCTTCCTATCAGACTCCTGCACGGGAAGACCTGGTGCCACTTGCCGGCAAGCCAGGCGGGCTTTTCAGTTCAGGCCGATCCCTGAAATCATCCAGCGCTTCGGGGTTGGCGAGAGCCTCGATATTCTTGACCCGCTCACCGTGCACCACATTACGAACAGCCAACTCGACGATTTTTCCGCTCTTGGTGCGTGGGATGTCCTTTACCTGCAGAATCTCAGCCGGTACGTGGCGCGGCGTGGTGTTCGCCCTTATCTGTTTCTTGATCCGTTCGACCAGCTCCGCGGTCAGTGCAAGCCCCTCGGCCAGCCGAACGAACAATATGATCCTGACGTCGATACTTTCCCCACTCGACCAGTTCTGGCCGATCACCAGTGACTCGATCACCTCGGGCAGTTGCTCGACCTGCCGATAAATCTCTGCAGTACCGATACGCACACCGCCTGGATTCAGCGTGGCGTCCGAGCGTCCGTAGATGATCACACCATCATTTTCGGTCAGCTCGGAAAAATCACCATGGCACCACACGTTGTCAAAACGATCGAAATATGCGGAACGGTATTTCGTGCCATCAGGATCATTCCAAAACCCGATCGACATTACGGGAAAAGATCGGGTACACACCAGCTCTCCCTTTTCCTCGCGCACCGACTGACCCTCTTCGTCGAACACGTCCACGGCCATTCCCAACCCTCGTGACTGAATCTCGCCACGATGGACCGGCAGCACTGGGTTACCCAGAACAAAGCAAGAAAGGATATCCGTCCCCCCCGATATCGAGGCCAGCAGGACATCTTTCTTCACGTCGCGATAAACCCAATCAAAGCCTTCCGGAGAAAGAGGACTGCCCGTCGACAGCATGACCCGCAAGGCATCGAGACGATGGTTCCTGGCGGGCGCCAAGCCCTGTTTTGCCGCAGTGTCGATGAATTTTGCCGAAGTCCCGAAATGAGTCATTCTTTCGGCCTGGGCATAATCGAAAAGCGCCGCCCCCTGAGACGCGAAAGGAGAGCCATCGTAGAGCAACAGCGTCGCCCCCGAAGCCAGGCCCGATACCAGCCAGTTCCACATCATCCAGCTGCAGGTGGTGAAATAGAACAGGCGGTCTCCGAGCCGGAGGTCGCTGTGCAGCTGCTGCTCTTTGAGGTGCTGCAGTAGTACGCCACCATGGCCGTGAACGATGCATTTTGGGATCCCGGTGGTTCCTGAGGAAAACAGGATCACCAGCGGGTGGGAAAAGCCGACATGGTTGAATTCGATATCGGTCGCTGGGAACGCCGCAATGACATCATCCCAGTGTTGGGCGCCACCGATGGCGGTGAGGTCTGGCCTGACACCAAGATAGGACACGACCACCACCTTCTCCAGGGGAGGCATCCCCGATACGATTTCGGCATTTTTTACTAGGCAGTCCACCGCCTTCCCGTTGTACCAGTAGCCATCCACACACAAGAACACCTTCGGCTCGATCTGGCCAATACGGTCGAGCACGCCTCGGGCGCCAAAATCCGGCGAGGTCGATGACCAGATCGCTCCGATCGCTGCAGTGGCAAGCATCGCAACCACCGTTTCCGGCAGATTCGGCATCACCGCGGCGACCCTGTCGCCCTCCCCGACCCCCGCCGCCCGTAGGAAACCGACGAAGCGGGAAACATCGGCATGCAGTTGGGAGCGCGACATGCGCCGCTTGACCTTGTCCTCCCCCCAGAAAACGAGGGCATCCCCTTCATCCCGCACCCTGAGCATGTTTTCCGCGTAATTCAGCCTCGCGTTCGGAAACCAGCGCGTACCAAGCATCCTGCCATCGCTTTCCAGGACGGGACCGCGGAAATCTCCCGCAGCATTACAGAACTCGACCAGCCTCGACCAGAACGCCGCAGGATCGTCGATGGACCACTGCCATAAATCGGCGTAGTTCGATTGTCCCGCTGCGTTCATGAAAGCATGCATGGCAGTGCTTGCCACATAAGCAGGGGAAGGAATCCACAGAGGCAGTTCGTCGGTCAGGCGTGTCATGGCGTTGATCTCAAAGAGGGCTCGTTACCGAAGCACGGCGATGATAGCTTGACACCCCCTTGAAAACAACCATAATGCGGTACTGTTGCACCGCATTATGGTGATTATCAGGGCGCCTGGACTGCCCCCTTTCCCGGCCCAATCTCCCGGGACGATTGATGACGGCATCCGCACGCGGATAAGGGGGAGCTGCAGATCACGTGTGAAGCGCGTCAGATTCTTGGCGCAAAGACAAGGAATCACAATGGACCAACAGAACCGGATGACCGGCGGTGATGCGCTGGTGCAGTCGCTGATCCAGCATGGGGTCGACACTTTGTTCGGGATTCCGGGCGTTCAGACCTACAGCCTCTTCGACGCGCTCCATCGCAACGAGGAGCACATCAAAGTCATCACCCCCCGCCATGAGCAAACAACCGCCTACATGGCTTTGGGTTATGCAAAATCCACAGGCCGTATCGGCACCTTTTCGGTCGTCCCCGGCCCAGGCATTCTCAACGCCGCAGCCGCCATCTGCACGGCCCATGGCGTGAGCGCCCCCATACTCGGCATTACCGGCCAGGTCCCTTCCGATTTCATCGGGAGCGGGAAAGGGCACCTTCACGAACTACCGGATCAACTCGCGACCATGCGCTCCATTACCAAATGGGCAGCACGGATCGAGCACCCCGGCCAGGTTCCAGAAATCATGGACGATGCCTTTCGCCAGCTTCAGACCGGTCGCCCCCGCCCAGTCGTCGTGGAAATGCCCTGGGACGTTTTTACCGCCAGCGCACCGATACCGCCGGCGCACCCTGCTGCGGCCAGTCCGCAGATCGAACCCGATCCAGACCTGATCGCCAAGGCCGCAGCCCTGCTCAAGGATGCCCGCAATCCCATGATCATGGTCGGCAGCGGGGCGCAGCATGCTGCGGCTGAAGTACAGGCCCTGGCAGAACAGCTGCAGGCTCCCGTGGTCAGCTGGCGCGGCGGCCGCGGCATCGTCGCAGATGACCACAGCCTCGGCTTCACCTGCGCCTCGGGCTTCAAACGGTGGGCGGAGACGGATGCCGTCATCGGGATCGGCTCACGCCTGGAACTGCTCTGGTTCCGCTGGCCTCGGCTCGGCAAGCACCGTGCCCTGATCAATATCGATATCGATCCCGTGCAGATGACCCGCCTCAAGCCGACGGTCGGTCTTGTCGGAGATTCGGCACGAACCTGCCGTGAACTTCTCGAAAAAGTGCGCAGTCTTGGCATCGTCCACTCTTCCCGCCAAGCTGAATTTTCGGCGTTGAAGCAGCAGACCCATGAAGAAATCGCGGCGATCACACCTCATGTGCAGTACCTGAGCGCCATCCGTGAAGTGCTCCCCCGTGATGGTTTTTTCGTCGAAGAAGTCTGTCAGACCGGCTTCACGTCCTTCTTCGGCTTCCCGGTGTACGCGCCCCGCACTTTTGTTACCGCTGGCCACCAAGGAACGCTCGGCTTCGGCTTCCCCACCGCACTGGGCGTCAAGGCGGGCAACCCGGACAAATGCGTGGTGTCGATCACAGGAGACGGCGGCTTCCTGTTCGGCCTGCAGGACCTGATCACTGCGGTTCAACACGGCATCAATCTCGTGACCGTCGTATTCAACAACAATGCTTACGGCAACGTCCGGCGCGACCAACAGCGCCTCTTCCAGGGACGAGTAATCGGATCGGAACTGCAGAATCCAGATTTCATCAAGCTGGCAGAAAGCTTTGGCGTTGCCGGCTACCGGGTGGATACACCCGCCGGATTGCGCAGCACGCTGGAAAAGGCCTTCGCACTCGACGCCCCGGCACTGATCGAAGTCCCGCTCGACCGCTCGACCGAAACTTCGCCCTGGCCATTCCTCATGCCGACTCCGAATCCCGCCTGAACCTCTGGGCAACGGCCGATGACACATTGGCCGTTGCCGGCGATGGGCATATCCTGCACGGCATGCATTTCAACCACCTCGACCTGAATCTGCTCGTCGCCCTCGATGCCTTGCTGGCAGAGCAAAACATTACCCGCGCAAGCCGGCGCCTGCATCTGAGCCAGCCGGCGATGAGTGGCGCACTGGCGCGGCTGCGGGAATATTTCGGCGACGATCTGCTGGCACCCATCGGGCGCCGGATGGTGCCCACTCCGCTCGCCGAGAGCCTGGCAGGACCGGTCAGGGATATCTTGCTGAAAGTCGAAACCACCGTCCAGATCAGGCCGGAGTTCGACCCGGCACGGGCCCAGCGCCATTTCAAACTTTTGATGTCGGATTACGTCTCGATCGTGCTGATGACGAAGGCTCTGCCCCTGATTCAGCAGATCGCCCCCCAGGTCACGATCGAATTGCTGCCGTATTCCGACCGTCCGTGGGAATCCCTCGAACGCGGTGAAGTGGATGCGCTGATTCAGCCGACCCAGTACATACACGAGGGCCATCCCGCAGAAGCGCTTTTCGAGGATTCATACACCTGCATCGCCTGGCAGGAAAATCAACTGATCGGCGAGTCGATCACCCTTGAGGAGTATCTCGCGCTGGGGCATGTTGCGGTCAGGTTCGGTCAGCAGCGCCTTCCCGCCTTCGACGAATGGTTTTTCGACCACTACGGTCATACCAGGCGCATCGAAATCATCACCGCCAGTTTCAGCACCCTTCCCCAGTTCGTCGTCGGCACGACCCGTATCGCGACGATCCACCAGCGGCTGGCGGACTTCTACCTGCGCTTCCTGCCGCTCAAGCGCGTAGCGCCACCGGTCGAGATGCCACACCTGACCGAGGTCATCGTCTGGCACCGTTACCGCAACCGCGATCCTGCCCTCCTCTGGCTGCGCAATATCCTCAGGCAATGTGTCGATTCGCCGCCCCCGCAATGACAAGTCGTTCCGAAACAATCAGATAAAAAAATCGGCAGCGCATGCGCTGCCGACAATCTCCTCGACAAACAGGCAGGAGAGGGAGGAACCTTACGCGGTCATCCCGCCGCCGAACTCGGCGTGGATGCGGGGCAGGAAATGCTTGAAGCGGGTGAATTCCTTGACGTTGTGGCGGGCAAGACCACGGATGGCTTCAACCGGGACCGCGACGCCGGGCGGCAGGGACAGTTCAGGCTTGCCGCCCGACATGCGGTAGCCCAGCCAGAAACGGGT
This sequence comes from Thauera aromatica K172, assembly GCF_003030465.1. Classification (GTDB taxonomy): domain Bacteria; phylum Pseudomonadota; class Gammaproteobacteria; order Burkholderiales; family Rhodocyclaceae; genus Thauera; species Thauera aromatica. The sequence continues at coordinate 223,206 of NZ_CP028339.1, read as the reverse complement.
GCGATGCTCCAGGCCTTCCGGCGTATCACGGAAGATGTGGCACATCAGCGCGGGCGCGGTGATCGACTCGTCCGTCTTGTTCACGGTCACCGCCCACCCATAGCCGCCGGCAAACGTGGCAACGTAAGGCTGTTTCCAGCGGCTCATGTCGAAACCGAAGTCCCGGGGAGAAAGAAAGGTGATGTCGATGTTCTCCATCCCGCAATCGCAGTTTTCAGTGACGTGGTGGGTCACGCCCCAGTTCTTCTCGACCATCGGGACGCTCGGGTCGAGAAGGCGCTTGCGGCCTTCAGGGCTCAGCATGATGCCGGCGTGCTGAGGGGGGTACCAGATGCGATAGCGCAGGTCTTCGAGCGCATGCCAGGCAAACCACCAGTCGATCATCTCGGCCGTGATGTCCGGATAGAGCATCTTGTTGGCGATGAAGCCGGCGCCGTTGGGCAGATTGCACCAGCCAACCTCCACCTCGAGGTAACCCGGGTCGAGCAGGTCGTTCATCCGCTCCGGGCCGATCGCCCTGGCCGGATCGCAGGGCGAGTCCATCAGCGCCAGGTGGCCAGGATCGGGGCGAGGGATATCCTCGTGGTAATACTTGGCGAAAGGCCGAGCCTGCTCTTCCGGGCTCAGTTCCGGGCGCTTCGCCTTGACCGGAGTCGAGGCGTACCAATCCTTGAAATCCTTCTGCACGCTCAGTTCGATCGTCGCTGTCATGGCTGCCTCCATCATTTTTCGGTGTCGCGAATGATCACGATCTGCTTGGTATAGAGATAAAAGGACTTCGACCAGTTGGCGAATTTCCGCGTGTTTTTCATCAGCGCTTCCTGGTACTGCCGGAAAGCGCCGGCGTGCTCCATCGTGTCGTACCAGTGGCTCACCACCAAGTCATAAACCGGCGGATCCACCATCTTGAAGTGCTTGCGCGCCGCACCATCGTTGTCGTTGATGCGGCAGCGCTTGTTGGCCACGCAGCGACGCAATTGCTCACGCGCATAGGGCGCCTTTTCAAGCGCTTCTTCATGGGCCTCACGCCAGTACTGGTAGTAGTCCTCGCGATAGACGGTATCGTCACGCATGATGTAGTGCAGCACCTTGAGCGCGCCCACCCCCTGGACGATACCCAGTCCCGGGTTGAAGCTCGGCAGCGGACTGGGCACCGGAATTTCCTCCTCCTCGGCCATGACGATGATGTTGTTGCATTCGTCGGCGAAGAATTTGCCGTCCTGGGAGGCGGCCGAAGGCGTGGCGGGCTCCAGGGTGGCAAGCATGTCGGGGAAGTTGGCGAACGTCAGCTCGACCACCGCGTCACGGTCGGCCACCTGCTGGTGTGTTTCGTCCCCGAGCGTACCGAAGGCGCCATCGATCACGTGGTTCTGGATGTAGGAGTCGATCTTGAAGCGTTCTCGGCGCGCAATGGTGCCGTGATAGAACTCCAGGTAGCGTTGGTACTCGGCCCGGGTCAGGCCGGGTCGGCGGCGTGACGCCGCCATCAGTTTGATGGGCATGCGGGGTGTCTCCTCGTGCGTTGAAGGTGTTATCGCCGGAACTCCGGCTCCGGCGGGCAGGGCAGGAAGCGGTTGTCGGTTTTGGTGGGGTCGTAAGGCGTGTGGAATGGCCCGACGGGCGGAAAACCCGACTCATGGAGGCCCTCCACCAGCGGCCGATTCACCCACCCTTCATGAAATGGGGTGCGGAAAATCACGTACCAGCGAAACGCCAGATACTTCCAGCGCCCCTCTATCTTGCAGAAAGTCAGGTCGTACTTGCCGAGTTGCCACATGGCCTCGAGTTCGCCCTCGCCATTCTCGTAGGTGTTGGTGCCGAGCGAATTCCACATACCGTGAGCATGTACACCATCCGCACTCACTTCCACCACGGGAGTAAGCAGCATATGCACCATCAACGATCCCGGTCTGGCGTACTTCGCTCCCATATGGGTGAACAGGCGGATGACGCCATCACGCCCCTCCCACAGCCCGCTGTCGCACAGCTCGGCCCTGACCTGCGGATGATCGAGGGCGAACAGCTCGGGCAGCTTGTCCTTCAACTGCCCGGTCTGCAGATAATGGTTGTAGCGCCCCTGCAGATTGCAGATGTCCCGGTGGTCCTCCAGGCGAGCAACGCGGGCTTCCAGCTCCACTGACGGCATTGGGCATCTCCTTTTCGATCACGGTGTCGGTGATTGAGAATAAAGAGGCGCGCAGCTATCTCACAAATCGATTGTTGCAATGCCATCCATCGGTGCTGAAACGTGTTTTTCCATACAGCCAGACGGCGATCCTCCCCCCTGCTCCGGGTGCGGCGGAGGTGGCAGGCGGCGCTTCTCGCCGGGCGCAGGCTCGCCCGGATCGCCGGGAATGACCCATCCCGGAGCGCTGCTCACGCTGGCCGAGCCTCCGGCTTCCTCGTAGGCTGCCGCAAGGCAGGCGGCGATTTCTTCGGCGGATTTTCCGGCCTCGGTCAGCATTTGATGCCCGCGTCTGGCATCGTCGCCGGGGACATATCCCGGCAGCTCCGGCGCCGAACCGGTATGCGCCGCGCGCTGCGGTACGCGCTCCCGCTGCTGCCTGGCCAGGCGCAGGAGGATACTCCACGCCTTCTTATGCTCGGCGATCGGCCATACGTCGACCTGGCCGCTGGCCTCGAAATCGCGCCAGAGCTCCACCCCCTTCTGCGTCCGCAGCACGACGATGGTGGCAGCATCGGTGCCGACTCCGCCGCAACTGATGTCGGCCATTTCGGCGGAGAAATCACCACAATGCTGGCAGGCAGGACGCTGATAATCACCCATCGCTTCCTCGAGCGGGATCCGCCCCATCTCCGCACCGCTCTTGCGGAAGATGCGCACCTCACCTTTGACATTGACCTTGCTGATGTCGGAAAGCGGAATGTCCATCCGCTCTGCGACACGCTCGGTCATCAACGCCGGCGTGAACACTTCGGTGCAGAACAGACCAACCGCGAAGGCAACTCGCCCAGCCGGATCGCGCATGAATTCACGCTGGCGCGCAACCACGTGAGGCTTCTTGCCGGCCTTCAGCAGCATGCCGGCATCGGTATGCACCATCTTGCGTAGCGGCGTGATCTGGCACGGCACACCGACGAAGGCGAGGCGACCGAGATTTCGCTCCTTGGCCTCGCTCAAGGCGAGCGTATTCGGGCAATACGTGTACCAGCTACCGGCACTCGCCCGGATCTGCTCCACCGTGGTCGCCAGCTTGGGCGTGGGGAAGCACGGCTCATCCTGTTCGCCCACCGCGGCGACGACGGCGCCGTCGATGTGGCCAGCCTCCCGCGCCCAGGCCAGCAAGGCGGTGACCACGCCGCCATCCTGGGCGCGGCCGAGCACATCCTGGTCGCGCGTGCGCGCCACGAAGATATGGCGATAGACCCCGAAAATGCCTTCGTAGCCACGATCGTCGGAGAACGCGACACCGCGCAGATGCGGCTCACGCGGCCACAGGCGCGGACAGACCGCGGCGCAGACATCGCACCCGATTCCTTCGCTGACGCCGCACTTGTCGAAGGGAGCGGGCGTTTTCGAGGCTCGTTCAGGCTTGCCATCGACATACCTGATGATGCCGTGCGGGCAGACTGCGACGCAGCTTCCGCATTCGCAGCACGCGCCTGCCGCCACGACATCATTCATCATGTCCTTGAAACTGCTACGGTAAAACGCATGCATCCTGCTCTCCTTCGGTTCTGGACGCGACCTCCGGCACCTGGGCGCAGCCGGGGTGGTTGCGGTAATGGGTATTTGCCCGCGCACGCCGTTCGGCCGTCACGTCGCCATACAGGGTGGTGCGCTGCCGCGGAGTGCGCCCGCAGGCACGGATCGCGGACTCGATCTCCGCGGGGCTCATCTCCTGGCCATGCTCGGCCCCGGCCGCGCGAGAAATGCTTTCGTCCATCAGCGTGCCGCCGAAATCGTTGACCCCTGCCGCCAGACACAGCTCGATCCCCTGCCGCCCCATCTTGACCCAGGAGGCCTGGATGTTCCTGACCAAGGGATGCAGGACCAGCCGCGCCACCGCATGCATCAGCACCGATTCGCGCAACGTCGCCCCTGCACGCGAACGCCCTTTCAGGAACAAGGGGGTCTGCTCCGCGATGAACGGCAACGGAATGAATTCGGTCAGCCCACCAGTACGCATCTGCAGGCGGCGCAGATGAAGCAGGTGGCGCGCCCAGTGCACCGGCCGCTCGACATGGCCGAACATGATGGTGGCGGTCGTGGGCAGCCCTACGGCATGAGCGGTTTCCACCACGTTGAGCCATTGCTCAGTGGAAAGCTTGTCCGGACAGATCAGGCGGCGAACCTCGTCATCCAGGATCTCGGCCGCCGTTCCCGGCAAGGTGCCCAGGCCAGCCTGCCTGAGTTCGGTCAGGAAGGCGCGGATGTCCATCCCCAGGCTGGCCGCTCCCTGCTGGATTTCCAGGGGCGAGAACGCGTGAATATGGATGTCCGGTGCGGCCGCCTTCACGGCGGCGACGATATCCAGATAGTGCTGCCCGTTGTAGGACGGGTGGATGCCTCCCTGGATGCACACCTCGGTTGCACCGCGCGCCCAGCCCTCTGCGGCACGCCGTGCGATTTCCGCCAGATCGAAGTCATAAGGCTGGCCACGCAGGTTGGCGCTGAACTTGCCCTTCGAGAAAGCGCAGAAACGGCACTGGTAAATGCACAGGTTGGTATAGGTGATGTTGCGGTTGACAACGTAGCCCACCACCTCGCCGTTGGCTTCGCGCCGCAGCATATCGGCGGCTCGGCATACCAGCCAGAAATCTTCATCGCGGGCATCGAACAGGGCGACAACCTCCGCCTCCGTCGGCTCCCGTCCGGCAAGCAGGCCGTCAAGCGTTCGAATCAGAGCCCTCCGCGCCGGAGTGCCGGCATGACCGCGCACGTGCTGCGGCTCTGGCCGCAGCACTGCCGCACTTCCCGGCGACCAGTCGTCCGGACGTGCGTGGCACGCCGCATCCATCAACGACAGCACCCGTTTCCGGATTTCCGGCGCCAACCACCGGTCGGCGGCATCCAGGTAGCGGGGATGTGTGGCGAGGCGTTCGACCAGCACTTTCCCAGCCGCCGCGCAGGACTGCGCGAGCACATCGAGCTGTGGCCAGGGCGCTTCCGGATTCACGTGATCGCAGGTGACGGGAGAAACGCCACCCCAGTCGTCGAGGCCAGCCTCGATCAGGCGCGTGTGCGCACCGGCACTCAGGTTGGGCGGAGCCTGGATGCTCGTCGTCCCGCGCAGCAGGATGCGCGCCACGGCGACGGTCCACAAATGCTCCTCGAATGGCGGCTCGGCCGCGTGCGCCATCGCCGTACCCGGTTTGGCCCGGAAATTCTGGATGATGAGCTCCTGGAGGTGGCCGTAGCGTTCATGGAGGGCACGCAAGGCAAGCAGGGCGTCGATGCGCTCGGCGCGTGTCTCGCCGATCCCGACCAGGATCCCGCTGGTAAATGGAATCGCCGCCTCGCCCGCTGCTGCGATCGCCGCCAGGCGCATCGCGGGATGCTTGTCCGGGCAGCCGGCATGAGGGCCGCCGCGCCGGCCCAGGCGCTCGGCCGTACTCTCAAGCATCAGCCCCATCGACACCGCGTGTGGGCGCAATGTCTGCAACGCATTGCGCGGCATGATTCCGGGATTGAGGTGGGGGAGCAGGCCGGTGCGCTCGAGGACCAGTGCGGCCATCGCCCCGAGATAATCCAGCGTGCTGGCATAGCCGCGCGCAGCGAGCTCCTCGCGCGCTGCCGGATAGCGTGCCTCAGGCTGATCGCCGAGGGTAAACAGCGCTTCCTTGCAGCCGGCGCGACGCCCCGCTTCAGCGATGGCAATCACCTCTTCGGGATCGAGAAAGACTTTTTCACCCAGCTTCGGCTGCTGGGAGAAGGTGCAATAGCCACAACTGTCGCGGCACAGCCGGGTCAGGGGGATGAAGACCTTGCGTGAATAGGTGATGCGGTCACCAAAGGCCATGTCGCGAATGGCCGCAGCCGTCGCCATCAATGCCTGCAAGTCGTTGCACTCGGCCAGTAGCTGCGCTTCGGCCTCGGTGGGAGGCGTTCCCGCGCGGGCACGCTCGAGTAGCGCGGACAGATCGTCCGGGATCGAAGAGGGTGAATGCATGATTGTCCTTATGCTGCGAGAGGATCGTCGGAAAGCGCGAAACAGGTTTTCAGCCGGCGCCATGCGCGGGTCGGTGAGGGGTGCCGCATGAAGAGCGCCACGTCCTGGGGAAAATCGATGTCGTGCGCGATCCCCGACAGGGTGAGGACCGCAGCCTCCATGCCGGCACGACGGGCCGCCTGCAGATGGCGGCGGAAGCTGTTCTCGCCGTAAGCAAGCTCGATGGCATCTGGCGGGGTCATCACGATGGCGTTGGTCCCACCGCCATCGTGGGCAGGAACAAGCGTGACGCCCGGCCCGTCGCCATGTCGTTCCAGGAGCATTTCCAGTTCCCGCGCTGAAATGCCGGGCACATCGGCGGGGATGGCGACCACGGTGCCACAGCCTTCCGCAGCCAACCTTCTGGCAGCGGCCATGACCGCTGCGCTCAGGCCGCCACCAGGTTCCTCGCTGAACACTTCGCAACCATGCCCACGCGCCACCCGGGCGACCGCAGGATCGGTCGTCGCGACGACGATACCGGCAAACCGGCCGACACTGGAGAGACTGTCCAGCACGTCTTCCAGCATCGCCCACGCCAACTCCCGCCGCACCGCGACGGGCAGCAGTCCACTCAGACGCTGCTTCGCCTGCTCGAACGGCTTGGCCGGCACCACTGCCCAGACGCCTTTCATCACCCAGCCCTCCTCGACAACCGATCCGCGGCGGCCAGAACGGCCACAGCCAGGTGCTCACGGTCCTCGATCGTGCTCATCAGGAGCGGCGCATCAATCCACTCTATCTCCTGCGCCGGACCAGCCGGCCTGTCGCCGGCGTCGATGAGCAATGCGTCGATCAGCCCCGCGTAGCAGCGGGCGATGCCGCCTACGCCGACCTCCTTGCCCAACTCCCGCATCAGCTTCGCCGTCGGCCCCTTCACCGCCTGTCCGCCGATGAGGGGCGACACCGCGATCACCGGTGCCGTACAGCCGGCCAGCGCCGCCCTCACTCCCGGCATGGCCAGGATGGGGGCGATGCTGAGCAGCGGGTTGGAAGGGCAGATGACCACAGCGCGCAGCGTCTCGTCCGCCAGCGACTGCCGCAGCGCTTCGGCCGGGCGGGCGTTTTCCGCCCCGTGATAGGCGATCTCATGCACGCACGGCACGCAGCGACGGCGCACGAAATAGTCCTGGAAATCGAGCCAGCCCTCGTCGGTGCGCAGCCGCGTGCGCACCGTGTCGTCCGTCATCGGCACGATGGCGGTCGCCACCCCCAGGCGCTGCCGGACACGTTCGGTAACGGCGGAAAGGCTTTCCCCCGCCACCAGCCGGTGCGTGCGCTCGACGTGCAGAGCCAGATCCTGGTCGCCGAGCCGGAACCAGGTTTCTCCTCCCAGTTGCTGCAACGCCGTCATGAAGGCCCAGGTTTCGCCGCGGCGCCCCCAGCCTTGCAGCGGATCGGCCAGGCCGGCGAGGGTATAAGTGAGCGTGTCGATATCCGGAGAAATCGCCAGCCCCAGGTGGGTGAAATCGTCCCCGGTATTGGCGATCACGGTCAGCGCCCCCGGCGCCAGCACGCGCGACAGGCCGAGCGCCAGCTTCGCGCCCCCCACGCCGCCGGCCAGCGCGATCACCCGCCCGTTCACCGGAACAGATCCTCTTCCGGCGGCCGGACGAGCACCTGCGCCGCCAGCGCCGGCCCATGTATGTCCAAACCGCGCACGATGACCACCGGCCGGGCTTCGTCCGCCTGCCCCATCAGCAGCGATGCGGCAGCAGCGATTTCATCGGCCAGGCCGATCTCGGTGACGCGCAGCGTGCGTCCGAACAGATCGGGCCGCCCACGCAGGTCGCGCAGCGCCGGCAGCCCGGCACAGCCGATGGCGACCCCCGCCGTACCGCGCCGCCACGGCCGGCCGAAACTGTCGTTGATGATCACCCCGGTACGGGCACCGCAGCTGCGGGCGAGCGCCGCACGCAAGCGCAGTGCACTCGCATCCGGATCCTCGGGAAGCAGCAGGGCGAACTCGCCCTCTGCGGCGGACGCGACGTTGGACTGGTCGATACCGGCATTGGCCATCACGAAGCCGAGTCGATGCTCGACGACCAACACGTCCCGGCGCTGGCGCACGATCCGTTTCGACTCGCGGAGGATGAGTTCGACCAGCCGGGGATCCTTGTCCACCTGACGCGCCACCTCTTCCGCCCGGGGAGATGGCGTAACCGAACGCAGATCGACCAGGCGGCCTTCCGCTTTCGACACCACTTTTTGTGCAAACACCACGACATCGCCATCGCACAGATCGATGCGTGCGGCGTCGAGGCCTTGCGCCACCAGCCCGTCGAGCGCGTCGCCCGGCTTCACTGCAGGCAGGCCGGGCAGCGCGATCAATTCAATACGGTTGGCGATGTTCATTGCTGCTCAGCGGAAGTGAGGAATCACACCCTGGCCGAAGAGGCGAATCGTCTCTTCGCTGTAGGCCGGATCCATGCCGCCGAAGTGCTGGCAGAGCACGGGATGGGTCACCCCCATGGCCTGAATGCGCTTGAACGGTTCGATGACGTCCTCAGGGGTGCCGATGAGGAAGGGGGAGCCGAGGAAGTGCAGGCGCTGCAAGCTTTCCACGTCGCTCGGATCCGGCAGCGGGTCGACACCGAAATAGCCTCCCGGCTTTTGCCTGAACCACTCGAAGTCGGGATGGCGGTCGAACTCGTTCTTGTAGTAGGTGAGCCAACGGATCATCGGCTCGCCGGCACGTCGCCAGGCTTCCTCACGGGTTTTCGCCAGCACGCAATACACCAGCATGGCCTTGTTGAAATCCTTGGGATCGCGGCCGTATTCACGCAGCTTCGCCTCGTAGAGATCGAAGCCGGTGCCCGATCCAGCCAGGTGATAACCATAACGCGCGGCACGATCGATCGCCGCCGGCGCGTTACCAGCCAGCCAGATCGGCGCCTGCGGCTGCACCGGGCGCGGATTCATGGTGAAGTCGGTGAGGTTGTAGTGCTTGCCCGAGTAGGAGAAATTCTTTTGCGACCACAGCCCGCTGATGATCTCGACGCTTTCTTCCATCCGCGAGGCGCGCTCCTTGCGAGAAACACCGAAGTTGTCGAACTCCTCCTGGAAGTTGCCGATTCCCAGACCAAGATCCAGTCGCCCGCCCGAAAGTTGATCAACGATCACCGCCTGCTCGGCCACGTGGATGGGGTGGTAGAGCGGCATCACGATGATGAAACTGCCCAATCTGACCCGCTTCGTCTTCGTCGCCAGCACCGACAGCATGCACAGCTGGGCGGGGAAATAATTCTCGGAACCGTGGTGCTCCGCCATCCAGACTTGATCGAAGCCGCATTCGTCGGCGAGTACGGAGTGCGCGACCTGGGACTCGATCAGGCGATCGACCGGAATACGTCCGCCCGGGTTGGAAAATGTCAGAGAAATACCGAATTTCAAGGTGCTCTCCCGTTGAATTTGGGTGGTGGGAGAACCCAGGATAGGTTTGATCAACTTATTTGATAAGTCGATTCATACGAAGTATCCTTTCGGCAAAACCGAATGACCATTCATGCTGTGAACTTTCATCGCCTCGACCTGAACCTTCTGGTCACTCTGGACGTTTTGCTGACGGAACAGAGCATCACACGCGCCGCACAGCGGCTGCATAGAAGCCCCTCCTCCACCAGCGAAGCCTTGGGCCGTCTGCGGGAGTTTTTCGGAGACGAGCTCCTGATGTCGGTCGGCCGCAGGATGGTGCCGACCCCCCTCGGGGAAAGCCTCGCGATCCCCGTCCGCGAGTGTCTGATCCACATCCGCACCACGGTCGAGACGCGTCCCGTCTTCGACCCCGCCCGCTCCCGCCGACAATTCCGGATCATGCTTTCGGACTACGTCTCGACGGTGCTCATGAACCGCGTGCTGCAGCGCCTGCAGCACGAGGCACCAGGGGTCACCATCGACATGGTTCCGCATCTCGAAGAGCCCTGGGCGGCGCTCGACCGTGGCGAGTTCGATTTCCTCATCATTCCGGAAAAATTCCGCCAGGAAGGCCACCCGTGGGAAGTGCTGTTCCAGGATGAATACGTCTGCGTGAGATGGTCGGAAAACCCCGAGGTCGGCGAGCGGCTGACGGTCGATCAATTCCTCGACATGGGCCATGTGCGGGTCAGCTTCGGCAGACGGCAACGCACCCCGGCCATCGAGGAGTGGTTCTTCGCCCGCTTTGGCCGGGAGCGGCGCGTCGAGGTCGTGACCACCACTTTCAACAGCGTGCCGCAGCTACTGGTCGGAACTCACCGGATCGCTACCGTGCACCGCCGGCTGGCACAATTTTATGCCGACTTCCTGCCGCTGCGTCTGCTCCCTCCACCAATGGAGATGCCGCCGCTGGTCGAAATCATCCAATGGCACAAGTACAGTCAGGCTGATCCAGCGTTGCAGTGGATGCTGGGTGTCATGAAAGCCTGCGCCGCGGACTGAAGCCGACACTCACGGATTGAAAGCACCGCTTGTCACCCTGCGCGACGGATGAGTTCCACCAGCGTCTCATCGTTCTTGTGCCCCATCAGGTGGATGCCCGCCACGCCCTCGACACCGCGGATCGCCCCGATGGTTTCCAGACACACCTGCATGGCTTCGGCTTTCTGGTCGGCCGCGTTGCCGATTCGCTGGAGCACGGCCTCGGGAATGTGGACGCCGGGGACATGGGTGCCCATCCACCGCAACGCCTTTGCAGAGGACAGGGTACCGACGCCGATGATGATGCGGGCCTGCCGGTGCAGGTCGCGGGCGCGAACTTCGGCCATGAAGGCTTGGAGTAGCGGCAGATCAAAACAGAACTGAGTCTGGATGAACCGAGCGCCGGCAACGATCTTCTTTTCCAGATTGGCGATGCGGTCGGTAAAGGGCGGCACGAAAGGGTTGCAGCTCGCACCGATGAACAACCTGGGCGGACTTTCCAGCTTGCGCCCGGAGACGAACTCGCCCCGGTCCACCATGCCGCGGGCGACGTGGAGCAGCGACACGGCGTCCAGATCAAACACCGGCTTGGCCTGCGGGTGGTCACCCTGGCTGACATCGTCTCCGGTCAGACAGAGGATGTTCTTCACTCCCAGGGCTGCGGCGCCGAGGATGTCGCCCTGGATCGCGATACGGTTGCGGTCGCGACAGGCAACCTGATAGACCGGGTTGAAGCCCGCATGAGCAAGGATCGCAGAGGCGGCAACGCTCGACATGTGGCAGTTGCCGCCAGCACCATCGGTGATGTTCATCGCATCGACCAGTCCGCGAAAGCGCTCGGCTCGGGCCAGCAAGACGGACGGATCGGCGGAATCCGGCGGCGCGATCTCGACGGTGACGACGAAACGGCCGGAACGGCAAGCCGTCTCCAGGGGACTCTCTTCGGCCTCCGGCGTGGTTTTTTCCCTGATCGGCGGCTGGAAGGCGGGATCCTTGCCGCCATGAATCACCTGAATCCAGGTGGAACTGCCCCGCTTGCGCTGGTCCACCGCCGGCAGCAAAGGCGTGGGGTGCGCCTTGTGATCGGCAGAGATCTGTTTGGTGCCGTCGGTGGCCTCGATCCACACACAGCGCATCCCGGGCTTGACCTCACAGTGACCGTCAGGCCGGACCCCGCCGCAAGGACCGTTGCGCATTTCCTTGGCGCAATTCATCGGGCAGGCCATCCCGGTGGCGGAAAGCACACACTGGCCGCACATCCGGCAGTCGAACAGAAAGCCTTTGGCCTGCTGTTCGAGGGGGCGCAGAATCGACGCAGTGCGCTCGACGCCCAAGGTCCGCGCAACGGGTGCGGCCAGGGGCGCGAACCGGGAAAAGAGCGCATAGAGATTTTTCAGCCGGCGGGCGTGACGCACGGACCAGAGACGGACGGAATACATGTGACGTCGACTTCGCTTAAGAGGTTGGCAGTTCGGAGCGCGGGGCATCCCAGACTGGATGACCGCTACCGCTCCCTCGTTCCAGGCAGCGCTCGGCCGAGCGCAGGGTGTTCTCGATCAGCATGGTCACGGTCATCGGGCCGACGCCGCCGGGGACCGGGCTGATCCAGCTGGCCTTGTCCCTGACCCCGTCGAAGTCCACATCGCCGACGATGCGCCCGTCCGGCAGCCGGTTGATGCCGACATCGATGACGATGGCGCCGTGCTTGACCATCTGCGCCACGATCAGCCCCGGCTTGCCCGCCGCGACGATGAGGATGTCGGCGAGGATGGTGTGCTGTGCCAGATCGCGCGTTTTGGCGTGGCAGACGGTGACGGTGGCCTCCTTGTGCAGCAGCATCAGGGCCATCGGCTTGCCGACGATGTTCGACGCCCCGACCACGACCACGTTCTTGCCCGCGACCTCGATGCCGGTGGTCTCGAGCAGGAGCTGGACGCCATAGGGCGTGCACGGCGGAAAGATCGTGTTGCCCACGACCAGGCCGCCGACGTTGTAGAGATGGAAACCGTCCACGTCCTTCTCCACCGCAATCGCTTCGAGCACCCGGCGCATGTCGATATGGGGCGGCAGCGGCAACTGGACCAGGACGCCATGCACGGTGCGCTCGGCGTTGAGGCGGGCGATCAGCCCGAGCAGGGCGGCCTCAGTGATGTCGGCGGAACAGGCGTGGAGGAAGGAGGCGACCCCGCATTCTTCGCAGGCTTTCACCTTGTTGGCCACGTAAAGCCGCGAGGCGGGGTTGTCCCCGACCAGAATGACTGCCAGGCCAGGCTGAACCCCGTGGGCCGCGAGTGCCCCCACTCTTTCCCGGAATCGGCGGCGAAGATGCCGGGACAAGGCTTTGCCGTCGATGATCTGCGCGCTCATTGCAGCGCTTCTCCTTCGCAGGCCGGCTGCCCCGCCCAGGCACGCAAGGGCGTGCGCAGCGCACCGATGTCCTCGAACGGCGAGCGCTCGAGCAGCAGCGCATCGAAGGGCGCGCCGCGTTCGAGGCGCGGGTGGGGATGGCCAAAGTGGCGGCGGGCGGTGGCGGTGGCGGCCTGCAGCACTTCGGCGGTGGTGAGGCCCGCTTCGAGGTAGCGCTCGATTTCCTCATGCACAGCGTGGCCGTGCTCGACTCCCATGCTGCCGGCGTCGGTGCCGAGCAGCAGGCGCACTCCGAGCTCGCGGGCGATGAGCAGGTGGCGCGCATGTTCGTCGAGGATGCGGCGCAGGTTGCCCACGGTCTGTGCCGACCACCCCACCGCCTCGGGCTGCGCCCACTGGAAATGCACCGGGCAGAAGGTCGGCGTCCATGCGACGTCATGCTCGGCCATCAGCGCCAGCAGGTCGCGGCGCATGAAGAAGCCGTGCTCGATCGAGCCGACTCCGGCGCGGGCGGCGATCTCCAGTCCGGCCGCGCCGCTGCAGTGGACCATCGTGGTGCGCCCGCAGGCGCGCGCGGTGTCGACCACCAGGCGCGCCGCGGCCAGATCGAACTGCGGCTCGTCGGTGACCGCGCCGGCGTCGAAGTCGATGATCCCGGTCAGGATCAGCTTGATCTCATCGCTGTCGCGGGCCAGTTCGCGCACCGAGTCGCGGATCGCGGCGTCGTCGGCGACGTCGCGCGCCATGAAGGCGCCGTAGCGCTTGGGGCGCTTGACTCCGAGCCCGGCCGAGCGCACCCGGGCAAGGCCCGGGCTGTGGGCGGCTTCGTCGCGGAGCCGGTGGTTGATGCCGTGACGATCGCCCGCGTCGCGCACCAGGGTCACCCCGCAGGCGAGCGCCTGGCGGGCGCTCGCGCGGGCGGCGTCGACCAGGTCCTCGACCGGCTTCTTGAGATGGGCGGCGCGCTGGGCGCCGTCGGTCGGGGCGCCGTCGAGGAACAGGTGCACGTGGGCATCGACCAGCCCGGGCATCAGAAAGCCGCCACGCACGACCTCCATCCCCTGGGTGGCGAGCGTCGCGCCGAAGTCGCCCGCGGCGATGTCGGCGATGCGCCCCTCCTCGATGCGGAAGGTGAACGGGCCGTGCGCGTGCAGGCGCTCACCGTCGAACCAGCCGTCGGCGACGACGGCAAAGCGATCGGTCGGGATCATGTTCAGGCCTTGTAGAGCTTGCGCACCGCGCGCAGCGCGTTGCTGCCGGTAGTGTCGAGGAAGTTGCGGTAGGCGGTGAGCACGTAGTCGTCTTCGGCCAGCGGCGCATAGCCGCGCCACGGGGTGCCGAGCACGGTGTCGAAGCCGTGCGGCACCGCCAGGGTGAGGAAGGCGTTTTCCAGCCCGTGCTTGAGGTCCGAGCCGTCGGCGGCCTTGGGCGGGAGCTGCTGGCCGATGTTGGACAGTCCGCCCATCATGTGCAGGCCTTTCAGGTCCGGGTCGGCGCCGATCAGGCGCACCGCGTCGAGGGTGGCGCGGTTCAGGCCCTCGGTGTCGGCGATGATCGCGCTCACCGACAGGTCGACGAAGACGTGATCGAGCGCCATGCCGTATTCGTCGCGCAGGCGCAGCGCCGCGCGCCGTGCGGTGGCGGCGATGTCCTCGGCGGTCTTGTTGTTCTTCGCCACGCCGTCGGTGACGCGCTCGGAGGCCATCACCATGACCCGGAACGGCAGGTCGCGGTAGAGCTGCATCGCTTCCCAGCGGTGTTCGGTGATGGAGTTGACGATCGCCAGCTCGCCGCCGGTGCGCTCACGATCGTAGGTGGTGAGGCACAGGGCGAAGAGCTCGGTGGTGGGCACATCGAACGACAGCGGCACCGCGACCACGTCCTGGATGGCGCGAATCACGTCGACCAGGAAGCCACGGTCGGTCATCGCCTGCGGGCCGATGTTGACGTTGAGGGCGAAGGCGCCGGCCTCGACCTGCTTGAGCGCGAGCGCCTGGATGGCGGCGAGGTCCTTGTCCTCGAACATCGCGCGCGTGCTCTTGAAGCCGGGGTTGATGCGCTCGCCGATGATGCGGATGCCGAAGCGGTTGGTTTCGCTGAGGGTGCTTTCAGTCATGACGGACTCTCTTCAGTGGCGGTGCTTGGGTTGGCGCAGGCCGTCGTCGCGGCGGCCTCGGAGGGTTCGGATATCTCGGGGGGCTCGGCAAAGCCGATGTGGCGGAGGAAGACGTTCTGGAAATCGGCGCGGGCGTTGAGCGCGCACGCCTGCGCGGTGCGTGCCAGTTCGCGCGCGTGTTCGCGCTCGGCGCACGACCGCAGCAGGTGGCGCACGCCCTGCCCGGCGGCGTTGCCGACCTGGACAAAGCGGCTGCGCGGCAACGGCGGGAACAGGCCGATGTCGATGCCGCTGTCGATGTCGAGGTAGGCGCCGAAGGCGCCGGCGAGGATGAAGCACTCGATCGCGTCCTCGGCGAGCCCGGCTTCGGCCAGCAGCAGCTCGGTAGCGCTGCGGATCGCGGCCTTGGCCAGTTGCACCGCGCGCACGTCGGCCTGGGTGAACAGCACTTCGGGGGCGAGCTGGGCGGCACGCCGGCCGTCTTCGCCGCTGACGATGTCCGGGTGGGTGGCGCTCAGCCGGCCGCGGGCATCGAGCAGGCCGCCGCGGCGCAGCGCGGCCACCGCGTCGAGCACACCCGAGCCGCACAGCCCGACCGCCTCACCGCCGCCGATGGTGTGCACCGCCAGACGCCCGTCTTCGAGGGTGACTTTCTCGATCGCGCCTTCGGCCGCGCGCATGCCGCAGCCGATGTGCCCGCCTTCGAGCGCCGGCCCCGAGGGCGAGGACGCCGACCACAGCCGGCCGCGGTGGATGAGGCTGATCTCGGTGTTGGTGCCGATGTCCATCACCAGCGCGCAGCCGAGTCCGCGCCAGCGTGACTCGGTGGCGAGCAGCGCGGTGACGTGGTCGCCGCCGATGAAGCCGCCGATGTTGGGGGCGACGTGGACCCAGGCGCCGGGGGCCACGGCGAGCCCGAGCTCGCGCGCGCTCAGGTCGACGCTGTCGCGCAGCGCGGCGACGAAGGGCGCGCGCCCGAGCTGGCGCACTGGCAGGCCGAGCAGCAGGTGGTGCATGGCGGTGTTGCCGCACACGGCGACATCGACGATGTCCTGCGGGCGCTGGCCGATGCTGGCGCACAGGTCGTGGGCGAGCGCATCGATCGCCTCAAGTGCGGCGGCGCGCAGGGCCTCGGCGACCTTGGGATCGCCCGCCGCATGGTCGATGCGGCTCACCAGGTCGGCGCCCCAGGCGGTCTGCGGGTTCTCCACGCCGAGGCGGGCGAGCGTGCGGCCGTCGTCCAGATCGACGAGGAAGGCGGCCAGGTTGGTGGTGCCCAGATCGACCGCCAGCCCCAGGCTGCGCCGCCCGCTCGGGGCGAACGCGATCAGCGCCCCGCCCCGCTGCCAGGCGCGCAGGCGGCAACGGGGGCCGCTGCCGGCGCGCAGCACGGTGGCGAGTTCGGCGGTGGCAGCGGGGGCGACGGTGAGCGCGCGCGGGGGCGCTGCGAGTGTGGCGGCGTCTTGCGCAGCCGGAATCATCCGCTGCCCGGCTTCGTGCGCTTCCCGCTCGCGGCAAGCGTCGAGCACGCGGTCGGCATCGGCGCGATCGTCGGCGAGGCTGGGCGCGGGGACGTCGAGCTCGTGCGCACGGACGGCGGGGTCGAGCGCGAGGGCGGGAGCGGCCTCTTCGCCGGCGAGCGCGCTTTCTTCCTCGGCGCGCACCACCGGCGCCAGCGAGCGCGCGCCGATCTCGACGGTGCAGTCGCTGCGTGCGCCGATGCGGCAGGCGCGCATCCAGCGCCGCCGGTTCGTCGGCCGCCCCTCGTCGTCGAGGACGATGTCGAAGCCCTGCGGGCCGCGCCCCTCGAGCGGGCGCAGCGCACCCTCGCTGACCCGCACCATGCAGCTCGCGCAGGTGCCACGTCCGCCGCAGGCGCCGACGATGCGCACGCCGTGGCGGCGGGCGGCGTGAAACAGGCTCTCACCCGCTTCGCAGGCGATCTCGCGTTCGAGCTGGGGGAAATACAGGCGGTAGGACGCATTGGGGGCGCCGGCGTCGGCGGGGAGACCGGGTTCGGGCGCCGCATCCGCGGGAAAGCCGGACTCGGGTGCTATGTCCGCGGGGAGGTTGGACTCGGTCGCCGCGTCCGCGGCGCGGGCATGCTCCTGGCTGCGGTTCATGCGGGAATCTCCTTGCGCCGGCGCGCGATCGTGCACCGCGGCGCCGAGGGGCAGGCGTCGCAGCGCGACCAGGCGGTGGCGGGGAGCGCGATGCCGACCCCGTGCACGCTGGTGCACGACTTGAGTGGATGAAGCGCGCCCGCGGCACTGGCGCGCATGCCGATCGCTGCGCCGTCGGCGAGCTGGAGCACGGTGGCCTGGGCGTCGAGCGCGAGTCCGGGGTCGCCCGCGGCGAGCTCGCCGGCCACGCTCAGGCCGCGACGGGCGGCCTGCGCGACCAGGCGGTCCTGGGCGTGGCGTACGAGCGCGAGCAGCAGCGCGGTGCCCAGCTCGTCGAGGGCGAGCGCGGCGGCCGGGCGGCGGGCGGCGAAATGGGCCCGCACGCGCTCTTCCAGGCGCGGCCCGAGCGTGCACGCCACCGCGCCGAGGGCGGTGAGCCGGCCCGAGGCCGGCACCAGGCGCGGGGCATGCAGGCACTGGCCGCCGGCACGCAGGATCGCGCCTGGCGGGGCTTCGAGCGCGACGATGCGCACACTGTAGGCAGGCTCGACGAGGGCGTCGGCGCACACTTCGGCGAGCGCCGCCGCGCGCCGGCGCTGCGCTCCGGGACGCTCATCGGGCGCCGGCGGGGGCAGCTGGCGCAGCAGGCTCGCGCAGCTCAGTGCGGACATGGTCGCGGACTCCAGGCGCTCGCGTGCGTCAACCGGCGTACTTGCGCGCGGCAGCGTACATCGCGCGCACGTTGGCGACCGGAGTCTCGTCGGGAATGCCGAAGGCAGTGTCGAGGATCAGCTTGCCGCCCTTGTTCCAGACGTTGTCGACCAGGTGCTTGACCGCGGTATCGACATCCTCTGGTGTTCCCATTGTCATCACCGAAGGATGCATTCCACCGCGCAGCGCAACCACGTCGCCGAGCACCTCGTGCGCCCTGACCATGTCAGTGCGCTCGAACCAGTAGATGCACTTGCCCGCGGGCACGTCGCGGATCGTCTCCAGGCGCTTGGTGCAGTCCGCTTCCCACAGCGGCATTGGGATCAGATCGAGGTCGATGATGCCGAGCAGCAGTTCGCGGAAGGAAGGCCACCAAAACTTCTCGAACTGTTTTTGCGACATGAAGGCATCCGGGGCCCAGTGCACCGGAATGAAGATCAGCGGGCTGCTCAGCATCGGCTTTTGCGCAGCCAGCCGGCGCAGCGACAGTTCCTTCATCTTGTCGAGCACTTGAAGAATCTTGTCCGGACGCCGGTACAAATCCTTCATCATCGCCGTGGCACCGCGGAAATAGTCGGCAATGTTGTCGTAAGGCCCGATGGCGACCCCCCCGATTCCCGATGGATAGCCCATGCCGCCGAGTTGGCCCATCAGCTTGCCGGCGCAGGCGAATAGCTGCATGGCTTCCTGGCCAGCTTCGGCAAGGCGCGCCATCGATTTTTGCAGGGCTGGGTTGGCAAAGGGCGCGGTGTTATAGATCACGTCGAAGTAGGACGCGCCGGCCATCGACGCGATCCCCTCGCAGCCCTCGAACGCCCCCGCAACACGCGGCAGATACTTGCCATAATAAAAACCAGTCGGATCGAACAGGAAGTCATCGTATTCGTCCGCGCTCATGTACTCCCGATCGAGATACTGAAACGGTCGATCATCCGACACACCATGGCCGGGCCACTCGACCTGACGGTAATCGACGGCATCGAGCAGGCGACCAAAGCCGGTGATCAACGGGGTCGGTGTGCACAGGTCGGGATCGAGCTCGCGGGTGATCTGGAGGGTGAGCTCGCACAGTTTTTCCTGGTTGTACATCTGCTCCCGAAAGCTGATGTTGCCGTACTTGGCCGCCCAGAACATCATGAACAGCGCGGTCGGCATGCGATCGGGCTGCTTCAGGTTGACGCAATCCATGACACGTTGCCAGCGTGCCTGATAGGCAGGATTGGCTTGCGGCGCGGCAGCGGGCGCTGCGCCGTGGGCGTGGGCCGGGGCGTTCATGCCGCCCCCCCCAACCACTTGTTGCACAGGGTGACCGCCTCCACCGCATTGACGCCGAAGCCGTCGGCGCCGGTGTAGGCGCGCACGGTCTCGTCGATCTGGCCGCCGCCGACCATGATCTTGAACTGGTCGCGCAGCCCTTCCTTCTCGAAGGCTTCGACGGTCTCCTTCATCGAGTCGAACGCCAGGGTCAGGAAGCCGGACAACGCCACCACGTCGGGCTTGAAGCTGCGCACCTCGTCGAGGAAGGTGGCCACCGGCACGTCGATGCCGATGTCCTTGACCTCGTAGCCGTTGATATCGAGCATGAAGCTGACGATGTTCTTGCCGATGTCGTGGAGGTCGCCGTGCACCGTGCCCACCAGGACGCGGCCGAGCTTCTTCGCCCTTTCGCCCTCGCCGTCGACCAGCAGCGGCTTGGCGATGGCGCCGACAGTCTCGAGCATCTCGCCCGCAAGCACGAGCTCAGGGAGGAAGTAATCGCCAGCCTCGAAGCGCTTGCCTACCTCGTCCATCGCCATCCGGCACAGCTCGAGCACGCGCAGCGGGTCCTTCTTGTCCTCGAGCAGCATGCGCCTGGCCAGCGCCAACGCGTCGTCCTCGTTCATGTCGGCCAACCACGCCACCAGCTGCTTTTCCTGATCATTGAGTGCGCTCATTTTTCCCTCCAGTGTTTGATTGATCTCAAGCAATTTCCAGCGTTGTTCGCTGACGTAACCCGGAAGCAGCCATCAGCCAGCACGCCTTCTTCATTTCTGAACTTCAAGGAAAGACGCGAACGGTGCAGTTCAAATCTGGATTCGAAGCAGCGATCTTGCAGGCCCACTGCACCGACGGTATCGACCCTCTTTCATCAAGCAGGCCTTGTGCATTTCGATGAAAAACGTGATGCTAGAATTACGCATTCCGGGGCTTGGATTGCAGCCTCTGCGAAAGCGGTCCGGGCAGAAGCGTAACGGCTTCGTCAACCTGAAAATATCGACCAAATGAACGATGCCGCTGCGGCGGCGCAACATCCATGTTTTGAACACAGGATCGCGAGTGATAACTGTCGAGGTGCTGAATCATTTGTTGCTCGATCTCTACCGGGCATCACGCGAATTGACGATGAAGGAATTCCAGCTTCAGACACTGGAGCTGATTCGTCCTCATATTCCGTTCGATTCAGCCTGGTGGGCGATGGCGACCGAGATCGAGGCCGGCCGCCATCGCATTCATGATTCATACCTTTTCGGCCTGACAGAGAACTTCGGCGAGCTGGCAAGCATGACTTCCGGCAATAACCTGATTGCCCGCACCTGCTCTCGAACGCCGGGCACCAGCTTCAATTTCACGCCGGAGCAGCTGTTCGGCGATGCACCTACAGCGATGCTGATCCGCCACAGCGACGTCATGCATCTGCTATGCACGGCATGGCAGGGCCGCATTCCCCAGCTGTTTACTTTCCTCGGGATCAGCCGTCACGATCGGAAGAGCCCCTTCTCCGAAGACGAGCGCCGTCTGAAGCAGTGCCTGATGCCGCACCTCGCGGACACGATGCAGATCAACCGCGTGATGCACATCGCCTCAATCCGCGCCGGCCATTCGAACGCGAAATCGGCGATGGCGGTGGTCGACGAGTTGGGAACGCTGCATGCCGCGGAACCGGGGTTCGACCCTCATGTGCGCCTGGAATGGCCCGACTGGGAAGGCCCGTTCCTGCCGCCCGCCCTGCAAACGGCACTGGCGCACAATCAGGTGCACCATCTCGGGAAGCAGGTACGAATCCGTTTCGACCGCGTCCGCGAACTCACCCTGGTGACGATCGCCCGGCGGGCGCCAGCCGATGCATTATCCGCACGCGAACGCGCGGTCGCCGAGGGTTTCGCCAGCGGCCAGTCCTACAAGGAGGTGGCCCTCCATCTGGCAATCTCACCGGCGACCGTGCGCCACCATTTGCGTTCCGTCTACGAGAAGCTCGGTGTTTCCGACAAAGGCGAACTCGCGCGCATGCTGCGTGAAGACGACCTCCAGTTCGGTGAGCAACGGCGGTAAAAAGGTCGCATGCAGCCGCGGTGCAGGTCCGCGCCCAAGCCTCCGGCATCGACCGGAGTGCTGCAGACGGAGGCACCGAATGGGGTAAGCGGCCGCGGTCGCCGCTTTGCCGCAAACCCCGTTCTTGAACACCTGCAGGGATGTTGAAGACCGATCAACAGCCCCCGGACGGCGGAAGATCCGCCGGATCGACTTTCGACACCCGGCACAGCAGCGCTCGCAGATGGTAGGTACCCATGGCGGGGTCGTAGGGCGGCTCGTTGCTGGTCAGCAGGTTTACGTTCGAGGTCCACATGCCGTATTCCGGAGCTGGCGCCTCAGGGAACCACCAGCCATGCTCGGCGGCCACCACGCGGGGATCGAGCCCCGGCGAATATTTCGCCCGCTGGCGGATGCGGCCGCGCTGGTTTTCAACCCACATCCAGTCGCCGTCAGCGATACCGTAGTGCGCTGCGGTATCGGGGTGAATTTCCGCCTCGGGGTCGGGCTTGGCCCGGCGCAGCTTGGCGACCTGCCGGTGTTCGGAATTGAAGAAGAACGGAATCCGCTGACCAGTGGTGAGCACCAGCGGGTAGTCTCGGGCCAGATCGGGCGCGCTGTAGGGGCTCTCGGGAGCCTCCTCGTAGGACGGCAGGGGAGCGTAGCCCATATGCGCCAGGATCGTCGAATACAACTCGACCTTGCCCGTCGGCGTGCGAAAACCACCGGTTTCGTATTTGCGGAAGCGCATCGGCACGGTGACGAAGCCCTTTTCCTTCATCTCCTCGAAGGTCAGACCGACGGTGCCCGCGGCGAGGACAGCGTCCAGCACTTCGTGAACCGGCTCGGTGCCATGCTCCAGCTCCATGCGGCGGATCAGCTCGGTGACGATCTCATCGTCGGATTTGCATTCGCCGACCTGTACCGCTTTCTGCAAGATACCGACACCGTTGTTGGCGAGAGACGGATAGCCCATGACCATATCGACTTCGGGCCAATGCGCCGCCGGCAGCACGATGTCGGCCAGCTCGGCGGTCGGGGTCATGAACAGATCGGCGACCACCATGAAATCCAGCTTCATCAGCGATTCGTAGACCTGCCGGGTATTGGCGTAGGTGGTCAGGGTGTTGTTGCCGAACACCAGAAACGCCTTCACCGGATAGGGCGTCCCCTCGCGCATCGCCTCGAGTACGCTGGGGATGTGGGCACCAGGAAAACCGCGTTCGTTGGTCAGGACCTTGAAGCGGTCGGCACCCAGACGCTTGGCGAGGGTCTCGGGCGGCACCTTGTCCATCAGCAGCGGGAACGGCCCGAGACCCTCATTGCCGAACACCCAGCCCCCCGGTACGTCGATGTTGCCGGTGATCGCCGGCAACAGCGCCAGCGTGCGTACGGTCTGGAAGCACTTCGGTGTGTGCTCGATGGCGCAACCCCATTTGAGCATGGCCGGCTTGGTCTGGGCGAACAACCGCGCCGCTGCCCGGATCTTGTCGGCCGGAACCCAGGTGATCGGCTCCGCCCATTCCGGCGTGTACTGGCGGACATGTTCGGCCAGGGCATCGAAACCATAGGTCCAGCGCTCGACGAAGGGGCGGTCGATCAGATCCTCGCCGATGATCACGTTGAGCATGGCGAGGCCAAGGGCGTCGTCGGTGCCGGGACGGACGCGGAGCCAGATATCGGCCCGCTTCGCCAGCTCCGTCTCCCGTGGATCGATGACGATGATCTTCGGATTGTGTGCCAGTGCCGTGTGGGTGCAGAAGCGGGGCTCGCCGCCGGGACCGGTGATGGTGGAGTTCTGCCCCCAGAACATCATGCAGGCGGGCGGCGTGCCGCTGATGAAGTCGCTGACCGGGAAGTCACCGTAAGTGATGAAACCCGCATTGACCCTGGGGAAGAAGCACTGGGCGAAACCCGGCTCGATCCAGTTCGGCGTGCCCAAGGCATGGGCGAGACGCGGCATCCAGATGATGAGATGGCGTCCGGTGCCCGTGCCGATCGCGACCGACTCGGGACCGAACTCATCGCGGATAGCGTGAAGTTTTTCGGCCATGGTGTCGAAGGCTTCGTCCCAGGAGATACGCTCCCACTTCCCCGACCCGCGCGGCCCGATCCGACGGAGCGGGGTGTGCAGACGATTAGGGTGATAGACGATGTCGCGCGTCATCGTGCGATCGGGCACAGCCTGCCATGATTCAACGGCCCTTCGGGATCGCCGGCGACCTTGACCAGTTCACCGTTTTCGACATGCAGCAGCACGCTGCATCCACCGTGGCAACTGTGACAGACACTCTTCAGAATTTTCGTACTCACAGGGAATCCTCACCAGTACGGCATAAAAATTTGCGGTTATCAGCTTCTTTATTAACTGAAATAAAAAATGCGCTTCCTGTTGACGAAGCAAAGGATAGAATCAAATCCATTGATTGAATACTCGGATCCGTCATGAACGAAAACGCGGACGTCAATCCACGAAAACGGCCGGTTCAGCAGCGTTCCTGGCACACGGTGGAAGCGATTCTGGAAGCTGCTACTCGGATTCTGGAGGAACAGGGCATTGGCAGTTTCAATACCAACGCGATCGCCGACCGCGCCGGCGTCGGCGTGGCATCGCTTTATGAATATTTCCCCTGCAAGGAAGCAGTCGCCGCCGAGCTGGTTCTCCGCGCGCATCTCACGCTGGTAGCGGCCCTGAGAGACACCCTCACAGAAACGGAAGGGTTCCCGTTCGAGCGTGCCATGCGATCCATGATCAGGCGCGTCGTCGCCTGCGAATGCGCGCGCCCCGGGCTGGCCCGCGTGCTCGAACTTGAAGAAGAAATCCTGCCCAAGACGATGGAGTTGTTGGCAGCGGAAGCCGAGATATATCGGCTGAACATGAGCTTGCTGGCCCGCTACCTCGATCTGCCTGCGCTAAAGCAGGAAGACATTGAGATCGCCGCATTCGATACCCACTGCATGGTGCGGGCAATTCTGGACGCATCGCTTGACGCGTCACCGAACCGGATGGAATCCATTGAGGAGCGGCTATGCCGAGCCGTGATTGGATATCTCCAGCCGCTATTGCGCAGAGAGCGCGCCGCGTAACCGCGGCGTTTCGAGAACGCATTGCGCGCCCCCTCCCCTCTGCACTGACACCGGCATCCGGCGACCGGTGTGCCGGCCTTCAGCGGGGAGCGCTTTCCGGCTCTTGGCCGAATTTTTGCAGCCGGGCCGGATTGCTCCAGTCATCATAGCCCTGGGCATCGATCGCCGCCTCCAGGCTGTTCGGATCCAGTACCGCGGGCCGGGGGCTGCACAGGCCCGGCGGCAGGGTGTAGTCATAGACCACCCGCTCGTTCATGACCAGCGAGAAGGCGTCATCCCGGTCGGCGAAGGTGTCGTAACTGTTGCGCAGAGCGGCCATAATTCCGCCACCCTCACGCAGGCGATATACATCGTTGAGGCTCGAAAACCAGAACTCTTCGATGCCGGCGTACCTGTCCACCTCCCCCATTTCGAACAGGGTACCCTTGAACGCACTGGCTGGCAGGCTGAGTTGGCGGTTCTGCTTATATTTCCTGAGCCCCTTGCCGAACGCGGCAACGACCGCAGGTGCATGACGCTCGCGCCAATACTGATTGAACTCATCGAGCGACAGGCCAGGTTTTTTACGCAGAAAATGGACCAGCTTGATTCCGCCGGGAGTGAAACCTTCGGTTTCATGGATGACGTCCTCGGTCGCCAATGCAAGCTGGAAGGCGCTGTCGGTGAATTTATGCGGTTGCATGC
This sequence comes from Thauera aromatica K172, assembly GCF_003030465.1. Classification (GTDB taxonomy): domain Bacteria; phylum Pseudomonadota; class Gammaproteobacteria; order Burkholderiales; family Rhodocyclaceae; genus Thauera; species Thauera aromatica. The sequence continues at coordinate 198,262 of NZ_CP028339.1, read as the reverse complement.
GCAGCGGATAGTCACCGGATTTGAACGGCACCAGCAGATCCTCGAAGCTGTCGATCCAGTGCGAGGCAAAGGTCTCCCACCCCATCGACGACGGAGGAAACAGGAGCCGATCGCCGGCGATATCCTGAATCGCGAAATGCTGGATGTACTTGCGGAATGTGCGCATCACCGAAGGCGTGGTGATCATCAGGGCAACGTGAATCACCGCCCACTCGTAATAGCAACGCTCCAGGCTCTGCCCGGGCTGCCGGCGGCTGATGATATGAAACTGGATCATGGTTTTCTCCTGGTTGATGAACATCAGTTGGCCGTGCCGGCATTACTCCGTGACAGTCATATCGGTGGAACGCTCAGGCGATCGACGTGTAGCGTGCCGCACGTCCCCGGCCTTCCACCGAGAGGTCGGCGAAGGGGTTGCGCGCGGGATCCTTGACGACCTTATAGAGGGCATGAAGCTGGGGCAGGAACACCTCCCAGTTGCCGATTTCCTGCATGCAGTGCGTAGCCCACACCTTGCCGTCCTCGGCGGACTCTTTTTTCCGGGTACCGATCGCGGAAGATTTTCCAACCACACCGGAATCGGTCTTCTGCCATTGGTGCAGGCGATAGCCCAGAGGGTCAGGATCGGCAAGGCACTCTTCGCCCAGCCCCAGCCCGGCGACGATGGCGACGTGCTCGTAGCAGATGTAGTCGCGGATCTCGCCAGGCACGTCTTCCAGCTTCTCGAAGCGGATGTAGAGATTCTGGCGCCGACCGTCGTTCCAGGTCTGTGGTGCGATGTGGATCGAGCCACGGGGGTCGCCGTGCCGAGGCGGCACGGCCCACTGCAGGGCCTCGTGCTGTTCCGGATGCCACAGGATGAAGCCCTTTTCCATGTTGCTCCAGAACCAGTCGATCATCCGGGCAGTCACGTCCTCCAGTTGCCAGTCGACGTGCGTGCCGAGAGTGTCGTGGGCTACGCTGTAGATCATGTCGTTCTCCTGGTCCGGCCTGCGGCCGGGAAAATGAAAAGCAAGCAAAGCCCGCCCGCGCCGCTTGCCAGCGGCGGTGGTGGGGAAGATCGGGATCGATGGACTGTCGACGTGCTGCGCTCAGTCCTGCCGGCAGCCGGTCGCCGTGCGAAGCGGTACGGAGGGGATAGCTGCCGCGCCTGCATTCACCGCTGCCGGCACGGCAGCCGTGACCTTGCGTTCCAGCAGCCAGTACGCGAGCGACGGCAGCAGAATGAGGGCGCCGAGCATGTTCCACAGGAACATGAACGCCAGCAGCAGCCCCATGTCGGCCTGGAACTTGATCGGGCTGGCAACCCAGGTGACCACACCGATGGCCAGAGTCACCCCGGTGAGCATCACCACCTTGCCGGTGAAGAGCAGCGCCCGGTAATACGCTTCGGACAGGCTTTTGCCCGCACGCAACTGGGCGAGCGTCACCGACAGGATGTAGAGCGCGTAATCGATGCCGATCCCCACCCCCAGCGCGATGACGGGAAGCGTGGCCACCTTCACCCCCATGCCAAGCGCCACCATCAATGCCTCGGCCAGCACCGACGTGAGCATCAGGGGCAATACGGCCACCACCACCGCCCGCCATGAGCGAAAAGCGATGAAGGCAAGCACGACCACCGCGCCATACACCAGGAAGAGCATCTCACGCCAGGCGTCCTTGACCACGATGTTGGTCGCCGCCTCGATCCCCGCGCTCCCGGCCGTAAGCAGGAACTTCACTTCTTCGGTGTCGTTTTCCTGCGCAAACGCCTCGATGTAATCCACCACCTGCGCCAGCGTGTCGGCTTTATGGTCACGCAGGAAGACGTACAGGGTGAGCAGGCTACAACTGTCGTTGTAGAGACCGCGCGGCGCACCGGCTGTCACGGTGTTGAGCATGTCCTGGTTGGGCAGGAACTCGTACCACTTGGGGTTGCCCTCGTTCAGGCCTGCAAGCACGCGACGATTCAGCAGCGCCAGCGAATTGGTGGTCTCGACCCCACCGATCTGGCGCAGTTGCCACTCCAATGCATCGAGCTTGTTGAGCGTCTCATACTGCGAGCAGTAGCCATCGGGCGTCCTCACCATCACCGCGAGCACATCGCTGGAAGCACCGTAGGCTGCATTCATGAAGGCGACATCGCGGTTGTAACGGCTGTCGGGCCTGAGCTCGGGCGCCCCCGGATCGAGGTCGCCGATCTTCAGCTGAGTGCTGGCGATCATCCCCGCCGCCCCCATCACCGCGGCGACGAGCACCGCACCCGCAGCCGGTCCCCGCCGGGTGAAACGGTCGAGGAAGGCCCATACGGGGTGCTTGTCGGCGCCGGCCGCATCGGCCGTTTCTTCTCGCAGGCTGCGCGCAGCAGCCTTCGCGCTCACTCCGGTATAGGAGAGCAGGATGGGGAGCAGGATGAGATTGGTGAAGATCAGCACCGCCACCCCGATCGAGGCCGCGATCGCGAGTTCGCGGATGACCTGAATATCGATCACCAGCAGCACCGCAAAGCCCACCGCATCAGCCAGCAGCGCGGTCAGCCCGGCAAGGAACAGGCGCCGGAAAGTGAAACGCGCCGCCACGAGCTTGTCGATGCCGCGGCCGATATCCTGCATGATGCCGTTCATCTTCTGTGCCCCATGGCTCATGCCGATGGCAAAGACCAGGAAAGGCACCAGGATCGAGTACGGGTCGAGCACATAGCCCAGCGTGGGCAGCAGACCGAGCTGCCATACCACGGCGACCAGCGAGGCGGCCACCACGAGCAGCGTCGAGCGTACACAGCGGGTGTACCAGAACACCGTGGCGGTGGCGATGGCGACGGCAAGGGCAAAGAAGACGAGCACAACCCGCACGCCATCGATGAGGTCGCCCACCAACTTGGCGAAGCCGGTGATGTGAATCCCCACCCCTTCGGCCTCGTACTTTGTGCGCAACGCTTCCAGGTGCTCGGCGAAGACGGCATAGTCCAGTTCGCGCCCCCCGGCATCCCTGGCAAGAAGCGGTACATAGATGACGCTCGATCTGGCGTCGAGCGCAACGAGCTGGCCGATCTCGCCCGAGCGGGCAATATTCGCACGCAGCTGTTCGAGGCTTGCCGGGCTGCCATCGTAGCCATCCGGGATCACCGGCCCGCCCTCAAGGCCTTCCTCAGTCACGCCCACCCAGCGGGTCGCAGGCGTCCACAACGACTTCATCCTCACCCGATCAACGCCGGGCAGCAGGAAGATCTCATCGGACAGCCGCTGCAGCGCGTCGAGATAAGACGCGTCGTAAATCGTGCCCTCCGGGTTCTCGACGGCAACACGCACCGCGTTGCCGAGACCCGTGAGCTCGCTCTGGTAGCGGAGAAAGTTCTGGATGTAGGGATGGTGGGCCGGGATCGTCTTCTCGAAGCTTGCGTTGAGCTCGAGCTTGGTCGCCTGCCAGCCCAGGATCGCGGTAATGATCGCGCACAGAAGCACCACCACGAGCCGGTAGTTGAAGAGTGCCCGTTCGAGCAGGGAACCGGAATGCGGATCGAAGGCATCGGCCGCTTCGACATCGGACGAGGGGACGGGCTTCACTTCTGGTCTCCGGGTTTGACCGACACGGCACCATGAATGCCGAGTGCGAGGAGCGTGCCGTCAGGCTTGGGCAGCACGCCGTTCAGGGACGGCAGCGGCGTGGCATTCACCGGCACCAGCGCGCCATCCAATTCACCCAGCACCATACCGGCCTGGTTCACAAACACCGGGGATCCATCCGCCCGCAGCGCGGAGCCGGTGATCGAGGCCGGCATTGGCACCGGCAGTTGCATCCAGCTTGCGCCCGCATCCATGGAGCGCCAGACGTTGCCGCGCAGGCCAGCGGTGACGAAAACATCTTCAGCAGGAAGCTCCGCGGTGAAAAAGCTGCCGCCGTAGGGCGTCTGGATCGGTGCGAAAGTTCGCCCGCCATCCTCGGAGAATCGCACCAGGCCTTGCTCGCCCACCACCAGGAGACGCTCGCCATGGCGGCGGATCGCATACAGATGGAACCCGCGCGGGTTGTCCAGGCGATCCATCCACGAGGCCCATGTCCTGCCGCCATCGTCGGTGGCAAAAGCAAGTCCGTAGGCGCCAACGACCACGGCGCGCTGATGATCAAACACCAATACGTCGAGCAGGGGCTTGTCCGGTCCGTCCGCCACCAGCTGCTCGGCTTCGCGCACGGCCCTGGCCGCATCAGCCTTCTGCGCCGCCTCCAGTGCCATCCGGGCAATCTGCCGACCATCGAGGCGACGCTCCCAGGCCTGGCCTCCATCGCTGGTCGTGAGCACGGTGCCGCCATGACCGACAGCATAGCCATGGCGTGCGTCGGCAAACCGCACTGCGGTCAAGGTCACGCTCACCGGCACAGAGATCTGCTGCCAGCTCGCACCCTGGTCATCCGAGCGCACGATGATGCCGCGCTCGCCCACTGCAATGAGGCTGTCTCCAGCCTGCGCCGCACCCAGCAGTACCGCATGTGCGGCCTGCGCCGTCCGGACCGCCGGGCGATCGAGCGCATCGACCACCGGCCCGGCCGCAGACACGGCACCGGCCAGCAACGCTGCAAGCACCCCGAACGAGACCCGCCGCAGTCCCGCCAGACCAGAAAAAGTCGATTTCATCGTGTAACGGATTCCGTCTTGAAATAGCGTCGTTTCAGGCAGTGAGCCGCTACCCCACACCCATCAGGGTACCGACCCACTGCTGCACAAGCGCTCAGCGCACGCTCGAGCCGACCATCGCATCCGGAGAGAACACGCTGTCGGAGTAGCGTGGCTTGATCGGATACTGAGCGGCCTTGCTGTTGTAGAGATTGCCCACGAAAGCGTTGCCCGAAACCAGGTCATTAAAGCCGAACGCACCTACCGCCAATGCGGGCAGATCCGGCGCGACGAAGGTCTGTGACCACAGCGTCTTCCAGAGCTTGCCATTGGCATCCCAGCGGTCGCCGAGCACGCAGATCCAGGTGTCTTCATCGCAGTAATAGCGGCTTCGCGGAGCCTGATGGCGCTGCCCCTGGCGCAAGGTCGCCTCCACCACCCACACCCGATGCAGCTCCCAGCGCACAAAATCCGGGTTCAGATGATGCGGGGACAACACGGCGGCATCGGTTTCAGGCTGCAGCAGACGGTTCCCGTTGTAGGGGATGTACATTTCCTGCTTGCCGAGAAGCTTCCAGTCGAAACGATCCAGGCGCCCCTGCCAGGTCTCGATCTCGTCGAAGCTCATCAGCCCCGCTGTGGCCGGCGTGGGCGTGTCACAGCAGGCGTTGGGCAGTTTCCGGACCCGGCGCTGACCGGTCAGATACACCCAGGCCTGGCTCTTGCTACCATCGATGTTCTCGCGTCCGACAATCGCCTCGCCGGCGCGGATCGGCGGCCCGGAATTGAGTAAGTTGATCAGCCAGTAATCGTTACTCTTGGCGAACTGCTCGAGGCTGCCATCCTCGAAGTAATACGGCATCTGCTGATCGGCCATACCCTCGGTGGTCATCACGGCCTTGCCGGTCGCGAGCAGGTGATACTGGGTGATGTGGAACTGCCATGAACTGCCACGCCAACGCAGGATGTGGTTCCACATCACTTCGGCTCCATTCTGCGGGATCGGAAACGGAATACCGCCATAGGCCCCTTCGACCAGATCCCCCTCGAGCCGAGCACGGGTGGCGTTCTTGAAGGTGTTTTCATACACCCATTGCGGCGCCGCCGCGGTCCGGTGAGTGCGGTAAACATCGACACGGAACGTTTCCGGATACGTCTTCAGCATCGCCTTGGTGCCATCGGTGAGCTTGTCGGCGTACTGCTCGATGTTCTGCGCGCTGATCGAGAACAGTGGCTTCTCATCCTTGAACGGGTCACCACGCCGGCCACCGGGCTGATCGCCGGCGATCGGTTTCGTGTATCCACCCGTCCACGCCGGGATGGTACCGGCCGCGTTACCGGCTTTTTCACCACCCAGCGGAGTCAGCTCAGAGCTTGTGAGCTTTTCGGTTATGCCCACCGAAGGGGGCGCAAGTGGGCTTGTGACCGCCGTGGCGGCCAGATGATCTGTTCAGCATAAAGGCACTCGCGTTATCTGGTTTTTCGGGTCGTTTTTCGCCGTTTCGTACGTTCAAGCCCCGATTCCGGTCACTGCAGACGCACCTTTCCCGAGGGCGAGCATCTCCGGCGCGAGGCTGGCCATACGCATCAGGTTGTGGGCCAAGGCAAAGAACAGGACCACGCACTTGACCTTGGCCAGTCCGCGCACGCGGAACTGCTGCAGTCCCCGGTTGCGGCTTTGGGCATTGACGCACTCGGCGGTTGCGGCGCGGTTCTTATAGATCGCCTTGGCCTCGTCGGTCCCCATGCGCGCTCGCCACGCCGCCACCGCAGGACTGTCATCCGGCTTGGGCTGGTGCGGATCCACCGTCTTGTCCTTGGCCGCCGGCACCGGCCCGTACACCGTGGTGTGCGCGCTGGCTTGTTCGACCTGCTGGTGACCCACGAAGCCGCCATCGACCAGCCAGGCCTCGGGCGCCTGACCGCAACGCTCGCGCACCTGCTCGATCATCGGCACCATCTGACCCTGATCACTTCCCGCCGTGGCCACCTCGACGCCCACGATCACCAGCGAATCGACGTCGCTGGCCAACTGCGGGTTGTAGGCGGGCCGAAACCCGCCGTCGCCCATCTTCATGACCGTCGCCTCGGCATCGGTCGTCGAGGCGCGCGCCTGATCGGCGGCCTTGCCTTGGCGGCGCTTGATCGCTTCGAGCTCGGGCAAGCGCGCCAGCGCCTCAGCCACCCGGGCCTCGCGCTCACGGGCCGCGCGCAGCCGTGCCGCCTGACGAGCCCGATCGGCCTTGCCCGGGTCGGCTTCGAGCTCGGCCTTGAGTTGCGCAACCCGCTCGCGGGCCGCCTCCAGGTAGCCCGCGAGCTTGTCCTCGCGCCGGAACGATCCCGCCCCCGCGCTGGCCCGCACCCGCATGCCGTCATGCGCCACCTGGCGCAGCTTCACCACCCCGGCGTCGATCAGCGTTGCCACATTGGCGCTGAGCAACTCGTCGAGCGCCTCGCCGTGATCCTTCCGGAAGTCCGACAGCGTGTGGTAATTGACCTGCACCCCGCCGCACAACCAACGGTACGCATCATGCGCATCGGTCAGGCGCGCCACCTCGCGCGCGCTACCCACCCCGTCGAGCGTCGCGTACAGCCACAGCGACAGCAGGATCTCCGGCGCAATCGCCGCCCGACCAACCCCGCCCTCACGCACCCGGATCCGCTCATAGAAGCGCCCCAAGTCCTGCCCGGCCACATACGACCACACCAGCCGCGCCCGATGACCTTCCGGCAGCAGCGACTCGAGGTCGCTGGCGCGAAACTCCATCTGGCTGCGGTTCGGCAGAACCACGCGGGCGTGAGCTGTCATGACTGGGTTACCGGAGGGTGGCTGGAATGCAAGAATTATACCAAATGAATTGGCGGGAAATTTTCACAAACTCTCAGTCTTCAGGCGCGCAGCCTCTTCAGCGCTCACCGCGGCCAGGCCATCACCTGCCGAGAGTACGGCACATACCGCAGCTGTCAGGAACAGATATCGGGTCATGAAACAGTCTCCTCTTTACTTTTTCGAATGGACGATCCGGTACCGGATCAGAACGTCCGCCGCAGTGAAATCGCGATGTGATTACGATCGGCCAGCGGATTTCCGTCACCATATTCGGCATGCCCGCCCGGCGTGAGCAAGCCGGAATAATCGACGAACGGCACGGCCTTGCCCAGATAGTGGGTATAGATAACGCTGAACTGCCACACACTCAGGTAGTTACCTTCGATCCCGATCGTGGCCGCACCGCTGTCACGCGCATTCCACGGCGTGATCGCCGAATGTCCGTCCAGCGTATAGCGCACCCCGACCGGAATATTCAGGTCCAGCCCGGTCAACGCCTGACGGTACGTCGGCGTGTAGATGAACTGTACCGCAGTCGCACTGCGGGTGACGCCATGGTCAAGCTGATGATCCGGATCGTCGGTTTTGAGAACCCGATTCCATGCCAGCTCACCCACCAAGCTCGATTCGTTGGCGATGAAGTTCGGTCCGAATGAGGCCAGCCAGGACAGATTCACATGTGCGGTCCGGCCAGTAGCGTAGCGGGGTGCGGCAGAAAACGCAGACGGATACAGCATGTTCGTGCTGCGCAGCGGCATGTCCTTGCGAACCGAAGCCTCGAGCGCGAAGTTGACCTCACCAAAGGTATGCGAGACGCTCACCCCAGCCGTTTTGATCGCTTCGGGGAAAACGTAGTACCAGCGGCTATCGGCAGGATTGGACACGTTCAGGTCGCCGTAGAGTTGCCCCCCCTTGTCGTGGTAGCGGGCAAAGTAGAATCCGAGGTCGGTTTCACCCACACGCCATTTCAGTTGCAGGCCGAACTGCCCGGAATCGCTCGCCTCCTTGTTCTTGCCAGAATGCAGAACATAATTTCCGGCAATCGGCCCTGCGGGAATGCCCACCGATTCCGGCTGACTAGAGCCCCAAGGAATGTTCGCAGTCGAGAAATAGCTTCCCGCCGGCGGCAGGCGGTCTTCCTCCCAGCCGAACTGGACGTAGCCGCCCAGCGCAACATTCGGTGATAGCTGCAGTTGTGCCGATAGCTGCGGAACCGGACGGATGATTTCCTTGAACTGCGCGTTCGGCGAGGACAGCAACTTGTTGATGTCGATCGGCCCCTGTGCCCGGGCTATGCCGTTATCGCCAAAAAACAGGCTTTCTCCATACTGCAGTGCATGCTGTCCAAGTCGGACATTCAGCCGTTTTCCGGCGATGTCCCAACCTCCGAACACGAACGCGTCGAGCACCTCACCATCACCGCCACTCAGTCGCTGAGTACGGTCGGGAAACTCGTCGAGCGGATTCTGGCCATTGACCGGCCCCAGCGCATCGCTCGCGCGGTGATAGTAATCGTCATACCAGGCAGCCCCGGATATCCGCAGCCCGAACTGACGCTGGTAGACCACGTCAAGCTCACTCAGAAGATCGACCCGGGCCGATGCGAACCCGCGCTTGCGGAAATTGTCATCGCCGGCGTTGAAGTTCAGCGCCTGCGGAAATGCCGACGCGGGGACTCCCGGCACCAATAGTCGATACGGATCGACCAGCTTCGCATCCGCACTTTCGGTTCGATAGACCGTGCTCAATTTGACGGTATTGTCGAACCGAACCTGAAGATCCGGGTTGCCCGTGTCCAGATTCAGCGCATATGCGCCTCCTGAGCCCCCCCATCCGCCGGCCCATAGCACAACTGCGACAAGGCGCAGCCTTGGGCGCCAGGGGCGGTACGAATCCTTTTTTTCTACCCTCATCATCGTCTCCTTCGTAGCTTCGTGGTGGATATGACGCCATTGACGACATCCCGGCACGGACGCCTACTGCCCGGATTGCGGCATCTCGCAGCCGGTTGCACCCTCCTCAGGCGCTGGAACAATTTCCATGTTTCGATCACGCATGAACGCTTCTACCGGTGCAGTCGACCGGGTCAGCTTGTCCTTCTTTTCGTTGCTGGCCTCTGATTACCGATCGGCGCACGACTAAGCCGATGAGGCGAGAGCCTCCAGCTTCACGGCCGCCTGCGGCACTCTCGAAAAACAGAAAAACGAGAGCACTGCGATCACCACTGCGGCATAACCGAGGCTGGAATACCCGAACGCTTTCACCAGCGCCCCGCCCAGTACAGGCCCAATCGCGGCCCCCATCATCATCATTGCAGGGGTTGCCGCGGCAGCACGACCGCTGGAGTCGAGCCGGGACAGCAGGCCGAACGCGTAGGTATGGGTGAAGATGATCACCGCTGCAAAAATCGACGCGGCAATCGCGTAAGGCACGAAAGTCAGGCTCTGGCTGATGACGAGCACGATTGCAGCCTGTGTCACCGGCCCGGCAAGCACCACCCTTCGCGCCGGCAGGCGACGTTCGAGCCATGCTGCCAGCGGAGCAGGAAGCAAGTTGACGATACCGATCGTGAACAGTACGCCGGCCACCGCCTCCAGGCCGAAGCCGCGGTCACTGCCGATTCGCTCCAGAAAGCTGAACATCATGGCCTGGATGAGCGACATGCAGCTGATCCCGACGATGACCGCCCACACCGCGGGATCAAGCCGACTGAAGCCCGCCGTCGCATCCTCGGTAGTCCTTTCCGGCAGGGGGAAGGTGAGCATGGTGACGATGCTCGCCACGGCCATGATCCCGGCCAAAACGGCGAACAACATCGGGCCACCATGAACGGAGAGCAGCTTGGGCATACTGCCCAGGAAGACAATGGCGAAGATGCTGAGCGCCATGCCGGCGAAGGCGAATATGCGGTGCGGTCGGTAGCTGCGGCCGATCGTTCCATGTGTGAACGTCAGGCTGCAACCGACGGCGACACCGGCCAGTGCATGCAGCCCGGCCATCATGACGTAATCATCAGCGCCGGCATAAATACCGAAGAAGGCAAGCGCTGCGATGGCAAATCCAGCAGGAGCGGCCACCTTCCCCGAAATTCGATTGAACCGCGGGGCAAAAAACAAGCTGCTGACGACCACGCTAGCCAGGAAAAAAGTCGGAAGAGCCCCCCCACGCAGAGGATCCAGCCCATACCAAGCAATGAGGCTGCCGACCCAGACGGGCAACGCCACCAGATCCACCATGCCGGCGCAGTGCGCAACCAAAAGCGCACCCCGTCCTTTCCAGCCTGTGCTCTCACCCATGCTGCCTCCCGACCGATGCTAAAGATTGACCAAATCCTTGCCTTTCAGCGCCAACCGTTCCCGCGCCTCGGCAGGGGTGGCGATCTCGAGCCCCAGCTCTTCCAGGATGTGGCGGATTTTCGCGACTTGTTCCGCATTGCTCGAGGCCAACTTGCCCCGGCCGATGAAGAGCGAATCCTCCAGCCCTACGCGCACGTTGCCCCCCAGCATGGCCGCCTGCGTGGTGAGTGGCATCTGGTGGCGGCCGGCGGCCAGCACCGACCAAACGTAGTCGTCCCCAAACAGGCGGTCGGCGGTGCGACGCATGAACAGCACGTTGTCCGGATCGGCACCGATGCCGCCGAGGATGCCGATCACGCTCTGGATGAACAGCGGCGGCTTGACCAGGCCACGGTCGAGGAAATAGGCGAGGTTATAGAGATGTCCGATGTCGTAGCACTCATGCTCGTAGCGAGTGCCGTAATCCGACATCAGGGAATAGATGCGCGCAACGTCGGCGAACGTGTTGCGGAAGATGAACCCTTCGCTGTTGGCGACGTACTGCTTTTCCCACGGGAATTGCCATTGTTCGACCTTGGCGCCCATCGGATGAAAGGCGAAATTCATCGAACCCACGTTGAGCGAGCACATCTCGGGCTTGAAGCGCAAGGCCGCGGCGAGGCGCTGCTCTACCGTCATCTCCGGACTGCCGCCGGTGGTCAGGTTGATCACCGCGTCGGTGGCCTCGTGGATGAGGGGCAGGAACTGGGCGAACACCTCCGGATTTCCGGTCGGCGCACCGGTCTGCGGGTCACGTGCATGAAGATGAAGAATGGCGGCGCCGGCATTGGCGGCATCGATCGCCTGGCGGGCGATGTCCTCCGGCTTGTAGGGCAGAGCCCCGGACTGAGTGGGGGTATGGATCGCCCCCGTGACGGCGCAGGTGATGATCACCTTGCTGGACCGCTTGGCCATGTATCTGCCTCCGTTGAAACACTCGACACTCGGATGCGGGCAAGTGCCCGCATCCTCGTCCATGGTGCGGCGTGCGCCGCTTATTGGTGTTGCTCGTTGAGCACTTTCAGATGCGCCAGCACCCGTTGCCGTAGGCTGGCCTGATCTTCCGCGGACCAGCGCCGGAACCCTTCCCCGCTCTTCATCCCCAGCCGGCCGCTAGAGACCAGTTCGCGGAGGTAGGGCTGCGCTTCGGCACTGCGATCCAGATCGGGCAGCACAGTGTCGTGGATCGCGAGCGTCAGGTCGGTGCCGACCAGATCGGCGTTTTCCAGCGGACCCAGTACGGCCAGACGGCGACCGAAGCTGGACTTGACCACGGTATCGACCGTTTCCGCATCACAGACACCGCTCTGCACCAGTGCGATGGCTTCGCGCCACAAGGCATGCTGGAGGCGGTTGCCGACGAAACCGGGCACGTCTTTGCGCACCGTGACCGGCGTCTTGCCCGCGGCCGCGAGCAGTTCGGTCATCCGCTGCATGCTCTCGGCACTGGTGTCGGCGGTCTGGATCACTTCGACCAATGGAACGAGATAGGGGGGATTCCACCAGTGCGTCCCGAGCGCGCGATCCCGGTGACGAAGACCGCCCATGATGCGACTGATCGGAATCACCGAGGTGTTGCTCGCGAGCAGGGCCGTGCGCGGTGCGAATGTCTCGATTTCGGCGAACAGCTGCTGCTTGAGTTGCAGGTTCTCCGGCCCCGCTTCGAATACGACGTCGGCGTCGCATACGGCGTCGGCAAGCACAGCACATAGCTCGATCCCTGCTGCCGCAGACGGGTCCTGACCGAGATCGACCAGGTTGTCGCGGACTCGCCGATGCACACCGGCCAATGCCTGAGCGGAAGCATCGTGAATCCGGACAGCATGGCCATGGACCGCGAAGACCTGGGCGATACCGTGCCCCATGAGACCGGCACCGATGATGGCTACATGCACTTTTCCCATCATCGGTCAGCCCGCCGTATAGCCGCCATCGGCATAAATGGTGTGCCCGGTATGGAAGTCCGACGCCCGCGAGGCCAGGAACAACAAGGGGCCGGCAAGGTCTTCCGGCTCACCGAGGCGGCCGAGCGGGATGCGCGCCAGCATTCCCTCGCGGGTCGCGTTGCCTCTTTCCGTATCTTCGAACATCCAGGCGGTGAGGGCGGAGCGGAAGACGGTGGGCGCAATCGCATTGACGGTAATGCCGTACTTTCCCCATTCGCAGCCCAGCGCGCGCGTCAGCCCGTCGGTCGCAGCCTTCGATGCGCAATAAGCGGAATACCCTGCCGGATGCCCGAGCTTGCCGCGCGCCGAAGACATCAGAATGATTTTGCCGCCCCGCCCCTGCTCGATCGCTCGCCGGCCAAAGGAACGACACAGCAGCCACGCACCGGTGACGTTGCCAGCCATAACGTTCTCGAAACGCGCCAGCGACATGTCGACGATCGGGCAAGGGTCGTTCAGGCCCGAGCCCACGACCAGAATATCCACCCCGCCGAAACGATCTACCGCCAACTGGGTGATGGCCTCACAGTCGGCCTCGGTATTGGGACGGCGACAGATCGTGGCCACTTCCGCCCCGACCTCACGGCACTGAAGCGCGGTGCGCTCGAGGTCCTCGGCCTTGCCCGCGGCAAGTACCATCCGTGCGCCTGCCGCAGCCAGCACCCGCGCGGCAAGCGCGCCAAAGGCGCCCGATGCACCGGTGACGATCGCCACCTTGCCCCCGATCTCGAAAAGGCGGGCCGGATTGCGCAGATAATCGCTCATGTCGCGTTCTCCGGATAAGGCATCACCACCAGAATGCTGGCGACGGCATTGCTTATATTCTTCACTTCACGGATTTCGCCGGGCCCGATGCAGCAGCTGTCCATCGGCCCGAGCACGGCCGTCTCACCCTTGCAATGCAGGGCGATTTCTCCGCTCAGCACCACATAGACCTTCTCCAGAGGCGACGAGTCGGGGCCCGCGCCCCCACCGGGCAGGTAATGGGACAAACCCACCCAGAATTTCTGCGGGCCACCTTCTTCGAATCCCTGCAGGCGCAGCGACCCCACGTCGTGATGGTTGGGGGCCGAATAGGGCGCAGCATCCCCGATTCGCTTGATCCGCATGTCAGCCCCGCCCCGTTTCGATGCGGTAGTCCCCTGTTGGATCAACAATCGCGACAAGGCGAATCATGCAGCCGTCCCCCTTCGTCCACCGCAACGGCATGGCGACAAAGGTGCAGCGCTTGCCGGTCACGCGGTCGATATCGCCGCCGACATTCTCGATCCCGCAGATCCCGGCCGATAGCACCGCGCGGTGGCACGGCTCCCACTCCGGGAAGTCCTCCTGAACATCGCGTCCGGTTTCGCGCTTGTATTCGGCGCACACTTGCGGCAGCAAGCCGTGCGGATAGGCGGGGCCGTGCGGCCCCATCGCGGTCGCCAGTGGATGGTCCAGGGCCTGGGTGTCGGTACCGACCATCTTGACCTTCTTCGCGGCAAACCACTCCCCTGCTTCCTTGTAAAAGCCCGGTGAATAACCGTAGTAGGTCGGATTGTCGCCGTAGTATTTGTGCCAGCCGGTATTGACGATGACGATGTCGCCCTCGCGAATCTGCGGGGTCGCCTTTTCAAGATCATCGGCCGTAATCACTCCCCATTTTCCCTTCGGAATCGACACCACCACACCCGTGCCGAAGAAATGGGGAAGCGGAATCTCATCCATGAAGGGCGTATCGCACACGACGTGCGCAGGGGCATCCATGTGCGTGCCCGAGTGCATCGTGTTGGTGATGCGCTGGGTGAGTACGCCGGACTTGGCCATCGTGTGCAGGCGTTCGATCTTCACGTCCTCGAAATACGGCCAGCAGGGTTGCCCAAGCCCCCACGGATGGCTCAGGTCGTAGAACTCCAGCCCCATGCTGTTCTTCAGGTTTTCCTCGAACTCGATGCCACGGACGGTGACGGACATGTGCTTGTCTCCTTGATCCAGTTAGGGTCGGATCCATGCAGCGATGCTTTTTGCTGAATTGCTTCATGTATCGCCATGCGGTATCCTTGCACCGCATTATGGAGATAGAGAAAGCTTTGTCAACCATTTGTCCGCTTTATTTATCTGCATTGCGGTGCATCAGTATTGCATTGCGGTGCAGTATACAGTCTATGGATATCCAATATGGAAAAAACCGCCTTCCCTGCAGCGCCAGGTGAAGTTGCATCGGAACGCCGCAGCATTCAGGTCATCTCGCGTGCCGCAACGATCCTGCGGGCACTCGAAAAGCATCCAAAAGGCCTGTCGCTGGGTGAAATAGCGAAGCTCGTCGCGCTACCCCGTTCGACGGTGCAACGCATCGTCGATGCGCTCGACCGGGAAAACCTGCTCATCGCCTCATCGGCCGCGCACGGGGTCAGGCTCGGTCCCGCCTTGCTGCCGCTGGCTGCAGCCACGCATTTCGAAGTGGCCGATCTCATGCGACCGACACTCGAAGCGCTGACCAGGGAAACGGGGGAGAGCGTCGACCTAGCCGTCATCGACCAGGACAAGGTGGTATTCGTCGATCAGGTGACGGGAAGGTATCGCCTGAGTGCCGTCTCCGCAGTCGGCGTTTCATTCCCACTGCATTGCTCGGCCAACGGCAAGGCGGCGCTGGCGGCCATGGACAAGGCCGAACTGGCCCGGTTGAGGAAATACATGGCACTCGTTCCCCATACCCCCCATACCATCAGGACGTGGGAGGAACTGGAGCGGGACATCGCCCGGATCCGGGCGGCCGGCGTGGCGCTCGACCACGAAGAAAACTCGATTGGTATATGTGCGGCGGCTATTGCCTTCCGTACGCCTGCAGGAGAACTGGCGGCCATTTCAATTCCCGTTCCCAGCCAGCGCTTTGCCGCAAAGGAGGAAGCCCTGGTCTCGCTCTTGCAACGCCAGCGGGAAAGCATCCGTCAGATGCTGGAACGATAAAGGCACCGTCAGGCGCAGCTCGCTTCCCGCATGTCGATTTCTTCCGTCTGGAGCATCCTTCTGGCTCGGCCGTCGATCGGATAGCATACGATCCTGTTGCGTCGACGCAGGACACCTCCATGAAGACCGATTACGAAGAAAAAATCCCCGGCAGCGGAAGCGCGGCTGAAGAGCGTTCCGGCATCCAAGTCATTTCCCGCGCTGCAGCTGTCCTGCGTGCGCTGGAAGGCCGGACGGAAGGTCTCAGCCTGGGTGCCATCGCCAAGGAAGTCGGTCTGCCGCGCTCGACGGTGCAGCGTATCGTCAGCGCCCTGGAGACCGAAAAGTTCGTCATCGCGGCCTCCCCCGAAAAAGGGGTCCGGCTCGGCCCCGGACTCGTCACCCTTGGCTCAGCCGCGAAGGCCGAACTCGACCACATCGTCCGCCCTTATCTGCAACGCCTGTCAGAAGCCCTCAATGAAACCGTCGATCTATCGATGCTCGATCGCCACGTGATGGTATTCATCGATCAAGCCGTCTCGCGGTCTCACCGGCTGCAGGCAGTATCCGCAACAGGGGTCACGTTCCCGCCCCATTGCTGCGCCAACGGCAAGGCCGTTCTGGCCCGGCTCGGCGCAGATGAACTCAATGCGGTCCTGAAGGGCAGGCTGCACGCAGCCACACGCAACACCATCACTTCACGCGAGAAACTGGCAGAGGAACTCGAGCAGGTTCGAAAGACCGGTCTAGCCCTGGACAGGGAAGAGCAGACGGAAGGAATCTGCGCTATCGGCGCTGCCATCCGGGACCCGGGCGGTCGCCTGCTGGCCCTATCCGTCCCCGTCCCGAGTGTGCGCTTCTATGGCAATGAACAGAGGCTCGGCGAAGCCGTGCTTGAATATTGCCGGCTGATCGAAACTGCACTCGGCTGCTGACCACCGCGCTGCTCGACCGGCTGACGCATCACTGTCACATCGTCGAGACCGGCAACCAGTCGTACCGCTTCCGGGCGAGCGCCGCGACGGCCATGTCATGCATCAAGGCGCGCGAGCAGAGCCGGCGCGGGGCAATCTCGGAAACGGAGCCATTCTGAGCGAGGTGCCGCACGCCACTGCGAACCACTCGCATATCAAAAGGACGAGAGTTTGGTCGGAGGCGTGCGCTACACTGGCCGATAGCCGCAAAAATGACATTCGGCTAAATTCCCCGGGTAAAATTCAACGCGCACCGCTGGGTACTTTTAGACGCGCGCCGACACCCGCGAAAACTGGGTAGTTTTCAGTGCGCGTCAACACGTAGATGCCTCCACCCCTTCGGCCGTGGGAAAGCGAGCGAGTGCATCCGGGCGGCAACTCCCCGGTCACACGCGCTATTTCAACCACCACCGCGCAGCCTACGGCCACCACTGGCTGGTGATAGTCCAGGCAAATCCAGGGGGTTCCATCACCGTTGCCTCAGCAGGCAGAATCGTGGATCATTGAGAATGATTCACATTAATATTTTTACCTGCATGTAGTGACTTCGGCCATCGTGCAGATTGAGGGCTGGCTGTGAACGCAACGGACTCTGCTTCCTCTCCTACCATCGCAATGCTCTACACCGACCACCATGCCTGGCTACAGGCGTGGCTCCGCCGCCGTTTGGGCAACGCCGCCGACGCAGCAGACCTCGCCCACGACGCTTTCATCCGTTTGATCGACAGACCGTGTCGCTTCGACAGCGCGCCGGAGGCCCGCGGCTACCTGCGCAGCATGGCCAACGGCCTATGCGTCGATCTCTGGCGCCGCCGCAGCATCGAACAGGCCTGGCTCGACACGCTCGCCGCCCAGCCCGAGGCCGTGGCGCCCTCGGCCGAGCACCAGTCCATCGTGCTCGAAACCCTCTACGAGATCGACACCCTGCTGCGCAGCCTGCCGTCCAGGGCCGCCCAGGCCTTCGTGATGACCGTGGCCTGCGGCATGACGTACAGGGAAGTCGCCCAGGAACTGGGCGTCTCGGTGCGCATGGTGGCCAAGTATGTGGCCAAGGCCACGCTGCACTGCCTGCGCCTCGAAGCATCGCAGGCAATGGAAGCGCTGCCCCAGGGCGGATTCGCGCCGTGCGATGCGGCACCCGTTCCCGTCGTTGCCTGACGACACGGTCTGCGCCCTGGCCCCATCGTGCCCTCCACCGTGACCACCGTCCCCCTCAAGCCGGTTCCGCCCGGCCCCTCTCACCAGGTGCTGGAGCAAGCCGCCGAATGGTTTGCCCTGCTGCTCTCGGGCGAGGCCACCGCCACCGACCGCTGCCGCTGGGAAAACTGGCTCTCTGCATCCGACGAGCACCGCCAGGCCTGGAGCTACGTCGAAAACCTCAGCCGCCGCCTCTCACCCATCAAGTCCAGCCCCGAGCCGCGCCTCGCGGCCTGTGCCTACCAGCAGGCCAGCAACACCCGGGGGCAGCGCCGGCAGGTGCTGGTGGGCATCGCCACGCTGGCCGGTACGGGCCTGCTCGGCTGGGCCACCTGGCGCCACACTGCGCTACCCGGCATCACCCTGGCGTGGACGGCCGACTACCGCACCGGCACCGGCGAGGTGCGCGAGATCACCTTAGCCGACGGCACCCGTGTCTGGCTCAACACCCGGAACGTGTCAATGACTTTGCGTCACCGTGCTTCATGAATTTACTGGGGAACTGCTGCATCTGGTGCGCGGCGAAATCCTCATTCACACCGGCAGCGACCCACTGCAACGCCCCTTCCATATCGAGACGGCCCAGGGCAGGCTGCGTGCACTCGGCACGCGCTTTACCGTGCGCCTGGAGGACGATGCGCAAACCACCCTCACCGTGCATGAGGAAGCAGTGGAGGTGCAACCCCGCACTGGTGCCACCACCATCGTCGGGGCCGGGGAGCAGGTGCGCTTTACCGTCGACGGCATCTCCGCCACTGGGCCGGCCGACCCCGCCCGCGAGGCCTGGACCCGTGGCGTGCTCATCGCCCAAAACATCCCGCTGGCCGAGGTGGTAGCGGAACTGCGCCGGCATCACCCAGGCCACCTGGGCCTCGCCCCCGAGCTGGCCGCGCTGCGTGTGTTTGGCAGCTACCCGGCCAACGACCCCGCGCAGGCGCTGGCCATGCTGGCAACCGTCATGCCCATCCAGGTACGCCGCCCGCTGCCGTGGTGGATCAGCATCGAGCCCAAGGGTCAGGCCGCCACCGGCCGCTGACAAAAACACCCTGTTTCCCATCGTGGTGGGTGACCGTGCTCACAAGGGCGGCGTCAGCGGTGCCACGGTGGGGGCGCCACTCGCCGTGGCCATTAGCGTGGGCTATGTCGCCTCGGAAGCCTTCGACTGGTTTTGTGACCTGTTCTGAAGCCTGCAATCCCCCACACCTCACAGGAGAGTAGACCATGAGCCTCACCGTTCGCAGCCCCACAAGAGAATCCGTCAGCCTGTCAGACACTCCGTTCGCCCAGGGCTGCGAAGCCGTTGTCTACGGGGTGCCGCGCTTTCCCGGGGCGGTGGTCAAACTCTATCACCCACAGATCCTGGAAAAGCGGCGCGACAGCCTGCGCGCCAAGATCGATGCCATGGCCGGCGACTTGAAGCTTGGCCGCTTCCGGCAGCGCGCAGGGCTGGCCTGGGCTATCGCACTCGGAAGTCATCACGAATGAATCCACAGCATTTTCTTTCTGATGTCGCCATCCCAGGCCACGCGCTTGCGCTTCAGGCGCAGGCTGGTCTTGACCGGGTCGGTGGTGTCGCGCAGATCAGGTTGAGGACGAACGACTTTTTGCATGGTAGCGGATGCGTTGCATGTCATTCGAGTGCAGAGACCCTGGTGTCGAAGCGGGCCGCAATCATCTGATGGCCAGACTCACGATCTGAGACGCCCCCCTGTGCCAATATGACCTGCGTCACCTACCCCTGACCATTTAGTGAGCAACGAGGTAGGCATGACGACCACCACTCAACCCACGGCATCGATGCACATTCTGAAGACCTCTGCCGATCCGCTCGTCTCGGAAGGCGCCCGTAGGGCGACTGAAGAGACGAGCGGATCGGCGGCGCCGACCGCGCAGCCCGGTGCCAACACCGAGGTCGTGCCGCGCGCCCGACGCCGGCAGTTCTCCAACGCCGACAAGCGGCGGATCCTCGACGCGGCTGACCGTTGCACCCAGCCCGGCGAGATCGGCGCGCTGTTGCGCCGCGAGGGCGTCTACTCATCGAGCCTGAGCACTTGGCGGCGCCAGCGCGAGGCCGCCGAACTGGCTGCACTGGCACCGCAAAAGCGGGGCCCCAAGCCGGATCCCGCCGCCGCCGAAGCGCGCCAGATCGCGCAGCTGATGCGCGAGAACGAACGCCTCAAGAGCCAGCTCGACAAGGCGCACCTGATCATCGAGGTCCAAAAAAAAGTTGCTGCCTTGCTGGGCAGTCCGATCGACGACACGCACGACAAGTCATGATGCGCGGCGCCGAAGAACTTGCCCCGGCCCTTGGCATGGCCGCCGCCTGCCGGGCCGTGGGCCTCTGGCGCGGTGCGCCGGCCCGGGCGCGCGCACGGGCCCACCGCGAAGCCCTGCATGGACCGCACCCCCGCCGCACGGCACGCCCCCGTCCGCCGCTGGCGCTCGCCCCCCTCGAGCGCAAGGAACTGCTCGAGGTACTCAACAGCGAGCGCTTTTGCGACACGGCGCCGGCGGCCATCCATGCCACGCTGCTCGACGAGGGGCGCTATCTGGGCTCGGTGCGCACCATGTACCGGGCGCTCGCCGCCAACGGCGCCACGCGCGAACGCCGGCGTCAGCTCACCCATCCGGCCTATGCCAAGCCGGAATTGCTGGCCACCGCGCCCAATCAGGTCTGGTCCTGGGACATCACCAAGCTCAAGGGGCCGGCCAAATGGACCTGCTTCCACCTTTACGTGATCCTCGATATCTTCAGCCGCCACGTCGTGGGCTGGCTGATTGCCGAGCGTGAAAGTGGCGAGCTGGCCGAACAGTTGATCGCCGAGACCGTGTCCCGCCACGACATCGCGCCCGGCACCCTCACGCTGCATGCCGATCGCGGGGCCAGCATGCGCTCCAAGCCCGTGGCCGCCTTGCTGGTCGATCTGGATATCACCAAGAGCCATAGCCGCCCGCACGTCTCGGACGACAACCCCTACTCGGAATCGCAATTCAAGACGATGAAGTACCGTCCAGACTTCCCCGCACGCTTCGGCAGCCTCGCCGACGCCCGTGCCCACTGCCAGACCTTCTTCACCTGGTACAACACCGAGCACCGGCACTCGGGCATCGGCTACATGACGCCGAGCAGCGTCCATTACGGCCAGGCGTATGCCGCGCATCTGCTCCGTCAGGACACTCTCGATGCAGCCTTCCTCGCCAACCCGAAACGTTTCAAGGGGCGCCGCCCTGAGCCCCCCGCGCTGCCCAGCGCCGTCTGGATCAACCCACCCGCAACGGAGACAAACGACGACCCGAACACCCTGGCTTCCCCAGTAAATTCATGAAGCACGGTGACGCAAAGTCATTGACACGTTCCGCGCCGCCAGTTCGACCTTGAATGCACCGCTTTCGGTTTCAACCCTCACTTGAGCCATTCCGCCGCGCTCCGGCGCGCGAAACCTGGTGCGCATGACGCAGTAACTCGTCCCCTCTATGCGCTCGACCTTCCCTCCGTGGTACTCGATCATTTTGCAGGCCGTGTCGACCAGGATCAGCTGGCCATCGACAGGCTGCATAGCATACCAAGCAGCCAGCACGGCGACCGCTAGCGACCCCATGAATGCGAGAGGGAAGATTCGGTAAGCCAAAGACCGGTGTGGTTCGTTATTCGACTGCTGTTCGGTCATGATTTCCTCGGATTTGGTTGTCTGTGAACTCTCGGCCCCCTACTGAGCCGCCGGACGCTCATCCCTCAATCGGTATGCTTGCCTGGCACTTCGCTTGCCGCGAGTTCGCAATCGATGATCCCGCCCGGAGTCAGCGGGAGCATCTTCAGTAGGTCGCCTTGCTCACCACTTCTCTCACCGGCATGTCGATGTCGGTTTGTCCCCTGGGGGTATCGATCCGGATCGTGCCGGAACGGGTCGTATCCGGCGCGAAGTGAAACCGGGCACGGATTCAGCACAGCCCCTCCTCGTCGAGCGCCTCAACTGGTACGCCGTGTTGCGCCATGACACGGCAGCCCCGAGCGGCATCGTCCAGCCGAAGCCGGCTGGTGTTGCTCAGGGGGTAAGAAGCAAGGGGGGCAGCCCGCCTGTGGAACCGACTGTAGCGCACTCCCACGCGAGTTCAAGAGGCGACGGTTGGTTCGTCCCAGCGCGCATCCCACCGTAATCAGGTACCCGGGGACAGCATGTAGGGCCGACCACCGAGATGCGGGTGGTAGCGCCCGAACCCTTCCTGCCGCGGCGCATGGCGCGCCATCAGGTTGCTCTGCCCGGAGATGCGGTCGGCAGCACTCAGGAGGATCGCTTCGAGGCTCTGTGGCTCTCGCAACCCCAGCCAGGCGGGGGCCCCCTTTGACCCTGTCCCCGTTTGATGGACGCCATCAAGGGCACTGCGGCAGCAAGTTATCCACGGGCGCGCGCCTGCGGCGCCTCATACGCAGGCAGAGCGCGCGGCGGTGGATAACTTGCGATGCTGTCCGGTTGAGTGTTCGGTTGCTGCATTGCCCACCTCCTTTCGAATTGGACCGGACTGTCGTAATCAAGTGCGCTGTGCCGACGTTCGGTGTTGTAGTAGCCGATGTACTGGGTTAGATCGTCGATCGCCTGTTGGCGTGTGGCGTAGTGTTCGTCATAGACCCGTTCGACCTTGAGCGTGCCGTTGGCCGACTCCATCGGTGAGTTGTCGTAGCAGTTCGCGCGCCGGCTCATCGACACCGTGATGCCTTGAGCATCGAGTACCTCGCGATAGTCGTGCGCGCAGTACTGGCTGCCGCGATCGGAGTGGTGCAGCAGGCCGGCGGGCGGCCGTCGCATGCCCAGCGCTAGGGCCAGCGCCGCCATCGTGAGCTGCGTGTCGATGCGATCGCTCATCGCCCACCCGACCAGCCGGCGACTGAACAAGTCCATCACCAGCGCGACGTACAACCACCCCTCGTCGGTGCCGACGTAGGTGATGTCGGTCACCCATTTCTGATTCGGCGCACTCGCGCTGAAATCGCGCTCGAGCAGGTTCGGCGCTACCGGCAGGCTGTGGCCCGAATCGGTCGTGCGCACAAAACGGCGCCGCCGGCGTGCTTGCAAGCCCTCGCGCAGCATCAGCCGGCGTACCCGCTTGTGATTGACCGGAAAGCCCGCAGCGCGCAGATCGCGGGTGAGCCGCGGACGCCCGTACTTGCCCCGATGGTGTGCATGGCATGCGTGCAGCATCACCACCAGCTCCTCGTCGCGGCGCACCCGCGCCGATGGCCCGCGACCCCGCCACGCGTAGAAGCCGCTGCGCGAGACCTCGAGCAGCACACACATGCGCGTCACCGGCCAGCGCACCGACTGTTGCTCAATCCACGCGTACTTCACCGCGACTCCCTGGCAAAGTACGCCGCCGCCTTTTTTAGAATCTCGTTGTCGAGCTTGAGTCGCGCGTTTTCTGCCCGCAGCCTACTCAACTCGGCTTGTGCGTCATTGACGGGCGCCGCCGCCGCTCGCCTGGCGAGCGGCTTGCCACGCCGCGCCCGGCGCACCCAGTTGCCCAGCGTCTTCGGCGAAATGTCCAGACTGCACGCCACCTCGCTCGCGCTGCGTCCAGCCTCCATCACCTGACGTACCGCCGCCTCGCGAAATTCCACCGTATAGACCCGCTTCGGTATCCTCGTTTTCATCTCACGTTCCTCCATGAAGCCTTAGAGCCGCACTTCATGGCGTCCGTTTTTCGGGGGCAAGCTCACTTTGCGCTGGTGAGGGCATGGGCCAGCGCCAGGTAGTGCGCCTCGGGCAGGATCACCCGGTAGCGTTCCCGTGCGGCGGCGACCCATTCAAGCACGGTCAGCCGGTGGCCGATGAGCTTGCCCCGATCGCTCAACTCCAGCCGGCCGACGCCGTGCGTGTACTCATCGGCCTTGCCCGCATCGTGCAGCAGTGCGGCCATGATCAGCACGCCCAGATGCACGCGATGCTCCCGGGTAGCGAGATCGAGCGCCCGGTCTGCGACTTCGATGCTGTGCCGCAGGTTGCCGTAGCGCTCTGCATGGTGACCGGCGATCGAGCTTGGCCCGGTCAGGTAGCGATGAAACCGGCGCCCTTGCCAGAACACCGCGTTGAACAGGTAGCGCAGTCCGCGCGGCAGGCACTCCCACAGGAACGCCGCGCGCCGGATTAACGCCCGCTCGACCACCCAGACCGTGGGCACCGTTTCGAAGAGATTGACGGTGGGCTCGGGGTATTCGAGCAGAACGATTCGCGCGATGCGAATCGCCCCGTTCACACACACCGGTCGCCCCTGCCAGCGGATGGCCACCAGCGCACCGACCACCAGTCGCACATCCACCTGACGGCTGATCCATTCGACCGTGAGCGACGCCCGTTCGTGGAACAGCGCCGCGCGGTTCAGGGTATGTCGTTCGCTGAAAGGTAGCCTGACAATCGACTGAATGCGTAAGACTCGCGGCAATTTCTGGATGAGGTGCTCCTGCGCCGGCAGAGCGGCGGGGACATGATGCTCACTCATGGCTGTACTCCTTGCGATCTGCAGGGCACGTAGGGATCTGCATTACCGGTTGAGCCTTGTCGGCCAGGGTCTGGGTGATGAGCCGCTCGAAGGCCGAGCCATCGCGCCGCGTGAGGTTCGGGACGTAGCGGCTATAGACCCGGAAGAGCATCTCGGTCGTGGTGTGCCCCAGTTGCCGGGCGATCCACTCCGGGGCTTCGCCGCTGGCAAGCCACAGGGTGGCCGCGGTATGGCGGCACTGGTAGGGGCGGCGCTTCTTCAGGCCAAGATGGCGGAGCAACGGGTACCACATCCGGTTGGTGACGTTCTTGTGGTCGAGCGCCTGACCGAGCCGGTTGCAGAAAACG
The DNA here is from genome assembly GCF_003030465.1 of Thauera aromatica K172. Taxonomy (GTDB): domain Bacteria; phylum Pseudomonadota; class Gammaproteobacteria; order Burkholderiales; family Rhodocyclaceae; genus Thauera; species Thauera aromatica. The sequence goes on along the minus strand of NZ_CP028339.1, from coordinate 173,628 downwards.
AACTTGCTCAGCTTGCCGGTCGCGTCAAACTGCGCCTTCAAAGCTTCGAAGACGATCTGGCTCATCTGGATGTCGCGCTGGCTGCCGTCGGTCTTGGTGTACTCCTCCTCCCCACCGACGATGGTTTCGCGCACCAGGATCAGGCGGTTGTCGAAATCGACGTACTTCCATTGAAGTCCATCGACTTCGCCGGTACGCATGCCGGTAAAAAAGCGCACCGTGAAGTAGTGCCTGAAGTCGGGCCGCACGGTGTCGAGGATCTGCTTCACCTCGACAAGCGTGAAAGGGTCGACGTCAGTGCGCTTCGTCTTGAGCTGTTTGACGTTGTCGAAGGGCGTGCGAAAATCAAAGCGGTCGGCCGCTTCGTTGAGGATTTGCCTCAAGGGGTTCAGCATCTTGTTGATCCTTGCAGGGGATAGATTCGTGGCCTTGCCTTTCGCGGTCGCTTTCCCGAGCTCGGCGCGATAGGCGAGTACGTCTGCCTTGGTGATCTGGCCGACCTCCTTCTCCCCGAATCGGAGGATCAGGTGGCCATCGAGCACGGCCAGTACGGTGCTCTTGTATGAGCGTCGCCACTCGACCTCTTTTTCCTGGTACCAGGTCTTGGCGAAGTCCTTGAAGAGCGGCGTAGTCGGGGCGCTGAGTGCTGGCGACAGCGCTACAAGGCCGGCTGCCTGAGAAACGCCCACCGCTTCCGCCGTCACCACATCGAACCTCGCGGCGTTCTTGCTTCCGGGGAAGAAGCGGCGGTAGTCGAACGTGCCGGCGGCGATGTCGGCTTCGATGCGGTCAAGCACCTTCTGCAGTCGCTTTCGGTTGGCTGCGGTGTCGGTCAATGCTGTCTGTTCGCGACAACGTACGTCCCGGTAACGGAAATCCAGGAATAGCATCCCGTTGTCACGCCTGCCGCGAATGCTAGCCATGGCAGACACCTCCATTCGCCATCGGAATCGCGAAAGATCTCTCGGAGGTAGAGCCCATATCGCGTTCGATGTGCTCCCAGATGTAGAGGATCTTGCGTCCTCCGAACGGGCGGATGTAGTGCGTTCCTTCAAGGAGCACACTGTCTTTCAGTCGCTCACGAATCGTACGGGGGTCGTACTTGATCTTTCCGGACAGCTCGTCGGTAGTCAGGTAAGTCAGTGACATGGCATTCTCCAGCAGTTAAAATCACACAGAACGACAGAAAGACTTATGGAAGCTCTTCTTGACACTCTGAATGACATTTTAAGATGCAAAGAGCCCTTGTCAAGGATCTTTTGCCATTCTGTGTGATATTTAACCCTGCGAGACGACAATGATCCGTTGCCACCTCTCACGCCTGATGGGCGAGAACAAGATGAAAATCGCTGACGTCGCTCGTGAAACCGGCCTGCACCGCAACACGATCACCTTGCTCTACAACGAGACCGCGAATCGGGTTGACCTCGAAACCATCGACCGCTTGTGTGCCTTGTTCAAATGCACGGCAGGCGAGTTGTTCGAGTACATCCCGGACTCATCCAGCGTCGGTTAAGGCACGGCAGGCAAGGGGCAAAAGGAGCCTCCTACGCTGGGAGCCAGAAGGTGTGGGCACAGCATGGGCACGAAATGGGCACAGCGTGGGCACAAAAGAAAATGGGCCAGGTCCGTGAAGACCTAACCCATTGATGTATCTGGCGCGCCCGAGACGATTCGAACGTCCGACCCCTGCCTTCGGAGGGCAGTACTCTATCCAGCTGAGCTACGGGCGCGCGGGTCGCGCGGCTTGCTGCGCGCGAGGCCGGCAAGCATATAACGCTTCGCCGGCAAAGTCCATGGCGCGCTGCCACAACCGGGTGACGCCCGCTATAATCCCCGCTTTCGCCTTGCGCCGTACAACAAGTCAAAGGAACCGAGCATGCCCAAGCCCCACGCTCCGCGCCCCAACCGGCGGCCCGCCCGCCTTGCCCTGCCCCTTGCCGCAGCAGCCGCTGCCGCAGTGCTGGCGGCTTGCGGCAAGCAGGACGCGATCGACCCCGAACTCAGCGCCTCGCTGATCCAGCCCGTCGCCCGCCTCGAAGTCCAGGCGGTCACCGTCGCCCCCGGCAGCCGGACCGGGGAGCAGATCTACACTTCGCTGTGCGCCGCCTGTCACGACACCGGTGCGGCGGGGGCGCCGAAAGCGGGCAACGCCGACGAATGGAAGCCGCGCCTGGCGCTCGGCCTGGACGGCCTGACCGCCTCGGCGATCGCCGGCAAGGGGGCGATGCCCCCGCGCGGCGGCGGCAGCGACCTGACCGACACCGAAGTCAAGCGCGCGGTGGCCTACCTCGCCAACAAGGCCGGCGCCGGCTACACCGAGCCGCCGGTCGAGCAGTAAGGCGGCGGGCGGCGCCGACCGCCTCCGTAGCGACAACGAGGGCAGCCACGCGCTGCCCTTTTTGCTACCCGCCGTCCCCGGCGCCCGCCCGCGTCACCCTCGCGCCGCGGCGGCACTGCGATCCTCCGGAGGCGGCCCGCGGAGCGGCGCTCAGCCGCCCTCGCCGCCGCGCCCCTCGAGCATCGCCATCAGGCTGGCCAGGCGCGCCTTGCCTTCTTCCTTCGACACCGGCGCGGCGGTCTTGCGGTCGTTCATCCTGATGTCGCCGCCCATCTCGGCGATGAAGCGGCTCGGCTCGCAGGTACGGAATTCCTTGCCCGACTTGCGCCGCTCGCACCAGGTGAGGTTGAGGCTGCGCTGGGCGCGGGTGATGCCGACGTACATCAGGCGGCGCTCTTCCTCGACCTTGTCCTCGTCGATGCTGCTCTGGTGCGGCAGCAGGCCTTCCTCGACGCCGACGAGGAACACATGGGGGAACTCCAGCCCCTTCGAGGCGTGCAGGGTAGCGAGCTGGACGCCGTCGAAGTCGGGGTCGTCCTTGTCCAGCATCGACATCAGCGCGATCGTCTGCGTGAGCTCGATCAGGTTCTTGCCGTCCTCCTCGCCCTTCTTGCCCAGCCAGCCGACGAAGTCGCGCACGTTGCTCCACTTCGACTCGGCCTCGCGCGTGTCGCAGTGCTCGAACAGCCAGGCCTCGTAGCCGATCGCGGCGAGCAGGTCCTCGAGCAGCTGCGCCGCCGGCTCGCGCGGCGCGCGGTACTGCAGGCGGTTGATGAAGGCGGCGAATTCGTGCACGCCGGCGAGCTGCCTGGCGTTCAGGTGCTGCGCCGCGCCTTCCTCGAACACCGCGGCGAAGAGGCTGATGTGGCGGCGCCCGGCGTAGGCGCCGAGCGCTTCCAGCGTCGTCGGACCGATACCGCGGCGCGGCGTGGTGATGGCGCGGATGAAGGCGAGGTCGTCGTCCTCGTTGAGCAGCAGGCGCAGGTAGGCGATCAGGTCGCGGATTTCGGCCTTGTCGAAAAAGCTCTGCCCACCCGACAGCACGTAGGGGATGCGCTGGTTGCGCAACTGCTGCTCGAGAATGCGCGCCTGATGGTTGCCGCGGTAGAGCACCGCATAGTCCTTGAAGCGGGTGCGGTGCTCGAACTTGTGCGCGGCGATCTTGGTGGCGACCCACTCGGCCTCGTGCTCGGCGTCGCGGCAGTTGGTGACGACGATCTGCTCGCCGGTGCCGTGCTCGGACCACAAGCGCTTGTCGAACAGCTTCTCGTTGTGGGCGATGACGGTGTTGGCCGCCTCCAGAATGCGGCGCGAGGAGCGGTAGTTCTGCTCGAGCTTGATCACCTTCAGCTTCGGATAATCCGTCTGCAGCAGCTTCAGGTTCTCGACGTCGGCGCCACGCCAGGCGTAGATCGCCTGGTCGTCGTCGCCGACCGCGGTGAACGCACCACGCACGCCCGAGAGCAGGCGCAGCAGCCGGTACTGGGCGCGGTTGGTGTCCTGGTATTCGTCGACGAGCAGGTAGCGCAGCTTGTTCTGCCAGCGTTCGCGCACTTCGGGATGCGCGTCGAACAGGCGCACCGGGAGCGCGATCAGGTCGTCGAAATCGACCGCCTGGTAGGCGCGCAGGGTGCGTTCGTACTCCTTGTAGAGCTTCGCCGCGACCGAGGCGATTTCGTTGTCGGCGAGCTGCGCCGCCTCTTCGGGCGTGATCATCGCGTTCTTCCACGACGAGATCTGCCACTGCATCTGCTTGGCGATGCCCTTGTCGCTGTCGCCGGCGACGTCGGCGACGATCTGCACGGTGTCCGAAGCGTCGAGGATGGAGAACTGCGGCTTCAACCCGCAGTGCTTCGCCTCCTGGCGGATGATGCGCACGCCCAGGGCGTGGAAGGTGCACACGGTGAGCCCCTTCGGCACCCGCCCGCCCATGAGGTGGGCGACGCGCTCCTGCATCTCCTTCGCCGCCTTGTTGGTGAAGGTGATCGCGGCGATGTTGGCCGGGCCGATGCCGCACTCGTTGATCAGGTGCGCGATCTTGTGCGTGATCACCCGCGTCTTGCCGCTGCCAGCGCCGGCGAGCACCAGGCAGGGGCCGTCGAGGTAGCGGATCGCTTCGCGCTGCGGGGCATTAAGGAGGGCGGACATCGTCGGCGGCACGGAAAAACGAAGCCACCCGGACGGGTGGCGGAGCGTAATTCTAGCCGATCATCCGTGGCGGGTCCGCCGGCGTTACAGATCGGCACCACCGGTCCTGCGAGCTCATCGCGTGGACAGCGGCAGGCCCGGCAGGTGACAAGACGCGGGGTCTCACGCACAATCGCCGCGCAGCGGAACGTGGTCACGCCCGCGGCCACCCCCTTCCGCGCTCTGCCCCGAGACCGAAGAGAAACGCCGAACCCAGCCGATTTCCGCCTGTCGGATCAACGACCGAACCCGCACTCCATCGTCCATGCCCAAGACCCGCGCCGCGCTGCTCGCCACCCTGTCCGCCACGGCCTTGCTCGCGCTGCCGCTATCCGCCGCGGCGCAACGCCCAGGCAATGTCGGCGGCTGCGACATCCGTCGCGGCACCTTGTGCACCAACATGAACCTGAACGGGGCCCAGCTCGCCGGGGTGAATCTGGCCAACTCGCAGTTCACCCGCTCCGACCTGTCGGGCGCCGACCTGCGCCGCGCGACGCTCGACGAGGCCAATTTTTCCCAGGCCGAGATCGCCGGCGCCACGCTCGACGAAGCCTCGATGATGCGCGCCAACCTGCGCGGTGCCCGCCTCGTCGGCGCCAGCCTGAAAGGCGCCAACCTGCGCAACGCGATCCTGCAGAACGCCGATCTGCACGACGCCGACTTCAGCGGCGCCCAGCTCGGGGGGGCGGATCTGACCAATGCCCGCGCCGAGCGCACCCGCTTTGACGGCGCCGACCTGCAGCGCGCCAACCTGCGCGCGGCCAAGCTGTCGGGCGCCTCCTTCGCCGGCGCCAAGCTGCAAGGCGCCAACTTCACCCGCGCGCAACTCACTGATGCCGACCTCACCGGGGCCGACATCGCGCAGGCGGTCTTCCTCAACGCACAGACGGACGGCTGCAAGGGCTGCCCCTGAGGCCTTCTGCCAGACGCCGCGCTCGGTATGTGCCGGGCGGTCTCGCGCGTCAGACCACGCCGGCGCCGTGGGCCTGCTGGTCGGCCCAATAGCTCGAGCGCACCATCGGGCCGCAGGCGGCGTTCTTGAAGCCCATCTTCAGCGCTTCGGTCTCGAACATCTTGAAGGTGTCCGGATGGACGTAGCGCAGCACCGGCAGATGACCGGTGGAGGGCTGCAGGTACTGGCCGATGGTGAGCATCTCGACGTCGTGGGCGCGCAGATCGCGCATCACTTCGAGGATCTCGTCGTCGGTCTCGCCGAGGCCGACCATCAGCCCCGATTTGGTCGGCACCTCGGGGTGGCGCGCCTTGAACGCCTGCAACAGCTTCAGCGACCAGGCGTAGTCGGCGCCGGGGCGGGCCTGCTTGTACAGGCGCGGCACGGTCTCGAGGTTGTGGTTCATGACGTCGGGCGGGGCGGCGTCGAAGATTTCCAGGGCGATCTCCATGCGCCCGCGGAAATCGGGCACCAGCACTTCGATGGCCGTCTTCGGCGAAGCGGCGCGGGTCTCGCGGATGCAGTCGACGAAGTGCTGGGCGCCGCCGTCGCGCAGGTCGTCGCGGTCGACCGAAGTGATCACCACGTAATTGAGCCGCATCGCGGCGATGGTCCGCGCCAGCTCACGCGGCTCGTCGGCGTCGAGCGGCGCGGGACGGCCGTGGCCGACGTCGCAGAAAGGGCAGCGCCGGGTGCAGATGTCGCCCATGATCATGAAGGTCGCGGTGCCCTTGCCGAAGCACTCGTGGATGTTCGGGCAGGAGGCTTCTTCGCACACGGTGTGGAGCTTGTGCTCGCGCAGCGTGGACTTGATCTCGTTGAAACGTTCGGCTTCGGTGCCGGCACCGAGCCGGATGCGGATCCAGTCGGGTTTTTTCAGGCGCTCGGCGGGGACGATCTTGATCGGGATGCGGGCGGTCTTGTCGGCGCCGCGCTGCTTGCGAATGGGGGTTTCCATGGTCGCTGTTCTCTGTGGGTTCCGGTGGGAAAGCGGTGTTGTCGGACGAGGGTGGTCGAACGACAGGGTTCGGTCGGGGGTGGCCCGAGCGCGGATTATGAACCGGACGGTGCCGCTTCGACAGCCCGCATCGGCGGCAGCAGGCGCTGCAGGTGGCCGAGCAGGCGCTCGCCCACCGCCGCCACATCGTCGGCGACGCCGAAATCGTGCATGCGGACCGTTCTGAGGCCGGGGTAGCCGCAGGGGTTGATCCAGCCGAAGGGGGTGAGATCGGCATCGACGTTGAGGGCCAGGCCGTGATAACTGCACCCCTTGCGGACCCGCAGGCCGAGCGCGGCGATCTTGTCACCGGCGACGTACACTCCGGGAGCGCCGTCCTTGCGCTCGGCTGCAATCCCGTAATCGGCCAGCGTATCGATGATCGCCTGCTCCATCAGCAGCACCAGTTCGCGCACTTTGAGCGCGCGCCGCGGCAGGTCGATCAGCAGATAGGCGACGAGCTGGCCGGGACCGTGGTAGGTGATCTGGCCGCCGCGGTCGATGTGCACCAGCGGAATGCCGGCCGGGTTCTGCAGCAGGTGCTCGGCCTTGCCCGCCTGGCCGAGGGTAAATACCGGCGGATGCTGGAGCAGCCAGATCTCGTCGGCGGTGGCCGCCTCGCGGGCCGCGGTAAACACCCGCATCGCCTCGAGCGCTGGCGCGTAGTCCACCACGCCGAGGCGCTTGACCACGCAGGACGGGCAGGCGCGGTCGAGTTCGCCGGCGCCCTCGCCCGGCGCCGGGAGCGCATCGTGCGCAAGGCCGGCGCAGTCCGTGCTCACAGCACCACCTTGACCATCGGGTGCGCTGTCAGCTCGCGGTACATCGAATCGACCTGGAACTGCGACACCGCGCGGAACGTGCAGGTCACCGCGAGGTAGTTGCCTTTGCTCGACGGGCGCATCTCGACGCCGGCGGGGTCGAAGTCGGGAGCGTGGCGCAGCACGACCTCGATCACCGCCTGGGCGAAGCCGTCCACCCGCGCCCCCATCACCTTGATCGGGAAGTCGCAGGGAAATTCGAGCAGGCTCTGGCGCGTCTGCGCGCCTCGTTCATCCGCCATTTCGCATTACCGTCCGTTTGAAGTCCTGGTACCAGCCATGCATCTGCCGCGCCACCGGGCCGGGGCTGCCGCTGCCCACCGGGCACCCGTCGAGGGTGGTGATCGGCAACACTTCCTTGGTCGACGAAGTCATCCACAGCTCGTCGGCGGCGCGCACTTCGGCTTCGAGCACCTCGCCCACTACGTGGTGCAGGCCGTGGGCGCGCGCCAGCTCGAGGACCACGTCGTAGGTGATGCCGGGCAGCATCAGGTGGCTCTTCGGCGGCACGCGCAGCACGCCGTCCCGGACCACGAAAATGCTCGAAGCCGCGCCTTCGGTGAGGAAGCCGTCGCGGAACAGCACGGTCTCGGCGCAGCCGTGGTCGATCGCGTGCTGGCGCAGCAGGCAGTTGGCGAGCATCGACACCGTCTTCAGGTCGCAGCGCAGCCAGCGGATGTCGGCGGCGCTCACCGCGGCCACGCCGCGTGCGAGTTGCCCGGCGTCCGGCGCCGGCAGCGGCTCGCTCATCAGGAACACCGTCGGCCGCACCTGCGGCCCGGGAAAAGCGTGGTTGCGCCGGGTGTCGGCGCCGCGCGTCACCTGCAGGTAGACCGACTGGTCCTCCCACGGGTTGCGCGCCACCAGCTCGGCGACGATCGCCTTCCATTCGGCCGCCGGGTGGGGGTTGTCGATCCGCATCGCCGCCAGCGTCGCCGCCAGGCGGGCGATGTGCTCGTCGATGCGGAACGGCCGCCGCGAATACACCGGGATCACTTCGTAGGCGCCGTCGCCGAACAGGAAGCCGCGGTCCAGCGGCGATACCCGCGCCTCGGCCAGCGGCAGGTAGGCCCCATCGACGAAGGCGATGCCGATCGCGCTCACAGCTGCTTGAACAACATCACGATCGCATCCCACAGGCGGCCGAAGAAGCCCGCCACCGGCACCTCCTGCAGCGCCACCACCGGGTACTGGCCCGCCGCCTTGCCATCGACGGTCAGGGTCAGGGTGCCGACTTCCTGGCCCTTGTCGAGCGGCGCCACCAGCGGCTGACGGCTCTCCAGGGTGACCTGGATCTTGTCCGCCGCTTCCTTCGGCAGCGAGATCATGAAGTCCTGGGTGAAGCCGACCGGCAGCTCGTTGAGCTTGCCTTTCCACACCCGGAACTGCGACAGCGCCTCGTCGGCCTTGTACAGCTTCACCGTCTCGAAGAACTGGAAGCCGTAGTTGAGCAGCTTCAGCGACTCCTGCGCGCGCACGGTGTCGGAGGCCGCCCCCAGCACCACCGAAATCAGCCGGCGCGGACCGCGCTCGGCGGTGGACACGAGGCAGTAGCCGGCGGTGCTGGTGTGGCCGGTTTTCATGCCATCGACGGTCGGGTCCATGTACAGCAGGCGGTTGCGGTTGGGCTGGCGGATGTCGTTGTAGGTGAACTCCTTCATCGAATACAGGCTGTAGTACTCGGGGAAGTCGCGCACGATCGCACTCGCCAGGCGGGCGAGGTCGCCGGCGGTGGTGTACAGCTGCGGGTCGGGCAGGCCGGTGGAGTTGGTGAAGTGGGTATTGGCCATGCCCAGGCGCTGGGCTTCGCGGTTCATCAGCGCGGCAAAGCCTTCCTCGCTGCCGGCGATCAGCTCGGCCAGGGCGACGCAGGCGTCGTTGCCCGACTGCACGATCACCCCCTTGATCAGCTCATCGACGGTCACCGGCTTGCGCGGCTCGATGAACATCCGCGACCCTTCCATGCGCCAGGCGCGATCGGACACCGGCACCACCTGATCGGCGGTGATCGTGCCCGCCTTCATCGCGGCGAAGGTCAGGTAGGCGGTCATCAGCTTGGTCAGCGAGGCCGGCTCGATGCGGGTATCGGGGTCCTTCGCCGCCAGGGTCTGGCCGGTGGCGTGATCGATCAGGATCCAGGCGTTGGCGGCCAACGCCGGCGGCGGCACCGACTGCGCGAGCGCGCCCAGGGAAAACAGTGAAACGAAAACCGCGATCAGAAAACGCATGACGAAACCCGGGGAAGGTGAACAGAAAGGAGGGGATAGCGCCCGATTATAGGCGTCACCGGAAAGCAGGCCAAAAGTCGAAAGCCTTTGTTGCAACCATGGCCGCACGCCCCACCCACGCTCAACGCACAACCACCAGCGGCTTGAGCTTGAGCAGCGAAGCCATGCGCTCGGCGGCGCTGCGCGCAGCGGCGACGCTGTCGTAGGGGCCGGCATGGAGGCGGAAACGCTGGCCGTCGGTGAACACTTCGAAGCGCTCGGCGAGGGAGGCGGCCTGGGTCTGCACCGCATCGCGGAAACCTTCGGCATTGGCATAGGAGGCGAAGGCCCCCAGTTGCAGGAAGATGCCGCCGCTGGCCGAAGCGATCGGCGGCGCGATCCCGGCCGGCGCGCCGCCGGGCGCGGGTCCGTCCACCGCCGCCGCAGCCTGGGCGACGGCGGGGTCGGGCAGCGCCAGCGGCGCCAGCGCGCGGGGCGCCGCGGCGGGCGCATCCGCCGCCACCACGCCCTCGTTGGCGCGCGCCGGCAGCGGCGGCACCGGCCGGGCGGCGGCCACCAGCGGAGCCTCGTCGGGAAGGATCTGCTCGACTTCGACCTGGGCGCTGCCGACATTGACGTAGCCCAGCTTGTACGCCGCGGTATAGGACAGGTCGATGACCCGCCCGCGCAGGAAGGGGCCGCGGTCGTTGACCCGGACCACCACCGAGCGGCCGTTGTCCAGGTTGGTGACGCGGGCGTAGCTCGGGATCGGCAGCGTCGGGTGTGCCGCGGTCATCGCGTACATGTCGTAGGGCTCGCCGCTGGACGTGGGACTGCCGTGGAAGCGGCGCCCGTACCAGCTCGCGTGGCCGCGCTGGCGGAACGGGCGCAGCTCGGTGGCGGGCACGAAGCTCTGCCCCATGACGTGGTAGGGGCGGTTGGCGAAGCGGTGCAGGGGCTCGGCGCGCGGCTCGGCGTCGGGGACGGCGTTGAGGTTGTCCGGCGGCGCTTCGTCCGGGCCGTCGTCCTTGTAGTAGCCGCCTCCGCGCCGGGGCTTGACCGCCGCCGGAGCGTCGGCGCGCGGCCCGGAGGGGTCCGCAGAATCGCCGGGGCCGCGCAGCGGAGCGGAGCCGCAAGCCGACAGCAAGGCGGCGGCGGCAGCCAGGCCCAGCACGGAGGCGACCCGCGCCAGGAGGGAAGAGGGGCCGGCGGACGGCGGCAGGGCGGCAGGTTGGCAACTCATCGTTCTTTTCTCTCGGTTCCGCGCTCAGCCCTTGTCGACGAAGCGGCTGCGCTGGATGCTCATCAGGATACCGATGCCCAGACACAAGGTGACGAGCGCGGTTCCTCCGTAGCTGATGAAAGGCAGCGGCACGCCCACCACCGGCAGGATGCCGCTGACCATGCCCATGTTCACGAAAGCATAGGTGAAGAAGATCAGCGTGATCGCGCCGGCGAGCAGGCGCGAGGCGTGGGTGGGAGCCGCCGCCGCGATCGCGAAACCGCGCAGCAGCAGCACGGCGTAGGTGGCGAGCAGCACGAGCGTGCCGAGCAGGCCGAACTCCTCGGCCAGCACCGCAAAGATGAAGTCGGTGTGGCGTTCGGGAAGGAAGGCGAGGTGGGTCTGGGTGCCGTCCATCCAGCCCTTGCCGGTGATCCCGCCCGAACCGATCGCGATCGTCGACTGGATGATGTGAAAGCCCTTGCCGAGCGGATCGCGGGTGGGGTCGAGCAGGGTACACACGCGCTGCTTCTGGTATTCGTGCAGCACCTGCCAGTCGACTTCGGGCTGGCACAGGGTATCGCCGAACGCGACGATCGAGCCCAGCCCGATCACCCCCGCCACGAGCAGCGGAATGATCAGCTTCCACGACAGGCCGGCGAAGAAGATCACGTACAGCCCGGAGGCGGCCACCAGCAGGCTGGTGCCGAGGTCGGGCTGGATCACGATCAGGCCGACCGGCAACGCCAGCAGCACGCCGGCGAGGACGAAGTCGAGGAAGCGGGTCTCGCCTTCGCGCTGCTGGAAGAACCAGGCCAGCACCAACGGCATCGCGATCTTCATCAGCTCGGAAGGCTGGATCCGCGTCACGCCGAGGTCGAGCCAGCGCTGCGCGCCTTTCGACACTTCGCCGAACAGCTCCACCGCAACCAGCAGGATCACGCCGAGGGCATAGAGCGGGACGGCGAGTGCGAGCAGGCGCTTCGGCCTGAGCCAGGCGAGCAGCCACATCCCGGTCAGCGCCACGGCAAAATGGATGAGCTGCGTGTCGACGCGCTCGGGCGAGGCGCTGCGCATCAGCAGGTGAGCGTAGCCGAGCAGGGTCGCCAGCACCAGCAGCAGCACCGGGTCGAGCGGGCGCACCAGGGCGCGGACCAGGGCGAAGGGGTTGAAGCGGGGTTCGTTCACGGCACGCTCCGGGAAACGTCGGGCGGCGCGGCGGCCGGCGGCGCAGGCACGGTGGCGGCTTCGTCCTCCACCGCCTCGCCGCTTTCCATGTCTTCCTTCGCCGGGGCCGCGGCGCGGCGCTCGAGCAGGTAGTAGTCGAGCACCTGGCGCGCGATCGGCGCCGCCGACTGGGCACCGAAACCGCCGTTCTCCACCAGCACGGCGAGGGCGATGCGCGGGTTTTCCGCCGGGGCGTAGGCGACGAACCAGGAATGGTCGCGCAGGCGCTCGCGCACCCGGCCTTCGACGTAGCGCTGGCCGCGCAACGAAAACACCTGGGCGGTGCCGGTCTTGCCGCCGACGGTGTAGGGCGCCCCCTGGAAGGCGCGGCGCCCGGTGCCGCTGCGGTTCACGTCGACCATCGCATCGAGCACCGACTTCAGGTGCGCCTGGCGCAGCGGGATCTGGCGTAGCGGCGCGGGCTCGATCACCCGCCGCGCGCCGCTGCGCGGGTCGACCACGTGCCGGACCACGTGCGGGCGGAACAGCTTGCCGTCGTTCACCAGCGCCGCCAGCGCGTTGGCGAGCTGCAGCGGGGTATACGCGTTGTAGCCCTGGCCGATGCCCACCGAGATCGTCTCGCCGGCATACCAGCGCTGCTGCTCCGCCTTGCGGAAGCGCTCGCGCTTCCATTGTGGCGAGGGCAGCACGCCCGCCGCCTCGCCCGGCAGGTCGATGCCGGTGCGCGCACCGAAGCCGAACGGCGCCAGGAAGGCGGCGATGCCGTCGATGCCCAGATCGTTGGCGAGCTGGTAGTAGTAGGTGTTGCACGACTCGACGATCGACTTGTGCAGGTCGACCATGCCGTGGCCGCCGACCTTGTCGTCCATGAAGCGGTGGCCGCCGAAGTTGAAATAGCCGGCATCGTGGATCGCCTGCTTCGCCGTGCGCTTGCCGCTCTCGAGGCCGGCCAGGGCCATGAAGGGCTTGAAGGTGGAGCCCGGCGGATAGGCGGAATAGATCGCGCGGTGGAGCAGCGGATGGTCGGGCGAGTCGTTGAGCGCCTTCCAGTCCTGGGTGGAGATGCCATCGACGAACAGGTTGGGGTCGAAGCTGGGCATCGACGCCAGGGCGAGGATGCCGCCGGTGGCCGGCTCGATCGCCACCAGCGCGCCGCGGCGCTCACCGAAGGCGTTCTCGGCGACGCGCTGGAGCTCGACGTCGAGCGTCAGCTCGAGATCGTTGCCGGCGATCGCGGGGGTGCGCGACAGGGCGCGCACGGCGCGGCCGCCGGCATTGACTTCGACCTGCTCGACGCCGGTGGTGCCGTGCAGCTCGGCCTCGTAGGACTGCTCCAGTCCGGCCTTGCCGATGTGCTGGGTGCCGCGGTAGTTGGCGGTCTCGCCGCGCTCCTCGATACGCTCGATGTCGCGCGGATTGACCCGGCCGATGTAGCCCAGCACATGCGCCGCGGTGCTGCCCTGGGGGTAGTCGCGCAGCAGGCGCGCCTTCACGTCGACGCCGGGCAGGCGGTAGCGCTGGGCGACCACGCGGGCGACTTCCTCGTCGCTCAGGCGGCTGCGCAGCGGCACGCTCTCGAAGTTGCGGCTCTCTTCGAGCAGCTTGCGGAAGCGGCGGCGGTCGCGCGCCTCGATCGGCACCAGCGCGGCCAGCTCGTCGAGGGTGAGGTCCAGGTCGTGGACTTCCGAGGGCGTGATTTCCAGCGTGTACGTGGCGTAATTGCGCGCCAGCACGACGCCGTTGCGATCGACGATGGCGCCGCGATGCGGCACCACCGGCAGCAGGGCGATGCGGTTGTCCTCGGCGCGGGTGAGGAAGTAGTCGTGGCGCTGCACCTGCAGGACGTAGAAGCGCAGCGCAAGCAGGCCGAAGCACGAGAGCACGAAGGCCGCCGCCACCAGCACCCGGAGGCGGAAGCGGGCGAGTCCGGCGGCAGGCGGGCGGAACTCGGTCATCGGTGGCTGCCCTCAGATCGGGCGGTTGTCATCGCGCTCCACCGGCTGATATTGCGGCAGCAGCAGGAGGAAAGACAGCGGCGTCCACAGCACCGCGGCGCTGAAGCTCGACAGGAAATACGACCAGCCGGGGAACTCGGCCCCGGCGAGCAGACGTACCCCCATCATCAGCGCCTGGCTCAGCAGCAGCAGCGGCAGTACATGCACCGCCTGCTGCCACGGCGGAAACCACAGCACCCGCCGCGCCAGGCGGTTGGCGGAATAGGCCAGCACCACATAGGCGAGCGCATGCTGGCCCATCGCCGCCCCCAGGCCGACGTCGACCAGCAGGCCGAGGACGAAGCCGGTGCCCATGCCGATGCGCAGCGGCTCGCGCACGCACCAGAAGGCCAGCACCAGCGCCACCCAGCCCGGCAGCCCGGGCAGGCGCCCGGTCGGGATGTATTCGAGGCCGAGGGCGACGAACAGGCTCAGGACCACGAACCAGAGCTTGACCGGCAGCAGGATCCGGCTCGAACGGTGGGTGGGCTGCATGGTTCAGCGCTCCTTCCCGGTTTCGGGCGGCGGCGGCGGATAGGCGGCACGGCCGATCACCAGTACGTGCACGCTGCGCTCGACCGCCGCCAGCGGCGCGCACTCGATCCGGGCGAAGGCGTCGGCGTCGCGGTCCACGCGGAGCACGGTCGCCACCGGCAGGCCGGGCACGAAGACGCCATCGAGGCCCGAAGTGACGAGCCGGTCGCCGGGCTGGAGATCGACATCGGCGAGCGCGTGGCGCATCTCCAGGGTGCCGCGGCCGTTGCCGTAGAGCACGCCGCGCACGCCGTTGCGCACCACGCTGACCGGGATCGCCTGCCCGCGGTCGGTGAGCAGGGTGACTTCGGACTGGATCGGATGGACGCGGCTGACCTGGCCGATCACGCCCTGCGCATCGACCACCGCGAGCCCGGCCTCGACCCCCTGTTGCGTGCCGCGGTCGAGGATGACTTTGCGCGCGAAGGGATCGGGCGCGTTGTAGAGGATCTCGGCGGCGATGCTCTTCACCCCGACGCGCTGCGACATCTGCAGCAGCTCGCGCAAGCGGGTGTTTTCCTGTTCGAGCTGCTCGAAACGCAGCAGGCGCTCGCCGGCACCGAGCTGATGGCGGCGCAGCTCGGCGTTCTCGTGCTGGACGTCGATCAGGGTACCGAAGTAGTGCGCGGCGTTGCGCACCACGTCGGCCGGCGTCGCCGCCGCCATCTGCAGCGGATAGGTGATCACCGACAGGGCATTGCGCATCACTTCCAGATAGCGGAAACGCAGATCCGCCACCAGCAGCGCCAGGCAGACGGCGACGAACAGGAGCAGACGCACCAGTGGTGCGGGTCCGCGCCGGAAAATGGGAGGAGGCTGATGGCCGGAGAAAGACATCCGCGAAGCCGGGAGCCGTCAGGTCGTACGGGGTGGCAAGGCCCCGGCGGGCGTGCCGGGACAGTGCATCACTCGGAGGTGAAGATGGAAGCGAGCTTGTCCATCTTGTCGAGCGCCATGCCGCAGCCGCGCGCGACGCAGGTCAGCGGCTCCTCGGCGACGACCACCGGCAGGCCGGTCTCTTCCATCAGCAGGCGGTCGAGGTCGCGCACCAGCGCGCCGCCACCGGTCAGCATCATGCCGCGGTCGGCGATGTCGGCGCCGAGCTCGGGCGGAGTCTGCTCGAGGCCGATCTTGACCGCGGAAACGATCTGGTTGAGCGGCTCGGTCAGGGCCTCGAGGATCTCGTTGGACGAGATCGTGAAGCTGCGCGGGATGCCTTCGGCGAGGTTGCGGCCCTTGACTTCCATCTCGCGCACTTCGGAGCCGGGAAAGGCCGAGCCGATCTCCTTCTTGATCTTCTCGGCGGTGGTCTCGCCGATCAGCATGCCGTAGTTGCGGCGGATGTAGTTGACGATGGCCTCGTCGAACTTGTCGCCGCCGACGCGGATGCTGCCCGAGTACACGATGCCGCCGAGCGAGATCACGCCCACTTCGGTGGTGCCGCCGCCGATGTCGACGACCATCGAGCCGGTCGCGTCCGACACCGGCAGCCCGGCGCCGATCGCCGCCGCCATCGGTTCCTCGATCAGGAACACCTGGCTGGCGCCGGCGGCGAGCGCGGCGTCGCGGATCGCGCGGCGCTCGACCTGGGTCGAGCCGCAGGGCACGCAGATGATGATGCGCGGACTCGGCGACAGCAGGCGTGAGTCGTGCACCTTCTTGATGAACTGCTTGATCATCTGCTCGGTGACGACGAAGTCGGCGATCACGCCGTCCTTCATCGGCCGGATCGCGGTGATGTTGCCCGGCGTCTTGCCGAGCATCTGCTTGGCCGAGTGGCCGACCGCCTGGATCGAGCGCTTGGAATTGGGCCCGCCTTCGGTGCGGATCGCCACCACCGAAGGTTCGTCCAGCACGATGCCTTTGCCGCGCACGTAGATCAGGGTGTTGGCGGTGCCGAGGTCGATCGCGAGATCGTTGGAGAAATAAGAGCGCAGGAAACCGAACATGAAACCTTCCGAAGCCGGTGGATGTGTTTGTCGCGTGCCGCATCGCGAACGCCCGTCCGCTACCGCCAAGCGCTGCAGCCCCGGGCGGGGCAAAGAGACTTATGATAACCTACAAACCTTTGTGGATTCAGCAGGTTTTGTTACCTCATGTCGCTGTCCAATGAACAAGTCGGGCACATCGCCCGCCTCGCGCGGATCGCGCTTTCCGACGCCGAAATCGACGCCACCCGCGCCAAGCTCGACGGGATCTTCGGCCTCATCGAGCAGATGCAGGCGGTCGACACCGCCGGCATCGAGCCGATGAGCCACCCGCAGGAACTCGCCACCCGCCTGCGCGCCGACGCCGTCACCGAAACCGACCGCCGCGATGCCTTCCAGAAGGTCGCCCCGCAGACCGAAGCCGGGCTGTACCTGGTGCCGAAAGTGATCGAGTAAGCGCTCCGCGGCGCCGCGCCAGGCCGGGCGCCCCCGGCCCGCAGCGTTCCGTTCCCGCACCGTCCGGCGCTCCACCCGCCCCCGGCCGGCACTCCCGCCGGCAACCCCCGTCCGTTTTCCGCCCGCCATGATCAACGCCTCCCTCACCGAACTGCGCCGCGCGCTCGACCGCAGGCAGATCTCCAGCGTCGAGCTCGCCACCCTGTTCCTCGACCGCATCGACGCCCTCAACCCGCAGCTCAACGCCTTCATCACCGTCGATCGCGACGGCGCCCTCGCCGCCGCGCATGCCGCCGACGAACGCCTCGCCGCCGGCCGGGGCGGAGCGCTTGTCGGCATCCCGCTCGCGCACAAGGACGTGTTCTGCACCGAGGGCGTGCTCACCACCTGCGCCTCGAAGATGCTGGCGAACTTCGTCAGCCCTTACGACGCCCACGTCGTGAGCCTGCTCAAGGCCGCCGGCGCAGTGAGCCTGGGCAAGACCAACATGGACGAGTTCGCGATGGGCTCGTCGAACGAAAGCTCCTGGTACGGCCCGGTGAAGAACCCGTGGCACACCGGGCGCGTGCCTGGCGGCTCCTCCGGCGGCTCGGCCGCGGCGGTCGCCGCGCGCCTGGCACCGATCGCCACCGGCACCGACACCGGCGGCTCGGTGCGCCAGCCGGCGGCGTTCTGCGGCATCACCGGAATCAAGCCGACCTACGGCACGGTGAGCCGTTACGGCATGATCGCCTACGCTTCTTCCCTCGACCAGGGCGGGGCCTTCGGCGCCTCGGCCGAAGACTGCGCCCTGCTGCTGTCGGCGATGACCGGCTTCGACGAGCGCGACTCGACCAGCCTCGAGCGCCCCGCCGAAGACTACGCCGCCGCCCTCGCCGCCTCCGCCCCGGGGGCGAAACCGCTCGCCGGCCTCACCATCGGCCTGCCGCGCGAGTTCTTCGCCGAAGGCATGGCCGACGACGTGCGCGCCGCGGTCGACGCCGCGCTCGACGCGTACCGCGCCCTGGGCGCGACCACGGTCGAAGTTTCGCTGCCGAATGCGAAGCTGGCGATCCCGGCCTACTACGTGATCGCGCCGGCCGAGTGCTCGAGCAACCTCAGCCGCTTCGACGGCGTGCGCTACGGCCACCGCGCCGCCGACTACGGCGACCTCGCCGACCTGTACAGCAAGAGCCGTGCGGAGGGCTTCGGTGCCGAAGTCAAGCGCCGCATCCTGGTCGGCACCTACGTGCTGTCGCACGGTTACTACGATGCCTACTACCTGCAGGCGCAGCGCCTGCGCCGGCTGATCGCCGAAGACTTCCGCGCCGCGCTGACGCAGTGCGACCTGATCGCCGGACCGACCACCCCGACCACCGCCTGGGCGCTCGGCCAGATGGCCGACGACCCGGTGCAGATGTACCTGTCGGACATCTACACGATCGCGGTCAACCTCGCCGGCCTGCCCGGCCTGTCGCACCCTGCCGGTTTCGGCGCCGAGGGCCTGCCGATCGGCCTGCAGCTGGTCGGCGACTACTTCGCCGAGGCCCGCCTGCTCAACGCCGCGCACCAGTACCAGCAAGCCACCGACTGGCACCTGCGCCGTCCGGCCTGCGCGGCCTGACCCGCGCCGCATGCAACGAGAGACACGAACATGAGCCGATCCGATTGGGAAGTCGTCATCGGGCTGGAAGTCCACGCCCAGCTCAACACCGCGAGCAAGATCTTTTCCGGCGCCAGCACCGCCTTCGGCGCCGAGCCCAACCGCCAGGCGAGCGCGGTGGACATCGCCCTGCCCGGCGTGCTGCCGGTGCTCAACCGCGGCGCGGTCGAGCGCGCGATCCGCTTCGGCCTGGCGATCGGCGCCCACGTCGCCGAAAAGAGCGTGTTCGCACGCAAGAACTACTTCTACCCCGACCTCCCCAAGGGCTACCAGATCAGCCAGATGGACCTGCCGGTGGTGCAGGGCGGCGCGATCACGATCCGCGTCGGCGAGGGTGAGCAGGCCTACGAGAAGACCGTGCGCCTGACCCGCGCCCACCTCGAGGAAGACGCCGGCAAAAGCCTCCACGAGGACTTCCACGGCATGACCGGGATCGACCTCAACCGCGCCGGCACGCCGCTGCTCGAAATCGTCTCCGAGCCCGACATGCGCTCGTCGGCGGAGGCCGTGGCCTACGCCCGCACGCTGCACGCGCTGGTGCGCTGGATCAACATCTGCGACGGCAACATGCAGGAAGGCTCGTTCCGCTGCGACGCCAACGTCTCGGTGCGCAAGAAGGGCGCGACCGAGTACGGCACCCGGCGCGAGATCAAGAACCTCAACTCCTTCCGCTTCCTGCAGCAGGCGATCGACTTTGAGGTCCAGTGGCAGATCGACACCATCGAGGACGGCGGCCGCGTCGAGCAGGCCACCGTGCTGTTCGACCCGGACACGGGCGAGACGCGCATGATGCGCAGCAAGGAAGACGCCCACGACTACCGCTACTTCCCCGACCCCGACCTGCTGCCGCTGGTGATCGCGCCCGACTGGAAAGCCCGCGTGCAGGCGGAAATGCCCGAGCTGCCGGGGGCGATGAAGGCGCGCTTCATGGACGAATGGGGCCTCTCCGCCTACGACGCGACCACCCTCACCGCGGCCAAGGAAGTCGCCGACTTCTACCAGGCCACCGTCGCCGCGGCGGGAACTGCACTCGCCAAACCGTGCGCCAACTGGGTCATGGGCGACCTCGCCGCGCGCCTCAACAAGGCCGAGCTCGACATCACCGCATCGCCGGTCTCCCCCGCCCAGCTCGCCGGGCTGGTCGCGCGCATCGCCGACAACACGATCTCGAACGCAATCGGCAAAAAAGTGTTCGAGGCCCTGTGGAACGGCGAAGGCGGCGGCAAGGCCGACGCCGCCGACGAAATCATCGACAAGCAGGGCCTCAGGCAGGTCACCGACAGCGCTGCGATCGAGGCGATGATCGACGAGGTGCTCGCCGCCAACCAGAAATCGGTGGATGAATTCCGCGCCGGCAAGGAGAAGGCCTTCAACGCCCTGGTGGGACAGGTCATGAAGGCCAGCAAGGGCAAGGCCAGCCCGGCCCAGGTCAACGAGCTGCTGAAGCAGAAACTCGCCGGCTGAGCCCGCCCGAGGCGGGCGGCAAGAAGGCGGGCCCTTCCAGCGTCACGGCCTTGGCGGCCCGGTCGAACCATTTGCTATCGAGAAAGGGGCTGGGGGTTGCTGCGGGCGCGTAGTGCCTCGTACAACTGTCCCGGCCCGAGCAGCGTGTCCAGCAGGCCCTCGCGGACCCGTTCGGACCCCAGCGCCTGGGTGCTCATGGTCGTGTGCGCATCGAGCGCGTCCATGATGGCGTGCAGCAGTGCCTGCGACAGGTCGGGGGAATTCGCGAACTGCTGCTTGCTGTTGTTCGCGGCCTGCTGCACGAGCGTTTCGTTCTCCAGCAGCTTGCCCTTCAGGACGCCGTTCACGTAGACGAGCTGGTCGTCGTCGGACAGCTCGCCTTCGAAGAGGCCATTCACCTTGGCGATGATTTCCTCCAGCAGCGCCTTTTCCTTCTCGTGGAGGGTGCCGCTGCCGGTTTCGCTCATCGGCGGCAGCTTCGGCGTGTCGCCTTCCTTCAGGCTCAGCGTCTGCCGGCCCTTGTCCCGCAGCGTGTGGTGGGTCAGGACCACCTTCGAGAGGTCCACCGTGTCGCGCTCGCGGCCGAAGTCGAGCAGCGGAATCAGGCGCTTGTAGAAGATGAAGCGCTTCTCGATGTCGGTGTTGCCGTAGTCGAAAATCTGCGACAGGAAGGCGTAGAGCCGGTTGAACGCGCCCATGTCGCCCTTGAACAGGACGAGCACGTCCATCGCGTCCTTCGCGGCCTGGGCTGCCTCCTCATCGTGCTTTGCCTGCGCCGCGGCGAGTTCCGTCCGCAGCGCCTTGTAGCGCTTCAGCAGGCGGTCGGCGACCGGAGCGATCGCGGCATTGAGCTGCGCCTGCGTGCCCTTCGGGTCGGTTTCCACCCGGGCCACGCGGTCGACCTCGAAGCTGTCGTAATAACCGCTCACGTCGAGCTTGGCGCGCAGGTCGAAGACGAGGTGCGGGTCGGTGGCCGCCTCCAGCCGGGCGGTTTCGTAGTAGGTCTTGAAGGCCGCCAGGATGTCCGCGGGGTCGTTGACGAAATCGAGGATGTAGGTGGTGTCCTTGCCCGGGTGGGCGCGGTTCAGGCGCGACAGCGTCTGCACCGCCTGGATGCCCGCTAGGCGCTTGTCCACGTACATGCCGCACAGCAGGGGCTGGTCGAAGCCGGTCTGGTACTTGTTCGCGACCAGCAGCAGATGGTAGTCCGGCTCGGCAAACGCGTCGCGGATGTCGCGCCCCTTGAGTCCGGGGTTCAGTGCCTTGCTGTGCTCGGTGACCGGCTCGGGGTAGCTGTCCGGGTCGTCGATTTCGCCCGAGAAGGCCACCAGCACGCCCAGCGCGTACTGCCGCTTGTCGACGTAGGCGGTGATGGCCTTTTGCCAGCGCACCGCCTCCTTGCGGCTCCCCACCACCACCATCGCCTTGGCCCGGCCGTTCAGCAGCGGCTGCACGTTGTCGCGGAAGTGCTCGACCACCACCTGCACTTTCTGCGCGATGTTGTAGGGGTGGAGCCGCACCCACTGCATGATGCCCTTCAGCGCCTCGGACTTCTCGACCTGCTTCTCGTCGTATTCCTGCCCGTTGCTGGCGAGCTTGAACGCGAGCTTGTAGCTCGTGTAGTTCTGCAGCACGTCGAGGATGAATTCCTCCTCGATGGCCTGGCGCATCGAATACACGTGGAAGGGCTCGGGCAGGCCGTCGGCGCCCGGGCGGCCGAACAGCTCCAGCGTCTTCTGCTTCGGGGTCGCGGTGAAGGCGATGTAGGTCAGGCCTCCGTTCCCGTTCTCCTGCGCCGCCTTCGCCGACATCTGCGCCGCGAGCAGCGTCTCGGTGTCGATTTCGCCGCCGTCCTGCAGTTCGGCGAGCTCCTCGGACGAGAGCAGCTGCTTCAGCTTCGCCGCCGCCTCGCCGGTCTGCGAGCTGTGCGCCTCGTCGGCGATCACCGCGAAGCGCTTGCCCTCGGTCGCCGACAACTTCTGCACCGCCTCCAGCGCGAAGGGGAAGGTCTGGATGGTGCAGACGATGATCTTCTTGCCGTCCTTCAGCGCCTGCGAAAGCTGGGCGCTCTTGCTGCCGTGCTCGTCGGTGATGGTGGCGACGACGCCGGTGGTGCGCTGGAAGTCGAAGATGGCGTCCTGCAGCTGAGCGTCGAGCACCGTGCGATCCGACACCACCAGCACGCTGTCGAACACCTTGGCGTGCTGCGCGTCGTGCAGGTCGGCGAGGAAGTGCGCCGTCCACGCAATCGAGTTGGTCTTGCCCGATCCGGCCGAATGCTGGATCAGGTAGCGCTGGCCCGCCCCATTCGCAAGCACATCGGCGACGAGCTTGCGCGTGACGTCGAGCTGGTGATAGCGGGGAAAGATGACGGCGGTGAGCTGCTTCTTGTCGTTGCGCTGGCCGATGAGGTAGCGGCCGAGGATTTCCAGCCAGCTGTCGCGCTGCCACACCTCCTGCCACAGATACCAGGTTGCGAAGCCGAAAGGGTTCGACGGGTTGCCGGCGCCGCCCGCGTTGCCCTGGTTGAAGGGCAGGAAGCGGGTGGCCGTGCCGGCGAGCCGCGTCGTCATCATCACTTCGGACTGGCTCACCGCGAAGTGCACCAGCGCGCCGCCGGGAAAGCCCAGCAGCGGCTCCGCCAGCCCGCCCTTCGGCGCCGGGTTGCGGTCGAAGCGGTACTGGTCGACCGCGTCGCCGACGCTCTGAGTGAAATCCGACTTCAGCTCGGCGGTCGCGACCGGAATGCCATTGACAAACAGCACGAGGTCGAGCGCGTCCTGCGGGTTGTTCAGCGAGTGACGCACCTGCCGTACCACGCGCAGCCGGTTGGCGGCGTAGGCCTGGCCGATGGCCGGATTGATGCCGAGCGCGGGCTTGAACTGCACCAGGGACAGGGGTTTCTTCAGCCCGACCATCTCGACGCCGCGGCGCAGCACCTCCAGCGTGCCAAGGTCGTTGAGGCACTTGCGCACGCGCTCGGCCAGCACCTTGGTCAGGTTCGCGCCGTGCGTCTTCGCGAGCTGCTGCCAGCTCTCCGGCTGGGTCGCTTCGAGCCACGCCAGCAGGTCGGGCAGGAACAGCGCGTTCTGGCGGTCGTAGCGGGCGGCGTCGCCTTCGGCGTACAGCCAGCCGTGCCGGCCGAGGTGCTCGCAGATGGCGGACTCGAAGTGGACTTCCTGGTGCAGGCTGGGCATGGGCGCTTACTCGGCCAGTTCGGGGTACTCGGTGGCCAGCCATTGCCGCGTCAGCACCAGCAGCTTTTCGGCTTCATCCAGACAGCTTGTCAGCGCCGCATCGGTGACCGGCTCGCCGTCGTAGTCGTTGAGGTTGCGCTGCTTGCGCAAGGCGTCGAGGACGATCACCGTCCGGCTCGGCAGACCCAGGGTCTTGGGCAGGGTCTGGATCGCCGTCTGATGATGCCCCGGCTGGCTGGTCGAAGTCCGGTAGCCCTTGGCCCACAGTGCGACCATCGCGCACTGCAGGATGGTTTTGTAGGCGGCATCGAAGCGGTTGTCGTTGCTCAGGCCCGCCACATGGGCATCGGCAAGGTTGCGCGTGGCGGCGCCCAGCAGCTTGGCGATGCCGCCCCTGTCCGGCGCTTGCCGCACCAGCTTGTGGATCGCCAGCAGATTATCCAGCGTCATGGAGATTTCCCATCAGCAACAGAATCGGGTGATTCAGGATGTCGCGGGCGAAGTGATCGTCATGCGACAGGCGGTCCCGCCACTCGGCCGGCCGGTAGACGACGGGATTGATTTCGCGCCCCAGGGTTTCCTGACAGGGATGCAGGGCGCCGACGACGTCGGCGAAGTCGGCCTCGCCCACCACCAGCACGTCGATGTCGGAGTGCGCCGTCTCTTCGCCGCGGGCGACCGAGCCGAAGACCAGCGCCAACGAAATCTGTCCGGCCAGTGGCAGCAAGGCGGCGCGCAGGATGTCGGCAAGTCCGCCCGTCTTGCGGAACAACCCGGCCAGCTCCGCAAACACCGGGCTGCTGCGGTTGGCCTGATACAGCACCTGGTTGCCCTGCTGGCGGCGCGTCAACAGCCCGGCTTCCGCCAGGCGCACCAGTTCCCGGTGCAGCGAGCCGGCGCTGGTCTGCGTCAGTCGCGCGAGTTCGCGCACGTGCAGCGCGTCGTCGGGGTGCAGCAGCAGCCAGCCCAGCACGCGCTGGCGCTGGGTACCGAACAACGTGTCGAGCAGTGGGGTCATGTAGCCGGACAGGCTCCGTTTGTAGCCGAATAAGCTACATTAGGCCGGAACGGCCGCCGGGGCAAGCTCCGCCACGCCGCGCACGTCGATCTTGCCGGTCACGGCGGCGGCGATGAGGGCGCTGCGGCGTTCCTTGAGGAGGGTGATGGCGCGGGTGGCTTCCGTGGTCAGTGCATCGAGGTGAGCAGTCTCGCCATCGATGAATTCTAAAATTTCGTGCTGTTCGTCCAACGATGGCAACGAAATATGCAATTCACCTATCGAGACCATGTTGAGTCCCTCCATCGTTGTTCCTTGGGCTGCCAATGAAAAATATCTCTGACTCGTTGGATTGTTGATGAACACCTGTAGGTATCGTGGAGCAATAACCCTTTCTTTTGCGCGATATAGAACGAGCCGGGGGTTGATGACTCCAGGCTCCACATCGGCAGGCACTAGTGCAGCGCGACCGATGGTTCCCATGACGCTGATTAGAATGTCGTTCGGCCGTACCAAGTAGCGAGTCATCTCGGAAAACTTGTCCTCCGAGATGTAGTAGTCTCCGACAGAAAAATCGTTCGGGATGACCTGCTGTTGTCCGTACACGCGGTAGCCGGAGGCTACGTACATGGCCTTGGTAAGCGACGAACCGTATGGCCCGGCGATGCCTTCATGCACAATGTGCTTCATGCGAGCCACTTTCCAATGCGCCGGCACCTCCCCCAGCCACGCCACGCCCGAATCCTTCATCGGTGCATCCGGGTTCAGTCCCTTGGTGACGGCGTGGGAGATGGTCGCCTGGCGCTTTTCGGCCAGCAGGGCGATGAGCTTTTCCTGCTCGGCGAGCAGCGCGTCGATCTTCGCGGTTTCGCGGTCGAGGAAGGCGGCGATGACTCCTTGTTCTGGCTGGCTTGGCAGGGCCAACAGGATGTTGCGCATCTCGGAATAGTTCGTGCTCCATAAGTCGGCGACGATGCCTTTCCCATAGCGATAGAACTCCTCCTGGAAAGAAACGCTTCTGAGCAAGTGGTGAATAAAGTCGATGTTGATGCCAGGGGCTGGCCGAAGCACCGTGCAGATGAGTGACACAGAGCCATCCTGTCGTGCTGCGCCCGCCGACCCCTTCCGGTCAGAACGGCTATTTATGACGAAATCTCCGGCGCAAACGAGCTTTCGGTTGTCGCCGTCATCGGTTTTGGCTGCTGTCTCAAGCTGCGGAACTACGCCACCTTTGGTAACCGAGAGCGCCGGATAGTCCATGTCGCTTACTTTCTGACGACGCTCCTCGAAAAAGAAGCCAAGACGACGCACATCCCAATGCGCCGGCACCTCCCCCAGCCACGCCACCCCGCTGTCCTTGTACTCGGGATACCTCGGCAGACTCATGCCTCGTCTCCCCGGTCGGCCGCATCCAGTTGATAGAACTCGTGCAGCTTGGCCTGCAGCAATCGCCTGTCGGGCAGTTGCGTCTGGTATTCGGCGATCAGCGCCGGCGACAGGCTGCGGCTCAAGGCGTATTCGACGACCTCGTCATCCTTGCTGGCGCACAGCAGCACGCCGATGGCCGGGTTTTCGTGGGCCTTGCGGACGTCGCGGTCGAGGGCTTCGAGGTAGAAGCCGAGCTTGCCCAGGTATTCCGGCTCGAAGCGGCCGACCTTGAGTTCGATGGCGACCAGGCAGTTCAGGCCGCGATGGAAGAACAGCAGGTCGAGCGCGAAGTCGCGGCCGCCGACCTGCAGCGGGTATTCCGAGCCGACGAAGCAGAAGTCGCGGCCGAGCTCGATCAGGAAATCCCTGAGCCGGTGCAGCAGCCCGCGGTGCAGGTCGCGTTCGGCATGGCTGGCCGGAAGGTCGAGGAATTCGACCAGGTAACTGTCCTTGAACACGCTGAGCGCTTCGGGGTGGGTTCGTCGCGCCACTGGCGAGACTTTTGCGGGACTCAGCACGGTGCGTTCGAACAGCGCGGTCTTGAACTGGCGCTCCAGCTCGCGACTCGACCACTGCTCGCGGATCGCCCGACGCAGGTAGAACTCGCGCTCCTCCGGGCGTTTGCTTTGGCCGAGAATGATGAGGTGATGGGTCCAGGGTAATTGTGTCAGCAGTGCTGACACTAATTGCTGGTCGCGGTATGCCTCATAAAACTGGCGCATGCGGAACAGGTTGCGCGCAGTGAAGCCGCGCAGGCCGGGCTGGCTGCGGGCGACGTGTTCGGCGAGCTGCCTGACCACCCCATCGCCCCATTCGGCGGCGGCGATCTTGCGGCTGATGACTTCGCCGACCTGCCAGTAGAGATCGATCAGCGCGGTGTTGACCGCCTGCACCGCCCGCTGCCGGGCGCTGGCGATGAGCTGGAGGATCTCGCCGAATTCCGCTCTGGCGGCGTTGTCGATGGTGCTCGGGTTGCCGGAAGAGCGCTTCATTCATTGCCCCGGTAAACGAGAAACCCGCCTGGTACGCTTCGTGGAGAGGCGCGGCGGGTGTTGTCGGCAACAGAGTGCGCCATACGCGCATGCATGTCCAGCATGCCGAATCCGTTTCGCATGAACTGTGCGGCAGCCCTCATTCCGCCAGCTCCTCCAGCATCTTCATGATGTTCGCCGAGACCGCCTTCAGCTCCTCGTCGATCGCATGCAGGCTGCGCGGCGGTTCGAAAACGTAGAAGTGACGGTTGAACGGAATCTCGTAGCCGACCTTGCTCTTCTCCCCGTCGATCCAGGCGTCGGGCGCGTGCGGCAGCACCTCGCGCTGGAAGTACGCACCGATGTCCTCGGTCAGCGGCACGTTCTCGGTGTCGCGCAGTGCGCTGTCGGGCTGGGGTTTGCCCTTCTGCTTGCCCTTCAGCCCCAGCACCACCTTGCCGTGCTCGTCGCGCAGCGGGCGTTCGACGGTGAGGGTGGTGTAGCCGAACTCCTCGTTGCGGAAGATGCGTGCGATGGGCACGCGCTTGAGCCGGCCGCCGTCGGGGGCAACCGGCGGCGTGTCGGTGTTGGTGACGAGTTGCGGCTCGCCCAGTTGCCGGCCGGCGGCATCGAATGCCGTGACCAGCTCGGCCTCGGTGAAGTCGCCGAACAGGCGGGTGACGGTGGCGATGTGGGCCTCGCCCATCTCCTTGCGCTTGCTGCCCAGGCTCTTCCTCATCTTCTGCCAGAAGCTGCTGGCGTCGATGAGCTGCACCCAGCCCTTGCGGTCTTCCGGCTTCTTGTTGGAAAGAATCCAGACGTAGGTGCTGATGCCCGTGTTGTAGAACATGTCGGTCGGCAGGCCGACGATGGCCTCCACCAGGTCGTTCTCCAGGACGTAGCGGCGAATTTCGCTCTCGCCCGAGC
Organism: Thauera aromatica K172; assembly: GCF_003030465.1. Taxonomy (GTDB): domain Bacteria; phylum Pseudomonadota; class Gammaproteobacteria; order Burkholderiales; family Rhodocyclaceae; genus Thauera; species Thauera aromatica. Next base: position 146,175 of record NZ_CP028339.1, on the reverse strand, counting down.
CTGCGCCGCCGGTGAATAGCGGTGAGCCGTTGAGCACGATGCCGAAACGGCTGCCGCCGTCGTGGGCCGGGCGCATCTTCGACAGCAGATGCATCAGGAACAGCATCGAACCGTCGCTGACGCGCGGCAGGCCGGGGCCGAAGCGGCCGTCGAAGCCCTTTTGCTCGTGTTCCTGGCGCACGACCTTCTCGACCTTCTTCCACTCCACGCCGAAGGGCGGGTTGGAGAGCATGTAGTCGAACTTGCGCCCGGCGTGGCCATCATCGCTGAGGGTGTTGCCGGCGACGATGTTCTCGACCGGCTGGCCCTTGATGAGCATGTCGGCCTTGCAGATGGCGTAGGACTCGTCGTTGAGCTCCTGGCCGTACATCGTCAGCCGGGCCTGCGGGTTGTGCTCCAGCAGGTACTCGCCCGCCACCGAGAGCATGCCGCCGGTGCCGGCAGTGGGATCGTAGATGGTGCGCACCACGGCCGCGCCCGGGGTGAGCACGTCGTCGTCCTCGATGAACAGCAGGTTCACCATCAGGCGGATGACTTCGCGCGGGGTGAAATGCTCCCCCGCGGTCTCGTTCGAGATTTCGGCGAACTTGCGAATCAGTTCCTCGAACACCAGCCCCATGCTGGCGTTGTCGACCCTCTCGGGATGCAGGTCGATATTGGCGAACTTCTCGGTGACGAGGTACAGCAGGTTCGCCTTCGCCAGGCGCTCGACCTGGGTGTAGAAGTCGAAACGCTCGAAGATGTCGCGCGCTGCGGGCGAAAACGCCTGCACGTAGGCGTAAAGGTTCTGGCGGATGTGGTCCTGATCGCCCAGCAGCTTGACCAGGTCGAGCGGCGAAGTGTTGTAGAAGCTCTGCCCCGCCTTGCGCAGCAGGAACGGGTCGGGATTGATGCCTGCCTTGGTCTTGGCCGCGAACTCGGCGAGGACGGCGGGCTTGGTCGCCTCCAGCACGCAGTCCAGGCGCCGCAGTACGGTGAAGGGCAGGATGACTTTGCCGTACTCGGACTGCTTGTAGTCGCCGCGCAGCAGGTCCGCGACCGACCAGATGAAGGATGAGAGGGCTGGGTGGTTCATGTGGGTGTCGATGGCTGGGTTCCGTGTGCGGCCGAAGGCAGCCTGGCAGTCCGCCTTGCCAGCCGAAGCGGCGGTCGGCCCATGACTATAGCGCGGCTTGATAAGCGCGAGGCGGCGCGATCGTTTCGCTATACTGGCAGCAGCCTTTTGCCCGCCGCGGAGTCCGCCATGTGCCAATTGCTCGGCATGAACTGCAACGTGCCGACCGACATCTGCTTCTCCTTCGCCGGCTTCCGCGCCCGTGGCGGACTCACCGACCACCACCGCGACGGCTGGGGAATCGCCTTTTTCGAAGGCGCCGGAGTGCGCGTCTTCCTCGACCCGGCGCCGAGCGCCGCCTCCCCGGTCGCGGAGCTGGTGAAGCACTACCCGATCCGTTCGCTGAACGTGATCGCCCACATCCGCAAGGCGACCCAGGGCGGGATCCGGCTCGAGAACACCCATCCCTTCCAGCGCGAGCTGTGGGGGCGGTACTGGGTCTTCGCCCACAACGGCAACCTGAAGGAGTTCGCCCCGGCGCTCGGCGGACGCTTCCTGCCGGTGGGCACGACCGACTCCGAGCGGGCGTTCTGCTACCTCCTCGACCGCCTCGCCGCGCGTTTCCCACAGGGGGCTCCGGCCCCCGCCGCACTGCACGCCGCGCTGCGCGAGCTCGCGCTCGAAGTCGGCCGCCGCGGCGAGTTCAACTTCCTGCTCTCCGACGGCGACTGGCTGTTCGCCCACTGCTCGTCACGCCTGTGCTACATCCTGCGCAAAGCGCCGTTCGCCGTCGCCCACCTCGCCGACGAGGACCTGACGGTCGATTTCAACCAGCTCACCACGCCCGACGACCGCGTCGCTGTGATCGCGACGACGCCGCTAACCGACAACGAGGCCTGGACCGAGATCCCCCCCGGCAATCTGTTCGCTTTCCATGACGGCCTCCCGGTCGGGCTGGGCGAGACCCGCACGGTGGCACAGGAGGTTCCGCGCCGCCTCCCGGACCATGGTCGCGCGCCGGATGCGGAATAATTCCTCGCTGCCCGTGCGCGAACGCGGTAGAACGCTTTCCTCTCCATCCGCCCCGCACCCATGCCACCGAACCTGCCCCCGAACTGTCCGCTGTGCGCCCTGTCTCCCGCCGACATCCTGTGGGAAGACGCGCGCTGCTGCGTGATCCGCGTCGCCGACGCCTTTCATCCGGGCCTGTGCCGGGTGGTATGGCGCGAGCATGTGGCCGAAATGACCGACCTGCTGCCCGCCGACCGGCGCCACCTGTTCGCCGTGGTGATGGCCACCGAGGCGGCGTTGCGCGCGCAGCTGCGCCCCGACAAGATCAACCTGGCGAGCTTCGGCAACATGGTGCCGCATCTGCACTGGCACGTGATTCCGCGCTACCGCGACGACCGCCACTTCCCCGAAGCGGTCTGGGGCGCAGCGCAACGCGAAGGCGCAGTGCATGCCGCCGCCGATCCGGTCGCCCTCGCCCGCGCCATCGACGACGCCCTCGCCGAACACTGACGGCGCGGCCGCAGCGCAGGCGACTGCCCGCGGCGCCGAGAGGAGAGCAACCCGCGGCGGCCCGCTTCAGCGCTGCGCGTGCTCGATTCGGGCCGGCGGAAAACGCACCGTAAACCGGCTGCCTTTGCCCGGCGTGCTGTCGACGACGAGCTCCGCCCGGTGGCGGGTGACGACGTGCTTGACGATGGCCAGCCCGAGGCCGGTACCGCCGGTCTCGCGCGAGCGGCCGCGATCGACGCGATAGAAGCGCTCGGTCAGGCGCGGGATATCAGCGGCGTCGATGCCGATGCCGTCGTCGCCGACCCAGAACTCGCCGCCTCCTCCGGCGCATTCCGGGCCGCTGCGCCAGCCGATCTCGATGTGGCCGCCGGTGGGGGTGTAGCGCACCGCATTGCTCGCCAGGTTGGCGAACGCGCTGTGCAGCTCCTTGCGGCTGCCGAGCAGCGTCCCATCACCGGCCAGGTCCAGGCGCAGCGTATGCCGTCCCGCCGACAGCAGCCGGGTTTCGTCGTAGACCTCACGCACCAGGACTTCGGCCTCCACCGCCTCCTCGAGCGGCGCCGGCGCGCCGGTTTCGAGCGCGGACAAGGTCAACAGCTCCTCGATCAGACACTGCATGCGGGTGGATTGCTCGCTGGCGAGAGTCAGGTAGTGGAGGACGTCGGCGCGGGAAAAGTCGTCGAGCCCGTCGATCAGGGTTTCGAGAAAGCCGCCGACCACGGTGAGCGGCGTGCGCAACTCGTGGGAGACGTTGGCGACGAAGTCGCGGCGCATGTTCTCGAGCTTCTCCAGCTGCGAAATGTCGCGCGACAGCAGCAGCCGGCGATGGCCCGCGAAACGGATCAGCTGCACCTGCAGCGCGCCCTCCTTGCGCCGCAGCGAGCGCATCAGCAGCGGCTCGCTCTGGTCACCGGCCTCGAGGTAGCGGATGAATTCGGGCTGGCGCACGAGGTTTCCGATCGGAATCCGCAGGTGATCGCGCCGGTCGAGATCGAAATGCTGCTCGGCCACCGGATTGAGCCATTCGATACGGTCGCCCTCGCCCAGGTACAGGACGCCGTCGGGCATCGCCTGGGCCGCCTGCTGGAAACGGCCGAGCTCGGCCGACAGTTTTTCCCGCACTTCGGCCTCGCGCTCGAAGCGGTCGCCGATCTCGGCAAAAACGCTGCCCCACAGCCCTTCGCCGCGCGGGACCGGAGTGTCGACCGGCTGCCGCGCCCATTCGACCAGCAAGCGCAGGTGGCGGGCGAGCATGATCGCCCAGCCGAGCACGCACAGGGCGAGGATCGCCAGCGCGGCGTCACTGTCACGGTACAGGCCGGCGAGCGCGGCGAGCGCCAGCATCGACAGGACCGGGAGCGCGATCCCGAGACCGATATAGCGCACGGATCGAAAAATCACACGTTCTCCATGAACCGGAAGGACGCGCTCAACGGGCCGTCGGCACGCTTTCGGGATGCACCGAAAAGCGGTAGCCGCTGCCGCGGACGGTCTGGATCAGGCCATCGTGCGCCCCCGGTTCGAGCGCGCAGCGCAAACGCCGGATATGGACGTCGACGGTGCGCTCCTCGACGAAGACGTGATCGCCCCACACCTGGTCGAGCAGCTGCGCGCGCGAGTGCACCCGCTCCGGGTGGGTCATCAGGAAGTGGAGCAAACGGAACTCGGTCGGCCCCAGGGCGAGCGTCTCGCCACCGGCACTGACCCGGTGGGTGGCGGGATCGAGGCGCAACCCGCCCAGCTCCACCGCGTCCTCGGTGGCCTGCGGCACCCGCCGCCGCAGCACGGCCTTGATCCGGGCGACGAGTTCGCGCGGGCTGAAGGGCTTGGTGATGTAGTCGTCGGCGCCGGTTTCGAGCCCGGCAACCTTGTCCTGCTCTTCCCCGCGCGCGGTCAGCATGATGATCGGAATGGCCCGGGTGCGCTCGTCGGCGCGCAGGCGGCGGGCGAACTCGATGCCCGACACTCCGGGCAGCATCCAGTCGAGCAGCACGAGATCGGGCAGTGCGTCGCGGACGATGCGCTGCGCGCTTTCCGCATCGGCGGCACGCACGACGTGATGGCCGGCGCGATGGAGATTGGCGGCGATCAATTCCTGGATCGCCGGCTCGTCTTCCACGAGCAGAATGTTCGCTGGCATGCGCTGGACTCCCTGGTTGCGCGATCGATCGAACGGGAACTGCGGACGGCGTCCGCCCGGGCGATCGCATGGCAGCCCGTAGTGTATTGCCGTTGCTTGACGGTTTGATGACACGTCATCGGCCTGCAATGGACATGCCGCCATCCGCGGGGGCAAAGCCACACTGCGCGCATGGAAACGCAGCGCGGCGATTCGGGTATGATTGTCTCCCCCCAAACGGGACGGATGCCATGGCCGGACTCGACAGCAACACCCCGATCCCCACCGAAATCATTCTGCACAGCAGCTCGAAACGGCTCGAAATCGCCTTCGACGACGGCAGCCGCTTTCTCCTGCCGTTCGAATTCCTGCGGGTGTATTCGCCCTCGGCCGAAGTGCGCGGCCACGGCCGCGGCCAGGAAACCCTGCAGCAGGGCAAGCGCGACGTCGATGTCGTGAACCTGGTGCCGGTCGGCAACTATGCGATCAAGCCCGAGTTCTCCGACGGCCACGACAGCGGGCTGTACTCCTGGGACTACCTGTATATGCTCGGCCGCGATCAGGAAGCACTGTGGGCCGACTACCTCGAGCGCCTCGAACGCGCGGGCGGCACCCGCGACCCCGCCCTGGTCCCGCCCCCGGCTCCGCGCGGCGGCTGCGGGCATCACCACTGAGTTCACGATGAGCGACAAGACCACCCATTTCGGCTTCCAGACGGTCGCCGAGGAACAGAAGGAAAAAAAGGTGGCCGAGGTCTTTTCCTCGGTCGCGCACAAGTACGACATCATGAACGACCTGATGTCGTTCGGCCTGCACCGGCTGTGGAAGGCGTTCACCATCCAGGTGTCGGGAGTGCGCGAAGGCGACCGCGTGCTCGACGTCGCCGGCGGCACCGCCGACCTGTCGCTCGCTTTCGCGCGCAAGGTCGGGCGCAGCGGCCAGGTCTGGCTCACCGACATCAACCACGCCATGCTCGCGCGCGGCCGCGACCGCATGATCGATCACGGCTTCGCCATGCCGGCAGCGCAGTGCAACGCCGAAAAGCTGCCCTTCCCGGATGACTGGTTCGACTGCGTCACCGTCGCCTTCGGCTTGCGCAACATGACCCACAAGGACGTCGCCATCGCCGAGATGCGTCGCGTGCTGCGCCCCGGAGGCCGCCTGCTGGTGCTCGAATTTTCGCGCGTATGGAAACCGCTGGCGCCGATCTACGACCTCTACTCCTTCAAGCTGCTGCCGTGGATGGGCAAGCAGGTCGCCAACGACGCCGAAAGCTATCGCTACCTCGCCGAATCGATCCGCATGCACCCCGGCCAGGAAGAATTGAAGGCGATGATGGAACAAGCCGGGCTCGCCCGGGTCGATTACTTCAACCTGAGTGCCGGCGTCGTCGCCCTGCACCGGGGCTACAAGATCTGAACCTGGAGACCACCCACCGATGAAACACCTCTTCCTGACCCTGATCGTCGCCATCCTCTCGTTCGGTTTCGCTCCCCCCGAGGCCGAAGCCAAGCGCCTCGGCGGCGGCAGCAGCTTCGGCATGAAGCGCGAGGCCACCCCGACCACGCAACCGCGCCAACCGGCCGCGGCCCCGCAGCAGAGCCCCGCCGGGGCCACGCCCGCCGCCCAGCCGAAGCGCTCGTGGATGGGCCCGATCGCCGGCCTGGCCGCCGGCCTTGGCCTCGCCGCGCTGTTCTCGCACCTGGGAATGGGTGAAGGCTTCGCCAACTTCGTCATGATCCTGCTGCTGGCTGCGGCCGCCTTCTTCGTCTTCCGCCTGATCTTCCGTCGCGGCACCACCGCCAAGCAGGGGCAGGGCCTGCAATACGCCGGCGCGCCGGGTAATGCCGCGGGCAGCGTGCGCTCGTTCGAGGCCCAACAGGCGTTCGGCGGCAGCGCACAACCCGCCGCGGAAAACTCCGGACTGGCCAAAGCCATCGCCTCTGGCTTCGATGTCGATGGTTTCGCCCGCCAGGCCAAGCTCAACTTCATCCGTCTGCAGGCGGCCAATGACAGCGCCAACCTCGACGATCTGCGCGAGTTCACCACGCCCGAAGTCTTCGCCGAGTTGCGCATGCAACTCAACGAGCGCGGCGCCGCCGCCCAGCGCACCGATGTCGTCGAGCTCAATGCCGAAGTGATCGACGTCGCCGAGGAAGATCAGCGTTACGTGGTCAGCGTGCGCTTCAGCGGCCTGCTGCGCGAGGAGGCCGACGCCGCGCCGGCAGCCTTCGACGAAATCTGGCACCTGACCAAAGCCGCCAGCGGCAGCGGCGGCTGGCGGATCGCCGGCATCCAGCAGGCCGGCTGAACGCCACCGTCCCCACAGGAGGCCGCCGCGCCTCCTTTTTTCTGCCCGATGCCATGCTGTCCAGCCTCTTCCTGTCCGCTACCAACCATCTCCTGGCCCAGTCCGGCTGGGCGCGGGCGCGCCTGCGTCCGCACGCCGGTCACAGCGCACGCCTGGTCCTCGCCCCCTTCGCGGAAATCCGTTTTTCGGTCAGCGCCGACGGCCATCTCGCCGAACACGCGAGCGAAGAGGCGCCCGAAGTCAGCCTGCACCTGGCGGTCGCCGAGCTGCCCCGGCTGCTGGTCGATGGCCTGGAAACGGCGATGCGCCACGTGCGCATCGAAGGCAACGCCGAATTCGCCGAAGCCCTCGGCTTCGTGTTCCGTCACTTGCGCTGGGACGCCGAGGAAGACCTGGCGCGCATTTTCGGCGACATCGCCGCCCATCGCATGGTCGCAGGCGGGCAGCGGGTCGTCGGCGAAGCGCAGCGCACGGCCGCCCGCCTATCGGGCAGCGTGGCCGAATATCTCACCGAAGAAGCGCCCCTGCTGGTATCCCGCCACGCCCTCCCCGCATTCGCGCAGGAGCTGATCGCCGTCCGCGACGCGGTCGCCCGCCTCGACAAGCGCATCGCCCGGCTCGAAAAATCGGTCTGAAGCTTGGCGGACGCACGGGCGGCGGGAGAGAACCCTGCCCTCCCCGCCCCTTTCGCGCACTGGAGCCGTTCTTCCGGTCAAGGCACGCATTTCAGGCGCCGGCGGTAAAAACAGCGGACAACAAAAAAGCAGCTCGCCGAGCTGCTTTTTTGTTGTTGCCACCCCGCTGCGGAGCGGAGCGTGCGCTCAGTGGCCGCGCTTGCGCAGACGCTGGATCGCCGCAAGTTGCGCCACCGCTTCCATGAGCTCGGCCTGGGCCTTGGCATAGTCCAGGCGTGCGCTCTGGTTGGCCATGGCCTCCTCGGCCTTGCGCTTGGCTTCGAGCGCCTTCGCTTCGTCCAGATCCTTGCCCCGGATCGCGGTATCGGCGAGCACCGTCACCAGACCCGGTTGCACTTCCAGCAGGCCACCGGCGACGAAGACGAGTTCTTCCTCGGTCGCATTCTGGGCACGCACACGCACCACGCCCGGCTTGATCCGGGTCATCAGCGGCATGTGGCCGGGCAGGATGCCGAGTTCACCCGCCTCGCCAGGGAGGGCGACGAATTCGGCCAGCCCGGAGAAGATCTGCTCTTCCGCACTGACGATGTCGACATGAACCGTCATAGCCATAGTGTTTCCTTTTCAAAACCGCGCGGTGCCAAGGCACCGCGCGGGCAGGCGGATTACTGGAGCTTCTTCGCCTTCTCGATGGCCTCGTCGATGCTGCCGACCATGTAGAAAGCCTGTTCCGGCAGATTGTCCAGCTCGCCGCTGACGATCATCTTGAAGCCTTTGATGGTGTCCTTGAGCGAGACGTACTTGCCCGGCGAACCGGTGAACACTTCGGCGACGTGGAACGGCTGCGACAGGAAGCGCTGGATCTTGCGCGCGCGGGCGACGGCGAGCTTGTCGTCGGGCGACAGTTCGTCCATGCCCAGAATCGCGATGATGTCGCGCAGTTCCTTGTACTTCTGCAGGGTCATCTGCACCTGACGCGCAACCCCGTAGTGCTCTTCGCCGACGACCAGCGGGTCGAGCTGGCGGCTGGTGGAGTCGAGCGGGTCGACCGCCGGGTAGATACCCAGCGCGGCGATGTCACGCGACAGCACGACGGTGGAGTCGAGGTGGAGGAAGGTGGTCGCCGGCGACGGGTCGGTCAAGTCGTCCGCAGGCACATACACGGCCTGGATCGAGGTGATCGAGCCGACCTTGGTCGAGGTGATGCGCTCCTGCAGGCGGCCCATTTCTTCCGCCAGGGTCGGCTGGTAGCCCACCGCGGACGGCATCCGGCCGAGCAGCGCGGACACTTCGGTACCGGCCAGGGTGTAGCGGTAGATGTTGTCGACGAAGAACAGGATGTCGCGGCCTTCGTCGCGGAAGCGCTCGGCCATGGTCAGGCCGGTCAGCGCCACGCGCAGACGGTTGCCCGGGGGCTCGTTCATCTGGCCGAACACCATCGCGACCTTGTCGAGAACGTTGGAGTCCTTCATCTCGTGGTAGAAGTCGTTCCCTTCACGGGTCCGCTCACCCACCCCGGCGAACACCGACAGGCCCGAGTGCTGCTTGGCGATGTTGTTGATCAGCTCCATCATGTTCACGGTCTTGCCCACGCCGGCGCCGCCGAACAGGCCGACCTTGCCGCCCTTGGCGAACGGGCAGATCAGGTCGATGACCTTGATCCCGGTCTCGAGCAGCTCGACCGAAGGCGAGAGCTCGTCGAACTTCGGCGCCTTCTGGTGGATCGCGCGCAGCTCGTCGGTCTCGATCGGACCGGCGTCGTCGATCGGGCGACCGAGCACGTCCATGATCCGGCCCAGCGTGCCCATGCCGACCGGCACCGAGATCTGCTTGCCGGTATTGGCAACTTTCATGCCGCGGCGCAGGCCGTCGGAAGAACCCATCGCAATCGTACGCACCACACCGTCGCCGAGCTGCTGCTGAACCTCGAAGGTCAGATTTGCTTCGGCGAAGGAGTCGGCCACGTCCTCGAGCTTCAGGGCGTCATACACCTTGGGCATCGAGTCGCGCGGGAACTGGATGTCCACCACCGCGCCGATGCACTGAACGATCGTACCTTGACTCATCGTCGTTTCCTTAATTCAATAATCCGTTACACCGCGGCGGCGCCGCCGACGATTTCCGACAGCTCCTTGGTGATCGCGGCCTGGCGGGTCTTGTTGTAGACCAGCTGCAGTTCGCCAATCACGTTCTTGGCATTGTCGGAAGCGGCCTTCATTGCCACCATGCGCGCGCTCTGCTCGGATGCCATGTTCTCGGCCACCGCCTGATACACCAGGGCCTCGACGTAGCGCACCAGCAACTCGTCGATCACCACCTGCGGATCCGGCTCGTAGAGGTAGTCCCACGACGTCTCGGGCGTGCCCAGCTTCTCGCCGGACAGCGGCAGCAGCTGCTCGAGCACCGGCTCCTGCTTCATCGTGTTGATGAAGCGGGTGTAAGCCACATAAACCGCGTCGAGCTCGTCGTTCTGGAACGCGTCGAGCATCACCTTGACCGGACCGATCAGCTTTTCCAGGTGGGGCGTGTCACCGAGCTGGGTGACGTTCGACACCACCTTGGCGCCCATGCGCTGCATGAAACCCAGACCCTTGTTGCCGATGGCGCAGGCCCGGATCTCGGTGACGCCGGCTGCCTCCCAGTCCTTCATGGCGGTCAGCGCGACACGCTGGACGTTGGTGTTGAGACCCCCGCACAGACCCTTGTCGGTGGTCACCAGGATCAGCCCCACCCGTTTCACCTGGTCCTTGCGGACCAGGAAGGGGTGCTTGTAGTCGGTCACATTGGCCTGGGACAGGTTCGCGGCGAGGCGGCGGATTTTGTCGGCGAAGGGGCGGGCAGACCGCATCCGGTCCTGCGCCTTGCGCATCTTGGATGCGGCCACCATCTCCATGGCCTTGGTGATCTTGCGCGTGTTCTGCACGCTCTTGATCTTGGTACGGATTTCCTTACCGCTAGCCATATTCCGTCTCCGTCCGCGGCCTTAGGCCCAGCTCTTCTTGAACTCGGCGATCGCGGCCGCCAGAGCCTTCTCGCCATCGGCGTCGAGCTCCTTCTTGTCCAGGATCGAAGAGATGAGCGCAGCCTGCTTGGTCTTGACGAACTGCAGCATGGCGGCTTCGAAGGGCAGCACGCGGGCGACCTCGACGTCGTCGAAGTAGCCGTTGTTCACCGCGTACAGGACGATGGCCATTTCGGCGATCGACATCGGCGAGTACTGCGCCTGCTTCATCAGCTCGGTGACGCGGCGGCCGCGCTCGAGCTGCTTGCGGGTGGCGTCGTCGAGGTCGGAAGCGAACTGGGCGAAGGCGGCGAGCTCGCGGTACTGCGCGAGGTCGGTACGGATACCGCCGGACAGCTTCTTGATGACCTTGGTCTGGGCCGCACCACCGACGCGCGACACCGAGATACCGGCGTTGATCGCGGGACGGATGCCGGCGTTGAAGAGGTCGGTCTCGAGGAAGATCTGGCCGTCGGTAATCGAGATGACGTTGGTCGGCACGAACGCGGAGACGTCGCCGGCCTGGGTCTCGATGATCGGCAGCGCGGTCAGCGAGCCGGTCTTGCCCTTGACTTCGCCGTTGGTGAACTTCTCGACGTAGTCGGCATTGACGCGCGCGGCGCGCTCGAGCAGACGGGAGTGCAGGTAGAACACGTCGCCCGGATAGGCTTCACGGCCCGGCGGACGGCGCAGCAGCAGCGAAACCTGGCGGTAGGCCCAGGCCTGCTTGGTCAGATCGTCATAAACGATGAGGGCGTCCTGGCCGCGGTCGCGGAAGTACTCGCCCATCGTGCACCCGGCGTAGGCGGCGAGGTACTGCATCGCGGCCGACTCGGAGGCGGTGGCGGCGACGACGATGGTGTATTCCAGGGCGCCGTTCTCTTCCAGCTTGCGCACCACGTTGGCCACGGTCGAAGCCTTCTGACCGATCGCCACGTAGACGCAGAACATGTTCTGGCCTTTCTGGTTGATGATCGCGTCGACCGCAACCGCGGTCTTGCCGGTCTGGCGGTCGCCGATGATCAGCTCGCGCTGGCCGCGGCCGATCGGCACCATCGAGTCGACCGACTTCAGGCCGGTCTGCACCGGCTGGGAGACGGACTGGCGGGCGATGACGCCGGGCGCGACCTTCTCGATCTTGTCGGTGAGCTTGGCGTTGATCGGGCCCTTGCCGTCGATCGGCTGGCCCAGGGCGTTGACCACGCGGCCAATCAGCTCGGGGCCGACCGGGACTTCGAGGATGCGGCCGGTGGCCTTGACCGTGTCGCCTTCGGTGATGTGCTCGTATTCGCCGAGCACGACCGCGCCCACGGAATCGCGCTCGAGGTTGAGCGCCATACCGTAGGTGTTGCCGGGGAATTCCAGCATTTCGCCCTGCATCACATCGGTGAGGCCGTGGATACGGGTGATGCCGTCGGTGACGGAGACCACCGTGCCCTCGTTGCGCGACGTGGCGGCGAGCTGCAGGTTCTGGATCCGGCTCTTAATCAGATCACTGATTTCAGAGGGGTTGAGTTGCATGTATGTATGCTCCTAGTTCTTTAGCGCAGCGGCCATGTTCGCGAGCTTGCCGCGGACCGAGGCGTCGATGACTTCGTCGCCGACAGCGATGCGGACCCCACCGATCAGTTCGGGGTCGATGCTGACCGTGACGTTGATGACGACCTTGAAGCGGGCTTCGAGGTCGGCCTTCAACGCGGCCAGCGCGGCATCGTCGAGCGGGAAGGCAGAGGCGATTTTCGCCTCCAGGACGCCTTCGTGTTCGTTCTTGAGTGCAACGAACAGGTCACGGATCTCCGGAAGCACCTGCAGACGTTCGTTCTCCACGAGGACGCGGATGAAGTTCTGCTGTTCGGCGTTCAGATCGCCAGCGACGTCCACCATCAGCTTGTTGAGCTGATCGGCGGACAGCTTCGGATCGGTGAAACACGCCTGCATGGTGGAGTCGGCCGCCACGAGGGCGAGCCGATCCAGCACTTCCGACCAAGGCCCCAGCGCATTCGCCCCACGAGCCAGCGCGAAGGCGGCATCGGCATAGGGACGCGCGATGGTGACGTTCTCGGCCATGACTTATTGCAATTCCTGTTTCAGGTTGGCAAGCAGCTCGGCGTGCACCTGGGTGTTGATCTCGCGGCGCAGGATCTTTTCCGCGCCGGCAACAGCCAGATGGGCGACCTGGTCGCGCAAGGCTTCCTTGGCGCGCTGCGCGGCGACGCCGGCTTCGGCTTCGGCGGCTTCACGCGCGGCGGCGATGATGCGGTTGGCTTCGGCGCGAGCCTCGTCGATCAGCTGGCTCGCCTGCTTTTCAGCGGAGGTACGCACATCACCCGCGGATTCGCGGGCCTTGCGCAGTTCCTCGACGACCTTCTTCTCGGCGAGCGCCAGGTCGGCCTTGGCCTTGTCCGCAGCTTCCAGCCCGTCGGCGATTTTCTTCGCACGCTCGTCCAGTGCCTTCACGATGGGCGGCCACACGAATTTCATCGTGAACCACGCCAGAATGAAGAACACAACGAGCTGGGCTATCAGAGTTGCGTTCAAATTCACGGTTCTTGGCCCTCAGGTTGGTTCAATAAAGGATGAACTCGAACCGATCAGAGCTGGAACGGGTTGGCGAAGGCGAACATCATGGCGATACCGACGCCGATCAGGAACGCGGCGTCGATCAGGCCGGCGAGCAGGAACATCTTGGTCTGCAGCGCGTTCATCAGCTCGGGCTGACGGGCGGACGCTTCGAGGTACTTGGAACCCATGATGCCGATACCGATACAAGCACCGATCGCACCCAGACCGATGATCAGACCGGCAGCCAGAGCAACAAAACCCAGAACGTTTTCCATGACAACTCCTTAATGGGGAAGGTGAGTTTAAAAACCAGGTACTGCTTTGAAGGTGAAACCGAAACTTAGTGGCTTTCGTGCGCCTGACCGACGTACACCAGGGTCAGCATCATGAAGATGAAGGCCTGCAGGGTGATGATCAGGATGTGGAAGATCGCCCAGACGGTGCCCGCAACAACATGACCGACGAAGCCGAACACGGTGGCGGTGCCGCCGAGCAGGGCGATCAGGATGAACACGAGCTCACCGGCATACATGTTGCCGAACAGTCGCATGCCGTGGGAAACGGTCTTGGCGACGAACTCGATGATCTGCATCGCGAAGTTGACCGGGTAGAGCAGCGGATGGCTGCCGAACGGCGCAGTGAAGAGCTCATGCACCCAGCCGCTGACGCCCTTGATCTTGACGTTGTAATAGAGGCAGAGGAGCAGCACGCCGATCGACAAGCCCAGCGCGGCGGACAGGTCGGCAGTGGCGACGACGCGCATGTAGGCGTGCTCCGGATCGCCGCCACCGGCGGCATAGACCCCTTCCCAGATGCGCGGCAGCAGATCGACCGGCAGCAGGTCCATCGCGTTCATCAGGAAGATCCAGACGAAGACGGTGAGCGCGAGCGGAGCGACGAACTTGCGCGACTCGGCACTATGAACGATGCCCTTGGCCTGATCGGCGACCATGTCGACGAGGATCTCGACGATGCCCTGGAAGCGCCCCGGCACGCCCGAGGTGGCCTTGCGCGCGGCGAGCCACAGCAGGAAAACGGTGAGCAGACCGAGGGCGACCGAATAGAACATCGAATCGATGTTGATCACACTCCAGTCCACGATGTTTTCTTGCGCGTGACCGGTGTTGTTGAGGTGCGTCAGGTGATGAACGACGTACTCGGATGCGGTGGGAGCGTTTCCAGCCATGGTCAGGTCTTTACCAAAAATGCAAATAAATTCGCTTTCAGCGCCAGTATCAGCCCGATCAGCAGCGCGCCCCAATGGACGTCCGGATAGAGCACCAATACCAGCCCAAGTAATCCCACGATCGAGGCGAGCTTGACGAGCTCACCGGCGACAAAAGCCGCCACGGAGGCGGTGCCTTTGCGCCGCGTCATCGCCGTCAGCCGCCAGACGAAGAACCAGCTCGGCAGCACGCAGGCCAGCCCGCCGGATGCGGCAGACAGCGCGCCGCGCAACCCGAAAAAAACGGCCGCAATGGCCGTTGCCAGAAGGGTTGCGCCGAGCTGCAGCAGAACTGCCTTGTGCATCCTTTCCTCGCCGGCAAGCCGCAACACACCGCGACCGCCCAAAAATCCCGTCAATACTAGGGGTTAACCGTAGCAAAGTCAAACCCGGGCAGAGTAAAGGGACATAAAAGTCTTGTCTCATATATAAGACGCAGGTCACCGCCGATATTGACACGCACCGAGCCCGGCCACCACCATCCGTGCCGTCATCGCAGCAGATCCGGCCGGCGCCCCGTCGCGCACCGCGCGGGCTTCGCCGCACCACGACTTCCACCGGAGGGCCGCATTGAGCCACCAGTTCGCGCTGCTCGGACGGCGCCGCTTCCTGCCGTTTTTCCTCACCCAGTTCCTCGGCGCGTTCAACGACAACGTCTACAAGAACGCCCTCGTCGTGCTGCTCACCTTCCATGCCGCCCGCTACACCACGCTGGCGCCGGGAGTGCTGGTGAATCTGTGCGCAGGCCTCTTCATCCTGCCCTTCTTCCTGTTTTCCGCCACCGCCGGCCAGATCGCCGACAAGTTCGAGAAAAGCCGGCTGATCCGCCTAACCAAGCTGCTCGAAATCGCGGTGATGGCGCTCGCCAGCATGGCCTTCGCCCTCGAATCGCTCGTGCTGATGCTGCTCTGCCTGTTCTTGATGGGCGCCCAGTCCGCCCTGTTCGGCCCGGTCAAGTACGCCATCCTGCCGCAGCACCTGCACGAGGACGAGCTCGTCGGCGGCAACGCCCTGGTCGAGTCGGGCACCTTCGTCGCCATCCTCGTCGGCACCCTCACCGGCGGCGTGCTGATCGCCCTGCCGCAAGGCATGGCCTGGGTGTCGGCCGTCGTCGTCGCCCTCGCCGTGCTCGGCTATGGCGCCAGCCGCCACATCCCTGCGGCGGCGCCGGCCGCGCCCGGCCTGCGGATCAACTGGAACCCGCTCACCGAGACCTGGCGCAACTTCCGCTTCACCCGCGGCAATCGCACCGTCTTCCTGTCGATCGTCGGGGTATCGTGGTTCTGGTTCTACGGCGCGGTCTTCCTGTCGCAGTTCCCCGCCTATGCCAAGGACACCCTCGGCGGCGACGAGCATGCGGTGGTCCTGCTCCTTGCGCTGTTCTCGGTCGGCATCGGCATCGGCTCCCTGCTGTGCGAGCGCCTGTCGGGCGGGCGCATCGAGCTCGGACTGGTGCCGTTCGGCTCGATCGGCCTGTCGCTGTTCGCCCTCGACCTGTGGTGGAGCAGCCCGGCGCCGGGCACCGCGGCGGCGGCGCTGACGATCGGCGAAGTGCTCGCCCGCAGCGAAAGCTGGCGGGCGCTCGCCGATCTGGTCGCGATCGGGGTTTTCGGCGGCTTCTACATTGTGCCGCTGTACGCCCTGATCCAGCGCCGCAGCGAACCTGCCCACCGCTCGCGCGTGATCGCCGGCAACAACATCCTCAACGCCTTCTTCATGGTGATCGCAGCGGCGATGGGCGCCGCGCTGCTCGCCGCCGGGGCCAGCGTTCCGCAGCTCTTTCTCGTCACCGCGCTGCTCAACCTCGCCCTCGCCGCCTACCTCTACAGCCAGGTGCCGGAGTTCGTGCAGCGCTTCGCCGGCTGGCTGCGCGGCCGGCGCTGACACGACAGCGCCGGCCGCGCCCCTTCAGCGCAGGCGGCCGAGCAGGCCGTCGAGCTGGTCGAGGCTGGCGAAGCGGATCATCACTTCGCCCGCACCCTTCTTGTTGGCCTTGATCTTCACCGTGGCTCCGATCGCGTCTGCGATTTCCTCCTCGAGCCGCAGCAGGTCGCGGTCGGGCTGGGGCGCAGGCTTTTTCTGGCGCGGATGGAGGACCTGCTGCACCAGGCGCTCGGTATCGCGCACCGACAGCTGGCGGGCGGCGACCTGGTTGGCGAGCTGGATCTGGCCGGCACCGTCGAGCGGCAGCAGCGCGCGCGCGTGCCCCATGTCGATGTCGCCGGCCATCAGCAGCTCCTGCACCGGCTGGGCGAGGTTGAGCAGGCGCAGCAGGTTGGACGCCGCCGGGCGCGAGCGGCCGACGGCATCGGCGGCCTGCTGGTGGGTCATCGCGAACTCGTCGATCAGGCGCTGGATGCCGCCGGCCTCCTCGAGCGGGTTGAGATCCTCGCGCTGGATGTTCTCGATCAGCGACATTGCCAGCGCCGCCTCGTCGGGAATCTCGCGCACCAGGCAGGGCACTTCGACGAGGCCGGCGATCCGCGCCGCGCGCCAGCGCCGTTCGCCGGCGATGATCTCGTAGGCGTCGGCGTCCACCGGGCGCACCAGGATCGGCTGCATCACCCCCTGGACCTTGATCGAGGCCGCCAGCTCCTCCAGCGAGCCCGGGTCCATCCGGGTGCGCGGCTGGTAGCGGCCGGGCTGCAGGGCGATCGTCGGCAAGGATTGCAGCGCGCCTTTTTCGGCCTCGTCTTCGTGGTTGGCCGCGAGCAGCGCATCGAGTCCGCGGCCGAGGCCCTTCAGTCTGGGTTTGTTCATGGTCTTGTCGGGCTCAGAAAGTTTTCGCGCGCTCGATCATCTCGTGGGCGAAAGCCATGTAGGCCTGCGCCCCCTTCGACGCCTTGTCGAACACAACCCCGGGCATGCCGTGGCTGGGCGCCTCGGCCAGGCGCACGTTGCGCGGCACGATGGCGCGGAACACCTTGTCGCCGAAATGGCTTTCGAGCTGAGCCGAGACCTGCTGCTGCAGGGTCACCCGGGGATCGAACATGACCCGCAGCAGGCCGATGATCTTGAGCTCGCGGTTGAGGTTGGCGTGCACCTTCTTGATCGTGTTGACCAGATCGGACAGCCCCTCCAGCGCGTAATACTCGCACTGCATCGGAATGATGACGCCATGGGCGCAGCACAGGCCGTTGAGGGTCAGCATCGACAGCGACGGCGGGCAATCGATGAGGACGAAGTCGTACTCGTCGTGGAAGGCGGCGAGCGCATTGCGCAGGCGCTTTTCACGCTGTTCGAGATTGACCAGCTCGACTTCGGCGCCGGCAAGGTCGCGGTTGGCCGGGAGCACGTCGTAGCCCCCCGAAGGCGAGCTCACCCGCGCGCCGGCAAGGTCGACCAGGCCGACCAGCAGCGGATAGACCGAGTTCTTCAGGCTGCGCTTGTCGATTCCGCTGCCCATCGTTGCGTTGCCCTGCGGATCGAGATCGATCAGCAAGGTGCGCTGGCCGGCACGGTGGAGGGCGGCGGCGAGGTTGACGCAGGTGGTGGTCTTGCCCACCCCGCCTTTCTGGTTGGCGACGCAGAAGATCTTGGCCATGGTCGATTCGGGCTACTCCGTTGGCAAGGGTTGGACGGCGCGCCGCGGCGCGATCGTTTCCGCGCCCATCATGGCGCGCGGCGGATGACCAGCAGATGACGCTCGGCACCGAGGCCGGGCACTTCCAGCGGATGGATCGCGCTCACCGCCCAGCCCGCCGGGAGGGCGGCGATCTCGGCGTCCGGGCGCAGTCCCTTCATCGCGTACAGCGCGCCGCCTTCGGCGACGAGGTGGCCGGAGAGGGTGACGAAATCGGCCAGGCTGGAGAACGCGCGCGAGATCACCCCGTCGGCCGCGCCGCCGGGCAGCGCCGCGGCGCGCACCTGCTCGACGCGCTGGTGCAGCACGCCGAAGTTGCCCAGGCCGAGCTCGATCTTCGCCTGCTGCTGGAAGCTCGCCTTCTTGCCCACGGTCTCGATCGAGGTCACGATCAGGGCGGGACGCACGATCGCCAGCACCACCCCGGGCAGGCCGCCGCCGGAGCCGATGTCGGCAAGCCGATTCACCGCCGCCAGGTGGGGCAGCACCGCGAGTGCGTCGAGCAGGTGGTGGGTGACGAGCTCCTGCGGACTGCGGATCGCGGTCAGGTTGTAGACCTTGTTCCACTTCAGCAGCAGCTCGCCGAAAGCGAGCAGGAGGTCGACGGTTTCCTGCGCCAGCACGAGGCCCAGCCCGGCGATGCCTTCGGCGAGCTGGGCGGCGCAGGGGGCGAGACGTCCGCTCATGCCGCCGGCCTCCGCGCCGGGGGCGCTTGTTCTGCCGCGCCGGCGCGCGCCGCCAGCTCGCGGCGCTTGAGCCACACCAGCAGCAGCGAGATCGCCGCCGGCGTCACCCCCTGGATCCGGCTCGCCTGGCCGATGGTCTCCGGCTTGTGCTGGGTGAGCTTTTGCTGCACTTCCTTCGACAGCCCGCGCACCTGGGCATAGTCGAGGTCGGCCGGCAGGCGGGTGGCCTCGGCCTGGGCCTGCCTGGCGACTTCGTCCTGCTGGCGGTCGATGTAGCCTTGGTACTTGGCGGCGATCTCGATCTGCTCGATCACCTGCGGGTCGGTCTCGGGCGCATCCGGCGCGCCGGGCAGGCTCATCAGCGCGGCGTAGGCGGTCTGCGGCCGGCGCAGCAGCTCGAAGTAGCGCTGCTCGCGCTCGAGCGCCTTGCCCAGCACGCGCTCCTGCTCGGCCGCCGGAATCGCCTCCGGCCGCGCCCAGGCGGCCTTCAGTTCGGCGGTGCCGCGCTCGATCGCTTCGCGCTTGGCGCAGAATGCCGCCCAGCGCGCGTCATCCACCAGGCCGAGTTCGCGCCCCTTCGTGGTCAGGCGCAGGTCGGCGTTGTCCTCGCGCAGGCTCAAGCGGTACTCGGCGCGCGAGGTGAACATGCGGTAGGGCTCGGCCACGCCGCGGGTGATGAGGTCGTCCACCAGCACGCCGAGGTAGGCCTCGTCGCGGCGCGGGCACCACGGCGCCCGCCCCTGCGCCTGGAGCGCGGCGTTGGCGCCGGCGAGCAGGCCCTGCGCGGCCGCTTCCTCGTAGCCGGTGGTGCCGTTGATCTGGCCGGCGAAGAACAGCCCGGCGATCGACTTCGTTTCCAGGCTGGACTTGAGGTTGCGCGGGTCGAAGTAGTCGTACTCGATGGCGTAGCCGGGGCGCAGGATGTGGGCGTTCTCCAGCCCGCGCATCGAGCGCACGAGCTCGAGCTGGACGTCGAAGGGGAGCGAGGTGGAAATCCCGTTTGGATAAATCTCGTGGGTCGTCAGGCCTTCGGGCTCGAGGAAGATGTTGTGGTTGTCCTTGTCGGCGAAGCGGTGGATCTTGTCCTCGATCGACGGGCAGTAGCGCGGCCCCACGCCTTCGATCACGCCGGAATACATCGGCGAGCGGTCGAGGTTGGCACGGATGATGTCGTGGGTGCGCGCGTTGGTCTGCGTCATCCAGCACGGCAGTTGGCGCGGATGCTGGCCGGGGTGGCCGAGGAAGCTGAACACCGGCACCGGGTCGTCGCCCGGCTGCACCGTCATCACCGAGAAGTCGATCGTGCGCGCATCCAGGCGCGGCGGGGTGCCGGTCTTCAGCCGCCCCTGCGGCAGCTTCAGCTCCTTCAGGCGCGCGCCGAGCGAGCTCGCCGGCGGATCGCCGGCACGCCCCGCCGGGTAGTGTTCGAGGCCGACGTGGATCAGGCCGTTGAGGAAGGTGCCCGCGGTCAGCACCACCGCCTGCGCCTCGAAGCGCAGGCCGATCTGGGTCACCACCCCGGTGACGCGGTCGCCGACCACGGTGAGGTCGTCGACCGCCTGCTGGAACAGCCACAGCTTGGGCTGGTTCTCCAGCCGCGTCCGGATCGCCGCCTTGTACAGCACGCGGTCGGCCTGGGCGCGGGTGGCGCGCACCGCCGGCCCCTTGGAGGCGTTGAGGATGCGGAACTGGATCCCGCCCTCGTCAGTGGCGGCGGCCATCGCCCCGCCCAGCGCATCGACCTCCTTCACCAGGTGGCCCTTGCCGATGCCGCCGATCGACGGGTTGCAGCTCATCGCGCCGAGGGTCTCGAGGTTGTGGGTGAGCAGCAGCGTGGCCGCCCCCATGCGCGCCGC
Source organism: Thauera aromatica K172 (assembly GCF_003030465.1). Classification (GTDB taxonomy): domain Bacteria; phylum Pseudomonadota; class Gammaproteobacteria; order Burkholderiales; family Rhodocyclaceae; genus Thauera; species Thauera aromatica. Next base: position 125,622 of record NZ_CP028339.1, on the reverse strand, counting down.
GGCGAGCGCGGCCTCGGTCCCGGCGTGACCGCCGCCGACCACGATGACGTCGAAACGGGTGGGGTAGAGCATCATGCGCGCCGCGCCGGAAAGCTGGTGGAGAAGGGGCGCGATTCTACGCCGAAGCGCGCCCGAAGCCTAGTCCGCGCGCGCCGTGTTTCACGAAATAATCATGCTGAAACATTGGTTTATCTTTGCATCGAAGGATCCGTGAGGGGCCCCGTGCACGATCGCCGGGGCCGTATCGGCGCCCATATCGGCGCCCGCACCGGCCGCGGGCGGGATCGGCACCGCCGTTCCGCCCGGCGCCCGGGAGCCGGCAACGCCGGCACGAGCGCCGCGCCCCGCAGCCCGGGCCGCCGAGCGGGACCACCCGAGGCTATCCGGCGGCGCCCCCGGCCACTATAGTGCGGGCCGATACTTCAACGCCGATCGCGGCTCCGGATGCCTCCCCATGTTCCGTTCGCTCGACTCCCGTGACGTCCTCCTGACCACCCTCGCCGCGGCCGGCATCCTGCTGGTGACGATGGGCGCACGCCAGTCGATGGGTCTCTTCGTCGGCCCGCTCAACACCGCCACCGGGCTGGGAATCGCCACCATCAGCCTGGCGATGGCGGTGGCCCAGTTCGTCTGGGGGGCGGTCCAGCCGGTGGCGGGCGCCGTCGCCGACCGCTACGGCGCCCGCCCGGTGCTGGTCGGCGCGCTGCTGCTGCTCGCGCTCGGCAGCGCGATCACGCCCTTCATCGACTCCGCCTTCGGCCTCGTGCTGACGATCGGGCTGATGACGGCGATGGGTTCCGGCGCGGCCAGCTTCTCGGTGCTGATCGGCGCTGCCGCCCAGCGCATTCCGCTCGAAGCGCGCGGCACCGCCTCGGGCGTGATCAACGCCGGCGGCTCCTTCGGCCAGTTCCTGTTCGCCCCGATCCTGCAGAAGCTGATCCAGACCGTGGGCTGGATGGGCGCGATGTGGGCGATGGCGCTGATGACGCTGGCCGCGCTGCCGCTGATCGGCCGCCTGACGCGCGCCGGCGCCCCCCCGGTGGCGCACGCCGAGGCCGACCACGGCGTGCTGCGGGCGATCGGCGACGCGCTCAAGGACCGCAGCTACCGCCTGCTGCATCTGGGGTTTTTCACCTGCGGCTTCCACATCGCCTTTCTCGTCACCCACCTGCCAGGCGAAGTCGAGCTGTGCGGCCTGCCGCCCACGGTGGCGAGCTGGTCGCTGGCCATCATCGGCCTGGCCAACATCGCCGGCAGCCTCTACGCCGGGGCCTGCGTGTCGCGCTACCGCAGCAAGCACATCCTCGCCGCGATGTACGCTTCGCGCGCGCTGCTGGTCGCCGCCTACCTGATGATGCCGCGCACCGAATGGACCTTCTACCTGTTCGCCGCCGGCCTCGGCTTCACCTGGCTGGCGACGGTGCCGCCGACCGCGGCGATCGTCGGCAAGCTGTTCGGCGTGCGCTACCTCGGCACGCTGTTCGGCCTCACCCTGCTGTCGCACCAGACCGGCGGCTTCCTCGGCGCCTGGCTCGGCGGCCTGGCGCTCGTCGAGTTCGGCGATTTCAGCTGGATGTGGTACGCCGACATCGCGCTCGCGGGCATGGCCGCGCTGGTCAACCTGCCGATCCGCGAAGCGAAGGTGACGCGCCGCCTGGCGCCGGCCTGAGCGCCCCCCGCTCCCGGGCTGCGCCTCCCCGCGCCCGCCGGCGGCCTTGCTCAGGCCGCGAGCAGCCGGGCAAAGCGCGCCAGGTGGTCCTGGGTCGAGCCGAAGCGCTTCTCGATCGCGAACAGGCGGCGGAAGCCGTGCGCGATATCGAGCTCTTCGGTCATGCCCATCCCGCCGTGGAGCTGGACCGCCTGCTCGCCGACGAAGCGGCAGGCCTCGCCCACCACCACCTTCGCCGCCGACATCGCCCGCGCCCGCTCCGCCGCCGTCCCTGCGCCCGCGCGCGCGGCGGCGAGGCAAGCCATCGAACGCGCCTGCTCGAGATGGATCCGCATGTCGGCGATGCGGTGCTGCAGGACCTGGAAAGTGGCGATCGGCGCGCCGAACTGGGTGCGCGCGCGGATGTATTCGACGGTCGCATCGAGGCTGCGTTCGAGCACCCCGACCGCCTCCCCGCACACCGCCGCCAGCCCGCTGTCGAGCACCGCGAGCAGAGCTTCGGCGGCATCGCCCTCAGCGCCCCCCTCGCCCTCACTCTCACCATCTCCGAGACGGGCCGACGCCGGCAGGTAGACCTGGTCGAGGAACACGTCCGCCGCCCCGCCGCCATCGACCGTCGGATACGCCGCCAGGCGCAGGCCGGGGGTCTCGCGCCCGAGGGCGAACAGCGCCACCCCGCCGCCGTCGGTGCGCGCCGACACCAGCAGCAGGTCGGCGCGCGCGCCGTGCTCGACCACCGTCTTGTGGCCCTCGAGCAGATAGCCGGCACCGACCCGGGTCGCGCGCGTCGCCAGCGCCAGCGCATCGCCGCGGGTGCCGCGCTCGTCATGGGCGAAGGCGGCGATCAGCGTCCCCGCCGCCATCGGCCGCAGCCAGCGGCGGCGCTGGGCGGGGGTGCCGAGGCGGACGATCGCCTCCGTGGCCAGCACCGCGCTGGCGAGATAGGGCTCGGCGAACAGGCCCTTGCCGAAGGCGGACATCACCAGCAAGGTGTCGACCGCGCCGCCGCCCACGCCGCCGTCTTCCTCCGGCACCCGCAGCGCCAGCAGCCCCAGCTCGGCCAGCGTGCGCCAGAGGCCGGCCTCCCGCGCGCCACGCTCGCCGCCAGCGCTGCCCAGGATCGCGCGCCGGGTGTCGAAGCCGTATTCGCGGGCGATGAAGCGCGCCGCGGTGTCGCGCAGCAGCAGCTGTTCGTCGGTGAAGGAAAAGTCCATCGCCTCGCTCCTTACAGGCCCAGCATGCTGCGGGCGATGAGGTTGCGCTGGATCTCGTTCGAGCCGCCGTAGATCGACAGCTTGCGCATGTTCAGATACTGCGCAGTCGGGGTGCGCGCATGGACCGGCAGCGGGGAGTCGCCGGCGTAGCCGGCCGCCATCGCCTCGCGGTCGTAGGGCAGCGCCTGGAGGCCGAGCGCCTCGGTCATCAGGGCGAAGATCTCCTGCTGGATCTCGCTGCCGCGGATCTTCAGGATCGAAGCTTCCACTCCCGGCGCGCGCTGCTCGGCTTCGGCCGAGAGCACGCGCAGGTTGGTGATCTCGAGCGCCATCAGTTCGATTTCGACGCGCGCGACGCGGGCGGCGAACAGCGGCGCCTCGAGCAGCGGGCGGCCGTCGCAGCTCTCGCTGCGGGCGAGACGCTTCAGCCGCGCCAGCTCGCGGCGGGCGATGCCGATCCCGGCGATGTTGCTGCGCTCGTGGCCGAGGAGGAACTTGGCGTAGGTCCAGCCGCGGTTTTCCTCGCCGACAAGGTTGGCCAGCGGCACGCGGACGCCTTCCAGCCACACTTCGTTGACCTCGTGCGCGCCGTCGAGGGTGCGGATCGGGCGCACGCGGATGCCGGGCGAGCGCATGTCGATGAGCAGGAAGGAGATCCCGCGCTGAGGCTTGGCCGCGGGGTCGGTGCGCACCAGGCAGAACATCCAGTCGGCGTAGTGGGCGAACGTGGTCCAGGTCTTCTGCCCATCGACCACGTAATGCTCGCCGTCGCGCACCGCCCGTGTCCGCAGCGCGGCGAGGTCGGAGCCGGCCCCCGGTTCGGAATAACCCTGGCACCACCACGCCTCGCCCGCCAGGATCGGCGGCAGGAAGCGCTGCTGCTGCGCCGCGCTGCCGAACGCCATCAACACCGGAGCCACCATCTTCAGCCCGAACGGCACCAGCCGCGGCGCGCCGGCTTCGGCGCAGGCCTCGTCGAACAGGTACTGGCGCACCGGACCCCAGCCGGTGCCGCCGAACGCGACCGGCCACGACGGCCCGCCCCAGCCGCGCGCATGGAGCACGCGCTGCCAGGCGAGATAGTCTTCGCGCTCGAGGTAGATGCCGTTCAGCACTTTGTGGCGCACGGCGGCGGGTAGGTGATCGCGCAGGAAGCTGCGCACTTCGTCGCGGAACGCCCGTTCTTCGGCAGTGAAATCCAGGTCCATCGTCATCCTTTCGGCGCCGACGGCGCCTCCCGCCGAAGCAGGCCGGTGCCGTCCGCACGGTTCTGTTCTTTCCCGGCCCGCAAGCCGGCCGGTGTCAGGCGGCCGCCCCCCGCCGCGCGAACCGCCACCACGGCAGCACCCGGCTCATCGACAGCACCGCACCGCTCGACATCGGCGCATAGCCGGGCAGGGCGGCGAGGCGGCGCTGCCAGGCGGGGGTCGCGAGGAGGGCGAGCAGGGCGCGGGTGGCGGGCTGCTCGAGGCTGCTCTTGAGGCAGGCGAGATAGTAGTTCTCCTCGGCCAGGGGGACGAAGCCGAGGCCGCGCGCACGCGCGCTGGCTTCGATGCCGAGGCCGGCATCGGCGTCGCCGCTCGCCACCGCCTGGGCGATCGCGGCATGCGAAGGCTCCTCACGGCCGTAGCCCGGCAGCGCCGCAGGATCGATCCCGGCTTCGGCGAGCAGCTCGTCGACCAGCACCCGGGTGCCGGTGCCCCGCACCCGGTTGATGAAGCGCGCCTCGCGCGCGACCAGATCGGCGAGCGCATGCAGGCCGAGCGGATTGCCCGGCGCCACGATCAGCCCCTGGGTGCGCCGCGCGAAGCCGATCAGCTTGTGCTGGCCGGGGCGCAGCAGCGGCTTGTAGGTGCGCCGCGACAGCGAGTCGGGTGAAGGCGCCAGCCGGGTGTGGAAGCCCGCCATCGTGCACCGCCCTTCGTTGAGCGCGCGGATCGCATCGACGCTGCCGGTGAAGCGGATGTCCAGGTGCAGGCGCTCGCCGCGCGCGTGCTCGCGCAGCGCGGCGAGCGCCTCGTCGTGGCTGGCGTAGAAGGTCAGCACGTGCGCCGAATCGTCGAAGGCCACCGCGAAGGCGCGTTCGAGGTCGGCGCGCAGGGCCTCAATCTGCGGCAACAGCCGTGCCTGAGCCTGGCGCTCGGCCCACAGCAGCTTGGCGCCGAACTCGCTCAAGCGCGCCGCCTGGCCCTTCTCCCACAGGATCAGGGGCTGGCCGAGCTCGCTTTCCCAGCGCTTGAGCTCGCCCCAGACATGGCGGTAGGACAACCCCAGCGTGCGCGCCGCGGCCGAGATCGAACCCTGCTCGCGCACCGCCTGCAGCAGATCGAGCAGGGGATTGCGGATCGGCGCGCTGCCAGCGCTGCCGCCGAGGACGTAATTCAGTCTGACTCTGTGCATGTTTCCGGCTCATCACCGCCCTGCAGCCCTCCGCAGGACTGCGCGCAGGGTACCGCATTCCGGCCGTCATCGACGCCGCGCCGAGCGCGGGCAGCGTCATTGCCGGCCGATCCGTTCGTGCCCGACGACAATCGATCGGGGCCGGAGCGGCGCTCCCGGACGCTTCTCGGGAGGCGTTTTCCTATGCACCGGATTGCATACCGAAAAAGCCAACCGCAAACCAAGCACCGCAAAAATACAGAATGCAGTTCGATGAAAAATAAGCAGTTTTTTTAACTTGATACATAAACGTTGATTTTCGTTTGTTAATTTGTATCATGAAAAAACCGCGCATCAAAAGCGCGCATCGAGTTGCAGAAGACGTTTCAAAAACGGAGTTTGCTATGCATACGAGTTCCTATCCGGTGACGGAGACACATGGCCGCTACGGCGTCGAGCGCTGGAGCGGCGGCGACACGGTGCACGCCGAAGACACCGTCGCCGAGGAGACCCCGGTCGCCCTGGTCTACAACGGTTTCTCGCAGGCGGTGATGCTGGCCACGCCGCAGGACCTGGACGATTTCGCCCTCGGCTTCAGCCTCAGCGAAGGCATCATCGAGCGCCCGGGCGAGCTCTACGACATCGACGTCATCGAGCACGGCAGCGGCTGTGAAATCCGCATGCACCTGGCCGGCGAGCGTTTTGCGCACATGCGCACCCGGCGCCGCGCGCTGGCCGGACGCACCGGCTGCGGCCTGTGCGGCATCGAAAGTCTCGAACAATTGCTGCAGCGCCCGTGCCCGAACCGGAGCAGCGCCGCCACCGCCGTGGCCTCCGGCGCGCTGCTGCGCGCGCAATCCGGATTGCACGCCCTCCAGCCCCTGTTCCACCTCACCGGCGCGGTCCATGGCGCGGCCTGGTGCCGGCTCGACGGCAGCGTCGCGCTGGTGCGCGAGGACGTCGGCCGCCACAACGCGCTCGACAAGCTGATCGGCGCCGTCGCCGCACAGGGCGGCGGTTTCGGCGACGGCTTCGTGCTCATGACCAGCCGCGCCAGCTACGAGATCGTGCAGAAGGCAGCGGCGGTCGGCATTCCGCTGATCGCCGCGCGCTCGGCGCCCACCGGGATGGCGGTGCGCGTGGCTCAGGCCGCCGGCGTGACCCTCGTCGGCTTCGCCCGCGATGCCCGCCACAGCGTTTATTCCCACCCCCAACGGATCCACTGAAACGAGGCCCTGTGATGACCAGCGAAACCCCCCGGACGGTGCGGAACGTTCCCACCTACTGCTACAACTGCGTGGCCGGCCCCGACTTCATGACCGTGAAAGTGGTCGACGGTGTGGCCACCGAGGTCGAGCCCAACTTCGCCGCCGCCGACGTCCATCCGGCGCGCGGACGGGTGTGCGTCAAAGCGCACGGTCTGGTGCAGAAAACCTACAACCCGCACCGCATCCTGCAGCCGATGAAGCGCACCAATCCGAAGAAGGGGCGCAACGAGGATCCGGGCTTCGTGCCGATCTCGTGGGACGAGGCGCTCGGCATCATGGCCGACAAGCTCAACGCGATCCGCGCCAAGGGCCTGATCGACGAGTCCGGCCTGCCGCGGGTCGCGGCCAGCTTCGGCCACGGCGGCACACCGGCGATGTACATGGGCACCCTCCCCGCCTTCCTCGCCGCCTGGGGGCCGATCGACTTCAGCTTCGGCTCCGGCCAGGGAGTCAAGTGCGTGCATTCCGAGCACCTGTACGGCGAGTTCTGGCATCGTGCATTCACCGTCGCCGCCGACACCCCGCTGACCCGCTACGTGATCTCGATCGGCAGCAACGTCGAAGCCTCCGGCGGTCCGTGCGCGGTCACCCGCCACGCCCAGGCGCGGGTGCGCGGCTACAAGCGCGTGCAGGTCGAACCCCACCTCTCGATCACCGGCGCCTGTTCGGCCGAATGGGTGCCGATCCGCCCCAAGACCGACCCCGCCTTCATGTTCGCCCTGATCCATGTGATGGTGTGCGAACACGGACTCGCCCGGCTCGACCTGCCCTTCCTGCGCGATCGCACCTCCTCGCCCTACCTGGTGGGACCGGATGGGCTCTACCTGCGCGACCCGGACAGCGCCAAGCCGCTGGTCTGGGACTGCACCAGCGCGCGCGCCGTGCCCTTCGATACGCCGGGCGCGGTGCCGGCGCTGGAGGGCCGCTTCCGCGTCGCCGCGGCGATCAGCGTCGACGCCGACGACGCGCGCCGCCCCCTCACCGAAGTCGACGGTGTCCCGGCCTTCGTCAAGCTCGTCGAACACATGGGCAAATACAGCCCGGAATGGGCGGCGCAGGTCTGCGACATTCCGGCCGACACGATCCGCCGCATCGCCGGCGAGTTCCTCGACAACGCCGGCATCGGCGGCACCATCGAGATCGACGGCGCGACCCTGCCGCTGCGCCCGGTGGCGGTGACCCTGGGCAAATCGGTCAACAACGGCTGGGGCGCATTCGAGTGCTGCTGGGCACGCACCGTGCTCGCCACCCTGGTGGGGGCGCTCGAAGTTCCCGGTGGCACGCTCGGCACCACCGTGCGCCTGAACCGCCCGCACGACGACCGCCACCTCAGCGTCGTCGCCGGCGAGGACGGCTTCATGGCGCAGAAGTTCAACCCCACCGACAAGGAACACTGGGTCGCCCAGCCCACCGGGCGCAACGCCCACCGCACCCTGGTGCCGATCGTCGGCAACTCGGCCTGGAGCCAGGCCCTGGGGCCGACCCAGCTGGCGTGGATGTTCCAGCGCGAAGTGCCGCAGGACTGGAACCTGCCGACACCGACGATGCCCGAGATGTGGTTCATCTACCGTTCCAATCCGGCGATCTCGTTCTGGGACACCCAGGCCCTGGTCGACACCATCGCCACCTTCCCGTTCACGGTGTCGTTCGCGTACACGATCGACGAGACCAACTTCTTCGCCGACCTGCTGCTGCCCGAGGCCACCGACCTCGAATCGCTGCAGATGATCCGGGTCGGCGGCACCAAGTTCGTCGAGCAGTTCTGGACCGCGCGCGGCGTCGTCCTGCGCCAGCCGGCGGTCGAGCCGCAGGGCGAGACGCGCGACTTCACCTGGATCAGCACCGAACTGGCGCGCCGCACCGGGCTGCTCGAGGCCTACAACAAGGCGCTCAACCGCGGTGCCGGCGGAGTGTCGGCACTGAAAGGCGAAGGCTACGATTTCAGCCTCGACCCGGCGCGCGAACACGGCGTCGACACGATCTGGGACGCCGTCTGCCGCGCCGCCTCGGCCGAGCTTTCCGGCGGACGCGAAACGCTCGACCTGGCCTGGTTCAAGGAGCACGGCTTCTACACCGTGCCGATGTCGCAGAAAGCCTGGTACCTGACCCCGACCCTGGCGGAAAAGGGGCTGCGCTACGAGCTGCCCTACCAGGAACGCCTGCTGCGCATCGGCCGCGAACTCGGCAACCGCCTGCACGAGAATCGGATGCACTGGTGGGACGAACAGCTCTCCGAATACACCGCGCTGCCCGAATGGCACGACGTGCCCGGGCGCTGGGAGAAGGCCCTGGTCGATAGCGGGGCGAAGGCGGAAGACTTCCCGCTGTGGCTGCTGGCGACCAAGAGCATGCAATACCACACCGGCGGCAACGTCAGCATCGCGCTGATGCGCGAAGTCGCGCAGAACGTGCGCGGCCACGCCGGAGTGATCATGAACGCCGACACCGCCAAGCAGTACGGCATCGCCGACGGCGACCGCGTCGAGATCCGCTCGCACATCGGCGCCACCTACGGCAAGGCGGTGCTGGCGAACGGCATCCGCCCCGACACGCTGGTGATCATCGGCCAGTTCGACCACTGGGCCACTCCCTTCGCCAAGGACTTCGGCATGCCCAGCCTGAACACGATCGCACCGATGTCGATGGAACTCACCGACGCCACCGGCTCGGGTGCCGACATCGTCCGCGTCGCCATTCGCCGCATTTCCGGGAGGCAAGCGCAATGAGCCGCTATGTGATGACCATCGACCTGCGCCGCTGCGTCGGCTGCCAGACCTGCACCGCCGCGTGCAAGAACGCCAACGCCACCCCGCCCGGGGTGCAATGGCGGCGCGTGCTCGACCTCGAAACCGGCAAGTTCCCCGACGTGCGGCGCAGCTTCCTGCCGATGGCCTGCATGCATTGCGAGAACCCACCGTGCGAGGAAGTGTGCCCGACCCAGGCCACGCAGAAACGCGGCGACGGCCTGGTCGCCATCGACTACGACGTCTGCATCGGTTGTGCGAACTGCATCATGGCCTGCCCCTACGAGGCGCGCTCGATCGTGCACGAAGCGCGCTTCGCCTACGGTGACCAGCCGATCGCCTCGGAAGCGGTGCGCTTCGACCCGGCACGCATTTCGGTGGCAACCAAATGCACCTTCTGCAAGGACCGCATCGACGAGGCCGCGCGCAGCGGGCGCATTCCGGGCCGCGACCCGGAAGTCACTCCGGCCTGCGTCAACTCCTGCATTTCCGGGGCGATGGCATTCGGTGACCTCGACGACCCCGACAGCGCGGTCAGCCGGCTGCTCGCCGAAACACAGCATTTCCGCATGCACGAGGAGCTCGGCACCGGGCCCAGCGTGTATTACCTCTGGGATCAGGCATGAAACACGTTCAGCAAAGACCCGCCGGCCATCTGGCGCCCCGCCGGCAGCAAAACTGGGACTGGCGCGCCGCGGGCAACTTCGTCTGCGGGGGAGCGGGCGGCGGCCTGCTGTTCGTGGCCGCGCTCGCCCACCTCGCCGGCGCCGAAGTGCGCCATCTGATCGGTGCCGGCCTGCTGCTGGTGGGCACCGGGCTGTTCTGCGTATGGCTCGAAATCGGCCGCCCATGGCGCGCGCTCAACGTCTTCCGTCACCTGCGCACCTCGTGGATGACGCGCGAAGCTTCGGTGGCGCCGCTGCTCTTCATTTCCGGCGCGCTTGCCGTCGCCGGCCTCCATCCGGCGCTGCCGCTGCTCGCCGGGCTGTGCGGGCTGGCCTTTCTCTATAGCCAGGCGCGCATCCTGGCTGCAGACAAAGGCATCCCGGCCTGGCGCCATCCGCGCTGCGCGGCCGTGGTGGTGGCCACCGGTCTCGCCGAAGGCGCCGGCCTGCTCGCCGTCACCGCGCCAGTTCTGCCGCCGCGCCTGCTGCCGGTGGCCGCGCTCGTCCTGATCCTCGCCCTGCTCGCCCGTCTGTGGCTGTGGAAGCGTTATCTCGCCGGCCTCGAGGCCGACGGCGCCCCGCTCGGCAGCCTGCAGGCGCTCACCGCGATCGAGCGCCGTTTCGTGCTGTTCGGCCACCTCGTGCCGGCCGCTTCCGCCATCGCGGCAGCGATCGGCGTACCAGGGGCGACGGCCGCCTGCATCCTCGCCGGACTGATGGCGGTCGGCGGCGGCTGGTTGTTCAAGTACACCCTGGTCCGGCGTGCCGCATTCACCCAGGGAATCGCCCTCAAACACCTGCCGGTACGCGGCCGCGGTACGCCCGGACCGGCAGTCAAACCGGGCTGGAGCGGGCGCTGACAAACGGCCCGCCGCCCCGCTCCGCCCCCGGGCGGGGGCGGAGCGGGGCGTCTCGCTACGGCGCGACGGCGATCCCGGCGACGTCGTCGGCCACGTCGCCAGCCACATCGCCGAGGCCGCCGAAGCGCCGGTAAAAGTCCGGCGAAGGGGGCGGCAGCGGCCCGCTCGGCGTCTCGCACAGCGCCAGCAGGTGCTGCTGGGCGAGACGGTAGGTCAGCCGGTACAGGGACTGGCACAGGTTGCGGGCCAGCGCGCCGCTCCATTTGTTCGGCGTCATCTGCGCCGGCAGCTGCGGATCGTGCAGCAGGACGCGGCGGAACTCGTGCATCAGCAGGGTCTGGACCAGGAAGCATTGTTCGGGATCGAGGCTGCGGGCGGCGCTCAGGGTGCGCAGCACGGGGCGGAAGCGCGCGATGAATTCATCGTAGGTGGCGCCGATCGCCTCCAGATCCCAGCATTCCCGGGCCAGATCCTTGAGCGGCAGGCCGGTCAGCGCGTCGAGGCTGCGGGCGTCGAGCGGCACCACCTTGTCGCGCGTGCCGGTGCCGTCGAGGATTTCCATCAGGGTCGCCGAATCGGACGAGGGCCGGACAAGCACGCCCGGCGCCACCGCGCCGTATCCGGCCCACGACAGTTCGCGGCGCAAGGCATCGCGCAGGCGCACGGACAGGGTCGCGGGCAGGATCACGATCTGCCACCGGCCGTCCCACTCCACGCAGCGCACGTCGTAGATCCGGCGCGAGGCATGGTCGGCGCGGCGCAGACCGGACGGCGTCAGACGGTAATAGCTGCGCCGCCCGACCTGTTCGGACACCAGCCAGTCGTCCTGCACCAGCCGGTACACGCTGGTCCTGACCACGCGCTCGTTCAGCCCCAGCGGCTCGACCAGGCGGATGAAGTCGCTGAGCCAGACGCCGCCCCCGTGCGCGGCGATCAGATCCCCGTAGACGGTGATGATCAGCGAATTGGCGCTGACCCGGCGCTCGCTCAGGTAGTCGTTGATCCAGCGATCGATGACGCGGCTTTTCATCCAGTTGTCCGTTGAGTGGGCACGGCGGGCCGTGCGGGCTGCAAGCGCGGGGAAGGCGGCCCTCGATTCTACGGTTTCAATCGCAGACCACCAAAACCCCCGGCCAACGAGCAGCGCCGCCCCCGGGCACGGCGGCGCCCTATGCACATCCGTTCATATTGATCACTTGCCGGGGGATCCATAGATTCCGGCAATGCACCGCCCCCTTCGGGACCGGGCCTTCGCGCCCGCCGCCGATCCAAGCCATCCACCCCGCCCCCGCGCAGGAGACATCGCATGCAACCCATCCGCTTCATCCGCCACCAGCTGGCGCGCCTCGCCGCCGGCACCGCCCTCACCCTGCTGTCCTGCGCCGCACTGGCGCAGGCCGCCCCCGCCATCGTCGTCGCCTCAACCACTTCGACCGAGCAGTCCGGCCTGTTCGGCCACCTGCTGCCGCGCTTCACCCAGGCCACCGGAATCGAAGTCAAGGTGGTGGCGCTCGGCACCGGCCAGGCGCTCGACATCGGCCGCCGCGGCGATGCCGACGTGGTGTTCGTGCACGACGAGGCGGCGGAGAAGAAGTTCGTCGCCGAAGGCCATGGCGTCGACCACCGCAAGGTGATGTACAACGACTTCGTCCTCGTCGGCCCCGCCGGCGATCCCGCCGCCACCCGCGGCAAGGACATCACCGGCGCGCTGCAAAAGCTCGCCACGGCCAATGCCGCGTTCGTCTCGCGCGGCGACAAGAGCGGCACCCACGCTGCCGAACTGCGCTACTGGAAGGCTGCCGGCGTCGACGACAAAGGCAGCGGCTACAAGGAATGCGGCTGCGGCATGGGCCCGGCGCTGAACATGGCGGCCTCGGCCGGCGCCTACGTGCTCGCCGACCGCGGCACCTGGCTCAGCTTCAAGAACCGCGCCGACCTCGCGGTGCTGGTCGAAGGCGACACCCGTCTCTTCAACCAGTACGGCGTGATGGTGGTGAACCCCGAGCGCCATCCGCACGTCAAGGCCGCCGAAGCGCGCAAGTTCGTGGACTGGGTGGTCTCGGACGAAGGCCAGGCCACGATTGCCAGCTACCAGATCGGCGGCGAGCAGCTGTTCTTCCCCAACGCCGAGCGGTAAAAGGCGTCACCCCCCGCCCACCGGCAGCGCCGTCTTGTCGATCACCCGGCGCAGGACGAAGCTCGAATGCACGCCGGTGACGCCGGGAATGCGGGTGATGCGATTGAGCAGCAGCTCCTGGTAGGCGTCCATGTCGGCGACGACCACCTTGAGCTGGTAGTCGGCGTCCTGGCCGGTGATCAGCAGGCATTCGAGCACTTCGGCAATGGCGCCGACCTCCGCTTCGAAGCGGCTGAAGCGCTCGGGAGTGTGGCGGTCCATCGAGATGTGGATCAGCGCCATCAGCGACAGGCCGAGTTTTTTCGCGTCGAGCAGGGCACGGTAGCCGAGGATGAGGCCGGCCTCCTCCAGCGCGCGCAGGCGGCGCAGGCAGGACGAGGGCGACAGCGCGATGCGGTCGGCGAGGTCCTGGTTGCTGATGCGGCCGTCCTGCTGCAGGACGTCGAGGAGCTGGCGGTCGTAGCGGTCGAGTTGCATGATCGGCGCCATCTGCGAATGAGATCGGCAGATCATTGCACGAAACATGCAATATTCGAAATATCGTTCTCGCAATGGGCGAATTGCAGTGCAACAACGCAATCGTCTGCCGCGGCCTCCGGCGTAGACTTTCCTCCATCGAACCACGCCCCCGAGGACCGCGCCATGATGTTGCCCGACCCCGCCGCCAAGTACCGTCCCTTCCCGACCATCGCCCTCGCCGACCGCCAGTGGCCAGGCAAGCGCATCGAGCGCGCCCCGATCTGGATGAGCACCGACCTGCGCGACGGCAACCAGGCACTGTTCGAGCCGATGAACATCGAGCGCAAGATGCGCATGTTCCGCACCGTGTGCGCGATCGGCTTCAAGGAGATCGAAGTCGGCTTCCCGTCCGCCTCGCAGACCGATTTCGATTTCGTCCGCACGCTGATCGAAGGCGGCCACATTCCCGCCGACGCCGCCATCGAAGTGCTGACGCCGGCACGCCCGGAGCTGATCCGGCGCACGATGGAGTCGGTGCGCGGCGCGCGGCGCGCGATCGTCCACGTCTACAACGCCACCTCGCCGGCCTTTCGCGAAATGGTGTTTGCCATGGAGAAGACCGAAGTGGTCGCGCTCGCGGTCTCGGCGGTGCGCCTGATCAAGGACATCGCCGCGACCATGCCGGAGACCGCGATCACGCTCCAGTACAGCCCGGAGACCTTTTCCGCCACCGAACTCGATTTCGCCCGCGAAGTGTGCGATGCGGTGACGGCCGCTTGGGGCGCGTCGCCGGCCGACAAGGTCATCCTCAACCTGCCGGCGACGGTCGAAGTCGCTACCCCCAACGTCTACGCCGACCAGGTCGAGTGGATGCACCGCCACCTCGCCCGCCGCGACAGCGTGCTGCTCTCGCTCCATCCGCACAACGACCGCGGCACCGGCGTCGCCGCCGCCGAGCTCGGCCTGATGGCCGGTGCCGACCGCATCGAAGGCTGCCTGTTCGGCAACGGCGAGCGCACCGGCAACGTCGACATCGTGACCTTGGCGCTCAACCTGTACACCCAGGGCGTGGCCCCCGGGCTCGATTTCTCCGACATCAACGCCGTCGCGCGCACGGTCGAATACTGCAACCAGTTGCCCATCCACCCGCGCCACCCCTACGTCGGGGATCTCGTGTTCACCGCCTTCTCCGGCTCCCACCAGGACGCGATCAAGAAGGGCTTCGCCGCCCACAAGGCCGGCGAGACATGGAACATCCCCTACCTGCCGATCGACCCCGCCGACCTCGGCCGCAGCTACGACTCGGTGATCCGCGTGAACAGCCAGTCGGGCAAGGGCGGCATCGCCTACCTGCTCGAGACCGAATACGGCATCGTGATGCCGCGGCGGCTGCAGGTGGAGTTTTCGCGCGAAGTGCAGCAGGTCACCGACGCCACCGGCGGCGAGATGTCGGCGGCGGCGATCTGGGCGCTGTTCAGCGCCACCTACCTCGACACCGTGGCGCCGCTGCGCTATGTCGAGCACCACCTCTTCGAGCACGGTGCGGCGCAGGGCATCCGCCTCGTCGTCGAGATCGGCGCCACCCGCCACCTCCTGGTCGGCGAAGGCAACGGCCCGATCGACGCCGCGGTGCACGCGCTGCAAGGCGCCGGCCTCCACGTCACCGTGCGCAGCTACGAGGAGCGCTCGCTCGCCCCCAGCGACGACGCCGGCGAGGCGCGCGCCTGCGCCTTCGTCGAGCTGAGTACCGAAGGCTGCGGTGAACGCTACGGCGTGGGCGTGGACGGCAACATCGTCACCGCCTCGATCCGCGCCCTCGTCAGCGCAGCCAACCGCTTCGGCGCCGGGGCGATCGGGGCGGGCGCGGCGCGGCACACTCTCGCGGCCTGAACCGCACCAGCGCCCGCCGGCTGCATTCCGGCGGGCAGCACGACCGCCGGGCGCCCCACCCAGGCGGGACTCCCCCCGCCCGCCCCATTTCCTGTTCTGGTCCTGTCCAGATCGCCTGGCGGCGCCGCAATAATGCTTATATCATCGACCGATCCTATGTCATCGATATAAGACGATGCTTCTTTCGTGCCCTCTTTCACTCCCGCTCCCACTCCTTTTCCGTTTCGCCCTGGGCCTCTTTCTGGGCGCTTCCAGCGCCGTCTGCGGCGGCACCGAACCCTCCTTTGCCGCACCGCCGGCGATGCACGCCGAGCGTTACCACGACGGCATCGATCCGGCCGACTACTGGGTCAGCGAAAAGCTCGACGGCGTGCGCGCGCACTGGGACGGCGGCCGCCTGCACCTGCGCAGCGGACAGCCGATCAGCGCCCCCGCCTGGTTCGTCGCCGCACTGCCGGCGGTGACGCTGGACGGAGAGCTGTGGCTGGGACGGCGCAGTTTCGACCGCCTCTCCGGCCTGATCCGGCGCAACGCGCCCGACGATCCGGGATGGCGCGAGGTGCGCTACATGGTGTTCGATATTCCCGGCGCGGAGGGCGATTTCAGCACCCGCGTGCACCAGCTGCGCGCACTCGCCGAGCGCGCTGCCGTGCCCTGGCTGGAGGCCGTGCCGCAGACCCGGGTCACCGACCTGCGCGCCCTGCAGCGCCGCTTCGAGGAAGTCGTGCGCGGCGGCGGCGAAGGCCTGATGCTGCACCGCGCCAGCGCGCGCTGGACACCGGGACGCAGCAGCGCGCTGCTCAAGCTCACCCCCTGGCACGACGCCGAAGCGCGCGTCCTCGCCCACCTGCCGGGCAAAGGCCGGCTGCAGGGGCTGACCGGCTCCCTGCTGGTGGAAACCCCCGACGGCCGCCGCTTCCGCCTCGGCAGCGGACTCAGCGACGCGCTGCGGCGCACTCCGCCGCCTCCCGGCACCCTGGTCACCTACCGCTACCGCGAACTCACTCCCGCCGGCCTGCCGCGCTTCCCGCGCTACCTGCGCGTGCGCGACCTGCCCTGAACGCCGCCTCCGCCCCGCGCTGCACCCGGCCCGGGGCCTCTTCCCGGCACCACTTCCCGGCACCACTTCCCGACCCCAGTTCCGGACCCCGCTTCCCGACGCTTCTTTTCGACACCGCTTCCCGGCCGCGCGGACGCGGCGCACATGGCAACCGCGGCCTCGGCTTCCTACACTGCGAAGACCCCCTTCTTCACCGCCGCCACCGGCGGCACCGGAGGACGCATGCGGGAAACCCACGAGGTGTTCAACCAGGTTCCGCCCCTGGTCGACTACAACCTGTTCGCCTGCGATCTGGCGTTGCAGGACGCCCTCGCCCGCGAAGGCGGCGCTGCCTGGGCCGCCGCCCTTGACGCCCTCGGCGCACAGCTGGGCAGCGCCGAGAGCCTCACCCTCGGCGACCAGGCCAACCGCCATCCACCGCGGCTCGCCACCCACGACGCCCACGGCCGGCGGGTGGACCGGGTCGATTTCGACCCCGCCTGGCACCGCCTCACCGCGCTCCTCTACGCATCGGGCGTGCACAGCGCAGCCTGGCTCGACCCCCGGCCCGGCGCCCACGTCGCCCGCGCCGCCGCCTTCTACCTCCACGGCCAGGTCGAGGCCGGCAGCCTGTGCCCGGTAACGATGACCTTCGCCGCGCTGCCGCTGCTGCGCGCCGAACCGGCGCTGTGGCGCGCGCTCGCCGAGCGCTTCGCCGCACGCGATTACGACGCCCGCGACCTGCCGCTGGCGGCCAAGCGCACCCTCACCGTGGGCATGGGGCTGACCGAAAAGCAGGGCGGCTCCGACCTGCGCGCGACCACCACGCGCGCGCACGCGATCGGCGCCGGCGGACGCGGCGCCGAGTACGCCCTCCTCGGCCACAAGTGGTTCTATTCCGCCGCCGCGGGCGACGCCCACCTCGTCCTCGCGCGCAGCGCCGACGACGCCCTGTCGTGCTTCTTCGTGCCGCGCTGGCGGCCCGACGGCACCCGCAACGCGATCCGCATCGAACGCCTGAAGGACAAGCTCGGCAACCGCGCCAACGCCTCCGGCGAAGTCGAGTTCGACGACGCCTTCGGCATCCTGGTGGGCGAACCCGGGCGCGGCCTTCCCGCCCTCCTCGCGATGGCGGCCCACACCCGGCTCGACTGCGTGCTCGGCAGCGCCGCGCTGATGCGCCGCGCGCTCGCTCACCGAAGCGCTGCACCACGCCCGCCACCGCCGCGCCTTCGGCCGCCCGCTGATCGAGCATGCGCTGATGCGCAACGTCCTCGCCGATCTCACCCTCGAGAGCGAGGCCGCGCTCGCCCTCGCCCTCCACCTCGCCGCCGCGGTCGGTGCCGGCGGGGAGGTGGAGGGCGAGGTGGAGGGCGAGGTGGAGGACGAAGGTGAGCCGGGCGAGGGCGCAGCGGCCGCCGCCACCGCCGGGGGAAGCGCCGACGGCGACGCCACCGCCGCCCTCGCCCGCGCCCGGCGCCGCATCCTGACTCCAGCGGCGAAGTTCTGGGTATGCAAGCGCGCGATCGCGTTCACCGCCGAATGCATGGAAATCTGCGGCGGCAACGGCTACATCGAGGACGGCCCGATGCCCCGCCTACTGCGCGAGGCTCCGGTCAACTCGATCTGGGAAGGGGCGGGCAACGTGATGTGCCTCGACGTGCTGCGCGCCCTCGGCCGCGAACCGGAGGCCGCCGTCCGCCTGATCGACGACCTCGCCGACGGCTGCGCTGGCGAACCCCGTCTCGTCCGCACCCTGCACGCCCTCCTCCCCGCCTTGCGCACGGCGGCCGCCCACCAATGGCAGGCCCGCGCCCTCGCCGCCGGCCTCGTGCTGCTGGCCCAGGCCGCGCTGCTGCGCCGCCACGCCCCGGCGACGGTGGCCGACAGCTTCATCGCCAGCCGCTTCGCCGGTGCCGCCGGCAGCACGGGCGATCCGCTCTTCGGCCTGCTCGCCGACCCGGCGGCGGCGCCGATCCTGCTGGCGCGGGCCTGGCAGGCCGGATAGCCCGGCAACGCGATGCGCCGGCGAGCGCAGGCGCGATGTCACCCCCGGCCCCGCCGACGGCCGCCGATACAATGGCGGCCTCATCCATCGATCCGGGGCCCCGATGAAACTCAACGTTGAAGACTACCGGCGCGCCGCGCGCGCGGTCCTGCCGCGCTTCGTGTTCGATTACGTCGACGGCGCCGCCGAGCGCGGCGACTGCCTGCAGCGCAACCGCGACGGGCTCGACCGTCTGACGATACTGCCGCGCGTGCTGCGCGACACCACCCGGCTCGACACCCGCATCGAAGTGTTCGGCGAAACCTGGCGGCGGCCGTTCGCGATCGCGCCGATGGGCTTCAACGGCCTCACCCGGCCGCAAGGCGACGTCCTGCTGGCACGCGCCGCCGCCGCCGCGGGCGTCCCGTTCGTGCTGTCGACGGCTTCGAATGCGCGTATCGAGGCCGTCGTCCAGCCCTCGTCCGCGCTCAACTGGTTCCAGCTCTACGTCATGCGCGAACGCAGCATCGCCGAGCAGATGGTGCGCCGGGCCCGCCGCGCCGGCTACCGCGCGCTGGTGCTCACCGTCGATGTGCCGGTCAGCGGCTATCGCGAGCGCGACGTGCGCAACGGCTTCAAGATGCCGTTCCGCCCCTCGCCCGCAACCCTCGTCAACCTGGCGATGCGGCCGCGCTGGCTGCTGCGCTTCATCGCCCACGGCATGCCCAGTTTCGTCAACCTCGCCGAAGAGGAAGGCAGCGACACCCTGAAGCTGCAGGCCGCCCTCCTCAGCCGCGAAATGGACCGCAGCCTGAGCTGGGAAAGCGTCGACTGGCTGCGCCGGCTGTGGGACGGGCCGCTGCTGCTCAAAGGCGTACTCCACCCCGACGATGCGCGCCAGGCGCGCGCCCACGGCGTCGACGGGCTGATCGTCTCCAACCACGGCGGCCGCCAGCTCGACGGCGCGATCGCCACCATCGGCGCGCTGGAAGCGGTGCTCGACGCGGTCGAAGGCCGCCTGCCGGTGTTCGTCGACAGCGGTTTTCGCAGCGGCCTCGACGTCGCCAAGGCGCTCGCCCTCGGCGCCCGCGGCGTGTTTCTCGGCCGCCCGCTGCTCTACGGGCTGGCGGTCGATGGCGAAGCGGGCGCCGCCGCGGTGCTCGAGCTGATCGCCGGCGAGCTCGAACGCACGATGATCCTCGCCGGCGCACGGCACATCGCCGAGCTCGAGCGCGGCCTGTTGCGCGCCGCCTGACCCGGCGGAACGCGGCCCCGCAGCGCACGCGGGGAGCGCAGACTGGCGCCGCACGCGTGCCGGAAAGGGTGGTGATGGGACGGAAACATGCACCGCCTTTGATCCGGATCATGGCGGGCGGGCGGAAGATCTGGTTGTGCACGCAACTTTTCATCCTTATAGTTGCACGCGCAACCAAAACAAGATTGCCCGCCCCCGCCCCCAAGGAGAGCCCACGATGCATACCCCGACCACCGAACCGCGCCCCTCGATCTACTACGACTACCGGGTGCACGCGCCCTGGCTGCCGTCCGCGCATCCGCCCCAGCCGCGCCACAAAGTGCTCATCGTCGGCGCCGGCCCGGCGGGCATGGTCACCGCCCTCGAACTCGCCCGCTACGGCGTCCCCAGCGTGGTGGCGAACGCCGAACTGCAGGTCTCGCAAGGCAGCCGCGCAATCGTGTTCACGCGGCGCTCGATGGAAATCCTGCAGCAGGTGGGCGTCGCCGCGCACATGACCGAAAACGGACTGCCGTGGCGCTTCGGCAACTCCTATTACCGCGGCCAGCGCGTGTTCCGCATGGAAGCGCCGCACGACCCCGACGACCGCTTCTTGCCGATGCTCAACCTCCAGCAGCAGTACCTCGAGGAATACCTTCTCGAAGCCTGCTCCGCCAGCCCGCTGATCGAGGTGCGCTGGGGCAACAAGGTCACCCGCGTCGACCAGATGGAAGGCTACGCCCGGGTCGAGATCGACACCCCGGCCGGGCCCTACACCCTCGACACCGACTGGGTGGTCGCCGCCGACGGTGGCCGCTCCGGCCTGCGCACCGCGCTCGGCCTGCAGATGGAAGGCGCCTCCTACGAAGGCTTCTTCGTCATCGCCGACATCCGCATCGACCTGCCGCTGCCGACCGAGCGCCTGGCTTTCTTCGACCCCGCGTGGAACCCGGGCAACACCATCCTGATGCATCGCGAGCCGCACGGCATCTGGCGCGTCGACTACCAGCTGCCGCCCGGCGAAACGCCCGAGGAGGCGCTCCGCCCCGAATCGCTGAAAGCACGCATCGACGCCCAGCTGGCAATGATCGGCCATGCCGGCGCCGAATGGGAACTGGATTGGAGCTCGGTGTACTCCGCACGCGCGCTGACCCTGCCCGACTACGTCCATGGCAGCGTCATCTTCACCGGCGACGCCGCCCATCTGCTGCCGATCTTCGGCGTGCGCGGCGCCAACACCGCCTTCCAGGACGCGCAATCGCTGGGCTGGCAGCTCGCCTTCGTGATCCAGGGCCTGGCCGGCATGAAGCTGCTCGCCAACTACAGCGCCGAGCGCGTCGGCGCCGCCCGCGAGATCATCGACGAGGCCGGCAAGAGCACGCGCTTCATGACGCCGCCGTCGCGCGGCTTCCGCCTGCTGCGCGATGCGGTGCTGTCGCTGTCGCTGAGCGAAGCCTTCGTCCGCCCGCTGTACCACTGGCGCACCTCGCGTCCGCACGAGTACAGCCGTTCGATGCTCAACAGCGCCGGCGACGACAACGCGCTGTTTACCGCCGGCCCCGCCCACGGCGCGCCGCCGCAGAACATCCGCCTGGCGGCCGACGACTTCCTCCTCGACCACCTCGGCGGCGGCTTCGACCTGCTCTATTTCACCGCGGCAAAGGCCATTCCCGCGCCGCTGCAGGACGTGGTCGCGGCCACCCGCGCGCGCGGCGTGGCGCTGAAGGTGATCGCCGTCGGCGCACCCGCGCCCATCGCCGGCGCCGACCTGACCCTCGCCGACGCCGACGGCCACTTCCGCCGCCGCTACGGCATCCGCGCCGGCGGCGGCGCCTATCTGCTGCGCCCCGACCAGCACGTCTGCGCACGCTGGCTGACGCTCGACGCCACCCGCCTGCACGCCGCCCTCGCCACCGCCCTGCCGCAGTAAGGAGAACCCGCCATGACCCCCACCAAGACGCTGGACATCGCCGGGCTGGAAACCGTGTACGACGCCCTCGCCACCGCCATCGACCAGGCCGGGCAGGACCAGGCCGAGCTCTTCCTGGTCAAGCTCGCCCTCCTCAACGCAAATGCGCTGGGCGACGCCGGCCTCTTCCAGCAGCACCTGCAGGCCGCGTTGAACGACCTCTGACACCTCGTCCGCCCGGACCGGGAGCGCTCCGGAACCCCGGGCGCACCCGGATCGCGCGCCGAACCCCGATAACATCCCTGCTTTCCTGCACGCTTTTGCCCCCATGCCCCACTCCGACCGCCCGCGGCAAGCCCCGGTGGCGCCGCTCGAGCGCACCTTCACCTACCGCTTCAACCTCCTGCGCAAGGACATCGAGCGCGCCAGCGCGCCTGGCTACGCGGAGGCGGTCGGAGTGTCGTTGAGCGACGGGCGCAGCCTTGCCGCCATCGGCAGCTTCGCCCCGCTGTCGATCAAGGAGCTGGCGAGCCGCTCCCATCTCAACAAGAGCCAGGCCAGCCGCGCCGCCCAGGCCCTGGTCGACCAGGGCCTGGTGCGCAAAGACGACAGCACCGAGGACGGGCGGGGCGTGGTGCTCACCCTCACCGCTGCCGGGCAGCAGGTCTGGGCGCGGACGATGGAGTACGTCCACCGCCGCAACGAGCAGATCCTCGCCTGCCTCGACGACGAGGAGCGGGCGACGCTGAGCGCCCTCCTCGATCGCCTCATCGAACACAACCAGCGCGCCAGCGACGCCGACCCCGGGCGCTGAGGCCGGCGCCGGCGCGCTCAGCGCCCGCGCACCGCCACAGCAGCGCCCGCATCCGCCGGCCGTCCCGCATCTCCCCTGCGGTAATCGCAGACTCCTTCGGGGAAAATCTCCTTCAGGCGAGCGGCATGAGGACGCATGTCCACCGGGTGGTACACCCCGGCCGCGATCGCCGCCTCCACCGCCTGCAGATGGCACTTGAACAGATCGCCGGCGAGCGGCCCTCCGGCCGCGCTGCGCGAAGTGCCGAAGCTGCGCATCGCCCGCGTGCACGCTCCCGGCGCGGCGCCGTTCCAGTCCCCGTCCCAGACCCCTGTGCCGCGAGCGATGATCCGCCCGCGGGCATCGAAACACGCATCGTCGGCGCTCGCCGGACGGTTGCCGGCGACCCCGCGCCGCGGCTGCGCGCGCACCGCCCCGACCCATTCGTCCATCACCCGCAGGGCTTCCAGGGTGGGATCGAAACCCGCTTCGGCAACCCAGATCCGCTGCCGCGCGCTGTCTCCCAGTGCACGCTCGATCCGCAGCCGGGTGGCGAACGCGGCGCTGAGGTGGTGCATGTTGAGCTGCGCTTCGAGGTCGTGGCGGACATCGATCACCGGAATGTCCAGATACCCCATGAACACCTGCCCGCTGCGATACGCCGCGGCGATGGCCTCGGTGTCGCCGCGGCTGCGCGGAGCGGGGCCGCGGCCCGCGCCCCGCTCCATGTTGTGCTCGCCCCACATCGACAGCCATACCGGCAGCGCGCCGTCGAACAGCCGCCACAGCCGTTCCGGCGCCATCTGCGCGGCGGGCTTCCAGCCGCCGATGCGCGCATTCAGGTCGAGAAAGGCCGCCGCCGAAATGGCCCCGCTGCGCAAGGCCTGCAGCCCGTACTGGACGCCGACGTTATCCCAGGTGCGGCGCGCGTGGCCGCTGGCATCGCGTCCGTAGATCGACACCAGATCGTCCCAGTAGGTCCAGTGCACCGCCGCCACCACCTCGTCGGCATAGTGGCGGGCGAGCGGGGTGAAGCGCGGGTTGAGCACCAGCGGCGTCAGCCCGCGCCAGCCCTGGACGCACTCGCTCGCCCCCGTCGGCAGCCGCGGCCAACGCCCCTGGAGCAGGAAGTTGGGCGGATAGAGCGCGGCATAGCGGTTGGCGGCGCCGTCGAGCGCGTTGAGCCCGCCGACCTCGCGCCGGCGACCATGATCACGCCAGTACGACGGATCGGCAGCGGAAACGTCAAAGTAGTATTCGAGCAGCTCGCAGTCGAGCACATGGATCGTCTGCGTGACCATGTCCGGGTAGGCGTACTGCGCGATCGCACCATCGATCAGGCCGGGCAGGTTCTGGGCGAACAGGTATTGCTGCAGCCCGCCGCCCGAGCCGCCGAGGCCGATCGTGTGCAGCGGCGCGCCGTAGCGGGCGGCGAACTGGCGCTTCACCCGCAGCGCGGTATCCCCGGCGAGGCCGATGTTGTAGTGGTTGCTGGTGTGATTGCCGGTCGAAGTCGCCAGCGCGTACCCCTGGGCGAGAATCTCCAGGTTGCGGTCGAGCACCTTGCTCAACGACAGCCGCCCCTGCCGCCGGCCGATGCCCACACCACCGCCAAACAGATAGACCAGGCGCCGGTTCCAGTAGCGCCCGTCCGGCGCCGCGGGATCTTCGCCGGGGTCGGCGAGGACCGCAATGGCGTAGAGGAAGCGGTTCAGCGTGCCACGCTCGACGCGGACGATGAAGGGCACACGGCGGGCGCCGTGCGCGATCACCTCGACGTCGCTCGCCGCCGGCGTCCAGGGCAGGAAGCGCGCCGCGCCGGTGGGCTTGTAGTAGTAATCGACCCGGGTCGCAATCCCGCAGTCGCGGCTGAAGCCGAGGAGGCGATCAGTGCGTTCGCCGTCCGCGCGCTCGGCATACACCGCAACGCCGTGGCCACGCCGATTGTCGACCCGCGGCTGGCCCAGCCCCGAGCGCGCGCTCTCGCACAGGAACGGATACTGCAGCGGGGGCGCGCCCGCTACGCGCGCCGAGCCGACGCTGCCGAGCGCGATCGGGTAGCGCTCGGGGATGGACACCGTGTCGAACTCACCCGCCGTCTCATCAGCGATCGCAATCACCTGGGTGGGCGCCTTTTGATCGCGCAGGCCGAACGCGAGCGCGCCGGCGAGCACGCCGAGCAACGATACCGACAGCAACAGACGGAGGGCGGGAAAGCGGCGGGACGACGGCTCCACGATGAACACCCCCAGGGTCGATCGTTGTTGTCCATCCTGACGCACAGTGAGACACGGGCGCCGGCGCTGCGTTCGCCGGCAACCCGGCGCTCAGCCCGCATGCAGCCGGAGCAATCATCGTTGGCGATGCTTCGCGGCTTTCTCGCCCCAGGTCAATCGCTCGCTCGCCACTTCAAATGAAACCTACCCATCCTTTTCCCCTGGAATGCTGTGAACTGATTCATGCATGAATCATCAGAGTAATTCATGAAGTTGTGAACGGGGTCCTGGCCGGGTCTGAGTGGACAACTGTCATTTCCAATCGGGCAGCCGCTTGCTGGCTTTCGTTCAGCGGGTGTGTCCTTGATGAAATCATTATTGCTGCAGCCTCCCTGGAAAGTATGGAGAAGACCAAGCCAGTGCCCAACCTCATGAATGGCAGTATCGCCTTCGTTATAAGGAGCCGCGGAACCGCCCGGTACCGATGAAAAAAGAATTACCACGCCATCATTCGGCGGATCCTTTTCGTACTCCCAGGGAAACGTCGCCCACCCCAACAGGCCGTTACCCAGATCGGCGCTGTAGATGTTCAAGGACTCCGGGCCACCTTGACGGAGCGCCTGTTTGGCTTGCTGCTCGGCAACCGAACCATAGGACATGGTGAACCACTTTGCATTCTCGGTTCGATCGACACCTGCCAGCGTAAAGCGGAATGAAGTATCCGATCCTCCAGTGAATCCACCGTAACTCTCATTGAGGACAGCTATTTGCTCCTCGATCTGCTCCAGCGCGATGTTCCCCTGTTCAGGGGCAGGACCGCTACTGATCACATGAAAGTAAACAGGGATTTCGACTGAACCTGACCCTCGATATCCACTCCCGTAACGCAGATCGAGCTTGCCAAGCCCCTCTTCGACCTGGGCCATTTCTTCTTTGTCGGGCACCCGGGTCCCACAACGGGCTCCACTTTCGATGAAAGCCTGCCGACTTACCCATGAGCGATCGCCAATCGAGAATTGCCCATCACGGGCATGCAGCGCACCCACGCAGGAAAAGCTTAAAACGATTCCAGCAATAAATTTGAACAATTTACTTTTAAACATGGACCGATTATTTAAGCATTTTTAATACTTTTTACTTCAATGGTTTACCTTGGCAAGGCTGAGATTTATGGCCCGAACCCGACCGACCTGAAAATCTTTGCCAAGAGCGAACGGAAAGCCCACCAGTACGGCATTGCCGATACGTCACACCTGACGCGAGGATTTTCCTCGCGGCCGATAAAGTCAGGAACGCGATGTCCCGCCTTGAGCAGCCGGACGACCGGGCGCCCGGATGTTCCCACTCGCGGAAAGCAGCGTCAAATGCCGCATTCGCGCCGGGCCTGCGGCCAGGCCTCGGATGCCTCTTGTCGCAGGCGGTGCAGCACGCGCTGTACCTTTCGGCGTGCTCAGTCCGCACGCAGCGCCGCCAGCGACCTCGCCCCTGTGCCCAGATCGCGCCAGGCAGCAGGGTGGCAGGTGAACAGCAGGATCTGGTGGCGGGTGGCGGCATCGAACAACACCCGCTTCATCTGCGCCAGGCGCTCGGCATCGCTGTGCACCAGCGCATCGTCGAGGATCACCAGCGTCGGCCGGCCCGCTTCGGCGAGCAGGTCGGCATAGGCGAGACGGCTGAGGACGCCCATCTGCTCGCGTGCGCCGAAGCTCAGGGCCTCGAAGTCGCCGGTTTCGACTCCCCCGCCAGCGCCGGCGCCGGCGAGCGGGCGGGTGAGCGGGCCGGGAACGAGGTCGTCGTCGATGTCGACGCAGGCGTGCGGGAACAGCAGCTGCAGGTAGCGGTTGAGGTGCTTTTGCAACGGCGCCTGCAGGCGGCGGGTGAGGGCGCGGCGCTGATCGCGCAGCAGGCTGCGCAGCAGATCGAGCGCCTGCGCCCGGCGGCGCAGCTCGGCGGCGCGGCGGGCCGCCCAAGCGTGGTCGCGGGCGCATTCGGCGCGGCGCGCCTCCAGCCCCTGGGCGCCCTCGCTCTGGAGCTCGATTTCGAGGCGCACGAGCTGGTCGCGGCGCTCGGCATGGCGCCGTTCGAGCTGCTCGGCGCTGCTGCGGAAGCGGTCCACATCCTGTTCCAGGATGTCAGGGCGGGCGGCGGCGATTTCGGCGGCGAGCGCTTCGCTGCGGGCGGCCAGGGTGAGCTGCTCGGCGCGGGTATCGGTGAGGGCGGCGCTCGCGTCGGCGACGCGGCGGGCACGTTCCGGGGCGGCAAGCTGGGCACGGGCGGCGGCAAGCTCGCGCGCGGCCGCGGCGAGCGCGGTTTCGGCATTGGCGGCGGCAAGCTGGGCACGGTGGAGCCCCTCCTGGATCGCGGCGAGGGCGTCGGCGGCGGCCTTCTCGGCGGCCTCGGCCTCGATCACGGAAGCGGCAGCGGAGGGGGCGGCAGAGGCGGACGCGGCGGCCTCCCCCTCGGCGGAAGCAGGGGCGGCGAGGCGGGCGAGCGCCTGCGCGGCCTCGGCGGCCCGCGCCTGCAGACGGGCATGTTCCGCGCGTAGCGCATCGATGCCGCCCGGAGCGAGCGCCTCCAGGGTGGCCTGGGCGGTGGCGAGCTCGCCGCCGAGGCGCGCGTGCTCGAGCTGGCGGCGCTCGGCGGCGTCCACCGAACCCAGCCCGAGACGGACGAGCAAGGCCTGCTGGCGGGCTTCGAGGTCGGCGCCACGGGCGGCGAGCGCGGCAAGGTCGGCGCCGCCGGGAGCGATCTGCAGGCGGCCGAAGCCGGGCAGGACGAGGCTGGCGGCGGCAAGCAGGCGGCGTTCGCCGGCACCGCTCAGGGGGGCGCCGTCGAGTTCGAGAGTGCGCCCCGGCTCCAGCACATAGACGAGCCGGGTGGCCGCCGCCGCCTGCTGCAGGCGCAGGTCGGCGAGCGCGCGGTCCTGGGTGCGCAGGGTCTGGAGGTCGGCCGGACGCAGCTCGTTTGCCGCCACCGCATGCTGCAGCGCCAGCACCTGGGCGTGGGCGGCTTCGGCGCGCGCGAGCTGGGCCGCACCGGCGGCGTGGCGGGCGTGGCTGGCGGCGGCCTCGCGCGCGAGGCTGTCGCGGGCTTCGGCCTGGCGCGCCGCGCGCAGGGTGGCACGTGCCGTCTCCAGCGCCTGCGCGGCCTGGACACGCTGTGCCGTCCAGTGTTCGAGCGGCGCACGGGCGCTGTCGAGCGCCGCGCGCGCAGCCTCGAGCGCGGCGGCGCGGGCGGCGGCAGCCTCGTCCTCGCGCGCGAAGCCGTCCACCTGGCTGCGCAGCAGGGCGAGCTGGGCATCGACCTGAGCCGCGCGCGTGCGGGTCGCGGCGAGCATCGCCTCGCGCTCGCGGACGGCCGCCAGACGCTCGGCGGCCGCCTGCTGATGAGTGCGGAACGCACGCCAGGGCTGCTCCGCCTCGTCGGCGGCATGTTCGTCGCGCAGCGCGGCGAGCGCATCGACGCGCTGGCGGTAGCGGGCGATCGCATCGTCGAGCACGCCCAGCTCGCCGGCCAGGGCGGCCTCGGCTTCGAGCGCCTCCTTGTAGGCCCCGCGCGGGCGGCCGCCGGCTTCGGTGAGCAGTTCGGCGCGCTGCGCCTCCACGGTGGCAAGCAGGGCATCGCCGCCGCTGGCGGCGACTTCGCCGAGCGCGCGTTCGAGCGCGCCGCGCAGATGATCGCCGGCGTGGCCGACCGCTTCGCGCAGCGCCTGCGCGCCGCCCTGCTCGATCCACAGCAGCCCCGGAATGCCCCAGTGCTCGGCCTTGCTCGCGCCGCGTCCGGCGTGCTGGAAGCCGAGCAGCGCAGCGAGGCGGTTTTCGGCCTCCTCGCCGTCGACCGTCTCGCTCCCGATCTGCAGCGTGCAGCGCTTTTTCGCCAGAAAAGTCTTCACCAGCCGGCAGGGCTGGCCGTCCAGTTCGAAGTCGAGCGCCACCGTGGGCGCGGCGGCGGGATCGCCCCAGGGGCGCAGATCGTCCACGCTGGCGGAGCGGTGGCGCTCGAAGAAGGCGGCACGGATGGCGGCGACCAGGGTGCTCTTGCCCGCCTCGTTGGGGCCGGTGAACAGGTTCAGGCCGGGGTCGAGGCGATCGATTTCAAGCGCGCGGCGGAACTGGCGGAACTGGTCGACGCGGATGCGGGTGAGCTTCATCGGTCCCCTCCGGGCGCAGCGGCGGAAGCGACCGCGGCACCGGCCGCGGCCGGGGAGCGGCATTCGAGGAGGCCGGCGAGCAGCACCAGGGCGTCGCGCGCGGTCTGCGCCGCCGCCGGCTCGGCGCCGTGCTGGGCGGCTTGCAGGCGGGCGATGACTTCGCCCAGATAGCCGTCGGCGGCGAGGCCCTCGAGGTCGGCGACGGTCGGTTCGAGCTGCAGCGCGCCGAGCTCGGCGACCAGGCTGCGCGCGCGCCCCCGGGCCTGGCCGATCGCATCGGTGAGGCGGCGATGGCCGGCAAGATCGCTGCGGCCGCCGACTTCGAGCTGGACCACGTCGTCCGCGCCAAAGCCGGCAAGCTCCGCGAGCAGGCGGTCGACGTCGCTGGCCACCTGCAGCTCGGCGCTGAGCGCCTGCCACCGATAGCGCCCGGTGGCGAGCACGCTGACCGCGGGCAGCGCGCCGGGCGCGGCAAGCTCGACGAGGAGCGCCTGGCCGGAATCGTTGGCGCGGAAGCGGTCGGTCTCCGGCGTGCCGGCGTACCAGCAGCGGGCATCGATCCGGCGGGTGCCGTGCCAGTCGCCGAGCGCGAGGTAGTCGAGCCGGGCCGATGCGGCGCGGTCGGCTGCGATCGGGTTGGCGGCGTCGATGTCCTCGGCGAGGATGCCCTGGACGCTGCCGTGGGCGAGACCGACGCGCACCAAAGCGGGCGGGGTGTCGGCGCCGGCGAACCACTCGGTGAGGTCGTTGAAGGTATTGCGCTGGGTCAGCGGCGCCGGCAGCACCGCGATCCCGGCCGCTTCGAGCAGCACCGGCCGCGCCTCGCGGCAGACGCGGACGTTGGGCGGGATCGCGCGCAGGCGCGCCGCGCGCGTCCACACCGACTCGGCGAGGGCAGCATCATGGTTGCCGGGCAGCAGCAGCCACGGCCCGGCAAAGCCGGCCAGCGCGTTGAACAGGCGGTGGATGGTACGATCGGCGACGGTCTGGGCGTCGAACACGTCGCCCGCCACCAGCACCGCATCGACCGCATGCTCCTGGGCGAGGCGGGCAAGACGCTCGACCGCGACAAAACGCGCTTCGGCGAGGAGCGCGGCTTCGTCGGGCTCGAACTGGCCGAACAGCTTGCCGATCTGCCAGTCGGCGGTGTGGAGGAAGCGGGGCATCGGGACGTCTCGGATGAAGTCGGGGGAAGAGCGGCGGGCAAGGCGGCGCAACGGATGATAAATGAGCCGGGCCGGCGCCGCAGGATCGCGCGGCTCGCCCCGCGCCCGCTCACGACTCCAGCTGCAACGCCGCCAGGCGCGCGTAGAGGCCCCCCTGGCGGCGCAGGTCGGCCGCCGTGCCGGTCTCGACAATGCGCCCATGGTCGATGACGACGATGCGATCCACCTGCTGCACGGTCGCCAGGCGGTGGGCGATGATCAGCGTGGTGCGCCCTACCATCGCCGCGGCCAGCCCCTGCTGGACGAGGGCCTCGGATTCGGCGTCGAGCGCGCTGGTGGCCTCGTCGAGCAGCAGCAGGCGGGCGCCGCCGAGGATCGCGCGCGCGATCGCGATGCGCTGGCGCTGGCCGCCGGACAGGCGGGTGCTGCGCTCGCCGAGGAAGGTGGCGTAGCCTTCGGGGAGGCGGGCGATGAAGGCGTCGGCGGCGGCGGCCTGCGCCGCTGCGACCACTTCGTCGTCGCTCGCCGTCGGCCGCCCGTAGCGGATGTTCTCCAGCGCGCTGGCGGAAAAGATCACCGGCTCCTGCGGCACGAAGGCGATGCCGCGGCGCAGGTCGCGCAGCGCAAGCGCGCGGATGTCCTCGCCATCGATGCGGATGCCGCCCGCCGACACGTCGTAGAAACGCAGCAGGAGCTGGAACAGCGTGGTCTTGCCCGCCCCCGACGGCCCCACCAGCGCCACCCGCTCGCCGGGCGCGACTTCGAGGCAGATGTCGTCGAGCGCCCGCACGCCGGGCCGCGCCGGATAGGCGAAGCTCACATGATCGAAGACGATCCCCACCTGCGCCGCCTGCCGCGGCGGCGGCGGCGCGCTCGCCTCGCGGATCGCCGACTCGGCCTGCAGCAGCTCGAGCAGGCGCTCGGCGGCGCCGCTGGCGCGCATCACCTCGCCCCACACTTCGGCCAGCGTGCCGGCCGCCCCCGCCACCAGCCCGGCATAGAGGACGAAGGCTCCCAGCTCGCCGAGGCTGAGGGTGCCGGCCTGCACCTGGCGCGCGCCGATCCACAGCACGAAGACGATCGTGCCCATCACCGCGGCGATGATCAGCGCGGCCAGCAGCGCCCGCACCCGGGTGCGCCGCAACGCAGTGCGAAAGCTGGTCTCGGTGCGCTCGGCGAAGCGCCGCGCCTCCCGCTCTTCCTGGGCGAACGCCTGCACGGTGGGCATCGCGTTGAGGATCTCGCCCGCCAGCGCGGAAGCGTCGGCGATGCGGTCCTGCGATTCGCGCGACAACGCCCGCACCCGCCGCCCGATCGCCGCGATCGGCAGCGCGAGCAGCGCCATCAGGCCGCAGATCAGGGCGAACAGGTGCACGCTGGTAACCGCCAGCATCGCCATCCCGCCGATGAACTGGAACAGGCTGCGCAGCCCCATCGACACCGAGCTGCCGACCACGGTCTGCACCAGGGTGGCGTCGCCGCTCAGCCGCGACAACACTTCGCCGGTCTGCAAGGTCTCGAAGAACTGCGGCGACTGTCCCAGCACACGCGCATAGACCGCGCAGCGCAGGTCGGCAGTCACCCGCTCGCCGACCCACGACACCGCGTAGTAGCGCGCCGCCACCACCACCGCCCAGAACAGCGCAAGGACGAACAGCGCGACGAACCGTCCGTCGCCGCCGATCTGGCCGATCCCGCCGGGCAGCGCGCCCTCCACCGTCCCCCCCGTGCCGAAGCCGGCGTCGATCAGGTCGCCGAACACGACCGGCATCGCCAGCAGGGTGGCCGAACCCAGGCACAGCAGCACGAAGGCGAGCACGACCCGGCTGCAATAGGGGCGCAGGAAAGGCAGCAGGCCGCGCAGCGCGGACAGGCGGCGGACCCCCGCGGCGGCATCGGCAGGCATCGCCGGGGCCCCGTCCGGCACGGCGGCAGGCGCGCCGCGGGCGGTGTTTGCGGTCTTCGGCACCGGTTCTCCCCTTCGTTCGCGCAAGACTCCAGATTGGGCCGGACGCCCCGCCCCTGTCCACCCCCGGCGCGCCGTGGCCGAAACGCCGCGCACGAGCGGAGGGCGCGACGCCGGACGTAGAATGTCCCCGCCCCTGTCGACGAAGGAGCCCGCGATGTTCCGCCCAGCCTTCCCCGTTCCGCTCCGCCCTGCCGCCGCCCTGCTCGTGGCGCTCGTCCTCGTCCTCGCCGGTTGTGCCAGCCTGGGGCTGCGCGAACCGCTACGGATCAACGTCGTCGGCATCGAACCGTTGCCCGGCCAGGGCATGGAAATCCGCTTCGCGGTGAAGCTGCGGGTGCAGAACCCGAACGAGCGCGCGATCGATTTCGACGGTCTCACGCTGGAGCTGGACCTCAACGGCAAGCCTTTCGCCACCGGGGTCAGCGACCGCCAGGGCAGCGTGCCGCGCTTCGGCGAAGCGCTGATCGAGCTCCCGGTGTCGGTGTCCGCCGTCGCCGTACTCCGCCAGGCGCTCGACGCGCTCGAAGGCACGCCCAGCGCCGAAGTGCCCTACACCCTGCGCGGCCGGCTCGCCGGCGGACTGCTGGGCGGCCTGCGCTTCTCCGATTCCGGCACGCTGAAGCTGCCCGACCCCTGGCGCCCCCTCCCGCCCGGCCAGCGCTGAACACAGCTTCTCTGCCGGGCGGATGCGAACTCCCGGCCTGTTGCAGTCATCGGCGCTGCCGGGAAGCCGTCGCCCAGCGTGACTGGCGGGACGGAGACGGACGCACGGCATTGCCAAATTTTGCCAAGCAGACTAGCCTGCGCCCATGAGCACGATGAACATTTCCCTGCCCGACAGCCTGAAATCCTTCGTGGACGAGCAGGTGAGCGAACGCGGCTATGGCACCAGTAGCGAGTACGTGCGCGAATTGATCCGCAAGGACCAGGATCGTCAGCGCTTGCGTGGAGTGCTGCTGGTCGGCGCAGCCACTGCGCCGGCATCTCCGGCCGACGGCGCCTACTTCGAAGGTCTGCGTGAGAGGGTGCGCAGGGCAGCCAAGCCGGTCTCCCAGGGGTGAAGGTCAAACCCGTTGTTCCGCGTGAGCAGGCCAACCAGGACATCGACGACGCGATCGCCTACTACCTCGAAGAGGCTTCCTCATCGGTTGCGCTCGGTTTCATCGATGCCCTGGAACGGGGCTATGCCCATATCGCCCGCCATCCCGGCACGGGTACGCTTCGCTACGGCCATGAGCTGAACCTTCCCGGCCTACGCTCCTGGGCGCTGTCGCACTACCCCTACCATGTCTTCTACATCGAACGACCGGACCATATCGATGTCTGGCGCGTACTGCACGGCCAGCGCGACATTCCCGCCTGGATCCAGGATCCGGACCCCTTCGCCTGACCCAATCGCCCGGCGCTCACTGGGCCGGTCATCCTCGCGGTCCGCTTACCGGAGCTCCGTGGCAGCGCAGTGTCAGCTCTGGGCAGGGGCCTGAGGCGCATCGGCGGCGACTTCGGGGGCGGGTTCCGGCAGTTGTGTCGCCAGCACCTTGTCGATGCGCTTGCCATCGAGGTCGACGACCTCGAAACGCCAGTTCTCCCAGGTAGAGATATCGCCCGTGTTCGGCAGGCGCCCGAGCAGCCACATGACCATGCCCGACAGGGTGTGGTAGCGGCCTTTCTCCTCTTCAGGCACCGACTTGATGCCCAGGCGGTCCTTGAGCTCGACGATCGGGATCAGCCCGTCGAGCAGCCAGGATCCGTCCTCGCGCTGTATCGCCCATGCCTCCTCGGTGTCGTGCGACAGGAATTCGCCAGTCACCGACTCGATGACGTCGTGCAGGGTCACCATGCCCTGCACCTCGCCATATTCGTCGATCACGAAGACGACATAGGTGCCGGAGGCGCGGAACTGGTCGAGCAGTTCCATCCCGGTGAGCGATTCGGGCACATAGACCGGCGCCTGCAGATTCCTGGTCAGATCGACGGTTTCGCCGCGCAGCATCTGGGCGAAGATCTGCTTGGCGCTGACGATGCCGAGAATGTCGTCGAGCCCGTTCCTGCACACCGGGAAGCTCGAATGCGCCGATTCGGCCACCATGGCCAGGTTCTCGTCGAGCGGGCGATCGGCGTCGACCGTGACGATGTCGGCACGCGGCACCATCAGCGAGCCGATCTGGCGGTCGTCGAGGCGGAACACGTTGCGCACCATCTCGTGTTCGCTCTTCTCGATGACACCGGCTTCGGAGCCCTCGTTGAGCAGGGCGTGGATCTCCTCCTCGGTCACGCTCGGGCCGCCTGTTTCACGCTGGCCCATCAAGCGCAGCAGGATCGCGGTCGAACCGGCCAGCAGATGAACGAAGGGGCGCGAAGCGATGGCCAGCACGTTCATCGGCCGCGCCACGAGACGGGCAATCCCTTCGGGGTTGATCTGGCCGATGCGCTTGGGGACGAGTTCGCCGACCACGATCGAGACGTAGGTGATGACCACGACCACCAGGACGGTAGAGCCGACTTCGCTGATGCGCTGCTCCACGCCCAGCGACTGCAGCCAGTCCGCGAGCGGGCCTGCCAGAGCCGCCTCGCCGACGATGCCGTTGAGGATGCCGATCGAGGTGATGCCGATCTGGATCGTGGACAGGAAGCGGGTCGGATCCTCGCCGAGCTTCATCGCCACCTGGGCCGAGCCGTCTCCATCTTCCGCGAGCCGGGCGAGTCGAGCGCGGCGCGCGGTCACGAGCGCGATTTCGGACATCGCGAAGACACCGTTGAGCACGATGAGGGCAATCAGTAGGGCAATTTCCATGGTGTGGGGTCAGCGAAGGGCGTAGGAGTGGGAGCAGGAGCGGGGGCGAGCGGGGCGCTGCCCGCAGGCGCGGCCGAACAAAGACGGCAGGAAACGCGCCCGGGATCGCCGCAAAGGCGCGAGGCGAGCCCGACGAGCCCGATCACAGCAGGCTTCGCGCGTTTCGTGTGCGGGGGCAAGCGTTGTACGACCCAGGGACAACACCCGGCCTGGGACGTCTTCCGGAGACGGGCGGTTTCCATCGTCCGGGAATGCAGAGAGAATTCTCCGGGGGGCGAAAAAACGACTCATAAGGCGGAGTGCATGACACCCCGCGCAATCCTTGATCCGTTGGGACGAATTCGATCATGCCCGAGATGGATGGGCATGTCGACCGCCGGGAGGGGACCGGGGCCGCCGCGCCTCTTGACTTTGCCGCGGCGCAATCTACACTCGCGCTCCATCAAGGGGAGTAGCTTTTCACGCTGCAGCATCGTCATCACGGCAGGATTGTCGCAGACAGTCTCCCGGTGCTGCAGGCAACGAGTTCGTTGCAAGCGAGACCTTGCCCAAGGGCAAGGTCCGTGCGCGCAAAGTAGGGGCAAGGGTCTGTGTCCTTCGGGAACAGGCCCTTTTTGTTTTGTTTTGTGCGGAGCGCGCGATGGAATCGATTGGAACGTGGTGGATGTGGGCGGCCTTTGCCGCCATCGTGGCAACGATGCTGCTGGTGGACCTGTTCGCCTTCGGCGGCGGCACGCGGCACCGGGTGTCGCTGAAGGAAGCGGCAGGCTGGTCGCTCGCCTGGGTGACGGTCTCGCTGCTGTTCGCCGGCGGGCTGTGGTGGTACCTCGACGGCACGCTGGGACGCGCCCTGGCCAACGAGAAGACGCTCGCCTTCGTCACCGGCTACCTGGTCGAGAAATCGCTCGCGGTCGACAACGTCTTCGTCTGGATGATGATCTTCAGCTTCTTCGCGGTGCCGCTCGAGCTGCAGCGCCGCGTGCTGCTGTACGGCATCGTCGGCGCGATCGCGCTGCGCACGGTGATGATCTTCGCCGGCAGCTGGCTGATCACCGAGTTCCACTGGATCCTCTACCTCTTCGGCGCCTTCCTCGTCGTCACCGGCATCAAGATGGCGTGGTTTTCCGAGCACGACCCCGATCTGGAAAAGAACCCCCTCATCCGCTGGATCCGCAACCATTACCCGGTCACCGAGAAGCTCGAAGGCGAACGTTTCTTCGTGGTGCGCGACGGCGTGCGCATGATGACGCCGCTGTTCCTCGCCCTGGTGCTGGTCGAGATCTCGGACGTGATCTTCGCCGTCGACAGCATCCCGGCGATCTTCGCCATCACCACCGACCCCTTCATCGTGCTGACCTCGAACCTGTTCGCCATCCTTGGCCTGCGCGCGATGTACTTCCTGCTCGCCGACCTCGGCGACCGCTTCGAGCTGCTCAAGTATGGACTGGCCGCGATCCTGGTCTTCATCGGCACCAAGATGCTGATCGTCGAGTGGGTGAAGGTTCCGGTGCTGGTGTCGCTGGCGGTGGTGGCCACCCTCCTCGCCTGCGCGGTGGCCGCAAGCCTGTGGTACGCGGCGCGGAAAGCGAAACCGCTCGCCTGATTCAGGAGTTGCCCGCGTCGCCGCCCGCATCCGCCTCGCGGGCGGCGCGCAGGTCCCGATACACCGCCGCACGCATGATCAGCATCGACACCACGGGCGCGGTCATCAGCACAAAGCCGCTGATCAGCAGTTCGTGGATCACGAGGCGCGACTGGGTCACGCTGAAGTACAGCATCGACGCCACCAGGATGCAGCCGGCGCCGAGCGCGATCGTGATCGCCGGGCCGTGGATGCGCTGGTAGAAGCTGTGCAGCCGCGCCAGGCCGAGCGTGCCGATGACGGTGATGAAGCCGCCCAGCACCAGCAGGAAGGCGACCGGGACGGCCGCCCACCAGGGCAGGGATTCGGCGCCGTTCATTCGATCACCTCCCCGCGCATCAGGAACTTGGCGAGCGCGATCGTGGACACGAAGCCGAGCAGGGCGATGATCAGCGCCGCTTCGAAATAGATCTGGCTGCCGTGGCGGATGCCCAGCAGCAGCGCCAGCACCATCACGCACATCCACAGCGTGTCGAGGGCGAGCACGCGGTCCTGCGCGGATGGGCCGATCATCAGGCGCAGCGTGCACAGCAGCATCGCCAGCACCACGCAGGCGAGCGCGAAAAAAATCGCCGCCGAGAGCAGCGTCGCCGTCGTCATCTCCGGTCTCCTCGGGTTTCGGGGGTCTCGAACACCTCGATGATGGGCTGTTCGTAACGCGTCTTGATGGTCTGCACCCACCACGCCTCGTCGTGCAGATCGAAGACGTGGAGCAGCAGTTCGTAGCGCTCGGGGAGGATCTCCACCCATACCGTGCCGGGAGTCGAATTGATCAGGCAGGACAGCAGCGCCAGGCCGTGGGGACTCTTCAGGTCGAGGGGCACGTGGATGAACTGCGAGTTCACGTCGGCCGAGCGCCGCAGCAGGATGATCTGGGTGACGTTGAAGCAGGAGCGCACGATCTCGATCGCCGCCATCCACAACAGCCGGAACAGCGCCAGCGGGCGGCGGAGGCGCGCATGGCCATGGGGCTGCAGCGGGCGCGCGAGCAGCGGCGCGACGAGGCCGAGCACGGCGCCAAGGAGCCAGTGCGCCGGCGCCGCGCTCTGGTTGAGCAGCAGCCACATCAGCAGCAGCGCCAGCGACAGCAGCGGCGAAGGCAGCCAGCGTCTCATCGCCCCCCCTCGGCGGCGGGAAGCCGCTGCACCGTGGGCTCGCCGAGCACGCGCACGGTGTAGTCGGCGCCGCGCAGCAGCCCGTCGGTGGTGCGCCCGAGGTAGTCGAACACCGTGTCCGCCTGCACCGTCAGCAGCACGCACAGCATCACCAGCGCGCCCACCGGCAGCGCCTCGGAAAACTGCAGGCGCGGCGGCGTCACTGCCCCCGCAGCCCAGAAGGTGCGCACTCCCAGGCGCATCAGCGCGATGATCGCCGCCAGCCCGCCGATCACCATCAGCGCGATCAGCAGCCAGGTCATGGCCGGCACCTTGTCCGATGACGCGGCGAGCATCGCGTGGAACAGGCTGAACTTGGCGACGAAGCCCGCCAGCGGCGGCATTCCCGCGATCACCAGGGCGCAGGCGGCGAAGCTCAGGCCGAGGAAGGCGAGCGTGCCGGGAATGCCGACGCCGACCGGGTCCTCCGGCTTGTCCTCGATCGCGAACGCCTCCATCGTGATCGCGATCAGCGCCGCGCCCGGCGGGCGGATGCGCTCGGTGAGCTCGATCAGCAGCATGAAGGCCGCCATCGCCAGCGTCGAGCCGAGCAGGTAGTACAGCCCCGCAGCCAGCACCGCGCCGCCCGAATGGCCGATTACCGCGAGCAGCGTGCCCGAGGACACGATCGCGCCGTAGCCCGCCATGCGCCCGCCATCCTGGCTTGCCAGCATGCCGATCGCACCGAACAGCAGGGTCGCCATGCCGCCGACCGTCAGCGCGGCGAAACCGAAGCCTTGCAGGGCGTGCGCAGCGTCCCCCGCGCCGCCCGCGTCCCCCGCGCCAAACACCGCCAGCCATACCCGCAGCACCGCATACACGCCGACCTTGGTCATCAGCACCAGCATCGCCCCCACCGGTGCCGAAGCCGAAGCGTAGGTAGTGGGTAGCCAGAAGCCGAGCGGCCACATCGCGCCCTTGGTCAGGAACGCGAGCGCCAGCACCACTGCGCCGATCTGCAGCAGCCAGGCGTCCTGCGCCCCGAGCAGGGCCACGCGGGCGCCGAGGTCGGCGATGTTGAGCGTGCCGGAGGCGGCGTAGATCAGCGCCACCCCGATCAGGAACAGCAGCGAAGCCACCAGGTTCACCGCGAGGTACTGCATCCCGGCCTGGATCCGGCGCAGGTTGTAGCCGTGCAGCACGAGACCGTAAGAGGCCGCCAGCATGACCTCGAAGAAGACGAAAAGGTTGAACAGGTCGTGGGTCAGAAAGGCGCCGTTGAGTCCCATCAGCAGGAACTGGAAGAGCGGATGGAAGCTCACCCCGACGCGGTCCCAGCGCCGCGCCGAGAACACCAGCACGGCGAGCGCGATCGTCGCGGTGAGCACCAGCATCAGCGCCGAGAGGCGGTCGGCCACCAGCGCGATGCCGAACGGCGCCGCCCAGTTGGCGGCCAGATATACGCCGATGCCGCCCGGCCAGTGGCCGCCGTCGGCCAGCACCAGCAGCGCGACTGCAACCACCCACAGCAGCACCCCGCTCGCCAGGCCGAGGGCGAACTTGAGCCCGTGGCGCTTCTGGTGGATCGGGATCATCAGCGCCCCCACCATCAGCGGCAGCAGCACGGGGACGATGATGAGGTGGTTGAGCCAGGGCAGCACGCTCATTGCTGCGGCTCCTCGCCATCGACGTGGTCGCTGCCCGACAGCCCGCGCGCGCCGATCATCAGCACCAGGTAGAGCGCGGTGGTGGCGAAGCCGATCACGATCGCGGTCAGCACCAGGCCCTGCGGCAGCGGGTCGGCGAACTGCGCCGGATCAATGCCCGGGGCGGGCGTGATCGGGGGCTTGTCCACCCACAGCCGCCCCATCGCGAAGATGAACAGATTGACCGCGTAGGACATCAGCAGCAGCCCGATGATGAGCTGGAACGTGCGCGGGCGCAGAATCAGCCAGATCCCCGCGCCGAACACCACGCCGACGGCGATCGCAAACACCGCTTCCATCAAGCCCTCCCCCCGTCCGCCGCCGCCGGTCCGTCCGCCGCCGCTTCCTCGCCGGGCTGGCGATGCGCGCGCAGCGACTGGTGGGCGAGCGCCACCAGCATCAGCATCGTGGTCCCGACCACCGCCGCGAACACCCCGAGGTCGAACACGAAGGCGCTCGGCAGGTGCAGCTCGCCCACCAGCGGCCAGTCCACATGGGCGGTATGGGTGGTGAGGAAGGGATGGCCGAACAGCCAGGCGCCGAGGCCGGTGGCGCACGCCAGCAGCAGGCCGAAGCCGAGCCAGCGGTGCGGGCGCAGGTGCACGTGGCTCTCGACCCACACCGTGCCGGCGAGCATGTACTGGACGAGGATCGCCACCGCGAAGATGAGGCCGGCGACGAAGCCGCCGCCCGGCAGGTTGTGGCCGCGCATGAAGAAATACACCGCGATCACGCCCATGAAGGGCAGCAGCAGGCGCAGATAGATGCCTGCCACCAGCAGGTAGCCGCTGTTGGCCTGCTCGGCGGGGCTCTGCCCGCTCGCCGGGTCGGCCTCGAAGCGCTGCTGCGGCGGAATGCCCGCGCTCTCGGGCGCGGGGCGGAAGCGGCGCAGCAGGGCATAGACGGTGAGCGCGACGATGGCGAGGACGGTGATCTCGCCCAGGGTATCGAAGCTGCGGAAGTCCACCAGCAGCACGTTCACCACGTTGCTGCCGCCGCCGCCGCCGAGGGCGTTGAGGAGGAAGAAGTCGGCGATCGTGTCCGAGGCCGGGTGCACCAGCACCGCATAGGTCAGCGCCGCCAGCGCCGCGCCGCCACCGAGCGCGAGCGCGAGGTCGCGCGCACGGCGCGCCCACACCCGCCACAGCGGCTGGACCGGGCCGGCGATCGACTCGATCCGCGGCGGCAGCCAGCGTAGGCCGAGCAGGATCAGCACCGTGGTCACCGTCTCCACCATCAGCTGGGTCAGCGCGAGGTCGGGCGCCGACAGCCACAGGAAGGTCGCCGCGGTGACGATGCCGGTGCCACCGACGAGCGTGAGCGCGGCGAGGCGGTGGTATTTCGCCATCCACGCCCCGGCCACGGCGCAGCCGGCGCCGATCGCCCAGACTCCGGCGAAGAGCGGATCGAAGCCCTGCCGCGGGACCGCGGTCCACGCCGGCGGCGCGCCGGCGAGCAGCAGCGGCATCCCCAGCAGCGCCATCATCATCAGCAGCAACTGCGGCTGCAGCCGGCGCGTGCCGACGCGGTGCAGCAGCCACTCCGCGCTGCGGGTGAGCTGCAGCATGGTGGTCTCGTAAGCCTGGGCGCCGTTGAAGCGGTGAATCAGCGGCACGCGCTCGCGCTGCGCGAGGTCGAAGTGGCGGCGCAGCACCGCGTACAGCAGCACCCCGCCGACGAGCGCGCCCACGCTCATCAGCAGCGGCAGGTTCACGCCGTGCCACACCGCCAGGTCGTAGTCCGGCGTTGCCTCGCCCAGGGTCGCCACCACCGCGAGGTGCAGCAGCGGCCCGATGCTGATCCCGGGGGCAATGCCGACGACGAGGCAGGCGAGCACCAGCAGTTCGACCGGAAAGCGCATCCAGCGCGGCGGTTCGTGCGGCTCGCGCGGCAAGCCCTGCGCCGGCGCGCCGAAGAACACCGAAATGAAGCGCAGCGAGTAGGCCACGCTGAACATGCCCATCGCCACCGCGGCGTAAGACATCCACCAGTTGCGATCGCCGCCGACGTGCAGCGTCTCGGCGAAGAACATTTCCTTGGACAGGAAGCCGTTCAGCAGCGGTACCCCCGCCATCGCCGCGCTGGCGACGATCGCCAGCGTCGCGGTCACCGGCAACGAATGGCGCAGGCCGCGCAGCAGGCGCAGGTCGCGGGTGCCCGATTCATGGTCGATGATGCCCGCGGCCATGAACAGCGAGGCCTTGAAGGTGGCGTGGTTGAGGATGTGGAAGATCGCCGCGACGATCGCCAGCGGCGTGCCGATACCGATCAGCACCGTGATCAGGCCGAGGTGGCTGATCGTCGAGTAGGCCAGCAGGCCCTTGAGGTCGTGCTGGAAGATGGCGACGAAGGCACCGATCAGCAGGGTGCACACCCCTGCGCCACCGACGATCCAGGTCCATTCCGGCGTGCCCGCGAGCGCCGGCCACAAGCGCACGAGGAGGAACACCCCCGCCTTCACCATCGTCGCCGAGTGCAGGTAGGCCGACACCGGGGTGGGCGCCGCCATCGCGTGCGGCAGCCAGAAGTGGAAGGGGAACTGGGCGCTCTTGGTCAGCGCACCGAGCGCGATCAGCACCAGGGCGGGCCGGTAGAGGTCGTGAGCGCGGACGGCGTCACCGGCGGCGAGCACCGTGTCGAGGTCGTAGCTGCCGACGATGTGGCCGAGCACCAGCACCCCGGCGAGCAGGCACAGGCCGCCGGTCGCGGTCACCGTGAACGCCATGCGCGCACCGCGGCGGGCGTCGGCGCGGTGGTGCCAGTAACCGATCAGCAGGAAGGAGGTGAGGCTGGTGAGTTCCCAGAACACCACCAGCTGCACCAGGTTGCCCGACAGCACCACCCCCAGCATCGAGCCCATGAAGGCGAGCAGGAAAGCGAAGAAGCGTGGCACCGGATCTTCCGGCGACATGTAGTAGCGCGCGTAGAGAACCACCAGCAGCCCGATCGCCAGCACCAGCATGGCGAACACCCACGCCAGGCCATCGACCCGCAGCACGAAGTTCAGCCCGTTCGCCGGCAGCCAGGCGAACTCCTCGCGCACGACCTCGCCGCCGGCGATCTGCGGAAACAGCGTCCCGACGATCGCCATCCCCCCCACCGCCACCGCGATCGCCAGCCAGGACTCGTAGTTGCGGGCGCCCTGCGGCATCAGGGCGGCGACGATGCTGCCGAGGAAAGGAAGGAAAATGAGGGCGGCGAGCAGCATCGAAGAGGGATCGAACGGCAGGTCGGTTCAGGCGTGGTCGTGAGCTCGGGGGCCACTGCGGCAGATCCCGGTGCGATACGGAATTTATCACAGCAAATTCGATGCCAGATTTTCCGGATGTGTGGCCGTGCGCGGCTGGATGCGCACGGTGGCTGAGTGAGCCGCCTGCTGCTGCCCACCTTGCAGCGAGAACCAGGAAGAATGTCTCCAAAGTGGTATGCATTCCATATGTTACGAGGGCGTGCAACATGGATAATGACATCCCACCAAGCAGTCTGTACTGCAACGATTCCAGTGATCAAGTCGCCACACAACAGTCTGGAACCCAGCGAGATGAGCCTGCAAACCATATCAGTCGCCGAAGAACAGCTTCGATTGAGAATTAAGGGAAGCGACGTTCCCTTCCTCGGACTGCTCCGGGACTTTCTCTCTCCTGCGATCCGAACAACCATTGAGCTACTGAGGTTCCCCAAGAAGTCCGGCAATCACTACATGGCGGCCGAGTATCTGCGTCAAGTCGGCGTGCCGGTTGCATTTGCCGAAGACCTGGCCGAGCGAATGCTTGCATTTGCAAGACGTGTGGGGGCACCCGGCCAGGACGATCCAGAGGCCATCAAGAGCTGGCAGCAGGCGCTGCATGCCTTGCTCAACCCACCCTTCAGCGTTACCGCCCGAAAAGGTGTCACACCCGACACGGAGCGCATCCGCACCGAACACCCAGCCAAACAACCCACCGCAAGGCACGGCTGTCCGCACAGGGCCGAGGCATGACTCCAGAACATCTGGCCCAACTGCTGCGCGGTGGCGAGGGGCTGACCGTCGAGTTCAAGCGCGCCCGCGAAGCGCTCAACCGCGACACCTACGAAACCATCTGCGCCTTCCTCAACCAGCGCGGCGGCACCCTGGTGCTGGGCGCGGCGGACGACGGCACGGTGACCGGCATCGCCCCCGAGGCGCTGGCGCAGATGCGCAAGGACCTCGCCAACACCCTGCACAACCCACAGAAGATCAACCCGCCGATGCCGCTGGTGGCCGAGCCGGTGGAGCTGGAGGGGCAGACCTTGCTGGTGCTGAGCGTGCCGGAAAGCTCGCAGGTGCACAGCTGCAACCAGCGCATCTACAGCCGCAACGAGGATGGCGACTTCGACATCACCGGCCACGGCCAGCTGCTGGCCGAGCTGTACCTGCGCAAGCAGGTCGGCTACAGCGAGAACCGCATCTTTCCGCACATCCGCCTCACCGACCTGCGCAGCGATCTGATCGAGCGCGTGCGCCGCAATGTGCGCCTGCAACGCGCCGGCCACCCCTGGGCCGAGCTGGACGACCTGGAGTTGCTGAAAAGCGCCCGCCTGTACCAGCGCGACTACCAGACCGGCGCCGAAGGCATCTCGATGGCCGGCGCCCTGCTGTTCGGCCGCGACGAGGTGGTGCTGGGCGTGGTCCCGCACCACCGCACCGACGCCATCCTGCGCGTGCATGACCTCGACCGCTACGACGACCGCGACGACATCCGCACCAACCTGCTGGAAAGCTACGACCGGCTGATGGCTTTCGTGAACAAGCACATCGCCGACCCCTTCTACCTGGAGGGCAGCCGACGCGTCAGCCTGCGCGACCGCATCTTCCGCGAGGTGGTGGCCAACCTGCTGATCCACCGCGAATACCTCAACCCCTTCCCGGCCAAGCTGATCATCCTGCGCGACCGGGTGCTCACCGAGAACAGCAACAACCCCCATGGCCTGGGCCTGCTGCGCCCGGACGACTTCGCGCCCTCGCCGAAGAACCCGGCCATCGCCCGCGTGTTCCGCGAGATGCAGTGGGCCGAGGAGCTGGGTTCGGGCGTGCGCAACCTGTTCAGGTACGCCCGTGCCTTCGGTGGACAGGATCCGATCCTGCGCGAGGAATCAATCTTTCGCGTGACGGTGATGCTGCCGCCGCTGGCAGATGGCGCGACGGCCGGCCAGACCGAGGCCGGGTCGCAGCCAGAGTCGGGGGGCGAGTCGGGGGCAGAGTCGGGGGCAGAGTCGGGGGCAGAGTCGCAGGCGCGGCGCATTCTGGTGGCCTTGAGCGCAGGCGCGCTGAGCAAGGCCGAATTGGCTGGCCGGCTCGGCCTTCCCTCCGTGAGTGGGGCACTGAACCGCGGCGTACGCCGCCTGCTCGACGCCGGGCTCATCGCCCACACCCTGCCCGACAAACCCAACAGCCGCCTGCAACAATACCGCCTGACCGCTGCCGGTCGGACGCATCTGAATCTGCAGAACTGAGTCCCCCATGAGTCCGAGACGCGCCCCCGCCGCCTAAAATGGCGGCTTCCGCCTTCGCCTCGCTCCCCATGCCCGCCTCCGCACCCCGCTACATTCCGCTTGGTTCTTCCGTTTCGACGGCCCCCGCCTCGGTCGCCGACGCCA
Source organism: Thauera aromatica K172 (assembly GCF_003030465.1). Classification (GTDB taxonomy): domain Bacteria; phylum Pseudomonadota; class Gammaproteobacteria; order Burkholderiales; family Rhodocyclaceae; genus Thauera; species Thauera aromatica. The sequence continues at coordinate 81,022 of NZ_CP028339.1, read as the reverse complement.
TCCGCATCCGCGGCGCGCGCCAGAACAACCTGCGCAACCTCTCGCTCGACCTGCCGCTCAACCGCCTGACGGTGGTCACCGGCGTGTCCGGTTCGGGCAAGTCCTCGCTGGTGTTCGACACCTTGTACGCCGAGGGCCAGCGGCGCTACGTCGAGACCTTCTCGCCCTATGCGCGCCAGTTCCTCGACCGCATGGACAAGCCGCAGGTGGATCGGATCGAGGGTGTGCCGCCGGCGATCGCGATCGACCAGACCAACCCGGTACGCACCTCGCGCTCGACGGTGGGGACGATGACCGAGCTCGCCGACCACTTCAAGCTGCTCTACGCGCGCGCCGCGCAGCTGCACTGCCGCGGTTGTGGCAAGCCGGTGCGGCGCGATTCGGCCGCCAGCATCGCCGCCGACCTGCGCGCGCGCGCGGCCGCCGAGGGCGATCCGCGCCTGGTGGTGTGCTTTCCGCTGACGGTGCCGGCGAACTTCAGCGAGGAGGAGGTGACCGGCCTGCTCGCCGCGCAGGGCTACACCCGCATCCAGGAACGGCTCGCCGGGGCCGGCGCCGAAGGGCAGGACGTGCTGCAGGTGGTGCAGGACCGCTTCCGCGCATCGAGCGCCGAAGATGCGCGCCTCGCCGAAGCGCTGGAGACGGCGCTGGCGCGCGGCCATGGGCGGCTGTCGGTGCATGCGTCGGGCGCGGGGGTGGCGTCGGAGCACACGCCGGACGAAGCAGTGTGGCGCTATTCCTCCGGCCTGCATTGCGCCGACTGCGACATCCACTATTCGGAAGCGACGCCCGGCCTGTTCTCGTTCAACTCGCCGATCGGCGCCTGCGACACCTGCCGTGGCTTTGGCCGGGTGATCGGGGTGGATTTCGGCCTCGTGGTGCCGGACGAATCGAAGACGCTCGCCGAAGGCGCGATCAAACCGTGGCAGACCGAGAGCTACCGCGAGTGTCAGGAAGACCTGGCGAAGATGGCGAAGAAGGCCGGCGTGGCGATGGACATCCCGGTGCGTGACCTTCCGCCGGAGCATCGCCAGTGGCTGTTCGAGGGCGACCCGAAGTGGAAGAACTGGGACAGCTCGTGGCCGCGCTACTGGTACGGCGTGCGCCACTTCTTCGACTGGCTCGAGAGCAAGGCCTACAAGATGCACATCCGCGTGCTGCTGTCGCGCTACCGCAGCTACACCGAATGCCCGGCGTGCCACGGCGCGCGGCTGAAGCCGGATGCGCTGCTGTGGCGGCTGCCGGCGGGCGACCGGGGAAAATTGGGGACAGACCACGATTTCCGCGGAAAACGTGGTCTGTCCCCAATTTCAGGCCTCGCGATCCACGAGCTGATGGCGATGCCGGTGGATCGCATCCGTGACGCGATCTCCGCGCTGCACATCCCCGGCGTGCCGGACGAGGCCACCGCGCTGGTGCTCGGCGAGATCCGCAGCCGGCTCGCCTATCTTGCCGACGTCGGCCTCGGCTACCTGACCCTGGACCGCCAGTCGCGCACCCTGTCGGGTGGTGAGGTGCAGCGCATCAACCTGACCACCGCGCTCGGCACTTCGCTGGTGAATACCCTGTTCGTGCTCGACGAACCTTCAATCGGCCTTCACCCGCGCGACATCGGCCGCATCCTCGGGGTGATGACGCGGCTGCGCGACGCCGGCAACACCCTGGTGGTGGTCGAGCACGACCCGCAGGTGATGGTCGCCGCCGACGCCCTGCTCGAGATCGGTCCCGGCCCCGGCGAGCGCGGCGGCAACATCGTCGCCCGCGGCACCCCGGCGGAGATCGCCGCCAACCCCGATTCGGTGACCGGGCCCTGGCTGGCGGGGCAGAAGCGCATCGACGTCGATCGCCCGCCGCGCCCGGTGGACACCGACACGCCGCGGCTGAAGCTGGTCGGTGCGCGCCAGCACAACCTGCGCGACCTCAGCGTGGGCTTTCCGCTGCGGCGCCTGACCTGTCTCACCGGCGTCTCCGGCTCGGGCAAATCGACGCTGATCCAGGACGTGCTGTTCCCGGCGCTGGCCAAGCATTTCGGCGAAGCCGCCGAATCGCCGGGGGCCTTCGACCGCCTCGAGGATGTGGATAACTTGCGCGGCGTGGTGATGGTAGACCAATCGCCGATCGGCAAAAGCTCGCGCTCCAACCCGGTGAGCTACGTCGGCGCCTGGGACCCGATCCGCGCCCTCTTCGCCGCCCTGCCGGAGGCCAGGCAGCGCGGTTACACGCCCGGCACCTTCAGCTTCAACGCCGGCCATGGGCGCTGTCCGACCTGCACCGGCTCGGGCTTCGAGCACGTCGAGATGCAGTTCCTGTCCGACGTCTGGCTGCGCTGCCCGGACTGCGACGGCAAGCGCTACCGGCCCGAAGTGCTTGAATTGCAATGGAACGGGCTGTCGGTGGCGGATGTGCTGGCGCTGACGGTGCACGAGGCGCTGGACGTGTTCGGCGAACATCCCAAAGTCCTCGCCGCGCTCGCGCCGCTCGCCGACGTCGGCCTCGACTACCTGCGCCTCGGCCAGCCGGTGCCGACGCTATCGGGCGGCGAAGCGCAGCGCCTCAAGCTCGCCGGCCACCTCGCCGAAGCCGCACAGCGCAAACCTGTACGCAAGGCCAGTGCTGTGGATAAGTCTGTGGACAAGGTTGGGGAAACCGGTAACGCGGCCGACGGTAGGGGCGACCCGGCGGGTCGCCCCTACGGTGCCCACGCATCTGCGGCCTCGGAAAATCGGCGCTGGCCGCCGATTTCCCCGTTGGCGGAGGCGGCCGCACCGGGCCTGCTGTTCCTCTTCGACGAACCCACCACCGGCCTGCATTTCGAGGACGTCGCCAAGCTCCTCGGCGCCTTCGACAAGCTGCTGCAGGCCGGCCATTCGCTGATCGTCATCGAACACAACCTCGACGTGATCGCTGCCGCCGACTGGATCATCGACCTCGGCCCCGAGGGCGGCGAAGAGGGCGGCGAGATCGTCGTCGAAGGCCCGCCCGCAACGGTGCGCGCGCACCCCAATTCGCACACCGGCGCCGCGTTGCGCGATTACGCCGAGGCCCTGAGGGAAATCGGGGCCAGGCAGGCAGGGACCGCAGCGGGGGGTAGGGGCGACCCGGCGGGTCGCCCCTACGGTCACGGATTCGTCACGGGGACGGGAACCGGCAGCACGGGGGTGGAAACCGGCGGCGCCGGAATGGGAACCGACGGCGCGGGGACGGGAACGGGCAAACCGGGAATGGAAACCGACGACGCGTGGACGGAAACCGGTGGCACGGGAATGGAAACCGCCACCCCGTCGGGTGGGGGCGACCCGCCGGGTCGCCCCCACATCGCCGCAGAGGCACGGGCGCAATACCGCGTCGCCGCTCCGGCGATTGAAATCCGCCACGCCCGCGAGCACAACCTGAAGAACGTCAGCCTGCAGATTCCGCGCGACCGCTTCACCGTGATCACCGGCCTGTCCGGCTCGGGCAAATCGACGTTGGCTTTCGACATCGTCTTCGGCGAGGGCCAGCGCCGCTACCTGGAATCGCTCAACGCCTACGCCCGCCAGTTCGTCCAGCCCGCGAGCCGGCCCGACGTCGACGGCTTGTTCGGCATTCCGCCGACGGTGGCGATCGAGCAGCGCACCAGCCGCGGCGGCAGGAAGAGCACGGTGGCGACGCTGACCGAAATCCACCCTTTCCTGCGCCTGATGTACGTGAAGCTGGGCACGCAGTTCTGCCCCGACTGCGAGGTGCCGGTGACGCCGCAGAGCTTCGAGGCCATCGTCGCCCAGCTCCAGCGCGAGCTGCGCGGCGCCTCCGTCGAAGTCCTCGCGCCGCTGGTGGTCAACCGCAAGGGCTTGTACACCGACCTCGCCAAGTGGGCGCGGGCCAAGGGCCATGCCCAGCTGCGCGTCGATGGCGATTACCTGCCCACCGCCAAATGGCCGCGCCTGGACCGCTACAAGGAGCACAACATCGAGCTGCCCGCCGGCAGGGTGGTGGTGCAGCCGGAGCACGAGGCCACGCTGCGCGCGCTGGTGGAACAGGCGCTGGAGATCGGCAAGGGCGTGATCAAGGTGCTCGACACCGGCACGCCCGGCGCGGCGCCGATCACCTTCTCCACCCTGCGCGCCTGCCCGAGCTGCGGCAGCGGCTTTCCCGAGCCCGATCCGCGCCTGTTTTCGTACAACGCCAAGCACGGCTGGTGCCCGAAGTGCTACGGCACCGGGTTGAAGACCGCGGCGCGCATCGAGGACCCGGACGCGCTCGACCTCGGCGATGCGGAAGAAGTCATCGTCAGCGACGAGCCCTGCCCCGCCTGCGCGGGCGCGCGCCTCAACCCGGTGGCGCGCGCGGTGCGCTTCCGCGACCTCGGCCTGCACCAGCTCGCCGCCTGGCCGGTGGATAAGGCCGCCGCCTTCTTCGCCGATCTGGCGCTCAGCGCGCGCGAAACCGACATCGCCCGCGACCTGGTGAGCGAGATCCGCGGCCGCCTCGCCTTCCTCCAGCACGTCGGCCTCGGCTACCTGGCGCTGGACCGCGCCGCGCCCACGCTGTCGGGCGGCGAGGCGCAGCGCATCCGCCTCGCCGCCCAGCTCGGCTCCAACCTGCGCGGGGTGTGCTACATCCTCGACGAACCCACCATCGGCCTCCATCCGCGCGACAACCGCCTGCTCCTCGACACCCTCGAAGCGCTGCGCGACCGCGGCAACACCCTGCTGGTGGTGGAGCACGACGAGGACACCATCCGCCGCGCCGACCACGTCATCGACCTCGGCCCCGGCGCCGGCGTGCGCGGCGGCCGCGTGGTGGCGGAAGGCCGCATCGACGACCTGTTGAACGCGCCCGAATCGGCCACCGGCGAATGCTTCCGCCACCCGCTGCAGCACCCGCTGCGTCCGCGCCGCGCAGTGGCGGACGAGCATGCGGCGATCCGCATCGAGGGCGCGAATCTGCACAACCTGCGCGCCCTTTCGGTGCGCATCCCGCTCGCCCGCCTCACCGTGGTCACCGGCGTCTCCGGCTCGGGCAAGTCCAGCCTCGCGCGCGACGTCATCCACGCCAACCTGCGCGCCCGCCTGGGCGACCCCGAGGCCACCCGCGCCCGCCGCCGCGGCCAGGCCCAGCCCGACGAGGTCGACCAGGCGCTCGTCGGCTGCAAGGCCCTCCACGGCTGGCAGCAGGTCGGCCGCGTGCTCGAAGTCGACCAGACCCCGATCGGCAAGACGCCGCGCTCCTGCCCGGCGACCTACGTCGGCTTCTGGGATGCGGTGCGCAAGCTCTTCGCCGACACCTTCGACGCCCGCACCCGCGGCTGGAACGCCTCGCGCTTCTCCTTCAATACCGGCGCCGGGCGCTGCCCGGTGTGCGACGGTGCCGGCCAGACCACGGTGGAGATGAGCTTCCTGCCCGACGTCAAGACGCCGTGCGAAGGCTGCGGCGGCGCGCGCTTCAACGCCGAGACGCTGTCGGTGCGCTGGAAGGACAGGACCGTGGCCGAAGTGCTGGCGATGGCGGTGGACGAGGCGGTGGACTTCTTCTCCGCCCATCCGGCAATCGCCCACCCGCTGCAGCTGCTGCAGGACGTCGGCCTCGGCTACCTGACCCTGGGCCAGCCCAGCCCGACCCTGTCCGGCGGCGAGGCGCAGCGCATCAAGCTCGTCACCGAGCTCGCCAAGGTGCGCCGCCGCCCGGGCGATGCCGAGGACACCGGCGGCGTGCCGCTGCCCGCCGACAAGCACAGCCTGTACGTGCTCGACGAACCCACCGTCGGCCTGCACATGGCCGACGTGGACAAGCTGATCCGCGTGCTCCACCGCCTCACCGACGCCGGCCACACCGTGCTGGTGATCGAGCACGACCTCGACGTCATCGCCGAGGCCGACTGGCTGATCGACCTCGGCCCCGAAGGCGGCGACGGCGGCGGCCGGGTGGTGGCCGAAGGCCCGCCGGAAGTCGCGATGGCGGCGCCGGAATCGCACACCGGCCGCCACCTGCGCGAGTTCCTGGCGCAGCGCAGGCCCGGATGATGTGGTGCAGCGGAACCATGGATTGATGTCTTGGTCATGGTTCGCTGCGGGAGCCCGCTCCCACGGTTTGCGGCGTCGGTCGCCTACCGAACGAGCATGGATGAAGGAACGAAAACGATGAATATGCGCAGGGTGCGGGTCTGGGATTTTCCCACCCGTCTGTTCCACTGGCTGCTGGCCGTGCTGGTCGTGGCCGCCTACGTCACCGCCGAGGTCGGCGCCAGCCTGATCGAATGGCATGGCCGGGTCGGCATCGCCATCACCGGGCTGCTTGCCTTCCGCCTGGTGTGGGGGGTGATCGGCTCGACCTACGCCCGCTTCGCCGACTTCGTGCCCGGTCCGGCGCACCTGTGGGCGCACCTGCGCGGGCACTGGAGCGGGCTCGGCCACAACCCGCTCGGCGCGCTGTCGGTGCTGGCCTTGCTCGGGGTGATGCTCTACCAGGCCGTCACCGGGCTGTTCTCCAACGACGAGATCGCCTTCTCCGCCCCGCTGCGCGCGCTGGTGAGCAGCGACACCAGCGACTGGCTGTCCGGGCTGCACCGGCAGAACTACTGGGCGATCATCGTGCTGGTCGTGGTGCACGTCTGCGCGGTGCTGTTCTACGCACTGGTCAAGAAGGACAACCTGCTGCGGCCGATGATCACCGGCATGAAGGAGGTCGACGAAGCCGACGCCCAGCCCGCGCAGGGCGGCGGCATGCTCGCCTTCGTGATCGCGCTGGCGATCACTGCGGCGGTGCTCTACCTCGCCACCGGTAGCTTCATCGAACCGCCCCCGCCGCCGCCGCCCGCGGCCTGGTGAGCCCCAGCCCGCGGCGTTCAGAAACGAAAAAGCCACCTCGAAAGCGGTGGCTTTTTTCGCATCTGCATCCGTCGGCCTTGCGGCCGGCGTGGGCGCGTCACTCCATGCGGTACTTGTCGTGACAGGCTTTGCAGGTTTCGCCGGTGGCGCCGAAGGCTTTCTGCACGGCGGCCTTGTCGCCGCTGGCGGCGACCTTGGCGAGGTTGGCGGCGGCGGCGTTGAAGTCGGTGGCGAGCTTGCCGACGTTCTGCATCTGCTGGAAGAACTCCGGCTTGACGCGGGTCTTGAGGTTGCCGATGTCCTTCTCGGTGCCCGGGCCGTAGAGCGCGCCCATGCCCGAGCCGGCGATCGCGGCGATGGCGTTGGCGGCGGCTTCGACCTGCTTGGCGTTGTATTCGCCTTCGAGGTTGGCCTTGATCTTGCCCATGTTCCAGCTCATGAAGCTGTAGCCGGCCTGGCGGAACTTGATCTGGTCCTCGGGCTTGACCTGGGCCGAGGCGGCTGTCGCCAGCGACAGGGCGAGCACGCCGAAAGCGGTGTGGAGAAGGGATTTTTGCATAGTGACCTCGTAGCGTGGGAATGGGACGAGCGAACCGGGCCGGCCTCGCGCAAGCCCGGTTCATTAGGTTTAAATTATATTCTAAAAGGATCGACACCGCCCCGCCACGCCGTGGCGCCGGGGCGGTGGCCGCTTACTCGATGCGCACGGGCACGAAGATGCGCGCTTCGCCGCGCTGCACCAGCACGGCGAAGCGGTTGCCGGCACGCTCGAGGAGGGCGCGCAGTTCGTCCACGGAAGCGAGGACCTGGTTGTTCACCGCGAGGATGATGTCGCCGCGCTGGACGCCGGCACGCGCCGCGGCGCCATCCACCCCTTCGACGACGACGCCGCCGCGCAGCTTGAGCTCGCCGGCTTCCTGCGCGGTCAGCGCGCGCACGCTGAGGCCGAGCTTCGGCCCCAGACTCTCGACCTGGCTCGGCGCTGCGGGGGCGGCGCTGGCGACGGCGCTGTCGGTGCGCAGCTCGTCGAGGGTCGCGACCAGGTCGCGGCTGCGGCCGTTGCGCCAGACTTCCATCCGCACCTCGGTGCCGGGGCGCTTGTCGCCGATCACGCGCGGCAGTTCGGAAGAGTCGGTGATGCGCCGGCCATCGACGCCGAGCACCACATCGCCCGCCTGCAGCCCGGCCTTCTCCGCCGCGCTGCCCGGATCCACGCTCGCCACCAGGGCGCCGCGCGCATCCGGCAGGCCGAAGGACTGGGCGAGATCCTTGTCCACCTCCTGGATGGCGATGCCCAAGCGGCCGCGCTGCACGCGGCCATGGGTGACGAGCTGGTCCTTGACGTTCATCGCGACGTCGATCGGGATCGCGAACGAGATCCCCATGAAGCCGCCCGAGCGCGAATAGATCTGCGAGTTGATGCCGATCACTTCACCGGCGAGGTTGAACAGCGGCCCGCCCGAGTTGCCCGGGTTGATCGCGACGTCGGTCTGAATGAAAGGCACGTAGGTCTCGTCGGGCAGGCGGCGCGCCTTCGCCGAGATGATGCCGGCGGTCACCGTGCTGTCGAAGCCGAAGGGCGAACCCATCGCCACCACCCACTCGCCGACGCGGGCCTGTTCGGCGTTGCCGATCTTCACTGCCGGCAGATCCTTGGCGTCGATCTTGAGCAGGGCGACGTCGGTGCGGCGGTCGATGCCGACCACCGTGGCCTTGAACTCGCGCTTGTCGATCAGGGTCACGGTGACTTCGGAAAGCGTGGCGTCGGCGTTTTCACCGGCGACGACGTGGGCATTGGTCAGCACGTAACCGTCCTTGCTGACGATGAAGCCGGAGCCGATTCCCTGCCGCGCGCGCGGCCCCATGCCGGGCTGGCCGGGCATGCCCGGCACCGGTACGCCGAAGCGGCGCAGGAAATCGTAGAACGGATCGTTGGCGAAGGGGTGCTCGCCCGCCGTGCCCTGCGCCTGGCGCTGGACCACGCTGATGTTCACCACGGCGGGACCGACCTGTTCGACGAGGTCGCCGAAATCGGGCAGTCCGAAGCGGTTCGGCGCCACCATCGAGGACGCCGGCGCGGAAGCCTGGGCGAAGGCGGGCGACAGAAGGCTGCCCTGCGGGAGCGCGACCGCAAGAGCGGCGACCAGGGTACTGACGGCTAGAATTTTTCGCATAGCGGGATTCATCGAAAGTAATGGGGAAAGAGTCGGCCTGCTGGCAATCGACCTGCAGTGGTGGACGCGGGTTCCGCCGTCCTGTTCCCGAAAGACGCCGGCTTTCGGATCAGCGGCGTTCGCGGCGGGTTCAGGCCCGCCTCCGCTCGGTGCGGGAGCATCCGGGTGCGCAGGACGCGGGGCGACGGGGTAACATCCGGAAGCTGCCGGCCTATGGTTCCATAATCCTTCCTGCGTGTCGCCGCCATGACCCTTACCGACCTGCGTTATCTCGTCGCACTCGCCCACGAGCGCCATTTCGGGCGCGCCGCCGAAAAGTGCCACGTCTCCCAGCCCACCTTGTCGGTGGCGATCAAGAAGGTGGAGGACGAACTCGGCATCCAGCTCTTCGAGCGCAGCGCCACCGAAGTCAAGATCACCGAGACCGGGCGGCGCATCGTCGTCCAGGCGGAAAAAGTGCTGATGGAAGCGAGCCAGATCCAGGAGATCGCCGCCGCCGGCAAGGACCCGCTGGCCGGGCCGCTGCGGGTCGGCGTGATCTACACCATCGGCCCCTACCTGCTGCCGCGGCTGATTCCGCGGGTGCACCAGCTCGCGCCGAAAATGCCGCTGATCATCCAGGAAAACTACACCGCGAAACTCGCCGAGGCGCTCAAGCGCGGCGAGCTCGACGTCATCGTCATCAGCCTGCCGTTCGACGAGGCCGGGGTGGTGGCGCAGCCAGTGTACGATGAGCCGTTCCGCGTGCTGATGCCGGCCGAGCACCCGTGGACGCGGGAAGCGCACATCGACCCCGGGCACCTCGCCGAAGACCAGCTGCTGCTGCTCGGTGCCGGCAACTGCTTCCGCGAACAGGTGCTCGAAGTGTGTCCGAGCTGCCGCAACGTCGGCGGCCTGCAGCGCACCCTCGAAGGCAGCTCGCTGGAGACGATCCGCCACATGGTCGCCACCGGGCTCGGGATCACCGTGCTGCCGAGTTCGGCGGCCGACGAGCTGACCGCGCAGAACCCACTGATCGCGGTGCGCCCTTTTTCCGAACCCGAACCTTCGCGGCGGGTGGCGCTGGCCTGGCGGGTCACCTATCCGCGCAGCGGCGCGATCGACGTGCTGCGCACGGCGATCCTCGACAGCGCGCTGCCGGGCGCGCGGCCGGTCGGGCGCGCGCCGGGGCTCGAAGCGCTGGTCAGCGCCTGACCCATAGTCCATGTAGATCGAAGGGATTTTCTCCATCGATTGGATCGATCGATCCGATTGCTTTAGCATCGAAGCATGAGCTTGGCGCTATCCCGCTGCTCCTTCCGATTCCCCTCACCACCGCGCACGGAGAACGACATGAAAATCGACATCGGCATCAACGAACAGGACCGCATCCAGATCGCCGACGGGCTGTCCCGCCTGCTCGCCGACAGCTACACCTTGTACCTGATGACGCACAACTTCCACTGGAACGTCACCGGGCCGATGTTCAACACCCTGCACCTGATGTTCGAGCAGCAGTACACCGAGCTCGCGCTGGCGGTGGATCTGATCGCCGAGCGCATCCGTGCCCTCGGCTGCCCGGCGCCGGGCACTTACCAGGCCTTCGAGAAGCTCACCAGCCTGGCCGAACCCGAAGGCGTGCCCAACGCGCAGGACATGATCCGCCAGCTCGTCCGCGGCCAGGAAGCGGTGATCAAGACCGCGCGCAGCATCGCCCCGGTCGCGGACAAGGCCGCCGACGAGCCGACCCTCGACCTGCTGACCCAGCGCATGCAGGTGCACGAGAAGAACGCCTGGATGCTGCGCAGCCTGCTCGAAGGCTGAGGCGGGAATCCTCCATTGCGAAGCACGAAACGGGCCGCAAGGCCCGTTTCGCATTGGTGCGCCGCCTCATCCGCCGGCATAGCGCAGGCGGGAAGCGGGCCGCGGCGGGCGGGCGATGTGTTCCAGCGGCAGGACGTGGGTCTGCTTGATCTTGTGCAGGGCGATGTCGGTCTTGATGTTGGCGACGCCGGGCAGGCGCAGCAGGTGCTTCATCATCAGCTCGGAAAAGGCGGCCAGATCGGGGGCGACGATGCGCAGCACGTAGTCGGCGCTGCCGCTCACCGAAAAGCATTCGAGCACTTCGGGGAGCGCAGCGACGCCGCTTTCGAAGGCGTCGGGACGCTGGGCGCCATGGCGTTCGAGGGTGACGTGGGCGAAGGCGGTGACGCCGAGGCCGAGCGCGGCCGGATCGAGCAGCGCCGCATAGCCGGCGATGAGACCGGCGTCCTGCAGGCGCTGCAGCCGGCGGCTGACCTGCGAGGCCGACAGGTGCACCTGTTCTCCGAGCACGGCGTTGGTGGCGTCGCCGCTGCGCTGGAGCGCGTCGAGGAGGGCGAGGTCGTGGCGGTCGACCGTGATGGCGTTCATTCTTCACCGTCTCAATGCACGAAACGTGCATATCATCGCACTTCAAGGCGCTAAAAAGCGCACATCGTGCAGGGCATGCGCAGCATAATTTTCCGACCATTCCGGAGGAGACCAGCATGAACCTGACCGAATCCCTGCTCCATGCGCTGAAGTCGCATGGCGCCCGCCAGATCTTCGGCATTCCCGGCGACTTCGCCCTGCCGTACTTCCGCATCATCGAGGAATCGCGGATCCTGCCGCTGTACACCCTATCGCACGAGCCCGCGGTCGGTTTCGCCGCCGACGCCGCGGCGCGCGTCGGCGGCGGGCTGGGGGTGGCGGCGGTCACTTACGGCGCCGGCGCGCTCAACATGGTCAATGCGGTGGCCGCCGCCTACGCCGAAAAATCCCCGCTGGTGGTGCTCTCCGGCGGCCCGGGCAAGGGCGAGTCGCGTTCCGGCCTGCTGCTCCACCACCAGGCCAAGACGCTGGATTCGCAATTCCAGATTTTCCGCGAGATCACCTGCGACCAGGTGCGCCTCGACGATGCCGCGCGCGCGCCGGCCGACATCGCCCGCGTGCTCGCCAGCGCCCGGCGCAACTCGCAGCCGGTGTACATCGAGATTCCGCGCGACATGGTCGCGGTGCCGTGCGCGCCGGTAGCCGCCGAAGCACCGCCGGCGGTCGATGCCGAGGCCCTGGCCACCTGCGTCGACGAGATCCTCGCGCGCCTCGGCCGCGCCCGCGCGCCGGTGCTGATGGCGGGCATCGAAGTGCGCCGCTTCGGCCTCGAGGACAAGGTCGCCGAACTGTCGCGCCGCCTCGGCCTGCCGGTGGTCACCAGCTTCATGAGCCGCGGCCTGCTCGCGGAGCAGGATGCGCCGCTGATGGGCACCTACATGGGCCGCGCCGGCCTGCCCGAAGTGACCCGCCTGGTGGAGGATTCCGACGGTCTGTTCCTGCTCGGGGTGATCGTGTGCGACACCAACTTCGCCGTGTCGGAAAAGCACATCGACCTGCGCAAGACGATCCATGCCTTCGATGGGCGGGTGACGATGAGCTATCACACCTATCCTGCGATTCCCCTCGGCGCCCTGGTCGATGGCCTCCTCGCCCGGGTCCCGGCGCGCGGCGCCGCGGTCGGCGGCCAGCGCCAGGTGTTTCCGCGCGGCCTGGTCGCCGACGACGCCGCGGTCTCGCCGTCCGACATCGCCACCGCGGTCAACGACCTGATGGCCACGCACGGCAAGCTGCCGATCGCGGCCGACGTCGGCGACTGCCTGTTCACCGCGATGGACATCGAGAACACCGCCCTGGTCGCGCCCGGCTACTACGCCACGATGGGCTACGGCGTGCCCGCCGGCTTCGGCGTGCAGGTCGCCACCGGTCAGCGTCCGCTGATCCTGGTCGGCGACGGCGCCTTCCAGATGACCGGCATGGAGCTGGGCAACTGCCGGCGCTATGGCTGGGACCCGATCGTGCTGCTGTTCAACAACGCGAGCTGGGAGATGCTGCGCACGTTCCAGCCCGAATCGGCTTTCAACGACCTCGGCGACTGGGGCTTCGCGCAGATGGCGGCCGGCCTCGGCGGCGACGGTGTGCGCGTCCATACCCGCGCCCAGCTGAAAGCCGCGCTCGACGCCGCGTTCGCCACCCGCGGCCGCTTCCAGCTGATCGAAGTGATGATTCCGCGCGGGGTGCTGTCGGAGACGCTGTCGCGCTTCGTCAACAGCGTCAAGCGCCTGACCGTGGCCAAGCCGGACTGAAGCGGTGTGCCCGGCGGGGCCTGCCCCGCCTGGTGGAGCGGGCGCGCGTTCCGGAAAGGCGGGGGCGGTTTCAGCCCGCCTTGGACGCCGCGGTGCGCTTGCGCGCGGCCGGCTTGGCGGGCGCGGGGGAGTCGCCGGCAGCGTCGGCATCGCCGCCGGCTTTCGCCGCAGCGCTCTTGGCGCCGGCTTTCGGTGCCTTCGCTTCGAACTCGAAGCCGACCTTGCCGTCCTTGCCACGCACCAGGTAGGCGGAGAACTTGCGCCGGGTGCGCGCCGAGACGAAGCCCTTGAGCAGCTCGGTCTTGCCTTCGGCAAGGAGTTTCGCCATCTGCTCGCGTTCGATCGGCTGCTGGAGGATGACTTTGCCGGAGCGGAAATCGCAACTCTTGCCCGGTCCCACGGATTTTTCGCAGACGTAGGCCATGCCGTGCTCGAACACGCGGCCGGCGCACTTCGGGCAGACGCCGACCGGCGCCTGTGCGGAGAAATCCACCGCCTCGGCTTCCTCGCCTTCCTTCGGCTGGCCGAAGTCGAAGGTGGGCTGCTTGTCCTCGTTCAACACGATGTCGGCGTTGAACAGGCGCCCCATCTTGTTGCGGAAGCCGAGCAGCGGGCCGACCTTGCCCGCGCGCAGCAGGGTCTCGATCTCGTCGTACTCGAACTGGCGCCCGGCGACGATTTTCCACGTACTCCAGTCGCAGGCCTGGCAGGCGAACTTCTTGTAGTTCTCCTTCACCGTGCCGCCGCACTTCGGGCACGGCGTCTGCAGGGTGACGAACTCGCCCGGCACGGTGTCGGACTCGTAGCGCTTGGCGCGCTCGACGACTTCGCGCGTCATTTCGGCGATCTCGTTCATGAAGGCTTCGCGGCTGAGCTTGCCATGCTCCATCTGCGCCAGCTTGTATTCCCAGCCGCCGGTCAGTTCCGGCGAAGTCAGCGCGGTGACCCCCAGCCCCTTCAGCAGCGTGATCAGCGAGAACGCCTTCGCGCTCGGGATCAGCTCGCGGCCTTCGCGGTGGATGTACTGCTCGCCGATCAGGCCTTCGATGATCTGCGCCCGCGTCGCCGGGGTGCCGAGGCCGCGCTCGGCCATCGCCGCGCGCAGCTCCTCGTCGTCGACCATCTTGCCCGCGCCTTCCATCGCGGAAAGCAGGGTGGCTTCGTTGAAGCGCGCCGGCGGCTTGGTCTGCAGCGATTTGACCACGATGTCCTCGGTGGCCACGGTCTCGCCCTGCTTCACCGCCACCAGCTGCGGGCCGCCGCCGTCCTTGCCGTCCCCGGGTTTTCCGTCCTTGTCGTCGCTGGCGGCTTCCTTGCCATACACCGCGAGCCAGCCCGGATTGACCAGCACCTTGCCCTCGGTCTTGAAGGCCTCGCCTTCGACGCGGGTGATGCGGGTGGTGATCTGGTACTCGGCCGCGGGGTAGAACACGGCGAGGAAGCGCTTGGTGACGAGGTCGTAGATCTTGTGCTCGGCCTCCGACAGGTTCTTCGGCAGCGCCCCGGTGGGGATGATGGCGAAGTGGTCGGAGATCTTGGCGTTGTTGAAGATGCGCTTGTTCGGCTTCACCCAGCCCTGCTTGGCGATCTCGCCGGCGAAGGGCGCGTACTGGTCGGGGAGGGTGCGCAGCACCTCGCTCACCGTGGCGAGGTAGTCCTCGGGCAGGGCGCGGGCGTCGGTCCGCGGGTAGGTCAGCACCTTGTGCTTCTCGTACAGCGCCTGGGCGAGCTGCAGGGTGACGCGGGCGGAGAAGCCGAAGCGGCCGTTGGCCTCGCGCTGCAGGCTGGTGAGGTCGAACAGCAGCGGCGACAGCTGGGTGGAGGGCTTGGCCTCCTCGGTCACCACGCCCGGCTTGCCCGCGCATTTGGCGCGGATGGCCTCGGCCCGGGCCTGCTCCCACAGGCGGAAGGCGGTGGCGTGCTCGTCGCCTTCGGGGCGCTTGAACTTCTCGTCGAACCAGCGTCCGGGGTACTCACCGGCCGCACAGCCGAAGCGCGCCTCGAGCTCCCAGTAGTCGCGCGACTGGAACTTGCGGATCTTGTCCTCGCGCTCCACCACCATCGCCAGCGTCGGCGTCTGCACGCGGCCCACCGTGGTGAGGTGGAAGCCGCCGGTCTTGGAGTTGAACGCGGTCATCGCCCGGGTGCCGTTGATGCCGATCAGCCAGTCGGACTCGGCGCGGCAGATCGCGGCGTTGCGCAGGCCCTCGACGTCCTGCGCGGCGCGCAGGTGGGCGAAGCCGTCGCGGATCGCTTGCGCGGTCATCGACTGCAGCCACAGGCGCTGCATCGGCTTCTTGGTGCCGGCGTGCTGGGCGATGAAGTTGAAGATCAGCTCGCCCTCGCGGCCCGCGTCACAGGCATTGATCAGGCCGGTGACGTCCTTCCTCTTGATCAGCCGGGTGAGCAGCTTCAAGCGGTCCTCGGTCTTCTCGATCGGCCTCACCGCGAAGTGGGGCGGAATCACCGGCAGGTGGGCGAAAGTCCATTTGCCGCGCTTGACCTCGAATTCCTCGGGCACGGCAAGCTCGAGAAGGTGACCAACGGCCGACGACAGCACGTAGTCGTCGGACTCGTAGTAGTCCTTCTCCTTGGTGAAGCCGCCCAGCGCACGGGCGATGTCCTGTGCGACGGAGGGCTTTTCCGCGATGATCAGTTGCTTGCTCATGCTTTGGCAGGAAGGGGGGGCTGAGCGCCGCTAGGCGCAGGGTTCAGGAAGCGGCCGATGATAAGGACAGCACGCTCGCGCATGCAAGCCGCCCGGGGGATGCGCTCAATGCACGACCGGTTCGTAGTCCCAGTCGTCTTCCTCGGTCAGCAGTTCGTCCACCATCAGGGTGTCGATCGGTTCTTCCTGCTGCCACAGCACCATCAGGACGATCACTTTCAGGCGATTCAGGGTGATGGTGAAGTCGTGCAAGGCCATCGCCCGTTCGATGATCAGTTCGCGGTGAGCGGCACCGAGCACGCCGGCGCTTTCGAGCAGGCTGAGGAAGCCGCGGCAGGAGGCATCGAGCTGGGTCTGTTCCGCTTCGGTGTAGATGCGCACCGAGCCGGCGCTCGGTGCGCACCCCGGATGGACCTCGCGCGCCACCCGGCGCAGGCCGGCGAGCCACTCCAGCGCTTCCGAGATTTCTTCCTGCTCGAAACCGGCCGCCGACAGCTTGCGCGCCAATAGCTCGGATTCGGGGCAAGCGTCGGCGTGGATGTAGCTTTCGAACAGGTATACAAGGATGTCGAACAAAACGGCCTCTTCTGGATTCGGCGGTGCGGGACGCGTGCGGCAAACGCGCCTGCGCGACGACTTCGGCCGTGGCGCAGGCGGTGTTTCGGGACGGGCGGCGCCCGCTTCAGGTGCGTTGCAGGCGGCCACCGGGCAGGCGGGCGAGGCGCCCGTCCAGCTCCAACGGCAGCAGGATGGCGTAGAGGGCATCGACCGTCAAGCCGCAGCGCTGGGCGAGGGTATCGATGTCCACCGGGTCGTGGCCGAGGATCTGGAGCACCCGTGCAGCGTCGTCATCGAGGACGAGCGCGGCCTGCGCCGGGGCGGCGGAGGACGACTCCGGGGTGCCGGCGCCGGCTACGCGGCGTCCGCGGTGGCGGCCGGGAGGGGGCGGAGCTTCCCAGCCGAGGCGGCCGCGCAGTTCCTCGACCACATCCTCGGCGGTTTCCACCAGCTTGGCGCCCTCGCGGATCAGGCGGTGGCAACCGCGCGCCAGCGGCGAGTGGATCGAGCCGGGAATGGCGAACACTTCGCGCCCGCTTTCGGTCGCCAGGCGGGCGGTGATCAGCGAGCCGCTGTTGACCGCCGCTTCCACCACCAGTACGCCGTGGGCGAGTCCGGCGATCAGGCGATTGCGGCGCGGGAAGTTGTGCGGCAGGGGCGGAGTGCCGAGCGGCAGTTCGCTGATGACCGCGCCGGCGGCCGCGATCTCGCGCGCCAGCGCGGCATTCTTCGCCGGATAGATGCGGTCGATGCCGGTCCCGATTACCGCCACCGTGCCCCCGCCTTCCGCGCCGGCGGCGAGCGCGCCGCGGTGGGCGGCGGCGTCGATGCCCAGCGCCAGGCCGCTGACGATGGCGAAACCCTGGGTGGCCAGGGCGCGGGCGAAGGCTTCGGCGTTGGCATCGCCCTGCACGGTCGACGAGCGTGCGCCGACGAGAGCGAGCGCCGGGCGCTGCAGCAGTTCGGGCCGCCCTTTCAGGTACAGCAGCAGCGGCGGATCGGCAATGTCGAGCAGGCTGCGCGGATAAGCGTCGTCGGCCAGGGTCAGCAGCCGATTGCCGCTTTCGGCGGCCCAGGCCAGGCCTTGCTCGATGCGCTCTAGCGGTGGCGGGGCGAGCACGGCCGCCGCCGCCTCGCTGCCGACGACCGCGGCGAGCGCGCTGCGGCTGGCGGCGAAGATGTGCTGCGGCAGGCCGAAGGCGGCAAGCAGGCTGCGCTGGTGGGCGGCGCCCAGGCCGGGCACCGCGCTCAGGCGCAGCCAGTGGGCGAGATCGTCGGTGTCGGTTGCCACGCTGCGCTGCCGGGGGCGCTCAGGGCCTGCGCACGGCGTCGGCGAGGGTGACGTGGCCGTCGGCGTCCATCACCAGGGCGTAGGCGACGCGCTCGAAGACGCGGAACACGAACGCCGTGCCGTAGCGTTTTTCCGGCAGGGTGAAGCTTTCCTTGCCGTGTTCGCCGTTGAATTCGGCGCTGCCGCGGTTGCGGAACAGCGCCAGCACATGGCCGCGCTCGATGCCGTCGCGCTCGCCGAGGTTGAGGGCGACGACGTTGAGGCGGCCGGTTTCGCTGACGCCGCGATGGATCGAGATGATCCGGCCTTCGAGCGCCTGTACCGGTGCGTGCGGGACGTAGGAGAACACCGCCGGGCGCTCGCTCGGCAGCATCAGGTCGCCGACGCCGATTTCCTCGACCGCGGAGACGATTTCGAGCGTTGCCGGAGTGCCGCGCTCAGTGCCGCGTTCAGTGACACGGGCGGTGCCGAGGTAGGCCGCTTCCCAGGCGATGGTCTCGCGCGTCAGCGGGTCTTCGAGGGGCCGCGCGGGACGGTAGATGTGCCAGACGTCGGCGCCGTCGCCGACGTCCTTGGCGAAGACGGTGTCGCCCGAGCCGGTCAGCACCCGGCTGGTCTCGGTGGCAACGATCGTCGCCGAGCCTTCCAGGCGCGGCCCATCGACCACCAGCGGGCGGCTGAGGAAAGGTTCGATGATCTGCAACGGAATGCTCGGCACCGCGGCGTCGAGGGCTTCGCTGTAGACCTGCGGTTGCAGCCGGACCGCGCCGCTGCCGTCGATGCGGCGGCCGATCGACAGCCAGGGGCCGCTGCGGTCGAGCAGGATCACCTGCCCAGGGTAGATCAGGTGGGGATTGCGGATCTGGTCGCGGTTCAGGCGCCAGACTTCGGGCCAGCGCCAGGGCTGCTGCAGGAAGCGGCCGGAGATGCCCCACAAGGTATCGCCCGCGACCACGGTGTAGCTGTCGGGGGCGTTATCGGCGAGGCGCACGCCGGACTGGGCCTGGGCTGCGCTGCTGAACAGGGTCGCGATGCCGAGCAGCAGAGGGAATATAATTCGGGTCATCGATCGCTTCCGGTAGAAGGGGGGTGTGCCGGAACCGTTCCGGAACGCCGCCCGCCCGTCGGGGTCGAAACGGCAGCGCGGTGCGGGCTGGGTCGCGCCCGTGCCGTGCGCACATGCCACCTACCTCCCACCCCGCTCCCATTACATGCGCATGCATGCGGGAGCGCGGGAAATTCTGCACGCAATGGTTCAACCCGGCAAGGCATTCATGGCTCTCCTTCCCATTCTCCGCTACCCCGATCCCCGCCTGCACACCGTCGCCAAACCGGTGGCGCAGATCGACGACGACCTCCGCCGACTCATCGAGGACATGGCCGAAACGATGTACGAAGCGCCCGGCGTCGGCCTCGCCGCGACCCAGGTCAACGTCCATCGGCGCGTCGTCGTCATCGACGTCTCCGAAGACAAGAGCGACCTGATGGCGCTGATCAACCCCGAGATCCTCGAACGCGCGGGCGAGCAGGTGTGCGAGGAAGGCTGCCTGTCGGTACCCGGCGTCTACGAGAAGGTCAAGCGCGCCGAGCGGGTCAGGGTGCGCGCCCTGAACGCGGAGGGCGAGACGGTCGAGTTCGAGGCCGAGGGCCTGCTCGCGGTCTGCGTCCAGCACGAGATCGACCACCTCGACGGCAAGGTCTTCGTCGAATACCTGTCCCAGCTCAAGCTCGGCCGCATCAAGAGCAAGCTGGCCAAGCAGGCCCGCATCACCGCATGACGGCCGCGCCCGCTTCCAGTGGCGGCGGCCTGCGCGTCGCCTTCGCCGGCACCCCCGAGTTCGCCGCGCGCGCGCTCGACGCCATCCTGCAGGCCGGCTACGAAGTTCCGCTGGTGCTGACCCAGCCCGACCGCCCGTCCGGGCGCGGCATGAAGCTCACCCCGAGCGCGGTCAAGCAGCTCGCCCTCTCCCGCGGCCTCGCCCTCGACCAGCCGGAGAAGCTGCGCAGCGCAGAACAGCGCGCCGCGCTCGCCGCCTGCGCGCCCGACGTCCTGGTGGTGGCGGCCTACGGCCTGCTCCTGCCGCCGGCGGTGCTGGCGCTGCCGCGCCTGGGCTGCATCAACATCCACGCTTCGTTGCTGCCACGCTGGCGCGGCGCGGCACCGATCCACCGCGCGATCGAAGCCGGCGACGCCGAGACCGGCATCACCATCATGCAGATGGATGAAGGGCTCGACACCGGCGCGATGCTGCTGGTGCGCAGGACGCCGATCCTGCCCGCCGACACCACGGCCCGCCTGCACGACCGCCTTGCCGCGCTCGGTGGCGAAGCCATCGTCGATGCGCTCGGCGCGCTCGCTGCCGGCACCCTGCGGGCCACGCCGCAGCCGGACGAAGGCGTCACCTACGCGGCCAAGATCGGCCGTGCCGAAGCGACGATCGACTGGACGCGGCCAGCGGCGGCGATCGAGCGCGCGGTGCGCGCCTTCGACCCCTTTCCCGGCGCCGTCTCCGTGCTGCGCGACAGCGCGGTGAAGTGCTGGGCGGCGCAGCCCGTCGCCGGCCGCGGCGCACCCGGCACCGTGCTCGCGGTGGACGATGGCGGCATCACCGTGGCCTGCGGCGAAGGTGCGCTCCGCCTCCTCACCCTGCAGCGCGCGGGCAGCAAGCGCCTGCCCGCCGGGGAATTCCTGCGCGGCTTCGCGGTCTGTGTCGGCGATCGCTTCGCCGCCGCTTCCCCGGCGTGAAGCGGGGCGGCGGCGGGCGGCCCTTGATTCCGCCTCGCCCGCCTCCATTTTCATCGTCAATCAATCTCGTGCAGGAAGGATTCCGCAATGTTCGGTAACTGGATCAAGACTTCGATACTGATGGCCGGCATCGTCGCCCTGTTCGGTGCGATGGGCGCGGCCATCGGCGGCCAGCAAGGGATGCTGATCGCGCTCGTGGTCGGCGGCGCAATGAATTTCTGGGCCTACTGGTTCTCGGACAAGGCGGTGCTGAAGATGTATAACGCGCGCCCGGTCGATGCCGCCTCCTCGCCCTACCTCTACAACATGGTGCGCGAGCTCGCCCAGCGCGCCGGGCTGCCGATGCCCAAGGTGTACATCATCGACGAGGCCCAGCCCAACGCCTTCGCCACCGGACGCAACCCGGAAAACGCCGCCGTCGCCGCCACCACCGGCATCATCCGCATGCTCTCCGAGCGCGAGCTGCGCGGGGTGATGGCGCACGAACTGGCCCACGTCAAGAACCGCGACATCCTGATCTCGACGATCTCGGCGACGGTCGCCGGCGCAATCTCGATGCTCGCCAACTTCGGCATGTTCTTCGGCGGGCGCGACGGCGAGGACCGCCCCAATCCGGTGGTGTCGATCGCGATGATGATCCTCGCTCCGCTCGCCGGCATGATCATCCAGATGGCAATCAGCCGCACCCGCGAGTTCGGCGCCGACCGCGGCGGCGCGGAGATCTCCGGCGACCCCGAAGCGCTCGCCGCGGCGCTGGCCAAGATCGACGCCTACGCCCGCGGCATTCCGATGCACACTGCCGAACAGCACCCCGAGACCGCGCAGATGATGATCATGAACCCGCTCTCCGGCGGCGGCCTGCGCGGCCTGTTCTCGACCCACCCGTCCACCCAGGAACGCATCGCCCGCCTGCGCGCGATGCGCTGAAGCGGCGCCACCTGCATCCCCGCGCCGCGGCGGGGCGGTGGCCGCGCCCGCGGCGCGCAGGTCCGATTTTTCATCTTCCCGCCCAGGCCGGATCGTGTACGCTTTGCCTTTCGCCGACCCGCAACGGACAAGCGCGGCGGCCTTCTTCAATCACCCGGAGGACAGACTCATGAGTACAGTGACCCTTGGCGGCAACCCGATCGACGTCGCCGGCCGTTTCCCCCAGACCGGCGACGCCGCACCCACCTTCAAGCTCACCGGCGCCGACCTCGCCGACATCGGCCTCGAAGCCTTCCCCGGCAAGCGCAAGGTGCTCAACATCGTGCCCAGCCTCGACACCCCGGTGTGCGCGACCTCGACGCGCAAGTTCAACGCCGAAGCCGGCAAGCTCGCCGACACCGTGGTCTTGGTCGTTTCCGCCGACCTGCCTTTCGCCGCGAAGCGCTTCTGCGAGACCGAAGGCCTCAACAACGTGCACACCCTGTCGACCTTCCGCAACCCGGGCTTTGCCCAGGCCTACGGCGTGGCGATCACTTCCGGCCCGCTTGCCGGCGTCACCGCGCGCGCGGTGGTCGTGATCGATGCCAATGACAAGGTCGTGCACGCCCAGCTCGTGCCCGAGATCAAGGAAGAGCCGGATTACGCGGCGGCGCTGGCGGCGCTGAAGTAAGGGCACAGGATGCCGCTCACCGCTTGGCCGGTGGGTGCAGCGAGGGCGCCCCGGAGCATATGCTCCGGGGCGCCCTCGTTTTTCCGCAAGGAACAGAAATAAACGAAAATCCCCTGAGGGTGGTGTCCAGGGAGAGGTGGCGCCGGTTCACCGCTCCGCCGCCTGCAGCGCCTGGGCGATGAACCGGCGCCCCACCCGCGGCCGCGGTACGCGCTCGTCGAACCATTGACGCACGTCGGCCTCCAGGCCGATGCCGTGCATGTAGTTGTAGAGCGCCTTGTTAAGCGCCTTGCCGAGGCGGTCGTGGTCGACGCCGGTGGGGTCGAGGAAGGCGATGTCGTTCTTCGCGAACGTGACCTCGGGCAGCGCCGCCAGGGTGACGCCGTAGTCTGCGGGGTTCCTACCCACCGGTGAATGCACGGTGCATGCGAAGCGGTGGAAGAAGCCCGACTGGATGCAGCCCGCCGCGAACAGCTGGCGCACGTATTCGAGCGCGTCCACGGTGTCGTGCACGGTCTGGGTCGGGAAGCCGTACATCAGGTAGGCATGAACCAGCACACCGGCTTCGCTGAAGGCGTGGGTGACGCGCGCCACCTGCTCCACCGAGACGCCCTTCTTCATCAGCTTCAGCAGGCGGTCGGAGGCCACTTCCAGGCCGCCGGACACGGCGATGCAACCGCTGTCGGCGAGCAGGCGGCACAGTTCGGGAGTGAAGGACTTCTCGAAGCGGATGTTGCCCCACCACGAGATCGCCACCCCGCGCCGCAGCAGCTCCTCGGCCAGCGCGCGCAGGGCTTTCGGCGGTGCCGCCTCGTCCACGAAGTGAAAGCCGGTCTGCCCGGTTTCGGCGATGATCGCCTCGATGCGATCGACCAGCACGCTGGCGGCGGCGCCGTCGTAACGGCCGATGTAGTCGAGGCTGGTGTCGCAGAAGCTGCACTTCTTCCAGTAGCAGCCGTGGGCCACGGTGAGCTTGTTCCAGCGCCCGTCCGACCACAGCCGGTGCATCGGGTTGAGCATGTCGAGTACCGACAGGTAGCGCTCGAGCGGCAGGCCGTCCCAGGTCGGGGTGCCGATCTCGGCGAAGGGCACGTCGGGCTCGGCGCCGTCGAAGTAGCGTACCTGCCCGCTGTCGGCATCGCGCACGAAGGTGCGCACCAGGCGCGAGCGCTCGCGTTCGCCCTGCAGGTGTTCGAGCAGGGCCAGCAGCGGGCGCTCGCCGTCGTCCAGAGTGACGTAGTCGAAGTCGTCGAACACGCGCGGCTCGGCCAGTTCGCGCAGCTCGGTATTGATGAAGCCGCCGCCGAGCACGGTGATGACTTCGGGGTGGCGCGCCTTGATTGCCCGGGCGATGCGAAAGGCGCCGTACACCGAACCGGGGAAGGGGGTGGACACCAGCACCACCTGCGGTGCGTGGCGGGAAACGGCTTCGAGGGCGAGCTCGCTCAAATACGCGTCGACCAGGGTGGGCGGCGCGGCCAGCGCGGCGGCGAGCGGTTCGAAAGTGGGCTGGCTCATCGCCAGCGACTCGGCGTAGCGGACGAACTCGAAGCGCGCATCGACCGCCTCGCGCAGCAGGTCGGCAAGCTCGTTGAGGTACAGCGTGGCGAGGTGGCGGGCGCGATCGGCGAGACCGAGGGCGCCGAAGGCCCAGGCCAGCGGATCGCCGCCGTCGGGATCGTCGGGGTCGAGGTAGGCGTCGAGCGCATCGAAGCGCGGCCCTTCGGGCAGGAAAGTGCGGCTGGCGATGCGGTGGGCGAGAGTCGGGTCGCGCCCCTGGAGAAAGGCGATGGTCGGGCCGATGGTGTAGCGGTAACGGGCGAA
Organism: Thauera aromatica K172; assembly: GCF_003030465.1. GTDB lineage: Bacteria > Pseudomonadota > Gammaproteobacteria > Burkholderiales > Rhodocyclaceae > Thauera > Thauera aromatica. The sequence goes on along the minus strand of NZ_CP028339.1, from coordinate 57,222 downwards.
ATGGTCGAGAAAGCCCTGGACCAGCGGCGTGCGCCGTTTTTTCGGCAGGGCCTCGGCGCAGGTGCGAATCGCGTCCAGCCCGGCGGGCGACAGCAGGCGCAGGACCAGGGCGAGGGCGAGGTCTTCCTGCACCGCGTCGATCGCGCGCGAACGCAGGAAACCGGTGAGATAGGCGGTGGAGGGGTAGGGCGTGTTGAGCTGCGTCATCGGCGGGATGACGGCGAGCACGCGCAGGCTGGCAGAGGGCATCGGCGGGGGAAGTGCGGAAACGACGTCCATATCCAGGAGCCGGATCGGCATCAAGCGGTGGACTCGAGGGGCCGTCTTTCGATCCAGGATGGATTCAGCGCGGCGTCTCGCCCGCTCCCGGATGGTCGAGGCGGCGTTCCTCGACCGGCGCCGGCTCTGCCCCGCTGTCGGCCCCGTCCGCTTTCGGGCGCACGCTTTCGATCGCGTCCTTGCCCGCTTCTTTGAGCCGCTGAGCGGCATCCCGGGTGGCTTCGGCAATACGCTGCGCGGCATGCTCGGCCGCTTCCTTGGCATCGCGCACCGCTTCTTCCTTGCCTGCCGCCTCGACTTCGTCGCGCACCTTCTGCTCGGAAGTTTCAACGATCGCCTGCGCCGCGGCGGCGCCGGCTTCACCGAGCTTCTTCGCCGCTTCGCCCGCCTTGTCCAGGGCCTCACGCGCAGCGGCGGCGGCTTCGGCGGCGGATTTTTCCGCCTTTTCCGCCGGAGTGTCGGGAGCACAGGCGGCGAGCAGGATGCTGGCCGGAACGGCAAGGGCGAGAATCAGGGGCTTCATGGCAGAGCGCTCGGGGAGTGGATCGACATCGGTGACACCGTGCGCAGAAAGACCGCGCTGGAGACGCGCAGTTCGGCACAGCCAAAAACAAAAGGGCCGCGCGGGCCCTTTTGGCGATGGAACGGCGGCACTTACTTGACGCGGTTCTTGTACTCGTCGGTGCGGGTGTCGATTTCGATCTTGTCGCCGATTTCGACGAAGGCCGGCACCGGCAGCTCGAAGCCGGTCGAGATCTTGGCCGGCTTCATGACCTTGCCCGAAGTGTCACCCTTGACCGCGGGTTCGGTATAGACGACTTCGCGCACCACGCTGTTGGGCAGTTCGACCGAAATCGCCTTGCCGTTGTAGAACACCACTTCGCACTGCAGGCCGTCTTCGAGGTACTTGAGCGCGTCGGTCATGTTGTCGGCTTCGACTTCGTACTGCTCGTAGTCGGCGTCCATGAACACGTACATCGGGTCGGCGAAGTAGGAGTAGGTGACTTCCTTGCGCTCGAGCACGACGACTTCGAACTTGTCGTCGGCCTTGTAAACCGACTCCGACGGCGCACCGGTGAGCAGGTTCTTGAGCTTCATCTTGACGACCGCGGAGTTGCGGCCGGACTTGTTGTATTCGGCCTTCTGCACCACCAGCGGGTCGCTGCCGACCATGATGACGTTGCCCGAGCGGAGTTCCTGAGCGGTTTTCATGCTGTTTCCTGGAATGAGCGGCGCGGCCCCCGGGCCGCACATGCTTGAAAATTCAAGCGCGCGATTCTACCTCGCGACGGCCTCGATGTGGGAACAGAATCTGGTCAAGCGTGTAACGAGATCTTCGCCGGCCGCCAGCCGCTCGCACCAGCGACGCGCGTGCGCATCGAGCGCCGGCAAGGCCTCGGCAAACGCCGGCCAGGCCTGCGCGAGCGCGGCTGCACTGGTGCCGAAGCCGTTCCACGCCTGCCACAGAGCGACCAGGGCCGCGGCCGGCGCGGGCGCCGCGCCGGCCAGATAGCGGCCGAGGAAGGCATCGAGCTTGTCCCGATGCGCCGCCCCGGCCTGCGGATAGATCTGCCAGACGAAGGGTTTCGCCGCCCATTGCGCACGGACGAAGGAATCCTCGCCGCGGACGAAATTCAGATCGCACGCCCACAGCAGCTCATCGTAGCCGGCCTGATCGGTAAACGGCAGCACCTGCACGCCGAGGCGGCCACGCTGCAGGCGATCGCCCACCCGCAGCGCATCGACCCCGAGCGCGCGCGCCAGGTCGCCGAGCACGCGCGACTCCGGTACCAGCAGTTCGACCGCCCGCCCCCCGCCCTGCCAGGCGCCGAGCAGCGCCGCCAGCCCGGGCTGCTCGTAAGCGAACAGCGACACCCGCAGGCTGTCCGCCGCCGCCCGCTCGAGCCCGCGTTCGGCCAGCCACGCCGAACGGCGGGCAGGATCGCCAACGAAGGCCGCGCGCCGCGCGAGCAAGTCGGCCTCGCGCAGCAGGCCGCCGCTGTCGATGTCGAAGCCGGGAAAGAAAAAATGCTTCACCAGAGGCAGGCGCGGATGGGGCGAAGCCAGGCCATGGCAGCCCGCCACCCAGTCCTCCGCCGACAGGTATTCGAGATTGATCCACACCGGCCGCCGGGTCTGGCCCGCCATCGCCTGCAAATGCACTTCCGGCAGCTCGCAGGCGAAGGCTTCGATGACGACTTCACCCGGCGCGAGCACCGGAAAAGGCTCGCCCCAGTGGCGCAGTTCCACGCCCGCGACCACGCCGCCACGCTCCGGATCGAGCGCCCGCGCCGGCGGACAGATGCGCCCGAGCACCGACCAGTCATCGACCCAGAGCCGGACCGCGCCCTCCCGGCGCAGAGCCAGATCACAGGCCAGCCGCCAGCAAACGCCGATATCCCCAAAGTTATCCACAACCCGGCAGAAGATTTCCCAGCGCGGCCGGGCATTTTTGGGCAAAGACATCATTTTGGTGAGCAATCCTGGGAGCAGAGGCGGGAGAGCATGTGGACAAGCGGAGAAATCCGCAAATCGGAAAAAAGCATGGACATTTCACGCACACGGGACGAAGTGCCTTACCAACCTCTTGTTCGACCCCGAAAAAGCTTTCAGGGAAAGGGGTCTGCAGACTTATCCACAGATTTCGGCCGACTGTTTACTTCTTTGTTATTTAAATCAATAGAAAAACTAAAGAACAAAACACGAGACAACGAAGCGCGCGGCCACACCGGGCGCAGCATCCCCGATCCCATTCCGAAAGCGTAGAATGCGCGGCAGAAGCTGTTCGACAGGCAGGACCACCGCCGCACCGGATCGAACCGGACCACGGCAGTCGGCAATTTCGGCGCTTGGGGGACATCATCGTGACGCCACGACACGCTATTCCTTGCCTTTTCCTGCTTCTCGTCCCCACCGGATCCGCAGTCGCCCAGCTCGGGCTGTCTCCCCCGGCGGCAACCCTTCCCGCAAATGAGGACGCGCAGGAAATCGGCGTGCTCGAGCAGACCCGGACGAAAGTGCGCGGGTTGACCGTATGGCTGGGGGAAACGGTGAATGACTGGTTCGGCGACCGTCCCTTCGAGGACGGCGGCGAAGTCACTCACGGGCGGCTCGGGCTGCGCCTGCTCTGGCGCCAGGACGAAGGCTGGGACACCAACGTGCGCCTGCGCGCCCGCTTCGACCTGCCCAACCTGCGCGACAAGGCCTACATCTTCCTTGGCCGCCAGAACGAGCGCGAACTGGTCACCGACCAGCCGGAAACCTTCACCCGCGAGCAGCAGCTGCTGGAAGAACGGCGCAAAGAGGATCAGAGCGGCTTCATCGGGCTCGGCTACGCCTTGCGCCGCAACATCGACCTGCGTGCGGGGGTGCGCGGCGGCTACAAGGTCTATGCCCAGGCGCGCCTGCGCAAGCAGTGGGCCCTGTCAGTGCAGGACCGGATCGAGTTCAGGGAAACGGTGTTCTGGACGGTCAAGGACCATTTCGGCTCGACCACGTCCTTCAACTACGAGCACGCCTTCACTCCGGCACTGGCGCTGCACTGGCAGAACGCGGCGACGATCACCAAGGAAACCGACGGTTTCGCCTGGTCGAGCAGCCTCGGCCTGTTCAGGCAATTCGGCGATCAGCGCGTGCTCTCGGGCGAGATCGTCGCCACCGGCGAAACCGGCATGCGGGACAAGCTCAGCGAGTACGGCGTGCGCGTCAAATGGCAGCAGCCGGTTTATCGGGACTGGCTGATCGGCGAATTGATCGCCGGCCATTTCTGGCCGAAGGGCGACGAAGAGCCCGAACGCGAGCAGCGCTGGGCGGTCGGGGCCAACCTCGAAATGCGCTTCTGAACCGGTGCTTCAGGCCGGATCGCGATCGTAGTCTGCGAGTTGGCGCAGATCGGCCGCTTCCAGCCAGCGCCATTGCCCGGGAGAGAGCCCGGCATCCAGTTCCAGGCCGCCGACGCGGCTGCGGTGGAGGGCTTCGACGCGGTTGCCGGCGGCGCCGATCATGCGCTTGACCTGATGGTACTTGCCTTCGCGGATCGTCAGCCGCAAGGTCGTCGGGCTGGTGAGCACACAGGCCGTGGCGGCGATCGGTTCCGGTTCGTCGTGGAGCTGGACGCCGCCCAGCAGGGTGGCGACGAAGGCTTCGTCCACCACGTGTTTGAGCGTCACCTCATAGACCTTGGGGGTGCGCTTCTTGCCCGAACTCCACTGGTGGATGAACTGGCCGTCGTCCGACAGCAGCAGCAGCCCGGTGGTGTCCTGGTCCAGCCTGCCGATGCACTGCACGCCGCGTTCGAGCAGCTGCGCAGGCAGCAGGGTGAACACCGAAGGGTGGAAAGTGGGCTTATGCGAGCATTCGTAGCCGGCCGGTTTGTGCAGCACGATGTAGGCTTGGGCGCGAAAGTGCCAGACCTTGCCATCGACGCTGAATTCGAGCCCGGGCGAACCATCGCTGCTGCCGGGGTCGAATTCGGCATGGGGTGTATCGCAGACGGTGCCGGCCACGCTGACGTAGCCGCTGCGGACCAGGGCGCGGCATTCCTTGCGGCTGCCGAAGCCCTGGGCATGGAGAAGTCGTTCGAGTTGCATGGCGCGCATGTTATCCCGGCTGCGCGCCGGTGCGGGGTAAACTGCGCCCCTGCCCGTCGTCGGGGAAGCCTCATCCGCCCCGGATTCGCCGGCTTCCTCCGGCACAGAGCGGTGCGCCGCACCGTGGCCCCGGGGCGTTCCGGAGATGGATTTGAAATTCGAGCACCTGATCGAGGTCAATGACCTCGCCAATCCCCTGCAGACCCTGCTGACGCGCGAAGAGCTGTGGTTCGGCCTGCTGTGCCGGGCGGAGGACGCGCGCGCCTTCCTTCCCGGCCTCGAGGCCTGCCGCATCGTCGAGCGCGGCGACAACAGCCTGGTGCGCGACCTGCACTTCGGCCACGCCGTGATCCGCGACCGCGTCACTTTCGCCCCCATGCAGTGGGTCCGCTTCGAATCCGAAGCCAACCCGCAGCACGCCGGCGGCAGCCTGACGATCAGCATCGAAGAACCGGAGCCAGGCGCCCTCTTCCTGCGTTTCCGCTATCGCACGACGCTGCCCGAAGGGGGCGAGGATGCGCGCTACGTCGAGTTCGTACGTTCGGCCTACCACCAGTCCGACATCGATACCGTGCGCGTCATCCGCATGATCGTCGAATCCGGCGGCCTGCAGCAGTAAGCCTTTCCGGGCGCCATGCCGTGCCTGCACCGCAGTGGATGCGGCGCCTTTTCTCCCTTTTCCTTCCCCTCTCACTCCGACAGGAATGACACGCCCATGTGGTTCAAGAACTTGCAGATATATCGCCTCCCCGCGAACTGGGGCATCACGCTCGAGCAGTTTGAGGAGCAGCTGGCGAAGAAGCCCTTCCACCCCTGCTCCAGCCAGGACATGGAAAGCCGTGGCTGGCTGTCGCCGCTCGGCAACGAAGTGCTGGTCCATGCGGTCGGTGGCCAATGGCTGGTCGCGCTCGGCTTCGAGCACCGCCTGCTGCCGTCGGCCGTGGTCAAGCAGGAAGCCGACGAGCGCGCCGAGGAACTCGCCGAGCAGCAGGGCTACAAGCTCGGGCGCAAGCAGATGAAGGAGCTGCGCGAGCAGATCACCCAGGAACTGCTGCCGCGCGCGTTCACCCGCCGCCGCCGTCTGTTCGCCTGGATCGACCCGGTCAATGGCTGGCTCGTGGTCGATGCCGCCAGTCAGAGCAAGGCCGAGGATCTGATCGAGCAGTTGCGCCACAGCCTCGACCACTTCCCGCTCGCCCTGTTGCGTACCGAACGTTCGCCGATGTCGGCGATGACCGACTGGCTCGCCGGCAGCGAAGCGCCGGCCGGTTTCACCATCGACCAGGATTGCGAACTGCGCTCGATCGCCGAGGACAAGGCGGCAGTGCGCTACGTGCGCCATCCGCTGGAAGGCGACGAGGTCAAAGGGCATCTCGAAGCCGGCAAGCTGCCGACCCGGCTGGCGCTGACGTTCGACGACCGGATCAGTTTCGTGCTCACCGAAAAGCTCGAGATCAAGCGCCTGGATTTCCTCGACATCGTCCGCGACCAGCTCGGAGAGGCCGACAAGGACGACACCGAAGCCGTGTTCAACGCCGAGTTCGCCCTGATGACCGGCGAACTGTCGCATCTGCTGCCCGCCGTAGTGGAAGCCCTGGGAGGCGAGATCGGTGACGAAGCCGTTTCCGCTCTCACTCCTGATCCCGCGCCTGCACTGGCGACTGCGGACGATCCCCCTTTCTGAACGACAACGCTCGATGGGCACCGGTGTTGCGCCCGTGTTCATCGAGCCCGAGCCCCGGTAGTGGAACGGCCTGGGGCATTCCGTCCGGCCGTTCCGCCTGTTCTGGTTTGTTATAGGGTTTTTAAATCTTTTAAAAGACTATAAAGACAATGCACTGCCCGTTTCTGTGGATAACACATTTTTGTTTTTGATAAACAACAACTTGTCAGCTGTACAAGAGGATGGACAGGAGCGCGGGAAAGGCGGGATGGTTTGTTGATGGAAAAAGAGCCTCCAGCGTTTTCGCGACTTGTTCACAATTTCATCCTCCCCCGAGCCACAGCTTGTCCACCGGATCGCGGCCCATCCGGCGGCAGACCGTATGCCTTTCGAAACCACGGCAGGACAAAGCTGCGTTACAGTTCGACCATGGAAAGCACCTTGATCCTCGAATGGTGGCACTGGGAGATCGCCGGGCTGGCACTGGTGTTGCTGGAACTGGCCGTGCCGACGTTCTTCGTCCTCTGGTTCGGCTTCGGCGCAATGCTGGTCGGGCTGGTGCTGCTGGTGCAGGCCGACCTGTCGTTGACGGCGCAGATTTCGACCTGGGTCGCCGCTTCGGTGGCAATGACGGTGCTGTGGTTCCGGGTCTTCAAGCGCTCGCAGCACAAGACCTTGGTGGGCACCGCGGGCGGTGAGGTGATCGGTGAAGTGGGTCTGCTGGTGAGTGCGGTGGCGCCCTTCGAGCGCGGCCGGGTGCGCTTCCAGCGCCCGGTGCTGGGTGCCGAGGAATGGGCTTGTGTGGCCGAGAATGCGATCGCGGCCGGCGAGCGCGTGCGTGTGGTCAGCGTCGAAGGCAGCTTCGTCAAGGTGGCGAAGGCCTGAACAATCACGAAGCGGGGGAGCGGTCATGACCGAAGGCCTGGCGATTGCCGTTGCAGTGCTGATTTTCGTCATCATCACCATCGCCAAGGGGGTGCGCCTGGTGGCGCAGGGCGAAGAATGGGTGGTCGAGCGTCTCGGCAAGTACCACGCCACGCTGCGCCCGGGGCTCAACATCCTGATCCCCTACCTCGACAACGTCGCCTACAAGCTGGTGACCAAGGACATCATCCTCGACGTCCAGGAACAGGAAGTGATCACCCGCGACAACGCGGTGATCCTGACCAACGCGATCGCCTTCGTCAAAGTCACCGACCCGGTCAAGGCGGTGTATGGGGTGACCGACTTTTCCGAGGCGATCCGCAACCTGATCATGACGACTTTGCGCTCGATCGTCGGCGAGATGGAGCTCGATGAGGCGCTGTCCTCGCGCGACAAGATCAAGGCCCGGCTGCGCGAGAGCATCGCCGACGAGGCGGTGGACTGGGGCCTCACCGTGAAATCGGTGGAGATCCAGGACATCAAGCCCTCACCGTCGATGCAGAAGGCGATGGAGCTGCAGGCCGCCGCCGAGCGCGAGCGCAAGGCCGCGGTGACCAAGGCCGAAGGCGCCAAGCAGGCGGCGATCCTCGAAGCCGAGGCGCGCCTCGAATCGGCCAAGCGTGATGCGAGCGCGCAGGTGATGCTGGCCGAGGCTTCGGCCGAGTCGATCCGCCGCGTCACCGCCAGCATCGGCGAGGAGGCTGGACCGATGATGTACCTGCTCGGCGAGAAATACATCGCCTCGCTGGAAAAACTGGGCGAGTCCGGCAGCGCCAAGGTCGTGGTGATGCCCGCCGACCTGCACGAAACCCTGCGCGGCCTGGTCGGCAAGCTCGGTGCGCGCGCCTGAGTACGGCAAGACTGGCTGCAGGGGGTACAGAAGCGTTTCACTGAACCGGATTAAAGGATCGACATGAAGTTCGAGCTTGGAAACACCGCGCGCGCCCTGCTGGCGGCGCTGACCCTGGGTACGGCTGCTGGCGGCGCGTTGGCACAGAATTTCATCACCAACAAGGCCGAGGTCGAGCAGCTGCTCACCGGCGCCACTTTCATCGGCGTCTATCTGCGCACCGAATCAGCGTACACGCTGAAGTTCGGCAGCGACGGCACGCTCGCCGACAGCACCGGCGCGAAGGCGCGCTGGTGGGTGGACGACCAGGCCCGCTACTGCCGCGAATGGCTCGACGGCAAGCTCAAGGGCAACACCGGCTGCATGAACGTGGAGTTCGAGGACGGCCAGGTGACGCTCTATTCCGAAGGCAGGAAAGTGGTCGAGGGCATCGTCACCGGCAAGTGAGCCTGCCCGAAGGGGGCCCGTGCGGCCGCCAATCCGCTCCCCCACGATCGACGGCCGCCCGCGCTTCAGCGCATGTGGAACAATTCCTGGTGGAAGTCGGTCTCCAACAAGCCCTTGGCGACGAAACCCGTGCGCAAGGCCTGGCCGAAACCACCCGGTCCGCAGAACCAGACGTCCGCCTCGGCCCAGCCCGGCACCGCACTGCAGATGCGGTCGACGTCGAGCCGTCCGTCCCGCGCGCTCACTACGATATGCAGGTTGACGCCTGCCGCCTTGGCGTCGCGCTGCAGACGCCCGATGAATTCATCATCAGGCTCGGCGGTGCTGTAGAACAGATCGATCTTGCGCCCGTCGGGCTCCACGGCGAGCGCCTTCAGGCGCGCGATGAAGGGGGTGATGCCGATGCCGGCGCCGACCCAGATCTGCCGGCGCTTGCCGCTGACGCCGCCGTTGGCGAAATCGAAGCGGCCGTACGGACCCTCGACGGTGACGAGGTCGCCGACGTGCACCAGTTCGGGCAGGCGGGCGGTGTAGTCGCCGATGCCCTTGATCAGGAAGAACAGGCGGCCATCCCCCTGCCAGCCCGATGAGATCGTGAACGGATGCGCGCCTTCTTCCGCCGAGAAGGTGACGAAGGCGAACTGGCCCGCCGCGTGACCGGGCCAGCGATCCTTGAAGCGGATTGCCACCTTGAGCACGCGGTTGTCGGGGAAATTGACCAACTCTTCGATCTCGGCCACTGCCTTGCGCCGGTGGCCGACGCGGCCGGCCAGGGACACCGCCGCGGCGACGCTGCCGCCGGCCATCAGCAGGGCGAGCACGACTCCCATCGGCTGTGTCCAGTAGGAAAAGGGCGTCAGCAGCACCGAGTGGAAGACCAGCGCCAGGTAGGCGAGCGCGAGCAGGCGGTGGGTCTTGAAGAACAGCCGGTAGGGGAAGCGTTTGCTCAGCGCGAGCGCGATCAGCACCACCGCGGCATAGAAGGCCCATTCGCCGACCGACTCCGCCAGCCCGCGCTGGGCACGGAAGAAGGCCTCGACCGGATCGGTGAGCGGCGGCCCGGGCACGCGCTCGGGCTTGACCAGCCAGCCCCAGCCTACCGCCCATTTCGTGCCCTGGGCCCACAGCCAGTGGATGACGGACACCACCAGGCCGGTGATCCCCAGCCACTTGTGCAGGCGGTAGGTCTTGTCCAGCCCGTCGAGCAGGGGCTCCACCCGCACCGGCCGCAGCGCCAGCATCATGCCCACGCTCATGACGCCGATGGCGAGCACGCCGGTGTAGTTGATCAGCACCGTGCGCAGGGCGAAATAGCCGTAGCCGTCGGGCAGCAGCGGGTCGGCCAGCCACCACAGCAGGCTCAGCAGCAGGAGCAGCCCGGCATAGGCAAAGCGGATGTTCTTCATCGCCTTCTCCTTTCTCCCTTCGGATATTTTCAGTGTATATCCGATGAGGCTTCAGGAAGCGGCGACATCGCGGCGGCGCAGGATCAGGAGCGGACTGCGGCGTTGCCCAGGCACCCTGCTGCGGGCGCCCGGGCGCGGCAGTTCAGCCCAGCACCTGCCCATGCTCGCGCGTGGCGTGGAAGCGCACTTTCGGCCACTTCTCCGCGGTCACTTCCAGGTTGTAGCGGCTGGTGGCGAGGTACACCGGGTTGCCGTCGATGTCCTTGCCCAGGCGCAGGGCCTGCTCGTACTCGAAGTTGCGCCGGGTGACGTCGTCGGGGAAGGTGAGCCAGCGCGCGGTGTGGATGTCGGCGGATTCGAAGATCGCATCGACCTTGTACTCGTCCTTGAGGCGCTGGGCGACGATCTCGAACTGCAGCACGCCGACCGCGCCGAGCAGCAGCTGGCCGCCTTCGAGCTCGAAGACCTGGATCGCGCCTTCTTCGCCGAGCTCCTGCAGGCCCTTCTGCAACTGCTTGGATTTGAGCGGGTCGCGCAGCCGGGCGGCGCGGAACAGTTCCGGCGAAAAATAGGGAATGCCCTTGAAGCCGAGGTTCTCGCCTTCGGTCAGGGTGTCGCCGATCTGCAGCTGGCCGTGGTTATGGATGCCGATGATGTCGCCGGCGACGCCGTCCTCCATGATCACGCGCTCGTTGGCCATGAAGGTGAGCGCGTTGGCGAGCTTCATCTCGCGCCCGGCGCGCACGTGGCGCACCTTCATCCCCGAGCTGTAGCGCCCCGAGCAGATGCGGAAGAAGGCGATGCGGTCGCGGTGCTTGGGGTCCATGTTGGCCTGGATCTTGAACACGAAACCGGTGAACGCCGCTTCGGCCGGTTGCACCATGCGCGTGCCCGTCGAGTTCGTGCCTGCAATCCGCGCCTGCGGCGGCGGTGCCCAGTCGATCAACGCCTGCAGGATCTCCTGCACGCCGAAGTTGTTGATCCCGGAGCCGAAGAACACCGGGCTCTGGCGGCCGGCGAGGAAGTCGTCGAGGTCGAAGGGCGGCGAGGCGTCGTTGAGCAGTTCGACGTCGTCGCGCAGCTGGCCGACTTCGAGCGGGAAGCGCTCATCCAGCACGGCGTTGCCGATGCCCTTGATGACTTCCGCGTCGCTGCGCCGCTCCTCGCCCGGAGTGAAGGTCAGCACCTGGTGCTGGAGCAGGTGATAGACGCCGCGGAAGGCCTTGCCCATGCCCAGCGGCCAGGTCACCGGGGCGCAGCCGATCTTGAGCACGTCCTCGATCTCGGCGAGGAGCTCGAAGGGCTCGCGCACTTCGCGGTCGAGCTTGTTGACGAAAGTGATGATCGGCGTGTTGCGCAGACGGCAGACTTCGAGCAGCTTGATCGTCTGCGCTTCCACCCCCTTGGCGGCGTCGATCACCATCACCGCGGCGTCGACTGCGGTCAGCACGCGGTAGGTGTCTTCCGAAAAGTCCTCGTGGCCGGGGGTGTCGAGGAGGTTGATGGTATGCCCCTGGTACTCGAACTGCATCACCGAGCTGGTCACCGAGATGCCGCGCTGCTTTTCCACTTCCATCCAGTCGGAAGTGGCGTGGCGCGCCGACTTCCTCGCCTTCACCGTGCCCGCGAGCTGGATCGCGCCGCCGAACAGCAGCAGCTTTTCGGTGAGCGTGGTCTTGCCCGCGTCGGGGTGGGAGATGATGGCGAAAGTGCGGCGTTTTTCGACGTCGCGCAGGAGTTCGGGCGGAAACGGAGTGGAAGACAAGGGAGACAACCAGGTTGGGTAAAAGGGGGCGGCGCGGCGGATGCACGCGCGGTGCGGTCCTGCGGATTCTACCAAGTGTCGGGCGCGACAGGCTTTTCCGGCGTGCGGGCAGGCTGCTTCCGCCTCTACAATGCGGTCTCCGTCCTCGTTCCGGGAGCCCGCCGCGCCGTGTCCGACCGTTTCCTCGACAGCCTGAAGCTGCTGCTGCCCGACTGGGCCGTCCCCTGGCTGGAGATCATCGAACTGGGCCTGCAGATCGTCGTCATCGTGTCCGGCGCCTGGCTGCTGGCGGTGATGCTGAGGCGCCTGATCCGCCGCCTCGGCGCGGTGTACAGCCTGCCGCCCGAACTGATGATGGGCGCGCGCCGTGGCCTCGGCTTCGTCATCTACGCCGGCGCGATCCTGCTGATTCTCGACCGCTTCGGCGTCTCGGGCACGGTGCTGTGGACCGCCTTCACTGGCTTTGCCGCCGTTGCCGCAGTGGCTTTCTTCGCCGCCTGGAGCGTGCTGTCGAACATTTTCTGCACGCTGCTGATCTTCACTGCGCGCCCCTTCCGTCTGCACGACCACGTCGAGCTGCTGGAGAACGGCGAGAAGCCCGGGCTCAAGGGCGAGGTGGTCGACATCAACCTGATCTACACCACGCTGCGCGAGGAGGGCGGCGGCCAGGTTCTGCAGGTGCCGAACAGCCTGTTCTTCCAGCGCGTGCTGCGGCGCTGGCGGGAAGAGCCCTCTCCGCGGCAATGAAGGCGGTGGCCCGGGCGAGTGCGCCCGGGTGCTGGCCGTGACGGCGATTCGATGTGCGCGCCGATCGATGAAATCGTCGGCGCTGCGCGGATGAAATCGCTCCGATCGACGATAATGCGCAACTCTCCGTTTCCCGCCCGCCCTCTTCAATGCGCCTCAAGCCTCAGCACATCCAGCCGGTGATCATGGCCGGCATCATGGCCTTCCTGATGACGGCGCTCGTCACCTGGATCAACCTCGGCCTGCGTCCGGACTTCATCGGATTGTGGCTGAAGGCGTTCGCCATCGCCTGGCCGATGGCGGCGGTGGCGGCCTACATCGCGATCCCGATGGCGCAGCGGATGACCAAGGCGATCCTCGCCCGGCTCTACGCCGAATGAGAAAAGGGCACAGCGGCCAGGGGTGGCCGTTGTGCCCGAAAGAGGAGAACAGAAAACGCAGGGGAACCGGGTTGCGACCGGCCTGGCGTCGGCTTACTTCCTCTTGCCGACCTGGTCGCCGATGACGCCGCCGATCGCGGCACCGCCCACGGTGCCGAGGATGCCGCCGTCGGTCACGACCGCGCCGGCCACGCCGCCCACGCCGGCGCCGATCGCAGCGCTTTTTTCACGCGAGGACATTCCGTCCCAGGTGGCGCAGCCGGTGGCGGCAAGAACGATCAGCGCGGCGGGAATCAAGGTTCGGGTCTTCATGACAGCCTCCGTATCGTTGCCCGAGCGGAACACGGCGTGCGCCGCTTTTCCGCTCCATGCGGAAGTATGAGTACGCCGGCCGGCAAACGATTCTCCGGCGCGGTTTCGAAATGTTGCGCGCCGCCCGCCGCCCCGCCTGCGAGCACGGCAGCGCTGCGGGGCGCCGGCCTCCCGCCCGGGGGGCGGCTTGCGGATACATCCGGATGCAGCTTTCAACCGCCGAGCATGTGCTCGGGGCGCACCCAGGCGTCGAACTCTTCCGCCGTGGTGAAGCCGAGCGCGAGCGCCGCGGCGCGCAGCGTCGTGCCTTCGGCCCACGCCTTCTTGGCGATCTGCGCCGCCTTGTCGTAGCCGATGTGCGGATTGAGCGCGGTGACCAGCATCAGGCTGCGTTCGAGGTGTTCGGCCATGCGCTCCGCGTCCGCCTCGAGGCCGGCCACGCAGTGGCGCTGGAAGCTGCGGCAACCGTCGGTGAGCAGGCGGATCGACTGCAGCAGGTTGTGCGCGATCACCGGCTTGAACACGTTGAGCTGGAGCTGGCCCTGGCTGGCGGCGAAGGCGATCGCGGCGTCGTTGCCCAGCACCTGGCAGGCGAGCATCGACAACGCTTCGCACTGGGTCGGATTGACCTTGCCGGGCATGATCGAGCTGCCCGGCTCGTTGGCCGGCAGCTTCACTTCGGCGAGCCCGGCGCGCGGGCCGGAACCGAGCAGGCGCAGGTCGTTGGCGAGTTTCATCAGCGCCACCGCGAGCGTTTTCAGGGCGCCGGAGAGCGCGACCAGCGCTTCGTGGCCGGCGAGCGCGGCGAACTTGTTCGGCGCGCTCGTCAGCGGCAGGCCGGTCAGCACAGCGAGCTCGGCGGCGATCGCGGCGGCGAAACCGGGTGGGGCGTTGAGCCCGGTGCCGACCGCGGTGCCGCCCTGGGCGAGCTCGCACACCGCCGGCAAGGTGGCGCGGATCGCGTGGGCGGCGGCGTTGAGCTGGGCGACAAAAGCCGACAGCTCCTGGCCGAAGGTGATCGGAGTCGCATCCATCAGGTGGGTGCGCCCGGTCTTGAGCACGCCGGCATGGCGCTCGGCCTGCAGCGCGAGGCCGTTCGACAGTTCGGTGACGGCCGGCAGCAGGTCTTCGTGCACGGCGCGGGCGGCGGCGATGTGCATCGCGGTGGGAAAGCAATCGTTCGAGCTCTGGCCGCGATTGACGTGATCATTCGGATGCACCGGGGATTTGCCGCCACGGCCCTGCCCGGCGAGCTCGTTGGCACGCCCGGCGATGACTTCGTTGACGTTCATGTTGGTTTGCGTGCCGCTGCCGGTCTGCCACACCGCGAGCGGGAACTGGTCGTCGTGGCGGCCGGCGAGGATCTCGTCGGCGGCCTGCCCGATCAGCGCGGCGAGCTCGGCGGGCAGCGCCCCGCTGCGGGCGTGGAGGCGGGCGGCGGCCTTCTTGATCAGGGCCAGGCCGTGGATCAGGGCGAGTGGCATGCGCTCCTCGCCGATCGCGAAATGGGCCAGCGAGCGCTGGGTCTGCGCCCCCCAGTAGGCGGCGGCGGGGACGTCGACGGGGCCGAGGCTGTCGGTTTCGGTGCGGGTCATGGAAGCTCCTTGCGGCGGAAGAGGGTTCATCGTGCACGACCGGCATGGCCGGACAAGGATGTCCGCGGGCGCTGCCGGGGAAACCGGCGACTTCCCCGCGGCGCCGGGCCAGGTACCGGAAATTGGACCGCTGCGCGCGGTCGCTGGTGCCGGAGGCGGGCGCGCCGATACCCATGTCCACGCTCTTTCGCCGCCCTGCCGGGGGCGGCCGCGGTGTCACCGGTGCGGCCCGCAATCCGCGCTTTTCCGACTTGATGCGGCCTTGCGGCGGGACCATCATTTGCGCCCGGAGCGCGCAAGGAAATCGTAGTGGACATCATCTTCGGCATCATCCTGCCGGTCTTCGGCACCCTCGGCCTCGGCTACGCCGCGGCGCGCTGCGGCGTGTTCGACGAGGCCGCCAACCGCGGACTGTCGCTGTTCGTGTTCAACTTCGCGCTGCCGCTGATGCTGTTCCGCGCGATCGCCCAGGCCGAGCTGCCCGCGGCGATGCCCTGGGGCTATCTGCTGTCGTACTACCTGGGCGCGTTCGCGGTGTTCGCGCTGGCCATGCTCGGCGCCCGCTGGCTGTTCGCGCGCCGCCTCGACGAGCAGGCGGTGCTCGGCCTCGGCGGCGCTTTCTCCAACACCGGCATGCTCGGCATCCCGCTGGTGATGACCGCCTACGGCGACTCCGCCGCGCTGCCCCTGTTCGTGATGATCGCCTGCCACAGCCTGCTGATGCTGCCGCCGACCACGGCGCTGATCGAAGCCGCCCGTGGCGGCCGCGAGTCGGTCGGGGCGATGCTGGCGAAGCTGGCGAGGAGCGTGCTCGCCACGCCGATCATCTGGGGGCTGTCGTGCGGCCTGCTGTTCGCTCTTGCCGGGTTGCAGATTCCCGGACCGCTGGATGCGGTGGCCAAGGGTCTGGGCAGCGCCGCCACGCCGTGCGCGCTGTTCGCCCTCGGCGCTTCGCTGACGCGCTACAGCCTGGGCGGCAACCTGAAGGAGCCGGCGCTGCTGGTGGCGCTGAAGACGGGGGTGCATCCGTTGCTGGTGTGGCTGCTGGCGACCCAGGTGTTCGACGTGCCGCGGCTGTGGGTGGCGACCGGGGTGGTGCTGGCGGCCTTGCCGGCGGGAATCACGCCCTACCTGTTCGCCCAGCGCTACGACGTCTGCCAGGCCACGGTGGCCTCGGCGGTGTTCCTGTCCACCGTGCTGTCGGTGGCGACCCTGTCGGCGCTGCTGTTCGTGTTGCGCCCCTGAGCGGCGCGGGGCATGGCGCCGCCCGGCGCCGGATTCCTCTCCGGTGCGCGCAGATTGCGGCCGTCCCGCGGGGCCGTGATCGAGATTTCGACCGGGAGCGGCGCGCGCATTGTATTTGCGCGAAAATGCCCGCTTCCGCTGCGCGTCGTGAAACCGGCGAGCCGTCCCGCGGCTCCGGCGTGGCGGGCGGAATCTTTTGAACGCCGCGGGCTCTGACTCCGGCGATGCGGCGCAGCACGGCGGCGCACACTCTTCAGGACACACTCATGGACAGGGATCCCCGATTTTCCGGCCTTTTCGACAAGCTCCAGCGCGGTGACGGCGTGCCCCCATCGCTGCTGCAGAAGATCGTCGCCGCCGTTGTCACCGTGGCGGTGTTCGCCCTCGCGCTGATGTTCTCGGTGGTGGTGTTCGCCGTGGTGCTGACGGTGGGGGCGGCGGCGTGGGGCTACCTGTGGTGGAAGACGCGTGCGCTGCGCAAGGCGATGCGCGCCCAGGGCGAGGCCCGGATGGGTGCCCGGGGCGAGGCCGCGGGGGCCCAGGGCCGCGGCCTGGTCATCGAAGGCGAGGTGATCCGCGAAGTGCGCACCGGCGAGAGTGCGCCCCGCCCGCCCGGGCCGGACGCCTGAGCCGCCTTCCCGGCGTCATTGCCCGCTGCCGCCGCCCTCGCCCGCCTGCGCTTGCAGCGTCTGCAGCTTCGCTTCCCTGCCGTCGGCGACGCTGCGGATGTGGACGTCCATCTGGTTGAAGGCGATCTCGATGCCGTGTTCGCGGAACAGGTGGTCGATGGCGCGGTTGATCTCGTCGATCGCGGCGTTGCGGTCGGCGAGTTCGCGCACGTGGATGCGCAGTTCATGGTCGAGGGTGCTGGCGCCGAAAGCGAGGAAGAACGCCAGCGGCGCGGGCTCGTCGAGCACGCGCGGGTTGTCCCTGGCGATCTGCAGCAGCAGCCGGCGGGTCAGTTCGAGGTCCGCACCGTAGGCCACGCCGACCTTGACCGTGACCCGGGTGACGGTGTCGGTCAGCGACCAGTTGATCAGCTGCCCGGTGATGAAGGCCTTGTTGGGGACGATGATTTCCTTGCGGTCGAAGTCGGTGATCGTGGTGGCGCGGATCTGGATGCGGCTGACCGTGCCCGACACGTTGCCGATGGTGACCACGTCGCCGATCCGCACCGGGCGCTCGAACAGGATGATCAGGCCGGAGACGAAGTTGGCGAAGATCTCCTGCAGGCCGAACCCCAGCCCCACCGACAGCGCCGCCACCAGCCACTGCAGCTTGTCCCAGCTCACGCCCAGGGTGCCGAAGGTGGCGACGATGCCGACGCCGGCGATCACGTAGGACAGCAAGGTGGTGGCGGCGTAGGCGCTGCCCTGCGCCAGCTTCATGCGCGACAGCACCAGCACTTCGAGCAGGCCGGGCAGGTTGGCGGCAAGGATGAAGGCGATGCCGGCGATCAGCAGCGCGCCGAGGACGTCGCGCAGGCTGATCGGGGTGCCGCTGCTGCCGTCTGCGGCGGTGAATTGGTAGAGGACGATGTTGTCGAGGTAGGCGAACACGGTGATCAGGTCGGCCCACACCCAGTACAGGGCGCCGAGCAGGCCGCCGAGCAGGCCGAGGCGGAGCAGGCGCAGCGACTGCTGGTTGATCTTGTCGACGTCGAGGCTGGGGCTGTCGGCGCTGTCGTCGCCCTCGGCGCCGATCCGGCCTTCGCGTTCGGCGGCCTCGCGGCGCTCGACTGCGCGCTGATAGACGAGGCGACGGGCGGCGACTTCGAGCGCGCGGCGGAACATCGCGCCGAGCAGGCGCCATGCGATGAGCACGAACAGGGTGTCGATCAGGCGCCCGGTGAGCTTCAGCGCGGTGTAATAGTAGCCGGTCAGCAGCGCGCCGATCAGGGCCAGCGGCATCAGCGCAAGGGCGAGCGCGAGCGCGGCACGCAACGGTGAAGGGCGGGTGGCGCTCGATTTGTGCACCAGCAGGCGACCCATCAGCCAGGCCATCGAGGCGTAGCCGGCGAGCAGGGTGAGCAGGCCGAGAACGTCGTCGGCGAGCCCCTCGGGCTGGTGTTCGGCGATGGTGACGATGGCGACCACGGCGAGCACGACCAGGCCGAGGCGGCGCATGTGCAGGTAGAGCTCGTGGGTCAGTGCCCTGTCGACGTGGAAATGGCGCTCGGCGACTCCGCCCGGTTCGAGTACGCGGTAGGCGGTGTAGAACACCAGCCAGGCTTCGGCCATCTGCACCAGCGCCGCGCCCAGGCTGGCATTCTGGCCGCGGGCGTCCATCTGCAGGGCCAGCCCGGTGAGGGCGAGGAGCAGGCTCACCGGCAGCGCCAGCAGGACGTTGTACAGGATCGCCAGCGGGGTGTGGAGCTGACTGTCGCGGCGCACGTAGCCGATGTCGGCGTGCACGCCGTCGAGCCGGGCGCGCAGCCAGCGCCGCCGCCACAGCAGGATCAGGGTCAGCAGCAGCACCGGCAGGAACAGGAAGGGGCGCGCCTGCAGCCCGGTCCACAGCTCGGTGCTGGCGGACTGCCAGGGGATCGCGCCGAGCTGGGCCTGGAGCGCGCCAGGCAGGGCCTGCAGCCAGCCGAAGTCGAGCGGGTGGTTGCTCGGAATCCAGAACATCTGCTCATCGAGGGTGGTGCGCAGGTTGTCGGTCGTGCTCTGGAGCTGGCGTTCGTTGAGCTGCAGCGTGATCGATTCGTTGAGCAGGGCGCTGAGTTCGCGATTGAGCCGTTCGAGCAGCTCCGCGCGCGCCGCGAGTAGGGCACCGAGCGGTTCGCGCAGGGCGCTGTCGGCCTCTTCGGCGGGCGCTTGGGCGAGCAGGCGCTCGGCGTAGGCGGCGGGCTGGGCGAGCTGTTCGCGCTGCTTGTTGATTTCGAACTGGTAGAGGCGGATGTCGGCGATCTGCTCGGTGAGCCGGGCATCGACCGCGGGTTGTGGCAGTGCGCGCTTTTGCTCGAGGAGGATGCGCGACAGCAGGAGGCTGCCCTGGAGCACCTCGATCTGTTCGTCGATCAGGCTGCGGTTGCGGTTCAGGCTGTCGAGCTGCTGGCGGGTGGCGAGATTGCGCTGGGTCAGGGTGTTGAGGTGCTCGGTGGTGCGCAGCAGGTAGTCCGAGAGCTGCTGGTTGGCGGCGGCTTCACGCGCGAGCAGGCCGCCGGTGCCGGCGTGCCGGCCTTCGCCGGCGGCCGCCTCCAGTGTTTCCACCGCTTCCACCGCATTGGCGCTGCGCCGGGCGTTGATCGCCGCCTGCAGCACCTGGATCTGCTGCCCCAGGCGCTGCACCTGCAGGCTGGCGAGGTCATGCCGGGCCTGGCCGAGATCCTGCAGCAGGCTGTTGCCGGCGAGTTCCTCCCGGCGCAGTGCGGTTTGGGCGTCGAGCGCGTGCCATTCCGCGGCGAGCGCGTCGCGCCGCTCATTGCCGAGCGGGCGGCTGTCGCGGCCGGGTTCGCGGCCGCTCTTGAGCGCGGCCTCGATCGCGGCCATCCGCGCCTGGTTGGCGCTGATCTCGGTCTGGGCGCGCTCCGGGCCGGTGCGCGAGTCCACCAGCAGGGTGTTGGCTTCGTCCAGGCGGCGCTGCCATCCGGCGAGGGCGGTATTGCGCTCGGCGAGGCGTTCTTCGAGCTGTGCGGGCGAGGTGTCCGCGGCAAATTCAGGGAGGTGGCCGTTGCCGGCCTGCAGGGTGGCGAGCTGGCGCCGGGCGTCGGCGGTGCGCGGCAGCGCGCTGCCGAGCTTTTCCTTCAGGGCGGCGAGCTGCTGGCGGTAGTCGGCGGCGGCGGTGAGCTGCTCCAGGGCCTGCTCCAGCGCCTGCTGGGCGCTGCGGTGCTCGGCTTCGGCGAGCTTGCGTTCGGCGAGCGTGTCGAGGCGGGCACGCACCTCCGCGGCGGCGGGCGGCACGGGCGCTTGGGCAGCGGCCTGCAGCGGCAGCAGGGGAAGCAGCAGGAGGACGAGGAGGCGGAGCAGGGGCATGGAAGAGCCGCAGCGGAAAGCGGGTAGCGGAAAGCGGGCTCCGGGCTGCCGGGGCGGCAGGAAGGCGGAGAGAGGGGCGGAGTTTACCCGCTTGGCCGCGGACTTCGGTGAAACCGGATCGTAAGCAATGTTCACTACCGCCCCCGCGTCGCCCCTGTCCGCCCCGGCGTTCGGCGACTCGTCCGCAGGCTTCGTCCGCCTGCGGGAGTGGCGCTACGCCATGCGGCATTCGCTGGCGAGGGGTTTGTGGGTCCTGCCGTCGAGGAGCACGCTCTTCCAGGGCAGATCGATCCATACCAGGCCGCTGGAAGGGTCTTCGAAACGCGGCAGACCGGAGTGGGAGGGGTCGCGTTCGAGCCGGTAGCGCCGCCCCTGCCAGTCGATCTGGATACTGTGGTTGACGGCGGCCTGGAGTTCACGGTGTACGCCGACGCGCTGCCCGTGCTCGCAGTCGTAGCGGCCGCTGGCGAGATCGAAGTCGAGCTGGCCGTCGCGGTGTGCGCTGACGGCGGCCGGGGCCTGGGCGGTGGGTGCTTGCGGCGGGGTCGCGCAGGCCGACAGGATGAACGGGGAGGCGACGAGCGCGAGCAGCGATAAACGGGTCATTTTCGAGTCATCACCGGTGGACGGGCGCGGGGCCTGGGGCAGGTTGCGGCAGCCCGATCGGGCTTCGATACCGAACTTCGATATTAGTCCAGGGGCTGGGCCAAGGGTAAGGGGGCGGGCCTCGATCGGTGGCGGGCGCTACAGGCTGCGTGTCCAGGACGGGCGCAGGGGCGCCGCCTCGGGGTGTTCGAGGGCGCGGCCGACTTCGGCCAGCAGGCGCGCCTTGTCGGCGCCGAGGGTGCCCTTGAGCACCAGCGCATTGGAGATGTGGTCGGCACGGAACACGGTGCGGCGCAGCTCCAGCGCGGAGAGGAAGCGTTCCATCTCGCGGAACAGGCCGTGCTGCGCGAGGGGTTGCCATTGCGGCCAGGCCTGGCGGAAGCGGGCGCCGCCGCCGTGCAGGGTGAGCACCAGTGTCGACAGGTATTCGGGCTGGGTGGCGTTGGCCAGGTGGGCGGAGTGCTCGGCATGCTGGGCGCTGAGCGCTTCGCCGCCGAGGCCGTTGAGGATCATCACCGAGCGGCCGATGCCGGCTTCGCCGAGCTTGTCGAGGGCGGCGCGCGCGGAATCGAAGGTTTCGCCCTTGTTCACCCGGGCAAGCACTTCGTCGTCGCCCGATTCGGCGCCCAGGTAGGCGAGCTTGAGGCCGGCCTCGGCGAGCGCCCGCAAATCGGCGACGGACTTGTTCCTGAGGTTGCGTGCGAGGCAGTAGGTCGACACCCGGTGCACCGCCGGCAGATGGGTGCGGATCGCCTCGAGAGTGGTGAGCAGGCGCCGCGTGGACAGGACCAGGGCGTCGCCGTCGGCGAGGAACACGCGGCGGATGCGGTTGCCGTAGCGTTCGGCGCTGCGGCGAATGCTGTCGACCACTTCGGCTTCGGCGCGGGCGCGGAAGCGCTTTTGCGGCGCGGTGTACATTTCGCAGAAGCTGCACCGGTTCCACGAGCAGCCGTCGGTGAGCGGCAGGATCAGCGAATCGGCCTCGCTCGGCGGGCGGAACACGGGTTCGACGTAGCGGATCGGCGAGCAGGGGGACACGAGACCTTCCTCGGAACGGGTGCGCAATGATAGGCGCAAAGTGCCCGCGGCAAGATGTGGCGCGGCGCGGTGCACCAAGTGCGGCCTGCGACCGGTGCCGCGCCGGGCGGGAAGCGTTGCCCCGGCGGGCGCCTCAGCGCCGCAAGCGCGACGGTGTCAGGCGCCGCAGCTGGCGGCCGGCAACGGCCCGGAAGCGCGGGCTGTGGAGGCAGGCGCCGCCGGCAAGGCCGACCAGGCTGCCGAGGAGGGTGTCGATGAAGCGGGCCTCGATCAGCACCCGCGGCGAGGCCTCGCCGAGGGTGGCCGCTTCGGCAAGGAAGATCGTCAGCGGGGTGATGAAGATCACCGCGAAACCATAGTGGCGGACCACGGTGGTCTCGATGATGAAGACGAGCACGACCATCAGCAGGGCGATGCTCCACGGCCCCAGCGGCAGCAGCAGCAGGCCCCAGGCCAGGAGCAGGCCGATCGCGGTGCCGAGCACGCGGTGCAGCTGCTTGTCCCACACTGCGCGCAGGGACACGCCCTGGATCACCGCCAGGCAGCTCACCGGCACCCAGTAGGGGCGTTCGAGCTGCAGCGCCTGGGCCAGCGCGAGCGAGATGCCGACGAAGGCGCCGATCACGACGGCGTCGAAGACGACGAAATCGAAACTCGGCGGCGGGCGCGGGGGCACGCCTTCCGCCGCCCGCAGGCGCAGGCTGTAGAGGCTGTAGAAGAAGGCGATCAGCACCGCGAGGAGCGCGCCCATGGTCAGCAGGCCGACCTTGAGCGGCACCTCCAGCACTTCGCCCGGCGAGAAGGCGCCGATCGCCGCGGCCATGATGAAGAACAGGCTGCCCGGCGGTCCGAGGCCGTAGTAGCGGCACACCATGGTGGCCAGGATGGCGATGAAGATCAGCACCCAGGTCATCAGCAGCGGAAAGAAGTGGCTCATCACCCCCAGCGTGAAGCAGGCCGCCATGCCGAAGCTGCAGGCCATCAGCCACACCATGCGGTGCGACAGCGGGGTGTTGGGCAGATACAGGAACACGAGCCCGCCCAGCATCGAGATCAGGCCGTAATCCATGCGCCCGAAATACACCCCGATGAGCAGCGGCAGGCCGGCGGCGAGCGCCGCCGCGACCGGCATCTGCCAGAGGCGGTCGCTCGGGTTGATCGCCGTCAGCTGCTGCAGTTCGCGCTGCAGCAGGCGCTTCAGGCGGTGCCAGCGGTGGGCCTGGGTCATGGCTAGTGCTGATGAGTCGGCATGTTGGGGTCGGCATTCCTGATCCGCTTGCGCAGCGTGCGATTATCGCCGCAGCGCGGCGCCGCGGCCAGGGTGGCGCGGCCGCTCACACCCGCAGCAGCAGCACTTTCAGCGGCGGATTGCCGTCGATGCTGGGAAAGTCCGCTTCGGGGGCGATCCACTGCGCTTCGCGCAGCACCCGTCCGGCCTTGCGCGCGCTGCGTTCGAGCTGCTCGAGCCAGTCGTCGCGGCGCACCTGGGCGACGTTGTTGCAGCAGATCAGGGTGCCGCCTTCGGCGGTGGCAAGCAGGGCGGGCTTGAACAGGGCGGCGTAGTCCTTGATCAGGTCGACCACGCCGAACGGGCTTTTGGCGTAGCGTGGCGGATCGAGGAAGACGAGCTCGAAGCGGTGCGGCTCGAGCACGGGAAACGGCGGCAGGTGCTTGCCGCGCACCATCTTCGGCTGGCCGAGGCCGGCGTACTGGCGCAGGGCGGCGAAGGCGTCGGATTTGATGAAGCGCAGACGGATCGGCAGCGCGTTGAGGCGGGCGTTGTCCTTGCCGACGGCGAGGCTGGATTCGGCGAAGTCGACATTGACGACGTGGCGCGCGCCCGCCTTCGCCGCGGCGACGCCGACGCCGCAGGTGTAGGCGAAGACGTTGAGCAGCGACTTCCCCGCCGCTTCCGCCATCACCCGTCGGCGCGCCGCGCGCAGGTCGAGGAACAGCCACGGGTCCTGCCCGCCGTGGCGCGCCTGGAAGCGGTAGCGCACGCCGAGTTCGCTGAATTCGCCGGGCTCTTCGGCCCGCGCCTGGTGTTCGGGCGGGAGCGCATTGGCGATGCGCGAGTGCCGGCCGCTGCGGTCGTTCCAGACCAGCGCCAGGCCGGGCAGCGCGGCGGCGTAGAACGCCTGCAATTCGGCGAGGTGCCCGGGCTCGAGCGGGCGGTGGAAGGTCTGGACCAGCAGGGTGGCGCCGTAGCGGTCGACGGTGAGGCCGGGGGCGCCTTCGGCGGTGCCGTGGAACAGGCGGTAGGCGTCGGTCTGCTCGGCGGCGAGCCGTTCGATCAGGGGCGCGCGGGCGGCGAGGGCGGCGGCGAGCAGGTCGGTGAGGGACGAGGACATGGGGCACTCCGGCGCTGGGCGCGCCAGTATGCCCGAGTGCGAGGGCGTGCGCGCCGCTGCCCGAACGGGTGTGCTGCGGTATCCTCCGCCTTTCGCAGGAAAAAATCATGAATGAAATATTCTCCCTTGCAGGGATCGTCGGCGTCCTCATCGTCGGCACGGTCAGTCCCGGGCCCAGCTTCGTCATGGTCGCGCGCACCGCGGTGTGCGCCGGCCGCGTGAACGGACTCACCGCGGCGGTCGGGATGGGCCTCGGCGGCGTCGTGTTCGCGGTCGCGGCCCTGGTCGGGCTGCAGGCGGTGCTGGTTTCCGTTCCCGCCCTGTACGTCGCCTTCAAGATCGCCGGCGGAATCTACCTGCTCTATCTCGGGGTGATGATCTGGCGCGGGGCGAAGCAGCCCCTGGCGGTGCAGGCGGCACCCGGGGACGGCGGCGGCGGTCCGCTCCGATCGCTGCTCCTGGGGCTGGGCACCCAGCTCAGCAACCCCAAGGCTGCGATCGTATACGCGAGCGTTTTCGCCGCCTTCCTGCCGGATGGCGCCGCGCTTGCGGTCGGCATTGCAATCACCGCCCTGGTGTTCGTCATCGAGACGGCCTGGTATGCCCTGGTCGCGCTGATGCTTTCGGCCGCACAGCCGCGCCGCACCTACCTGCGCTTCAAGGCGTGGATCGACCGCGCCGCCGGTGGCGTGGTGACGGCGCTGGGGCTGAAGCTGGCGTCCTCGGCGCACTCGCTGTGAGGACGACCGGGTGAAAAAGAATCTCTGGCTGCTGGCGATCGCACAGGGCCTGTTCCTGACCAACAACGTGGTTTTCATCGCCATCAACGGGCTGGTCGGGCTGCGCCTGGCGTCCGTTCCGTGGATGGCGACGCTGCCGGTGATGGGCTACGTCGTCGGCGGCGCGCTGTCGACCGGACTGGTGGCGCGCAGCCAGCAGCGCTGGGGGCGCAAGGTCTCGTTCCAGCTCGGCCTGCTGGTGGCCTTCCTGAGCGTGCTGTTGTGCGCGTTCGCGCTCTCGGTCGGGAGCTTCTGGCTGCTCGTCGCGGGCACGGTGGTCGCCGGCTATTACAGCGCCAACGGCCAGCTCTACCGCTTTGCCGCGGGCGAGCTGGCGCCGCCCGTGTTTCGCGAAAAAGCGGTCTCGCTGGTGCTGGCGGGCGGCCTGATCGGGGCGGTGGTCGGCCCCAACCTCGCCAACCACACCCGCGACACGCTGGGAATGCCCTTCCTCGGCTCCTATCTCGCGCTCGCCGCGGTGGCGCTGGTGTCGATGGCGGTGATGGCCGCGATCCGCTTCCCGCCCGAACCGGTCCGGATCGGCAGCGCGGCGTCCGGGCGCACGCTGGGGGCGATCGCGCGCCAGCCCGAGTTCATCGTCGCCACCGCCGGGGCGGCGCTCGGCTGCGGCGTCATGAACCTGCTGATGGCGGCGACGCCGCTGGCGATGGATGTGTGCGGGATGCCCTTCGCCGATGCCGCGCTGGTCCTCGAATGGCACGTCATCGGCATGTTCGCGCCGGGCTTCTTCACCGGCCACCTGATCAAGCGCTTCGGGGTCCTGAGGATCATGGGGGCGGGCGTCGTGCTCAATGCGGCATGCATCGCGGTCGCGCTCTCCGGGCAGGACCTGCACCACTTCCTGGTCGGGCTGTTCCTCCTCGGGGTGGGCTGGAACTTCCTGTTCACCGGCAGCACGACGCTGGCGATGCAGGCCTACCGGCCGGAAGAAAAGGACAAGGCCCAGGCCGCGATCAACTTCGCCGTGTTCGCGACGATGGCGCTGACCTCGTTCGCTTCCGGCGCGCTGGTGACGACCCAGGGGTGGACGCTGCTCAACCTCGGCTCGCTGGTGCCGGTCCTGCTCACCGGCCTCGCCCTGCTCTGGCTCGGCGTGCGCCGGCGCCGGCAGGAACGCCCGGCGGCGTGAGCGGATGCGCGCGCCACCCGCCCCGGTGCCGCGCGCGGCGCTGAGCCGGCACCGCGCCCGGGCGCTGACGCCGGGCGGCGTTGCCGATCCGGGGCTATGATGCGGGCCGGGCCGGAGGTCCGTTTTCCCTCGTTTCGTTGGAGATCCTGCGATGCACGCTCATTCCCGTTTCACTTCGGTCCGCCGCCTGCTGGCGCTCGCCGCGTTCGGACTGGCGGCTTCCGCTGCCGGTGCCCAAGGCGTGCCGCCGTCCCCCACCGTCCAGGTGCCCGGATTCTTCCACCAGGCCGTCGGCGCACACACGGTCACCGCCCTTTATGACGGCTACGTCAAGCTCGCGCCGCAACTGCTGCAAGGGCTCGAGGCGAAGGAAATCCAGACCCTGCTCGCGCGGACTTTCCAGGCCGGCGATGACGGCGTGCAGACCGCGGTCAATGGCTACCTGGTGCATGGCGGGAACAACCTGATCCTGGTGGACGCCGGTGCGGCGCGCTGTTTCGGCCCGACCATGGGCCATCTCGTCGATAACCTGCGGGCCGCAGGCTACCGTCCCGAGGAGGTCGATACGGTGCTGCTGACCCACATGCACCCCGACCATCTCTGCGGCCTGGTTTCGGCCGAAGGCCAGGCCGTGTTTCCGCGCGCGACGGTGTGGGGGGCGAAAGAGGACGCGGACTACTGGCTCGATCCCGGCGCCGCCGCAGCGGCGCCCGAAGCACGCCGGGCGTTCTTCGGCATGGCGCAGGCCGCGCTCGCGCCGTATGCGGCACAAGGCCGGTTCCGGACTTTCGCCAAAGGCGAGACCCTGCCGGGCGGCATCGGGGTCGTCCCCACGCCGGGGCACACGCCGGGGCATGCGTCGTACCTGCTGCAGTCGGGGGCCGAGCGCCTGCTGATCTGGGGCGACATCATCCACGCCCATGGGGTCCAGTTCGCCCGCCCCGTCGTGTCGATCGAATTCGACGTGGACCCGGCGCAGGCGGTCCGCTCCCGCCAGGCGGTTCTTGCCCGGGCGGCGGACGAGGGTTGGTGGGTCGCCGGCGCGCACCTGCCCTTTCCCGGGCTGGGCCGCGTGCGCCCGGAGGCGACGGGCTACGCCTGGGTGCCGGTGGAGTACGGCCCGCTCCGGGAAGGCGGAGCGCAGCAGGGCAAGTAGGCAGGAGAGCCGGGGCATGCGCGCTCAGCGCATTTCGAACAGTTCCTGGTGGAAACGTTCGGGGCCGAGGCCGCGGCCGGCGAAGGCGGTGCGCAGCGCCCGGCCGAAGCCCGCGGGGCCGCAGAACCACACTCCGGCGGCCTGCCAGTCCGGCACCTCGCGGCAGATCGCGTCGGCATCGAGGCGGCCGTCGCGGGCGGCGACGAGGACGTGCAGGCGCACCTTCGCGCGGGCCGCGAGCTCGCGCAGACGGGCGATGAAGCCTTCGTCCGGCGCGCTCGTGCTGTAGAACAGATCCACCGGCGTGGTGCCGGCTTCGCTGGCGAGCGTCTGCAGGCGGGCGACGAAGGGGGTGATGCCGATGCCGCCGGCGACCCAGATCTGGCGCGGCTGTGCGCCGCCGAAATCGAAGCGGCCGTACGGGCCTTCGACGCGTACCGGATCGCCGCTCTTCAGTGTTGCCGGCAGGCTGCGGGTGTAGTCGCCGAGCGCCTTGATCATGAAGCGCATCCGCCCGTCGCCGGTCCACGCCGAGGAGATGGTGAAGGGGTGCGGCCCTTCCTGCGGATCGAAGGTGACGAAGGCGAACTGCCCGGCCTGGTGGCCGCGCCACGGCGTGTTCAGGCGCAGGCCGACTTCGAGGACGTGATTGGCGCGGTGGTGGACCAGGGTTTCGATCTCGCCCTCGGCGCGCCGCTTGCGCCCGATGCGCCCGGCGAGCGACATCGCTGCGGCGACGCTGCCGGCGGCCATCAGCGCGCCCAGCAGGACGCCGAGCGGGGTCGGCCAGTAGGCGAAGGGCAGCAGGATCACGCCATGGGCGACCAGGGCCAGGTAGACCGCCGCCATCACACGGTGGGTCTGGAGGAAGCGGCGGTAGGGGAAGCGCTTGATCAGCGCGATCGCGGCCAGGACGGCGAAGGCGTAGAACGCCCATTCGCCGATCGCCTCGGCGAGGCCGCGCTGTTCCTGGAAGAAGCGGAACAGCTCCACCGTCTGCTCGGGGCGCGGGCCGCGGGCGGGTTTTTCCAGCCAGCCCCAGCCCACCGCCCACTTCGGGCCTTTGGCCCACAGCCAGTGGACGGTGCCGAGCGTCAGCCCGCCGATGCCCAGCCACTTGTGCAGGCGGTAAGCCTTGTCCATGCCGCCGAGCAGCGGCTCGAGCGCCACCGGGCGCAGGGCGAGCAGCATGGCGACGCTCATCATGCCCATCGCCAGCACCCCGGTGTAATCGACCAGGATGCCGCGCACGGCGAAGAAACGGCTGCCCTGCAGCAGCAGCGGGTCGGCCAGCCACCACAGGAGGGTGAGGGTGGCGGAAACGAGGACGAATGCGAGCTTGATCTTGTTCATGGGGGCTTCCTGCGAGGGCTCCGGTCCCGGAAAGTGAGGGCCCGGCGAGGAAGAGTGTGCACCACGGCATGGATCGGGCTTGTACCGGCGTGTACAGCGGCGCCAGCGGATCGGCGCCCGGGCGCCGTCCGCCGGGTGAGGGCCTGCCTTACTTGAGCGTGAGCAGGCTGTCGTCCCACTTCGGGTGCTTGTCGAAGCCGAGCAGGTTCGCCACCGTGGCGGCGATGTTCGATAGGCCGGCGTGCTCGGTCGGTTGCAGGCCGAGCCGGCCGCCGCTGACCTTGTCGTAGAGGATCAGCGGCACCGGGTTGAGGGTGTGCGCGGTCTTCGCCTTGGGCGAGCCGTCGGGGTTGAGCGCCGGCTGCTTCGTTTTCTTGTCGAGCTCGAACATCTCGTCGGCGTTGCCGTGGTCGGCGGTGATCAGCGCCACCCCGCCGGCGGCGTCGATCGCTGGCAACAGGCGCGCCAGCGCCAGGTCCACCGCCTCGATCGCCATCGTCGCGGCGCGGAAGTGGCCGGTATGGCCGACCATGTCGCCGTTGGCGTAGTTGCAGCGCAGCACCCGGTACTGGCCGGAGCGCAGCGCGGCGATCATGGCGTCGGTGATCTCGGCCGCCTTCATCCACGGCCGCTGCTCGAAAGGCACGACGTCGCTGGGGACTTCCTGCCAGGTCTCGCCCTCGAACTTGTTCGAGCGGTTGCCGTTCCAGAAGTAGGTGACGTGGCCGAACTTCTGCGTCTCGGAGCAGGCGAACTGGGCCAGCCCCGACTTGCTGAACCACTCGGCGGAGGTGTCGGTGATCGCCGGCGGGGCGACCAGGAAACGCTTCGGCAACTGCAGGTCGCCGTCGTACTGGAGCATGCCGGCGTAGGTGACCTTAGGGGTGCGGACGCGGTCGAACGCGGTGAAATCCGCTTCGACGAAGGCGCGGGTGATCTCGATCGCGCGGTCGCCGCGGAAGTTGTAGAACACCACCGCGTCGCCGTCCTCGATGGTGCCGACCGGCTTGCCCTCGTCGGCAATGACGAACTCGGGCAGGTCCTGGTCGATGGTGCCGGGGTGCTGCGCGCGCAGGCCGTGCACCGCATCGCCGGCGCTGGCGAATTGCGGGCCTTCGCCGAGCACGTGGGTGCGCCAGCCGCGCGCGACCATCGCCCAGTTGGCCTCGTAGCGGTCCATGGTGATGGTCTGGCGCCCGCCGCCGGAGGCGATGCGGGCGTCGAAGCCGGCGCCGCTGACCTCCTTCAGGAAGGCCTCGAAGGGCAGCACGTAGTCGAGCGCGCTGGTCTCGGGCACGTCGCGGCCGTCGAGGAGGGCGTGGATGCGCACGGTGGCCACGCCTTCTTCCTTTGCGCGCAGCACCATCGCCTTGAGGTGGTCGATGTGGCTGTGCACGTTGCCGTCGGAGAACAGGCCGATGAAGTGGAGCGTGCCTGCTTTGCCGTTCGCGCCGGCCTTGGCGCCGGCGACGATCTGCTGCCACGCCTCGCCCTGCCAGATCGCGCCCTCGGCGATCGCGTTGGCGACCAGCGCCGCGCCCTGCGCATAGACCTGGCCGGCGCCGAGCGCGTTGTGGCCGACTTCCGAGTTGCCCATGTCGTCGTCCGAGGGCATCCCCACCGCGGTGCCGTGGGCGCGCAGGGTGATGTTGGGACATTCGGCGAACAGGCGCTCGAGGGTGGGCTTGCGCGCGGCGTCGATCGCGCTGCCGACGTGGTGCTTCGGAATGCCGTAGCCGTCCAGCACGATGACGACGACGGGGCCGTTGACGCCCGTGAAGGCGGGGAATTTCTGCAGCATGGTCGCTTCCTGAAGGAGAAATCCGGGGCCGGTCCGGCAGGCAGGCTGCAGAACCGGCGAGGGCGGTATTTTCCTTCAAATCGGCGATGGAATTTCATGCATCGTTTTTATCCGGGTAATGGAATGTATCCGTGCCCCGCCTGCGCCCGCGCATCCTGCGGCGGAAAGACGGGCAGACGGCGGAGAGGGCGCATAGCCCCGCGCGATCATGCCGATTGCTTCAATGTTGTGTGATCTTTGCTACCCTGATCCTGCAGGCGGATCGCCCGGTTGACGTGGTGGCGGTCGCCCCTGGCGGGGGTTTCCTCGCGCAACGGATTCGTCATTTTCGATCACCGTCCAACGCAGCCAGAGAAGGAGAACCACATGAGCGAGAACAGCACGAACACCGCCGGCAAGTGCCCGGTGATGCACGGCGGCAACACCGCCGCGGCGAATTCGGTGATGGCGTGGTGGCCGAAGGCGCTGAACCTTGACATCCTCCACCAGCACGACCGCAAGACCAACCCGCTGGGCGCTGGCTTCGATTACCGCGAAGAGCTGAAGAAGCTCGACGTCGAGGCGCTCAAGAACGACCTGAAGGCGCTGATGACCGACAGCCAGGACTGGTGGCCGGCGGATTGGGGCCACTACGGCGGCCTGATGATCCGCATGGCCTGGCACGCGGCGGGCACCTACCGCGTCGCCGACGGCCGTGGCGGAGCCAACACCGGCAACCAGCGCTTCGCCCCGCTCAATTCCTGGCCCGACAACGGCAACCTCGACAAGGCGCGCCGCCTGTTGTGGCCGATCAAGAAGAAGTACGGCAACAAGCTGAGCTGGGCCGACCTCATCATCCTCGCCGGCAACATGGCCTACGAGTCGATGGGCTTCAAGACCTTCGGCTTCGCGTTCGGCCGCGAGGACATCTGGCATCCGGAGAAGGACATCTACTGGGGCTCGGAGCGCGAATGGCTCGCCCCCAGCGGCAGCGAAGGCTCGCGCTACTCCGGCGAGCGCGATCTCGAAAACCCGCTCGCCGCGGTGATGATGGGCCTGATCTACGTGAACCCGGAAGGCGTCGACGGCCAGCCCGACCCGCTCAAGACCGCGCGCGACATGCGCGTGACCTTCGCCCGGATGGCGATGAACGACGAGGAAACGGTGGCGCTCACCGCCGGCGGCCACACCGTGGGCAAGGCCCACGGCAATGGCAGCGCGGCCAACCTCGGCCCGGCGCCGGAAGGGGCCGATGTGGAGGAACAGGGCCTGGGCTGGATCAACCACCGTACCCGCGGCATCGGTCGCGACACCGTGACCAGCGGCATCGAGGGGGCGTGGACCACGCAGCCGACGAAGTGGGACAACGGCTACTTCGACATGCTGTTCAAGCACGACTGGTGGCTGCAGAAGTCGCCTGCCGGGGCCTGGCAGTGGGAGCCGGTGCACATCGAGGAGGCGGACATGCCGGTCGACGTGGAAGACCCGTCGATCCGCAAGAAGCCGATGATGACCGACGCCGACATGGCGTTGCGCTTCGACCCCGCCTATCGCAAGATCGCCGAGCGCTTCCGCAACGACCAGGCTGCGTTCGAAGACGCCTTCGCCCGCGCCTGGTTCAAGCTCACCCACCGCGACATGGGCCCGAAGGCGCGCTACCTCGGCCCCGACGTGCCCGCCGAAGATCTGATCTGGCAGGACCCGGTGCCTGCCGGCCGGACCGACTACGACGTCGCCGCAGTGAAGGCGAAGATCGCCGCCGCCGGCCTGTCGGTGGGCGAGCTGGTCGCCACCGCGTGGGACAGCGCCCGCACCTTCCGCGGCTCGGACTACCGCGGCGGCGCCAACGGCGCGCGCATCCGGCTGGCCCCGCAGAAGGACTGGGAAGGCAACGAGCCCGCGCGGCTGGCGAAGGTGCTCGCGGTCTACCAGAAGATCGCCGCCGAGACCGGCGCCAGCGTCGCCGACGTGATCGTGCTCGGCGGCAACCTCGGTCTCGAGCAGGCGATCGGGGCCGCGGGCTTCGCTGCCGAGGTGCCCTTTGCGCCGGGCCGCGGCGACGCCAGCCAGGACCAGACCGACGTCGACTCCTTCGCGGTGCTGGAGCCGGTGCATGACGGCTTCCGCAACTGGCAGAAGAAGGACTACGCCGTCCAGCCCGAGGAGATGCTGCTCGACCGTGCCCAGCTGCTCGGCCTCACCGCGCCCGAGATGACCGTGCTGGTCGGCGGCCTGCGCGTGCTCGGCACCAACCACGGTGGCAGCCGGCATGGCGTGTTCACCGAGCGCGTCGGCGTGTTGAGCAACGACTTCTTCGTCAACCTGACCGACATGGCCTATAGCTGGAAGCCCACCGGGCGCAACAGCTACGACATCGTCGAGCGCAAGAGCGGGGCGAAGAAGTGGACCGCGACCCGCGTCGATCTGGTGTTCGGCTCCAACTCGATCCTGCGCGCCTACGCCGAGGTCTATGCCCAGGACGACAACCAGGAGAAGTTCGTGCGCGACTTCGTCGCCGCGTGGACCAAGGTCATGAACGCCGACCGCTTCGATCTGCGCTGATCCGGGCCGCGCTCACACCGCCCTTCCGCCCACGCCGTGCGCCGCGCGGCGTGGGCGGTTTCTTTGGGTTCCTTTCCCTACGTTCCCCACAGCGCCTCGCCACCCGCCTCGCGGTAGGCGAGGTAGGCGCGCAGGTCGAACTCGTACTGGTGGTAGTCCGGCGCCATGTGCAGGCAGAGCTGGTAGAAGGCCTTGTCGTGATCGCGCACGCGCAGGTGGGCGAGCTCGTGCACGACGATCATGCGCAGGAAGGCTTCCGGCGCCGCGCGGAACAGCGTGGCGATGCGGATCTCGCGCTTGGCCTGGAGCCGCGCCCCCTGCACGCGCGAGACTGCAGTGTGGGTGCCGAGCGCGTTGCGGATCACGTGCAGGGTGTTGTCGAAGCGCACCTTGGCGAGCGGCGGCGCGCTGCGCAGGTGGGCGGCCTTGAGCGCCTGGACGTAGTCGTGGAGCGCACGGTCGGAACGCACGTCGTGCGCCTGCGGATAGCGCCGGCGCAGGGCGTCGGCGAGGCTGCCCTGCGCGATCGCAGCCTCCACCTGATGCACCAGCGCGGGCGGGTAGCCGGCCAGATAGCCGGAGCTGCGCCGCTCCGCGGCGGCAGGCAGGGGGGCGGTTTTGGTGCGGGCGGTGATCATTTCGCGCATCGGGTGGCGGGGGACGGATTCAGAACGATACTCTGATACCGACGCTGAGGTTGCGCCCTGCGAGCGGGGCGGCGCGCTTGATGAAGGAGCTGTGGGCGTAGGCCAGTTCATCGGTCAGGTTGCTGCCCTTCAGATAGATCTGCCACGGAATGCCGTGGTGACGGCCGCGGTAGCTCAGGTCGAGGTTGAGCATGTTGTAGCCCGGGGTGCTCGTCTCGAACTCCGCCACCTCGTCCTGCCGGCCGACGCGCAACAGCTCCGCCTCGGCCTCCCAGGCATTCCACTTCGCATCGAGCCGCAGACCGACGCGGTGCGCCGGGATGCGCGGCAGGTCGCGGTCGCCTGCGCCGGCGTCGAAGCGGGCGCGGACGTAGTCGCCGAACAGGGTGAGGCCGAAGATGGCGTCGAGCTGGCGGCGGAGGGCGCCTTCGACCCCGCTGAAGCGGGCGTCGCGCTGGGCGTACTCGATGAGGCGGAAGTCTTCATCGGCGTCGAGGGTGCGGGCGTGGATGTAGTCGTCGATGCGGTTGTGGAAGACGCTGATCGAGAAGGTGGTGGGGCCCGCCCTGCGCTGCAGGGTGAGGTCGATGTTGTGGGCGGTTTCGGCCTTCAGGTCCGGGTTGCCGCGCTCCCAGGTGAGGGTGGCGGTGTGCGGGCCGTCGGCGTACAACTCCTCGGCGCTCGGCAGCCGCCGGGTGCGCGACAGCGTTGTGCTCAGGCTGTGCTGCGGGGCGAAATCCCACACCGCCCCCACCGACACCGAGCTGCCGCGGTGGCTGCGGTCGTGCTCGGGGCCGTCGACGTCGATGCGCTGCCATTCCTGGCGCAGGCCGGCTTCGAAGCGCCAGTCGGCGAAGGTGTATTCCTCGATCAGGAAGGCGGCGTGCTTGGCGGTGATCGTCGGCGGCACGTAGACTTCGTCGCCGTCGGTGCGGAAGTCGCGACGGCCGGTCTGCAGCCCGATCACGCCGCGCCAGCCGCCGAGCGGGACGTGCTCGAGCTCGAGGCGGGCGTCGCCGGCCTTGCTGCGGAAGCGGGTGCCGACGCTGGCGATGCCGTCCTCGTGCTCGATTTCGTCGTGGCCGTAGTCGGTGTGGGAGGCGCGCAGGCGGGCGTGGCTGAAGCCGGCGAAAGGTTCGAGCAGTTCGCCGCGCAGGTCCCAGCGCTCGCTGTCGAGGTCGACGTAGGGTGTGCCGGCGAGCGCGGCGTCGTGATCGTGCTCGCCGCCGTGCTCATCGCCGTCCTCGCCGCAGTGCAGGTGCCCACCGTGCAGGTGGCAGGCTTCATATTCGTGGCCGCCGCCGGGGAGGCCGTATTCGTTCTGCTGGCGGGTGAAGGCGAGGCCGAGATAGCCGCGCTCGCCCACCCAGGACATACCGAAACTGCCGCTTTCGGTCTGGTTGTAACTGCCTGCCACCCGGCTGCCCGCGGCCCACCCGCTGCCGACACGGTAGTCGCGTGCGTCGCGCGCGAGGCCTTCGGCATGGACGGCGAAGTTGCCGCTGCCGGCGGTGAGCTCGAAGGCGCCGGCGGCGCCGCGCGCGGCGTGGTCGGCGGTCAGTTCGACGCTGCCTTCCACGCCGTGCGCGGGCGGCGCCGTGGGGATGCGGTAGTCGAGCACGTTGACGACGCCGCCGAGCGCGCCGCCGCCGTAGGCCAGCGCGGAGGGGCCGCGCAGCACTTCGATCTGCCGGCTCAGCATCGGCTCGAGCGCGACCGCGTGGTCGGGGCTGATGGTGGAGGCGTCCATGATCTCGCTGCCGTCGGACAGCAGTTTGACGCGCGGGCCGTCCATGCCGCGGATGATCGGCCGGCTGGCGCCGGCGCCGAAATGGCTGGCGGCCATGCCGGGTTCGCCGGCCAGCGTTTCTCCCAGCGTGGCGGTGCGGCGGCGGACAAGTTCGTCGCCGGCGAGCACGCTGACCGGAGTGCTCATCTGCGCGCTGCCGAGCGTGAGCGCACTGGCGGAAACGGTGACGGGAGTGAGTGCGGTGTCGTCGGCCCGGGCAAGACACGGACCAAACGCAAGGACAAGACCCAGCATGAGCGGGGTCGGAACGGGGTAGCGGCGGGACATCGGTGTTTTCCTTCGTGCTGTGTGCGGGCGCGGCAAGACACGCCCGCGATCCGCGCCGGGGCGACGGATGGGCAGGGGACGGGCAAGGGGGATGAGCGTCGGGCGGGCGGCCCGGCGCGCTCAGGTGAGGGCTTGGCGCAGCGGCGCAGAAGGCGGGGCCCGGCAGTGCGGCCTCAGCCTGCGGCTGGCGAAGGGGGCCGCGTCCGCTGCGGCGGGCGGGGTGGACGCTCCGCCATCGGCGACCGGGACGGCTGCGCGTGGGTGCAGGGGGAGGTCGAGCGCGGCGAGCGCGAGGCATTCCAGACAGGGCGTTGCGAGGTCGCCGCCGCTGTCCTCGCCCCGGACCTGCCCGGTGCCCGGTAGCCCCTCGGCGAGCCGCGCCGGGGCCGCCAGGTGGGACAGGGCGTGGGCGAATTGCTCGACCTGGAGGCTGGGCAGGGCGATCGCGATGGCAAGCAGGAGCGCCCAGACCGCGTCCGTGCAGCGGCCGCCCACGCGTCGTGCGAGGCGAGGGAAGGACGGCGGCGCGGGGAGGAAAGCGCGCAGCCCGGCGCGGAGCCGGGCTGCGGGGGCGGTGGGGAGCATCGGCGCATTCTAGGCGGACAAGCGCTTTAAGGCAACGGAGTTGCAATAATGCAGAATCGGAAGAGCACGGAGCTGGAAGAGCATGGAGCCGCGATGGCGCCCCGTCCCGGACTTCAGGCCTTCGTCCGGATCCGGTGCCCGCGCCGGCCCGATTTGCCGAAGCGGGCGGTGTCCATACCGATCTCGGCGCGCAAGAGCACCGATCAAGGCGGAGGGGCGGACAGATTGTCCGTCCTGGCCTACAATCCGCCCTTTCCCACCGATTGAGCACCGCGTGACCCTGCCCGCTCGCCTCCGCTCCGCCCTTTGCCGCGCTTCGCTGCGCGCGGGTGCCGGTTTGCGCGCGCGCGGCATCCTGTCGCCGCTGCGCGATCTCGCGACCCAGCTCGCATTCAAGGTCACAGGGTCTCCCGCCGTGCTTTTCCAGGCCGTGCGGGGATACCACAGGGGCTGAGCCCCACCCCCCGCACGGCACCTTGCCCGGGACGCGCACGCCGCGCCTCCCGTTCAACGTGCAGCTGCCGCGGGGCTTTCTCCAGCTTCCCGCCCATCGACCGTCGATGGCGGTCCGGCCCCGGTCCATCCCGACCTTCCCGGCCATCGGCATTGCCCCCGCAGGGCTGCACCCGGAACGCCACGCCCGATGCGTGGCGGCGCAATGCACGAGGGGAATGCGATGGTTCTCACCAGAAGTTTCGTCAGGGCGAAGCGGCCCTGCACCGATGGATTCCGCTGGTTCGTCCGCCAGTTCGGCGAAGGCGGCAACTACCAGGCCATGCTCGACGAGATGGTCGCCGCCGGCCGCGTCGGCGACGCCTGCTGGCTGCTCGAGCAGTTCGGCCCCACCGACGAGGTGCGTGTGGTCGATGCGATCGAGGCCGACGCGATCGTGTTTGCCGGCACGCTCGAAGTGCGCGGCGGGGTGGACGTCGATGGCGTGCTCCGCGTCGGCCGTTCGCTGCAGGCCGGAGGTGGGGTGCGCGCGGGCGGTGAAGTCCGGATCGGCGCCGACCTGCGGGCGGGCGGCGGCGTGCGTGGCGAAGCCGGCGTGCACGTCGGTGGCGACCTGCGCGCGGACTGGGGCGTGGACTGCGCGGGCGAGCTGCGTTGCGACGGCGGTCTGCGCACCGGCTGGGACCTGCGCTGCGGCGCCCGCCTGCTTGTGGCCGGCAACGTCTGCGTCGGTCTCGATCTGCTCGCCGACGAAGGCGTGCGTTGCGCCAGGGGGCTGCAGGCGGGCGCTGACATTCGGGTGGCGGACACGCTGCGTGCCGGGCAGGGGATCGCCGCGGGCGGCTCGATCCATGCCGGCCTGCACCTCGAAGCCGGCTGGGGGATCAAGGCCGGTGGCGTGATCGCCGCCGCGGGCGCGATTCGCGCCGGCGAGAGCCTGGTCGCCGGGGAGGCGATCCGCGCCGGTGCGGGCTATGGCGTGTTCGCCGGTCTCGACGTGCAGATGGCAGCCTGGGAAGCGAGCGCGCGAGTGAGCGCGCCGCAGCGCCCCGCAGGCCTGATGAGCGGCTGGTGGGCCGGCCCGGCGGCGTACTGAGCGGAGGTCGCGCCATGAACACCCTCGCCCTGCACCGGCGCGGCCTGCCCGCCCGCCCTACCCTGCGCTCCCACCGTTCCAGCTTCTCCCCGCGCTCGGCGCTCGCCTTTCCGCAGCCGCCGCCGAGTGGTGCCGCACGGGCGGTGGGGCGTGCCGCCTGGCCCGCGGCCTTTCACTCCGCGCTCGGCACTGCAGTCGCCGCCGTCCTCCGCCGCGTGCTGCCGCCGCCGCGGATGGAATTGCGTATCGACGTCAATCGGCCCGACGCCGGCATCGAAGCCGAACTCGACACCCTGTACGGCCGGCTGCACAGCCCGGGCGACCCGATCCACCGCTGCACCCGCCTGCCTGCGCTGCTCCCCGGCCTGGTCTTTCACCATCGAGAGGCCGACGGCGAACACTATGTTTACGTCGAAGACCCGGCCCGCGCGCGGCTCGCGGGCTATACCGTGTTCAATCGCCTGATCGAGGTCGATCGCCGCACCGATCGTCACGTGCGCTCGCCGCACTCCAAATACGCCCCGGCCTACCAGGGGCGCGGCATCGCCAGCGCGGTGTACGGCTGGGGGCTCGACCGCGGCTTCTGCCTGGTCAGCGGTGCACGCCAGTCGGAGGGGGCGCATGCGCTGTGGCGCGCCCTCGCCCGCCGCCGCCCGCTGCGCTGGGTCGCCCTGCGCGCCAGGCGCATGCACGATCTCGGCGTCTCCATTCCGCCCGCACGCGCGGCCGAACTCGACACCCGCATGATCCTGCTCGGCGCAGGCTGGAGCGTCGCGCGCCTGCACGCGCAAGGCTTGCTCCATCCGCCGGCCGACGCGGCCAACGACGCGATACGGAAGCGTGCTTGAGCGGGACGGGCGGCGTCGAAGAACTCCACGTTGGCCTTCACCCCCGGAGCGCAGCAGGCGCCAGGCAGGGTGGTGGCTGCGCAGGGCGTCGAGGGTGGCGAAGTCGAGGGGCATGGGTCAGGCACGGTCCTCTCGGGTGTGCCACAGCCGCAGGACGTAGATGACCGAGTCCCGGATCTCGTAGCGCACCTCGTACTGCGCGACCAGGATCCGCCGTACCTCGCGCGGCGCGAACTGGAAAAGCTGTTCGCCGATGCGCGGGTTGCTCAGCAGGATGATCGGGGCCTTGGTCAGCGCCTGTACCGTCTTTGCAGCGGCCTGCCTGTTCACCAGCGCCAGGAACTCATGAAGGCGCGCCAGATCGGCAAGCGCCTTGCTGGTCCATTTCAGCTCCATCAGCGCGGCAGCGGCAGGGGCTGGTCGGTGCCCAGGCTGTCGGCCCAGGTCTGCACCGCGAGATGGTCGACGACGAGACCGGCGTCCACATCGGCGAGCGCCTCCTGGGTCAGGCGATCGCGCTCTTCCTCCTGGGCGATCCAGGCGGAGAGCGCTTGCTTCATGATCCAGCCGCGCGAGCGCTCCAGCCTCGCGGCCATCTGATCGACCTTCTCGGCGAGCGGGAGCGGCACATGGGCGGTGAGCACTTTGGTTGCGGCTTGCGTCATCTGGAGACTCGTCGGTTGGGAGCGGGTGCCGGGAAGCGGTCCTGAGGAGCCGCTTCATGCGTTCAGTGCGATGCTGAAAAAATCATAGTGATTGAAAATGAATCAATCAAGGACGCGATGTCGAACGCCGCAATACAGCCCGCCTTCCTACTCGTAATGCGACCACATCCTCAGCACGCGAACCACGCGCTCCTCGGCGAAGACCTCATAGACCAGGCGGTGCTGGATGTTGATCCGGCGCGAGTAGGCCCCGGCAAGGTCGCCCACGAGCTTCTCGTAGGGCGGGGGCGTCTGGAAGGGATCATTCGCCAGGATCGCGAGCAAGTCCTGGGCCTTCGACTTCAGGCCGGCGGCCGCCAGCTTCTTCGCGTCCTTCTGGGCGTGGTTCGAGAACACGAGCTGCCAGCTCACCAGTCGAGCTCCCGGGCGCTCTCGTCAAGCGGCTCGGCCATGCCCTCCTTGATGGACTCGCGCATCCCCGGGATGGAAAGCAGGTGAAGCGTTTCCTGGATGGCCTGCCAGTCTTCCGCGGAGAGCAAGACGGCGCTCGTGCGCTTGCCCGCGATGTGAATGGGCTGATGGGACTCTGCGGCCTGATCGATGAGGCGGTACAGGTTGGCCCGTGCCTCGGAAGCGGTGAGCGTGGTCATTGCGGGTCTCCGTTGGTGCGGATAACGTACGCGTTAGCGTACGTGGTGTCAATCCTGGCGTTTGTTCCTGGCGTTTGTTTTGGGGCAGCAAGTTCCTGTTCGCGGATGCTGCCGAAACCGGACGCTGTGACAGCCGGAGCGCAGTAGTCGTTTGGATAGCGAGTACAGCAGGGAAACGGTCGACCGGTACAGCCCCTTCCAGACCAAGGTCCTTAGATCTGCCGCTTGATCCGCATCGCCAGGGTGCTGACGCCGATGAAGGCGACGCCCATGAGGACCAGCGAGATCGGCCAGCCGAGCGAATCCACGAAGTGTCGGGCGGTGAAGTAGCCGATGAAACCGAGCATCGCGAGCACCGTGGTCAGGAGCAGCGCGCGACTCTGCAGCCGCACGCAGGCGTAGAGCATCGCGGCGGTGACGGCGAAATAGAGCAGCTCGACCGGGGTCTGGCGCAGCAGGTCGAAGAGGCCGCTGTAGGCGAGCGCCGAGCCGATCAGGTAGCCGAGGCCGGATAGCCGGAGCTGCCGCCCGTCCTTGTGCAGGCCGTAGGCGGCCGACATGACCGAGGCGCCGGTCAGCAGCGCCGCCCAGTCGGCCGTGGCGGCGACGGCGACGCGGTCGAACAAGCCGGCGTTGAGCCAGCACAGCGCGATCAGGTAGGCAAACTCGGCGAGGCTGTGCTGCGGCGACTTTTCAAGCCCGCTGGCGACCAGGAACAACGATGCACCGAGGACGACCGCGCTGCAGCCCGCCGGCACGTCGAGCAGGTCGAGGCCGACCGACAGAAAGCCGTAGACGAAGCACAGGGCGGTGAAGGCGAGCACGCTCAGCGCGTACTGGCGAAA
The DNA here is from genome assembly GCF_003030465.1 of Thauera aromatica K172. Lineage (GTDB taxonomy): Bacteria > Pseudomonadota > Gammaproteobacteria > Burkholderiales > Rhodocyclaceae > Thauera > Thauera aromatica. Next base: position 16,402 of record NZ_CP028339.1, on the reverse strand, counting down.
CAGCAGGCCCTGATGAATCGCCATCGTGCCGAAGACGGCGAGCGCAGCCAGCCGCCAGTCGTCGCCGCGCGGAAAGACCTCGTCGATGAACACGAACCAGCCGCTCGTCAGCATGAACGCCGTTGCCAGCGTCAGCGGCAGGACGAGCTTGGGAAACTTCTTCTCGTGCAGCGCTGAGACCAGCACGACCAGCAGCGCATAGCCGACGCCGAGGGTGACGACGATGCGCATGACGCTGCCCATGCGGTTCCAGAACATGCCGATGTAGGTGCCGATGCCGGCGAGGATGAAGATCGCGCCGAGGTGGATGAAGAGCGTCCGTGCAATCTCGCCGCTGCTGCGTTTGGGGGCCGCGGTCGAGATCAGTGCCGGATCGCGGTATACCGCGGCGACTTCAGCCGGCGAGATGTCATGGGCACGCATCAACTCGGCGATTTTGCCGAGCGCGCTGGTCTTGTCATGGATCGCGCGGCTGCCGAACAGCGCCGCGGCCAGCGGCCAGGCCCACCAGCCGCCGACGAGGACGATCAGCACGATCAGCAGCAGGAGCCAGATCACGGCAGCACCCAGCCGACGAAGCGGACCGTGTTGCCGTAGTAGGCGCCTTCGGTGTTGGGTAGCCGGATGCTGCGCCGGTCCTTGATGAGTTCGGCCTGGACCCGGTAGCGCGAAGAACCGAAGAACAGGCCGTCGAAGACGTTTCCGCCGTAGCCGTCGGCGCCGCTGCGGAACGTGTAGCCGTCGGGCGCCAGGCTTGACGAATCGACCTTGAGCTCGGCGAGGTCGGGGATGTCGATGGGGGTCACGCTCGGTGTCTTCTCCGCCTCGACCGGGCGCCCGCTGTTGGGTGCGAGGCCGGGCGGCAACTGCAGCGCGATTTCCTTCACCGCGCCGGTTTTCGGATTGAAGCGCCACAGCCGCGGGGTCTGGTAGGGCTGCGTGTTGCCGACGTAGCTGACCTGCACGCGATCACCCACGACCGCGATCTGGATCGCGTTGTGCGCGTTGTTGTAGAAGTTGTAGTTGGTCGCGTACAGCACCTCGTACTGCGCCGGTGCGACCAGCAGCGCGGGAATGCCCGAGATGGCGAGGAAGGCCGCGACGAACAGCAGCGGCAGGCCGAGCGCGAAGGCGATGGTCGGGTTGTCGCGGATGAATTTTTTCATGCGGGTCGCTCCGGTCCCGGTGGCTCGAGGTCATGCCATTCCGAAAGAGTGAGCATACCAGCGGGATCGTGCGCCAGATGGTCGTCATCGTTGGCGACCATCACGAGTTCTCCGCAGGCGCTGCCCGGCTCGCGGTGTGGTTGCTCTGCTGGTGCGGACGACAGCAGGGCCTTCATCAAGACGGTCTAGTCTACTGCCATACGGCGGCGTGGAGGGGCACTGGCCCGCTCCAAGGACAACAGTTAGTGACTGGGTGCGTATCACCGGCCGGGGATAGTTGTCGTCAACCGGCCGAATTAGTTAGCAGGCTTTTGCATCAGCCTGCTGGCGGTGCGAGGTCGTCCAGAAACTCCGATGATGGCGCGGTGCCGGTGACAAGCAAACGATCCCGAGCGCGCGTGCACGCGACGTAAAGCAGATGGCGTTCTGTTTCATACACCTCCTGAAGATCGCCGTCATCGCCGACGGTTTCGATCCGCTCCTGAAGGGGGATGACTTCATCGTCACAAGCCATCACCGCCACCGCGCGAAACTCCAAGCCCTTCGCAAGATGCATGGTGCTGACTGACAAATGGCCGTGTGTCGTCGCGACGTGGTCGTCCAGAACCTGGTAGGGCAAACCAGCAAGTTCGACGGCTCGTACTGCCCGTCCGATCTGGGCGTCGGAGCGTACGAAGACACCGGTCTCATGGGGCTGAATGCCATCCGCCGTACATTCGACGAGCCATTGCCCGACGACGTCGCTTTCCTCGTCGTGATCACTCAGGATCCGAACACGGGGTGGCGGGCCGTTGAAAACAGATACGGTGTCGCTCCGATCTTCTGCGTTGCCATCGACGTCGGCCACCGTCGGGTCCAGCAAGCGGTCTGCCTGGCTGCGGATCTGGTGCGACGTCCGGTAATTGACGCGAAGTGTGCGGGAACGGCCGCGTACATCTACGCCCAGCCCCTTCCAGGGGAAGGGCTGCTGGAAGATTCGCTGCCCGAGGTCGCCAGCGAAGAACAGCGCGTTCGGACGAACGCTCCCGTCTCCACCTCCCAACGCCACCAGAAACCGTAGGTGAGCCACTCCAAGGTCCTGAGCTTCATCGACCACGGCGAAATCGAAAACAGGATTGCTCCTTTTCTTCAGGGCACTCGCCAAGGTTGTGAAGAGCTCAGAGGTCGTGACGAGTCCCTTGTCGCGCAGGCCCGACCGAACGCGCTCGAAGATCGACCACAGGACCGCCCGCCGTCCTTCGGGCAGACGGGTCCTTCTACCGAGACGTGCCACGTCGCGATAGGCCTCCCAGCGATCGAGCTGCCATGCGTCGACCACGTGCTCCCATTCAGTCAGTAGAAAATGGCGCCCAAAACCATGTCCTGGAACGGCTTGCGCGGCCTCATCGATAAGCAGGCGAATGTCCCCGGGGGTTGCCAGTTGACCTACGCCGACTTGGGTCTTGTAGAGACGAAGGCCAATAGCCTGGAGGGAGTGCACATCAATCCGTTCTGCGAGGCGAGGCTCCTGGGTCAGCAGCCGGTTGAGCTTGGATTGGAGGGCGTTCGCCAACGCATCGGAGAAGGTGGTCAGCAGTACGCGGGCATCGGGATGCTGACGCGCAAGGTACGCAGCACGGTGCAAGGCCACGATGGTCTTGCCGGTACCGGCCGAACCGGAGACACGCGCAGGACCGTTGTAAACCCGTTCCACCCATTGGCGCTGTTCGGGGTGAAGGAAGACAGTCCACTTCTCCCACGGGAAATCGAGGGCGCGCTGAAGCTCCTCGACGTTACCCATAACCCGGAATCTGCGTTGGGCGTCAGGATGCTCGAACGGGTTGGCCGGCGAAGGTGCCGGCACGCGAGGTTTGCCACCGGTCGCCAACTCGAGCAGGGCTTCGGCGGCCTCGGCGGGCAAATGATCGGCGAGGGCAAGCAGGTTTTCGTCGGTGGCGTGACGTACATCGGCCAACCACTCCGGCGGTACGCCGTAGCCCAGCAACTCTCCGTCGGGCACGCCCTGGAACAGCAGCTTCGCCGCCGGTGCAGGCTTTGAGGTCCTTGTTTCGAGCGGTGGCTCGCCCTGCACATAGACAGGAACGATCACTTCCTTGAGCGTCTCGCGGATCTCGATCAACTGCGCCGCGCCGGTCGTTGGATGCGTCTCAAGCTTACGGCGCTCGGCCCATTCGTATGCCTTGTCATGGTGATCGACGTAGCAGAGCAGAAGGCTGGATTCGCTTCGGTGAACGATCAGCCGAATGTCGCTGCTGACCCGCACCGACCAGAAGTTCTTGTCCTTGGCCCGATCCAGCTTGTGGAAGCTCATCCCGGGGCTGGCTGGGTTCAGCTGGAGGTCAAAGGCCGTCGTTTTGACGGCTTTCTGCTCTTCACCAGTCAGCTTGGCCAGACTGTCTGTAAAAGTGTCGGCGATCAGGAAGTTCATCAGGTGACTCCCTGTGTTGCGCGACGTGTCCGAAGAGTCTCAAGGATTTCTCTTGCCTGTGGGTACCGGTTTATCAGGGCTGCCGTGAGCGAATCGAAAAGTATGTCCCGGTCTTCGCCATGATGTGCCCGGCGGTGATCATTCGGGCAGATGGCAACCACGTTCCATTCGACGTCCGGACCATCTTCCGCCAGGGGCACAACGTGATGGGTCTCGAGGTAGACTCCACCTGAGGCTGTCTTGAAGCCGGCACACCCGCAGAACTCGCAGACCCCGGCCGCTCGGGCCAAGGTGGCACGTCTCACTTCGGCAGATCGGTTGAAGGATGTGCCGGTATTTTCACGTCGTTCAGGCGCATCGGGAATGGAAAACTGGTCAAGGTAAGGGACTGGGGGCGGCTCGGGGGCGGAGTCGTTTTCATCGACATCTGGCGACGTACCTTCGTCATCCGCTTCGGTCGCCTCGGCATTGTCGGCTCGTGGCACGCCTCTGACGATTCGGAAGGAGCCATCGTCGTCATATGCATGGACATACCACTCGACGTCGTCGAGCCGCCGGAATCTCACCGTGGCGGTCTCCCAGCCCACTTCAACCGCCGCCCTCTGCTCGCCCTGCAGGACGATGATCCGCACAGGCTCCGATCGTCGAAAGGCGCGTTGCAGCAATGAATCGAATCCGCGCGCGCGTTTCGCCTGGTCACGGGCGCGCGACTTGACGTGCGCGGGATTCGTCCGATCGATGGCGACCCGATCCAACTTCAATGCGAGATCTCGGATGCAGTCTTCGTAGACGATCAGGCCATCCGACACCGACATCGACCGATGCCAAACGCACAGGAGGTTCGGTTCGCCGTTACCCCCGAATGCCCATTCGTAGCAATAGTTTGGATTTGCAGCGGGATTCTGAACCGGAGAGCCGTCTTTCCGGAAAGCCCACTGAGAGACATCGACGCCTGCGGCCTCGACCAAATCCATGACTCGCCCCTCATGTTGCGGGCGAAGCGCCTCGAGTTCTCGATCGCGATCGGTAGCCATGATCAAACCCTGAATACCTTCATCACCTCATCGCCTAGGTGATTGATGACCTTCACGGCGATCCGTCCGGACTTCGGTTTGCCGAACGGGCGCGAGGTGTCGCTGTTCAGCGAGGCCCACGCTTCTACGTCAATCTCAGCCTTCAGGGTGGTCTTCAGTGCCTTGTAGGGGTCGCTCGCGCCGAGGAAGTAGGCGTGGCGGACGAAGAAGCTCTCCTGGTTGTAGTCGGTGTCGATAAACCAGCAGGCGATCCCGTCGGCGCCGTCGCTGATGACTTCGCCGGTCTGAGGCTTGAATACGTCTACGCCGTTCACCTTCACGCGCAGCAGATCTCCTTCGGGGATCAGGTCGATGTCCGGCTCGCCAAAGATCACGAACAAGTTGCCCTTGCCGGTGTTCTTCAGGTCTTCGGCCATGTGCAGGTCGGCGTTCATGCGCGCCTTGAGCACCGGCAGCTTGCCAAGCTTGGAAAACTCTGTGGTATGGGCCTCGAAGTTGAAGGCGCAGGCGATCAGCACGTCGAAGCCGGCGTCGGCGGCTTCCCTTGCCGCTTCGACCAGATCGGCGCGCTGCACGGTGCCGAACTCCGGGCCGATGAAGATGGCGGCGCGCTTTTCGTTCCCTTCCCCTTCCAGATAGCGGCCTTCCGCGCACACCAACTCGCCAGGCCAAGCGGTTAGCGAAGTAAAGCTGATGCGGTTTTCCTTGTGCGCCTGCTGCACCCCGGCGGTCTTGAGGTTCTCCAGGATCATCTGCGGGAAGGACTGCTTGGCGGCGTAGTCCGCGCCCGGCTCGCGCAGGGTGTCGATCAGTTCATCGTCCTCATCTACGCCGAGCACGCGGTGTGGGGACAGGCTCTCGACGGTGAAGGGGCCGGCCACGCGCACGGCCTTCCTGTTCTCGTAGGGCTTGTCGTAGAGGTATTCGAAGTCGGCTTTGGCAGCAATGGAGGCGTCGATTTCCTTCTGCCGCGCGATGCGAGCTTGCCACCAGTCGGCGTGAAGCCGCTCAGCTGCGTCCGGCCATATGGCCTCGGGGTAGCGCGGAATTTCCCATTCCTGCCAGGATTTTTTCAGCGTCGCGTTCAGTTGTTCGCGCAGCGGCTCCAGCCTCTCCTGCCACTTGTCCCAGATCACGTCGATCTCGACGTTGTTGGCGATCGATTTCAGCGTGATGTGTGGTACCCGTTCGTAGACGAAGCCGTGGCGGATGTTGCCGTAGGTCGGTTGCGTGCTCGGCGCGCTGCGGGTGACTTCCGCTTCTTTCAACTGACCTTCGCGGGAGTCTGCGAGTACGTAATAAGGATAGCGTGCGCCCATGATGCGGGCTCGGGCCAGGGCGAGCGCAACGCGGGACGTGTCGATCGTGATCCAGCGGCGGCCCCATTGTTCGGCGACATAGGCGGTGGTGCCGGAACCGCAGGTCGGGTCGAGAACGAGGTCGCCGGGGTCCGTCGCGAGCATCAAGCATCGAGCAACAATTTTTTCGTTTGTCTCGACGACGTATCTCATGTCTGGAATCTTACCCGCAGTGTCTTCCCATACGTTTGTGCGCTCTACACCCCAGTTGTCGGAAAGAAAATACTTGTATGCAAGAGTCTCTCGAGTTCGCAGGAGTCGATCCGCGCGCTTCAGACGCTGCATCTCCTCCAGGTCTCCCCGCCAACAGTGCTTATCTCCCGACCCGAGGGTTTCCCCGCGAAAATTAAATGGAAAGACACGGTCCTCAATGCGCCCTGAGTCGCGCACCTTGTCTGCTCGAAAAACAGCTGTCCCTTCTGGTAATGGCACTTCCTCGCGCTTCTCTTCGGTAGACAGAGGCCTTTGCGACCCATCGGGCAGCACGGCCCATAACGCAAGCTTCTTGGGGTCTTCCGTCGTCCCATCCGACATTTCGCGTTGTCGAAAAAGTTTTCGAACCTTCACCTGTTCGATTCGTTTGGAATACCAAAGTATGTAATTGAAGGCGTTCTTGATCGTTCGAGTTTCCGGGGATGCCTTCTTAAACGCTATGGTTGCAACACAGTTCTCATCGCCAAATACCTCATCGAGAACGCTTCTTACGCGATGAACATTCTCGTTTGATATTTGTACGAAGATCGAACCTGAATCTGCCAACAGATCGCGCGCCACGATCAGGCGATCGCGCAGGTAGGTCAGGTAGCTATGTATCCCATCTCGCCATGTATCTCGAAACGCCTTGACCTGCTCTGGTTCACGGGTAATGTGTTCAGCATTACCGTCTGTTATGTCGCGGCTGGTCGTCGACCACTGAAAGTTGCTGTTGAATTTGATGCCGTAGGGCGGATCGAAGTAGATGCACTGCACCTTGCCGCGCAGGCCCTCGCGCTCGGCGAGGCTGGCCATGACCTGCAGGCTGTCGCCGAGGATCATGCGGTTGGTCCAGTTCTGGTCGTGCTGGTAGAACTCGGTCTTGTCGGCGTCCTTTGGAATGCCATTGAAGTCGGAAAAGAGGTCCGGGGTTGCCTGGCCCTGCTCATGCTCCCGTTCCCGCGATTCGCGCAGCAAATCGTCGATGAGTGCCTTCGGGTGCACCTTTTCCTGAATGTAGAGGGGCGGTGCATGGACGACGAGGTCGGACCAGTCCTGCTCGTCCTTGCCACGCCAGACCAGCTGCGGGTCGAGATCGGTGTTGCGCGGGTAGCGCACCTGTTTGGGGGTTTTCTCGTGGTCGTCCAGCACCGACTGGTATTCGGCGGTGGGGATGTTCTTGCGCTTTGCGTCGTCGTGCTTGATGGCGTCGACGGACTTGGTGGTGGATTGCGTGGCCATGGTTATGCTCTCTCGGCGTCGGTGTTGACTGCCGCCTCGATCATCTTGTTGAACTCGTTCTCGACCTTCTTGGCGAAGTCGTCCTGCATCTGGAAAACATCAGTGAACTCTGCGAATGCCCAGCGACCATAGGTGCCTAGATGATTCACGCCAGGCACCCAGTAGGTATCCATGGTGGATTTCTTTTCCTTCGCGTCCTCGCGCCGGTAGCCCTTGATCTCGACCACCAGATGCAGGAGATCATCTGGCCCCTTGCCGTCATCCACCAGTACGATGAAGTCGGGCAGATACTTGCGGGTTTCCGAGCCATAGCGGTATGGCACCTCGAAGCCGAGGCCGTGGTTCTTGACGTAGGCACGCACCTTGGCGTGTTTTTCCGCCACCCGGCAGAATTCGGCCTCCCAGTCGCTATCGAGGACCACCCAGTTGATGTGGCAATGCCTGGAACTGGTCTGCCAACGGTCCGCTTTGGACGTGTTGAAGCGTACGTGGCGGGTTGAGCCGGTGGGGTTGTAGGGGTCGAGCAGTGCCTTGATTGGGCGGACACCGAGAAAGTTGGCGGTGATCGCGTTGGTGATTTTGTTGCAGGCCATGTCGGCCAGCTCCTGATACATCAACTGCGCCGGATACGTGCCACCCTTGCATTCGAGGTGATGGTCCAGCCATTCCTTGGCGATGCGCTTGAGCTGACCGAAGAGGTGCAGCTTGGGCTCTTCACCCGGGTCGCGCCACTTGGTGTAGATCAGCCGCTGGGTGAGGTGAAAGAGCAGCGTCGACGAGCGGACGTCGCCAAGGTGCTCGACCGTGAGGTTGACGCCCTCGCCGATGATGCCCTCGTTGCGTGTTTCGCAGGGGCCGACGAGATCTGGGGTCAGTGTGAGCGTCGAGTCTTCGTTGAACTTCGCCACGAGACGTTCTTCCGGGAGCTCGACGCGATAGCCTTCCACGCGCGGGAAGACGATCTCCAGGGCGTCGCGTTCCGGGCGGATCGCCTTGACCTGTATGGTTTCGCGCGGCGGCTGGGGCGGACCGATCACCGGTTTTGCCGTGAAGTCGAACGGGATGCCGAACACATCGGCATATTCGACATTGAAGAGCCCTTCTTCGTTAAGTTCGTACGACTGGCGACGCAGGGCTCGCCCAATGACCTGCTCGCAGAGCAACTGGGTGCCGAAGGCGCGGATGCCGAGCACGTGGGTGACGGTGTTGGCATCCCAGCCCTCGGTCAGCATCGAAACGGAAACCACGCAGCGGATGCTGCCACCGAGCTGCCCGGCCTTGCCTACGGTGTTCATGACTTCCCGCAGGAGTTCCTGGTCGGTGATGTTGTCTCCCGCGCGGGCATCACCGGTGCGCTCGACGATCTCGCGGCGGAAGCGCTCGATCTCGTCGGCCGCCATCTCGTGGAATTTGTCGTCCAGCGCATCGCCGGCTTCGAGCTGCTCGCTGTCGATCAGCAGCGTGTTGGGGCGCGGTAGCGGGTTGCCGGTCGTTTCGTCGAAGTTGCGGAACAGCGGCAGGCGTCCGTTCTCCAGGGTCGTGGAGCCGTCGTCGTTCTTGCGGTGAAAGCCGGAAATGAAGTCGTAGACGAGCTTCGAAATGGCGGTGTTCTGGCAGACCACGATGAAGCAGGGTGGCACACCGATGCCGGCATCTTCCCAGAGCCTGAAGGTCTTCTCGTAGTGGCCGTAGAGTGCTTGCAGCGCAGTCTGCAGGCGGGTTGGAAGCTTGAGTGGGTCGAGCTCCTGATTGGCGCCGCGCCCCTTCTTGGGCATGTCCTTGCGGATGTTTTCCCACAGGTTGCGGAATACCGGCAGCTCGTCACCGGGGATGTTCTCGGCCACGGGCACGCGCGGCAGCTTGACGATTCCGCACTCGATGGCGTCCATCAGTGAAAAGTCGCTCATCGTCCATGGAAACAGGGTGCCTTCGGCATAGCCTGAACCGCGCAGGAAGAAGGGCGTGGCAGACAGATCGATGACCCGCTGCAACCCGAGCTTGCGATTCACCGCCTCCAGGCCGGAGATCCACAGCCGTGCAGCCTCGTTATTCCGCTCGGCCTCCTTCTTCTCGTCGCCTTTGAGGTCCTCGTCGTCTGCCTCCTTTGGCTTCTCCCGGTAGCAGTGATGTGCTTCGTCGTTGATGGCGAGGACGTTCTTCATGCCCATGAGGTCGGGCATGACGCGCTGAAGCATCTGGCCTTCCGTCTCGGTGGTGACGATGTCTTCACCCGTGCGGCCTTTGAGGAGCTGCCGTCCGCCCTTGGAGATGTCGATGCGCTCGCGCAGCTTGAAGGCGTGGTAGTTGGTGATGACGATCTTGGCGCGGCCCAGGTCATCGAGCAGGTCGCTGGGTACCAGCTCCCGGTCCTTGTAATAGCTATCCGGGTCGTGCGGCTGCAGCACGCGCAGACGATCCTTGATGGTGAGGCCCGGTGCGCAGATCAGGAAACCGCGAGTGAATTGCTTGCTGGCTGGGCGGCGAACCGCGTTGATCGTCTGCCAGGCAATCAGCATGGCCATCACGGTCGTTTTGCCCGCACCGGTGGCGAGCTTGAGGGCCAGCCGCATCAGCTCGGGGTTGGCATCCTTGTTCGCTGCAGCCAGATGTTCGAGGAGGCGTTTTCCGTGCCGGGTGCTCGGCGCCACCTCGGCCAGCCAGATCGCGGTCTCGACCGCTTCGACCTGGCAAAAGAATGGGCGGACGCCGTTGAAGTCATGGTGACGCCAGTGCTGGAGCAGTCGGGCTGTTTCAGGCGTGACCTGCCATTGCGCCGGATTCGGGAGCGCACGCCAACTGTCGACGTGGCTGCGTACCTCGTTGATGATCGACGTGGGGTCGTACTGCTGTGCGGTGTCCGAGAGCCCCACACCCTCGTCAAAGATGAAGTCCTGCTGCTTGGGGGACTTCTTCTGTTTCTTGGGCTTCGGGATCGGCGTGATGAACTCGGCCCGGCGGCGTGTCTCCAGAACCTGCTGAGTCGGCTGCCCCGATTCGTCAAGCTCCCAGTGGCGCGAGGGGCGCTCGTACGGGGAGTTCAGAATCGGGTGATCAAAGAACGGATTCGACATCTTGAGAACCTACCCTGAGCACGGATGCTGTTACATGGCTTGATAGCGATGCATTGTCGACCAAATGCCAGGCGATAGCCATGACGCAATCGTCATCGGTGCTGTTCTTCGAGGTCCTCAACCTCGATTGATTGGGGAATGTCCTGTTCCGTGCCCCGTGGCCAGCCGCCCTGACAAGGGCGTGGGCAGCAGGGACCTCCGTTCTGATGGGTCTCGTTTTTCCCAAGCTTCCGGAGGTTCTGTCAGGTCGGGAGCCTTCGGGCGGCCGGTGTGGCGTGAGAGGACCGCGCGGCCTGAAGGTCATCCAGCGTGGGGCTGTTGAGTAAGCGGAAGTGCTTACAGATGCGCGTCGCCGCAAACTCGTGTGATCGCGGCGATTGCGCGGTTGAGGTCGAGGCCTATTCATGCCGATGTCAACGAGAAAAGGGCAGGGAACCCATCGGATTCACCCGCCCCTTCCCGGCCGTCTGCCAATATTTGCCTAGCCATTTGCCAGTTTATGGTCGCCGCTACAACAACTCACACGTCGATGTTCTGCGCATACAGCGCATTGCCTTCGATGAACGCCCTGCGCGGCTCCACGTTATCCCCCATCAGGGTGGTGAAGATCTCGTCCGCCGCGATGGCGTCGTCGATCTGCACGCGCAGCAGGCGGCGCACCGCGGGGTCCATGGTGGTCTCCCACAGCTGCTCGGGGTTCATCTCGCCGAGGCCCTTGTAGCGCTGCTTGCTGAGGCCGCGTTCGACGTCGGCGAGCATCCACTTGATGGCGTCGGCGAAGCGGGCGACGGGCTGGCGCTTTTCGCCGCGGCGGATCTCGGCGCCGGGGCCGATGAGGCCGGCGATGGCCTGGGCGGCGTTGCGGATGCTGCGGTAGTCGCCGGAGACGAGGAAGTCGTGCTCGACCCAGCCGAACTTGCGGTTGCCGTGGTGCAGGCGCTCGATGGTGAGGCGCCAGCCTTCGGCTTCATCGTGGTATTCGGCGTAGATCTGCAGGCCTTCGGGCAGGTGGGGGCGGATGCGCTCGGCCGAGGCGCGCGCGGCGGCTTCGTCGTCGAGGCTGACTTCGATGTCGTGGGCGAGCATCACCTGCAGCACTTCGGGGTCGATGTAGCTGGCGAGGCGGCGGGTGACGGCTTCGGCGAGCAGATAGGTGCGCGCCAGGCCGCCGAGGGCCTCTTCGCTGATCGGCGCGGCGCCTTCGCGCGGCACCAGTACGGCGCCGTCGAGGGCGAGGCGCAGCAGGTGGTTCGACAGCTCGCTGTCGTCCTTGATGTACATCTCGGTCTTGCCGTGCTTGATCTTGTACAGCGGCGGCTGGGCGATGTAGATGTGGCCGCGTTCGACCAGCTCGGGCATCTGGCGGTAGAAGAAGGTGAGCAGCAGGGTGCGGATATGGGCGCCGTCGACGTCGGCGTCGGTCATCAGGATGATGCGGTGGTAGCGCAGCTTTTCGGGCTTGTAGTCGTCCTTGCCGATGCTGGTGCCGAGCGCGGTGATCAGGGTGGCGATCTCCTGGCTCTGCAGCAGCTTGTCGAAGCGCGCCTTCTCGACGTTGAGGATCTTGCCCTTCAAGGGCAGGATCGCCTGGAACTTGCGGTCGCGGCCCTGCTTGGCGGAGCCGCCGGCGGAGTCGCCCTCGACGAGGTAGAGCTCGCACAGCGCGGGGTCCTTCTCCTGGCAGTCGGCGAGCTTGCCGGGGAGGCCGACGCCGTCGAGCACGCCCTTGCGCCGGGTCATCTCGCGCGCCTTGCGCGCGGCGTCGCGCGCGCGCGCGGCCTCGACGATCTTGTTGCAGATGGTCCTGGCGTCGAGCGGGTTCTCGAGGAGGAAATCGGCGAGCTTGCTGGCGACGACTTCTTCCACCGCCGGGCGGGCTTCGGAGGACACCAGCTTCATCTTGGTCTGGCTGGCGAACTTGGGGTCGGGCATCTTCACCGACAGGACGCAGGCCAGCCCCTCGCGCATGTCGTCACCGGTGATGTCGACCTTGGCCTTCTTGGCGATCTCGTTTTCTTCGATGTACTTGTTGATGACGCGGGTCATCGCCGCGCGCAGCCCGGTGAGGTGGGTGCCGCCGTCGGCCTGCGGGATGTTGTTGGTGTAGCACAGCACCTGTTCGGCGTAGCTGTCGTTCCACTGCATCGCCACTTCGACCGCCAGTTCGGCGTCGTGGCCGTGGCCGGTGGGGATGCGGGTGGTGCCGGTGGCGTAGAACACGGTGGGGTGGAGCACGGTCTTGCTGCGGTTGATGTACTCGACGAAGCCCTTCACGCCGCCGGCGAAGGCGAAATCTTCTTCCTTGCCGGTGCGCTGGTCGACGAGGCGGATCTTGACCCCGTTGTTGAGGAAGGAGAGCTCGCGCAGGCGCTTGGCGAGAATGTCGTAGTGGTACTCGACGGTGCCGAAGATTTCTTCGTCGGCGAGGTAATGGACCTTGGTGCCGCGCTTGGTGGTTTCGCCGATGACGCGCGCCGGGCTGACCTCGATGCCGTCGACGACTTCGATGACGCGGTTCTGCGGCTTGCCGCGCTCGAATTCGAGCAGGTGGCGCTTGCCGTCGCGGGCGACGGTGACGTGCATCCACTTCGACAGCGCGTTGACGCAGGACACGCCGACGCCGTGCAGGCCGCCGGAGACCTTGTAGCTGTTCTGGTTGAACTTGCCGCCGGCGTGGAGCACGCACATGACGATTTCGGCCGCGCTGCGCCTGGGTTCGTGCTTGTCGTCCATCTTGACGCCGACCGGAATGCCGCGGCCGTTGTCGGTCACCGAGATCGAGTTGTCGGCGTGAATGGTGATGACGATGTCGTCGCAATGGCCGGCCAGGGCCTCGTCGATGGAGTTGTCGACGACTTCGAACACCATGTGGTGCAGGCCGGTGCCGTCGGAAGTGTCGCCGATGTACATGCCGGGACGCTTCCGGACCGCTTCCAGCCCTTCGAGCTGCTGGATGCTGGTTTCGTCGTAGTCTTCGTGGGCCTTGGCGGACGCGGTGGGCAGGTCTTGCGGTTCGGACATGGTCATCTCGGTGATTCGTAAAGAACGGGTGCTGCGCTGAGGCTGCGGCTCAGATCCGCATCGGCATCACGACATACTTGAACTGGTCGTTGCCCGGCAGGGTGATCAGGACGCTGGAGTTGCCGTCGTTGAAGTGCCAGTCGATGGTGTCGGAGCTGAGGTTGTTGAGCACGTCGAGCAGGTAGGTGACGTTGAAGCCGATGTCGAGCTTGTCGCCGTGGTAGTCGATTTCGAGTTCGTCCTGGGCTTCTTCCTGCTCGGCGTTGGTGCTGACGATTTTGAGCACGCCGTCCTCGAGCACCATGCGCACGCCGCGGAACTTGTCGGTGGTCAGGATCGCGGCACGCTGCAGCGCGGCCAGGAGCGGCTGGCGGGCGAAGCTGACCAGATTGGGATGAGCCTGCGGGATGACGCGCTCGTAGTCGGGGAACTTGCCGTCGATGAGCTTGGTGACGAGTTCGATCGGGCCGAAGCGGAATACCGCCTGGTTGCCGGCGAGCAGGATCTCGAGCGGGTCGTCGTTGTCGGCGAGCTGGCGGGCGAGTTCGAGCACGGTCTTGCGCGGCAGGATCGCTTCGGTGCGCGTGCCGCCCTGCGCGGCGAAGGGAGCTTCGAGCGCGGAAGCGGCGTAGGCCAGGCGGTGGCCGTCGGTGGCGACCATGCGCAGTTCGCCGCCGTCGGCGATCAGCAGCAGGCCGTTGAGGTAGTAGCGGATGTCCTGCTGCGCCATCGCGTAGGACACCTGGGCGAGCTGGCGCTTGAACGTGCGCTGGCCGATGGTGAGGCGGGCGCTGTCGCCGTCGGGCGGGGACAGGCGCGGGTAGTCGGCCGCAGGCAGGGTCTGGAGCTGGAAGCGGCTGCGACCGGCTTTGAGCGTGAGGCGCTTGTCGTCGAGCGTCAGGCTGACTTCGGCGCTGTCGGGCAGGGCGCGCAGGATGTCCTGCAGCTTGCGCGCGCCGACGGTGATCGCGGCGTCCTCGCCGCCGATGTGGCCGCCGGTGGTGGTGCGGATCTGGATCTCGATGTCGGTGGCGAGCATCGTCAGCTGGTCGCCGTGCTTTTCGATCAGCACGTTCGACAGGATCGGCAGGGTGTGGCGTTTTTCGACGATGCCGGCGACCGACTGCAGCGGGGCGAGGAGCGCATCGCGGGTGGTGGTGAGCAGGAGCATGGCGTCAGACCGGGTCAGTGGGTTGATCGGGGAAACGGTGGAAGGCGAAAGGCATGCGTTCGGGCTCAACCGCGCAGGACCTGGGTGAGCACGTGAACGTCATGGTTGAGCTGGTGGTCGCCGAGGCGCAGCTCGGTGATCGTGCGGCAGGCGTGGAGCACGGTGGTGTGGTCGCGGCCGCCAAAGGCTTCGCCGATCGCCGGCAGCGACATCGGCGTGAGTTCCTTCGCCAGCCACATCGCCACCTGGCGCGGGCGGGCGATCACGCGGGTGCGCTTTTTCGAGTGCATGTCGGCGACCTTGATCTTGTAGTAGTCGGCGACGGTCTTCTGGATGTGCTCGATGCTGAGCTGGCGGTTGTGCGCGTGGAGCAGATCCTTGAGCGCTTCCTTGGCCACTTCGAGGCCGATCTGGCGGCCGTGGAAGCGGGCGTAGGCGACGACCTTGTTGAGTGCACCTTCGAGCTCGCGCACGTTCGAGCGCAGGTTCTTGGCGATGAGGAAGGCGACGTCGTCGTCCACGATCACGCGCAGGGCCTCGGCCTTCTTCTTCAGGATGGCGACGCGCATCTCGAGCTCGGGCGGCTCGATCTGCACCGTCAGGCCCCAGTCGAAGCGCGAAATGAGGCGGTCTTCCAGGCCCTGGATGTCCTTCGGATAGGTGTCGCAGGTGATGACGATCTGCTTCCTCGCCTCGGTGAGGGCGTTGAAGGCGTGGAAGAACTCTTCCTGCGTCCGGTTCTTGTTGTTGAAGAACTGGATGTCGTCGATGATCAGCATGTCGAGCGAGCGGTAATAGCGCTTGAACGCGTCGAAGCTCTTTTGCTGGTAGGCGCGCACGACGTCGGCGTAGTAGTCCTCGACGTGCACGTAGCGGATCACCGCGCGCGGGTTGTGCTTGAACACGGCGTTGCCGATCGCGTGCACGAGGTGGGTCTTGCCCAGGCCGACGCCGCCGTAGACGAACAGCGGGTTGTAGGAGGTGCCGGGATTCTGCGCCACCTGCATCGCCGCGGCGCGGGCGAGGTCGTTGGCGCGGCCGGTGACCAGGGTGTCGAAGGTGAAGTCCGGGTTGAGGCGGGTCTTCTCGTAGGCGAGTTCGAGGCCGGAGGACGGTTCGGCGTCCCGGCCGCCGGCCCCCGGCGCGGCGCTGCGCCGGGGGCGCACGGGAGCGGGCGGAACGGGGTCGTCGACCGCTGCGTCGGCCGCCATCGGGGCGGTGTCGTCACGGGCCGGCGGGATGGAGTCGTGGGGGGGCGCTGCCGATGGCCCGGGAGGGGGCGAAGACGCCGGCCCGGCGGTGGCCGCGGAGCGTGTGCTGCGCGCGGTTCCGGCGGCGGGCAGCTGCAGGTCGACCGGCAGCGGCACGCCGGCGAATTCTTCTCCCAGTTCGAGGATGCGGCGCAGGTAGCGCTCGCGCACCCACTGCAGCACGAAACGGTTGGGCGCGAGCAGTACCCACGCGCCGGCTTCGCCGGCTTCGGCCCGCAAGGTCTTGATCCAGGTGTTGAACTGCTGCTGGGGCAGTTCCTGTTCAAGGCGCGACAGGCAGAAGGACCAGAAATCTTGAGTCACGGCGATGTCGTTTCGGATGGCGGGTAGGTTCATTCGGCATGCACGGATCGCTGCGCATGCGCACGCAACGCTGCCTTGCGGCGGGTCTGTCGGGGGCTGGATGCCTGCGCTGCGCTCGGAAGGCGGCATTCATGAGCGCGGGGCG